>NZ_CP050694.1:0-35476 GCF_022760275.1 Streptomyces sp. 891-h | reverse complement strand
TTCCTCCTGTTGTGGAAAAACGAACAGGGAACGGGGAGAATCCCGCTCCCTGCTCGACTCCTTATTCGCAGGGAACGTAAGGCAACACCTTGATTGCCTGGGCGACTTCGAGGGCTTCCGCTCCTTGCTTGCGGAAGTCTCGGGCGATTTGCGGTGCTGCTGATGTGCCCTTCAGCTCGGCGCGGATTGTGCGGGCATTCTGATTCATGCGCTCACTGAAGGAGTACAGGACTTCGAGCAGCCGATTGCGGTTCTGCTGGAGAAATTCCGCGTGGATGCAGTTGATGGGAGTCTCAGCCCGGCTGTTCTCTGCGTACACAACGTCGCAGTCGAAGGGTTCGGAGAGGGCGGGGGCGACGTCGCCCTGAAAGGCCGTGAAGAACCGGGCTCCTTCAGGGGAGTTCCAGAACCGTGAGGCGGGGATGCTGAGCTCGAAGGAGTCGATGGCTGCCTCGGCTGCTGCGCGGGCTGCTTCTGTGCGGGTCTCGCCGTTGGCGACCACGGCGAAGTTTTGCGTAGCGGTTTCGGGGTCGACGGGGCCGGCCCAGGAGCACAGGAATGTGTACTGCATTTTTCTGCCTTTCGCGGGGAGTTGTCGGCTGGAGTGGGCGGGGGGCCGAGGACGGCCCCCCGCTGCTTTTGTTACTCCGTCCGCTGCCGGGGGATGAATGTCCGGTCGCTTCGGCGGTAGTCGAGTTCCCTGTCGCCGAGGTAGTCCAATGCCATTTTCACGATTTCTGTGTTCGTGAGGCCGAGGATGATTTCCTTCTCCTCGTCAATGCGCCCGGTGAAAAGGGCAGGGCCGTGATAGACCTGCGGCACTGCTGCGTACCGGCTGCACAGTTGGGTGGCGGGGAAGTTGGCGGGAGTTCCGTAATCCTCGCCCATGTCAGTTACCCACATGGTGAGTTCGGAGCGCTCTTCGCTGGCGTCGATGATGACGGAGTTGACGAGGAACCCGATCTCGGCGCGGAGGATCGTGGCGGCGTGGTCCGTGTCGGTGGGCCAGTCGCGGATCCGGAATTCACCGTTGGGCTTGATGAGGAGCGCATACCAGTCGGTCATGTTGGTCCCTTTCTGGGGTGGTTCGGTTTGGGTGTCGGTTCGCTGCCACTGCGTGCCGACAAGAGAAACAATATCTGAGCTAGATCACGCGATGCAAGCTGGTTCCGTACTTCTATGGGGGTGTGTTGGACACCCGGTAGGCCAGTAGGCCACGGGGGGCGGGGAGGCATATTTCCGCAGGTCACTGCGGGGTGGTTGGGGTGGCCTACTGGCCTACCGGGGTTGGAGACGGCTGTGCCCCTGCTCGGCCGAGCAGGGGCACAGGAGGGTGAGAGGTTGTGCTGCTACGCCGTGAGGTCGAAGAACTCTTCCCAGGCGGCGGCGCGTTCGACGGCGGCGGGGCAGGCGCCTACGAGCATCGACAGGTGCAGGTGGACATCGCGCTGTTCGTTGGCGCGGACCGCCCACTCCAGGGCCCGCACGGTGCGGCGGACTTCCTCCGGGGTGACGGGGTGGGCGAGGACGCAGTGACAGGTGCTGCGCAGCGTGCTGCGCACCTTTGCCAGCGCCTCGGGGCGCCGTTCCGCGCTGAGGCATCCGGGGTGCCGGAACTTGGGGAGCCCGCGCCGGAGGTGGGAATAGAAGCGGAGTCCTTCCCAGCCGCAGAGGCGGCAGGCGACGGCCCAGCGGCGGTCGGACCCAGGGTAGGCGCTGCGGGGGTACCAGCCGTCCGCCGTGATCTTGCCGATGGCTCGGATGGCCGAGGTCAGGTTCTGATGGGTGGCCGGGAGGCCGGGGGCTGCCTGGTCGAGCAGGGGTGCCATGGTGGTCCCTTTCTGGGGTGGTTCGGTTTGGGTGTCGGTTCGCTGCCACTGCGTGCCGACAAGAGAAACAATATCTGAGCTAGATCACGCGATGCAAGCTGGTTCCGTACTCCTGTGGGGGCGTGTTGGGCAGCCGGTAGGCCAGTAGGCCACGGAGTGAGCAAGGGTCTATCTGCGCAGGTCAGAGCGGGGTGGTTGGGGTGGCCTACTGGCCTACCGGGGTCCGGAGCGTCCGCACGTGAGCACCCTCGTTGAGCGGGCGTGAGGCGAATCGTTGTTGTGGCAGCGCTCGCGCTGATGAGTACCGGCTGCGTCACGGTCTCCGGTGGCGCTCCGGCAGTGACTCCGGCGTCGCGGGGTACGGAAACGCCTCCGTCGCCTGTGCCGCTCACCTCGGCGCCGCGTGAGGCCCTGTCGAAACCGGCCGCCGAGGAGGAGCCGACACGGGCCCGCTTCAAAGCGCGTAGCAGCGGCTCAGCACGCCCGAGCAGCCCGTCAGCGCCCTCTGGGTCCTCCCGTGCCCCGGAGAGGCGCACAGGGCCGCTGAGGGCGGCTCAGGGCCCACCGCGCCGTGCGCAGCCCCGTTACCGGCCACGCCCACAGCGGCAGCCAGTACGGGGACCTGCTCCGGCCGCGCGGCCGTCATCGCGTACGGGGATGCCTCCGGAACTGGGCGCGCTGTGCCAGGTCGGGGCCGATTCGCGGCAGGTGAGTCCGGAGGTGCTGGCGCTGTGTCGGCGCGCCTACGGCTGAGGGCGGCGCCGTCCGGCCCGACCGTCGTTGAGCTGGCGCCGGATGAGGCCGGCATCTGGGTAGCGGTCACTGCCGGCCCCCAGGTACCGAACTCCCGGGCCGGTCGGCGGGGTTGGCTCGCCCCGGTGGAGGTCGGGAGTCGAGGGGGCTGTCCGCCAGCCGTAGCGCTCGTCCCACACCAAGTGCCGTACGGGGCCGCCGTCTTCGCGCACGTCGAGCACCGCGGCCACGGTGCGGTCCGGCCGTGCCCTCACCGTGCCGTACGTGACGGTCAGTCCGCTGTGCTCCAGCTCGGCCTGGACCCGGGCCAGGTAAGGCTGGGCCTCGGCCGCGCGCTGCCACGCGGCCACAATCTCCAGCGGGGTTTTCGCCTGCCTGGCTGTGCAGCCGAGGCGGTTGGCGGCTTCCGTGACGTCGAGGTCGGGCTTGTCGGCCAGCAGCTCGGCCAGGGCCCGCGCACGGGCTGCCCGCAGTGCCCGCCGTGCCGAGTCGGGGGCGACGTCGAGGCGGTGGGCGGCCTCGGTGGCGTCGAGGTCGGGTTTGTCGGCCAGCAGCTCGGCCGCGTCCGGGTGCCGGGGGGGCAGGAAGTCTTCGGGGGACAGGTCGGTGATGGTGCGGGCATCGGTGCGAGTGCCCGCAGGGCGGCCCCCGCCGCTGCCGTAGCCGGGGCGCTGCGCCGTCCACTTGGCCAGGTCGCGCCGACGCCAGTGCTCGATCTGGGCGGCCTTGTGGACCTTGACGGGCTTGGGGGTTGGCGGGATGCCGGGGAGGGTGCCGGAGGTGTAGCGCTCCCAGGTACCGACAGTGACGCCGACCTCGGCGGCCGACTCGTACTTGTCGAGTAGGTCGTCCGGGCTGTCTGCCTCGTCCAGCTCGGGGACGGGCTTGTCGGCGTAGTGGGCATCGATCTGCTCGGCGTCCCACAGATGGGGCTGAGCCTTGGGGGAGCTGATGGGAGGTGGGTGGTCGGCGGCCTTGTGGAGCTTGCGGTTTTTGAAGGTCCCGAGGCTGAGGCCCTTCTTGGCGGCGAGGTCGGCGAGGGTGTAGGCGCGTCGTCCGGCGCGGATCATGGCTGCTCCCGGTGGGTGGTACGGGGCAGCAACAGGCCGCCCACAGCGACAAGTTAAAAAATATCTGACTCTAGTAACTGGAGGCAAGGATGCCCGCGGACGCCGGCTGCGGCCGGTAGACTCCGCGCAGACCCGTTCCTCCTCTGGGAGGTCCGGTTTGGGAGGCCGGTGCCCGTGCCACCCGCTTCGGCGGACTGAGGGCACCGGCCATCAGCTTTTCCGGGCCTGGCCAGACGGCCAGGCCCTCGGGCATCTACTCCTGGCGGAACTCGAACACGTGGGTTTCCCCCGGGGTTGCCTGGCTGATCTTCATGCCTCTGACGGCGTGGAACTCCCATCGGGCACCTGCCTCGCCTGCTGCGGCTCTGGCGTTGGCCTCGCTGTGCAGGTAGTGCTTGGTGAACGCGTCCGACATCTTGCCGAGGACGGAGTTGCTGTCGCCTCCGGACATCCACTCGGACATGGTCTCGTCCATCACCGGCCCGCGTAGCTCGACGTCGATGTTCTTGCGGTCGCGGCGGTCCGGGTCGAGAGGGTCAGTGCTGATCACGGAGACATCGGCATGCATCTGCACTCGGCCCCCTGAGCGGGCGATCCGCGCCGCACGGCGAGGGCTGATGGCCTGCTGCCGCGCCTGGGCATCGTCTAGGACAGCTTCCTGCATCCGTCCGACCCCTGAACGGTCGGAGATCTTCCGGGTGTGCGCAGTGGCGGCGGCCTGCCTCAGCCGGTCCATTCGGGCCTGCTGGCGCGGCCCCGGCGTACGGCCCCGGCGCTCCTGCCGCTCCCAGTCGCGGATGGTGCGCTCACTGACACCCGCCGCTGCTGCGGCCTGCTGGCGACCCCCCACAGTGCGGACCATGCCGCGTACCGACGAGGTGGCATCCCGCTCTTCCTTCCGCCACTTCTGCACGGTGCGCTGGGCAACTCCCGCCAGCCGCGCGGCCCGAGCGGTGCCGCCCACGGCCGAGACGATCTCACCAACGCTCCGGGGAGGCCGCTTGCCGGTCAGTCCTGCCCACAGGATCGCTGCCTGGTTCTTCACGCCCATGGATCAGCCCTCCTTGGCGGTGTAGAGGGTGCCGTCCAGCAGGGAGTGGCGCCCGCCGTGCTCCAGGTGCTCCAGCACGTCACTCATGGATGCCAGCGCCTTGTGCTTGAACGCCCCCAGACCGGTGCCCGTGCGCATGCCGGGAGGCGCCGTGTCCGGGGTGTCCGTGGCGTAGAACAGGCAGTCGGTCAACAAGCCCACCGGCCACAGCTCCTCGCCGGTCTCCTCCCGCGTCCGGTCGGCAACGCGCAGCACGGTGCGCATGATGTTGCACTGCTGAGCGGCCTGGATCGCGTGGTTGGCATAGGGGTTGAACGTGTCGGCATCCTGCTTGTTCCGCTTCGGGTTGCCCGCCAGGGCCGAGGCGGCGAACAGGCCGATGGCGTGGTTGCCGACTGCCTTGAGGGTGGTGCGGACAGTGGGGTCCGTCTCGGCGGTCAGGCACTCGCGGGCTGTGCGGAGTTGCGTGTACCAGGGGTTGAGCATCCGGTAGTGCGTCCGCCACACCCATGCCTCGGTGATCGTGAACTCGATGTCGAGGTCGTGCCGGGCGTAGTACACCGTGGGCATTGCGTACGGCTGGGAGCCGCCCCGGCGAGGGCCGAACAGATCGAAGGTGCGCGTTTCGTGCCAGCGGGGCGGGTTGGTTACGTAGTAGCCCGGGAGCTGGTCGCGCAGCGCCGCATCGATCTCCTCCGGATCAGTGAGGTGGGTGACCTCGCCGTACCCGATGCGGACCGCGCCCGTGGTGGACAGGTAGCTGCCGTTGGCGTCCCAGGCCGCCACGAATGCCTTGGCCTTTTCGGCCTCGGACAGCGGCGCCAGCAGCGGTGAGCCCTTCAGCCCGCGTGCGTAGGAGCGGCCCGCGTACAGGGCGAGGTTCTTCCGCGCGACGTCGGGGATCTCCACCGGCTGGAGCGGGTCGGCGCGCCCAGTGCCGGAACGGATCCGGCGCAGGAGGTCGTGACCGGTGCTGCCGGGGCCGGTCCGGTAGGTGATGCCCACCAGGTCGGCGATCTGCTGGGCACGGGAGGCCAGCAGTACGGGGTCCGGGTTGTCCTTGAGGAACGGGCTGTCCCCCTTCTGCCGGGCCCAGTCGACTACCTCCAGCATGGCGGAGACGCGGCGCCCGTCCTCGCGCTCCCGCCAGATGCGGGTGGGCTGCCCGAAGTGGTCGACGTTCCATCCCGCCGCGCGGGCGCGAGCCAGGAAGGGGTGCTTCGTGTGCTTGGCCAGCACTTCCCGCGCGGACCCCTGGAACTCGAACGTGTCCTCGTCCGTGGCGTACGGGTCGGGCAGGTTGAGGGCCTGCGCCAGATCATCGTGGATGTAGACCTTCCCCGGGTCCGGGCGCCAGTTCGCGGAGGTGCCCACACCTCGGCGGCTCCCGCCGTGGCCGAGCTCCAGGTCTTCAGCGAGCTGAGCCAGGTGTCCGGCGTGCAGCTCCTCGGCCGGGGCGGGGAGTGGCACGGTTTCGCCGTCCGGCAGGTGGACGCCCGCGAGGTCGGCTACTGCGACGGCCGCGCGCCACGGCCGCGCGGGCTGAGCGGCCTGACCACGCGCTGCTGTCGCGGCCTCCGGCACGTTGAGGTCGACGTCTTGGTGTTCCTCGTCGTCCTGGTCCTCCTGTACCTCTTCGTGGGTGCCCGGCATGACGTACAGCGCTTCGGCCGACTGCTGCTCCTCGGTGGCGTCCGATGGGCCTGGCTCGGTGGGCAGTTCGGGCTGCTCGCCGTCCGCGGGCTCCTCGTCCTGGCGCTCCGGCTCGGGTGCTGCCGGGCCGGGGGCCGGTGCGGGGACTGGCGGTACGGGGGGTGGGGATGTCTGTACGGCATCGAGGCCGAACAGCGGCTCGGGCTGAGGCGCGGGGGGACGGGGAACACTGGGTGTTCCTCCGGCCTCACCGTCGTCGGGGTCGGTCAGCAGGCGGGCAGGCATGTCCCAGACGCGGCGGCGCCCCCCGGGCATCGGCCGTCGCGGCTTGACCCATCGGCCGTTCTTCGTGTTCTCCCACTCCACCTGAATCACGCCAGCCTGCCGCAGGGCCTCGGTGAGGGTGTGCGCCTGCGCATTGAACGGTTCGTCCAGCTCGGATGCCATGCGTAGTGCCACGCGGGTGGCCTGCTGGTGGTCGAGCCACAGCCGCTCTTCGAGACGGCCGTTGCCTGCGTCTTCAAGGGTGACGACGCCGATCGGTACGCCTCCGGCACGCAGTACGGGCGGGCCGGGCGGGGTGCTGGTCTCGGCGCTGTTGTCGGTGATCGTCCAGCCGTAACGCAGCGCGGTTTCCTGGTCGGCGGGGCACTTGCCGTCCGGGCCGGTCAGGTGAGCGTGACGGCCGCTGAACGCGGCGGACAGGTAGCGGAGCAGCTTTCGGTGCACGGTCTGATCCTTCAGCAGATCCCGCTCGTGGTCGGCTGCGTCGAGCAGCGCCACCCATGCCATCTCCCACCACCCCTGAGCCTCCGGGGCAGTGATGGCCCCGGTCTCCCGCAGGAACCGGAACATCATGTGCCAGCCGGTCGCGAAATGGCCCAGGTGCTCGGCCGGGCGGTTGCCGCAGTAGGCGCGGAGGGCGGCGGCATACTCGTCGGCCAGCCGCGTCACGTCGCGGTGCAGCTCCTCGTAGCGGGGTGCGATCCAGCGCAGGAACGACGCCATCAGCAAGGCGCAGTCGTGGGCTACCTCGGGCGAGGAGAGCCGGGCGAGGGTTTCGACATCGAGGTGCGCGGCGCTCATCTGGAGTGTCAGGGTGCGCTCTTGGCCGGACTGTGCGGACGGCAGCACCTCGGCGGTCTGGATCAGCGAGCCGCGCGGACCGCGCTGCTCGTCCAGGTCGAGATCGCCGTTTCGATTACGCGCCAGCCGGACGCGGCCCTCGCCTCCGTACTGGGTGCGCGCCATGCGGGAGGTGCGGATAGAGGCATCCCGGGTGGAGCGGTCCGGCGCGGAGTCGTCCGCCAGCAGCAGCGAGTCCTTGGTGCGGTACTGCATCTCCGTACCGCCTCCGACCGTCGAGCCGCTGTCGGAGATCGACAGCAGGCTCTCGGTGCGAGAGAGGGCAGGAGCGTAGTGCCGCACCACCAGAGTCGACAGCGAGGTCTTGCCCGAGCCGGGCAGCCCGTAGACGAGGACGGAGGAGGGGCAGCGGCCCAGCGCGGCCCGGTAGGCGAGGCCGAGCAGGGCGACGGCGCAGTGCTCCGGCAGGTTCGCGGGCAGGCTCAACGAGCGCAGGGCGGCCTCACGGATGCGTGCGGGGTCCGTGGTCGGCTCGGGCAGGGCCAGCAGGGACAGGCGGCCGGGGAAGTGGGTGCGCAGCGGTACGTGCCCCTGCTCGGTGATTCCGCCGGCGGCGTGCACGTACATCCACCGGTCGCCCTCGATCCGGCGCCATCCGGTCGCGGCGTAGACCATCACGCGGTCAGCGCCGGTGCTCTGGGAGCGGATGGCGGCTCCGACCTGGGCGATACCGGCGCGGCCGGGGCGCCAGTAGATGTCGGGCCACGGCAGGTTATGCAGCCATGTGCCCTCGTCGAACTCCTTGCGGTCCACCCGCATCAGCACGGGCTGATCGAGCTGCTTGGGGTGAATCAGCTCCAGCACGTACGCCCGGGTCACAGGGTGGTGCGGTACGTCGTCCTCGGCCGAGGCGAGCGGCCGGTTGGGCTGGTGCTCGGGTCCCTCGCCCAGGTCTTGGGCCTCGGTGCGGAGGATGCGGGCTGAGCAGCCGAGGAGCACGTCGAAGTTGGTTTCGTAGACCGGCCGATCGTCCTCGTCGGTGCCCACGCGACGGCGGCTGATCTTGACCAGCTCACCGTCCCGGACGGTGTACTCGTCGCGCCGGTTGGGACGGCCGTCGTCGCCCTCGATGGGCTCACCGGGTCCGGGTGCGGGCTCCGGTGACCTCGGGCTGTCCTGCTGCTGGTCGGGCTCGGGGGCGGGGTCGAGGACGGATTCGGGAACGGCGATCAGGTCCGCGAGGGCCAGTCCGGCCTCGCGGTGCTCAACGATGTCGGCGCTCTTGATCTCGACGGGGGTGTGCACGACCGAGACGGACGCGGCCTCCGGCAGCAGGGCCTCGCGGGCCTCGCGGGCGCAGGCGTAACCGGGGTCGTCCCGGTCCGCGATGATGACCACGTGCTGCCCAACGAGCAGAGAGGTGTAGTGGGGGCGCCACTTGCTTTTCGCGTTGCCGGGCTTGGTGGTGGCCAGGTGCCCCATGTCGGTGAGCAGGTCGGCGCTCTTCTCGCCTTCGACCAGGTATACGTGGGAGCCACGGGGCGCGGCGGCCAGCTCGGGCGCGCGGTAGAGCGGAGGGTCCTCCGGCATGTGCCACTCGTCGGCCGGGTCCTCCCAGCGGAACGTGCCCGCGCTGTTCGCTCGGCGCCACACGATCCGCTTCTCCGGCTTGACGCCCGCGCGGCAGGTCGAGCATCCGGCGCAGTCGCGGCGGATCTTCTGTCCCACCAGGACACGGCCGCCCTCGTCGTCCAGGCGGACATACTCGTACCGAGCGGCCTCTCGGAAAGGCCCAGAGCACGCGGGCTTGCGGCTCTTGGCGGCGCTCTTCTTCGCTGCCTTCTTGGCGGCCTTCTTCGTAGTGCGCTGGCCAGTGCGGGAGCGGGAAGCGGTACGGGCCCGGGGGATGACGCGCTCCCTCTCGGGGAGCGGGTCGTCATAGAGGTCGGACAGCCGCAGGCCGACAGCGGCGACTACATCCTCAGTGGCGCATCCCGCATGGCAGCAGATGACCGTTTTCCGGTCGAGTGCTTTGTAATCGATCGCCAGGGACGGGGTGCGATCTTCGTGCGCGGGGCACTGAGCTTTTGCTTTGTGTGACCGTTCGGATTCGAAGCGCAATCCATGGTCTCTCAGCGCGGACGTAATCCGGTCATACGACGCCGCGCTCTCGGCGGTGGGGGTATGCAACGGGTACCCTTCCCAGTGTTGGGCGGACACACATCCACTCATCTGGCCGTTGGTCAGCGGCCGAGCAGATGCCTTTCGTGGTTGTTGGGCAGAGTGCACGTGTTGTGCGCGTGGGTGTGCGGTCAGCTTCTGCTGTTGGGTCTCCGGGTGGTGCCGGGGGCCCAGCAGCTTTTTCATGGGCTCATGCAGCTACCTTCCGCTGGCGGGCCTGGTCGCGCCTTGCACGTCGGGCCTCCAGCTCAGCCTGGGCCTTCTCGATCCTCAGAGCCTCGATCTCCTCCGAGACCCGCTCCACCATCTCCGGGTCCTGGGCTTGCAGACGGAGCAGCGCGCGCGTGACCTCGCTCGTGGTGGCCTTGTCGCGCTTGCGTGCTGCAACCAGCAAGGCAAAATCGGCAGGCGGAAGATCCGCGGTGACTCGAGTGTCATCGACACGGCCAGCGCTCTTCGTCGTCATCTCACCCATCCTGATCCGGTGTTGAGGCGGGCACTGAGACCCGGTACTGAGGTCATGTACTGACCCTATCGGTGCTGCCCTGATCTTAGGCGCACCGACACGCCTGGGGCGAGAGTTCGTGAAACGGTGTCATGGTGGTAACGGGCCACCGCGCAGCGCGGTATCGGCCGCCCAGTTGCCCAGGGGCGCGTACTGAGGAGGGGGCAGATGGAGACGGCGAGGATCGACCTGGGCCCGGACGGACGAGGCTGGGTCGACGGCCAGGAGATCGAGCACAACACGCTGGAGGATGCGCGCGTTGCGGCCCTTCGACGGGTAGCCGCACGGGCGCGTGACACTCAACGGCCGGTGCACGTCCGCGCCTCCGACCCAGCCGGTGAAACCGCTCTGCTCGTCCACCCGGACGGCAGGATCCAAGAAGGGGAAGCGGCCGAGGAGTTGGCGGCCGATCCGGACGCCACGGCGGTGCCGGCCTCTCTGCTGCCGCGTACCCGTGCCATCGCAGCCGCGCTTGAGGGCGGCAGGGAGCTGGAGGGCAGCCGGATGGCTCACGAGCTGGAGGCGGAGGTCTCCACCGAGTACGGCTCCCGCCACCCGTATACGTGGCGCTGCCGGGAGCTGACCGCGCACGCGACCCTTGCCGCGGGCCTGCCCGGCGGCGCGGCCGAGCTCTACATGGATGCGGCGCGCGGGTGGCTCGACCTGGGCAGGAATACGGCCTACGCCTCCGCTGCGCAGCGCGCTTACGCCTGCTGGCATCGGGTGGAAGACACTGCTCAAACCGTGTGGTTGGGCGAGCTGCTGGCGGAACTGCTGCGGGACAGTGGTGGCGACCACCAGGAGACCGTACGGGCGGTCCTGCGCCGTGTAGATGAAGTTCAAGGCGGGGTCCTGGTCTGACTGGAACCCGGAGGACCCCGACAGTCTGTCGGGGTCCTCTGCACGCATCCGTGCCTTCCTGGACGATGGGACGGGCCCCGGCCTCCGCGGTCGTTGTTGGGCGGACGAAGGCCGGGGCTGTCCAACGGCGGTTCGAGAGCTGTGGGACAACAGCACGGGAAACCGCCTCCGGGACTCCTGGCCTTTGGGGCGACCAGGAGGGGTCAGTTCAGGCGGGTCGGCTCGATCCGTTCCTCTGCGTCCGCTGGAGAAGCCTCTCCCGCGCGCAGTGATCCACCGTTGCGATGTCTCGCCGCGCGCGGCCAGCTGCGTAGTAGAGGCTGGCGATCAGATCGTCAGCCTCGGAGAGCTGGCCGAGAAGTCCGTCCGCCTTCGGCTCCCAAGTGCCGTGAGGCGCCGCCGCATCGAGTGCTTCTCGGATCTCACGCAGCATGTTGTTGACCGAGGCGTGGATCGACTGTGCCTCGATGGGCCGGTAGTCCTTGGAAGAAAGGCCGTCCCTCATAGGTGCTGCTCCTGGGGCTGAGGTCAGAAATCAGTAAGCGGTGCTCCCAGTAGAACCGGGCAGGAAACAAGGTTTACGCACCGTCGAGCGCATGGCCACGTACTGCCACTGCCACCGCACTGAAATTTCCCTGAAGTTGCCTGTCTGAGCTGGGCACTTGGGAGCCTCTTGAGATGACAGACTGCCTACATGGCACTTCTCAACGGCGCTCCCATAGATCAGAAGTCACTGCAGGCTCTTGCCCTCACGAACTTTGGCCACTTCACGTCCATGAGGGTGGACGAGGGACACGTCCGGGGCCTGGAGCTGCATCTGGACCGTCTCGTCCGGGACTGCGCTTCAGTCTTCGACGCTGAGCTTGACCGTGGTCGAGTCCGGCATCTTGTCCACCAGGCCGTTGGCGGCCTTGCTGGCACGTTCGTCGTGAGGGTCACTGTCTTCGACCCAGACCTCACGATGGGCAATCCGGGGGCGGACGCACAGCCGAGCATCCTGGTCACTCGCCGGGAAGTGGCTGCCGGCCCCCTCCCCCCGCTCAGCGTTCGCACGGTGGAGTACCAGCGGGAAAAGCCGGAGATCAAGCACATCGGTCTCTTCGGGCAGCTCGCAGCCCGAAGGGCTGCACAGAGGGCGGGAGCAGACGACGCACTCTTCGTCACACATGACGGGAAGATCACTGAGGGCGGCACCTGGAACTTCGGCGCGATCATTGACGACGTCGTCGTTTGGCCCCAGGGCGGTGTCCTCCCGGGTGTGACGATGGCCTTGCTGCAAGAAGCTCACAGCTGGGCCAGCGAGCCGGTTGACCGTAGTGACCTGCACCGAGTGCAGGCAGCGTTCGCGACCAACACCTCTATCGGTGTGCGTCCCATCCACAAGATCGATGACCGGAGCCTAGACATCGATCACCCCGTGCTTGCCGCGCTGCGGGATGCCTACGCCGCAGTGCCCGGAGATCCGGTATAGGAGGAGGCGGCGCATGCCGGTTGTAGTCCATTGGACGGGTCGAGAAGCGGCGGCACTCAGGAAAGCGAAGCGCCTGACACTGGAGGAGTTCGCCGACAAGATCGGGGTCACCGCGCGCATGGTCTCGAACTGGGAGAAGCACGGACGTCGAGTGGCGCCCAGACCGCCGAACCAGGCAGCGCTGGATTCCATGCTGGACGCGTCCTCGGCGGCCGAACTGGGCCGGTTCACCGTGCTCTGCGAACAGGACGACGACAGCTCGGGTCCCGATCAGACATTCGTGCCTGAGCAGACGATTGCGGAGGCAACAGCCGCACTCACCGCCGAACACGTCCGTCACCCTGGAGACGGCAAGCCGATGACCCTGATCGAGCAGGGCGTGTACCTGGCAGGTGCACAGAATCAGGCAGTTTGGGTAGATGCGTTCTATATCGATCTGCATCCGGTGACCAACGGGGATTACGCGCGTTTTGTCGCGTCAACGGGCCACCAGCCGCCCAAGCATTGGGAGGGTGGACGAGTACCAACCCAACTGATGGACCATCCAGTTGTGTGGGTCACCCACCGGGACGCCGAGGCATACGCGAAGTGGTCCGGTAAGCGCCTGCCGAGTGCCGAGCAGTGGGAGAAAGCAGCTCGGGGCACCGTGGGAGCTGTCTACCCCTGGGGGGACCAGCGCACCGCCGCCAAGTGCAACGTCAGAGAGACCGGGATCGGAAGTACCACCCCAGTTAGCCGGTTCCACAGCGGGACGTCCCCCTACGGGGTGTACGACCTGTGCGGCAATGTCTGGGAATGGTGCTCCAGCGAGACGGAGCCGGGGCGGTACGTTCTGAAAGGAAGCGCGTTCACCAGCTCTTTCTCCCGGGCGGCCCCGGCTGATCTCAACGACGCCGATTCCACCATGTCCGACGACGACACAGGGTTCCGCTGCGTCGCTTCAGTCGAGCAGTTCGGGCAACTGTGAGGCTTCCGCTCCCCACCGCAGCCGTAGAGCGCTACCGTGGCCGTATGTCCAGGGAAATCCGTCTTACGGTCGATGACGAGACCTACGAGGCGCTTCAGCGCCGGGCGACCACGGAGCACGTGCCGGCCGAGCAGTATGCGGCCCAGGTACTGCGTACTGATCTGACGCACGCGCGTTTCATCGAGGGTGCGTCCGCGTTCATCGCGGAACACGCCGAAGGGTTCGAGGAGCGGTTCGGCAGCCGTCCGCACGGCGGGCTCGACGCTGCCTGATGGAGCTGCTGATCGATACTCGGTGGCTGCTGGAGATCGCGGAGCACCATCTGCCCGACGATCCGCAGGTCACCGACTGGGGAGCCTTTGAGGCGGCCCGTGCCCGGCATGCTGCCGAGGTCATGGGCCGCCTCGTCTATGACCAGCCGCACCACCGGGCAGCCGCGCTGCTGCACTCGCTGGTGAGGGTGCCGTCGCTGGAGTCGGGTAACGAGCTGCTGGCGGCCTCGGTGGCTGTCGGCTATCTCCATGCGTCCGGTCGGCCGGTACGGGTCTCGACGGAGGCGGCGGCCGACCTGGTCGAGCGCGCCGGCCGCGGGCTCGATGTGCGCGCCATCGCGGCCGAGCTGAAGGCGTGGACCGACAGGGACTGATCAGACGTCCGGGAAGTTCTTCGCGGCGTCCTTCATGTGCCGGTGGATCTGTTTGGCGTACCGGAGTGCTTTCTTCTCGTCGGCGGCGGCAGCGGCCGTGTATGCCTCGGCCATTCCTGCGCTGCCCTGTGCGAAGTCGCGGGCGAGATTCACGTATGCCTTGAGCCACTTCACGGGGTCGGCCGCAGTCGTCTCGCTTACCTCGGCCTCGTCCGGTTCCTTGGCCAGGGTCCGGGCCCGGTGGAGGACGTCGTCCAGGGGGATGTCCTCGCTCAGAGGGAGCTGGGGCATGATGCGGAGCACCGTCTTCTCGGGCACGGCCTTCTTGCCGGTTTCCTCTGCGATGGCCCGGTACACCTCAGCGGCGCCTGCATCCCCGTGGACCTCCCGTACGGGGCCGAGGGCCAGTGCTGACCGTTGGCTGATGGTGAGTGTCGGTTCCTTCGGAGCGCGCTGCTTTGGCGGGCTGGGCTTCTGTTCGTTGCTCTGCTCAGGCTCGGGGCTGCGGGGCGCTGGCGGGGGGCTGGGGTCGGCTGGGGAGCTGGATCCCATGATGGCGGCCAGCGATTCCCGCACGCGGGAATGATCGTTCGATTCTAGTTCGATTGGTGTATGACCTGCGATGATCTCGGCGATACCAGCGCTGGCTGCCTGGCGGTAGACGGTGCTGACCGCTTTCCGGCCGCCGGTCACGTCCTCGATGAACTCGCGCACGTCGCTGTAGTCCGCGCGCCACAGCTTCCCCCGCAGTGCGATCTCGACCGAACGCGCGAAAACCCACCATGCGTCGTGGAACTGGGTGAATCCTTGTTGGCACAGCTCCCACGTCTCCGCCTCGTCGGTACTCAGCTCCCCCCCAGCGTCGGGGGCATCGGTGGGAGTCGGCAGATCGTTCAGGGTGAGCATGGGCTGAGGCCGTCCCTGAGCAAGCTCGGGGACAGCCTCAGCCTCTTTCCTTCGGCGCTCCTGGCGCTCGCGCCGGATCTCTGCCTGGGACCGTCGGGTCGAGGGCTTCCGGGCGCTCACTCGGTCACCATCCTCTTGTCGAGCAGACCCTTCGTCTCCAGCTCTGTCACCAGCTCATCGAAGTGGGACCCGGGTGCGTAGATCTCGACCCCCTCCCCTGTGCTGCTGTAGGTCTGGGTCGCGGGGATGACTGTGGAGAGGATGTTCCACCCGTCGTCGCCCAACGAGGTGCGGAGCTCTTTCACCGCCCGAGTGGCGCCCAACTGGTTCCGGGTGAACAAGATCCACCGCTCTGGTTCGGGTGCTCCGGCCGGTCGCTTCTTGATGCCTCGCTCAATGAAGAAGTCCATGGGGAGATCGTCCATTCTCTCGACGTCTCCTGCGGTCGGCGCGCAGGTGATCAGAGCCAAGTCGACGACTCTCATCACGCTGAGGCCAATAGCGGAGTGGTTTTCGAGGTGGCCGACGTCTACGACACCGATGTGGCCGGGGGGCAGCATGTCGGCGGCCTGCTCGTGGAAGCGGCTGTCGGCCATCCTGTGCACCTCGAACGGCGCCTCGAACTCGTCCCCTTCCTCCTGGTCGTCGTCTGCGGGGAACTGGGCCTCCCACCAGCGGTACATCTGTTTGCTCTCGTCCGCGTCGACTCCGAGCACGGGGTATCCCCGGGCATGGAGTGCGTGGAGGAGCCACCACGCGGCGACGGACTTGCCGGTGGAACGGGGGGAGAAGAGGGCGATCCACATGCGGGCACCCTAAACCGGTGGGGAGATCACCAGCAGGGCCTGGCGTCGTTTTCCGCCTCGTGGATGCCGCTGTCACCTACGGGTGATCGCCGGGGCATCGGCCGTAACACGCCTGCGCTGGGGGGAGTTGGCAGGACCACCGACAACAGGGGAGGTCCGATGCAGACGGGTGTGAGGGCAGCCACCGCTGTGGCTGCTGTGCTGCTGGCGGGGGCGAGCATGGTGCCGGCCGCGGCGGCCGTCGAGCCGGTCACCGCCACGGGCGCCGTGACGGCCAAGAGGGGCTGCTACGTGACGGCGTCGAGCGCGACGATCCGTTCGCGGCCGTCGTCGCGGTCGACGGCCGTGGGGGTGGCGTACAGGGGGGATCGCTGCAAGCGGCTGCGGGGTGGAACCCGGTGGACCAAAGTCAAAATGCGCGGCAGGGTCGGCTGGGTGGCCACGCGCCTCCTGCACACTCCGGATGAGGACGTACACATGAATCCGCCCGGCATGTGACCGAGTAGACCCCGACGACCCCGAGCGTCGGGGTCTACTCGGTCCACAGCACATACAGCGGAACCGGCGTCGTCTCAGGGTCCGCTCTGGTCAGCAGCCACCGATAGTAGTGGTGGGCGCTCGTCAGCCGGAGCGTGATGGCGTCCCCGTCGTCGTACGGCTCAGAGATGGCTCGAAGGTCCCAGCAGAACCCCAGCGGCGTGGTCTGAATGATGCGGCGGCCATGGAGATGGGGAACGGTACGGGCCGGAACGGGGATGCGGGCACCGGGCTGCTCGGGCCCGGGGGCCAGGCGCCGCATCAGGCCGGCACCCTCGCCCGGACGAGGCTCCCTACTCTCGTCCGGGTCGAACGGCAACCGGTGCTCGATCCAGACCTGGTCGAGGGGAAGCCGGAGAGGCGCCGGGTGCTGGCCCAGGATCCGGGTGCGCCAGTAGTCGAGTTCCGGGACCAGGTCGACGCGGAGGTCTCCGTCCTCGTGGGTGGGCTCTCCGAGCACGCGCATGTCGTGCAGGATCCCCGTGCCCGGTACCGAGGCGATGGCCCGTGCGCGGTGCAGCTCGGCAGCGTGCCGTGCCGGTACCGGGACGGCAGCGGGAGGCACGGCCTGGTCCCAGGTCTCGATCCGGATCGGCGGTAGCTTCCCCTCCTCGTCACTCATGCGGACAGTATTCCCCGCATACAGGGAGAGAGGGGAGCGACGGCCGTTTCCGGCACGGACGGCAGCGGGAAACGGCGCCCCGGGCAAGGTCAGACCAGTGCAGCCCTTTCAGCGATCCACTCAGGCAGGCCGACGAGCGGCACGTCACGCTCGATGACATACCGCTTGCCGTTCACGGTGGAGCCGGGGCCGACCAGGTAGCCGCCGCTGCGGCGGCCAGGGCCGCGCACGTCGATGCCTGAGCCGAGAGCGGTCCGGCCGCCCGAACTGCTGCCGATGGTGCAGCCGGACGGAACCCGGAAATACAGATGCAGGCCGCCGCTCGGCGTCCGCACGGTCAGGGTCTTAGGCCAGTCCTGCCCGAGGCTGGTGGCCAGCTCGGTGAGCACCGTTTCGCCGTCGCCGTCGCCGTCGATGTCCAGGTCCAGGCCGACGACTTTGGAGGCCCGGCAGCCGACGCCGATGTTGTCACCGGCGCACCACAGTTCCTGGACGCGCTCCGGATCGGTCAGGCACAGCGATTGCCACCGGCCGGTAGGACGACGACCGCCGGGCGGGAGCGGGAACACAGCCAGGCCGCGCCTGGCGAGATCGGCAGCGGCTGCGATGGTCACGCTGGCACCGCCTCGTGCTCCTGGTCCTCCTCGTCGTCCCAGTAGCAGGTGCATTCCTCATAGGGGTCGCCACCGGCGCCGCAGTCACGGCATTCGTTGTCGTAGCCGTCGAAGTCGTCGTCACCGGCGTAGTCGAGGTGTCGCCAGCCGGAGCAGCGGCCGTTGTAGCAGCCGCAGCCGGGGCACTCGGGGCAGACCATGCCCCAGGTCCAACCGCACTTGTCACACATGACCTGGTTGCGCGGATCGGCGCGCAGCTCGGCGAGGTAGTCCCTGGCCTCCGCATAGGTGGTGATGTCTGCGTACTCGGCGAGCAGTTGGCACAGCTCCTCGCGGTCCTCGGAGTCCAGGATCGCGAGGGCATCGGCGTGCTTGACGCCGTAGTTGGCCTTGATCGCTGCGAGGTCGTTCTTGCGTGCGTGCATCTTCGGCATCTCAACTCTTCCCGCGAGCACGGTGATCCCAGACTCACCGGCCCGCACAGAGCGAGGCCAAGGTGACGGCGGTGAACTTGGTGGGGGCTCGGCGCGGGGCACCTTCGGTGATGGCGTCCGGTCTGGGCCAGACGACTTCCGGGCCTTGAGCCGGGCCCACGGTCAAAAAACCGCAATCCGTACCTTAGCGCGGCTGCTGCGCTCAGGCACGGACTGCGGACGGTCGGACAGGTCAGGTGTGCGGAGGCAGGTGGCGCCGCGCGCGGTCGGCCAGCAGCTCGGCACGGTCGCGGTCCGGAGTGCACGGGATGCTGGTGAGTTCGCCTCGGAGCCTGCTGGGGCTCACGATGGTTACTCCCTGGGCCCGGATGCGGCCGTTGGGCACGCGGGCACCGTGCACCACCACCAGCGCGGCGGCGGGAACCCCGAGCGCGGCGCCTGCCTTCTCGGCCAGCCCGCGCGCAGTGCTGAGCATGTCCGGGTAGGTGCGGTTGCCGCAGTGGAGGGTGCCGCCGCGCACCGTGACCTGACCGGTGCGGTTGAGGTGCTTGCTGTCCACCATGACGGCGCCGCGTCCGTCGGGCAGCAGCACCAAATGATCAGCGTTGGCCCTGGTTCCCGGGATGGCGAGATCGTGCAGCACCGTCCAGCCGCGCCGGGCCAGCGGCCGGAGCAGACGGGCGGTGCGCTGCTCGCCCTCGGCGCCGTGGCGCCAGCGCCGTACCTCCGGTCCGGGCTGATAGCAGCGCCGTGCCACCCAGCCGGGCAGGCCGACGAGGAGCAGCAGGGAGGCCAGCCGCATAAGACCCCCCGTGTGGGAGAGAGTCGGAGCGAGGGCGATGCTCAGCAGCAGCGACCCCGCCAGCAGTGGCAGCCCTTTGCGGTGCTGGCGGCCGACTTCGGCCCGCCGCAGTCGAGCCGCGTGGCGCCGTGCGGAGGTGCCGGCAGTGTGGGCACGCGGGGAGGTCACAGCAGCACCCCCTGGGGGAGCTGGGCGCGGACTTCCCGGACGAGGGCGGGAGCCGGGTCCCAAGGGCACTGTCGGCCGCGTGCCGGGACTGGTTCCTTGAGCGGGTGGAGATCGGTGATGACCCAGTGCCAGAAGTCCGGGGCTCCCCAAGGGCAGCAGGATCCGGCGCTCTCGTGGGCCGTGACCAGCCGTGCGGCCCCGATGACGGCGCCCGTGGTGAGCGGGAGGTCCGGGTCTGTCTCCCTGACCTGGGGGAGGTACCGGTTGTCGAGGACTGAGCTTGCATGCAGCAGGAGCCAACCGGCTTGCTGTGCTGGCCACCTGTGGTGGACGCATCGCCGGTTGCGGTGGGTGAGCTGGGCCGCCCAGGGCTGGCGGATGGTCAGCCCGGTAATCGGGGTGGGCTGGAGTGCGTCGACGCCATAGCGCCGGACGAGGTCCGCGGCCTGGGTGCGGCGCGGGAATACGGTCTCCGGCCGGTCCCCGAGTTCGTAAGCGTCCAGTGCTCGGGCGTGGGCGAGACCGTAGCCGGTCAGCTCCTCCGTGATGGCGGCCTGTGCCTCGGCCCGGGAGAGGTTCGGAAGATCGGTGACGAGGCTGGCATGCAACGCCATGGTCAACTCGTCAGCGGTGTAGGTCGGCATGGATCCTCCTGGTCAGGAGAGGAAGAGCGCGCGGCAGCGCACGGCCGGTGTTGGGCGGACATCAGCGCTGCCGCGCGTGGGCCGTCCGTCGGCCCGCCGCGCTCGACTCCCGTGCGGGGAGCCGAGCACGGTGAGCCGACGGCTCAGTCAGGCAGACCAGGCAGCGGAGTTTCCAGCTCGACGGACCAGGTCCGCAGGGGCAGCGGGGAGGGGGTCCACAGCTCCACCGACCAGGTACGCCACCCGAACTGAGCGACCAGTCGCCTGCCGGTCACCCGGTTCTGGCAGGCGACGGTGCCGCCGTAAGCGCGGTGGATGGAGCGGATCATCTCCACCGGGCTGCGGCCGTCCGGCTCCAGCTCCCCGATAAGGGTGCCGTTCCGTGTGATCTCCCAGGAGAGAACGGGCGGGAAGCCATCGGCCAGGATGCGGACAAGGTTGCGGGCGGCTCCGAGGTGGGAGCCGCGCCGGTACTCGCGCATCCGGTCGGCGGGGGAGTTGTGCATCACGCGTCGCCTCCCTTGCTGAGGGCGGCGCTGGTCTTGGCGATGCCACGTTCGATGATCTCCGGCCATACCAGGGCGTTGACTGCCTCAGCGTGACGGTGCCAGGCCCCTGCGGCCTGTCCCCAGTGCGAGACCGCGAAGTTGTTGACATGGCGGAGGACGTCGCGCTCGGCCTGCTGGGCCTCGGCACGGGTTTGCGCAGGGAGGCCGGACAGCTCCAGCGCCGGGAGTGGCTGACGGGTCGGTGCCACCGTGGCGAGCGCCGGTTCCTCTCCCGCCCGGAGGAGCAACAGGGCGTGCGACGCGCTCCAGGCGTAGGTGCGGGCGGTCCGGTGCCATACACGGGAGAGGGAGAGCAGCAGGCCGCGCTGGGCCAGTTCGATCTGCCCCAGGGTGTGCGCGTACGGGTTGAACGGCATGCTGTCGTACTGCCGCACGGCGGTGCCGATGTCGTCGGCGTGCACGGCGTCGCCCTGGGCCTGGCCGTGCTCCTGGACGGCACGCTGATAGGCGTTGCGAGCGGTCATCGCGGAACAGCGCAGTGCGTGGATGGAGCTGGAGAGAGTCACGTGCCAGGGCAGGGGCCGAACAGTGGACATAGGAGTCCTCCGGTGTGTTGGGTCGGTGTGCGGTCGGCTGAGGCTGCTGCCGGGCGCCCGTGGTGAGCGGGCGTGGTCAGTTCCCGGTGGCAGCCGGTGGGTCAGTTCTGGGTGCCGGGCCCGAAGCCCCGGACCAGGTCCTGCATCTGCTGCGCTGATGCGCCCAGCAGACCGGCCTCCTTCATGGCTGCGTTGGCCTTGTGCGCGGCCGGTTCGACCAGGGCAGTGGCCTCCTCGGTGCTGGGGGCGTGCATTCCGCAGGCGATTGCCTGCTCCAGTTCGGCGTAGGCGCTGGCGGCGTCGCGCAGCTTCTGTTCGTCGGGCATCGGTCCTCCGTCGTTGTGGTCAAGGCTCCTGGGTGGGAACGGCGTTCAGGCGTATTGGGTCATGCGGGAGATCACGGCACCGCTGTACCCCCCGAGCACCGCGCCAGCATCCCGGACGCTGACTCCGCGCTGGTGTACGAGGTGCCGGGCGATGGGCTCGGCGGCCTGGCGCGCTGCGGCGCGGGCCTCCTCGGCCTGCCGGGCGAGGTCGTCCGCCTTGTCGCGCAGCGCGCGGACGTGCTCGACGTCGGCGTCGACCTGGGGGTCTCCGGTGCTGGTGGTGACCTCCAGGGCGAGGGCGTCGGGGTCGACGCCCTCGCCCTGGGCGATGGCCGTGCGTGCGCGAGCCTCCATGCGGGAGAGCGAGCGCAGCGGCGCGGGGCGTACCTCGGGCAACTCAGTGATGTCGACCTGCCACAACCCACCGTCGGTCAGGGTCATACGCAGGTGATAGCTGTTGCTCGGGGCACGACGAGACATGGGATCAGCGGGTCCTCTCTCGGACGATCCCGCAACCGCGCCAGGCGTTGAGCCAGTCCGCGTCGTTCGCCGCCTCTGCGTTGTCGGTGCCGGTGATCCGGCGCAGGGTGGCGGTCAGCGGCGCGAGCTGGGCGGCGGCCCGGTCCTGGAGGGCTTCGTCGTCCGGCACGGTGGACAGTTCCACGAGCGTGCAGGCGGCGTCATTGACCAGGTCGCCGTCCAGGGCGATGCGCGTTCTGGGCGCAGTGTGCAGGGTGGTGGACAATGGTGACCTCCTTCGGGAGGCGGGGCGCGGCGGTCGTGTGGAAGCGGAGCCGCGCCCCGCGTGCGTTGGCGGGCGGTTGCCCGACCTCCTCAATAGTGTTTCCCTGCGAAACACTTGTCAATCGCCGAAACAGTTCGTGTTGTGTTGCGGGTCACCGCGCACCGACAGAAGGGGCTGCCCGCACGCGGGCAGCCCCTTCTGTCGGTCAGCAGTAGAGCGTCAGGATCATTCCCCTTCCCTCCCGTTCACCGTGCGGCGCCGGATCTTCGCAACCGCCACGTCCAAGTTGTCGGCAACCTGGTCCAGGACTGCGGAAGCGGACAGCTCGGGGTAGTAGCGGAGGAAGCAGGCGATGTCGCGGAGTGCCTGGGTGGTCTCCGGCGCTCCGAACAGCACCTGCCCATCAGCCTTGTTGACCAGGGTCGGAATGTCCTTCATGGGGATGTTTACGTGCACGTCATGCCCCCGTGGTGCGACTGAGCGCGGACTTGGGCAGGCGGCCGAACTTCGCACCTTCCTGCTTCGCGTTGTACTTCCGAATCCGCACGTCAAGCCCGGTCCGGGGGGCCTCAATCGCCGTGCCCTTCTTGAGTACGACCATCACGTGTGCGGGGCCTCCCTGCTCGAACTCGGTGAAGATGAGATCGCCGGGCTTTTCCTGCCCGCTCTTGATCGGCGTCGAGACGGTGTGCATCTGCTGGCTGGTGCGCACCGAGAGCTGATAGCCCGCTTTCCGCCAGGCGTAAACGATCAGGCCCGAGCAGTCGAAGGAGTCGGGGCCGGTGGCACCCCACTTGTACGGCTTGCCCACCTGCTTTTTCATGACCGCGAGCGCTGTACCGGTCGGTCCTGCGGGGGTGTCCACCACGGCCGTGCAGCCGGTGGTGTCGACCTGGGCCACGCCTGCCGTGCCGCGCCCGACGGAGGCAACGATCTGCACGGCGCGGCGCTTGTGCTTAGCGTAAGCGCGCGGGAAGCCCGACTTCTCGACCTTCTGAGCGGCTGCGGTGACGCTCATGTTCTGCCAGCCGGGCACCGAGAGCAGCGCGCGGTAGAACTTCTTCGAGCTGTAGCGCGGGTTGGTGAGCTGCTTGGCGGTGCCCCAGCCCTGGGAGGGCCGCATCTGGAAGAGGCCGACCGAATCCCGGTCGCCACCTTTGAGGTTGCGCAGCCCGCTTTCCTGGAGCGCGGCGGTGATGGCGACGACCTGACCCCGGGCGGGCACCTGCATCTTCTGCCCGGTGGCGATGATGATCTGGGCGTTCTTGATCTGCTTGGCGTTCAGTCCTGTCTTGCCGTCTCCTTCACCCACCGCCACGTCCTCGGCCGGACAGGGCAGGCCGGACATGGGCGCGGCGGCGGCGCTCAGAAACGCCTGGGAGATCAGCAGGAACGCCATACCAGCGGCGGCAAGGGCCCCGAGGAGAACCACGAGGCCCCACCGCCGGCCGCGCCGTGACGCGGCCAGCGCGAGGGGATGCATGCCTCACTCCTTGGCCTGGGCGCCGGGCTGGATGTCGTAGACCCACCACCGGCCCCGCTCCCACAACAGGTCGACCGTCACGGGCCCCGCATCGGTACGCACCGCAACCGAGGTGATGTTGCCGCCTCCGGTGTCGGTCACCGTCGCCTTGGTGGCCTTGGTGGACGAGATGCGCTCCGGGTCGGTGCTGGACAGGTCGCGCGTCAGGTCCTGAGTGGCGTGCGGCGCCAGGGAGGCCAGCCACTCCTGGCGCGGCTTGTGCGAGGCCCAGGCCGCAACGAATCCGCGGGCGGTGCCTGCGGCCGTGCTCAGGTCGGGACTGCTGCTCGGTGACGGCGAGGACGACGCGGGCGGTTCGGAACTGCTGGACGTCGACGGGCGCGGGGCCTTGGCGTCCGCGTGGCGCTGGCCGTCCTCGTTGTTGAGCGAGGCGATCAGGACGATGGCCGCCACGAGGGAGACGACCGTGCCCAGCAGCCTCCTGCGGCTGTGGAGCACCCAGGTCAGGGTGCTGCGGAGGTCACGCATCAGTCCTCCCCGTCCTGATCGGGGGTGCTGTACCCGTCGGGCCGGTGGGCCTCGTAAGTGCTGCTGCTCGGGCTGTAGATGACGAATACCTGCTGGCCGTCGTCACCGGTCACCGTGGGCGCCTGGAACGGCGCCGGCCGGTCCCCTTCGACATCGGTGCTGCTGCCTGCGGGCTCGTCCCATGCCCCGGGAGGTGTGGAGGCCGCCGCCTGCTGGCTGCCCCGAGAAGCCTGCGACGAGGGAGCGCCCGGTGCCCGGGTGCCGCCAGCGGTCGGGACAACGGCCGTGTCTGTCCCTGCCCGTGGCGCCGGAGGAGCGCTCGGGGAGGGACCGCGGCCGGTGGTCTCCGGGGAGACCACCGGCGCGCTCGGCGCGCTCGGCGCGCTCGGGGTGCTCGGGGTGCTGGGTGCCAGGTCCGTGGTCGGTCCCTCGCTGTGGTCGGGGCCGGTCGCGGCAGCCGGCGCCGGTGCAGGAACGAAGAGGCCCCCGGGCGCTGCCGTGCTGCCGCTGCTGGGCGCTGTGGTGCTGGCCGTCTGCGAGGCCGCGCCGGTGGCGTTCTGCCAGCCTTCGTCGTCCCCCCAGCGGTAGCCCTCGCCCTCGTAGTCGGGGCCCTCGCCGCCCTCCCACGCTGCACGCTCGTTGGCGGCCGAAAGGTCGTTGAAGTCGGGCGGTCGCTGTGACTGCTGCCGGTCCTCGGGCGCCAGGTCTCCCGCCAGCGATCCCTCGTCGGAGGCGTCCGGGTCCGGCTGGCTGCTCTTGCCGCCCTTCCTGCCGTTGACCATGCGGCCGATCTGCCGTGCTGTCATACGGCCCTTGACGTAGCCCAGGGCGGCCCCGCCAAGAGCGGCCTTGGTCTTGCTCATGGCACCGATGCCGTTGCCGAACCACTGGGTGTTCGGGGACAGCATCGCGTTGAGCCGCCGAAGCGGTTTGGTCATCACCCAGAGCATCACCGACAAGATCCACAGCAGTACGGCAGCGAACCAGGCGGGGATCTCGTTGTCCGCGAACAGCACCTTCACGGCCACGATCTCGATGCTGGCTCCGAGCGACATCAGCGGCGCGTTGATGATGGCCGCGCCGACGCTGGAGCCCAGGGTGCGCAGCGTTCCCGAGAGCCTGCGGTGCAGCGCCAGGACGGCGATTGCGGGCAGGAAGATGAGCGCGGTGGGGATGATCAGCCGTGCGGAGACGATGAGCGAACTGCTCGCGAACGAGTACAGGTTCGCGGGTGTGGCGCCGATGGCGGTCTCCCCGGCAGCGGAGAGACGGCCCCCGGCGCGGCCGGTCAGGTACTCGTACGCGTCCGGGTCCTCCTTCTTGACCTTCGCGGCGATGCCCTGGAACGTCTTCTTCTTAGCCTCGATGACCTTGTTGCGCTCCTCGTCGGGCAGCCGGGATTCGGCCCAGGTGAGCGACTGTGCGTCGAGCAGGGGCATGCCGTACTTCTTGGCAACCTTGGAGTCGGAGTCACCGAACTCGCCCCGCAGCCAGCCCTCGTAGAGGATGCCCTTGGTCAGCAGGTTGCCCTGGGACGTGCCCGGGGTGCTGCCCTTGGTGACGTCCCCGGCCACCCCCTGCTGGATCTGGCCCACGGTCTGCACGATCGCGTCATCGGCCAGCTTTCCCACCTGCTGCGGGTAGCCGAACCCGACGGCAGCCACGGCCATGACCAGCAGAGCCCAGGTGATGGTCTTGGTGGTGTCGGCGAACGCCTTGCGGCGGGCGCTGTAGAGGATGGTCAGGCCCAGAACCAGGATCGAGATACCGATCCAGGGCTTGTAGACCGCGTCGCGGATTTCCTTGGTGGCGTCGGCGGATACGTCGTAAATCTTGCTGATGTAGCCGTTGCTCGTCGCCTCCTGCTGCATGCCGATGGCAAGGGAGGTCCACCACCGGCTCGCGCCGAGTGCCCAGTTGGCGATCTGGGTGGTGTAGTCCTTGTTCATCATGGTGAGCGTGTCGCTGGGGGAATCGCAGGCGAGGTCGTAGGTGTGCCACTCCAGGCCGCTGAGCCCGTACTGCTCGTAGATGTGCGCGGTGGCGCTGTCGCTCTTCGTGCTGATGGGCGCCGGGGCCTTCTCGGGCTCCTGCTGCGCCCAGGAGGCATCACCGCGGCCTGGGGATGCGGGCGTCGGGGCGCTCTTGCACTCGGGCGTGAGCTCGTCCATCGCGTCGCTCATGCCGGGAGGGCCGCCGGCCGGAGGGCCGCTGTCTTTCTTCTTGTCCTCGCCCTTGCCGTCGTCGCAGAACTTCTGCGAATGCTCAGGGGCGTAGTCGCAGCCGGATTTCTCCTCCTTGCCGCCGCTCTTGCAGTAGTCACTGGCAGGTCCGGCGCAGTCTTCGTCATCGCTGGAGCTGTCGCCGTCGATGCAGTCGTCCCTGAACGGCTCCGGGATGTCCTTGTCAGTGCACTCGGCCGCACGGGCGGGGCTGGCCGTGGTTTCCATGACCAGGTGCCCGGTGACCAGGACGAGTGTGAGGGCTAGGACCAGGAGGCGGAGGGCGGGGTGCTGCTGGAGGCGGAGCCTCGCGGTGCGCGTCATCGCAGGGCCTCCTTGCCGTTCTGGGACGGGAGGGAGGACTTGGTCAGCAGGTCCTGGCCCTCGATCCATGGGCTGCGCTCGGCCTGCTGCGGGACGCTGCGGGCAGCCCGGGGGTTGGCGGTGGTGTTGAGCACGTCCCTGAGCTGGGGCCGGTGCGCGAGCGAGACCGTGATCCGCTCGATGCCGCCCTCGCCATCGGAGAAGATAAATTCACGCGGGATCTGGGTGCGGTCACTGTCGCGCTGGCGTGCGGAGAGCGTGGCCAGCTGGTCCTCGTAGCCGTTGCCGGGCTCGATGCCGATCATTCGCAGGGCGCCGCGCTGGGCGTCCTCGCCGATGGTGCGGCCGATGAATGCGGAGTCGATCCAGTTCGACAAGTCGGCCGCGATCAGGTCCCCGGCGTCCTGGGTCGCGTACAGGGCGCGGGTGTTGTGCTTGCGGGAGTCGCGGCCGGTCTTTTTCAGCAGGGTCCGACCGCTGCTGACCTGGAGCAGCGCCCAGCACTCGTCGAGGGCGAGGCCCTTACGCGCGTGCATCTCCCGGTCGTAGATCGAGCGCTGGGCGTACCAGGCGGCCAGGTAGAGGAGGGGCATGCTGTACTGCTCTTCGAGCGTCCATTCGTGCGCGGGGACACCGGCCGTGGGCAACGTCAGGCCCTTGAGGGACATGACCACCAGGCGGTGATGTGCGCTCAGGTACCGGTCGTCGCCACCGTCGGCTGAGGGGAAGATCAGCTGCCCCTGGGGCATCTCGCTGACGCCGTGCAGCAGCTCGGCGAGGTGGGTGGCGTGCTCCTCCAGCGAGCCGGACAGACGCTTGAGCGCATCGATGATGGCGAACGGGGAGCTGTTGACCGAGGCGTCCGCTCGCTGGGCGGCCATCAACAGAGCCTTGGAGGTCGTCTCGGAGTTGCGCAGCGAATCAGGCAGCAGTCCGCGGAGCACGTCGACGGCCAGTGTGCGGCGGGAGGCAGCGGCCGTCTTCCTGGCCTGCTGGTAGGCGCGCTCGGCCGCGTCCTCGCGGTCGCGGTCGCTCCAGTAGTCGGCCGCGCGGTAATGCTGGCGGTCCGGGTCAGGGATGACCCTGTACGGGTTGAGCGTGCCGGGCTCGGCGTTCATCAGGTTGATTTCGCGTGAGTAGGGCCGCAGCTCGGGCAGGCCGCACAGCCGGGTGAGCGGCCCGGAGGGGTCGAGCAGCACCCAGGGCGCGCCCATCCGTGTCGAGTCGTAGACGATCTTGCCCATGAGGGTCGACTTGCCACCACCCAGCGTGCTGACCAGCGGGGTGAGGCCGGAGCCCTCGCGGATCTCCTGGGAGCGCCAGGGGTGCCACATGACCGCGCGGCGGCTGGCGCCGCTCGTGTAGCCGATGTTGGGGCCCATGCGGTCGCCGACGACCGCTGTCGCGGCGGGCAGGGCTCCGGCCAGGGTGGTGACCGGCAGGCGCCGCTTGTAGGCGTCGTTCGCGACAGGTTCCCCGGGGATGAATTCGCTGGCGAGCCGGTACTGGTCGGCGGTGTGGTGCACCAGCACGTGCGTCCCGTAGCGCTTCTTCACCTTGGCCACGCGGTCGAACAGCTTCTCTTTGCTGTCGGCGGAGACCGCAATGCGGTACCAGCCCTCCGTGCGGGTGCCGAGTCCGGTTGCTCCGGTGGACTGGATCTCGTCCTCGGTCAGCAGTGCCTGCTGACGCTGGCGGCCCAGCCGCTGCGGAATGTCAACCTCGTGCTCATGGTGGTGTTTGACCTGGTGATAGATGCGCTGGAGCTGTGAGCGCATCTCTTTCGTCACCTCGGCCGCTTCCCGCACGTCGATGACCGCGCTGACCTCGTAGGGGAAGGGGAGCCGGTCGAGCCGCTGCATCCATGGCGCGTGTCCCGACTCGGGGATGGGCGGCAGGGCCATCTGCCCGAGGGTGAGAATGGCGACGTACCGGGTCACGGTCGCTCCGTCACGGTGCCCGGTGACGGTCACGTACGGCGCGTACGCCTCGGGTGAGGACCATTCGACGGTGTCGGCGTACTCGGCCAGGTCCCCGGGCTGCCACTGGTCGGTAGGGCGCTCGGGAACGTCCAGCGGGGCCGGGAGGCCCAGCCCCAGGGAGCGGATGAGCAACCAGTCCATGTCGGCCGCGGTGACGGGCGCGGCCTGCATTCCGCCGGCTGCCATGATGCCGTCGACCTCCTGGACGTCGCGGGTGAGCGCGTCCAGTTCCCGCTGGCCTCCGCCGAAGAATGCGGAGCCGCGTCCGAGGCCGTTGAGGCGTCCGATGCGTACGCCGTAGTAGACGACCTTGTTGTCCAGGCCGGAGCGCCCGACGTTGATTTGCTCCTCTTGGAGGTAGCGGTCCCAGCCGGGCAGGGGGTTGACGGCGCTGTTGTGCAGGGCCTCGGCCCACAGGGCGACGGGGTAGGGCCGGTGAGTGACGCGCAGGTGCAGGCGGCGGCCGGTCAGTTCAGCCAACCGTTTGG
Organism: Streptomyces sp. 891-h; assembly: GCF_022760275.1. Taxonomy (NCBI): domain Bacteria; kingdom Bacillati; phylum Actinomycetota; class Actinomycetes; order Kitasatosporales; family Streptomycetaceae; genus Streptomyces; species Streptomyces sp. 891-h. Next base: position 6,667 of record NZ_CP050694.1, on the reverse strand, counting down.
CGTGCGCGGCGAGCAGCCCGTTGCGGTCGGCGTCGGAAAGGAAGCTCCAGCGCTGAGGCGCGGCGACGTACCAGGCGGTCACAGTGCCGTCGCGGGTGACGGCGAGATGCCCGGTGATGTCGCGCAACTGGAGCGTGCTGTCGTAAGTGGTGTCCTGCGTGCGGCGCCTGGTGGTGAACAGGCGCGCCAGGCCGCGCGGTGCAGGGGCAGGCGCGGCGGTGGTGTCGTCGTCGTGCACGGGTTTCCCCTCGTGGTGCTGTTGGGCAGGTGTGGTCAGCTGTCAGCCGCGCCGGTCAGCGCGCGGAGTTGCGGGTCCGCCGGTGGATGGTGGTGAGCGTCGAGCGGCGGACGCGGCGGGTCGGAGTCCGGGGCCGGGGCGCGCTGACCTCGTGCCAGAACGTCGTGGCCAGTGCGCGCAGCGTGTACTCGTGGGTGATCCGGCCCATGATCCACATCGTCAGGCCGATGGTGACCAGCAGTCCGTAGACCGCATTCCAGGGTCCGAGGATGCCGAGCCAGAGTTCGAGTCCCAGGATCAGGGCGAAGATCGCGGATCCGATGCCGTACGCGCGGTAGCGCACGGCCCAGGGCAGCGTCTGCCCCGGGGGCCCCAAGAACGTGTCATCGACGCTGTAGATCTCGTCGTCAGTGTGCATGTCCACGGCGGCGCCCCTTAGTTCCAGATCCATCCGCCGAGGTATTCGCTGATCTGGAACCCGGCGCCCGACAGGCCCATGACGGCGACGCCGAGCAGGGCGATGCCGCCCACCGTGAAGGCAGCGGACAGGTTCTTCGCCTTTGCGCCGAAGAGGATCACCAGACCAGCGATCAGGATGCCGACCTGGAGGGCGTCGCCCTTCAGGAACTTCTCCAGGCCATCGGTTCCGAAGGCGGCGAGCTGCTGGAGGTCGGACTTCATGGAGGTCACCTCACTTTGTCGATTCGTGGTCACAAGTTGCATGTGACTTACGAGATTTGGCACTCCACCATAGGCTGACACGGCTGTCGAGCGGTAGCCGGAATTCCCAACTAGCTGGCGTTTCCTCCCTGTTCAGGACGGGCCCGGGGCAACGGAGCGCGGCCTAGCATGTTTCGTGCAACTGCCGGGCTTCCGCCCGGATGGCTGGGGGGAGAAAGGGACAGGCATGGATCTATGTGGATCGGCGTGGGCAAAGGGAAAGGCGGCTCCGGCTGCACCACCACGGCACTGGAGCTGGCGCACGCCGCAGCTCGGCGCCGCAGCCGCGAGGACCCCCCGCGCGGGGTCGCGTACCTGGATCTCGACCCCCAGGGCGACGGCACCACGGTCCTGGAGCCGGAGCGGCTGACTCCCGGGCTCAAGGACGTCCTCCTCCCCCCGGGGGCCGGCGCCTCGGCGGTGCCGCTGCGCCAGGTCCTCGCACCCTCGGTCCGGCCGGGCATGCTCGTGGCACCGGCCAGCCGCTACCTCGCGAACAGGGACCTCGACATGGGGCCCGCAGTCTCCGCGCTGCGCCGCGCCCGGGAAAGCGGCGAGATTGACGACCTGGCAGCAGACGTCATCGTTGATTTGCCAAAGGACCTCGGAAAGTTGGCCATGTCCGGACTACTCGCCGTGGAATCGCTTTTCATCGTCGCGCGTGCGTCCCTGTGGAGTGCACAGGGAGCCGAGGAGATGCGCTACACGGCCGACCGAATACGCGCCCGTTGGAATCCGGAACTGAGGATCGCGGGAGTCGCTGTTACTGAATACGACGATTCCCGCGACGCCAAAAGAATCATCCGGGATATAAGAGAGAGTAAGAATCTAGGAAAGCTGATTCTTACTCCTCTTATTCCGAGAAATGTTCTCGTCCGGGAATCGGTGGAGAGTTTCCATACGCCTCTGCGTGATTTTGGGGATCCCGGACTTACGGAGATCGCAGACATTTACCAAGGGATGTATGACACCGTGCGGGCACAGCATGAGAGGGCCGGGCAATGACGGCAGAGAAAAAGACGGGGAGGGAAAAGCTGGTGCGCGCGACACCCGCCGCACTGGTTGAGCACGACCCCGTCGACGTCGCCATGGGCGACACCCCGACAGCGACGGCGACAGCCGCTGACGTCACCGCGACACGGCGACAGCGACACAGCGACAGCGACACCGGGAGCGACAGGCGACAGGCGACAGCCGAAGCGACAGCGACACCCCCCGGCGACACGGCGACAGCGACAGGCGACAGGCGACAGCGACACGGCGACAAGACGACAGGCGCCGCTGTCGCGACAGGCGACAGGGCACCCGGAACCCTCGGCGACACGACACCCGGCGACGGCGACAGCGACAGCCGTGGGGGCGACACCACGGCGACAGACCCCGGCGCAGGATCCGCGGGCACAGCAGCCGGCACCCAGAAGCGGAACGCGGACCGGGAGCGGATGAAGAACCGCAGCTTCAGCTTCCCCGACTCCCTGTACCACCGCTCCCGGGCAGCGATGTGGCACACGCGGCACCTGCCTGCCGCCCCCCAGACGCACAGCGAGTACGTCCGGCGCCTGGTCGAGCTGCACACGCGGGAGCTGGAGGAGACCCACAACGGCGGCCAGCCGTTCCCCGCTGTCGAGGAGCTGCCCACCGGCCCGGGACCCGAGGGGGCAGCCAGGGGCGCGGCCCTGCGCAAGCAAGGCAGGGCACGCCGCAGCGGAGCCGCGCAGGACGAGGGGGAGGCGTAGCAGTGCGTGGCGGAAAAATCAGCCTCGGAGGGCGCCGACAGGGGCCCTTAAGCTGGGTCCTTTCTCCGCAAGCTACGAAGAGCCCCAGCTTACCACCCCTGTCAAGCCCGGAGAGGGTGGTCGACCAAGATCACAAAAAACTGCGAGGAGTAACCGAAGGAGCAGCCCTATGACTCAGCCCTCGCCCAACCCCGGCCCAACCGCACCCCGCGCCCTCCTCGGCGGCCTCGGCCTCTGCGCCGTCATCTGGGCAGGCGCCGACCTCATCGACCAGACTGGGTTGCAAATGCCCCTGATGGCCGCCGCAGTTCTCTTGTCCGCCCTCGCGGCCCTGGCAGCCGCCTGGCACCAGAAGCGCACCAGCACGGTCCGCGACCTCACCCACGCCCTGGCCCCCGTGCTGCGTCCCGAGACCACCAAGGGCATGATCCGGGTACAGAAGCGGAACCGTCGGCGACCTACGCAGATCAAGATCATCTACCCGGCGACGTACCCCGACAGCGACGAGAAGGAGCGTGCGAAGGTCCGGGAGCTTGTCGCGACACGGCTGGGCGCCTCGGTCGAGGCGACATGGCGCCGACACAAGCGACACGTGATCTGTCGCCTCGACTACGACACCGCTCCCGGCGACATCGTTGAGAGCGACACCGGTTCCGTGGCGACAGAGACAGGCGACACCCCCGCCCAGGCCGCCGTGCGAACACGTGCCGGTGACGCCATCCAGGCCGTCATGGGGCCGACAGCGACCGTCAAGGAAGTCCGCTTCGAGGAAGGGAGCGACAGCCCCACCGACATCCGCGTCGTCTACGCGACCACCGCCCGGGACCTGTCGGTGGCCTACCGGCAAAAAGTCCTCATGCAGGTCGACGCCAAACTTCCCGGGTCCTGGCGCGATATCTGGGATTTCGAGGAAAACACGGTAAGGTTCAAAAGGCGCCCTCCATTCCCGACCAACGTCTACTTTCCCGCTGACCTCGCGATGGAATACGGCACCCTCCCGTACGCCGTCGGCGAGGATGGCACGTTCCGCACGTGGGTCCTCGGCTCCAAGAACCCCCACCATCTCGTCGTCGGCCCGACAGGATCCGGCAAGACCGTTCTGATCCGATCTCTCGTCCTCAGTGCGGTTTTGCAGGGAATTCCCGTCGTCCTGTGTGACCCGAAGCGAACCGAGTACCTTGACTTTGCTGATTTCCCCGGTGTCACGCTGGTGACGGATATCGGGGATATTGCTGAGGCCATCATGGCCGCTGGCAGGCTCATGGATCAGCGCTACGAGGAGATTCAGGCAGGCGTCACCCCTGCCGGACAGCACGGAAAATTCCTGTTCATCCTCGATGAATTCATGGTGTTCAAGGACCAGGTAAACACGCTGTGGGCCGAGGAGAAGCGGCGCGAAGAGATCAGGGGCCCCAAGGATCACCCCTGCCTGGACCGATGGGGCAACATCGTGGTCATGGGCCGCACGGCCGAGATGCACGCTGTGCTGGGCCTCCAGCGCCCGGACGCCGAGATCGTCAAGGGCGCACTGCGCGACTCCTTCCGCAAGCGCACGGCGCTCGACCAGCACACGCGCGAGACCGCCATCATGATGTGGGGCAACGCGCGCACCGGCACCGACCTGCCCAGCGTTCAGGGCCGTGGCATGTCCGAGACCGGCCGCGGGCCGGAGGAAGTCCAGGGGCTCCGCGTGGTTCCGCCCACAGCGGAGGGACACACCGAGGAGGACGGCCGCGTGTGGGCGACTGCCCGGAAGAGGGCCGCAGACCCGGCGCTGTGGGAGGACGTGAGGATCCCCCCGGCGTTCGAGATGCTGAAGCGGCGGCGAGAGGACGCCGTCCGCCAGCTCCGGGCCAGCTACGGACTCGACAGCCAGCAGCCGGCCGAACAGGTGGAGCCGGCCCCCCGCGTCGAGCTGGCCAAGGGCCCGCAGGCCGAGCTGGAGCACCAGGAGCGCCAGGACGTCGACTACCTCCCACGGCAGGCCGCCAGCACGACGGTCGAGGCCCATGAAGGCGACGACGACCGACACGGCGAGTGGGCCGACGCAGGGGTCTACGACCTGGAGACGGGAGACACGGTCATGGTCGAGGACGAGACCGGTATCCCCGAGATCGTGGTTGTCGAGGATCTGCACTTCGAGGAGACCGACGAGGGAGAGGAGTTGGTCGAGCTGACGGTCATCGGGCAGGACAACGGCTCTCAGGTCCTCAGCCTCTCCGCTGAGGACGTCGTCCGTCGCCGGGAGACACAGCAGGTCCCCTGACCCCGGACAGAGCCGCAGACAGAGCCACAGCGCCACGGCCTACCGCCGCCCAACGCATTGGGGGCCCGACACCAGACGGTGTCGGGCCCCCAATGCGTTGGGCGGTACTCAGTGGCCTACCGGGCGCGCTGCACCATCTCGGCCGGAACGATCCCTTCCTTCACCATGCGGCCGAGGTAGCGCTGAGCGCTGCGGGCACCTACCGGGATCCGCTCGTCATCGGCCAGCGCCGTGCCGGTGATCGGCCGATTGGCCTCGATGTACTCCAGCGCCACCTCGACAGCCCGCTCGTAGTTGTCCGCGCGGCGCTGCTCCCGCTCCTGCTCCTCTCGCTGCTCCCGCTCCGCGCTGGTCTCCACCGTCGCGGTCTGAGCGGGTGTGGTGCCCCACTCAGCGGCCTGTGCGGTGTACGGCGTGTCTCCCTCGATGGCGTCGACGCTCAGCGTCTCGATGGCGGGCGCGGACGCTGCCTCGGCGGGGCTCAGTTCGCGCTGTGCAGGGAGGGCAGGGGCAGGGTCGGACGCTGCCTCGGTCGGGGCCTGCTCGGCCGGAGCAGTGGACTGCTCAACGGGCTTGACCTGATGAGGAGTCAGGAGGCCGAGCCGGAGTTCGGTGCGGAGGTCGAGCGGTGCTTTCCGGCGCCAGCTCTTCCCGTATGTCATCCGCAGCTGGGTTACGGCCCGCACTCGTTCCCGTTCCATGTCGAGAGCCTGGTGATAACTGGTGATCTCCCAGAGCTGCATTCGTCGCCAGAGCTTGAAAGTTGAGGGGAGGGCCAGCAGCCAGCGCTTAAAGGGAATGGGGTCCGTGCGAGTTTGCTTTGACCGGCCGATTTGCACCCGGTAGAAGTGCGCCACAACCTCGGTGAAGAAAACCCAGAGCATGGGCAGTGCAGCGTGGGCTACTTGTGCGTCAATGTCCTGAGTGGACGTCACGTTCAGGTAGATGGTGACGCCGGTCAATGCCACCGGCACCAGACGTACCCAGGCGAGCGCCATATCGAGCCGCAGCAGAACCAGGTAGGCCAGCCCGAACACGGGGATGGCGATGTCCACCGCGAGAGGCACCAACTCGGGGTGGTGGAACCCTCGCTCGGCCATGTGCTTGGTGACGTTCCCGAACGAGGAGTACAGGCCGATAGCGCCGACGACCGCGGCGCCCACCGCGATCAGGCCCACGAACGTCCACTCGACGCGGGAGAGGCCCGGTCGCACCCATTTCTGAGGTGTCGCGGGGGCAGCCTCGGCCGCCGGCGGTTCTGCCGGAACGGTCTGAGGTTCCTGCATGTCAGCTCCTTCCTGATGTGTCGCCAGTAGTGGCTCCCACCAAGGTGACGGCCCATGGTAGGGGTCAAGTTAGGTAAGATGCACGCAACTTACCAACCGACAAGAGAAACAATATCCTAGACAAGTAACTGAGTCAACACCCATCGCCAAAAATGCGCTAAATTTTCCATGGAAAACAGGGTAGAATTTCCAGGGGATAAGGAATTCGACACCCAGCAAATAGCACAGGTCCAAATGGGCGAGGAATAAAGGATGTACCTGCACCGGAGAATTGGCGATATACCTAGTATCCGGAAAAAGGGGCCGCGCCAATAAGCGAGTTGAGCTCCCGTCAGCTCCTTTCTCGTCAGCCCTCATTTTGCGAAGCAAAATGACAGGTTCCAGGAAAGGGCGCTTTAGCGCCCTTTCAGGCTTTAGAGCG
>NZ_CP050693.1:4040000-7804062 GCF_022760275.1 Streptomyces sp. 891-h | reverse complement strand
TTTCCCTGCACTGCGGGATGCGGATCATCTCAGAACCCATGGATCGCGCGCCCCCTCCGGGGTCGCGCAAAGCGGGCTGCAATGCCAGTCCGATAGGGGCCAACCTTGTATGCATCATGGGGTTGCTTTTGGAGGGTCACGACACACCCCTCCATGCCCTCTCGGAGTTTGGCCCTCTATCCGTATGCGTGTATAGTTACTCCTGTCATCGGGCGGCAACCCGGAGACTCAACCCAGAGACGGAGAAAAACAGATGACGGGTAAGATCAGGGTCACATGCGTATCCGACGTGGTGGAACTTCTACCCATCCTTATCGGCATTGAGCCGTCAGAAAGCATCGTGGCAACGCCGTTGATGAGTCCCGGCGCCCCCATCATGAACTGCGACTATCGCCCGGATGTCCCGCTGGGGAAGTGGCTGGAGTTTGCAGCGGATTCAACGGAAAAGATGTGTGGTTCCGGTGACGTCCGTTGGGCTGCCGTCGTCATCTACTCCGACCCGGAGGAAGGGAAGGACGGACTTTCCGTCGCGGCAGAGGCAGCGCCCTTCATCGAAGTGTTTGCCGATGCGTTCAAGCAGCATGGCACGGAACTGGTCTTCAAGGCATGTGTCTCTGGCGAACGCTGGTGGTGCATCAACTGTGAAGACCCCCATTGTTCGCACGATCCGGACGGGTACCCCATTCCCGGCATTGGTCGGGTTACCGCCGAAGCCACCGTCGCCGGTAGGTCGGTGGTCGGAGAGAGTATGCGCGACGTTCTCAAGCGGTGGTCGCCGATTGAGGACTACGACGCCCAGAAGGTATCCGAAGTGGTTCAGGCAGCAACAGAACGCTTGCACCCAGCAGGCAACGAGGGCAGCATGGCGGAGCTTTGGCGTGCATTCGAGTGTGCCGATCAAGCCCTGCGCGAGGGAAACTCTCCTGACGAAGAAACCGCCTACACCTTGATTGTCGGGTGTGTGGTAAGGGGGAACCGGGACGAGTTGCTGAGCCGTATTCTTTCGGAACCAGCATCTTGGGAGCGTCAGCGGCGCCTATGGGAATCGCTGATCCCGTTGTGCGTTGAGCCGCTCCGGCTTCTTCGCTGCGCTCCGCTGATCATTCTAGCGCTCCTGGAACTCGCGGGCGGTAGGGAAGCATTCGGCCGACTCGCGCTCAAAGAGGCGTTGGAGACCGACCCGAACTATCTGATGGCACAGCTGTTGTACGGCGGCTTGAACGAGGGGCTGAAGCCCTCGGAGTTGGTTGACGCTGTGCGCTTCAGTCTCATTGCCTCCCGCGAACGGGAGGACGACGACGCCTAGGACTCCGCCCCCCGGGGGCGGGCGACCGCCCGCCCCCGGGGATCCCTCGGCGGGCCGCAATCGCGCCGGGCGTCGCTTACACGTTCCCCTATTGCTGTATGGAGGGGAGCAGAGCACGGAGAGATGTTGGCCTTACGGGGTGCGTGGTAATCCGGGGTTGACCAGGGGTTATGGCGGATTTTCCAGCCTGGCTTGTGTGACCCGTTGGGAGACCTTTCGGGTGACTCTTCCTGTGACCCGGTATGTGACCCTTATAGAGGGTAGATTTACTCTTGTCGGGTTTCAGCGGCAACTGAACCCGGCGACCAACCCAGAGAGAATGAAGGAGAGAGAACGTGATGGACTTCCCCTCTGAGTCGCTGAGGATCGAGCGAGGGCACGACTTCTACCCGCGTAAGAGGGACGTCAAGGAAATCCCGGGAATCCGGGAGACCCAGGCCATTCCTTTCAAGGAGAAGACCGTGTATCTCCACTACTTCGTGGGCGGTTGCGACTGGTACGTAGCCGAGTTCGATCGCAACTCGCACGAAGCTTTCGGGTTCGCCTGCGTCCATGTCGGAGAGTGGGGCTATTTCGGCCTTCCCGAGTTGGAGAAGGTGAAGGTCCGGGGGCTGTTCCCGGTGGAGCGTGACTTGAGTTTCCGGCCGATGCGTGCCGGTGACATTCACAAGATCGCCGCTCACCTGCCGCGCCAGCGGCAGTAGTCGTCCCTGGGTGGGGGCGCCCCGGGTGACCGGCGCCCCCACCGTTCCCCCCTCGCGATTTTCAACAAAGCCCGAAGGAGCAGGCGACATGCACTCCAAGTTCGAAAGCGGCGGGCACGCATTCGAGGTGAGCCCGGAAGAGTGGGTGGCTGGCATGGGGCACCTTATGGATCATCTGTACCAAGTACAGGCGCGTTCCGGCATCCCGTTGGGGAGGTTCATCGGCTGCGACCTGTTCCCGCCCTACGTATGGGCCTACCTGGCAGCCACGAGGGCTGGAGATAGGGACGTGCACCAGGTTGCCGCCGTGGCGATGCTCCGCGCGGTGCTGGAGTCCGAGGAGCTGCAACAGAACGTCGTGGCTCTGGCCGAGCAGTTGCTGATCATGAGCGCGCGGGACGTTGAAGCGCAAGCGCGGGGTGATGAGCCAGGTGGCCGGTTGGGTGCGGCATCACTCGCTCCCGTGGGCTCCGGAGGTTGACGAGTAGGTCCCGCGCCGGGCCGGCCGCGAGCTATTCCGGCCGTCGGCTCCCGCTCCCACTACCAGAGGAAGTGATCATGATGTTCGGTTCGGACCTTTCGAATCGCCTGCGGCTGCGGCTCAGCACACGGAAGCTGCTGGCGGACACGGCGCGGGAGATGAACCAGCCGCGTCACGGCAATGCAGGGCTGCGGCAGTCCTACTACTGGCGGGTGCGCAATGCGCGTTCGCCGATGCTGGCCCGGATCAATGCAGAGGAGGTCTGGCACATCGCGCCTGGGCACCCTGGCGGTGCCTGGGCAAGCGTGGACCGCGGTCCCGGGAGGTCGGAGTACCACCTGCCCACGGTCCTCACGCGCGCAGAGCCGGGCAATGGCCGGAGTGTCTACCGCGCGGCGTGTCTGCGCTGTTCCTGGGAGGGCGAAAAGTTGTCCGGCAGGGATGCTGCAGGGTGGGCCGTTGAGGAGGCTCACGACCACGCGTGTTCTCCGTGGCGGACGCTGCGGCCGGTGCCCCTGGCGGAGGCCGGAGGTTCCTGGGCGGTGGTGGTGGCTCAGATGGGGCCCGGGGCACCGGTCGTTGTCCAGGGGCCGGACCGGGGTGTGCGTCATTGGCTGCCCTGCTTGCGCCTGCCGGTCTACTGCATCGCGGCGCGCCCGCGTAGAGCCACTGCGCGTGGTGGGCAGAATCCCCTCTTCTGAGGCGTGTATATTTACTCTTGTTGGTTCGGCGGCAATCGGATCAACGATCAACCCAGAGACCAAGGAGCACCAATGATTCACGCGAGTGACGCGATTCATCAGGGGACGGTCGAGCTGTCGAGGCTGAGGCTTGACCGCAACGTCCGCATGGACACCAAGTTGACCCCCGACTTCCTGCGCTCCGTGAAGGAGAACGGGATTCAGGTCCCCATGCTCGTTGCCGATCAGGGCGACGGCACGTATCAGGTGATCATGGGGAAGCGGCGTACCCTCGCCGGGCTGGAGACCGGCCAGACCGAGGGGCCCGCGTTCATCATCAACGGCGCCGGCTTGGAGGCCGGAGAGACCTATGTCCGTCAGTTGATCGAGAACGACCCCGACTGCCGGGAAGCGTTCACCTCACTGGAAATCGCGGACGCCCTCTTCCACGCCGCCGAAGAAGGCATGGAGTTGGGTGAGGTCTCCCGGCGGTCCGGGTACTCCCAAGTACAGGTGAAGCAGGCCCACAAGGTGGCCAAGACCATCGGCGCGCGTACCCGCCGCACACTGGCCCGGGACGACGAGTCCAACTACGAGTGGACGCTGGACCAGCTGACGATCCTGGGAGAGTTCGACGGCGACGAAGCAGCGGTCGCACGGCTGAACACCGCGCACGCCAACGGATTCTTCGAGCACCAGGCGACGAGGGAACGCAGGGACCGCGAGGAGCAGCGCCTTCGCGAGGAGCGGCGCAAGGTTCTCAGCGATTCAGGTGTGCAGCTGTTCGAGGAGTCAGACAGTCTGCCCGCCGACGCTTGGAGCCTTGAGGAGTTGGAGGTGGAGCGGGAGGACCACGCCGAGTGTCCCGGTCACTGCGCCACGTGGGGTGCGGTCTGGTCTGCCGGAGCGGCGGAGCCCGGATCGGTGGTCTACCTGTGTACCCACCCGGAGAAGTACGGGCACTTCGACACCGAGGAGGCCGAGGGCGCCGGGGCGGCCCGGGCAGAGGGGAGTGCGAGCGAGGGGGCCGGAGAGATGGGCTCGGTCGTCTCCGTGCACGCTCCTCAGGCTCCCCCGGGTCGGCACGAGGAAGACGGTCTCCCGTACCGGTTGAAGGTCGAAGGCAACAAGGCATACCGGGCGGCGGCGGACCGGCGGAAAGAGTGGCTGCGTACAGAGCTGCTGGCACGCAAGTCCGCCCCGAAGGACATGCCAGCATGGGTCAGCCGTCAGCTCCTCACTTGTTCCAAGCCGGTGCAGCAGTGGATCGGGGATGCCGCGAGGACCGAGGTACTTCTGGGGATCATGGGGAAGGGTGATGGCTCGGTGCAGCGCGCGGACCTCTTCCCCGAGAACCCCACCGCGCCCCGGCTGAACCTGTTGAACTTCGCCGTCCTGGCCGCCTCCTACGAGTACCGGATGCGGGATGTCCAGACGTGGCGCAGTGACCGTCCCAACTGGGACACCGAAGCGATCCGGTCCGATGCGCGCGAGTACCTGTCCTTCCTGGAATCCGTCGGGTACGTCCTCTCACCGATCGAGCGGTCCATTGTCGACGGTGAGGCCTACGAGCTCCCAGACGACGAGGACAGCGAGCATCAGGACGACTCCGCCCCCGGCGTGCCGGAGGAGGACGAGGATGCAGATGTCCTCGCGCTCCAGGACGAGGAGGGCGAGGGGACGAGCAGCAGTCAGGTCCCGGACGGGGCGGAGCAGTCCGGGGAGGAGGACCCGGGCGAGTCCGACCAGGGCGAGGACTGGGAGGCCGACGAGGAAGAGGGGGGCGAGGACCAGGACGACGGAGAGGAGGCCGGCCCTGTGGCTGCCGAGGACGAGCCCGAGGAAGGCGAGCCCGAGGAGCACGAGGCCGACGCGGCCACTCCGGACGCCTGACACGTGGTGCGGGTCCTCGCGGTGCCGAGGGCCCGCACCTTCCCTCAGGTATCCCGCAGGAGAGGAGGGGCTCTGGTGACAGGCGAGGTGAGGCCCACCGTGACCGGTGCGGTCAGCGGCGTGCCGCAGCTGCGGTATCTCCCCAGTGGCAGGGCCGCTGTGCGGTTCTGCGTCGCTGTACGGACCCAGGTGTACGACCGGGAGGCGGCTGAATGGTTGTCGGGCGAGGAGTTCCGGTATCTGTGCACCGCACAGGGCCCTCTGGCCGAGCGTGCAGCGGACTCTCTGGCAGACGGCGTGCGGGTAGTGGTGACCGGCCGACTGGAGTTCAAGGTCGGGCTGCCGCACCTCAGCGTGGAGGACATCGGCGTCAGCCTCCGCAGCCGCCTGGTGTACGTCGGCTCCACCTACCCGCTGGCACTGACCCGGCCTGGGCGCGGCCGCAGGTCCCGCGCTCGCGCGGGCATGGCGTCAAGGCCAGGAGGTGAACCGCGGGCGCCATGTCCGCCCGCTCCCCCGGAGGGCCGGACGCGCCATCCCGAGGGCGTGCCCTGCACGAGGCCGTCCGGGCATGTTCCCGGATGGCTGGGCGACTACTACCCCGGCTCCCCGGCGCAGGCCGCCTGGGACGCCCTCGTGGGGCGCGCCGGCGGGGCGTGCGCCGAGCTTGCCCGTTCGACGGGCCCGGAAGATGACGGGCATTCCCATCGCATCAAAGACAAGGAGTTGGACCGTGACGAACGACCAGAGCCAGCAGGCGCCCTCAGCGGCACGGCGAGCGGCCCCGGCGAGCACGGAGCCTCAGGACAGGCTTGTGCGGGCGCCCTCCTATGAGGGGTATGCGGGGCGTTGCAGCTGCGGGGCCGAAATCCCGGATGAATTCTACGGTTCCTTGGCCAAGCTGATTTCAGCGTTCCGCGATCATTTGGAGGCGGACGTGTTTCCGGCCGCTGATTCTGCGGAACTGGGCGAAATTGCGGAGTCCTTCGCGCTGCGCGGGCCGCTTCAGTACCTTCGCATGATCGAGAACACGGAGGTGCACGGCGTCCGCCACCGTGGATGGCTGGTCAGTAGCGCGGAAGGCCGGGCGGTCGACGTCGGAATGTGCGGCACGGCCTGCGGTTTGGGCGCTTGGGAGCCGCTGACTTCGACTCAGGACGGACAGCGGTGGTAAATAACTCCCGAAACTACGAGAATGTATAATTACTCCTAGCGTTTCGGCGGCAACCGGGACGTTATTCCAACCCAGACGAGGAGGCCCCCGTGGCATCCATGCCCCCACCCCGACGCGACACCCCCGAGCAGCGGTACGCGGACAAACTCCAGAACCGCGCCGAGACTCTGGCGAAGCAGGCCGACGAACAGTCCGAGCGCGCGTCCGGCATGTACGGACGGTTCGCAGGTGGCCAGCCGCTTCTGGTCGGCCATCACTCCTACAGGTCCGCACTGCGCGACCGGGACCGGGCCGACAATGCCACCAACCGCGCCATCGAACTGCGGGACCAAGCCCGCGAGGCGCAGTGGAAGGCCGACAAGGCGCAGGCGAAGGCTGACATCGCCGCCCGCACCGTCGGCCGGATCCGGCCCTGGCAGCCGTCCGACTTCCAGCCCGGCGACGTCGTCCAGGCGCGCACGTTCGAGACCCAGGTCGATACCTTCTGCGTCAAGCGGGTCAATAAGAAGACCTTGACGATGCGGGGCCCCGGCGGCGGCTGGGACGACCCCAACCGCACCTACGACCGGGTTCTCTCCCGGACGCGGGACGGTGTCACCCTCACCGAACCCGAGAGGAACGCCGACGAGCGGGACCAGACCGATGGGTGAGCAGGAACCCGGGGCGGAGACCCCCGACAGGCACGGCCCGGCCGAACTGAGGCAGTGCATCGGTTGCCCACCAGGCAATTCAATGCCCCTGTTGCTCAACGAAGTCACATGTTGGCACCACTCACGGATGAACAACGACAACGCAGAGTGTCAGTTGCTCTGCGACGAGTGAGCGGGGGCAGCGCACCCGCCCCCAGCGTCTGCCCGGCGCGTGCGCCTGACGCGTAGCACCCTCGGGGTGGTCTGCGTGGACACCACGCGCCCGCAGACCGCCCTCCCGGGATCCCCGTGGAGCCCCAAAGCGGCTCCGGAACAGCCGTCAGATCCCGCTGCAGGAGGATCACATGGACAACTGTCCGCCCAGGCACCGAGCGGTCTCCCCTCGACTCGACAGTCTCCGCGCCGATGGACCACCCGGCACTGCCACCCACATCTGTCTCGCCGACGGCAACTGTCTCGCTCTCGTGCCCCGATCCGGCCAGGGGGCGGCACCTCCCACCGTGTTCGATGAGGTCTGCCTTTCCCCCGGCCTCAAAGCCCCCGCAACGAGTGCGTGGGCGGAAACAGATGCCTACGGACTGTTTCTGGAGTGCGGGGCCACAGACGCCACACTCCACCGCAACGTCCCCGCGGAGGCCGTCCGCGAGCTCATCAACCAGCACGGCGGAGAACACGCCGAGCCAGACGTTCCACCAGCCGGTACCTGATCTGCGCGGCCGCGCAGATCAGGCCCGCCCCTCCACCACCGGCCCCGCACGGCACTGCGGGGCCAGGCCACCACCTCCCCAGCCGGCCTGAGCGCTGTCTATCAGAGCTGCTCCACTGGGGGCTGCCGAAGGCCCTGGCGGCGGTGGCAGCCACCGCCGCGCGGCTCCCAGGCGGGCGGCCGAAGAAGAACCGCTTCGAGACGAAATGAGCGATCCCGTCGGGACAGGGCCGCGCGCGTCATCCCGAGCACGGCAGCACGCTGCACGCGCTCCGCCCAGGGGCGATGCGGTCCGGAGCAGAACCACCGGTCGGGGCTTCGGCAAGAGCTCCGCGCCGAAACGTCAACCCAGAGAGACCTGCACATGCGGAACGTCGCAATGAGCGCCCAGGAGCCACGCCACCTCACCGGTGACCGGGGCCCCGACGGCCGGTATCCGGTCACGGTTGAAGGGGAGTTGGCCGGTCACATCTACCGCTGGCACGGGGAGTGGTACGCCTGCCTGCTCGGCCAAGTCAACGAGGTGCGCTGCCACGGCCGGGAGAGTGCAGCTGCCAGTCTGGCCGCCCTGCTGGAGTCCGGCGCCAGCCCGGGAGCGGAGCCGCCGAAGACGGGTACCGGAGGAGGTGTTTCTCCCTGGCTGCACCCGCGGATGAAGCCGACCCGGCGCAACATCATCAACGCGGGTATCGCACTGGGCTGGGTGGCCCGAAATCGCCTGGGAACCGCAGCACGCTACCCCGGCTTCGACAACCCCTGGACGCTGCGGTGCCTGCTGTGCGGACAGGACGTCGAGCGGTGGTGGAGCCACATGCGTGGCAGGAACGGTGACCCCACCCCGTCCCGTATGGCGTCACGAGGCTGCATCCCGTTCGAGGAGCAGGCGTCGCGCGTGGCGGTCTTGGTGGGTGAGCCCGTCTCCACGTGCCCGTGTGTGATCCAGCACCCCACCGTGGTCGAGGCACTGCCCGAGGTGCTGAACCAGGCCGCTGCGGCCCGCCGCGCCCCGGCCTCGTCCTGCTTGTACCTGGCCGGCAGGAGCTGTCGCTTCCACGGCGCTTCGCCGACCGGCCTGTCCGACCTCGTTGTGAGGCCCGAATCTCTATGTCTTGTCTCCAGCCGCTGCTCTTCGACGTCCCGAGGCGCCCCCGGGCGCGCCGCGGCTTCCGGGATGACCGTGCTCAGCTACGGGCTGGGCGCCGACAGCACGGCCATTCTGCTCGCCTTCCTGGCCACGCCGAACGCTACGGCCTGGCCCGCGACATCTCCGACCTGATCGTCGTCCACGCGGTGACCGGCGATGAGTGGCCCAACTCTCTCGACTCCGTCGACCGACTGGGCCTGCCCCGACTGCGGCAGGCCCGAGTGCGGCTCCTACAGGTCGCTCGCGGAGGCCCACGCGATGCGGACGGTGTCGTAGTCCTGGACGACAGCCGTGCCCCGCAGCGCACCTTCGCCCCTGGACCCTGGCGCTTGTCGGACGAGCTGCGCGCAGCCGGAACCGTTCCCCAGATCGCTCACGGACGTCGGACATGGTGTGTTAGCTGCACCAGTGTCACTGATCACGAGACGAGATGATCTAGAGCCTGTTTTGAAGGTCGGGGCAGCCGTTAGCCAGTGGTTCGTGACGGCGACGTGGTGCGTGGGCGATGGGCTCGAACGTCCACAGGGCGTCCATCGGGATCGCGAGCTGTCATCGTCCACTGCGTGGGCAGTGTCTCGATCTATCCGGCCACCCGGCGCCCAGGATTTGTTCGCGAACCTCACGCAGTTGCGCGCATGTTCCCACGCGCAGCCCCCATCCGGCCTTCCTGAGGGGATCGAGATCAGTGGTTGGGGCGGTAGCGGTTTCGACGATCATTAGGTGGTCGTCCCCGCCGACATCGATGACTGCGATCCGAGGATCAGAAGCGGTTGCAGCGCGCTCGAATGCGAGCGCTGCTCCGAGCTACTCCGTGTAGTACGTCACGAACTGGTCGAGGTCGGTCGTGGACAGAGTCAGATGGTTGATTCCGAAGAGATCGGGCATTGTGGGCCAACTGTAGTGCAGCCGCTGGACGGCGTCTGAGGCGCGGATGAGATGTAGTCACAGCGCCTGGCGTATCAAGGTGAGTTGGATGGTGGTTTCGTAGCGGACGGCGAGTTTCTCGTAGCGCGTCGCGACGCCTCGCGCCTGCTTGAGCAGTCCTATCCGGCACTCGACTTTGTGTCTGGCCTTGTACCGCTCACGGTCGAAGCCGGGTGGGCGGCCGCCGGTCGAACCTCGGCATCTGCGGTGTCCGGCCTGGGTCGCGCTTCTCCGGGATGGTGTGCGGGATCTGCCGGCAGCGCAGCTACTCGCCGAGGGCGCATAGAGCACGTCGCGATGGCCCTCAACGAACGCTCCAGCCTGTACTGGAGGGACTCCCTTCACCGGCGCCTGACCGAGGACGGCCGCAACCGCGCCGTCCTCGACGCGTTCGAGGAGTCGCTGAACCAGGCCCCGTATGCGGTGTACGAGGTTCGACGCCTCTATTTCGCCGCCCGGATCGAGGACTGCAGCAAGCACCATGGCCGCTCCTGCCGCTCCCCGCGGTGGTGATGCCGTCAGCGGCGGACCGACCAGTGCTGCGCCGATCAGCCGGGGTAAGTTCGAACGCTGGTGCTCTGGCGGTGAAAGGTGCAGGGAGCGGCAAAGAAGGGGACGGCATGGCGCTCGGTGCGCACCGTGCGGGCGGGGGACCGCGGTGCAGTTGCCCGGCTGGTCCGTCGCTTCCCCGCCCGACACGGTCTGCCCATCCGTCGGGGAGAGCTGTCAGGCATCGAGCGGGCCCACTACCTCGACACCGGCGCGAGCTACCCCACAGCCGTCGCCTATGCCGTAGCCGCACCGGCGGGTGTGCAGGACAAGCAACGCCCCGCACTTCGAAAACAGCCTGGGCCCGACACGCCGGGTCCGACAGCCCCAGCATCTGTTCGAGGACGCCGTCTACCGGTGAGATGCAGAGCCTGGACAGCTCAGAGAGGGGGCGGGAACTGGCGCAGAAGAGGAGCTGAACCACATGCACGGCTCGCCTTTTCGGCCCCGGCGTGGTCACGGAGCGGAGCCATCGCCAAGTTCGGGGACCCCCCCCCCGAAGCGGGTATGATTACCTGTGTCGTATTGGTGATGGCCGGCAGGAGGCACCCCGAGAGGTGTCGACCCAGGGCGGCAACCCCGATCGAACGTCCGGCCGGCCATCTGGCCCCAACCCAGAAAGATGGAGCACAACCGAGGTTACCGGACTCGTGAGTGCTTCATCACCGCTCATGCCTTGGGAGATTCAGTGACCGTGAGTGAGAACCAGCGCGATGTCGACGGCCGACCGGTGGTCAACCGTGCCTGGATCGGCGAGCGCGCCGAGGTCAGCGGCGAGACGGTGAAGTCCTGGTTCCGGAGCGCTTCGGCGGTGGCTCCCCCGAGCGCTGTCGCCACCATCGACCGCGTCCAGTTCTACGACCTTACGGACGTGGAGAGGTTCCTCGCCGAGAGGCAGCAGGCCAAGCGAGCCTCTGTGCTGCCCACCGACCCGGAGCTGCACCAGGGCGACGAGGACGACCTGATCGACATCAACACCGCAGCGAAGTGGTTCGGCTTCTCCGGCCCCTCCGTCATCCGCTCCTACCTGCGGCACAACCCCGGCTACTTCCCCGCGCCGGCCGGAGAGGTGGAGGGCCCCAGCGGGAGGATGATCCGTGCGTTCAGGCGCGGCGACCTGATCGCCTTCGACAAGAAGCGCGACGGGGACAACACCGGCGTCGCCGGACGACCCCCCGGTTCCCCAGGACCAACCGCGGGGCGCCGCTCTCCCGACGTACTGCGGCGGATCGCTCTGGCCCGCCAGTACATGGAGCAGATCGGTGGCTGGCATCGCGGCATCGCCGTCGAGCTCGCCCAGCAGACCGACGAGCCTGTCAGCCGGTGGCATCGCGCCGTCCGGGAAGCCAGGCAGGAGCTCTCCAGCTCAGACACCCCCTGAAGACCGCCTTCGCCGAAGCTCGCGGCCCGCGGCGCAGACCCCTCCACCCCTCGCTTCCGCCCTACCAGAAAGCAGGAGCGCTTCAACGCGCAGTCCGCCCGTCCTCTGTGCCAGCGATGGCGAGGGAGACGCTCCTGAACGCGCCACTCACCACACCAGCCAGGCGCTGGTGAGCGGCGCTTGCCGCCTTCTGTGACGGCATCGAGATGCCGTACGTGTGGCCATGGTGAGCGCAGCGGTGAAGGGGCCGGGTGGAGTGCTGGCAGGCGCGATGAGCGCCCCCAAGAGCACTTCGTCGATTGGACTTCGATGTCTGCCACTCCCCTCTCGAAAGCGCGCCCGCTGGCCGCTCACCGAGATGCGACGCCTCTTCGTGAGCAGATCCTGAGCTGCCTCTTCCGCCACCAGGTCGCCCACACCGGCCAGCTGCACCGCCTGCTCTACCCTGCTCCGCGGCCCCGCGCGGACCATCTTCGGCGCTGCCTGCGCAGCCTGCGCGCCGACGGTCTCGTGATCGAGTCCTCGCGGGCCCACCACCACTCGCTGTGGGCGCTCTCCGCCCAAGGGAGCGCTCTGGTCTCCTCCTGGCCCCCGTTCGCCAGCGGGCGCACCCGGTGGCGTTCCCGCCTGGACAATCAACGAACGGCACACGCCCTCACCACGACGCGTGCGTGCCTGGCGTTCCTCGATGACGCCCGGGCCCGCGGAGACGAGTTCCACCCTCTGGACTGGCGACCGGAGGTCCGCCATCCGTTGCATGACGGTGCGGCCGTCGGTGAGCGGAGTCTGGTGGCCGATGCGGTGCTGCGCTACACACGCACGGCTCCGAGCCGCCAGCTGCTCCGGGCCTTCGTTGAAATCGACCGGGCGACCGAGTCCCCCGAGCGCCTGGCGGCCAAGATCCTCACCTTCGCCCGCTTCTACCGACATCGGCCCGGCCAGCGGGGCAGCAAGTCCTCCGGTGTGCCCGCATGGCAGGAGCTGTATCCGCGCTTCCCCCGGGTGTTGTTCGTGCTGAGCAACGCGGGGCCGCGGGCGCAGTACCAGCGGATCACCGACCTGCAGATGTTGGTCCGCCAGCATCCGCTCGCCTCGTCCTTCGCCGCGGAAGTGCCTCTTGGTGTCGCCGTCCTAGAGGAGATGGAGAAAGACGGCCCGTCAGCCAACGTGTGGGTCCCCCTCGCCAGGAGCGGCGGGCGCTGCAGTTGGATGGACCTGTGAGCTCCCCGGTCGCTGCTCGGTCTTGAGCCAGTCGGCGCCGGGATGACCTTCGCGGCGCCAACGAGACACCGCCCTCTTGCAGGGCGGCCCACATGCTCAGCTACCTGCGGCGCCTCGCTCCGCTACGGGAACCGCCGATTCGGAGTGATGTTCATCCCTGGCCGAAGGGTCAAGGTGTGCCCGAGGGCGGCCGAGCGGGCACCTCGAAACCGCTGCTGCGGCCTTCGCGCTCGTACTCAGCCGCGAGGAGCAGAAGGTGGCGGGACAGCGTCACGACGGCGGCGCCGGGGCGAGGAACTGCGCGCGGTGCGCTCTGGATGGTCGAGCAGGGGTCCCACCCCGGAGCTGACGAGAGGACCGTCGCGGACAATCTCGCTGCGCGGATGGGAGCCAGCACGGACGGTCACGTCGCCTACGGTCTCCAGTCGATAGGCACCCGGGTGGACGGCTCCCGCAGCTGGGTCACCTCCCAGGCCGGGTTCTGCTGGAGCTCGGGCTCCTTGCCTGGGTCGAGCACGGTGGGTGCCAACCAGGGCGGCCGTTCTGGAGGAGTTGAAGGAGGCCGACGCTTCCTCTCCGGCGTGGATGCCGCTGCTGGATGGCTCGGCATCGCCGCGGGGGTGGATGGAGTTGTAACCCCGCAGGCGGTGCGCGGCCTGAGGGCCCCGCTCACCACGCACGCCAGGGCGTGGTAAGCGGGGCTTTTCGCATGGTGGGCGCGGCTTGTTGTCGCATCGAGATCTTGCTGGGCGGACGGTGGCAAACGCCTCGGTGAGCTGCGGGGGTTGAGCTGGGTCAGGTGCCTTGCACCGTTCCCAGCCCCGCCGCCCCCATCGTCGGGGGCTCCCCGGAGACGCGATGACAGCCGCTGTGCCCGATCCGGGCGTGCACCTGGTGCGTGATCCGGCCCTCCAAGAGGTCACGCGGACCGCCTCCCGGCAGCTGCGCCACGGGGCCGATCTGCGGGCGGCCGCGCGCTGGATGGTCCGCGCCCGCCTGCACCCGGACGCAGGCGAGGGAACGATCCGGGTTGCCGACGATTTCGCCGACCGAATGCACCGCAACAAGCACGGGCACGTGGCCTACTGCCTGGACCAGATGACGGTGCGGCTGGGCCGCTCACGCAGCTGGGTGGCTGCGCAGGTGCGCATCCTGCGCGAGCTTGGACTGCTCGTGTGGGTCGAGCACGGCTCCGCACTGCGCAACGCACTGCGCACTCGCCACGGCGACCAGTTCCGTTCCGGCATGGGCTTCCGCCGCACTGCCACGATCTACGCCTCCTGTGCCCCGCCGGTCTGGGACCGGGCGCGCGGACACCGACTGCGCGGCCGGGGATACACCGCCCGCGTGGTGGGAGTGACCGAGCAGGGCAGAGCTCTGGCCGTGCGGGATGCGCGCGCGTACTCCGCCTGCGGCTGGACCCCTTCTGTTGCCCCCACCCCCACACACCGTTCCCCTCAGGCAGAGGGGAAGAAAAACTACACACGCAGGCGTGCGACGGCAGCACCTCGGACCACAAGCAGTACCCGTTCCCCGGCTCAAGCCGCAGCCGACGTGGAGATCGCGCGCCGGATCAGGCCCCGTGTCCGCTGGACCCAGCGCGCAGGCCTGCGGCAGCTCGCCTTCGCCCTGCGCCCCCTGATCGACCAAGGGCTCGGAGAGGAGGACATCGCCGCCACGCTGATGTCCTGGTCGCTCGGCTGGGGCGACTGGCGTCCCCGGCGGCCGGCCGCGGTCATCATGGCCCGCCTCCGCAACGCCCAGCAGGACAACCACCGCGCGAAGCCCACCAGGAGGCAGGGGGCGTGCCCGTGCCCTCACCGCCCGTACGACCCTCAGGTTCAGGAGGCATGGAGCGAGGCCGTCCGTGTGGCCAGGCGTGCTGCCGAGCGTTTCGAGCACCGCAGGGTCCCGGCTGCCGTGCAGGCGGCCCCGCAGTGCGCAGCAGCCTGGAGCCGGCAGGAGGCGGTGCGCATCCGCGAGACGATTCTGGCTTCCCTCGCGTACGCCGAGGCAGCCTCGCGGCGCCGCCTGGAAGAGGCGTGCGCGTTCTGACGCGGCCCTGTGTGCAGACGGTTGCGCAGTGGCGCACCAGGACGAAGAGGGGAGTAGCCGACTGCGCAGCAAGGTCATCAGTGGCGCGCGCCTTCGGTGCGCGAGCGGATAGGCCTGCGGGTTGCCCGGCGGATCGAGGCCCGCGCTGCAACGCGGGCCTGCTTCATGACCACGAGTGGATCACTCGGGAAGGTGCGCCCTCCGTGTGCCGCGAGGCGCCCCTCCTCAGTCCGGTTCACAGGTGCTGAGTATCGCTCGCAGCAGGGCGCTGGCCTGCGGTGGTAAGCGGCGCCGGGGTCGTGGCGAGTTCGCTTACCACGGCCCCGGCGCCACTTACCACGCTACTTACCACGGGATGTGTGATGGACCCGTGACCGTCGAGCGGTGCTGGTGGGAAGCGGAGCGGTAAGCACACGGTCGAAGAGTGAGGGCATCTGAACCACCGCTTCGCAAGGGAGCACCTGATGCCACTCACTCGTCCGTCCTCGGGGGAGCGCCCCGAGCCACCCGTCGACCCGCCGGCGACGGCTGCGGGCCAGAAGGTTCGCTTCCGGTCGGTTCTCCTCGGCCGTGTCCTGGTGTATGCGGCGCTGGCGACCGGTCCGGCCGCGCTGGCTGTTGCGTGCGCATCGGGCCCGACGGTTGTGCGCAGTGAGCCCTCGGCGACTGCGCAGCGCGGTGCGCGGTCGGAACCCGCCGCGGATCCGGCCGGGTACGCCGCTCTCTTCGTCGATCTGTGGAGCCAGGGGTCTGAGACGGCGCGGCTCATGGCGCCGGATGTGCCGGTGCCGGAGTGGAGGGAGGAGGCGCCGTCGGTTGAGCGTGTGCATGCGGTGGGCAGTACGCAGGTGCGTCAGGGCGCGTGGTCGGTCACGGTGGCGGTGCAGCTGGGCGGGGACTCGCCGGTCCGGTTTTTCACCGTGCCGGTCGCTACGCGCTCCGGGCAGAAGTTCGCGGTGACCGCTGCGCCCGCCGAGGTGGCGGTGCCCAAGGCGCCGTCCGGCGGGGAGGAGCCGCCCTACCGCAAGAGTGTTCCGACGACCTCCCCGCTGGCGTCGACCGTGCGGGACTTCCTCAACGCGTACGCGGGCGGGAGCGGAGGCGCCGAGCGGTACCTGGCCCCCGGGGTTTCGCTGCCGCCCCTTGCGCCGTCGCCCTACGAGAAGGTGACGGTCGAGCGGCTCATGGCGGCCGGTCGGCAGACCAAGGGAGAGGTGGGCAAGGACGGTTCCAAGATCCGCGTGCGGGCTGAGGTGACGGCGCGGGATACGGAAGACCGCGACTGGCCGCTGACGTACGGGCTGCGGTTGCGCGCGCGTGACGGTCGCTGGGAGGTCCTGGCCTTGGAGTCGGGCCTGGAGTCGTCGCGTGCGAAGAGCAGCTCCGCCGGCGCGCATGCCGCCGCCTCATCCGGCGGTACGAAGGCGGGGTGGTGAGCCGTGCTGCTGGCCGGAGAGTTCGAGGACATCGGTGACCACCTGCTGGGGATGGGCACCAGCTGGGCCGAAAACGCGTTGAAGTTCGCGCTGCTGGCAGTGGTCGTTTACCAGGTCATCAAGCGGTTCAGCCTCAAGGCCGGGATCGGCGCCCTGATCGGTCTTGTCGTTTGCCTGTCGATCTACGACAGCCGCGAGGACCTCTCGGACGCTTTCAGCACCGAGTTGAACGGCGCCGGACGCCCCGACGCGGTAGTCCAGGTCAACCCGCACGGTACCGGCGCTCTGGCCGAAGGCGGGGGGCGGGCGTGAGCTCGGCGGGGAAGAGGGTCAGCCGCTCCTACACGCGAGCGAGGCATCTGCCCTGGGTGCTGGGGAAGATCGGCGACTGGACTCTTCCCCTGGGCCCCTACAACGCGGCCCAGTTGCTGATCGCGTTCGTCGGCAGCTTCGTCCTGATCAAGACCTTCGGATTGTGGTCGTGGATGGGGCCGCTGCCGCCTCTGGCGCTGGGCGTTGCGGTGTGGGCGGCGCGCCGCACCCGCGTCTATGGCCGTTCTCCCCTGTATGTGGCGTGGGGCTTGGTCTCCTACGCACTTCAGCCTAAGGAAGGGCGGATGCACGGCCGCCCTGTGCGGCCGGCTCGGGCCCGGGTACTCCTCGGCGGCTTCCACCTCTTGGACACCGCCACTGCGGGCGTCGGTGCACCCGCCGGTGCTGCCCCTGTCAGCCGGCCTGCCCGCACCGTGCGGCCATCGCTGCGCACCGGGCGGAGACAGGGCGCAGCTTCTCGCTCGACCGCCCCGGTGACCGGAGCCGCGCCGGCGCCGACCGCGCTGCAACAGCTTCTGGCCCGCCAGGAGGCGGTCCGTATCTCTTCTTCTCTTTCGAACTCTGACGACAGGAGGCCGTGATGCGCGTGGCGATCCGTCACCTCGCCGACCATCTGCTGTGGTCCGCCGCCGGTCCGGTCTGGGCCGTGTGGCGGCTGGAGCCGCACGGCGCCCGCTACATGGGAGCCCAGCAGCGCGACGAGTTGCTCAGTCAGCTGACCGGCCTGGTGCGCGCCCTGCCCAAGACGGCACGGCTGTATGGACTGTGCGCCCAGGTTGATGCCGGCGAGGTGGTGGCACGGATGCTGGAAGGCGTTGACCTGGAGAGGTACCCGCACTGGGCCGAGACCGCAGGTGCGGACCTGGAACTACTCGACGGCCTCGAGATGCACCAGCGCACCTGGTGGCTGGCCGTTCCTCTGGAGACCCAGCAGCGGCGCCTGGATATCGCGGCCGCACTGGGCGGCGTGTGGGCGGACCTGTCTGCTCTGCTGGGCCTGCGGCCGACGCCGGTGCCGCGTGAGGAGGTCGTCTCCTACAAGGAGCGGGCGGCGCAGATCGAAGCGGAGATCACCGCGATGGTGCCGATGCGCCGGGCTCGCCCCGCAGAGATCATGTGGATGCACCAGCACGTGGTCCACCGCGGGCTGGAGGAGCCGCTGCTGGTCGAGGCGAGCGCCAGCGAAGGCGGTGGCGGCAAGATCCTCGGCCAGGTGCTGCGCTCCCCCAGCTACCAGGACCTGGGGCAGGTGCGGCTGCTGGAAGGCGGCCAAGAGACCCTGGAGTACCGCCGGGAGAGCAAGCGGAACCCGTCACAAAAGCGTGAACGGCGGCAGGGCCGGTTGTCGCCGGTGCGGCGCACGTGGCTCCAGGTCGAGTCCGCCGAGGGCACCGGCTATCAGGCACACCTGCCGCTGACGGAGATGCCGCGGGCGGTCGCCGCCGAGAGCGCGGACCTTCTCGCACGGCTGGAGGAGTTGCCGTTCCCGGTGGACTTCGTGTGCGATCTGCGGCTGATCAGCACGCAGGAGGTCAAGGAACAGGTCCAGCGGAAGAAGCGTGAGCTTGCCGACCAGGCCGACCAGTACGCGGCGCACACCGCCACTGGGGTGCCCGAGGAGATGTACGACGCGGCCGCCGATCTGGGTGAGCTGGATTCCCGTGCCTCGCAGTCCACGGTCGAGGTCGAAGTCCAGGCCGTCACAGTGCTGTCGGTGTGGGGGCCTACTCCGCGAGTGTGTGACGAACGGGCGCGAATGCTGTCCAAGCGGGTGCAGAGTGCCAGCTACCGGCTGGCCCGGCCGGCGGGTGAGCAGGAAGAGCTGATGTCGCTGTCGCTGCCCGGCTCGCCCACGCCGCCGCGCTCCCGGCAGTACGAGCAAAACCAGCTCGGCGAGGACTGGGTGTTGGGCGGCGCCCTGGTCGGGGGCGGATTCGGGGACCGGCGCGGGCAGATGATCGGCATCAGCCAGGACTCGGGCACGGTGCGGCCGGTTCTGCTGGACATCGCGCAGAGCGTGCTGGAGAACTTCTCCGCGTCCTTCGGCGTGGTGGGTGATCTGGGCGCGGGCAAGTCGGTTCTGCTCAAACTGATCAACGCCGGTCTGGTAGACCGGGGCGGACGGGCCATCGTCATCGACCGGACCCCGGTGCGGGAGTGGGCCCACTTCGCGCAGTCGGCCGCGCCTGGCCGCTGTCAGGTCGTCGACGCCGCCCAGGCGCAGATGAGCCTGGACCCGCTGCGGGTCTTTCCTCCGGCCACTGCCGCGCACTACGCCCTCTCGTACCTGACGCTCCAGTTGGGGATCGGGCCGCTGACCGCGCAGGGCTCCGTTCTCAAGAGCGCGATCAACAAGGCGCAAGCCTCTCCGGCGCCGTCGATGGCGGCGGCGATCGCGGCGCTGGAGGAGATGGCGGATGACGGCGCCAGCCGGGGCCAGGAGGCCGCGATGCTGCGCGACCTGCTGACGATGGTCTCTGAGGAGCCTCTGGCGGCAGCCGTCTTCGACCCGGAGCTGCCGCCGATCTCCCTGAAGTCGGACCTGGGCGCCGACTGGGTGGTCATCACCACCGCCGGGCTGACACTGCCGCCCCGGGAGGCGGTGGCCAACCCGGAGCTGATGCGCAGCCAGCCGACCGAGGCCCTGATCGGCCGCGCCGTCCTGTATCTGCTGGCCGCACTCGCCCGGCAGGTAGCGTTCGAGGACCCGGAGCGGTTCTGCCTGATCACGGTCGATGAGTGCTACTGGCTCACCTCCAGCGCGGAAGGGCTGGCCCTCGTGCACGAAGCGGTGCACGACGGCCGTAAGCACGGCGCCGGCATGGCGCTGGGCGGCCACGATGTGGAGGAGCTGGGCAACGAGACGATCCGCGGCCTGCTGGCCCACCGGTTCCTGGCTCGGACCGCGGATGAACGGCTGGCCGCCCGCGGCCTGGAGTTCCTGGGACTGCCGGAGGACGACGAGACGCTGCTGCGCACGGTGACCGGCGACCTGTCCCCCGCGGGGGACGCACGACGGGCCGGGGAGATGCTCGTGCGCGATCCGAGAATGCGGATCGGGCGCATGCAGGTGGTCGTGCCGCCCCTGCCGCGGATCGAGGAGGGCATCTTCACCACCCCCGGCGACCTGACAGCCGGGCCGCGGCTGGAGAAGAAGCAGGCCGCGCCCGTCTCCGCTGCCCAGGCGAGGCAACTGCTGGACGACAGCGAGCGGCAGGCCGCCGCGGCCGGGGGGAGGCAGGCATGAGGTCTCAGAGGAACCGGATGCGGGCTGCCCGGCTAGTGCAGTGGCGCAGCACGCTCGGTACCGGATGTGTCGTAGTGACCCTGGTGGCAGCCACCGCGCTGGTGTGGCTGGCCGGCTGCGGCCCCTCGCTGCTCCCCGAGACCGGCGAGGCCTTCAACGGGCAGCCGGCACAGCAGCACAGCCAGCCGTCCGAGCAGGAACTGTCCAGTGATCCGTGTGATCTGGCTGCCGGTCCGGTCCGTGACGTGTGCCGGGAAGACGGCAGTCCGCGGACCGAGGAGCCGGGCGGTGCGCCGTCACGCCCTCAGGTGGCCCTGCTGGCCTGCTCGGCCCTGGGCCTGGGCGGTGTGTGGCTGTTGGCCGGGAGGAGGCTGAGGTGAAGCGGGCCAGCAGGACGGCTGTGGTCATAGGTGTTGGTCTGCTCGCCGTGCTGGCCGCCGCCGGGCCCGCAGCCGCAGACGGTCGCACGCTGGCAGCTGAAGACGGTGGCGGCGGCGGGCTGCTGGGGCCTTGGAACGTGAAGTCCAGCGAGGGGGTCCGGCTGGAGAAGTACGAGCTGTTCGGGGGCGGGGATACCGACTTCACCGACTCGGCCATGCGGTTTCTGACCGGCGGTCTGTTCGCGCTGGCCCGCACCGTGGTGGGAGCCTGTTGCTGGCTGATCGACTGGGCCTACCGCTTCCCCATCGTCGACAGCCTCACCTCCCCCGCCCAGCATGTCTCGGACGCCTACCGGGACCGCATCGTCGAACCGCTGGGCATCGTCCCGCTGTTCCTGGCGTGGGCGTTCGTCTTCGGCCTGGTGCTCATCATGCGCGGCAAGGTGGGCCGGGGTGCCGGGGAGATCCTGCTCACGCTGTTGATCTGCGCCCTGTCCGCGTCGACCTTGGTACGGCCGGACTATCTTCTCGGCTACGAAGGCCCCATCCAGCAGGTGCAGCGAGCGGCCCTCGAGGGTGCAGTCATCACCGCCAAGGCCGACCACGAGCCCAAGCAGGACAAGAACGACCCGTGCGCCGCGGTCCTGGGCCCGACGCGCCAGGTGTGCGAGAACAGCCCGGAGACCAAGAAGGCGAGGGAAGCAGCCAAGGGCGCCGCCGCCAAGAAGCGGGCCAAAAAGTGCGAAGCGATCCCTGGCCCTGCCCAGGAGACCTGCAAGAGCGAGGAACGGGCCCCGGCCGCTGAAGACGTCTCCGAACCCATCACCCGCACACTGACCGACGTCCTCGTGGTGCAGCCCTACCAGCTGCTGCAATGGGGCCGCACCTTCGATAAGAGCGACCCCGCCTACAAGACGTACAAGGAGACCATCGACTACGAGCTGGACCGCAGCGGCTGCGAGAACGTGCCCGGCCCTGCCCGCGAGTACTGCGGTACCGGGTCCGGCACCGTCGAAAGCGGCGGGCCTCAGCGCAAGAAGATGGAAAAGCAAGGGGAAGTGGGCAAGCAGGCCGCTGCCTACAACGAGAAGCTGACCTGGTCACGGCTCCTGGGCGCATTGTGCGTGCTGGTCGCGGTCCTCGTCTTCGCGCTGATCATCCTGGCCATGGTCGTCGCCCTGGTCTGCGCACAGTTCGCCGCGGTGTGCGCGGCGGCCGTGGGGCTGATGGCGCTGGCCTGGGCAGTGCTGCCCGGGCCCAACCGGGGGGCCGCCTGGAAGTGGGTGGGCGTCTTCGCAGCGGTGTCGGTGGTCATGTTCGGCATCGCGCTGTTCATCCCCTTCCTGGGTATCGCCTGCAAGGCGGTACTGACCAACAACGAGCACACCGTCGTGGTGGAGCGGCTGATCCTGCTGGACGGTCTCGCGGTGGCCGGGCTGGTCGGACACCGCTGGATGCTGCGTCAGGCATCCGGGCTGGGCCAGCGGTTCGCGCTACGGATGCGGTACGCCAAGGTCGGCGGAAGCCACACCCTGGGCGAGCAGGCGGCCGCCACGAGCATGGCTCTGGCCTCCCTCGGCGTCGGCTCGGCCAGCGGCAGTACCGCAAATGGCGGCGGACTGGGGCTGGGACGCGGCTTCGAAGGGCCATGGGCCGCCTTCCAGCAGCGGCGGGCGAAACTCGCCTCCGGCATGGCGACCCTCGCCGACGGTGCGGGGACCCCCGGACATCCCGGGGCGTTTCTCGGCCAGGCCCGGGACGAGGCACGGCGTGCGCTGGCGCCGCTGAGCGTGCCACTACGGGCCGCCAAGAACGCCTGGGTGGGCAAACCTCCGGACCCGGGGCCCCATGGCTCCGCTGGTTACGGGGGCCCGGGCGGCCCGACTGGTGGTAGCCCGGCCGGTGGGGGCCCGGTTCGGCCGGGCGGGGACGGCAGCCCGCACGGGGGCGCCGGCAGTGGTGGGGCGCGCACGGTCATCGACGGCCGCACCGGGGAAATCCTCTCCGAGACCAGCAGCCGTGAGGACGCTGACGCGCAGGCACCGCGGGAGACATGGCAACCCGTCGGGGAGCGGCTACGGGAGCGCGTGGCCCGTACCCGGGGCGGCCGGGTGGCGCTGGGCGCCGGGCGTGTGGCGTGGCATTCGACGATCGGGCTGCCCGCTGCGGTGGAGCGCAGCCGAGGCAAGGGCAGCGAGTACGCGCAGCGAGTCCAGCGGCACGTCAACCACTACCAGCAGGTGGCCGCGCAGTGGGGAGTCGACAGTCGCGCGGGCGCTCAGCGCCTCGCCAATGGAGCCCGCCGGGTCTCTGCTCCCATCAATGAAGCGGACCGATGGCTGGCCTCCCCCGGGCCCCGCACGCCGCAGCGGCCGAACGTCTACACCTACCGCGACGGGGAGTTCGGCTATCAGGCTCCCGGGTCGCGCAGGCGCCGGGACGGTGACGGTGGTGACGGCTCGTGAAACGGCTGCGCCGCTGGGGCTGCCTGACGGTGGTGGGTGGGCTCGTGTGTGTCGGTCTGCCGCTGGGGCTGCTGGCGGCCGCCGCACACCAGATGCAAGAAAAGGAGGGCGGACTGTTGACCAAGATCGCGGGGGTGCGGTGGCCGATGCTGCTGGCCTACCAGACGGCGGCGAAGAAGTTCCAGGAGATGGAGCCGAAGGCCAAAGGAATGGACTGGTCGATTCTGGCCGGGATCGCGAAGGTCGAGTCCAACCACGCGGCCAGCCGCAGCATCGGGGACGACGGGACGCTGGCCAAGCCGATCTACGGCCCACGGCTGGTCGGGGACGGCACCGGGGGCAACACCAGCCGCCACAACGACACCGACCACGGGCGTCTGGACGGCGACAGCAGAGTGGAGCGGGCCGTCGGCCCCTTCCAGTTCATGCCCGCGACCTGGGCGACCACGGGCAAGGACGGTAACGGGGACGGAAAGAAGGATCCGCAGAACGTCTACGACTCCGCGCTGTCGGCCGCCTACTACGTGGGCAAGGGCCGCGACCTGACCAAGCCCGACCAGCTGCACGCCGCGCTGATGTCCTACAACCACTCCGAGGCGTACGTGCAGGAGGTCACCCACTGGATCGAGCGGTACCGGGCCGCGGCCGCCACGGAGTCCTCCTCGCTCCCGGCCGCCCGTGGCAGCGCCCGGAAGGTGATCCAGGCGGCGCAGAAGCAGATCGGCACTCCTTACTCGTGGGGCGGTGGCAACAGCCGCGGGCCCAGCCGGGGCGTCTGCTGCTCGCCCAGCGGCACATCGGGGGCCTCCATCAAGGGCTTCGACTGCTCGGGCTTGACCCAGTACGCCTATGCCCGGGCTGGGGTGAAGCTGCCCAGGACCGCCGCTGCCCAGGCCGGCGTCGGTAAGCGCATCCCCCTGTCCAAGGGGCTGGCTGCTCTGCGCCCCGGCGACTTGGTCTTCTTCGGCTACAACCCGTCGAGGACGGCCACCATCTATCACGTGGGGATCTACCTGGGCGGCGGGAGAATGCTCAACGCCCCCAGGCCGGGTACGAAAGTACGTATCGAGCAGGTGTGGGACCGCGGCTTCGCCGGGGGTGCCCGCGTCCTATGACTCCGCGCACCACGAAACCGGGCCGGGCCGCCGGACTATTGCTGACCGCCGCCGTGCTCGCCGCATCAGGCGTCTTCCTCCTGCTGCAGCCGGCTGGCGGCCACGACCAGGCCGGGCAGCATGAGGCGGCCCCCCTCAGTTCCTCCCTACCTCCTGTGCCCGCGACATCGTCGACACAGCCGCCGCACCGTACAGGCGCGCGCCACCAGCCCGCCCCGATGCCCAAGCCGTCCAGGCCGACCGACGCATCCGGGCGTGGTTCCAGAGCGGGCAGTGCGCTGCCCATTGCAGGCGAAGGCCCCGGCGCCGATGCGGCGATTCAGCGGGTGCTGGAGACGTCGTGGCCTGCCGACCTCCCGCCGGGCACTGCCCGCCGCGCGGTGGCGAAGGCATGGAAGCTGTGGCGTGCCGACGTGACCGGCACCGGGGATGCAGCGGCGCACTCCCGCTACACCCGCGTGCGCAAGCAGGCCGCGATCGCCCGCCGCGCCGACGGCGGCCGCGTTCAGGTGCATCTGGTGTGGGCCGGGGCGGGGCCGGACGGCAAGCAGCGCGAGGGCCGCACGGTGCGCATCCTGCTGGATCTGCGCCGGCCCGATGAGTGGAAGGTGGTGGGCTCGTGATTGAGCTGCTGGGTGACCTGGTCAGGGGCATCGTCGCGTCGGTGGCCTGCGGAGCTGCCCATCCGGTGCTGCTCACCGGCAGCGTGCTGGTGGTGTTTGTCGTCGCTGAGGCGGTGACGGTGCGGCTGGCCCGTGCGGCAAGCCGCCGGCGGGTGCGGTTGCGGATGGTCCCTTCCAAGACCTTCGATCCCGATACCGAACATCTGTGGCGTTCTACGGTGCAGCTGGCCTCTGCTGCCTCATCCGGGCCGTGGTGGGCGCCGCGGCGCTCCCGGACGCTGCGTGCCTGCCTACGTGCAGACGCCGACGGCGGTGCGGCGCTCGACTACTTCGTGGAGGCACCGGCTGCGGCGCGGCACCTGTTGAGCTCCACACCGCTGGAGGGGGTGCGGATCGAGCCTGTCGGGCCGCGACCGCAGCGTAAGGAGCTGCCGCATGTGGTGCGGGCCGAGTTCACGCTGCGCGGCCCACAGGTGGCCCGGCTGCGCGAGGTGCCGCTGGTGCCCGACCCGTTGCAGCCGCTGGTCGACGCTGTCGCCACGCTGCGCACCGAGTTGGGAGAGAGCGCGGAGGTGTGTGTAGACATACAGCAGGTACCGCCCTGGCAGCTGCGGCTGCGGCGCTGGCAGCGGCTGGCCGATGCCCGCGCCTACGCGCAGCGACAGGCAGAACGCGACGCCCGCAAGTCAGCCCTGGCCTCCTTGTCGGAGGACTCCTTCCGCATCGAGATCGCCGACATGGTGAGCGGGCGGCAGGGCCAGCCCTTGCGGCGGCTGGCCCTGCCGCCCAAGTCCCAGTCGATCGAGCGGGAGCGCACGCTAGGGAAACTGGCCGAGAGCGCCGGGCTGTTGCGGGTGCAGATCCTGGCACGGTGTACCGCCACGCGTCCGGAGCGGGCCGCCCAGCGGATACGGCACATCGCTTCGGCGCTGCAGATCTTCGCCGGGGACGTGCGTCTGTCCCAGCGGGGGCGGCAGCTGGGGCCCTGGCGGCTGGATGCCAACCGCAAGGTGCTGCGCAGGGCGTTCGACCGGCGCTGGCGTACCGGGCAGGTGTCGGGCGCACAGGCCTCGTGGGTGCACGCGTCGGAGATCGCCGGACTGCTCAAGCCGCCGACGCGCCACTGCCGGATGCCACTGCGTCAGCAGGATCTGCCCGTCTATACGCCGGGTACGCCGGGGCTGATGCCGCACGGCTGGCATCGGGGAGCCGACGGTAAGGAGCGGCTGATCGCCACTCGGCTGGAGGAGACGCTGGTCTCGGTGCGGTCCGGGAAGACCGCCTACGGCAAGACGACGCAGGCCATCACGCAGATGATCGCGCTGGCCCACGACGGCGGCGGCAACGGAGGGCTGTTCATCGACCCGCATGGAGACGCGATGCGGGACGCCGCCGCGTTCCTGGCGCACCCCCACATCGCCGAGCGGCTGCTGTACCTGGACCTGACCGGGAGCGGCAGCACGCCGCGGATCGGGGCGTGGAACGCGCTGGGCGTCGAGCACGGCCAGCGTCCCGAACAGGTGGTGCACGCGGTCGTGGACGCCTTCGCGGACATGCTCGGATGGACTGACACCACGCACCCGCGGGCGCTGACCGTGCTGACGAAAGCCGCCGAGGCTCTCGTGCAGCTGAACGTGGCGCTGATTGGCCGGAACCGACCCGATGCGCAGGCGACGCTGTTCCAGATCGAGCCACTGCTGACTGATGCCGTCTTCCGGCAGGCCGTCTTGGACACTGCGGCCCTTCCAGAGGAGTCGGCGCGCTGGTGGCGGAGCACCTTCCCCACCATCCCCCCGGACGCCTACCCCACGGTGCTCAACCCCATCGAGCGGCTGGGCCGGCGCAGCACGATCCGGGCGTTCCTGGGGCAGCCCACCTCCAGCTACCACCTGCGGGACGCGATGGACACCGGAAAGCTGGTGTGGATCTGTCCGTCAGCGACCGGCCCGACCGACCGGCTGCTGCTGTCCTTGCTGTTCAACGACCTCTACCGCACCGGCCTCTCCCGGCGGGACATCCCGCCCCAGCAGCGGCGCGCCTTCCACGTGTTCGTCGACGAGCTGCTGTCGATCGACGGTGCCGTCGAGCTGCTGGCCCCGGTCAGTGAGCAGCTGCGGAAGTTCGGAGTGCGGCTGCACGGGATGACCCAGCTGCTGCAGCGGATCAGCAGCACCACCCGGTACTCGCTACTGCAGAACGCTTCGGTGATCTCCTCCACCGCGGCATCCCACGACGCCGCCCTGCTCGTGGCTCGCGAGTGGAACGGGACGGTGGATCCGGCAGAGCTGACGACACTGGACCGCTACGAGCACCTCATCTCACTCACCTACCAGGGCAAGACCGTAGGCCCGCTGCGTATCCGCGGCCCACAGCCCGGGGAGGTGTTCGCCTCCCTGGCCCGGCCGGACGACGTGGGCCGCCTACGGCAGCAGGCCGACACCAACCTGGCAGCCAGGCCGGTCGTCTCGGTCCTGGACATGGTGGGCCGCCACACCACCACCATCGCAGGAGCTTTGCGACAGACCCCTTCCACGCAGTGCAGAAAGGACGAGGGAGGCGCCGTCGAACCGGAGCTGACCTGACCAAGCGAGCCGTCATCACAGTCTGTGGGGCAATACCACTGCTGGCAGTTGAGTCGAAGCCACCGTGCCGACGCGACGTACAGGATCAGGGCGACAAGCATGCGTGGACAGGGTCCTGAGTGGCCGCTGGGTGAGCTGGTGCACCGACAATGCTTAGCGTAACTTTCTGACCACTGAGAGAGATGATTGATTACGACAGGACATGCCCGCAGCACCCAGTGAGGATCGCCGGTCGGCACCCACAAGCCAGTGGAAGCGGGCATGTATCAGGGGAGGCCAAAATGACTCACCGTCATCCAGAACACGACTCGCGAAGGCTCCGCAGTGCGAGCGCCATAGCAGTGGTACTGACTCTGTTCGCCCTGCCAGCCTGCTCCGCGAGCGAGTCCGGTGCAGACCGCTCGTCCCCCAAGGAGCCCGCTCCGCTCAGCTCTTCCTCAACGGCCTCCCACTCGACGTCCGGCGGTGCCACCAGCAAGGACGAGGCGGCCAAGGACAAGGCTCTGGCCGCATACGACAAGTTCTGGGCCGCCCAGGTGGCGGCCTTCCGGAAGGGGTCGATGAGAGGCACAGGCGTCGAGAAGTACGCCACCGCTGATGCGCTGGCGTTCGTCCACAACGGGGTGACCCGGATGCAGAAGGCCGGCACGCGCAGCACCGGAGCGCCCAAGCATGAGGCCAAGGTCTCCACGTACACACCGAAGAAGCCGGGTAAGGCCGCTACTGCCACGATCAGCGACTGCCTCAGCACTGCCTCGTGGAAGACCGTCGAGAAGGACACGGGCAAGCCGGTACCCCGGCCGTCGAACGTACCGAGCAGCTACCTGGTCACCACAAAGGCCGAGGACTGGGGGAAGCGGGGCTGGAGAATGCTGCACGTTTCACCCTCATCACGAGAATGCTGAGGCAACCGCAACTGCTGGCTGCCAGTGCCGCGGCCATGGCGGTCACCTTTGCCTTGCCTGACAGCTCTCCCGCCAAGTCTCCCGCCATGCCTGAATGTGTGGCGTCCAATCCCTACGACTACGCCGTGTGCAGGCACGTGAACGGCAGCAAGGGCTCGGGGCACGAGTCGTCGAGTCACGGCGGCCGGGCCAGGCCCGGTCGGCCGGCCAAGCCTGCGCCGTGCCAGGTGAAGAAGATGGAGCAGCCGCCTGCCGACAGTGGCCTGTGGGAGGGGAAAGACCCGAAGAAGGGCAAGTTCTACTGGCGCGTCTGCGACAAAGTCAGCGACGCAGAGAAATACGCAGGCATGTTCTTCGCGGAGCACCCGCCCAAGGTCACGGCCGACCCCGCACAAGTCGCGCAGTCCGCCATCGATGAGATGACACTGCTGGGCCCGAAGATCATCAGTCCGAAGGCGGGCGGCACCTACACCGTGGGAGTGCCGCTGTGGCTGCGGGCCGGCTCGGGACCGACGCGGTGGGGGCCCAACTCCGCTTCCGCCACGGCGGGCGGGGTGACGGTGACGGCCACCGCCAAGGTCTCGAAGGTCGTCTGGCGCATGGGTGACGGGCGCAGCGTCACCTGCACCAGCCGAGGCGCCGTCTACAAGCGGTCCATGGGGCTGAAGGAGTCGCCGGACTGCGGTCACACCTACCGCGTCTCCTCCGCGAACAAGCCCAGGAAGCGCTTCACCGTCACCGCCACCTCGACCTGGAGCATCC
Organism: Streptomyces sp. 891-h; assembly: GCF_022760275.1. Taxonomy (NCBI): domain Bacteria; kingdom Bacillati; phylum Actinomycetota; class Actinomycetes; order Kitasatosporales; family Streptomycetaceae; genus Streptomyces; species Streptomyces sp. 891-h. The sequence continues at coordinate 7,775,346 of NZ_CP050693.1, read as the reverse complement.
AATGGCAGGTCAAGGGGGGCGGCGGCAGCGGCACAGACGTGGAGACCCGCACCTCGCGAGTGTCCATCCCGGTGGGCGAAGGCCAGGTCGTCGGCCAGTGACAGAAGACCGTACGCGCAGGTGTGAGGGACAGAAGGGGAACAGTACGTTGAGCGAGACGACGGCCACGCCGCAGCAAGCGCCCGGCATCCCGGCCCAGACGCCCGGCCAGGGCCCCGGGGTGACCGTGCCGCGGGCCTACAAGGCCCGGCGGCGCAGCCCGTGGTTGGCCACCGTGTTGATAGCGCTGATCGCCGGGTGCGGTCTGGGGTTCGCCCTCCTGCTGAACTCGGCGGGTGACCGCCAGCAGGTGGTGACCATCGCGCGGGAGGTCCAGGCCGGAGAGAAGATCACCCCCGGTGATCTGGCAACGGCTCAGGTCGCGGTCGACGGCGGCCTGAAGAGCATCCGGGCCGACGAGCAGGACTCTGTGGTGGGGCGGCGTGCCGCGGTCGGCCTCAAGCCCGGTTCGCTGCTGTCCCGCTCCCAGGTCACCCGGACCGCTCTCGTGCGCCAGGGCGAGCAAGTGGTGCCGATCGGGCTCAAGCCGGGCCTGGTGCACGCCTCCGGCCTTGCTCCGGGGCAGCGGGTCGAGGTGGTGAAGGTGGCGAAGGACGGCGAAGCCGAGCTGGCACCGGGCAAGGAGAAGGAGGCTCCGGCCCAAGAGAGCGTCCCGGCGCGGGTCATCAAGGTCGGAGACGCCGAAGAGGGAAGCGGCACGCGCGTGGTCGACGTCGCCGTGCTCAAAGAGGACGGCCCCAAGGTGCTCTCCTGGTCGGCCACCGAGAGGGCCGCCCTGGCGCTGGATGTCCCGGACGGTGGGCAATGACGGTGGTCGCCCTCGCCGGCTGCCCTGGATCCCCGGGCGCCACCACGACCATGCTCGCCCTCCAGGCCGCATGGCCGCTTCCGGAGGGCCGCACGCTGATCGCTGCCGAGTGCGACCCGGAGGGCGGCAGTGTGCTGACCGGCGCCCTGCAGGGACGCCTGGGGACCGGCCTGGGGCTGGGCAACCTCACGCTGCCCGGACGCCGCGGCGCCAAGGAACTGCATGAGGCGTTCTGGAGCGAGTTGGTCTTCATTGAGGACGACAAGCAGGCCCAGCAGCGTACCGGCCGGACCGTGCTGCCCGGGTTCGCGAACCCGCTGGTGGAGTCGCCCGGTTTCGCTCCGGTATGGGGGCTGCTGGCCGAGGAGTTCGCCGGGATCGAGTCGCATCGGCACGATGTGCTGGTGGACCTGGGCCGCTCGGGGGCATTCGGCCCCTCGGGCGTGCTGGCCAGGCGGGCGGATGCAGTGATCCTGGTGGCGCGCACCACGCTGCCCTCGCTGCATGCCGCCGCGGTGAGGCTGGAGGGGCTGCGCGAGCACATCCGGCACCTGGGTCTGGTGCTGATCGAGGAGGAGCACCGGGCTGCCTACGCGCTTGCTGAGCTGCGTAAACAGCGCGACCTTCAAGTGCCGTTGGTGGCGACGCTGCCGTATGCGCCCAAGCAGGCGCGGGTCTACTCCCACGGCGCGACGCCGGAGCGGCGCTTCGAGCGCAGCCGGCTGATGCTGGCGGCCCGCACTCTGGCCGAGGCCCTGGTGCGGCAGATCGCCGAACGCCGGGCAGCGCACAGCCGCCGTCTGCAGCAGGTCACCGGCCAGGGGGAGGTGTCGTATGCGGGGTAGGCCAGCAGATCCGCATGTGACGCTGCGTCATCCGCGGCCACCCGTTCCGCCCCCTCCGGCCACCGCTCCCGCCCCGACTCCAAGTTCTGCTCCGGCCCCCGCCCCGGCGCCGCAGCAGCCGGCGGACGGCCGCGCGCCAGAGGGGCCCGAATATCCGCTTGCGGTGGGCGGGCGGCAGATGCCGCAGGCGCTGGTGTCCGAGGCGGACGCGCAGTTCATCAAGCAGCGTGTCAGCCAGCGCCTGGCCGAGGAGCGCAAGACCAACCCGGGCATGACGCGCGCGGACCGCGAGCAGCGCTGTCTGGGCTGGATCAACGACGAAGTGGCCACGTGGTACGGCAGGGAGGCCGCCAAGCGGGGGGCGCCGCCCAGCGGGGAGGAGGAGACCGCGCTCGCCCGCTACGTGTTCGACCTGCTCTTTCGGGCAGGCCGTCTTCAGCCGCTGCTGGATGACACGCGGTTCGAGAACATCCACATCAACCGCTACGACCAGGTGTGGGGCGACCTGGGCAACGGTGAGCTGGTGAGGCTGCCGCCGGTGGCTTCCTCGGATGCGGCGCTGCGCGAGATGCTGCAGGAGCTGGCCCGCAACACCAGCCACGGCCAGCAGGAGAAGACCTTCTCCCCGGAGGCCAAGCCGGAGCTGGCTCTGCGCCTGGATGACGGCTCCCGCGTCCAGGCGTTCACCGGCGTGACGCCCTACACCTGCGTCAATATCCGCAAGCACCGGCACCGCGATGTCACGCTGGACGACCTGGTCGAGCTGGGCACGCTCGATACGTCGCTGCGGGACTTTCTGCGGGCGGCCATCCACGCGGAGAAGAACCTGATGATCTCCGGGAAGGCCGGCAGCGGGAAGACGACGCTGCTGCGTGCGCTGATGCGGGAGTACGACCCGGATGAGCGGATCGCCACGCTGGAGACCGAGTACGAACTGTTCGCCCACGAGAACGAGCACGCACGGCAGATCGTCGCCCTGGAGGGGCGGGAGGCGACCGGGGAGAGCACGGCGGACGGGCGGGCCGCCGGCCAGTACACGCTGCAGGACCTGATCGCTCCCTCGCTGCGGATGGGGACGCAGCGCACCGTGGTCGGCGAGGTGCGCGGCGCGGAGATCATCGCGATGATGCAGGCGCTCACCAGCGGCGAGGGTGGCAGTCTGTCGACCATTCACTGCCGCAGCGCCTACGGCGTCTTCGACCGGATCGCCGAGCTGTATGCGCTGGCGCGGGAGAACCTCTCGGAGAAGCTGGCCTACCGGCAGATCCGTAACGGCCTCGACTTCATTGTCCATGTCGAGTTGATCAACGAGCGGCGCAGTGGTGGCGGACGGCACCGGTTCGTCTCTCATGTGCTGGAGATCACCGGTGGGGAGAACCAGGACGGCAAGCCCGCCACCAACACCGTCTTCGGGCCACGCCCGGAGGCGGGTGAGGTGCGGGCTGTGCCGCTGGTGGCACCGGCCTGCCTCCTGGATCTGCTGCGGGCGGGCATGCCCGAGGGCGCGCTGGACCGTGCGACGTGGTCCAGGCCGCTGCCGTTGAAGTGGGGTGGTGCGCGGTGATGCTGTGGGGTCTGGTCCTCGGCCTGGGCATGGGCGCGGGTGCGGTCGGGCTGGTGTGGGCGCTGGTGGGCGTCAGCGGACCGGTCGCGCCGGGCTGGTGGCGGCGGTTGCGCTCGGGCCGGGAGGGCGCGGCCGCGCGCAGCGCGCGGGCCCGCACCCGGATGCGGCTGGCCGCCGCCGCGGCGGTGTTCGTCGGTTTGTGGCTGGTCACCGGGGTGTTCGTGCTGGCTGTGGTGGGCGGCGCTGCCGTCGCCGGGGTGCCGTGGCTGCTGGCCCCGGTCAGACAGGCGGCTGTGCGGATCGACCAGCTGGAGGCGCTGGCGGAGTGGACGCAGCGGCTGAGCAATGCGCTGCGCGTGGGCAAGGGGCTGCTGCAGGCGATGAAGGACTCCCCTACCGGCTGCCCGGCAGCGATCTCGGGGCCGGTGGAGGACCTGGCGGAGCGGCTGGAGGTGCGGGTGGCGCCGGAGACGGCGCTGCGGGCCTTCGCCGACGACGTCGACGATGTGACCGGCGACCGGGTGGCCGCTGCGCTGATCCTCGCGGTCACCTCCGCGGGCCGGGGGCGGGGTCTGGCGGACTCGCTGGAGCTGTACGCGGCGGCGGTGCGCGCCGAGGTGGCGAAGCGCCAGGCGATCGAGGCGGAGCGGAAGAAGTGGCGTACGACGTTGAAGATCCTGGTCGTCATCATGCTGGGCGTGGTGGGAATCGGGCTGCTCATCCCCTCCTACACGGCCCCCTACGCCACGCTGCTGGGCCAGGCGGTGCTGGGGGTCGTCGCGCTGCTGTTGTTCGCGACTTTGGTGTGGGTGCGGCAGTTGTCGGCGCCGCCATCTGCTCCCCGTTTCCTGATCGCTGATCCCCGCAGCGCGGTGGCACTGCCCTCGGCGTCAGACGAGAACCAGGACGACGCCGGGCAGGTAGCGGCGGCCGGGGAGGTGCGGCTGTGAATACCAGTGCGCTGCTGCTGGGCTGCGGCATGGGCGCCGGACTGGCACTGCTGGTGCGGGCGCTGGTGCCCGCCCGGCCCGGGCTGGGTGAGGTGCTGCGCGCTTCCGGTCCCCGGGCGAGCAGCACGGGGGGCTCGGGTGCGGTCGACCGGGATGAGGTGTGGGGCCAGTGGGTGCTGCGGCATCTGTCGGGTCTGCCCGGGCTGACGCTGCCCTTCCGTGATCTGGAGCTGCTGGGCAGTTCCCCGGCGAGGCTGGTACTGAAGAAGGCGGCCTTGGCAGGGATCGGTTTCGCGTGGCCGTGGATCTTTCTGCTGCCGCCGATGCTGGTCGGGCTGCCGTTGCCGTTCGCGGTGCCGGGCATCGTCGGTCTGGTCACGGCCGCGCTCGGCTGGTGGGTGCCGGATCTGGAGGTGCGGGCGAAGGCCAAGCGGGCGCGGCGGGAGTTCGCCTACGCCATGGCCGCCTACCTGGACCTGATTGCGCTTCAGCGGGGCGCCGACAGCGGTCCGACCGAGGCGCTGGCCCGCACGGCGAAGGTCGCCGACGGGTGGGCGTTCCGGCGGGTGGATGAGGCGCTGATGCGGGCCCAGGTGGAAAAGGTGCCGCCGTGGCAGGCGCTGCGGGAGCTCACCCGCGAGCTGGGCCTGCCCGCGCTGGACGATGTCGCCGACATCATGCGCCAGTCCAGTCATGACGGGGCGGCCGTTGCCGACACGCTGCGCAAGCGCGCGGCCAGCCTGAGCACCCATCTACTGGAGGAGCAGGCGGCGGAAGCGAACGCGGACAGCGAGAAGATGACGGCGCCGATCTCCATCGTGGCCGTGCTGCTGATGTTCCTGATGGGTTTCCCTGCCGTCCTGCGGATCCTGGCCATTGGCTAACTGTCTACTGAGGAGGAGTTGCATCATGCTCGACCGCTGCGCAGTTGCGCTGACGCTGCTGTCCGCCACCGTGCGGGACCGGTGGGAGACGGCGCGCGCGGAGATGAAGGCCCGTGCGGACGCTGGGGAGATCGCGGTTTCCACGGTCATCATCTGGTTCGCGGCCATCGGGGGCGCCATCGCCATCGCCGGAACCATCACCGCGGTCCTGCTGAAGGCCAACGGCAAGCTGGACTCGGTCTTCGACGAGTGAGAGGGAAAAGGGAAAACGGTGTCGGCCGCCGGGCGTGGAGAAAGGAGCTGCGCTCGGACCGGGGGGATGTGGTGGTGACCACCGCGGTGGTGCTGCCGCTGATTCTGGTGCTGACCTGGATCGGCTTGCAGGCCATCACCTGGCATTTCGCTGCCGAGGCCGCGTTGACCGCGGCTCGTAAGGGGGCACAGCAGGGATCCGAGTACCAGGGCTCGGCCGCGGCCGGGAAGCGGAAGGCCAGGCGGTTCGCCGAGCGGCTGGCCGGCGGCAATCTGCGCGCGGTGACCGTCTCGAGCGCGGGCAGTACGCCGCAGCGGGTGCGGATCGAGGTGAGCGGCCTGGCACCCTCCCTCCTGCCCGGGAAGGACGGATGGCGCATCACCCAGTCGGCCACGGCACCGGTGGAACGGTGGACGAAGCCGGGAGAAGAGCAGTGAGCTTCATCAGGCTCCGGATCCGCGCCGTGCGGGGTGACGTGGGCGAGCGGGGAAGCGCGGCGGTGGAAGCGGCGCTGTTGACCCCGGCGTTGGTGATGCTGCTCTCCCTCGCGCTGGCCGCCGGGCTGCTGGTCCGGGCGGGCAACGAGGTGGACGCGGCAGCCAAGGCCGCCGCCCGTGCCGCGTCGATCTCCCGCAGTCCCGCCGCCGCCCAGCGGGCCGCGTACGCCGCCGCGCGCGATTCCCTCTCCGGCCAGATCGCCTGCGCATCGACCCAGATACGCGCGGACACCTCGGCGCTGAACGTACCGGTGGGGCAGGTTTCGAAGGTCACCGTCACGGTGCGCTGCACCGTGGACTACAGCGATCTGCTGATGCCGGGAGTGCCCGGCAGCAAGACGCTGACCAGTTCCTTCTCCAGCACGGTCGACCGCTTCCGGCAAAGGACGGTGTCGTGATGCCGACGGCACGCACGCAGGTCCGTTGCGTTGCCGGCCGCCTGGCCGACGCAGAACAGGGCCTGGACCGGGGCGGGATCTCGGTGTTCGTGGCGGTGGTCACCGCCGCGATGCTGGCCCTGCTCGGCGTGTTGGTCGTAGACGGCGGCGGTACCATGCGCGCGGCTTCCAACGCCGAGGCCCTCGCCCGGGAGGCAGCACGGGCAGGTGGGCAGGCGATCGACGGTGGTGCCGCCGTCGAGGGCGATGCCTGGCGTGTGAAGCCGCACGACGCGACGGCCGCCGCGCAGGCCTACCTGCGCTCGACGGGCACGCGCGGCACGGTGACGGTCTCTGCGGACGGGAAGACCATTCACGTCGTTGTGCGTGACACCTACTCCTTCCGCTTCATGCCGGGCTCGCGGACGGTGACCGGCGTGGGAGAAGCCGTCCTCCTGCACGGCGTCGACGAGCCGGACACCCCGTAGGCCGGCCGACCCGGCCACGGCCGCTGATGAATGAGAAAGGGTCCCTCTGTGAGCAAGCGCCGCCCCGCCACGGTCATCTCCCCACCGGCCCAGCGCTCCGGCGCGGCCGTGGCCCGGGGGGTGGCCAGCGTCCTGCTGCTGGCCGTTCTTCTGGTAGGCCTGCCCGTTCTGCTGGGCTGGGCCACTCCGCAGGTGTGGGAGACGGGCCGGGGTGATGTGGCGCATCTGCTGGACCGGCCGGACAGCGGTGGGGCCTTCATGCTGCTGCTGTTGGCCGTCGGCTGGGTCGCCTGGGCCCACTTCGCCGGCTCGGTGCTCGTGGAGGCCGTCTCCCAACTGCGCGGCCGTGCCGCAGAACGGCGCTGGGTGCTGGGCCCGAGTCAGCGGCTGGCCTCCCTGCTGGTCGGCTCCGTGCTGGTGCTTCTTCCCACCAGCAGCGCGATGGCCACACCGGCCACCGCCACCACCATCTCCGCCTCCCTCCACCACGGTCAGGACGCACCCTCTCCCGAGCACAGCGCCGACGGGCAGCCGGACTCGGCCGCCCAGGAGACCGGGCACAGCGCGCGAACGTACACCGTGCGCGAGTCCCGGCCCGCCGAGACGCTCGGCAGTATCGCCGAGAGGCAGCTGGGGTCGTTCGAAGCCTGGCACACGATCGCCGAGCTCAACGAGGGCCGCGTCATGGCCGACGGACGCGTCTTCGACGCACGGTTTCTGCAGCCCGGCTGGACGCTGATGCTCCCCGAGGCCCCCGAAGGGCGGTCGTCGGAGAGCCAGTCGGGAATGCGGCCGGCCGCCGCGTCCGAGCCGGAGCCCGCGACAGCTGACCGCTCCTACACCGTGCGCGCCGGCGACAACCTGTCCACAATCGCCGAGCACGTGTATGGCGACCCGGGCGAGTATCCGCAGATCGTGCAGGCGAACCCCGGCAAGCTGCCCGACCCCGACCTGATCTATCCAGGACAGAAACTGACCCTCCCGCACGCGGGCAAGCCGAAGCAGTCCTCCCCAGACCGCGGGGACCGGCCCACGCCTCACGACGGCACGGGGACAGGCGAGCGCAACAGCGCCCCGAGGCGGCCGGATCATGCCGAGGGCAGCCACGACGCCGCCAAAGGCCGCGTTGACACTCAGCGGAAGGAGAAGCCGGGCCACGACGCGACGCGCTCACCCTCTGCCGAGCCATCCCCCGACGACGGCGACAGCGGCAGCCACGACCAGCATGGCAAGGACGCCCCGGGTGTGAAGGAGAAGGACGCTCATCCTGCCCCCGCCCCCACGGGGCGGGGGCAGGATGACTCCCGTCCGCAGCCCTCCGCCCCACCGGCGCATACCCTCGAGAGCCCGGACGCGGCCGTCACCGCTCCCCGTGCTCTGGGCACGAGCGCGCTGCTGGCCGCAGGGCTGTGTGGTGCGCTCGGCGCCAAACGTATCCTCCAGCAGCGGCGCCGGCACCCGGGCGAGACGATCGCCGTCGCCGATCCCAGCGTGACCGAACAGCGCCTGACTGCCGCTGCCGAACCCGGCAGTGTGGAACGTCTCGACGCCGCCCTGCGAGCGCTGGGCCGCAACCATGCCGCCGCTCAGAAGGAACTGCCGACGCTGCGAGCGGCTCGGGTGACCGCGCGCAGCGTCCAGATCCTCCTCGACGACGCCAGCGAGCTCGACGCTGAAGCGATGGCGCCGTTCGTGGCGGTCAAGGAAGGGTGGTGGGAGGCCGGTCCAGACACCGCTGTACCGGCCGAAGAGCTGGAGCGCGTCCCCGCTCCCTACCCCGGGCTGGTCGCCATCGGCAGCGGCCCCGAGGGCGAGCATCTCCTACTGAACCTGCCGCACGCCCAGGTGCTGCTGCTCGACGGCCCGCCGGAGCGCGTGCGAGAGGTGGCCCGCGCCGTGGCACTGGATGCGGCCACCTGCGCCTGGAGCGACCACACCGAGGTCCTGACCGTCGGACTTGGGGAAGAGATGCCCGCGCTGCTGCCCAAAGGCCGGGTGCGCGCCGTGCCCGACGTGGCGGCCGCCACCCGGGACCTGGGCGAAGTACTCCTCGAAGCCCACCAGCAGGCCGCCCAGGACGGCGCCGAAGCGCCGCTGCCGTGGCTGCTGGTGTGTGCGGCAGAAGCCGACCCCGACCAGGCCTGGGCCCTGGCCGATGCGCTCTCGGCAGCCCGGGGAACGCCGATCGCCCTGGTGCTGCCCGCCGACCAACTGACCGCCGTTTTCCCCCAGGCCGAGCGCCTGGACGCCGCCCAGGACGAAGTCCAGCCCTGCGCCATGGCCGGGTACCCCCTGCGCCTGGGCCGCGTCACCGACCAGGAATACGACGAGCTCGTCACCGGGCTGCGGATCGCCGACCAGCCCGCACATCCGGCCCAGGCCGAGTGGCAGCACGTCCCAACCGCCGATCCACATCACCCCGACACCGGCCCGGGCCACACGCCCATCGCCGCACTAGGTCAGCCCTCACCCGGACCGGCAGTCACCGCCCAGGCGAACGGAACGAACGCCACCGGCCGCGAGGATGATGCACGCGAGGCCTCACCCTTCCCCGCGCTGCTGGCCGCGGTGAAAGACGGCAGGCGCCTCCCCGCAGACCCCCAGCCGCACGCTGCAGGAACGGACACCGCCTCCGCGGAAGAACCGCTGCGCGAAGTCCCGGAGCCGCGCGACGCCGCCAACACGCCAGCCGAGCCGGCTGTCACGGCCGACGAGCAAAGCGACGGCGCCGAAGAAGACCCGCACGCTCCGCGGATCAATGTGCTGGGCCCCGTTGAGGTGAGCGGTGTGGCAGCCTCCGGCCACGGCTACAAGATCGCCGCGCTGGCTGCGTTGCTGTACCTGCGCCCGGGCCGCAGCGCCGCAGAGCTGTGCGAAGCCATGGACCCGGACAAGCCCTGGAGCAAGGCCACCTTGCAGTCCCGGGTCAGCGAACTGCGGGCCCGGCTGCGCACCGCCCCGGACGGCACCCCGTACCTGCCGCGGGACCGTCAGCGTCTGTACCGCTTCTCGCCCCAGGTGCGCTGCGACTGGAGCGAGTTCCAGCGCCTGGCACGCCGCGGCCTGGCAGCCGGGGCTCCGGCGGGGCTGCCGGATCTTGAGGCAGCGCTGGCGCTGGTCCGCGGCCGCCCCCTCTCCGGAGCCTCCGGTGCCGACTTGCCGTGGGCCACTCCCCTGATTCAGGAGATGCTCTCGCGGATCATCGACGTCGCCCACACCATCGCCACCTGGCACCGCACAAGCCCTCGCCCCGACCTGGACGCAGCCCGGCACGCCATCACCACGGCGCTCACCGTCGACGACACGGCCGATGTCCTCTACCAGGACTGGATGCGCATCGAAGCCGCCGCAGGCAACCGCGCCGGCGTCTACCAGGCCATCGAGCAGATCACCGCAGTCTGCCGCCGCCTGGACGTGGAGCTGCTCCCCCAGACCGAAGCAGTCATCGAAGACGTCCTCAACACCCCCACCCGCACCGCGTCCGCGTAACGACGCCCTCCCCCGCCCAGCGCTCACCAGGCCGGGCCGGGGGCGCCGCCGCAGACCGTGCCCGCCACGCCAGGAGTCCCCTTGCCTGTCCACATCAGCAGCGACATCTGCGAGCACATCGGAGCCGAGCAAACCGACCGGTTCTCCCGAACCCGCGCCTTCACCTGCACCGAGTGCGGCGCGCCGGGGAATGCGAACGCGGAGCAGGCCGTCGCTACCCTCGCCGTCAGCCCCGAGCTTTCCTCGCTGGGCCTCGCACACCAGCGGTGCGCACCGGTCACGCCGATCCGCCATGTGGCCAGTGGGCAGCTACGGGTCGCTGAACGCACCGACCTCATCCCGCGGGCCCTCGGCATTCCGGCTCCCGGCGGCGTGCGTCCCGCGCTGCTGTTGGCCTGGGAAGAGACCGTCACGCTGTTGCCAGCCGAGGGGGGTGCTGCCGCGCCGGTGCTTCAGTACCTGCTCGATCAAGGCCTGCACCGGCTCTCGGCCCTGGGGAAGACGCCTCCCTCAAGTCCCGGCTGGCTCGTTCGCCAGGGCCCCGGGGACGCGCTCCAGGTCGACGGGTCCGGACAACGGCACCTCGAGGACGGTCGCATGACCGCGCCGGCGGCCTGGCGGTCGCTGGTCGCTCCGGCCGGAGAGGGAATGCTGCTGATGGGGCAGCTCGACCTCGAGACGCTGTACGCAACCGAGCCGCCATGGTCGTCCTACCGGCAAGCACTGCGCGAAGGCCGACTGCTGGCCGGGACCGTCCCCGTGACGCTGCTGTGACGGCTGAGGAAGGAGCTCCTGGCCGATGCTCCTGCTGGCCGCCCGTCGGGGTCGTCCCTCTTGGCGCGCGGCTGCTGTATCAGGTGCCGGACTGCTTTCCTTCACCGCGGCCACCGCAGGGCTGCGGGCCCGGTACGCAGCGGTCATGGCTCTACGGTGTGGCGCCCCTCTGACACCTACTTGACCAGCCGCACGCGGTGTCCGTCCGAGTCCGCGGTGACCGCGTAGCGTTCCGGCCCGGGCCGACCTTCACGCTCCCAGTCCGCGTGGGCTTTCTCCAAGTCCTCCCACAGAGGCCGCTCGCCCCACTCCCATGCCGCCCCCGTGCCGTCGGCGTGCGCGGCCGACCCGGAACCGTCGTCCAGCCACGCCTGGTAGGTGCCGTCCCGCTGTTCGCCAGACAGATGCACGCCCGGCATCCGCATGTGGATGTGCACTTGGAAGCCGAGGTCGGCCACGCAGCGGGTATCCAGCTCGGTCGGGGATTTCCAGCTCGGCCCGGTGGGGCGTGCGACGGCGCCCCCGAACGTGCGTGAGGGCATGAAGTCGGCGCCTGCCACGAACCGGCCCTGCGCGGTTCCTTTCCCGTCGGCGGTGAGCTGGGCGAGGCCCGCGCCCCAGACCGGAGCGACGATCACCGCGCCTGGTGCACTCTGTGCAAGGAGCGGGGCGGGGATCGTGCGCACCGAGCAGGTCAGCACGATGCGCTGGTAGGGGGCGGCGTCCGGCCAGCCGCGCTCACCGTCCCCGCATACGACCCGGGCCGCGTGGCCGGCCTGTTGCAGCGATGTCTCGGCGGAGCGCGCAACAGCGGGGTCCACCTCGATGGTGGTGACGCGGTCGGGGCCGGCGCGGTAGGTGAGAAGGGCGGCGTTCCACCCGGTGCCGGTGCCGACCTCCAGTACGGCGTCGCCCGGCTGCGGGTCGAGGTGGTGGAGCATCGTCGCGACCATCGACGGCTTCGAGCTGGAGGAGGTGGGCGTCCCGTCGGGGGCGCGCTGGGTGATGACCGGCTCATCGCGGTACACCAGGTCCCACCAGGAGTCCGGATCCGTCTCCCTGTCCACGGGGGTGGGTTCACCGTGGCGCCACACCTGGGCAGGGATGAACCGGTGGCGCGGCACGGCTTCCAAGGTCGGGCGCCACAGGCTGGAGAGGTGCCCGGCATGCTGGAGGCGGTCCAGGAGGGCGCGGCTGCGTTCGGCCCCGGTCATCAGTCGGTGTCGTCGTCATTGTCGTCGGGCTGGCTGGGCCCGGAGCCGTCCGGGCTGGGGTCCGGTGGCTCGTATGGTCGATCTGAGGGTTCGCCCCTGTGCCGGTCCATCGTTCTCCTTCTGCTGCCTGTCCCGTCAGTTTGAGGATGGTCAGAGGAACGAGGGGTCCGCAAGACGGCCTCCTGGCGAGTAGAGCTGTCGAGGGCGCCAACTCCGAGGAAGCCTCGCCGCAAAGCTGGCTGGGTCCCGGCCGCCGCCAGACCTCCCGGCGCGGAAGCGGGCTCTCCTACCGCCGCCTGAGCGCCGACCAGTTCCGGCCCCGCAAGAAGGACGCATGTGGGGTTGAGGTGGCAGCATCAGACAGCGCCGCCGTGCGCGGCATACTCACGGGGCCCCGGCAGGGGCCCCGTGCGAGCTATGCCTTGAGATCGCGGATCATGACGGTGAAATTCGGGGAGTCTGGGAACGGCTGCCGGTTGCCAACGGCCCGGTAGCCCCAGGTCTCATAGAGAGCCTGGACCTTGGGGTGGCCGGGGTCGACCAGGAGCACAGCCAGGGCCTCCGGTCGGCTCTCAACGAGCGCCGTATGCAGCCGCTCTGCAATGCCGGTCTTGCGCCACTTCGGCCGGACCATCAGCTCCGAGAATGAGAAGGTAGACGCATCTGCTGGCGGGTTGCTCAGGTGCTCGCGCCACCACTCGCGGCCGGGAACGGCCGGTGCACCGTAGGCGAATCCGACTGGTTCGTCCTGGTCGTAGCCGATGACGCACGCGAAGCCCTCGTTGCCGCCCCAGTGGTCGACAAACCAGGGGAATCGCTGGGTGAACTCGTCGTCCATCTCGTCTGCGTACGCATCGGCGTGCACATCGAGCAGCGTTTGCCTGATCTGGGGCAGGTCGTCATGGCCGTAATGCCGCAGCTCAATGGTCGCCGTGGTCATGGGGTGCTCCATTCATTCCGGTAGCGGTCGGTCCACTCATGAGCGATACGCGCGGAGGGTGCCCGGCTGATCAAGTCGCGTTGGAAGTCACCGAGCACGCGGCGCATCCGGCCGGGAAGCGCGTCTCCGGCCATGATCGTGAATACCTCGCCGCCGGTTTCGCACGCCTGCTCTACCTCTCCCTGGTGGAGCTGTGCCAGAGCCAGTCGCGCAGTGGTCTGTGCCCGGTTGCGGCGATAGGAGGCCGGCAGTGCGGTCAGTGCCCGGTACGAGGCGGCTTCGGCCTGTGCCGGTTCGCCGATGACGTCACGTACAACGGCTGTCAGCGCGTACAGCTCAGCGGGCCCATAGAAGGTGATCCACGAGGGCCGTGGCGCTGCCCTACTGTCCTTGCTCAACGCGTCTTCCGCCCGGCCAAGTGATCGCAGGGCCTCCCGCCGGTCACCCAGGTGGGCGAGCCCGACAGCGGTCCGGGCGTGAGCCAGGGAGGCATGCAGCGGACTGCGTCGCACAATCGGCAGGGCTTGAGCGGCCTGGCTGGCGGCTACGGCCTCGGGGTAGTCCTTGCGTTGCCGGGCGAGCATGGCCCGCAGGTTCCATACCTGCATGATCATGTCGGGGTCCTGTGCCATCCCCGCGAGAGTAAGGGCCCGGTCCAGGTGCCTTCCAGCTCCATCGAGCTTGCCGGCGTCGATCAGGGACCACGCCGCAGTCGCGGTGTAGTCGGAGGCGAGAGCGAACAGGCGACGCCGGATGCGTTGAGTCGCGGACCGTTCCTGCAGCCCCAGGGCTTCTGAGGCTCCAGCGAGCGCGGCCCGCTCCAGAGCAGTGTGTCCACCGCGCTCGGCATCGAGCGCGACAAGGTTTGCGACGTGGTCACGGAGCCGGATCACGTCGGCCGAGCCGACGCAGCTCGGCCGGGCTGCGGCTTCTGGGGTGAAAGGGGAGGCGACGGCGGCGGCTGCGCCCCCGACGCCGGTCAGGAACCTGCGGCGGATCACGTCGGGGTCCTCCTGCGGCGGTGCGGGAGCACCCGGAGGGTAGAACCCCAGGTGCTTGATGGAGCACCGGAATACTGCCTCCAGCGCCTCCCGCTTGGCACGGTGCGGCCAGCTGGATTTTCCGGTCAGCCATGTGCGGACCGTGCGGTCGCCCACGCTGTCCCGCTCGCCTGCCGCACGTAGCGCGGCGTTCACGGCCTTGGCCAACTCCGGCTGCGTGAAGCCGTGTTCTTCCATGGCGATCTGGAGGCGGAAATTTCCGGTCACCCACTCAACGTAACCGGCTGATCATGAAGCGTGGAAGACGAGCACCCGGAAATTTCCGGGTGCTCGCAACCATCCACTCCTGTATTTTCCTGCCCTTTACCGTCTTCAGGTCGTTGAACTGGTCGTCGCGCACCGGGCCGAGCAGCGCACCGGCCGGTGCGCCGCGGGTCCGTCGGCGCCCCCGTCGCGTGCGGACCCGTCTACCACGCTCACGACTAGCGAGGCAGCGCCATGACCACGACTCCGAAGAAGCAGAACGGCGACAACTGCGCCTTCGCCCCCGGGACGTACGTCTACGACGTGGTGAGGGACGCCCTCGGCAGGGTTGCGGACCCCCGCGCCTACCCGTCCGAACACCTGGGGCCTGAAGCCACGTTGATTGTCCCGATCCACGGGAACGCCCCCGCCTGGCGAGCAAAGCCTGCAACGCTCCGCCTCGCGAATGAAGAAGAGATCAAGGCCGCGAAGTGAAGGGGCGGGCGGCCAACTTGGGCAATCGGGCACACCCTCTGATCGGCCACCGAGTGACCGACCACGCCCACGGTGACCACGTCGGCATTTTCCGCGCCCTCGCCCCTGAGCGCGGCGGAGTCGAGGGGACCGCCGTGCCCGGGCTTCCAGCGCCGCGCGCGGCGCTGGAGGATCGGCCCGCCGCGGTAGATCCGGTGCCCTACAACCTGCTCCGGGCGACCGGGCGTTTGGAGAGCACTCTTGCAGCCTGGCGGCGGGGGGTCCTGGCCGAGGTTCCGGCGGGGCTCGGGTTCGATGTCCTTCGCGTGCCGGGCGCCGTTGCGGAGGATGCGGCGCGCCGGATGCGGGCGGCCGGCCGCCGGGTGGGTCCGGTCGTGCTCGGGCCGTTGGGCGGGGAGTTCCTTCTCGAATGCGGCTCGGCGCCGCGCTGGTATGCGCCCCGCTCCCAGTTTCTGCTGCGCGGCACGCTGGTACTCCTCCCGCCGCCCACGGTGTGCCTGCCTGAGCTGGTGGGCGCCCGCGGCTGGCTCGTGCCACCTACCCACCACCCTGCGGACGCTCCGGCTGGTGAGGGTGTGACCACGGGCGGCGCGCTGCTGGAGCCGTTCCTCGACGCCGTGAAGGCTGCCGAGGATGCGGAGAACCCGAACTGCATGCCGGGGAGGGACTGACCCGTGCTGCCGAAGCCGCCTCCGGGTGTGGTCCCGTTCATCGCGGGCCGCAGTGAAGAGGAAAGCTACATCGGTCCGCTGACCCTTCTTCCGGGCCGTACGGGGCTGGCCTACACCGACGAGACGCCGTATGACCGGGACAGTTTCGGCGCGCTGTGGGTGCGGGCTCCGCTGCGCCCGAAGGCCCGGTGCGGCAAGCCCCGGCTGGAGAGGGTCCATGCGTTCCGGCAGCGCCGCTGCATGCTGGACATGCGGTGCCAGGTGTGTCGCCAGAGCCCGCCGGACCCCGACGGCCCCCACCTGTTCCTGATGAGGGACGTCGGTCGGCCGGTGGAAGAGGGCGAGCGGACAACAAGCCCGCCCGTATGCGTGCCGTGCGCTGTCATCGCCGTCCAGGTCTGCCCTCCCCTGCGAGACGACGGGTACGTAGCGGCCTGGGTAGGGCAGGCCCCGGCCTGGGGCGTCGCCGGCACCCCCTTCGTGCCGGGAACGGTGACCAAGATCCCCGGCCGGGACCTGGTCCAAGTCGAGTACGGCACTCGGGGCCTGCCGTGGGTGGTTGCAGCCAGAACGGTCGTTGCCCTTCACACGGTGACGCCGGCCGACCTGCACGAGGAGGCCGCTCGCATGGGGCCGGTAGCGCTGGAGCGGGAGTTCGCCCGAATCGCTGCTGTGGTCGCCGGCACCACTCCTGCGAGGAAACGCGTGACCGCTCCCTGCCGGTCCTCCTGATGAGTCCAGCCGCCGCGAGCGGCACCCACTGACTCCCGGCCCCCATATCGGTGTGCGCTCTGCGGGGGCCGGGCTCCAACGGATCCGAAAGTGACGCCCTACATGAGCTTCTGGACGCTGCCGCGCATGCGGGCCTTCATCCGGCTGCGCCGGGCCTACTACGCCCTCGACGGACTTGAGGATGCCGCCGTGGCGGTCGGGCTGGCGGACCGGCCCGTCCACAGCACGTGGCTGGGGCGAGTCCTCTTCGGGCGCCGCAGTACCAGGCAGAGGAAACCGCGATGACAACCCGGCCGCGCCGCGAACCGGCGCGCACGCGCGCCACGTGGAGTGACGTACTTCCGGACCTCGATTTTGAGATAGACGAGATCCTGAGAGGCGATGTCCGGGACGTACCGGCGGCGCTTGCAGCGCTCGGCCGGCGCCAGGAGGCGCTGGCGGCCTGGGAAGCGCTTCCGGATGCCGCGCTGACCAATCTGCTGGTCGGCTTGGCATTCCGCACCTGCGAGCTGCCGCTGCCCGTCATCGAGTCCGAAGCTCACGCGTTCGCGGCCCGGCTGCACGCCCGCGCCCGCAAGGAGCGGCCCAAGGAGGTCTACGGGGACTGGCTCGCGGAAGGGCTGGGGCAACCGCTGCCGAGACCGGTCCTCGGCGTGACGGCCGTCGTGATCTTCGTCGCCGCTGCCCGCCACGACGCCAGGGTGGGCCCGGCAGTCGTCTGCGGGAGGTCCCAGCAGCCGCGGCCCGGAGGCGACGAGGAGCACAGAGCACTTTGCTGACTCCCACCCGACGAACAGAAGGAGCCACGTGAGCGATCAGCAACACCAGCAGCGCCGGATACGTCTGGTCACCTGCAATTTCGAGCGCAACGGGGGCGGCGATCGCGAGCGGTGGGAGCGCATGCACGCGCTGCTGGCCTCTCTGGACGCTGACCTGCTGCTGCGGCAGGAGATGAAGGGGTGCGAAGACCCGGCCACGGGCCTGTGGCAGGCGTCCAAAGACGCGCTCGGCATGGACGGCGTGCTCGCCCCGCACCTGGGCGCCACCGCGGTCTACTGGCGGCCCGACGTATTCGAACTCTCGCCCGCTGACACCGATGCGACCTGGGCCGGTATCGAGCACTGGCCGGCCTGGTGGCTGCACCCCGCCGCCGTGACCCTGCGCCTGTGCGACGCCCCCAGAGCCGTGGATGTCGTGGCCGCCAGCCTGCACCTGGCTTTCGACTCCGTCAGCCTGCGCGAGGCGGAGGTCGAGATGGCGACGCGGTTCGGGGACCGCCGCCTCGCCGGATGCGCCAGCCCCCTCCCGGCCATCGTCGGCGGCGATTTCAACTCGTTTCCAGCTCGGAGAGGCCGCGTCCGGGCAGAGGTGCGGCTGCCACGACCGTGGTCCATCACCGACCTGCGGCACCTGGTGCACCGCAGCCGCCCGGCCTTCCTCGGCTGGCGCCGGATGGACAGCTACCCCGACAAGACCCTCACCAAGGCGGGCTTCGCGGACGCCGCCAGACACTTCGGCCGCTCCGCGAAGGGGCACGCGCGGCGGCTCGCCATCGAGCCCACCGCGCCGACCCCGCCGTATGCGCGGGCCGATCAGGGACCGGCCCGGCGGATCGACCGCATCTACCTCCCCAAGGCACTGGCACCCGCCATCACCCGGGTCGTGGTCATCGATCCCCAGAGCCTGTCCGACCACCGCATTGTCGTGGTGGACCTGGACCGCGCCGCGTTCATCAGCCTCTACGACCGGTACATGCTCGCCGCCTGACTCCAGCCCATCCCCTTTTCCCGGAGGAACCCATGCACGGCGACCACGACAACCGCCAGCCAGGGCAGCGCCGCATCGGTGGCCTGTTGCTTCTCCGCAACCAGGCCGGCGACCCGCTCCTGGTCAAGCCCGGCTACCGCGCCGCCTGGTGGAGCTGGCAGCTGGTCGGCGGCGGCGCCCGGCCCGGAGAAACCGCCGATCAGGCCGCTCTGCGTGAGGGCATCGAGGAGACCGGACTGACCGATCTCACCGTCGGTCCGCTCTTGGTGGTGGATTACATCCCGGCGAACCCCGCCAGCGGCGCCGCCGAGGGCTACAACTTCGTCTTCGACGGCGGCGTACTGCCCAACGGCACCACCATCAACCTCCCGCCAGCAGCCGACGGCCAGCCGAAGGAGCTGACCGACTGGGCCTTCATCTCCCGCCAGCAGCTCTCGGACTACTGCAACGACATCCAGGGCCGCCGGATCGCCCAGGCCCTGGACGTCCTGGCGCATCCCACACACCAGCGCTTCCTGCGCGAAGGCTGGCCCGTTTGAGGCGCCCGCCCTCGTCGAGCAGCACTGAAGCCCTCGCACCCCTGCCCGGTCAAGCGCCGGTCGCTCCCGGCCTCCGTGGCAGGGATGCGGAACTTCCCCGGCGGCCGTTCCAGCGGTCGTCGAGGGACAGAAATCCCCTGTGAGGAGAGATCCTGTGCGCGACCTTATCTCTCTGGTCGACATCTGGTTAGGAGAACCGGCACGCCGACGCCTGCGCTCGGCCTGGCAGCGAGCGGCCGTTGCCCTTGCCGGTCCGCAACCGCCCGAGTCGACGGCCGTACTTCCCGCCGCCCCGGCCTACGCCCGTCGTCCGCCACCCGAGCACGTACGAAGGCGCGAACGCCCGCTCGACGGCGAAGCTCTGGCCCTCGTACGCCCTTACGTCATCGCGCATGAACGCGGCGCCAAGAGCACGGAAGCGGCGGTGAGCGAGGAGCACCCATCGTGATCGAGGCGGGCGCGTGCCCCGGGGACGAGAGGACCTGCGGGCGGGTTCTACGGATACGGCCAGGGCCCTCTCGCCGGTACTGTGCGCGGCTCTCCCAGCCGTCCTGCCGCATCACTCACTGACCCTGACGATTCGAAGGAGCTCCGTGAGCCGCACCATCTGGACTCTCGTCTGCATGCCCGCTCAGAGAATGCTGGTCGCTGATACTCCAGAGAGGGCTGACGCATCCGACAGAGGGGCGACGTGCGCCGTAGGCCGCTGCCTCAAAGCCAGGAGGGCGGCCTGGTGACTGACTCCCATCCCCTCGGCCTGATCAGCCTGATTACTGTCGCAGTGCAAAACCCCGAGACTGTTGGCGCCGGCGCGCTCCTGGACCGGTGGATTCAAGCGGCGGCCGAAGACCGCGCCGCCGTCCTGTCCGTCCTCGCCACGGAAGCCCGGACAGCGAGCGCGCCGCATCCGCCCACCACCCCTGGCAGCCGCCTTGCGACCTGGCTGCGTCAAGAGGCGTGGTTCTGGCCCATTGAGCAGTCCGGCGTCCCGCCTGAGCCGTTCCTCGTTACCCCCGCGAGTGTCCGTGCCGACCCGGAAGAGCAGTTGGTGGCGGCCATCTTGCTGTTCGCTGCCGTGCGCACCGGCCAGCTGCCGCCGATGCCCGCCCGGTGCGACGCCTGTGGAACCGATGTCGGGCTCACCCCCCACGCCGATGCCCACGGTCGAGGTCCTGGCCTGTACAGGTTCCTGTGCCGGCGATGCCAGCGGCTCACAGCAGAATCGGGGCGCATTCTCTCCGCAGTGGCCACTCTGCTGAGACGCCTGGCGGGGAACCCGCGTCCGCAACCAAGCGCGAGGCATAGCGCGCGATATTCCCACGGATGAAGCGTCTTGCCCGACCGGCTCTTAGCCGCTGTCATCGAGGCTGTGATCACGCATGATGTTCTCCTGGCTCGGGCCACTGCCGGATAATTGTGCGGCCGCCGTCCGGTGTCGTCCGGGTGAGCGTCAGTGTCACTCCCGGCCCGCCCCACTGTCCGAGCCACTCGGTGTATTTGCGTTCCGCAGTTTCCTCGTCGGCCCACTCGCCAAGGAGCGGCAGCTCGCCGGAGCGGAACTGGCAGGTCACGCGGTGGAGAGCACCGCAGGGTTGCTGAGCAGGAGTGGACACCTGTCGAACTGTACGCGCCCGTCGAGCAACAGCGGTATGTGTTGGAAGGGGCCCGCACGGCGGGCCCCTTCCGTCTGTTCTTTCCGTTTAGTGGGCGATGTCGGCAGCGACGCGGGTGCCGGAGCACTCGACTGCCCGGCTGGTGAGAGCCTGCTTCTCGGTCTGGTCGACGGCGAGCTTCCAGCGGGTTTTGGTCGCGACCCAGTCGGCGAGGTACTGGCAGGAGGCGTCCTTGGCCGGCACCCACCACTCGGCGGGGTCTTTGTCAGCTTTCTGACGGTTTGAGCGCGCAGTGACCGCGACCAGCGAGCTCGGCGAGCCGAGGTCGTTGGCGTAGCGCTCGCGCTTCTTCGCGCTCCATTGGGAAGCGCCGGAGTCCCACGCTTCGGCGAGCGGCACCATGTGGTCGATGTCCAGGGATCGAGGGTTGTCCGTCGTCTTGCCGTCGTAGTAGCTGCGCCATGTTCCGTCGGTGAGGGAGCAGCCCGTGCCGATGACGGGCTCCTCGATGGCTTCCTCGATGAGGACTTCCTGCCTCGTGGTGCAGCCGTCCTTGTCGGCGTCGATCCAGTGCTTGAAGCTGCTGCGCTTGTATCCGGCGCGGGATTCGGCCGCGGTGGGCAGGGCGTCGATGGCCTGCTCCACCGCCAGGTTCACGCGCTCCCGGGCGGGGGCAGGCTCGGCGCCTGCGGGAGTGGCAGCGGTCAGTAGCGGCACGGTCACGGCAGCGGCCAGCAGGCCGCGAGTCAGGATGATCACGGCCGTATTCGTAGCGCTGCGGGACGCGTGCGCGGCGGGATTCGGGCGCCAAACCACACGATGGGGGCTGCTGGCGCACTTCCGCCGGGGCTGCCCCGGGATCAGATGTAGATGATGCGGACGACGGTGACGGTCAGGATCGCGTTGCTGACGTAGTAGCGGACCACGACACCGCTGACCGTGGCCTCCCGGCGGTCGGCATCGTCTTTGACGGGGGTGGAGTCGTGGCCGTAGGGGTCGGCGGCCAGCTCCCGCATTCCGGCGTCGAAGACGGTCCGCAGTGCGGGGGGCATGGAGCGGCGTGCCTGGTCGGCTGGTGGTGCGTACTGGAGGTGGTAGCGGCTCACGCCACCTCCGAGTCGGGGCCGGCGCTGATGGCGCCGATGTCCTCGCCGCGGGCGAGGCGGTCGAAGAGCTCGTCGTCCTCTTCGTCGGCACCGGTGCCTTCCAGCGCCCAGCTGGCCAGCGCGGCCGGGAGCTGGGGGGCGGGCACGTGCTCGATCTGCCGGTCGAACTCGACGGCCTGCTCGGGGTCCATGGTGGCGCGGATGCCTGCGATGGTGCCTGGCAGCTCCACGAGCTCGCCGTCGATGACGGTCTTGAGTGTGGCGTCCACGGATGACCTCCCTTCCCCGGGTAACCGTACGCCTTGGCCCCGCCCGGCGTCGCGGGGATGGCCCGGTCCGCCGCGCGGGCGCGGGGCGCCGCGTAGCTGGCTGTGCGTGGTGCCTGGCGATGGGGGTTGGGAGAGCCACCAGCGGATGGTGGGTAGATCGGTGCCGAGGGTTTCGGCGATGTGCGTGGGTGTGCAGCCCAGCTGGTGATGGAGGACACGGGCGTCGTACTGGCCGGGGCAGGCGGCCGTGCGGAGAGTGGGGCGGGGGATGTAGCGGGTGAAGGTCTGCCAGGCGTGGGCGGTCAGGTCGCGGCGGGTCAGCAGGGTCTGCCACTGGGTGGCCAGGTCGCCGAACGCGCGGGGGACGGCTTCGGGGGTGCCGTGGAGGTGGGCGTAGCGCTGGTAGGTGTCGTGGTGGAGGAGGCAGAAGGCTTCGAAGGCAGGTGGGAGGGTGAGGGGCGGGAGCTGCCTGCCGCGTCGGGGTGCGGTGCGGGTCAGGCAGACCGGGGCGTTGGGGGTGTTCATGGGTGCCGGGGCCTCGGGGCGGGTCGGTGCGGTCATCCGAACGCGGCGGCGGGCAGTGGGCTGGTGGGCGGTGAAGGCGAGTGTGACGAGCGGTGGTGGGCGGTGGTGGCGTCCTCCCACAGGGGGCGGATGAGGTCGGGCTGCCCGCGCAGGGCCACTACCAGGTTTTCGACGGTGCGCCAGTCGGGGACGGTCAGGCCCTCGAGAAGGCCGGTGATGTCGGCGGGGGCCAGGGCGGGGCGGGTGGCGCGGATGGCGTCGGTGGTGGGCCGGGAGGCGGCCAGGTAGAGGCCGCGCAGGACGGTGTGGAGGGTGCCGTCCAGGACGCGGCGGGGTGAGGAGTAGATGCTGTCGTGCGCGGCGGCCCACAGCGGGCGGATGTCCTCGGTGCTGCCGCCGCAGGCCTGCACCAGGGACTTGGTGACCTGCCAGGAGGGGAAGCGGTCGCCGGCCAGGATGCGGGAGACGTAGGAGCGGGAGACTCCCGCCTTGCGTGCCAGGGCGGCAGCGGTGTTGTCGGCGTCCCGCATGAGGAAGGACAGCGCACTGGAGAACTGGGCTTCCGGCTCGGCCTTCGCTCCCTCGGCGCTGCTTCGCCGGAGGGAGGCCGCCTGGTCGGGGCGGGGCGGAGGGATTTCGGGAGGGCCTGGTGATCCGCTGCGGTCTGCGGAGTCGGGTGCGCCGGTGGTGGGGGTGGTGGGGCGCGAGGTGAAGCGGTGGGCGCGCTGGCGTTTGCGTTCGGCGCGGCGCTGCATGCGGCCGGGAAACCGGCTCGCGGGCCAGACCCTGCTGACGCGTGAGGGGGTGACCTCCCAGCATTCGGCGAGCCGGGCCAGGGGGATACCGCGATCCCGGGTGACCTGCACCATGGCGGTGCTCAGGTCCTCATGGTCCTCCCCCACCTCCCGGATGCGGTGCAGCAGGCGCACCCACTCCGAGGGCGACAGGTCCTCGTGTTGGAGCTGGTCTCGTATCGCGGTGGCGTTGCGGACCAGGTCCTCGGCGATCTGGCGGAGTTGGCGGCGGTGTTCTTCTTCCGCGGAGGAAGTGCTGACTGGGCGTGTGCTGCCCAGCGCGCTGCGGGCGGCTTTCCCGCACGCCTCGTCGCAGTACTTCCGCGGGCGGCCGAGCGGCTCTTGGTGGAGTCTTTTGCCGCAGTCGGGGTTCTCGCAGTACTGAGGCCGGGGGGTGCTGCTGCTCATAGGGAGTCCTTGGAGACCGGGCCTGGTTTCCGGACCCGGTGACGACGTGTTTGCAATTACAGCCGCCCACGCGGCCGCTCACCGTGGACCGGGCGTCCGGTCCTGCGGTGGGGGCCGGCGGGTGGGGGCGGTGCCGGCCAGGGCGAGGTCCCCGTCGCCTCAGCCCTGGCGGCAGCGAGGGCCAGGTCAGAACCTGCTGGCCTGCCGGAAAGCGGTGACGGAAACGGCCGAGCCGTGCAGCGTTGCGGCCGCCACTCCCGCCAGTGCGGCCGCAGCAGCGATCGGAGTACCGGAGTTGGCGGTGGCCCACAGCACGGCCAGAGCACCGGCCGCTCCCAGGCGCACGTTGACTCGCAGAGCACAGCCCCAAGAGGTTTGAACCCCCCGGAAATGCGAGATGCTACGGTCAAGACCCGGGCCCGCCAGCAGGCGGAATACCGGGTTTCGGTCAGCGGTCATCAGACCCCCCTGATCGACAACATGTTGAGGAAGTCCCCCGGGCCGGGCTGCAATTCGTCCCGGGGGGCTTCTATGTGCGGGCACGCTACAACGTCACCCTCAAGACACGCACTCTAACGGTCAGTAAATATCAACATCGGCAATCCGCCTCGAACCGACCTTCGAAAACGGTGGGCCGATCCCCCCCATAGTGGACACGCCCCGAGCTGCCGCCAGGACGCAGCCAGTTGGCCCACGCCGGGGGAACTTGCACGCGAGTAGCGCCGTCCCACGCCGCATTCCAGGCCAGGGAAGCATCGGAACCACGGGCCGGGTGCCCCTGAACGCTGGCAGGCGCTGGTACGGGCCCTCTCCCCCCGGCAGAGCGAACTGTGTGGGCTGAAGTAGTGACGGCACGGTCCTGTGCCTGATGGCGCACCTCATTGTGAGGTGCCAAGCACGAGC
This sequence comes from Streptomyces sp. 891-h, assembly GCF_022760275.1. NCBI lineage: Bacteria > Bacillati > Actinomycetota > Actinomycetes > Kitasatosporales > Streptomycetaceae > Streptomyces > Streptomyces sp. 891-h. The sequence continues at coordinate 7,751,137 of NZ_CP050693.1, read as the reverse complement.
CGTCCGGCAAAGGGAGCCCGGGATGTACGAGGTCATCACCAGCGAGTTCCGTTCAGTGCTGCATGCCAGATGGTCTGTGTTCTTCGATGAGCTCGATGTGCCCTACCTCTACGAGCCGATGTCCTTCCATGCGTCGGACGGTGAAGAACATGTGCCCGCGTTCTGGCTGCCAGAGCAGCGCATCTGGTTCGACGCTGAGGAGACGACCGCAGATGGCCGCGTTCCCGCTGTGTGGGCACGCTTCGCTGCAGCTGTCCATGGCCGTGAGCTGACCGTGGACACGCCTTGGGAAGAGGACAGCGATGAGGATGCCGGGCAGGTCGGGTGGGCTGTTGAGCTGGCCGGCCAACAGCCCATCGTGGTGGGAGAGGAGTGGCAGGGGCGGGCGCTCTTGCGCTTGGGCGGTCTTCCCTTCGGCTCGTTGGAGGCCGCATGGAGAGGAATGAACACGGGCGGCGAGGACTCCGGCTACCAGTGGACGCTGTGCCCCCAGTGCGGATGCTTCGGTGCGGAGTACATCGGGTATGCGGAGCGCTTGCCGTGCCAATGCCTCGAGAGCCGAGGTGAGCGCAAGGTCGACAACAGCACCGACGCCCGGCTGGCTACCGCCTACCGAGCAGCAGCGATGGAGCCCTTGGGCGACACCGGCGAGCGGGAAGCAAAGGAAGGCCGGCCCGTGGCACGACAGGGTCTGGTCAAGGTCGCGGGAGCCGCTCGCGCTCAGGAGCTCTGCACGGGGTGGTGCAGGTCGGTTGCTGAGCAGATGCGCGCGGAATTCCCTGCTGGCGCCGAGATTCCCGCCGACGCCGAAGCACTGTGCGGCGAGTGCGCGGGGTTCGTATGCACGGCCTGCGGGCAGGGACCTGCGGCGGCCGCGGACGGCCGATGCCGACAGTGCGACCCGGTGGTGATGCTCAGCTACAACCGCACGCGAGTAAGCCTCAACAACAAGGCCGCCCAGGCCGGCAAGCAGGGGAAGCGCTCGGCGTACGCGATCAACACCCTGCTGAACAGGGCCACGGGAGCGGCACGGCGCGCCACAGCCACATGGCCGCAACTGGCGGACGCGATGACCCTGGTGGACCGGTGGATTGACAACCCCGCCCTGATCCCCCCGGACGGCCCGGACCGGCGCAGGCAGGCCCTGCGCGAGCTGACGGAAGCCCACCTCGCCCAGCTGGACGCGCAGGCGCTGCGAGACGTGATCGCCGACGCGGTGGGGCCGCTGGCTGCCGCCACCGGCCAGTCCATTCCCGCCGTGCAGATGACGTTGAACTACGCCATGGGCGTGGACCAGCGCAAGCAGGCCGACGAGGAGCAACTGCGGGACGGCGTCCGTCGCGTCCAGGAGTGGATGGCCACGCCAGGGGCGTATCACGTCTACCTGGGCGATGCCGAGTCCGCCGCCACGTCGCCGCCCTCCACGCTGCGGCGCTCGCGTACGGCACCCGCTGACTCCGCCTGCGGTCTGTGTGCGGGACCTATCGCGGCCGGAGAGCAGGTGGGGGTACCGCATGCCCCACCTCAACGCGGTTTTGCAGCCCCGAGCTGGCTGTGTGCCCACTGTCTGCACGAGCGGCGCTCGAAACCGCGCCGCGTCGATGTACTCCTTCGGATCTTCCATCTCACCTTCCGCGGCTGGGCGGTCCGGCTCAACCAGACCGAGGCGGAGTGCCTGCTGCGGTGGCTGCTGGAGGTGACGCTTCCGGACAGCTCCGCACGCCTGCGGGAAGCCTTCGACGATTTGGAAGCCATCATCGACGCGCCTGCTTCGGTTCCGGAGATGCCGGTGCGCTACCACGGCGTGCACGCCTGCATGGCAACGCTGGCCCTCACGCCAGCCGACAGCTTGAGCACCCACGAGGAGACGGTGCTGCGCGCGGCCGAACATCACATATCCGAGTGGCGCACCAACCCCGCAGGCTTGGACCCTGACTGCTTTGGCAGCCGCACCCAGTGGCGGCGGGCCATCCTGCAGCAGACCGACGTCCCTTCCGTTCTCTCCGAGCGCGGGGGCCCGTTCTTCGTCTGATATCGCCCTCGCGAAACCGCCAGGGCGGTGGACTCAGGCTCACTCGGGGGAGGCTGCTGCTCCATGCAGGTGACGGTGGCCCTGCTGCCCGGCCTTGTGGGGGCATGGTGGAGCCCAGTGGTTGAGCCGGGAGGTCAGGTGTCCATGACGTTGTTCCAGGTGGAGTTCGAGCCGCAGGCCTCCCCCGACGTACTGCGAGCAGCCGCGCTGCACCGTGCGGTCACGGACGGGATCGCCGCAGTCGCCCCGGTAGCCGGCATGAACGAGGCCCGGGTCACAGAACGTCTGACACACATGATCGGTATCGCCCCGGAGGCGGGTGACGATCACGACCGGCGGCAGGCAGTGCGCCAGCTCATGGCCTGGAGTGTCGATGCGGCCGAGCTACAGAGCCGGAAGAAGCGGCATAAGCCGGTCTCCCAGCGGCCTGCAGGCGTCGCCTGCAGGCTTCCCCGGCACGCCCGGGTCACCTGGGCGTGCAGCGAGATGGTCTGCGGGCTGTGCGCGGACCCAGTTCCAGTAGGCGACCTGGTAGGGCGGATGCCCACCCCCGCCTTCTACTACCAGCCGATGGGCTGGCTGTGCACCCACTGTCTGTACCTGCGCCGGGCCCGGCCGCGGCTGCGGGACGTGCTGCTGCGCGTCTTCCATCACGTGTTCGTTGGCAGCGGTATCGGGCTGAACTCCTACGAGTGTGCGGTGATGTTGTCCTCTCTTGAGGAGGACCCGGCCGCGCCGCGCACCGTGGCATGGAAGTCGGTCCCGCTGGATGGGGTCCTGGTCCGCCTGCGCACAAGCCTCCGGGAGGAGAAGCACACTACGTGGCTGAGTATGGCCGACGGGCTGACGATGGTAGCCGTGCTGAGGGAGACCGCCGCCGCCCGCAGCACCACTGAGCGGGAGATTGAGCTGATGGAGGCGATCCTGCAGCACGTGGAGGAATGGCGTGCCAACGCCTACAAGGTGGAAGCCAGGCGGTTCGACACCGGCCCGCGCTACCGACAGGAGAGCCTCGCCCGTACGACGCGGCCCACCGTGCTGTCCAAGCTGGGCGGCCCCTTCGACCTGCACCAGTGCGCTCCGGGCGCTGAGGTCAGCTCCGCCCCGATGGACCTGGTGATCTGAGCATTATCCGTCGGCCGGCGTTGGTCGGCCGCTACCGGACCGATTCCCTCCGACAACAGGCCCACGATCCGGGCCGGTAGAGGGAAAACGGCCACCGCCGTCTCTGCCAGCTGCGTCAGTACCGCAGCGGTGTTCATCGTGGCGGTGCCTCTCGGATCGGTACGGGCGGAGCCGAACGCGGCCGTCGGGAGGCGGCCGGTGGATGGTGACGCCGGGTGGGAGCTGCTGGCCATGGGCTGTTGATGGGTGGCGGCATCTTCCCAACAGCGGGCGGACCATCTCGGGCTGGCCGCGCAGGGCTACCGCCGAAGTGTCGATGTTAGGCGCGGAATTTCTGGATGAGAGCGGTGCCGCCCACACCGCCTCGCTGCCATCGCCTGAGGGGCGTGCCTTGGCACGCCAGAGTTGAATGGGCTGGATGAGTGAACCTCACATCAGAATGACTCGCAGGTCTCGGCATTGTCGTTGACGGAGCATGGCGAAAGCTCCCGCTCCCCCTGCGGCCCTCTTCACCAAGGGCGTCGCTAGCCGAGTCCACATGCCGGCACAGATGGCTGCCGACGTCGCACAGCTCCTCGAACTCGGCAAAGCCGTCCTCGACCCGTCCGATGGCATGCGGGCCGACGACCTGGCGGGAACGCTACGTCGGCTCCTGCGACCTCGCTGTGGCCATGGCTACCAGTACAAGAAGTACGACGGATGCCCGGTGGAAGTGAGTACCCCCGGTGAGCCCTGCGCGGAGCACGCTGATTGGCCTTTGCCGGATGGAGCCGATCCGGACCCCGATCGCTGTCCCGGAACACCCCTGTATGGAAAGGGGACGTTCACCGGGGTAGCAGAAGGCGCGATGGTACGCATGTTTGGGGCCCAAGTGCGGACGGAGGACTCGGGAGTCATCGTCGCCATGCGATGCCCCTACCCGCGGCGCGCGGACGGTTCGCCCTGCGCCTTGCACGCCCCACGGCTGGAAGACCGCTGTGGCTGGGCCGACTCCGCCGATGCGGAGCCGTGCACGGAGATCATCGCCCTGTACGGCTGCCCCAACCACTACCGCGAGACGTTGGCCAGGGAGACCCAGAAGATCAGGCTCTCGGCTCCCTGCACGCACTGCGGGGCGGAGCAGGGACGCTCGTGTACGGGGCGACCCGAGTCGTACAACGACCACGTCCACGCGGTTCGGAGGCAGAAGACAGATCGCCAGGTCCAGGAACTCCGTCACCGCATGCCCGGGCCGCCAGCGGAGGGCCTCATCCCCCGGGCAGGCTGACCGCGGGAGCGATCAGCCCTGTCCATCAAGCAAGGGGCCACCACAACCCGCGCGCTTGTCCCCAGCCTTCCGAGCTCTACCACCGCTACGAGGACCGTGCGGGACCGGAGCACTGCTACGAGCGCCCAAAGTCGTTCGACTGACCTGCGACATGACATCGGCGTGAGACTGCGGCGGGAAAATGCCACGGAATCTAAGAACCCACAAAAACATCAGTCATACCTGGGCCATGTCGATGAATCGCGCGTAGTGGCCTTGGAATGCGATGGTGATGGTGGCGGTGGGGCCGTTGTTGTGTTTGGCGACGATGAGGTCAGCTTCGCCTGCGCGGGGCGATTGCCTGTCGTAGGCGTCTTCCCGGTGGATGAGGATGACCAGGTCAGCCACGTCCTCCAGTGCGCCGGAGTCACGCAGGTCGTTGAGCTGGGGCTTTTTATCGTCGCGCAGTTCGGGGTTCCGGTTGAGGGTGGAGACGGCAACGATGGGGATGCGGAGTTCGAGGGCGAGGAGCTTGAGACGGCGCGCGACCTCGGAGACCTCTTCGTAGCGGCTGCCGAGGGGTTTCGTGCCATAGTCGAGCATCTGGATGGTGTCGATGACGATGAGTTGCACATCTCGAACGGCGTGCAGACGCCGGCAGTGCCCGCGTAGTTCGGCGAAGGTGGCGTTCGCGTCGTCCTGCAGATAGATGGGGGCGTCCGTCAGGTCGGGAATGCGCCTGGCGAGGCGCACCCAGTCCTCGTCTTGCAGGGTCCCGGCGCGCATGTGGTGCAGGGCGACGCGGGCTTCAGCGCTGAGCAGGCGCATGCCGATCTCGTTGACGGAAGCGTCGCGGGTGAACAGCGCGGCGGGCAGTCCGTTCCGGATCGCAGCCGAGCGCAGCAGGCCCGTGGCCAGGCAGGTGGACCCCATGGCGAGACGGCTTGCGATGACGACAAGCTGGCCGGAGCGCAGGCCGCCGGTGAGTTCGTCCAGGTCGGTGAAGCCGGTGGGAACGCCGGCGAGCGTGGGGGGCTTGCTTGCGCAGGCTTCGATCTCGTCGAAGACGCTCTCCAGAACGTCACCGAACTCAAGGGCGGGAGCCAGGCCAGCGCGGCCAGCGGTAGCGGCCAGAATCTCCACCTGTGCTGTGTCGGCAAGGGCATCGGCTGACTCGGCGTCCGCCGCTTCGGCGCAGGCCTCGATGTGCTGCGCTGCTTGCCGCACGCGCCGTAGCACGGCCAGCGCGCGGATCTTCTGTGCGGCGGCGTTGGCTGTGTCGGCCGAGGGAGTCGGGGTGGTCAGCGAGCGTAGGTAGTCAGGGCCGCCAGCCCGGTCGAGCAGCTCACCTTTCGTCAACGACTCGATCACGTCGGCCAGGCTGGGAGGGGAGGAACTCTTCGGCGACGTGCGTCCGTAGACGTCGAGGAGCGCCAGATAGGTGTGCTCGTGGGCGGGCCGGTAGAAGTCGCTGGGGGCGACGGTTTGCACGATGTCGGCGATCAGGTCGAATGAGCCGAACATACCGCGCAGGACAGTCTTCTCTGCGCTGATGTCGTGCTGGGGCCCGTCCTGTGCTGTCTCGTCTGCCATGTGCCCCTCCGTGGCGCCGGCGAAGGTGGGTCGGGAAGCCTAACTGCCCTCAGGTGCCTGAGGTTTGGGGCGAAGGTCACAGTCTTCCAGGGGGTGGGTGTCGTTCTGGCGGCCGGACCGGGCACGGCGCAGGGCCCTGGCATGGAGGAGGAGCGCTTCCTGGTGGGTCGCTGCAGAGCGGTCTGAGGTGATGGCGGGAAGGCATTCTTTCGGCATGGCGGCGTCCTGCCGTTGACGTGCTGCCTCCAGCCGGGCGGTCAGCGGCGGTGGGGCCGGCCGGAAGTCAAGCCGGACGCGGTGGCCTCTTCCGTCTGTGACCGGCTCCCCGACCGCCTCAGCACCGGCTGGCGGCTGCACGCTGCTGGCCCGGCGGACGCGCAAGGCGCTGACCGGAAGGCCGTCTTCCTGAAAGCGTCGCACCAGCTGGGGCCCCAGCCGACGCGTCTGGGTGACCCACGCCTGGCTGTCGGCTTCGACGACCAGAGTGCCCGTCTGCTCGTCGAAGCCGGCGATGCGGACCCGGATGGCGATCTTGGGTCCGACTACCTGCTTCCATCGTGCGCAAACGCGGCCCGCGGGAGAAACAAGCACATGGGGGAAGCGCTCTTGTTCCAGGGTGAGCAGAACGTCGCGGATGCTCACTACCGGGGCCAGCCCCCCACCACGGCGCGAACGAGGAACAGGCGAACCCCGTCTTGACCGTGTCTGCCGACGGTGGGCGGCCTCCTTGGCATGGCGCAGCGCAATACGGGCCAGGTCCGGTACTTCACCAGGCGCACGGCCTGGTGGTGAAGAAGCGCTCATCGCAGTACACCAACTCCTCCAGAGACCCTCTATCGGGCCGTCCGTGCGGCGATCGGGATTCAGCCAGCTCCACCGCCTGTCGTGCGGTTGGTTCTTGGGCAGTGGATCTTCAGGGTTCGGACAGATCCGACACCGTACTGGGCCGTGGGCCCTTTCGGTCCATGGTCAGGGGGTTGGCCGGTTCCGGCTGCGGTCGAATGCCTTCTTGGGAAGATGCCCGCCGCGCTGAGCGCGGGCGCGTTGGAGGGCGGCTTGCCGGGTGGCGTCGGCCTGGTCGGCGCGTTCGCGCGCGGCCCGGGCCCGGAGGATGAGGCTGTCGTCCTCGCCGGGCTCGGGCGGTGCCGGGGGTTCGCGCAGCTGGTTCTCGGGGTCGGCGGCGCGGGCTCGGATGGTCTGCAGGACGGGGTCCGAGCCGCGTTCGGCGGTGGCCGGCCGGTGGCCCAGTTCCTGGTCCTTCGGTTTCCCGGGCGAGGTGCGGTAGGGCAAAGCGGCCCGCATCTCTGCGAGCGCTGCGGTGCGAGTCTTGGGCTGGGCGGGTGGCTGGTCCGTCAGGCGGAACTGCAGCCGCTGCAGGGGTGGCGCGTCGCCGCGGTCGGTGAGGAGCTGGCCGCCGCGGCAGACGGTGCAGGGCTGGTCGTCCTGGTCGGGCTGGCGGGGACCGGCCCGGTACCAGCCGTCCTCGCACCGCCCTGCACAGGGAGTGGGCGAGATCAGCCATACGGCCACCTCGTCGGGCCGGTAGCCTTCGCTGTCCTCGCCGGGGTCACGGTGCAGGGGGCGGGAGGCCCATCTGTTCCACCAGCGGCGCCGAATGCGTTCGACCAGCACGTCGGGCGGGGTGGTGGGCAGGAGGGACTGGAGGGTGTGCATGACCGTGGGAAGGATGCCGCCGCAGGCGGTCACGAGCCGGTCGGGCAGCTCGGCCAGTACCCGTCGTGCCGGGTCCGCGCACGAGGCTGCCGCCCGGCATGCCTCGCACTGGTCCTGGCCGAGCGTGTTGGGGTAGTAGGTACGCCGCCACTGGCGGCGGCGATCCCGCCGGCGTTCCGGCTCGATGTGCAGGAGACCTTCGCCCGGCTTGGGCCGCTCGTCGGGCAGAGAGTTGTTGCAGGTGCGACACAGGCCCTGACAGGTGCGGCACAGGCCGCCATCGGGAGTAAGGGCCTGGCACCCGGGGCATTCCCGGTGGCAAGCCGTGCACAGGTGATCTTCCGGATGAGGGACGGGCAGGCGCTCCTTCCACTCCCCCAGCGTCCGCTCGCCCTGACACCGCAGGCAGCGGTTGGTGTCGATCTGAGTGTTGTACGTGTTCAGGATCGGGCGGCCGGGGCACGCCTCGCAGCGGACAACGGGGGGTTCGCCGCCTCTCCTCTGGAAACTCATGCAGCACTCCCCTGTGTCTGGGCGGCCAGCAGGTCCGCATAGTGAGTCGTCAGGCGGCACCAGGTCGCGCTCGCCGTGGTGATGCGACGCTGCCGGTCGGCGTCGGATTCCGCCTCATCGGCAGGTGCGTACATGCGAGACGCAGCCTCCTGGGCCAGCCGCCCGGCCTCCGGATCCACCGCGGCCAGCAGGTCGATCTGCTCCTGTACTGCCGCAGGAACGGCAACACCTCCGGCCCGGTCGTCCGGCTGCGGGCCGGGCCGCAGCCCTGCTCGTCCGGTCCGCTGGGCGGTCGATGGTGCTCCCTTAGGGCAGTGCAGGCCCGAGTCAGGGGCTGGGTTGGGGACTTCTGCAGAGGGCAACGGCGCCGCGAGAGCCGCCTCGAGGGCGCGCCGGGCACGGCGGTCGTCCAGCCGGGCCGAGACGGCCGTGCGGTTGTCCCAGTCGATCCGGCGGCCGGGGGCGTCGAGGTCGGTTTTCGGGCCGTTGGTCGCCTCGATGTACGCTCCGTTGAAGATGGCTTCCACCGTAGGGCCGTCGTTCTTCACCCGGATCTTGGTGACCACAGTGGTGTTTGGTACGAGCGCGACGGGGAGCGGCGTGATGATGAGGCCGTTGTCTGCCACCTCCCGCCCCCACGTTTTCGGGAGGCGTTCGGGGGTGCACCAGGCCACGCTGCGGTCGAAGAGGGCGAGCCCGGTCGGTTGTGCGCCGTCCTCGTAGCAGCGGATGTTGCTCAGGCCGCGGTCGTGGTGCGCGACGTTGGCCCAGAGGGTGAGGTGTCCGTCGATGTCGACGCTCGTGACGCGCCCTTCCGGGCCGACGAGGTGGGAGAGGAGGGCGCCGGAGTAGCCGGAGCCGGTGCCCCTCTCGATGACGCGCATGCAGAGGGCGACGTCGAGGGTGGTGAGTTCCCGGTGGAAGACCGCCGCGTTCGACCGGTGAGGGGTCGGGCCGCAGCCTTCGTGGTGAGTGTAGTAGGTCTCCGGTACGGTCTCGGCCGCTTCGGCAACGCTGGCGTTCATCTCGGCTCCTCGTAGCTGTGGGTACGCGTATGCGACAACTGGCCCGGAGGCGTGAAGGACACGCGCAAGCGCGAGACGGGCGGTCAGATCGTCAGGGCGGCGTGGTGGTGCCAGCCCGCCGCGGTGTTCTCGCCTACGGGCTCGGAGTCGGGCAACTGTGCCCACACGTGGTACTCGAGTGAAACGTGCGCCGAGGCACCAGTTGAGCCGGCGGCCGAGGAAGGCGGCGGCGGGGGAGGTCTCGCACGCCGGGCACGCAGCTCGTCCGCAGCGCCAACAGCGCCGACGTCCAGGTGCAGTACCTGCTCAACCCCGACCGCCGTACTCACGGAAGAACCGCCGTCAGTGGATCAGGCAGAGCGGCCCAGTAGCCCTGCGGGACCGCATCGAGACAGCGCTGCAGGTCTGGCAAGCCGACGGCAGCCCGGACATCAGCGCCGGCCGGCTCCACATCACCAATCGCTCGCACACCTACTGGATCAGCAACGAGCCAGGCCCACACCGCGCGCCGGATGCACACCTGCGGCGGGAAGCCCCCATCGCCTGACTCCTGAAAGCCGACAGCGGAGCGGGCGACTGCCCTCCGCTGCATTCACGCCACTGTCCCATGGCCGGGAAGGCTGCCGGTCCACCCGGATGGTGGGGTGGTGGGAGAGGGAAGGACACCGCAGGGGAATAGAACGCATGAGCGTGAACAAGGTCAGGCGGGACAGGCGCGAGAGAGACCCCCTCCAAGAGGGCAGATAGTGGCCCTTCCAATCTGGAAGGACCACTTGGGTCAAGCCGGTCGAGTATCTGCCGATCAATGCACGTCCCACCGGGCATGCAGCTCATCCCTTTGAAGGGTGTCGAGCCGGTGCTGCAGCTGCACGTGTGCGTTGGCGTCACCTGCATCGGCCCGCCTGATGAAGGCGCCCAACGTGTGCAGATCCCGCATGGCGGTCAAGGTCCGCAGCGTTGCGGGCGCCAGCTGCGCCCCGTAAGCGGCTGAGAACTCCGCCAGCTCCTTCGATGTACGACCGAAACGCACCCCCTGGAAGGTATTCGCGAGATCGATCTCGTGAGGCCCCCAGGCCGCCTCATCCCAGTCTCCCAGGCGGACCTGGTCTCCATCCCACAGCGTGTTTCCGGGATACGCATCCCCGTGAATCAGGCCGCTGCCCAGCGAGAATTCCAGCGCCCGATATTCGCTCAGTCGTGCGTCAATGGCGTGGCGAAGCCACTCCCGCCTCGGCTCTGGGAGCGCGCTGGCTTCCACCGTTCTGCTTAGCGCAGCGAGCGGCTCGTATGCAGGGAGGCGGATCGGAGGCTCGGGGAGACTATGAAGGTGACGGAGCAGGGCACCGAGGCTCCTGGCCGGCGGCGTGCCACCAGGCTGAGGGTAGTGCCGCCAGAATGTCAGCACCCCGGACGCAGTCGTCACAGGCTGCTCCAATTCCAACGGTTCGGTGGCAGGGAATTTGTGGCCGAGGAGCCAGTGCACCAGCTGTACAGTCCTGGCCAGGGACTCGGCTGACTCGAGAGGGCCGCACCGCACGACGGCCTTCTCGCGGGGTAGCCGGTAAATGGCTGTGGCATGTTGCCGTAGGGGCTCCATGCCGCGGCAATCCAGGCCCAGCTCGGTGCACCCTTCGGCAATGGCGGGGTCAGCTTTACGGAGTGTGCTCACGAACCTGACGGTACTGTGCCTCCTCCGAGTGCCCCCTGGAACTGGCGCGTTGCCTCCACCAGCTCCGAGGCTTTGCACAACCTCGCCGCCGCGGGATCCTACAGCGCGGTCAGCACACGCCGCAGACCAGCGCCAAGCTGGCTGATGCGCTGCTCCGGCGGGATGGACAGAACAGCCCGCAGATTGCGCACTGCCTCATCAACGTTTCCCAAGGCGAGATGCGCTGTGACGACGTCAACCCGGGCGAGTGCCTCGTCTCCGTAGGAGCGGTCCTCTGGAAGCCCGGTCTCATACTGGCGGATCGCCAGCATGGCGTGCCCCAAGGCTCTTTCGTGTTCGCCAAGCAAGGCGTAGGTGCCGCCCGCGTAGTACGCCTGCTTGGGTTCGGGGAAGGTCAGTAGCCCGCCGAAGGCTGCCCCGAAATCGTTGCGGTCGGCTTCCCCGGTCCGAACACGTCGAGCACGCGGTGCCTGGAACTCAGCGCCCCCGGAGCCGGGCTGGCCGCCTACCGAAGAGGTGAGCACCGCGAGGCCGCCCATCCGGTAGGCACGGGGTGCCGCCCGCGCAGCGAGCCTTGTACCGCGGGGTTAGGCCGCTGCGGCCTCCAGGAACTCGGGGACGCCCTGGGCTGTCGGATAGGGCTCGAACTGCGGGGCGAGGTTCCGCGCAAGCTGCACGCATCGGGGGGCACCGATACGCTGCGCGAGCCGCAGCGCTTCCAAGGCGGCTGCTGCGCCCTGCTCGGGCTCACCCAGCTCGAGGTAGCCACCGGCCTGGTAGGTGAGGAACACGCCGCGGGTTTTGCTCCGGGCGTGCGGCAAGAGTTGGGTGCCTTCCTGGATGAGTCGGTGGGCACGGCGCGTGTCGCCGAGGTCAAGCAAGCACTCTCCAGAGTCCACGGCCAGGTCCGCTTCGCTCATCCAGGCGCACCACGTGGGTTTCGGTTCTCCGGAGGAAGCGTTCAGGAAGTGCTCGGCTGCCTTCAGGGCGCGCAGAGTCTCGCGTCGATGGCCTTGGGCGGCCCGGGCGCGCGCCAAGCGCAGATGCAGCAACGACTGGGCCGCAGGGTGCCGCGCCCTGGTGAGCGCCTTCTCAAGGAGGCCAGCTGCTGTGTCGGGATCACCGCGCCAGGATGCCTGGTAAGCCAGATCACCCAGCAGGGCGGCGCCCATGTCGTGATCGCTGGTGGCGCGTGCGGCATGCAGGCCGGCATTCCAATGTGTGATCGCTGCGTCATGCTCACCCAGGTCGAATCGGTGCCAAGCCACCGTCTGCGCGAGACGCGCGGCCAGCGCGTGCAGACGGAACCGCAGTGGCTCCGCGCAGCGGCTGTGCTCAATCAGGTCGGTGACGGATTGCAGGCAGGAGTTGAGCACGGGAGCGGTGAACTGTCGCTGTTCCGTTGCTTGTGCAGTCAGACGGGCGCTGGTGTCCTCCAGAAGGACTACCACTTCTTCATCGATCCACTTACCGTCTGTGCCTGCCTTGACTGCCCGGGACAGCGGGGCTGCGCTCGCCCAGGATTCAGCCAGCGAGATGAGTGCGGCGCCGGAAATGCCGGCCAGGAAGGTGCGGCGGGTACGCGTCATCGTCGTCCTAAGGGCCTCTCGCAGGGCGGGCACGGTGTTGTCTATCCGGTCCAGAGGCACCACTCCGGTAGGCAGCCAGTTAGGCCAGTCCTCCGGGTCCACCTGGTCAGCCGGAATCCCGAACACCTCAGCGATGTACCCCTGAGTGGTGGCGTCGGGTGTGACGCCCAGGCGCTCCCATTTACGCACGCGTTGCTTGTCCGCACTCGATCGCAAACCTCGCCGGGTAGCGGCAGCGCAGATCCGGCGGGCAAGCTCGACACCAGTCATCCCGCGCGCGTCCCGGGCCAGCGCCAATGGGTGGATTCTCTCGACCACACCCCCAAGTCAACCAGGCGTGCTGCGCTCCGGGTAGCTGTTCTCACCACGAGACTACCGGCAAGACTACCGCCAAGTCCTTTTCATCGGCGGCCGGTTGATCGACACTCGTACATCCGAGCGGCCGCTATGGCATGCGCACACACTCCTGTCGGCACTGACCGAGCACGCCTCTCCGGGCCTCGTTCCTTATCCCCAGCGCCACGCGCTGGCCTCTCGTCGACGGGTTCACAACTGGTTGTCCAACTCCGAGGAGGTTCTTGAAATGCTCCATGAACCGGTGCGGCTTCCGAGTGGCACCTTCACGATCAGCAAAGCTTTCACGTTCGAGGCGGGCCACCAGCTATCCAGCTTGCCGTCTGAGCACAAGTGCGGACGCCAGCACGGTCACAGCTATGAGGTCGAGGTCATCCTCACCTCGTCGGCCCTTAACGGACCGGGCTTCGTCACGGACTTCGGTGCGCTCGCCCCGTTCAAGGGGTTCCTTGACGCCGAACTGGACCACCGCAACCTGCACGAGGTTCTCCCCTTCGAACCTACCTCGGAGCGCCTGGCACGTTTCCTGGCAGGTTGGTTCATCCAGAACCTCCAGCCGAAGATTTCCGGCCGTCTGCTCGCCGTCCTCGTTCGCGAGACGGCGAGCAGTTGGGCCCGCTTCGACGTGGAGGAGCGGTGACCGCCTCCGAGTCAATCAGCATCGGCCTGGTGACTAACGATGCCGTATTTCGACTGATCGTCGCGGAGCGCTTCGGCGTCGAGGTGCCGACCTTCCAGGGCGAGGGACCGAGCTGTGGGCACCCCGCTCTGTTCATCCGCCTCTCCCGGTGCAACCTCACCTGCACCAGCTGCGACACGAAGTACACCTGGGACTGGTCCCAGTTCGACCCGCGTAAAGAGTCGAGGCAGCAGACGGTGGAGGATCTCGCGGCCTGGGCCACCTTGTCGCCGGTGGAGCTGGTTGTGATCACTGGGGGTGAGCCGCTTCTCCAGCAGGCGCGTCTCGTGCCACTCGTTGAGTATCTGCTGGCCGCTGGGAAGCGGGTGGAGTTCGAGACGAACGGCACCATCTCGCCGGTGCCTGAGCTGTTGGTCGATGGCGTCCGCTTCAACGTCTCGCCGAAGATCGCCAGCTTCGGCATGGACGAGGCAATGAGCATAGTGCCCGCCGCGTTGGAGGCGTTCGTGGCATCCGGGCGAGCCGCGTTCAAGTTCGTCGCTTCCACGGTCGCCGACCTCGACCGCATCGCCGAGCTCGCCGACGCCTACCGGCTGGCGCCGGTATGGGTGATGCCCGAGGGCACCTCCATGGACGCGATCGCCAGGACGACCCGCGTCCTCGCCGATGCGGTCGCGGCCCGACGTTTGCACTTCACCACCCGGCTGCACGTGCTCGCCTTCCCGGATGCGCGCGGCCGCTGATCTTCCGCCTGCCCCTTTGTTCCCCTGCTCCTGAAAGCGAGAAGCTCATGACGACGTCCGTCGCCGGCTCCGAGCCGGACCTGAGCGCCCTCCCCGTGACCGGCCGATCCTCCGCGGCAATCGACACCGACCGGGTCGCCGACCTCATGACCCAGCTCTTGGTCGAACTGGGTGAAGACCCTGCCCGCGAAGGCCTGGCCGGCACCCCGGACCGCGTCGCGGCCTGGTTGAACGCCTTCCTCACTCCGGACGACGGTGCGACGGCCACGTGCTTCACCGAGTCCCGGCTGAGCGACCAACTGGTTGTGGTGGGCGGCATGAACGTGTGGTCGCTGTGCGAGCACCACATGCTGCCCATGAACCTCCAGGTCACCGCCGGATACGTGCCCGAGGGTGAGGTGGTGGGTCTGTCGAAGTTCGGCCGGATCGCCCAGCGCTTCGCCGGCCGCTTCCAGGTCCAGGAGCGCTTCACCCGGCAGGTCGTCGAAGAACTCACCAGCGTGATCGGGAGCGGGGACGTCGCTGTGACTGTCCGTGGAACACACCTGTGCATGAGCATGCGCGGGGTGCGGATGGAGGCTGCCCGGACCACAACTGTGCACACCGGCGGACGCTTCCGCACCGATGTCGTCCTCTCCCAGCAGTTCCTCACCCTTGCGGCCAGCCAGTCGGGGGAGATGTGATGGCCAAGAGCATCGACTTCTCCGTCATCGCCCCTCCCACCTACCTGGACACCTTCGTCGCTCAGGCACCGGCCCGCGTCCACCACGTGGCTGCCCAGCGCGTCTTATCGGATGAGACCTACCGCGCGTTCTTCGCCCGCGAGGCCGAGAACGGCGCGGAGATCATCGTCGACAACGGCGTTTTCGACCTCGGGCACGCCCTGCCCGCCGCCGACCTCGTCGCGGCCGGACGCGCGGTCGGGGCGAGGGAGATCATCCTGCCGGACGTCATGCGTGACGGGGCGGCGACCGTCAAGGCGAGCGAGCAGGCCGCCCGGGAGATCCGGGATCTGGCCGGCGACGCCTTCCGACTGTGCGCGGTCCTGCACGCCGCAGACGACGAGGAGTGGCTGCGCACCTACGACGCCTTGGTCACCGGCGACTATGCCGGAGCTATCGCTTTGCCTGCATCGCGCCGCCCCGACCCCGACGGGCAGCTATGCCGCAACCGCTGGGCGGCCACTGCGTATCTGGAGGATCGCGGGATGGTCGAGGACCGGATCGTCTACCGGCTCCTCGGCCTGGGCCGCACCGGCCACCTGGAGCTGTTCCAGCAACGGGAGCACGAGTGGATCTCCTCCGTGGACGGGGCCGCCCCCGTCATCCTCGGCGCGATGGGCATCGCCCTGCTGCTCGAAGGGCCGTACGAGAAGCCCTCCACGCCTCGTATAGAAAAGCTCGGCCCGATTCCCGAGGACCGCTTCGGCCTGATCCGGCGGAACATCGCCGTCGTCCGGGCGGCGGCCGGCAGCAGCGTGCAGATCGCCGAGGCCCGCCGATGACCCTGAGGCCGGACTCTCTGCTCGCCGAGCCCGTGCACGGGCTGCTTCGCGCGGCCCCGATCTCCTGCGACGGGCACACCATGGGCCATGACAGCCTGCTGCGCTACCTCCAGATCAAGGTCCACCACCTCATTCAGGACCAGGACTGGGACAGCATCCGCGTCGTCGGCGGCTACGACCGATCGGCGGTTGTCTCCCGGTACGAGAAGGTCGACAAGCTGTTCAACATCGAGCGGCCCACCGCCGCGGTCCACGGCCGGGACCTGGTCATCAAGGCGTTTCCCGGCGCCGACTACGTCCAGCACTACGCGCTGATCATCGCCACCTACCTGGCCATGACCGGCCGTTCGGCCGACGCCGTCACCTACCAGCCGCCCGGAGAGGAGGAGTGCCGCGCGGCCGTCGACGGGCTCAACCTCGAACTGGACGGCGATCTTGTGATCGTCGGTTGGAGCCTTCAATACCTCGCCCCCGAGGGCGGCGTGTGGACGCGCGGGCCTGGGTATGCCTGGCAGCGCGCCGAGGTCGCAGGCCGCAGGGTGGTCTACCTCGGGTTCCTCCACAGCATCTGGGGCGACGTCGCCGGCCGGGTCGTCGCGCGCCTGGCCGAACTCGGCGCCCGCGATGTCGTCTACCTCGGCAAGGTCGGAGCGCTGGATCCCGCCATCGAGCCGAACACGTGGCTGGCCACCGGCAACGAGAGCCTTGTCAGCGGCGCGCTGGTCACCTGGGACGACTTCTTCGGTGACCTCGCCGCTAGCCAGGTCGACGTGCAGGCCGGGCTGCACGTCACCTCCGCGTCGATCCTGCTGGAGAACCGCGACTGGCTCGCCCAACACGCCGAGTACGCCTTCGTCGACCCGGAGATCGGCCCCATGGGGGCGGCAGCACGCCAAGCAGGGATCAGATTCGGCTACCTCCACGTCATTTCCAACAACCTCGCCCGCCACTACCCCGCGGACCTGTCCAATGAGCGACACGGCGAGGTCCTGCGCAGGCGCGCCGTCCTGGTCGACCGAATCCGCTCCATCATCGCGGACCGCCTGGCTAACGGTCCGCTCCGCACTCCGGGAGGAAACCGATGACGGCCCAAGCACACCCCGCGCCCGCGCGAGGGCGGGAGATCACAGTCACCGGAATCGACGGCGCAGGCAAGTCCACCCTCGCCGCCCGCCTGCATCAGGCCCTCAACGACGCCGGCCACCGGGCGATCCTCGTGGGCAAGCACAGCACCGAAGTCCCCATGGACGAGGAGCTGTCCGACTACGTCGACCGCCTCAACGCGCTGGTCTACCGGCGTGACGCCCGCGTCGCCCAGGCGTGCGGCGACCACTACTGGCTGCTGGCGCTGGCCGCCTGGTACACCCTCCAGGACCAAGTCGTGATCCGGCCCGCGCTCGCCGAGGGCACCCACGTGATCCTCGACAATGCGCCCCACAAGATCCTCGCCCGGTACGCGGTCAACCCCGAGGTCTCCACCCGCCTCGCCGAGCAGGTCTTCGCTCACCTCCCCGAACCCGACCTCGTGATCTATCTGCGGATCAGCGCCCGCGAAGCACTCGCCCGCAAGGGCTCGTTCACCTCTCTGGAGACCGGCCATTCCGGCGACAGCGGCGAGCACTTCATCCGCTACCAGGACACCGTCCTGAACCAACTGCGCAAGCAGGATCAACGCGGAGGCTGGCTGTCCCTGGATGTCACCGGCGCGGGCCGCGACGAGGTCTTCAAGACCGCCGCGCAGGCGCTGGCCGACCGCCTGCACCTCAGCGTCTGACCCGACCCGGCACTTCCGAGGAACGCACCATGCAGCAGACCCTGCCCACGAGCGGCACGTACGTGTGCCACGGACTCACCTGGGCGACCGGAGATCCCCGACTCCTGCTCGCCCCGCTGCCCGACGGGCCTCTGGCCTACGCCGAGATCATGAACCAGCGCCTCGGCTACCAGGTGAGCGGTACCGGCCGGTGGTGCACCGGCCGCTACCGGTTCACCGACACCCGCCGTGTCCAAGCCGTCGCTTGCCCCGACAGGGCGCCAGCCGAGCAGAGCGGGCAGTGCGCCCGCTGCGCCAGCCAGGACGACTTCCGCTTCGCCCACCAGTTCCACCAGGGAGGCCACGCTCCCGAAGCCCTCACCGCCTACATGGCGCAGCCCCACTGGTTGTATCTGGCCACGTTCGCCGACGGCACCACCAAGGTCGGCACCGCGGCCGAGCCACGCAAAAGGTCCCGTCTCGATGAGCAGGGTGTCCTGGTGGCCACCTACCTCACCAAGAGCCCCGACGGCCGCGCCGTGCGGTTCCTCGAAGACGCGCTCACCCAGCGACTCGGCCTACCCCAATCCGTCCGAGCCGCAACCAAGCTCCAGGCCCTGGCCGAGCTGCACGACCTCGCTCCGGCCCGCTCCTCGCACGAGAAGGAACTCGCCCGTGCCGCTGAGGCCCTGGCCGACATGAACGTTCCCACGGTTCTGGAGCCATGGACGCCGCCCGGCGAAGGCGACCTGCTGCGCACAGCCGGGACCGAGCGGGCGCTCTACCCGCACGATCCTCGCGAGGGCGAACACGGATTCGACATCTTGGCTTGCGCCGGTTCCCAGGTCCTGGCCGTCCTCGACGGCGACGACGATCTGCGCTACCTGCTCGACCTCGGCACCCTCAAAGGCCGCCGCATCGCCCTCGGCTCGTTCACATCGCCGGAAACCGCCGTGCAGTCCGCACTCTTCTAGCCCTGCCCGAAGGCCCGGCCCGAGGCGGTCGGAGCCCCGTCCGTGAAGTGAGGCACCCCACGATGGCACTGCAGGACGCTGTCCTCGGCTGGGACGAGGACTCCACCGCCGAGAAGTACGCCGCCTTCACCCGCGAGTTCCCCATGTACGGCGCCACCAGCCGCGACCTCGCCCACCGTGCGGACCTGGCCGACGCCCGCCTCGTGATCGACCTGTGCGGCGGTGCTGGCGCAACCGCCCGCGCGATCCTCCAACTGGTGCCGGACCAGGCCCGGGTCATCTCCCTGGACAGCGCCGCCGCGATGCAGCGCGTCGGCAGCCGCGCCCTTCACGATCCCCGCCTGACCTGGATCACCAGCCCAGCAGAGCGGCTGGCCGACCACGTCCCGACCGGCAGCTCCGATGCCGTCGTGTGCAACTCGGCGATCTGGAAGACCGACACGGCTGCAGTGTTCGCTGCGGTCGCCAAGGTCCTGCGCCCTGGCGGGCGGTTCGTCTTCAACATCGGCGGCGGCTTCGCCGGCGTACGTCACCCAGACGAGCAGACCGCACACACAGGGCCGTCGCTGAACACCCTCATCCGGCAGATCGCCGCCCGCGACCACGGATACACCCCGCCACCCTCCACTGCCGAACCCCCGAAGCTGTCGCTGCGGAAGGTCACCGAGCACCTGGCCCTTGCCGGGTTGGCACTCCTCGATACCGAGGTCACCGCTCAGCACAGCACCATGTCCGAGAAGAAGGCGTGGCTGTCCATCCCGGTATTCGCCCGGCCCAGCGGCGCCTTCACCCACGCTCGGCGCATGGAGATCCTGGACGCGGCGTACGCCCTCACCACCCCCGACACCCCGACGGTGACGAGCTGGCTCGTCGTCGAGGCCCAGCGGCCGGACGGCACGCCATGACCCCTCCGTCCACCTCCCCCTCCGCAGACAACATCTGCGACCACGCCAGCGTTGGGGTGCTCATCTCCTCGCCGGGCGGACTCCTAGTGTTCGAGCGGGCACAGCCGCCCGCCGGGATCGCGCCGGTCGCCGGCCACCTCGCCCCGCACGGCGGCCCCGAAGCGGCGGCATACGCGGAGGTCACCGAGGAGGTCGGCCTTGCCGTCACTCACCTGCACCCGCTGCTGAGGCAGTGGCGCCCCAACAAGTGCCGTCGCCTACCCACCGGCCCCACCGGCCACCAATGGTGGATCTTCCAGGCCCAGGTGTCCGGAACCCTCTGTCCCTCCGAACGCGAGGTGCGCAGCCCCCGATGGATACACCCCGACCAACTCCAGCAGTACGCGCTGCGCACCGTCGCCTACGCCGAAGGGCACCTGGACAGGGAGGAGTTCGAGCACGAGCCCGGCCTGGAACCGGTATGGGTCCGCTTTCTGCACGACCTCGATCTGCTCACAGTGCCCGCTGGCGCCCTCGACCGGATCGAGACGGTCCTTTGACCGGCGGCCCCAATCAGCTCTCAGCCAGCGCCGACCGCGCGCTCCGCCGCCAGGTGCCGCACGTATGCGCGGATGCGGTCACGGTCGTCGGGAAAGACGCTCTCCCACTCCTCGTCGAGACCGATCCACGCCGCAGGCTGGCCCTTCTCCCCGCCAAGAGGCACCTCGCGATCGACCACAGCAGCGTAGGACAGCCCCAGCGTCGGGGACCAGTCGGCCCGGTAGGACCGAACCGCCACGGCCGCGGGCACGGGCAGCAGCTCTGCACGCAGGCCGGTCTCCTCCAGAAGTTCACGCGCCGCGGCTTCCCGCGGTGTCTCGCCCGGCTCGACCTTGCCGCCGGGCGGCACCCATCCGCGCACGCGGTGCTTGACCAGCAGGACGTACCCGAAGCCGGGGTCGGTGACCCAGACCTCGGCCGCAAGCGGCTCCATCGGATGCCGCCTGGCCTCATCCAGCCAGGCCAGCGCGCCGTCGAACTCCAGCGCAGCGAGGCGGGCGTCGGACACCGCCGCATCGAAGATCATTTGACCAAGTTCGCCATGACTCACCCGCCACACCCTAGGCGGACGTCTCGCACACGCGGCACATACGACTCGCTGCTAGCCATGTCGTCGTGCCCGTCGGCACGCCGGTCCACAGGAAGGACTCACAAACATGAGCGGTACCAACGGGACGAAACGAGGCACCTGGGTTGTCCTGGGCGGAATCCACCTCCTCAACCAGACCGCGCCGCGCCGGCCGGACGAGCCAATCGTGCTCGTCCGGGTGCCCCCACAAGAGGTCTGCCTGCCGAGCACAACGGTCGCCATCCGGTGGGACGCACTCGGGGTCTGCCAGGTCGACGCCCTGAGCGCGGACGGCGCCCGGCTGGGCACCGCCCGCATCGACGGCGGCGCGTTGTTCCCCGACGCCATCCCCGGCGACGCCCTGCGCGACCTCATCGGAGCAAACGCATCGCCAGGGCTCGTGCCGCTGTGCTACCTGGCCGAGCACCCTGGCGGGGGGTACCACGCATACGCGCAGATCCGGTTCTACCCCGAGGACGCCTGCTTCGTGCGCACCACCCGCGAGCCGATCGGACACAGCCGTGTCGAGGCTCTGCGCTGGCTGGACCCTGTGCTCTCTGCACACGCCGAGTCGAGCAGGGCGCTCAACAACCACCTGCGGTACTTTCGCACCCACTTTCCCGGAATGGAGCTGGAGTACAAGTACACCCTCGATCCAGCGCCCGACATCTGGGCCGCATCGCTGGAGCTGCTGAAAGCTCTGCGTGACGGCGAGCTGGAAGGCTGCCGGGCGGAGTACCGGGAAGAGTTCCAGATCCACCACACTGAGAACTACCTGTTCGACGTCATTGGACCCGAACAGGAGATCGGCTACGCCTCGTTCATCCCGACGGTCTCCGCCGGGTACGTGCTCAAGCGGAAATGGTTCACCGCGGACGCCTTCGCCCGTCGCGAGGAGCTGACCTCCAGCGTCGACGTCGACCCCAACGGTTTCGAGCAGTACCTGCGTACGGAGCTGGGACTCCAAGTGCGGGCGATGCCGCCCTTTCAGCGTGTCCGCTACGACATCCAGTGCGAGTCGATGCGCACCGGCCACGTCTACGGCATCTTTCTCGACCGTTGCTCTCTCATTGAGGCACCCAAAGTCGCCCTCTCCCAGTGCGAACTGGAGTACCTCCGCTCGCGCAGTGTCCTCGACCACGACCAGCAGGAAGTTCTCAACGAGATGAGGCGCATCGATGGCTGGCTGCGCACCTACCTCGCGACCCGGGGCTGGTCAACAGAGCACACCTTCTACTCCAAGCGCACCTTCCTGCGTGATGTCCTCGCTGCCCGCCCCGACCTGGTGCCGTCCAGCCACACCGCAACATCGAAAGGCCAGCACGGCTATCGGCTCTCGAGGCCTCCTGGGGCATCATCCAATACGGCCTGTTGACTGAACCAAAAGGGACCTTTGTGCGGGTCAGGGCGAGTCCCGAAGTGGGCTGGAGGAGCTTGCCCCGCAGGACATCGCGCCGCGCCACCGACCAGCACTTCACGCCTCTCGCCCGAGACTCTCCGTGCAGCAGGCTGAAGTAGGGTGGCCAGCCGCCTACGCCTTCCTTGGCCACCAGCACGACCTCCCATCCAGGTGGACCCGCTGACGCTGGAACACCCCGATCTGCACGACGGCGACCCTCTCGACTTCTCCTCTGACCTGACGGCCGCGGGCGAGCGCGACCACGACGACCCCGTAGCCATCCTGCGCCGCGAAACCGAAGAAGAAGCAGCCGCCCGGATCACTAACCCGCTGCTCCTGGGACACGTCACCGACCCCGCCGCCCAGCGTGGATACGTGCGTTGCGCCGCCGCACTCACCGAAATCGGTCCCGCCCAGCCCGACCCGGCCACCGGCCACATCTACACCCGCATCCTGGCCACTCCCGAACAACGGGAGCTGCGCCTTGGCGCTCGCTGTGACCAGCACGCGGCCGAGCCCGCCGCCGCACACCGCAAGGTGGTCGCCGGGCGCGACGCTGCCGCAGGTGCTGCGCACCGCCCCGCGCACGCCGCAGCGGACGCTTCGGCGTGCTGTACCGGGACGGTGCAGGAGTGGCTCCGTCGGGTGGTTCGGCGCTGGCCAGACATCACACTGCCCCGCGGATCGCTGTCCAGTCGGCCTTGTTGAAGCCAGGCTTGCCCGGCGCGGTCGCCTCTGGCCTGTCCTTGTCGGTCTGTTCCTGCATCGCGTGGATGGTGTCGCCGATGCTGACCTTCCAGTCGTCCTTCTCCCATCGGGCGACGGTTAGCGTCCGCTCGAAGGAGACGATCGCTTTGCTGTGGTGCTTGTCCTTCTCCGCCTGGCGGGTCAGCAGCCAGGCGCGGACGCTGTCCGGGGACGCGGAGACGATCTTGTAGCCGACGACGTCGGAGCGCAGCGACACTTCGCGCGGCAGCGGCTCGCCCTTCTTCACGCCCGCCTTGCGGCGCAGCTTCGCGTCCTTCTCCTCCGACTTGGTCTTGATCTTTTTGGCGTTCTCCGGGGTCTGCTCAGCCTCGACCTGGTAGCGGTGCAGCAGGCGCAGCTGTACGTCGGTGAAGTAGTGGTCCTTCTCGACGCGGACTTCGGCGGCTTCCTTCAGCATCGCGACCGCGCCCTTGGTGGTGCGGGGGAAGTCCACCGGGTCCCCGTTCACGGTGTGCTTGCCATGGGGCAGGTCGGTCGACTTCTTCGGCTCGGCCCAGTCTTTCGGCTTGTGGGACGACTTCGGGGAAGCTGTCCGCTTGGAGTCACTGCTGCTATCCGGGGCGTCGTTGCTTCCGCAGCCTGCAGCGAACAGGCAGGCAGCGGCCAGGGCTAGCGAAGCACCTGCGCGGCGCGTGGAGACGAGCACGGTGTGAGGACTCCTGTCAGATAGGGCGGGCTATGTGACGGTCCGATGCCATGGACTGCCGCGGCGCCTCAACGCCCGTGGTCGTCCCGGAAGCACCCAACCCAGCCACACAACAGTAGCCAATGATCTACTCTCGGTAGGCAGAATGGGCGTCACGAGGGGGGTCAGTGAGAAGCACGTACGCAGCGCAGTAGCTGCGGCAGCAGCAGGGGTCCTTGCGGTCACGGTGGGGGCATGCTCGTCCGGGGACGAGAAGACCCCAGTAAGCAGGGCAGCCCGAAGACGTCCTCGACTGCTCCCGCACCACCGCCCTCCCGGAAGCAGTTGAAGAAGATGCTGCTGTCGAAGGGTGACCTTCCCACCTCGCTCAAGCAGCATGACGAGATCTTCTCGGTCCCCTCTCGCTCGAGGGAAAGCTGGAGGCGTCCGAGGAACGCTGCCAGCCACTCGCCGGCGCTCTCGACATCGGGATGCCGGAGCAGACCCACGCCTGGGCCAAGCAGCGCTACGCGAAGACCCTGCGCGACCGCTTCACCGTGTCACTCGCCTCCTACACCTCGGAGAAGGAAGCGGCTGCCGCCGTCAGCAAGCTGAAGTCAGCGGCCGCGGCCTGCACCTCTTCCTTTCGTATCGCCAACAAGAAGGCCCACTACAGCAACCCCTACAAGGGAGTGAAGACCAAGGCCGCTCCACAGCAGGGAGACCAGGCCCTCGCCTACGACCTCCGTGCGGTAGCCGACGACGGCAGCCACCGCGAGTTCCCCCTCCTTCACCTCTACGTCCGTGTGAGGAACGTCGTCGCCACCTTCGTCCGCGTGGGAACCGATCAGCCCGAAGACAACCGCATTCCACCGGACCTGGTGACTGCCCAGGTCAACAAGCTCCACGCTCCCTGAACCGAAACCCGTCACCGTCGAGGAAGAACTCGTGCACTCCCCCGCAGCGCCAGCTCGTCCGGTGCGCAGCGAGCTGGCGTGCGCGAGTCAGAACCTTGGCGCCGCCGTCGTAGAACACGGCAGCTTGCGTATCGACCGCGACGGAGCCAGTAGACACGCGGCGAGACCGGCTGTTCTTCATGGCGCCGCACCCTGAGCCGCCGGAAGGGAGCACATTCGCAGGGAGCTGCTCCGATAGGTCAGAGGATCTTCCAGAGCAGGTGTGAGTCCTGTTGGCGCAGGCCCTCGACCCGCCGCTCGACTTCTTTCAGGCTCCAGGGAGCATGACGGATCTTCCGAGCATTTGTTGTGATCATTCGCAACTCGCGAATCGCTGCGAGGGGGCGATAGCCCGGCCAGCGAGTGATATCCCAGCCGTAAGCGTCGGCGAAGGCACGGTAGTGCTGTAGGCCGTGGCCGAAGCGTCGGCAGTGGACTTCAACGGTGACGAGATCCCACTCGGGCTGTCCGACGGCCACAGTGTCCCAGTCGCAGAGAACAGCTTGGCCGTCGCAGGTGTGGAGGGCGTTGCGGTGTTGCGGGTCGCCCTGGATGACCGCTTCGGGCATGGCGAACTGCACGGCGTGCAGTTGTGACTCGAGCTGTTCGGTGAGTTCGTTCAGGAACAGCAGTGTCTCTCTGGGGAGGCATGTGATCGCCGCGAGGGATCGGCGGATCGCTGCGATGTTGTCGTGGCTCGGCAGTGCTACCGGTGGTGTAGGCAGCGAGTGGAGCGTGTGCAGTGGCTTGGCCAGCTGAGCAGCGGCGACGGGTTCGTCCGGCTGGGGCAAGTAGGTCCAGAAGGTAATAGCTTGGTCATCTATGATGACCGGCTGGTCTACCGCGTGGAGAGGGACGGTGGGGAAGCCGGATTCCATCAGCCAGCGGACGAATGTTGCTGTGCGCGCGACGTCGTCGATGCGTGAGCCCTTGCGGGCGATCTTGGCGACGACCTGCTCCTTCTCGAGGAGGAGGACGGCGTTGGTGTGTCCTCGCAGGAGGCGTGCGTCGGAGCTGTCGAGGCCTACAGCCTCGCACCCGCGCTTCAGGACCTGCTGCATCTCGGACTCATCGAACCCGCCGGGAGTCGGCGCCGCTTCTGTCATGAGGCTCAGGTTCGCCGACCATCCCTTGTGCTGTCACATCGGCCCGGTGGGACGCGTCAGGATCTCGCGAAGCTCACGGGCCCCGCGACCACTCTTTCCCGGCGGGAGCGCCTCGATGACCTCGCGAGCCCGTTCTTCCACGATAGGTGTCCTTTGATCGGGGACCAGACGCAAGAAGGTGGCTGCCGCCAGCTGACACGCCTCGGTCGCGCTGCCGTCATGCGCAAGGCAAATCGCGGCTTCAAAGTGGAGGAGCGCTGGGTCGATGCCGGTCTTGGCCGGGTAGAGGCGGAGCGCTGCTTCCTGGACGCGCCGCGCCTGGCTCGTCCGCCGGAGAGCTGTGAGGGTTCCGCTCTCGTACAGCCGGAGGCGTCGCTCGGGGAAGCCGAAGGCGTCGTTGTCGACGATCCCTCGATCTGTGGTCTGCTCGAATGCGGCTCGTGCGGAGCGGAGTGCGGCCATCGCGCTTTCGGTGTCGCCCAGCTTCGCCAGCGCGCGGGCCTCGGCAGCGGAGGAAAAAGCGGTGGTGGCCCCGGGCCGGCCGCGGCAAAGGATGCGGGCCTCCCTTGACAAGCTGACGGCAGCCTCAAGTGGTCCGTAGTAGTAGGGGAGCATGGCGGCCTGCGCCCGCACCCGCGCCCGCAGTTCCGGGTTGCCACTGTCTTCAGCGGCATTTCGTGCTGTTGCATACCAGGACTGCGCCCGGGTGAGGTGGCCAAGCTTCATGAGCGCGTCGGCGATCAGAGTGGCAAGCATGGCAGTCAGCTCGGACAGCCGCACTTGAACGGTGGCCGGCTGCCGATGCGCGGCCAGGTAACCGACCTCTTTCAGCTGGCTGAGAAGCACTTTGAGCATCGGTGCTGGCGGTGTGTAGACGTACTGTTCGCGCGCCCAGAGCACCTGCTCATCGAGCAAGTCCAGCTGTGTTGGTGTGACGGTGCCGCTCGCCAGTGTTCGGTCGACTTCGTGTCGGACTGCGTCGACGTGCTGCTCGAGGGACATGTGCGCTGCGGACGCATGCATGGCTGGTGACGGGGGTGACGGTGGAGCAGCCGGAACGAGATCGCCGGACGCGTGTGGGTCGGCGACCGACGCACACGCGAACCCGAGATCCTGGGGCATGCACTCGTAGAGATCACACAACAGTCCGACCGTGGCAGGACGCGGCTGGCGGTCAGTCTCCCAATGCCCCAACTGGTCTGCGTCCACGCGAGGAGCCGCAGGGCGTTCCCTTCCGAGCGCGTTCAGCCTCTCAGCCGCGTCCTTGAGGGTCATCCCTCGGGCCAGACGCTGAGCGCGCAGCGGCGACACCGAGCAGTGGATGTGAATGCTCCGGGCAATCTCGTGGACAGTCTCTCCCCGCTCGGACCCCTCTTGCCGTAGCCGTTTCGCACAAGACGGGCGGTGTGACACACGATTCATCCAGCCTCCCCTGACTTGAGGCACCGTCACGGCCAGATTAATGACGGCCCCGCCAGCTCCGCAGGGAAAACAGTGACTTGCGAACAAAAACAGTGCACAGATCAGTGACTCCACCTTCCGGAGTAACTGAGCAGCCACTGGTGACGGTTGCCCGGTGGCAGAGCCTCGACGAATCATGCCGGTCGAAGAGCCAACAAACCGCCCCACGGTCCAAGCCCCTGCCGCCCGGCCGTTTGGGCTTGTAGGAGTCGCCACTGCCGGGCCGCTTATCCCGGACAGCGGTAGTCGTCATAAGAACCGGGAGTGTGAACGATGATGTCCATGACGAACCGGCAGTTCCTGACGGTGCTGACGCGCGGGGACAGAACCGAGTGCGCCGAACTCCAGCTTGAGAGCGAGGCTGCCGCCGTAGGCGACGCCCGCCGCTTCGTGCGACAGCAGCTTGCGGCCTGGTGGCTGCCGGGAGACGACGACTTCGCCGACCGAGTAGTCCTGACTACGAGTGAGCTTGTGACCAACGCGGTCGTGCACGCACGGACACGACCGGTCGGTGAGAGCGAACACGTGGGGGTCACCCTCGCCTTCGCCGCCGGGATTGCTCTAGGCGTGCTGGTGACGGATAACTCCGACGCTGCGCCACTTCCCGCAATCCAGCTCTCGACGAATGCACCGGGGGGTCGTGGGCTGGCACTGGTCAGCGCAATGTCAGACGACTGGATCACAGTGCCGAGGAAGTGCACGGGAGACACCACAGGAAAAGGCGTGTGGGCATTCTTCACGTGCCCCAAATCCAAGGGCCGACTGTCTCAGCCAGCCTGACCGGCCAATTTCTATCACCCTACCGGAACAGGAGACTCAATGATCGTCGCCATCGGCGGCCGCCCAGGGACCGGAAAAACGACTCTGGCACGGGCACTGGCCGAGACCCTCCGCGCAGTCCTGCTCAACAAAGCTGAGCTACGACGAGTACTCTTCCCCAGGCCGGTCATGCTTTCGCCGGAGAGGAGCGACCGGCTGGACGAGTTCCTTCTTCAAACCACCGTCTGGCACCTCGAGACGAGCCCCGACACCACCGTGGTACTCGACGGCCGCTCCCTCACCCACACCCGCGAAGTGAAATCCCTACGCCGCTTCGCTGCCGCCATAGGAGAATCACTCCACATCGTCGAGTGCGTCTGCCCTGAAGACATAGCACGCCTCCGAGCGCTGCCTCTTGCAGAGCAGCCCCCGGAATGGAGCGCCGAGGTGGCAACGACCACTCCCCTCCCCGACCCAAAGATCGTCGTGGACACGCTGTTCCCCCCTGAGGAATGCCTCCGCACTGCTCTCCGCGGTATCGCGGCCGCCAGCGAAGGACCGCGCAGGCGACACGCCTCTCACCTGTGCTCGGACTGCGGCCACTGACCAGCCAGCCCCGTCTGCTCCGCATCCCATGTCCCACGCCGCTCTGGCTGTACCGCTCAACAAGTCCCTCGGCACGCGCCAGGAACCCCCGTCCCCAACATCCGGCCCTCCCAGGCCCCTTCACAACTCACGGAGCATCTCATGGTGCAGTGGACCCGTTACCGGTGGCACGTCCAGAGGGGATCCGCTCGCTCTGGCGACCTGTCGCTCCTCGGTTCAGGGCTCGACACCGTGGAGACGAGCGCATTTCTTGGCATGACGGCTATGGAGTGCCTGCTGGAAGAGTCATCGCCGGTGGGACCAGCACTGCAGTGCCTGGTGCACACGCGCATGTTGATCCCTGTACCAGCGGGAACTGCCAACTGGTGGGCAGCAGCCCACTCCAGCTGCCGGCCGGGCATGCGCGAGTGCAGCGCGGCCCCGTACGCACCCCGCTGCGTCCTCCAGTGGCTGGCACCCGGCACAGCATCTGCCGTGACAGAGCCTCAACGCCTCCACGAAATCTTGAGCAGATGCCGCTCCCGGTCGCGTTTACCAGCCGCATGACCGATAAGTCCCCCGATCGTGCCCGTCTTTGTCTGGCTGCAAGCCTCCGCATCCGGCCACGGCCATGGGGCCCCCTCACACGAGGCCGGAGCCCGGCCCGTATCTAGCGGCGCCCTCGCCGTCAGCTCCGCCACCAAGGGCAAGGGCGCGGCGCTTGTCCCCATCGAACAACTCGCAGCTCCGCGCGGGCGGAGAGCACGTTCGCGATCCCGGCCACAAGGTCGGGGTCAGGGGACCACCGGTCGGCGGTGTCCCGGGACAGGGGTGCTCTCCGCCCACACGGAGGTGGTCCGCTGGGCGGCATCCCCTGGCGTGCCCTTGATCGCGTCGGTCCGGTCGCGCCGACCCCGCTCTCCTCGGCCGCCGTCCGAACGAGGCCACGGCTATTGTCGCGGTGACCCAGCGCAGACTGGGTGGGCACGTGCAACCACCAGCCGACCGTGTTCGCATCAGGCGGGGATGTCAGATGTCGTCCTCCACTAAGGACTGGAGGCTCCTGATCATCTTCACGACGAAGTCCGATGGCCCCTTCTCGATCCAGTATCCGTTCTTTGTGCGGTATCCAGGGCCGACGATCAGATGCACGGTACGTTCGGCGCGGGTCAGGGCCACGTAGAAGGCGCGGCGCTGTTCCGCCAGTTCCTTCGGGGTGGGGCGGCGCCACCTCCCGCGCTCTGCGACGTCACGCGGGATGATCCCGTTGAGCAGGCCGGGCAGGATCACGGTGTCGAATTCTCGGCCTTTGGCGGCGTGGTAGGTGGTCAGGAGGATCTTGCCGATCACTTCTTCACCTTGGGCCAGGTCCTGCAGCATGAGGTTTTCTCTCTGGCACAGGTCGGCGAGGTCGTCGAGGCAGGTGTGGTTGTCCTGGTCGGGGTGCAGGGCGGCGATGCTATCCAGTGCCAGGCTGGCCCGCAGTCGCTCCAGCCAGGTGGCGGCGGGGGCGTCCGCCGGGTAGGAGGGCATAGGGTCGAGCGTGTGCTGCAGAGCTCTGGGCAGGGCCAGGCGGGAAGCGGGCGGGGGCATCTGTGCCTCGTCTCGGAGTCTCCTGAGGGAGACGCCCAACGTGGCCAGTGTGGTGGCTTCGGCCCGGCGCAGCATGTCACGCCGCTCCGTGTGACCGGCTGCGTGGATCTGGTGGTTGGCCACGGCGCGGCTGGCGCAGCGCTGGACGAACCGGGAAAGCGATCCTGCCGGGAGTTTGTCGTCCCGCTCGTAGAGGAAGGTCAGCTCGCGCCGGGTCAGTTCGTACAGCAGGGTATCGAGCAGCGGGCCCCGGTGCGGGTAGAGGATGGCGATCCGTTCCGGTCGCACTTGCCGCTGCTGGGCCTGTTCGACGAGATCGCAGGCCGCCTGGGCATGCTCATCCAGGCCTCCTTCCACCTTCCGCGTGTTGACGTCTCCGGGAGGTGCGCCCTCGCGTGCGCGTCGCCCCCGGTGTTCGCCCAGCGCGGCCTCGGCGGCGGTGATGATGTCCTGGCCGCTGCGGTAGTTCACCTCGAGTGGAAGGTCGAGGAAGTCGTCACGGCTGGCCAGGGCAGTCAGGTATTTGGCGTCGGCTCCGGTGAACCCGAAGACGGACTGATCGGTGTCCCCGACGGCGAACACGGTGATGTCGGCAAGGTCGTGCAGGGCTACGACGAGTTCGTGGAGGACACCGCCAAGGTCCTGGTACTCGTCCACGATGAGGTGGGGGAAGCGGGCGCGCAGAAGATCCCGTACGGGTTCGTGGTCGCGGACGACGCGCACCGCTCGCGTCACCATGGCCTCGAAGTCGATCTCGCCTCGGGCGGCGAGTTCTTCCTCATAGCGGACGGCGGCTGCGACTTCGCGAGGGTCGAAGGCGTCGAGGGGTTCGTCGCACGCCAGGGCGCGGCGGATCTTGGTGTTCTCCGGCATCCGGAACTGGGCGAGGGTCTCGGCGATGCCGATCTGGTCGAAGCAGTGCTGCAGGAGCACCTGTGTGGCCGTTTCCCCGATGACTTGCCCGGCCTGCGGCGCTGGCTGCCCGGTGATCGCGGTGAAGGCGCGCAGGATCTCGTTGAGGCAGAACGCGTGGACGGTGGAACAGGTGAGGCGGCCCTCGGCGTGCACGCCGCTGTTAAGGACGCGGCGTCGGATTTCGTCGGCCGCCGTGTTCGTGTAGGTGATGCAGGCGACGCCCCGGAAGGCGGACACCTGTGTCTGCAGCAGGTACGCGGCTCGGGCGACGAGGGTTCTGGTCTTGCCGCTGCCAGGGCCGGCGCGCAGGACGACGTTGCCGGGGTGCAGCACGGCGGTGCGCTGGGTGGGGTGCAGTTCTTCGAGTTCGCGCAGCAGCGCATCACTGACCTGAGGCATCGGCTTCCCGTGGTTCGCTGGTGCCTTCGCCGCGTGCGGGGGCCGGGAAGAGGGGGGTGCCGCGTACCTGGAGGGAGATGTCGTCGAGGGCCAGAAGCAGGTAGGACTCGGGGCCCAGGCTGCTCAGGGCCTGAGCGTCCATCGCTCGGGTGGTGTCGTCAATGCCGAGGGCGGTGAACAGGCGGGTGCGCAAGTCGCTGCGGCTGATGTGCGCGGCGAGCCGCTGGGCGAAGCGGCCTTTGCCGAGGGCAGCGATGCGGTTGAGCATGGTCGTGCGGGTCTCGAGATCCGGGGAGAGCTCCCGCTCGTTGGCGACGCCGCGGCGCACGTCGTCAACGGCGCCGGGGTTGCCGTTCAGCTCTTCGTACGCGCGCACGATCTCTTCGCCGAACAGGAGGCATAGGTCGGTTTCAAGGGTCTGGGCGCCAACGTAGATGCCGAGGTCTTGCAGTTCCCGGACCAGGGGACCACGCCGGTTGTAGTAGTCGGCTTCCTGGTATGGCGGCAGTTGTCGGATGGCGTCAACGAGCGTGGTCCTGCGGGCGGCGTCTGGGTGGAGGTTGGCCGCTCGCCGGAGTCCTGCTTCGCGTCGTTTGAGCTGGTCGGGGGTGGCGTCGCCATCGGTGATGATCACGTGAGGTGTGTTCAGGCCGCTGGGTCCGAGCAGGGCCCGGTAAGGCTTGAAGTCGGTTCCGTGGGCGCTGGCGACGACAGTTCCGTAGGCGTCGAGGTCGAATCCCGCGGCGGCGGCCACGGCGGGCAGTACGTACAGTTCCGCCAGGCCTTCGACCAGGATGACCGCGGAGGCGAAGAGCACCTCGGCGCGGCTGATGTCGATGTAGCGCTCCAGGTCCTGGGCCTGTTCGTCGGTGACCGGCAGGGCGGCGGTGCTGGCCCCGACGGTGCCGCTGCCGGTGGCGCGCAGCACGATGAAGGAACGGATGGGGGCCACGGCGGCGATGTGCGGGCTGTGTGTGGTGAGCGTGAGCGAGGTGCCGGTGCGCAGCAGGTAGCCGAACAGGTGGCGTTGCAGGCTGACGTGGAGATGTGCTTCGGGTTCTTCCACGGCCACGAGGGTGGCGACGAACTGTTCATCCAGGCGTTGCTGGCTGAGCGCTTCCAGCAGCAGGCCGAGGTAGATGACGTTGGCGCTGCCCAGGCTGGTCTCGGAGACGCCTCTGCGGCGGGCCGTGTCGACGAACAGCCGGACGGAGCGGATGAGTTCGTCGGATTTGGAGGAGGCGAAGCCGAGTGCGGGGTCGACGGCCAGGCGCGGTCCCAGCATCTCCTTGAGCCGGCTGGACAGGTGCTGCTCGAGTTTCGTGATGTTGGCGTCTTTGGTCAGCTGGTCGACGGCGACCGCGACCGCAGTCGCGGTCGCCTCCAGGTTGGCCGGGTCCAGGGGAAGCCGCTCCAGCAGGTCGCGTAGGGGGCTGCGTCGCCAGTACTGCAGGTCGCTTTCTGCGTCCCGCAGGGCCGGCAGGACGCGCAGCGTCACCTCGCGGCGGATAGAGCGGATGTCGTTGCTCTTGTTGTCGCCGCCGAAGACGACGAAGTCATAGTCCTGAGGGGTCAGCGGCCGTCCGGTGACCGGCGTCTGCTGCCCGGTGGCATCGATCTCGGTGCGGGGGGCGAAGCGGTAGGTCAGGCGGGCGGTGTAGGGGGCGTAGTCGACAGTGGCCGTGGCCAGGACAGCCTTGGCATCGTCGTCCGTGTCGTATCCCTGCAACTCGATGACGACGCTCACCTCAGCATGGCCGGACAGGCCCGTCGGATGGCCTTCCCAAATGTCCTCCTCGCGCAGCAGACGCCGCGCGTCGGGAAGCGAGGGATCAAGAACCAGGCGGATCGCCTCCAGCAGGTTCGACTTGCCCACCCCGTTCTCGCCGACGATCACCGCGTGGGCAGGGAAGTTGTCGATGACCAGGTGCTGGAAGTTGCGGAAGTTCTTGATCTCGATGCGGGAGATATGCAGGCCCATGCGTCCCCTTGCCGGCCTTTGCGTTGGTTCCGTACCAGGTCAGCATCCCAGACCATCATGCGCGCCGAGCAGCAATCGTTTCGTTCCGGCCGGGTGCATCGCCCGGCGCGGCCCCCGCCTCTACCTGGTCACCACCGCCGAAGGCTTGCCCGTCCCCTGATGTCTGGCCAGCCGAAACTCGGCGAGCGTGAGGTGATGGCCGCGCTGCTGGAACGCGACCACCACCTCATCCGCCAGGGACAGGTGATCCTCGCGGACAAGGGCTTCGCCGGGAAGGAGTTCGAAGCCTTCGTGAGCGAGCGGCTCGGTGCCCACCTCGTGCGGCCGGACCGCAAGGACGAACCGGTCCGCCACGGGAAAATCGCCCGGGTTCGGCAGTGGATCGAAGCTGTCATCGACACCCTCAAAGGCCAGCTCAGCCCCGAACAACACGGCGGCAGAACCCCCGCCGGTGTCTTCGCCTGCACAGGACAACGACTCCTCGCCCTCGCCACCGGCATCTGGCACAACTGGACCACCGGCGCCACGGTCAAACCGTCCCTGATCGCCTACGGCCACTGAAGACATCAGACTCAATCATCTAACCGCCGGTGCCATTCAGGTTGCTGACCTTGCGGCAGTAATGACCCTGTGCGGCCTGCTCGGACTCCGTCCTGAGGGCGTGGGAAATTATCTTGAACATCAGCAGGGGCTTGCCCGTACGGACGCTGGCCGAGCGGGCGGCCAGCAGCAGAGCGCCTTCCACTGCCTCCAGGTCGGCGCGGGCGACCCACAGCAAGCCAGCGCATCGGCTACGTCCTGCGCCCCGGTCCCCTCGACAGGGTGAATCCTCCCTCCCCCGCGCGACGTTCCGCCTCCCTCTCCGGTTCACCTCGGTGATCACATAACCGGCACGCAGAGGAGAACCGTGCGCACGCGACTGACCGCCGCCTCCGTAGTAATGGGTTTCGCCGCACCGTTGCTCGCAGCCGCCCCGGCCGAGGCCGATTCCAGCGGCTGCACCCACCACCTCAGCGGCCCCCAGGTCTGTATCCGGCTCACCGGCCGCAACGGCGCGAACTCGGTCACCGGGTTCTGGGCCAACCCTCCGAAGAGGATCAAAAAAAGGGCCATCTCTCTCTCCATCAACGGCAAGCACTACGACACCGCGACAGGCCGCCGCAAGGGCCGCACCATCAGCCACACGTGGTACCTCAACCTCGGCACCGGCAAAACACTCTGCGTGAAAGTCAAGGGCAGCAAGCGCATCGCGTGCCAGAAGACCACATGGGTAGGCGACCGAGCGTCCTGATTGCTTACAGCGACTGTCCGGTGAGCGGCCTCGCTCCCCAGGGAAAGGGAAGACCGCCCGGCCGGTGGTCGCTGAGGCAGGGCCTGACCTCGCGCGCGGGGTGGATAGGTCCCTCACAGTCCCCGAGCGAAACGCCGCCGTGGCGCCCTCGCCGAGTTGAGCGATGACGAGAGCGTGTGCCGTCCGTCCGAGAACCTGTCCGAACGATCCAATCGCACACGGACACGAACATAACAATACGAGACCCGCCCCAACGGTCGATACCGGTCGGTATTCCTGGAGCACCTTTCTGACCTACGGCTTTCCGGGGTTCGGACCGGTCGTAACCTGCTAGGACCGGGTTGCAGAGGCGCTCGGATGCAGTCAGAGGAAACGGCTCGATTCCACCCCCGATTCGACCCGAGTTGCTCGGAGAGCCGTCTTCCCTCTCTTCCGGGCCAGGCATCCAGCCTCTCGAAAACCTCAAGGCCCTCTGGAGTGACGAACTCTCGGTACATGTCCTTCTCTCGTCGCGTGGCGCGCGTAAAGGCTGGTAGGCGCAGCTTCATGGGCCCCCAGGTTCCGTGCCGCGGTCTGGGCCGCCGATGATTTCCACGCGCCGTGGTGGGAGAGTCTGCCTCAGTCGAGCTCAGGGCCGGTGCCGATGCTGGCGAGGGTCACGGCCCGGGTGAAGTGCCGGGCAGCGGCGAGACAGTATTCGGCCGCCCGGCTGGGGTCCGGGGTCTGGCTCGCTGCTTTCAGCGTGAGGCAGGCGCCGGCCACAACGGTGGCGAGGGCGTCGTCGAGGACCTCCTCGCGCGCGAACCCGTCCCGGCCAAGCTGCTCCAGCACCTCGAAGAGCCGGGCAGGATCGTCCAACGCTTCCAACAGCTCCAGCCCGGCGTCGGTGACACCCGCGGCCGCCATCAGCGCCGGCGAGGGCAGCGGCGCCGGCCCTTCGGCAGTGCTGCCCTCGAAGCCGAGAGCAGCGTCCCACAGGATCCTCTCGGCATCGATGACGGCGCAGCGTCCCTCGAAGGAGGTCCGGCGCTGCTGGCGTCGTCCTGGGCGCGTGCGGCTCCAGACGGCCGGGGGCGGTGTGGAGGAGCGTGTGGCCCAGCTGGAGAGAGACCGGCACCTCTTCCTGGCCGGGCAGGGCCTGGCTGATCGGGTCGTAGACAGCTGCGGCGGCCTGAGCGCACTCGCCCACCAGCTGGGTGGCGGTGGCGACCAAGTGGGCATGGCGGCGGCGCCGGGCCGGGGCCGGGGCAGTGCTGGTAAACGCGGTTTCTCCTGGAAAACAGACAACGGTGGAGAGGGCAGGTGCAAGAGCGGCTACTGTCGCGTGGCGGTAGGCGCCTGGCTCTTCATCTGTCGGCACAACGGGCGTTGGTGAAGGCAGCCCGCGCAGCGATGACGAGAGCCTGGCAGCCGGTCATTTCGGCTACGTCGCGCGGCTCGGGCCGGGTGGGTGAGCTGGTGGCCTGGCGCATGTCGGCCAGGTCGGTGGCCAGCGCCGCGGCCTGATCGCGGGTGCGGGAACGGGTGGGCACAGGACAGCGCCTTCTACGATGGGCCGGTGACCGAGACACTGTCCCCTGGGGGCATTGACCTCTTCGACGTTGACCAGCTCCTGCTGGTCGAGGCTGCGGAGCCTCCGCTGCCGCCCCAGGACGCTGAGGCCCGAGACCGGGTGTGGGAGATGGCGGTTCGGGCCAACCCCGCCCTCTTCGACGGGTCTGTGGTGGCGTGTGGGGGGATGGAGTGGGCGGGCCTGCGGATCCTGCGTCTGTCCTGGGTGCGTGTGACCTACCGGCATTACGCCCTGCGCGGGGTGCCCGGCGCCACCGCGCTGCCGTCGTTGTTCGTGAACGTCGTCCAGCCGGCCGACGACGGCCGCGTGCTGACAGCGAGGATGTCGCCCTCGACGGCGGCGCCGGGCCGCTGGCAGCTGCCAGGGGGGGTCTGTGGAGCCTCCCTGGAACGGGGAGGTGCTGGACGAGTTGGGTCTGGCCGGTCAGGCTGCACGAGAGCTCGCCGAGGAGTTGGGGATCGGCGCGGCCGCCGAGGAGTTGAAGCTGTGGGTCGTCTCGCGCGGTGAGAATGGCAGTGTCGGCCTGACCTACCTCGCCCCGGCCCTTCCCGAGGCGATGCTGCGCGCCGGGTTCGCCGCAGTTGCGGCAGCCGAGCGCATCCAGGGCCGCGAACCTGAACTCGACGACATCGCCCTGGTGCATTCACCGGACGAACTATCCGGTCTGGCCGGTCCGCACGCGGACTACCTGGAGCCGATCGTCCGCCGCTTCGTGGGGTGCTGCTGAGGTCAGGCACCGGTAAGGAAGTCGCGTGTGCGTTCGTCGAGCTCGGTCACGCACCGAAGGCCGCGGGCCCGGAAGCGTGCGAGGTCGCTGCGCATGTGGAAGACCGCCTTGCGGGTGCGGACGGAGCGGACGCCGCCCATGTGGTCGATGGCCTGGTGCCAGGTGGCGCACGCCTGCTCGATGCTGCCGCGCTTGAGGTACATCTCGGCGCCCACGACCAGGTCCAGCGCGACGATGCGCGCATAGGTGCCTGCCGGGCGGGCCGCGGCAGCCAGCGCGTAGTGCGTCCTCCTCGTATTGCGAGCCCTTCAGGACTGATGACGGCCAGGTGTGGCGGCCGGTTGGCAGGCATCCGGCCGTCAGTGGTTGCGAGCCCTCCAGGGCTGATGACGGCCCGACTCCCTCGGGCACCGGCCCGTACTCCACACCGCCGTTGCGAGCCCTCCAGGGCTGATGACGGCGCGATGATGCTCACCGCAACGGCGGCGAGGACCGTGTTGCGAGCCCTCCAGGGCTGATGACGGCGCGCGCGTCCGAACGCAACCGCAAGCGGCGCCGGAAGTTGCGAGCCCTCCAGGGCTGATGACGGCCGTGCACGTGACCGTGGTCGACGTCCACCAGCTCGCGTTGCGAGCCCTCCAGGGCTGATGACGGCGTACAGCGAAGGCCGCATCACACCCATCCGGCAGGCGTTGCGAGCCCTCCAGGGCTGATGACGGCCGTCATCGTGAAAGCTCTCGCAGCCGCCGGATACGGGTTGCGAGCCCTCCAGGGCTGATGACGGCCAGGGGCTGTACTGCCCCGCTTGGAGGCTGTGGCAGCGTTGCGAGCCCTCCAGGGCTGATGACGGCCAGGGGCTGTACTGCCCCGCTTGGAGGCTGTGGCAGCGTTGCGAGCCCTCCAGGGCTGATGACGGCGCGTACGCCGCCCGGTACCCGCGACGGCCGTCGACACGTTGCGAGCCCTCCAGGGCTGATGACGGCGTGACCTACCGCCTGATCATCCCGCCGGACATCCGGGTTGCGAGCCCTCCAGGGCTGATGACGGCTCGCCAACGTGAGCGTCAAACCGGGTGTGGGCAAAAGTTGCGAGCCCTCCAGGGCTGATGACGGCCGGCTCAGGCTCCGGCCCGCTGTCGCTGCGGGTGCTGTTGCGAGCCCTCCAGGGCTGATGACGGCCGGGAAGCTGGCGCCCGGCGTGACCACCACGAAGACGTTGCGAGCCCTCCAGGGCTGATGACGGCGGGCTGCCACGGGGCGGCGGGCGGGGCGTGCCTGCGTTGCGAGCCCTCCAGGGCTGATGACGGCCCCGCACCGTGGCCTTGTTCGCCTTGTCGGCCGCCTGTTGCGAGCCCTCCAGGGCTGATGACGGCCCAGGACATCGCCAACGTCACCCAGTGGGAGCCGACGTTGCGAGCCCTCCAGGGCTGATGACGGCCGCCGCCAGCACGTCCTCGGGTGTGCCGCTGCTGCGGGTTGCGAGCCCTCCAGGGCTGATGACGGCCCCGGCTGTCGTGCTCCCCGCCTCTGCGGGGGTGATCGTTGCGAGCCCTCCAGGGCTGATGACGGCCCCTCGCACGGCTCCTCGCCCCGGTACACGTGGGCGGGTTGCGAGCCCTCCAGGGCTGATGACGGCCCCAGCCCGACCGGATGCGCACCCGACGTGTGGACTGGTTGCGAGCCCTCCAGGGCTGATGACGGCCCTGTAGAGCAGGTCTCCGGTGAGCGGGTCGGTGAACACGTTGCGAGCCCTCCAGGGCTGATGACGGCCGCGAGGGTAAAGCCCCTGGTCAGAGCCTTGCTTTGTGGGGCGGTTCCGGCGTGTTCTGCAGCGACTCGGCGGTAGTGCAAACGTGCTGGTCAGACATCCCATGGCCTTTGAATGTCAAGCGGCGGGTGCGGGGGTTGCGTGGTGTGACCATGCGGTGGCCTCGTCGTAGAGGGTGCGGGTCTTGAGGCAGCCGTGGAGTA
Source organism: Streptomyces sp. 891-h (assembly GCF_022760275.1). Lineage (NCBI taxonomy): Bacteria > Bacillati > Actinomycetota > Actinomycetes > Kitasatosporales > Streptomycetaceae > Streptomyces > Streptomyces sp. 891-h. The sequence continues at coordinate 7,712,582 of NZ_CP050693.1, read as the reverse complement.
TGCCGACGAGGCGGTTGCCGAGCTGGCGCAGGGCGGGGTTGTAGCCGGCGTCGCGGGCACGCTGCTTGTCGTAGTAGCGGCGGGCGCCGGGCGAGGCGTTGATGGCGGAGAACGCCTGCCTGTGGAGGGCGTCGGCGAGGCGGTCGTTGCGCGCGAAGCGGGCATGGACGGCGTGGGTTCTGCCGGAGGCGCGGGTGATCGGGCTGGTGCCGGCGTAGTTCTTGCGTGCCTTCGCGCTGGTGTAGCGGGTGGGGTCGTCTCCGAACTCGGCCAGCACCCGGGCGCCGGTGACCGTGCCGATGCCGGGCATCGACAGGTAGATCTCAGCGTCCGGGTGCGCGAGAAAATGCGCGCTCACCTGCTCTTCCAGGGCGGCTATCTGCTCGTTGAGCGCGATCAGCATCTTCGCGTGCGCGGTGGCCGCCGCGGCGTAGGCGGCAGTCAGCGGGGCGGCGACGCCGAGCTGGGGCTCGCGCAGCGCGTTCTGGATCGCGCTTGCCTTCTGGTCACGGTGGTGGCGGCGGTGCCGGGCCAGGACCGCGGTGATCTGGGGCTTGGCCAGCTTTGCCGCCTGCTCCGGGGTGGGTGCCTTGATCAGGAGTTCCAGGGCGTCGGTGCTGGTCAGCTCCAGGACAGCGTAGGCGGTCAGCGCGCCGGGGAAGTACTCACGGAGAGTGCTGCGCAGGCGCTGGAAGGTGCGGGTGCGTTCCCAGATGAGGGTCTGGTGGGCACGGGCGACGACCTTGACGGCCTGGGCCTGGTCGCTGTCGCCGGCGACGGGCCGCAGTTGGGCGCCGTCGATGCGGACCATGTCGGCCAGCGCGTGGGCGTCGCCCTTGTCGCTCTTGGCTCCGGAGGTGCCGTACCGCTCCTTGAAGCGGGCTGCCTGCTTCGGGTTGACCGCGTAGACGCGGTAGCCGGTCGCGATCAGTGCCTGGACCCATGGTCCGCGGTCGGTCTCGATCCCGACCACCACGTGGCCGGGCTCCAAGTCCTCGCCGCCGTGCCGGGCGATGAGGGCGTGCAGCTTCGCTATGCCCTCCACACCCTCTGGCAGCCGCGCGGTACCCAGCCTGCGGCTGGCGTTGTCCTGCACCTCGACATCGTGGTGGTCTTCCGCCCAGTCGTCGCCGATGAACAGCAACTCTCTCCCCAGCTTCTCTCGTGCCTTCCGTCTGTGCAGCCCGCGGAAGGCACGGCTCACGTTCTAACGGATCAAGTGCTCACGCCCAACCTGCCTGGCGGGCACGCCATCCCATCAGCAGTCAGGCCCCCCGGCCGACCAGCAGGGGCACGGTCTGACCACAGAACTCGCAGTGGTTCCGAGGAACGGAGTGCTCACCTGCTGGCGGCTACGGACCGTAGTCTCCCTCACGGCCCGACAGGCCCATTAGAGGATGTCGCCCGGGCCCCCGAGGTGGGTGCCGAGGTTGGCTGTTTCGATGAGGTCGGGTGATCGACTGGTGTAGGTGACGATGCTGTCATAGGTGGGGTCGATTGTGTCTTTCAGCAGCGTCATCAGAGCTCGGTACTGGGCTTTGGTGAGTTCGCCCTGGAATACGCTGCGCTGGGTCCAGTGAAGGTATTTTCGGCAAGTCTTGAGGACCTTGGGGTTGCGTTCGACAGCTGTGTCGTAGACGAGGATGACGAATATGTGGGGTCACCACCAGGGTCGGAAAGGTTTGTAGGGGGTTTTTTCGAGGCATAGGCGGACGATTTTGAGTGCTTCGAGGTGGATGAGTTCTTCGTAGGTGACCTTTCGTTTGAGGGTGCGGTGGTAGATGGTCGTGGCGAGTTCTTCCCGCATCAGGGCAGAGATCTTCTTGCGGCCTTGTGTGCTGAGTGAGGCGCTGGCGACGTCTGTTTCGAAGTCGTTTCTGGTGAGAATTTTCTGGGCGGCGGCTCGTTTGAGGAGTCGTTCCGCGAAGAGTGGTTTGAAGGGTTCGGCGAGGTCGAGGGCGAGGGTGTTGCGGCGGCGGTCTGTGTCGGCGTGCAGAAAGCCGATAGCCGGGTGGAGGGGGGTGGTGCGCAAGGCTGTGAGGACGCGGGCGTAGACGAGGGCGTTGAGGTAGCTGATGAAAGCGTTGCCTGCGTTGGTGGGTGGGCGTCGGGTGCGTCCGTTCAGGCGCAGCCATGGTGGTAGGTGGGTGTCGAGTGTTGCCCAGGCGGTGCGGCGGAAGTTGCCTTCCTGGCCCATGGCCTCGTCGCTGGTGGTGCAGTGGGGCAGTGCTGTCTCCAGCGTGGCGAGGGCGGGGTCGAGGTGGGTGGTCTCCAGTGCCCATCGGATGTTGTGGGCGGTTGTGGAGACGAGGGATCGGGCGATGGTCAGGCGCTGTTCTGGTTTACTGGTGAGTTCGACTTGGCGGCGGACGGCGCTTGCGGAGGACATGGAGTCGGCGGGGGCGAAGTGGCCGGCGTGGTTGCCGTAGTGGTCGAGGATGTGAACGGTCACGCCGTGCCTGCTCAGGAGCGCTATGGCTGAGGTGTTGATGTCGACGTGGTCGAAGGTGACCAGGTCGCGGATGTCGGTGATGGGGATGCGGACCGGGCTGCCGTCGGGGCGTTCGATGCGGATGCTGTTGTTCTCGCGTCGGATGCGGCAGGGCTCGGTCAGCCAGTAGGTGCGGCCGGCTGCGGGCATCATTCTCCCCAGCAGTAGTCGAGGTAGGAGCAGCCGCGGCATTGGCTGCGGGGTAAGCGGGGTGGTGCGTGTGGGGCGGCGAGGATGCTGCGGGCGCGGTGTTCGTCGGTTTCTGCCTGGGCCCGGGCCTCGGCGTTCCAGTCGACGGGGGTGGTGCGGCGGATGAGGGGGTAGTGGATGGTGCCGCCTTGTACGGTGATGCCGCGTCGCTCCAGCAGGAGGCAGTAGTGGCGCACCTGGGCCGCGTGGGCGGGGTTGGGGGCGCGGGATGATTTGGTTTCGTGGACGACCGCGCCGGTGGTGACCCAGTCGATCTTGGCTTCGCCGAGGTCGATGTCGCGTCGTCGGGTGAAGCTGGTCTCGTCGACGACTTCGCCGAAGGAGACGAGGTCGCTGCGGTGTTCGGGGCGGTATCCCTTGCCGTAGAGCCACAGTTGGCGGGGGCAGTGGTGGAGGTATTTGATGTGGACTCCGCCGATGGTGTTCTCGTCGTCGGCGGTGTGTGTGGGGTTCACAGGATGGTCTCTCCCGGGGCGGCCGTGTGGTTGGCGGCTGGTTCGGCCAGACCTGTGTCGGGGTGGTAGTCGCTGGTGACGACGTGGACTTTCAGCCGCTTGTCCAGGTAGGCGTTCCCGGTTTTGTGGTGGGCGGAGTAGGTGCTGTAGGGCATGGGGATGAACAGGCCGGCCGCGAGGAGTGGGTCGGAGTCCTTGCCCTTGAGGTGGCTTTCGAGGACGGGAAGGTCGGCTTGGCAGATGGCCTCGATGCCGTCGAATTCCTTGTTGAGCCGTTCGGCGAACTCACCCCGGTCGTGGAAGGGCTCGGGGAAGGTGAGGAAGGCGTCGGTGAATTCGTCCCGGGCCCGGCGGGCGCGGCGGGACCATTCGGTGCCCCAGGGGGTGTCGTAGGTGAGGGCGAGGAGGGTGTCGATGTCCTGCTCACTGAGGGTGTCGGTGCCGCTGTGCACCAGGGTGGTCAGTGCGTGCCAGGAGGCGGCGAGGGCGTCTTTGTCGTAGGGGTGGTGGCTGTCGGGGTGGTGGACGTGGAAGGGGACGGGACCTTCGGGGTGGAGGCCGCGGCGGTTGACGCGTCCGGCGCGTTGGGCGACGGCTTCGATGGGGGCGGTCTCGGTTGCGCCGCGGTCGAAGTCGAGTTGGAGAGAGACCTCTACGGTCTGGGTGGCGACCACGAGCCCTCCCCGGCGCGGGGTTGCGTTGCGGGAGGTGCGCTCGGGGTGCCGGGCCAGGAGGCGGCGTTCGATCTGGGCGCGGTCGCTGTTGCGGAAGCGGGAGTGGAGCAGGAGGGCCGCGTCCGGGTCGCCGGGGCAGGTTTGGCGGGCTGTGTCGGCCAGCTGTGTGAACAAGTGGCGCGCGCGGGCGACGGTGTTGGTGACGGCCAGCGCGCTGTATCCCTCCCGGAGCCAGGTGGCGAGCTGGTCGATGCTGTGCGGGTCGGTCAGCGGGGTCTCGTCGAGGACGAGGCGGTGGCGGTCGGGGCTGGTCCCTGGGGGGGCGTGGTGGACGGTGACCGGGTGGGAGCGGTTTTCCTGCAGGAGGTCGGTCATGCAGGGGGCGAGGGTGGCCGAGAGGACGGCGAAGCGGCTGCCCAGGCGTTCCCACAGGGACATGGCTGCGCACAGGCGTCCGAAGGTTTCCGGGTCGTAGGCGTGCAGCTCGTCCATCACGAACATGCTGTTGGCCTGTTCGAGCAGTACTGATGAGTGGGACGGGCCTGCGATGGCGCCGCGCAGGAGCTGGTGGGGGGTGGCAACGCGGAGGCGCTGGAGGAACAGGCGCATGGCGGCGGCGCGGGTGCGGGCCTGGCGGGCCATGGCCGCGGTCGGTTCCTTCGTCTCGCCGAAGGGGCACTCGTCATCGAGGGCTTCGGTCAGCAATGTGTGGGCGAGGCTGCCGTGCAGGAGGCCGATGTCCGGTCGGTCCTGGTCGCTGCCGGGTTGCAGCGTGCGGCGCATGCGGTCGCGGGCGGCGTTGAGGGAGGCACGGTAGGGCAGTGTCCACACCAGGCGGGGCCGGCCCGGCATGGTGGAGAGCTGCTGGGCCGCCCATGCCAGGCCCGCTTCGGTCTTGCCGCTGCCCGTGGGGGCGACCAGGATCATATGGCCGTCGGTGGCCGCGGCTGCCTGCTGGTGAGGGTAGGGCGTGCGTTCCTTGCGGAGGCGCGCGAAGTAGTCCTCGGGCAGCGGCATGTGCTGGTGCAGCTGGTGGTGGGCGGAACCGGCGTGATCGGCGAGGGTGAGTGCGCCCTGGGCCAGGACAGCCAGCAGCCCCGCATCCGTTTCGACGGGTCTGGACCAGAAGTCGAGGAGTTCCTGCAGGGTCAGACGGGCGCGCTCGGCCAGGGTGAGATCGCCCCTCTGGCAGGCGGGAGGATCGATACCGAGCGCCCCGGCAAGCCAGGCGGTCAGCTCCCGGTGCACCGCTCCGGTGACTTGGATCTGCTCGACGCCCAGATGCCTGCGCCGGGTGAACGCCTCCGTCCAGTCAGTGGTGTGGTTGTATTGCTGGGACAAAGCCAGCTTCGTCCCTCCGCCTCCCGGGAAGAGCGCGCGGTGGTGCGTGGCCACCAGTGTGGCGATCATGAGGCGGTCCTCGGTGCTCCATCCGGCCGCAGGCGCGAGCAGATCGACGTAGGCGAGGGAGAGCACCTCATGCCGCTGGCCCCAGGCAACGGCCCCGGGAGCGAGCTGCTGCTGGAAGCCTTCCGCGACTTTCCCCGCATCGTGCAGGAGCGCTGCGGCATGTACCCACTCCCACAAGCGAGGCGCCTCGCCCAGTACGCCGGGCGAGGCGATGCGCTGGTGGATCTGCCGGGCCGCCTCATACACAGCGCGGGAGTGAGTGGTCAGCCTCTCCGGGTCGTGGACGGGTTTGGACTTCGCGCGCACCTGCGGCAGCCGCCGCGGCGGTTTCGCACCCGGGCTTACGGGTCGAGGAGCCATACTGCCTGCCTTCCGCTGTCCTCCTCACACAAGGCCCCGTGCACCCGGCTGAGGCCGGCCGGTGTCTCGGACCACAGATAGTCCGCCAGGTGTGTGGTCATCCGGTCCGGGCTGATGCTCGCCGCCAGACGGTAGGGCATCGCCTCGGGCGCCTCGTGACCGCCCGAAGGGGCCAGGGCATGCCCCACCACGGCGTGCTCCGCCGGGCAGAGGGTGACTTCCCGGACGCCCAGGGGGTGGACGAGGTCCTGGGAGCGGCCCAGGCGCAGTGGCCATCGCGGACGGCGCAGCCCCTCCGCCAGCCGCCGGCCCTCGGGGCCGGGAAGCCACACCACCAGATGGACATCGGCGCGGAAGGGGCGGTCCCGGATGGTCATGCCGCCCTTGCCTGCCCGCACCCGTCCGGCCACCGCCGGGTTGGTGCCATCGGCGCCGATGGGATGGTAGGTCTCCGCATCCACCCCGCTCCCCTCCGACCAGGCGGCGATACCCACCGGGGAGTTCTCCACGAGCCGGCCTGATGCGGCAGCCAGCAGACCCCGCACCGTCGAGGGCGGCGGAACCGGAAGACCATGAGTCAGGCCCGGGAAGAGCGGATCCTTGAACGAGGCCACTGGGGCATGGAACTGCGCGCGCCAGGCCCGCAGCGCTCCCCCGGCCGACGTGCCCGGCCCCTCTCCCCCTGCTGCGGGGCGCGCGGCCTCAGCGCTGCGGCTCATCGCGCTGCGGGTCATCGAACCAGCCGTCCAACTTGCCCTCCCGCAACTCCGCGGCCAGAGCCCGCAGGACTGTGCGGGGGTGGTCGATCACCATCCGGCCCTCGGCCAGCTCGCTCGCACACGCGCGGCGGAAGTCCTCCAGCAGATCGTCCCGGAAGCCGGGCCGCCAGCCGACCCGTACCGGGGCCTCCCACTCGCCCGCCCAGGCGTCCAGCTCCGCCCGCAGCACCTCGCCCCGCACCCGCAGACCGGTACCTTCGACCCCGTCGATGCAGTTGGCCAACGGGTTGATCCCGCCCTTGAACGGCACCAGCATCACCAGCGCCGGCACCCGGTCACCGTAGTGGAGCGCCTTCTTGGCGCCGCCGCTGAGCTGCGCGAGCGCCTCCAGCAGCAGCGCCGCCCGATCGCGCCGCTCCTTAAGGGGCAGCCGCACCGCGTCCTGGTCCCGGAACTGTGTGGCCACCGCCCCGGCCGCGGCTGCTTCCGCTGCCTGCAGCGCCTGCTCTTCGGTCAGGTAGTTCGGCCGCCCGCCTGCCCCTCCTGCTCCGGGCAGCGTGAACGTCCCGATCCGCGGCAGGTCCAGCAGAAAGGGAGCAGCCAGGTCGGCCGTGTAGAACTCATGGCCGTGCAGCACCGGCTCCTCCACACCGCGCGACATGACGCCGAAGTCCTGCGTGGGCTGTGTCGGCTCCACCGACATCAGCGTGCCCAGCATGAACGGGCTGTCCCTCAGGGTGGTGGCCGCGTCGTCCTTCTTCGCACCAGCCCGCATGTAGCCGAACAGGTCATCATCCGCGTAACGAACCGGATCAGCCGCGGTGTTGGCTTTCTGCGCCTTCCCCTGGGCCTTCCCCACCCGGGTGACGGGCGAGGGCAGGGCACCGAGTTCGACCATCCCGTCCCGGACCCAGCGCCGCGCCGCCTGCGCGGAGATGTAGGGGTAGGCCTGCCCGCGGATACGGGCGAACTTCACCCGCGCCGTGGTCTCCTCACCCCGGCCGTTGTTCGGCGCACCCGCCTCGACGGCCAGGACCATCTTGCCTGCCAGATACATCGCTACATCGCTTCCTGGTCGTCGTCGTAGGGGGAAAACAACTGCTCGTCGGGGTCGGCTTCCAGATCGGCACCCGCTTGGTCCTCGCTGTCAGGCCGCTCACCGATGGGCACCCCGCGCTCTTGCAGGAGCTGCACCACGCCGGCGGCGAGCAGCATGCGCTGTTCCCAGGCGCGGGGCCGCTGGGTGATCAACGGCTGCCATTCCTGCGGTCCGGCCGCTACCGGGCGCCCGTCCAGGGCCAGGCGGAATTGCGCCCGCACCAGGAGCTGGCCCAGCTTGTAGTCGCTCAACGCCACGGTCCGGTATTCCGCCAGCCGCCCCCTCGGGCTGCCGCTGCCGTGCTCGATCCAGTCCGCCAGCAGCTCCGCCACCGGCTGCTGATACCCCGCCACACTCACCCCGAGTACCTCCTTGGCATAGTCGAAGGCGAGCCGCGTGAGCACCGCCCGTTCCTCAAGCGCCCATGCACGCTCGCGCGGAAGCAGCAAGAGCCGGTACAGCTGCATCAGCAGGGTGCGGCCCTGCCCGTCCTCGGCTTCGAACAGCAGCCGCGCGGCCTCCGCCCGCCCGTCCGTGGTGCGCCTGCCCTCCCCGTCGAACCGCGTCAGCTCCCGCACCAGCAGCTTCCACGCCCGCCGCAGCGGCTCGTTGCCCTGCACCAGGGCCAAAAACCGCGAGGCCGCGCGGCGTGTCCGCGTCACCCGCAGCCACGGTTCCTGGTTGTCGTTCTTGAAGTGCCACAGCGTCGCAGCCCGCGGCACCTGACCCGCCACCTGCCACAAGGCCGCCACAGCCTCCCGTTCCGGACGGGCACCGGCCGGCTGAGCCCCGAACCCGGCCTGCAGGATCCGCCGCGCACGCGCCACATTCCGGCTGACGAACCGCTGCTCTGCCGCCTCCTCCTCACACGACATCACCGTCACCGAGCCTGCCGTCACCCACGCCCCGTACGGAAGCGCCCAGGCCGCCACCCGGCACCCCCGGCACACCGGCCACCCCGCCACCCCCGGCGGAAGCGTATTGAGCGCCTTGTTCGTGTCGAACAACGGCAGGGCACTCTTCGTCCACACCGTTCCCGCCGGCCGGCTGCAGAACGTACAAGGCCACGTTCGTCCCCCGCCCACCACCTGGTCGGGGGCGAAGAGAGCCGCGATGTCCGGCTCCAATAACCGCCGCTCGCGGGGCCGCTTGGAATGAGTGGCCTTGGAATTCGGAAAGAGAGCGAACAGCACCTTCCACCAGTCGTATGCGGCATCTTCCTTGGCCGCAGTCGCCGCCGCGCACACATCCGCGGTCAACCGACCGGCCACCGCGTCAAGATCCGCCGATGTCACCCGGGCCCCGTCACTTTGACCGGCCAGCTCCATGACAGCCCAGGCCCCCGCACGCTGCAGCGGATGCATCGTCACGGCCAACGCGTCCGCCTGGGCGACATCGTTCATCGAATCCACCCGAAGCCCTGCACGGTATCCAGTCCCAGCCCCCACGAACGCAGCGCCTCCAGCGCCTCGGTCTTCCCCGCCAGCGCCACCCGCACCTGCGCACCGATCCGGGGAGCCCCGCGCACCTCAAACCGGCGCCGCGGCCCCGCATCCAGCACCCGCAGACCGCCCGGAGCCGGAAGGCCCAGCACATCCGCCTTGTGCGCGAGATTGTGCTCCAGGCGCTCGACGAACCCCTCATCCCCGGGGAGCAGATACCGGTCCTCCCACTTGATCACCACCGGCGTGGCCGTCTCCCACACAACCTCGCCACCCCCTGGCGACTCCAGGGACGTAGCAGCGCCAGGCTCATCCAAGGTGAAACCCAGCACCCTCAACCGCGTACGCCCCCACGACAGCACCGTCCGCCCCGCCAGCCCACGAATCAGCGCGGATGCGATCTCCGGAACCGGAGACCCGAACCACACAGACCCATCCCGCGAAGTCGTATACAGCCCCGCCTTCCGCGGCGCCCCCCGGAACTGCGGACTCGTCACCCCCAACGGCCGCAAGGAATGACCACCCCACCCCTCGTCATGCAACTTCCGCGCTAACTCCGCATCCGCCGCCCCAAGAACCTCATACGCCACCCCCCGGGCAGGACCATGCACATCCCCCCAGGCCAACCGCGGCACATCCGCAGCCACATCAACCCTGATCCGCACCTTCTCCCCTCCCCCACCAGGCTCTTCCACAACCCAGTGCACATACTCCGGCACCCTACGCACCTGGCCACATTGTTCGGATGAACATGAAAAAATAGGCTTCGTGCTCCGCTTCATGTGCTAGATGCACCACACTTGGCAGCAGCCCTCCGGCACGGAGAGGAACCTAACGCCCCCCACTGACAACGCTCACCGTTACGGACAGGCGATCGATGAGCGCCGTGCCGTCGCCCCTCCCGAACCAACCGTCTGACCTGCATATGTGCACTACCGACGGGTCGCGGCAAAACAGGCCCTACGAAGACCGCCGAACCGTACAACCACCAGCGCCTTTACCCTCGCGTCGTCATCAACCCTGGAGGGTTCGCAACCCGAGCTGGCTGAGCTGGACGAGACGCACCAGGCGCCCGCGTCGTCATCAACCCTGGAGGGTTCGCAACCGGCATAGCGAACCGGGCCAAAGGCATGGGCTCCTGGTCGTCATCAACCCTGGAGGGTTCGCAACACCAAGCCAACAGCCCGCCGCCGCCCGCTCGCCCCGGTCGTCATCAACCCTGGAGGGTTCGCAACCCATGTTGCCGACGGTGTAGCTGTCGACGTTGAGGGTCGTCATCAACCCTGGAGGGTTCGCAACGTGGCATGGTGCGGAGGGGCGATCGGCCGGAGGGACGTCGTCATCAACCCTGGAGGGTTCGCAACACGCGCTCAGCGCTGAGCCGGTCCGGCCACGTCGCCGTGTCGTCATCAACCCTGGAGGGTTCGCAACCAGCACCTTCCTGTTGGGTATAAGGGTGCTCGGCAGGCCCGGGTCGTCATCAACCCTGGAGGGTTCGCAACGCCAAAGCCTCAGCGAGACACAACGCAGCCACCAGCGGTCGTCATCAACCCTGGAGGGTTCGCAACCAGGTCAGAGCCCCCTTGGCTCCCAGTTGAGCGACTTGTCGTCATCAACCCTGGAGGGTTCGCAACAAGGGCCGGAGGGCGAGTACGCCCGTGCCGTGGCAGTCGTCATCAACCCTGGAGGGTTCGCAACAACTGCCATCCGGGGATTCCCAGGTATTCCGGGAAGTCGTCATCAACCCTGGAGGGTTCGCAACCGGCGCAGCTGGTGGGTGTGCTCGTACAGGTCACCTGTCGTCATCAACCCTGGAGGGTTCGCAACGGCGGCGGCGGTCGCTGACCGTGCCGCGAGCAAGCACGTCGTCATCAACCCTGGAGGGTTCGCAACACCTATGACGTGGTGCTGCGGCCCGGCGCCGAGTCGTCGGTCGTCATCAACCCTGGAGGGTTCGCAACGGCGCCCAGGGCCTGTGGGTGCCCACCCCAGCGCTGGTCGTCATCAACCCTGGAGGGTTCGCAACCGAAGTCCCCGGGGTCCGGCGGTACCAGCGCCTTCCCGTCGTCATCAACCCTGGAGGGTTCGCAACCCGAGCTGGGCGTCGTGGACGACCGGACCGATCAGGTCGTCATCAACCCTGGAGGGTTCGCAACCGGCGCACATCAACTACCAGTACGGGCTGAGCCTGACCGGTCGTCATCAACCCTGGAGGGTTCGCAACCCCATGCCGAGCTTCCCCAGCAGGGTGGCCCGCGCCGTCGTCATCAACCCTGGAGGGTTCGCAACCGCAAAGAGCCCCCGCCCAACAGCTCCGTAACGTGTCGTCATCAACCCTGGAGGGTTCGCAACATGTTCATCTGCGGGTCGTGCTGTTCCAGCACCTCCAGGTCGTCATCAACCCTGGAGGGTTCGCAACGTGAGCGGCGGCCCTGCGCAGCGGACGGCCTGACGAGTCGTCATCAACCCTGGAGGGTTCGCAACCACAGTGGGCATTCCACGATGTCGTCCTCGACCTCGGTCGTCATCACCCCTGGAGGGTTGGGCGGGCGGCGGCGGCCTGCAGCGCGAAGTGCGGTTCACAGCGGGTGGGGCGCAGCGGATCACTGCACATCAGCAAGGAGACGGTCACCGCCCCCACGGTACTCGAACAGCGTATCGGCACGGGCTGTCAGGCAGGCGTGAAGTCGGTCCTGACCTCAGAAAACAGAGAAGCGGACTGACGCACGCAGCCCCTTCCAGCGACTCACCCTCACAATCTTGGTATCGATCAGGGGCTTCTGGACGACTTGCCTGATCACGTCACAGTCGCACTACTGGCTGGCGAACGGCAGAACCCGTGGTCAGCGCAGGACTAACCACGGGCAGAGGTTATACAACAAGCTGACCGCTACTTTGCGGCTCGGGGTTGCGACAAGAGTCCGGGGCTGCCAGGGCGCGTCCACGTGCCTGGAGGTAGGCGGTCCAGTCGGTTACCGCGCGACGGCGCCACTGCTCGGCAGTGATGACGTGCAGGCCGAGCAGCGGTGCCAGGACGGCGGGTGGCATGTCCTGGGCCAGCTGGATCAGGGCGGTTCCCCGCGATGCGCGGATGGGGATGCCGTGCGCCGTCAGTGTCCGAGCCAGTGAGGCAGAGGATCGGTGGGCGCCGGGCTGTGTGCCGGGGAAGAGCCACGGCATGGGTGAGTTGGCGCTCCAGCCGGGCTCAGGCGACTGCTCTACGAGTTCGGTGAGCAGCGTGGCGAGCGGCACCGGAAGGTGCACAGGGCTGCGGTCCAAGAGGAGGGCAGTGCGCCCGTTCTTGCTGATCAAGTCGCTGTCGGTGAGGGTGACGATACGGGTGAGGTGCTGGCCGAGGAAGAGTAGGAGCGCGCCCGCGGCACGAACGTCCAGCGGGAGTTCTTCGTCATAAAGGCACTGCTGGAGCAGGTCCCAGTGGGAGTCCTCATCCAGGCCCACAGGCTCTGCCTTGGCGCGGTGCGGGACGAGCAGGTCTTGGCTGTGGCCGCGGCGTGCTGCCCAGACCAGGAAGTCGCGGACCTCGTAGCGGGTGCTGGCGCCGCCTGCGAGCCACTGGTCGACCTGATGCTGAGTGACCTCCATTAATGCGAGTCCGCGCTCGGTTGCGAAGCTTAGGAAGTCGGCGGCGGCGTTGATACGGACGTACGCCCACTGGGCACGGCCAGGGGTGCTGGGGCTGTGGGTGGACCGGCGGCGTGCGCGGGGCATGACCGACCAGCGCACGTACGGCCGTAGGAGCGGTGCCTGCTCGGGCCACCTTGTCAGGACGCGGCCGAGGTGGCGTTCGATGCGGACCAGGTACTCGTCGCGTGCGGGTAGGACACCGAAGGTGACCAGGACTTGGCGCAGGTAGTCGATGGTTTGGGCTGTGCCACGGCCGGCTGTGGCGAGCTGGTCAAGATCGGCGTGAGTGAGCTGCCTGCTGGCTGCCGCAGTATTTGCGAGAAGCCGGGCGGATGCGGAGTTCAGCAGCCAGCGCAGGGCCGTCCGCGGGTATTCGCAGTTCATCAGCGCTTGATGAAGCGGGCCGAGCTGTCGGCTCGAAACGGGTTCTAGGTCGGCCCGCAGGGCGGTGAGCCGCTCGTCGATCGCACACCGATCACACGCGTCTGACACGAGGATGCTGCGGGGTTCGCCGCATCGGACGCATGCGTAGGGGTCGGTGTGACCGTCGCATAGCGCACAGACCCTCTGACCAGCCACCCGACTGATCAGGACCCTGATGCGCGCGCAGGCCGGGCAGGGCGCTGGCTCGCGCCGGACCTGCGCGTAACAGGACTTGCACACCGGACCGAGCGGCCAGCGTGCGCAGACCGGTGCACTGGTGCCGCACAGCGCGCACGGCGCCAAGGGCCGTGATCTGCACGTCGTGCATGGGTCCATGTGGCTGGGGCGGCCACAGCTTGAGCAGGTCCGCGAAGCCGCGACTTCGCGTTGGTGGCATGGCGTGCAGGAGTCGCCAACGGGCCGCGGGCGGGTCCGTCCACAGGTGTCGCAGATGCCGACATTGGCCTGAGCCGCCAGCGTTCCTTCACAACCGAGACACAACCGGCCGCCGGGCACCAAGCGGCGAAGCCGGCGCACCCGCCCGCACCGCAGGCACGCCGGAGTCCGAGCCCGCTCGCATCCGACTTTCCGCAGTCGGGCGATCAGGCGCTGGAGCGCCGGCGGCGCGAGCGACGAACCGCTGACCAGCGCGTCCGGATGCTCCGTGAGGTGAGCGCGCACCACAGCACGCGCCTTGGGCGCCATCTGCGCAATCAAAGCCGCCGCATCAGAAGAGGCGAGTTCGGGCAGGTGCGCGCAGATGAGATCGGCCAGTTCGGTCCAGCTGGCCGGCACCTTCGATGTGGCCATCACAGGCCCTCCGGTCGCCGCAACCTGGTCCGCCGGGCAGGCGGCACCGATCTGTCGGCCACCTCACCCGAAGCGGCCGGCTTGACAACCTGCCGTCGCACTTCCTCGACGTCAATCAGGTCGGTCGGTGTGCACTGCAGAATCCCGCACAGCGCGGCGAGCGTGTCCATGGACAGCCGTTGCGGGGGCTGGGTCACCAGGCGGAACACCTGCTCTCGCGAGAGATGCACCCCGTACTCGGCCAGCAAAGGCAACAGGTCACTGGTTTGGTACATGTCCCGCTCGGCCATCAGACGGCGCAGGTTCCAGCGAAACCCCATCCGCTTCGTCACCGCTGACCCACTTCCTCTCGTGCGGCCATTCGTTCGACACGGCGCGCAAGGGAGTCCTCGAGCAGCCGGTTGCGGTACTCGTCCGAGACCCACGTGTACAGGGCGGTCGTCGATGCGTACCGATGACCGACCTGGTCCTGCACGAACCGTTCCGGGTAGCCGAACTCGATCAGATGCGTGATGTAGCTGTGCCGCAGCGAGTGCAGCTCCAGTTCCTCAGGCAGGCCAGCATGCTGCCGCACGAGAGCAAAGACCTCGTCCAGGCGCCGCAGCCCGAGCCGACCGCACCGCTCAGTGACCCACAGCGCAGGATGCTTCCCGGCCCCGAACCGCCCACGGACCTCATCGACCCACTCCTCCAGCAGCGGCACGATCCAGTCCATCTCCGGAACGGTGAGAACTGTGCGCCTCTTGGACGGACTGCCGCGGGGTGCCTTCCCGAATCTCACCTCAAGAGCCCCGAAGCGGCCGTAGTCCTTCGCCCGCGGGTTGTGCCGCAGATCATGCAGGTCCAGCATCGACGTCTCACGCCGCCGCTTGCCGTACGTGTACACGGACTTCAGCAGCACCGCGTCACGCCAGGCCGCCAGCACTCCCTTCCGCCGGCGCTTGCGGGCCTGCTCCACACGGTCATCCGCGGCATCGAAGAGAGCCTGCAACTCGTCGTAGGTCAAGGCCCGGCGGCCCGGGTTACCCTCGAATTCGGCAACGTGATCAGCGGTGTTCCAGTCATGACAGATCTGGGCGGGAACCTGCCCGAACTCCTCCTGGCACGCAGCCGCCCACCCGTACCGGCCATCGGTGATGAAGGTGCAGAACAGCTGCAAGTCGTTCTGCTGACCACGCACGGTCGAGTGCGCGAGCGGGAGCTCACGCGACATCTGCGTGGAGAAGTACGCTTCCACGTCCTCCGCGTTCCACTCCCACGGGTAAGTGCCCGTGTAGTCGGCGAACCGCCGCACCAGGCTCAGTCGATCCGAGATCGTCTTCTTCGCCAGCAGCCGACTCTGCTGCTGTTGCTCCCACCCCTTCAACATGGCCTGGAACATCGCCGCCGCAGGATCCAGCGCCCGCACGTTTCCCAATACCACCAGGCGCATTGCGCCGGGTACATCGACAGCTCCCATGCTCACTCCCGCGGTTGCACCTGACGCAACATCGTGGCGTCGGATACGCGTCCAATGAGGAGAGAGCAGCCCCCGCCACCCAAACGAGTTACAGCCTCCGGGGACAAGAGCAGGCCAGAACGTTCCCACAGGCCGCACGCAATGATGCAGCGGACACAACTCCGCCTACTTGGAATCCCATGCCTCGGCCAGGGGCACCATGTGGTCGATATCCAGGGAGCGCGGGTTGTCGGTGGTCTTCGCGTCGTCGTAGCTGAACCACTCGCCGTCCGTCAGGAAACAGCCCGGCCCGACCTTCGGCTCCTCGGTAGCTTCCTCGATCAGGACTTCCTGCCGGGCGTTGCAGCCGTCCTTGCCGGCGTCGATCCAGTGCTTGAACTTGCTGCGCTTGTAGCCGACGCGGGGGCAGCGGCGGTGAGGAGGGGAAGAGTCAGTGCGGCGGCCGTCAGACCGCGAGCCAAAGTGATCACAGCCGGTGTTGTAGCCCCACCCACTCCCAGACCACGCCGGAGACGGCACGGGTTCACTCAACCGAGGCCACAGGGAGCCGGATAGGCTCGAGGTGCACCGCGCACGCCCGGGAGGGCGTTGCCGACATTCAGGCGGCCGACGAAGCCCCGCCGCCGACGAGATGATCGAGACGCTCATAGAGCACGCACCGCAGACGGGCGTGCCCTGGGCACCCTGGAGGGTGCCGCTCAGCGGTGCGGACAGCCGCCGGTCCTTCGCCCAGGAGGAACCCGGCACGGACCCACACGTCGCCGCTGGCCGGGAACCGGTGGACAAGTCGGCGAGCGTCGACCTCAGCCCTCTTCGTGCCGTGGCGGTTCGCCCCGGCCCGGGAGGCGCCGCCGCCCTAGATATATATGCAGGCCGATGGCTACTCCCGCGGCGGCAGTCCCCGCTGTCAGCGCTTTGAGGGCCGAGTCCATCCGATCGCTCCGGGCGGAGTCGCAGATGCGTGTGTGCGAAGCGACCGACTCCTCAGCATCGGCGGGGCCACCCTGGGCATCGCGGTAGTCGTCCACGTGACGTGTGGTTGGGGAAAGA
Source organism: Streptomyces sp. 891-h (assembly GCF_022760275.1). Lineage (NCBI taxonomy): Bacteria > Bacillati > Actinomycetota > Actinomycetes > Kitasatosporales > Streptomycetaceae > Streptomyces > Streptomyces sp. 891-h. Next base: position 7,696,335 of record NZ_CP050693.1, on the reverse strand, counting down.
AGGGAGCCGCACTCCGTATGCACACTCGCCGTCGGGTCGGCGGGGTCTTCGTTTGCGTAGACATCGGTCAGGGCGAAGGCGAGCGAGACGAGGAGCAGCACTGCCGAGAGGCTCCACAGTACGGCCCCTACTGCCAATCGCTCCCGCTGCTTGGGGCGCCTTTTCTGCCCTGGTCCGCGTCATCGCCCCTCTTCTCCGTGCTTCGCGCATTCTCACTGGCCTCGCCTGCGAAGGCGAGTCCCGGTGGCTCAGACCCGGCGTCGCATGGGTGAGAGTAGCCGCGGTCGGCTGACGGTGATACCGGTGCTGTGCAATTCCGGCAGGCGGGGCCAAATACCTCACGCTGTGCGCATGCGTTGGCGGCTGAGGTGTTCTTTACGATCGGCCCGTCGTCCGGATGGTCGGGGATACCATGCTCACGTCACAGAAGGTGAGCTGGGGGTTACGTTGAACTCGTTCCAAGCGGAGTGGGAGGCACTGGTCTCGCAGGCGCACCAGGCGCAGGGCGCGCGGACGCAGCTCAACTCCGCGCCCCCGGCGGGCGGCGCGGGAACCGGGCCCGGCGGGCCGGACCGGCTGGCCACGGATCCCACGGCGAAGAAGGCATCGGCGAAATACATCGACGAGGAACTGCTTTCGCATCTGCGCAGCGCGGGCCGCATGGCGTCCGAGGAGCCTGCGCCGGGGCTGCTGGGCAGCGAGCGTTCCCAGCCCGGCGGCATGATGCAGAACTGGGAGGCGTGGCAGGGCGTTGAGTACGTGCTGCGCAAGTGGGGCAAGCAGGTCCGCAACCTCGAACAGAGACTTGAGGGCGAACGAACGGGACGCACTGCGGGGCACTCGGGTGCTCTTCCAGACGCAGGATGGTCTGGTGCACAACTCCCTCACAGCGGTATCAGGCCCTTCCGCTTCCCTCCTGCCGGGGACCGAGCCCACCGGGCTGCGGCCGGCAGAGTGAGACGGACGGGCGATGACACTCTCGTTCCGCGACATCATGGCCGCCGACCCCACCGAACTAGACGACGCTGCCAAGGCGTTCAAGCGCATGAGCAAGCGTTTCGGCGAGCTGCACACCGACTACGACACACGCGTGCGCGGCACGCTGTCGCGCAGCTCATGGGCAGGCATCGCGAAGGTGAGTTACGACGAGGTGGCCCGGGTCTCCTCCGGGCAGTTTGACAGCGCCAAGCGCCAGGCCAAGAACATCACCACCCTGCTGACCCGTGCGTACCACGACCTGGCAGACAGGGAGAAGACCCTGGAGAGCCGAGTGAAGGCCGCCCAGGACGACAAGATGAGCGTTGACGGCGACGGCCGCATCACGCTCGACGCCACGAAACTCAACGAGGGCGAGCGCGTGGCCCGGGGACATGACCCCACCTACGCGGAGGCCCTTGATGAGGAGGTGGCGGCGTGGCAGTCCAGGATCGACAAGGCAGTCGAGGCCGTCAACGACGCGGACACCGCGGTCAAGAGAACTCTCATGGCCCCTGTCGAGCCGCCCGATAATCGGGCGGCCAGGGCGCACGGCTTCAACCCTGACAAGGTCGATTACGTACCGCCGGGGACCAAGAAGGACGCGGACCGGATCCTCCGCGACTACCAGGTCGACCCGGACCCGGACGGGCCCGTCCTCTACCCCCGCCACCCCGAGCTGCTCGTGGGCCCCTTGTTCGCCAAAAAGGTGAGGGAGCTCCAGCAGAGTGTCACGGCGCGAGAGGCGGACATGCTCGACGGGCTGGGCCTCAGCGGTCTGCAGGACTTCCGGGCGTCAAGGACAGGGCATTCAACACCGCCGACGCCCGCTTCCGTCCCGGCGACTGGAACGACAACCACAACGACGCGTTCCGCAACACGGTACTGGAACGCGCTGATGACGAAGAAGTACGGCGCCGAGTGGGCCGCCAAATACGCCAAGGCACATGAGGCCAGGCCAGGCAACCGTCCCGAGCGCGAGGCGATGGACCTGTACAACAACGAGGCAGGCAGGCGCATCGCCCAACAGCACCCCGACGCGAGCGAAGACGAACTGGCCGACCTCGTGGAAAAGGCCGTGCGGGACGGCGACCTGGTGGTGATCGACCGCGGCGGAGGCCGTCTGGCATTCACCGACCACATCGACTCCGCTGAGACGGGCGATCCGAAACTCAAGGCGCCTGAGAAGGCACAAGAGCACCAGTCAGACCGGAACACCGGCGGCTCGGTAGCAGGTGAGCACAGAGGAGAATGAACCGCCGTAGCGCGCACCCAGCAGCCCCGAACCGCCATCAGACTCATCCATCAGGTCCTCGGAAGCTCCGAACGTGTCCTCGGGCCCGAACGCCCCGACACGGTGATGATGAGTGAGATGCTGGCTGGAGGGAGAAGATGCCTGGGGACGTCAGGTCAGGAAACCGCCCGCCCCACGATCACCAACCGCGTCACCGACATCCTCCCGCTCAGACGCCGCCAGTGAGCTTCGGCTGACCGTCACCGATCACCGGGCCCGCCGACCTGATGGTCGGCGGGGCCCCACAGCGGTCAGGTCACCGAGCGCAGATGGTCCAGTTCGTTGCCGATCGCATCCCGCAATACGTCGTGCTGCGGACCGAGCCTGAACTGTTCGTCACTCCACCGTTTGCGCGGATAGAGCCACACAGGCTTGCCCACCAGATCGGCCGGCTCCCAGTCGAACCGCGGCCAGACATGCGCATGCAAGAACGGGTCCGTGTTCCCCAGGATCTCCAGGTTGACCCGCCGGAAAGCCGGGTCCCGCCGCCGACAGGCACGCTCGACCGCTTCACCGAGCTGGTCCATGTCGGACAGGAACGACAGCCGCTTTGCCTTCGGCAGATCCGACAGACGCTGCACATCCGGTTCATCCCCGAGCAGAACCGAGTAGCCCGGCAGGAACTGAACATCCCCGATCACCGCGAACCCCGCCGTCAGCCGTCGCAGCACGGTCGGGTTCTCGCCCCTCAGCGCAGCCTTGATCCGATCCATCCGCCAGTCACCAGTCATGGCCAAAACCTACATTCCGGTGATCAAGGACTGCTCTTAGCTCCCCATCGTCCTCACACAGTTCAAGGACGAAGCAAGTGGGGCGAGGAGGGGCCCCGGCCGTTTTCAAGGATCCCCCATCCGGGCGGCTGCGAGATTGATCTCCCACCTTGACGTGGTCATAGGACTCGCCCGGGATCGGGGGATGTGTTCCGCGGCGACACTGGCAGCGGCGAGCATGCCCTCTGGGCCGGCGCGTCCGTCGGGGCCGGGGCATGCCGGAGGGAGGTGTGGCATTTGTACCACCAGCGGCTGTCCCGGGTGCGGGTACGGGCGTGGGACCACGACATCGAACTCCTGCCCGTCGGGCATCCGGGTCTGCGCCCACGGGCCCGGCTTCTGTGTGTACTCACCATTCACCACATTCGAATAGTTAGTTTGAATGTGGTGAATGGGTCTCCTCCCGCACCCGCAGAGCACCACGCGTCACCCCGACTACGCACAGAGCAGCATTGCCATCGGAATCTGCTGATCACTGTCGACCCCGCGCCCTGTTACGGGAGTGGCCAGTCCTCAGTCTCCGGCAGTTGCCAGGAGGTGGGGTCCGTCCTGGCAGTGCCAGGACGGACCCCACCTCCTGCCGTCAGCTGTCTGCTCAAGCGGTTCCGGATGCCTGGTCGCGCCAGTCGGCACCGAAGCGGTCGGTCTGTTTGTGGACGGTGTCCGGTTGAGTCGGGGCAGGCCAAACAACCAGGAGGTAGTCCTCGAGGGGTTCCTCGGCTACCCCGTCCGGGGCGATGTCCCGGCCACGGGCATGCACCCGCACCCGGTAGGAACCGGGGCCCGCAGGAGTGAGGACCGGCAGATCGGGTGGGTCCTCCATAAGCGCACGAACGTGCATATTGCCCGTGAGTGAGGTGACGCTGTGGTCGACAACCTCGTCCCAGCCGTCCGTGACCGGCCCCCCGGACGGCGGCCGGTCACGGACCTCCACCTCGACGTTGACGTCACCGCTGCTCGCGCCGACCAGGACAATCGCACACCCCGGCTTGGAGAAGACCAGTCCGTTGGGAGCTGCGTAGTCCTCGAACGGCACGTGGTCGTCGCCGTCGGCCAGTTCGAACAAGTGGTAATCGACCGAGACGACATCGCGTGCACGCGGCACTTGTTGACTCACTGTCCTATGCCACCTTGGGTTACTTGTCGATCAGGACGAAGAACTCGTCCCCCTCCAGGACGCGGTTCTCTTTGTAGAAGGGGTTGAGGCTGTCCCGGCCGGCCGCGGAGTTCTCTGTCGCGGGGATCATGCAGGCGCTCCATCCGTCCGGGCCGGTCACTCCGGTGGGCAGGTAGGCGCTGGGGATCTGGCACCAGTCGAAGGTACGGCGTCCCGGGTTCGGGGGCGGGGTGTCTCCCGGCTGGGGCGAGGGCTGGATGCCGGTGTAGGCGCCTTCGTAGGTGGAGCGGAAGGGGTACTCGTCGCAGCTGTACTTGGCCGGACGGGGGTAGCCGCCCTTTGAAGCCTGCGGGCAGGCAGTCACTCCGTTCTTGTGCCTGAGGCGCTTATCGGTCAGGCGGGTGAGCGGGGCGCCCTGCTTCTCGGCGCCGAGGGCGTAGGCGCCGGGCAGGCCGGAAGCCTGGGCATCACGGATGTGGCGCGCGTAGTTGGGATAAGGCCCGGTGAGACTGACGACATTGACCGGGCGGAAGTTCGGTATCACGCAGCCCACCTTGGCGGCTCCGGGTATGGACTTGTCGCACCGCACGTAGAAGGGGGGCTTGGAGGAGAGCAACTGGGGCGGCATGGTCCAGGACGGAGCGTCGAACTTGTAGGCCATCGTCGTCTTCCCGAGGCCCTTGGCGTAGGGACTTTTGACGGTGGTAACGGGAAGGATCTGTCCGAACTCCACGCCGGTCATCTTCACCCGCTGCTTGGGGAAGTCCTTGTCCTCGTCGTCCAGCTTGCAGTCGCCGGTGCACTCGGTGAGTTTCTTGACGCCGCTGACGCTGATGTCGTTGATGCGGCCCCAGCCGCCGGTGGCTTCGATCGCGACCTGGTGGCCCCACACCGGGCTGTCATGGCTGGGGTAGACCACTTCCTCCTGGAGGAAGCGCAGTTGGCCGACGACCTTCTGAGTCTTGAGGTCCTTCACGTGCAGCGTCCACACCGAGACGCTGCACGCCTGGAACCGCTGGAAGTACCAGGTACCGTCACCGTTCTGGAAACACCACTCGGGCACCGGCACCGGGGTGCGGCCAGCGAACGCGCCGGCCCGCTTGTGGCTGAACTTCTCCGCCGGGGCGGCCTCCAGGCAGGCCATCAGCCCGTCTTCCACCCCGGTCTGCTGCGCTCTGGCCTTCACCTGCGAACAGGTCTGCTCCAACGCGGCGGTGCGCTGCACGGGTATCGCCTCCGGGCGCACCCGCGGATTCGCGGTCGAAGGGCCGGCTGGCTCCTGGTGCGTGACAGGCGCCTTGTCCTGCGTGACGGGAGCGGCCTGGGCCGCTGTGACCGCCTGGGCCGGTAGCAGTACCAGCCCCAGGCATATGAGAAGCCGTCTTAAACGGTGCTTCATCCTATTCCCCTGTCATATCCGAATATTCAATGGCACACGCACTCACGATCTACACATCCCACATGCGTGTTAATCACAATTCGTGCACATGTGCGCCAAATCACAGGGTCACCATCTCTGATGGCGCTCCACCAACACTGCACCGCACCGCCCCCCGGGAGCGGTGTGGCCGCGTTGGTGACTCCTCCCCCACGGCCGCTTGTTGGCGGGCCCGCGTGGGTAGCCCGCTCATTCGTTGCTGGCGAGTAAGGCGACGTTGGCTACTCGGGGGCCGTTGGCCGGCACACGCCCTGTAAGACGCGGAGTGGGCCCAAGCGATGGGTTGTCGGCGGCGCCGTCCACGCCCAGACCGCGTTACGCGCGCCCCAGGGCAGAACCGGGCCACTGCTGGTGGTGCTACCGACTACCCGGAACAGCATCAGAAATCCTCACCGCCCTCAAATGGCGGACCCGGGGGCGAGGAGAGCCACTCGGCGCGAGCAGGCCGCTCAAGCAGAACCCGGTGCGGCGTCTACGCTTCCACGACGTCCAGTTCCAAGGGCGGGGGCGGCACCTCGTCCAGGTACCTGTCCCGGTCCGAGAGTTCCCGCGCTCGGTCGGTCCACCACTAGGGGGCCCAGGCCCACAGGTAGCAGGCTGGTCCAACCGGGGAGACGAGCCCCCAGGCGGTGTCTGTTTGCACCAACGCTCGTTGTTCTGCGCGGGCGGCGGGACGCATTCGCCGCACGCCAGTTTCTGCTGGGGCGGTCCGCGTCCAGCACTTGCGCTGGCAGCTACCTCAACTGCTCCTGGGGGCCGAGTCCGGCGCCGCCCCGCGCACGCCCGCCGGACACGGGCCTTTCCACTACCGGCTCCTCCCGACCTTCAGCGGTTGCCGACGCCGAATCTCGGATGCGGCGCGACACAATCCATGGTGGATGCGCCGCATGAGCGACTCGCTGCGTGCTCGCATCGAGCAGACCACCGTGCCCTTGCTGATTTCCGACGCCGCAGGGTTCGGTTCGTTGCGGCTGTCCGTGCGGAAGAAACCAGGCGCCCCGTATTACGGCGGCCCCGGGCATGCCCAACCCACCGCAGAGGGAGCCTCGGCCGTGACCGCCGCCGACATTGCCCGAGCGCGGCAGCGCGAACTCGGGGCTCCAGAGGCATTCGAGTGGCTTGCCGAGGTCGCGCCGGCCTGCGGGATCGTGTCGAGGCCGTCAGCCTGCCAGTATCGGAACGCCCACTGATGGTTATCGATCCACACCCCCGGTTCCTCAAAGACCGGCGCGCGGGCGTGGAACTCCACGTTTTGACGGCCGACGACCCTGCATTGCCAGCAATCCGGCGCTAGCGTGGGAAGGCTGAGGGGAGGGCTCCCATGGATGTGCCGATCTCCATCACCCCGGCGGACTTAGGCAGAGTTGTGCGGGCCGCCCGTGCAGCGGCCGGCCTGACTCAGGTCGAGCTGGGACACCGCTGCGGATACTCGCACTCGGTGATCAGCCGCATCGAGAACGGGCACGTTACCCCGGTCTGGCCCACCGTCACTCGCTTGGCCGCCTGCTGGGCATCGCCCCTGAGCGGTTGGGCATGGTCTGTTCGGGCGCACCTGGCCGAACGGGTGCCGCTGGCGACGCTGTGGCCACTAGGGTTCCGTCACATCCCACAACCGTGGATGGGGAGGATGCAGTGCGCCGCCGCCGAATGTTGTCGTTGACCGGATCTGCCGCCGCGGCAGCCGTCATCGGTCCTCTCGCCATCCCTGCGCACGCGGCGACACGCTCTGTCTCCGCGGGTTCCGTCGACTTGTCCGGGCTGGAGGATGCTCTGCTGTACGGGCCACCGCCAGCCACCGAGGAATCCACGGCGGCTGGGGTGAGCCGGGCCGTGGCACAGGCCCGCGAAGCCCTCCACGCAGGCGCATACCGGCAACTGGCGGCCGCTCTCCCGCAGCAGCTCGCAATCGCCGAGGCTCTGGCCCAAGGTGGGGAGGTGCCCCAGGGCCTGTCGACGCTGTACGCGGTTGCCGCCCGAGTGGCGATCAAGACCGGCGACGACCGGCTCCTGGGGGTGGCTGCTGATCGGGCGGTGCAGGCAGCACGGGACGGCGGCCACGCTCTGGCCCTCGCCGAGGCATACCGCATGGTCTCCAGCGGCTACCGTCGCGCCGGCCGCTACGACCGCGCGGTCGAGGTCGCCGTTCGGGCCGCTGGCGAACTCGCCTCCGACCGCAGCGCCCCACCATCGGCGCGTGCGTCAGCCCAAGGCCAGTTGCTCGCCACGGCTGCCTACACCGCTGCCAAGGGCGAGGATGGTCAAGGCGCCCGGGACCTGCTCGCCCAAGCCGCGGCTTCTGCGAATCGGACCACCGAGGAACGGACAAGTCTCGACTGGTTCGGGCCCAGGCAAGTGGCCTTGCACGAGGTGTCCGTACTCCAGGTGCTTGGCGACCCGCCCGGCGCCATCACGGCAGCTCGCCGTGTCGAGACACCCGGTATGCCGCCGGAGCGCGCTGCGCGTCTCGGTCTGGATGTCGCCCGCGCCTTCGCCGACTGGGGACGGCCCGAGAACTGTTACAAAGCGCTGTTGGCAGTCGAACGCGCCGCGCCGCAGGAAGCGCGTCGCAGTAGCGTGCACTCCCTGACGAAGAGGCTGCTGCACCACGAGCACCGGCTGGATGGCGTCCGCGACTTTGCGCGCCGCACCGGGGCAGTAGCCAGCTAGGCAACGCCGATCGCTGTCGTACAACTGCTGGTAGACGCAACTGGGACATGGCGGTGAGGTCACGGCTTGCGCGGCCCCCACTCCCACGCCCCGCCGCCACGCCAGTCGATCAGGGCGGCGTCGTCCAGGCGGACGTGCTCCCGCTCCAGCCCGACGGTCTCCAGCAGGTCGAGCAGTTCCATGACGTTGTGCGCGGTGCCAAGTGGCCTTGCCACCTGTGGGCGGTACGGTGCCGGTGGCCTCCTGCTTCGGGTCGTCCTTCGGGAGTCCGAAACCCATCAGCAGCACGAGGGTGATCAGTGGCGGCAGTTGTTGGGTGTTCCGGATCCAGCGACACGCCTTCCGACGCGTCTGCGAAGTCTTCCGCGGCTGCTTCCGGCTCCGAGAAGCCCGCGGCGGTGAAGCCGGCCACTACTGCGCGGGACGCCGCCCGGCAGTTTGCTCAAGCTCTCGCGCGCGGGGACGCAGGCATGGCGTGTGGACTGGCCGGTCCCCGGCTACGCGCTCTCGCGAGCAGTCGCGGAGGGTCGTGTCCCAAGGCGCTCGATGAGCTCGCAACCGATGATCGGTACGTCTTCGGCCAGACCAAGTGCATCAACTCCTCGAAGAACTACCAGATCGACGGCAACGACCCCCAGGACACCGCAGAGTCGCTCCGCGTCGACATCGACTGCCCAGAGGGCTACACCTGGCTCCGCGTCAACCGGATCGGTGACATCTGGCGCGTCACCGACTTCAACACTCACTGATCTGCTCAGGTCGTCGGCGTCAGGAGAGCGGGCGGAGCTGGAAGTGGCCCTGGCCTTCCGCTACTCCGTGTGCGACGGCCAGAGCAGCGGCCGCAGTCGAGCATCCGATGTATGAGAAGCGGCTACGCGCTGGCGGCGCCCTCGGCCGGGCCGGCAGACGTCCACCAGGCCACCACTCGGGCCGCCACCACATCAGGCATCTGGCCCAACGGATCGAGACCGAAGTGCTCTTCCAGCTCCCGCTGCAGGAACTCAGCAATCTCCGACTGGCTGGCGCCACCGCGAAGCCGCCCGAGCAGAGGAGCGAGCATGCAGTCGTATTCGTCGCGCACCTCGTCAGCGACGCCGATCGGATCCCACTCGTTCAGCAGGTACCGCAAGGCGCTCTGCGGTGAGGTGTTCCAGGGCCTCATCGCCTCAGGCTCCCACCTGGGACCCGATCGTCATCACCTGCCCCACCGTCATCCCCGGAACTCGGCCAGGGTGATGTGCCTGTACCAGCCCGGGTACCGGCGGACCTCGTAGTGGTCCAGGCCGCATTCGTTCTTCGCGGCCCAGAACGCCTCCTCGATCGCAATCACCGTCGAAGTCGTCGATGGCGGGCAACCGGGCCGCGGCCCAGTCGTAGACGCGTGGCCCTTTCGCGCCGGCTCCGCAGGAGTGGCGTTCCCAGGCGTCCTCGGGCGCCTGGGCGATGGCGAGGTCGATGCGACCGATGGCGCGGACATGCTGGGATTTCGGCACGGACAGGACGTAGCCGACGCCGGCTTCCTCCAGCATGCGGCGCAGCCGCCACTCCTGGCCGTAGGCCGAGTCGGCGGTCACCCAGGCGATCGGCAGCGGCGAGACCAGGGCCCGCATGATGATGGCCTTCGCAAGGTCGCCCATGGTGGCGAGCCCTCGCCCGTCGGGGATCTTCGCCTGGACGCACGGTCCGGATCGGACGTCCAGGACTTCGACAGGTACAGTTCCCGGTCCACCAGCGGTGGCATAGGCCGCGAGAACGCCGATCTGGCAGTTCTCGGTGCGGCCGGCGGTGCCGGAGTACTGCCGCTGCACACCTGCCGAGACCGTGCCTTTCTTGATGAACCCGGTGTCGTCGATGATCAGTACACCGGCCGGGTCCCCGAGCTTCTCGGCGACGTAAACCTGCAGGTCATCGCGAATCTCGTCGGGAACCCAGCAGGCACGGCTCAGCAGGTGCTGCAACCCGGCGGGAGTGCGGTGACCGGCATGCTCAGCCAGCTGCCAGCTGTTCTTGAGGCCCACCGGTCCGAGCAGACGGTGCACGTATGCCCGTCCGCCGCAGATCCACCCGCCCGAACCGGTGACCGATCCGCACCAGCAGCTCTTCCAGTTCCGCCGACCAGACATCGGGCCGCACATCATCTTGCACGACAAGCACAACGACCCGCCGCACCCGTGTCACGAACTTCCGCCACCTGACGGTGCGTCAGCCACGTACCTCACAGGCACGCTCCAGACCAGCAGGAATTGCGAACAGCAACTGAAGTATTAGCACTTGTCCGGCCGATCATGCACGGAGCCAGATGACGAGGGTTGCGGTCGTCGCGATCCCGAGGAAGACATAGGCCGCGTTTGTCGTAGCGGGTGGCCACTGCTCTCGCGTGTTCGAGCCGGTTGATCGCCCGTTCGACGGTGTTGCGTTTCCTGTAGCGATCCTCGTCGAAGCCAGTAGTCGTTCGCCGTGTGAACCCTTGCCCAGGCGGGCGGACTGGGTGTCGGTCTTCTCCGGAATCGTGTGCCGGATGCCCCGACGTCGTCGATGCTCGCGGCACGAGCCGTTGCTGTAGGCCTTGTCCGCAGCGAGGCTGTCGGGCTTCCTGCGCGGACTGCCCGGCCCGGTCCGCTGGAACGTCTCGGCACGGGCTCGGACTGGGAGCAGTCCGCCCGCTGTCCCGGGGTGACAACTACTCCAGTTGGCCAAGCCGAGCGAGCCCGGCCTCCGCCGCACCTCTGATCGGGGGGCACGGCGCAACCGTCCGCCTCCCTGGCGAGTCGGAGACGGTGTGACCTCCAACCTGAACCGACAGGCGGGGCGACGCGGTCTGCGCATGTGGCCCGTCGGCTTAGCTCTCGTCCTGACCTTTACCGGTGCCGTCGTGGTAGCCGCGACGGTGTTCTTTGCCGGCTGGAACCTCCTGGAGGTCCAGGGCCTCAAACCCGAACGCCGCCTCACCTCCAAGACCCTCTTCGACCTGGTCAAGCTGTCCTTCGGGGTGGTGGCCGGGGCCGGGGCCCTCGTCGCGCTGGTGGTGGCCTACCGCCGCCAGCGGGTCGATGAGGACGGCGCCCGGCGGGACGTCACCCGGCTGCACACCGAGCGGTTCACCACCGCGGTCGGCCAGCTCGGCGACGACTCCCCCGCAGTCCGTCTCGGCGGGGTCCACGCCCTGGCGGGCCTGGCCGACGACGCACCCACCCCTGGCCTGCGGCAGAGCTGCATCGACGTCCTGTGCGCCTACCTCCGCCTGCCCTACACCCCGGAATCCGACCTCCCTCCGGACGACGCCGAAGCCCGGCACGCCTACCTAGCGCTACGGGAAGTGCGGCACACCATCATCCGCCTGACCCGCGACCACCTCCGCCTCCCCCCAGACCACCCCCACACCTGGCAAGGTCACGACCTCGACTGCACTGGCGTCGTCTTCGACGGCGCCGACTTCTCCGGCGCGGTGTTCTCCGGTGGCACCGTCGACTTCTCCGGCGCGACCTTCTCCCATGGCACCGTCGACTTCATCGGTACCGTCTTCTCCGGCGGCACCATCCGGTTCACCCGCGCAGAGTTCTCCCGCGGCACCGTCCGGTTCACCCGCGCGGTGTTCTCCGGCGGCACTGTCGACTTCTCCGGCGCGACCTTCTCCCGCGGCACCGTCGACTTCTCCGGCGCGACCTTCTCCCATGGCACCGTCGACTTCATCGGTACCGTCTTCTCCGGCGGCACCATCCGGTTCACCCGCGCAGAGTTCTCCCGCGGCACCGTCGACTTCTCCGGCGCGGTGTTCTCCGGCGGCACCGTCGACTTCTCCGGCGCGACCTTCTCCCGCTATTTCGGTACCGCCGACTCCACCGCCTTCGGTTTCATAGGCCACATCATCACCGCGAGGCTCTCCCGCGGCACCATCGAAGCCTTCCCACCGCCCACCCGCGGCACTGTCCGCTTCTCCGGCGCGACGTTCTCCGGCGGTACCGTCGACTTCTCCGGCGCGACCTTCTCCCGTGGCACCGTCTACTTCTCTGGCGCGACCTTCTCCGGTGGCACCGTCGACTTCACCACAGTACGGGAGGACGCGGTACCGTCCGGTCTGGTGCCAGCCCCCGGTGAGCCGATACCCAGCGGCCTACTTCTGCCACATGCATGGCGGCCGGCATTCTGACGCAGTGCTCATGCGGCATGACGCTGCTCGGACCACGGGCCGAACCAACGCATCAACGATCCCGCCCCACCCTCCAGGACTTGTCCGGCCGATCATGTACGGAGCCAGATGAGGAAGGTTGCGGTGGTCGCGGTCCCGAGGAAGACGTAGGCCGGCCGTGTTTGTCGTAGCGGGTGGCCACTGCTCTGACGTGCTTGAGTCGGTTGATCGCGCGTTCGACGGTGTTGCGTTTCTTGTAGCGATCCTCGTCGAAGCCAGGTGGCCGTCCGCCGCGGCGTGACCCCTTGCACAGGCGGGCGGCCTGGCTGTCCGCTTTCTCCGGGATGGTGTGCCGGATGCCCCGACGCCGCAGATGCTCGCCGCACGGGCCGTTGCTGTAGGACCTTGTCCGCCGCGAGACTGTCCGGCTTCCTGTCCGGCCCACTCCGCAGGACGCGGATCTTCTCCAGCAGGGGCTTGAACTGCGTGCAGTCCGCCCGCTGTCCCGATGTGACGATCAGGGACCGCGGGCGGCAGCGGCCGTGCGCGCTCAGATGGAGCTTGGTGGTGAACCCACCCCGCGAGCGGCCCAGGCCCGCACTTCCCGCACCACCTCCACCAGACGGGCGACGAGGCTCTGCCGCGGCGTTCCGCCCTGGTGTTCTGGTGCTGCGTCCCACTTTGAGGCGGGAGCCGGTGGTGGATCGGTGCGGGCGCCGGCCGCGTGCTGATGTGCCCGCACGCCGATGGAGTCGACGCAGATGTCCCAGTCGATCTCCCCAGCCGCGTCGGCCGCGGCCTGGGCCTGCTGGAGCAGACGCTCCCAGGTCCCATCGGCCGACCACAGGCGGGGGCGTTCATAGACCGTCTTCCACGGGCCGAACCGTTCAGGCAAGTCACGCCACTGCACACCGGTCCGTACCCAGTGCAGAATCCCGTCGATCACCTGCCGATGATCCCGCCCCTGCCACAACGCCTGTTGCTGACCGGCAGGAACGGCCGCAGCCGTTCCCCCGCGGCATCCGTCAGATCACCCCGCCCTATGTCCACATCAACGACACAGCGGCGGAAGCAGTCACATGATCGACCGGCCATCGCCTGTCGCGGTGTGCGGAATCGGCCGACGTGAGTGACGATCAACCGGCCTGCTCGGGCCGCGCTAGCCGTATCGCCGGTGGCAGCGGGTTGTCATGAGCAGTCACGTCGGCCGAGGCCAGTGAAAGGTGAAGGTAGCCGGGGTGCCCGCCCGGCTGTTCATCAGTGGTCCGGCGAGTGGGCGGCCACAACTCATGGACTGGGCCTGGCCCTTCCGCGTCGTGCTCTGGGGGACCGTGCCGAGGGCCGTCGGTGGAGTCAGGCTCACCGGCGGGGCAGCGTCCAGCAGCGGCAGTTGGTGAAGTCGCTGGGGAAGACGTTACTCGCGCACGAGATCGTCATCCAGACAGTGAGGCAGGAGGCCACGCGATGGGAGACGCTCCTGTCCCCGGTTCCCCGACCTGCAGATCTGCGAGGCGTTGCCGAACGCGTGCCTCTCGCCGACAGTCCGCGATGTATTCAACGCCCTCACCGCCCGTCAGGAGCCCGACGGGTTGGTCACGGTCCATCAGCAGGACCTCGCTGAGCGCCTCGGGCTGACCGCAGTCCATCGTCCCGTCCCTGGCGGGATACGCCTTCGCCTGGCTGGAGTTCCCAGGTTGCGACTGGATCTTCCTGATCGTGGTGGGCATGCTCGTGGTGCCGATCCAGGTGGGCCTGCTGCCGGTGGCCAAGATGTTCGGCGCGGTCGGGCTCTTCGGCACGATTCCCGGAGTGGTCCTCTTCCACGTTGCCTGCGGGCTGCCGTTCGCCGTCTTCCTGCTGCGGAACCACATCGCGGAAATCCCCCGCGAAAGGTTGGAGGCCGCCCGGATGGACGGTGGCAGCAAGTGGCGGATCTTCCTCCGGCTGGTCCTCCCACTGGGACGACCGGCGATCGCGTCCCTGGCGATCTTCCAGTTCCTGTGGGTGTGGAACGACATGCTGGTGCCCCTGATCTCCGCCGACAGCCAGTCGCAGCCACTGACGGTGGCTCTGCGGTCGGAGATGCGACAGTTCGGCAGCAGCATCGCTGTACTGGCACCCGGAGCCTTCCTCTCCCTGACCCTGCCAGTGGCGATCTTCTTCGCCTTCCAGCAGCACTTCGTCCAAGGCGTGATGGCGGGGTCGGTGAAATGACGTGGAGATGCTTGTGGAGGAGAGTGCTCTGCAGGCGAGGTGACCTCGCCGGCCGAACAGCAGAGCGATGAAGCGGGGCGCCACCCCATACGGTGGCGCCCCGCTCCGGCGACGTAACAGTGATTGCGCCGCTGCCGGTTGACGCCTGACCAGACGCCGGAGCGGCACCGGGGTACCACCGTGATCACGTCCTCGGTGCTGTGAGGGCCCTGTCGGTTGCGCTCAACCGGTGCGGGCGCGGCTGAGGGGCGGACGAGAGGCCCCGCGGTCCAAACCCCCCAGGGCCCCACATCGGACGCGTCGAGCGGTTTCCGCACTACCGGATGGACTTGATCAGCTCTCCGTCCCGGGTATCACCGCTCAACTCCCACAGGAACGTGCCGCCCAGCTTCTGCTTCTTGGCCCAGTCGGCCTTTCCTCCGATGGTCTGAGGAGTGTCGTAGCTCCACCACTCGTTGCCGCAGTGTGCGTAGGCGGTACCGCCGACCGTGCCGTTGGCAGGGCAGCGGGTCTTGAGGACCTTGTAGTCCTCGATTCCCTGCTCGTATTTGCCCGGAGCCGGTCCGGTCGCCGTTCCGCCGGGTTCCTTCTGCGTCACGCCCGTCCAGCCACGGCCGTAGAAGCCGAGCCCCATCAGAATTTTCTCAGGAGGGACTCCGTTCCATATGAGCGCCGCGATGGACGATTTGGTGTCGAACAGTTTCTTGGGGATCCCGTCGTAGTCTTCCAGCGGCGAGTGCGGCGCTGTCGGTCCCTGCTTGTCGAAAGCGCCGAAGTAGTCGTACGTCATGGGCAGGTACCAGTCGACATACTGTGCGGCCGACTTGTAGTAGTCGGAGGCCTCCATCTTGCCGCCCTTGGTGGCGTCGGCGGAGATGGCCGCTGTCACCAGCTTGCCGCCGAACTTGGCGCGCAGGGCCTTCATCAGGTTGGCGAAGGCGTTCCGGCCGCTGGTGTCGCAGCTGAGGCCGCAGGCGTTCGGGTGCTCCCAGTCGATGTCGATGCCGTCGAAGAGCCCCTTCCAGCGGGGGTCGTTGAGCAGGTTGTAGCAGGACTCGGCGAAGGCCTGGGGATTCTTGGCGGCCTCGCCGAAGCCGCCGGACCAGGTCCAGCCGCCGAACGACCAGAGCACCTTCAGATTCGGGTGCTTCTGCTTGAGCTTGAGCAGCTGGTTGAAGTTGCCGCGCAGCGGCTGGTCCCAGGTGTCGGCTCTGCCGTCGACGCTCTGGGCTGCGGTGTAGGCCTTCTCGTAGTCGGCGTAGCTGTCGCCGACGGTGCACTTGCCGCCCTGGACGTTGCCGAAGGCGTAGTTGATGTGGGTGAGTTTGTCGGCAGAGCCCGAGGTCTCGATGTTCTTGACGTGGTAATTGCGCTGGTAGACGCCCCAGTTGGTGAAGTATCCAACCGTCTTGTCCGTGGCCGGCGAGCTCGCGGCCGAGGTCAGTTCCGTCCGGCCGCTGCTGCCGGATGTGTTGACCGCGAGCAGGGCCGCGGCCACGGCTGCCACGCACAACGCGCTTACGACGGCGAACAGGCCGCGACGGCGTTGGCCGCTGGAGGGGTCGAGATCCTGTCTTCTGTCCGATCCGAGCATGGTCACCTCGCGGGTAGGCTGCTGGGGGTGCCTGTCGTCCGTCCTGGGAACCCTGGAGGGCGTGATCAGTCCGTCGATCGTTCGTGCCCGATAGCAGTTGTCGGCACCGCCCCCAGCAACGGCCGCGGTCACCGTTCGGTTCAGTCCGCCGCCTCGGAAGTGCCCCGTACGACGGTGACGGTCGGCGCCCGGAGCCGGAGGAACTGCGCGCGGAAGTGACCCGGCTGAAGAAGGCGGACGTGAGCTGTGACGAGAACATGCCTCTGGAGTATGGGAATTGAAGGAGGCCGCCGCCACGTACGCCAACCGGATCCAAGTCCTGACATTGCGCAACGTGGAGCTGGAAGCGGGAAACGCCCGTCTCCTCGAACAGCTGCGACGTTCCGGCGAGAACGTCACGGCACTACCGGTCCGGGGCCGTCCCTCACCCTGACCAAACGCCCTATCTGCAGGCTCGCACCTTCCGCAAAGGGCTGGTGAGGGCCTGCCGAACCGCCAGTGGGGCGGGGAAGCAAGCGGGTACACACCGGTAGTTGGGGAGGGGGCGGTGTCTGTGGCCGCAGCCAGCAGCACGGACGCGGCACTCACGCGGGCCCGGCTCGCGCTGAACATGACGCTGGAGTAGGCCGCCGACGCCTTGAACGCTGTCACCGGCGGCGAACGCTGCCACCAGCGGCGCGCCCCATGCGAGCCTGATGAGCGCGTGGAAGTCCGGCCGGTCACCGAAAGCTCGGACATGTCCTCGAACTCGAACACCCCCAACACGGGCTGAGGGAGATGCTGGCTGACTGGAGGTAGAAGGTGGCCTGTGGATGTCAGATCAGGCCGACGTGGCCACCGTCGCGGGCCTGCGCGCAGGTGAGCCATGTGTTTCCTATGACGGCTGCGGATGTTGCTGCGAAAGACACTCAGCCGGATGTTGTGTTGGTGTCCGTCGATGTCGGCCATGATTCGATGTGCTCCCCGTGGGCCGCGTAATGTCCTCCCCGGGCTTTGTATCGGCGGGCTGCGGTCGGGTTGATCTACCCACCGGGAAGCTCCGGCGGCCGCAGCGGTGAGCGAGCGACCCCGGGGTTGCCGACTGGATGCCCAGAGCGGCGAGGCACTGCTGCTGGCCCTCGTGGAAGGTGTGCCAGTCCGCTGGCCGCTACCTGGTCAGGCGTGGCTGCAGCTCTCGCACTGCACACCACTCTGCTGGGATGGGAAATCGTTCCGGGGTGTTGGTAAGCACCTGTCAGGCAGTGCCCCATCGAGCCTATTTGTCCTGCTGGGAGATTGAGCTGTGTTACTCCTTGCGGTGGCCGCCGGTTGACGTGCTTCCAGTTAGTGCATGGCCGTCATTCAGCGGTCGTGTTCGGGCCCCGTTCCGCTCGTCCCCGCACGATGTCCCGTAGTGCGAGAGTGAGCCGCACGAAGACGGTCAGGGCGCCGGCAGTGGCTGCGGCGCACAGGGCGAGGAAGGAGTCGGGCACCCAGTTCAGGAGTTGGCGCGCGCTCATCGAGCGGGCCAGGGCGAACAGTGCGATGCCCGGCAACGCGCCGGCCGCACACCAGGCCGTGGTCATGACGGCGAGGCGTGTCCGGGATGAGTACACACGCTGTCGCCGCAGCAGGGCGAGGGAGCGGATCGTGGCTGCGAGCAGCAGCAGGGCCGAGCCTGTGGTGGTCCACACGGCGGTGTGGTAGGGAAGCGCCGAGGCGGCTTCGGCTGGTTCGCTGCCGGCGAGGATCCTGGCGGCTCCGAAACCGACCTCCATAACTGCCGGATCGTGGAGGATTCCGTGCAGGTTCTGTTGAACGACGAGGGCGGTGTTCTGTTCGGGCAGGAGGAACAGCATCGCCGAGTAGCCGGGTGTGGCGCCTGTGTGCCAGATGGCTTTGTCGAGGGGCGCGTCCAGTCCGCCGATGCGCCAGCCGAGGCCGTATCCCGTGCGGTTTCGGCTCGGCCTCAGTGTGCCCTCTTCGCGCATGAGGCGTACGGACTCGGGGGTCAGGACGGCCTTGCCGTCGGTGGTCTTGCCGGCTCGGAGTTGGAACGAGGCGAAGGCCGCCAGGTCGTGCAGGTCGCCGCCGAGATAGCCGTACCCGGCGCCGTCGTCGTCGATACCGTCCGCGATCGCGGCGGGGATACCCCACAGGAGCTGGTGCCCGGGAGGCAGTGCGCGCTCGCGGGCCGAGGCGGCGTCGGTGACCGCGTCCTTCATCCCGGCCGGTTGGAGTACGGCGCGCCGTAGGTATTGAGCGTAGGGGCGTTCGGTGACGGCTTCGACGAGTGCGGTCAGGACGAGGTAGTTGGCGCTGGCGTACTGGTAGCGCGCGCCGGGTGGGCCGAGTGGCTTGATGCCCTTGAGGTCGGTTATGCGTCGCGCTGGGTCGGGGCAATGGGTGCCGAAGCAGTCGGTGATCTTGGAGGTTTTCGTCTCCGGGAGTCCGGCGGTCTGGTTCAGCAGGTGTCGGACGGTGACCTGTGAGGCGTGTTTTGTGCCGCCGAAACGGAAGCTTGGGAGGTGGTCGACGACCCGGTCGTCGAGGCGGAGCCGGCCGGACTGGGCGAGTGTCATCACGGCGGTGGCTGTGGCGGGTTTGGCGACCGAGCCCCACAGGAACGGGGTTTTCGCGGTGACGCGTCGGCCGTTTCCGTCGGTGCCCCATGACCGTTGGTGGAGCGGTCCGTCGGGCCCGACGACGGCGTAGGAGAGTCCTGGGGTGTTGGTGGCCGTCATGCGGGTGCGCACGAAATTGTCGAGTTTGTCGTATGTGGCGTGTGCTGCTGGCCGGTCGGCTTGGGCTGGTTGTGCCGCGGCTGTTTGTGGGATGGCGGTCAGCAATGCGAGTAGCAACAGGGTGACGCCGACGGCGGTGGTGCGCAGGTGTAGCGGCTTGGGGCCGGAGGGCGGTGGAGGGGTGGGTCTGAGGTGGAAGGGGGGTCCGGGGAAGGGGGTGGGCATGGGTGCGGGTGCTCCTCGCGATAACCGTATGGCTGTACCGTATAGCCATACGGTTTTTACCGTACCCTGATACGGTTATCAAGTGCCGAGGACAGCGGATCATGAAGAACGCAGACGTCAGATCGCCGTGGCGGTGTGCGAACTCATCTCCAACAACGGCTTCGACGCGGTGACCGTCGCCCGCACGGCTGCGACGGCGGGCATCTCAGTGGGCCTGGTACAGCACTACTTCCGCACCAAGGACGAGATGCTGTTGCACGCCTTCCACCACGTCAGCACCCATGTCCGGCACCGGATCGACAAACGCATCCAGGCGGGCATCGAGCACCGCCGACCCATCGCCAAGGTGCTCGCAGCGGGGATGGCCGAACTGCTTCCGCTCGACGCGACCCGGCGCACCGAGTTCCGCGTGATGCGTGCCTTCGCCGGGCGCGCCCTGGATGTCCCTGCGCTCGCTGAGGTCGACATCGAGACTGCCAGGGCGCTGCGCGCGGACATCGCTCAGGCGGTGCGCAACGGCAAGGAGTGCGGCGAAGTCGAACCCGACCTGGACCCATGGCCGGCGGCCGTGCGTCTCGCCGCGGTCACGGACGGGCTGGCACTCCAGGTCTACCGCGACCCGGATGGCGTGCAGGGAGTTCCCGCGAAGGAACTCGCCGCCTCGATTCTCGATGCCGAACTCGGCGCCACGTTCACCGGGCAATGCCGGCAGTACGGCTCCCGGAAGGACCGCCTGTAGCGGCTGCTTGTTCGCGCACGGCGCTGACCGAGGGCCGTGGTCGTGTACTGCACCTGGTGGCACGACGACGGCACGGTCGAGCGGATCCACCACGCCCTTGGAGGCCGGGTCCGTAAGGCCGACGGCAGGAATGCCGAGCCGAGCGCGGGGCTGGTCGACTCGCAGTCCGTCCGCACCGTCGACACCGTCCCCCGCCGTGAGTAGGGGCTTCGACGCGGGCAAAAGAGTCAAAGGCCGCAAGCGGTTCATCGTCGCCGACACCCTCGGCCTGTTGCTGGCCGTCCATGTCGTCGCCGCGAACATCCAGGACCGCGATGGCGCGAACGCTCACTGCTGTGGACCCGCCTCGACCACCCGAGTATCAAGAAGATCTGGGCTGACCAGGGCTTCGCCGGCCGCCTGGTCGACTGGACCGCCACGATCCTCGGTCGCGAGATGGAGATCGTCCGCAAGGCCCCTGACCAGCGGGGCTTCCTGGTCCAGCCGAAGCGATGGGCGGTTGAGCGCACATTTCTCGTGGATGAACGCTCACCGTCGCCTCGCCCGGGACCACGAGACCAGCCCGGTCAGGTCGGAGACCATGATCCGCTGGGCAATGATCGGCCTCATGGTCCGCCGCCTCACCCGAGGCCGACCAGTGACACGACAAGGACCTCGGCCCCTCTCCTGCATCCTCAGCCCATGACGGGGACCGGCAAGCGGTCTGCTTGGATGCGAGTATGGACAATGGCGGTCACCAGAAATCAGGTCTCGCCAAGAACGTGTGGAGCGATGCCGACTTCGAGGAGATGGGCTGGCACGACGCCACCATCCACGGCCTGTCAGTGCAGGCAACCGAGGTGATTCTGCCGCGGCTTCTCCTTGACCTCGACTACATCGTCCGCTGGGTCCACCCGGTCCCGCCGGCGACGCATTTCTCCTTCTGGGTGTCCCCCGCAACGCTCGTCTTCGAAGATGTCTGGGACCTTGAGGGGGACCTTGACTTCAAGCGCACGATCCCGGACCTGGTGATCGACGGTTTGCACCGCCTGGTGCCTGACGACGGCCGACAAGATCCGCCGCTCTGGCACATTGAGGGCCATGCGTTCGCATTGAGGTTCCGCGCGTCCGGATACCGCCAGTACCTCCGGCAGGCTCCGACGCTCATCTCTCAACAGGCACTTCCATACACAGAGCGTGGGGGTTGCGCCTTCACCGAGGTCGGCTTCAACTGACCAGTGACGCTCCGGACCCTCGGCCGACGGGCAGCAACAGCAACCTCTCAACACGGCGCCGGCCGGATCTCAAACGCGGTCTGAGTGGGGCCGCCTTCTGCCCGAAGGCTGTGGCGTGCGCCTGCCACGACGGTGGGCAACCGTTTGTTGATCTCAGCCGTCATATGCACATGACGACGACGCCTGCCCTCCCATCCCTCGTGCTGCGCGGCAGCAGTGCCACCGCCCGCTTCGGGGATGGCCTCGACTACGTGCAGTGGGAACAGGACGGGCGCGTGACACGAATTCCGCTGGACGCCATCGAAGCGGTCCGCAGCCTCGACCGTTCGTTCGAGGTCGTACTGACGACTGCAGAGGCCGACCGCCCTCCTGCCGTGTACGCGGTTCACGATGCCAGTGCCGCTGCCGTGACCGCGTTCTCCGCCGCCCTGGAGGCCCGCCTGCCCGAGAGAGCGGCCGAAGAACCGCGTGTCGACGGCGAAGATCTGATCACCGAAGTGCCTGCTGGACACCCCCGGAAGCCCTCGAAGCGCGTTCTCGTTGTCGCTGTGATCGCGGTCTTTGCGGTGATCGATGTGGCCGTGGCGGTGCTCCGTGAGCCGGCGTGGGCGATCGCGCTACCGTTCCTTCAGCTCTTCGCGTGCGCGGGGGTATTCATGGCTCTGACGCTGGGACGAGGCCTGTACGAGGCGCTGCGCCTCCCCAAGCACGGCATCACGGTGATGGCCGAACTCGACCACTACACCGACAAAACCAAGGTGTACCGGTATGTGGACCAGGACGGCGGGCTGCACTTCTACCGGGAGCCGACCGGCGGGCAGCAACTGGAGCTCAGTTACGACCCGCGCAACCCCAGCCGCGCCTCCGCCCGCCAGTCCCTGTACGGCCAGGTCGTGATGGCGCTGATGGCAGTCGTGGGCCTCGGTATGGCCTGCGGCGGGCTTGGAGTCACCGGGTACCAGCTCTCCATCGCGTTGCGTGGCTGACTCCGTACGCGCGCGTGCCGAGCACTTCTTGAACTGGTACCACCACTCATGATCGGCACTGCTTGAGGCGTCTGAAGCGGATCAGGCTGCAGGCGAGGAGACAAAGGCGTCGTGGAGGTCGGTGCGACGTTGCCAACGCACGGCGAGCCGCTTGAACTGGTGGAGCAGGGCGAAGGTCTGCTCGACGACGTAGCGGAGCTTGCCGATGCTCTTGATGTTCGGGGGTCCCTTGTGTGAGAGGACAGGCAGGATCCGTCGGTTTCCGCAGTGCGTCGCGGTGGGCGTTGGAGTCGTAACCCTTGTCACCGAGCAGGGGATCAGGTCGGCGCCGGGGGTGGCCGGGGAGTCCTGCGACGGGCGGGATGCCGTCGACCAGGGCGAGGGTCGGTGACGTCGTTGACGTTCACCGCGGTCGTGATGACCTTCAGTGGGGTGCCGCGCCCGTCGCAGATCAGATGGTGCTTGCTGCCTGTCTTCCGCCGGTCGACCGGCGACGGACCGGTGTCGGCGCCCCCCTCTTTCGCGCGGATGTGAGAACCATCCACGCAAGCCCCCGGCCAGTCGAGCTCGCCGGCCGCGTTCAGCTCGGCGAGCAGGACCCGGTGCAGCCTGTCGAAAGCCCCTGCGTTCTGCCACAGGTCCAGTCGGCGCCAGCACGTCCACCCCGAGCCGAATCCCAGTTCCAACGGCGGCAGTTGCCAGGCTATGTCGTTGTAGAGGACGAACAGAATGTCCTGCAGACAGAGCCGATCCGACACCGGTCGAGGCCCCGGAGACCGCTCCGGCCACGCGGCAACAACGGCTCGATCAACGCCCACAACTCATCGTCCGTGATCCACGGCCGAGTACCCACACCATCACGAACGGCCGATCGTCACGCCGGTAACGCCCAATCAGCCCACACCAACAAGAGCGTGTTAGGAGCTCCTTGGCTGGGGCGGTTGGGGTGGGCGTAGTCCGGGCGTGGTGGGGGTGGTCGGGGTAGCGAGGCCAGGAGTATCTCCTCCACCGCTGTTCAGGACCGTGTCCTTGCGGTGAGGCGTGTAGGTCGGTAGTCCTCCGCTGGGGGGCGCGGGAGCGCCCGGTCCCTGGGAGACCGTCCGGCACAAGAGATTTTTGTTCCGGCCTGTCCTGATCACGGCGGGATGACCGCCGGTCGGTCCATACGCGTCGGTGCGGCTGATGCCCGTGCGTGAAGCTGCCAGCATTGCGTCGCGGGAGAAATCGCAACAACTTCACAGCGCTACCCTGCCGCGGACCGGCGAGACTACTCACTGGTACCCACGTGCCAACTGGTGGCAAAACAGACGCAGCCCGTCAGCCGTGCTCGGCGTTTCCCGTCTCATCTAGTAAAACTTGACTAGTTGTTTCTTCGACTCGTAGTGTCAGGGTTCGGTTCCGGTGGCTGCTCGAGGGGTCGGTACCCGCGCAGGGAGGATTCCGGAACTCCGAATGCGACGAGACGGAGGACTGTTGACGGAGTCGGTGATACGGGCGAGCGAGACCACGGTGCCGGTACTGCCGTGCGCGGATGCGGAGGAAACGCTGGCGTTCTACCAGGCGCTCGGGTTCACCGTCGCCTACAAGCAGACCCGCCCGTATCTCTACCTCGCCCTTGAGTGGAGCGGCTTCGGCGTGCACTTCGGCAGGCCGCCGAAGGGGCACGACCCGGCCAGGGAGGACGGCGGCTGCTGTTTGATCATGGTGGACGAGGTCGCTCCGTACCATGCTGCTTTCACGCAGGCCATGCGTGCCGCGTACGGTAAAGTCCTGGCTAAGGGGGTTCCGCGGCTCACGCGCTTCCGCTCCGGTCAGACGCGGTTCACTCTTGTCGATCCTTCCGGCAATTCGCTGATCTTCATCCAACGGGACGAGCCGGCCGAGTTGGAGTACGGCGGCTCCGAGAAGCTGCAGGGGCTGGCACGGGCGCTCGACAACGCTCGTATCTTCCGCGAGTTCAAGAACGACGACCGTGCCGCATTCCGAGCCGTCTCCTCCGCGTTGCGCAGACATGGCGGGACTGCTCCGGACCTCGACCGGGCTCTGGCTCTGGCCACCCTCATCGAACTGGCCACCGTCTTGAACGAGCAGGACCACCTCGACACGTGGATCGGTGAGCTGGAGAAGATCCGCCTCACCGAGGCCGAACGCGCACGCGTCGCAGCGGAACTGGGCCATGTCGGCGACCTCAC
This sequence comes from Streptomyces sp. 891-h, assembly GCF_022760275.1. Lineage (NCBI taxonomy): Bacteria > Bacillati > Actinomycetota > Actinomycetes > Kitasatosporales > Streptomycetaceae > Streptomyces > Streptomyces sp. 891-h. The sequence goes on along the minus strand of NZ_CP050693.1, from coordinate 7,672,061 downwards.
GCAGTGGCTCGCCGAACGCGGTCCGCAGCAGGAACGCGGGGGCGGCTCCGCACAGTGACCCCGTCCGCCCGGCCGAGCGGGATGAGTGAGTACGAAGGGCTGGTCAGTGACCGCCGGCGACCTGTGTCTGTGTGAGCGTTCGGCCTTTGGCTCGGTGCCAGATGGCGGCTGTCATGGCCAGAATGCGTTGTCCGGCACGGGCGAGGGATACCGGCAGGTGTTCCCGCTCCGTGACTCTCGGGATCGGGCTGGCCCTTGAGGGTGTCGTTCGCCGGCTCGATGAGCTGACGGAAGGGCGTGAGCATATGTTCCCCGGGCTGCTGTCCGGTCGGCGGTTTCCGCTGGCCGAGGATGGCCGTCAGTGACGCGGCCAGGCTCGGGGCGGGCCGGCACACGGTTGTGACGGCCATTGCGCCTCGGTCGCACACCGGTACCCGGGGCTCTTCCCGTGCGCCGCGCAGCGTGCGGCCGAGCTCGATCGCACGCGGGGCGGGCGGCCCCTGGAGGTCCAGAGGAGTGGGGAGAGTTCGCGGCATAGCACGCGGGTGGTGGGGCGGGCCTGGAACTGGATACGGGGGGGGTGAGGGTGGGTGCCGGTTGCCGCAGCGAAGCGTTGTCGGGAACGGGATGCCGTTGCCGGCCTGCGTCCGGTCAGGGCTGACACGTCACCCACGTCCGACGCGATCCCCCCTGGGGGCAGGCGTGCAGCGCCGTACAGGGGCTGTGCGGGTTCCGGGTGCCCGGTCTGCGCGTCACGGCGGGTGCGGGCAGGGTCCGACGGCGCGAGTGCACGAGCAGTCCGCCCCCTCCGTCAGTAGCCTGCGGCAGCGCTGAACGTCACCGTCACGGCGCGGCACCAAGGCCACCAGACTGGCGAACTACACCTCGCACAACCCGGAGAACGGCTCGATCCACTTCGGATCAGCCGCTGAAATCACCCCCCATACTCGGCCAACGACCAACCACACATGGGTTACAGGACAACCTCTAGCCGATCGAGGAGGTGACACCAGGTGCAGCATGGTCGATGAGACCGTCGAACCGGGCCGAGGTGCGTGCCATCGCCTGTTGCGGCGTAAGGAATCGGCCGACGTGGGTGACGATCAGCCGGCCTGCTCGGGCCGCGCCGGCCGTGTCGCCGGTGGCAGGGGGTTGTCATGAGCGGTCACGTCGGCCGAGGCCAGTGAAAGGTGAAGGCAGCCGGGGTGCACAGCCCGGCTGTTCATCAGCGGTCCGGCGAGTGGGCGGCCACAACTCATGGGCTGGGCCTGGCCCTTCCGCGTCGTGCTCTGGGTGACCGTGTCGGGTCGACGTCCCGCCGCGCGTCCTGCTGAGGAGGGGTGACCCGCGTACGAAGTCGCTCCTGTACCACGACTGGGCCCGGGCGTCGGCTGGAGCGCCCCGGGCGGCTCGGCTGGAACGCACAGGCGCAGGCCGTCGCCTCCCATTCTGCGGGGCGTCGGCTATCCACCGGGATGTATGCAGCGGCCCTGTTCCATCTCCTGGCCCGGGGGAAGGGAGCGGCCTGCCCCTTCCCCCGGGAGCGGGTTTCAGGCGGAGTAGAAGTGCCAGCCCTGGCGCTGCGAGGGATGGCCGCCCCACATCCGCTTGAGGTCGATGTAGGTGTCGCCCTCACCGCGGGCGGTCAGGGCCAGATCCTCGTCGCGGTAGGAGACGATGCCGTAGTCGGGGTCCTGAGGGTCGGTGCCGCGGACAGCCTCCAGGAGCCACCACTGATCCTTGTTCCGGGCGGAACAGTCGCGAAGGTAGACGATGCTGTTCTCACCGTTCTCATTGGTGGCGCAGGCCCCGGCGGAGCTCTTCAGCTGGTACACCGGCCGCCCGTTGGAGGTGGCGACCCGGTCGAAGCGCCAGGTGGTCTTCCAGCCGGAGGGAGCGGTGCTGGGATAGACCTGGAGGTAGGTGCCCGGGTTTCCCTTGGTGTCGTCCGGGAGCATGTAGTTGCCGGTCACTTGGCTGACTGCGGTGAACTCGCCCGTGGGCACCGCACGCTGAGACGAGTCGGCGGACGCGGGCGCGGCGGCGAAGACGGTGCCGGCGAGGGCGGTCGCGGCGATGGCTGTCAGGGTCCGGCGAACGGTGCGAGCGATCATGTCGACTCCATACAGTAGTAGTAACGACACTTTGTGTTGATGGCAATGACATTAGGGCCGGCACACCGTGCGAGGGAGAGGGTCTGAGCGGTGCAGCCGGGCGTTCGAAGTGATCACGCCATGGATCGCGCCGCCTGCAGCGCGTCAGAACCGCCTGGGAGTCTGCGCGGACCGTAGAAAGTCGGCAGATTCCATTCGCTCACGGGTACCCCCGCACAGGGCCGCGGAGGTACGGGTCGCCCGTGGAGACCGCCGCCGCGAGGCGGCGCGGGAGGCACACCTGGCGGCTGCGGCGGGGGGTGCCCCTATGGGTTTCGCCAACCTGTGGAGGCGGGTCGGGGTTGGTAGAAGGTGCCGTCGCGGAGCATGGCGAAGAGCACGTCGGCTCGTCGTCGGGCGAGGCAGAGGAGGGCTTGGGTGTGGTGCTTTCCTGGGCGGTCTTGTTGTCGTAGTAGGTGCGCGAGGCCGGGTCGGCCAGTGCGGCGAACGCCGAGAGGAAGAAAGCTCGCTTGAGTTGCTTGTTTCCTCTGCGGGAGGGCTGTTCGCCGCGGAAGGAGGTTCCTGGGCTCTGCGTGTCGCTGGGGCGAGGCCGGCCTAGGCGGCCGGGTGGGCGGCGGTGGGGAAGGCGGTGCCGTCGCCGACGTCGATGAGGATGCGGGCGCCGCTCCTGATGCCGGTGCCGGGCACCGACATCAGGACCTTCGAAAGAGACATCCGATGCAGTTTATCTGTCAAGCAGCAACGGTGAGTTGGGGGACTTCGGGGATGGGGAATGCGATGGTTTCGTCGTAGGGGGTTCGTTTGGTGAGGCAGTGATGGAGGCAGCCGAGCATGCGGTTGAAGAGGTTGCGCTGGGCGGCGGTGTGGCGGTCTCCGTCGGCCCGTCGGCGGTCGTAGTGGGCTCGTGCCCCGGGTGAGGCGGTCAGTGCGGCGAAGGCCCAGACGTAGCCGACCGAGGCCAGTCGCTGATTCTTGACCTTGCGGGCCATGACCGCGAGGCTTCTGCCGGACGCCCGGGTGACCGGTGCGGCCCCGGCGAAGGCTTTGAGCCCCTTCGCGTCGGTGAAACGGGATCGGTCGTCGCCGATCTCGGCGAGCACCCGGGCGCCGGTGAGAGACCCGAGCCCTGGAAAGCTGGTGATGATCTCGGCGTCTGGGTGCGCTTCAAAAGACTCCACCGCGGCAGCGGTCAGATCCTCTGCACTGGTGCAGGCGGCGTCGAGTTGTCTCAGCAGAGCGATGGCCTGGCGGCTCATGGCCTGTTCGACCTGAGGAAGCTGCCGCATCTGCAGGACCCGGAGGGCCTGGCGGAGCCGTTCGGCCTCCGCCTCGATACCGCGCTGACGGCCGGCCTTCTTCAGGAGCGAACGCAGCTGGGTGCGGGTGAGCTTGGCGGCCTGTTCCGGGGTGAGGGCGGCGGCCAGTACGACTGGGGCGACGTTGGACGTGATCCCTTCGCGCGTGTGCTGGAAGGCGGCGAGGAAGCCGGGGAAGTATTCGCGCAGGTGGGAGCGGAGTTTGTTGCCGGCCTGAGTGCGGTCCCAGACGGCGTCCTGCTGGGCGCGCGCCAGGACGGCGATGGCTTGGGCGAGTTCGCTGTCATCGGGCAGCGGCCGGTGGACGGCTCGGTCGGTTCGCAGGATGTTCGCCAGCACCATGGCATCGAGATGGTCGGACTTCTTGCGAGCGACCGCGTGCCGGTCACGGTAGCGGGCCGCTGCCATCGGATTGATCGCGTAGATGGAGCGCTTGGTGGCTCGCAAGCAGGCCACGATCAGACCGCGGGAAGTCTCGATCGCCACCGGGATCGGGGCGTCCTCGCGATCGCCATGAGTGGTGAGAAGGTCCAGAAGCTGTTGCAGGCCCGCGGCGTCATCGGTGATCCGGGCTCTGGCCAGCAGGGCTCCCTCGTGGTCGACCAGGGCAACGTCGTGGTGGTCGCTGGCCCAGTCGATCCCGCAGGTGACGGTCATCGTGTCGTTGTCGTCCTCTCGGTCAGGGGGTGTTGCTGCTGGTCGCAGCCGTGCGGGGCACGCGTCTCCCTAATGGAAGGGCTCGATGGCCCAGCATCCGATTCGCCGTTCGTGACCCCAGCGACCCGTGGGGCCCTCGGTCTGCTCGGGAGCTCGGCTGGCTCCAGGCTTGATGAGAGGTGATCCCCGCGAGCGGCTCGGACCACGGACTTCAACGATCCGATCGTCGGACTGGATGTGGTACGTGCCTTCGGTCTCGTGGTGGTGGACGGTGCCGGGTGCCGGTGCTTGTCCAACGGCTCAAGGGCCCGGGCGTACTCTGCGACTTTCCCGGTACCGACCACCACCACGAGGAACGGTGCTTGCTGAAGCGGGGCCCGCAGTCTCTTTCAGGGGGCTTCGAGGGACCGGGGTGGGCCTGGCGGTGCCCCGCTTCATGCGGCGACCGGACCGGTCTGGAAGAAGAACTCGCTGGCCCTGGTCTTTACTGGGTCTCGATCGCCCCGTCAGTGCCCATTAGGTCTTTATGCGTGGAAACGACACGCCCTCCTCGCGGAGCAGGGCCCGCAGGCGCTCGTGGCTGATGTCGTCGACCACCCCTCGGCGACCAGGAAATCGGCCAGCTTGGCCAGGCTCCAGGTCGAAAACGGCAGGCCGTGCTCGGCCGGCCTAGACTTGACGATCTTCTTTGTCTCGCGGCGCTCGGGCAGCGTGAAGGTCTTCGGCCGGCCACCTTTGTACTTTGGGTAGAGCGAGTCAAAACCGTCCGCGTCGAAGTCGTGGATCACGTCCCGGGCCCGGTCCGCGCTTGTAAACGTCACCTCGGCGATCTTCGCCACGGGCATGCCCTGCGCGGACAGCAGTACCATCTGGGCCCGCCGCCAGGTCACCACCGACCCGCTGCCGCTACGGACGATCCGTAACAGCCTGCGGCCCTCGTCATCATCGATTTCGCCGCACGCGCACCGGTTCGGCCATGCCCGAACACTCTGGCCCGAACACGCCGCCCGCGGGTTGAACTTGACGACCGAAGTCTGGATGGCTGCCACGAGCATTCGGATCCTCAATCCCGCTGCCCGTCGGCCGGTGCTTTCAGCAGTCGGTTCAGTTCGTCGCCAGCGTCGTCGTACCCGGCGTCGCAAATTCGTTGCAGTTCGCGCACATCGCCCGTCGCGGCCGCGCGTCGAGTGAGCAGGAACCCGGCGCGTATGGATCCCTCGTCCAACAGCTCGCTCAGCTCCCCGAGGTCGCCAGCTGCGTCGGCGAGGTCGGCCAGCCGGTCCAAAGCGGTCTCGTTGCCCGCATCGGCCAGCTCGCGCAAGGTCTGTCGATCGATGTTCGTGTTCGCCATGACGGCCAGGGTGCAACCCTGCCCCAGGGGAAAGGTCAAGTGAGACGATGGCTGTGTGATCACCATTGGGCAGCTGGCCAGGTATGTCGGAGTGTCGATCAAGACTATTCGCGTCTATCACGACAAGGGGCTGCTCCCCGAGCCCGACCGCGATGCGTCCGGCTACCGGCGCTACGACGCACACGACGCTATCGCCCTGATCAAAATCCGGACCCTCGCCGAAGCCGGCGTCCCCCTGGCCCGCATCCGGAACCTGAGATCAGCGACCGACGAGGAATTGCAGCAGGCGCTGCGCGACATCGACGACGAGCTCACCGCTCGCATCCGCAGCCTGCAGGCAACCCAAGGGCGCCTGCACCAGCTCGCCGCCGGGCAGCTGGCACCGCTGCCCACCGAGGTCGGCACCTTCCTGGAGCACCTGGCGCGCTGGGGATTCAGCCCTCGATGGGTGAACCTGCAACGCGACTTGTGGATCCTCGTGTTCGCCACCCACCCGGACCAGGCGATCACACAGTTTCAGGACCAAAGCAAGATCCTGGCCGACCCCGCGCTACGGCAGCTCTTCCTCGACTACGACCGCGCGCACGACCTCGACGCCGACGACCCCCGCATCGACGACCTCGCCCGCCGGATTGCCGAGGCAACCCGAGAACGCTACGGCCCCAACGACCTGCCCGAACTGGATGGGGCATCCGAGATCCCAACCCTCATCCAAGGCACAGTCAATGCATCGTCCCCCGCATGGCAGCGACTCGACATGTTCATCCGTGAGCAGCTCAACACGTGACTCGACGTTACCGAGACACGACTTCGGCTGTGCGGAAAGCAGTCAGCGCACGCCGCATCCACAAGGCAAACGTTGCCTGATGCGGCACTAGCGCGTGACGGAACTGTGTGCTCCCCCGCGCATGCGGGGATGGCCCCGCGCTGGCCCTCGGCGTCGTGCAGCTCGTAACGTACTCCCGCATCTTCAACCTTCCACGATGACTAGGCTGTCCGCACCGTGCAGCAGGGAGCCTGCACGATCTCAGGGCCGGACGAGGGCAGAAGGCTGGGCGCAGCTTCGGCCAGGTGTCTCGGACGTCCGTCTTCGGACGCTGCCGGGCGAGCGGGGACTCGGTCCCAGGGCACGCCGGGTGATCGCGGGTGCATGGCGCCCCCTTCCGGGCGGTGTCCGGGCCGCTGGCTGGTGAGGTGACGGTGTGCTCGAGTCGGCGCTCATGAGTGGTTCCCTGGCGGAGAGGAACAAGGGGTGACCAGGAGCCGGCCGCCGAACACCAGTCGGCGCTTCGCGCCGGGCACCCATGGCCCGCTTCCGTGGCCGCGGCACGAGCCTGTGCCGCTCATCCACAGCGGCCTGTCCGGGAGGCGGGTTCCGCGATGACATGGGCCGACAAGCCCGTGATCCTCGGGTCCTGCAGATAGCTGCGCGAGCCGCGTCCCCCACCACGCGACTGTGCTCACCGATCACCAACCCGACGCCCTCACCCTGGCCACGCACGAGTTCGTCAGCCGCGCCGCGGTCTCGGCCGTGCCTGGTCCGCCCAGGCTCGGGCGAAGCGTTCGTGAACGGGGACCGGGAGTGCGACCGCTGCGGGGTCATCCGCGGGTGCGGGCGGCGCAGGGCGGGGGGCCTTCGCGGCGGTGAGTTCCTTGCGGACGGCGCGGTGGTGGTCGAGGGTCCAGGTGTTCCAGCGGCGAAGGGTGCGGTCGGTCGGGCAGTCGAGGGCGAGCAGTTGGAGGTGGAGGGCTGCCGCGTCGCGGCATACGTCGAGGGCCGCCGCTGCCTCGTCCACCAGCAAGGGGGCACTGAACAGCGGGTTGGTCTCGTACTGGCCCGGCGGGACCGGGGTGGCGGCGGACCGGTCCGCCAGTCGGCGCAGGGCGGTGAGGAGATCGGCGGGGGCGTTCGTGAGTCCGTCGATGAGGGTGCGGGCGCCTGCTCTGGCCGGGTCGCCGACGGGGCGTTCGGTGAGTGCCCAGGTGACGGCAGTTGTGGCGGCCCGTATCCCGTCGGCGTCCATGGGCTTCGGGGCGCGGCCGGTGAGCAGGGCCGCAGCCCAGGTGTCGGGGAGGCCGCGGTCCGCGGCGAGGGCGGCGGCGTGGCTGCCGTCGTCGAGGTACGGGCCGGTGCCGAGGAGTCCGGCCCAGGCGGCGGCCATCCGGTCTGCGGCGGCGGTCATACCGCCGGGAGCCCAGAGTGCGGCGGGGTCCGCGGGAAGAGCGGCCGCGAGAACGGTGCGCCGGCTGGCCGGGCCGAGCCGCCGGCAGAACTCCTCGTACGCGCGGACAGTGACCTGGTCCGCCTTGTACGGCTTGGTGCGGAGCAGCTTGCGGTGTTCGTCGTAGTCGTCTCTGCCGGGGAACCCGTCGAGGACCAGTGCGGCGATCGGGCGCGGCACTCCGGTGCGCCAGCGGAACAGGTCCACCGCCTCCTCGGGCACCGGCAGCGGGCCGTGCTCGGCGAGCAGGGCCAGCAGCTGGGGCAAGCGGGTGGTGTCGTCGCCGGCGATGGTGTGGGTCTCGCACTCCTCGGCGTCGGCGGGCGCCGGGTCGGCGGCGGGGTGGAGGAAGGCGGCGAGGCCGCTGCGGACGGGGCCGGAGGCTATCAGGGCGCCGGCCGCGCGGAGTTCATCGATCCGCCTGCTGGGGGCGCGGCCGGTCCGCCAGGCGCTGCCGGCCTCGGCGAACGGCTGTCGGCTCCACAGACCGAGGAGGGCGATAAGAGCCTGCCGCTCCTGGTCGGGGGTGGCGGCGGTGGCGGCGCGCCAGGCAACGGCGTCGATCCGGCCGGTCAGCACCGCCCACTCGGGCGGGGTGGCGGGCAGGGCGAGCACCCGGACTTCGTCGTCGATCTCGCCGCGCAAGTACCGGCCGTCGGCGCCGACTGCGGTGAGGAGGGCGGGCTGCGGCTGGGGCGGCTGTGCCTCGTAAGGGCGCAGTTCGGGCAGCAGGCCGCGCAGTGCGGGAGTGAGGCGGGTGTCGGGGGCCGGGTCGGCCAGGTCGACGACCGGCGCGGACCGCATGACGGCGACCCGATGGGACAGCTCCCGGCGGCGGCGCAGCACGTCGGCGGCGAGCCGGGCAGCGCGGGCGACGCCCTCCTGGATCCGCGGATCAATCACGCCGGGGAGGGAGTGGGGCGCGTCGTTGCCGCTCCCGGTCCCCAGGCGCAGAAGCCGGCGCACGGCGGTGTCAGTGACAGCCCGCAGGGTTTCGGAGGAGGCCTCGTCGCGGGGGGTGAGGAAGTGCCAGTAGGCGGGCGGCGGCATCGGCCCGGCCTGCTCGCCGAGGGTGGCGCGCACCGGGGAGCGGTCGCGGCTGCCGGGAAAGCCGCGGACCTGCCACAGCAGGGAGTTGTCCTCGGCGGCGTGGGCGCGGACGGTGGTCTCACCGGCCATAACGATGTCCTCCCCGCCGAGCGGCAGGGCGAGGATGCCCCAGGGGCGGCGGCCGAAGCGGCGGCTGCGGTAGGAGGCGGTGCGGCCGTCGATGGTCTCCAGCACGAACGCGCGGGGCGACGGCCCGGCGTACGGCGAGCGGTAGTGGACCCGGCAGCCGGTAAGCCGCCCGTCCTGGCCGAGCGGGGAGGGCGGGGCACCCGGCGGCAGCGCAGCCAGGATCCGGTGGTCGGTGAAGGGCTCGGTTCCGGGAGGGGCTTCGGCGGAGCGGTGGAATGCGGGCAGGGCACGGTCGTCGGTCGGGATGCCCGTGTGCGGATCGACGCGGGCCCAGCCGCCGCGGCGGTCGCCGAACACCTCGCAGCTCCAGACGGCGCGGCCGTCGCTCATCTGGTAGTCGCGGTGGCCTATACCCTCGCGGCCGCCGGCGCGCAGCACCCGTTCGCCGTCGAACCGACCCTCACCGTCGGGGGTTTCGAACTGATAGCCGAGGCCGCCCTGGATGCTGCCGCCGTAGGGGCGCAGTCCGTACGCCTCCTGCGATGTGAAGGTCTCCTTGGGCAGGTCGGACCAGTAGGCACGTGGGAGCTGGGTGTCGCCGTGCTCCTCGTTCCAGGCGACGAAGAACCGGCCGCCGACCCAGTGGACCGTGTGGGAGCGGGAGGCATCGGGCAGTTCCAGCGTGTGCTCGCCACGGCGGCCGGCATGGTCGACGGCGATGGCGCGCGCGTCCCCGTACACGGTGAGAACCGGCCAGGTGCACGTGACGTGCACGGTCTCGTCGGGCCGGAACTCGGCCAGGGCCTGCTCCAGGGCGGGCCAGCTCAGCTCCTCGGGCAGTCCGGCGCGCAGGGCGCGGGCCAGCGGGCCGGTGAGGTCCAGTGCGTCGAGGGCTTCCTCGATGCCGTCCAGGGCATTGGCGGTGGGCCGGTCGAGGAGGTCGCGCAGTTCGTCGACGGCCTCGTCGGCGGCGGCGAGGCCGCCGCCACGCAGTGCCTCAAGCAGCTTCTCGATCCGGGCGTGCACCTCGGCAGCGACGCCCGGGTTGTGCGGGAGCCGGGTGATGGCGGTGCCGCCACCGGTGCGGAGCCCGGCGTGCACGGTGCCCTCCAGCCTGGGCCCGAACACCGGGTCGGCGGCGAGCGCCTTGAGGTCGCGTTGCGAGCGCTCGTCCCAGAACTCCAGGCGGACGGCGGCGCCAGGGTCCTCGACGGGTATGCCCTCGGCGAGGCAGAGGTCGAGCAGGTCCGCGTCCAGATGCGGCCACCCGTAGCGGTCCTCGTGCAACCGGACCGGGGTGCCGGCCGCCCGCAGCAGCGGTGCGAACCGGCCTACCACATCGAGGAGTTCGACTGGCATGGGCTGACGGACGACGCCGCCGCCGGCGACGGGGCGGTGCGAGTAGCCGGCACAGTAGTGGCGCAGCCAGTTGCCGAGGCCGCCCTCGGGGGTGATCCGGCCGGCCGCGGCGGCGTCGGCGGCGCCGCACCGGATGAGCAGCCGCAGCCAGGCAGCCGCGTCGTTCTTCGACTCGGGGAACAGGTCGAGAAGCCCGGTGGCCTGGTCGTCGGTCGGCGGGTGCGCGGTGAGCGGGCCTGCGGCGGCGTCGAGCAGCCGGTCGGGGACGGCCTTACCGCGGGCTGCGGCCAACAGCCCGGCCAGCACCCGGGCCTCCTCCTCGGTGCCGAGACCGGCGGCACGGGCCGAGTCGCGGACCCGGCGGGCCAGGTCGGCGGGGAGCTCGCCGGGCGACGCCGCCCAGGTGGTCAGCAAGCGGACGAACTCGCGGTGCGCGTCGCCCGGTTCGATGATGCCGGCCAGCCAGGAAAGATAGCCGCTGAGTTCGGTGGCGGGCAGGGCGCCGAACCTGGCGAACAGCAGCACGTTCGCCCGCCGCCAGTCGGAGTCGACACGCAGCCCGTGATCGCGTTCGGCAGCGCGCGCCCGGCCGTAGGCACGGGCGGCGGAGCGGCGGCGCGTCTCCAGCAGCCAGTGGCCGACGGTGTCCCAGAACCAGGGCAGATGGGCCGCCGGAAGCCCTCGGGCCAGGCTCTCCATCTCGTCCACGAACCGGCCGGGCTTCTCCCACGCCCGCCCCCGCTTCCGCACGACTTCGTCGAGCACGGCGCGCGCGGTGGACTCGGCGCCTGGACCGCGGGTGCGCGCCCAGTCGGCGTAGGTCTCGGAGACGCGGTGGTCGGCCGGGAGCGGCACGGGAGCCTCGGTGCGGCTGGTCATGCCCGTGATCATGCCAGCCGGTACTGACAGCCCTGTGAACGCGAGGTCCTCCGACCGGCCCTGTCCGACCGCATGGCCTTCCAACGACGGCGACGGCCACGTGCCTGTCCAGGCGCTGGGGTGCCGCTTCCCCTCCGCCGGGTACCCAGCCAAGGCCCGGGAAGAGGGGCGGCACTGTGCCGCTCCCGGATGGGCAGCTTGCTGCCAGCGCTGATGAGCTCAGAAAAGGCTTGGCGACTCGCAGCCGTGCTTCCGGGCCGAACGTTCAGCGAACGCCTTCAGCTTGCGGACTTTTCATAGGCCTGCATCTTCTCCTGCTCGCTGTGCGTCGGCTGATCGTTGCCCCCGTCTGCATTGAACGGGCGCTTGAGACGGAGCTGAGTGTGGGCGGTGATCACGAGCCAGGTCCAGCGGTCTGCCGCGGCGGAGTCGCGGAGGCGAGGCTTGGTCCATCCCAGGGTCTGCTTGTACAGGCGAAACGTCTGCTCGATGTCGAAGCGCCGTAGGAAGGACTGCCAGCAGCGGTCGATGTCCTGAGCCGTGGCTGGGGTTCGCGACCACCAGAGCCAGACCGGCGTGTTGATTCCTCCCGAGGGCAGTTTCTCGACGGTCAAGCGGATGACGGTGCCCTCGATGATGGGCAGTGGCCCTTCGTGGTCGAGCCAGGCTGCACGGCGGGTGAGCCGGGGATGGAGCCGGTCCCAGGCTTGCGCGGTGGCTCTTCCGTAGAGCCGGGTGGCCGTGGTCCTCACGGCCTGTCGGTGCCCCGCGTGGAGGGTTCGCCGAAGACGAACTCGCCCCCGTGCTTGGGCGGGCGGCCGTCTTTCGGGTCGTAGATGCGTGGTGGTGTCGGCCGTCGCGTGACCCGGTCGGACCGGAGCCGTCCGAGGATCTGTACCGGCAGGCGGGACAGGAGGTGAGCGATGCGAGGTGCGTCTGTGTCCGCAGTCCACGACGACCAGGATCTCCGGGGCACCTTCCCGCCACTGACCAGCGGCGATGAGACGCTCGATGACCTCACGGATTTGGGTGGTGATTACGGCCGTGAGATCGGCGCCCGGCTCCAGCCGGATGGCATCCAGCACGGCGGTCCAGGAGGTGCGGCCGGTCTCCAGCGCGGCCACGACCGAGTACGGCCAGCCAGAGGTCATCCGGTGCTCGTTCTGGCCCTGGCCGTAGGTATGGCAGAAGGAACGGTCCGGGCAGGTCGCGGCGTCCGGCCTCAGCCAGGGCGATACGTCAACAGCCAGGACCAGCCTGCCATCCGCCGCTCTCGGCAACGGCAGGCCGGCCAGGGCCCGGCGAAGCCGGCCGAAGTCGATCCCCCCTGGTTGAGCCCGCCATACAGAGCTCCGTGACCCCGGCGGTGTTCTGGCGCGAGCGCGAGATCCACCAGTGTTTTGACCGGGCCCTCCGTGCAGAGGAGTGCTCCGTCAGCTCGAACAACGCGTCCGAGCGTCCCGTGAGACACGCATAGAAGTCCGCCCGGAACTGCGACAACACGGCCAGCGACTCACGCTGGCCACCGGTCAGAAGACTCACCCCGCGCGACCCTGCCCAACCTCGACCTGGAGCAGGCGCGGAGAGGCCTCGAACCCAAGACGGGAGTACGCCGAAACCGCCCGGTCGCTGGAGTGAACGGTCACCCGCTCAAGGCCGAGGTCCCTCGCCCACGCCAAGACCGTCTCGATCAGCTCGCCGCCCAGGCCGCGGTCGCGCTCCTCGGGAACGACGTACGTGCACTGCACGTCACCCGACATCCGCTCGAACGTGCGTGGATGCGGCACACGCTGCGTGATCGCCAGCCAGGCCATGCCGATCACCACCTCGTCACGGACCGCCACCATGCACCGATGCGAGGACTCGGCCTCTTGGGCCCATGCCACGAACCGGGGGACGAAGCCGTCCAGCATGGTGTCGGGGGTTCCGTAGAGCTCCTGCACCCACTGCCACCGCAACTCAGCTACGGCAGCCAACTCATGGGGCTGGGCAGGGCGGCACACGATGTCATCCACGACTTCATCCTGGCGCAGAATCATCAGCACGACGGCCGCTTCCACCGCTCCCGCACAAACAGAGCGGCGGCCCAGGGCGCCTTTTCGTCTGAACATGTGCTCCGACCAAGAATCACACACGTCCAGTGACACCGGACGTTAAAGATCAAGCTCAAACATTGTCGCGAAAGCAGATCACGAAAGACTCGTCACCCGTGGCCAAGCCGTGCTGCGACAGGGTACCGGTCGTGCCCTTCACGTCTGAGCACACGAGTGAAGTGAACCCGTCCACGACCTTGATCACTTTGTATTCGGCGCCGGAATCGGAGCAGGAGAGCCGTTCTGTTTCCGGCTTCTCCTTGGTGCCGTTGTTGCGGAAGCAGTCACCTGCCTCAAGCTCTTCGGTATCGTCCTTCATCACGCTCTTGACGGTGAACGCGCCCCCCAAGGTTGCAGCGAGCACTACGAGGTATATGAGCAGTCTTCGCCGGGACTTCAACGTCTGCCGGGCTTGTGCTTCCGGGCCGGCGAGGGGTGGGAGCATGGACACGGGGTGACTGACCTCTCACATAAGCATGGGGATGACGTGAGCGTATCAACTAGCCCAGACAGGCGCCTCTGACGCATTCCGCGATCCACCCCGTCGTCACGCGGCGCGTCAGCGAGGTGTTCGCGGAACGGTCACCGTGACCGTTCCGCGAACGCGTCCAGGCTCCGAAAGCAGCCGCCTACGGCGGGGCGGACAGCAGGGCTGCTCGATCTCACTGCTGCTTCTCCAGTGAGTACCGCTCGACGGTGTCCGTGGCGTTCTCGCTGACGGCAGTCATCCAGACCTTGTCATGGATCTCGGGATAGTCGCGGGCCAGCGCACGCGGGACTGGCGGGTACCACGACGGGTCTGCCCCTTTGACGTTGATCTGCGCCTCGCTGGGGGCAGGGTAGCGGGGATTTGCATTGTGCTCCTTGGCCGTTCAGGACCGTGTTGGCCGAGAGAACGCATCCCCAGAAACTACCGGCCGTTCGCTGTCCTACTAACGGCATCGAGTATCACGACGTCGTGAGTGGGTTGTGCTCTCGGCGACAGGGGATGTAGTTCGCCCAGGTCGTGCCGCCTGACTGAGGCCCGTGCCATCCTGGTCGAACTCGCCCTTATCAGCAGTCTTCAGCGGGAACGCGGCCGGACGAGTAGGGGCGCCGCCGACCGTCGCGGGCTGGCTGCTCTCCGGCCGCTGGCCGGGCCGGTCTTTCCGTCCCGGCCAGTCGGCCGGGCGCGACTCAGATAATGGGGCTGGTGTAGACCTCAGTGGACGCCTGACTGCCGATGAAGGGCTTGTTCACGGCCCAGAGATCGGCGTGTTGGTGTTCCGGCACGTCGAAGCTGCACTTCACCCAGCCAGCGGCGGCGCCACGGTTGTTGAAGCACTCGCGGCCCCACTTCGCTGGAAGCCTTGACTTGAGTGTGCCTGCGACGGAGTCGCCGTTCGCCTTCGTGTCCTTGACGTAGACCTGGTCCCCATTCGCGACGAAACACGCCTTTGCGCCGGACGTCGATACACACACTGCACTCGCCGGAGGCGCGCCACTCGGGGTGCCGTTCGCGGCCGCTGCCACAGTCGCCGTTCCCGCGGTGATGAGTATCGCCGCGGGAACCGTGATCAGCGCGCGCCCAAGACTTCTCATGTGTCCTCCCGTTGTCAGATCCTTTGCGCCGAGTTGGCTCGTGACATTGAACATGAATGCGGTGGGCGTGATCGCTGCCACCCCCACCACCGGGCTCGATGTGCCTCGGTAAGGCCCAGCCGGTACAGCATCCCGAAGCCGGCCGCAGCCCGGCCGACGGCACACCCGTCCTCCGCGCGTCCAGCGTCGCGTTCGCCAACCGCTGCAGCCATCTACGACCGTCCTGGCCAGGCCCCGCCCGGCCCGGGGAGAGGTGCCGGTCTCTTCCTGGCCGGCCCATGCCCTCCTCCGCACCCCCCCGGGACTCGGGGAAGCCGCACCTGCCTAGGACGACGCCCGCTGGCTCAGTCCCGCGACCACGAACAAGCACGCACGCCAGTCCTCCTTCGAGCGGCGCTGCGCGATCCCCGCGCCCGAGACGGTCTGCTGACCGCCGCCTCCGGCTTCGACGGCAGCGCTCCCGATGGACTGGGGCGAGGTCGTGTGTGTCGTTGGGGAACGTCATCGATCTTGTCGCGGGTGGCTTCTGTCAGGTACGGGAGAGGTCGGTGCCTTCCGGGGCTTGGTAGCAGGGCGAGACGAGGGTGACGTCGATCTGTGGTTCGAGGTTGCCTGACCGTGTCTTCAGTGCCCTAATCGCCACGTGGTGCCGTGAGGTGGTGTGGACCGCCGTGATCTCCGGATTGCGGGCCCTGCTGTCATCGGCCTGTCTTTGGTGATACGCCATCCCATGAGCCTGGTTTGGGTCGGCGACCTTCCAGGGCAGCGCCGGGTTTGGGTCGGCGACCTTCCTGGACCCTCTGTGTGCGGACCACGAACGGCCGGGATCCGAGCGCTGATCGGGTGGTCTGAAGGCCCACTCGAAGGAATCCGCACCCGCACGTCTGTGACGTATTCGAGTGACTGATCTCCTCCGGTCACCGTGAGGAGGTAATGCGGCGGCGCGCGCGGGGTCCGTGGGCGTGTCCGTTGGCACGTTGTTCTCCTGAACCTGTCTTGCTGCAGGACTCTTCCGCGCCCGCCCGTGAGGCGTGCCGTTACGGCTCTCCGGAGACACAGTCATGCCTTTTGCGCCCACCGAAGAACAAACCGCTGCCCTCGAGCAGCTCGCGCACTCGATGAACTGGTTCACCGACACCTATGATGCATCGTGCATCGCGACGCCGGTGCTACTGCACCCGGTCAACACTCTGGGGCGCAACGCGACGGCGCCTCCCGGGTGCCGGATCGTGACCGGCCCGAAGCTGACCGCCCTGCGTGAGGCCGTGCGCGCCACGATCACCGCGCTGGCCGAGTGAGACAGCTGGATGGACGCCACCGCGGTCTCCCAGCACCTCTCTGCGAATCACCTCACGGCCAACGACGTTGTTGCCCGCTATGTGACCGCCCCGAAGTCGAAGTCCAGCCGCTGAATAACAGGAGCTGCAGCGGGGGAACGGTGCTGCCGCGCCTGCGACTGTCGTGATCCTCGCCCCGGGAGTCGCCTGCCCCGGCCGTGGCGACCTCGCGCCCGTGGCGCGCGCCGTGTACGACGAGGCCCGCCCGGAACAACTGCCCGGACCCGACGACCACGCGGCCCTACACGCATCGGCTGCCCGTCCATCGCCCCGGGCTCACTCGCCGATCAGCACAGGTGATCAGAGCCCGCCCTCCTACGGTTTTCACGCTCTGCTCCTCGACCTGTACGCCGACGCCGTGAAGAGCGATTCGTTCGCCACCGTCGAGCGTTTCGCCCAGGAGCCGCGACGGCGTGTGCCGCTACGAGGAGTGGACCTGTGCGATCGGCTACGACCGAGACCGCGCGACCGGGCTGTCGGATACGCGTATGGCGCCCCGTTCTCCGAGTCGATCGCCTGTCAGTGGCGGGTGATAGAGCTGAGTTCTGTCATCAACGCCGTCGGCTGGTAGCGCTGTGCGGTGGAAGGGTGTGCCTCTGTGTCCGTAGATGAGCTCGGAACCTTGTTCGCCGTATCGGCGCTCGGGCTGGGGTCCGGTCAACACCTTCCGGCGGGTGAAGTCAGCGCTTCCAGTGACATATCGGCCGAGCTCTGGCCTCCTGCTTTTCTGCGCGCCGAGTTTGTGGCGAGCACGACCAAGCCGGGCCGCACACTGGAGCAGCTGCACCCGGGGTCGGCGGACCGATGCCGGTGGCGCTGCACTGCGTACGGTCATGAGTGGCACGCGATGGTCTCGTACCGCGCGCGCCGCGGCGGCGGGTGCCCCACATGTCGGTGGATGAACGACTGGTGGCGCCGGATGGGCGTGCCGGCCGGGACTACCGTGGCGCAACTGCGACCCGACCTGGTGGAAGAGCTCATCGAGAATCTGACCCACCCCGGACGCTCGCTGGCCATGATGCCGCCCGGACTCGACGACGTGTGCCTCTGGCGGTGCCCGCACTCGGATTGCCAGCACGAGTGGTCAACCCGCGTGTCTGTACGGGTAAAGGGCAGTGGATGCCCCAAGTGCGCCCGCAAGATCGCCGGCCAGAAGGTACGTAGCCCACGACCCGGCGAGTCCGTTGCCGACCTCCATCCTCACCTGGCCGAGGAATTCGTCGCCAACCTCACGCGGCCCGAGCGAGGCCTGGCCGACATGCGGCCGGCCACCGGGGACAGGTGCCTGTGGCGGTGTGCGACACCAAGCTGCGGCCATGAGTGGGAAGCCAAGCTGTCCGCCCGCACCAAGAAGAAGGCCACTGGCTGCCCTGTGTGTGGGCAGCAGCTGGCGGTCTGCCTGGCCACGCAGTTGCGGACGACACCTCCTGAGGGTGGCTCTCTGGCCGACCTGCACCCGGAGGTCGCCGAGGAGTTCGTCACGAATCTCACCCGGCCGGGGCGCACCCCGGAGAAGATCCGGCCCGGCTCGAAGGACCGCTGCCGGTGGCGTGACGCCACCGGCCGAGAGTGGGAGGCAGTGGTGTACGAGCGGACCCGTTCGCCTGCCCGCGGTCTCGTGCTCAGCGCGCATGGGCGGTCGAGGTTTGAGTACGAGATCGCCGCCCTGATCGCGGCGGCCTCTGGACTGCGCGTCGACAAGGACGTACGCATCGACGTGCCGGGCCAGGCCCGGGCCCTGCGGGTCGACCTCTCGCTGCCGGAGATCAGGCTGCTGGTCGAACTTGATCCGGCCCGCTGGCACCACACACCCGCCAGCGCCACGCGGGACCAGCGCAAGAGCGAACTGCTGGCAGAGGCCGGCCATCGGGTCATCCGCCTGCGCTCCGACACGATCCCCGAGATCGCCGCCCCCAGCCTCCTGGTAAGAGGGCCTGCACCCTGGACCTGGGCACAGGCACTGGTCCCGCTACTCCAAGAAGCGGGCAGGCCCTGGCAGGAACTGACCGCCGAGCAGGCCGCCGAGGTCGTCGGTGAGGCCGCCCGCGCCTGGGCCGACTCGGTCACCGCTGGTCCGAAACCGAACGTCCTGGATGCTGCTCCGCACCTGGCTGGTGAGTTCGTCACCAACTTGACCCATCCGGGACTGGACCTGGTCTGGCTTGCACCTGGGTCCTCAGACCGCTGCCAGTGGATCTGCGCGACCTGTGGACACGAGTGGGGCACGAGCATCCTGAACCGGACGCAGGGCACCGGCTGCCCCGAGTGTACGCGCGGACGGCAGAGCGAACGCATTCGCCAGCGAGCGCGCCCCAAGCCCGGACAGTCTCTGGCTGACCTCCACCCCACGATCACCAAAGAATTCGTCACGAACCTCACCAATCCGCAGTACAGCCCCGAAAACGTCAGGGCCGGCTCGGGCGACCGCTGCCAATGGCGCTGCGCCCAGGGGCACGAGTGGGAGGCGACCGTAGCCCAACGCGTGCGCGCCGCAGGCGCTGGCTGCCAGCGCTGCTACTTGGACGCAACCGGCGAACGGAACAGAACCCCCCGCTGCGGCGAGTCGCTCCTCGACCTGCATCCGCGGATCGCGGCCGAACTGGTTGCGGTTCTCGATGACTCCCAGGCGACCGCCGCAGACCTTCGCCCCGGTTCCAAGCGGCGGTGCCGCTGGCGCTGCGTGGTAGGGCACGGTGAATGGGAGGCTACCCCGAACAGCCGCACGGGGAGCGCCAAAGCCGGGTGCCCTGAGTGTGGTCGGGAGAAGACACGGCAGGCGCGGCGCCAGCCTGTTCCAGGCGGATCGCTCCTGGAACGTCGTCCCCAGGTAGCGGCCGAGTTCTTCGCCAACATCACCAACCCGGGGGGACTGCTCCGGCCGAGATGAGGCCAGGCTCGAATGATCGCTGCCGTTGGCGCTGCGCTCGGGGACACGAGTGGGAGACGACGGCTTTGTCGCGGACGAAACCGAACGGATCGGGATGCCCCGAGTGTGTGCCAGCGTCGAGCAGGAAGGGCCGGCAGCGTCCGCCCACCGGCGGGTCGATCGCGGACCGGTACCCGCAGATCGCGTCCGAGTTGGTTGCCGTGCTAGACGATCTGGAAGCCACAGCGGCCGACGTTCGGTACGGATCAAAGCGCAGCTGCCGGTGGCGCTGCACGGCGAGGGGCCACGAATGGGAGGCCACTCCCATGGTCCGGACCACACGCGGACGAGGCTGCCCCGAGTGCCGGTCGGCGGCACGTGGATCGTGAACAGTCCGGCACTTCTCTCTTGCTCGGGCATCGAGCGGACGGCCGGTCGGGCTTGCCTTTAGAGGTCATCTCATTTGGCTTGTTTCGATAGCCTGCAGGAGTGGGGATTGTTGAACGGCTGGTGCCGGATGAGTTGTGGGAGTTGTTCCAGCGGGTGGTGCCGGAGGTGCCAACACGTCCGCAGGGCGGTGGCCGCCGCCGGCATGGTGACCGGGAGGTGCTGGCCGCGATCGTGTTCGTCGCGACGTCGGGCTGTACTTGGCAGCAGTTGCCGTCTGCCTCCTTCGGGCCATCCGGGGCAACGGCTCACCGGCGGTTTTCCTAGTGGAGCAAGGCCCGGGTATGGGCAAAGCTCCACCGCTTGGTGCTCGACGAACTCGGTTCGCGCGGCGAGTTGGACTGGTCCCGCTGCGCGATCGACTCGGTGAACATGCGGGCTCTGAAAAGGGGGACCTGACAGGTCCGAATCCTGTTGACCGGGGCAAGTACGGATCGAAGATCCACCCTGGTCACCGAGAGGACCGGTCTGCCCCTGTCCGTGGGTATTTCAGGCGCCAACCTGCACGACAGCCAAGCCCTGATCCCTCTGATCAAGGGCATGCCGCCGGTCCGTTCCCGCAGAGGACCAAGACGGCGCGAGCCGGGGAAACTCCACGGCGACAAGGGTTACGACTACGGCCATCTGCGCCAATGGCTGGGCGGGCGAGGCATCCGGCACCGCATCGCCCGCAAGGGTCAGGAGCCCTCACAGCGGCTCGGCCGCCACCGCTGGACAATCGAACGCAGCATGGCCTGGCTCGCTGGCTGCCGCCGACTCCACCGCCGCTACGAGCGCAAAGCTGACCAATTCCTGGGCTTCACCAGCATTGCCTGCACCCTCATCTGCTACCGCCGACTCACCAAATGAGATGACCTCCTAGCCTCGCGCTTTCACGAGGTGGGACGTCCAGCTGGTGATCAGTTAAGCAGAACGTGCGTCTGACCAGCGAGAATAAAGACTGCTGAAGACCTTGTTCCCGCCACCGCCGGAGGCACTTTCCAGGTGAAGAAGCGCACCGGATCCCATGCCACGTCAAGGACGGCGGCCGCGGGGCCATCGCGCAAGGCCCGTGCGGTGCAGATCCGGGCCCTGCTTGGACTCGCGGTGACCCATCGCCATAACCTTCGAGTATGAGCTGGAAACATGTCCTCGGGTGGTTCTGGGCAGTCATGTTCGGAGGGTTCTCCCTGGCCTCTTTTGGAGTGGCGTGGGAGAAGTACTGCCTCAATTCGCGAGGACGGTGGATCGAGGGGGAGATAGTCCGTGTCGATGAGGACAAGGACACCGACGGGGCTCCGCGCTTCTACCCTGTGGTCGCCTTCACTCCCCCAGACGGAGACCGGGTCGAGGTCAAGTCCCCATCTGGCAAGCCCTATCCGCCGGGGTTGGCCTCTGGTGTGGGCTGTCAGGTCAGCGTTCGATACGACCCGGCCAGGCCAACCAGGATCGAATTGTCGGGAGATGAGGGAGTTGGCGTCCTCTCGGGCCTGCTGCTCGGTGTCGTGCTGGCCGGCGTCGCGGGGTTCATAGCCTCCGAGATGATCGTCTGACGCGGCACCTCGCGCCTTCACTCTCGGGTACTACCCAACAATGCTACGTAGTGCCCGACGTGAGGTGAGCAGCCGACCGAGGTAACAGCGGAGCGTCCCGCCTCGAAACTGCTCGGAAGGCTCCGCGCCCCCGGTCCCGGTTGAACCCGTTTACTCGTCTGACCAGTGGACTGGGGTGCAGCTTGGACCATCCCAACCCCCGCTTGAGAACTCGTTAGCCTCGCGCTTTCATGAAGCGGACTGTCCGACAGGTGGCCAAGGAAAGCAGAGCAAGAATGAGGATTGTCGAGGTCCTTGTTCCCGCTGAAACCAGAGGAACTTCCCAGGTGAAGCACCCTATCGGGTTGTACCCCCGTGTCCGTGTCCAGCACGACGGCCGCCAGGTCGTCTCTCAGGCCAGCTCGGTCCTGCTCGTCGAAACGGCGGCAAGACCGTTCTTGACCAGGCCATATCCCAGGCCCTCGCTCCGTGGCGCAGACCGCGGGCCGTCCACGATCCCGGCAAAGCCCTCCTGGTCCTCGCTCTGGCGGTGTCGCACCGGGCGGAGACTGCCTCGCGGACACCCGCATGCTGCGGTGTGAGCCGGCCGTCTTCGGCCCGGTCGCCTCCGACCCGACCGTCTCCCGCCTGATCGACCCCCTCGCCGCCTCCGGCGAGGAAGCCCTGCAGGCCGTCCGGTCCGCACGCTCCGAAGTCCGCAGCCGGTCCGGTCGCTGGCAGGCATGCCCCGAACGCCGACGGACAGGTCACGATCGACCTGGACGGCGTCCTCGTCATCGCGCACTCCGACAAGGAGGACGCGGCCGCGACTTGGAAGAAGACCTACGGCCATCACCCCCTGGCGGCCTTCGTCGACCACGGCCAGGGCGGAGCCGGAGAGCCGGTCGCCGCTCTCTCCTCAGACCGGGGAACGCGGGCTCGAATACGGCCGCCGACCACATCGCCACTGCCCAACTCTCCCTGGCCCAACTACCGAAGAAGTACCGGCGAGGGCGCCAGACGCTCATCCGCACGGACTCCGCCCGCGGCACCCACGACTTCGTGTCCTGGCTCGCGAAGCGAGGCCGGTGGCTGTCCTACTCGGTCGGCATGGATACCCGAGTCCGTGGGTGCTGTACTCGCCGAACCGGTTGATGTGCTCGGTCAGATACGGCGAGATGTGCGCCAGGTCTTCCGGGTCGATCTCCCATCCCTCTTCCAGCAGCTGGCGGCCGATTTCCGCAATGTCCAGGGCGTTGTGGAAGATCACCGCGTTCGTGAGCAGGGCGTTGAACTTCATCGCCTTCTCCTGCTCGATCGGGTCGTCTTCGGCAATGGCGCCGCGGTTGACGAAGCCGATCCACTGCGAGAACCGGTTGTACGACTCGACCTTGTTGGTCGCCGCGGTCACCCGCCGGCGAAGCGGCGCGTCCTAGAGGTAGCGCAGGAGTTGGACGCTGCGGATCACGTGGCCGACCTCGCGGAAGGCGGCGTAGATGGCGTTCTTCCTCGACCCCGAGCGCAGGCGCTTGAGCAGTGTGGAGGAGGAGATGGTGCCCTCGCGTACGGAGACGGCCACGCGCATCCAGGTGACGGCATTGGGACTCGATCAGATCGAAATCGATGACGTGCTTGCCCGGCTCGCCGAACAGGGCGTCGATGTGCACGTACTCGCTCTGTTTGGAGGGCCGGTAGAAGGTCAGCTCCTTCCAGTTCCTGATCCTGGGCATCAAGTCGAAGCCCAGCAGGTGGGCGAGCGCAAAGACAGGGAAGTTCTGGCCTTGGGTATTGGGTATCCGCGTGCACGGTGGTCGGCTGCACCTCGCTGGTGTTCTTCAGCAGGCCCTCGATGATGTAGACGGTCTCCCCCGCACGGAATGAAGTGCGTGAACAGCGCGATGTAGGTGTCCGAGACGTGGTGGTAGGCGATCGCCCGGCTTGAAAGCGCGCGGGTTCGCGGATATCTGGGCGTGAACGGGGTGAAACCCGCGTGTGGTTGAGAGCCCTGCAGCGCGTAGGGGGTGGGTCCGCGTCTGCATCGGCATGGATGACCCAGAGGGTTTAGCCACCAACCTGGGTATGTCCGGTGGAAACGTTGTCGCGCAGGGGAGCAACAGTGCTGGCACTCTCAATTTCGATCTTGGCCGTTCTTGTCTCGCTGGGATCGTTGGGCGTTTCATACACATCCAGCCGCCGGTCTCACATGCCTGTCCTTCAGTTCATGTGGGAGAGCGGGCAAGGTGGTGGTGGAGGAGAGCCGAAGTGGTGGCTGGTCAATGTCGGGACCGGCCCCGCTACCAACATCGTTGTTGCCCAGGCTGAACGAACCTCACTCACGCGTGGCTTGAACGGGGAACAGTGGTTCAATCCTGTGCTGGTCCCATCGATCCCGGTTGGCGGCAAGCTAGCCCTGGCGTGGCTCGGTGGGACTATGGGCCTGGAGTGTGGGCTGGGCGCCAGCTATACGGACGCCGAGAAGTACTTCTACACGACAAAGTGCGGCGATGACGTATCGATGTTCTTTGTCGGACTGCATCTGCCGCGTTGGCCGTTGTTGAAGTTGAATGGCAGCAAAGTAGTGAAGACCTGGTGGGGGGTGGAAGACCTGTCAGGTCCCCGATGGTCAGCGGTGAGCGAGCGACACGTCCAGAGGCGTCGATGGCTCCCGGCACGCTTCGGGCTCAGCCGTCGGCTCGGAGGGTGGGCTGATCCCGTCCTTTCCTACCAACCGAGATGACCGAGCCCGCACCAGCGGGCCATCGTGGCACGCGGCGTCGACCGAACCGCCATCGAGCGGACCACCGCAGAAGACCCACCTGTCGTGGCGTTGCGCGGGTCGAGGGTCGGGCTGGAAGGAGGCAGCTTCGAGAGCCGCAGCCCTTCACTCAAGCGCCGGTCGTCGCGGATGACCAGTTCCTCGGTCAGGACCAGATCGAGGAAGTCGCAATAGCCCATCTTGGCGTCATCGGCTCGCTGTGCGTACTCATTCACCGTTTCGGCCAGGTGAGGAAGACCAAGCTTGCCGGCCGTGGTACGGATGCGGTTGGAGACCAGCTCGCTCATGACGATTCCTTCTTCGTGGGGGGTGGTGAAGGGTTGAGTGCCGGTCAGCTCGTCACAGACCGACAGCGGGCGGCGACCGACCTGGATGCTGGCGGCAGCCGCCCGGGTCAGCAGAGCCTGCAGCGGTCCGGCTTCCTCGCCCAAAGGCGCTTCATGGCGGGGACGAGAGGTTGTCCCGTATGAGGTGGGAGTTATCCAGTGAGGGCCAGGTTGTGCAGCCGGGCGATGCCGAGCATGGCCTGGTGAACTCCGTCGCCCTTGAGTCGGCAGTCCCGCAGGATCTTCCAGTTCTTCAACCGCGACAGGGCATGTTCCACCCGCGCTCGTGCCCTTCGATGGACAGCGTTCTCTGCCTCCTGCGATGGGCTGAGGTGGCTGGCTCTGGCCTCGTCGTTTGCGGTGCGGGATGAGGAGACCGGTGACTTGGTAGCCGCCGTCGGCGATGGTCGGGGCTCCCCGGCAGGCCCGGTCGACACCGGACTCGGTGAAGGCCCGGCAGTCGTTGCGGCTGCCGGGCAGCGGGAGACCGATGGCCACGACCAGGCGGCTGTTGGCGTCGATGACGACCTGCAGGTTGGTCGAGTACCGGTAGTTCTTGCTGGACGCGGCGACACTGCGGTCGCGGGTAGGTACCAGGGTGCCGTCGACGATGTAGACGGTGTCCTTGCGCGGCCGGCGCGCGGGCGAGATGGCCAGCAACGGTGCGGGATGATCCAAGATTGGGTCGGCCGCGGACTTCGAGACCCCGAACAGCGGCGCCACCTGCCGCAACGTGAGGTTCGTGCGCCAGTACGTCGCCACCAGCAACACCCGATCCCCGAGCGACAGCCGCCACGGCCGGCCACGCTGAACGTCACCACCACGGCGCCGCACCAGTGCCACCAGCCTCACGAACTGCACCTCGGTCAGACCCGCAAACGGCTCAATCCACTTCGGATCATCAGCTGAGATCACCCCACCCATGCCCGACCAACGCACCAGCCGCACCACTGGTTACGGGACAACCTCTAGCTGCAGCCGAAGCGCTCATTGCGTCGCTGGGTCGCTTGGACGACGATCATGCACGGAGCGCGCTGCTCGACTTCCTGATGGGCGAGCGTACGAAGCGGGCAGCTCGTGCGTCCCTGCTGGAACAAGGCCGGTCGGCGATCCCCGCTCTTGTCGACCGAATGACCGTTCCCCTTCGAGCACGTGGCCGACGCGCATCGGCTGCTCGACGGCGGTCACCTGCGGGGCAAGCTCGCCCTCACCCTCTGAAGGAACCCGTCGTACCGCAGCCTCCAGGCGTTCGTCCCCGTGCGTGCGGGCGGCTGCGGTGGCATCGGTGTCAGAGGTGCTCTCGCCTTCGACCGTCGCTTGGGAGAGCGGGGACAGGAATTCCACGTCACCGACGTCGTGGAACGACTGCTCTCCCAGGCGGACGCCCAGAAGATCTGATCGGGCGCCGGGTGTGTCCGGGGAACCGTTCCCGGGAGGTTCCGCTGGCTGAACGCGGCCCGGCCGCCGCCGGCCGCATGCCCGCCCACACCGCCCCAGAGAACGCCTCACCCGCGCAGAGTCGCCAGCCACCCTCGGCACGTTGCGGAAGGGCGCCGACTTCCCCCGCCCCAGCGAGAGGGCGGGCGACGCCGAGCCGGCCGCGCCCGACGCGGCGCAACCGTACGAATCCCGTAGATCGCGGCAAGAATGACGCAAAGATCCGCTTGATCGCCGAGCGGTCAGGTCTGCCGCTCTCGATCGGTATCTCAGTCCCGCGTATCGCGCACAAGGGGATCGAGTCCTCGCAGCGGCTGGGCCGCCACCGCTGGAGCGTGGAGCGGACGGTGGCCCGGCTGGCCGGGTGCCGACGTCGTCCCTGTCGTTGGGCGCGCAAGACCGCACACTTCCTTGCCTTCGCGGGGAGCCGCAACTCTGATCTGCTACCGCCGCCTGTCGGCCCGAGGCAGTGCTCAGGTGTTGACGCCTCGTGCCGTTACCGGCCAGCGGTCGATCACCTCGCGGTCTTGGACGACGAGCAGCTCATCGGCGGGATTCACCGGCGTACAGATGTGGACGGGGACGAGAGCGGCCATCGACCCGAGGCGTGGCCCCCGCACCCCCTCCGGAAGCCGGACGACGGCGTGGTGCTCCCCCAACCCGGTAATGGTTCCCTGCGGGCGGTCCGGGGCCGGGACGGGAACGCGGATCACCGTCGCCGCGGGGGCCAACGCCGAATCCTCCACCCCCAGGTCCCGATCGCCAACTGAGCGGCGTCATTGAAGAGGTAGACACCGGGCCGCAGCTCGTTGACCGCGCCCAACTGCCACTGCCCCACCGTCAGGGTCGATCCGCCGCTGACCACGCGGATGTCCAGACCAAGGCCTCGCAGCGCCTGTGCGGCTTCGTCGAGCGTGCGCTCCTCGTGCTGCGTGCTCGCGCGCCTGCGCGTCGTGACCGTATCCGCGCCCAGGGAACGCGAACACGCCGACGACGTCCAGGCACGCGTCGGCAGCCGCCTTCCCGACCTCAGCAACAGCGTGACGCTGCACCCCGGTCCGGTGGCTCCCGCTGGCGACCTCGACCAAGCACCTCGACCAGCCGGGCACTGCCGTGCACGCCGTTCCCCAGTTGCCGCGCGCCTTCGACCGACTCGACGCCGGCTCCCACAGCAACGTCGTCGTCCGCCAACCGGCGCAGCCGCTGCGCCTTGTCGGCGTCGAGCCAGACGGGGTAGGCGATGAACAGGTCATCCACGCCGACCCGGGCGAACGCCTCGCCCTCGCTGATCGTGGCCACCGACAGCCCGCGCGCGCCGGCTCGAAGCTGACGGTCGGCGATCTGCGCGCGTGGCTCTTGGCATGCGGGTGCAGGGCGAGGCGGATCCTTGGGACCGCGAAGTCTCAGCCAATCCGCGAGATGTTGTTGTCCAGCGCAATCCAGCACCAGCACATCGGGATCGGAACACGAGTGTCGGTGTGGCCGGCCTATCAGGCAGCGATATCGCCATCTCTTGCCTCCCACCGTGGAACACGTCGAGCTGATCACGACGGGTCGGCGGGCCAGGCTCCCCGCAGGGCCATCACCTCCGGCCACACGTGCCGGTCCAGACGAATCCGAGAAGTCGTTGTAGTTGGCAGTGGACAATGAGGCCGTGTCCGTCGAGGGTTTTCAGAGCTTCTGCTCGCACGTGCCGAAGATGACGTTGGGAAAACGACCAGATGCCCCGAGAGCGTCTTCGAGCGCACCAGCCCAAGAGGCCGGAGAACGGGCTCGGAGCAGGAAGATGGCTCAGTCTCCGGACCAACCCCAGAAATAGATCTCCCGTCGCGCCCCGTACTCGTCGTACAGTACGGCGCACCGGCCGTACCCGCGCTCATCGGCGAGGTCTTGGATCGCTGGAACGTGTTCACGGGTCAGCCGTTCAGTGCCGGCCACGCTGCGGGCCTCTGCGGCGGTCACCGGCTGTATCGCACAGATCTCAGGCTCTTCATCTTCCCGTTGAACATGGAAGACATCGAGGATCGAGTGGGTACCG
This sequence comes from Streptomyces sp. 891-h, assembly GCF_022760275.1. Classification (NCBI taxonomy): domain Bacteria; kingdom Bacillati; phylum Actinomycetota; class Actinomycetes; order Kitasatosporales; family Streptomycetaceae; genus Streptomyces; species Streptomyces sp. 891-h. The sequence continues at coordinate 7,644,572 of NZ_CP050693.1, read as the reverse complement.
CTGTGCTGCGTCCACTCGTCCACCCACAGTTCCTCCATGGTCGAAGGCCGCGGGCGTCGCTCTTCCTCAGGAAGCCAGTCGGCGCCGGGCGCCCAGTAGTACTCACCGGCGATGAACACTCGACGCTGCAACTCCTCCAGAGCGGCGCCGAGATTCTCCTGGTACGGCACGTAGTATTCCCAGGCTGACGCACCCATCTTGTACCTCCTCAAAGGCAGCGGCCAACGCTGCACTGCACGGTCGGAAGCTTAGCGGTAGCCGCCGACAGGACATGAAAGCTGTGGACGGCTCCCCCTCGGCACCGACTACGGACTCGTACGAAGAAGACAGCCGGCCCGTACGTGGTCGCCGAAGACCCGAGCAGAGCCATCACGCCGCGCGCGGATCTGGAGGGCAAGGTGTGCTGCTCGACTGCTCCGGCCCGGTCTGCCCAGGCTTGCCGGCTTCCGGCTTCCGGCTTCCGTCGGCAGAAGGGCCTTCGCCCGCTCGGAGAGAAGGGGAAGGCAGCGTCGAAATCCGCAACAGCACCTCTTCAGCTCACCGCGTCACTCCGCTTGGAAATGCACGTCGATCAGGTCCTGGTCGGCTGCTGGTGGCATCCCCTGTGGCTGCTCTTCACGGAAAGCCCGAGTACGACCTTCTCTTCGTTGGTCACAGACCAGACACCTACCGGCAAGCCGGAACACTTGGACCGGTCTTCAGAGCGGGAAGCGTCGGCCGTGCGCGTCATCATCCGCTCCCGCCTCCTCGAACACGCGCAGCAGCAGCGCATGAAGCTGGGCTCGCCCGCTTCCGCTCAGTGGGGCGAGCACAGCGTCCTGAACGGCGGCTGCTTCCGCTTCTACGACACCGTCCTGCCGGAGCTCCTGGGCGCCACGCCGGCCCGTGGTGGCGCCGACGGTCCGTACGCGAGCTGGGACGTGCGACGAAGGCCTGCTGGCTCTGCTGGATCACCGACTGGTGCCAGCGGCTCTCCGCACGGCCGATCAGCCCTCAGGCGCCACCGCCACGGCTGGACACGGGCGCCACGGTCGTGTTGGTCAGCAGGGTCGCCGACGTGGCCGCAGCCCACGCGCCGTGTCCGGCCAACGGTGCCGAGGACGCCGCCGCACGGGTGGAGCGTCCCGAATGGGGTCCCACGATGCGAACCGCGCACGTCCGCGATCCGGAGGGACATCTGCTGGAGTTCCAGTCGTACTGATTCCATGCCGACTGCCCCTCACGCCGCGACCAGCCTGGTGCTGTACGGCGTGAGGCCCGTGTGGTCGCACTGCGACCGGTGAGTGGGCGGGCGAGAGAGGCGGCTGTTACATGAAGCAGTGCTTCACCGGCTCGATGGCACCGGCCTGATCGACGTCACGCAGGCGACTGCTCCCGGGTGACGATCCGGGTCGCTCCCGACTCCCCGCACCCGCAGTCAGGTCACGGTCACCGTCTACCGCCTCCAGACCATTGACAGCTCTTCCGGCAGCCAGGGAAACGCAGCTCCATAAGGGAAGCTTTCGGCTCGTCTTTCGTTTTCTTGAATTGCTTTCAGCGCGATACTCCTGCAAGCTCTGCGGCAGCGACAGTGGGATGACCAGGAGGCAGCAGTGAAGGTAATCGGTTTGATAGGGGGGATGAGCTGGGAATCGACGGCGGAGTACTACCGGCTCCTCAACGAGTTGACCCGCCGTCGACTTGGTGGTCTGCACTCGGCGCGGTGCGTGCTGTACTCGGTGGATTTCGCGGAGATCGAGCAGCTACAGGTGCACGGGCGCTGGGACGAGGCCGGGCAGGTTCTGGCCGATGCCGCCCGTTCCCTGGAGAGCGCGGGTGCCGACATGGTGCTGATCTGCACCAACACGATGCACAAGGTGGCGGGTCAGGTAGAGGCTGCGGTGAGAGTTCCGTTACTGCATCTGGCCGACGCCACGGCAGATGCGGTGCGGGCCGCGGGAGTGCGCAAGGTCGGTCTGCTCGGGACCGCGTTCACCATGGAGCAGGATTTCTACCGTGCACGCCTGGAGGCAGGCGGCCTGGGCGTATGCGTCCCCGACACCGGGGGACGCGCACTTGTGCATCGGGTGATCTACGAAGAACTCTGCCTCGGTATCGCGAGGAGTGCATCGCGCACAGAATTTCAGCGGATTATCAGGGATCTTGCGGCAGCGGGAGCAGAGGGCATCATCCTGGGCTGTACCGAAATCGAGCTTCTCATCGGTCAACAGGACAGCCCCGTTCCTGTCTTCCCCACGACACGGCTGCATGCGGAAGCGGCCATCAACACGGCTTTGGCTGAGTAACCGCGCCTGGGCAACCCGGCACCGTGCCCCTTGGCCCGGCCCGAGACGCCGCGTACCCGCCGCTCTTCGCGCGGTATCGACGCACCCCGGCCACCTCCTCAGCGGTGGGAGAGGACGGCTGCCCCTGCCGCCGACGGAAGCACCACGTTTTCATGGGGGGGACTCACGGCGTGCCGTTGTCGCGACGCGCCGCCTGGGTGCGCAGCCAGGAGAGACAGGCGCACATGGGCGCCGGTAGCGCCTCGAACGGATGCAGCCGACCCGTCGGGGGCGAGCGAGCCCGGACGGGCCGGCTGGGGGTGAGCCGATCTCCGCCGAGTTCGACGACCTCTTCGAGTCCGCACCTCACGCACCGCGGGTGCCCGGCCCGGCGGGAGGCCCGCTGCCGACCCCTACACCGATTCCATGACTGGTATCTACGCACTGATCCGTCCTGACGGCCATCTGGACTTCCGCGACGGTGTTCCGGGGCAGATGGTGAGGGACGCAGACTCACATCACCGGGCCCCGGCTGCCTTCACCATCCAGCGTGCGGCATGGGGCGGCAATAGCCTGCAGGGCACCATGGCCGGCTTCCTCACCGGCCGCTACCGGCAGACCGTCGCCCGGATCAACCGCGAAGACCGCGCTGCGGCCGACAAGGGCGCCCGCATGTCCGTGCTCGGCGCCATGTGTGGTGGCCTGGGGTCGGCCATGGTGTGGGCGGCGGTCGTGGTGCTGCTGGCCACCGGCCGCATCAGTGTCGGGCACGCCGGAATGGCTGTTTTCGCCCTGCAGACGGTGGGGCAGTCGGTCCGCGGTCTGGTGAGCGTCGGGGCCCGCGCGGTGCGTACGGGCCTGTACATGGACGACTGGAGCAACTTCTTGGCGAAGGCCGGCGGATTCCGCATGCGCCGGGGCGAGCACCGGCCCGAGCCACCGAAGACGATCGAGATCAAAGCCGTCACCCACCGCTATGCGGGCAAGGGCAGCAACGCGCTGTCCGATGTCTCGCTTACCCTTCGCCGGGGCGAAGTCACCGCGCTGGTCGGCTTCAACGGCTCGGGCAAGTCCACGCTCTCGAACCTGGTCTGCGGCCTGTACCTGCCCACCGACGGCGAGGTGCTGTGGGACGGCGTGCCGACCGGCGAGGCCGACCCGCAGGCGCTGTGGCAGCGGGTGGCCCTGGTACCGCAGGACTACGCGCAGTGGCCGCTCACAGCGCGCGAGAACATCACCCTCGGCCAGCCCTCACCACGCGGTGACGCCGCCGTACACGAGGCGTGCGCGGCCGCCGGTGCCGACGAGGTCGTCGACAAGCTCGGCGCGGGCCTGGACACCCTCCTCGCCCGCGAGTGGCTCAACGGAGAGGAACTGAGCGGGGGCCAGTGGCAACGAATCGCGCTGGCCCGGGCGTTCTTCCGCCCAGGCGGGCTGCTGGTCCTCGACGAGCCGACCGCGAACCTCGACCCGCGCGCCGAATACCGCATCTTCCAGCGGCTGCGCGGTCTCGCCCAGGACCGGGTGGTACTGCTGGTCACCCACCGCATCGCCAACGTCGCCGTCGCCGACCGCATCGTGGTGCTCGACGAGGGCCGCATCGTGCAAGAGGGCACCTACCGGGAGCTCGCCCAGCAACAGGGCCTGTTCCAGGAGCTGCTCTCCTACCAGGTCACCTCCGAACCCGCCGGCACAGAGAAGCCCGAAGTGCACCCATGAGCCACCTTCGCTCCGAAACCGACCCGCGCCCCCACCCCCATGACCTCCCAGGTGATGACGTGTCCCTCACCCGATCCCACATCCGCGCAATCCTCGAGGCCTATCTGACCCGGCACCCGCAGGAGCGGGAGGCCCTTGCCGGACTGGCTGCCGCCCTCGACGACGACGCGGATCCCACCAGTCGCTCCACGCTGCCCGGCCACATCACGTGTGGAGCCGTCGTCATCGACCGCGACCGGCGCGTGCTGCACGTCGGTCACAGGGCCCGCGGCGGGAAGCTGCCGGCTCCGGGCGGCCACACCGAGGCCAGAGACCGCACCCTCCTGGCGGCCGCCCTGCGAGAAGTTCAGGAGGAGACCGGCATCCGCCCCCAGGAACTGTGCATGACCCCTCAGTTCCTCGGCGCGCCGATCGATATCGATGTCCACGGCATCGACGCCAACACCGCCAAGGGCGAGCCCGCCCACCAGCGCTACGACTTCCGCTTCGCCTTCTACCTCGCTGCCGAACAACCACCTCCGCTCACGCTCCAAAACGAGGAGGTATCCGAAGCCCGGTGGCTCCCGTACGCCGACGTCCGCTCCCCCGCACTGCGCGCCAAGCTGCTGCTGGCCGAGGACGACGGACTAGACGGGCAGCCGGAACCGGTCGGTGCCTCCGCCCTGATCCACGACGGCCACGGGCAGTACCTGCTCCACCTGCGAGATCAACGCGACGACATCGCCGCTCCCGGAGCCTTCTCCCTTCTCGGTGGCGGCCGTGAACAGGGCGACACCTGTCTGGCGGAGACCCTGCGGCGCGAGCTGGCCGAAGAAGTTCCCGGCCTTGCGCCCGCGGAACTGATGCCGTACACCGTGGCACAAACGACGGGAGCCGGCGGGCTCGTGGCGCCGATCCAGGTCTTCGCGGGCCGCTGGGACGGCGATCCCGACGCGGTCGACCTGCGAGAGGGTGTGCTTCTGCGGTGGTTCACCCCCGAGGTGCTGGACCGGCTGCGCCTGAGCCCCGACACGCATGAGCTGATCCACCGGCACGCGGCCCAGCACCCCCCGGCCAGCTCCCCGGCGGAGTCTGTGCGCTCCCGCCGCGGCGAAGCACCGGAAGGGACCGAGCCGCACATCGTCGGTGTCCACCTCTACCTCCAGAACGATCACGGCCGCGTGCTGCTCGGTCTACGCCACCCCGACTCCACGTTCGCCCCGAATACGTGGCATTTCCTGGCCGGGCACTGTGAGCGGGAGGCCGCAGTCACCTGCCTGGTGAGGGAAGCCGAGGAGGAGGCCGGGCTGCTCATCGGCCCCGGCGACGTCGAACTCGTGCACCTGGTCCACCTCGTCGACTCTCCGGGCGCGCTGCCACGGATCCAACTCGTCTTCCGGGCCCGTACCTGGTCCGGCACCCCCAAAGTCCTGGAGCCCGACCGGTGCGTGGAGTGGCGGTGGTGGGCGCCGAAGGACCTTCCGACTGAGGTCGTTGCGTATGCACGCCTGGCCATCGACGGAGTGCTGGCCGGACGCACGTACTCCCAGATGGGCTGGGAGTAGAGGGTGGACTCCATGAACACGAGCGGCACGCAGCGTCATACCGAACCGGTCGACGTCCACCTGATCCTGCGCCGGGAGACCGGCAACGGACCGGAGGTCCTCCTCGCCCGGCGCGCCGGCGCGGTCTACGCGGCCGGGCTGTGGCACCTGCCCTCCGTTCACTAGGCAAGCCACATGTCGAGATTCAGCTTGTCGAGATTGCACCACGAGCGTATCCCGTCCCTACGTCTTCACCGGGAGGTCGACGTCCGTCATGGACACCTCTGACGATGTGCTCATGCTGGGCGACGTCCTCCTCGGGATGTGGTCAGCGCGTGACCGGCTCCAGAGGGCGGGGCTGGCCACGGACAGGAGCAATCCGGTCGGCGGCCTGGCGCAGTCCCTCACCGCTGCGGCCCTCTGGCCGAGCGTGTCCGTGCCGGCGGCCTACAGCCGAGCCCGAGCCGTGCGCACGGGATTCGACGAAACCGGTGAGTTCGGTCCGGCCATGGGCGGACCGAACGCCTCCTCAAGCTCTCTCACGGTCGACCTGGCCGTTCCCTGGACCTCAGTGATCCAGCAGGTCCCCGGCCTGGCCGCGTTCGCGCGACAGCGCCGAGGTGAGCGGTGGACGTGGGACGCGTGTGCGGGCACCGCGCCGTTCATCGGTGCAGAGGGACCGCCGGAGGGCCGGTATGGCGGGCTGGCGCGCGTGCGGGTCAGGGCCCGTTTCGCGCCTCAGGCCCCATCCGAGGGCGCCCTGGAGGCGACCAGGTATGAGGATGTCCGTGGCGGGACGACTCCGCTGAATGATCTGCACGTGTTGGTTCTCTTCGCGCGAGTGGACGAGGAGTACGGCGATCTTCGGGGATCGAATTTCGTATGGTCGGCAGTCATCTTCACGGGCGAATGCCTGTATGACATGGGGCGTGAGTCAAGTTCAGACGTGCTCCGTTGGCGCCAGATCCACTCCTGGTGGGGTCGGTTGCCACGTGGTGCGCATGACGTTACTGCGCTGCTTCGTGCTGTGCGTATCCCCGGATGGTGAAGTTCGGGTAGCCGGGAAGCCGGTTTCCCATGACCGGCTGCCCCCGCTTCTGGGAGCGGGGCGGGTACGTTCGCGGTGTTGAATCCTGAGTGGAAAGGCTGGTGGAAGCGTGGCGCAGAGCTCTGACGGGCGAGCCCCCTACCGGGGGCTGATCTTGGACTTCGTGGGGGTGTTGACCGACGGAGTCGCGTCCGCTCACCGCTCCTGGTGCCTGTCCCAGGGGCTTCCCGCGACCGCGTGGGGCGACATCCTGGAGGACCATCCCGAAGGGCGCGCGCTCTACAAGGCGTTGGAGATCGGGCAGTTGCCGCAGGCGGAATGGAACCGCCGTACCGCTGCGCTGATGGGCGTTGCGGACCATCACGATCTGATGGGCCAGGCGTGGGCGGCCGTCCGCCCAGCTACCGACATGATCGCGCTGGCGCGGGCCGCTCGCAGGGCCGGATACACCGTGGCCCTGCTGTCGAACTCCTTCGGTTTGGCCCCTTACGACCCGTACCAGACGCTGGGGGTGTGGGAGTTGTTCGACATCACGGTGATTTCCGAGCGGGAAGGCGTGGCCAAGCCCGATCCGCTGATCTACCAACGCACGCTGGAGTGCATGGGGTTGCCCGGCGACGCGTGCGTGTTCGTCGACGACAATCCTGTGAATCTTCCGCCGGCCGCCGCGCTGGGGATCACCACGGTGCACGCCGATGGGCAGGTCGACACCGTCGCGCGGCTGTCCAGTCTGCTGGACGTTCTTCCTGCCCCGGCTTGAGCGCGTGGCCGCCGGCCACCGGCGGCGTCCCGGACCCGATGGAGTGGACCTTCTATCCGCCGCAAGCGGATGCGCGTACGGTCGCCTGTGCAGCCAATACGCGGAAGTGGGGCGTGGGCATGGGCAGTTGGGACAATTACACCACCGGCCAGCGGGTCAAGCTGCTGCGGGGCACCGACTTCACGCAAGAGTCGCTGGCAGAGGCCGCCGGGGTGTCGGTCGGCACGATCCGCAAGATCGAGCAGAACGGCACCGTGAGCCTGCCGACGCTGATGCGTGTATCGGAGGCACTGCACTCGGACGTGTCGGTGCTAGTCGGGCAGCAGGCTCCGCGCCGCGCGATGGCGGCAGCAGACCGAGCCGCGCTGCGGCAGCTGTCCCTGGTGGTTCACGACACCGCTGCCGGGATCGGAACTGACGCTCCGCCGCCGGACGCGCAGGCCCATTCCACCGCGCTTGCGGCGGCATGGGATCTGTATCAGCAAGGGGACTACTCGGGGGCGGCACGCACGGTCGCGCCCTTGGTGGGCCAGGCCGCCGCCGCGGTGGCCGCAGCTCCGGCTGACCGGGTGTGCGCGGCTCGCGGGGTGCTGTCGGACTGCTACCGCCTGGCCGCCTACTGCGCCAACCTCATGGGCGCCCGCGATCTGGCGTACGCGGCCGTAGGCCACGCCCAGGCCGAGGCCACGCAGGCGTCCGACCCGCTGCGGGAGGCGCTGGTGGCTTCGGGACGCTCGTGGGTCTACCTGCGCGATGCCCGTCTGGAGCAGGCCCAGCAGGTCTCCGAGCGGGCCGCCACGTCCATCGAGCCCCGCTACAGCGACAGCGACCCGAAGCGGCTGGCCGTCTACGGCTGTCACATCGTCTTCGCCGCAGTGGTCGCTTCCCGGCGGGGTGACGCGGACGGCGCCGGCGACCTGCTCAGTCACGCCCACGCCGTCGGTGCCCGAATGGGCGGCGACCTGACCACGAACGGCGTGTCCTTCGGCCCGGTGTACGCCGCCGCCCAGGCCGTCGGCATCAGTGTCGCTCTCGGCCAGGCCGGCAAGGCCCTCACCTTGGGCAAGAGCATGGGCGACCGCTCCGCGCTCCAGCAGGCCACGCAGAACCGGCTCGCGCTGGATCTGGCCGCGGCCCAATGCGACGCGCGCATGTGGGACACCGCGCTGGACAGTCTGATGGAGGTGTGCACCGAGCACCCCGAATGGGCCCGGCACCAAGCCCTTCCTGTGATCATCGGGCGACGCATTGGGCAGGCGAACAAGGGCGCGCTGCGTCAGCTCGGCGGCGTCCTCGGCGCTGATCTGCTGGCCGGGTAACCTCGGCGACTACCACGCCGCGTAATACCGCCACCGACCAGGCCGCGCAACTACCACGGTGCATCGCACCCGGCCCGGAACGAGTTCCGCCACTGCTATCCGGCGGGCATTCACCTATGGTGATCTCCCAGTGACCCTGGGGGCATGCCGATTGCCCCGCCTTCCGGCCGCCGGGTTCCGGTCGCCTTGTACATCTGCGCCGCCGAGGACGACGCCGCAGCGCTGATCACCGAGCATCTTCAGCAGTACGCCCACGCCCGCGACTGGCCCGTGACCGAGGCCGTTCGCGACCAGGACGGAAGCCAGCCGCTTGAGCACCGTCCCGGGTGGACGCGCGTGGTGAGCCTGGTGACGGAGGGAACAGCGAGGGGAATCGTGGCCTTCTCCCCGGCCGCCCTTACGACCGGCCAGGGCGCATTCGCAGCACTGTGCCAACGCGTCGCCGCCGACGGGGCGTTCCTGGTCGCCACCCACGCCAGCGGCGTCATACCGCACCGCACCTCCCAGGACGCCGCCCGCCGCCACAACCTGGCCGATGCCGCCGCGGGCTGGCTCTTCGAGGAAGGGCCCGCTCCGTGATCGGGCCGCGCTTCCGCCACCGCATCTACGAGCGAAAGGACGCGCCGCAATGACGCCCGCCGCACAGCTCGCGCGCCCCGGGGAGGAAGAGGTGACCGCCATCGTGACTGATCAGACCCATGCCTCGGCCCCGGCTGACCTCCGCTACGACTTCACTCTGCCCACCGCACACGTGACGTCGGTGCCGCGCTCGCGCGCCGAGGTGGATCAGGTGCTGTCCTCCTGGGGGCTGGCCACTCACCCGATCCGGGACGCGGTGCTGCTGATCGTCAGCGAGCTGGTCACCAACGCCGTGCGCCACGCAGCCGTGTGCTCCTCGGCTGTGGATGTCGCTCTGGCGATGGCGGACGGACAGCTGGACGTGGCAGTCCACGACCGGCATCCGCACCGGCCCCGCGCACTGCCCACGCCGCGCGAAGACGGTGACGGCGGGTTCGGCCTGCACCTGGTCCAGCACCTCGCCGTGGAAGCGGGCGGGAGCACGGCCGTGCCCGCCGATCCGGACGGCGGCGGCAAGACAGTCACCGTGACGCTCCCGCTGTAGGGGCCGGGATGCAGGATGACGGAACGCCGACGCGGGATGAAGGAGTGGACGTGTCCGGACAGGCGCCACAGCAGCACTACCCACTGCCCGGAACACGGGCTCGCGCGCAATCAGTAGGTCGGTGCACGGGATCGACAGGGCATCGCGCAGCTGGCCGAGAGTCGACTCCTCGCACAGCTCCGTCACCGTGCCGGCCGTGAGCGCGGGACGGCCGCCCACCACGCGGTCCAGGACACTGGTCCCGAGCACCGTGGCCGCGCTCGCGTAGCGCCAGGTGAGCAACCCGGTTCCGCGCTCGTACTGGTCGGCCAGGCGGCCGAGTTGGTGCAGGGCGTCGGGGTGATGGGTCAGGGCGCAGCCTTGCATGGACTGCGGCGGGGAGATGCCTGCCGCTCTCGTGCTGCTGTCCTGCACACCCTCGGCGACACCTTGCTGCGAGGCGGGCCTGTGATGCTGCGGGGCGTCAGTAGGGACTGTTGTATGCGGCGGAGGTCGCGTCCTGAGCTTTCGCCGCGGCCGTCGAGAGCTTCTGGGCTGCTTTGTTGAGGATGGTCACCGTGTCCGGGAGTCCCTTGAGGTCATCGGCGGCATCCTGGAGTGTTGAGGCTGTGTCCGGGAGCGTCCTGAGGGCATGAGCGGCCCGAAGCAGCCACGGCGCGGTGTCGGGTAGATGACCCAGGTCGCGGGAGGCGTTGCTGAGCATGCGTACGCTGTCCTCGGAGATTCCGAACCCGTGAATCCTCGGGTCGGAGATCTCCCTGGTGACGCTTTTCAGGAGGTCCGCCAGTTCGGGGGCCGTCTTGGCGAACTCGTCCAGGGCAGGTTCCAGACGCTCGAACAGCTCGTGCTGAGCTTCCTGGATCATTGTTGCGAGCTTGTCCTCGGTGAGGTCGGTAAGCCCCGCAAGCGCGTCGATACCGTCGGACTCCCGCGCGTCCTTCCAGCCTTCGAGCACCTCGACCGGAAACTCCTCGCTTCGCGGACCGTCCACTAGCTTGTGATGCGGAGTGCACAGCAGGATCAGGTTGCCGAAGCTGTTCCGCTCCCGGATGTCGAGGTCTTCCTCCGACCTCGGCCCGTTGTCCTCGAACGCCCGGATGTGGGCGATCTCCAGATTGAGGAACGGCTCGCCGTCGATCATCTTCAGGATCGGGACGTGGCACTCGGGGTAGTAGCAGCCGCCTCGTGCGAGCGTGGTCAGAGCGGCGATGGTGGCGTTGCTGTACGAGCGGCGGGGCTTGGAGGTCACGCTGGCTCCTTCAGGTAGGAGGGACACTCATCAAGCTAGCGGGCGGGACTGACAACTACCCTTTTCCCAGGGCAAGTTGCAGGTCGCCCGGTGCGCAACTCCATGGGCGCGTCCCCGGTGCGCACCACCCCGGCCGAAGCTGAGGAGGCGGCGGGGAAGCCAGCCGCCCGGCGGGAGCCCGCAGACGGCACGACGGGGGAAGTGTTGCAGCGGTCTTCTCCCACCACGGACCCTCTTCCGCCGCCGGTTCATCGCCTGCCCTGGCCGACGGGCCGGCGTCGCTTCCTCGTGCCAACGCTGCTGCCGGTCCGGACCGCCCGGCGGGCGAAGCGATGGGGGGAAGATCGCGCAGCGGACCGTGCCGCACGACCTGGAACCTGACGTGCTGCGAGTAGAGCTCATCGAGCCCGGGGACGCGCTCCGCGACTACCAGCGGCGCACAGGGCGATCCCGAGCGGGTACTTCAACGACTGTTCGCTGCGATGACTGGCTACGTCTGCCCGGCACCGTCGCTGAGGTGATGACTTCCGGGTCCGAGAACACCACCGGGTTCACCATTCCCATGCGGCTGCCCGAACAGCCCCGGCCGTTCGCCTTCGCAAGACCACCCGCTCCAGGCCCTGTACACCGCCGCTCATACCCGTCCCGACGGCCGCCTCGGACACGCCGAGGACGGCGGACTCCTCCTGGAACAAGCTGCCGCGTTCTGCACCCTGGCGCCCGAGGATGTCAACCAAGCACGCCGAACGGCTGATCGCTGCGACTGGCTCGCCGAAGCTGACACTGCCGGAGAGAAACTGCGCGGACAACTCGCCGAGCGCACCCTGCCGCTGGGAGGATTGCTGTAACCCGCCGGGCTGGCACAGATCACGTCATACGCCCCACCCAAGAGGCGGTTGCGAGACGTCTCCCGCCAGGCGCCGAACGCTCTTGGCAGAGCACCGAGCCAAGCAGGAGTTCCGGCAAGTTGGGCGCGACACGAAGTACGGTCCGGCCTCCACTTCGTTTCGCTCAGCGAGCCCGCGCCGGGGACTTGGTGCGTCCGCCCGCGACCCGGGCCGTCAGAAGGGCAGCGGAGTCCTATCGGTAAGGCGGTGTTCAGGGGAAGCGGCTGGGTTCAGCCCCGGGCAAGGCACCAGCGGTACCGGCCACCCCCGCACCACGAAGAGCATCTCCCCATCGCTACCGCGGCCTCTCGTGGGGACGGTGAGCAGGTCCGCGTCCTGGTCACCGGCGCGCCAGCGGCTCAGGACTGCCTGGGTGTGGCGCAGGTAGGTCGTCACCGCCGTGCGGCGCTCGGTCGCGCCGGTATCGCGGTCGATCCCGTACATGCCCCACAGGGCGTATCCGCCCTGGCGCGGGGGAACGCTGCCCAGGAGGCGGCAGGCCCGCGGGTAGGAGATCCCGCTGGTGCGCCGGCCGGAATGCAGCAGCAGCGCCCCAGCCACCCCGACGACGGGATACTGCCAGTCTTCCTCCGCGGTCTCGGTGAGAGCCCACAAGCTGGTGTCCTCGCGGGACGCCGGGTCCGGCCCGCCGTAGTAGTCCATGCCGCGATCCTGCCCGTATCTCCTGGCACGCCACACGTACGTACAGGGAGCGCACGGAAGCGCTTCGGGCGCCAGTGTGGAGCGGCCCTTCCGTACCCGCTCTCGGCCGTCATCAGCACGTCGGCGGCGAGCGTTTCGGTCGGTCAGAGCACCCTGATTGACCTGAGCTGGGCGAGGAGCCCTGACGCTGGATAACATCCCTGCCCTGGTCAGCGCCGGTCCGTCAGTCGGGTGACGCCAGAGACCCCCTCAAGTTCGGCCTTGGCTCGTTCCAGTTCGAGGGAGAGCTCCGCGATGATCATCCGCATCGTCTTGCTCCTCGCCTGCTCCTGGCGGAGTTCGCCCCTCAGCTCGTCGTTCTCGGTCTTGAGCTGTCGGTTCTCCTCGGCGAGCTCCTGCATCGCGACCGGGGTGGAGTTTTGCGCCTTCGCCCGGGCTTGAAAGTTCTGGATGAGGTCGGTGTGACGGTAGACGATGTCGCGCCGCAGGTCGCACTCGGAGATCAGCTCAGATGCGGTCAGTCGCCCAGAGTGCGAGCGCAACGGGGTCCCGGCCAGAAGCCGGTCGGCTGCGGCTTGGATCGCGGCTCGGTCGGCTTCCTGGTCGCGCGGTCGGCGTCCCATCACCGCTCCTTCTTCGTTGATGCCGTCGGAACCGGCCCCGCTTGATGGGCGGCGATGATCGCTCGGCTGCTCTCAGCCAGCGCGGCTCCTCGGTCTCGCAAGGGACGGGGGCTGAGCTGATCGGCTGCCGCCTCCTCCCGCTGCTGCTGCAGACGCCTGTGCACGACGATGTTCCGGTCCGTGTAGACGAGGTTCCTGCAACTCGATAGGCATTCCCTCTCGTTGGGGCCGTCTTCAGCGGGAAGTCCGGCCTCGATGCGGGCCCTTCGGCAGGCGGCCGTCTCCCGTCGCCACACACAGGTCATGGCCTCGCCATGGTGGATGTTCGGGTCCGCCTGCTCGAGCAGTCGCTCAATGCTCCTGCCAGCGGTGATGACGCGTCCGGCGAAGCGGGCGCGTGTCCGTACGCGGTGCCGGTACTCATCGGCAGCGGGGCCGGAGACGTGTTCGCCCGCCTCCAGCAGCCGGGCGTCCTGCTCATTCTGTTCCAGCACCATCTCCAGGGTCTCCAGCTGAATGTCGTCCATCCAGGAGGAATCGCCCCGCCCTGCGTAGCTCAGGGTGACTTTGGTGTGGACGTGGGCGTACTGCAGCGCAGCCGCCACCAGACCGCGGGGCCGGCGGACGATGAAATACGCGAGGGTCCTCCTGAAGCGCGAAGCGTGCAGGTGCTTGGTCGGGTCCGGCGGGATGGGCACGTCGCTGCCGGGGCGGCCAAACGTGCTGTTCACCCACGCCACGAAGTCCTCCAGATCCCTGGTGACCGACTCAACCTGCCGGGCGTTGAAGTCGTTCGGCCGCTTGGTCTGGGCGTTGGTGAAGCTGGCGGGGAACAAGAACGCGTAGTCGCCGAAGCTCTCCAGCAGTGCGATGGCGTCGTGCACCGGCATGACGACGACCCACGGCCGTTCTTCCGGTGACCCCTCCGCGTCCGCCTCTGTCGCCGACCGCGGAAGCGAGGCACGGTCATACCCCTTGCCCCGGCGGCCGACAATCAGCAGTTCCCCGGTCTCCTCGTCGGTCGCCCGGCAGCCGGGACGCAGGTTGAGCACCTCGCCGGGACGGGCCCCACTGAGGTAGCAGATCACCACGAAAGCCGCCGCAGTCACCATGCGAATCAGATTGCGCAGCTCGGACACGGCGATGGGCGAATCGCGCCACGGCCGGCCATCGATCACACCTGTGATCTCCCCGATGTAGCTGTCTTCGGCGACGGGTAGCCCCGACTCCCGCAGTGTCCGCTTCTGATTGGGGGTGAAGGAGAAGACCGTGGTCGTCTGGAGCATCCGCTCGATGGCGGAGAAGTTGATGATCCGCCGCCCGTTCTCCGTACGGTGTCCGGGCAGCGGGGTCCCCTCTCGTCGGCAGCGGGCGATGTACCGCTGGGCGCGTTCCCCCGTCGGAAGGCCGTCGAACTCGGCCTGAGACGGATGCGTCCCGGCTCTGAACTGCTGATGCTGAACCCATGCGTCCCGTACGTCGGGGCCGACCGCCTCGATGACGTGCAGCGCCCAGGCGAGCAGGGCCGTCATGGTCGCCGGGGCGATCCGCGGCGTCTTGTTGTCGCGGCCTCCGACAGAGGTCATGAGGCCGTCGTCGGATGCCCTGGGCCAGGGGTAGCCGGTGGCCAGCCGTGCCTCGTCGGGCAAGTGCGGACCGTACAGCCACAGCGTGCGCACCGCGGCCTGCAAATCCACCTTCCGGCCCGGCTTGCGTTGCAGAGCATGGACGTGGGCACGGTAGGCGTCCAGATGGTGTTCGGTGACGTCGCACAGACGGGAGATCCCCGCCCCGACGAGCCATTCCGCGAAGACCTGAAGGTCCATGAACCAGTAGCGGAGCGTCGCAACACCCGCGCGCTCGCCGCCGCGCTGCACGGTGACCGGGCTACCTGGGTAGGGGTGGTCGAGCGCAGCGAGGAAGAAAGTCTTGAAGGGGAGACGGAAGATCGGAGGGTAGTGACTCCAGATCAGCGGCGAGACGTGGTGGTGGGCATCAGGGTGTGCCGGCACGGTGTGCCAGACCGCATCGCCGAAACGGGACAGGACTGCCTCGTCCGTTCCGGCGCGCAGAGGCCGGTTTCGCAGGACGATGATGTCGTCTGCCGGCCATGGATCACCGGGCGCGGAGAAGGGGACGGAGGCGCTGGTCATCGCAGATCCAGGCGGCCGTCAAGAAGGTCATCGACCAGCCGCCGCTGGTCGCTGGTCAGACCGTCACGCGCCTGCTGGTGCTCGGCCTCAGTGAAGTGACTGATGATCTCCTCCAGTTGCTGAAGCGGAGCGCCGAAGCGGGCACGCCATACAGGCGGGTCGAGATGAGGGCGTCGCTGCAGCATGCCGTCACGGGCGGCCATCTGCACGGGAAGGTGGTGCGGCAGCGCCCGGGCGTTCGCGCAGGTAAGGCACTGCAGAAAGGAGGCCGTGCACGGTTGGCCGGGTTCGGCGACCGGGCTGGCGAGGTGGTCCACGCAGGCAACGGTGGCGGTGTCCCGCTCGGTGTCGAGAAGGTCTCTCAGCGTCCGAGGTTCCAGGCCCGCCTGGGCGGCGGCCTCAGCAAGGTTCTCGCGGGCCCAGGAAACGAAGTCGGCGGTGAAGACCGGAACCGACTGCACCACACGAGCCTTGGCGACCTCCTGTCGTAGCGCCGCACCGATGACCTTCCGGCTGTCGGCCTGCACGGTGCTACTGCCCTTGAGATAGATGTCGTTGTGAGTGTGGCGTGAGTGCGCCACGGGATGCCGACGACGCTCCAGAGCCGTTTGCCGGATTCGGTCTGTGTCCACACCCGGCCGCCCCGGGACGGCGTGCCGGGCAGCCGGAAAGCCGTGTGCCCGGGCCCAGTTACGAACATCGCCAGCCCGTACCCCGGCTCCCCAGCGAACTCGCCGCTGGTTGAATACTGCGAAAGCCGCGGACGTCCCTCCGTGGCGGCGAGGCAGCTCCGTGAGGGACAGCAGGAGCAGGTACAGGCGGAGCGGGGAGCGCATGAGGCGCGACTCGTCGGCATCGACGCCGAGGAGCTGCGCGACGTCGTCGGGCAGGTGCTCCAGCGCTGCGATCATGTGTTCCCGCTCGGGGCCGCGCCGGGGCTTGGACTCCTCCACCAGGACAACCCGCTCGTCTTCCTGGGCGCCCTCCGGGTGGTAGTGCGCCGCGGGCCACGCGGCGATGGTGCCGAAGTTCTCCTGGGTCAGCGCGGTCAGCAGAAGACAGAACGCGGTCGCCTCCGACCGGGTCAGGCACAAGCTCGCGGCCAGGTGTCCCATGCCGCCGGCGCGCAGCACCGCGTTCGTGTGGTTGCGCTTGCCCCCGGGCTGACGCGGCAGGTCACCGGTGCGGTCGAGGGTATCCAAGAGGGCCCCGCGCTCAGCCTCCCGGCGGCTGAGCGCGGGATCGCCGCCGCGCCACCGTGCCAGGAGGCGCTGTCCGGCCTCGACCCGCTCCCGCGCCAGGCGGACGTCTCGCCGCGCCGCCGTCATGATCGCCTGCCAGTCGGCGTCCGCGTAGGCCCCGGGGCGGATCACCTCGGGCTCCTTCACCCGGACGTCGAACAGGGCCTGGCGGGCGTCCTCCGGGAGCTCCGGATCCTTGCGCAACACGGAACGCAGCTGCTTGAGGGCAGAATGCTGACGCCTCGGCTGACCGTCGTAATGCTCCACAAACGCGCGGATGTGCGTACCCGCCAACTCTTCCGGACGAGTTGGCGCAGGCTGCTGCCTGCGCAGGACACGCGCGAACCCGCGCAGCGCCAAAAAGTGGCTCTCGGCGGCAGTGAGCCGCTTGATCGGAGCGCGTGCCGTCCCGATCCGGCGGCTGAAACACCTGGCCATCCACTGCTGCAGATCGGGCGCGACCTCACAGACGGAGAAGTCATACGTCTTGGACTCCTCTCCCGATTCCGCCAGGAACCGCACCCGCGTGCCGCCTGCCTCCGGAACGAGTCCGCGCTGCGGAGGCTGCCACGAGCCCGACGGCAAACTCGCCCGCCGTCCACCACGGCTCACCGGGCGCCCCCCGATGCCAGGACCACCCCGGTGGCGGCCGCGGCTGTGCGGACGAGCGACTCCATCGTGGTGCGCTCGTCTTCGTCCAGCAGTGCCATCAGGTAGTCGACATGGAGACCGGTGAAGGGCGCCAGGTAGTGATCGCGGGTCGTGTCCGGGTGACTGTGACCCAGCAGAATCGACAGGGCGTACCAGACATCGCCGAACTGGTCGCGAAGGTCTTTGAGCTGCTCGTCGGTGAAACCGTCCAGGTGGGGCTGCCACACCTGGGACAGCACCAGGTACCAGCGCAAGGCGAACGAATGCCGGAGCATGTGGGCGCGCGCCCATACGGGGCACTGGGCCCGGCGCCGCTCGCGCTCCTCCGGCGTCAGCTCTTCCGCCGAGAGGTCAGCCCACAGATCGGCGATGCGCTCGTTGGCGTCCCGAAAGGTGTCCTCCCAGCCTCCGGTCTTCTTCGGCAAGCCGTCGTGGGAGAGCCACACCGCGAGCGGCTCCAGGCCGTCGGGTGTCGTGCGGAAGAGGCGGAGACGCTCGTCGGGGCCGAGCACGTCCATGGAGAGCGGCACCGAAGCCCCGGATGGCGTCTGGATGTGCAGCTCCCGCGTGCGGGCGCTGTAGCCCGTCACGATCCGCACCCCGGGCAAGCGGTCGTAGCGGCCGGCCCGCTGGGCCCGACGGATCACCTCCGCCCGCGATCCCTCCACCTCGTCCATGTACGACGCCACGGTAGACAGCGCACGTCGGGGGATCCGGTACGAACGGCCCTCAGCCGGGGCACCTTTGATGCACGCGGCGGCCAGCCACGCCTTCGGGTAGCGCCCTCGCTCACCGAACGGCAGCTCGACATCGAGGATGCTGGCCCACTCCTGAAGCCGGAGCCCCGTACCGTACAGGCCGTCGACGAAGGCGACGTCCCGGTCCTCGTTGTACCCGCGCCAGCCCGGACGCCGCAGGCCGTCGAAACCGTAGCCGCGCAGCCCGATGTTGCGCCACTGCTCGAACCCGCTGCGCAGCAGCCACTTCACCTGACGCCGACGGCTGGCCGCCGGCCTCAAAGGATCACGCCCGCTCCTGGCCGGGGGAATCCCCGGCCCGCCGACGACCGCGGAGGGCTTCGCGGGAGAGGAGGCTTGACGAGGAACGGCGGCTACCGGGTTGGTCGTTTGATAGCGAGGCCCGGCCCAGGTGTAGAAGCAGTTGAGCGCTGCGCGGTCAGTGTCGAAGCTCGTGCCCTTGACCCGTTCGTCGTTGCGGACGTCGGTGAGCCGCCATTCCTTGTACATCTCGACATCGCCGAGCGTCGCCTCGTCCCAGCGGCGGCCAAAGACGTGGAGGAACGTCAACCAGACCGCCAGGGAGTAGGCGTACCGCCGCATCGTCTTTACCGACGCGCTCGCCATCGTGCCGGTGCGGAAGAAGAGGTTGATTCTCGGGTCCGCGTGGCCCGTGGGTGAGATCAGGATGGGCGTTCCGTGGCGAGCGCCATTGCGAGCTGCACGCTCGTGGAGGTCGCCGAACCACGGGAACTCCTCAAGTGGCCCAAGTGGAACGACTTCGACCATGTCGTAGAAGTCGACGGTCCAACGTTCGCTCGCCCTCATAATGCCTCCATGCCGCGCAGGGTATTTCTACAACATGCGAGTGCCTGGAGAACCTCCGGCCACTTGGACGGCGCCCACGAGGACATCGTGGAGGGGGTGGTGCGCGAGGCGTGGGAGGAGACCGGCGTCACCATCGCCGCGGAAGATGTGCGCGCGGCCGTGACCATGCACCACCGCAGCCCCGGCGGCGAAGGCAGGATCGGTGTCCTCTTCGAGGCGCTGCGCTGGGAAGGCACGCCGCACGTCCGGGAGCCGCCGGTGTGCGACGCCATGGATTGGTTCGGCCTCGACAACCTGCCCGACCCGATGGTGGCGTACTGCCGCGCCGGACTGGACGCCTACCGCAGCGGTGCCCGGCTCGCGGTGCACTTCCAGCGGCCCGGCGACGCGATCGCCTACGTACCCGAGCAGGACCGCCTCCGCCTCATCCCCACCACCGACGCGTCGCCAGAGCCGAACAATCCGGAGCCGCCGCTGCGGCGGTTCGCGGAGCAGGCGGTCGGACGCATCGCCCAGTGGACGGATACCTCCTGGGCCCGGGACGGCAGCCGGGTGTGGCGGGCCCGCGGCACAGCGGGCGGCACGTGATACGTGAAGGTCCACCAGAGCGACCGGTTCCACGAACGGGAGGTGGACGCCTACCGCACGTGGGTTCCGCGTCTCGGCGCGGCCGCGCCCCGACTGGTGGTCACCGACTCCCGGCTGCGAGCCGTGGTGGTCACCGCGGCGCCGGGCCGCCCCCTGCACGGCGCCGTGGCCCTGCGCCCTCCCGAGGAGCAGCAGGACCTCTTCCGCCGGATCGGTGCTCTCGCTGCGGCTATCCACCGCAGCGCGCCTGCGCAATCCGCACCGACCGACGGGGACATCCGGCTGGGGAAGGTTGAGCGGCACCTTCGCGGAGCACATCCCCATCTCCACCCGGGAGACGAAAACTTCCTGCGTGCCCTCGTGGAGCACGCGGGAGAACTGCCTGTCCTGGAGTGCGTTCCAATGCACGGGGACTTCCAGCTCCGCAACTTCCTGTACGCCGAGGACGGCAGCCTCGCGGTGATCGACTTCGAACGCAGCGAGCCCGGGCCCGCCATTCGGGACCTGGTGCGCCTCTCCGACGCCTGGGCCGGGCGGCCGGACCTGTACAACGCCTTCCTGACCGGTTACGGCCGCAAGCTCACCCCGGTCGAAGAGGAACGCCTGGCAATCGACTCGGCCCTGGACGCCCTCTCCGGCATCCAGTACGGCGCCGCTCACGGCGACCCCGAACTGCTGGAGCGCGGCCCGCGCACCCTGGCGCGCCTGCGCGCCGATGACCACCGCTGAAGACCCCGTCCACCCCACTGATGAGGAGCGCACCCGTGGCATACGACCGCTCGGAATGGTCGCGGCACTACGACGAGGGCAAGGGCTTCCGGCCGCTGCGCGACGTGGAGCGCGGCCTGTTCGCCCGGCACACCCCCACCCCCGACGGCGGCCGGGCGCTGGAGGTCGGCTGCGGCACCGGCGAACTCGCCGCCCACCTCGCCGAGCTCGGCTATCACGTCGACGGCGTCGACTTCGCCGAGGGGCCCTGGCGCGCGCCTGCAAGATGCACGAGAGCGCCGAGGGTGTCCGCTGGCTGTGTCTCGACATCGAGCACGACGAGCTTTCGCTGACGCTCTCCGCCACCCCGACCGCTGGCGTCCACGCCGCTACGCCCGCGTTCCCCACCCACCTGCTGCGACCATCAACCAGCACGACCAGCGAATTCGGCTTCGCCGAGCAGACCTTTCAGGAGGACGGCATGAGCGTTACCTGGCTCCCGCCCGGGCAGTACATCGCCACCCTGCCCAAAGCCACCATCTACGGCTGTTTCTTCGTCACTGACCAGGACGATCGTCCAATCCAACTGCGCGCCGCCCACAACCCGGCGGTGTGGCAGTGGCCCGGCGGCAACCTGGACGACCCGGGCGAGACACCGTGGGGGTGCGCGGTCCGCGAGTGCATGGAGGAGACCGGCCTGCGCGTCGCGGACACGCCGCGGCTGCTGGCCGTGCACTTCCTGCCTCCCCTCGACGGCTGGACCACCCACAAGGTCGGCCTCGTCTTCGACGGCGGGCGGCTCGACCACGACCAGATCGGCCGCATCGTCCTGGACCCGGATGAGCACACCGAAGTCGCCATTCGGACGGTGGCGGAGTGGCGCACGCAGATGAGCGCCTTCTCCTTCCGCCGGCTTGCCGCGGTGGCCGAGGCCCGTCGCAGCGGATCGGCCTGCTACCTGGAGCAATCGCCCACGTCCTGAGCTTCGCTCCCGTGCGGCGGCCGTCGCCGCGCGGTGCTTGCTGTGGCTGCGGAAGAGATTGCCGGACGACGGGAGCGGGAGATCCTTTCCCGGCGCCTGGGTCTGCACGAGGAGGCGGCGCAGACGCAGGAGAAGGTGGCCGAGGGGCTCGGTATCTCGCGGGAACGGGTTCGCCAGCTGCAGACGAGGGCCATTCGCAGCATGGCGCACGCTGCTGCGCCTGCCTCCGGCAGGGTCCGTACGGTGCTGGCCGAGCTGAGCTGTGTGGACCGCGTGCCGCCGGAGACAGGACCGTCGGCCGCGGAACGGCTGCTCGACCTCGCCGACGTTCTGCTGCCCTCTGTCGCACCGAGGCAAGCGGTGCCGCTGCTGGCCCGGCTGGCCGGTGTCGGCAAGGTATGCGCGGACAACCTCGCGGCCGAAGCGGCGACGATACGCCTGCTGCGCCAGGAGTCCGCCCGTCGTGACGCGACACGACAGAGGCGTATCGATCGTGCCACCCGGCGCTGGGCCGCGCTGGAGGCCGAGGTGAACTGGTTCGGGACGCCCGCGCCGGCTCCGCCGGCCGCGGAGCTGGAGACGCTCCGGGAGGAGAACAGCGACGGCCGGGACTTCGGGGTGTGGAGCTGTCCGAAGCTGGGCCGGGAGGTGGCGTACGAGTCGGAGACTGAGCTGCGGGTGATGCAGCTGCTCAGCTTCGCCCCACAGATCGCGTACTACCAGGAACAGCCCCTGGCCATCAGCTACGAGTTCGCCGGCAAACAGCGCACCTACTACCCCGATCTGCTGGTGGCCACGGCGGATGGCCGCTGCATCCTCATCGAGGTCAAGCCTGTCCACGAGATGGCGACGGCCGTCAACGTCGCCAAGTACCGTGCCCTCGAAGCCTTCTCCAGGCCCGGGACGACTCCGTCGGAGCCTCACCCCGACCTGCCACAAGGTCAATGATCAGAGTGCTCGCTCTCGGACTCCCATCCAGGGTCCGTCACGAACCGGCTCAGCCGGTAGGTGGTCGGCAGCGCCAGACGCCCGCACAGCGTGTCGATCCGGATCATCGATCCGTCCACTCCTGCCTCCTGAAGGCGGCACAACTGCGTGCGCATCTCCGCCTGGTCCCGAGTCTCGACGATCACTTCCCACCGCCCCGCGTCCGGCGCGGATCGAGCGGCAAGCCGCCGAGTCCCGGCCTCTCGTCGCCGCCTTCTTTTTCCTCGTCCTGGCACCAGTCCAGACTCACTGGCCGACATCAGAACGGCAAGACAATCGGATCGAGCACGCACATCCGTGCTCGGTGATCATTTGTCAGACAGGCTCTAGGGCCATCCCTGCCCCTGACCGACCTGGTCAAGATCGCTGGGATGAGATGGAAGGTGGAGACGATTTCCAGGACTCGAAATCCACCGTCTCACTCGACCAGACCCAGGTCAGGCGCTACCGGGCGTGGAAACGCCGCATCACCATGGCCATGGCGGCCCTCGCCCTGCTCGCCGTACTCGCGGCCATCGACAAGACCAGCCACCCCGTCCCCATCCTGGCCACGGCCCAACGGCGCAGGGCGTCCGGACCGCGCGCGACGACGACCCAGTCACGCTTTGGGACTCGTACGGTGGCTGCCCCGGAGAGTGCCTGCGCGCCGGGCCTCGCTATATGCGGCGACTCAGAGGGCGATTCGTAAGGTGATGCCGCCCTGTTTCGGGTGAGGTCGAGGCGAAGGCTGTGCTGGCGGTCGGGTCATGGGCCGAGCTCCGCGGTGACGGCGCCGTGCAGGAGGTGGCGGGCGCGGTCGAGGGAGAGGGTGCCGCTGAGCCAGCGTTTGCTGAGTCCTTCGACGAGGGCGGTGAGCCGCCCTGCGGCGTCGTCCGGTGAGATATCGGGCGCGGCGCGGCCGGTCTGCTGGGCGCGGTGGATGAGGTCGCTGGTGTAGTCGTTCCAGCTGTCGGTGGTGGTGCGGAGCTGGTCGCGCAGTTCGGGCTGGAAGACGGCGGTGGAGCGCAGTTCGCCCCAGGCGGTGCTGTTCTCGACGACGGCGGGGGTGTCCTGGAGCTCGAGGAGCAGCATCTCTTCCAGGTGGCCGCGGGGGTCGGTGTCGGGGTCGGTGGTGGGCTGGGTGTAGTGCTCGGCGCGGGTGTTGATGAAGTCGAGGGTGCGGGCGAGGAGCCCGGCCCGGTCGCGGAAGTGGTAATAGATCAGCGAGGTCGATACGCCGGCCTCCTCGGCCAGCTCCTCGACTCGCAGGCCCCTGATGCCGCGTTGAGCGATGACGCGGGTGGCGGCTTCCAGGATGGCGGTGCGGCGGGCGGACACGGGTTCGACTCCTCGAAAGGTTCCGATCGGGTGACGGAGGCAATGCTACCTTCTCGCCCTGACTGAAATTTCAGTCAGGATTGTTGTCGAGGATGGGGGCCGTGTCATGAGGAGACCGAACCGGCGAAGCGTGCTGAGGGGCGGTGTGGCTGCCGTACTGGCCGCCGCAGGGCTGGCAGCCTGCGCCCAGGACCAGGAGAAAAAGGCAGGTCGCCCTTCGGCCGGGACAAAGGAGGCTGCGGTGCCCAGCCGGAAGCAGGCCGAGCTGTTCATGCCGGCGGAGACACGCGAGCACGTCCGCACGTTCATGTCCTGGCCGCCGCTGGACTCGGTCTGGGAGGACATGGCGAAAGATGTCCAGCATGACATCGCGGGCATCGCCCGGGCGCTGGCCGAGTTCGAGCCCGTGGTCATGCTGGCTGCCCCGGGGGAGGTCAAGGCGGCCCGCCGGGCCTGCGGTTCCGGAGTCGACGTGATCGCCGTGCCCACCGACGACCTGTGGATGCGCGACAGCGGCCCGACCTTCGCCCAGGGCTCGGAGGGCCTTGAGGGCATCGACTTGCACTTCAACGGCTGGGGCGGCAAGCAGGAACACGAGAACGACGCGAAGGTCGCCCGCGCGGTCCTGGAGTACGCGGGCGTCCCCCGCGTCGACGCGCCCCTGGTGGGAGAGGGCGGCTCACTGGAGGTGGACGGCCACGGCACCCTCCTCGTCACCGAGAGCTCTCTGGTCAACGCCAACCGCAACCCCGGCCTGAGCCGCGACGAGATCGAGAACTCCCTCAAGCACCTGGTCGGCGCCGACAAGGTGATCTGGTTCAAGGGCGTCAAGGGCCAGGACATCACCGACTACCACGTCGACTCCCTGGCCCGCTTCGGCGAGGACGGTGTCGTCCTGCTCAGTCGCACCTGGGCCGGCGACGGACCCGATGTATGGACCCGCGCCTACGATCAGGCACGCGGCGTCCTGAAGAACGCGAGCGACGCCCGTGGAAGGAAGTTCGAGATCATCGACCTGCCTGAACCCGACCCGGCCCGGCTGGGCCGCCGCGGGGAGGACTTCCTCGGCTCCTACGCCAACTACTACATCGCCAACGACGCCGTCCTCATCCCCCGCTTCGGCGACCGCAGAACCGACCAGCAGGCCGCCGCCGTCATCGGCGACCTCTACCCCGACCGCGAGGTCGTGCAGCTGGAGATCCACGCCGTCGCCGAAGGCGGCGGCGGCATCCACTGCGCCACCCAACAACAACCCAAGGCATGAAGAAAGCAGCAGTTCGCGAGGTGTTGACTGTCTTCCAGCGAGGTCAGGGGAAGGCCGCAGGCCCGCGGCGTTGTCGTGCACGCTCGCGATGAGGACGACCACCGCGACGACCAGGCCGCACCTCCACGGCCAGGCTCCGCTTGCTGGCCCGGCACTCGCTTCCCGGCGCCCCGGCCGGTCGTGGGGGCGGGGAGCCCGGCGGCCGCGCGAACACTCTGCGTGTCCAGAACACTAGGGTCGGCTCCACTTTCTGAGAGAACGGAGCGTGACGACGTTCACCAGAGATGATCAGAGGGCTGGGTCGCTCGGTGGTGGGCGGCGACGACGCGGCGGAAGAGGGCTTGGACGGCTTGTGATGTCGGTGCCGGTCTGGGTGTGGTGGCAGGGGTCGGCGTAGGCGTGGATGAGGAAGTCCGCGGTGAGTTCGGGGTCGGGGACGTCGAACTCACCGCCGCGTCGCCTTCCGTGAGGAGGGTGATGAGCAGGTGGCGAGCGGCGGTCATGGGCTCCTCACCGGTGGCACCGCCGGGTTCGTGGAAGAGCTGGTGGTAGAGGGTGGTCCTGTTCGGCGGCGATCCGGGCGGCGACGAGGCCGTCGAGCCGTTCAGTCCGGGTCAGGCCGGGGCTGTTCCAGGAGGGCGGCGAACCGACCAGTGCCCGCCGCCCGCACCACGCCGCCGGCGCCTCACAACCGCTGCAACAACGCCCCTCCCCCCGGCCAGGGCTACCCTCTCAGGTCCGGCTGAGGGACGGACAGCCGGGCTTCCAGAGGAAAGCCGCAGGCGTCGGCTCCCGCTACGATTCCGTCGACTTCCTGGCCCGTAACGGCGACTGCCAGCAGAGGCAGGGAACCCGTTGGAGAGCTCTCCACGGAAAACGATGGCGCCTCACCCACCCCAGTGACTTGAATGGGCGGATGAACATCCGAGCAGGGGGCAAGCAGGCCGGGGTCGGGGCGATGATCGGGTTGGCGACAGGGGACGCGCTCGGCTTCCCCACCGAATTCAACGACGTTCCGCAGATCCTCGCCAAGTGCGGCCCCTGGCGGGCGATGGAGCTGCCCACACCTGCGATCGTCACGGACGATACGCAGATGACACTTGCCCTGGGCCGGGGGCTGCGTACCGCCAGGGAACGAGGACCGCTCACGCCGGCCCGGGTTGTGCGACCGGTCCGCGAGGAGTACGTCGAATGGTGGCGCTCGCCCGATAACAATCGTGCGCCGGGACGCACCTGCCTGGTGGCGTGTGAGCAGCTCAGTCATCAAGAGCGGCGCTGGCAACAGGCGAGCCAGACGGGTTCCAAAGGATGCGGTGCGAACATGCGGGTGGCGCCGGTCGGTCTGATGCCGGGCTTGCCGGAAGAGGCGCGGTCGGGAGTGGCGCAGTTGCAGGCCGCGCTCACGCACGGGCACCCAACAGCGCTGGCCGCCAGCGATCTCACGGCACACGCCGTAAACCTGCTCGCGCACGGGACGCGGCCGGTTGAACTCGTGGACATGCTGCGGGAGTACGCGCGAAAGAGCCGGTCCGTCTACCGGGAGTGGTGGCTGGGCGACCTGTGGGAGTTCGCGCAGGACCACAGCGCGGCCGAGTTCACCGAGCGAGGGTGGGACGAGTGCCTGGCCGTCCTGGACAAGGTGGACGACGCCCTGCGAGTCCCTGAGCCGGAGGTCGATCCGTGCACGTTTACGGGCGCGGGGTGGGTCGCCGAAGAAGCCCTGGCCACCGCGCTGCTGTGCTTCCTGCTCTTCCCCGATGAGCCGCTCACCGCCGTACGCCGGGCTGCCTGCACCTCCGGTGACTCCGACTCCCTCGCCTGCTTGACCGGCGCCTTCGCGGGCGCGTACCTGGGTGCGGACGCCTGGCCGATCGCTTGGGCGGACCGGATCGAGTACCACGACGAGCTCGTCGCCCTCGGGCTGCTCTGGGATGCGAGCTGAGGCTCTGCACCACATCTCCATGAACTGGCGCGGCTGACCGCTGACCAGCCATGACGTCATCGTAAACAGCATCGCGGCGACCACCACCCGTGCCGGACTGACCGTCCACGCCGATCCCGACCCGGGCGCCTATGACACCGGCGTCAAGGTCACCGACAGCGATATCGACGCTCTGCCCCTGCACCGGCACCGTTTCCCGGCGACTGGAACTACACCCTCCACCCCCGGCCTCGCGACACCACCAGTGCAGCCACGACCCCACGGCCGACCGCCGACCCGTCCCCGCAGCCCTGCACCGGGTGCCTGCGCGACCCGGAGCTGACCGGCATGCCCGAACCGGCGCTGGACGAACTCGCCGACCAAGCGGATTGGAAACTGGGGGAGTTACGTGCGCAAGGACGGCTCCGGCAGCGAGGAGGTGAGCGCATCCGTGCTCGGGGCGCCGGAGCCAAGGACAAGCTGACCATCGCCGACAGAGTCCTGGCCACTGTGCTCTACCTGCGCTGACTCGGCACCTGCGACCTGCTCGCCCGGCTCTTCGTCAACACCAGCACCCTCACCAGGGCCGTTCACCAAGTCCAGCCCCTCTGGCCGAGCACGGCTGCACCATTCCACCCTCGACGGCCGGGTCCCGGACACCCGCTGACGTCACCGCGTTCCCCGCCAACAGCAACCCCACGCAGATCAAACCAACATGCTGATTCTCTGCGAGCCCTTAGTCACGAAACTGTCCGACGTCGACTGCGAGGCGCCCCCTCACTCGCTCCAGCGAGCTGAGAACGACCGGGCAGTCCGGGTGTCGGGATGGTCTGGTCCCAGGACACGCGCCGAGACGGCGGCCAACTCGGCGTACAGCCGAGTTGCCTCCGCACGCTCCCCGGCACGTGCGAGTCCCCAGGCATGGTGATGGCGGGAAGTCAGGGTGTCGGGATGGTCGGGTCCCAGGACGCGTGCCCGGTCGGCGGCCAACTCGGCGAACAAGCGCGCCGCCTCTGCATACTCGCCTGCATGTTCAAGGGAGCTGCCGTAGGCGCTGCGCGTATTGAGGGTGTCGGGGTGGTCGGGTCCCAGGACGCGCGCCCGGTCGGCGGCCAACTCGGCAAACAGTTGTGCGGCCTTCGTATACTCGCCGGCCTGCCCGAGGTTCCAGGCGTGGTCATAGCGGGCGGTCAGGGTGTCGGGATGGTCTGGTCCCGCCCGATGTTGGGAAGGCGGGGTGGTGTAAGGCGTGGTGGGGAGTACGCCACGTGTCTGAATCAGGGCGGTCACGGCCTGGGGCCATGGCGGGGTTAGAGGAAAGTCATCGGGCGGATCCCAGTGCGCAGCGATCTGGTTGAGGAGTTGGACGGTGGTGGGTCTGTCCGCGTGGTTCTTCGCCAGGCATGCGGCGACCAGGGCGCGTAGCGGGTCGGTCAGCCCGTCCAGTCGTGGCTCGTTGTTGACAACGCGGTGCAGGACTGCCAGCGGCGGGCCCTGCCCGAAGGGCTCGTGGCCGGTGGCGGCGAAGGCGATCACGGCGCCGAGAGCGAAGACGTCGCTGGCCGGCCCGATCTGACCGCCTTCGGCTTGTTCCGGGGACATGAAGCCGGGCGTGCCGATGGCCGTGCCCGTTCCGGTCAGTACGGTGGCGTCCATCGCGCGGGCGATCCCGAAGTCGATCACGCGCGGGCCGTCCGTGGCCAGCAACACGTTCGACGGCTTGAGGTCTCGGTGGAGCAGGTCGTTGGCGTGGATGGCCTGCAACGCCTCGACCAGCCCGGCTGCCAGGGGCCACACCGAGCCTTCCGGCAACGGCCCACCCTCGGATACCGAATCGGTCAGGGTCGGCCCGGGAATATAGACGGTCGCGATCCACGGTGGCTCGTCTTGCGGACCGGCTGCCACCACCGGCGCGGTGAACGCACCACTGACTGCTTGAACGGCGGCCACCTCCCGCCGGAAGCGACGCCGGAACTCCGCCTGCCGCGCCAGATGCGGATGCACCACCTTCACCGCCACCGCACGCCCACCCGGCGAACGCCCCAAGAACACCTCCCCCATCCCGCCCGCGCCCAGCCGCCCACGCAACACGAAACCGCCCACCCGCACCGGATCCCCAGCCTCCAGCGGCTCCATTGCACCCCTCCCAGCCGGAACAACACACGCCAACAACCAGTTCGGGACCTACCCAACCATCGTCCGCCCGGTTCGTGAACAGACATTTACTACGTGGGCCGGCCTGGGCCGATGCCGCGATCTGACAGGCAGTGACACGGCTTCTCCCAAGCCGTGTTGCATGCCCTGTCCCGTGGCCTGTCCGCCCCCGGGGTGAGTTGCCGGGGCAGAGCCCAGGCCGCGATCCCGACCCCCCGGGCCTGCGGCCGCCGACCACCGGGGCGCAGACAGGCATCAGCCTCCCCCTCTGATCGTGGAAAGGTGTCGGCGCGGCAGGGGCAGGGGCCAACCGGGCATGATCTGCTCCGGTGACGACCCCTCGCGCTCACCCGCGCCCGCTGGTGGCGATAACAAGAACCGTTCCGACCACGGTGAGCCGGGAGTTCGCCGCGGGCCACTGGGCATAGAGAAGCAACAGCAGTCCGGCGAGGCGGCCTTCGAACTTGAGACTGTCGTCGTGCAGCAGACGGCGGGCGGTGGCTCAGCGGACCTCGTCGCCCATCGCCGGAGAGGGGCCGTTCCATCTGACGGCCGGGAAGCTAAGATCGCGGGCGATCTTCTGAGCGAGAGCCCAGCGCACGAAGTGGCCTGCCTCCCGGCGGTGACGGACGCCGTCGCTGATCATCCAGCGTGCAAGGTCGGCCTGGCGGCAGGTCGCGAGTTTCAGACGCTGGTCGTTGAGCTAGTTGAGGAGGTGGGGGGCTGCCCGCAGATGCTGGCGGACGACGGTGAGCTGGGTGTGCGTGATGTCGTTGCCGCGGCTGCGTCGACGGAGCCGTCGCAGGAGGTGCCAGGTGGCGTACCGGTGCAGGTTGTTCCGTCCCTCAGCGGTGGCGTGGGAGGTGACGAGATCGTTCACATGCCGTTCCAGGCAGACCGTCTGCTCGTCGCGCTGGGGGCAGCGTGCCGGTAGCAACGAGCACGCTTCGGAGGTGCTCGACGCCCTTGCCCGCCGGGAGTTCGTCCAGGGCCTCGTGCGACAGGGGCCGACGGCCGGATTCGAGATCGGACAGAACGGTTGGAGACGGTGCCGCCGGAGAGCCAGCGCATCGCCGTGCCAGCCCGTTCCGTCTCGGCTAAGGCGTCGTTGAGGACCTGCAGCTTCGGGGGTATGAAGCCCGAGTCGTCGGAGAGAAGCTCGTAGAGCCGTTGCTTGAGAGTGCAGCGAGGGCACGGGCCGGCGGCTCGCAGTCGTTCCGCTCCCCCGCAGGTGGGACATGGGTGCCAGAGCTCGGCGTCTGGTGCGGTGCAGGAGCCGCAGACCGGTGCTTCGGCGGTCTCGGAGTGGATGCCCTCGAAGCCGCCCACATGCGGCGCAGTGAGCCTGGAGTCGGTCGCAGCCGCCGCAGCGGGGCAGGTCGTTCAGACGGAAGTGGGCGCCGGGTGCGGTGCGGCCGCAGATCGGGCAGACGAGGGCGAACAGGGGGCAACAGTTCGAGCAGAGAGGACTGGCCGACTCGCGGCTGGCTCCGGAGCGTAGGCATTCTTCGGCGCGGGACTTGGCAATGCAGTTGCGGCAGACCCGCTGCCCGTCGAGCGGCTTGTCGATGCGAACCCGG
The DNA here is from genome assembly GCF_022760275.1 of Streptomyces sp. 891-h. Taxonomy (NCBI): domain Bacteria; kingdom Bacillati; phylum Actinomycetota; class Actinomycetes; order Kitasatosporales; family Streptomycetaceae; genus Streptomyces; species Streptomyces sp. 891-h. The sequence continues at coordinate 7,614,283 of NZ_CP050693.1, read as the reverse complement.
TGGCAGCGAGGGCAGGTCGGTCGGGGCGATCCAGGCGGCACCGGCCTCGTGCAGAAGGTCGATGAACCTCAAGATGGCGCGATGCCGGGCGAGATGGGCCTCACCGATCAGCAGGCCAGGGTTCTCCTCCAGGGAGCAGACTCCTGGCTGGGGATAGTGGGCACGGTGGGGCGCCGACCGGCGCAGAGCCTCGGTGACCACGTCGCGGTCAGCGCCCGGGACGATCGTATCGATCACCGTGTGAACGACCGTGGCCCAGTCACGGTCATCGTGGTCGGGACACATCGAACAGCGCGGCAAGCCACCGACGGCCCGTGGCGCCGGGGACCGGCCATCGGTCAGGACGGCGGGGCGCGTCGCCAGGAACTTGGCCAGGTTCCGTGACTTCGCGCGGCCGCCCGCGACCGCGGTGACCACGGTCCTGGATGGTCTCGGAGCCGAGTTCGCTCTCGGCATCCGCGACCAGGTCCGTGATCAGGCTGATCGGGTCCGCGACGGCGCGGTCGACAGCGGCGGGAGTGGTCACGACCGGTCAACACCTCTGATCCGGGCCCACTTAAAAGTACGCCGCCCGCGGCGTCTCTCATTTGGCCAAGCTGCGATAGCAGATAAGGGTGCAGGTGCTGCAAGCGAAGGCCAGGAAGGGGCGAGAGCGTTAGGCTCCATCGTGCCCCGGGCGGGTCTGCCACCGGCCCGAGTGCCCCGCCGGGAGTCTGACATCGGGACGCGCCTTTGCGTAGAACCCCTCACGTCCGATGCGTTGCCTCTCGACCAGCGCCTTCCATCCCTCCGAGTCGCGCCGCTCAGCTCGCACCGCCTGCTCCATTTCGGCGACAGCCACGGCCCACTCCCTGGCCGCGTCCACAACCTCGGGTGATCCGAACAGCAACACTGACTCCCAGGCGAGATCACGAGCTTCGGATGCCTCTCCCAGCCGCACAGCCGCCTCATCCAGGGACAGCGGATGAGGGTGCGGATCACTGCCCAGTTGGGCAGCGGCTCTGAACATGGTGCTGACGGACGCCCGTTGGGTCCTGGCGAACTCTGAGTATGCCGCCAGTCGACGATCCTCGCCCCGTGCCGCTTGCTCACGACGGAACCGAGCAGCGTCGCCCCGCATGACCACCATGTAAGAGCCGAGAGCGCCGATCACTACGCCGAGCAGTGCAGGCAGTTGTTGTATGAAAGCGGACATCGAAGCACCGTAGGGCACTCGGTGAACTCGCTCCATCACAAGCACGTCGAGGACGTTCTCATCTGGCGAGCCTGCGGTAGCAGATGAGTGTGCAGGCGATGCTGGTGAAGGCGAGGAAATGGGCTGCCTTGCGTTCGCAGTGTCGGTGGAGGCGGCGGCAGCCGGCGAGCCAGGACATGGTGCGTTCGGTGATCCAGCGGTGGCGGCCCAGCCGCTGGGAGGTCTCGACGCCTTTGCGGGCGATGCGGTGGGTGATGCCGCGTCCGCGTAACAAGCGCCGCAGGTGGGCGTAGTCGTAGCCCTTGTCACCGTGCAGCTTGTCCGGCCGGCGCCGTCGACGCCCCCGGCGGGTCGGAACCGGCGGTATGCCCTTGATCAGCGGTATCAGCGCCCGACTGTCGTGGGTGTTGGCACCGGAGATACCGACGGACAGGGGCAGGCCGGTACGGTCGCTGATCAGGTGGATCTTCGACCCCTTCTTGCCCCGATCCGCAGGATTCGGGGACCCGGCAGTACCCTCCCCGGCGGTGGGCCGTCGGACCCGACGGGCCGAACGAAGGAGGAAGCTGTCGCCAGGCGCAGCCCGTCATGGCGACGAAGATGATCGCCGCCAGTACCTCCCCGGTCCCCGTACAGACCGTCAGGCCAAATGAGACGAGTCGTCCATGGTGCTGTCCAGGATGTCGAGCAGAGCCATGAGGATCTTCAGGCTCAGTCCCTCAGGTCGCTCGGCTCGCTCGACGACGAGCCGGTAGACCTGGCTCGAGGACAGCGCGATACCGCGCTCGGCAAGCGGAGGGATGAGGTCGGTGGTGGTGGAGAACACCCCACGGTCGGCCACGGCTTGCTGCAGGTGCCCGTGGTAGTCGAGCTTGACGGCCACGCCCCCAGGCCCTCGGGTGCACGATGTAGGCGATTTCGCCCTGCCGATGGCGGTGACTACGAATGTGCAGCTCGCCCATGCCGACGAGTTCGTTCTCGAAACAAGCAATGTAGACGAATCTCTGCTGATGGGCGTGCGACCAGGCTTCGACCGCGGTTTGCACGAACGCGCGCGTCTGGTCCTCGGTGTTCGGTCCCCAAGGCTGGTAGCGGCAAGCCTCCTCAAGCCTGGCCCAGGAGTGCACTGCTTGCCAGTCGTTGAGCGCGAGCTTGCGCAAAGTCACTACGGATCGGCCCACAAGCGGATCTTGCCAGATCTCGTATGAGGCACGAGCCCGGAGTTCGGCAGCTCGCCACCGCCGCCAGACCGAGCCCCACGAACCGGCGTCACCTTGCGCCAAGTCACGATCTGCGGCTGGAGTATTACTACTCCAGCCGCAGATCGTGATCTTGTGAGTGGGGGCGCCGCTGATATGGCGCGGCCACCATTGACCATCTCGACGAGACCGGCCGCGCCATCGGCGGCGTCCATCCCTCTCTGCCTACGTGAGTCCACCGAGACGAAGGGCATCCTCGATCTCGCTGAGCTTCGCGGACGGCAGGACGCCCGCCTGCCCGATCAGGTCTTCCCTGGCCAGGGTGACCAGCCAAGTGCAAGGGATGAGGTCGGGACGTGGAAGTGCGACTCTCAGGACGCCTTCGAGAGGCAGCCCTTCGGGGGCGCCTACTGCCACCTCAACGGCCACGCCGCTGAGATCGGTGCCCGCGGGAGCGACGACCTGCATCGCCAAGAAACCGGACGCCTCTTCTCCCGACAGCAGTACGACTGCCCGCTGCTCGTTGAAATCTGCCCACCAGACTTCGCCACGTCGCATATGTCCTCCTGATACGGGACGGCGCGCCTGCGTCGCCTCTTCGACCGCCCCCCGCCTTCGCACGCGGGAGGCCTGTGAACGCTACTTGTGCGGCGACGGTGCCAAAGGCCCGCGCCGCTACGACTGAGTCGCCGCGGCCTGGCCCGCCCGGATGAGATCGTCTATCACCTCGCCTACGCCCCCCTTGCACCGGCGTTGCTGACCTGGTCCGGATCGCCGGCTCGCGCTGGGCGATCGAGGAAGCCTTCCAGGCTGCCAAGAACGAATGCGGCCTCGACCACTACGAGGTCCGCCGCTACCCGGGCTGGTATCGCCACATCACCCTGGCCATGCTCGCCCACGCGTTGCTGTCTGCCGTCGCGGCCCAGACCACCGAAAGGGGGGCCGCAGAAACAACCCACCAGCACCATCCGCTTCACGGTGGCAGAGATCCGCGGACTCCTGGACGCTCTCCTGCCCCGCCCCGCCTCACCTCCGCATCGGAGCAGTCATCCACGCCCTGAACTGGTCCCTCTGGCGCAGACAACACCAAGCGACCGCCCGCCGCTGCCACTGCCGAAGAAGAACCGGCTCAGAGAACGATTTCTGACCGGAGTACTGAAGCGTGTTGCACAAGACCGTGTTCGGGCAGGTCAGGGCCTTGTGCAACCAACACGCTTTGGACCAGCCCAATCCGGGCGGCTGAAGAAAGGGCCCAACCTGGGACCCCGGGCATCCGAAAAGGCTCCGGCACCGGGCTCTCACCCAGCACAGGGCAGGCGACCGGCGGTGCTGGGCCTGACCGACCTTCGAACGCCTCGATCCGCTCAACTCGACGGCCTCGACGGTGTCGTCCGGCGACCGGAGACGGCAGACGGCGCTCGGCCCGGGCACGTGTGCTCCCTGCCCGCGCGGGGTGACCTCGACGCCGCCATCCGGCCTGCCCGTGGCAGCCGGCCGGCCCCGGCCCGCCGGGGCCGGCCCTCAGATCACGGCTCCGTCCTCCTCCCCCCGCCGAGGGCGGTCAGGAACGCGCGCTGTTCCGTCAGGAAGCCGTCGGCGAACAGGGCGCGGGGCGCGAACAGGGCGGTCAGCGTGAGCCGCGCCGGTGAGTTTTCGACGTCGTACTCGAGCAGGCTGTGGGAGGCATCGGGGTAGTGGGCGACGCGCAGTTCGGGGCCCGGCAGCAGCCGTCGGTAGGTGGCCTTTGTCTCGGCGGTGTCGACGTTCAGGTCGTGTCCGGCGAGCACCAGCAGGACCGGGATGCCTCGCAGTGCGGGCAGGTCGGCGCCGGCGTCGGCGGTGTGGTTCCTGGAGACGAACCGCCAGCGGGCGGCCGTCATGCGGTCGGAGCCGCCCACGGTGCGCGCGTACTCCTCGTATGACGCGTCGCGTGCGAGCAGCTCGAGCACGGTCTTCCGGCGGCGCAGGGCGGCGGCTGTCTCGGTGGCCGAGGCGCCGTCCCGGCGTAGCTCGGCCAGGAGGTTGTAGCGGCCCTGCCGGTGCCAGTTGACGGCGGGTGAGACGGCGATGACGAACCGCACGCCGGAGTCCCTGGCGGCGATCTTGGGCAGGACCCAGCCCGCTTGGCTGGCGCCCCATAGCCCGATGCGGCTGCCGTCGACGTCCGGCCGCTTCCGGGCCCAGGCGATGGCGTCGGCGGCCTCGCCGGCCCGGTCGGCCATGGACTGGCCGAGCCAGTCCCCGGGGGCGCCGCCCACTCCCGGCTTGTTCCATGACAGCGAGGCGTACCCGCCGCGGGCGAGGGACTCCCAGATCGGCCGGTAGAAGGTGTCGTGTGTGGCGTCGACCGGTCCGTCACCGTGCACGAAGACCACCAGCGGGTAGGGGCCCTTCCCCTGTTCGGGCAGGGCCAGCACCCCGTCGAGGGTCCGGCCGCCGTGCCGGATGGTGACCGTCTGCTCGCGCAGGTCGTAGCTGTGCTGCCAGAGCATCAGGCCACCCAGGCTGCCCGCCAGGATCACCAGCGCGGCCAGGCTCGCGACGACGGCCCGCTTCAGCCTGCGCCGACGCTCCGCTGTCGTGCGGATTTCTCCCATCCGTACCCCCACCTCGAAACTATCACTACAATAACGACCGTTGGCCATCCGAACGTTCTATCATTGTGCGGAGGCAGTGTGAGGAGAGGAACCATGAATCCAGCAGTCGCCGTCAGGAGTGGCGTGCCGCGCGGCGCCGAGCAACGGGTCGCGGAGCTGTACTGGGAGGCCTTCGGCCGCAAGCTCGGCGCCGCCCTCGGCCCCGCCGAACAGGGCCGCACCTTCATCGCGGACCACCTGCACCACGACCGCGCCGCCGTCGCCCTGGCCCCGGGGGACCGGGTCGTGGGCGTCGCCGGCTACCAGTTCGGCGGACGCGCGCTGACCGGCGGCGGCGTACGCGACGTTCTCAACCGCTACGGACTCCTCCGCGGCCTTCCCCGGCTCGCCGTCCTGGCCCTGCTCGAACGGACCCCCGCCCCCGGCGAACTGGTCATGGACGGCATCGCCGTCGACCCCGCCCACCGGGGCGCGGGCATCGGCAGCGCCCTGCTCACCGAGGTGGCGGCCGTCGCCGCCGAACAGGGCTGCTCCCGGGTCCGCCTGGACGTCATCGACGTCAACCCCCGCGCCCGCGCCCTGTACGAACGCCACGGGTTCACAGCCGTGCACACCGAGCAGACCCCCTACCTCAAGCGACTGATGGGGTTCGGCGCGGTGACGACGATGCACCGGACCGTCCCGCCGGCCCCGGCCGACGGCGCCGAGGAGCGGCGGCGGTGACCGGCACCCCGGCGGCGAGCGCCGCGGCGGACCCCGCCACACCGCTGATCGGCACCCGGACCGTGGTGTTCGCCCTCCTCCGCGAGGACGGCACCGTCGACGGCGGCGAGCTGTACGCTGTCGCCGACGCCCTCGGCATGACCGACCAGCAGATCAGGCTCTGCGTCAAACGCCTCGTCGGAGAAGGCCGCTTCACGCAGGAGGGCCGGGGCCGCAAGACCGTGCTGCGCGCCACCGCCGACCCCACCGGCGCCGTCGCGCCCGACGTGGAGTACGTCCGCCACGCCTACCGGCAAGACCACGGACTCGCCCCCTGGGACGGGACCTGGCACCTGTTCGCCTTCGCCATCCCCGAAACGGCTCGCCACGCCCGCGACGCCCTGCGCGATGCACTCCTCCACCTGGGCGCGACACCCCTCCAGGGTGGTCTCTACGTCGCCGCCAACGCGATCGGCCCGATCGTCGAGGCCCACGCCCGCGACCTCGGCGTCCTGCCCTCCCTCACCAGCCTGACCAGCAGGGACCTGCGGGTCGGCGAGGAGGACGACCCGGTGCGGCTGGCCGCCGTGCTGTGGCCCCTGCAGGCGGTCGCGGACCGCCACGAGGCCCTCGCCGACCTCGCCGCCACCCGGCTGGCCCGGCTGACCGGCGCGGTCCGCCCCACCGGGACCGAACGGCTGACGTACGCGATCGAACTGGCCGCGGCGTTCACCACCGCCATGCGCCCCGACCCCCTGCTGCCCCCAGAACTGCTGCCCCAGCCCTGGCCGGGGACCCGAGCCCGCGCCCTGGCCGCCCGGTGCTGGGAGGCCCTCGACGACCTGGAGGACGGGGAGCGGGGGCGCCTGCGGTTGTTCCGCCTCTACGAGGACACCCGTACGCCGCCCCGCCCGGACCCGGGCAGCCGGGAGACTCGGCCGGCCCCGTCCGGCGGAACGCCCCACGGCCCTCCCGCACCGCCCGGCGACGTCATGGGCAGCCCGTCCCGATAGCCGTCTGCGCCATCACTCCGCGATGAGGGCGGATCGGCACCATGCCAGAGAGCCGGAGGCCGCCCTCGGGAGCTCAAGCGCCTCGCCCGCAACACCGCCGAGCTGATGGCCTTCTCCGGCCGGTTCCAGGACGTCGGCGTCCAGCTCGAGCTCCTCACCGGCCCCCTCACCGGCATCGACGACGCCAACGGCATGGGCGGAATCTGGCCACCATCGCCGGCCCCGAGCACGCCATGACGGTCAGGCTCTTCGCGACCTGGCGCGTCCTCCTCCGGCTGCGGGCCCGCGCTGAGCGGAGCCACCTCACACCCGGCGTCCGACGGTTCGCCGCCGAGCGGATCAAGTACGCGACCGCCTTCCTGCAATGGCTCGGCGAGCGGAACTGCGCCCTCGCGCCCTTGGGCCGGTCGACATCGACGCCTGGTGGGCTGAGAACACCGAACACGGCCGCGCCGGCCTGCGGGCCTTCCTCGACCGGGCCATGCGGAGCCGCCACTGCCGACGCTCCCTGTCCATCCCCGCGATCAAGGTCTCCCGGCGGATGGCGCTGAGCGACAACGAGCGCCTCGACGCCCTCGGGCGACTGCTGACCGACACGGAGATCCCGATGCGGCGACGCGTCGTCGGATCTACCACGACGCCGCCGACCACTCCGCCCCGGCCAATTGCCCCCCGTCGAGTACGAGATAACCGCGAGGCCTGCCACTCTCGCAGAACCCCACCGTCACCTGTCCACGCATCACACCCCTCAGCTGTCAGACGGAGAAGAGGGGGGCGCCGGACGCTCGTCGCGCCGCCAGAAGGTGGGACGCCACCAGTACAGGACCCTCGGGTCCTCAGGCCACTCGCCGCTGCTGCCCGGCTCTTCGAAGGAGTCCCGCGACGGGTCGATCGGACGCCACCCAGGGTCCAAGGGTTCATCCGCCGCCGGCGGCCGCACGTTCTTGAGGAAGCGCTCCTCCATGGCGCCGAAGCGCTGATAGTTGCGCTGCGCCTCCACTAGGCACACGGCGTTGGCCCCGAAGCTCCATGGCCAGCGCAACTGCACCAGGTCGTCCTCCCAGTAGCAGACGGCACAGATCTCATAGCCCCAGTGCTCGCCGAACATCTGGTGGCCGCAGCACGGGCACGGAAGCCAGCCCTCCGCAGGAGGTGCCACGCCACTCTCCGGAATCACCAGAGGCTCCCCTCGCGCCTCCGCCGCTTCGAGAGCTTCGAGTTCAGCCAGCTCAGCGAGTATCTGCGGATCTACGTCGTTCATGGATAGGACCATACTAAGGACTGCCCCGTAACTCTCGAAGGCGCTGCACTGCCCTTTTGGACAGCCCGACTCCGTCGTTGCCCGCGAGCCGCCGTGTCATCTCGCATCGGGCGCCAAAGGCTCCGCGAGGACGACTGTGAGGGTGATCGGATGGATGTCGGTGCGGTACTGATCGGGGTCGCCGGTGTCGGGGGCGCTCGGGGGCGCGCTGCTCACCCAGCGCGGTGCCGACCGGGCCAAGCGACGTGAGCTGGAGATGACCCATGCCTTCGAGGAAGCCCGCGAGCACCGCGAGCTGCGGCGCAGCTGCTATACGGAGCTTTACAGGGACGCGCGGCAGTTTTCCACAGCACTCAGCCGTCACCTGTACGTCATGCGGGACCGCACGGTCGAGGCCGACAATACGCGGGCGCTGGAAGACACCAAGGACACCTACCGCGACCGCTGGTCCGAGGCATTGTCGCTTCTGACACGGTGATCCCTTCGGCTCACGACGCGAACGAGGCACTGACCCGCGTCTATGGACAGGTCAAGCGCCTGGAGCAGGGGAACGCGCGGCCGGGTGAGACCCTACTGATGAGACATGAAGGTGATCTCGTATCGCCCTGTTCAGGCTTGAGTGAGTGCGAGGTTCTGCGTGTGGGCGACACCGCTCGTGGCCCAGAAGACCCCGTCGCCCTTCAGTCGACAGTTCCCCAGGATCTTCCAGTTCTTCAACCGCGACAGGGCGTGATCCACTCGGGCCGTGCCCGGCGGTGGACGCTTCCTACTGGGGGCTGAGGTGTGTCCGGCCTCGGCCTTTGCAGTGCGGGATGAGGAGACTGATGCCTTGGCAGCCGCCGTCGGCGGTGGTGGGGGGCACCACGGCATGCCCGGCCGATGCCGGACTCGGTGAAGGCCCGGCAGTCGTTGCGGCTGCCGGGCAATGCCAGTCCGATGCCGCGACCAGGCGGCTGTTGGCGTCGATGACGACCTGCAGGTTCGTCGAGGTTCGTGAGCCAGTACGTCGCTACCAGCAGCACCCGGTCCCCCGGCGGCAACCGCCAAGGCCGACTCGCGCTGAACGTCACCACCCACCACATGAGTTACAGGACAACCCCTGGCCTCGCTCTTGTGTGAGGGAACCGGCAGCATCGGCCCTGGATCCTCATATAACCGACCCCGGCTTCCGTTCCTAGGCCGAGCGTCTCCTCGAGCTGGACGCCACCTGCCCGCTCGGCGCACCTTTTGGTCCGGGCAGGGGCCCGACCTACGTCGCAACCACCAGGTCGTCAGGGCATGGGGTCGGTGCCGTACGGACCAGTCCGTTGGCTCGCACCGCTCCCCTGCCGTAGAAGCCGACCGTGTCGATGTGGTTCACACCCGACTCCACGGCGCGCCGGAGCACCACGACGCCACTCTCAGTGGCTCGCGGCGGGCCGTCGAAAGTGCCGTCGCCAGACGCGTTGCGGGAAGCCGAGCCGGTCATCTCTGCGAGTCCGCGCAGACCGAATTCCTGTGGGCTGCCGGGGGCCGCAAGACCTGGTCGCAACCATAGGCCAGGGCCGCGATCCGGAACCGGATGCGTGCCCGGATTCCTCGGACTTCACCTCTCGCAAGCTGCTCGGCGCGTTCGCGCTCGTCGACGAGAAGGTTCGCGCCCCCCATGCGGCTGGTGCGACGCAAGGGGGCTCTCGTTCGGATCAGCAGCTCGCCGCTGCAGCACGAGGCCATCCTCATCGACGTGCCGCATCAGGCGACGTTCGCCCTGGGCGGTCTGCGACGATGGCGCCATGGACGAGGAAGTCATCCCCATTCTTCGCGTCGAGGACGCTGAGGCGGCGGTCGCGTGGTACGAGCGACTGGGCTTCGCCAGGCAGTGGGAACACCGCTTCGAACCGGGACTTCCCGCGTTCGTCGAGGTCGCCCGGGGCGGGGTGCGGTTGTTCTTGTCCGAGCACAAGGGCGACGCCCGTCCCGACACGTTGGTCTATCTCCGCATGCGTGATGTCGAGGCGATCGCCTCCGAGTTCGGTGTGCAGGCAAAGGATGCTCCGTGGGCGCGTGAGATTGAGCTGTGCGACCCTGACGGCAACCGGCTTCGGATCGGCACGCCGACGGAATGACACTCGTCGGCGGCGCGCGGCAGGGAAGCTGTGCTGGTGGCTGAGCGCGTACGCGTCCGCGAGATCGATGACGACGAGGGACAGCGCCCGCTGCGGATCGTCCGCCGGGGCAGCGGGTCGGCCCGGCTGCCGCGCCGCCTGCGGTGGGCGGCCTGGTCGGCCGGAACGGGGACCACGGCCCGGATGCCGCGTCTGCGCAGATGGTGGCGGATGGCGCGGGAGGAGTAGGTGCTGTCGGCCAGGACCATATCGGGGCGGGTGCGGGGACGCCCGGTGGCCCGTGGGACGCGGATGGCGGCATCAGGGGCAGGCGGGGGCGTCACCGGCCTGTCCGGCGGTAAGGCGGAAGGTCAGAGGCCGGCAGTTGCCGTCGGCTGCAGGTGGATCTTCGTGGTCAGCCCGCCGCGGGAGCGTCCGATGGCGTGGTCGCCTGGTTCACCGGTCGGTGCCCCTTTGCACGGGCCCCGGCAGCGTGCTGGTGAGCGCGCACGATGGTGGAGTCCACGGACACGGCCCAGCTGACATCGTCGTCCGCGTCGGCTTGGGCCACCAGGGCGGTGCACACCCGCTCCCAAGTGCCGTCGACGGCCCACATCCGCAACCGGTTGTACACGTCCCGCCAGTTGCCGTACCTCACCGGCAGATGCACCCACTGGGTACCGGTCTGGAACTTGAATGCGATCGCGTCGATCACCTCACGATGGTCCTGCCGGCGGCCACCCCGACTCGGCGTCCGGTCCGGAAGCAACGGCTCGAACCGACGCCCACTGCGCATCCATCAACGACACACCCGGACCAACGGCCGACCGATCCAAACGAAACCGGCTAGCTAGACGCCGTGGTGGTTCTGCGGCCCGGTGGAGACCGCGGCCCTGCGGGCGGCTGCGGCGAGCCAGGGCCCGATCGAGCCGTCGTTGGTGAGGTCGGCGCGGTAGGCCAGCGCCGCGGTCAGGTAGCGGTGCTTTCTCCAGATGTACCGCCATCGGTAGCTGCGGTAGACCTTGTCGGGACAGGGGGCGAGGCCGCCCCCGTCGCGGGCGCTCCACATGGTGAGGCGCCACCACCCTTCCCCGTCGCCCAGGCACCCGTGCGCATCCTCGGCCGTCGCCACGTCGGGGAACGCGAAGACCTGGACGGAGATGAGGACGGGGTTCTCGGGCGTGGCGCGAGGGCCGGGCTGCTCCGAGTAGACGGCGGCGACCAATTCGCTGCAGTCACGGCGCGTGAGTTCCTCGGTCAGCTCGCTGGGGCCCGCTTCACGGACCAGGCGGGTTTCCTCGGCGATCCGCGCGAACTCGACACTCAAGTCGTTGGTGAATCGCCGCGGCAGCAGGGCGTCCGGGGTGAACGGCGTCTCGTCGGTGGAGGCGCGGTTCCAGGAGTCGGGAGAGGGCGGCCCAGGCTCGCGCCGCGTGACGTCCATCAGGCGGGTGCGCGGGGGCGGGGGCATCGCCGCGGTGGGAGCTTCCGCTGCCGTGTACGACACCAGAAGTGCCTGAAGCCGCTGCTGGACCTGCTGTGCCGACTGGGGACGCCGGTCGGGATCACGCTCCAGCAACTCGGCGACGAGCGCGGTCACCTCCGGCGGCAGGCCGGAGCGGAATGTGTCGAGGGGCGGGGCGTCTTCGTCGAGCTTGCGCCGCACGACCGCGATGCTGTTGTGCCCGGTGAAGGGCGGCCGGCCGGCGAGCATCGCGAAGAGCATCCCACCGAGTGCGTACAGGTCGGAGCGTTCGTCGCCGCGTTCCGTGAGGAACTGCTCCGGTGCGCCGAACTCCGGGGTTCCGGCCGGGGTCAGTTGGGAGGAGCGCGCCACGGTGAATGCGGCCTGGACGAACCCGGCGATCCCGAAGTCGATCACCTTCACCAGCCCGTCGCCGGTGAGGATGACGTTGTGGGGCTTGATGTCGTAGTGGATGACCTGGGCCCGGTGGGCGGCCTCCAGCGCGGTGCAGATGCCGCTGGCGATGGCCATGGCACGCGTCAGGGGGAAAGGACTCTCGGCCTGGAGACGCGCCGTGAGCGTCTGGCCGTCCACCTTCTCCATGACCAGGAACAACAAGTCGTCGTGGACACCCCGGTCGTACAGGGCGGCGACGTTGGGGTGGACGATCTGGGCAGCGGCCACCGCCTCGCGCTCGAACCGCCGGGTCAGGTCAGACTGGGTAGTACCGTCGAGATCCAGCAGCTTGAGCGCGACCTCACGGTGGAGCACGCGATCCCGCGCGGCCCACACTTCGCCCATGGCACCCCGACCCAGACGGTTGATCAGCTCGTACCGCTCCGCGATCAGCTTTCCCCGCTCCACGGGGCCAGCCTACGAGACGCCTCCACACCCGCGAAGACGGCGGGAGCGGCGGCCACCACACCGTCTCTCCCGCCTCCTCGGCGCACACACGGGTCAGTCCTGGCGACAACGCCGGCGAGACCTCAGCCGACCGGGCCGCCCGCCCCCCATCTGCATCTGGTCCGCACGATGATCCAAACGAAAGTACCTAGCTCACAGCACCTGGTCGACGTCATCCACTCGCGGTTCCGGGCGATCTGGGACACCGCCGTCGATCTCGACACCTACCGGCGCAGCCCGGCAACGTGCCGGGCTGCGCCGTTTCTTGACTCGGCTGTGCTGCCGGTGCGCGCGGATCGCGCGCGCTAGCGATTCGTGGCTGGAAGGCGCAGGTGTCCGTCGTGGACTTCGGCTGTCCGGTTGACGGCGGTGAGGTGGGTGCGGTCGTGGGTGACCAGGACGGTGGCGGTGGCTTGCTGGTGGGTGAGGCGGAGGATCAGGTCGAGGACGGCAGCGCCGCGTTCGTGGTCGAGGGCGCTGGTGGGTTCGTCGACCAGGAGGACGGTGGGGTCGTTCATCAGGGCGCGGGCGATGTTGATGCGCTGGCGCTGGCCGCCGGAGAGCTGGTGAGGGCGGCGGCCTGCCTGGTCGGCGAGGCCGACGGCGTCGAGGAGTGCCATCGCGCGGTCGCGTGCGGTGCGGGGTTTGCGGCCGTCGATCTGGGCCATGACCTGGAGTTGTTCGGCGGCGGTGAGGGAGGGCAGCAGGTTGGGCTGCTGGAAGACGACGCCGATCTTGTGGCGGCGTAGTTCGGTGAGTTCACCGCGGGTCAGGCCGGTGGTGGTCCGGCCGTCGATGGTGACGGTGCCGGTGTCGGGCGTGATGAGGGTGGCGGCGACGGCCAGCAGGCTGGATTTGCCGGAGCCGGAGGGGCCGACCACGGCGGTCAGGCTGCCCTTGGGGACCTCCAGGCTGACCTGGTCGAGGGCGGTCAGGCGGGTGTCGCCGTCGGGGTAGGTGAGGGTGATGTCGGTCAGGTTCAGGCTCATCGAACGCTCCCCAGGGCGGTCAGCGGGTCGACGGAGGTGATGCGGCGGATGGACAGGGCGGCGCCGAGGGCTCCGAGGAGAATCGTCACGGCGGCGGGGAGCAGGACGGTGGCGGGGGTGAGGAGGAAGGGCACGCCGGAGCCGGACACGAGGGCGCCGAGGGCGGCGGCGACGCCGGCGCCGATCAGGGTGCCGCCGGTGAGCAGGACGACGGCCTGGCCGAGGGCGTCCTTGAGCAGGTTCGCGGTGGAGGCGCCCAGGGCCTTGAGGACGGCGACGTCACCGCTGCGCTGGATGGTCCACACAGTGAAGAAGGCGCCGATGACCAGGGCGGAGATCGCGAAGAGGAAGCCGCGCATCAGCTGCAGGGAGCCGTTTTCGGAGGTGTAGGAGCCGATCGCGGACAGCGAGGTGTCGGTGGGGACGGTTTTGGTGCCGGCCTGGTGGTCGGTGGCGGTCACATCGGCCTGGGAGGTGGTGTTCAGGGCGATGACGGTCGCGGTCGGGCCCCGGTCGCTGCCGGTGGGCGGTGCGGTCGTCTGCCAGGTGTTCAGGCTGGTCCAGATCACCGGGGTGTGGCTGAAGTGGGCTTCGCCCGCGACTGCGGCCACCTTCAGTTGCTTGCCTGCCAGGGAGAGGGAGTCGCCGACCCGCACGCCGAGGCCCTCGGCAGCCGCGGTGGACAGTACCACCGCGCTGTCGGTGATCTTGTCGCTGGACGGGGCGAGGCGGGAGCCGGGCTCGACGCCGAAGGCTGAGACGCCGGTGCTCTTGTCTCCAGCGATGGCCTTGGTCGTGGTGATCCCCAGCGGCTCGGCCCTTTCGACACCGGGCGCCTCGGACCACTGCTGCCACTGTGCTTCCGTGACGGTGGAATTGGAGTAGGACAGGTCCTGCCCGCCGCTGGGCGCCTGGAATGCGATCTCGTCGGCGGGCAGGGATGTGATCGCGGAGATGTTCTGCTGACCCAATCCGGCCGTCAGCCCGGACAGCAGCCCGACCAGCAGGGTGATCAGCACGATGACGCTTCCCATCAGGGCGAAGCGCCCCTTGGCGAACTTCAGATCTCTCCAGGCGACAAACACGGCCTTGGCCTGTCCTTTCCAGCGGTGGAAGCGGGATGACTCCACCGTCGCCGTCGGCACCGCGTGCGCGCTTCTGGCGCAGGACGGCACTTGGCGGACCGAAAGGCGGCACGCGGGTTCCAACTTTCGATAGAGGCCCCTCGGCCCGCGGCCTCCGTATTCTGGGACGTACTGTGAAGACCGCTGCTCCCGCCCTCACCCCGACCACCCGGGCCCTGGCCTGGTGCCTGCATCTGCTGGTCATCGGCCTGCTCGCACTGGCCGCCGGCCGGGCCGTGACCGGCGACCGGACCCACGCCGGATGGATCCTCGCCGTGGCGGCAGCGTGCGGCCTGGTGTACGCGGTCGGACCCGTGCTGCCGGGCATACGCCGCTCGCGGCAGGCCGCCGCACTGTGGCTGGCCGCCGTGGGCGCCTGCTGGCTGATGCTGCTCGTCCTGACTCCCGACGCCGTGTGGGTGGCCTTCCCGCTGTACTTCCTCCAGTTGCACCTGCTGTCCCGCCGCACCGGACTGGCCGCGGTGGCTGCCACGGCTGCGGCGGCCATCACCGGCTTCGCCGCCCACCAGCACTCCTTCAGCCCGGCCATGGCCATCGGCCCCGCGCTCGGCGCCGCCGTGGCGGTCGCGGTGGTGTGGGGCTATCAGGCCCTGTACCGGGAGAGCGAACACCGCCGCAGACTGATCGAAGAGCTCACCGCAACCCGCGCCGATCTGGCCACCGCCCAGCACACCGCCGGTGTGCTGGCCGAACGCGACCGCCTGGCCCGCGAGATCCACGACACCCTCGCCCAGGGCCTCTCCAGCATCCAACTGCTGCTGCGTGCCGCCGAACGAGCACTGCCCCAGGCACCACAGAACGCGGCCCGCTACGTCGACCAGGCGCGGCAGGCAGCCGTCGACAACCTCGCCGAAGCCCGCCGCTTCGTCGCCGCGCTCACCCCGCCCACGCTGGAAGGCACCACCCTGGCCGGCGCCCTGGAACGCCTGTGCACCACCACCTCCGCCCGGCACCGGCTCACCGCACGCTTCCACCTCACCGGCGACCCCGCCCCGCTCGCCACCGCCCACGAGGTCGCCCTGCTACGCATCGCCCAGTCAGCCCTGGCCAACACCGTCCACCACGCCGAGGCCACCACCGCCGAAGTCACCCTCGGCTACCTCGGCGACCGCGTCGCCCTCGATGTGGTCGACGACGGACACGGCTTCGACCCCGCCCGCCTGCCCGCCCCCGACCCCGAGGCAGGCGGCTTCGGGCTGGCCGCCATGCGCGCCCGCGTCCGCGCCCTCGGCGGCACCCTCACCATCGAATCCTCCCCCGGCCACGGCACCGTCCTGGCCGCCCAGCTGCCCGTCACCCCGCCGGCCCAGACCCAGCCCGAGGCCCGCCCGTGACCGACGACACCCCCATCCGGCTCCTCCTGGCCGACGACCACCCCGTCGTGCGGGCCGGACTGCGCGCCGTACTGGAAACCGAACCCGGCCTCCTCGTCCTGGCCGAGGCCGCCACCGCCGAGGACGCCGTCGCCCGCGCCGCCGAAGGCGACATCGACGTCGTGCTGATGGACCTGCAATTCGGCAAAGGCATGGGCGGCGCCGAAGCCACCGCCCGGATCACCGCCCGGCCGGGAGCCCCCCGCGTGCTGATCGTGACCACTTACGACTCCGACGCCGACACCCTGCCCGCCATCGAAGCCGGCGCCACCGGCTACCTCCTCAAGGACGCCCCGCCCGAGGAGCTGGCCGCCGCAGTACGCACCGCCGCCGCCGGACGCACCACCCTGGCTCCCACCGTCGCGAACCGGCTGATGAACCGGCTCCGCGCCCCCGGCGCCGCCCTGACCCGGCGCGAGAGCGAAGTCCTCACCCTGGTCGCCGACGGCCTGTCCAACCAAGCCATCGGCGCACGCCTTCACCTGACCGAAGGCACCGTCAAGTCCCACCTCGCCCGCATCTACACCAAACTCGACGTCGACTCCCGCACCGCCGCCGTCGCCACCGCCATCGACCTCGGCCTCATCCGCCGCTGACCCGCGCACACGAACACCCAAAGCCACCACGAAGCAAGACGCAGCACCGTGCCTGTCTTCCGCCGCAGACAGGTAGTTCTCGCAAACGGTCCTTTGCGCGAGCAAGATCAAGCACGAGCCGTCGGACCCCCGTCGACCGCGGATTCGTTCTCAGAGCCCGTTCTCGTTCAACAGGAGGACGCACCCCTGCTGAGACGTACATCGTGCGAAAATCCGGGCCCATAAGGGGCCCTCAGCCCGGCTCGCCCTGCCGCTCGCGCGGCGGCGCGGTCGCTTCCCGCCTACCACACACGCCGCTTCTCCATGGTGCCCCGACTGGACAAGGCGCTGAGGGTACCCGCCCCGGCCGACCGCGGACGGGCCGGCTGTGGCGGCCGGGTACGCCTCCTCCAGCGCCGATCGACCCGGACCTGCCGAGCGCGGACATCCGCATCGGCTACGCCCGCTGCTCGGTCCTCGGACAGGAACTCAATTCCCAGCTCGACGCGCTCAGCAAGCACGGCATCCCGAGGGCACGATCTTCGGCGAGAAGATCAGCGCCCCGGTCCGAGTCCCCCCGGTTCGAGGAGGCGCTGAGGACGGCACGGGGGGGCAAGGCACACGCCCCGCACTGCCGGTCGAGGGGTTCGACGCATTGGAGTCTACGCGAGCGCGCCGTTGCGGCCCGGCGCGGACATCCCCGTCTTCTACGAGGTGGAAGTGGAGGGCGACCACCGCGTCCCGTAGAGATGGTCGGCGAACGGCGGCTCATCCATCTCCAGGCGCACTCAGGCCCGGGGGAATCAGAACGCGGGTGAAGCCGCGGCGCAGCAAGCCGGCGTGTGCCTGCCGCATCCGGGCGATCTGGCCATTGACCGGATGCCGGCCGATGGGAGGCGAGGGCCGACAGACAATACCGGGAGTCGGCCAGTCAAGTGGCGGGGAGCGGCCTCACCCCGTACCTGCGCCGGTCCCGTCGGGCCCGCAGGTAGGACAGCCCGGTCGTGCCGAACGCCCGGGTGGCTCCCAAGATCCATCCAGGAGGCCGCGCCCGGAAGACATCACAGTCTCCACGAATGAGCTGTCGCAGCGTCTGGCGGCCGAGGGCCAGGTACTGGCGGGGCAGTTCACGGGAAGACGGGTGGACGTGGTGCCACCACTCGTCGGCTTCATCGAAGTACCGGCTCACTCGCTCGGCCTCGAACCGGACGAGTTCGCGCAGCGGTTCGGTCATGGTCCCCTGCCGGACCGCCTGTCCCAGGCTCGCGCGATCGAGCCCGAAGCGACGGAGGTCCTCCAGCGGTAGGTACACGCGGCCCAAGTCAAAGTCCTCGCGCAGGTCGGCGAGAAAGTCCAGGAGGTATATCCCGTAGCCGAGGGCCGTCGCCATACCCGCCGCGCCTTCGTGTCGCGGTTCGAGCAGCATATTCACCCACCGGCCCGGTACGCCGCTGACGCCTTGCATGTATCGATGCAGGTCGCCATATGTTGGGAAGCTGGTGACGGAGAGATCCCCGCGAATGGTGAGCAGGAAATCACGCACCGACTCGTCTGTGACTCCCCAGGTCCTCGTGAAATGCCGGAAGGCCCGGGACGTCAGTACTTCTTGCCGCCTACCTGAAGACTCCGCCACAGGCCGACCAGAACTTGACTCATCTTCAGTGCGGAAGAAATAGGCGACGAATCTGTCGTACGCTTCTTCCCGCTCCGCGATTGATTTTTCCGGATCATCCAGCAGATTGTCCGCGTATCCACAGAAGGCGAGCATCGCGTCATAGTAGGGCCGCTTTCCGGGAGGCAGCAGGATACGCGCGATGGGATAGGCAGCGGAGTTCTTGCGGGCCAAGAGTTCACCACAGTGGCGGTAAGCCTCGGCGAGGTGCCTGTCGCGCACACCGGCGGCCATGAGTTCATGCGCATGCATTGATCCTCCTGCAGCGAAGGCTTCGGGTGAATCGACAGCTAGGACGGCTGAATTATCGCGTATCCCTGACGCATTGACGGGGCGAGGGAGGTCCTCTTCCGGAACAGGGCATCGGCGAGCGGTATGGGCTTGTGGTAGAAGCAGAGGGAGGAGGGGACTTGGAATATGTCGGCAGAGCCGAGGAAGAAGGGAAGCTCAGCCAGCGGATAGCGGGCACCGGACCGAACCTGCTCTTCCGTCGGCGTCTTCCCCCTTAGGCTCGACCACAGCGCGCGGCGACTCATGTGGAGACAGGATTCCAGCAGCTCAACGTCGGCATGAAGCGCCTCCTCCGCGTCTCGGCGCAGAGCGCGGTACACGGGGTTGTCCAGGAGTCCGGACAGAAGGTGGACGCGCATCTCGGCGGAGACGGGGACGTCAGCGGCCGCGGCCGCCCGAACCACGCGATTGCGTATGGCATTGCTCTCTTGCCGGGACTTGCGTTCCGCGTATTCTGGGGAATACCCCAGCACTGACAGATTCTCCCGGAAAGCATCATCAGGGACGACGACGTCGATCCGGTCAAATTTCGACCGACTCCAGCGGAGCATCCGGGTCAGCAGGCTCACGCTGAAATAACTGTTTCCGTGGCTTATACCGATGACCAGGTGCCGCCCCTGTTCATACACCCGTCGACAGTTGTCGGTCAGCGGCGCGACGGAGAATCCCTCGTTCCTGTCGGCGGGAAGCAGTCGGGAGGCAGCAGCAGGCGGACGACTGCTCTCATGGTGAACGGGCATTCAGACCTCTTCACGTCGACGTCTGCACAGATTTCTCGGACGCCCCGAGAGCCCCCTAAGCTCAGCACGCTCTGGCCGCACTCACACTTGGTGATGCGGCATTCGGGTGATCCGCGTCCGCGCGAAAAGCCCCCATCGCCACCCTGCTCTACCGTCGGAAATGACAGTTCCGCGGAAGGAGATTTTCATGATCCAGAATGGCGAGGACGTGGAGGGAGAAGTCGAAGAGCTCTATGACGCCGCATCAATGGTGTTCGCGGAACTGTACGGCGCCGACCTGCATTTCGGGTACTGGGATGACTCCGTCTCCGACTTGCCGACCGCCGCCGCTCGCATGACGCAGCGACTGATCGAGAGCAGTGTGGTGGCCCCTGGGCAGCACGTGCTCGACCTCGGCTGCGGCACGGGCACTCCCGCCCTGCGCCTTGCCCAGGCGCGTGGGGTCCGGGTCACCGGAGTCTCCATCAGCCGCCACGAGGTCGACAGGGCCAATGAGAGCAGCAGGCGGCGGAAGATGACGCACCGCGTACGGTTCGAGCACGCAGACGGCATGGCGCTGCCGTATGCAGACGCGTCATTCGACGCTGCCTGGGCCATCGAATGCATGAGCCATATGCCCGACCGGGCAGTGGCGTTGGGCGAGCTGGCCCGGGTGGTGCGCCCAGGCGGCCGAGTACTGATCGCCGACGGCTACCTGCGCGGCTCGCAATCCTCGCTCGGCAGCTCCACCATGGATGCGGTGTGCACCGCCTTCCGCATGGGGCTCCCGCCGACCCTCCCCCGCTATACGGACCTGCTCACCGACGCCGGGTTCAGCGTGGTGGAGCAGGAGGACCTCTCCCAGCACGCAGCGCGCTCGATGACCTGCCTTGCCCAACTCATGGAGGCACGCGCCGCGCAGCTCACCGACGTGTTCGGCGAGGAGGCCCTGACGCGGCTGTCGGAAACCCTGAACGGAGCCGACCCAACCGAGACGGTCGGATACGTCGTACTGTCCGCAGAGCGCCGCTGACCACAGCAGACCTGCACACGATCCGGACCATGCGACGTACGGAACACCGGCATGCCGGGGGGCCGGGGGGCGTCGGCTCGGTGGAGCTCCGCCCGATCGTAGTGGCCACCGGACACCGCACAGCACGACGGGGCGGCTCCGCGGTGGCCGGACCGGGATCGCATCGGCTCAGCCCGGTGCCGGCCTGACGAGCGCGATCACCAGCACGCCGAACTTCCTCCCCCTGCCCCCGCTCGGCTGTCCACAGGGCATGGAGGCCGTTGCCTTCCTCGCAGTCCTGCAATGGGACCACTGGCCTCCGGGCACGGCATGGCTGTTGCCTCCTGTCGAAGTCGATGCCCTGGGGGTGGTGCCACCGGGCCCGAGGGGTGCCGTCGGAGACGCTGGTAAGAGGCCCGACCGCCGCTTGGCCGAGTGCAGCGCCCCGCTGTTCGCGGGCGGCAGCTCTGCATACCGTGGATGCGCGCGTG
Organism: Streptomyces sp. 891-h; assembly: GCF_022760275.1. Classification (NCBI taxonomy): domain Bacteria; kingdom Bacillati; phylum Actinomycetota; class Actinomycetes; order Kitasatosporales; family Streptomycetaceae; genus Streptomyces; species Streptomyces sp. 891-h. Next base: position 7,593,597 of record NZ_CP050693.1, on the reverse strand, counting down.
GGCCCCAACGCCGAGGCCTCGGCCGCACAGGAGCGCCCGACTCGGTGACAGGCACATCCACCGCGCCGAGGAACCCGACCTCATGTAGTGGCACATGGTGCTGGGGCCCCTCGCCCCGCCGCTGCCCCTCGCGTGAGTCACCGCAGATTCCGCCTACGGTAAGGACAACCGATTCCGCCGCATGCCGGAACGGTCGGATGTCGGCTACGTACTGGCCGTTCCCAAATGCCAGGTCATCATCGTTGACTGTTCTCGGACCCGGACCGAGGACGACGAAGCCCTCATCAACGACGACACCCACTTCATCAAGAAGGGCACCACCTCAGCCGGGGCTGGCCGCTGCGGGGGCTCTCGGTCACTGCTGGCCGGTTGCCGGCGGTCCGTCGAGGACGGTGGGCCTGTAGTCGAGCACCTGCGAGCGGCCGTCCAGGGTGCGGCTTTCGATGAGGTCGAGCTTGACGTCGGGGTAGCCGTCGAAGATCCGGTCGCGCCCGGTTGCCCCGGTGATCACGGGGAAGACGACGACGCGGAACCGGTCGACGAGGCCGGCCTTCAGCAGCGAGCGGGAGAGACTGAGGCTGCCGAGGGTGCGCAGGTCTCGCGAGCCGCGCTTCATCTCCCGCACGGATTCGACCGCGTCGCCGGTGACCAGTTCGGTGTTGGCCCAGGACAGGGGCGCGGCCAGGGTGGAGGAGAAGACGACTTTGTCCAGCGCGGTCAGCGCGTCGACACCCTCCTCGCCTCGCTCGGCGAACGCGGACATCACCCGGTACGTCGTCGCGCCCATGAGCGTGACCCAGTCGTTCCTGCCGTCCTCTTCCAGCCACGCGAAGTACTCCGGGCCCTCCATGCCCCACCATCCGGGCCAGCCCTCGGCTGCGCCGTAACCGTCGAGGGACATGATGTAGTCGACCATCAGGCTTGACATCGGACTTCCTTCCATCGCCGGGCGTCTTTCCAATCAAGACCCGTGGCGGGCCGGAAACTCATCGGCCCGGCTGCGCGTGGCCGCGTCGGCATCGGTGACGCGGAACAGGACGAGGAATGACAGTCCAGGTCAGATGCTTGCGGTGCGGGTGAGGCGGTGACCCATGAGGGGTGATGACGGCCCAGGCGATCAGCGCCTCGGGGCCCCGACGAGCCGTTCGTGGTCCAGCTCCCTCCAGGGCCTGAAGGGGACAGGCGCAGGGCTGGGCGGGCCGATGTCATGCGCTCGATGGATGGTTCCCGTGAGACCCCCCGCACGGGCGGAGCCCCCTGCGCTCCCACCACCCGGCGCAGCCCGGATCAGACAGCGAAATCCTGCTGGACCCCAGGACCCGTTCCCGCACCGCACGGCTTCGTGCTGGCGGCGCTATGAGCCGCCACCGGGTACGCAGGCGGCCCGCCGCGCCCCGCCGAGTCGGGCTGCGGCCACGCGTGCCGCGAACGCCTTCCGGGCCAAGGTGAGCGTGCCGACAGCGTTGTCGGGCCAGCAGCGCTGATAGGGCTTGTCCCACAGGCAGGAGAAGAGGTTGAGCAGCCCCACGAGCGGAATCACCGCCAGGAACAGGAAGAACATGCTCGCTCATGCCCCCGAGGTTGCGGGGACCGCTGGCGCCTGCCCGTGCTCATCCGGTCGATCCGCACCCCGAACCCGGACGCCCTTTGCCCCGCGTGGAGCCGAAGCGGGAGAGCGCGAAGAGGTACAGCGGGTACAGCACCAGCCACACGAGCGCTCAAGCGGCCCCCGTGGCGAGCGTGTGCGGGGTCCCCTCTTCCATGCCCCTCGTCACCAGACCGAACACGACGACGCTGGTGGCTGCCCACAGCAGCGTGTCCACGAAGCGGGCCGCCGACCGGTTGGCCCTGCTCGCGAGCACAAGGGCGTCCTGATCCCCATGGGACCGCACATGCCCCGCATGGTGTGGTCGGACTCGACGGCGGAATCCGGTCTCCCTGCTGGGCGATGGTCACTTCTGCGACTCCTCCAGCAGCCGCAGGGCCAGTTCCTTCAGTTCGGGGGACGCCTCCGCGGCGTTGCCCGGCCCCAGGGCGGCCCTCCCCAACTCGCGGTCCACAGCGGAGACTTCGGCACCAGGTGCCGCTTCAATTCACTGCTCGACCATTGCCCCCGGCCGTGCGAGCCACTTACCGTGACGTGTCTTCATCAATGAGGACGTCCCCAGGCATGTACGCATTGCCCGCGCATATCGGAGGTCCGAAATGCCCAGTACATTGTTCGATCTCGATGTGGAACTCGTGGAATCGGCCGAGCGCGAGGCCACCAACCCGGAAGCCGCCCGTGAGCTCGACGAGAAGGCAGCGCTGACGCCCGGCACCGTCAACACCTACGCCGTCGGCATCGGCATGTGCCTGACCTGCTGCCTGTGACGCACCGCTGACGCACCACCGGCGAACCACCGACGCGCCACTGAGTGACCAGCGCATCCGCCCCGCCGACCGGCCCCTCCGGCCGGCGGGGCCCATGACCGGTGACGGGTGAGGGAACGGGAGTCAGTGATCCACAGCAACAAGGCGGACGGCGTGGCGGACGACGCGCCGGACCCGATCTTCCGGGCGGCCGGTTTCGGAGTCGTACGAATGGCGGCCCTGCCCAGCACACATCCCAGCGCCCTGCACACCCGCGCCGAGGCGGTGGGCGCAGAAGAGAGCGGGGACGGCGAGGCGTCCCGGCTGGTCCGGTACATCCGCGATCTGGTCGCCGATCCGGTGGTCCGCGAGGCCATCGAGGTGTCCAGCGGGTCCCTGGCGGGCACCCTCGCCCGGCTCGAACGCGACGAGGCGCCGCTCCCGGTGGCCAAGCTGCGCCGGGCCGCCCTCGCGGTGACGCGCTACGTGCTGCGCATGTCGGGGCGCCCCACCCCGTTCGGACTGCTGGCTGGTGTGGGGACGGTCCGGTTCGGCGGTGAGGCGGCGGTACGTATCGGCTCGGCGCACCGCAAGTCGGTACGGCCCGACGCCGGCTGGCTGGACGAGATCGCCGGGCGGCTGCACCACGAAGCGCGGGTGAGGGACGGGCTGTATGTCGTGGCCAACAACCTGTGCGCCGTGCGCGGAGACAGGCTGGCCCTTTCGTACGTCCGGGCCCCGCGCGGCGCCCCACCATCGGAACACTCGGCCGTGCCGCACGAGATGACGGTCGGCTACGGGCCCGTCGTCAGAGCCGCTGTGGAGGCCGCGCACGAGCCGCTGACGTTCGCCGCGCTGCGGACGGCCGTGCGCGACCGGTTCCCCGAGGCGCGGCCCGAGGACGTCGAACGGCTGCTCGTCCAGCTGATCGACCGCGACGTGCTGCTCACGGATGTCGCCGCCCGCCAGGACCGGCCCGATCTGCTCGGCTACGTCAACGCCCGGCTGTCCGAGGCGGAACCGGCCGCGCCGGCTGAGGGCTTCGATGTACGTGCCGGGCTGCGCAGGGTCGAGGAGCTGCTGTCCGCGTACGCGGTGGCGGCGCCCGGCTCGGGGCGCGAGGCGTGGCGGGAGGCGGTCGGCGCGATGCGGGAGATACGCCGCGCCGCCAACAGCGCCGGCCCCGGGTCGGGCACCGGAGCCGGCGCCGGGGCAGGCGCCGGGCCGTCCGACACCCGGCCGCCGGTCCACGTCGATCTGCGTACGGACAGCGACATCCGGCTCCCGGACGCGGTGATCGAGGAGGTGGTCCGCGCGGCCGGTGTGCTGTGGCGGCTGGCGCCGGCCGAGGGACAGCACCCGCATCTGAGCGAGTACCACCGCGCCTTCCTCGACCGGTACGGCACCGACCGGCCCGTGGCCGTACGAGAGGTGCTCGACCCGCAGCTCGGGCTGGGCGCGCCCGCCGACTACCGGGTGCCGGCCAGCGACCGGAGCTGCGGCCCCGCCCCAGCTGTGCCCTACCCGACCGCACGGGACGAGGCGCTGGGACAGGCCGTGCACGAGGTGCTGGCCTCTGGCGCGGGGCCGGAGGCCGAACTGGTCCTGGACGAGGCGCTGCTGGCCCGGCTGGCACCCGAGGACCCGGAGGATGCGGGCGCCCGACGATCCCCCGGCACCCTCGACTTGTGCGTGCAGCCGCTCGCCCGCTCCCTGGCCGCACTGGCGGCGGGAGACTTCCGGCTGCTGGTCGCGAACGGGTCCTACAGCGCGGGCGCGATGGCCGGCCGCTTCGCCCACACTCTCGGGATCGAGCGTGAACTGACGGAGCTGTACGAGGACGAGGATGAGGCACCGCTTCCGGTCCAGCTGTTCTTCCAGCCGCGCCACGCCCGCTCCAGCAACGTCGCCCGTGTGCCGCGCGTTGCCGGCCACGCGGTTGCCGTCGGCTGCTTCCCCGACCCCGGCGACGGGCCGCAGAAACGTATCAGCGTGGACGACCTGGCCGTCGGCGCGACCCGCGAACGCCTCTTTCTCGTCCATGCCTCGACCGGGCGCGAGATCTCCGTCCTGCGCCCCAACATGCTGAACCTGGCGACCGAGGCCCCCAACATGGCGCGCTTCCTCGCCGGGGTCGGCATGAGCGGATCACGGCCGTGGGCGCCCTGGCAGTGGAGCAGGCTGGAGGCGCTGCCCTGCCTGCCCCGGGTGCGGTACGGGCGGACGGTGCTCGCGCCCGCGCGCTGGCGCCCGCCGCCCGAGCTGCGCGACCGCGCGCTCGACGAGAAGGACTGGCTGCGCACTCTGGAGAGCTGGCGGTCCCGCTGCCGGGTGCCGGACGTGCTCCGGGTGAGCGTCCTGGACCACCACCTCGACCTGGATATGACCGCGACCGCGCACCAGCAGCTCCTGCGTGCCCAGCTCACGAGCGGATCCGCGCCCCTGGTGCAGGAGTCGCCGCTTGTGGACCCGGCCGGCCTGGGCTGGTCCGAGGGGTATGTGACGGAGGTCGTGGTGCCGCTCCTGCCCACCCGGCCCCGGCCGGCCGTGCCGAGGGCGCCGCGTCCGGCCACCAGCCGGGTACGGCACGCGCCCGGCGGCGAGTGGCTGTACGCCAAGGTGTACGCGGCCCGCGACCGGCTCGACACGCTGCTCGTACGGGACCTCCCGCCGCTGCTGGAACGGGTCGAGCAGGACGTGGACCGCTGGTTCTTCCTCCGGTACCTCGACCCGGGCCCGCACCTGCGGCTCCGGCTGCACGGCGCGCCCGAAACCATCCGGTCCCACGTGCTGCCCGCCCTGCACCAGTGGGCCGGGACAGCAGCCGACGAAGGGCTCATCCGAAAGGTGGTACTGGACACCTACGAGCCCGAGACCGAACGCTACGGCGGACCCGAGGCGCTGGTCGCGGCCGAACGGCTCTTCCACGCGGACAGCCGCCTGGTGACAGCGCAGCTCGCCGCGCGCGCACGAGGCGGGCTGCCGATGCCGCTGGAGACGCTCGCGGCGCTCAACCACGCCGCGCTGCTCGGTTCGCTCGGTGACTGGGACTGGTGGAGCTGGGTACTGGCGGCCTACCCGATGGACGTGCAGAACGAGATACCGGCCAACCGGCGCAGAGCGGCTGTACGGCTGGCCGACGAGTACGCCGACGAGAGCGCGGGTGGCGGCGAACTGACTGCGGAGCGCGAGGCGTTGGCGCAGGCGGCACGGGAGTACGGGCGAGCGCTCGGCATCGGCACCGCGCGCGGCCCCTCGCCCGAGCGCGCCGGGGCCGTCGCCGGCGTCCTGCACATGCATGCCAACCGGCTGCTCGGCATGGATGCCGCGGCCGAACGGCACTCCTACGGAATCCTGCGCAGCCTCGTGCGCACCTTCGCGGGACGAAAGGGGCACGTGTGAGTACGGACGCCAGGGGGGCGGGCGCGATGAGGGCAGGCGCGATGAGGGCTGGCGCACTCGGCGCCGACTCCCCGAACGAGCAGGCCACACCCGCTCCCGGCGGCCCCGCGCCCGGCGCGGGGCGTGCGGCACTGCGCCGGGCCGCCGCCGGCACCGTCGCCGAGATCGCCGCGCGGCTGCGTGACCCGGAGGCCGTGGTGGCCGCCACCGTGGCCGGAGGCACCCACGTCGAGATCGACAACGAGCGGTCTCCCCTCTGGGAGCCGGGCTCCCTCAACCGCGGCTATCCGGCGCTGGTGCTGCTGTACGCCGAACTCGGCCGGTCCGCCCGGCAGCAGGGCGGCGACCGCGACCGCGAGCGGGACCTGCACCGTGCCACCGCGCACCGCTATCTCGAGCTCGGCGCCGAGGCGACCCGGAGCCTGCCGGTGCAGGGCGCCTTCGCGGGGCTGGGCGCCCTGGCCAGCGCGGTGCGGGTGGCGGCGGCGTACGAAGGCGAGTACGCGTCGCTGCTGCGCGGTACGGACGCCAGGATGGCCGACTCCGCTCACCGGCTCGCGGCTCTGCACGCCTCGACGCGGGAGGCGGGCCTGCCGACGTACCCGGCCGTCGTTGACGTCCTCAGTGGTCTCAGCGGCATCGGCCGCTATCTGCTGCACCGGCGCACCGAAGCGGGGGATGCCGCGCTCCGGGCGGCCCTGACCTCGCTGGCGTCGCTCCGCACCCCGCTGCGCGTCGAGGGCGTGGAGGTGCCCGGCTGGTGGTACGGGTCCACGAGCCGCACCATGGTCTCGGAGGAATTCGCCGACGGGCAGGCCAACTTCGGTCTCGGGCACGGCGTTCCGGGTCCGCTGGGACTGCTGTCGCTGGCCTGGAGCGAGGGCGTACGCGTTCCGGGGCAGGACGAGGCGATCGCCACCATGGCCGAGTGGCTGCTGCGCCGGCGTGAGCGCGACGAGGCGGGACCGTACTGGACGCCGTACGTCCCCTTGCGCTACTACGCCGACCGGGACGGCCACCCCCCTCCGCTGCCCGCCCGCCCCTCCTGGTGCTACGGCGCCGCCGGCACCGCCCGAGCCCTCGTGATGGCGGGTCGCGCGCTGGGCCGGCCGGAGTGGACGCGGGCCGGGGTCGAAGCCGTCACCGCCATGCTCCGCCGCCCCGCCGACGGGTGGGGCATCCACGACCATGCGATGTGCCACGGCTGGTCCAGCATGCTCTACCTGCTGAAACTGTTCGAACTCGAGCACCCGGAGGCCGGGCTGCACACCGCCACCGACGAGGTGGCCGAGCGGCTGCTGCGCGGATACGTGCCCGAGTCCCCCTTCGGATACCGCTACTACCAGCCGGCGGCCGACCTGTACCTGGACATGCCGGGCTTCCTGGACGGCGCAGCGGGAATCGCCCTCAGCCTGCACGCCTACGCGACCGACAGTCTGCCCGCCAGCGGCTGGGACACCCTGCTCCTGCTCAACTGACTGAGCAGGAGCGTCATACCGCCGAGCGGGCAGTGCATAGTGCGGGGCAGGTGGCCGCCCTGCGGTTCGGGGTGCGCGAGATTCGCGCCGGGTGACCCCCGGCTTCTCCGCCGGCCGGCTCGGCCCGCCGACGTTCCAGCCCGCCGACGTTCCGGCCCACCAGCGCCCAGGCGCCCGCTGCCGTTCAGGCCCCGCCGCTGTTCAGATCCGGCGCAGTTGAGGCCTGCCACCACGCTCTGGAGCGCGGAGCTCCCGGGCCCCTGCCCCACCTGCCACTGCGGCCGACCGCTCGACAGGTGCAGCGGCTGCCGTGACCTCCGTTGCCTCGACTGCGACCCCTACCGCTCCGATGACTGCGCCTTCCCCGTCTGAGCATCCCCGCGCCGGCACCGGCCGGGAGGTGGCGGGCGTCGCGGTGCCCTTCCACGACGACGCCGAGCCCCTGCGCTACGCGCTCGCCGTCGAGCACATCCGTCCCGGCGTCCACCTGGTGGTGACGATCTTCGACGGGACGGTCGCTGGCCAACTCGAACGTACGGTGCCCGACTGCCGGTCACCTCACCTGCCGACGTCGCCGCTCCCGTGCGGCTGGACCCGTACCGGCCGCCGCGCTCGGTGAGGTACCGCGCCCGGGCGGGCAAGAGCGGCGGGGCTGGATTCGCCCCGGAATCGCGATTGCAGTCTGTGGGCGTCGCTTCGCCCCTCCGAGCACACAGCAGAGGCACTTCCGTGCCCTGTCGGGAGCGAGGTAACCCGGCGTGCAGCACCACGGGTAGGTGGCATTCTCCACCCATTTGAGGCTTTCGTCAGAGGTCGCGCGGGTAGGCACGGTGGGGGCACCGGTACAGAGAGGCGAACACGGGGTTCCGCTGATCAGGGGTTGTGACGCCAAGTGATCACAGATGTGAGTGTTCTTGCGGGCACCTCCTCACTCGGCGGCCACCGTCGTCTGCCACGCGCCCGGGCGTTTGCCGGTGACCTTGCGGAAGAACACCGAGAAGTTGGATGCGTCGGAGAAGCCGAGTACGTCGGCACAGCGGGCGGCGGTGAGGCGGTCGTGTGCGAGGAGCCGTTTGGCCTCCAGGGTGATCCGTTCGACGATGTACGCCTTCGCGGTGCGGCCGGTGGCCTGCTGCACCGCTCGTGAGAGGGTGCGGGGCGCGTATCCCAGCGCACGGGCGTAGTAGCCGACGTCGTGGTGTTGCCGGAAGTGCGCTTCGACGCTGGAGCGGAACAGCCGGAACACCGGATGTGTGAGCCGTGCTTCGGCGTGCGGTGGGTGCAGCCGGGTGATGAGCGCGGAGAGCAGGATTTCGGGCAGCTCCGTCGAGGAGTCACTGGGTGGGGCGGATGCTTCGAGGAGGAGATGTCTGCGCGCCGTGTCGACGAAGGGCCAGTCGGCGTCGGGGATGCTCCAGTACGCGGCCGGGTCAGGGGAGGCGACCAGTTCTCGGGTGGCGTGGGTGACCGGCGCGGTCGGCACGAACAGCACGAGATGCCCTGCCACGTCGGCGATGTCGTCCCACCGGTGCACCGCGCCGGGTGGAATCCACACCGCGGACCGGTCTTGGAGCGGGTGGAGGTGGAAATCGACTGTGACTGAGCCGGGTCCGGCGTCGATGACGGCAAGGACGTGGAAGTCGGCGCGCTGCGTGCCGCCATCGTTCAGCTCGCGAAGGCGGCCGAACGTCATCGTCTCGACCGAGGCGGCGCCGCGTCCCGCGGGCTGGTAGGTCATTTGCCGGATCACGCTCACGGGTCCAGTTTTCACCATCGGGTGACCAGTCATGCCGATGCCCCGTCCGGGTGCGGAAGTTTCAATGAATGCGCAGGGCAATCACCCAGAGCATCGACCGGAAGAGCCATCATGGACACGACGCAGCAGACGCTACTGCCCACTTACGACCATCGGCGGGGGACCGGGCCGACTCTGGTGTTCCTGCACTATTGGGGCGGTTCCGCCCGCACCTGGCACCTCGTCGTCGACCGCCTGGCGGGCCGTGACGTGCTCACGGTCGACTTCCGCGGGTGGAGCCGGTCGAGCGCTCTGCCCGGTCCCTACACGCTAAGTCAGCTCGCCGACGACACGCTCACCGTACTCGCGGATGCGGGGGTCACCGACTACGTCCTGGTGGGGCATTCGATGGGCGGCAAGGTCGCACAGCTGGTAGCGGCCACCCGGCCCGCCGGCCTGCGCGGCATGGTTCTCGTCGGCTCCGGCCCGGCGAAGCCTGCCGAACAGGTCACTCCCGAGTACCAGGAAGCCCTGTCGCACGCCTACGACTCCGCCGAGTCCGTGGCCGGGGCACGGGATCACGTCCTCACCGCGACCGAACTGCCCGCGTCGGTCAAGGCGCAGATCGTGACCGACTCGCGGACCGTCACCGACGCCGCCCGCACCGAGTGGCCGCTGCACGGCATCGCGCAGGACATCACCGAACACACGCGCATGGTCAGCGTGCCCGCTCTCGTCGTCGCCGGAGAACACGACCAGGTGGAGCCCGTCGGCGTGCTCCGCGACAACCTGGTGCCCTACCTCTCCCACCCCGACTTCGTGGTGGTCCCCCACACCGGTCACCTGATCCCGCTGGAAGCCCCGGCCGACCTCGTCGACGTCATCACCGCATTCGCGCCGGCAACCCGACCGTCCCCGCGGCCCGACGACGGGCTGCGCCCCTGATCACCCCCCACGAGGCCGGGACAGGCCTGCCGCGTTGCACCGCACCCGACAGATGCCGCTTGCACGCCGGCCGCACAGCGGCCGGCACCGCCTCGTGGACGACCCGAGCCGGCCGGCCGTGGTCGGTTCAGGCCGGTCCTGAGCCGTGGTCACCGTGCGCGGAGCCTGTCACCTGCGATACCGCTGCGCCACTGCCGCGAAGGCGGCCTTGGGTTCCCATTCCATGTCGGGATAGGTCTGCCCCCGGCGCCCTTCGAGAAGTTTGACGATGCCAAGACCGGCCCGGTCCAGGTCTTCCCTGGGATCGCCGTCCGGGCGGTGCGGGTAGCCGGGCAAGGCGAACAAGAACACGAACGCGCTGTCCACGCCCTCGGTCTCGAAGATCTCCAGCAGTTCGCTCAGATACGCGGCCTGGCCGGCCTCGTCGCGCTCGTATGTGCCGTTCAGTCGCACAGGGGCCTTGGTCTGTGGGTCGTACTCGACCACTTCCAGCACTCGCCCACCGCGATCCCCCGCGCCGCGGTAGGCCGCGGTGCCGAACCCGGTGATGGCGAGCGGCTTGGGGCCTTGGGCCAGGATGCGTACCGCGTCCCGGAACCGGTCGGCGACCTCGGCGGAGCGGATCAGCTCGAACGTCACAATATCGAAGGGAGTCCAGTCGACCTGCTCGAACTGGATGGACGCGTAGGTGAGCTTGCCCTGGAAGCGCTCCCGGACCGTGGCCGCGGCGTCGCGGAGGAATGCGTTGATGCGCACGCCGAGTTCGTGCATCGCTTCGGCCCGCCGCTCGGGTCGGCTCATCAGCTGCTCGACCCGTTCCTCGGGGCTCTCTCCGGGCAGGAACCCGCGGTTCATCACGCTCAGCTCGACTCCTGCGACGAACACGACTGTGGCCCCCTGCTGCCGGAGCCGTTCCGCTCGCTCGGCGCAGTCGCGGAAGAGCGTGAGGATCTGCTCCCGGTCCAGCTCCAGCGGATAGGGCGAGAACCAGACCTCCAGGCCGAGTTCGGCAGCGGCGCTGGCGGCCAGCTCCAGTCGGTCCGGGTCACCGCCGATGATCTGGACCGTGTTGCAGTGCAGGTCGTCGCGGATGATCGCGAGCTCGCGCCGGACCACCGCGGGGTCGAAGTGCTGGCGGGATATCTGGCCGCCCATGACGAATCCGGTGTCGTAGGTCATTCCTCTTGCTCGCATGGTGACGTCCTCTCTGGCGGTCCCGGTCGGGGTCGAGGCTGACAAGAAAAGTGCGTGCACGCAAGTTTGCGTGCACGCAGCCCTGTGTGGAACGCTGACACCGTGACGACACCACCACCAGGGCTGCGGGAGCGGAAGAAGCAGGCCACGCGCGAGGCACTGCGCGAGGCGGCACTGCGCCTGGCCGTGGAGCGCGGACCGGACCAGGTGCGGGTCGAGGACATCGCCGAGGCGGCCGGAGTCTCGCCGCGCACCTACAACAACTACTTCGCCAGCCGCGAGCAGGCGATCGTCTCCGCTGTCACCGCGGACCGGGAAGCGCGGATCGCGGCAGCGGTCGCGGCCCGGCCCGCAGGAGTGCGCCTGGCTGACGCCGTCACAGAAGCAGTGGTCGAGCAGTACACGAACACCAGTGAGCACGAACGCGAGGCGCTGCTGCTGATCACCTCCCGGACCGCACTGCGCGACGCGTTCCTCGATACCACCGCCGACATCGAGCCCCCTCTCACCGAGGTGATCGCCGAACGCCTGGGCGACACGGGATCGCACACAGCCCGAGTCCTCGCGGCGAGCGTGGCCGCGGCTGTCCGCATCGCGCTGGAAGGCTGGCTCCAGCCGACCGGGAACACGGGGGCAGCCGGGAGTTTCGGCGCCGGAGGACTGGTCGTGCCCTCCGGCTCACTCCCCCACCGGCTCCGCGCGGCACTGGCCCCGCTTGCGCCCGCGTTCGACGCCGCCGAGCGACACACCCAGCCGTGAAGCCGACCCGACTGGGGCATCCGCCCGGCGCCGCTTCTCGTTGGCGCTGTGCGAGGTCAGGCGCCGGCGGCCAGGCTGAGCGTCTGTCCGGCCTGGCGCTGGCGGTGCTCGTGGGCCTGGTCCAGGTTGGCGCGCAGCTGCTCGGCGATGGTGCCCGGGTCGGTGTCCGGGACGGTCAGGACGGGGTGGCCGGCGTCGAGGATGCGCCCGTAGGTCCCGCGGCACCCGGGGTGCCGGTAAGAACCGCGTCACCAGCCGCAATCGGCTGTGATCAGTCCTTGGATGGCGATCTTCCCGGGCTGGGCGGCTCGTACACTGACGAAAATGGAGGACCACACGGCCACCGGGATCCGTGCACGTCCGGCGCCCGCCTTGCGGCAGTACGTCGACTCGTATGTCGGCTTCGACCTCCGCGGGCTCCCGACCGGGGTGCACTGCGGCCCGCCGGGCCGCGCGCTCACTGCGGTGATCAGCCTGTCCGACCCTTTGGAGGTGGCGGCGGGCGTCGACGACGGGTCACCGGTCACCCGATTCGGCAGCGTGGCAGGCGGTCTGATGTGCCGGTCCGTCGCGATTCACCACGACGGACGCCAGCAAGGTGTTCTGGTATCGCTGACACCGCTCGGGGCCCGGGCCATCTACGGCATGCCCGCCGCCGAGCTCGCCCACCGACTGGTCCCACTTGGCGAGCTTCTCGGAGCGCTTGCCGTCGAGCTGGTCGATCGGCTCCGATCGGCGACAACATGGGCGGCGCGGTTCACCGCGCTGGACGAATTGCTCCTCCGAGCTGTCGGCCGTGGCGCCTGCGGCGACCAGGTGCGCTGGGTGCGCCCCGAGGTAGCGGAGGCGTGGCGCCGCCTCGTCGCCGCGCGAGGTTGCGTCCAGGTTGGTGCGGTCGCCGCGGAACTCGGCTGGAGCCGTCGGTACCTCACCGAGCGGTTTCGCGGTGAGGTGGGCCTGTCGCCGAAGACCTTCGCCCGAGTCCTGCGCTTCGAGCACGCGCACGAACTGGCGGCGGCGCAGGACCCGCTCCCGTGGGGCGAGGTGGCAACCGTCTCCGGCTACGCCGACCAGGCCCATCTCGTGCGGGACTGGCGCGAGTTCACGGGCCGCTCGCCGACGGCCTGGCGCCGCAGCGAAGTCCTCCTCGGCGCCGGATAGCCGCCAACCGCCTGCCCGTCGTGCCGGCCTCTCTTCCCTTTTCTTCAAGACCGCCCGATCGCTGTCGTGGACGATCGTCGGCATGAGACTCGTCAACCACGAACGCAATGCCACGGACCTGCGGACCACCCCCGTGCACCTCGGACTGGGATCGACAGCGAAGCCAGTCGAAGGCTTCACCTGGGACCCGGATGTGCTCCAGGCCTACAGCGCCGCGGTCGCGGCAGACGGCGCCGAGGGCCGGATGGTGATGATCTTCGACGGCGACGGACCCGGCGACCATTGGGAGAGCCACCCCGCAGGCGACGAACTGGTCGTCTGCCTCAGCGGGTCCGTGACGGTCACCCGCGACGTGGACGGGGTCCCCGACCGCGTTCTGCTCGGGCCGGGCGAGGCCACCATCAACCCGGCCGGGGTATGGCACGTGGTCGACATGGAGGGGCCGACATCCATCCTGGCCATCACCGCGACCCTCGGCACCGACCACCGTCCTCGGACCGACACCCGCCCGACCGAACGCGTCGGCACGCCCAGCCCCGAAGAAGCGCCGTGACGACACGCATCGCATGCCTCGGAGACAGCCTCACCCGCGCACAGTTCAGCGTCGACTACCTGGATCTCCTCGAACGCCGCCACCCTCCCGGTGACGTGCAGCTCGCCCGTTTCGGCGTCAACGGCGACTTCGCCCACAACCTCTTGCAGCGCCTCGATGCTGTCGTCACGAACCCGCCCGATGTGATCACCGTGTTGATCGGTACCAACGACGCCCGAGCGAGCCTTGCCGGCTACCCCGTCGAGCAGGCCATGAAGCGCAAGCAGCTCCCCGATCGCCCGTCGGCAGGCTGGTTCCAACAGTGCCTGGGAGCCGTCGTCGCACGGCTGCGAGCGGAGACCGACGCGACGATCGGTCTGCTGTCGCTACCGGTACTCGGCCAACAACTCGACGGAGCAGCGGCACAGGCATCGCAGGCGTACAGCCGGATGATCGCCGAGGTCGCCGCCACCAACGAGGTGGCCTACCTTCCGCTCCACGAACGCCAGATCGAGGAACTGCGCCAAGCGGATCCGCCGCCGATTCCCTACCGGGAGGTGACGCCCGCGGCGGGCGTCGGTGTCCTCGTCCAGCACACGGTGCTGCGCCGCAGCCTCGACACGATCTCGCGGCGGCGAGGTCTCGTGCTCACGACCGACCACATCCACCAGAACAGCCGCGGCGCCACCCTTGTCGCTGAGGTCATCGACGCCGGCCTGCTGACCCAGCGCGCGTAGCCGGCTCCGGCGCCCGGCCAGTCGAATGCCATCCACCGCGCGGAGGTGGCATCCGACTGGCCGGGCGGTCGACGCCTACGCCATCCGGCTCGTATGGAAGCGTGACCACCGCGAGAGCACCTGTCTCACGGTCGCGCGGCGGCTGCTGTCGTCGACCGCGACCGCGTCAGCCGAAGCCGCCCAGGCCGGCGCCGCCGATCCCGGTCGCCGCCCTTGGCTGCCAGCACACCAACTCTGGTGGCAGGTGCCAGCCAGCTCCCTCACGGCAGCTGTCCAGTCGACACGCGGGCTTCACCCGTGCGGGCTAACCGGCGGCTTCAGCTGCACTTTTGGCTCTGTGCGATGCCTAACCTTGCCGTAACAGCGAGTGGTCAGCGACTGCGTGGCATGGCCTACGGGTCCGGGGGTGCGGTGGAGGTCAGGGACGTGCGTCACGCGTACGGTCGGCGTGAGGTTCTGCGGGGAGTAGAGCTTGATCTGCGACCTGGTGTGCTGGCTGGGATCGTCGGGGAGAACGGTGCGGGCAAATCGACGCTGTTGAAGATCTTGTCCGGTGAGCTGCGCCCACAGCGTGGCCTCGTCCGTCACGGGGACACTTTCGGTTACTGCCCACAAGACGTGGTGATCAACGACGCCCTCACCGTACGCCAGCACCTTGAGTTCTTCCGCGTCGCGCGAGGGCTGCCGGACCTTCGAGACGCTGAGAGAGTCATGGACGTGCTGCGGTTGTCGCAGTACGCCGATGAGCGTGCCGGCCTGCTCAGTGGCGGTACCCGCCAGAAGCTGAACCTGACCCTGGCGCTGATGCATGGCCCGCAGGTGCTGCTGCTGGACGAGCCCTACCAGGGTTTCGACTGGGATACCTACCAGCGCTTTTGGGACTTGGCGGCACAGTCGCGCGATGCGGGCCGCTCAGTTCTTGTCGTCTCGCACCTGGCCTATGACGCCGAACGACTGGACGAGTTGTGGCGGCTTCAGGGCGGCGTCCTGCACCCCGCGACGGCGGTGCCGTAGTGAGGCGACACCTGCATCTCTTCGTCACAGCGTGCCGCTTCGACCTGGTCGAGCACGCACGCAACAGACTTGCCATGGTCCTGGTCGCCCTGTTCATCCCCTCCTGGATCAGCCTGGCTTACGCCGTCATCCCCGGCGAATCTGTGGCCTTCAGGCTGCGCGCCACCGGCCGGCTCCTGGAACCCGCAGGCAACCAGATCACGCAGATCACCGGTGCGATCAACGCCGTCACCCTGATCACCGGGTTCATGATGTTCGCCGTCACGTTCAACGGCGGACGCTTCGACCGCCGCCTGGCCATGGCCGGCTATCCCCGCATCCATCTCGTCCTGGCCAAGACCACCTCCTTGACCCTGGCCTCCGGCACCATCGCCGCCTATGCCACTGCGGTGATCTGCACGGCCTGGAGCCCGCGCCAGCCCGTGCAGCTCGCCGCGGCCCTGTTCTGCGGAGCCATGACCTACGGGGCGCTCGGCGTCGTCTTCGGCTCCCTGCTGCGCCGGGAGGTGGAGGGCATGTTCGCCCTGGTCATGACCAGCCTCGTCGACGTCGGCCTGCAAAGCCCTCTGGCCAGCGGCGGAACCACGAGCGCGGCCGTGGAATTCCTGCCCACCTACGGCACCATGCAGGCCGCCACCGCCGCGGGCTTCATCCACGAACCGCTGCCCAGCAATCTGGCCGTGCAGGTCCTGTGGTTCACCGGTGCCGCGCTCCTGGGACTGCTCGTCTTCCACCGCCGCACCAAGGACGCCCTGGCCGCAAGACCACCCTTCCGTCTGCCTTGGCCGCCCAGGCACCGGCAGCCTGCGCGCCCGGCCCGGGCCTCGTCGACGCCTCGCTGAGCAACACCGCGGCGCGACGGCTCGCAAGCGCCTTACGAGGGACACCCTCGCGCCCTCATCGCAGAGCGAAGTCCTGGCTCCGGGAACGGAACCGGGTGAGTAGAAAGGGCTCACAGATGCTGGTAAGGCGATGGCTGGACGCAGCGGCTATCACTGATCCCGTCCTTCGGCACTGCTACACGGTGTGCGCGCGCGAGGCATCCGGTTTCGACGGAGGGCGCGCCGGCTGGGCTGCGCTGCGTATCACGCCCCCAGCGGCACGGCCTTACACAGCGGCGCTGACGGCACACGGGTGCCGTGCCGATGCCTATGCAGACACCGGGCCGATAGAGGACCGTCAGCGTCGGCTCGCCGAATTCGCGGATGCCACCTGGGCGGCATTTGCCGCCGGCGGCTCCCACGACCCCGTCCTGCACGCCACGGTCCACACCTACCGCACCTTCGGCCTGCCGCTGTCGGTGATTGAGGACATGTTCACCGGTATGCGGCGCGACGTCGACTTCCGTGACTTCGTCACATACGCGGAACTGTGCCAGTGGGCCGTGCAGGTCGGCGGCCCGTTCTACGGGGTCCTGCGGGCCATGGCTGGCACCGAATTCAGCGAAGTGCAACCGCTGGTGCATGAACTCGTCCAGCTTTGTCAGCTGGCCGACGTGCTCAGCGACCTGTCGGAGGACCTCGACGACGGCCGCCTGTACCTCCCTCTGGAGGACCTCAACCAGTTCGGGGTGCGCCCTGAGGACGTCAAGACGAAGCGGTGGACACCGCCCATGGCTGATCTCATCGCGTTCGAGGCCGCGCGCTTCACTGAACGGCTGCCCGCGCTGGCCGCTGAACTGGAACACAGCCCCGTCAGCCCCATCGCCCACGCACTGGGCGAGCATTACCGGCTGCTCGTGGCCGGTGCGCTGGCCGCAGGCCAGGACGTGCTACACCGGCCGGTCCAACCATCTATGGGCCAGTTCCACAACGTGTGGCGCCCCGTCATGCGCGCGGTCATCCCCTGCTGACCATCGAAAGGACCTGTCATGTTCGTAGCCGGGACCTCAGCCAAGGGTAAACGGATTCCGCTCCTGGAGGCCGAGTTGCTGCGCTGGGTGGGCAGCGGGGACAGCCTGCTGGAGCTGGCTTGTCTGGACGCGCTGTTCCCCCCGGGCAAGTTCCTTCGCCCCGTGCTGTGCATGGAGTCGGCCAAAGCTGTCGGTGGCACCGCCGACCAGGTACTGGCTTTCGCGGCCGGCATCGAATGCCTGCACGTCGCCAGCCTCGTCCACGACGACATCATCGACCAGGACCCGGTACGCCGCGGTCGGGCTTCCACCGCCGAGCAATACGGCCTCGCCGAAGCCCTGGTGGCAGGCGACGGACTGTCGATGGCCGGAATCGCGGCCCTGCTCAGCGGCGGCCCCGCCGAGCATGTGCTGCAGGCAGCACGGGTCACCGTCGACGCCCTGCGGCACATGTGTCAGGGCTTCATGCGCGAAACGGAAATCCGCGGTGATCTGGCCTGCGGAGTGCCGACCGTCCTTGACGTCATGCAGGCCAAGACCGCCGCACTGACCGGCGCCGCCTGCCAGGCCGGGGCGATCCTTGCCGGAGCAACCCCAAAGCAGCACCAGGCCCTGCGCCAGTACGGAGAACAACTCGGCATGGCCTTCCAAATCCGTGACGACCTGCTCCCCTACACCGCCGAAGACCAGGTCACCGGCAAGACAGCCACCAGCGACGTCGCCAACCTCCAGCCCACCCTGCCCGTACTGCTCGCCTACGAAGCCGCCGACGAGACCGACCGCAACCGCCTGGCCACCGTATTCCGCGGCGGCACCGACCCTGTCATCGCACACCGAGACATCCTCGCCGTGCTGACACACACTGGTGCTCTCACCAAGGCGGCCGAGATGGCATCCTCCTGCGCCGAACAAGCACGCGCCGAACTCGTCGGCCTGCCGGGCTCCACCCACCTCGCCGAACTGGCCACATCAGCAGCCGACCGCCAGCGCTGACAGAGCCCCTGTCAGCCACGGCTCGGCCAAGCCCCTCGACGTCTCAAGCCCCTCGGCGTCTACTGCCGCACCCGCCCCGCAACAGTGGTCAGGCGTACGCGAAAGCTCTGAACACATCAACTCGACAGGGAAACCTGTAGCTGTCCGCACTGTCAGAAGCTCTCCCGGAGGCCGGTGATGGCCTGGGTCTCCTTCCCCATGAGCGGGCTGACCTGGACCGGAAAAGAGGGCGAGCCGACCTGGTACTGCACCTGGCCGGACTCCCGACGTGGTCGCTGCCCAAGCTGCGGCAGCCACCTGTGCGCCCTCGACGACGGCGCCACCAGCCTCGCTCTCACCCTCTTCTCCCTGGACGGCGCCTCCGACCTCGCGCCGGTCAACCAGTGTTTCCGGCGCAACGCGGTCCCGTGGCTCGAGCCGGTCCCCGGCAGCCGGCACTTCCGACGGTACTTGAGCGGCCAGACAGCCAGCGTGGCGGGCAGTTCCGTCAGCTTGATGGCGGTTCCCGTGCTGGCCGTGACAGAACTGGATGCCACCACCAGCGAAGTCGCCTGGCTCACGTTCCTGGGCCAACTGCCACCCGCGCTGCTCGCGTTGCACGCCGGCGCGCTCGCTGAGCGCTCGTCGAATTCGACCTGAGCCAGTTCACCGTCCCCATCGACCTGTGGTATGGCGAGCAGGACATGAGCCCCTCCCACTCGTTCCCGCTCAGCGCCCCGCTGACAGCCCTCTCCGCGTTCCGGTCGCACGTGGTTCCCGATACTTGAGCACTCCTGCCGTGGACCCACCCGTACCGAGTCGGAGCTGGTGGAGTAGCGGCCCGTTCAGGACCGAGTGCCCTCAGCCCTGAGCGGTTCAAGCCTCATGTTCTCCTTCGCCAAGGTTCGGAAGCTTCTCCATGAAGGTGACGGCCCGGCGAAGGAGCGGAACGGTAACCGACCCGGCACCAGCCAGCGCAATCTGCAGTGCCTCGAGCACCTGGTTTCGAGAGACGCCCTCTTCGTCGCACCGCTTGAGGTGGTGATAGACGCACTCTTCGCAGTCCTTCATCACGGACACCATGAGACCGAGCAGTTCCTTCACCGATACGGGCAGTGCACCAGGCTCGTACGCTGCCGTGTCCAGCGCGAAGAAGGATTCGAAGAACGAACCGCCCTTGCGCAGACGCTCGTTACCCTGGGTTTTGGCTTCGCGGAAGGCTTCCGGGGAAGGCGTAGCGGTCATCGAAATCACTCCTCAGCACGTGGTGAGAGAGGTGCCGCCGATGGCGGTCGGTAGCACATCTCCGGGAACGTTCTTCGGCGGGAACGGTCTTCGGCGCCGTGCTCGGTCGCCCCTTGAGCTTGATCTCTTTCAGTGGCCCGCTTCTCGGATGCCCTTGTCCGGTGGAGACGGTCCTCGCACGGCCGGCCGATGATCAAGGAGTGTGGCACACACCCGAGACGCCTATCAAGGAATCCGTGCACTACCGACCCATTGCCAACTGATTTCGTAACGCTCTGGCCTTGGTGGTGCGGTATCGATAGCTCATGGGCCCCAGGGTGATGCCCGGGCCTCGCCCTTGGGTGCTTCACTCACGTCGGCAGGGGGTGCGACGCCGTGCCCTGCTGGCAGCACGTCAGCGGTGCCTCAACGAGCAACTGCCTGCCCGGGCGCCGCTCCGAGGTCAGAACGGAAGCATCGCCACGGGTCGGCTGAACCGTGGCGAGAAGCCGTAGGGGCGCCGAGCTCTCGACCCTTGGCCCTCAATCCACCCGCAGCCGTGAAACGTCACACCTGGAACCGAAGAGCCGAGTATCAGCGTCGCCTGGAAGGAGCCGATGTGAACCACAGCCCACTGTCAGCCACGCTGCCGGAGACCGAACGCACCCGTCACCGCCGACTGCGTGAGCAGGGAAGTCTCGACCGTGCGGAACTCAACGTCATCCTGAGCGCAGGCTTCATCTGTCACTTCGGTGTCGTCGTCGACGGGCATCTCATGGTGGTCCCGACGGTCTACGGAGCCGACGGACAGAACCTGTACTTCCATGGCTCGGTGGCGAGCCGCAGCCTGGTCGCCTCACCGAATGCGGCCATCTGCGTCAGGGTGACGCATGTGGACGGCTTGGTGCTTGCGCGGTCGGTGTTCGAACATGGCGCCAACTACCGCAGCGCGATGATCCACGGCGTCCCCCGCCTCGTCACCGACGCCGAGGAAAGCTCGCCGGGCTGCGCTGCCTGACCGAACACGCCGCACCGGGGGCAGTGGGACTACGCACGCCAACCCAACCGCAAGGAAATGGCGGCGCCTTCCCTTCTGGCTCTGTCCCTTGAGGAGTCCTCGGTCATGGTCCACACGCGCGGCCCCGATGACGGCGACGGGCCCGACGCGGAGCTCGCACTATGGGCCGGCGTCCTGCCCATGGTGACCACCCTTCGGAGAACCGACGCCGGACCCCGCGGAAGGCAAGCGGCTCTTGCTGCGGCGAGAGCTGATGGCGGCGACCCACGGCGACGGCTGACGGACAGCGGGCCGAGGCTCGCCGGGGAGGGCTCACCCCACCCGCTGCCCGCTCCGGCGGGCAGCGCGCGCCCTGTTGCCGCAGCCGATCGAGCACCACGCCTGATCGCGCCTGCGCGCGAGGAAGAACATCCCGCAGCTGGGCGCGGGACAGCGGCGCAGCCTCGCCTGATCCGGTCCGGCGGCCAGCACGAGTGCCTGACGGGCCACCGCGGCGGCGACCGGGCCGCCGGCCTCGCATTCCGTCAAATGGCCGGCGTCATCGACCTGAAAGGTCACCGGTGCCTGCGCGGCCAGGGTGTTGAGCCGGGTGCGAGCCGGGCCGGGTAGGGGGATCTGCCGTGCCCCCGCGTCCAGCGCGAGGCGCACCGGCTCGCGCAGCTCCTGGAGCTGGTCCACGGGGAGGTTCGCGAGCTGCCGGTCGACGGCCTTGTCGCGCCATGAGGCGAGCAGTTGCGGATCGGCAAGCAGGTCGACCTCCTCGCCCGCGGGTCCGGCTCCGACGAGGACGGTGTTGGCCAGATCCGTCACCGGCGACTCTCCGATCCACGGCATCTCGCGCAGGTTCCTGAGGGGCATCCCCCCAACCTACCGAAAGCACGGATTCGCCCTGCCAAACGCGTGATAGCTTCTGATCACGGATTCGGCGTCACGAATCCGTGAAACGTTCTTCGGAAGGAACGCCCTGTGAGTGCGACCATCGAGTACGTCCGTTTCGAGACCACCGACCCGGCGGAGCTGTCCGCGCAGCGTGGCACGCTGATCTCCCTCCTGCGTGAGCGCTACGGAAGCGACTTCCTCGGCGCGCACCTCGCGCTCTGCGAGGACGGCTCGCTCCTCGACCTCCTCCTGTGGGCCTCGCCCGAGGCCGCCGCGCGCGCGGCGCGCGAGATGCCCGGCGACCCCGCCGCCGCCGGGTTCTTCAGCCTGATCGGTGAGGTCCACGAGATGCGGCACGCCGAGGTACTGCACAGCACCCAGCCGTAACCGGGCAGGCCCGGCGGCGCACTCGACCACGCCGGGCGAGCGCGCCGCCGGTGCCGGTGCCGGACCCGGACAGAAAGGACAGCCGTGCCCACGGCCGACGAACTGATCAACGAACGCACCACCGGCCTGCTGGCCTCCGCCATGGCGGCAGCGGGCGCCGCACCGGCCACTGCCATCCACAACTGCGCCGCCCAGTTGGAGGGCCTGGCTTTCAGCCGGCGCGTCACCGCCGTGAAGGAAGCCGTCCTCGCCGACCTGCCGGAGGACTACCCCACCTTCGCCTCCGTCGTCCACGCGGCCCTGCGCCGACCCGACTTCAACGGATGGATGACCTTCCCCGTCAACGCGGCGGTCGCGGAACGCGCCCTGAGTCGCGGCGTGTTCGAACCAGCACTCGGCCTGCTCGCCGCCCTCACACCGCGGCTCACCGCGGAAATGGCGGTACGCCCCTTCCTCCACCACGATCTCCACCGGGCCCTGCGGCCGACCCTGGAATGGACTCGCCACCCCGATCACCACGTGCGCCGCCTCGCAAGCGAGGGCACGCGGCCTCGACTGCCGTGGGCGCCACGACTGACCGCACTCGTCGCCGACCCCACGCCCGCCCTGCCAGTCCTGGACGCGCTGTACCGCGACACGAGCGAATACGTGCGTCGATCGGTCGCCAACCACCTCAACGACGTCAGCCGCGACCACCCGGATACGGCCGTCGCCACCGCCGCCCGCTGGCTCTCCAACCCGGCTCCCACCACACCCGCCCTGATCCGCCACGGCCTGCGGACGCTCGTCAAGGCCGGCCACTCCGACGCCCTGGCGCTCCTGGGTCACGACCCCGACGCGGCCGTCCAGGTAGGCCTCGACGTCCACACACCTGAGGTACACATCGGCGAGCACCTCGCCTTCGGCTACGAGATCACCAACACCGGCTCCCGTCGCACATGCCTCGTCATCGACTACGTCATCCATCACCGCAAGGCGAACGGCGATCTCACCCCGAAGGTCTTCAAGCTGGCCACCCGCACTCTCGCCCCCGGTGAGCGCTGGTCGGCCGTCCGGCGGCATTCCTTCCGAGAGCTCAGCACCCGCCGCTACTACCCCGGCGTCCACCGTGTGCAGCTCCAGATCAACGGGCAGCCTCACGGGTCCGCCGCCTTCAGCCTCTGCGGGCGAAGACACCCGCCAGCAGCCCCATGAGCAGCAGGTCGGCAACGCCTCCAGCGCGGCCAGCTCGGGACGGGCCACACCCGCGACGGTGAACAGCACGAAAGTGCCCGCCGCCGCGAGGGCCGGCTCCATTACGGACGCCTGGGCCGCGTGGACGGCGAGAACGCCGCTCTCCGCCATCTCCAGGGCGCCGGCCGTGATCACAGCGGTGAAGCTGCATGTACCGAGCAGGCGGGAGATGGTCAGAGCCCTGGCCGCGGCGAAGGTGGTCAGGTAGGCGATGACAAAGAGGGTGTCGAAGAGGAAAGGCAACCGCACACGCGAAGGCCACCACGGCCCCGATCAGACCAGCACGATGGAGCGCACGGGTCGAGGGCGTCAGGAGCGCGGTCATCGGGCGTCTTCCGTCCCGGAGAGCAGAAGAACGGTGTCGGTGGTGAAGTCGCGCCCGTCCCGAGCTGCGGACTGCCCCCTGGCATCAGTCCCTCCGGGAGGCCGTGGGGGCGAGCATGGGCTCGGGCTGCGGCGGGACGGCAGCACCCTCCGTGCCGATGCGGGGCAGCCACCGGTCGAAGGGCTGGGGCAGCCACCAGTTCGCGTGCCCCAGCAACACCATGGCCGCGGGCACGAGCACCATACGGACGATCGTGGCGTCGAGGACGATCGCGGTCGCCAGGCCCAGGCCCATCATCTTGACGAGCGGCGAGGGATTGGCGACGAAGCTGAGGAAGACGACCGTCATGATCAGCGCGGCGGAGGTGATGACTCGGCCCGTGACCGCCATGCCGCGTGCCACCGACTCCTTGGTGTCCCCCGTGGCGTCGTATTCCTCGCGCACCCGAGAGAGCAGGAACACCTCGTAGTCCATGGACAGGCCGAAGAGGACCGCGAAGAAGATCGTCGGCATGGGCGAGGCGATCGGCAGTGTCTCGTCGAGGTTGAACAGGCCCCCCAGCCAGCCCCACTGGAAGACGGCCACCACGACGCCGTACGCGCCCGCTATGGACAGCATGTTCATCAAGGCGGCCTTCAGCGGCACCACGACGGAGCGGAACACCAGCATCAGCAGGAGGAACGACACCAGGATGATCGCGCCGACGAACAGCGGCAGGGCGTAGGCGAGTTGGCGGGTGAGGTCGTCGGTCATGGCGGTCAGGCCCGATACGGCGACGTTGTCGGGGACCGTGTCGCGGATGCGTTCGAGAGTGTCGGAAGTCGCGGCGTCCGCCGGGGCGGTGGTGGGCAGCGCGGGCAGGACGACGGTGTCCGCCGCCGCGGAGATCTGCGGCTCGCCCACCGACGCGATGCCGGGGTCGGCGGCCAGGTGCCGGGACAGTTCGGGGATGCCTTCGGCGTCCACGCCGGGCCCGCGCAGGTCGGCGACGATCAGCAGCGGAGCGTTGAAGCCGGGGCCGAAGCCCTCCGCCAGCAGGTCGTAGGCGCGGCGGTGGGTGGTGGTGGTCGCGTCGTCACCCGCGTCCGGGAAGCCGGTCTCCATGCGCAGGGCGGGCGCGGCCAGGGCGAGCAGCACCGCGGACGCGGCGAGCAGGTAGCGCCATGGCCGGTGGGAGATGTGGTGGGCGAACCGCCACCATGCCGTGTCCTCGGGCCTGCCGGAACTCCGCCGTCGGCCGAACCTCCGAATCCGCCCCTCCTTGTGGATACGGTCGCCCAGCAGGGTCAGCAGTGCGGGCAGCAGTGTCAGGGCGGTCGCCACGGCGAACAGCACGACCAGCGAGGTGCTCAGGCCGATCGAGGTCAGAAAGCCCAGGCCGGTCAGCGCGAGCGCGGACATCGCCACGACGACGGTGCCACCGGCGAACAGGACGGCCGCGCCCGATGAGCTCATGGCGTTCGACAGCGCGGTGCGGTTGTCCTGGCCGCCGGCGCGGTTCTCACGGCAGCGGGCCACGATGAACAGGGCGTAGTCGATGCCGACGCCGAGGCCGATCATCGCGCCGATCGTGGGTGCGGCGCTGGAGACGTCCATGGTGTGGGACAGCAGTGCGATGCCGCCCAGCCCGGCGGCGACGGCGACCAGGGCGAGCGCGACGGGGACCAGCGCGGCCACAACCGTGCCGAACACGACCACCAGGATGACCAGCGCGGTCAGCAGGCCCGCCGCCTCAGCGCCCGATGCCGGCGTCTCGGCGTTGATGAAGACGGTGTCGCCGCCGAGTTCGGCGGTCAGCCCATCGCCGCGTACGGGTTCGACCGCGGCGCCCAGGGCCTCGATCTCCTCGGGGTCCACGTCCATCGTCGGTATGTCGAAGGTGACCTGGGCAAAGCCGATCCGTCCGTCCGGCGAGACCGTGCCGGCGGTGAAGGGGTCGGTGACCGCGGCGACGTGCTCCACCTCGGCGATCCGGTCGAGCGCCGCCTCGATCGCGGGCCGGTGGCGCTCGATCCGCTCGCCTTCCGGCGCGGCGAAGACCGCCTTGGCGCTGCCGCCGGATGCTTCGGGGAAGCGCCCTTCAAGCAATTCCATCGCCCGCTCGCTCTGGCTGCCGGGAGCGACGAGGTCGTCGACGAACGAGGCGCCGGCCACAGCGGCCAGGGGCAGTACGAGAGCGAGGGCGGCCAGCCAGACGGCGATGGTCACCCACGGTCGGCCTGCGCTCGCGTCTCCGATACGGCGCGTGAGTCGGTTCATGGCGGGGCTCCTGTGAGACGGCGGGCGACAAACCCTGTGATGCCACCGGCCTCGGGTGCCGGGCGGCGATGAAGCGAGCGCTTCCAGCGTGGTCGCGGGCAGCCGCGCCGTCTCCCGCCGCCCGGTGGGTTCCGGCTCCCGCGCGCGGTGGGGAGAACAACGCTGCGTCTCCGCCGGGGGGCGGAGGGCAGATCCGTCCGCAGACGGGTGACGGTGCGGTGGAGCTGGAATTACGATGACTCGCCCGGTGCGTCCGGATACCCCACATCCCGCGCCAGGGCACCGGACACCTCTCGATGGAGCGACGATGAACGGCACGGCTCCGCACCCCGAACTCCCGGGCCGCAGCCTGCCCGGCAGGTTCCGCGGCCCGTTCACCCGCTGGCCGCGGGGCGCGGACGCCGTCCTCGCGACCGCGCTGTTCCTGGCGACGACGTTCCTGGAGGAGGGGCCGGGAGACTCGCTGCTCTTCCGCCCGCTCACGGACGTCCCCCTGCCCGTCCTCCTGCTCTTCGTGCTGGCCGGCGCGGCGCTGTACCGGCGTCGGCACCAGCCGGTCGCGGTCCTGTACGTGGCGCTCGCCGCGTGGGCGCCGACGCTGGGCAGCAGCTACGCCACTCTGGGCGGGGTGGTGATCGTCGCGCTGTACAGCGTCGGTCGGCATACGGACGACACCCGGTGGGGCCCCGTGGGCATCGTCGTGGCCGCCGCCGCGGTCACGATCGACGGCCTCCTGGGTTCTCTCCCCTGGGGCGATATCGGCTTCGGGGCCGTCGTCATGTCCGGTGCCTGGTACCTGGGCCGCCGCCTGCGGCTGCGCGCCGAGCGCGTCGTCCGGCTCCGCAAGGAGCAGGCCGCCGAGGCACGGCGGATCGTGACCGAGGAGCGCACGCACATCGCCCGTGAACTGCACGATGTGGTCGCCCACCGGGTGAGCATGATGACCGTGCAGGCGGGCGCGGCCCGGATGGTGGCCGCCGAGGATCCGCAGGGCGCCCTGGAGGCGATGACGGCGGTGGAGGAGGCGGGCCGCCAGGCGCTGGACGAGCTGCGGCACCTGCTGGGAGTGTTGCGGCCTCAGGCCGAGCGCGGCGGTCTGGTCCCCCAGGCAGGCCTGGCCGATCTGCCCCGGCTGCTGGCCGAGGTCCGCGAGGCGGGTCTGGACGTCTCGGTCACCAACGATGTACGGGGCCCGCTCCCGGCCCGCGTGGATCTCTCCGCGTACCGCATCGTCCAGGAGGCGCTGACCAACGTGCTCAAGCACAGCGGACCGGGCACCCGCACCGAGGTGCGCCTGCGCGACGACGGCGACGGCATCACCATCGAGGTGCAAGACGACGGCCACGGTGCCGGCGTCCCGTCCGTGTCGGCCGCCCACGAGAGCCTGCCAGGCCATGGCATCGTCGGCATGCGGGAACGAGCCGTGCTGCTCGGCGGCAGCCTCGACGCACGGCCGCGCCCCGGCGGCGGATTCCGGCTCACCGCCCACCTGCCCACCGAGGGAGAGTCCAACGGCGAGCACAAGGGAGAGCCCGCGTGAGCATCCGCGTCGTCGTGGCCGACGACCAGGCGCTGGTACGGCGGGGCTTCGCCATGATTCTCCGGGTCCACCCCGACATCGAGGTGGTGGCGGAGGCGGGCACCGGCATCGAGGCGATCGAGGCGACCCGCCTGCACCGCCCGGACGTGATCCTGATGGACATCCGCATGCCCGAGCTGGACGGCCTCGAGGCGACCTCCCGAATCCTTGAGGAGGCCGACTGGGACGCCCGGGTGCTGATTCTGACCACGTTCGACCCGGACGAGTACGTCTACAAGGCGCTGCGCTCCGGCGCCAGTGCCTTCGTACTCAAGGACATCCGCCCCGAGCAACTGGCCACCGCTGTGCGGACCGTGGCCGAGGGCGGGACGCTGCTGTCCCCGTCGATCACCCGGCGCTTCATCGACCGGTTCGCACAGCGCCATACCGTCAACACCGCCGTCACGGCCCGCCTGAAACGGCTCACGAGCCGCGAGCGCGAGATCACGACCGCCGTCGCCCGGGGCGCCAGCAACGCCGAGATCGCCGAGCAGCTCGTCATCGGGGCCGCCACGGTCAAGTCACATGTCTCGAGCGTCCTCACCAAACTCGGGCTGCGGGACCGCATCCAGATCGTGATCTTCGCCTACGAGAGCGGCCTCATCGAAGCGGGCGACCACGACATCGGCCACTGACGGCGCCGGTACGGGAACGCGCCGCGCTCCTTCGACAGTCTGCCATGAGGCCGAACTGCGGCTTCTGGGCATCGACCATGCCCCGCAGTCGCTCCACCGCAGGTCCGCGCCGTTCCCCGCCGCCCAACGGTTACTGGTGGGATTGCCGCTCGGGGCGCGTGACGATCTCTGCTGCCGTTTTCGACGAGCCGTGTTCCTGGTGGCCCGCAGAAGTGGGGGTCTGCGGCCGGCAGCTTCCCTCACCGGCCACCCAGTCACCCCCGGCCGCCCGCTTCGCGGCACCCAGGCTCGGAGCAAGTCTCACGCCTCCGCGGTCTGGTGCCTGCCCCGCCGCGGCAGCGTCAGCGTCGTGGCTGCCGTCAGTACGAGGCCGGCGGCTGCGATCAGCATGCTCCAGCGCATGCCGGTCAGGAAGGTGTCCGCTCCTGCCAGGAGTGCTCCGAAGACGGCCACCGCGATGGCTCCGCCGACTTGGCGGCCGGTGTTGAGGAGGGCGGATGCGGTGCCTGCCCGGTTTGCGGGGACTGTGTCGAGGAGCATGGCGGTCAGCGCGGGTATGGTCAGTGCTCCGCCGAGGCCGACGGGCACCATCAGCGCGGCCAGCGTCCATACGTGAGTGTGCGGGCCGACGGTGAGCAGCGCCAGCAGCCCTGCTGCGCCGATCAGTTGACCGGCGACCATGGGTACCCGGGGGCCGAACAGTGCGGCCAGTTTTGCCGAGGCCAGGTTCACCAAGGCCACCAGTGCCGTCATCGGGATGAACAGCACGCCCGCGTGGAGGGCGGACTGGCCGCGCTCCTGCTGCAGGTACAGGCTGAAGATGAACACCCCACCGTAGTAAGCGGCGTTGAGCATGAAGCCGATCACCAGGGACACCGCCACCACTCGTGAGCGGAACAGTTGCAGTGGGAGCATCGGGTGCGCGCCCCTCGCCTGTGCGGTCAGGAAGGCGACTGCCGCGACGAGGGCCACCAGCAGGGAGGCCATGACCAGCGGCTGGCCGAAGCCCTTGTCGCCGCCTTCGATCACGCCGTAGATCAGTGCGCCCATCGCGACGACCGCCGTCACCTGCCCGGTTATGTCAAGCCGTGCGGGCAGGCGTGGCGAGGCCGGTATCCGGGTCAGCAGGGCGAGTGCCAGGAGGCCGGCTGGGAGGTTGACGAAGAAGATCCATTGCCAGCCCACGGTCGCGGTGAGTGCGCCGCCGAGTACAGGTCCGGCGGCCACCGCGACGGCCCCGCCGACGGTCCAGATGGCGATGGCCCGGGCTCGCTCGGCCTGGTCGGGGAAGCCTTGGCGGACCAGTGCCAGGGACGCCGGCATCATCACGGCCGCCGCGGCCCCCTGGACCAGCCGTGCCGCCACCAGCACGCCGAGACCGGGTGCGAACCCGCATGCGGCTGAGGCCAGTCCGAAGAGGACCAGACCGCCGCCGTATGCCTGGCGGGCTCCGATGCGGTCGGACAGGGCGCCGGCGGAGAGCATCAGGGCAGCGAAGAGCAGGGTGTATCCGTCCACGACCCACTGCAGGCCGGACATGCCGCCGCCGAGGCTGCGGCCGATGTCGGGCAGCGCGACGGTGACGATCAACGCGTCCAGCGAGATGAGGAAGAAGCCCAGCAGGGCGGCACCGAGCACCATGAGGGAACCACCCCGGGCCGCCTCCGGCGCATCGGCCACGGCGCTGGAGCCGGGGGAGGACATGGCTGGGGAATTCAGTGGGGATGTCATCGGGGCATTTCTGAGAGCGTCTTGACGGTGTGAATCGAGAGGGGAAGCCAGGGGCTTCCGCAGTCAGGCCAGCTGGTAGCGGGAGCGGCCAGTTGGCAGCGGGAGCCAGTAGCGGGAGCACCCGGCGCGGTGAAGTGGGCGTATGCCCGGCGGCGGAAGCTCCGCCGCCCGGCGTAGCGGTACGTGCCTGTCAGCCGGCTGCCGGCGTGTCGAAGTCCGTTCCTCGGGAGACCTTCTCCCACACGGCGAGCTCGGCCCGCACTGAGTCCAGGTGCCCGACGAGGAAGTCCACCGCGTCGCCGCCGAGGGCGAGACGCAGCGGGGTTTTCTCGGCGTCCAGGGCCAGTCGGATCGCCGCCGCGGCCTTCGCCGGGTCCCCGGGCTGCGTGCCGGCGCCGTCCTGTACCGCCTTCCGGGTGGCGCCGACCTTCTCCGCGTACGCCGCGTGCTCCTCGGAAAAGTAGGCCGCGCCCTTACCGAACAGGTTGGTGCGGAACGCGCCGGGCTCCACGATCAGCACCTTGATGCCGAACGGCCCCACTTCGTCGGCCAGGCCCTCCGACAGCTGCTCAAGTGCTGCCTTGGTCGCGCTGTACGCGGAGAACCCGGCGAAGGACAGCTGTCCGCCGAAACTGCTGATGTTCACGATGGATCCGCTGCCCCGCTCCCGCATCTGCGGAAGCAGCGCCCGGGTCAGCCTCGCCGGACCGAAGACGTGCAGCTCGAACAGGTCGCGCAGCTCCCGGTCGGTGGTCTCCTCGAACGCCCCGACCTGCGTGCGCCCGGCGTTGTTCACCAGCACGTCCACCCGGCCGTAGCGGGCCAGGATGTCAGCGGCCACCACGTCGATCCGCCCGCCGTCGGTGACGTCCAGGCCGATCGCCTCCACCCGGTCGGGGTGCGCGGCGACCAGGTCGGCCAGCGCCTCGGTCCGCCGGGCCGTGCCGATCACCGTGTCACCGGCGGCGACCGCGGCCTCGGCGATGGCCCGCCCGAAACCGCTGCTCGCGCCTGTGACCAGCCAGACCTTGCCGTTCTCAGCCATCTCTTCGTCTCCCCTTGTCAACTGCATCAATTGCCGTTCGGGAACTGCCCGCCGACAGATCACATCCTTTGCCAGGATCCGGGACCACGTCCAAGACCTGTCGTGATAGCCATGAGTTATGGACGTCCATGGGCGCGATCTGCGCTATTTCGCTGCAGTCGCCGAGGATTTGAGCTTCACCCAGGCCGCCGAGCGTCTGTTCGTCTCGCAGCCTGCGCTCAGCAAACAGATAAGGATGCTGGAGAAGCAGGTCGGCGCGTGTCTGTTCCACCGGGACCGGCGGGCGGTGCGGCTGACCGCGGTGGGTGAGGCCCTGCTGCCGCACGCCCGCGGGATGTTGGCCGCATGGGAGGCTGCCGAGGCAGCGGTGGAGGAGGCGAGGGCCGCCGAGCTGCACACCCTGGTGATCGGCATGTCCACCAGCCCGGGCCGCGGGCTGCTGCCCGCCCTGCGAACCCGCCTGGTCTCCCGGCACCCGCACGCACGGCCCGCCCTACGGCAAGTCAACTGGGCCGATCCCACCGCCGGATTGGCGGACGGGTCCAGCGATGTCGCCTTTGTCTGGCTTCCGCTGCCGGACGGCGCCCGCTACCAGTATGTGGTGGTGGCTCAGGAGCCCCGCCTTGTGGCACTGCCGCAGGGGCACCCCTTGGCGGCGCGGGCCGCAGCGGACAGCGACGGGGCGGTGGACTTCACCGAGCTCCTGGACGAGCCGTTCCTCGCCCTCCCCTCCGAGGCCGGCCCGCTACGGGACTACTGGCTGGCCCTCGACGCCCGGGACGGTCACGCTCCGCGGATAGGCGGGGTGGTCGGCAGCGCCGAGGAGACACACGAGGCCGTCGCCAACGGCGAGGGCGTTGCGCTGCTGGCCACCGGCAACGCCTCGCTGGTCGTCCGGGACGAGGTGATCGCCGTGCCAGTCAGGGGCATCTCCCCGTCCCGCCTGGCGGTAGCCGCCCGCCGGGACGACGAACGGCCCCTGGTGCTGGCCTACCTGGCTGCGGCGGCAACGGTGGGAGCCGGCACTTCCTGAACCGGGCCTCCCGGCGATACTTCGTGTGGCCGTTCCGAGTCAGGCGGCGGCTCAGACAGCGGACTACAGCCCTTGCGGCCGGTGTGCGTCATGACCCGGTACATCAGTCTGTCGCAGGCGAACCTGCCGGCGAACGGCTCTACCCGTTCGTCGGAGAGAGCGCCGCCCACGGAGTCCCCGTGGCGGTCCCGGACGCCTTCTCCGGCCGCGCCGTCGGCACTCGATCACGACCAACTACGGCCCGATCCAGGCGCGGGTTGCCCGGCTCAGTCGATACCGACCACCACTTTCCCGAACGCCTGACCGGAAAGGTAGTAGGCGAAAGCGTCCTGGGCCTCGGCGAACGGGAAGACCCGGTCGACCACCGGGCGGATCGCGTTCACATCGACGGCGCGGACCAGATCGGCCAGGTCCGCCCGGCTGCCGACGAAGACCCGGCGGATGGTGGCCATGGTGCGGGCGTAGGTGGCGGTATCGATCCGCAGGTAGGGGTCGGTGGCGCCGCCGCCCAGCATCACCACCTCACCGTACAGCGCGGACGACCGCATCGACTGCTCGATGGTTTCGGGGCCCATGGTGTCGAGGACCAGGTCCGCGCCCTCGCCACCGGTGATTCGGCGCACGGCGGCGCTCCACTCGGGTGTGGTCGCGTAGTTGATGACGTGGTCGGCCCCCAGCGTCTTCAGTCGCTCGGCCTTGGCATCGCTGGAAGTGGTGCAGATGACCTGGCAGCCGGCCGACTTGGCGAGTTGGAGAGCGAACAGTGAGACGCCGCCGCTGCCCGGAGTGAGCACCGTGCGGCCCGGCAGCAGCCCCTGTCCGCCGGTGAGCGAGGTCCAGGCCGTCACGGCGGCGCAAGGCAGGGTGGCCGCTTCGGCCCAGTCGAGGGAGTCGGGTACGCCGACCGCCCACTCCTGGTCGAGCAGGGCGTACTCGGTGAGCATGCCGTCCAGGGTGTTGCCGAGCTGGTCGTACAGGTCCGTGCTGAGCCGGCCGCCGTGCCAGCGCGGCCAGTAGCTGCCCACTGCCCGGTCACCGACCCGGAACCGGGTGACCCGCTCCCCCGCAGCGACGACCTCGCCCGCGCCGTCGCTGAGCGGGATCACGTCCGGGCGGATGGGCAGCGGGTAGCGGCCCTGCAGGATGAGCGCGTCGCGCTTGTTGAAGGCTGCGGCGCGGACCCGTACAAGGATCTCCCCCGGCCCGGGCGTGGGGATCTCCCGTTCACGCAGCACGATCCCGTCGAGGCTGCCCGGGGTCCGCAAGTGGTACGAGCGCATGGCTGATCCGATCTCCCTGTGATGGTGGTCGGATGGATCGTCGGGTGCCGTGAGCCGCCGCTCAATTCCCTGGCGGGAATGGCCACACGGCGTGCTGCTGCGCTAGAACGCTCTGGTGAGCGAATCGGGCCCCGCAGCAGTCGACCCCGCCGACTTTCCCGCCCAGGTGCGGCGGTGGCGCATCCTGCGTGGTCTCAGCCAGCTGGAACTGGCCCACCTGGCGGGGACCACACAGCGGTACCTGAGCTTCATCGAACGTGGCCGTTCCCAGCCGGGGCGAGCCATCGTGCTGCGCCTGGCCACATCCCTCGGGCTCACGCTGCGCGAACGCAACGGGCTGCTGCTCGCGGCCGGCTTCGCCGCGCAGTACCCGGAGTCCACGCTGGACGCACCGCTGCTTCGGCCGGTGCACGAGGCGCTGCGGCGCATCCTGGAGGGGCACCTGCCGTACCCTGCGCTGGTGGCCCGTCCGCACGGTGAACTCGTGGCCGCCAACCGGACGTTCGACGTGCTCACCGACGGCGCGCCACCGGAGCTGCTCGAACCGCCGCTGAACGTCTTCCGGCTGGCCCTGCACCCGGACGGCATGGCCCGCCGAGTCGTCAACCTCGCCGAGTGGGGCCGCCACATCATCGAGAACCTGCGCGCCCGGGCCCGCCAGCATCAGGACGCCCAACTGGCCGCACTCGCGGAGGAGCTGACCGGCTACCTCCCACCTGTCCAACCCGCCCAGGACCAGCTGGGATTCGCCGTTCCGCTCCGACTGCGCTGCCCCGAGGGCGAGCTGCGGCTGCTGACCACCCGGACCACGTTCGCCACCGCCGTCGACGTGACGGTGGCGGAACTGCACCTGGAAGCCTTCCTGCCCCTGGACGAGGAGTCGGCAGCGATCCTGCGAGCGCGGTGAGTCGGCTCAGGTAGTCCACCGTATGCCCCCGACACGCACCGGCTTGCTGCAGCAACGCCTGCACCCCCATCTGCTACCGCAGGCTCACCGAATGACGATGCACTCTTACGGTTGACGGATCGGGCAGTATCGAGAGCTTCCTGGCGCTCTTCGAGCCGTCGGCGCAGTTCGACCAGCAGTTACGGCGCAGCCCTCAGGCCAGCAGCAGGGCCATGTCCCAGTCGGTCGTGGTGCGGCCGTCGGCGTAGGCGTCCAGGGCGAGGGCCGTGCCCGCGGCGCCCTCCAGGAACGCGGGGACGTCGGTGCCCTGCGGCGCGCTGGTGAGGGTGGCCCGGAATCCGAACCGGTACTCGGGACGGAACTGGGCGAGAGTGCGGGCCGCCATGCCGTCGACGAGGTCGGTCAGACGCTTGTCGCCGATGGACTCGTTCAGGACGGCGAGCAGGTGCATCATCCCGCCCCACCCGTGGCACAGGTTGGAGTTGTCGATGCTCCAACTGTCCGGATCGGTGGTCAGCAACGGCAGCAGGGAGCGGTGGGCCAGTCCGAGCCACTCGGCACGGTCGAGTGCGAGCCCCGCGAGCTGTACCGCGCGGGAGATTCCCGGGGCGCCGTAACACCAGGACGGGCGCTGGCGCGGCGGCGGGATGTCCGGACCGGCCACCCAGCGTTCGAGGGTCAGGTGCGGAGGCCAGAGCAGTCCGCCGTCGCTCTCGTACGTCCACTGCTGGAGGAGGTCGACCAGTCGCTCGATGGCCTCGCGCTGACCGTCGACGACCGCGCCCTGCTGCCAGGCCAGGGAGAGCAGGGCGAGCGGCCCCGCCACACCGTGCGAGAGCCCGAGGTTGAGGTGCCCGTCGGGCATCTCGACCTCCTGCCCCAGCTTGGGCGCTGCCCACGTCCACCAGCGGGGCACCTGATGGCCCCGGTGGGTGATCTCGCCGTGCGCCATGCGCGTCAGATACGTGAGAACGAGCCGCAGTTCCTCCTCGCACTGCTCCCGGCGCGCCAGCAGGTAGCGGCCAATGCCGCTCATACCGCGGACCACCTCGAACTCACCGTTGGTCGTCGCCGGGGTGTCACGGACCTCGGGAAGAGCACGGTGGACCAGACGGCGCTGATGCTCGTCGAGCCGGCCGAGAGCGGAGCCGTAGCCGCCGGTGGCGCGGTGTGCGACGAGGACGGCGAATGCCACGGCGCCCGGGCCGGTGTAGATGCCGCCCGGGGCGTGGGCGGTGGCGGCCGTGGCCCGCATCGCCCGGACGAGGTAGGCGTGTGCTCGCGCGGCGTCGTCGGGGCCAGGGGTGCCGCGGCCGGTGAAGGCCAGGGACACTCCCGGATAGCCACTGGAGAGGGCCAGGTCCTGCCAGAGGGGCTCGCGCAGGCTGATGTGCGAGGCGTCGCCCGGAATGCGGGTGTCGGCAGCGGTGGCGTCCGGGTCTGCGAGCCGGTCGAAGACCTGCCGGGCGACGTCCCGGGCCTCGTCCGCGTGACGCGGGGCGGTCATCCGCTCTCCTTCCCGTCCTGGGTGTGGGCCAGTCGGCCCTGGTGGTCACGGGCGACTCCGCGCAGTACGGCGTAGCCGGTGTCCTCGCCGGTTCTGTCGATGCCGAGCAGCCGGTTGTGCTGCATGTGCAGCAGCGCCATGACTGCTTCGGCGTGCTGTTCGGTACCGGGCGCCCGTCCCCCGTCGGACAGCAGCAGCGCACCGTACTTCCCGGTCTCCGGCGTGGTGCTCCACAGGGCCGAGAGGGGTGCGCCCAGTACGGGGGCAGCGCTCTGGGCAGTACGTCCGGGGACGATCAGCGCTGTGGCCTGCGCCTGGTATTTCCGGTAGGCCGGGTGAGCGGGCCCCTTGGGCAGAGCGCGGCTGATCCAGGCCGACCAGTCCCAGTCGCCGAGCGATTCCAGCAGCAGCGCGTGGTTGACGGCCGCGAGCACGGGCGCCGGCAGGGCCAGGGCGCCGCGCGCCCGCATTCCGAGCTGGGCCAGTGCCGACTGGCTGTCCACGCAGAACATGCGCTCCGCGTGGGCGAGGGCGTCGGGTCCACCGTAGCGGTCGGTTTCGGGCCGGTAGGTGTCGAGGACCATTCCCTTGATCTGCCCGCTCTCCTGCCAGGCCCGGCTCGCCGCGGCGAGCCGGGGCAACGCCGTGGTCCGCAGGGCCTCGGCCTCGCCGTGCAGGCGGAGACGGATGTGGGGTTCGGGGTCGCGGTACCGGATGTAGTGCCAGCTTTGCAGGTCGTCCCCGACCTCGCGCACCAGCGCGGGGAGGCCGGCGTGCAGCAGCTCGTCGTGCGTGTCCTGAGCCGCGTAGAACTTGGCGTAGAGCCAGTCCTCGCCCGGCAGGTGCTGAACGGTGTGGTCCGTGGGCCGGTGCGCGGTCGCTGGGCGGCGCGGCCGGTGGGCGGCCTCTTTGCGCCGGTCTTGTGCGGCTTGTTGGTACTGGCCTTGTGCGGCTTCTTGGTACTGGTCCTGTGAGCTGGCGGACCGGGCGAGCGGAATGACGACTTCGGTGCTGTGTCCGCCGGACCAGCCCAGTCCGCGTCCGCCGTCCGTGAGATCCTCCATGATCGCCAGGGAGCCGCCGCCGCGGACTTCCTGGCGGAACACCTCCCGGTACCAGGGGTCGGTGAGGTCCACCCGGTACATGCGGTCCCACCTGGCGAGGTTGACCTCGTCCGGTACGCGGTAGCGCTCCCGCCAGGCGGCAACCGCCTCATCCCACCCGGGCGTGCCGTCCGCCGCCGTGCGCAGGTGCCGGTCGGGCAGCCAGCGCCGGGGGAAGATCGTGACGCGGCCGTAGGAGATCCGGGGGAGGTAAGGCAGCCCCTCCAGTCCGCACCAGTTCCAGCCCGTCCATGTGCGGGCTCTGCCGGAGGTAAGTTCCACCAGCAGGCGGGCGACCGGCGGGGCCTCCCGGTCGAGAGCCAGCATGTGCGGCACGACGGGCAGGACCTCACGTCCGTCGTCCGGCAGGACGAGCCGTAGCCCGAAAGGCCCCGGTGTGACGAGGAGTTGCCGCCAGTCCAGGGTGCCGGGCGCGTCGCGGTCTGCGTACACACCCACCGGTATCGAGTGCGGCAGCAGGGGCGGAACCTGGGCCATGTTGAGCCCGCGCACCGTGTGCGGCCGGTACACCACCTGTGCGGGCACCGTCCCGGCGTCACCGAGACCGGCCAGGAGCGACGCCAGCTCGCCTTCCATTCCGACGAGTTCGGCGAAGCGTCCGACGGTCGCCCCGGCGACCCAGGAACCCGGGTAGGGCGGAGACAGGAGCTTGAAGTCGCCTCGGTCGATCGCCTGTTCGCTCTCGGCCAGCAGGTGGAAGCACAGCTCCAGCGACCTGGGCGGGGGTACGGCCGCGTCGGCCGTCCGGCCGGCGGCCAGCCGGTCGACGAGGCCGGGGGTGAGCCTGACCTCGTCGTCACCGCTCAGCAGTGCTTCCTGCACCAGGTCGTGTGTGAGGAGACGGCGTTCCTTGGGCAGCCGCTCAGGTTCCTGGTGCCCCGTGGGCTCTCCGTCAGCGCGCTCGCCGTAGCCGGGCGGGAAGCCGATGCCCCGGTGCCGGTCGACGAGTTGGCCCATCGAAACCACGCCTCCGGTGCCGTACGCCTCCAGGAACCGGTCCAGGTACGTCCGCATGTGGGCGTGGGTCTGCCACTCCCCGGAGAGCTCCCACATGGCGGAGGCGTAGCGGGCGGCCTCATCGGTCACCGCCCGCGAGATCCGCACGTCGGCGTCCATGCGCAGATCGACGTGGACTGGCGGCCTGGCTGCGGTGCCCTCCGGGTCGGTCAGCCGCATCAGCCTGCGCCACGCCGCGTGGCCCTCGCCGGGCTTCGTCGCGGCGTAGGCGTCCAACGCGACGCGTACGGAGTCGAGTTGTGCCGCCGCTTCCGGCACGGGGGCGAGCGCCGCCGCGATGCGGTCGTAGAGCGCGTCATCCAGGTTCTGCGGGGTGATGGAGGTCAGCAGGAAGCCATGCCCTACGAGTTGAGACAGTGCGGCGTCCACCTGGCCGGAGGTGAGGCGGGGGAAAGAGGCCGATGCCTGCTCCAGGAGCACGGCGTAGCGGGCCGGCTGCGTCGTCCGCTCGCACACCCACTCCACCAGGGCCGTGTTACGGACGGAGGCCTCGCTCCCGTTGCGGGGGACGACGAGCCGCCCGCCCCGTGTTCGGCTCAGGTCGCTCAGCACGACGTCGACGCTGTGCCGGACCTCGGGGAGTTCGAGCCATTCGGTGACGCGCTGTGTCAGCCAGGCGGCGTCCAGCCGTACCTTTTTCCGCCCGGGGCCGGACACGCTGACCCGGGTGGTGTCCGCCGCCCGTGCGGGCGCTACACCGGCGAAGAGTCCGAAGGGCGTCGGTCTGGTCTCGGCTCGCAGCGCGTACCGGGAGAGGGCGAGCGCCGTCCGGCGCAACCGCTTGGTCCCGAGAACGGCCCCCGCGTCGAGCCGGTCGAGGGAGTCGGCGAGGCTGCCGCTGGCGACGTGCAACGCCTCGCGGAACAGCGGGTCGGCAGCGGCTTCGCGCACCTGGGCAGCCGCATCGCCGAGGGAACGGCCACCCGGTCCGGTGCGGGAAATCGCCGTGGTACGTACGAACAGGCAGTCCTGCGGTGTGTAGTGATCGTCCCGCACGTGTTCTGGCTCTCCCTCGATCCCGGGAACTGGCGCGACCCGTGTGGGGCGGGGTACCGACCCCCACCCCACACGGGCGCGTTGGGACGCTTACCAGCAGCAGAGGTTGCAGGGCGACCCGTACGTGCTGGGCGAGGTGTAGCCACCGGACGCGAACGCGGGGCCCTCACCTTCGGTCTCCGAGATCTGGATGTCGAGGTCCAGCTCGGCGAGGTCGGTGGTGGTGTCTTCCAGCAGAAGGTTGGTACTCATGAGACTCCTCCCGTTCAGTGGCTCGCCGATGTCGGGTGGACGCCGGCGACATGCGTGGTCCTGTTCGAACCAGACGGGAGCATATGCACGATGAATGTCGAACACCGCCTGGGCGGCGGCAAGTTGACCGGAACTGGCCTTCGCTCAGGCGGGAACGGAGATGCTTCGCACGGCTCCACTCCCAGCGTGAGGACCGGGCGACCCGGTGTGAAGCATGTGCCTCGCGTGCCTCTGGCCTACGGCGACTTCGCGCCATGATCACACAGGGCTCGAAAGCGCGCCGCCCCTCCGGAGAGGGGCCACAGCCGGAGCGTGGGCCCGGGTCGCCGACGGGGAGTCCGGCCAATGCGGCCGCGAACCCCGGTGCGTCGGAGAACCGCCCCCGCACTCAGCTCTCGCTGCGCTCAGCCAGGCTGCGCGGGCGCATGTCCGTCCAGTGGCGCTCTATGTAGTCCAGGCAGGTGGCGCGGTCGGCCTCGGGATGGGCCACGGTCCAGCCCGCCGGCACGTCCGCCCAGGCGGGCCAGAGGGAGTGCTGGTTCTCGTCGTTCACGACCACCAGGTAGTGGGCGTCTTCGTCCTCGAACGGATTGGTCATCGCTCCTCGTTTCCTTTCCTCGGGCGACAGGGGTTCGCAAGGGAGGGGCCTCCCGGCTACTCAAGAAGGTCTTTCAGGGTGCGGCCGATCTCCGCCAGCGGGCCCGGGCGCGTCATGTGCTGGTGCTCGCACGCGATCGAGTGGACGGTCACGGTACCCGTCACGTAGGGCTGCCAGTGGGCAGCCGTGGGCGGGGGTGAGGTGCGGTTCTCGGTCGCCGCGAACAGGGTGATGTCCCCGTCGAAGGAGCGGCGTTCGAAACCGCTCGCCAGGCGGCTGTTGTTGCGGTAGACGGAGATGATCGAGGTGAGCCGGTGCTCCACCAGATCGGCCAGGGCGCTGTCGCCGCGGCGCAGGATCTCCACGGCCTCCGCTTTGGTGGGCACGCCCGCGGCGCGCAGTGCGCCGGTGTCATAGCCCGCGGACTCCAGGAGTGCGAGCAGGAAGGGGCCCTCCTCCAGTTCGCCCTCCTCGGGCGCCTGCGCGTCGGGCGGTGCCGTGTCCAGGAGAGCCACCAGGCCGACCTCATCGCCCTGTTCGCGCAGCCGGACGGCGGCTGCGTGGGCCACCAGGCCGCCGAGCGACCAGCCGAGCAGGTGGTAGGGCCCGGACGGCCGGAGCTCGCGGATCTGCGCGATGTAGTCGTCGGCCATCTCTCCGAGGCTTTGGGCCATCGGCTCCTCTTCGCCGATGCCGCGCGCCTGCAGCCCGTACACCGGCTGGTCGGGGCCGAGCAGGGCGAGCAGTCCCGTGTAGCACCAGCTGATGCCGCCCGCGGGGTGGAAGCAGAACAGCGGGGGGCGGCTGCCACGGCTGCGCAGCGGCAGCAGGACGTCGTAGGGCCCTTCGTCCTGGCCGCGGGTGAAGCGTTCGGCCAGGAGCTCGACGGTCGGCGCCTCGAAGAGGTCGCGCACGGTGGGCTCGGCACCGAGTGCGGACCTCATCCTGCTCACCGCCCGTACGGCGAGGAGGGAGTTGCCGCCGAGCGCGAAGAAGTCGTCGTCGACACCGACCCGTTCGAGCCCGAGTACGTCGGCGAAGACCGTGCACAGCAGCTCCTGACGCGGTGACACAGGAGGTCGGCCGGTGGTGAGCTCGGGGGCGGGGAGGGCGTTGCGGTCCAGCTTTCCGTTCGGGGTGAGGGGGAGCCGGTCGACGAGGACGACGACCGCGGGGACCAGGTATTCGGGCAGCAGCGCGACGAGATGGTCGCGGAGGGCCGCCGGGTCGGGGGCGGTGGCGGGTGCGGGCACCGCGTACCCGGTGAGGCGGCGGTCCCCGGGCCGGTCCTCGCGGACGACGACCGCCGCGTCGGCCACCTCGGGGTGGTCCGCGAGGGCGGCGGCGACCTCGGAGGTCTCGATGCGGTAGCCGCGTATCTTCACCTGCTCGTCGGTGCGCCCGACAAAGTGGAGCTGCCCGTCGGGGCGGCGCACCACAAGGTCGCCGGTGCGGTACATCCGGCCGCCGGGCGGGCCCGAGGGATCGGCCACGAAGCGTTCCGCTGTGGTGCCGGGAAGCCCCAGATAACCGCGGGCGAGGCCGGGCCCGGAGACGTACAACTCGCCCGGCACGCCGGGCGGTACGGGTCGCAGACACGCGTCGAGCACCTGGGTGCGGATTCCGTCGATGGGGCGTCCGATGGGGGCTTCGTGCGGGCTCAGCGGGCCGGTCATGGTGGCGCAGACCGTGGTCTCGGTCGGCCCATAGGCGTTCATCACCGTGCACTGTGGCCAGCGGCCGGCCACGTCCGCGGGCGCCGCCTCGCCCGCGGTGAGCAGGGTCAGGCCCGGCGGCAGAGCGTCGTCGTCCAGGGCGGAGAGGGCCGAGGGCGGGAGGGTGAGGTGGGTGATGCGGTGGCGGGACAGGGTGGCGGCGAGCGGGGGGCCGGGCAGCAGGGCTTCGCGGTCGGTCACGACGAGGGCCGCACCGCAGAGCAACGCCATGCAGATCTCCGAGAACGCCGCGTCGAAGCTTGCCGAGGCGAACATCAGGACCCGGCTGCCGGGGCCTGTGCCGAGCCGCCCGGACTGCCCGGCGGCCAGGCCCGCGACACCGCGGTGGGTGACGACCACGCCCTTGGGACGGCCGGTGGAGCCCGAGGTGTGGATCACGTAGGCAGGGTCGTCGGGGTGCGGAGGTGTGGGGCGTGCGTGGTTGTGCGGGTCGGGCGTGGCGGCGTCCGGTGCGGTGTCGGTGCGTACGACCGGGCCGTCGTAGGGCAGCGCCTTTCCGCCGGGGCCGTCCGTGACGACGCACACGGGCGCGGTGTCCTCCAGCACCAGGGCCAGGCGGGCGGCCGGGTAGTCCGGGTCCAGCGGTACGTACGCGGCGCCCGACTCGAGCACCGCGAGCAGCG
Organism: Streptomyces sp. 891-h; assembly: GCF_022760275.1. NCBI lineage: Bacteria > Bacillati > Actinomycetota > Actinomycetes > Kitasatosporales > Streptomycetaceae > Streptomyces > Streptomyces sp. 891-h. The sequence goes on along the minus strand of NZ_CP050693.1, from coordinate 7,552,076 downwards.
CCACGACGAGGTCGGCCGAGCGGTGCAGCGCCACGCCGACCAGGCACTCGGGGCCGACCCCGTGGGAGGCGACCAGGCGGTCCGCCAAGGCGCGGACCCGTTCGTGAAGTCGGGCGTAGGTGATCTCCTCATCGTCGGTGACCAGGGCCACGGCGTCGGGGGTGCGCACAACCTGGCGGCGCAGCAGGTCGGGGAAGGGGACCGCCGGGTGGGGCGGCCCTCCGTCGCCCTGCACCTCGGCCGCCTCGTGTTCGCCGGGCAGCGACAGGTCGAGCGCGGCGACATGCAGTTCTGGCCGCGCCGCGAACTGTGCGAGCAGCAGTCGCAGCCGGGTTGCGAGCTGCCGGGCCTGGTGTGGTGCGACGGCCTCCGCACGGTGGTCCAGGCGCAGCCGCAGCCGCTCGCCGGGCTGGACCAGCAGGCCGAGCGGGTAGTGCGTGGCGTCGTGGCTGTCGACGCCGGTCAGCCGCAGGCCGGGCGCCAGGGCCCGCAGCGGCTCGCTGTCCAGCGGGTAGTTCTCGAAGACGACGATGGTGTCGAAGAGCTGCCCGAGTCCGGCGGCCTCCTGGATGTCGGTGAGGCCGATGTGGTGGTGGCTCATGAGCCGGGACTGCTGCTCCTGCAGCGCGGCGAGCAGCCCGTGCACCGGCAGCGCCGGGTCGATCCTGACCCGTACGGGCACCGTGTTGATGAACAGGCCCACCATCGACTCGACGCCTGGCATCTCGGGCGGGCGGCCGGAGACCACGGTGCCGAACACCACGTCGGACCGTCCGCTCAACTGCCCGATGAGGATCGCCCAGGCCCCCTGTACCAGGGTGTTGAGGGTGAGGCCGTAGCTGCGGGCGGTGCGCTGAAGAGCGTGGGTGAGCTCGGCGGGGAGTTCTGTCTCCACCTGGTGGACTTCGGCACCTTCCGTGCCCTGCGACGGCGGCGCGATCCGGGTCGGCTCGTCAAGGCCGGCCAGGGCCTCACGCCAGGCCCGGGCCGCAGCGGATGTGTCCTGGCGGGAGAGCCATTCGAGGAAGCTGCGGTACGGGGGCACGGGCGGCAGGGCGGGGGTGCCGTCGCCGTCGTGCGACAGCCCCTCGTACAGCTCGAAGAGTTCCCGCACCAGGATGGGGGCCGACCAGCCGTCGAGCAGCAGGTGGTGATGGGTCAGGGCGAGGGAGTGCCGGTCGGTTGCGTGGCGCAGCAGGGCGAGGCGGAGCAGTGGCGGACGGGCTGGATCGAATCGGCGGGTGCGCTCGTCGGCGAGCAGCCGCTCGGTCTCGGCCGGGTCTGCGGCGTCGTACTCGGTCCACGGCACCTCCACCGCGCCGACCACCTGGACGGGGACGGACAGCTCGCTGTGCAGGAACGCGGCACCGAGATGGGGGTGGCGGGTCAGCAGCGCCTGCGCGGCGGCGCGCAGACGGGGCGCCGACAGCGGGCCTTCCAGACCGAGGACCATCTGTACGGTGTAGACGTCGGGGCCCTCGGCGTCGTGCAGACTCTGAAAAAGCAGCCCGTCTTGGAGCGGTGCGAGCGGCAGCACCTCTTCCACCTGGGGAAACTGGGCCTCCACATGGTCGACCTCGTCCTGAGTCAGGGCGAGGAGCGGCCAGTCGGACGGAGTGTGTCCGCTGCCGGTGTGCGCGGCGAGCTCCCGCAGCCGCCGGTCCAACAGGTCCGCGAGGGCGCGCAGCCCGGTCTCCTCGAACAAACCGTCCGGGTAGCCGAAGGTGAGATGCAGCGCGGGGCCGTCCGCGCCGTCGTACGTCACTGCCGTGATGGTCAGCGGGTGGGACAGGGGCATGCCGGAGTCGGCGCCGCCGCCGAGCGCGGTGCCGCCGGGCAGGTCGCCGGCCGGGCTCCAGTCGCCGCCTGTGGCGGAGGCGCGCGGGAAGCGGCCGAGGTAGTTGAAGCAGACCTGTGGCCGGGGCAGGGCGGCGAGTTCCGGTCCCGTGTGCGGGTTGAGGTGGCGCAGCAGCCCGTACCCGGCGCCGTGGTCCGGCAGGGCGCGCAGCTGTTCCTTCACCCGGCCGAGGGCGCGGCCGGGGCCCGCCGTTCCCGGGTCGACGGCGACGGGGTAGAGGCTGGTGAACCAGCCGACGGTGCGGGTGACATCGGCGCCGGGCACCAGCTCCTCGCGCCCGTGTCCCTCGACGTCCACCAGGACGGGACCGGGCTGCCCGCGCCACTCGGCGAGGGCCTGGGACAGGCCGGTCAGCAGAACGTCCTGGGGGCCGGCCCGGTAGGCGGCGGGCAGTCGGGTCAGAACCGGACCCGCGACCGCGGGCGGCACCGTCAGGTGCAGGGTGCGCGCGGTCGCGACGGTGTCAACGGCCGGGTCGAGTGGCCGCCGTCCGAGTCGGGGGTCGGGGGCGGCGAGCATGGTGCGCCACAACGGCATCTCGGCAGTGCGGCCCGGGTCCTGGGCACGCTCCTGGAGCTGCAGCGCCCAGTGCCGGAAGGGGGTGGTGGCCGCCTGGAGCGCCCGCGGGCCGTCCTTCCATATGCGGGCGAGGTCCTCGCTGAGGATCCGCCAGGAGACCCCGTCGACGGCCAGGTGGTGGACGGCGAGCAGCAGGCGGCCGGGGGCGCCGGGTCCCGCGTCGAACCAGACGGCGCGCAGGACGCCGGGGGCGGCGGCAAGACGGCCGGCCATGGCGTCGGCTTCGACGGCGACGGCATCGCGGAGCGACGCGCGGTCGAGCCCGGTGACCGGGACGCGGGTCAACTCGGCGGTGGCGTCCGCGACCACGGTCACAGAGCCGTCGGTGGCGCGCCGCGCCCGCAGCATGGCGTGATGGCCCATCAGGCTCTGCAGCGTGGCCGCGAGCCGCTCCTGGGTCGCGTCGGCCGGAGCGTGCAGGAGCAGTGCTTGGTGGTAGCCCGCGTGGGGGCCACCGCGCTCCCCCAGTGTCCGCATGATCGGGGTCGCGGGGATCGCGCCGCCGGCGGCGGCCACCGCCGCCACCGGGGCGGCCGTCTCCTCTGCGGCTCGCGCGGCCACGACCGCGGCGAGTCGGGCGACGGAGCGGTGCAGGAAGATGTCGCGCGGGGTGAGGACGAGGCCGAGCGCCCGGGCCCGACCGACGGCCTGGATGGAGGAGATGCTGTCTCCTCCCAGGTCGAAGAAGCCGTCGTCGGCTCCTACCTGGTCCAGGCCGAGAACGTCGGCGAACACACCCGCCAGTTGTTCCTCGACCGGTCCCCGGGGGGCACGGCCCCCGCGGGCCCGCTCCGGCGTGGGGGCGGGAAGGGCACGCCGGTCCAGCTTGCCGTTGACGGTCAGCGGCAGCCGGTCGACGAGGACGACGGCGGCGGGCACCAGGTGGGCGGGCAGGCGCTCGGTGAGACGGTGGCGCAGCTCGGCGCCGTCGGGGGAAGCAGCGCAGGTGGACGCGGCCGGCACCGCGTACCCGATGAGTCGCCGGTCCCCCGGCCGGTCCTCGCGCACGACCACCGCCGCGTCGGCGACCTGGTCGAGTGCGCGCAGCGCGGCTGCGGTCTCCTCCGGCTCGATGCGGTAGCCGCGAATCTTCACCTGGTCGTCGGTGCGGCCCAGGTGCTCCAGGTTCCCGTCGGGCCGCAGCCGCACCAAGTCGCCGGTGCGGTACATGCGGCAGCCCGCAGGACCGAAGGGGTCGGCGACGAACCGCTCAGCGGTCATTCCGGGTCGGCCCAGATAGCCACGGGCCACCCCCGCCCCGGCGACGTACAGCTCGCCCGGCACGCCGGGCGGCACCGGACTCAGCCGGTGGTCGAGTATCCGCAGCCGCGTGTTCCAGGCCGGGCGGCCGATCGGCACGGTGGCTCCGGCGGGGTCACCGTCGGCCCAGCAGGCGCGGGTCACACCGACCGTGGTCTCGGTCGGCCCGTACAGGTTGATCAGCCGGACGCCCCAGCGGCGTACGAGCTCACGCGCGAGGTCGACCGGCAGGGTCTCGCCGCCCGAGCAGACGAGCCGTAGCGGGGGCATGGGCTCGGGACCTGCGGCGCCGAGCATCGAGGGCACGAAGTGGGCTGCGGTCACACGGTGTTCGGCGATGGTGGCGCGCAGCCGCTCGGGGTCGCGCGGCACCTCGGAGTCCACCACATGGACACGGGCGCCGATCGTGAGCGGCAGCCACAGCTCGAAGGCGGCGGCATCGAAGGCGACCGAGGTGAGGGCGAGCACGGTGTCCTCGGGCGTGAGCCCGGACTCCGCACCCTGCCAGCGGAGATGACCCGCGAACCCGCCGCGGGTGACGACGACGCCCTTGGGCGTGCCGGTCGAGCCCGAGGTGTGGATGACGTACGCCGGCTGGTCCTCGTCCGCCCCGGAGGCGGGTGCGGCGATCGTCTCGCTGTCGTCCGGGTACACGACGGGCAGGTTCGGGGTGTGTGGCATGCCGGGCGCGGTGATCACGCAGACGGGACCGGTCGCGGCGAGCGTCGACTCCAGGCGAGCCGCAGGATGTTCGGGGTCCAGGGGTACGTACGCGGCACCCGACTTGAGCACGGCGAGGAGCGCCACGAGCAGCTCGGGCCCGCGTGGCAGCAGGACGGCGACATGTCGCTCGGGGGCGGCACCCAGCGCGGTGAGCCGATGCGCGAGGTGATTGGCCCGGCCGACGAGGGCGGCATAGGACAAGGTGAGGTCACCTCCGGGCCGGGCGGGGTCCTGGCCGGTGACGGCGGTGCGGTCCGGGTGTGCGGCAGCCATCGTGCCGATGGCGGTCACCACGTCGGGCGCCGGCTCCTGTGCGGGGCCGGTGAGTTCGCCGGTGAGGCGGGCCCGTTCCGCGTCGAGCGTCACATCGAGGTCGTCCACCGGACGGTCGGGGTCAGCGGCGACTGCGGTGAGCAGCCGTACGAGCCGCTCGGCCAGCGCCGCCACCGTGGTGTGGTCGAAGAGGTCCTGCCGGTACTCCACCAGGCCGCTGAGCCCGTCCCCGCTCGGACGAAGACCCACCGTCAGGTCGAACTTGGTGGTGGGCAGCGCTCCGGGCTCCGCCGTCACCGCGAGCCCGTCGAGCGCGGGCACCGCCAGCTCGTCGTGCTCGAATGCCAGCATCACCTGGAAGAGCGGGTGCCGGGCGAGTGAGCGCTCGGGGTTGACCAGTTCCACGACCCGCTCGAAGGGCAGGTCCTGGTGGGCGTACGCGGCCAGGTCGGTGGCGCGTACCCGCTGCAGCAGCTCACGGAAGGCGGGACTGCCGCTGGTGTCGGTGCGCAGGACTAGGGTGTTGACGAACAGGCCGACCAGGTCGTCCAGCGCGTCGTCGCCGCGGCCGCTGACCGGCGTGCCGATCGGGATGTCGGTGCCTGCTCCGAGCCGGGTGAGCAGTGCCGCGAGCGCCGCGTGCACCACCATGAACACGCTGGCCCCCGAGGCGGCCGCCAGCGTACGCAGCTCGGTGAGCAGACCCCGCGGGACGGTGAACTCGACGGCGCCCGAGCGGTGGTCGGTGACCGCGCCGCGGGGCCGGTCGAAGGGCAGGGACAGCTCGTCGGGCAGGCCGCGCAGCGTTCGCCCCCAGAACGCGGTCTGCGTGCTGAACACCTCGCCGGGCGCGCCCGCGTCATCCATCAGTGCGCGCTGCCACAGCGCGTAGTCGGCGTACTGCACGGGGAGTGCGGCGTAGTCGGGTGCCCTGCCCGCGCGCCGTGCACGGTAGGCGAGCGCGAGATCGTCGCACAGCGGCCGCATCGACCAGCCGTCGGCGGCCACGTGGTGCAGGAGCAGCAGCAGGACATGCTCCTGAGGCGCGATACGCAACAGCCGTACACGCAGCGGCGGTTCGGCTGTCGGGTCGAGCGGGGTGGCGATGACCCCGGCGAGTAGGCGAGTCACCTCCTCCTGCCGCACATCCTGCGCCACGAGGTCGAAGCCGAGCTCTTCGAGGATGTTCTGGTAGGCGCTCTCCTCGCCGGGCCTGCTGCCGCTGCCGTCGGCGTCCGAGGCGAGGACCGTGCGCAGCACCTCGTGCCGCCCCGTCACGTCCCCCAGGGCCGCGCCGAGTGCCGCGACATCGAGTGGCCCGCTCAACCTCAGGATCAGGGGGATGTGGTAGGTAGCCGACGGCCCTTCGAGGCCGGCGAGGAACCAGAGCCTGCGCTGCGCGAACGACAGCGGCAGCCGATCGGGCCGTGGCCGGGCGCGCAGCGCCGGGCGCTGGGCCCGCGCACCGCCCTCCACTCCGGCCGCGAGCCCGGCCACGGTCGGCGTCTCGAAGACCTCGCGGACGGGGAGCTCGACGCCCAGGGTGCGGCGGACGCGGTTGGCGAGCCGTGTCGCGGACAGCGAATGTCCGCCCAGGTCGAAGAAGCCGTCGTCGACACCGACCGCGGGAACATCGAGCACCTCGGCGAACAGGTCGCACAGGATCTCCTCGGCGGGGGTACGCGGCAACCGCCGCCCCTCGCGGCCCGCCCCGTCACCGCCGGGCCGCGGCAGCGCCGCCCGGTCCAGCTTGCCGTTGACGGTCAGCGGCAACCGCTCGACCAGTACCAAGGCGGCCGGTACCTGGTGCGCCGGCAGCAGGGTGGCCGCGTGCCCGCGCAGTTCGGCCGGGGTGGGGCGGGCGGCCGGTGCGGGCACCACGTACCCGACCAGGCGACGGTCGCCCGGCCGGTCCTCGCGGACGATCACCGCGGCGTCGGCCACAGCGGGGTGGCGGCACAGTGCGGCCGTGATCTCGGCGGGTTCGATGCGGTAGCCGCGGATCTTGACCTGGTCGTCGGTGCGGCCCAGGTACTCCAGCGACCCGTCGCGCAGGCACCGGGCCCGGTCACCCGTGCGGTACATGCGGCTGCCCGCAGCCCCGAAGGGGTCGGCGACGAAGCGTTCCGCGGTCAGCCCCGGACGGCCCAGATAGCCACGGGCGAGGCCCGCGCCGGCGACGTACATCTCGCCGGGCACTCCGGGCGGCACCGGCCGCAGCCGCTCGTCCAGGACGTACACCCGCAGGTCGGACAGGGGAACGCCGATTCGGCTGCGGCCGGCGGACGAGAAGGCCGTGTCCGGGTCCAGGGCGAGCCGGGTGACGTGCACGGTGGTCTCGGTGATGCCGTACATGTTCACCAGGAGCGGGCCGTCAGGGTGCCGCTCGTACCAGGGGGCGAGTCGGCCCGGTTCGAGGGCCTCGCCGCCGAACACCACCAGCCGCAGGCAGAGTTCACCGCCGTCTGTGGCGACCGCGTCGGCGGCGTCGAGCTCGGCGAAGGCCGAGGGGGTCTGGTTGAGGACGGTCACCCGCTCGCGCACGAGCAGTCGGCGGAAGTCGTCGGGGGTTCGCGCCGTGTGCGGCGGCACGACGACGAGCCGCCCGCCGTGCAGCAGCGGGCCCCACAGCTCCCACACCGAGAAGTCGAAGGCCGGGGAGTGGAACAGCGTCCACACATCCTCGGGCCCGAAGCCGAAGGCGCGGGTGGCGTCGAAGAGACGTACCGCGTTGTGGTGTGCGACGAGCACTCCCTTGGGCCTTCCGGTGGAGCCCGAGGTGTAGATGACGTAGGCGGGGTGCGTGGGCCGCAGCGGCGCTGCCCGCTCGGCGTCCGTCGGGTCGTGGTCCGGCAGGGCGGCAAGCGCGGCCCGCGTGCCGGGGTCGCTCAGGTCGAGGACGTCGGGAAGACCACCGCCGGGCGGACGTCCGTCGGGCTCGTCCCTGCCTGGCAGGCCGGTCGGATCCAGCGTCATGACGAGCCGCGGGCGGGCGTCCTCGAGTGTCGAAGCCAGCCGTGCCTGCGGGTGGGCGAGGTCCAGCGGGAGGTAGGCGGCGCCCGCTTTGAGCACCGCGAGCAGCGCCACGATCTGGGTGGCCGAGCGCGGCAGAGCCAGGGCGACCAGCTCCTCGGGGCCCGCACCGAGCGCGATCAGGTGATGGGCGAGCCGGTTGGCGCGGGCGTTGAGCTCGGCGTAGGTCAGTTGCGCGCCGGCCTCGCCGTCACCGTCGGTGACGGCGATCCGTTCCGGGGTGCGGGCGGCCTGGCGGGCGAACAGGTCGGCGAGGGTGGTGGTGGGCGGCTCCGGTTCCAGGGAGGTACCGAGGAGTTCGGCCTCTTCGCCCGGGGCGAGAAGGGTGAGGGCGCTCAGCCTGGCGTCGGGATGGGCGGCGGCGTCCGCGAGCAGCCGGATGAGACGCTCGCCGAGCGTGCGGACGGTCTGCGCGTCGAACAGCGCGGTCCGGTACTCCAGGCGTAGTTCGAGCCCCTGCGGCGCACCGCCGACGCCCCGGCGGTGCTCGGCCTCGACGGTGAGGTCGAACTTGGCGTGCCCGGTCTCGACAGGCACCTGTTCGACTGTGACCGGGCCGAGCCGAAGGGCCTGGTCGCCCGGCGTGTTCTGGAGCACCAGCATGATCTGGAACAGCGGGTTGCGGCTGGCCGAGCGCGCCGGGCGCACCGCCTCGACGACCCGCTCGAAGGGCACGTCCTGATGGGCGTATGCGGCCAGGTCGAAGGCGCGTACCCGCTCCAGGAGCGTACGGAAGGACGGGTCGCCACCCGTGTCCGCGCGCAGCACGAGCGTGTTGACGAAGAACCCGACCAAGGAGTCCAGGGCCTCGTCCTGGCGCCCCGCCACGGCGGTGCCGAGCGGAATGTCGGTGCCCGCGCCGAGCCGGGTGAGCAGCGCGGCCAGACCGGCGTGCAGCACCATGAACAGGCTGCTGCCGGACTTCCGGGCCAACTCCTCCAGCGCGGCGAGCGGCTCGGGCTCCAGGTACAACTCGACCCGTTCGCCTCGGTGGTCGGCGCTCTCGGACTCCGTTCGGTCGAGCGGGAGTTCCAGATGGTCGGGGAGGTCCTTCAGCACTTGGCGCCAGTGGTCGAGTCCTTGTCCGGGGCCTGGCTCCGCGCTCTCCTGCTCCCGCTGCCACACGGCGTAGTCGGCGTACTGCACCGGGAGTTCGGGCCAGTCGGGAGCGGCCCCGCCCAGCCGTGCCGCGTACGCCGTGGCCAGGTCGTCGGCGAGCCGGGTCCACGACCAGGCGTCGGCGGCGACGTGGTGCAGGACCAGGGCGAGCAGGTGCGTACCAGGGTCCTCGGGCGTCCGCAGCAGCCGAACGCGCAGCGGCGGTTCGGTTGCGAGGTCGAAGGGCGTGCGGGCGGCTTCGCGCAGCCACCGCTCAGCATCGGCTCCCTCCGACACCGACAGGCGCACGGCGTCGGGGTCCAGGACCCGCTGGTACGGCGTGCCGTCCGCGGCCTCGGGGAGCACGGTGCGCAGGCTCTCGTGCCGGGTCACCACGTCGGTGAGCGCCGCTCGCAGCGCTTCGACGTCCAGGGCGCCGCGAAGGCGGAAGGCGAGCGGCACGTGGTAGGCGGACGCGGCCTCGCCGTCGAGCCGGTACAGGAACCAGAGCCGGTGCTGTGCGGACGAGACCGGGACGCGCTCGGGCCGCGGCCGGGCGACGAGGGCGGGAGCGGTGCGGGTGGTCTGCTCCGACGTGGCGATCAGGGCGGCGAGATCCGCAGGGGTGCGGTGGTCGAAGACCGCGCTCAGCGGCAGCTCGACGCCCGAGGCGCGGCGCAGCCGGGCGACCAGGCGCGGAGCGAGCAGCGAGTGACCGCCGCAGGCGAAGAAGTCCGCGTCGGCGGCGACGTGGCGTACACCCAGCACGTCGGCGAAGGCCGCGCACACGGACCGCTCGCCGTCGGTGGCCGGCGCGCGCCCCTGAACGTCGTCGTGCACGGGCGCGGGCAGCGCCCGCCGGTCCACCTTGCCCGCCGGGGTCAGCGGCAGGGCGTCCAGGACAACGACAGCGGACGGCACCATGTGCGGCGGCAGGACCTCTCCGAGGCGGGAGCGCAACGCCGCGGGCAGGGTCCGGACGGCGCGAGCCCGGGCCGGGTCGTTGGTGAGCGCGGCCCCATGTGCCGGGCTCTCCACCACGTCGCCGGCCGACGGCCCGGTGTCGGACTCCGAGCCGGGCCGTACGACCAGCTCGAACAGGTCGTCGCCGTCCGGCGACCAGGTGCACACCGCCCGTACCCCTGCTCGTGCCGCCCACGTCTCGACCTCGTGCGGGTCGATGGCCCCGGGACGTGTTCGCCGCAGTGCCTCGCGCAGCTCGGCCATGGGCCGGCCCTCGGCGAGCCGACGGGCGGCCGAAACCTCCCCGGTCAGACGCGCGTTGGGGATGCCGGTGACACGTACGGGGGCCAGGGGTACCAGTTCGTCGAGGCGGCCCACCTCCCTGCCCCAGGCCAGGACGGGCAGTTCCGCGCCGGCCCGTGCCGCCACCGGCGACTTGTGCAGGACGACGTCATAGCGGTGCCGGGTGAGCTCGTTGTGGTGCGCGCCCGGCTTCAGGCGCACCTCCGCAGCGGCCGCGCCCGGCACAGTGGCGAAGTACTCTGGGGCGACGAGGAGTTCGGTCTCCTTGGCCACTGCCTGTTCCACCGCGAGCCGCAGCTGCCGCGGATCGGCCTCACCGCTCCCCCGGCCGAGTTCGACGGCGGTGCGCAGTGCCCCGAGCAGCCCGAGGTGCCGTACATCTCCAACGAAGACCCTCCCGCCGGGGGCGAGCAGCCCAAGGGCTGCCTTCAGGACCTCGGTGAGATAGTCCGCGTCCGGGAAGTACTGGATCACGGAGTTGAGTACGACCGTGTCGAAGTGTCCGGCGGGGAGTCCCTCGGTCACATGGGCGGGGCGGGTGAACAGCCTTACTCTCCCTACCAGTTCCGGGTCGGCCTCCGTGCGCCGCCGCAACGCCTCGACGGCCGCACCCGACACATCTGTGGCCCAGTACTCCTCGCACGCAGGCGCGACTTCGCTGAGGACGAGCCCCGTCCCGGCGCCGATCTCCAGGACGCGGCGCGGCCGCAGCGCACGGACCCGGGCCACGGTGTGGTGCTGCCAGTCACGCATCTGCTCGCCGGGGATCGGGCGGCCGTCGTAGGTGCTGGTCCAGCCCGCGAGTTCGGAGTCCGCCGCCGTATACACCGTGTCGGACAGCCGCTGCCATTCGGCGACCTGGGCCTCCCGGTCACGCCGCGCGGGCCTGGGCACGACATAGCCGACGAGACCGTCCCGGTGGACGGCTACGGCGGCCTGGGCCACGTCGTCGTGCGCGGCCATCGCCGCCTCGATCTCGCCCGGCTCCACCCGGTAGCCGCGTACCTTGACCTGGTCGTCGACCCGCCCGACGAACTCCAGTTCGCCATGGCGGTGCACCCGGACCCGGTCTCCGGTGCGGTACATCCGGCTGCCCGCGGGCCCGAACGGGTCGGCTACGAAGCGTTCTGCCGTCAGCCCGGGCCGGCCCAGATAGCCACGGGCAAGGCCGGCTCCGGAGACGTACAACTCCCCGGTGGAACCCGGCTCGACCGGCAGCAGGTCCGCATCGAGCACGTACACGTCCGTGTCGAGGACGGCACGGCCGAGCGGCGGCGTTCCCGTACCGCGCAGCGGACCGTGGAGGGTTGCGCACACCGTGGTCTCGCTCGGACCGTACCCGTTGAACATCCGTACCCGGGCCGCCCACCGGGCCGCGAGGGCGGGCGCGCAGGCCTCACCGGCGGTGATCAGGACGGTCTCGGGCCCCAGCGCGTCGTCGGGCAGGACGGCGAGCGCCGTCGGCGGCAGCGTCAGATGGGTGATCCCGAACTCCGCGACAGTGGCGGCCAGCGGAGCGCCGGGCCGCAGGGCGTCCTCGTCCGCGACGACGAGCGTGCCCCCGGTGAGCAGCGCTTGGCACAGCTCGGAGAACGCGGCGTCGAAGCTGGGTGAGGCGAACTGCAGCACCCGGGAGCCGACGCCCAGACCCAGGGCCCGCCGATAGGTCTCGGCCAGGGCGGCGACACCGGTATGGGTTACTTCGACACCCTTGGGCCTGCCGGTGGAGCCAGAGGTGTAGATGACGTACGCCGTGGTGCGCGGATCGGCAGGGCCGCCGGCGGCGCGTTCCTGGACGGTGTCGTGCGGGGCTACGGCATCCTCGTCCGTGGCGTTGTGCGGGGACAGAAAGGGCCCGTCGTACGCCACACCGGGCAGGTCCCCACCGTCCTCGGTGATCACGCATACCGGTCGGGCGTCGTCGACCATCAGGCGCAGCCGCTCGACGGGGTAGCTCAGGTCGAGGGCGAGGTAGGCCGCGCCCGCCAGTTCGACCGCTACCAGGGCCACCACGAGGTCGGGCGAGCGCGGCAGCGCCACCGCGACCAGCGTTCCCGGACCCGCTCCTGTCACGGCAAGCCGACCCGCGAGACGGTCGGCGCGTGCTGCCAGCTCGGTGTAGGAGAGAGAACCTGCACGCGAGCGCACTGCCTCGGCGTCCGGCGTCTTGGTCACCTGGCGGTGGAAGAGAGCGGCAAACGTGCCGGCGTCGACCGTGGGCACACAACCTCCAAGGGACCGTACGAGTGAGGACAGGGCAGGAAGGCGGAGAAGATGGTCCCCCGGGACGGTCACTGCGCTCCTGGGGGTGTCGGGATGTGCGGGACTCTGGCGTCACCAGGCGATGGGCAGTTCGTCCAGGCCGTAGATGTAGTGCTCGTCACGGAAGGAGAGTTCGGCCACCTCGGCGCGCAGCCGGAGCGCGGGAAGGCGCTCGGCGATCCTCCGCAATGCGATCTCCAGTTCGAGCCGGGCCAGGGGCTCGCCGAGACAGCGGTGCGCCCCGTAGCCGAAGGCGAGATTGGCGCGGGGCTCGCGATCGGGGTCGAACGTGTCGGGGTCCTCGAAGACGTCCGGGTCCCGGTCAGCGGCGGCGACTGCGACGATGACGCCCTGTCCCGCGCGGATCGTCCGCCCGTGCACCTCGACATCCTCGACGGCCGCGCGATACAGACCCAGGTGCCCGACCGTCCAGATGCGGAGGAGCTCATCCACCGCAGGGGCGGCGAACTGTGTGTTCTTCGCCAGCCGTTCGAGGAGTTCGGGCTGTTGGGTCAGCGTGACCAGCGAGAGGGAAAGCATGTGGGTGGTGGTCTCGTAACCGGCGATGAGGAGGGCCATCGCGGTCGCGTTGAGCTGCTCGTCGTCGAGGCGCCCGGTGGCGACCTGCTCCTCGATGAGCCGGCTGAGCAGATCGTCGCCGGGGTGCGCGCGCTTCTCGGCGACGACGTCGCCCAGGTAGGCGGCGAACTCGCTCGCAGCGCTTACGCGTTCCTCCGGCTCCCGCTCAGGGTCCATGGCAGTAGCGCTCTTCTCCTGGAAGACGTCGGCGCCGGCGTGATCGACACCGAGGAGTTCGCAGATCACGCGGGACGGCAGCGGCCGCGCGAACACCTCGACGAAGTCGGCCTCCCGGCCCTGCGCCGTCATCCGGTCGATCAGCTCATCGACAATGGCCTCGACTCGGGGCCGCATGGCCTCCGTACGACGCGCGCTGAACGCCGGTATCAGCATGCGCCGGTAGCGCCCGTGCTCGGGCTCGTCCATCGTGATGAACGCGCGGGCGCGGCGCTTGGCGGGGTCGGGCGCCGGGCGCGGAGCGGTGGAGCCGGTGGGGAAGCCCTCGCGCGCGGGGTCGGTACTGAAGCGCGGATCGCGCAGCACCTGCTGAGCAGCGTCATACGAGGTGACAAGCCACAGCGGCTGCTCTCTGTACCGAACCCGTGCGACGGGCTCCTCGGACCTCAACTGTCCGTAGCGGGCCGGTGGATGAAGAGGGCATTCCCGGGCCGCCGGGTAGGTCAGAAGGCCGGAATCCTCCTCAGCAGCCGAACCTACCGGTCTGCCGGACTCCTTGGGTCGCTGCCGGGAGGCTGTCATCACATGTCCTTTGAGCGAGGCGTCCGATCGAGGGCGCATCTGGCGCCTCTGAGCGCCATCTGCCTTGCGTAAGCGGACAGTTGAGGGGTGAACGGAAAATCGCGAGAACTATAAACACGCCTTTGACGGAGCAGCAATGGCTATCCCCTTGGACAACAGCGGGGGCCAGGCCCCCCGCGCCTGGATACACTCGCCGCCGACCACGGTGCCGAGTTCGAGGCGCCCGTCATGGCCGCAAGGCGTGAGCCGCTGGAATGGTCGCAGACGGCCCGCCGTTCCCGTCCGTCACCGTGGCGCGGCGATGGAGGCGGCGAACTCCGCGACCAGACCGGCCGCTTTGCTCAGTCCGCCGTCGATGAACGCACGGATCAGCGGTGAGCCGATCACCACCCCGGCCACGCCCGGCCTGCGGACAACAGAAGCAGCCAGGGCGGGTGTGGAGACCCCGATACCGGTCATGACAGGAGTCGTCGGAGCCGCATGCCGGATGGACGCAACGAACGAGGAAAGTGCCTCCAGGTCCAGGCCGTCCGAGTATCCCGTGCGCTGTCCCGCGACCGCCGGGGCGTAGACGAAACCCGTGGCGGCCCGGCATGTGGCGGTCAGCTCGGCAGCCGACGCCTCACGGCCGGCCAGAAGAGGTGCGCTGATCCCGGCCCGGGCAGCGGCGGTCGCCCAGGCAGGGACATCTTCCGGGGGGACGTCGGGAATGAGGCATCCCGCAGCGCCCGATGCGGCCAAATCGTGGGTTGTGCGCTGCGGCCCGTACGCGAGGACCGTGGCCCAGTAGCTCATCACGACGACGGGCTTGCCGGTGATGGCGGACACCTGCCGCACCGTTGCGAGCGTGACCTCCATGCCGTGCTTCGCACGTCGTGCACGGCGATGGGCCGCGGCGATGGCCGGGCCGTCGAGCCACGGGTCTGCTGCTGGAGCACCTACTTCCAGCAGATTCGCACCACTTCGCGCGTAGGCGACGAGAACGTCCACGCCTGCGCGCTCATCCGGGAACCCCGCCACCGAGAAGGCGCCGAGGGCGGGCTGCTGCCGGCCCAGCACACCGGCCAGGCCGATGGCCCGGTTGCCTGCATCGGAGCTGGCAGTGCCACGTATGTCCATGTCGGACGTCATCGAAATTCCCCCGTGTTCCGGCCACTTGGACGGTCGGACGCGCTCAGCAGGTGGGCAGAAGCGGCGCACGACGCCGTGATCATGGCTGGTAATCGACGGGAAGGGCTACCCTCTTTCGTTGCGGGTCGGGATGCGGGATGTACTCCTTTTGGGTGATGCATGTTGACGCCTCTTGCCGCTCAGTGGGGCCTGTGGCTCACTGAGGTGTGAACCGGCGGGCTGCCCAACCCCGAGCCGGGGGAACGTTCAAACAGGCAGCGCTTGCCGGTCTTTTCTCTGTGCCCGGGGAAGGCCGCAGGCTGTGGAGTGCCCCTCTGTGGGGCCGAGGCCTGTGCGTCTGACCGTTCGCCGGGATCCGGCAGTTCTGACGCACGCTGACGCCGCCTGAAGAGCCCGAGAGAGCCCGGTGGCTTCGTCGCCGACTTCGGCGCCTGTCCCACGACACCGCAGCCGGGGTCCGGAAACAGGCCGATCACCAGGGTGACCTTCGGGGCGGGTGTGACACCACCGGCGATGAAGTCGGGGGTTTCGCTCGGTGTCCCGGTTCCCCGGCGGGCACCGCAGCCGGGCAGTGCCCGACGCCCGACACGCCTTCCACGGCGGGGCGCCCCCTCGTGGCGCTGGTGCCCCGTCACCTGCCCGCTTCCGGCGTGGGCTCCGGCCTCTTGGGCTGGGCCGGCCCGGTCAGAAGCCCGTTCCCAAGGCGATTGGAGCTGCCTGTGTCCGTCGATCTGTCTGTGCGAGCGCGCGCCAAGGCGTCCACGAGCGCCGCTGTTCCGGTCGCCACCATCCCGGTGGGTGACAGCCCGGCCCGGGTCGCCCTCGGCCGCATCGGCAGGGCGGGTTACGTGACGAACTTCGGCGCGGGCACGGTCACCGCCCTGGATACCGGGACGCGGACGGCCACCGCCACCATCACGGTGGGCTCGGGCCCCTGGGGCGTCGCCGTCGCCCCCACCGGGCTGGAAGCGTATGTGGGCAACTCCCTCTCCGGGACGGTCAGTGTGATCGCAACGGCTACGAACGCGGTCACAGCCACGATCGACGGCATCTCCGCACCGGCGGGCATCGCCTTCTCCCCCGACGGCGCCCGCGCCTACGTGGTCAGCCAGGACACCGGCAGCCTGGTCGTGGTGGACACGGCCACCCGCGCGGTCGTCACGACCGTGGCGGTGGGCAGCAATCCGTACGAGGTCGCGCTCTCCCCGGACTCCCCCCGCGCGTATGTCAGCGACTTGGCCGGCACCGTCACGGCCGTCGACACCAATGCCCTTACGGCCGTCGCCACGGTCGGCGGCTTCACGCAGCCGCGCGGACTGGCCGTCACGCCGGACGGCCAGCGGCTGTACGTCGCCGACCACGGCGGCGGCACGGTCGGCGTGCTGGACACCACCACGCTGACCGTCGCCACCACGATCGGCGGGTTCAGCGCCCCCGTCTCGGTGGCCATGGGCCCGCGGGGCGCCCTGGCCTATCTCACCGAGAGCGGCTCCGGCTCGGTCACGGCGATCAACCTCGCCACCAACGCCCGCGCCGCCACCGTCACCGGTCTGAGCGAGCCGGGCGGGGCCGCCGTCACCCCTGACAGCCGCCACATCTACGTGGCCGACACCGGCGCCGACACGGTCGGCGTCCTGAACATTCCGGTGGCCGTCTCCCCCGACCAGGGCCCCACTGGTGGCGGCACTCCTGTCCTCCTCAGCGGAAGCAACCTCCTCGGCGCCAGCCAGGTCCGGTTCGGGGGCCGCCCGGCCATCTCGTTCTCGGTGGTGGACGACGCCACCATCGCCGCCGTCGCCCCCGCGGGCACCGGCGTCGCTCCGGTCACCGTCACCGTCGCCGGCGTCGCCTACCCGGTCGGTTCGTTCTTCTATCTGGAGCCCCCGCGGATCAAGGCACTCTCCCCCGCCGCCGGTTCGAGGGCCGGAGGCAACACCCTCACCGTCACCGGCGTCGGCCTGTACACCACCCAGGAGGTACGCCTCGGCACCATCGGCGTGTACCCCACCGTCGTCTCCGACAGCCGGCTCGTCCTCACCGTGCCGCCCGCACCGTCCGGGTCCGCCGCCCGCACACCGGTGGTCGTGACCACCCTCGGCGGTGTCGCCAGCGGTCCCGCCTACACCTATCTCGACCTGTCCACGACCACCACGTTGACCTCTTCTCCGGAACTGCCTGCCGTCGGCGAGCCGGTCACCTTCACCGCGACCGTCGCTCCCGCCGCCGGGGGGGACGAGCACCCCGACCGGCGACGTCTGGTTCGACTTCGGCGACGGCACCGTCCCGGTCACCGCCGTGGTCGTGGACGGGGTCGCGAGAGCGACGCACACCTACACCAGTACCGGCGGCAGCCCGTACGCGCTCACCGCCGCCTACACCGGGGACGCCAACTTCGCCCCGTCGTCGGACTCGGCACAACAGGCCGTGGCCAAGGCCCCGACCTCCACGACCGTCCTCTCCTCCCCGGAGCCCTCCAACCCCGCCGCGTCCACGTCCGTCACGGCGCGGGTCGTCGTCGAAGCCCCCGGCGCCGGGCAACCGACAGGCACGGTGACCATCGACTTCGGCGACGGGACCCCGGCAGCCGTGCAGACCCTCGTGAACGGCGTGGCCACGGTCGACCACGTCTACCCCGCGGTGGAGAGCACCTACACGATCACCGCGTCCTACAGCGGAAACACCAACTACGCCGCCTCCACCGATGTCGCCACCCATCGGGTGCTGTCCGGAGTCCAGGCCACCACCACGACCGTGGTCTCCTCGCCGGACCCCTCGACGGCCTGGCAACCGGTGACCTTCACCGCCACGGTCACCCCCGTTTCCTCTGGGGTCCCTACCGGCACCGTCACCTTCAACTTCGGAGATGGCACGCCGGATGTCACAGTGCCCCTTTCGGTCGCGACCGCCGCCGTCAGCCACACCTACACCTCCGGTTCCGGCAGCCCCTACGCGGTCATCGCCACCTTCACCAGCGACGACGGAACGTACAGCTCCTCGGTCGGATACGACTTCCAAACGGTGACCGGCGCGCCGACCTCCACCACGGTCAGCTCCTCCCCCGAACCGTCCGTGGTGGGGCAGCCGGTGACCTTCACTGCGACCGTCACCCCGCACGCCGCGGAGGCCGCCGCACCAGGTGGCACGGTGATCTTCGACTTCGGCGACGGGACGGCACCGCTCGCCGCCCCGCTCGAGAACGGTACGGCGTTGATCGACCACGCCTACTCCGCCACCCCCGGCAGCCCGTACACGGTGACCGCCACCTATGACGGCAACGCCGACTTCACCGCCTCCTCGGGGACGGACACCCACACCGTGAACCGGGCGCCGACGAGCACCACACTGGCGTCCGTACCGAACCCATCCGTCGTGGGCGAGGCGGTCACCCTCACCGCCACGGTGGTGGCCGAAGCCCCCGGCGCCGGTACCCCCACCGGCACCGTCACCTTCGACTTCGGGGACGGCACCGCCCCCGTCGTCCTGCCCCTCACCGAGGCGGTTGCCACGACCGACCACACCTACGCGAGCGCCGGCGGCAGCCCCTACCAGGCCACTGTCACCTACGGCGGCGACGCCGACTTCGCCGCCTCAACCGGAACCGACACCCACAGGGTGCGCAGGGCGTCGATCACGACCACGGTGGCCTCGACGCCTGACCCCTCGGTGGTCGGCGAGCCGGTGGCCTTCACCGCCACGGTCGCGCCCGTCGCACCCGGCGCGGGCTCCCCCACCGGTACCGTCGTCTTCGACTTCGGTGACGGCACCGCCTCCGTCGTCCTGCCCCTCACCGGCGGCACCGCCACCACCACCCACGCCTACACCACCAGGACGGGCAATCCGTACACGGTCGTCGCCGACTACAGCGGAGACGTGGACTTCCTCCCGTTGCCCGGCACGAAAGTGCACACAGTGGAGCGGGCGTTGACCGCCACCACCGTGACCTCGGAGCCGGATCCCTCGGTGGTGGGCCAGCCGGTGACCTTCACCGCCACGGTCGCCCCTCTCGCACCAGGAGCAGGAACCCCCACCGGCACCATCACCTTCAACTTCGGCGACGGCAGCAACCCAGTCACCACACCCCTCACCAACGGCACCGCCACCGTGACCTATCCGTACCCCAGCCGGAGGAATGGCGGGGACATCGTCACTGCCGCCTACAGCGGTGACGCCGACTTCGTCGGCTCCAGCGGGACCGACACCCACACCGTCAACCGAGCACTGACCACCACCACCCTCACCACGGGACCGGACCCCTCCGTCGTAGGCCAGCCCGTCACCTTCACCACCACCGTCACCCCTCTCGCACCAGGAGCAGGCACCCCCACCGGCACCGTCACCCTCAACTTCGGCGACGGCACCAGCCCCATCACCACACCCCTCACCCACGGCACCGCCACCACCACCCGCCCCTACACCACCAGAACGGGCAGCCCCTACACAGTCACCGCCACCTATCACGAGACCTCGGCGTTCGCCGACTCCAGCGGAACCGACACCCACACGGTCAACCGGGCGCTGACCTCGACCACCGTGGCCTCGGGACCGGACCCCTCCGTCGTAGGCCAGCCCGTCACCTTCACCACCACCGTCACCCCTCTCGCACCAGGAGCAGGCACCCCCACCGGCACCGTCACCCTCAACTTCGGCGACGGCACCAGCCCCATCACCACACCCCTCACCAACGGCACCGCCACCACCACCCGCCCCTACACCACCAGCACAAGCAGCCCCTACACAATCACCGCCACCTACAGCGGAGACACCGACTTCGCCGACTCCAGCGGCACCGACACCCACACCGTCAACCGAGCACTGACCACCACCAACCTCACCACAGGGCCCGACCCCTCCGTCGTAGGCCAGCCCGTCACCTTCACCACCACCGTCACCCCTCTCGCACCAGGAGCAGGCACCCCCACCGGCACCGTCACCCTCAACTTCGGCGACGGCACCAGCCCCATCACCACACCCCTCACCAACGGCACCGCCACCACCACCCGCCCCTACACCACCAGAACAGGCAGCCCCTACACAGTCACCGCCACCTACAGCGGCAGCGATAGGTTCGTCGGCTCCAGCGGCACCGACGCGCATACGGTCGACCGGGCGCTGTCGGCCACCACCGTGGTCTCCTCCCCCGACCCCTCGGCCCCGGCGCAGAACGTGACCGTCGAGGCGACGGTCACCGCGGTCCCGCCCGGGGCGGGCACACCCACCGGTTCCGTCACCTTCACCGTGGGAAACCGCTCCCCCGTGGCCGTCCCGCTCATCAACGGCAGCGCCACCACATCCGTGAAGTCCCTGAACGTAGGCAAACACGGCATCATCGCCACCTACACCGGCAGCACGGGCTTCACCAGCTCCACCGGTACGGACACGCACACCGTCACGCCCTGACCCGCCCGCCCGACCCGGCCGCTTCCCGCCCGTCGGACACACGAGCAGGTCGGTGACGGCCGGTGCGTGCTGCTCGATGTCCGCGAGACGGCCGACTGGGAATCCGGCAGATCGGCCCTGCGGGAGCTGACCGGCATCGAACCGGCCGACATCGCCCGGCAATCGGGCCCCTCGGGCCCGGGGACGGCCAGCGGCTGCCAGGCGTGCGCCGTCCCCGGCCACCCATCCCAGAACCGGGACAGGAGAGGCTGATCATGCCATTTCAGTGCGGCACATCGGCGGCCATTTCGACATCGTCCGCGACGCTTCCTCCATCAAGCCGTACCGCGTGGATGCCGCCTACGACGGCACGGCAGCTGTGGGCTGAGAAGGCGGGGGCGATCGTCGAGTACCTCAAGTCCAGGCGCGGAGCGGGCCGGGAGCGCCGGCCCGCCCACCGTGGCGTCAGGCAGCCAGTGCTTCGCGGAGCGTCGATGGCTTGAGCGAGAAGGTGTCGCGGATATCGCTGTCGTCCACGATGAACGGACGCTCGGACATGTAGCTCATCTCGGTGAACTCCCGCCACAGCGGATCGGTGAAGGACAACAGCGTCATGTCCCGTTCGGTGAGCGGCTCCAGGCGCGGTTCGGGTGCTCCGTGGAGTTCGGCGAGTTGGGTCGCGGCCTGGCGCAGGGTCGTGGTGATGACGGGGGCGTGCCAGGCTCTCCCCCAGGCCCGTTCGTCACCACTGACCGCCACCAGCGCTGCTGCGACGTCCTCGGTGTAGGAGAACGAATGCGCCGCATCGGGGTTGCCGTGGACGAGAGCCAGTTCGCCGTCGCGGACTCGGGGTGCGACCAGCAGTGTGAACGCTGAGACTGCGCCTGGGCCCAGGTACTGGCCTGCTCGCACTTCGGTGACCCGCAGCCGCCCTTCATCATGGGCCTCTTTGGCCTGCCGCCACAGTTCGGCCCGCACCCGGCCCTTTCTGGTGTTCGGGACCATCGGGGTGCGCTCGGTGACCGGTCCGGTGGTCTGCTCGTAGCCGTAGTGGTTGCCGAGCATCACGTAGTCGGCTCCGGCCCGCTCGGTCGCGGCGAGTATCGAGGCGAACAGCGGCGGCATGGTCTCTGGCCAGGTCTGGTAGGCGGTCATGGCGGCGTTGAAGACCGTGGTTGTTCCGCCCAGTGCCTCGGCCAACTCGTCTGTACGGCACGCGTCCAGGGCGGTCCGTTCGATGCCAGGGTGGTCAGGACCACTGCCGCTGCGGGTGATGAGGCGGACCCGCCTGCCGCTGTCGGCCAGCTGCCTGGCGGTCGCGGCCCCGGTCGCGCCTGCCCCGATGACGACTGATTCACCCATGATCTTGTCTCCGTCCACCTTCAAAAATCGGACGCTTCCCCGGAGGGGAAGCCGTGGTTACGCGGAGGGCCCGTCCGCACGCCCAACTCTGCCGGGAGGCCGCAGGGTAGGGTCAGTGGCCTGAAAGTCACGAGGTCCAAGGATCCAGCCATGCATCGTGTCGCCGTCCTGGCGGTCCCCGCAGTCAAGCCGTTCGACCTGTCCATGCCCTCGACCCTGCTCGGCGCCGCCCGATCCGGCGGACACCCCAGCTACGAGGTGACGGTGTGCACCGCCACGCCGGGTACGGTCGGCGCCTCCGGTGGCATCGACGTAGTGATCCGGCACGGCCTTGAGGCGGTCGCGGCGGCAGACACGGTGATCGTCCCCTCGACCGCCAGTCGGCACGGCGCCGAGCCGGCCGCACTGGACGCCTTGCGGGAGGCGGCCGCGGCGGGCAAGCGCGTCGCCTCGATCTGCAGCGGCGCCTTCGTCCTTGCCCAGGCCGGGCTCCTCGACGGCCGCGTCGCCACCACCCACTGGGCTTTGGCCGAGGAAATGCAGCGCGCCTTCCCCTCGGTACGCGTGGACGCCGACCGGCTGTTCGCCGAGGACGGACCGGTCATCACCGGTGCGGGCTCGGCCGCCGGGATCGACCTGTGCCTGCACCTGATCAGCTCCGACTACGGCGCGGCCGTGGCCAACGCCGCGGCCCGTGCCGCCGTCGTCACCCCCGTCCGCCACGGCGGACAGGCGCAGTTCGTACAGACCCCGCTCCCGGCCCGGACCGACTCCCCGCTGGATGCGGCCCGCCTCTGGGCACTGCAGCACCTGGACCAGCCGATCTCTTTGCACCAGCTGGCCGGCCAGGCCAAGGTCAGTGTCCGGACCCTGACCCGCCGCTTCACCGACGAGACGGGTGTGACCCCCTTCCAATGGCTCCTCCAGCAGCGGCTGCTGCGCGCCCGCGAACTGCTGGAGACCACGGACCTCACCGTCGACCAGGTAGCCGGCCGCAGCGGCCTCGGCTCCGGCGAGTCGCTCCGCCAGCATCTGAGCCGCCAGATCGGCATGACCCCGGCCGCCTACCGGGCCGCCTTCCACCGCCCCAGCGTGAAGACCGGCCAGCGACCGCCCGGCCCGGTCCCGACCTGAAGGCTTCCTGGGCAACCGCTCGCGAAAACCCCGCCCGCCCGGCGGCCCACCTGCGGGCGAACACGCTTCATGAGTTGCAGCAAACGGCCCGATGCCGCAGACACCCTCATCAACGATCCGGGCACGTGAGCGACTGCCTCGAGCGCGTGGCACCACACGACAGTCCGGTGTCCACCTGCGCCGCGCCCGCGGACTCCCCCTGCCGGACCGGGAAGGGCAAAGCTGCCATCCAGTGAGGCTCGCCCCGCAGTGAGCTGCGACGGAATCGGACATATGAGCCAAGGGTGACAGCCCCCCCGTTCGGCCGGTCAGGCCCCTTCCGCGCTGTCAGACTCCTGAAAGAGGACGCCTGGGGGTGTGGCCATGGGCGATACGGAGGGGGCGTGAGCGAGCGCGGTAGAGCCGACCGTGCCGTTCCGGGCGAGTCGGGGCTGGGTGTGACGGACCACGGCGTCAACCGCGCACGCGTGGCAACGGGCGAGCACGCGCGGCGACGGGGGGCCGGCCGGTGGAGCGACAGTACGGCGATGAGCAGCGGCGCGACGACGGGCCGGCGAATGCGGTGCCGCGGCACGTAGCCTGCGTGATGGACGGCAACGGCCGCTGGGCTCAGCGGCGTTCGCTTCCCCGAACGGCAGGCCATCGGGCTGCGGAGAGCACCGTCATCGACATCATCGAGGCGGCCCGGGCAGCGGGAGTCGAGTGGCTCAGCCTGTACGCGTTCTCCACCGAGAACTGGAACCGTCCCGGCACCGAGGTCGACTATCTGATGCGTTTGGTCCGCCGGGTTGTGCGCAAGCATGCGCCGCTGCTGCTCGCCCGCGGCATCCGCTGCCGCTTCCTGGGGGCCGCAGACCCACGCATCCCCCGCGAACTGGCCCAGGACTTCGACGATCTGGCGACGCTGACCGCCGACAACCCGGGCATGACGCTCACCGTCGCCTTCGACCACGGCGGACGCCGAGACATCGTCGAGGCCGCCAGGTCGCTGATCCGCAACGGGATACCCGCCGATGATGTGACCGAACGGCTCTTCGCGGACCACCTGCCGTTCCCCGACACCCCCGACGTCGACCTCGTGATCCGCACCTCCGGCGAGCAGCGCATCTCCAACTTCATGCTCTGGCAGGTCGCCTACGCCGAGTGGGTCTTCCCCGAGGCGCACTGGCCGGACTTCCGGGCCCCTGACTTCCTCGGCTGCCTGCACGCCTACCGGCACCGTGACCGCCGCTTCGGCGGCGTGCCGCCCCAGACGAACGGAGACCCGTCATGACGACTGGAACCACGGGAACGGCCGACGAGGCACCCCTGTTCGGGCCGGAATCGCAGTTCCGCGCCTTCTTCGACGACCCGCGCTGGGCGCTGGCCATCATCCGCGCCACCGTGCTGGAGGCCGCCCACCCGCAGATCGGCGCCGCCCTCGCCGACAACTCCACGTTCGTCGCTCACCCCTGGCGTCGACTGCGCAACACCTTCCTCAGCATGCGGCGCATGCTCGACGCCGACCCAGCGGTACGCGAACGGGAGGCCGCCCGGCTCAACAGGCTGCACGCCCGCATGAGCGGCTCCGACTCCCGCGGCCGCGCCTACGACGCCATGGACCGCGCGACCCGCGCCTGGGTGGTGGCCACCCTCTACGAGAGCGCCGTCACCATGTGCCGGCTGAGCGGTCAGCCGCTCGACCAGGACACCATGGAGCACGTGTACACCGAGTACCGCGCCTTCCTCGCCGCGCTCGACGGCGACGCCGGGGAACTCCCCGAGGACTTGAACGACTTCTGGAGGTACTTCGACAGGGTCGTCGAGGACGAGCTGGAGAACACCGAGGCAGCCCGCATCATCCTCTACCGGCTCTTCGACCACCTGCCCGCCCCGGCACTGCTCGCCGGCGCGCCGACACTATGGGCGGCCGGCCGGGCCGTCGTCGGACCGCTCCTCGGCTCGATCACCGTCGCCTCGCTTCCCGAGCCCTACCGGCGCAGGGCCGGCCTGCCCGAGATGCCCGGCGCCACGACCCTCATGCAAGGCGCCTACCTCGCCGCCGGGCTCACCCGTTTCCTGCCCGAGGGCTGGATCAATACCGAAACCATCATCGAAGCCCTCTCCCTCCCACCCGGCAGCGACGACTCCCGCGCCCGGACCGTGACCGCGCTGCGCGCCCGCATGAAGCGGGCATCGGCCCTGCTCCGCCTCCTCACACCAGCGAACGGTGGCACTGGCCACGACCCGGCCCCGGCCGCCTCGACGGCCACCGGAGAGGGCCGACGCTCGGCGGAGGAGTTCTTCCGTCAGGTGCTGGACCAGACCGGCGACGGCCACCTCGACTGGCCCGACCTCGCCGCCATGGCGCGCGAACTGGCCACCCGCCTGGACCTGGACGAACCCGAGGAGACCCGGCTCTACGACGCCTTCGCCGCCTGGTGGCGCGAGCTCCAGGCCGCCCTCGACACGGACGGCGACGGCCGTGTCGGCGCCGACGAGTACGCCGCCGCCGTACCCTCCCTCGCCGGTCCCGCGCTCATCCGCGTCGCCGAGGTGCTCTTCGACGCCACCGACAAGGACGGCAGCGGGACCATCGACGCGGCCGAGCACCGGGCGCTCTTCCGCACCGCCTTCCACCGCGACCTCACCACCACCGAGGGCACCTACGACCGCAGCGCCTTCGTGGGCGACTTCCTCTCCTTCATGTCAGGTCGCCGCACGAACACCCCGTACGACCCCCTTCTCGCTGACGCCTGACTGTATGAGGGCACCACGTTGGTGACGCCTGCATGGAGTCGGGAGGCCGGAGATCGGTTCCCGGCGGCAATGTGCGGGCGATGGAGGCCAGCGCATGATCTTCAGGAGTCCACCACAACCCCTGATGATCACGCAGTTGTTTCCCATTCCCAGCCCGGTCCGGTCCGGTCCGCGCCAGGATTGCCACTACCCGCCCTGCGACTCCCGGCGAGGTGGCCCGCCCGAGTGCGCCCCGTCGCTAGCGGGGATCCCGGACCTCAGCGCGGGTCCTTACGCATGCACCATGTGTGGGGGCCGCCGTCGGGGAGGGTGACAGCAGCCGTGACCCGGAAGCCGAGCCGCTCGTAGAACCGCACGTTCCTCTCACTGGAGGTCTCCAGGAACGCCGGATACCCGGCGTGTCCTGCCTCCTCGATGCCGGGAACCAGCACCGCGCTGCCAAGCCCCTTCCCCTGCGCTTCGGGAGAGACGGCCACCGTGTTGAGGAACCACGCCGGCTCCTGCGGCCGGTACGGAGCAACAGCCTGCTCCGCGGATTCGTAGGCGGCTTGCCGGTCGCCGGTCAGTTCGCCGAGCACCGGGCCGACCTCGGCGAAAGCGGGCGAGGGATCCTCGTCGGGAGTGGCCCACACGGCGACAGCACGCCCTTCGTCGGCGACCCACACGCGCCCGTACACCATGCCGATGCGGGTGAGACAGATTTCCTGGAAGCGCCGGACCCGCTCCTCATGGCCTTCTGCGGAGATCACGTGCCGGGTGAAGGGGTACTCGGCGAAGGCTCGGGCAAGTGTGTCGGCCGCGGTGGGGATGTCCGCGTCGGTAATGGGACGTACGACAGGGACGTTTTCGTGCTGTGCCATGTTCACCGAACCATCCTGTCAGCAGGCAAAAGTTTGAACCGCCCTGCCTCCTTGTCAGCCTGAACTCCCGGTCCGGGAGCCGGCCCGGTCGATGGGCGGGCGAGGTGGTGGACAGACCTCAGCTCGGCTTGCGCCACACGGAGATGTGCTTGGTGGAGTCCTGGGTGAACGGCGCGCCGTCCCAGTCTGCGAAGCGCGACTCCAGTTCGAGCCCGGCGATCCGTGCCATCAGGTCGAGTTCCGCCGGCCAGGCGTACCGGTGTCGTGAGTTGCTCCGGCGGTAGCGGCCGTCGTCGCCGTCGCCGACGAAGTGGTGCGAGACGAGAATCTGCTCGACAAGGTCGAAAGTGTCGAAGCCGAGATGCTGCTCGGAGACGTCGAACGGCACCGCGACCTGGCCGGGCGGCAGGCACCGCAGCGGCGGAACGCCCAGTTCGATGACGAACCGGCCCCCGGGACCCAGGTGGCGTGCGGCATTGCGGAAGCACTCGACCTGCTCGTCCTGCGTGAGCAGGTTCGTAATCGTGTTGTAGACGAGATAGACCAGGGTGAACTCACCGGGGACGATCGTGGTGGCCATGTCCCCGAGGGCGACCGGAAGCGTGTCCGCGTCGATCTTGCGCCGCAGGACCGCTGCCATGTGCTCGGACAATTCGATGCCCACCACCGGCACGCCGCGTTCGCGGAGCGGGATGCCCACTCGTCCGGTACCGATGGCGAACTCCAGCGCCCGGCCGCCGTCTCCGGTGAGTGCGGCGAGAAAGTCGAGAGTCGGTCCGAGAACAGCGGCCGAGGACATCTGGGTCTCCTCGGCGTCGTAGCGCTCGGCGGTCACTCGGGTCCACAGCTCACTGCTCGTCACGGACCGCCACTTTGCCCGACGCGGCGGCCACTGTCGACGCAATTACCTCATACCGACCGGCCCAGGCCCACGTCACCGACGTACCCTGAAGCAGCAAACGCTAATAATTTGCTTTAGATGCGAGCAGGCCCTACGGTACCTAAAGCTAATCAATTGCTTTTACCCTGGTGAGGGTCCCATGCCCAGCGTCCTGTCCGATCCGCCTGCGATACCCGAACCGCCCGCGCGCCGCTCCCCCATGACCGCCACGCCCCGCGCGGAAGACGAGGCGAGAGCGGGAAGCCGTGCGAGAAGTCGCGGGGCTGCTTTCGCACTCGACACGTCGATCCTGGCGGCACTCCTGGCCGCGTCCAGCGCCCCGACGCCGCTGTACCCCCTCTACCAGGACCGGTGGGGCATCTCCGCGCTCGTCGTCACGGTGGTCTTCAGTGTCTACGCCCTTTCTCTGCTGCTCGCCCTGCTCACCACCGCAGCGCTCTCCGACCACCTGGGGCGGCGCCCCGTGCTGGCGGGCGCCCTGCTCGTCGAGGCCGCCGCCATGGTCGTCCTGGCATCGGCGGACGGTGCGGCGTCCCTGATAGCCGCCCGGGTCCTGCAAGGGGTGGCCACAGGCGCGGCCACCAGTGCCGCGGGTGCGGTGCTCCTCGACTTGGAGAACCCTCGTCGCCCCGGCCGGTCGGCACTGACCAACAGCATCGCCCCGGTCGCCGGAATGGCAACCGGTGTCCTCGCCGCCACCCTCCTCGTCGCTTTCGCCCCCGCCCCCACCGTCACCGTGTACGTACTCCTGGCCGCCCTGTTCGTCGCACAGGCGCTCGCGGTCACGTTCACCGAGGAGACGGCCGCCCGCCGTGCCGGTGCGCTGCGGTCGCTGCGTCCACGGCTCCGTGTCCCGGCCACGGCCCGCCCCGCCCTGCTGGCCGTCGGCACCGGGGTCGTCGCCATCTGGGCGCTGGGCGGCTTCTACTCCTCTCTCGGACCGGCCCTGGTGCGCCTGGTGGCGCCCGAGGCGCCGCAGGCGGCTCGCGGCATGGTCTTCTTCGCTCTCAGCGCCACCGCCGCGCTCTCCGTATGGACGCTGCGGCGTACGGCGCCCTCCACCGCGGCGATCGGCGGCTGCGTGACCGTGCTGCCCGCCACTGCGCTGACCCTGAGCGGCCTGCACGGCGCCGGACTGCCCGCCGTCTACGGCGGCGCGGCCCTGGCCGGCATGGCCTTCGGCGCCGTCTCACAGGGGGCGCTGCGCATGACCCTCGCCTCGCTCGACGAGGCCGACCGCGCCACGACCCTGGCCGCCTACTACGCCCTCAGCTACCTCTCGATGAGCCTGCCCGCCGTCGCCGCGGGCGCCGCCACCCAGCTGTACGGGCTCGCGACAACCTCCCACACCTATGCCGTCGTCACCGCCCTCCTCGCCCTGGCAGCCCTGGCGGCTCTTGCGACACTCACCGCTCCCCGACGCAGGGCAGCACCCATCCCCCAGCCGGCCACCTCAACGGACAACACCTGCGCCGGCCTCGCCCCCGCGGCAGTCCGAGACACCGCACCGTGAGCCGTTCAGCGCCACAAGCTCCCGGTCCGAGCAGTCCGGGCGGCTCTCAGAGCGAACTGCTGAAGGAACGACGGAGACACGGACGGCCGGCCGGCGGGCATCGTGGGGCGAGGTAGGCGGAGCGTGAGGCGTCATGGCATCCAGGGGTGCCGGGAGCCGGGCTTCCAACACCGCGATGCTCCGGCGCCGAGGACCCAATAGAGGCTGCCCGAGAGTGAACGGCAGCAGCTCACTTGCCGGGAGCCGCTCGTCGGTCCGGCGGACGGCCCGGCATTCCGAGTACGCACACGGTGGCACCGCGACGAGGGAACAGCTCATGTTCGGCGGTGCCCTGCCCGACAGCCCTGCCAGTCGTCTGCTCCAAGACCACGTGCGCCAGCGCGATCGACAGCCGGATCACGATGCCCGACGCCCCGACGAGGCCCGGAACGACTTCGAAGCCGTCGGCGGTGGGGAGCCGTCCTGACCCTGCTCACCCGCGGGCGGGGGCATACCGGGGTGCACGCGGCACCCCGGACCCGAGCTTTGCCGAACTCGCGCTCGGTCACTCACTCGATGGGGTGCTTGGTTCTGATATTGCTGCGCTTTAACCGTGTGCACACGGATGCTTACGGTGCGCAAGCGGCGGGCTGCAGACCACGCGAGCGTCGCCCGGCCGCAGGTCCTACATCGGCCGGGTGAACAGTCCCACGAAAAACGCAAGGAGAAGCATCACTATGAACGTCCTCACGAACCTGCTGGCCGACGTCGTCAACTTCCTCGGCTGGCTCGTCTGACGCAGGTACCGCGGCGCCGTCCCTCCCCGTCCCACGGAGGGGCGGCGCCGCCCCGCGTGCTGGAGGCCGCACGGCGGCCCGCCCCTTGGCCGACATGGTCTCCTCACATTCGAGCGGTTCGACCGCGGGCTGCGGCACCGAGGGCAGCCTTCACCCCTTGCCCCGCCCAGTGCGAGAACCCCGGCTACCGCGCGGCGGTCGGGGCTTCGGAACGCGGAGCGCCCGGTGTGAGCACACCCGGGCGGTCCTCCACCTCCTGTGCCGCGGCCAGGCACAGGTCCTCGCGAAACGCGCAACCGACGATCTGCACGCCGGCCGGCAGCCCATCGGTCACGCCGGTCGGTACGGCGACTCCGGGAACGCCCACGAAACTGGTCACCGTGCACAGGCGCATGCCCGCGCCGACCCGTTCCCGTCCCGCTCTGTCGCGCGACTCCAGCCCAGGCTCAGCTGCATGAACTCCGCAGCAGTGGCAGGCGGGGTCTTCTCCACGGCCATCTCGATGCAGCGGTCTCCGCCCTCGCCGAGCAGTGTCCGCACGACCGGCCAGGTCTCGGCGAACTCGGCTCTGCGGACCGCCCGGCCGAGCCGCTCTGTGGCAATCTCGCAACAACGCGCAGCAAGCCGCCCATCGCACCTGGTTCGACCTACGATTCAGACAGCGTCGCGTGCTGCCGGGGGGCGGGCCGACGACGGGGACGGACGGACATGGGGGAAGCGTGACAGATCCTGCGGACAATCTCGTACCGAGCCCTGTCCGGGCCGACCTCCAACGCCTTCGGGACGACGTGGCGCTCCAGCAGGAGACCATCGCCACCTCGCTGGACCGGGCAGCGCAGGACATGGCGGAGGGGGGAGTCTGGGAGGGTCCGACGGCTGAGATCTTCGGTGAGGAGATCGAGGGCCGCAAGACCGACGTGCACCGGTACGCGGACGAGGTACTCGCGGCGGTGGACGCCCAACTGAGCGTCACACCCGAGTTGATCCCGCTGAGTGACGCCCGCGCCTACCGGAAGATGACCTGAGGACCGGGGGGCATCTGATGACCGAGCCGGACGGCGGGTACGGGCCGAGCACATTCAGCGGTGTCGACCCCGGCCGCCTCAAGACAATGATCACCTCGCTGGAAGACGCCGTGGAATCTCTGGGAGGCGCCCCGCGCTCCTGGACCAACCGGTTCTCCGCACTCGGAGTCGACACCGGGTCACTCACCAGCCTGGGCGGCATCAGCTCCTGGATCGAGGAACAACTGCCCTCGCTCAAGCGGCGCTTCGACCTCGCGCTGGCCATCGAGCAGAACGCACCGGACCCGGACCGGACCATGGTCGAGATCCCGGACACGCTCATGTCGCTGGAGGAGGCCCAGCGCCGGGGCAGGGAGCTCGCAGCGCGGCTGAACGACATCGGCACCGTCGACCAGGCCGGCGCCGGGGAGATCCACCGCATCGCCCAGGACCTGGCCCCCTACATCAACGACCCGGAGGTGGCCGCCGCCTTCTTCGCCGAGCTCGGCGCGAACAGGCTGGGCATACTGCCCGATCTGTTGGCCCAGTCGGGCAGCGCCACGGGAGCCGAGGACCTGAAGGCCTTCAGCCGCGCGCTCGGCACGGCAGCCAGTGCCGAGTACCTGGCGACGCCCGGGTTCGACCAGATCGAGGAGATGCTGCTCGCCCCTTCGGAGTACCCGTCGGACGCGTGGAGCCGCCTGGCTCTCCTCCAGTACGGCCACTTTCCCACCGACTTCATCGAGACCGCCGCGGAGAACCTCGCCCTCGACGACTTCGCCAACGACCCGGACAGCACTGACTGGCGTGGCGGCATGGGCTCGTTGGCGACCTCGCTCGAGCTGCCGGAGGACAACATCGCGCTCGCTCTCAACCTGCTGGGCAAGGATTCCATCGCCGCTCGCAACGTGCTGTGGGGCATGCACCCGGGCAGCTACACCGAGGCGTTCGGCCAGTTCACCGACTACGCGGTCAGCCACGGAAGCGGCGACGACGTGGCCGACGCGCTGGGCCGTGCCATGGAGTCCGGTTCCGGCGTGGGCACAGAAGCGCCCGGCCGGCACAGCCCCGGCGCGTCCCAGTTCGCGTTCGAGACCATGGTCTTCATGGGGGACAAGGGCAAGGACACCCCGTGGAGCATGAAGGACTCCATGGCCAACGTCGCCTCCTCCTACATCCATGAGATGGCCACCGGCGCCCGCACCGACGACGCCCCGAATCGCGCGTCGAGCCGGCAGGAGCCGCCCCACTTCACCGAGCTGGCCGGTATCACCCCGTCGTTCTTCCTCAGTCCAGGGGACACCGATCAGTTCCTGACGACGTTCGCCGACAGCGGCGAGGCGACCGACATCTTCGACCGCGCGGCCGGGGCCTTCAGCGAAGAGGCCATCAGGGGAGCGGCGCAGGTCGACGCTGACGCGGTGCTGGACGGGAAGCCCGACCCCGGCCAGATGTCCCGCGTAGCGGGGGCGTTCGGAGAGCTCGCGGGTGCCCAATACCGCGCGGAGGTCGACGCGGGCAGGGACATGGACGAGCAAGAGGAAACCGTCCGCGGGGTCTTCAAGGACATCTTCATGCTGGGCCTCGACGAGGTCCCCTTCGCCTCCAAGGTCGGCGAGTACTCGTGGAAGGCAGCGAAGTTCGTCATCGGCAAGGGCGCCGACTCCTGGGTGGGGGGTGACGAGGACAGCTCCCACGAGAAGCAGGTGACCGGGGCGTACGCGAACTACGACCGTATGCAGCGCTTCGACATGACGAAGTACCTCTACGAGGCCGGCTATCCGGTCGAGCCCCCGCCGCCCGCTGAGTGCCTCAACCGGGACGGCACACTCAAGTCCTACGACCAACTCCGCGAGGAGGCCGAGACGGAGGCTGAGGCCTCCCAGGGCGATCCCGACGCCATCTTCCAGGCCAAGCTGCAGGCTCTCACCGATTGGTCCGACTCGACGGCCGAGAACGACAACGACACCTTCGATCACAAGGTCGACTTGGCAGCCGGTGCCGCAGGCGGCGTCACGGGGGCGAACACTCCTCCGGACGGGCCCCGCTGACCCACCTCTTGTTCCTCTGGACCCGTGCGGCGGCCGGGACCTGTGCGGCCGCCGGGATTCCTCGCCGGTCGGCTGCGAGCCGGTCGTCGGCATCACCGCCTACCCCGGAACCGGTCCACGGCCCTCCCCCATGGCAAGATCGTCAAATCGTCAAGAGGCGGACGGTCGAGATCGGGGACTCAGGGTGCGGTTACGCGAACGGTTGCGGTACTGGTTCGACGTCACGATGGACCGGGGAACACCCGCGCTGATCGGCTGGCTGGCGCTCGCGTCCACCGGACTGATCGTGGTCGTCACCACGTCAGTGGTGCTGTTCACCGACGAGGACACCGAGGCCCACGGCGGATGGCTCGGTGTGGCGTGGATGAGTCTGCTGCGCACGCTCGACCCGGGCACCATGGGGGACGACACCGGACGACCGGTCTTCCTGGCCCTCATGCTGGCTGTGACGATCGGCGGGATCTTCATCGTCAGCGCGCTGATCGGTGTGCTGACCGCAGGACTGAACGCCCGCATCGAGCAGCTCCGCAAGGGCAGATCGCGGCTCTTCGAGCGGGGCCACACGGTCATCCTGGGCTGGTCGGAGCAGATCTTCACGGTGATCGACGAGCTGGTCGAGGCCAACCAGAGCGAGCGCCGCTCCTGCGTGGTGGTGCTCGCCGACCGGGACAAGGTCTCCATGGAGGAGCAGATCCGGCTGCGGGTGCCCAGAACGGGAAGGACGCGGGTGATCTGCCGGTCCGGCAATCCGCTCAAGCGCGCGGACCTGGAGCTGGTCAGCCCGGACACCAGCAAGGCCATCATGGTGCTGCCCCCGGCGGACCCTGAGGCGGACACCATGGTCATCAAGACGCTGCTGGTGCTCAACAACCGCGTCTGGCGCAGCTCCCGGCCCCATGTGGTGGCCGCGGTCCAGGATTCGGACAACCTCGCGGCGGCACGTCTGGCAGCGGGCCGGCATGGTCTGGTGATCGACGCCGACGACATCGCCGTTCGCTTCATCGTGCAGTCCCACCGGCAGACCGGCCTCTCCACGGTCTGCAACGAACTGCTCAGCTTCTACGGCAGCGAACTCTACATCCGCGCCGAGCCCTCCCTCACCGGGGTGACGTACGGCGAGGCACTGCACCGGTACGAGCTCGGCACGCCCGTGGGGCTGCGCAGAACCGACGGACAGCTCCTGCTGAACCCGCCGATGGGCACCGTCATCGGTGAGGACGACGGCGTCATAGTGCTCGCCGAGGACGATCTGTTCATCAAGCTCGCGACCAGGAACCACGCGCGGATCGTCGAGGAGGCGCTGGCCTGCGCCCAACCTCCGGACGTGGCTCCGGACCGCACCCTGCTGATCGGCTGGAACGGGCGCGTTCCGAAGATCATCGAGCTGTTGGACAGTTTCGTCGAGCCCGGCTCGGCGCTGGACATCGCGGCCTCACACCGTCCGGCGGCCGATGCGCTGGTTCCGTACGCGAACCTCACCGTGGGCTACAAGTACTGCCGCCCCACCAGCAGGCGCTCGTTGGAAGCCCTCGACCCCGGCAGCTACCAGCACGTGCTGGTACTCCCCGACGAGGGAACCGACGCCGAACAGGCCGACAACCGCACCTTGGTGACCCTCCTCCACCTGCGCGACATCGAGGACCGGCTCGGCGACCCGTACTCGATCGTCACGGAGATGAACGAGGACAGCAACCGCGAGGTCGCCCAGGTCACCAGGGCCGACGACTTCATTGTCAGCTCGAAACTGATCAGCTTGATGCTGGCGCAACTCACCGAGAACCGGCACCTGCACGACGTCCTGATCGATCTCTTCGACCCCGCCGGCTCCGAGATCTACCTCAAGCCCGCGACCCGTTACCTCAGATCCGGAGCCGAGGCGAACTTCGCAACGGTCATCGAGGCCGCCCGCCGCCTCGGTGAGACGGCTGTCGGGTACCGGCTGGGTGCCCAACGCGGCGCTTCCCCCGCCTACGGTGTGCACCTCAACCCGCCCAAGGCCGCTCGGCTCCGGTTGACCGAGGAGGACCACGTCATCGTGCTCGCCGAGGAGGAATAGCGGAGCGGAACAGGGGGGCACCGCCGGAGAGTTCCGGGGTGCAGCGGCCTGTCAGTGCCGGGACGGTGCGGCCCTTCACGTCACTGCGAAGGGCCGCACTGGCGGCGGGGATCGAGGTTGCTGACGCGTTGGGCCCCCCTTGGCTGCCCGTCGTAAGGTCCGTAGCAGCCCGCCCCGTCCGGAGGAACGCGGTCAGCCGATCAGCGTTCGGCGACGAATGCCCTGGCCTTGCCGGAACGGCTGGAGCAGGACTGCTTCTCCTTGTCGGTCATCTTCCGCGTCTTGACGACCACCGCGTTGCTCTTGCCATCCGTTCCGTTCGGGGCCGGACCTGTGATGACATCCGGTACGAACCAGTAGTAGTGGCCCCACTTCGGGTCGTCATAGTGGGTCTGCCACGTGCCGGAGACTTTCTGCATCACCTGCGCCCGGGAGATCCAGCCGACCTCGCCCGGCTGCACCGTCATGTTGACAGAGCTGCTCTCCGAGTGCGTGCTTGACCAGGTGTGGCTGTAGGTCGCCGTCACGCTGAGGTCGATGATGCCTGCGATCTTGCCGCCCGCGGTCACGGAAACGCCCGCCGAATCGGTGGAGCCGACCGTATCGGACCACGTCATGGACTGAGTGGCAGGGGAGGTACTGCAGTTGTAGAGCGAGTCGGAGACCTGGTGGAAGTTTCCGAGGAAAGCCTTGCCCAGCTTGGGGTCGTTGAAGGTGCACTTCCCCGCACCTGAGTCGCAGTCGGCTATGAGCTGTTCCCGGGTGGGCTGCTCAGCGGCCGAGGCCGGTGCGGCAGCTGCCGCGACCACACCAAGGGCAGCCGCTGAAAGCGCCAGCGCCCGTCCTGCGTACCGTCTCCTGCGATCGTTCGCCATACGTACGTGCATCCTTTCGCTGTACATGGGGGGCCGGTCATGACTGGCAGAGCGACTGAACAGCCGCCGCGCATCACCGCCTGCGTGCGGCAGCACGTCGCCGCAACCGACATCCTTGCAGCGCCAGTTGGAGCGCGTACAGCTGTGAAGCTCCTGTGCCCGGATAGTGGACACCCGCCTCTGAGGCCGGCTGCGATTTGTGACGCAACCGCGATCGCCCTCACCGGCTTCCTGCGGCAGCCGAGCCGGGCGGTCGACCGACCGGCACCGAATGGTCCCCACGATTCGTCGAGCGGCCCGTGTGGTGTCAAAGCCCCGGACGTTCAGCTCAGTAGGGTGCTCCGCGTGAATGAGGAGAACCCCGTTGCCGGCGCCGGGAACGGCGCCCAGCGGCTGCTGACGCTCTCCGACGGTGTGTTCGCGATCGCGCTCACGCTGCTCGTCCTCGACATCTCGGTCCGCGACAACCTGGATGCCCGGGAGTACGACAAGGCGCTGCAGGAGACCATGACCCAACTGTGGGCGTACTTCCTCAGCTTTGTGATCATCGCCGTGTTCTGGCGTGAGCACCAGCGGATCTTCCGCACCACCCAGTGGGTCGGTCCGGCGGAAATGAATCTCACCCTGCTCGGACTCGCGCTCGTGGCCCTGCTGCCGTTTCCGACGTCTCTTCTGTCGGATTACAGCGAACACTCCTCGGCCGTCGCCCTGTACTCGGCCAACGTGGCAGCCACAGAGGCGGTGCTGATAGTGCTGTGGCACGTCGTGTGGAGCCGGGAGGGAGTGCGTCGGCAGCCGGGGGCCGCAGAAGTTCGCCGAGCTTCGGTCACGGACGCGGTCCCCAGCGTGGTGATCTTCACCGCTTCGGTGCCGGTCGCGTTCCTCTCCCCCGCCGGGGCGATGTGGCTGTGGGCCTGCCTGATCCCCGTCAAAGCCATCACCGGGCGGAAGCTCGACCGGGCGTGGCGGGAACTGGGCAACCGTCGGTGACGACGGCCGTGCTCCTGTGGCAACCGCCGTGCCGTGGCTCTTCGCTGCCGTCGCTGCGGGCTCCATCGTCGCTCCGCCCGTGGGCTCCGCGGCAGGCGCTGTCTCACCGGACGACGAGCACCTCCAGCGTGCGGGGACCGTGCACGCCCGCCACCCGTTCGAGTTCGATGTCGCTGGTTGCCGAGGGGCCGGAGACGAAGGTCAGTGGCCGCAGCGGGTCCAGCCGGGACAGCGCCTCCGGCACCGAGGCCACCACCTGGTCGGCTCTCAGTACGCACAGGTGGCGATCCGGGACCAGGGTTGCTGCCCGGCGGCCCTGACCGGGGCCACCGTCCAACACCAGCGTGCCGGTGACCGCGATCGCCGCCGCCGCGGTGGTGACCACGGCGTCGACGGCGTCCAGGTCGTCCGCCGACAGCCGGCCTTCGTCGCCGAGCACTGCGGCGGCGGGCAGATGAGCGGACCACGACGCCGGGAAACCGCGCGGCACCAGCACCTGCTCCGCGCCCCAGGACGCAAGCGTCTTGGCCACCTCGGTGCCGGCTTGGGCGGGGCTCACCGTGCGTACCGAGGCACCGTAGTCGGCGAGCCGCTCGACGAACAGCGAAACCGTCTCCTGCACACCGGCCGGTGCGTCCGCCCCGGTGACGTACTGCCGTGCCACCGGGACATCGGCGGGCCGCTCGGATTCCGGGACGTCCGCCAGTGCCGCGCGCACCCGGGCCAGGATCTCGTCACGTGCTGCGTTCATCGGTGCGTCCTCTTCCACCACTGTCGAGGCGTGTCCTCTTCCACCACTGTCGAAACGTTTCGCGGGCCGGAGCCGGTGCGTCCCGGGCGTCGGTCCAGCCGGCGAGCGGCCCCGGCAGC
The DNA here is from genome assembly GCF_022760275.1 of Streptomyces sp. 891-h. Classification (NCBI taxonomy): domain Bacteria; kingdom Bacillati; phylum Actinomycetota; class Actinomycetes; order Kitasatosporales; family Streptomycetaceae; genus Streptomyces; species Streptomyces sp. 891-h. Next base: position 7,514,748 of record NZ_CP050693.1, on the reverse strand, counting down.
CGGCCGACGCGCCCCCGCCTGCCCACCGCACGGCCGCCCAGCGCCGCGACGCGCTGTGCCGCCGCAAGCCGGGCCGGGGAGGAGAAGACCCATTTGGCCGCCCGCATCGCCAGTGCCTCCGGGCTCGGCGTCCGACGTCGCTCACCGGTCTCCTCGACCACCCGGGCACGCAGATGTACCAGCACCTCAGGGATGTCGATCTTCACCGGGCACACCTCGTAGCAGGCACCGCAGAGGGTGGAGGCGAACGGCAGTGAGCGGTCCACCGCGGCCCCGGTGCCGCGCAGCTGAGGGCTGAGCACCGCACCGATCGGTCCTGGGTAGACGGAACCGTAGGCGTGCCCGCCGGTTCGTTCGTAGACCGGACAGACGTTGAGGCATGCCGAGCAACGGATGCAGTTCAGTGTCTGCCGCCCGATCCGGTCCGCGAGAGTGTCGGTCCTTCCGGCGTCCAGCAGCACCAGGTGGAAGCTGCGCGGCCCGTCGCCGTCCTCGGTACCGGTCCAGGTGGAGGTGTAGGGGTTCATCCGCTCGCCGGTAGAGGAGCGAGGGAGCAGTTGGAGGTAGACCTCCAGGTCCTGCCAGGTGGGCACCACCTTCTCGATGCCGACGACGGAGATCAGCGTCTCGGGCAGGGTCAGGCACATCCGTCCATTGCCCTCCGACTCCACCACCACGGCCGTCCCGGTCTCGGCGACCAGGAAGTTGGCACCGGAGATGCCCACCTTCGCTCGCAGGAACTTCTGGCGCAGATGCCGCCGTGCGGCCTCGGCCAGTTCCGCCGGTTCGTCCCCCACCTCACCGGCGTCCGCCATCTCCCGCCGGAACAGGTCCCGGATCTCCGCCCGGTTGCGGTGGATTGCGGGTACCAGAATGTGCGACGGCAGGTCCTCACCGAGTTGCACGATCAGCTCGGCGAGGTCCGTCTCGTAGGCGGTGATGCCCGCCGAGTCCAGCGCTTCGTTGAGGCCGATCTCCTGGGTGGTCATGGACTTGACCTTGACCACTTCCCGCTCGCCGGTCTCCTGGACGAGGCGGGTCACGATCCGGTTGGCCTCGGCCGCGTCGCGCGCCCAGTGCACCTGCCCGCCGGCAGCGGTGACCCGTTCCTCCAGCTGGAGGAGATAGTGGTCGAGGTGGCGGAGCGTGCGCTCCTTCAACGCGCGTCCCGCCTCCCGCAGTTCTTCCCAGTCAGGCAGCTCGCGCACCACCTCAGCGCGCTTGTCCCGGATGGTTCGGGTGGCACCGGCGAGGTTGCGCCGCAGTTGGGTGTCGGCGAGCGCCCGACGGGCGGCCTGGGGGAAGGGCGGCATGCCGAGGAAGGCCGAACTCATCGCGGACTCCGTGCCGCAGTGGCGGCGGTGCCCGTAGCCACGGTGCCCGTGGCGGCGGCGTACGGCCGGCTGCCCTCCCCCGCGCTCTGTGCCGCGGAGTGCTCACTGGAGGCGAGGATCTCCGCCAGGTGCATGGTCCTAACCCCGGTGCGCAGCCGGGAGAGCAGCCCCCCGACATGCATCAGGCAGGAGTTGTCCCCCGCGCAGAGGACCTCGGCCCGGCTCTCCAGCACGCCACGCACCTTGTCCGCGCCCATCGCCACCGAGGTGTCGGAGTTCTTCAGTGCGAAAGTGCCGCCGAAGCCGCAGCACTGCGCGGCGTCGGGGAGTTCCACCAGGTCGATGCCCCGCACCGCGCGCAACAGGGCGAGCGGCCGGTCCCCCACGCCCAGCATCCGCGACGAATGGCAGGTGGGATGGTACGTGACCCGGTGCGGGAAGTACGCACCGACATCCGTGACCCCGAGCACGTCGACCAGGAACTCGGACAGCTCGTAGACCGGAGGTGCATCCCGTACGGCCTGCTGCAGCTCCCGGTCCCCGGCCGCCTCGGCCACTCTTCCATGGTGGTGACGGATCATCGCAGCGCAGGACCCCGAGGGCGCGACCACGGCGTCGTAGTCCGCGAACACCTCGCCGAAGCGGCGCACCAGCGGAACGCAGTCACGCTGGTAGCCCGTGTTGAAATGCATCTGCCCGCAGCAGGTCTGGCCGGACGGGAAGTCCACCGTGCAGCCGAGGCGCTCCAGCAGGGTCACCACTGCACGGCCGGTGGCCGGGTGCATGGTGTCGTTGAAGCAGGTGATGAACAGTGCGGTCCTCATGGTTTCTCCGGTTTCTCCCCTCGCGTTTCTCTTCGATCGCCGTTGTCTTCGGCCGTCGCGACGGACATCGGGGGCACGGGAGCCGGTGGATGCCCCTGCCACAGGTCAGGGGAGCATCCAGGCCAGCAGGTGGGACTGCAGGAAGACCAGCACGCACATCACCAGCAGCAGGAGCAGGCTCCACCTGATCGCCTTGCGGAACAGCTCCGCCTCGCGCCCGAGCATGCCGACCGCTGTAGCGGCGATGGTGAGGTTCTGCGGGCTGATCATCTTGCCGACCACCCCGCCCGAGGTGTTCGCAGCGACCATCAGCGCCGGGTCCAGCCCCGCCTTTCCCGCTGCCGTCTGCTGCAAGGTGGCGAACAGTGCGTTGGCCGAGGTGTCGGAGCCGGTCACAGCAGTGCCGAGCCAGCCGAGGATCGGCGAGAGGAAGGCGAAAGCGGTGCCCGTCCCGGCGATCCAGGCCCCCATGGTGATGGTCAGGCCGGCGAAGTTCATCACGTAGGCGAGGGCCAGCACCGAGGCAACGGTCAGCATGGCCCAGCGCAGCTTGACCACGGTGGTGGCGAACTCGCGCGCTACGACGGCCGGCCTGATCCGGTAGATCGCGGCAACGACCACGCCGGAGAGGAGCAGCAGGGTGCCTGGGGACGACAGCCAGGGGAGGACGTACTGCGTGGCGGTGGAGACGTCACCGCCGGGAGTCCGCAGCTTCCCGTCGATCCCGGGCCAGGGGATCGACACGTCCGTCGAGGTGAGGAACTCCTTGGCCGGGCTCCAGAGCTTCGCCACCGAGAAGACGCCGATCACCACGAGGTAGGGCAGAAAGGCCAGCAGGACGCGGGAGTTGGCGATCCGCGGAGTGGCCGGCACCGTGCTGTGCGGGGACGGGGCGGTGGAGGTCGTGGCCGGGGGCGTGGCCGGGGCCGGGGGCGTGGCCGGGTCGCTGACGCCGTCCGGGGCGCCGCCGGAACCGCCGGATGCGGCCGAGCTTCCGGAACCGTCCGGGCCACCCGTACGGGGGCCGGTTCCCCGGCTGCCCTCGCCGCTGCCGCTGTTGGCGCAGTCGGCCCCGGCTGTGGAGCCGCCCGTCACGGTGCCCTCGGTCTCCGCGACGCGCTGCAGATCAGCACGTATCTGATCGCCACCCAGCGGTTGCCAGACCCGGAGGAACAGTACGACTGCCGCGAGCGCCACCAGAGAGGCGATGATGTCGGTCAGTTCCACCGACACGTAGTTCGCGCTGACGAACTGTGCCGCGGCGAAGGCCGCACCGCACACCACAGCGGCGGGCCAGGTCTGGCGGACCCCGCGGAGTCCGTCGACCAGCGCCACCAGCAGCAGCGGGACGAACAGTGCGAGAAGCGGGGTCTGGCGGCCGACATAGGCACCGAGCTCGGTGTAGGGGATGCCGGTGAGGTTGCCCGCGGTGATGATCGGGATGCCGATGGCCCCGAACGCCACTGGCGCGGTGTTGGCGACGAGCACGGTGACGGCCGCGCGGAGCGGGGAGAAGCCCAGCGCCATCAGCATGACGCCGGTGATGGCCACCGGGGCACCGAAGCCGGCCAACGCCTCCAGCAGGGCACCGAAGCAGAAGGCGATGATCAGTGCCTGCACCCTGAGGTCGCTGCTGACCAGGTTGAAGGAACGGCGCAGGTCCTCGAACCAGCCACTGACCACGGTGAGCTGGTAGACCCAGATCGCCGTCACCACGATCCACATGATCGGGAACAGGCCGAACGCCGCGCCCTCCGTCGCGGAGAGCAGTGCGTGACCGACCGGCATACCGTACGCGATCACCGCGACGGCGAGGGCGGCGCCGAGCGAGGCCAATCCGGCCCAGTGGGCCTTGAGACGCAATCCGCCCAGCAGGACGAACAGGGTCAACAGCGGCAGTGCCGCGACGAGAGCGGACAGGGCCAGGCTGTCCAGAACCGGGGAGAGATCTGGCTGAAACATGCGACCCTCACTTTAGGGGCTTGGTCAGACCATTGATTGGGTCGCTACAACGTAAAGAGGCGGCCGTGTCCTGTCCAGAGGTGTGACGCCGGAAAAATGAGTGGTCGGACCAAGCAATGGGCGGACGGGCTACCATGAACGGAGTGAGAACGGGGGAACTCCCCGCGTGAGCGCCGGGCGGGAACTCCCCGCGTGAGCAGCACCGATGTCCGAAGCGAAAGGGCTGTCCGTGTCAGAGCCGATTGCATGGGAGCCGGTTCCGCGCTCCCGCACCTTTGAGCTCGTTCTCGCACGGATCGAGGAACAGATCCTCACCGGCAATCTTCGGGTCGGCGACCGGCTGCCGCCGGAACGCGAGCTGGTCGAGCTGCTCGGCGTGAGCAGGGCAGCGGTTCGCGAGGCGCTGCGGGTACTCGAGGCTCAAGGCGCCCTGCGACCGCGGGTGGGCACCGGTCCGGCCTCCGGCAGCGTGATCGCCGCCATGCCCAGCGCAGGGCTGACCCAGTTCCTGCGCCTGCACATGGCACTGGCCCACTTCCCGTTCGCCGACGTCGTGGAGGCGCGGGCGACGCTGGAGCGCGCGAGCGCCCGGCTGGCAGCCGAACAGGCATCCCCGGAACACCTCGCCACCATGCGGGACCGGCTGGCTCGTATGGACGATCCCGAGCTGAGCCGGGAGGAGTTCAACGACTGCGACACCGAGTTCCACGCGGCGATCGCCGAGGCCGGCGGGAACCGGCTGATGGCCGACATGACCATCGCGGTACGCAACGCGGTCCGGCACACCTTGCTGAAGGTCTTCCACGGACTCGACGACTGGGAGTCCACCGCGGCACGGCTGCGCTCGGAGCACCACGCGATCTACAACGCTGTGGCGGCCGGCGACTCCGAGCGCGCCGGGGAACTCGTCGAGGCCCACATCCGCGGCTTCCACCACGACCTCGTCTACTCGGTCCTGGACGATTCGGAGAGCAGCGCCGAGGCATAGCACCGCCTGGAGCCGACCGCGGTACGTCCACGACATCGACCGCCGACGGCTGCCGAGTACCGCGACGGCTGCTACCGCCGACGGCTGCGCCGGCGGAACACCGCCCCGCGAATCGCGCGCCGCGGCCAATGCACGCTTCGGCCTGCTCACCCGCAGGCCCCCGACTGTCTGGCAGACTCTGAGCGCGGGCCTGGTGCGCCGAACGACGCGGGCCGCTGACAGGTCACCGTCCGGGCGTGCGCCGAGGGCGACACGGCGGCCCTGCCCGGCGTCAGGGCCGCCCACCAGGCTGGTCTGTGGTGCTGCGTGGCTGGAGCAGACCCTCCGATACGCGGTCGCTCTGCGTGTGGGCCGTGCAGAGCGACCGCGTACGGCATGCCGCACCTGGCGCCGGGGCAGGGCGGCAGGGCCCGGTGCCGCACCGGCCGCAGCAGGTCGGCCGCTGCGGTTGTGGGGGGGGGCCGGGCCGGTCGGGGGTTTCGCTATGCGGGTGTCAGCCGCTTGAACCAGGTCTGCGGGCTGGTGACATCAGGGGCCTGGACGTAGGCCTGGGCAGGTACAGCCGCCAGGGATTCCTGGTTCTTGCCGTCGATGTCACGGAGGACGATGTACCCGGTGTGGCGTGCGCCGTTGGCTCGGCCTTCCAGGTAGCCCTTCTTGTCGCTCGGTACGTCGATCTTGACCGTGGTCTCCAGCGTATTCGTCACTCGCTTGGGGAATGTGGACGAGTAGCTGTAGCGGAAGCTGACCTCACCGCCGATCTCTCCTCCCGCTCCTCCCTTGTCCCCTGCAACTCCGGCAAGAGGTCGCCAGATCGTAGTTCCCCTTTGGATCACCGGCGGACCAGAGGAAGATACCTGCGATGTGGACTCCGGGCAGACGGATGGTCGCGGTCCTCTTGTGCCGTCACATCCCCAGCCGGTTGCAGATGCCTCGTCAATTCCGCGGAATCTCCGTGCTGGTCATGGGAGACCGTGCGGGGCACGCTCGATGACCGTTTCATCGTCAGGCCCCACATCTTCGATCAGGATGATCTCCGAGAACTCGGAGACGACATGAATCGGGTAGGTCGGCCCTTCGTCTCGGTATGAGTGCATGCGGTCAAGGTGATCGTTCTGGAAGAGGACGGTGCGTTCAGGGTGTTGCGCGACCCAGCAGGGAAAGAAGATCACGCCGTGGGAGAGTCGTTCGGCCGGCACCAGAGTGACGCACACCGATGTGCCGGTGGGTTCGTTCCAGGAAATCTTGTACACGCCCTCGGTGAGGGTGACGAGGTCGACATTCTGGTCTTTGACCCAGCGGCCGCCGACCATACCGCTGTGGATGCGGTAGTCGATGGTTGTGGCGTTCTTGACGTACATCTCGTAGCGCCAGCCGTTGGCGTAGGTGTACTCGATCCGATGGCCGATGATGCCTTCGGTTTCCCTTTCGCCTGTCGTGCTGACGGGGGATGTTGCTTGGTGCGTCATGCGTGGCTCCTGGACGGGCACCGGGGGTCAGGGTTTGCGGGCGATGACGCCCGCGTTGGCGGTGGGTGCATGGATGCGGGTGACATGGACGTCAGTGAAGCCTGTCCGGGTGAGCCAGTTGGTCAGCTCGGCGGCGGTGAAGCTGCGGCCCCAGGTTTCCACCTGCATCGCGAGACCCATCAGGGCAGCGTCGAGGGGTCCGTCCTCGGCGTCATCGATCAGCAGCTCGGCGATGACGAGTCGGCCGTTCGAGGGCAGTGCGGTGAAGGACCTGGCCAGCAGTTCGCGGCACTGGGAGTCGGACCAGTCGTGCAGGACGGAGGAGAACAGGTGGGTGTCGTAGCCTTCGGGGAACGATGTGTCGGCGAAGAAGTCACCGGCGATGGTGGTGATGCGGTCCCCCAGGTTGGCCTGGTCGATCTTCTTCTGAGTGAGCTCGCACACGTGTGGCAGGTCGTAGACAGCTGCGAGCAGCGGGGGATGCATACGGCACAGTTCGATGTCCCAGGCGGCACCGCCTCCACCCACGTCGAGCAGCGCACGCGCCTGGGTGAGGTCGAGGCGGGAGCCGAGTTCGCGGGCAGTGACGGTGGAGACCGTCGTCATGGCTTCCCAGAATGTCTCGAGCACGACGGGGTCGGCGTTGTCGAAGAGGGAGTTCTGTTCGTCGGGGTTCCAGGCGGTGGGTCGGTTGTGGCGTAGGGCGTCGTGCAGTTGCATCCAGCCCGGGTAGTCATGGCGGTCGAGCATCTCGACCCAGCCACCGAAGTAGTCGGGGCTCGTGCGCACGAGGTGACGCTGCGAGAGAGGGGTGTTGAAGCACTTCTCTCCGACGCGGGTCAGCAGGCCGAGCGCCGCGCACGCGGCCAGAAGTGATCGCGTGGGGCGAGCTGAGATGCCCAGCCGGTCGGCAAGTTCGCTGTGCGTCGCACCGGGGTGGGCCGCCAGGGCACCGAAGAGGTCCAGGTGCAGTGCGGTGGACAGGGTCTTGGAAGCCCACAGGCCGGAGGACAGCTCCATGATGCGCTGCGGCCCCTGTGCGTCGTTGGACAAGTCCGTCATGAGCAAGCCTTCACGGTGAGGTGTTCGTCATCGCGCTTGCGGGTCAGGGTCAAACCATCCGCGATGGGAAGCATCACGTTCTCGACGCGGGGATCGTTGTGAACGTGAGCGTTGAAAGCCCGGATGGCCTGGGCGTTTCCGGTGGCGTCGGGGTTGGCCGCGTCGCCGGAGTAGAGCACGTTGTCGGCCAGGAGTACGCCTCCCGGACGGACACGAGGGAGCAGTTCCTCCCAGTAGTCGCGGTAGGAGGGCTTGTCTGCGTCGATGAAGGCCAGGTCGAAGGACGGCTCATGGGGTAAGGAGCGCAGGGTCTCCAATGCCGGGCCCAGGCGCAGCTCGATGCGGTCGGCGACGCCCGCCTGCTTCCATGCGTCCTGGGCGATGCCTGTCCACTCAGTGGAGGTGTCGCAGGTGAGGACGCGACCGTCGGGAGGAGAGCCCAGTGCGAGAGCGAGAGCCGAGTAGCCCGTGAAGGTCCCGATGTCGATGATGGTGCGGGCAGCGGTCAACTTGGTGAGCAGGGTCAGAAATGCCGCCTGCTCATGGGGGATCTGCATCTCGGCGACCGTCCCCAGGGCGTGGGTGTGGTCCATGAGGTCCTGCTGGACGCGGCTGGGCGCCATCGTGTGGCTGACCAGGTACCGGTGCAGAGCAGGGGTGATGGGCACGGTCTTCGTGTCGTCGGTCCGGGACGTCATCGCACCTCCCGTGTGCGTGCTGAGGTCGACGAGGCTGGGTGAGGAAGTCACGAGGAAGCCGGCCAGCTCCGTGAAACGGTCGACGGTGGAGCCGAGCAGAGCATCGAGGTCTGCGCGGTACCGTGCGGCGACCTGGGGCGGTGAGTCCAGATCGGTCAGGCCGTAGGTACGGATGTCGCATGCGACTTGGACGAGGCGCCGGACGGCCTGGGTGATGAACGCCTTCTCACAGATGGGCGCGCGCCGCACCTGGAAGAAGTCGTCGATGACATCACACTCGGCTTCGGTCGGCTGCAGCCCTGCTTGTTTCCCGGCCTGCTGAAGCAGGGACTGGCCGCTGGGAACGAGCTTGCCAGCAACAGCCATGTGGATGTGGTGACTGCGCTTGACTGCCGCTGTGAGCGGAGCCAGCACGGTTGCCGGGCAGCTGGCCCGCGCCTGGCGCAGCAGGTCGGGCAGGGCAATGTGGTCACGGTGCCACTCACCGCTGAGCGCGGGATCGTGGGCCGCCATGTCGGCCCGCACCGTCGCCGCGTAGCGTGCGGCCGAGCAGCTGCCGGTGTAGAGGAACAGCACGGTGTAGATGTCGTACAGCCGTGCTGCGCGGTCCGCGGCCTGGGGAGTTGAAGTGCGGATGAGTTCTTGCAGGGTGTGCCGGATCAGTCGCCAGACGGTGAAGGCCAGTTGATGGCCGATGAGCCACCGGTGGCGAATGCGGGCACCAGGGTCCGCAGGTGGCCATTCGGCGAGGGGCGCCGGCCCGTGCACGACTTGGGTGAGGATGTTCAGGTCGTCTTCGATGTGCTGGGCAGCACGCGTACAGGTATCGCCCAAGCAGCGGCGGCAGGCGGTGAACTCCTCATCCGGTAGGGGCAGTGTCAGCACAGCACCGTCGGCAGCGGTGCTCGGCGTACCGGTAACTGTGCAACGGTGACGGTCAGTGAAGTGTTTCATTACAGGCCCTCCCCGTCGGTCAGGTAGGTGTCGGCCATGTCGTCGAGGAGAGCGGCAGCGCGCCGAACATCAGCATCCAGGGGACGATCCCTGTCGATGGGTGCGATCTCCGCACTGATCTCGCTGAGAATCTCTGCGCACAGCGGCGCTGTTGGCTGCCGGGTTCCCACACCTGCGGCTTGGCGCAGGACGACGGCAAGGGACCCGTGCAGGAGCCGCAGCTTTGTCGCGAGGTCGAGGGCGTTGAGCGCAGCCTGGGTGCCGAATGGAACCACGTCCTGGTTGTGGAGGTTCGTCGGCAGGCTCTGGATCGAGGCCGGTGTGGCGGCGCGACGCATCGACGCGATGAGTGCCGTGGCCGCGAGTTGCACTCCCTGCACGGCATGTTGACGGCCCGGCTCGGGCGCCAACATGGGCGGCAGCCCTCCGTTGCGGTGCGGATCGATGAGTAAGTCAAGCTGCCTCTCGGCCAGATTTCCGAGCTGCACGGCGGTCACGGCGAGCGCGTCCCCGCTGAACGCGGCCGGCTGACCGAAGAAGTTTCCGCCGTGCGCGACCACGTCCTGCTCCGGGAAGAACAGCGGATTGTCACTGATGGCGTTGATGTCATCGCGCATCACGCCAGCGCAATGCTCCACGAAAGAGGCTACGGCGCCGATCAGCTGAGGAGCGCAGCGGATACTGTACGGCTCCTGCAAACCGCGCGCTTCTGAAGGAACGAGGCCCTTGAGCAGCTGGTTGATGCGTTCACCTGCCAGAGTCGCGTGCGGGTGCCCGAAGGCGGCGAGCAGCCTCGCGTCCACGAACGCAGCGGAGCAGCCCAGGATGTCCACAAGCAACGCAACGAGCAGCACCGCGCCGCGCAGCGACCTCTGCAGGGAGGACACGGCCAGGGCACCCGCGCCCGCGGTCAGGGACGTTCCATTGACCAAGGCCAGAGCGTCACGCCCGTCGAGCTCCACCGGCTTCAGGCCCAGCTTCGTGAGAGCCTCACCGGCGGTAAGACGTTGTCCGCCTGTGTAGGCATGACCATGGCCCTGCAGCGCACGGGCCATGTAGGCGAGCGGAATCAGATCGCCGCTCGCCCCGAGTGACCCCAGCCGGGGCACGGCCGGTGCGAAGTCCGTCCCCATAGCATGTGCCAACCCTTCCACCACGGCGAGGGATGCCCCGGACCGGCCCTGGCACAGCGAATGCAGTCGGACGAGCATCGCCGCCCGCACTACCGAAGGCTCCAGGTCCACACCCTGGCCTGCAATGAGGTGGTTGAGCGCGTTCTCGCACTGCTCCGCCGTGGTCTCGCGCCCGCGGAAACTGACCAGCGGGCCGAACCCGGTCGTCGCCCCGTACACGGACCGGCCCCTGTCCAGGCTGCCGAACATGAAGTCGCGACACATCTGAATGCGGTCGCGCACGGTGCCATCGATCCGAATTCTCACCGGCTCACGCATGCGATCCAGGTCGCGCAGCCGCAGCTGCGTACCGGTGGATATCTGCAGCGTTGTTTCGGACTCATCGGCAGGCGAAGTCACTCGCACCTCCGTACAGGCAGCAGCAAAAGCCCCGCATCTCGCGGGCTCCCATGCCGCGGCGCGGCATCGGCCTTTGTGTTCTGCATGGTGGGAAACGAGAACGACGTGCCGGAACCCGGGACCTCCCCCTGATGCGTGAATACGTTGAAAGGTCCCGTTGCGCTCTCGTGGACTCCTCTGGTGGCTACGTGAGCCGGGCAGACCTCCGACCTCCGCAGACGGGGCCCGGGCGGTGAGTCCCTTCAGCCCGGATTCGCAAGGCCGGACGACGAGCCGACGGGGCGGGGCGGAGCGGGGCGGGGCGGGGCGGGGCGGGGCTGAGTCTCGCCTTGAAGGTGCACCCGGCTGCCCGGGCAGGCATGACCTCGTCACCATGCTCGAGAACTCATGCCCTAGGCCTCGATGAGTGCCAACCAAGTCCGCGAGAGCTGTGAGTCAGTACGGAACCCGCGGTGATGCTTCGCGAAGTACCTTTTCGTGTGGTGGACGGCCGACGTTGCCAGCAGCGACCATATGTGCGATTTTGAAGTGGAGCCCGGCAGTAGGGCTTCCGGACGAGGGGTGCCGTACCCGGTGTGCGACAAGACGGCCCGTACGGAGGCTGTCATGTCGTGGCTCATTCTCGCTTTCTCGGGCGTTCTGGAGGCCGTGTGGGCTACAGCCCTGGGAAAGTCGGAGGGTTTCAGCCGGCTCGCCCCGTCCCTGGTCTTCGTCGTGGCCCTGTCCGGAAGTATGGGCGGGCTGGCCTACGCCATGCGGGACCTGCCCACCGGCACCGCGTACACGGTGTGGGTGGGTATCGGCGCGGTGCTCACCGTCCTGTACGCAGTGCTCACCGGCGGTGAGCCGGCAAGCGCTCTGAAGATCATCTTCCTGGTGCTCGTCGTCGGCAGCGTGATCGGCCTCAAGGCCGTCTCCTGAGAACGGCTGACGTGATGCGGCTCGGCGTCGACGCCAGCAGACGCACGCACCCGAGCCGCATCAGAGCCTCACAAGATCCTCGCGGCCATCATTCTTGTGGCCGCCAATTCTTGTGGCCGCCACGGGCCGCACCGCTTCATCCTCGATGAACTGGGCGCGGGCGGGGACCTGGGCTGGTCACGGTGCGTGATCGAACCGCCTTGATCCGCCTTGGACGACATGACTCGCTTCCGTCACGAGTCTTCGTCGCTCATTGATCATTGCCGAACGATTCGATCGCGCGCCACGCCGGCCGCTCCCCTCCGCCCGATGCCTCGTCCCACCGTTCGTCCTGGCCAGTCGCCGGTTCGCCCCAGCCGGGACGTGCGGTCTCCCGTCAGGTCCGGTGGCTCTCAGGAACGGATGCGGTCGAGGGCCGGGAGGGCGCCGAAGGAACGGCGTCGAGCAGTTCCTCGTGTTCGGTGGCGGAGCGGGCGGGATCGGCCCCGGTTGCGAGGTACCGCCGGTGGCTCTCCTCCCGGCTTTCGGCGAGTGAGCGTTCCAGAGCGTCCAGGATCTGCGTCAGGCTGCTGTTGCCCGCAGCTGCCACCAGCGCCTGATGGAAGGCGACGTCCGTGCGTATTCGGGTGGGCATGTCGAGCGGGTTGGCGCGCTGCTGGGCGATCGCCTCGCGGGCTCGGGCGATGTGCGGCCGGGTCTGCGGCTCCTCTGGCCCCGCGATGCGCTGCGCGGCAAGTCGAGCGGCGTGCACCTCGAGCGCCTTGCGGACCTCGGTGAACTCCATGAGTGCGCGCTTGTCGCGCAGGACCGCGAACGCGACGAACTTCTCCACCGGCAAAGCGTTCGGTGAGGCGACGACCGCCGGCTTGCCCTGGCGCCGCTGCACCAGACCCCGTGCCTCAAGGGTCTTCACGGACCGTTCACCACCGGCGATCTGCTCCAGGGCCGACCCTCTCGTTGGCGTTGGCGATGGCAGGCCGCGCAGCGGCCTGCGAGGACCTTGGGGGGAACGGTGCGGCAGCACTGTATGCCGCGGTCGCGCACGAGCGCTGCTTACCTGATCTCCTCTTGATTGGCTTGCGTGGTGGGGCACTTCAGTTCGACGGCGCCGACCCGGCGGTTCTGGAATGCAGCAGCCCGGCCACCGCGCGGGAGAAGTCCAGAGTGGATCTGACCATCCCGAGGGTGCCGGTGGGCGAGACCAGCGAGCTCACGGTCGAGGCCGCTTGGGAGCGCCCGCCGACAGGGGCAGCGCGTCAGGCTTTCGGGGGTGTGACGAGCGTGTTGTCGCTGGCCCGGCCCGCGAGGTGGTCCTCGATGTTGGCCACGGTGGTGCGGGCGATCTGGCCGACGGCTTCCTCGGTGAAGTATGCCTGATGCGAGGTGATCAGCACGTTGCTGAAGGTCATCAGTCGGGCGAGGCGTTCGTCTGTCATCACCTCCAGGGACTTGTCCCGGAAGAAGACGCCGGCCTCCTCCTCGTACACGTCGAGCCCGACTCCACACAGTCGCCCCGCCCGCAGGGTCTCCAGCAGGGCGTCGGTTTCCACCAGGCCGCCGCGACTCGAGTTGACCAGGATGGCGTCGTCCTTCATCAGCGCCAGGGCCTTGGTGTCGAGGAGGTGATGGGTGTCCGGCGACAGTGGCACATGCAAGCTGACCAGGTCAGCTTCAGCGAGCAGCCGCTCACGCGGAACGTACTCCATACCGAGGGCGAGGCAGTCGGGATTCTCGCTGATGTCCCAGCCGAGCAGTCGCATTCCGAAGCCGTGGGCGATCCGTGCGAAGGCGGCCCCGATCTTTCCGGTGCCCATCACCCCGGCGGTACGGCCGTGGAGGTCGCGGCCCAGCAGCCCGTCGAGCCGGAAGTCGAACTCCCGCGTCCGGTGCACCGCCCGTACGATACGGCGGTTGACCGCCAATGCCAGCATCCAGGCGAACTCCGCGACCGAATACGGCGAGTAGGAGGAGACCCGGGCCACCGACAGGCCGCATGCTTCGGCGGCGGTGAGATCGATGTTGTTGTAGCCGGTGGACCGCTGGGCGATCATCCGGGTGCCGCCCTCGGCCAGGGCGCGCAGAACCTCGGCGTCCAAGTTGTCGTTGACGCTGCTGAGCACCACTTCATGGCCGAGCGCGGTCGGTGCGGTGTCGCGGTCCAGGAAAAGACCCAGGCAGCGCAGTTCATGACGACCCTCGAACGCCTTGTCGAAGGCGTTCCGCAGCAGTGGCTCCTCGTCCGCGAGGACGCCGTACCCGACGATCTCCACTTGTGCTCCTCCCATCGCTCCCGTTGATCTTCAGTACACCGTAGGACGCGATCGCCACAGGCGGCGCGAGACGGAAGGACGACGGAGTCGGCCACGACGGGGTGCCCTCTCTCCTCCTCCCCGGCCCCCACGCCGGAGGCAGCAGATCGATCGCGTCGCGCGCACGTCGGCCGACCGGGACGGCGGCCCTCCACCCGGCGCAGTACCTGCCCCGCGACATTCCGGGCTGCGGCCTTCGCGGACGCGCCGTCCCGCTGTCGCGGGTGCCACTCACGGGTGTGGAGCAGCAGCAGTGGCCGGTTGCGGCGCTTCGCTTCGCGGGCCGCCCACTCGGCGGTGCGCCTGGTGGTCAGTCGTGGGCGACGACGGCGACGGGCACGGTGGCGTGGTGCAGGAGAGCATGGGTGACGGAGCCGATGCGGGTGCCGACGGAGGCACGGCGGATACGCCGGCCGACGATGACCAGGCACGCCTCGCGGGCGGCTTCGACCATGAGGAACGACGGGCTGCCGAAGCGGGATTCCGCAGTGGTCTCGACGTCGGGGTACTTCTGCCGCCAGGGCCTCAACGCCTCGTTCAGGGCATCGGTGTTGCTCTGCGCCATCATCCCGCTCACCTCGGCCACAGGGGCCATGGCGTAGCCGTAGAAGGCGGGGAGGTTGCAGCCGTACAGCACGCGCAACGGCGCTTTGCGCATGGCGGCCTCCTCGAAAGCGAACTCGATCAGCTCCGGGTCAGGGCCGCCGATGTCCAGTCCGAGCAGAACGGGGCGGAGTGAGGCTGCCGCGGCACGGACGTCCGCCGGCTCCTCCCGCCCGTCCGTGTTCTGCTCCCCGGCGCGGACCAGGACGACGGGCCGCTCGGCGGAGGCGACGACAGCCAGACCGACCGAGCCGGCCAGAAAACCGCCCACCCCGCTCAGGCCCCGTGAGCCGAGGACGAGCAGTTCGTCATCCCGGGCGGCACGCACGAGAGCCTCGGCGGGCCGCCGACCGCTGAGCCGCTCGACGGTCACCCGCACTCCAGGATGACGCAGCCTCAGGCCCTCGGCTGCTTCGCGTCCGATGCGCTCGGTCCAGCGCTGGTGGGTCTCGGTGCCGCGGAGCGGAAACTGCGCCATGGGTTCCGGCACCGGTTCCCGGACCTGGACGAGCCGCACGGCCAGCCCGCGCAGCTCCGCCTCACGGGCCGCCCACTCGGCAGCGGCGCGGCTCTGCGGAGAACCGTCGAGGCCGACAGTGATACTGCGGGTCATGATTTCAACCTCCTGAATCCGGGCCACCGATTCCCGATGGCGTGCGCGACGTACTGGATCTTGTTCGGATGTTCTGAACTGCAAGGGCCACCCCGTCGGGGTCGCCAGACGGCTGACGGGGCGTCTCCCCGGGCGTGGAGGAATCAGCGCAGCCAGGCGTGGTCGCGGATGACGGGGAGCCCGGCCCACATCCGGCCGAGGCCCCAGGTGGTGCCCGCACCGGCAGCCGCGACGGCGATCAGTGCCACCGCGTAGATCACGTGGTAGTCGTCGAACGGATTCGTCGACATGCTCGGAGAGCCGTTCGCCAGGTGCTTGGCCGGCGGCCACTCGGCGAGCCACATCAGCGCCATCATCGCGGTGCCCGCGACGGCGGCCGGGCGCAGTGCCAGACCGGCCATGACCGCCGCGCCGATACCGAGCAGCCCGAGCATGAACAGCCAGTCCGCCCAGGTCTGGCCGGCCCACGAGTGGAACGTGGATTGCATGGGACCGGCGGCGACACCGCTGAGGAAGCCTCTGGTCGGGGAACCGCCGTCGATCCAGCCGTGGCCGGAGGCCGTGGCATATCCGAGGCCGAAGGTCTTGTCCAGGAACGCCCACAGGAAGACGAACCCGGTCAGCACGCGCAGGGACGCGAGAGCGCGGGCCTGACCGGTGTGCACGGCGGGGCGTGCCGTGTCGGCGGTTGCGGAGCCGGTCCGGTTCTCGCGGAGTGGCAGGTGGAATCCGGGGGTGCGGTGAGAATGCTGGTGCACGGCCATGGTGGTCGACCCTTCCGGCGCAAGTCTGCGGGTGGTTGCGGCTTGGCTTCTGCCACTCTCGCGTGGTGCGCTGCGCCGCACCGTGTGCCGAAGGGCTCCGGCGGTGGGGCTGAACGTCCCTCTCGCCGGGGCCGGTCGGCGGTGCAGCCGCGATCCTCCTGACCCGGTGGCCCGTCCAAGGATCAGCCGGCCTCCCGCCAGCCCTTTCGCCAGGCGGGGCCATCCCTGCGGGCGCGCAAGGATGGCCCCATCACGGTCAGCACCGGAAAGCCTCCGATGGACTGCTCCCCTGTGCTCCCCTCCAGGTTCGCTCAGCGGGAGACCCTGTCGGCCACCTCACTGCAAGAGCTCGGCGTCGGCGCCGGAGGGGCCGTCCGGCCGGCGATGTTCACCGTGGCGGCCGTCGAGGGCCCGTGGCCTTGTGCTGCGCCAAGCGCAGCCCCCTGCCGCTCGATCTCACCGCCCAGCGACGGCAGACGCTCGTCGCCGCGGCGGCCAAGGGCTGAGGGCCACCGCGGTGGGACGCGGATGCCCACCACGGAGGGAGGGTCGGACACGTTCGGGCCGTGCGTCACAGAGCACGCAACAGGTACTGGGTACTGAAGCCACCGCTGGTGGAACAGCTCAGCGTGCTGCGCATGGAGGTGTAGGTGAATCCGGAGGGAACGGTGCACGCCCACAGCCCGGTCGTCGGGGTGCGCAGCAGATACTGGGTGCGGAAGCCGCCGCTGGTGGAGCAACTGATGCTGCTGCGGGTGGAGGTGTAGGTGAAGCCCGACGCCGGCACGCACGACCACAGGTTGTCGGTGGGCTGCTGGACGTAGTACTGGGTGCGGAAGCCGCCGCTGGTGGAGCAGCTCAGCGTGTTGCGGGTGTTCGTGTACACATAGCCGGACGGAACGGTGCAGGACCAGAACGCGGCAGACGCCGTCGTGGTCCCGCGCTCCGGTGCCCGCGGTGCGGACGCTGCGGCAGACCCGTTCGCTGCCGTCACAGCGGCGGCGGCCGTAGCCGCGACCACCAAGGTACGCAGTGCCGTTCTCAGCATGGGAAAGTGCTCCCCTCATCGGTCGTTCCCCAAGCAGAACCAACGGGTGGGGGGCCGACCGGAGTCTGCCCCGCCCGGCCGCCGCTCAGCGCACTCGGCCATGCTGACAGCACGGCCGCTCGCCGCCTACGCCTGTATCCGGCCACCCTCGACGCCGGCGAGGAAGGCACGCATGTTGGAGCAGCGGTGAGCCAGGAACGAGGCATGCGGGACCACGGCGCCGGGCAAGCCGCTCCCGTGGGAGCGCGGCAGCCGGCTACCCGGCACGCAACCTCTGTGTATGGCGGCACCCGTTGTCCTGCGGGCTCCCGCCGATCAGACAGGGGACCAGCTCGACCGGGTGTGCGCGGACCCCGGAGGCGCAAGGGGCGGCTCCGCACCTTCGCCGTGTGCGCAAGGCCGGACACTTCCTCTTCGCCTTCGCCGACGTATCCACAGCTCCCGGCTACCGCCGACACACCGACCGGAGCGGGGTCTTAGGGTGGTCCTCGGTGAGGGCTCGACGTCCCGTGGGGTGATGTCCGGCCGGCGATCATGATGGGCACGCTTGTGAGGACCGGCAAAACGGCAAGAGGAGCTGCGGTGGACGAGGACAGCCAGGACTTCCGCGCGGCCGGGGATGCCGGAGCCCTGCCGCAGCTGCGGTTGGACGAGCTGCTGGACGGCCTCCAGCAGCAGGTGGCTCAGGTGCGGGCGGCACGGGACCGGGTCCACACGCTGCTGGACGCCGTACTGGCCATCGGCTCCGACCTCGATCTGGAAGTGGTGCTGAAGCGCATCGTGGAGTCCGCCGTCTCCCTGGTCGACGCCCGGTACGGGGCGCTCGGTGTACTGGGCGAGGACGGGACGATCAAGCAGTTCATCACCGTGGGCATGGACGAGGCGACCATCGCCCAAATCGACCACTACCCGCGTGGTGAGGGGATCCTCGGCCTGTTGATCCGGCACCCGGAGCCGCTGCGCCTGGTCCGCCTGTCGCAGCACCCCGAATCGACGGGCTTCCCGCCGGGACACCCGCCCATGAGCAGCTTCCTCGGCACGCCCGTCCGGGTGCGTGAGCAGGTCTTCGGCAACCTGTATCTGACCGACAAGCAGGGTGCAGCCGAGTTCGACGCCGACGACGAGGCTGTGCTGCGCACCCTTGCCGCGGCGGCCGGTGTGGCGATCGACAACGCCCGGCTGTACGACGACGCCCGCCGGCGACAGCGCTGGCTGGCGGCGAGCAACGAGCTGACGCGCAGCCTGCTGTCCGGCACCGATCCCGGCGCCGTGCTGAGATCCTTCACCGCCACGGTGCGGGAGATGGTCGACGCGGACCTGGTCACCCTGGCCGTACCGGTGGGCGACAGCGGGGAACTGGTCATCGAGGCGGCCGACGGCAACGGCGCGGAGAAGGTGCGCGGTCTGGTGCTGGGCCCCGGCGCGCTGGCCGCCAAGGTGTACACCTCCGGTGAGACGATCACCAGCGACGCTGTCAGCTCCGATCCCCGTGCGGAGGGCGGCAGTGCGACGCTGGTCGAGCTGGGCCCGGCGTTCTTCGTGCCGCTCGGCACCCGGGACCACGTCCGCGGTGTGCTCCAGATGGCGAACGTGCCGGGTGGACCCTCGTTCCACAAGTCCGTCATCGACATGGTCATCGGCTACGGCAACCAGGCGGCGCTCGCCCTGGAGGTCGCCGAGCACCGACAGGACGCCGAGCACATGCTGGTGCTCAACGACCGTGACCGCATCGCCCGCGACCTGCACGACCTGGTCATCCAGCGCCTGTTCGCCGGAGCCCTGACCCTCCAGTCCACGCTCGGACGCCTCACCGACCAGCCGCGACTCGGCGACCGGGTGCAGCGGGTGGTGGACGACCTGGACGACACTATCAAGGTCATCCGCTCCACGATCTACGCCCTGCGCGAGCAGGACCGGGCCCGCAGCGATGGGCTCCGTGCCCGCCTGGTGAGCGCCATGGAGCCGGGCACCCAAGCCCTCGGTTTCACACCGGCACTGCGCATGACCGGTCTGCTGGACACCAATGTTCCGGCCGAGCACGCCGACAACCTGCTGGCCGCGCTCGGTGAGGCCCTCTCCAACTCCGCCCGGCACGCCCGGGCCACCTCGGTCGACGTGAGTGTGGAGGTCACCGAGACGCGGCTGAGGCTGCGGGTGACGGACAACGGTCGCGGCATCGACCCGGCCGTCAGCCGCCGCAGCGGCCTGGCCAACCTCCGGCAGCGCGCCGAGGAGCTGGGCGGCACGCTCACGATCGGCCCGAACGAGCCGACCGGTACCCAGGTCGAATGGGTGGCCCCGCTGCCTTCCGCGTCGTGAGCCCCACCCACCGCCCCCGGCCACGTGCCGCGCCGGGCGCGCCAGGCACCCGGTCAGCCGACGCGTTCCCCGCAGTCGTCAACGGCGATGGCCTGGACGGGCACGCACCCGCACCCATGGGCACCGTCTCCGTCAGCGGGTGGGCTCCGGTGCCCCGGTACCGACACGGGCGCGCACGGCCGCGACCGCTTCCCACTCCTCGGGACCCAGGAACGCCAGCGCCGCGGGAAAGACGCCGTCCTGCTCCTTGAGGATGTGGTCCCGCAGCAGGTCCAACACCTCGATCAGCCGGTCCGGCCACCCCGGGTCGGCCGGAAGGCCGACCGCTGCCTCCCGGAGCACCGCGTCGACCCGGCGGTGCTCGTCCTCCAACGTGCGGATCTTCTCCGGGAATTCGGCGGCCATGGCCGGGAACAGGCCGTGCTCCTCCACCCGGGTGTGCGGCTCCAGCACCTCGGCGATCTTCCGGGCGGTGCCGATCATCCGGGAGACGTCGCCGCCGCGGCGAGCCTCACGCGCGTGGCTGATCAGCGTCACCACCGCGTCGTGTTCCCGGGTCAACTCCGCGATGGCCGTCAGCGACTGGCAGCCGCAGTACTCGCACATGGACTCTCCCCTCCTACGCGGTGCCGCCGGTGCACTGCTGCCCGGCCGGCGTCCGGTGCGTGACCTCGCTGCGCACCCCGGTCTCGGTGAAGGTCAGGGCCGCGGCGGCCACCACGGCGAGCAGGACCAGACCGATCGCGTAGGAGCCGAAGGCGCCGTACACCGAACCCATCACCAGCGGCGGGACGAAGCCGCCCAGTCCGCCCGCGGCGCCGACGACACCGGTGACGGAGCCGACCTTGTCTGCCGGAGCCAGCAGCGCGACCAGAGCGAAGACGGCTCCGCTCCCGGCACCGAGCGCGGCGGCCATGGTCAGGAAGGCGATCGTGCCAACGGGGGCCAGGGACGGGGTGAAGGACTGGACGAAGGCCCCCGCCAGCACTAGGGCGAGTGATCCGGCCAGCACCCGGACCGGGCCGACGCGGTCCGACAGCCAGCCGCCGACCGGACGCATCGCGACCGCTAGGAGCACGAAGCCGGCCATGCGGTTCGCGGCGTCCGTCTGGGAGAGGCCGTAGCCGGTCTTGAGGTAGGTGGGCAGGTAGACGGAGAAGGCCACGTAGCCGCCGAAGGCGACCGCGTAGAGGGCCGACGCCTGCCAGGTGACGCCGAGCTTCACGGTGGCGGCCAGACGGTGGACCAGGGGCTCGGCGGGCGCGGCGTGGCCGGGCGCGTCCCGCATCACCAAGGCGGCCACCACCGCGTAGCCCGCCAGCGCAGCCGCGGCGATCAGGAAGGGGCCGGCCATGCCGTGCGCCTCGACGAGCTTCACCGTGGTCAGGGCGCTGATCGCGGTGCCGCCCATACCGGCGCCGAAGATCCCGATCGCCAGGCCGCGCCGCTCGGGCGGGAACCAGGCGCTGACGTACGGCACACCGACGGCGAACGCGGTACCGCCGATGCCGAGGAAGAACCCCCCCACCAGCAGGGCGGCGAACGTGGAGTGACCGGCCAGGCCCAGGTAGAGCACCGAGACGATGGTGGCCGCGGAGACCAATGGGAACATCACCCGTCCGCCGAACCGGTCGGTCAGCGCGCCCACCGGGACCCGTCCCAGCGAGCCGACCACCACCGGCACCGCGACCAGCAGCGACTGCTCGAACGAGGACAGGTGCAGGCTGTCCTGGAAACGCGGGCCCAGCGGGCTGAGCAGCGCCCATGCCCAGAAGTTGATCGCGAAGCCCACCGTGGCCAGCACCAGCATCAGCCAGGCCCGGCCCGATACCCGCTCAGGTGCCGACGGAGAGACTTCGTTTCTCCCGGACTGTTGGAGCACCATGTGTTCCTCCTGCTCGCAGTGGCTCGCCGCGGTGTTGCCGGACGGCTCAGGCGGCCTGAGTACAGGCTTCGCGACATGGGGCGCTCACGCACGGGGCCCTCGGTACCTCCCCCCGGACCGGTCCGGCCCGTCTTGAGGGCCATAAGGCCCCGCTCGGCGGGGCGGAGGCCGGGCCGAAGGGCCCTTCGCCGGGTGGCCGGAACGCTCCTCCGGCTGCCTGAGGCTCCCGGGCTGCCTCCCGGTCGTCTCCCGACCCTCGGCCGGGCAGGACGGGACCGGCAGGCACCGGGTGAGGACCGTCCGGCCCTACGCGGGACCGGTTGCACGAGCGAACATGGAGAAATGCTTCCAGATGACGGCTTTCACGCACTCGACCGGCAGGAGTGCCTGCGTCTGCTGGCCAAGGTGCCGGTGGGCCGCGTCGTCTACACCCGGCAGGCCCTGCACGCGATCCTTCCGGTCAACTTCGGTCTCGACGCGGATTCCTCCGTCATCCTGCGCACCTCGGCGTCCTCGCACCTCGTCCACGCGATCGACGGAGCCGTGGTGGCCTTCGAGGCAGACGACTTCGACGCCGAGGAGCGCTCGGGATGGAGCGTGGTCGTCACCGGCCGCGCCGCCGTCGTGACCGACCCGGCCGAGCACGAGCGCCTCTCCCGGACGGGGCCGCAGTCCTGGGTGGACGTACAGGACGGCGTCTTCGTCCGTATCGAGTCGGAGATGGTCACGGGGCGAGTCGTCAACGGCGCCGGCAGCGCGGACCGACGGGTCTGACGGGCGCCCCTGGCCGGATGTTCCGGACTGGGTGCACCGGGCCGGGGCCGAACGCCCTGGACTTGTCACCGCACCGTGCCCTGCACAGCCGCCGCGCCACGCCACCGGCCGGCCGGCCGCGCCGCGCGCCGTCCGCCCGGCCGTACCGCCGCTGCCTGTTGTCGCGGCCGCCTTCCCCACCTGCCGCGCTCCCGGCCCCATGGCCCGGTTTCCGCGCTGCCCGCGCAGCGCCCCTCCCGTTTCCTCCACGCTCTCTCCTCTCCTTGCCCGTACCGCCCCTCCCTCCCCTCCGCCGTTCCGGCTCTCCCGGCGCCCTCACGTGTCCCGGCTCCCGCGCCTGTGTGCGGGGGCCTGGCAGCTACGCCGAGGCGCGCGGGATGCGGGCACCTTCCGGACCGTAGCCGTAGCGGATCAGCAGCTGGGGGCTGCACCGGCGGCGCGCGAGGCCCGTCGCCTCCCGCAGGTCCGGCCATTCCATCGCCTGGTGCAGGATCGAGGTGCGCACCTGCTGCTCGGTAGCGGTGAGCAGTATGTGTTCGAGGGCCTGACCCGCCCGCAACCAGTCCTCCCGTCGGTCGTTGGAAGTCCACAACAGCGCCACCTGCACATGGCGTTCGAAGCGCACATCCGGGCGGCGCAGCACTGGCAGGGGGCCGGTGAAGTCCCGCAGCGGCACACGGCCACTCGCGTCCTTCGGGCCGAGGGCGGTGAGCGGGATGCCGTAGGGGAGGTCGGTTCCCGGCGCGGTGATCCAGGCGCGGCTCTCGGCCGTGTGTGCCGGACTGGAATGGTGGCGCTCCTCGGCCGCCGCGGTCAGGGACAGCAGCCGCCGTGTGGTGGCGTAGTCCGGTGAGTGCAGCCGGGCGCCCTCGGCCTGGGCAGCGGCGATCATGTCCGCCACGACCGGCTCGGGCACCGGACGGCCGGTGAACGGCAACCTGCTGGTGTGGCGCCGCTCGACGGCCGGGTACAGCCGCCCGATCTGCGGCGGCTCGCCGGCAGGTGTGGTCAGTTGCACGGTTGCCACCAGGTCGGGCTGGTCCGGTTCGGGCAGCAGCCGCACCACCGGATCCCAGCCCAGGTGAGCGGCGGCCACCCGGAGGTTGAAGACCGCGGCGCCCACGGACAGATGCTGCGCGCGGCGCTCCGGGTCCGCCAGCGGCAGGACCCGCCTGTCGTCGAGGCGGACCTCGACGGACCGGGTGGCCGCCCGCATTCCGAAGCGCCACGGCTGGGTGTTGTGGATCGACGGTGCCGCCACCGCGGCGGCCATCAGCGTCTCCAGGACGGTGGCGTCGATTGCCCGGGGGCTCATACGCTGCTCCTCACCTCTGACGAGCGGGCCGCTGCTGCCGCGCGGTTCCCCGTCGTCCTCCACTCTCGGTCGTCCTCTGGAAGCCCGGCGAGGGTTGACCGTCCCTGCCTCGGGACCGGACGGCCCGGAACTCCGGCCGCCGACCGGGCCGTCCGGTCCTGGGGAGGGCGTCGAGGCGCTCGGCGAGCTCAGGTGGCGGGCAAGGCCGTCGCGAGCAGGACGACGCCCAGGGAGCCGACCAGCGAGACGACCGCCAGTGCGCGGGCCGGATCGGTGCGGCCTTGGCCCATGTCGCGGTCGTCGTTGACGAGGGTGACCTCGAAGACGTCACCGACCCGGCCGCGCAGGGTGGGTCCCGGGGCGGTGCCGCCGAAGGTCCACATCTGCTGCTCGACGCCCGGGGCGACCTCGGCCTTCTCGCGCCGGACGTGCAGTTCGACCTTGTGCACCTTGCCGGTGGCCGCAGCCGGGAGGGCTGCCGAGCGCGGCTGCCGGCCGGAGGTGAAGTCGGCCGAGAGGTCGGGACCCGAGCGCGAGGCGGCTGTGGTGCCGTCGGCCTTCCCCTTCGTGCCGCCGCTGTCCTGCGCGTCTGCCCGGGTACCGCCACCTGCCGCGTCGGTGACGACGATGTCCAGGATCATGCCGGCGGCGCGGTGCCCGGGTACGGTGCACCACGCCTTGCGGTCCGCCGTGACCGTACCGAGGTCGAGGGTGCCGGACTCGCCCTCGGCCGGCGCGCGGGTGCGTCACCGCGCTGGTCGGGGCCACCGGGCCTGGCGTGGTCGTCCGCGTCGCCGGGCTGGAGGACGGTGAGCGTCCTGCGCCCGTCCGCCCGGGGCCCGTCGTGGATTTCGCTCATGAGGTTCCTCGCTGTGCTGCCGCCTGGTGGTCAAGGCCCAGGGCACCGCCGGTGCCGTGCCGCTCCGTCGGTCCGGACAGCAGCTCGACCAGTTCCCGCCCGAACGCGGCTACCTGGCCCAGCAGTTCCTTGGCGGCGGCGGTGTCGAGTTCGCGCGGATCGCGACTCGGTACCGCCTCGGCACGGCAGTGCAGGCACGTCAGCGGGCAGGCACGGATGGACTCCCAGATCACGATGAACGGCTTCTCGCCGGTGTCCTGGTGCTGTCGGCGCACGGCCCGTACGCCGCTCACCGGGCCCTCCGGCACGCCGTGCGGCCACCAGGGATGCGTCCGGCCGCCCGAACCCCCTGGTGCGCGTGGCGGACGGCCGGACAGGGACCGTCCGGGCCCGGGTACGGCGCCGACGACGACGGGGGATGGCGGCGGAGACGGCCGCGCCGGCGCTTGTTGCGGTCGTACACGGGACACCTCCGGATCGGTCGCTGGCCAGCGTGCCGCACGGCGCACGCCCGGCGCGGCGGCAGGTGGTCCGGAGCGCTGGGAAGGCCGGAGCCGTCCGGCTCCGTGGCGGTCCGGATGGTGCGGCGGACCGGTGGCCAACGGCTGGGAGGCGGGGCTCCCCGGCGCCGGCCCCCGGGACCAGAGGCCTACCGGTGCAGGCGAATGTCAGGCCGTACAGGTCCCCGGCCAGGGCCGTTCGGCCCCGGGGCTCGGCGCGGGGCCGGACCCTAGCGTTCTCGACCATGGAGAACGACCAGAACGTACGACCGGGACAGTCGCACGCCGCGCAAGGCTGGCCGCTGGCCGCCCGGCGACTGCTCACCCGCCGCGAGACCTCGGCCGACGGCAGGGCCGTGTTCGAGGATGCCGACGGCAAGTGGGAGGGGTTCTATCGGGGCCGCTGGGCGCACGACAAAGTCGTACGGTCCACGCACGGCGTCAACTGCACCGGCTCCTGCTCCTGGATGGTGTATGTCAAGGACGGGATCATCACCTGGGAGCACCAGGCCACCGACTACCCGTCGATCGGCACGGACTGTCCCGAGTACGAGCCGCGCGGCTGTCCGCGAGGCGCTTCGTTCTCCTGGTACACCTACTCCCCCAGCCGGGTCCGCTACCCGTATGTACGCGGCGCGCTGCTCAAGCTGTGGCGCGAGGCCCGTGAGCGCCTCGGCGACCCGGTGGCGGCCTGGGCCGAGATCACCTCCGACCCGGCGAAGGCCCGCGCCTACAAGCGGGCGCGCGGCAAGGGCGGCCTGATGCGCACCGACTGGGACGAGGTGACCGAGCTGGTTGCCGCAGCCCAGGTGCACACCGCCGAGCGGTACGGCCCCGACCGGGTGGCGGGCTTCTCGCCCATTCCGGCGATGTCGATGGCGTCGTTCGCGGCCGGTGCCCGCTACCACTCGCTGATCGGCGGCACCCTGCTGTCCTTCTACGACTGGTACGCGGACCTGCCGGTCGCCTCGCCGCAGGTCTTCGGCGACCAGACCGATGTGCCGGAGGCGGCCGACTGGTGGAACGCCGGCTACCTGGTCATGTGGGGCTCCAACATCCCGGTGACCCGCACACCCGATGCCCACTTCCTCACCGAGACCCGCTACAACGGCACCAAGGTCGTGGCGGTCAGCCCCGACTACGCCGACAACGTCAAGCACGCCGACGAGTGGCTCGCTCCCCATCCCGGCACCGACGGGGCACTGGCCATGGCCATGGGGCATGTGGTGCTGCGGGAGTTCCTCGTCGACCGTGAGGTCCCCTACTTCCAGGACTACCTGCGGAAGTTCACCGACGCCCCGTTCCTGGTGTCGCTGCGTGAGCACGCGGGGGGCGGACTGGTCCCGGACGGCTTTCTGACCGCGGCCGACCTGGGCCGGGACACGGAGCACGCGGAGTCCAAGACCGTCCTCGTCGACTCGGCCACCGGCGAGCCGGTGGTGCCGGGCGGCTCCCTCGGCTTCCGGTGGGGGAAGACCGAACCGGGCCGCTGGAACCTCGACCTGGGCGACACCGTGCCCGAACTGAGCCTGCTCGACACGGCGGAGGAGACGGTGGCCGTGGCCTTGCCCCGCTTCGACACCGGCAGCACGGAGGGCGGCTCGGTGATGGTGCGCGGGGTGCCTGTGCGGCGCCTCGGCGGGCGCCTGGTCACCACCGTCTTCGATCTGATGCTGGCCCAGTACGGGGTCGGGCGTCCCGGTCTGCCGGGAAGCTGGCCCTCGTCGTACCAGGACGTGTCCGAGCCGTGCACCCCTGCCTGGCAGGAGACGATCACCTCGGTGCCGGCCGAGCAGGCGGCACGGATCGCCCGGGAGTTCGCCCGGAACGCGGAGCGGACCCGGGGGCGCTCGATGATCGCTATGGGAGCGGGGACCAACCACTGGTTCCACTCCGACACCATCTACCGGGCATTCCTCGCACTGACCACCATGACCGGGTGCCAGGGCGTCAACGGCGGCGGCTGGGCGCACTACGTCGGCCAGGAGAAGGTCCGCCCGGTCACCGGGCAGCAGCACCTGTCGTTCGCGTTCGACTGGCACCGGCCCGCGCGGCACATGGCCGGCACCTCCTACTGGTACCTGAACTCCGGCCAGTGGCGCTACGAGGCGTTCGGGCCCGACGAGCTGGCCAGCCCGCTCGGGCAGGGGAGGTTCCGGGGCAAGGCGTTCGCCGACTGCCTGGCGCAGGCCGTACGGCTGGGCTGGACGCCGGGCCACCCCGGTTTCAACCGCAACCCGCTCGACCTGTGCGACGAGGCGGCGCGTGCGGGCCGGCCGGTCGCCGAGCACATCGTGGAGGAGCTGAAGTCCGGCCGGCTGCGGTTCGCCGCCGAGGATCCGGACGACCCGGCCAACTTCCCCCGGGTGCTGACCGTGTGGCGGGCCAACCTGCTGGGCTCGTCCGGCAAGGGCAACGAGTACTTCCTGCGGCACCTGCTGGGCACCGACGCGGCCGTCCGCTCCCAGGAGACCCCGCCCGAGGGGCGGCCCGAGGACGTGGTGTGGCGCGAGGAGGCCCCCGAGGGGAAGCTCGACCTGATGGTCACCATGGACTTCCGGATGACCTCCACCGGACTGTTCTCCGACGTGGTGCTGCCCGCGGCCACCTGGTACGAGAAGGACGACCTGTCCAGCACGGACATGCACCCCTTCGTGCACGCCTTCACACCCGCCATCGCCCCGCCCTGGCAGGCACGCACCGACTACGACACCTTCCTGGCCATCGCCGACAAGTTCAGCGAGCTGGCCGGTGAGCACCTGGGCACCCGCGCCGACGTCCTGGCCGTGCCACTGCAGCACGACACCCCTGACGAACTCGCCCAGCCGGGCGGTGCCGTCCAGGACTGGAAGACGGGCGAGTGCGAGCCGGTTCCCGGCCGGAACATGCCGAAGATCGTCGTGGTCGAGAGGGACTTCGCGGCGACCGGGCAGAAGATGCGCGCCGTCGGCCCGCTGCTGGACACCCTGGGCACCAGCACCAAGGGCGTCACAGTGCACCTGGACCAGGAGATCGAGGAGCTGCGGCACCGCTGCGGCACCGTACACGACGGTGTCGCCGCCGGACGGCCCTCGCTGGCCACCGCCTCCGACATGTGCGAGGCGATCCTGGCCCTGTCCGGCACCACCAACGGGCGCCTGGCCACCGAGGGCTTCCGCGCGCTGGAGAAGCACACCGGCAGCGAGGGCCTGGTGGAACTGGCCGCCGAACGCGAGGCCGAGCGGATCACCTTCGCCGACACCCGCACCCAGCCCCGTGCCGTGATGACCTCCTACGAGTGGTCCGGTTCGGAGACCGGGGGCCGCCGCTACTCCCCCTTCGTCATCAACGTCGAGCACAAGAAGCCCTGGCATACCCTCACCGGCCGTCAGCACTTCTTCGTCCAGCACGACTGGATGGCGGAGCTCGGCGAACAGCTTCCGGTCTACCGGCCACCGCTGAACGCGCCACGCCACTACGGCGACGAGCATCTGCGCGACGGCGACCGGGCCGAAGTGACCGTCCGCTACCTGACCCCGCACTCCAAGTGGTCCATCCACTCGAACTACCAGGACAACAAATACATGCTCGACCTGTCCCGGGGCGGGCCCACCATCTGGATGTCCACCGGCGACGCCGACAGGATCGGCGTCAAGGACAACGAGTGGGTCGAGGCATACAACCGCAACGGCGTCGTCGCCGCCCGTGCCGTGGTCACCCACCGGATGCCCGAGGGCACCGTGTACATGTACCACGCGCAGGACCGCACCGTGAACGTTCCCAGGACCGAGGTCAGCGGCAAGCGCGGGGGTATCCACAACTCCTTGACGCGGCTGCTGCTCAAACCCACTCATCTCGCGGGCGGCTACGCCCAGTTCACCTACGCGTTCAACTACTACGGGCCCACCGGCAACCAGCGCGACGAGGTGACCGTCATCCGCCGCCGCTCCCAGAAAGTGGAGTACTGAGATGAAGGTCATGGCCCAGGTGGCGATGGTGATGAACCTCGACAAGTGCATCGGGTGCCACACCTGCTCCGTCACCTGCAAGCAGACGTGGACCAACAGGACCGGAGTCGAGTACGCCTGGTTCAACAACGTCGAGACCAAACCGGGCGTCGGCTACCCGCGCCGCTACGAGGACCAGGAGCGCTGGAAGGGCGGCTGGATGCTCGACAAGCGCGGTCGGCTGGTGCTGCGGTCCGGCGGCCGGGTCAAACGGCTGCTGTCCCTGTTCTCCAATCCCGACCTGCCCTCCATCGAGGACTACTACGAACCGGTCACCTACGACTACGACAACCTGGTCAGCGCGCCCGCCCAGGACGACGTCCCCGTCGCACGCCCCCGCTCGGTCCTCACCGGCAAGCCCACGGCCATCACCTGGGGCGCCAACTGGGAGGACGGCCTCGGCGGCGCCCCGGAACACGCGGGCGGAGACCCGAACCTGAGCGGTGAATGGGCCCAAAAGGTCAAGTTCGAGTTCGAGCAGACCTTCCTCTTCCACCTGCCCCGGCTGTGCGAGCACTGCCTCAACCCCGCCTGTGTCTCCGCCTGCCCCTCGGGCGCGATGTACAAGCGGGTCGAGGACGGCATCGTCCTGGTCGACCAGGACAGCTGCCGGGGCTGGCGGATGTGCGCCACCGCCTGCCCGTACAAGAAGGTGTACATCAACCACGCCACCGGCAAGGCCGAGAAGTGCACGTTCTGCTTCCCGCGCATCGAGGCCGGCCAGCCCACCGTCTGTTCCGAGACGTGCGTCGGCCGCCTGCGCTACCTGGGAGTACTGCTCTACGACGCCGACCGGGTCGGAGAGGCAGCGGCCACACCCGACGAGAAGGACCTGCTGGACGCCCAGCGCGGAGTGTTCCTCGACCCTTCCGACCCGCAGATCGTCGCCGCGGCGAGGCGGTCGGGCGTGCCCGAGGACTGGCTGGAGGCCGCACGCCGCTCCCCGGTCTACGACCTGGCCATGCGGTACAAGGTGGCGCTGCCCCTGCACCCGGAATACCGGACGATGCCGATGGTCTGGTACGTGCCGCCGCTCTCCCCGGTGCTGGACGCCGTGGACGCGGCCGGCGGCGACCAGGACGACCCCGACCACGTCTTCACCGCCGTCACCCGGCTGCGCATCCCACTGGAGTACCTCGCCGAGCTGTTCACCGCCGGGGACACCGATGTCGTCGCCGGAGTGCTGATGAAACTCACCGCCCTGCGCTCCTACATGCGCGAACGGTCCCTGGGCGAGCCGGGCGACGAGACCGCGCTGCAGGCGGTGGGCCTGACCGGCCGCGAGGCGGAGGACCTGCACCGACTGCTCGCCGTGGCCAAGTACGCCGACCGGTACGTCGTCCCCGCCGCGCACAAGGAGGACAGCGCCGCCCTCAGCGCGATGGAGAACCGCTGCCCGGTCGAGTTCTCCGGAGACGCCCAGCCCACCGACGGACGCCGCGTGATGCTCGGCATCCCCACCCTGCGCCGCCGTACGTCCGATGCCCCCGCCGGAGGTCACCTGTGAGCCCGCTGCCCGCCACCGTCCCGGCCGCCGTCCGCACCCGCGTCCGTGCCGCCCTGAGCCCCCGCGGCCGCACGCCGCGCCCCGCTCGCCGGGGGCGGCCGTCCCCGCTCACACCCGAGGAGACCGAGGCGCGGGCGCTGCTGCTGCGCCTGATGTCCCTCCTGACGCAGTACCCGGACGCCGAACTCACCGACGCCCGGCCCGTCATCGCCGCCACGGTGCGGGCTCTGGCCCCGTCCCCGGCCGCCTCCGAGCTGGCCGCCTTCACCGGCTGGCTGGCCGAGCAGGAACCGGCGGCGGTGGAACAGCACTACGTCGAGATGTTCGACCTGCGCCGCAGGAGCAGCCTCTACCTCACCTACTATCTGCACGGCGACACCCGCCGCCGCGGTATGGCCCTGCTCACCCTCGCCCAGCGCTACCGCGCCGCCGGCTGGGACACCGACGGCGGGGAACTGCCCGACCACCTTCCCCTCGTCCTCGAGTTCGCCGCGCTCGCCGGGCCCCGGGCGGGCGAGGCCCCACTACGGCAGCACCGGCGCGGCCTGGAGCTCATCCACCGGGCCCTGACCGACGCGGAATCCCCCTACCGGCACGTCCTGGCGGCGCTGCTGAGCCTGCTGCCGCCGGCCACCGAAGCCGATCTGCGGGCGGTGGCCGAACTGGCCGCACAGGGGCCGCCCAACGAAGACGTCGGTCTGGACCCGTACGGAGCAGGCGAGTTCGCACCGCCCGGCACGTTCGTCCCACCCGAGCAGGCCCCGCCCACTCTCGCGACGCCACCCGCCGCTCGCCGTCAGGAAGATTGCCGATGACCACCTCCGCAGCCGACCTCCTGCTGTGGGTCGCTCTCCCCTACGTCTGCCTGGCCGTCTTCGTCGTCGGCCACATCTGGCGCTACCGACAGGACCAGTTCGGCTGGACCTCCCGCACCAGCCAGCTCTTCGAACACCGCTGGCTGCGCTGGGGCAGCCCGCTGTTCCACCTCGGCGCCTTCATGGTCATCGGCGGACACATCGTCGGCTTGGCCGTTCCCGACTCGTGGACCGAGGCCGCGGGCATCAGCGAGCACGCTTACCACGCCACGGCGGTGTGGGCCGGTTCGGTGGCCGGCATCGCCATGGTCACTGGGCTGGGAATGCTGTGCGCCCGACGGCTGCTGACCAGGCGCATCCGCCTTGGCACCGACCGCAGCGACAAGCTCCTCTTCCCTCTGCTGGCCGCCACGGTGCTGCTGGGCATCTCCGCGACCGCCGCCCACAACGTCTTCGGTGCCGGCTACGACTACCGCGAGACCATCTCCGTCTGGTTCCGCGGCATCTTCACCCTGCGGCCGCAGCCCGAGGCGATCACCGGAGCCCCGCTGCTGTTCCAGCTCCACGCCCTCACCGCCTGCCTGCTCTTCGCGGCCTGGCCCTTCACCCGCCTCGTCCACGTATGGAGCGCACCCATCGGCTATCTGTCCCGCCCCTACCTGGTCTACCGGCGACGAGCCATAGCCCAGGCGCCCGTGCCGCACAGTGCCCCGGCGCAGCAGCCGGGCACCCGGCGCACCCGACACCCGGCATGAGCACCTCGCGCCACGAACGGCCCGGACGGCGCCTCGGCCTGCTGCCGGCCCTGGCCTGCGGCATCGGCCGGCTCGCCTCTCTGCGCCTTACGGTCGACGACTGAAGGTGACGGTCAGGGAGCCAAGCAGGAAGGTGAGGGCCGAGCTCATCCTGCGGCGCAGATCCTCGTGCGCGGCGGCCATCTCGGCCGTGGACCGGTCGACGGCGTCCTGGATCAGCTTCCCCGTCAGCTGAGCGAGGGCCTTGCGGCCGCCGACATACAGATCGACGACCTGACGGCGCTGCGTCACGGAGAGCCAGGGCAGTCCGGGCACACCGACGAGCGGTGCGGCGCGTCCAGCCGGACGCAAGCAGTCTCGCCGGACTGCCTCCGCGCGCCGGAGGCGCAGCTAGGGCGGCCCGGGAGGCGGTTCATTCCACGCCCTCACACGGGTTGTAGTCCTTCTTCTTGGAACAGGACTCGAACCGCTTGGCGTATTTCGTGACGGCTGATTCGAAGACCTCCTTGGAGGTGATGATCTTCCACTGTTCCTTCTCGACGCCGAAGGTGCTGTCGAACGTCAGCCGCTTCCGATCTTTGGAGAGGGTTCCGGTGACGGCCCCATAGTCGAGCAGGCCATCGAGTTCGACCATGGTGCCCGTACCACGCCCGTTGAAGTCGGTTTTTGTGCGGACCTCTTGGCCCGAGCTGTCGAAGTGCACCAGCGTGTATTTCCCGACCACCTGGCCGCCCGCGGGGAAGACCTTGAATGCCAGCATGGCGTGGAGTTCGCCATCCACGGTCATGGCGACATAGTCGCGAGGTCGCCCTGAGGGTGCCGTGCTCCCGGGCTCCGGACCATCGCGGCCATCCGCAGAACTCGTGGCCGACGCGTTCGGGACCGAGTCGGTCGCGCCTTCGGAGCCGTCGTTCCCGCAGCCCGCGAGCACGGCTGCCAGCAGCAGCGTGCATCCACCGCTTCGTAGCGCCCTCCCCGCCCCGCGTCCCAGTCCCCACATACAGCTCTCCCCGCAAAATCATCTGATCCGTGACAGCAGCGACAGACGCGGCAGTTCTGCGCGTGTGCATCCATCCCCGTCTTTGCCAGTATCACGATCGTGGCCAGACACTACGAGGGGGCAGCGCAGCCGGCATCCGGTGTTCGGTTGAACCACGAGGTAAACCTGGGCGGTACCGGGTGAACCTGAGAGGTACCCGGTGGACCGCCGACACCCCTATGAGCACGGCGGGCTTGGCAGACCGGTGCAGCCCGGCTCCACATGTGCCGCAGCAGACACGGATTCCTGATCACCGGATTCGGGTCGCTCTTGCGGCCGACCAGGACCATCCGGCTGGGAGGAGCGTCCTCGATCGGGACGGTGACGAGGTCTCTCCGCCAGGACACTCACGGCACCTGAACAGAACACGCCGACGGGACCGGAACAGGGTGCCTGCGAGCGGGAGGTCACTCGCAGGCACATCACGTCTCGCGTGAGGCTGTTCAGGCGTGTCCGGAGGACTGGTCGGTCGCACCCGGCCAGTACGCCGAAAAGGCTGCGGCAGGCTGTCGGCCGGCGTCGGTGAGTGTGCCTTCCACGTCCAGGCCGAGCTGGGTCGGAGCCGCTCCGTTCATCGGGGCGGTCACGGCATCGGCCACGACTGCGGTTTCCGTCGCTGAGGCGGAGTCGGTGGTCGGGGATGCGTCGTCGGGGCCTGCGTCCAGCGTCTCTTGTGAGGTGCGCCCGAACAGGTCGCGGAAGGCCACCGCTCCCCCGCATTCGTCGATCATCCGCTGTGTGTTCTCCTTCGCCAGCTGTACACCGGCGGCCCGCATGGACGCGCCGGTCTCGTCAGCCCGGCTCATGAGTTCCCGGACCAGCGGGCGGATCTGCGAGGCCAGTCGGCGGCACGCTCCGGTGGGGCTGACGACGTCGCCCAGAATGACCCACCACGCTCCCGCAGCAGCGCCGGTGTTCGCAATGAAATCGGGAACGACTGTGACGCCTCGGTCCTTCAGGAGTTGCTCGGCTTCGGGTGTGGTGGGTACGTTCGCCGCTTCCACCACGAGCTTCCCGCGGATACGTTCGCAGTTGGCATCCGTGATGGCGTAGGAGACAGCGGCCGGCACCAGGACGTCGGCATCCTGCTCCAACCACTCGTCGCCTGGGCGTTCCTCGTCGTCGTCACGCAGGACGGAGCGGTCGATCACGCCGGTGGTGCTCCGCGCGAGCAGCAGGTCTTCTGCATCGATGCCGCGTGACGTGTTGCGGACGAGTCCATGGGCGTCCGTGACTCCGACGATCTTCACCCCCGCGCGAGCGAGGTACAGCGCGGTCGCCCCTCCCATCGTGCCGAACCCCTGGACGACGGCGCGTGCGGACGCGGCCGGGATGCCCCGGTGGTCCAGGGCCGCCAGAGCTGCCTCCGCCACGCCGAAGCCGCCGACCAGCTCCGAGAGTTTCAACCCGTCCGTCCGGGTGGCGAAAGCCCGCTGGACGCGTGCGCGCACCTCGGCCTCGTCCGGAGCACGGACCACGGCGGCGTGAAAGGAGGTGTCCCCCAGGCCGATCTGTGCGAAAGCCAGGTCGAGCTGGTCCTGCTGCGTACCGAGATCTCCCGCGGTCACCCAGAAGCGCTCCAGCAGCGGACGGACCCCCTGGAGGAATCGCTTCCTCACCTCCTCGGCCCGGGGGTCCGCGGGGTCGAAGTCGATTCCGCCCTTGGCCCCGCCGACAGGGATGCCGAAGGCCCCCATCTTCAGGGTCATCTCCCGCGCGAGTTCAGCGACCTCGTCGAGCGTGCACCCGGTGCGCATGCGGAGGCCGCCCGTGGCGATGCCCGTCACCAGCTGGTCGATCACGACATACCCGCGGGCGGGAGTTTCGGAATCGCGCCAGGTTACTTGGAGAAAGGGTTCATGCTCGGAAGCCTGCAGCGGCGCGCCGGCAGTGTTCTGTGTCATGTGGCACTCACCCTTCCGATGATTATCCAGCTTCCGCGCACGGTTTCAGCGCGGAATCGCCCCAAGGGGCTGAAACGGCATCACTTCTGGTGGGACCGCACGGTCCTGTTCCGCCGACCAGGCGGCAATATGCACAACGATCGGGCAGGCGCATTCAGGCACGCCAAATGGCACCCGCAGGGGCTGTTCTTCGAGTGATCCCTGGAGAAGGGATTCGTGAATGTACGCAGAGAACGCATCCGGTTGCGTTGTACGTAGCGACCACTGTGAGGTCGGGATCACCCCTTGTCAAGGAGTCCCTGAGAGCGGCTCCGACGCCCGTACGGCCACACCTCTGCCCGCATCGGTGATCAGCCGAACGCGCGGTACTGTCAGGCACGTTGGGTAGCCACACCGGGAGACTCCACGCGGCCCTGGGACCGGAACGGCAACGTCGCCCCCACCGATCGGGTGACCTTCCATCCGTCCGGCGCCTTCCCCCTGCGCTACCCGCCTCACCGCGCTCCGAATTCGAGACACCCTGCTCACACATTCAGCACTGGCGTGGTGCCCGTCCGTCCACGTCCATGGATGGCAGAATTCTCCCGGCGCCTCCCGGCCTTCACGGGCAAACCTACGGTGCACGACACTCGCTTCAGAAAATAGCGAGCACCCGTCAAGGACTCCGGCTTCCGTGTGGCACGAAACCCGGACTCCGTACCGACGGGCCGCGACCGAGCCCGAGAAGCGCGACCGACAAGCACGGTACGTGGCGGTCCTTATCGGCAGCCTGGCCATGGAGCTCGTCCGGTCGACGGGCCGCGGCTGATACGGCAGAGTCTTCTCGAATGCAACGCGACATCACCTTTCCGGGCTCGCCTCGTCCGGGTGAGCGATGAGGTGGCGCACGCGGACGCACCACAGTTCGTCCACGGAGAGACGACGGCTTCAGCCAGTGGCGTAATGCACGGGACTGACGCGTGTTCGTATGCCTACGACGAGACTGCGGCGTGGCGGCGCCCGCGCGGGCAGAGCGTCAGGAAGCGCGGGGCCTGTCGGCCGGCCACGACCAGAGGGTCCTGGCCGCCCCGTGTCGACAGGGGCCGCGCAGCACACCGTCCGAACTCTCGTGACGGCAGGCGGCGGAGAATCACACTGGCGCAGTCCATCCCATACGGCGGTGCCGGACGCATCACGCGCGGTCGTGGCCGGCACCGTTGTGGGCGAGGGCGCTGGGGGTCAGGCAACCCATCGCGGGAGCCTGCTGGATGAGCGTTTCGTTGGTGAGTGCTTCCACCATGAACAACGCGAAGTCCACCCGGCGCCGTCAGGTTGCTGGCCAGCACCGGGTCGCCTCCATGGCTGCTCCACATGGGCAGGCCCTGGCTTTCCCCCTCCTCTAGACTGCTGCCGCGCACCACGGTCCACCGTGTGTCGCTGGCGAAGACCCGGCGGCACGCCTCCACCTGGTCGTCGATCTCGACGGCACGGAAGAGCTTGCCGAGCACGGCGGCGGCCCGAACGCCCTGACCGCGTGACGGCGGCTCGACGATCGCGACCATCGAGCAGACCCCGCCCCCCAAGCGCGCATGGGTGCAACATGCACGGACATGACTGCTCCCGGCGGATGCCTGCCGCGGTATCCGGTCCATCGTGCTGCGGCCTCGGCTACAGCCAGGACCACGAGTTCTTCGGCTACCACCAGTCCCTCTGAATGCATGACTTCTGGTTCCGGCGGGGCGGTTCCGACCTGATCCTTGCCACCGCTTCGACCCGCAGACATGGAGCAGGCGCCGCCGGTGCCGCACCTCGCTCGTGTCCCGTGCCCGCATGCTGTACGTTCCCTGCCCAAGGCGGTAGTGCGGAAACACATGGGGCGGAGGCGTCAGGAATGCCTGGGCGAGTGCGGTTGCACTGGCTGGTGCTGTTCGCCACCTGCGTCCTGGCCGTGGGGCACGGGTTCGCGGGAGCGGCCACGCACCTGCCGTACTACCCGGATCACGCCTTGGTCACCCATGCCGCCTCCGAACCGCAGGCGGTCGGCACAGAGCCGCCCAAGGGGCACGACGGACACGGCGACACCTCCTGCGAAATCATCACGGGCGAGTTCCCGCACTTCCAACCGGACGCGGAGGGCTTCCCCGCCGTCGCGGCGGATGATGTGCCCCTCGCTGTCCTGCCCCGCGGCGTCGCTGCTGCGTCCCGGGCTCCTCCGAAACCGTCTCTGACCGCTCTGTCGGTGCTGCAGATCTAGAAGACAGCTTCCGCATGCCGCTGTGCCTGTGCGGCGGCACGCGCACGCATCTGCTGGATTCTTCTACGCAGCACGGACGGAGAGCCATCCATGGGAACAAGGAGAAGGACCGAGACAGGTGTCAGGGCGGATGTGGGCGCAGGATGCGTCCTCGCGGCCTTCGCCTCGCTGGGTGCCGCCGCGATCCACTTCGCTTCGGTCCCGGACCACTACACCGAATGGTGGGCTGCGGGGGTGTTCTTCTGCGCCGTCGGAGCTTTCCAGGCAGGCTGGGCTCTGGCGGCCCTGAGGGCCTGCGGCAAGGTCGCCATGCTGTCGGGCCTCGTCGTCAACGCGGCCGTGATCGCGACCTGGGGGGTCAGCCGGACGGCAGGAGTGCCGCTCGGGCCCGGCGCGGGGGTGCCCGAGGGGGTGACCCGGGTGGGCGTCACGGCCACCGCCTTCGAGGTGGCTGTCTGCCTGGTGGCGCTGTGGCGGTTGCGGGGGCGTCCCGCCCGCGGCCTCGCCTCCTCGTTCCAGGCGGTCGCCCTGGCCGGTGCAGCGGGAGCCGTGGTGACCGGTCTGACGATGCCGGCGGTGGTAGGCGCGATGAGCCACGGCCACGGCCATGGCCACGGCGAGGAGTCGGCGCCGCACGACCATGACGAGGGCAATGCCGACGAGGACGAGGACAGGGCACCGCGGAGAACCGGTTCCGACCCGGAGGAGACTCCCTCCGCTGGCCAGTCGCCCACGTCCGAACCGGCCGAGGACCCCGCGGGCGAGCACGGCCACGACGGCGCACCGCACGAGCACTGAGGTCGAGACGGATTTCAGGACCGCCGGCTGCCACCGGTCCCGTGGGCGCGGGCGAACAGCGTGGACGCGGAGGCTGTGCACGGTCCTCGCCGCTGTTGCGGCGAGGACCGTGGGCTCGACCTCCAGCGAGCGGCGGCGCCGGCCTGCGAGGGACGGAGCCGAGGCGGTCTTCATCGCGGGCCGGGCGGGGAGAACGGCACATCCCCCGACGGCCCGGTCGGCCGGGCCGGTGGTGGCGGTCCTCCGGAGCTACCGCGGCGACTCGTCGCCGGGTGCCGCCGCGTACGCCTCGTTGAACGCGGCGAAGGCCCGGGCTCCGTAGATGGTCGCTGGTCCTCCGTTCATCAGGAAGGTGACACCGACGGCCTCGGCGGCTTCCTGTGGAGTCGCGCCCTCCTGGACAGCGCTGTGGGCGTGGGCGGCCATACAGCCGCCGCATTGCTTGCTGAAACGGCTACGGCGAACGCGATCAGTTCCTTGACCTTCGCGTCAAGGGCACCCGTCTGCAAAGCGGCGTCGTGCAGTTCCCGGTAGCCCCTGTAGACGTCCGGGATGGCGTGGCGCAGTTCCCGGGTGAGCGGGCGCGGCTCTTCCCGTACGGCCCTGCCGCAACTGCCGCTCATGGTGTGTTCGGCCTCCGCAGGTCGTGGGCCGTGGGTCGTCCGGGCGCTCTCAGTATGAGCCTGTCGGCGCCGTACGGCGCGAACGCTTCGTTTCGGCGTGGTTCGGCTGATGGACGAGCCCGCGAGTGGTGGTCGGCGGGGCTCGGTCAGTGGCTCTGTGCGCGGGGTTGCCGGAGGTGGGACGGCTACGGGGTTGCCGGGGCGGACGGTCGCGGGTTGCCGGGCCAGACAGTTGAGGCGTCGTCGCGGTGGGGGTCGGGCAGACGGATCTCGCGGACGGGGATGGTGCGTTCGCCTGCTGCGGTGACGGCCGTCCATGGGGCGGGATGGCCGGAGTAACTCAGGGTGGAGAGGACGAAGACACCGTCGGCGTAGACCTCGACGTACTCGCCGATGGTCAGGATGCGCAAGGCAGCCGCGGGTTGGTCCAGGACCGCCTGACCGAGCGGAACCCCGTCGGGCCCTGTCACCTTGAGCTCCTTGCCGTCGCAGCCGACGGTCAGGGCTGAGCGGTCGCCTCCCGGGGTGTCCGTGCGCAGGGTGAGCTCCACATACCCGGATATGGTCAGCTCCCCGACGGCGTGCAGTGTGGGGCGGTCCGTCTCCGCACCGAGCCAGGAGTTCAGACCGGGCCACCATTCGAGACGGGGCGCTGCGTCCGAGGGGGTGACCAGGAGTTTCGGCTGGGCGAGCATGCCGCGGCAGGGTTCGCCGGAGTCGGTGAGTCCGACGCGGCGGGGGACGGTGTGGAGCACGACGCGGGAACCGTCGGCAGCGCGGATGACGCGGGGGGCGTACGAACCGGAGGGCCCGAGGGGGCCGCGGTGGGTCCAGGGGCCGCGGAGGCGTGGAGCGGTCCACGCGTCGAAGCTGCGGGTGGCACCGACGGAGACGAGCAGCAGCCAGCTGCCGTCGTCGAGGCGTTCGAGGACGGGGCATTCCAGTTCCTCGTCGTCGCCGGGTGAGACGAGGGGCGGGTGGACGGTCCAGTGCTCCAAGTCAACGGAGGTGGCCAGGGCGACGCAGCCGCCGGCCTCGGCCGGGAGGGACGCGTCGCTGGCGCAGAGGACCATCACCCAGCCTTCCGACTCGTCGTCGGGTACGACAAAGGGGTCGCGCCAGCC
Organism: Streptomyces sp. 891-h; assembly: GCF_022760275.1. Classification (NCBI taxonomy): domain Bacteria; kingdom Bacillati; phylum Actinomycetota; class Actinomycetes; order Kitasatosporales; family Streptomycetaceae; genus Streptomyces; species Streptomyces sp. 891-h. The sequence continues at coordinate 7,475,231 of NZ_CP050693.1, read as the reverse complement.
CATGCGCTCGCCGGTGCGGTACCAACGCGGGTCCGCTTCGACGACGGGCCCGGTGCCGTGGCGGCGCCAGCCGGTGCCGTCGAGGCGGTCGGAGTACGCGAGCCCGACCGACTGGAGCGGTGAGCCGTCCGCCGTGAGGCCGGCGACGCCCGTGTAGAACATCACCATTCCGGCACCGTGTCGGAAGGGGTGCATGGTCCAGACCGCCTGCTGGTCGAAGCGGCCGGGCAGTCCGTTGCCGAAGACGGTGCCGTGCGGCTGCCAGTTGACCAGGTCGGTGGATGTGGCCCGGCCGTAGGAGGTTTCCATCCGCAGGTGGTCGAACTCCGCTGTCCACGGGCCCTGCAGGTGCAGCACCACATATGTGCCGTCGTCGTCATGCAGGAGCGCGAAGTCGTTCACGCAGAGGCCGGGCGGGGCGTAACGCATGCACAGGTCCTGTCGCTCACAGCGCCCAAACGTGTGCGCTGACGTTTGATAACGAAGCTGTCTCTTGAGAATCGGGCCAAGTAAATATCAGCGCAAACGCTTGCGCAACCACGGGGCCAGGTTTACGGTCACGTCACTCGCAGATCACACCGCCGTGAAGCCGATAGGAGATGCGCCGTGACGGTCAGCATCATTGACGTCGCCCGCGCCGCAGGAGTCTCGGCGTCCACCGTGTCCCGCGCGCTGCGCGGCCGGCCGGGCGTGTCGGACCAGGTGCGGGAGCAGATCACGGCCGTCGCCGCCTCGCTGGGCTACACCGCGTCGCGTTCGGCGTCCAGCCTGGCCAGCGGGCGCACCTTCACGATCGGGGTGGTGGTCCCGTACGTGGGCCGCTGGTTCTTCAGCACCGTGCTGGACGCCGCCGAGCAGGTGTTCAGCAAGGCCGGGTACGACGTGCTGCTCTACAACCTCGGCTCGCCGGAGGCACGCAAGCGCTTCTTCACCAAGCTGCCGCTGCGCAAGCGTGTGGACGCGGTGCTGTCCCTGCTGATTCCCGAAGAGGAGGAGGTCGCCGCGCTGCGCTCGCTCGGAGTGCCGCTGGCCTCGATCGTCGGGGGGCCGCTTCCCGGCTTCACGGTGGTCGGCATCGACGACCGGGCCGGCGCCGAGAGCGCCGTCCGGCATCTGGTCAACCTCGGCCATCGCAGGATCGGCATGATCTCCGGGAGCAGTGGGCCGCTGCACTGGACCACCCCCGTCGACCGGCGGCAGGCGTACCTGGACGTCCTCGCCGACTCCGGGATCGCGCACGACCCCGCCTTGGAAGCGGACGGCGACTACACCGTCAAGGGCGGCGAGCAGGCCATGACCCGGCTGCTGGCCGCGTCCCGTCCGCCGACCGCCGTGTTCGCACAGTCCGACGAGATGGCGATGGGCGCACTGCGCGCCCTGCGGCGGCACCGGCTGAGGGCGCCGGACGACGTGTCCGTCATCGGCTTCGACGACCACGAACTGGCCGACGTGCTCGGACTGACCACCATCGCCCAGCCCGTCGCGGGCCAAGGCTCAGAGGCCGCCGAACTGTTGCTGCAACAGCTCAGCGAGCCGGACGCCGAACCACCGGGGCAGGTGCGGATGCCCATTCACCTCGTCCTCCGCGAAACCACCGCCCCGCCCAACCCCCGCCGACCCCAGTAACCCCTCTCCCCCACAGCATCCCCGGCCCCGCTGCCCCAGCCCCACACGCCGGGGAGCACACCAGCAGCTCGCACCCTCACCCGCACCCACGCACGGAGGCACCAACCATGTTCACCAGCAACAGAAGGCACCGTCACGCGGTCTGTAAGGGCCTGGCCCTCGCCCTGCCTGCGGCGGCGCTGGCCGCCTGCGGTGGAGGCGGAAGCACGGACGTCTCCGCGGAGGCCGGCAGCGGCAAGGGCACGATAAGCGTCTGGGCCCATCAGGGCCAGAAGAGCGAGGCCACCGCGATGCAGAACGCGGTGAAGTCGTTCAACTCCTCACAGAGCAAGATCAAGGCCGAACTGAAGCTGATACCCGACAAGGACTACACCAAGACGATCACCACCACGGACGCCTCCAAGCTGCCGGATGTCATGGAGTTCGACGGCCCGACCATGGCGAACTTCGTCTACAACAAGAAGCTCGCTCCCATCGACAGCTATGTCTCCGCCAAGACCATGAAGAATGCCACCAAGGCGAACAAGGCCCAGGGCGCGATCGGCAAGAAGACCTACGGCCTGGGCATGTACGACTCCGGGCTCGGTATCTACGGCAACAAGAAGCTGCTGGACGCGGCGGGGGTGAAGTACCCCAAGGGAGAGTCCGGCAGCTGGTCGGCGAAGGAGTTCACCGCCGCGCTCAAGGCGCTGAAGGCCAAGGACTCCGACGGCAAGACCCTCGACCTCCAGGAGAACGTCGGCTATGGCAGCGAGTGGGGCACCTACGGCTTCTCGCCGATCGTCTGGTCGGCCGGGGGCTCGCTGCTGAAGGACGGAAAGGCGGCCGGGGCTCTCGACAGTCCCGCGGTGGTCGACGCCATGAAGACCTTCCAGTCCTGGAAGACCTACGTCGATCCCAACACCGACAGCAAGGCGTTCACCAAAGGCCGTGTTGCGCTGAGCTGGGTCGGCCACTGGATGTACCCCGACTACAGCAAGGCCCTCGGCGACGATCTGGTCGTTCTGCCGCTGCCCGACTTCGGCAACGGGACCAAGACCGGCCAGGGCTCGTGGGCCTGGGGAATCGGCGCCGACACCAAGAACGCCAAGGCAGCCGGCGCCTTCCTCGACTACCTGATGAAGGACACCAACGTCACCGCGATGACGAAGGCCAACGGAGCGGTGCCCGCCACCAGGACGGCGCTCGCCAAGAGCCCGCTGTACAAGACCGGCGGCCCGCTCGAGCTCTTCGCCGACCAGCTCGGAAAGCCGTGTGGTGACACCCGGATCACCGAGTCCTGCGTCGCCGTCACCCGCCCGGTGACCGCCGGATACCCCGTGATCACGTCGAAGTTCAGCGGGGCGTTGAACTCCATTTACGGCGGGGCCGACCCCAAGAAGGCGTTGGCCAAGGCCGCCCGCGCCATCGACCGGGACTTCTCGGACAACGCCGGCTACAAGATCCCGTAGACCGCAGAACGCATCGGCGGCGGGACGGCACAGGCGAAGCGTGCCGTCCCGCCGGGAACAGGACCCACCCGTGAATTCCGTGGATTCCGCCCGGCCCACGCTCCCAGGCGGGGAGCAGGACCCACCCATCATCTCCGAGAACCCGACGCGGTCCGGGCGCCCGGTACGAGCCAAGCGCCCGACGCGTTCTGTACGGAAGAACCGCGACTGGATGCACGGACTGGCGATGTCCGCACCGGCCGTCGTCGGGCTCATCGTCTTCGTCGGTGTGCCGTTCGGTTACGCCGTGGTGCTCTCCTTCTACAACGTGCGGCTCGGCTCGCCGCTGGCGCCGTCGTTCTTCGGTCTGGAGCAGTACCGGCGGCTGTTCACCGACCCCGATCTGTCGGGCCCGTTCCTGCGGGCGCTGCTCAACAACCTGACCTTCGCCGGGGTCGTCGTACCGCTGCAGACCGCCCTCGCCCTGGCGCTGGCGATCCTGCTGAACCGCAAGCTGAAAGCCATCGGCCTCTTCCGGTCCTTCTTCTTCATGCCGGTGGTCTTCCCCATGGCGCTGGTCGCCGTGATCTGGCGGCTGATCCTCGCCCGCAGCGATCAGGGCATGCTCAACTCCGCCCTGGACCTGGTGAGTTTCGGCAACTGGGGTGCCTTCAGCTGGCTCGGCGACGCCACCACGGCCATGGCCTCGATCATCGTGCTCTCCGTCTGGCAGGGCGTCGGCTTCCAGATGGTCATTCTGCTCGCCGGGCTCCAGCAGATCCCCACCGAGCTCTACGAAGCGGCCCGGCTCGACCGCGCCACGCGCTGGCAGCAGTTCCGCCATGTCACCCTGCCCGGCATCCGCGGCACCCTCGTGTTCGTCGCCATGCTCACCTCGGTGCTGTCCTTCCGGGTCTTCGATCAGGTGTACATCCTCGTCCGCGGCGGCGGCCTCGACGAGGACGCCACTCGCACTGTGATGTACCAGGCCGTCACCACCGCCTTCGACCAGAACAACATCGGCCAGGCCTCGGCGATCACCGTCGTCTTCTTCCTGATCGTCGTCGCCCTGACGCTCGTCCAGCGCCGCGTCGTCCGGCCCGGAAACGAGGACTGACCCATGGCCACGCCCCGCACACACCTGCGCCGCCTCATGGACTACGCCGTACTCAGCGTGCTGGCGTTCGTCTTCACGCTGCCCGTGACCTACCTGTTCCTGGGCAGCCTCAAGCCCTCCGACGAGGTGCTCAACGGCCTGTCCGGTTTCCTCCCCACCCACCTGTCCTTCGACAACTACTCCGCCGTCCTCGACGCCCTCAGCTCCGAGAGCACCGGCTATTTCTGGCGCTTCATGGGCGTCTCGCTGCTGCTGGCCTTCGTGGTGGTGACGGGGGGCCTGCTCGTCAACTCGATGGCCGCGTACGGACTGTCACGGCTGAAGTGGCGAGGCCGGGAAGCGGTCATGACCCTCATCCTGCTGCTGATGCTGATCCCGTTCGAGTCGGTGGCCGTCCCGCTGTTCTACATGTTCAACGACCAGCGGAACACACTGCTCATCCAGGCGCTTCCGTTCATCGCCAACGCCTTCTCCGTCTACCAGTTCCATACGTTCTTCCGCTCGATCCCCCCGAGCATCGAGGAAGCGGCCCGCATCGACGGCGCCGGCCCCTGGCGTACCTTCTTCGCCATCATCGTCCCGATGAGCAAGCCCGCGTTCGCCTCCGTCGCCATCCTCACCTTCCTGATCCAGTGGGGCTCCTTCCTGTGGCCGGTCCTGATGGTGTCCGACCCCTCGGTCCGCCCCCTCCCGCTGGAGATGAGCGTCTTCCAGGGCCAAGAGCCGCTCGACTGGGGCCAGACCCTTGCCTTTGGCGTACTCCTGGTCCTGCCCGTCCTCGTTGTTTTCGCCTTCTTCCAGCGCTGGTTCGTCCAGGGCGTCGCCAGCTCCGCGATAAAAGGGTGAGTACCGGCGACCGTTGAAAGCGGCTGGACAAGCTCCACACGGGCAACAGCTACGGAGGCCCGGAGCAAAGCGGGCGCAGGCCCCGGTGATCACGGAGTGCGAAGCTCTGTGATCACCGGGGGCCTGTCCGTTGGGCTGCCATCCTGTCCGGCGGATCAAGTGACCGTCGTGGTGCTGTACCGACTGCGCACTGGAGTGCCATGACGGGGGTCTACCTGACCTCCTGTCGGGCCATCAGCCCGCCGCCGAGGTTCGAGCGAAGGAACGGAGTCGAGCGGACGATCAACGTGTTGAAGAACTCCCGGGCAGTGGCCACGAGGTTCGACAAGCGCGGCTACGTCTTCCACGGCATCGTCACCGTTGCCTCGATCCGACTCCGGCTCCGCCCGTGCTCTGCGCCGGAGCTAGGGCATGCTTGAGATTTTGATCTTCAACGTGAAATGACCTTCGGATGGCTCGTGGAGATCTCACGGACGAGAAGTGGGTGCTGGAGGCGGTGCTACCTCCGTGGCCGGCGATGGGGGCGCAAGCCGCGGGATCGGCGGCAGGTCTTCGACGGGATCTGGTGGCGGGCCAGGACCGGTTCGCCCTGGCGGGATGTGCCGGAGCGGTACGCGCCGTGGGGGACGGCGAATTCGGCGTCCCGACGCTGGTAGGTCGACGGGACCTGGGCCCGTATTCTGAAGAAGTTGCAGGTCAAGGCGGATGCTGCCGGGGCTCGGAAAAGGGGGGCCGTCATCCTGGCGGGACGGGTGGCCAGGGGCTGGCGTCCGAGCTTGATGACCACGGCATCGGCCGCTCGCGTGCCGGCCTGGCCACGGAGATCCATCTCGCCGTCGACTCTTGATTCCACGTCCTGGCTACAGCCGTCACCGCCGGACAGCTAGGCGACGCCCCGCTGTTCACCGAGGTGATCAGCCGCATCCGGATACCCCGACCCGGCGGAGGCCGCCCGCGAACCCGGCGCACTCACGTCCTCGCCGACCGGGCGTGCTCCTCCCGCGAGATCCGCGAGTATCTGCGCCGGCGGCAGATCCCGCAGACCATCCCGGAGAAGCGTGACCAGCCCGGACACCGCCGTAGCCGGGGCTCGGCAGGCGGTCGCCCGCCCGGCTTCGACCGCGAGAGGTACAAGGCCAGGCATAAGGTCGAGTGCCGGATCGGACTCCTGAAACAATCCCGAGGTGTCGCGACCCGCTGTGACAAGCTGGCCTTCCGCTACGAAGCGACCGTCCAACTCACCTTGATACGGCAGTCGCTGTGACCCGTTGCAGGCTCACCCTAAAAGGCCCGGTCGAGGGCCTGAGTCAGTGCGACCGGGGTGATTTCGAGGCGGTCGAAGCGCCAGCCTTCCTCGGAGCGGCGGGCTCCGTAATGGTGGATCGCGGCCGCGATCGCCTCCGTCTTGTCGTCGATGACGAAGACGGCGATGTCGTGGGCCCGCGCCGTGGCCGTCTCGCCGTCGATCTCGATGACGAGGTTGGATTTGTTGTGCAGGGTGCGGGTGTAGTCGTCATGGCGCGCGCGGACGAGCTCGATGAGCGCCTCGATGCCGTGGACCTCCCCGCGGAGGGACTTGACGACGACGTCTGGGGTGAAGAGCCGGTCGGTCTCGTCATAGCGGCCCTCGTCGATCCACAGGCTGTGGCGGGCGACCAGGTCGGCCAGTTCGGTGCGGTCAGCGAGCTCGCGGATCAGGGTTTCGGTGCTGGTCATGACGCTCCCCTTCGAAGAGTTAGAGGCACTAACGTTCGCCTCACTAACGAATCTATTTCGTTAGTGCCTCTAACGCAAGCGGGTAGAGTGTCAGCATGGAGACCGGCGACGAGCTGCGATTCGACCGCAGCAACGAGACCCCGGAACGGCTCAAGGGCCAGCTCTCGCGACTCGTCGGGATGACGGCTGCCCAGACACGGCGCGTCGCGGGCGACGCACTCCAGGCGGTGGGCGCACACAAGGACCATTTCGTGGTGCTCGCCGCCCTCGCCGAGTTCGGCCCCGCGAGCCAGGCGGCCCTGTCCGGCCGCACCCGGATCTACAAGAGCGATCTCGTTTCAGTTCTCAACGACCTCGCGGACGACGGCTGGGTCCGTCGCGCCCCCGACCCGGCCGACAAGCGCCGCAACGTCATCACCATCACCGACGAAGGCGAGTGCCGCCTCGACGAGCTCACTCGTGTACTCGACGGCGTCAATGAACACATCATGGCCCCGCTCGCCCGCGACGAGCGCGCGCAGCTGTTCGACCTGCTCGGCCGTGTCAACGCGCACCTCGACGACGAGCCGGACCAATAACCGAAAACTTACGCATTCTCAAACACGGCCTAGTCGCCGGTCGTGCCGTCGAGCATCTCGCGCAGGATGTCCAGGTGGCCGTTGTGGCGGGCCGTCTCCTCGGTGAGGTGGAGGAGGATCCAGCGCAGGTCGACGTGGAGGCCGTTGCGCACGGCTCGTTGGGCCTGCTTACCCAGGCCGTTCCCGGCGACCAGTTCGCGGTAGTGGGCGCTCTGTTCGGCGTATTCGTCGAGCACCTGCGTGAGCGGGAAGTCGACGGCGATACGCATCTCGCGGTCGGGGTCCTCCTCGGTCCAGGGACCCCGGTCTTCCTCGCCGAGGAAGACCACTTGGAACCAGTAGTACTCGACCCAGCGGAGGTGGTTGATCACTCCGCTCATGGTCATCAGCGGTGAGCCCAGCAGGAGCGCCTTGCGTGCGTTCTCCGCAGAGACGCCATCGCACTTGGCGCGGGCGGTGTCACGTGCGTAGTCGAGAAACGTGGTGAGCTGGGTGCGCTCGTCCCACGCGGGCGGCGTGTCGTCGATTCTGGTCATCGCGCGAAGCGTCCCCGATCACCGCGACCTATGTCGAGGCATTTAAGACGGGCCCAACCTGCTCCATCCGGATCCTTGTCCGGCGGGTTGCCAGAACGCTTCAGCACTGGTTGGGCCGCCCAGCATGATCCGCCGGGCAGGCCTGGTGTGCTGAGTCGTCAATTCGTCGGCAGTAGGCGGTGAGGGTCTCTCTCCGACTGTCACACGTGACTGCGACACTCTGCGCCCATGACGACACCACCACGCTGGACCGACGACCTGTTCCCGTTCCCCACCCCACCCGCACTTGCCAAGGTGATCGACATCGTCTGGGAGGAGGAGTTCCTCATGAGGGACCTGTACGAGGAGGGCCTGTACGACACCGGCCGCGTGCAGGGCAGTCTTGCCTTGCCCTTCGATCTGTGCGAGGTCCCCCTCGCGCCTCAGGGGTGGGAGTACTGCTACGCGGGAGAAGTGTTCCGCCGACACCACATACCATTCATGTCCGTACCGGAACTCCTGCCCTTCGCGGACCTTGGCACCGGTACCTGCATCGGATGGGTGGTCCCCGCGCCGGAACTCGGGCACACCGACCATCCCGTTGCTTCCTTCGGCCACAAGGAGCCGTGCGTCATCGGCCGGAACACTCTGGACGGCCTCACCTTTCTGCTCTCCCTCGCCCTGCGCAGCGGAGAAGATTGCCGCCGTACCCGGGTGGCACGCTTGTCGGCCGAACTTGGCATCCACCCCACCCCGGAGTACGGCGTCACTCCCGACGGCTGCGACGCGGAGGTCCCCCTCGATCTCGCGCCGCCGGCCGGCTGGCGCCACGAACCCGATCCGTCCGGCATCGGTATCGGCGTCCTCGCACCGAACGACGCCTTCGCCGACGAGTACCCCTCCTTCACCGGGGAGACGGACACCATCCTGGCCGACGCCTCCCGGATGCTCGATGCGGGCCGTCCGGCGAGTGCTCTTCTGGGACTCACAGCTGCCTACCACGAGGATCCACTGGGCCTCCCGGACCTCCACCCTTTGTGGGCCCGTGCTTACGACGATCTCGACCGTCCTTTGTTCCGTGAACGTCTCGACGTCATGCTGGAGGACCACCAGCAGGCTTTCTAACGCTGTGAGGAAGCGTCTGGGTGGTCGAGGGGTGGGTGGATGCCGAGTCCAAAGCCGTTGCCGCTGCAGTGGTCCGACCAGGAGCGCCGGGTGTTGCGGGGCTGGTCGAGGCTGGTCGCGGCGGCGGACGGCGTCTGTATCGCTGGTGCTGCGCTCGAAGATTGTGCTGGCGTGTGCGGAGGGCGCGTCGAACACGCACGTCGCGCAGATGCTGGGCGTCTCGCGGGAGACGGTGCGCAAGTGGCGGGCGCGGTTCGCCGCGCACCGGCTGGAGGGGCTGGTGGACCGGCCGCGTTCGGGGGCGCCACGGAAGATCACCGGTGATCAGGTCGAGGCGTTGATCGCGAAGACTCTCGATCAGGCGCCGCCGAAGGGGGACACGCACTGGTCGACGCGCTCGATGGCCCAGGCTGCCGGCATGTCGCAGTCGGCCGTCTCCCGGATCTGGCGGGCCTTCGGAGTCAAGCCCCACATCGTGCAGACCTGGAAGACGTCCAGCAACCCGCAGTTCGTGGACAAGGTGCGTGACGTAGTGGGCATCTGTCTCGCTCCGCCTGAGAACGCCCTGGTGCTGGCGGTGGATGAGAAGTCGCAGATACAGACCCTTGACCGCACGCAGCCCGTTCTGCCGCATCCTGGCTCAATCTCGTCGAGCGCTGGTTCGCCGAACTGACCAGCCTCAAACTCCGTCGATCCACCCACCGCAGCATCGTCGAGCTCGAACGCGACATCCGTGGCTGGATCAATGAGTGGAACAAGGAACCCAAGCCGTTCGTATGGACCAAGACCGCGGACGAGATCCTGAAACCCTCGCCGCGCACTGCACACGAATCAACGACTCAGTACGCTAGGGCGCTGACGGGCCGGCCGCCACCGCAGCCCTTCTTCTCCCGGTTGGCGGCCTGGTCCTTCGTCTCCGCGATCACTGCCTTGATACTGCGTCCACGCAGGCGGGCTCGGTTACCACGGGAGGAGTAGGCCTTGTTGGCGGCGACCGCGCCCGGTCGGCTGCGGGGGCGGCCGACCGGGCCGCGGACCCGCAACTTCTTGAGGACGGGGATGAACTGCAGGCTGTCGGCAGCCTGGCCCGCGGTCAGCACAAACGCCAGCGGGCTGGACGTGCGATCGGCGGCGAGTGGACCTTGCTGGTCTGCCCGCACCTGGAGCGTCCCAGGGGGGCCTTCAACCGGAGTTTTCGGCGACGCCGGATGTTCCTCCCGCTCGGGCGCAAACTCGGTGCCGTTCCGTCATATTCTTCGAGGCTGCCTCTTTCTGCCCCGGTTCTTCCGTCTCGGTGGCGGCCTTCTCCAGCGCGGTCAGGACGTCCTCGCCCAGGTGCATCCCAGCTGCGTCGTGGTGAGCGCGCGCGGCGGTGGAGTCGATGCTGACCAAGGACAGATCGGTGTCACGCCGCTTCGCTGCTTCCGCCATCAGGCCCTCCAGCAGGGCCCGAAGACGCCAGCGTCACGCCACTACCGGAAGCGGTTGTGGACGGTCGGCCAGGCGCCGAACTCCTGCGGCATCTCCCGCCACTATCTGCCGGTCTTGAACCGCCAGATCACACCCTCGAACTGCCGTCGTAGCCGCTCCGTGTACGGGCCGTACTCACCGATCGGCAGGTACGGCTCGATGAACTCCCATTGCTCCGTCAGTTGCACTCGCGTCACTCAAGAATGCCTACCGGTCCAGACCCTGCCACGAAGGCGAAGTCCCGCCGACGGATTACGACGAAACGCGCCCTGACTCACGCCCTCTCTGCGCAGGCTGTCGGCCTCTGCAGACCGCCCTTGCTCGGCGAGCAGGCCGACGAGCACGTCCAAGACCTGTGCACCGCCTCCCATGGCGAGGTTCCGGCGCCACAGTTCTTCGATCTCGGCGGTGCGGCCCGTCCGTGCGAGCAGCTTGGTCAGGTGGTGACTTGCGTACCAGCGCGTGGTCGAGTCGCCGTGGTCCGCCAAGCGGCGCCAGATCTCCTCACTCTCGTCGGTGTGCCGGTGGGTTTCCAGGAAGGTGACGAGTTCCTCGTTCACTGCCAGGTTGCCGGACGCCGCGATCCTTCGCAGCAGCCCCTCCGCCTCATCGATCCGCCCGCGCTCCACCAGGAGTTTGACGAGACGCCTACGGGAAGACCAGGCCTCGTCGCCTCCGTTCAGGGCCGAGCGGAGCAGTACCGCCTCTGCCTCGTCCAAGCGCCCTTGCTTCAGCAGGAGACTGACCAACCAGCCGGTGCCCTTGTCGTAGGTCGTGGAGACCGCTTCGAGGAGGCGTTCGTCCTCGGCGTCCCTACCGTGCCGACCCAGCAGGAGGGTCAGCGTCAGCAGGGTGTCGGCGTCCCCCTGGAGGGCACTGGGGAGGAGCAGCGCGACCGCCTCGTCCACACGACCCCGCTGTTCGAGCACCTTGGCCAGCCCCGAGGCCGATCCGTACTCCCCGGCACGGACCCCGTCCCGCCACAGTTCCTCCGCCTCGGCCAGTCGGCCCTGCCGCAGGAGGAGGTCGCTCAGCTTCTCGCGCGCACCGGACGAGGTCTCGTCCCCGTCTCCGTGCCGGACGCTCTGGCGCCACACCCGCTCGGCCTCGGCCGTCCGCCCCTCGCTCTCCAGGCGTCTGGCCAGGATGCTGCGGGCGTAACGGTGTCCGGCCGTTGCGGAACGCCAAAGCACCTCCTCCGCCTCCGCGGCGCGTTTGCCGATGTCGAGCATCATGACCAACTCGTTGCGGCAGCCGAGGTCACCAGCCGCAGCGCCTTCGCGCAGCGCCTGATAGGCCTCGTCGCGCATCCGGTGGCTCTTGAGGAACTCGATGAACGGGAACCACACGTCGTGGCCCGCGTCGGCGGCCTGCCGCCAGGTGGTGAGAGCCTCGGCTGTCCTGCCGTGTCTGTCCAGGAAGGACGCCAGGCTCCTGAGCACGCTCGTGTCTCCCCGCGCGAGGCCGTCGCGGAAAACCCGCTCTGCTTCGGCCGGTCGGCTCCGCTGGTCGAGGAAGTTGGCCAGCCGGACCAGCTCCAGATCGTCGCCGGCGGCGGCCGCCGCCCGCCGGACCTGTTCCTCGTCCTCGACCCTGCCCTGTCGCTTCATCAGATTGATGAGGGACGACCGGGCCTGCGCCAGGTCGCTGGCTGCCGCGCGGTAGATCAGCTCGGCCTGCCGGAAGAGCCCGCGGTCTTCCGCGGACCGTCCCATGCGCCACAGGTCCGCGCCGGTGAGGTGGTCGGCGTACGCCTGCCACACGCTGTCGGCGGGCACGCTCGCGCGCCGCGTCGCGGTGCCGTGCTGCAGGAGGTAGTCGGCCACCGTGTATCCGGCGACCGTGCCCATCTCCCGTCCTGGGACCGGGCCGAGAACCGCGGTCGCACCGTGCAGCTCCTTCGTCGCGTACGCCATAGCTCGCGCGAGCCAGTCGTGCGGGGCCCTGGCGACCTCGGAGGGGGCGAGATACGCCGGGACCGCCGCCGTCAGCAGGGCCGTCGGCACGCCGCCCTCGACGCCGAGACGACGTGCATCGATCGCCGCAGTGATGAGGGCCCGGGCGTAGGGTTCGGGCGCCTGTTCCCAGCGCAGCACCAGATGAGGGGCTGCCGCGAGGACCTGGGTCATGCCGTAGTCGGCCGAGGTCAGGGCGACGCGGATGCGCGGATCGTCCCGCGCCGCGGCGTCTGCTCGCTCCTGCTCCGCCAGAGTCAGCCGGTCCGCGAGGTCGATGACTTCCGCCTGTTTGAGCACCTCGCGCTCGCGCCGGAACGGGTCATCCTCGCCTACGCCCGGCTTCGTGGTGAACCGGAGGTAGTGGTCGGGCCAGAGCGTGCCGATCAGCACTGTCTCGGCCCCACCCACCAGCAGAGCGCGGATCGTCGCGGGTGTCAGCCCATCACTGAGGTAGTTCTGGAACTCGTCGAGCCACACCACGGTCCGGGGCACGGGCGCGGTCGCGAGGGCGGCCAGGGCGGCGACGTCGGGTGGCTGGAAGAGCCACCAGTCCGCCCGCTCGGCCCGGACCGCCTCCCACGCGCTACGCGTCTTGCCCACGGACGACCCACCGACCAGCAGCACAAACCGTCCGACGGCCAGCGCAGCGCGCAGACGCCCGTCGACGTCGCGCGACACGTAGACAGGGAGTTCGTCCGCTGCGGTCGCCGGACCTGTCACCTGGATCGCCGCGTGCACGCCGAGCGCGCGAGGCCGCGCGTCCCGTACCGGCAGAGCCCCGGAGGGCCGCCGAATCGACACGGACCCGACCCGGCTCCACGCGGCCAGCCACCCAGGGACCTCCGTGCAGGGCACTTCGCACACGGCGAGGAAGGTCAACAGCTTGTCGCGCGACGGCATCCGGCGACCGGTAACGATCTCACCGATCGTGCTCCTGGCCAGGGGCTCCCACGCCGGTCCGCCGGGCCTCGACGGCAACTTCCCGGCCGCCGCCTCCATGCGTTCGTACGACAGGCCCCGCAGCCGACGGAGCGCGTCGAGGCACGCAGCGAAGTCGGCGGGCCCGTCCGCCCGATCCGGGTCCACTCCCTCCACCGCACCCCCTCACGGCCCGTACCGACCACTCAACATAAGGGCAGGGACCAGTCATCGTCACCCATTCCAGGGCTTCTCCGCTTTCCTCCGGCTTCCTCCGACTCCCTCCGAAGCCGTGGCCGGAGGGCGCGCCCGCCCGCTGCACTGAACACATCGACGAGCACGGGAGGAAACATGGGCGACTGGCTGATCACCATTCAGGCCGCAGGCAGCCTCTTCACTTTCGCCGCCACCCTGGTCAACTTCTTCGCGGCGCTGCGCGGTCGCCGCGGCGATCTCGACCAGTGACCGGGACGGTGGCGGAACGGGCGGCGGCCGAGCTCGGGGGCGGTCATGGCACGTGTCGGTAGCGCGTTTTGAGTCGTGATCCGTCTACAGGATTCGCCCAAATGATCACGGCTCCGACCTGACCGCCCCCACCCTTCTGCAACTCCGTTCAGTAGGCGAGCTCCCCGATGCCGCCATCGACGCGCAGCACGGTGCCAACGGTGTAGGCGGACTCGTCCGAGGCGAGATACACAGCTGCCTTCGCCATCTCGGTGGCGGTCCCCAGCCGATGGAGTGGCACGGTTCGCCGAAGTTCCTCGTAGACGGCGGCTTGCCGCTCCGGGCCCAGCGGCGCGAACGCATTGGTGACGGTCGGCCCGGGGCTCAGGCCGTTGACGCGAACGCCCCGCTCTTTGAGTTCGTGGGTCAGCCCGCGGGCATAGGAGAGCAGACCCGCCTTGGCGGCGCCGTACACCGTTGCGTTCTCGTGTCCGACGAAAGCGGAGACCGAGCCGACGAGGATGACCGAGGATTGCTGCGAGAAGAGCGGCAACAGGGCCTTGATCAGGAAGAACGGCGCTTTGAGGTTGGTTGCGAGGAGCCTGTCGAATGCCTCCTCGGTCCATTCCTCGATCGGAAGATGGGTGATGTCGGCTGCATTGCTCATCAGGATGTCGAGCTTGGGCCATTCCGCCCGCAGCCGCGCCGCGAGCGCCGCCTGGCCGGGTACGTCGCCGGCGTCGCTGACGATGGGCAGCAGCGGCCCGTCCAATTGCCGGGCGGCCTCGTCCAGTCTTTCCTGCGAGCGGCCGGTGATCGCGACGGCCGCTCCTTCGGCGAGGAACTCGCGGGCGGTCTCCAGTCCTATGCCGCTCGTTCCTCCTGTGATCAGTGCGTACTTTCCCTCGAGACGACCCATGATTTCTCTTTCCTTCACTCGGCGCCGTGGCGCGTGAATCAGCAGCGATGACGGGCTGTCCCGTCAGCGGTGGCACTGTCCGGCGGCAGCGGCCGTGGCTCAGATCGCGGTTCGGCCGCCGTCGGCGGGCATGACCGCTCCGGTCACATAACTGGCTCGGTCACCGGCGAGAAAGGCGACGACGTGCGCCACTTCGGCCGGGTCGGCGGTGCGCTTGAGCGCGGTGGTCAGGCCCATGCCCCCCATGTCGGGGCCCATCGCCGCGATCACCTTCGAGGTGCGCATCGGACCGGGAGCGACAGCGTTGACCCGCACGTTCGAAGGGGCGAACTCTGCCGCCCAGGTGCGGGTCAAGGATTCGAGCGCGGCTTTGGTGGCGCCGTACACGGCCATCCCGGGCATGCCGAGACCGGCTGCGGTGGAGCTGACGTTGACGATGCTGCCGCCGCCGTTGGCGGCCATTTTCGGTGCGAGCAGCGCGGTGAGCAGGAACGGCGCACGCACGTTGACCGCGAAGGCGGCCTCATAGCTCGCGAGGTCCTGTTCGGTGGTCGGGCCGAACGTCATGACGCTCGCGTTGTTGACCAATATGTCCACAGCACCGGCGTCCTCGGCCAGCTGTCGCACGGCTGCCGTGTCGGTCACGTCGGCTGTGACGAAACGCACCGTTGCGGTGGACTCGCCGCCGACCGCGCGAAGGTCCTCGACGACCTGGGCTCCGCGCTCCAGGTCCGTGCCGGTGAGGATCAGGTCGGCTCCCCCGGCAGCCAGCACTCGGGCCGTCGCGTGCCCGAGTCCGCCGATCGCACCGGATCCGGTGATGAGTGCTGTCTTTCCTGCAAAGTCCATTGCTTCGCCTTTCGCGCCCGGCATGGGGCCGGTCGACTTCTGTGCAGCCGTTCAAAAAGTTCTGCGAGGGAAGCTATGACTTCTTGAACGCCCTGTCAAGAAGTTGTAGTCTCGGACACGTGGCACGAACCGGACGACCCCGCGGGTTCGACAAGGACCAGACACTGACGCGGGCACTTGAACTGTTCTGGTCCCGGGGATACGGGGCGACATCGATCCAGGACCTGGTCGACGCGCTGGCCGTCGAACGCGGCAGCCTCTACGGAACGTTCGGGGACAAGCGCAGTTTCTACCTCGACGCCGTCAGGCTCTACTGGGAGGTGTACGAACGACACCTGATCGCCGCGCTCGACACCACTCCGCTCCTGCCGGCGCTGCGCGAGATCCTGACCCACCCTGCACGCCTGGACGAACTGATCTCCGACGTGGGCGTACCGCAGGGCTGCCTGGTCGGCAACACCACCGCGGAACTCGTCCCCCACGACAGCGAAGCCACACAAGTCGTCACCCGCTCGTACCGCCGGTTCACGGAGATCCTCACCGACGCGCTGCGCCGCGCACAGGCCGCCGGTGAAGTCACCGACACCGCCCGCCCCGAGGACCAGGCCCAGCTACTGCTCTACGTCGTCCAAGGCCTCTCGCTCGTATCGCGGGCAGGCCTCGAGAGGACAGCGGCCCTGGCCGCGATCGACACCGCGATCGACGCACTGCGGGCCTGACCGGAAGCCGTACCGGCGTACCGGCCCAGCGGTCGGCCGCCGCAGTCCGACGGGACGACAGCCGCGAGCGTCACGCAGTGCGGGATTGTTCACCCCGGCGACCATGTGCGCGACGGCGCACCCTCCCGCAGTTTGCAGCGGGCTCCCACAGAGCAGTGCCCGCCGTTCGTCGGTCCGTACGCACTGCGGGAGTGACCGGCTCCGCCGGGTGGGGTCAGCTGGTGATGAACGGTTCGGTCAGGTGCGGGGTCGCGAGGTGGAGGGTGTCGGCGGCCCTGCTACCGAGGACCCGTTCTCTTGAGGCTCTCGCCTGCTCGACGTCCATCTCGTGGGCGTAGGCGAGTTCGGGGTGGAGCAGTTGGATCGCGTGCACGAGCAGGTCACCGGTGACGGCGACCAGTTCGCTCCCGGAGGTGACGAGCACGCTCTGGTGCCCGGGCGTGTGACCCGGCGTGGCGAACGCCCGCTCGCCGTTGCGCAGCGGGGTGTCACCGTCGAGCAGCCGTAGCTGATCGGTCTCCCGGAGCGGGTCGATGAGAGTGGACCGCAGCTGCGGGTTGACCTCGTCGATCGCGTCGAGTTCGGCCTGCTGCAACAGGTATGCGGCGTTCGGGAAGAACGGCCGCCTCTGCTCGCCGCCCACGACGGCCCAGCCCACGTGGTCGGTGTGGAGGTGCGTGAGCACCACGGTGTCCACGTCGGAGGGTTCGATACCCGCGGCGGCCAGCGATGCCGGGAGCGCCCCGGGCACCGGCGCCCAGGCCGCCGGGCTGTCGGCCGGACCGATCCCCGCGTCGACCAGCGTCACGCCCTGATCGCTGCGGATCGCGAACGCGCGGAACTGGAGCCGCCAGCGCCCGTCGGCGTCGAGCGCGCCGGGATCGAGCCGGTCGGCCGCCGCCCACTGCTCGGCAGTCGCGCCGGGGAACGCCTCCGACCTGGAGGAGAAGAAAGGGCCCGCGCCGTCGGCGAGCGCGATGACGGTGTACGGACCGACCTGGATAGAAGGGGGCACCCCACAGATGGTGCCACCGGCGGGCGGCCCACGATCAGGCGGGCCGCTCCGAGTTCACTCCGGATCGAGAGCGCCTCGCAGCACATGGCTCGGGCATCGGCCAGCGATGAGGCCGGGTGGGGCTCTCGACCTGCCGTACTGCGTGAACCGGCAACAGCCGTTTCCGCGTTGTCGGTGGCATGTCCTACGGTGCCGGGCATGGGGATCACCTCAGCGTGGGCCATCACCGCTCACCCCGACACGTTCATCGCTCAGTTGGCGCCCCGGATGCTTCCCCTGCTCCAGGCCTGGCAGAGCGATCCGGTGGCCGGTCGGTTGTGGCGCCGCTGGCAAGAAGCGCCCTTGCCTGACTTCCGCACGTGGGGCCACGGATTCGGCGACGACTACTGCTCCGGGGAAGCCGAGCGAATCCGTGACTTCTACCAGATGATCGGCAACTTCGGCCCGATGGATGACATGTACGACGGCGGCCCCGACGCCACGGATGACTTCCATCTGCTGACCCACGTCTGGGATCGGGATGAGGACCCGGAGCGATTGTTCATCCACGTCTGCTGGAAGGACTACGCTCTCGCTTCCTTCTTCCACGCGATCGGGCCCCGCCGTGCGGCCCTGCTTCCTGGCTGGTGCGGAAACTTCCTGCTGACCTCGGCACAGGTGCGCCACAGCTTGCCCGACGTCGAGAAGGCTCTCTCCTTCACCCCCGAGGAGAAAGCCGTCGCCGCCGACCAGGACTGGCTCGACTACTCCGAGGGTGAGGAATCCGTCCTCGACGGGCCGCTGCGCGCATGGCGGCAGGCCGCCACGGCGGGCCTGGGCCTGTGCGGAGTCTCCGTGCACATCTACTGACCCTCCCCCGCCCCCGCCCCCGGAGGCGTGGGCCCGTAGGCGCCGCAGTTGTCGCGGGACGCAGTCGTTCTCGCGCCGACTCAGCTGTTGAGGCTGGTGTGGTTCCACCAGCCTTGCCGACCAGCCCTGAATTTGATCGACGTGCCGACTCCGTTGATCTTGGCCTCGTACCTCTGTCCCTTCTTCAAAGGGCTCTCGGTCACGACCCCGTGAGGGTCCTCGATCGCCTCGACGGTGATGTCCGGGACCTTGCTCAGAAACGAGGGGTCGATGCCGCGCGGCTCGGCGAGGGTGATGACCTCGTCCCAGTTCGGCTTCTTCGCGAGCTGGTGCGCGATGTGTACCTCGTCGTCCTCGCCGAACAACAGGTAGGTGAGGTGGGCGGGGTACTTCAGGCCTCCGAGCTTCCGGAAGTACCGTACGTCCTCCGGGCTGCACGATGCCTCGGTCGGCTGTCCGTTCAGCATCTTCTGAAATTCCCTCGACCCGTCAGGTTTGACAATGACCCGTTCCAGTTGGACCTTGAACGTCTTGCCCCGTTTGAGGTCGGTGAGCGGGAAGTTGTCGGGGGAAAAGAGGCTGTAGAAAACCCTCTTGTCCTTGTTCTTCTCCAGATCAGCGAGATACGCCTCGCGGACGGCATCCGCGAGGCTGAGAGTCACGATGGCCTGGAAGGCGTGCGCCTCCACGTTGTAGAGCGCGAGGTGGTAGGAGAAGATCTTCTTCTTGCCGATGAGCAGAAAGCGGTGGAGGCCGTGCGGGGCTCCGTGGGAGCCGGCTCCGTGTTTCGTATCTGTGCTCATGGCGTGCTGCGCCTTTCCTGCGGTCGGCGGGAGGAGTCTGGGGGGCCGGTCAGCCGCCGCGTCCAGAACGGACGGTGGAGCCAGCGGGCCTCCTGGGCGTGAATGAGACAGTGGCCGCGCAGATACGCGGTCCAGGCGGCCGCGGTCTTGTGCGCGTAGTCGGCGAGAGCCGACACGTCGTCGCGGTTCACACGGCTCAGTCGGGCATCGACGGCCCGGCCCGCGTTCATCCCGGTGTAGAGGGCGGTCAGGACCCCCTGAGAGGAAACCGGGTCGAAGGCGACTGCTGCGTCCCCGGCCGCGATCCAGCCGTCTCCGTACACCCGGTCCAGGTGTGCTGTGTGCGCGGCAGCCCGGCGGGGCGCGGTAGGTGGTGCGGGCGCGGGGCCGGGAGCATGCCGACGGGCCCACCGGGACACATGCCGGGTGGCCGACATCCGTCGGGGGAAGTGGCGTGCGGTGTACGGGGCGGCAGGCAGGTCGGTGTCGGTGAAGTAGGCGACCAGACGCCTCCCGCAGGGCTGTGGGGCGGTGTACCACCAGCCGTCCTCATCGGATTCGACGAGCGAACGGCGGTCGGTGTCCCGCGGGTCCGCCTCCAGGCACGCATGGACGGCTGTGAGCCGGTCCAGGGCCCGCCGTCGGGCCCCGCACCGGACGGCGATCGCGGCGGCGCGGCCGGTGGCGTCGACGACCCAGCGGCAGCACACCGTACGCACGTCGCCGGCCCCGCCCTCGGCGGGGTCCGTGCCGCCGCGCAGAGCCAGGGTCCAGCCGCGGCCTGCCTGCCGTACCACTTTGCGTACGGCTGTGCCCTCGGCGACCTCGGCCCCCGCCGCGCGGGAGGCGTCGCGCAGACGCCGGTCGAACAGCCGCCGGTCGAGGTGCCAGCCATGGCCGTGCGGATCGTTGATGAAGTCCACAGCGCGCAGTTCGGCCGAGCCCCACGCCGAGAGGTTGCCGTAGCAGGGCAGGTGCCCGGATCGAAGAACACGGTCGGCGACGCCGAGGTCGCCGAGCAGGACCCGCCCGGCGGGCACCAGGGTCTCGCCGGTCTTCGGCGGCCCGGTGCCGGCGTCCGCCAGCAGGACCGTACGGCCGGACAGGGCCAGTGTGAGCGCGGCGGCGCAGCCGGCCGGGCCGCCGCCCGCCACCACGACGTCGTAGGTTTCCGCGCCGGGGGCCGGTGCGGTGCTCACAGGGCCTCGTGGAAGGGGTCGAGTCTCTCGAGGTACCCGGCGGCGATCTCCTCCTCGCGGTAGCCGGTCGCCTCCACGGCCTGGCTGACGGCCCGGGCCACGCACTCGGCCTCGACGGTTGCGGGATCGCGTTCGTCACCGGGCCAAGTGCCGGCTGCGGCGGCCAGCACGGGCGCACCCGCCTCCAGCACCTGCAGGTTGACGAGGTTCGCCGTGTCCATCGCCTGGTCGAGCGGTGATTCAGGAGGCGACTCCACTTGGACGCGGTCGGGGAACTTCCCGTCGCCGACGGTGTAGTCCCGTACCTCGACGATGCCGAGCTTCGGCCAGTCCGTGACCATCTGGGTGCGCTGCTGGTTCGTATTACCGTTGAGGCCGCGCAACCAGGTCGCTCGCCGTTCGAACGCCTCCTCCCGGGCGTCGTCGTCGCCATCGGCCGGTGGCGTGTTCACCGTCTCGAAATCCTCAGCCTTGAGCACATGGTTGGGCACGTGGGCAGGCCAGAAGGTCGGCAGGTACGGGCTGTAACGGGCCCCGAGGTCCGGCACCAGCGCCTCGTAGCCGGAGCGGCAGCTCGCGGTGTCGGCCTGCCATGGGGCGGCCATCCAGCGTGTGAGGTCCCCGGGCCCTTGCGCGTGCAGTGGACCGTCCTCGGCAACTGCCTGCTGCGGGGTCAGAGTCGGCCCGAAATCGGGTTCGGCGGTGTTCGGGGCGCGGTGCAGGATGCGGAACGGCTCGGCGAACATGGTCGGGTGCCTGATCGGCCAGGTGACCTCGCACCCCGGGTGGAACGCCTCCGCCGCACAGTTTTCCAGAGCCGCTCGGTCCAGGAGGTGCGGCTGTTCCGCGACAGGCGCGTCATCCACCGTGGGACGGGGCTCTCGAAGCGGAGCGGCCTGGAAGGCACCGTCGGCCCAGCGGCGCAGCATCCAGTCCTGGAGCGGGGACAGTGTGATGTGCTGACGTACGGATTTCGGCTTGCTGGCCATGGCGTCGCCATAGAGCCATGGCCACGGCAGCGGGGACTTCCCGTCGCGGCAGTAGTCGCGCAGGGCCATATACATCTGGCGACGCAGTTCCCGGTTGCGCTCGGACGGATCGGCGAGGCGTTTCCGCAGCGCCGGGGAGAGGAAGAAGTTGGGGCCGTTCCAGCCGAACTGCGTCGCGAACCCACGGTTGACCCACTGCAGATCGCAGAATCGCCGCAGAATCGGCTCGACATGATCAGCGAACGACAGTTTCTGCGGGCGGGCCAGTGTGCCGGCCTCGACAAAGACATCGAAGAGCAGGTCGTAGAGGGTGCGGATGGATTTGACTCCGGGGGCGTAGTCCGGAGGAGCCACCACGACCCAGGCCGGGCCGGCGGTCATTTCTCTGCCGTCGACTCGGACCTTCGCCGTCACAGGGCCGTCGGACACGTCGTCGTACCACGTGTCGTTGTTGGCGACACCGGTGATCGGTCTGTTGTTGTACGAGGCGGAGTTCCCCCTGCCACCGAGCACCACCAATCGCCCGTCGGCACGGGTGGAGATCTCCCCGAGGTACACCAGGGTGTCCATGATTTTGCCGGAGTCGAACTTCTTCGTCTCGGTCATCGAGCCGCGAACGGTCCGGCTTCCGGGGTCGTTGACCAGCTTCTTCCGGTCGGCGCCACAGACGTCGGCGTTCCGCAAGGTGTATTGCCCTGGCGAGAGCATCTCGCCCTCGGGGATGTCGAGCGGCAGGTGGAACTGGTACCAGGCTGCCTTTTTGTTGGCCAGATGCACCGTCCACTCGATCTCGGTGACACCCGCTTCGCCCGGCTTCAGCTCCCGTACGACCTCCCCCGCAGCGTTGTAGCCGTACACCCGGAAACGCGCGGCCTGCCTTCTGATCGCCCCGGAACCATCCTTGTAGAACCCGCGGCCCGCGGGTTCCTGGTCCGGTGATTCCGGACCGACGAAGGGCGCTTCGACGCTGTTGCCCACCCGGGCGACGCCAATGGCGGGGTGGATCTTCACCTGTGCAATGCGGCCGTCCATCGAAGAACTTCCCCTTGTGGGCCCGGGGTGCGGTCTCAAACGTAAGTTCTTCCATTTCCGCCGCGTATCATGGCCGCCGAATGGGTGTACGAACGCAATGTGTGGCAGGGTGAGCGCTGCGGAGATTGCCGGCGAGGATGACCGGAAAGGGGCGGCATCGGCAGCGCCTCCCCCGTCACTTCGTGCCCCGCGCTTCTTTGATCTTCCGGGCCGCGGCCCGCTGGATCTGCGCGGCCAGCAGCTCTTTCGGGTAGAGCGCTCCGACCTCGGCTGGTGTCCTGCCGAAGTGCCGCCAGTAGGTCTCGCCGATGGCGGCGGCTTCCCCTCCGGTCCTCAGCACACTTTGATACAGCATGTTCTTGGCCATGTGGGCGGCCCGCTGAACACCGGTGAGATCCCACACCACCAGCAGTCCCGGCGCGCGGATCACCAGGTCGGGTTTGAGGTCTCCGATCAACCGAACCTTGTCCTCACCGGTCCGGAACAGCGGCTTCAACTCCCGGGCCAGCTCTCGGACACCGGCAGTGCGGGAGACATAGGTCTCGACTGGCATGTCGAGAACCTCCGGCAGCACATGGGTGAACGTCCGCAGGGACCGCTCGGGGACGATCTCCAACGCGGGCCAGGCGGGGTGTCGTTCCCGGACCAGGCGGGCGACGATGCTGTGCAGTCTGGTGCCCCGGACCGGGGCGGTGAGTCCGGTGCCGCCGGCGGACGCGTCCAGTTCGGCGATGGCCGCAGCCACGATGTCCTCCAGGGCCTCGGGGGTCACCATGGCCGCACCGGCACCGGCCGCGGCCCTCTTGGCGGCCGGTTTCCGCTTCTCGGCCTCATCCAGTCGCTTGACTGCCTCCTCCAGCTCTGTCAGGTCGGCCTCGGCAAGCGGCCCCTTGCCCGCCTGCAGGGCCTCGACCACCTCCTGCTGCCCGATGGCGGCGGTGCCCTTGACTTTGGGCCCCGAGACGAGGATGTCCTCCCCGCTTGTCACGAGAACGATCCCGTGCGGGGTGGCCATCGCGTGGTGCTCGCTGAGCAGGAATTTCACCAGCTCCGCGAAGCGGAGGCCGATGCGGTCCAGCAGCGCGACGCCGACCCGCGTGACAGTGACAGCCAGCCGGGCGGCGCCGGACGCCAGCTTGGGCACCGAGGCGACTGCCTCCGGCAGGGTGAGCAGGGTCATCACGACCTGGCCGATGATGCGGCCGGCTTCGAAGAACTCCAACTGTTCGAGCTTCTCCAGGAAGACGTCGCGCAGCTGCCGCAGCCCCTCGTAGGAGGAGAGCACCGGATGCTCCGCGAAGGTGACGACAGCGGTCCACAGCTGGTGGCGCTCCTTCGCGAGCTGCTCGGAGAACGGCGCGCCGGCCAGCACGGCGAGGACCTCCAGGGCCTGGTAGAGGTTCTCCCCCGCGCCCCAGAGCACGCCGCTGAAGACGGCGGCTGTGTCCGCCGCGCTGGGCTCCCAGTTGGCGAACACGAAGGTCCAGGGAACTCGCCGGTCGTGCAGGAAGTTCCGGAACTCCCGCACCCGGACCAGGTTGAGGGTCTCGCCCAGCCGGCCCAGCACGCGCAGTTCCTCGAACACGTCCATGACTTCGTCGTGGTCCAGGTCTCTCAGGTGGGCGAGCAGTACCCCGGAGACCACGCTCCCCGGAGCTGAGGCCAGTCCGCGCCGCAGCGCATCCGCGATGCGGGCGGCGATGGCTCGCCGGTCGTGGGGCACCCGCCCGGTGATCGTGATCAGGGGCAGGGTGTTGAGGTCTGTACAGTCGGCCAGGATGCCTGCCGGGACCGGGTCCGCCTCATAGGCGATCATCCGCAGTCCGGTCGGGTGCCGCCGCCCGTCGGCGGCCACGCGGTGCACGGCGTAGGCGGCGCCGGGGGCGGCGACGGCCAGCAGCCCCATTCCCTCCCGGGCGATGGGTTCCAGGTAGAAGGTGCCGGGTCCCAGACGAGCGGCGACGGTGCGCTGCGGGCCGGTACCGTCGGCGGCCATCAGCCGGATGGCAGCGCCGCCCAGCAGTAGGGAGTCGGCGGCGATGCGGGCCAGTGCGGCGCCACGGTATCGGGGGCCCATGCGCTCCCGCAGGCGCGCCAGCGCGGATCTGGATGTCCCCGGCGGAGGCAGGGGGGTGGAAGGCGGTGCGCTGGAACGGTGCCGTCCTGCGCCGCCCACATTCCTGGCCCCGGAGCCGCTACGGGTCCCGGGGCCCAGCCCGCCGGCTCCACGGCTGGTGGATGACGTGGCATTGGTTGACGTCGAAACAACCGTGCCGCCCCGTGTTGGGAGAGCGACTGGACGCCCGGACCGGTCGTAGCTGGGCACCTGATAGTCACCGGCCGCCGACCGTTTCGGGTCGTAGAGCTCCCGGGGCCGGTCGGGGGCGGCCGGACCGGAGGCGAAGCTGCCGGTCCTGGCCTCCTCCGTCGCGGCCCGAACAGCTTCGCGGACCGCCGCCGCCAGGAGTTGCGCTGTGTGGGCTGACAATCCCTCGGGCCGGGGAAAGGGCTCGGGCGGGTGATAGCGGCGCTCGGTGGTCATCGGACCCACCTGCCCTGGGTGGTCATCGGACCCTCCTGCCGCCGAGCAGCCGGTAGACAGTGCTGGTGTCGTCGGCGGTGATCTCGAAGAGGATGTCCGGATGGAGCCGGCTGAGCCTCTGGAGCACTCCGGCCCGTGAACCTGTGCCGAGGCCTGCGGCACAGATGGTGCACACTTCCTGGTCCACCCGGATCCACACGCTCCGTCCGCGTGCCGCCGCCCGTTCGGCGTCAGTCAGCCGGGACAGCCGGGCATCGAGCTGCTGGCCGAGGCTCTGCTCCGCGTGCCCGTGCGCCTGCGGCACGGTTACGGTCTCCGGTGGCCCGATCCGATGGGTGGGGTCGTGACTGCCCAGTGCCCGGGGCGAGCCCCCGGAGTAGCGCTCGCCCGCCAAGGCGGGGATGTCCGAGCGTGCCACGGCCACGGTGCCCTGGTAGCCGACCGCGCCCTTGGCGGTCGGCGGCACCTCCTGCCGGCCGGCTCTTGTCCGACGAGTCTCCCAGCCCGCACGCTCCCCGGCGGAGGGCTGCCGAAGTCCCTCCTCTTCCAGGCGTCGCCGCTCTGCCTCGATGGCTGCCCGTTCCCTGCGCAGGTCCTCACGCAGCGCGTCCTGGACGGCGGGGTCGGACGGCCGGTCGGGCTGGTAGGGGCGGCGCTTCCCGCCACGGCGGGCATCGAGGTACTCCGTGGCGACCGGGTCCCATGGCTCGCGGGCCCGCAACTGTTCTTCGGACGCGGACTCGTACCACCTGCGGTCCAGCTCCGCCTCGGCGTCCGTCTTCGCGGCGTCCTCCAGCCGACGCTTGCTGGGCCACCGGGCTGCCGGGCCGGGCCGGAGCGGCCCCCGGGCTGGAGCGGGCGGCAGCACGGGCTCCGGTGTGCCGACGGGTGGCTTCTCCCCTGCGGCGGCGGTCCGGGGCACCGGCGGGCCTCCCGGCTGACCGGAGCCGAGGTGGCTTGCGACCTCGGCGGCCCGCTCCTCCATCGCCCCGGCCCAGGCGCGGGCCTCCGCTTCGCCGACGGTCCGGGCGAGAGTCTGTTCCATGCGATCGGCCCCTTCGACGGCCGCGCGGCTCCACGCTTCGGCGGTGACGCCCTCGCCGTGCAGCAAGGCGGCGACCAGGGCTGCCTTGCTCATCGCCGGTCCAGCACGGCTCGCGAGGCCGCGCAGCCCCGGCGCCACGACGAACTCGGCGAAGATGCCGAAGGCCGCGCCGAACTCCATGCGCCGCACGTATTCCTGGATACCGGTGAACGAGCCCTGGTCCACCGTGACCGTGACGATGTCGTGCGCGAAGTTTTCCAGTGCCGTGCCGGCCACCCCGCCGGCTGCACCAGTGACCAGTTTCTCCAGCACCCAGGAGATGACCTTGCGGCGAGCCGTGGCGGTACCGACCGCACCCGCTCCCCAGCGGCCGAGCCCGCCGCCGACGCGGAAGCCGACTGCCATGAGATAGCCGTCGAGCGCGGCTGTCAGAAAGCCGCGCGCAGTCATTTTCTCCCCGCCGAGAATGGTCCGCAGCAGGTACTCCGCCTCGGACAGGCCGATACCCACCGCCATCGCCCGGGCGCCGCCGGCCAGCCGTACCAGCAGAGCGACGACGCCCGCCTCCCAGGCCACCACGACGGCGCCGACCAGCAGCACCCCTGCTCCGATGACCTGGTAGAGCTCACCCGCCTTGGCGAGCCGCCAGTAGACCAGCCGAGCCTCGAACTCCCCCACCGGCTCCAGCACCGGCTCGGAGGTGCGGCGCCATTCACCTCCGTCGCCCCGGACCCGCCACACCGGCTCGACGTGTACGTCGAAGGACGGCAGCCCCTCGCTGACGGCGGAGCGGACCTCCAGCAGCCGCAGGCTGTGCTCGACCTCGATCTCCTCGAAGTCGTCCCGGGAGACATGTGCGGCCTGGGCGGCGCGTGCCACCGCCTCGGCGGCGAATTCCCGTTCGTCGTACTCTCGCTGGTCGCGTCCGGTGAGAATCTCCTCGGCCATCCGCCTGCGCTGTTCGAGCAGCTGAGCGCGGAGTGCCTCGGCCCGGCCCGGCTTGGGACGCAGTGATGCGACACGCTTGAGATAGACGCCGTCTGCCTCACCGAGGACCTGGCCGGCACGGACGGTCAGCCGGGGGTCGCGGTCCAGCCGGATCTCGCCCTTCCCCTGTCCGCCGGGCTCATAGGTGTGTGCGGTGGTGGCCTCCCGTTCCGCCGCCAGGGAGCGGCGCAGTCGCTCGACGAGCGGATGGCTGCGGTAGCGAGTCGGCGTGCACAATTGGAGGAGTCTGAGCCGTAGTGCGAACCGGCGGGTGGCGTCAGCTGCTTCGAACACGGCGGCCAGCGACCCGGAACTGTCGAGTTCGTCGAGCGCGTATTCAAAGAGGCTGCCCAGCCGGTGACCGCCCGGCAGGGTGCCGGACTGGTCGAGAAAGGTCTCCAGAGCTCCGCCGGGATCGTCCTCGAGCCGAGCCGTCAGCGCCTCGACCAGCCGCCGCGCGATGGGGCGGAAGAAGGCGGCGCCGAGGCGCTCCGGCGTGAGGTCGGGGTAGGCGCGGGCGTAGAGCACGCGACGGCCTTCGGCTCCAGCGGGCCACTCGGCCCGCTGGAGCACGGGCTGAGGGAGGCCGGGGAAGCTCTGTTCTTCCTCGACGAAGAGCCGGGCGGTGGGGTCCCGGTGCGGGGTTCCGCCACTCGCCTCCCGGTCGAGCAGTACGAAGAGTGCCTCGCGGCGTAGTTGCCCACCGGCGCCGATCACGCCGGACTTCGCGGGCACCACCGCCGGCTGGAGCCATACCCTCACTGTCTCCTCGCCGTACTCGTCAGCGTACTGGCTCCACCGCAGGCCGGTGCGCTCGGCGAAGGCGTCGGGGTCGATGCAGAATCCGGCGTCCCGGAGCGGCATGGTGAAGGAGATTCCGGAGCGCAGGACAGCGACGTCGGAAACCTCGATACGCGGCAGCGGCATGAAGGCGAAGACTGCGTGGCCGGGAGGCACCTCCGGAATGCGGGCGTCGATCACACCTTCCGGATCGGCCTCGGCGAGCGTGCGCACCGCGGTGGGCGAGGCGGTGAGCGCCCACATCGGTTCGGTGCGCTCGCCGGTCCGTGGGCGGTCTGCCCGGGCCAGCAACTGGCGGCCGACCTCCTCCGGCGCCGCCGGTCGGTTGATCCGTACCAGCCACACCTCCGCCGGGCGCAGAGTCGCGGCGAGCGGCTCGTACAGCGGGGCTTCCCCCACGGGGTGGCCCAATACTTCGGCAACGAAGGCGAGTATGCGATCCACCGGGATCCGTGCCCATACGACTCGGACGACGGCCCATGGCTCCGGTTCCGGCCGGTGGACCTGAACCCTGGTGGGCGTCCCGGCCCCGTCGTAAGAGGGCACGGTGTAGCCGGCAGGGCCGGCCCGGGCCGGATCGTAGACCTCCGTGGCCGGTCCGGAGCGGCCGGCGGGAGGCCGTTCGCCCACCCGCTGCGCCAACTCGCGTTCCGCACGGGCCAGGCGGGTGGCGATGGAGGCGCTGAGCCGGCGGGTGAGCAGGGCCAGTTCGTCGGGGCCCGGTTCACCGCTGAGTTTGATCCGGATCGGGATCCGGACGTGAATCTCCACCTCTGCTCCAGGCGCCCGCGGGCTTACTCGGTGACCAGGGCGATGACCCGCAGACCCGCGCCGACTACTTCCTTCTCGGTGTGCAGGGTGACGTCGAAGACCTGGAGGCTGCCTACGTCGGCTCCCTCACCGAACTGGAACTCCAGCTGGGAGGGCACCCGTTCGCGCTCCTCGGGGTCGAGACGGAACCGCTGGCCGAGCTCCGGGATCCCCTCGGCCTTCAAGCCGAACCGCATGGGGGCGAGGTGGGGCCGGATCGGCTTGGTCCCATAGGAGGTCCGCAGCAGCAGCTCGCCCTTCGCCAGGCCTCCCTCCGGCACCTTGACCTCGGGCAAGTTCGCCAGGGCCAGCAGTTCGCTGATGCCGATGACGTTGCTCACCATGACCTGCTGGGAAGTCATCAGCAGCTCCCGCAGATATGGGCCGTGCGGTCCGGGATCGGCGGGTGGCGGGGAGGTCCAGTGAGGCACCGTGTGGGGCTGGGAGGCTGCGGCCTGCTGGACCTTGACCAGGGCGAGGTTGCGCTGGCCCTGGCGTGGGTTGAGGGCAGGTTCGAGCTTGACGTCGGCCGGTGCCGGACCGCCCTCACCGGATACTTCGTCCGAGTAGCAGTTGGCGATGACGCACACGTGTGCGTTCGTCCTGTTCAACTGCTCCTCGGTGGGGACCCAGTCCGGATCGGCACGGCAGGTGACGACATGCGGATCGCTGGAGCTGAGGGTTCCGGAGCCGGGCGCGATATCGGTTGATCCGCTGCTGATGAAGGGCATGCCGGTCCCGGGGGTCCAGACACCGATCTGCGGCTCGAACAGCCACGCCTGGACCACGACACCTGGGACGGTCTGGGTGCCTCTGTTGCTCACCCGGACCTTCACCGTGGTGGTCCGCCCCACCTGGGCCTCGTGGTAGCCCGGGTCCACCCAGATGCTGGTGCTCGTGTAAAAGGGAGTGCCGCCGTTCCACGGGCGCGTCTTGCCATCGTCGGTGCCCGGCCCGTTGTTGGTGCCGAAATCGATGCTGAGAAACAGGTTGTCGGCCATCGGTTTCTTCCTTTTCTTCCTTCAATCGATGAGGTAGGAGAGCTGGACACTGATCACCGTGACCGTGTCGCCCGTCGAGGCATTGGACAGATCGGCGGTGACGAAATAGCGGAAGCTGGTCATGTCCACCCGGTCTTTACCGGCTTCGATCGAGCGCTGGTCGTCGTAGGCACCCTCCCCCGGGATCCGTGCGAGCAGTTCGGTGACCGAGCCGTCGGCAACCGGGGCCCTGAAGAGGCTGATCCGAAGGCTGCCGGAGCCGGTGTTCTTACCGATCGCGCGGAACTTCAGGAGCTTCACCCCGTCGGGTGGCGACAGGGCGAGCAGCCCCTTCACACTCGGCTCGCTGGAAGGCCGGACGGCGACCCCGAACGAGTCCACACTCCATGCCTTGCTCGGCGGCATCGGCACGAAGGCCGGGGACAGGGACAGCAGACGCTGCACCGGGGGCTGCTGGCTCACAGCCTCGATGGCCGACTTGACTTTGCCGATCACCGTCGACAGGTTCTCCAAGTCCTTCTGCAGGGCCTCGAACCGGACGTTGAATCCGTTCGGGCCGCCGGCCGCCACCCGGTCCCGGTTGTCCACCCAGGGGAGGTGCTTGAACGTGGGGGTGAAACTGATGTCAGTCACAAAGATCCTCCGGTCAGCTTGCGGGTGACCACCTCCACGCCCAGCGGATGCAGGTCGGAGAGAAGGTTCATGATCAGCTCTCGTTTCGCGGGTTCCAGCGAATGGTCCGCGAGTTCCGGCCTGAGCCGGACCTCTACCTGGTGAGCCGCGGGCTCCCGGCCGATCCGGTAGGACGCCTGCACCCACGCCCGGCCGGGCCGCTCCCCCCGCACGACCACCGTCGTGGGACCGGTGCTCTGCACCGAGGCAGCCCCATCGCCGGTGGACCACACCAGGACGCCCGACTCGCCCACCTCTTCCTGCGTGGGGGTGACCGCCAGGCCGACAGAGGTACCGACCTCCAGCACTCCGTCAGTCAGCTCGGGAGCGGTCACCGTGAGCGGCAGCTCTTGCTCCTGTAGCGCCGTCACCAGGCCGCCCTCCGCCCGTACGTGGCTGAAGCCCGCCCGGTGGGCGCGAGCGGCCAACTGCCCGGTGGGAAGCGCGGTGTGTCCCAGGCGCAGCGCCCGCCCCTCCCTGGCCAGCCCGGTGCCCGTGGGCTCGTATGCCTGGTGGACGACCAGTCGGCCGGGCTCGTCCTTGATCAGTGCGATCAGGGCGTCCAGGCGTACGGCGGCTTCGCGGCGCATCCGGTGGTGGTTGGGGTCGGTGCCGTAGTCGACATGGGCGGGATGGTCGTGGTGGGCCAGAAAGACCAGGTCGAGTGGCTTGCCGGGGCGCGGCGGCGGGGGGTTGACGGTGCCGTCCGCGCCGATGGCCTTGTCCCCGGGGAGGGTCTCGGGGTAGACCACGAGCTGACGGGAGGCGGTCACGGTGTGCGGGCCGTGTCGTAGCTCCGCGATGACCAGGACCCGTCCGGCCTGTTCACCGGTGAAGGAGGCGGGGGTGCCCCCGGTGGATGGCGTGACCCGGCCGCGACCGGGCCCACAGTGCACCACGTACCAGCGAAGCTGCGAGCGAGCCGGCAGCGCGGGGCGAACGGTGAGAGTGAGCTGGTGCCCCACAGCGACGGACCACTGCGTGCTGTGCACGGTCAACAGCTCGCCGGGTGCGCACTCGGCATAGACCTCACCGTCGGTGCGGTGGGTGACCAGGTCGAAGCCGGCCCGGTGGGCGAGCGCGGCCAGTCGGGCCGGTTCCACGGTCGGGTGGGTGAGCAGTACAGCACGGCCCGTCTTCCGGGCGTCGTCGGCCCCGGGGTGGTACCCGGAGTTCACCCGAACCCGCCCGCTCAGCAGGTCGGCCAGGCGGTGGGTGGCGGCCGCCACCGTCGGCTGGACCAGACCGGGGTTGGGCCGTGCTTCGCCGGGAGGGACGAAGTATCCCGGGGCAGGGGCGATGTCCACGATCTTGGGATCGAGCTTCACCAGGAACAGCGGATCGAAGTACCCCTCTTCCCCAGACGTGGTCAGCCCGACGCCCGTCTGTCCTGCCGCGTCGATGCTGTGTCCTGACGCGACCTGGGCCGGCACCACGCGCAGTGTCAGCAACCCGCGCAGCAGCTCTCCGTTGGCGTCGTCGAGAACAAGCGGGGCGTCATATCCCCCGATCCGGCCGACCGCCGTGTTGAGCTCGGCGAGGAGTCCGGCGGGCGTGGGCAGGGTCCAACGGCGGGCCAGCGCGACCCGCCTGCGGTAGGCATCGTCGGTCTCGCCGGAGCCGCGTACCACCGCCAGACCGGCCCCGTGCCGGTCGAGGTTGCGACCCCGGCTCTCCTTGAGGGCACGCTGGGCGACGGTGCGGCCGAGTTGGTGACGCAGATGGTCGCGTTCCCAGCCGATGGCCCAGAGCAGTTTCGCCATCGTGCCCAGCAGCGCGGTGAGCTGCCACCACTCCTCCTGCCCTCCTGGCAGGGGCGAGGTGATGGTGTCCAGGAGGTCGGCCACAGGCGGCAGTGCCCTGGAGGTGCCGGGCAGCAGTCCGTCCGGCAGCGGGACCCGCACCTCCTGTCCGTTCCTGGTGCGGAAGGTCACCGTGGTGCCGGCCGGAACCTCCTTACGGGCCTGGAGGATGTACAGCGGTTCCGGCTTCACTCCGGACCGGCCTTGGTGGGCCACGAAGTGGTAGGGCCGGATGGTCTGCCCGGTGATCGACAGCGGCAGGTGGTCGGCGCCCCGGGCGAACGGCAGCGTCAGCCGCCCAGCCATGTCCCCGGCTGCCAGGCGCGGTGGGGCGGGTGCGGTGGTCATCGCTTCACCACCTCGATGTCGGTCATGGCGGGGTCGGCCGCGAAGACCGCCACCTCGGTCGGGCCCATCACCAGGCTTTCGCCGAGGGCGGCCTCGACCGTGCCGAACTGGTACGGCACGGGACCGAATCCGAAGCGGGCGAAGGCGGGCGCGCAGCGGCGCAGGTGCAGATTGCGCACGTCCTCCACGCCCGGCTGGGTCGCCAGCACCCGCATGACGCGCGAGTAGAGCACGTCGTCACCCAGCTTGAGCTGCCCGATGTAGGAGGCGAGTTGTGCTCTGAGCGAGGTCGTGACGTCGAGGTCCGCAAGGCCGGGACCGATCACGATCTCGGCCCGGACCGAGACGTCGATATGGTCGGCCTCCACGACGTGGACGTGCACTCCGATGGGCCTGACTCGGTCCACGGCTTCTCTGACCAACTCGTAGACGCCCCTGATCACCGGCCTGCCCGGGCGCTGCACGGTCCGCCAGGGCCGGTGGTTCCGGTGAGCGACCGCCACCTGGGCGAAGTACGGCTCGCCGACGGGGCGTTCGGTGGCGAAAATCCGGCCGTCGAAGTCGAAGGTGCCGAAGATGCTCTGGGACACGTCCACGCCCCCGTAGGTGTCCGACACCCGAGCGTCAATGACGTCGTCAACGCCCAGCGCGGCCTGTCGCACACTGTCCTGGGTCCACAGGTTGCGGGGCAGGGCGATGAGGCGGGCTCGGAACTCCTCGTCGCTCTCGGGCAGTCCCGGGCCGTCGATACGCTGTTGGTTGGTGACGGTGAGCGCGGCCGGCGCCCAGTCCGCGAGGTAGAGCTCCTGGTATTCGGGGTGGACCGTCTTGATCGCCCCGGCCTCCACCGGATCGGTGACGGGTTCCAGTTCCACGACCGACACGGTGCGGGTCGGTGTCTGGCCAGAGAGCTTGGCGGGTTCCCTGGTCGCGAAGGAGCGGGGGGCCTCTCCCCCGGTCAGCAGGATGGTGGCCTCCGGGAGCACGTAGGTCCGCTCCGGACCCCCGCCGGTCAGCGTGAGCGTCACCTCGCCGGAGCAGCGTCCCGGCCGGCGCTCCAGGCCGCACTCGTGCCCCAGCAGGTCAAGGGCGGCGCCGGTAGCGGTGGCGGTGAACTGCGAGTAGTACAGCGCCTCCATCAGCTTCCACAACTCGCCGTCCTCCGCGGCGACGACCTCCAGCAGCTTGCCGAGCGGGCTGGTGGGCGACAGATCGACGTCCTCGCCGAGTACCCGCTTCGTCCGTTCCTTGCTCTCGGCCAGGATCCGGTCCATTCCTTTGACGATGAATCCGTCGTCGGTGACCCCGAATGCCATGTTTCACACCTTCAAATCGGCTGACAGGGCTGCGGTCCGGCCGTCGACGGTCTCCACCGTGACCGCCACCGTCCAGGCACGGCGGTCGGCTCTGCCGCCGGTGTCACGGCCCGGAGCGAAGACCACCCCCACCACCTCTCGGACCCGAGGATCGGCGGCGAGAGTGCGGACGACTTCCAGACGCAAGAGTTCTTGCGCCTCCCGGACACTGCCGGGGCGGGTGAAGGTCTCTCCGGCACTCAGCCCGTAGCGGTGGTTGAACCGGTCGGAGCCGTAGGGGGTGAGCAGCCGCAGACTGAGCGACTGCAGGAGATTCGCCGTGCCTCGCACCTGGGCCAGCGCCCCGTCCCGTACCACCAGGTCGCCGTCCTCCAGCAACAGGCTGTGTCCTAGGGGTTCCATCGGCTCCTCACTCCGCGCTCAGGGTCGTCTGGCCCGGCGAGCGGACTTGCCACATCGGGGGCACGACGGGCAGGCCCTGGGTGGTGCCCCTGGCGGTGGCCAGGGCCACGGGGGTGCCGCGCACCGAGAGCCGGGTGCTGGCACCGTCGGCCAGCGCCGTGACCTTGATGCAGGGCACCTGGCCTTTGCTGGTGTCCGTGTTGGGGCAGGCCGGGACGGTCGCGGCAAGCAGATCGCTGACCAGCAGCACCGGTCGGCCGTGCACGGTCAGGGATGACTGCGACGGATGGACGACGACCTTGGCGCCGTGCACGCAGGTGATCACCGCGTCGGTGGTCAGGACGTGCGGCATCACTTCACCTGGACCGAGGTGCCCTCGAGGGACAGCTTCACGGCCCCGTTGGTGAGCATGATCGAATTTCCCTTCGTGCTGACGGTGACGGTTCCGGCGGTGTCCACCGAAATGACCGCGCCGGTGTGGTGCTCGATCGTGATGCTGTCGTCGGCTGGGGGGTCGGGGCGGTTGCCGACCGGGGGCAGCGCCGGGGTGCCGACGGAGACGCGAAGACCTCTGGCCTGCACCACCCTGCCGCCGCTCGCGTCGGTAAGGTCGTTGACGCCCGGCCCGGTGGGCATGCCGTCGGCGCCGAGCCGGGTCGGCAGGGACAACCAGTGGTCGCCGGGCCGGGGTTCGGGGGCGCGGGCACCGGGCGTACGGGGCCACAGGTAGCCCACCACCGCGGCGTCGTTGACCAGGTTGCGGTTGTGCGCCAACAGCGCGCGCATACCCGGGTAGACCGGCGTCATCAGCCCGCAGGGACCGAACGCGAACGGCGCGGCAACCGGTTTGTCCACCAGGGTCTCGTCTCCGATGGCCCCGGAGACGCTGGGGGCCGTCTGCGAGGAAGGCGGTGACTGGCCGTACTTCAGGGTCACCTGGTGGCCGCGGGCACGGTAGGTGGTGATCTCTCCGACGTCGATCGCGGGCCGGGCCCGGCGTTCCCGCTCCGCCCCCACCTCCAGCCGGTCGGCGACGCTCCGCACGCCGTCGGCTACTTCAGCCGGCTCACCAGGGCGTGCAGCGGCCACCTGCACCTCACACACATAGCCGCTCCGGCCGCTGAAGCGGTGCACCACTCTGGTGATGCGCAGGGGCCCGGCGGGCGCTCCCTCGACATTCCGGAGCGTGACCTGCTGGCCTGCTCGGAGATCGGGATGGCCGAGTACCACCAGGTTCATCGAGGTCCGCACGGGTGGCGTTTCCTCGCCGGGGGCCACCACCACCAAGTCCTCGCCCTGTGCATCACCGTAGGAGACGAGGTTGAGCTCCGGGTCGAACGGCACGGGCGCCGGGTCGTCCGCCCCTACCGCCGGCCCCAGGTACACCCGCCGGTCACGGATGACGACCGCGGCGGGCACGGTCGCGGCCAGATCCCGCAACGCGGCCAGTGCTGACGGATCGCGGACTGTGTGGTCCTCCAGCGAGGCGGCCAGCCGGGAGCCGTCGGCCAGGGTGAGTCCCGCTTCCTTGACGATCCGCTCGGCGAATTCACCGGCAGTACTGGAGGCGGCCTGATGCACGGCGGCCGGCGTGGTGCGCAGTGCGTAACCGCCCGCCTCCTGGCCGGTGAGCCGTACCCGGCTGAGACCGTCCTCGGCCACCCAGGAGGTGATCCGAATGACGCGGCCTGCCATCACGGGACGGCTGCCGGTGCCCGGCTCGTCGAAGTAGCCGAGGTTGAAGGTGGCCGTGAGCGGGGCCGATGCGACTTTCGACCTCAGCAGGTCGATGGTCTCGCCGGGCACGCCAGTCAGCACGACGTCGAAGGACGAGGCGACCGCTCCTTCGCTCATGGTGAGGGTGATGTCGGCGTCGAGGATCAGCGCACCGCCGAACACGTCATTGGATGCGGTGAGCGGCAGTGCCGCCAGGCCCGGCAGCGGGACCGCCGCGGCGACGGCAGCAAGCAGCCCCCGGTCAGCGGGTTTCTCCTCATCCACGGTCAGGGTGTAGCGGATGGCGAAACTCACCGCGGTCCCACCCCCGCGAGCACTGTGGAGCCGAAGCCGCCGGCCCCGTTGAGGTTGCGCACATCTACTTTGGCCTCGTGGAAGGTCAGCTCCAACTCGCCCGCCGGGCAGGGCAGATTTCGCACCACCTTGCGTCGTACCAGCGGCACCAGTCCGGCCGGATCCTCCCTGGCCACGGTCACCACCAGGAACGGCCCGGTACCGAGCAGGTCCAGGACGCCCCCGGCGGAGACCGTCTCCTCGTCAGCGTTGACGTACAGCTCGATCCGGTACATCCGGTCACCGAAGCGCAGCCGGAAGCTCTGGGGGAATCCCTCGTCAGCGTTGACCGGCAGGCTCAGCCGCATCTGTCCTCCTCACAGGGATGGGCCGGGTGAACGGGGAACGGGTCCGGGTGCGGGAACGCCGGGAAGGGCGGCGCTGCCCGGGGCCAGCGCCAGGTCGGCCAGCTCACCCAGGAGCGCGGTGAGACTTGAGCGAGGCACGTGCTGAAGCGTTATCGAGAGGTCGAACGCATCCCGCTTCTGCACACTCTGGGTGAACCGGAGATCGGTGATCTGCATGTCGAGACTGAGAGTCAGTCCGCAGACGACCGGAATGCCGGTGACCGCCAGAGCCGGGGCGGCGGCGGCCAGCAGCGCCCGGGACGTCAGTGCCAGGTTCTCCAGGTCCTTCTTGACCTTGAACCGATCCGGACCGAGCAGGATCGCGTCGATGACGATGGTCTTAGCCGAGGGCTGGGTGGCCTGCGAGAACCTGCTGCCCAGGATGCGTTCGACCCGGTATCCCTCGGTCATGGTGATGCTCTGTACGCAGAGGAGGGGAACCGTGCCGACGAGCACCTTGTCGGCCATGGTTCACGCCCGGCTGCCGAGTTCGCGGTCGAGCTCGGTGAAGACATGCTCCGCGATCTGCCGGACATGGTGGTCCCCGAGCCGACCGACGACCTCCACCTCGACCGGAAAGTGATAGTTGACCACTGTGCCGGCTCCGGCCTCGCGGGATACTGCGGCCTCGCTGCCGGGCGCAGGGGCGATGAACTCACCTTCGTGGACCAGTGCGATGCCGGTCTGCTCAACAAACCGGCCGCCGGCGCCGGGGGCTGCCGGTTCCGTGAACGGGTCCTCTCCGTCCGTCACCATCTCAGTCCTCCACACCGACGTTGAGCGCCATGCAGGTGAAGGTGGCCTGGGGTGCCCCGTCGACGGTGACCGTGCTGGGCTGGGCGGCGCTCACCACGCACCGAGAGAACTTCATCGACGAGAAGGTCCAGTCAGTGCCCTGCTTCTCGGCCACCGCGATGGCGAATTCACCGCCGCTGACCGCGAGTTCGGTGAGATCGGCGACCGCGGTGGCAACAGCCGGAATGGTCAGGGTGAAGGTGAAGGTGAACGGCTGGCGGACATAGCCGACGCCATCCTCCTCAAGACTGTGGACAACCGTGTGGGGGACATTGAACGACGGGGAGAAGTTGGTGATCGGAGTGATGGTGCGACCACCGAGCTTGACTTCCAGCCGGGTGTTCCAATCAGACATGGGGCCGGCTCCTTATTCGAACCTGAGCGTGATGTTGAGTCGGTGAATCGCCCCCGCGTAGACGACCTGCACCATCACCTCGACGGCGCGCTTGCGTTTGATCTCGTCGAGCAGCTTCTGCTCCGTGGCGGAGAGCTGCGGCTTGTCCAGCAGGGTCAGCGCGGGAACGACGATGTCGTAGCCCTCGATGACCTCACGGCGGCGCAGGGGTTCCAGCACCGCCTCGGTCTCCGCCACCAGTGCCCGCACCCCCGACCGACTGATGCGGAGGCTTCCGATGGTCTGGATGAGCTGGGCTTTGAGCCGGAAGGTGATGTCATCGACGGTGCGGACGATGTCGATGTACTTCTTTTCCTTCGGGTCGGAGGCTCCGGTGTAGCCCTCGCCCAGGTAGATGCCCTCTCCGGGGATCAGCGGTGGATTGACCAGCCAGTTGACGCCCCTACCGGCCGGACCACCGTCCGGGGTCTCGGTCCCGTTGAGTGTGAGCAGTTCCTGAGCTGTGAAGGGCTCGGACCTCACTTTGACTTTCTTGAGCAGCATGGAGACGTGCGGCTCATAGCCGGCGATGGTTCCGGCGACGGCTGCGGCGACGTCGTCCGCGCTCTTGTGCGCCACATAGATCATGCGCTCGGTGCTCAGCGTGCCCGCGACCACCGTGGGATCGAAGTCCCCTTTGCCCAGCATCGCGACCCCCATGCGCTCCATGCCGTCCAGCGCGGGAGACGACACGTACTCCGCGAGTTTGACGATCGCGGGGGTGGGAGTGGCACCGCCGGTGAGCGGCGTGTTGGCGAGCACCACGAACTGGACATCGAGCGCGGCCACCGCCTCGAAGGCGGCGTCGAGGTTCTGGCCGGCATCGAGCCTGACGCCCCACACGGCGCTGGGGCCCGGCTCCTGGAGGAGCGCCAGAGCCACCGCCTCACCCAGGTTCCCGGGGGCTTGCGCCCGTGCGTTGGAAACGTCCGTGAAGAGCGTCGCTTTGTTGGGGTCGATGACCTTCAGCTCTTCGGCGTTTCCGGGTGCGGGTTGCCCTTCTGGCTCTTCCGTGGAGGGTTCGTCGACGGTACCGACGATGGCCACGTTGCCATAGGCGCGTACCGCCGGAGCGAACAGGTTGACCAGAGGTTTGACACGGATGTATCTGACAGGAGTGACGGTCATGGAACGGTGCTTCCTTCCGGTGTCAGGTCAGGAAGAGCGCTGCGATACCCGCACCGGTGAGGAGGGCGTCGATCTGCGCTTGGGGCAGTGCCTGGGGGTCGGGGGTCCCGGGTTTGGGAAAGGCCGCGACCAGTGCGTGTGCCGCGCGCCGGACCGCGAAACCGCCGGGTGGCAGCGGGCGGTCACGCGACGCTTCGCCGATCCTGCGGGCAGCGCGCAGCACACCCGAGACATCGGCGAGGTCGCCCACCAGGACTGCGGCAGTCACAGGGACCGTGTGACTGTTGGCAGGGTGCGCCGGATCGAAGTCCGGCGGTCTGCGCAACCTGGCCTCCATGCGCAGATAATCGCCGGCTTCTCGAAGGTCCTCGACCGTGGTGAGCCCATGGGTGGCCATGAAGGCGTCCAGGTCCAGGAATCGGAACTGAGCCCGGAACTCGTCGAGCGTCGAGAACGCGCCCAGAGCCCGGACGACGAGTGACTCCAAGCCCCCCGGATCGGTCTCCGCGACGACGTCGATCTCCAACTCCGCCAGGACGTCGATCCACTCGGGGTCCGACGCGTCAACCTCCCACGCGAAATCGGAGCGGGTCGGGGCTGGCAGCACCTGCGTCCAGCTGCCGTGCCGGCGCCTGGGCCTCCGCAACGGTTGGGCGAGCCGGATGCTCGTGACCCGGAGGTCCTTCACCGAGTCGATACGCTCATGTTCCAGCTCATAGCTCTGCCTGAGAAGCAATTGCGCGCGCGGAGCAAGCAGCTCGGCCAGTGCCCTGGTGTCAGCCAGCTGGGACAACGCGCGGTCTTGGACGACTCCCATCGTGTCCTCCACACGGTGAGCCCAAGGGTTCCGGCCTTGCGGACTCATTGGTGCATAGTTGTGCAAACCGTTGCAAGAATCCCGGCTGCCACGGGCTCTCAGCACCCTTCGGATGGAGTATTGGAAATCCCAGGCATCGGCCGTGCAACGGCGGGCAACCTGTCTCGTCGGTTGTCCTGAGCCCGTGTCCGGCGTGGTGAGGCGGAGGCGAAGTCGACAGCCCTATCGCTGGTCTGTCATCTGGTCGAGAGTGGGTGGATGGGCCCGGCTGCATGAACCGGCGCTGCACCGGGTCAATGACGTCGGCCTCATCGACGTCACCGTGCCGTTCTCGATTCCGCCCACGGGCAGCTCCAAGGGCGGCAGTGGAGCCCGGGACTCCGAACGCGGGGCGACGTTTCTCAAAGCCCTCGATGTCAAGCGACGCTATCCGACGGCGGCGAGGACAGCGTCGTGTGTCTTGTCAGCGTGCTTACCCCTGCGAGCTGTCCGCGAAGGTGGCGACGCGACGCACTCGGTGCGCCCAGGAAGGCGAAGGCGGGCAGTGTGCGGCCCGCATCTGTGCGCCGCAGCCACGTCTCCACGGACGTCGGCTCCCCATCTGGAGAGGAAGCGGGAGGGGCGCCGTTGGACCGGATGGCGCCTCGCGCGAGAGTGTCGCTGCGTGTCCGTCAGGCGTCGAAGCGAAGGCGTGCACTCTCGATGTGGCCGAGGTGCTGGTGGGTCCAGCCGCATATGGCGTCGACCACGGTGCGCAGGGCCCGGCCCGGCTCGGTGAGGGTGTATTCGACCCGCGGCGGCACGGTGGGGTGCACCTTCCGGTCGACCAGGCCATTGCGCTCCAGCATGCGCAGGTTCTGGGTGAGCATCTTGTGGCTGACGCCCTCGACCTCGTTCCGCAGTTCGCTGAAGCGCAGGGTGCGCTCGCCGAGCGTCTCGATGATCAGGAGCGCCCATTTGTTGGCGACGTCCGAGAAGATCTCCCGCGCCAGGGAGTCTGCGCGCCGCAGGTCAGCGTCCTCGGGCAGGTCCTTGAGCAGTTGCTTGGTCACCATCAGGTTCCTCAGTCACCGAAAAGTGCGTTCTTCCAGGTCAGCCGTCACTCTCCTACAGTTCCCGAGTAACCACAAGAGAGCGACCGGAAGGGCGAGCACCGTGACCACCATTGATTCCTTCAGCTACGACGTGCCGGCCGAGAGCGACTTCGGCTACTCGCAGGCGATCAAGTCGGGCGAGCTGATCCACGTCTCTGGACAGCTCTCGTTCGACGAGGCAGGCGAGTTCCTCTACGCAGGCGACTTCGCCGCCCAGCTCAAGCAGACCTACGTCAACATGGACAAAGTTCTGGACCACTACGGCGCCACCCGGAACCAGATCGTCTCGCAGACCCTGTAC
This sequence comes from Streptomyces sp. 891-h, assembly GCF_022760275.1. Classification (NCBI taxonomy): domain Bacteria; kingdom Bacillati; phylum Actinomycetota; class Actinomycetes; order Kitasatosporales; family Streptomycetaceae; genus Streptomyces; species Streptomyces sp. 891-h. Next base: position 7,434,442 of record NZ_CP050693.1, on the reverse strand, counting down.
CTGGTGAACCTTCAGCAGAATGCCGCAGCGACGATGGAGGGCAACCTGAGGTATTTCGGAGACCACCGCCCGGCCAGCACGGTCGTAGGCATCACTGAGCTGACCATGCCCGGCCAGCTCATCGAAATCAGCTTCATCATCGACACGAAGCTGCCCGCTTGAGGCCTCTTCCTCGCATCTCCCACAGCTGGCTGAGGGCTCCGTGCGCGGAACGGTTGCAGTGAGGCTTTTCCAACCTCGGTGACACGGGTCGATTTGGAAAGGACTCACTCAGGCGGGGGCGGACAGTCCGTACTGCCGGGCGTATGCCGCTCGGCAACTCTTCGCGCAGAAACCCATCGTCCGGCCCTCGTGCTCGAGAGTGAAGGCCCCCCGTCCCAGGCGTACGCGCATTCCGCACATCGGGTCGATCGTGACTCCTTCGGGAAGGCCGGCACTGTCGGCATTCGCGGCCTCGTTCTGCGCCCGGTACCCAGCGGTCATCTGGCCGACGACGTCGTCAGCGGTACCGGGTTTGCCATCCATCCCGATGCTCCCGTCGGCGATGCCGACGAGGTTGATCCACAGATGCCCCTCAGGGCGCTGCCACCCGTGCGAACGATCGAGGCGGCGCACTCCGCGACGCACCATGCCGATGGCGGTCCGCGGCATCTCAGCGCGCCACGCCTCCGGCACCGTGAGCGTGACCCATAGCGGCGCGGGCACGGCTCATGGTTTCCTCCGCCACACCCTCTTCGGCGCCGACCAGCACCTGACACACGTCGGCGGCGAGGTCTCTTCGGTCGTCATCGGCCAACGCGCCGCGCGGGCAGGCGATCTCGATGAGAAACATCTCGGCTCCTCCATCGCTCGGTGACACTCCGCCCTATACCCCCGGGTGGTATTCTGGCGGCCTTCCGTGAGACTTGCGCATTCCCCGGACGCGACGATTTCGGGCCGACGGCCACTGGCCCGAGCGGCGGTCACCGCGACGCGTCGATCAAGTCGGCGGCCAAGTGCGCAGCGGCGAGCGCCTCGCGGTTCCCGGTTCGCTCGAATGATTCGACGGCCGTGTCCGCGAACTTGATGACGTGCTCATCGCGGTGGTCGGCAGCCCGTTCCAGCAGGATGGTGGCAGGGTTGTCGGCGTCCAGCAGCGCGGCAGAGCGATCGCCGGGTGCCCCGGCGTAGGTGATGGTGATGGCGGCCGTGGCGGCCCACGCGGCGGCCAGGCTCGCCCGCCACATCTCGGCCGGAAGCACAGGCAGGCAGGCCAGCACCGCATTGGGTGCGGTCGCGGTATGCGCCAGGAGCACGGGCGCATGGGACCCAATCCGCAGATACCGCACGGTCGCGGCGTCGACGAGTGCCGCCAGCGCTGCGGGCACACCGTCGGCGTCATCCGGCGCGGGCAGAGCGGCGAGCGCTGCGGGCCACTGCGGCATCCGGGTGAGCCGGGTGAGCCGTTGTGCGATCAGCCCGCTGCGGTCAGGTAGTTCAGGCAGCGCGTCGAGCGCGGCGGCCGGTCCGGGCGCGGAGGAGCCGGAGATATCGGCAGGCATCGGACGCCACCTCGCCGCCCAGAACGCGAGGCCGTTGGCCAGTTCGTCGAGGGCCGGTCCGCCGACGCCGGTGCGCAGAGTGCGGACCGCATGCCCGACGCGGATGACGCCGTGTGTCGAGCCCGCAGCGATGCCGGGCAGCAGCCGCGACCACCACGTGGCGAGCGTGTCCTGCCATGGACGGCGTCGAACCTCGGCGCGGAAGAACGCCGTCCAGTCGGCGATCCTGCGCGCGTCACCGAGCGCCTCGCGCCAGTGGGCCACGGTGATCCGCTCGGAGGGCGTGGGCAGGTCGGTCAGCCGTGGCACGTAGTCGTCGAGCCAGCGCTCGATGTTCACATCGAGACCGCGTCGTGCCATCACCTCGGCCACCATCGGCCCGTGGTTGGTCAGACCGTTGTTGCCCTCCTCATCACCGCCGAATTCCGGCCCGATGTGATTCAGCCGCTCGTAAGCTGCCAGCAAGTTCTCCATCGCCGCTGTCATGGTGAAGAAGATGACAGCGACGCGCTCCGCTGCCCAACGATTAGCCTCCAGGCTAATCTTCCGGGATGATCGAGCTGGAGTTCACCCCGGCTGACTATCTGCGGATCCACTTCGCGTTCTCTCCGGTTGCCGAGGTCGTAACGAGCCTCCGCACGTTCTCCCTCGGCCGCCGCAGCGGCATACACGGACCTTGGTTCCGGTCCGTGGACTCCCGGCTCGACGGCGTGGACATGGAGCTGCTGACCGCGCTGGTGCGCCCGATCGGGTATGTACCGGACTTCTTGAACCCGCACCCGCGGGGCCGTACCGGCGACCTCGACGCCGGCCTCGAGCAGATCGCCCGCACCGACCCCGCCATCATCTCCGCGGAGCTGGCCCACTTGGCCGGACATCGCACCGCACAACAGGGGCCAGGCCACCAGCGCCGGGCCGCGCTGATGCGAGAGCTGCTGGCCGATACGTCACGTGCCATCGAGCGGATCACTACCGAACTCGCCGCCTACTCGCAGGTCGCGCTCGCACCGCACTGGCCCCGAATCCACGCGCTCCTCCAGGCCGACCTCGCGCACAGGCTGGAGGAACTCGCCTCCGCCGGGGCAGCCCGGCTGTTCGCCACGCTGCACCCCTCCGTGGCCATGCGCGGCGAGAAGCTCGCAATCGTCAAGTACTACGACGGCCGTGCCCAGCTGCGTGGCCGCGGACTGCTGCTCACGCCATGCGTGTTCGCGTGGCCAGACGTGCTGGTACGCACTGCTGACCCTCAGCCTCGCCTCACCTACTCGCCGCGCGGACTCGGCCCGATGTGGGAATCGGCACCGGACGTGAAGTCCTCACCCCTGGCCGCCGTCGTCGGCAAGACCAAGGCAGCGATCCTTGCCACTCTGGAGCTCCCCATGTCCACCACCCAGCTCGCGGCGCAGCTCGCTCTCACCGCACCAACTCTCAACGCACACCTCAAAACACTTCAGGCCGCGGCCATCCTCACTTCCCGACGCGACGGCCGGTCCGTGCTCTACCAGCGCACCCGGCTCGGCGACCAACTCGTACACGGCCAGGACTCAGGCGTCCCGTAGGACTCCGGGGGCCTGGTGGCGCCAGGTCAGTAGTGGCCCGGAGCGGCCCCTGGTGATCGGGGCGGCGTTGGTGAGGTGGAAGCCGGTGGCGCAGGCCACAGCCGTACTGGCCGCGTTGTCGGGGTTGATACGCAAGATGACCTGCTGCAGGGCCAGGGCCTGGTAGGCGTAGTCGGTCATCAGCTGTACCGCGCGGGTGGCCAGGTGCTGCCGCCGGTAACGGATGCCGACGGCGTAGGCCAGTTCGGCGTACGGGCCGCCCTGCGTGGGCCCGTCGGGGCCGGCGACGAACAACAGGATCTCGCCGAGCGCGGTATGCCCGTCGCTGGTGATGGCCAGCTGGATGCTGCGGCCCTCGGCACGGCGGGTGCGGGCCTGCTCCAGATAGGCGCGGGCAGCGGCCGGATCGAACGGGTGGTGCAGGGGTGTCCACCGGTCGACCTGGGGTTCGTCGAACAACTCCACCATCACCGGCGCATCCGCATCGTCCCACTCCCGCAACTGCAGACCCAGGCCGGTGATGCTCACGGCGGCAGGCAGACGGCCGTTGGCGGTGGGTGCGGGATCGGTCATCCTTGCTCTCCTTCGTTGTGGCACGTACGTGCGCCGGTGAGGTGGTGTGGTGCCGGGCAGCGGAGCGAAGCAGGCGCGGGCCGTCAAGGCCGGCGAGGACGGTAGAGCCCCCCGGTCGGCGACGCCCAGGAGCATCCGCGGGTGGCCGGACGGCTCCTAGGCGGAGGCGGCGGCCACGAAGAACGGAATGGCGAGGAGAAAGCGGTCGCCCTCGGCGCGCCTGCGCTGCTCGGCGAGCCACTCGTCGGCCTGATCACGGTCGACGGCGCCGCTCATACAGGCCGGCTCGGCGAGCCTGGTGAGCAGCGACAGCATCACGGGGTCGGTGAACACGCTGGTGTGCACCTCGACGGTGACGTCGTCGAAGCCACCGTCCAGGAGCAGGTTGCGGTACTGGCGGCCGGCGCGGGGTGTGCCCAGGAGGTCGGCTCGGGCGTGCACGATCGTGCGGGTGAGCTCCGCGTCGTCCGAGTCGATCATGATGGCGTCCCAGTCCTGCCCGACCAGGACGATCCTGCCGCCTGGGCAGAGGACACGTCGCGCCTCCGCCACCGCGCTGTGTGGATCCTGAAGTACGTGGAAGACCTTGTCGGCGCGGTAGCCGCGCACGCTTCCGTCGGCGAACGGCAGCTCTTCCGCCCCTGCTTGGTGGAACTCGGCCGTGGACCATCGTTCCCGAGCCGCTGTCAGCATCCACGAGTCGGGGTCCACGCCCACCGCGTGGACCCCGCGCTCGGCCAGCTCGGCAACGGCGCGTCCGGCGCCGCAGCCGACGTCCACAACAGTCGAGCCCGGGACGGGAGACAGCAGTTCGTAGGAGCGGGCCCGTAGCCGGGTGGCGCTCGGTATCTGGTCCGCCGCGTCGAGGACGGCCAGCATGGCCTGGGTGTCGCGGTGCTCTTCCACCGCTTCCTGGTTCTTGGACATGGACGCAAGGCTGCGACTTAATGTCGGCATGAAGTCAAGCGACGCCAGCAGCGTCGGTGCGATGAGCATTGGCGCCCTTGCGGCACGGTTCGGTCTGGCCACGCACGTCCTGCGGCATTGGGAGTCGATGGGCCTGCTGCACCCGGCACGGGACGCGGGCGGGCGCCGCCGCTACGGTGCGGACGACCTCACCCGGGTGGCGATAATCCTCCTTTCCAAGGAAGCCGGCCTCAGCCTGGACACCATCAGGAGCCTGTCCGCCACTGTCGACCGCGCCACCCGGCACAAGGTCCTGCGTGCCGAGGCCGAGGAGCTCCGATCAAGAATCGCTGCGGCCCAGGTCTCATTGGAGCTCATCGAGGGCGGCCTGAACTGCGCGCACGAGGATGTCACCCAGTGCCCGAACTACCAGCGGCTCATCGCCGAGCGGGTCGGCTCCCGGGTGCCGGCGCACGCGCGGGCGCGAGGCGGGAACCCGCCTGTCTCGCGGGACGATTGAGCACGGAGTCGACCGGGGAGCTAGTGATCACGGCCGTGACACCAACCTCATGAGACGGCACGGCCAAGGCAACTGCATTGGCCACTGCGGCCCCCTGGGAACACCACCCGCATCAACTGGGCGTCCCCTGCGGTAGAGAGGGCATCTGTGGCCCCTGCACGATCCGGGCTCCCCGGCTCGCTGAGGGAGTTCCGCAGCGTCCCGTGTGATTCCCTGCCCACACCGGGGGGATACGACCCGACCATGGGCTTGCCTGTTCGAGTTGGCCGGCGAGGCGGAAGAGGCGGCTCTCGAGGCCGTATCCGGCGGCGAACTGCATACCGATCGGAACCCCGGTCTCAGTGTCGGCCGTCACCGGCACGGACATGGCGGGCGTGCCCGCCGTGTTGAACGGCATGGTGAACGGCGAGCGGTCGAAGACGCGGTCGATCCAGCCGAGGCCGTCCAGCTCCTCTTCGCGCTCGGTATAGGTGCCCACTGGTGCGGGAAGCTCCGGCAGGGTCGGAGTGAGCAGTACGTCGTGGGCGTCGAAGTGCTGTGCCAGGCTCCGGGCGACCCGGTTGCGGATCGTGAGTGCGGTGATGAACTGGGCGCCGCTGACCCGCTGCCCGTAGTGGTATCCGGCAAGGGTTATCGGTTCGAGGGTTGAGGAGTCGATGGGCCGGTCGAAGGCGGTAGCCAGCTCGTCCACCGTGGCCGCGAGGTTCGTTGTGAACAGACGCGCGTTCGCCAGGACGTACTCGTCCCAGTCGGCCCCGAGGTCGACCTCGGCCTCCTCCACCTGGTGGCCGAGCGATTCGAGCAGCCGCACGGTGCGAGAGAGGGCGTCGGCCACCGGTGCGGTGGTGCGGCGTCCGCCCCAAGCCTGGGTGAGGACACCGATCCGCAGCGAGCCCGGATGGCGGGTGACCTCCTCCGCATACGGCCGGGACGGCTGCTGGGCGAAGTAGGGGTCGCCCGGTTCCGGGCCGCGGATCTGGTCGAGCAGGGCCGCACTGTCGCGTACGGTGCGGCTGACGCTGCCGTGCACGGCCAGGCCGCTGAAGACCTCGTCGAAGTCGGGACCCATGGAGACCCGGCCACGGGTGGGCTTCAACCCGAAGAGGCCGTTACAGGCGGCGGGGATACGGAGCGAGCCGGCGGCGTCGGTGCCGTGTGCGATCGGGACAACCCCGGCGGCGACAGCCGCGCCCGCGCCCCCGCTGGATCCTCCCGCACTCCGCTCCAGGTTCCACGGGTTGCGGGTCGCGCCGTACAGCACAGGTTCGGTGGTGATGCTGTAAGCCATCTCTGGTGTCGCGGTACGCCCGAACGTCACGAGGCCGGCGCGACGGAAGCGCTGCATCAGGGAGGAGTCGGCGCGCGCGACGTTGCCGGCCGCAAGGCGGCTGCCCAGTTCCATGCGCCGACCGGCCATGGAGACTCCGATGTCCTTGATCAGGAAAGGGACTCCGGCCAGCGGCGCGCCGCCGGGGTCGGGCTCGTCGTCGGTCGGCCATGTCTCCACGATGGCGTTGATCTGCGGATTGACCGCCTGCGCGGCCTCGCGTGCGGCTGCTTGCAGTTCGGCGGGGGTCACCTCGCCCTTGGCCACCAGTTCCGCGAGCCCGACCGCGTCGAAGTTCACGTACTCGGTAACTCTCACTCTCACTCCCAGCGGATTGCACGATACTGCTGAGTCCCTGACGATACCCATCGGTATCATGCGGGACTGCTTGGTATCATAGGAGCGGTGGGACAACGTCCCCGCACCCCCGACCGGACGTCACGGAGTAGGCATGGCATCGACCACCAGAAGGCCGGGCAGGGTGGCGAAACTGCCGCCTCGTGAGCGCATCCTCGACGCGGCGGAAGAGCTCTTCCAAAGCGAGGGAATCCGGCGAGTGGGTGTCCAGGCGATCGCCGAGAGGGCCGAGACCACCAAGATGGCGATCTACCGGCACTTCGAAACCAAGGACGCGCTGGTCGCGGAGTGGTTGCGGATCCTCGCCGCCGACTACCAGGCGGCCTTCGACCGGGTCCAGACGGAATACCCCGGCCGGCCCAGGGAGCAGATCCTGGGCTTGGCCCGCTTCATCGCCGAGGGGTTGCCTTCCATCTCGCACCGGGGCTGCCCGTTCATCAACTCCCTGGCCGAACTGCCCGACCGTTCCCATCCCGCACGGGAAGTGATCGAGAAGCACAAGGCCCACCAGACCCGCAGACTGGTCGCCATGTGTGCCGAGGCCGGGCTGCCCGACCCCGAGCAGGCCGCAGCCGAGATCACCTTCGTACTCGAAGGCGCGCAGGTCAGCACGCAGAACGGAAGCATCGATCAAGCGGGAGACCGCCTGATGAGAATCGTCGAGGGGATCGTGGATCGGCACCACTCCCCGCTCGGCGCATCCCGGCCGACCACCGGCTGACAGCCTCGCGTTTCAGAACCGGTCGACAACCGACCGCGGACACCCCGCGACCGCACAACACCTGAACGCTCGGTGGGCCGGTGCGAGGTCATCCAGGTTCAAGGGCGCGGGGCGTCGAACCGGACGTCAACGGCGAGCGCGGCTCTCCCTGTCGCGGAGTGGCGTGGTGGCGTCTGTCATCGGTCGTCCAGCGGCGGGCCGGGCAGGGCCAGGCTCAGCGCGTCCAGCGCGGCCGTGAAAGCGTGGTCCGGTGGGGTGCCGTATCCGATGACCAGGCCGTCCCGGAGTGGCATCGTGCTGTCGGGGTGACGGTAGGGATGCAGTCCGTCGACGGCCAGGCCGTGGCGACGGGCCGCGCGCAGGGCCGCGTCCTCGGTGTTCTCCGGCAGTTCGAGGACGGCGTGCAGTCCTGCCGCGATACCGCTGACCGCGATGTGCGGGGCGCTTTCGGCGAGCGCGCTCACCAGCAGGTCGCGGCGGCGCTGGTAGTGCTGCCGCATGCGGCGCAGGTGACGGTCGTACGCTCCGCAGGCGATGAAGTCGGCGAGGGTGAGCTGATCGACGACGCCCGACCACATTTCCCGAGGCCCCTTGGCTGCGAGGATGTCGTCGACGAGCCATCCCGGCAGCACCATCCAGCCGAGCCGCAGTGCTGGTGACAGGCTCTTGCTGGTCGAGCCGAGGTAGACGACCCGGTCGGGGTCGAGACCTTGCACCGCGCCGACCGGCTGCCGGTCGTAGCGGAACTCGCCGTCATAGTCGTCCTCCACGAGCAGCCCGCCGGAGGAGCGGGCCCAGTCGATGACCGCTGCCCGGCGTTCGGGGTGGAGCGGCCCGCCGGTGGGGAACTGGTGGGCGGGCGTGAGCAGCACGGCCCTGGCGCCGGTTTCCGGGAGTTCGTCGATGCGTGCCCCGTACGAGTCGACCGTCAGCGGAACGGTGCGCAGACCTGCCTTGTCGATGATGCTCCGGTGGAAGTCCAGTCCGTACGACTCCACCGCGACTGGACCGTTCAGCACGCTGCTCAGCAGCTCCAGCCCGTGGGCGAAGCCGGAGCAGATCACGATCCGGTCCGGAGCGGCGCGTACACCAGTCACAGGAATCCCGGGAGAATCTGCAAAAGGCGTCCTCGACCTGGGAACACATCTGGCTGATCAGCGCCGGCCTGGTCGCCTGATGCATCCGGTGTGGACGATGAGGCGCGAAACCGAGACGTGGAAGGTCACTTACGGGACAGCCCTCAAAGCGTGTTGCAGAAGGCCGTGAACTGGGCATCTCCGTGTATCGGCCCGGAGTCCTAGCTCAGACATCAGCCGCAAAGTAGCGGTGATCACGCACTCGCCGCCGTGGCGGCCTGCTCGTCGTGTTCACGCAGCATTCGCATGACGGTGGCGGGCGAGGAGTGCTGGCCCTTCTTCGCGCCCGTGGCGATGTCGCGCAGGCTCACCTCCTGGTCGCGTAGGTACTCGCGCTCCATGCCGGACATGGCCGCGAGCACGGTGAACACGATGCCGGACGGGCCGTGCGAGCCCTTCAGCTCTCCGGTGAGGAACTCCAGGCCGACGTCGCTCGTCTTGAGCTCCTCGGTGAGCATGGCGAGTTCGGTGCCACGGCCGAGCCATTTGTGCTCGTGGACGACGAGAGTGACGGCGACGTCGGAGGAGCGGATCTCCCCGGCGAGCTTGACGGCGGCCTCCAGTTCGGGGCGCCGGGTGGCACGGGTGGAGCTTCTCTCAGAGAAGACCCGGGTCACCCCGGCCTCGGCTTGCGTACGGCGTGGGTCGGCACACTGAGGACGTTGGCGAGTTGGGGCGCGCAAGTGGACATTGGGCAGTCGTGCGATTCCAGCAAGGCGGGTGGGGTTTTCATGAGCGACCACCTATGAAACGAACGCGCAAGCAGTGCGGAGCTGGCGAAGTCTCGCTCAGGCATTGCGTGCTGACGAGGGCTCGGCGAAGGCGCCGGCGGCTGCGGCGAGGGCGGCGGTTCTGGCTGCATGGCTGGGCAGTTGCGGGTCGGGTGCCGTGCGGAGGAGCAGCACCAGCTGGTGGTACAGCGGTGCGGTGGCGGTGAGGAGCAGCCGCCGGGCGTTGGTGCCTGGTGGGAGTTCGCCGCGCCGGACAGCCCGGCTGACGACGACCTCGCATCGGGCGTACCGGTCCTCCCAGAGCCGCTGTTGAGCGTCGGCGGCCTTCTCTGAGCGGAACGAGGCTGCGATGAGCGCCGTCACGATCGGGGGCTCTGCGGTCAGGGCTGTCTGGATCTCCCGGTTGAGTGCTGCCAGGTCGCCTTCCAGGGAGCCGGTGTCCAGCGGCTGCCAGTCGTCGTCGCTCGCCGCGTCGAGTACGTCGGCGAGCAGGCCACCGACGTCCCCCCAGCGCCGGTACACCGTGGTGCGGTGCACGCCAGCGCGAGCGGCGACGGTGTCGGTGGTGAGCCCGTCATAGCCGTGTTCGCCGAGCTCCGCGAGGACCGCGTCGAGTACCTGCGTACGAATACGGGCGGTGCGGCCCCCGGGGCGGCGTCGGGTCGGCGGCGGCCGGGTGCCTGCCGGTTCTTGTTCTTGTTCTGAGGGCGCGGGAGTCGTCACAGGTAGTCCGATTGATCATGGGGACGGCGTTGTGGCACCATCTTAAATCAGCAGCTGTCGCACTAGTGGAGTGATCGATGCTCATCCAAAGCGTTCGTCCGGCCGCACGGCCCTTGACGGCCGTCTCACTCTCGAATGCTTTGGAGTCCCCGCATGCCCACACAGATCTCCGCGCTCACTGTCAGCAAGTCCTTCAACGGCAGGCTCGTCCTTGATTCGGTGACCTGCTCGTTCGCCGCGGGCGAGCGCACCGGGATCATCGGTGAGAACGGATCAGGCAAGACCACCTTGGTGCGTCTGCTCGCCGGGCGTGAACGGCCCGATCAGGGCGAGGTCGTCTTCCAGGCCACCGGCGGCGTCGGGTATCTCGCCCAGGACGAGCGGAAGGAGCAGCGAGCGACCGACCAGCAGGTCATCGACCGTGCCCTGAGTGATCTACGCGCCGTCGAGCGGCGCATGCGCCGCCTCGAGGCCGCGATGTCCGACGGCGATGAGTCGGGCATGGCCGAGTACGGCGAACTGATGACCGTCTTCGAGCTGCGCGGCGGCTACGACGCCGACGCCCGCGTGGAGCGTGCCCTGCACGGTCTCGGCCTGGGTCTGGTGGGCCGTGACCGCACCGTGGGCGCCCTGTCCGGTGGAGAGCGGGTCAGGTTGCGGCTCGCGGCCGTCCTGGCGGCCGCGCCGGAGGTGCTGCTCCTTGACGAGCCGACCAACCACCTCGACGACAGCGCCCTGAGCTGGCCGGAAGAACACGTGCGCACCCGCCAGGGCACCACGGTGGCGGTCTCCCACGAGCGGGACTGCCTCGAACGCTTCGCCGCCAGCCTCCTCGAGGTGGACGCCGACCGGCTCCGCGTGGCCGCCGCGACCACCGCCCGCCACGTGGCCCCCGGCCGTGCGTTGAAGGACGGCAACCAGCAGCCCGCAGGGCGCCGTACTCGACGCCGCCGACATCGCCGTCACGGACCGGCTCGACCGCACGAGCCTGACCCTCACTGCGGGCGAGCGCCTGCTGATCACGGGGCCGAACGGAGCGGGCAAGAGCACCTTACTCCGCGTCCTGGCCGGGGAGGACGCCCCCGACGGCGGAGGTGTCACCCGCCACGGCAGGGTCGGCTACCTCCCCAGGCGCCGCGCCCCGGGGAGCCGGACGAGACCGTCCTTGCCGCCTTCGCCCGTGGACGGGCGGGGGGGGGAGCCGCCGGGCACGCCGAACGACTGCTACCCCTCGGCCTGTTCGACCGCGACCACCTCACGGTGCCGGTCTGCCGATTGTCCACCGGGCAGCGGCAGCGTCTGGCCCTGGCGCGGCTGCTCAGCGAGCCGTCAGACGTCCTGTTGCTCGACGAACACACCAACCATCTGTCGCCCGCGCTCGTCGAAGAGCTGGAGACTGCCCTGACCGGGTACGACGGCGCCCTCGTCATCGTCAGCCACGACCGCCGACTGCGTCGGCGCTGGCAGGGCGCTCACCTGGCCGTGCGGGCGACGGTGACGTCCGCCGCCAGGGCCTGAGGTCCTGACAGACCCGCGAATATCCCTTCAGGAAGGAAGCAATTCGTGATGCCACCTGTTCCCGCCGACCCGAACGTGATCCATCCGATGCCCGAGCAGCCGCGGGTGGTGCTGCTGAAGCCGCTGGTCACCTCGCCGCTGATCGAGGTCGGAGAGTTCTCCTACTACGACGACCCCGATGACCCGACCGCCTTCGAGACCCGCAACGTGCTCTACCACTACGGGCCGGAGAAGCTGGTCATCGGGAAGTTCTGCGCGCTGGGCGATGGCGTGCGGTTCATCATGAACGGCGCCAACCACCGCATGGACGGCCCCTCAACGTTCCCCTTTCCGATTATGGGCGGTTCCTGGGCCGAGCACTTCGATCTCATCACCGGCTTGCCCGGACGGGGTGACACCGTGGTGGGCCATGACGTCTGGTTCGGTTACCGGACCACGGTGATGCCGGGCGTCCGCATCGGCCACGGAGCGGTCATCGCCTCCGGCTCCGTAGTCGTCGACGACGTCCCCGACTACGGCGTCGTCGGCGGCAACCCCGCCCGCCTCATCCGCCGCCGCTACAGCGACGCCGACATCAACCGTCTCCTGGCCCTGGCCTGGTGGGACTGGCCGCTCAAGGACATCACCGAACACCTCCGCACGATCATGTCCGGCAGCGTCGACGACCTGGAGAGCGCTGCGGCCGGGCACGTGGAAACAGAACGTCTGGACCCAACAACCACCAGCCCCAGGGACCGTTGAACGAACCCGGCCCAGGACGACCCGCGCGGTGTCCCCCTCCCCTATCCGCGATCCATCGTTCCAGCACCGAGAATCGAGCTGTCAGCATGCCTGCTTCGCCCCACCACAACCCGTTCGCCGACTGGCTTCGCACCCACGCCATCCCCCTCGACCACCTCGACCCCGAGGCACCACTCGACGACCTGGAACCGCTGCGCGCCATCATCGGCGACGCACGTGTCGTCGCGATCGGCGAAAGTTCCCACTTCATCAACGAGTTCGCATCCATGCGCGAGCGCATCCTGCGGTTCCTGGCCGAGCGCTGCGGATTCACCGTCCTGGCCTTCGAGTACGGCTTCAGCGAAGGTCTCCCCCTTGACGCATGGGCCCAGGGTGAGGGGGCGGACGACGAGCTGTCGGCGCACCTCGCCGGGACGATCCCCGTGGGAGTCGGCGCGCCGCTGCGCTGGATACGCGGGCACAACCGAACCGCCTCAACACCGGTGCGCTTCACAGGCGTCGACATTCCGGCGGCCGGTGGGTCCTTGCTTCCCGCCCTGGCCCCGGTCGCCGACTACCTGCGCCGGATCGATCCCGAAATCCTGCCAGTCGTCCAGGAGGCGATGCGGATCGCCGAATCGTTCGCCGGTGGCTCCGGGGCCGTCGCCGCGCCCGCGTGGGCACGCCTGACCACCGCCGAACAGGACGCCCTCAGCGCAACCCTGACGCGCCTGCTCATCCGGTTCCGCTCCGTCGAACCGCTGTATGTTTCCCGGGGCAACCAGCACAGCTACGACATCGCCGTGCGCCGACTCGAAGGCGCCTGCCACGCCGACTACACCTTCCGTGCCATGGCCGGCCTCTTCACCGGCAAAGGGCTGACCGCCGACACCTCGGCCCGCGACGTCTACATGGCCGAGACGGTCCTGTGGCACCTGGACCGCTTCGAACCCGGGACCCGCATCGTGCTGGAGGCTCACAACGCCCACATCCAGAAGACACCGGTGTCCTTCAACGGCCACCTCACGGGACTCCCCATGGGACAGCACCTGCACCGCGCGCTCGGCGATGATTACTTCGCCCTCGGTCTGACGAGCACCAAGGGACATACCGCGGACATGCCCCGCGACGAGAGCACACCCTTCGGCTTCACCATCGACGCCACCGCGCTTGAGCCGGCCGAGCCGGGAAGCATCGAAGCCGCCTTCGCCGACGCCGAACTCGGGCTCAGTATCGCCGATCTCCACCCGGCACGCCCGCAGACGGCCCGTGGAAACGCCGACTTCGCCCCGGGCCCTGACCGCATCCGGATCCAAAGCGCCTACCTCCACACCCCCATCCTTGAGGCGTTCGACGCCATCCTCCACACCCCGATCTCCACCGTCGCCGACGACCTCAAGAGCATGTGAGAAGGGCCAATGACCCGGACGGTGAGGCCGAGCAAATACACCCGGACCCAGCGCCGGAACCATCCCTCACCGTTCCGGGAGCCGAACCCGCCGCCGGCTGGTCGCCAGCCTCCGCGGGGGTTCGGGGGGCACGGCGGTGGCCGACTCCAGGTCGATGCGCTTGCTCATGTCCAGGCGGAAGGCGCCCTACGGGTTGATGTTCGGCCAGAAAGCGCGGTCAGGCCCGCGCTTGTCCTCGCCGCTCAGCTTCTTCGCCCATGCCGGTTCGGCCAGGACCTGCTGCACCAGCAGTGTGTTGACGTGCACGAGCGCAGGCCAGCCGGGCGGGGCGTCGTCCGGGGCGGTACAGGCGGATGCTGCCGATGTTCTTCAGTCTCGGCAGTAAGCGGAAGTGGAGCAGTTCGGTGAAGGCGAACCCGACGACGCTCGCACCGTGTGTGTCGACGTAGTTCGACTCGATCTCGGCCTCGGTGCAGTACCGCAGCAAGCCCTCGATCATCGCGGCGACCTCGGCCGACGAACGGCTCTTGAGCTGGGAGTAGATACAGGCGTTCTTCCGCTCGACGTGCCAGTAGATCATCGCGCCGTTGCCGCCGTATCGGGCGTGGTACTCGGTCATGAAGTTCGAGGGCCAGGACCCGAACTTCTTCGAGTCCGACGCGCACGCGGTGTCGCGGCCCCACCATGCGGTGGTCGCGGGCGGCGAGGGTGGCGTTCACCTTCCTGGTGACGCCGGCCCGCAGGTTGTCGACGGTGATGAAGTGCCGGCGGATGTGCCGCAGCGCTGCCTCGCTCTCGCCGTGCTCGCCGGTCGCCACGATCGCCCGGATGCCCATGTGCGTGCCCACGGCGAAGAGGGCCAGCAGCAAGCGGCCCTGCAGGACGTCTCGTTCGATGCGCTCGTAGGCGGCCACCGAGGAGAACTCCTCGGTGAAGCCGGTGAGGAAGTCGACGGCACCTGGTCCCGGTAGGCGACCGCAGCGTCGGCTCCTCGTCACCAACTACCGGTTCTCGGCGAACGTGCAGGTCTTCGTGGACGCCGACACCCGCCTGGTGGTCGCGGCGGCCCGGCCGGTGCCGGTCACTGTCGCGGACGTGCACGCCTGGCGGGCCTCCGCGACTGCCGACACCACTGAAACTGCCTCCATCATGCGGTCCAGGGCGTCGTGCAGCTGTGTACCTACTAGTATGTACACTGCTTCCATGGCCCTGCGGAACGTTTCATCGAGAGCACTCGCGAACTGCTGTGGGAACGCGGCTACACCGGCACGAGCCCGAAGGTCATCCAGCAGCCAGCCGTCCTCCCGGCTCCGCAGGGCGGCCACGTCCTGGCCCGCGCCGCCGACCTGTTGCGGTCATCCGACCAGGCGATCACGGGAGTGCTGCCCTGCTGGCCGCACACGTCTCCCCACCTTCGAGCAGAGAGGTCCTGCCTTCCATGCGTGTCTCCCGTACACCACGCCCCACCGAACTCGCACCGTCCGAATGGGTTTCCGGCGCGGCATGGATCGACGAGATTGCCGCGCCCGAGGGGACGTCACGCTTCCGGGCCGACAGCGTTCACTTTGCGCCGGGCGCACGTACCGCTTGGCATCGCCACCCCTTCGGCCAGGTCCTTCACGTCACTGAGGGGACAGGGCTCGTCCAGTGCCGGGGCGGAGAGGTGCAGACCATCCGCGCCGGCGACAGTGTGCGCATCGCACCGGGCGAATGGCACTGGCACGGCGCCTCTCCCACCACCTTCATGACGCATCTCGCCATCCAGGAAGTCGCCGAGGACGGCACCGAAGCCGAACGCGGCAGCCATGTCACCGAGGCCGAATACCTCGCCAGCCTGCTTGCCCACTGATCGCCCACGAACAAAGGCAGCATCGTCGTGTATGCCAAACAGTACGAGATCCCCCTGCCCGCCGACTACGACATGGGAATCATCCGCGCACGGGTGGCCAAGGGCGGCCACATCCTCGACGACCGAGCCGGACTGGGTCTGAAGGCGTATGTCATCCGCGAACGCGGTATCGACGGCTCGCCAGTCAACCAGTACGCGCCCTTCTACCTGTGGAACGACACCGGCGCGATGGCCCACTTCCTCGTCGGTGGCGGAGGGATCCAGAACATCGTCCGGGACTTCGGCCGCCCTGTCGCCCGGCATTGGACGGGCATCGCGTGCCACGCCGGGCCCGCCCGCACGGCGCCTCCAAGGGCGGCTTCACGCCGCCTCACCTCGATACCCTCCGACGCTGACCCGGAAGGCACCGGACTGGGCCTCTCCGTGCGGATCGAGCAGGAGGTCGAACAGCTGCAACGGCTCAGCAGCCATGAAAGCGTGCACACCGCTGCGCTGGCCGTCGACCCCCACCACTGGCAACTGCTGCGGTTCGTGCTGTGGGCGGACTCCTCCGCGCCGGACAAGGAAGCGACCGAGCGCTACGAAGTGCTGCACCTGTCCGCCCCCGGCCTGGGCGACCTGCCGGAGGGACGGAACTGGTGAGCACCTTCGCACCCGACATCGTCATCGTGCGCCACGCCCTCTCTTCGTAGTCGTCCGCAGCCCCGGCGGGGTTCCCTCCGGGGCCGCGGACCACCGCCGGACGGGACGGAGGACGTGAAGCTGTAGCGGCCGGCCACGCCGAGCCACCGTGCTCGAGCGGGAAGAGCCGGGGGTTCTCGTCGCCGAGTTCATGGCCTCTGTGCGGAGTTGGAGGGTCGCGACCAGAGCACCGCAGGACAGGCTCGGTCGAGCCCCTCATCGCCTGTCGGTCTGCAGCGCCCGCTGCGGTTCTCCCAGTTGCAGGCCGGCTGCCCGACGCCCACACCCGATGGCCCGAGCGCACCAGGCACCCCCCGTACTATCCCTTCGACCGGCTGGAGCCGCACCACCTCGACCACCATCTGGAACTGCTGACCTACGAGGCGGCGGTGGAACTGACCGCGCTGGAGGAAACGGTGCGTCAGCGGGCGCAGGTCGGGTGCGGGGTTCAGCCGGTCCGGGCCTTACCGCTGACACCCGCTTCTCCCTCCGGCAGCGCCGTCGGTCCGGGCCTCCAGCGCCCTCAGCACTGCGACCATGTCCTCGTCGGCGTACCCCTGCGCCACCGTCTCACCGTAAAGGGCGTGACAGACATCGAGGAGGGGTGAGGCAAGACCCGCCTTGCGTGCGGCTTCCGCGATCAGCCGGTTGTTCTTCAGCACGTCGGCGGCTCCCGCCTGCACGGCGAAATCCCGGGTCAGCAGCTTGGGAGCCTTCATCTTGGAGACGGGACTGGCCATCGGGCCCGCCGCCAGTACCTCGAGGAACAGACGCTGGTCGAGCCCGTGGCGGTCGGCGAAGTGGAACGCCTCCGCCAGACCGGTGACGAGCGTGATCAGGAAGAGGTTCACCGACAGCTTCATCATCAGGGCGCCGGGCACGGGGCCGCAGCCGAAGGTGTCCCGGCACAGGGGAGCCAGCAGCGGGCGGACGGCCTCGACGGCGTCGTCGTCCCCCGCCAGCAGCACGACGAGTTCACCTTGCTCCGCTGGGACCCGCGAGCCGGATACCGGAGCCTCGACGTACCGGCCGCCCGCGGCACGGATGTCGCCGTGCAGACCCCGCGAGTGCTGCGGTGAGGTCGTGCCCATGTGCACGATGGTGTGCCCGGCTACGCGCGCGGGGAAATGCGGGGTGCCGCGCCCCAGGACCGTGTCAAGGGCGGTCTCGTCGGCCAGCATGCACAGCACCGTCTCCGCCCGGTCGAAGACCTCCGAGGGGTCCGCCACCGCCTCCGCTCCTGCGACACGGAGGGGCGCACATCTGGCCGGGGTGCGGTTCCAGACGACGAGTCGGGTCCCCGCACGAGCGAGGTTCAGCGCCATGGGCTGCCCCATGGCTCCGAGACCGACGAATCCCACGTACACGATGCACCGCCGTTCTCGGCTCGTCCGCAGTCGAGCCGTCTGGATGACTCACAGATCAGCGGCTCGGCGGGCAGCCGTCGTCGCCACTATGACGGTGGTCATAGTAGTCGCTGTAATGACGCCGGTCATAGGGTGGGCACTGCTCGGAACGGGACACGGAAAGGGCGGGAATGGCGGAGGCAGAGGCGAGTGGACACGGGCCACGCGAGCGCATGGTCTTCAGCGCGGCCCAGCTCATCCGGCGCGACGGGGTCACCTCCACCGGTATGCGAGACGTCGCCGCACACGCGCGGGCACCGCGCGGTTCGCTCCAGCACTACTTCCCCGGCGGCAAGGAGCAGCTCGTCAACGAGGCGGTGGCGTGGGCCGGCCGTTACGCGGGCAAGCGGATCGCGCGTTTCCGTGCCGCGCTGCCCGAGCCGACACCGAGCAGGCTGTTCGCCGAGATGGTGCGCCAGTGGACCGACGAGTACGAGAAGACAGGCTTCGCGGGCGGCTGTCCGGTGGCCGCTGCGACGGTGGACTGCGCACAGTCCACCACCGCGACGCGGGAGGCCACCGCCGCCGCGTTCGGCACCTGGACCGAGGCGCTCGCCCAAGCTCTCGCCGAGATGGGCGTACCGGAGGGGCGCGCGAGTGCGCTCGCCACGCTCATGATCAGCACCTTGGAAGGAGCTGTCCTCATGGCGCGGTCCGCACAGGACAACCGTGCACTGACGAACGCAGCCCGGGAGCTGGGTCCCCTTCTGGACTCCGCCGTGGTCAACGCCCCGCAGCCGCCGACCGGTTGAGGCTACGCCTCGACTTGCACGGACCCCCGGGCATGTCTGCCCTCACCGCTCGCGGGGCGAGCGAGTGCCGCAACGGAGCGGGAGCAGGGGCGGTTTCAGGAAGTAGGGCGGGATGCCTGCCCGGACGCGATCGGCGGAGAGGGCGGCGGCGCGGCCGGGCCGCCGCCTCCCCCAGCTGCCGGGCGCGGTGCGGCCCCTCGACGGCGACGGCATGGTCCTTGTGCAGGCGGGCCAGACCGCGCTGCCGCTGGTACCGGCGTGCCGGTCGAAGAGTGTGCCCCCGTTCCCGCCCTTGACTTTCCTGCCAGGAAAGTGGTGTCATCACTTTCCCACCAGGAAAGTGAGAATGCCATGGAAAACTCCGCCGCAGAACAGGCCGGTGACGCGCTCGGCCTGGTGGACCACGCCCAGCGCCAGGTGGCTGCGGAGGTGGGCCTGCCTCGCGGCTACTGGTGGGCCATGGCAGCCGGCTGGCTGGTTCTGAGCCTGATCGCCCACGCCGGACCGGTGTGGCTGGCCGCGGTTGCGACCGTCGGCTTCGGCGTGGGGCACTCAGCGTTCGCCGCACGCCTGCTCAGCGGCCGTCGGCGCACGAGCGGGCTCCAGGTCAGCGCGGCGGTCGCCGGTCGACGGATTCCGTTGATCGTTGTCGGCATGCTCCTCGGACTCGTCGGGATCACGGTAGTGGTGGCACTCGCGCTCAACGCCGATGGCGCCGACCATCCGGCCATCTGGGCGGCGCTGCTGACAGCTGCGATCACCGGGTTCGGCGGACCCGATATCTTGCGCGTACTCCGCCGCTGGGCGCGGGCATGACCGACCCACAGTTCGATGAGCTGATCCATCCCAGCACCCGGCTCTCGCTGGTCGCCACCCTGGCAGCCGCCGACTGGGCGGAGTTCGCCTTCCTCAAGGACCGGCTCGGGATGTCCGACTCGGCTCTGTCGAAGCAGCTGGCAACGCTGGAAGGAGCCGGGTACGTCGTCACGGAACGCCGCCTCGACGGCAGGCGGCGGAGGGTACGGGCCCGGCTGACACCTGCCGGCCGGGATGCCTTCAACGGGCATGTCGCAGCTCTGCGACAGATCGTTGCCTCAGCCGCGGAACCAGGTGACGGACCAGCGACCAATCCGTGACGGCTACCGGCGTGCCGCCCGCTGCAGCGAGCGCGGAGTGAGACCGACGGACGGCTGAGCTGCGCGGCGATTCGTATCGAAGTACACGCGGCACCACACGGGGGGCTGCGACACAGGTGCGTCCCACCGCCGGGTGTGCGCACCGGAAGAGAGGTGTTCATGTCTGATGTGGTCGCTGTGGAAGGGCTGCGCAAGAGCTACGGCTCCGTGAAAGCCGTGGCGGGGGTGAGCTTCACGGTCGAGCGGGGGCAGATCTTCGCGTTGCTCGGGCCGAACGGCGCGGGGAAGTCCACCACGCTGGAGATCCTCGAGGGATTCCGCGCTCGTGACGGCGGACGCGTCGAAGTGCTCGGGCTGGACCCCGGCGACCGGGCGGTGGCCCGGGAGCTGCGCGAACGCATCGGGCTGGTGCTGCAGGACATCGCGGTCGAGCCGTACCTGACGGTCCGCGAAACCATCGCCCGCAACGCGGGCTACTACCGAAACCCGCGTGACGTCGACGAACTGATCGAGCTCGTCGATCTCTCAGGTCTGGAGCGCAGAAAGGTACGAGCGCTCTCGGGTGGGCAGAAGCGCCGCCTGGACCTCGCACTCGGCATGATCGGCAACCCGGATCTGCTCTTTCTCGACGAGCCGACAACCGGGTTCGACCCGAGCGCACGCCGGAGCGCGTGGCAGGTCGTTCGCAATCTGCGCGAGGCCGGAACCACCGTCGTGCTCACCACACACCACATGGAGGAGGCGCAAGAGCTGGCCGACCGTGTGGCAGTGATCTCCGACGGGCGCATCGTGTCCGAGGGAACGCCGGAGAACCTCGGTGGACGCGACACCTCACGCGTGCGCATCAGTTTCGTCCCCCCGGCCGGGTCCACAGCAGCCGATCTGCCGGTGGACGCGATACCGGGCAAGGGCGCACGGGTCGTGACCGAGACCGACGAACCGACCGCGACCCTGCACCGGTTGACCGACTGGGCGCTGCGGCGCGGCACGGTCCTCGACCAGCTGACGGTCGAGCGGCCGAGCCTGGAGGACATCTACCTCGACCTGACCGACCGCGACGCGCCAGAGCCGGCGACGAGAGGGAACGCACTGTGAGCAGCACCGTGAACAGCACTGTCATCCAGCGCACTCCCCAGCGCGACCTGACTGTTCTTCTGCACCAGATCCGCTACGAACAGCTCACCTTCTGGCGCAATCCGCAAAGTGCGTTTTTCACTTTCGTCCTGCCGGTCGTGGTCATCGCAGTCTTCGGCCTCATGTTCGACAGCGCCACGCCCAGCCCGTACTTCGGCGGACTCTCAGCTCTCCAGTACTACGTGACGACGCTCGCCGCCATGTCAGTGCTCGGCTCCTGCTACAGCCAGTTGGCCATCGTCCTGTCGACGCGACGCCAGAACGGGATCCTCAAGCGGGTTCGAGCCACGCCGCTGCCGCCGTGGATGTACTTCGTCGGCCTGCTGGCACACTGCGTGATGGTGAGCATCGTCGATGTCCTGCTCATCGTCGGCGTCGGGCGCCTCTACAACGTTCCGATACCGAGCGCCGCGGCATGGCTGCCCGTCGCCGTGACACTCGTACTCGGCTCGGCCAGCTTCTGCGCGCTGGGCTTCGCGGTGGCCTCACTGATCAGAAACGCGGAAGCCGCACCCGCCGTCGTGCAGTTCATCCTCTTCCCGCTCGTGTTCATGTCCGGCACGTACATGCCCGTCCACAACGCGATCCTTGAGAACATCACCGGCGTGCTGCCGGTACGGCCGTTCAACCAAGCCCTGCTGCAGGCAATCGGCCCGGACGGCGGCTTCGCCTGGCGGCACCTTCTGGTGCTGGTGCTCTGGGGCGTCCTCGGAGCGGCGGTGGCGGTCCGACGCTTCCGCTGGGACCCCAGGCCCGAATGACGACGCGGCTCGTCCTGATACCCCTCCGCCGCAGTTCGCTGCCGCACGGCAGGTGTGCCCGGAGGGTTTCCCGAAGCGACAGACAGAACCGACACATAGCGATCAACAACGAGAACGGGGTGGTAACAGTGGCAGGCCGAGCACGTCGCTACCGTGGGCCGTGGCTGGTGTGGGTCGGCGAGCTTCAACTGCTCTGCCCGCTGTGCCGAGGCACGCTGTTCTGGGACCGGGAAGTGCAACTCAACACCGCGGGCATGACTTTGCTGAATCTGGACTGGGCGAACGCGTCGGCGACCGGCGTCCAGTGCGCCAACTGCTCCCGTCTGGAGCTGTTCGCCGACAGCGGGCAGGTCCAATTCAGCACTCCCGAGGCACAGCCCTGAGCTCCACGGTGCCGCGACGGTGAAGGAAATTGCCAGGTTCCTCGTCGTCGCTTCCTAGACGGCCGGAGAGGTGGGGATGGACTGCTCCGTCCAGATGACCTTGCCGGTGGCCGTATGGCGGGTACCCCACCGCTGGGCGAGCTGGGCCACGAGCAGCAGGCCCCGGCCTCCCTCGTCGGTGGTGCGGGCGTGGCGCAGGCGCGGCGATGTGCTGCTGGCGTCGGAGACTTCGCAGATCAGGCAGCGGTCGCGGATCAGGCGGAGGCAGACCGGCCCGGTCGCATGGCGGATGGCGTTGGTGACGAGCTCGCTCACGATCAGTTCCGTGGTGAACGTCAGCTCGTCCATGCCCCACTCCCCCAGCTGCTCGCCCGCGAGGGTGCGTGCTTGGGCGACAGCAGCCGGATCGCTGGGCACGTCCCAGGAGATGACCTGGTCCGGGGCCAGGACACGGGTCCGTGCCAGCAGCAGGGCCGCGTCGTCGGCCGGCGGGCCGGTCAGCATGGCGTCGAGCGCGTTACGGCCGGTCTCCTCCAGCGTCGGCCGGGGTGCCAGAAGGGCTTCACCCAGTCGGGCGAGTCCGACGTCGATGTCCCGGTCGTAGGTCTCGATGAGGCCGTCGGTGTAGAGCGCGATGAGGCTGCCCTCGGCCAGCTCCAGTTCGAGGGATTCGAAGGGGAGGTAGCCGAGGCCGAGTGGTGGTCCGGCCGGCAGGTCCAGGGTGTCGGCGCTTCCGTCGGGGCCGACGATCAGGGGCGGCAGATGGCCGGCCCGTGCCAGGGTGCACCGCCTGCTGACCGGGTCGTACACCGCGACCAGGCAGGTGGCCCCCAGGAACGCGGCGCGTGCGGTCTCGCCCTCGGCCGCCGTCGGTTCCTCCGTCGGCCCCTCGCGGTCGGGTGCCTCCATGAGGCCGATGACGAGGTCGTCCAGATGGGCGAGCAATTCGTCCGGGGGGAGGTCCAGGTTGGCGAGTGTGCGCACTGCGGTACGCAGGCGCCCCATGGTTGCCGCCGCGTTGATGCCGTGTCCGACCACGTCCCCGACGACCAGTGCGACCCGGGCGCCGGAGAGCGGAATCGCGTCGAACCAGTCCCCGCCCACGCCGCTGGGGGCATCTGC
The DNA here is from genome assembly GCF_022760275.1 of Streptomyces sp. 891-h. Taxonomy (NCBI): domain Bacteria; kingdom Bacillati; phylum Actinomycetota; class Actinomycetes; order Kitasatosporales; family Streptomycetaceae; genus Streptomyces; species Streptomyces sp. 891-h. Next base: position 7,411,477 of record NZ_CP050693.1, on the reverse strand, counting down.
CGGCAGGTACCACGACGCCACCTCCAGCGCGGAGCCCGCGGTCAGCTCCTGTGGCAGCAGGAAGCTCTGCATGGAACGGGCAGCGGTGCGCTCGCGGGTGAAGCGGCGCGCGTTGTCCACGCACACCGCCGCGTGGGAGACGAGCTCCTCGGCGAGACGCACGTCGTCCTCCTCGAAGGGCTCCCGGTCCTGCGACCTGGCGAACGTCGCCACGCCCATGGTGACGCCGCGCGCCCGCACCGGGATCACCATCAGCGAACGGAAGTCGAACGCGCGGACGGAGGCTCCCAGGGGCTGGTCCTCGATCACCCAGGGACTGGTGAAGGGGTCCAGGGTCCGTTCCACCAGCGTTCTGCTCTGCAGCAGGCAGCGGGTCACGGGCGACGACGGAGCACGCCGGACGGCTTCCCCCACGGCCCAGCTGGCCTCCGGGCAGCCCTCGCGCACCGACTGCTGCCCCGCGCGCCGCAGAACGGGCGTCATGCCGACCGGCCCGGGGGCGGGTTCCTCGCCCCTCATGACCGAGTCCAGTACGTCGACGGCGACGAAGTCGGCGAGCGAGGGCACGGCCTGGTCGGTCAGCTCCTGCGCGGTCCGCGTCACGTCCAGCGTGGTGCCGATGCGGACGGCGGCTTCGTTCAGCAGGGCCAGCCGTTCCTGTGCCTGCCAGCGCTCGGTGACGTCGATGATCATGTACCAGATGCCCACGTGCCGGCCCTGACGGTCCTTCATGACGAAGAAGGAAGCGGAGAAGGCACGCTTGCGGCGCGGGTCCGTGTACCGGGGGCCGCGGAACTCGTAGTCGATCACCGGGGCCCCGGTCTCCAGGACCGACCGCATCTTCTCCTCGAACGCCTGCGCCTCCTCCTTCGGCAGCACATCTGTCACCGGTCGTCCCAACCGCTGTTCGAGGGGGATCAGGCGGTCGAGTGGCTCATTCACCCAGACGTAGCGCAGGTCCGTGTCCAGAACGGCCATGCCGACGGGTGCGTGGGTGAGGGACGGCACGAGCATCAGCTGGCTCACCCCGCCGCCGGGCATCCGCCAGAAGGCCCGGGTCGGCGGCCGGCCGACGAACCTGCCGAACAGCAGTGCGGCCCCCGTGGCGACGAGCACGCCGGGGACCATTTCGTAGATGCCTGACTCGAGTGGTCCGAGCAGCGGGTTGATCTGCTCCCAGAGAAGCACCGTGGCCGCGCCCGACACCATCCCGGCCATGGCCCCCGCCCAGGTCATCCGCGGCCAGTACAGCGAGAGGAGGACGACCGGCCCGAAGGCGGCACCGAATCCGGCCCAGGCATACGCGACGATGCTCAGCAGCCCGCCGGCCTGGAGCGCGATCAGGAAGGCCACCACGATGACCAGGCCGACCGCGGCCCGGCCGACCCACACCAGCGCCTTGTCCGAGGCGCTCCGGTTGAGGAGCGCGCGGTAGAAGTCCTCGGTGAGAGCCACGGATGACACCAGGAGCTGGCTGTCCGCGGTCGACATGATGGCGGCCAGTACGGCGACCAGCATCACCCCGGCCACCCACGGATTGAGCAGCGTCCGGCTCAGGACGATGAACACCGTGTCCGGGTCGGACAGCGGCGTACCGAGCTTGGCGATGCCCACCAGGCCGACGAGCGTGCCCCCGGCGAGTACGACCAGGACCCACCCGGTGCCGATACGGCGGGCCGCTGGAACCGCACGGATACTGCGGATGCCCATGAAGCGGGCCAAGATGTGCGGCTGGCCGAAGTAGCCCAGGCCCCAGGCGAGCAGCGAGACGATCGCGACGGCGCCGAGCCCCCCGCCCGGTGACCACTGGCCGTCGGCGTACTGGACATCGGCGCCCATGTCCAGCAGGCCCGGTCCCTTGTCGTCGAGGGCGGTGCCCAGTGACCCGAAACCCCCGAGGGCCGCGACGCCCGTCACCGGGAGCACCACCAGCGCGAGGAACATCAGCGTGCCCTGCATCACATGCGTCAGGCTCACAGCGAGGAAGCCGCCGAGACAGGAGTAGGTGACGATCACCAGGGCCGTCACCGTCACGCCGAGCCCGAACCGGAAGTCGAACACTTGCTCGAACAGCAACCCTCCGGCCACCAGACCGCTGGCGACATAGACGGTGAAGAACACCAGAGTGACCGCCGCCGAGACCATCCTGATCAACCGGGTGCGGTCCTCGAAGCGCTCCTCCAGATAGGCCGAGAGGCTCACCGCGTTCCCGGCCCGTTCGGTGTAGGTGCGCAGCCTCGGCGCGACGAAGAGCCAGTTGAGATAGGTGCCGGCCGCCAGGCCGACCGCGATCCAACTGGCACCGAGGCCGGCGGCGTACACCGCTCCGGGAAGTGCGAGAAACAGCCAGCCGGACATATCGCTGGCCCCTGCGGACAGAGCGGCGACGAACGCGCTCAGCCTGCGGCTCCCGAGGGCGAAGTCGGCGAAGGTGCGGGTGCGGGTGTAGGCCCAGACGCCGATTCCGACCATGGCGGCCACGTACACGGCGACCACGGTCACAATCGGCGTACTCAATTCGAACATACTGTTCCCGCTGGAGAGGTTCCTGAGCCCGGAGGCGACCATCGACACGCCTGGCAGTCGCACGCTCTGGCGTCTCAATGTACTGAAACCGGTCGCCGGAACTTGACCACCGCATGTGTGTCGGCGTGCAGGTCTCCATGCGCGGGTGCTCCGGAAGGGAGACCACCTGACACGGACTCAGCACTCGATGATGTTGACCGCGAGCCCGCCGCGCGCCGTCTCCTTGTACTTGACGCTCATATCGGCGCCGGTTTCCTTCATCGTCTTGATGACCTTGTCGAGGGAGACATGGTGGCGGCCGTCACCGCGCAGCGCCATCCTGGCGGCGGTGACGGCTTTGACCGCCGCCATCCCGTTCCGCTCGATGCACGGCACCTGGACCAGGCCGCCGACCGGGTCGCAGGTCAGCCCCAGATTGTGCTCCATACCGATCTCAGCGGCGTTCTCCACCTGCTCGGGAGAGCCACCGAGGACTTCGGCGAGGCCGCCCGCGGCCATGGAACAGGCGGAACCGACCTCGCCCTGGCAGCCGACCTCGGCACCGGAGATCGAGGCGTTCTCCTTGAAGAGCATGCCGATCGCGCCCGCGGCGAGCAGGAAGCGGACGACGCCCTCCTCGTCGGCGCCGGGCACGAAGTTCTTGTAGTAGTGCAGAACCGCGGGGATGATGCCGGCCGCGCCGTTGGTCGGCGCGGTCACCAGCCGGCCGCCGGCCGCGTTCTCCTCGTTGACGGCCATCGCATAGAGGGTGACCCACTCCATGGCGCGCCCGCCCGGATCGCCCTCGGCGCGCAACTGCCGGGCCGAGGCAGCCGCCCGGCGGCGGACCTTCAGCCCGCCCGGCAGAATGCCCTCATTGGACAGGCCCTGTGCGACGCACTCCTCCATGACCCGCCAGATCTCCAGCAAGCCGGCACGGATCTCCTCCCCGGTGCGCCATGCCTTCTCGTTCTCCAGCATGACGGCTGAGATGGACAGGCCGGTCTCGCGGGCGAGACGAAGGAGTCCGTCGCCGGTGTGAAAAGGGTGCTTCAGAGCGGTGTCGTCCGGCGTGACACGGTCGGCGCCGACCGCGTCCTCGTCGACGACGAAGCCGCCGCCCACCGAGTAGTAGGTCTTCTCCAACAGCGGCGCGCCGTGGGTGTCGTAGGCGAAGAGAGTCATGCCGTTGGCGTGGTACGGCAGCGAGCGGCGCCGGTGCAGTATCAGCTGGGTGTCGGCGTCGAAGTCGATCTCGCAGGACGGGCCGATCTCCGTACCGAGGAGGCGCAGGCGCCCGGTGGTACGGATGCGTTCGACATCCAGCTCGGCGCGGCCGATGTCGACCGAATGCGGCTCGTTGCCCTCCAGCCCGAGCAGCACGGCCTTGGGCGTGCCGTGGCCGTGCCCGGTGGCGCCGAGGGAGCCGAACAGTTCGGCCCGCACGGATGCCGTCTGGGCGAGGAGGCCGTCCTGCTTCAGCCGTACGGCGAACGTCCGGGCGGCCCGCATGGGGCCGACCGTGTGCGAGCTGGACGGGCCGATGCCGATGGAGAACAGGTCGAAGACGCTGATTGCCACGCCGTGCTCCGTGGGTTGAGGGGGCGTATCGCGCCTGCCGCGGACACGCCCCGTGGGAGTGGTGCCGGTTACCGGCCGAGGCCGGGGTAGAGCGGGTGCTTGTCGGCGAGCGCCGTGGCCCTCGCGGTGAGCACTGTGGCGTCGAAGCCTGGCTTGAGGGCTCCGGCGATGATGTCGGCGACCTCGTGGAAGTCCTCGGCTGTGAAGCCGCGGGTGGCCAGTGCGGGGGTGCCGATGCGCAGGCCGGAGGTGACCATCGGCGGACGCGGGTCGTCGGGGATGGCGTTGCGGTTGACGGTGATACCGACCGAGTGGAGGCGGTCCTCGGCCTGGCGGCCGTCGAGTTCGGAGTTGCGGAGGTCGACGAGGACCAGGTGGACGTCGGTACCGCCGGAGAGGACGGAGACACCGTGCTGCTGGACGTCGGGCCTGTGCAGCCGGTCGGCGAGGATCTCGGCGCCGTCCAGGGTGCGTTGCTGGCGCTCCTTGAAGCCGTCGCTCGCGGCGACCTTGAAGGCAACCGCCTTGGCGGCGATCACATGCTCCAGAGGGCCGCCCTGCTGGCCCGGGAAGACCGCGGAGTTGATCTTCTTGGCGATCTCCTGGGTGCAGAGGATGACGCCGCCGCGCGGGCCGCCCAGGGTCTTGTGGGTGGTCGTGGTCACGATGTGCGCGTGCGGGACGGGCGACGGGTGCAGACCGGCTGCGACCAGGCCCGCGAAGTGGGCCATGTCGACCATGAGATAAGCACCGACCTCGTCGGCGATGCGGCGGAAGGCGGCGAAGTCCAGCTGTCGGGGGTAGGCGGACCAGCCGGCCAGGATCAGTTTGGGCTTGTGCTCCTTGGCGAGGCGCTCGACCTCGGCCATGTCCACCCGCCCCGCCTGGGTGTCGACGTGGTAGGCGGCCACGTCGTAGAGCTTGCCGGAGAAGTTGATCTTCATTCCGTGTGTCAGGTGCCCGCCGTGGGCGAGATCGAGCCCGAGAATGGTGTCGCCCGGCTTGAGGAGGGCGAACATGGCCGCGGCGTTGGCCTGGGCGCCGGAGTGCGGCTGGACGTTGGCGGCCTCGGCGCCGAAGAGGGCCTTGACCCGGTCGATGGCGATCTGCTCGACGACATCGACGTGTTCGCAGCCGCCGTAGTAGCGGCGGCCCGGGTAGCCCTCGGCGTATTTGTTGGTGAGGACCGAGCCCTGGGCCTCCATCACCGCGACCGGGGCGAAGTTCTCGGAGGCGATCATCTCCAGGGTGTGCTGCTGGCGGTGGAGTTCGGCGTCGACGGCGGCGGCGATGTCCGGGTCGAGTTCGTGGAGGGAGCTGTTGAGAGGCGACATGGCGGAGCCTTCCTGACGGCGGTCGATGTGATCCCGGCGAGGGTGCTGTCGGCCGCCGGGACGCGGCGGCGATCCGGGCCCGGCCCGCGGCCGTGCGAGGGCCTGCGTCGCACGAAGGCCCTGCGGCGTACGAAGGCCCTGCGTCGTGTGAAGGCCGACGGTGGCGGCCGGGCCCGGCTCAGGTGGTGACCGGCTGCATGGCGCGCATGAGTTCGCGGCGCTTCCGCATGAAGGGGCGGGGTCGGTTGACGGCGATGACGGCGGTGGCCTCCCCGTCACGCTCGTAGCAGGCGAGGAAGCTGCGGTCGTCGGCGGAGCCTTCGACGATCCGCGGAGTGTCGGTGGGCAGCCGCCGGCCGGCGAACTGGATGCGCACCCCGTACTGGTCGGACCAGAAGTACGGCAGACTCCGGTGAAGGGCGACCGTACTGCCGGCGAGGATGTTCTGCGCGGCGACGGTGGCCTGTTCCGTGGCGCTGGTCCAGTGCTCGGAACGGCTGCCGTCCACCCGGGCGACGTCCCCTACCGCTACGACGTTCGGCAGCGCGGTGACACAGCCCGCGTCGCACAGCACGCCGTCGTCCAGCGGCACCCCTGAGCCCTCCAGCCAGCCGGTGTTGGGCCGTACGCCGATCCCGACCACGACCACATCGGCGGGCAGCAGCCGCCCGTCGCTCAACTCCACTCCCGTGACGCGGCCCTCCCTGCCGCCGCGCTGCAGCCCGGCGACGCCCGTACCGGTGACCAGCGTGACGCCGTGGTCCGCGTGCAGACCGGCACACACCCGGGCCATCTCCTCCCCGAGCTGGGGTACGAGGGGAAGCGGGGCGGCCTCGACCACGGTCACGTCATGGCCGAGCACCGAGCAGGAGGAGGCGACCTCGGAGCCGATGAAGCCGCCGCCGATGACCACGACCTGGGCCGGGCCGCGGGCCAGATCGTCGCGGAGCGCCTGGGCGTCGTCGAGGGTGCGCAGGGTGTGCACCCCGGTTACGGCAGGGTCGGCGGGCTCGGCGGGCTCGACGGGTGCCTGACCGGGAAGGAGCCGGGGGGAGGCACCGGTTGCGATGACCACGGCGTCGGCGTCCAGCGACCTGTCGCCGTCCAGCAGCACCGCACCGCCGGCGGTGTCCAGCCCGGTGGCGCTGGTGCCCAGGTACCACTCGGCGTAGAGCTCGGCGGTCTCGTCCGTGTCGGTGAGGGCGAGTTGCCCCTGGTCGGCGGCGCCGGTGAGGAAGTCCTTGGACAGCGGGGGGCGGTCGTAGGGCTGGTGGTTCTCGTCGCCGACGATCACCAGCCGTCCGTCGAACCCCTGGGTACGCAGAGCGCGTGCGGTGTACAGACCGGCCAGCGAGGCCCCGACGACGGTGATGCTCCTCATGCCGGCTCCGCGACGGCGACGCTGAGCAGGACGTGGCCGTCCTGCACCGAAACCTGGTGGGTGCGCACCGGGTACTTCGCCGGCGGGCAGGTCGGGCGACCGTCCCGCAGGTCGAAGAAGGCCGTGTGCAGGGGGCACTCGACGAAGCAGCCCTCCAGCCAGCCGTCGGACAGCGAGGCGTCCTGGTGGGTGCAGGTGTCGTCGATGGCGTAGAACTCGCCGTCCTCGGTGTGGAACACCGCGACGGGGGCGGCGACGCCGTCGGTCACACGGATGGATTCGCCGGGTGGCAGGTCTTCGATCCGGCACACCGTGATCATGAGGAACCTCCAGGGTACGGGGGGCCGACAGGGATGGGCAGCCCTCGGCATGCAGCCACGCCCAGCCTTGGGACGGAGGAAGAGATGGAACGTTGTGGCGTTGCCAGGTGTCTCGAATAGCACAACGCGGTTCGCTATACGCAACATGCTTTCGGTCGCCCCGGCGACTTGTCAAGAGGAAACCGGAGCAGGCTGCGACGGCTTGTCGCCAAGGACGAGGCGCGCGACAACGCCCCGGCTCACAGGCACGCCCGAGCCATGGCCGTACCCTCCGTCGGCACCGGGGCCCGCACCTCCGGGACGTGCCGAAAATGCCTCGTTGTCGCCCTCGCTGAGGAAGCGAGAGCCCGCGCTCACAGCTCCAGGTCGGCCCACTGGTCCAGCAGCTCATCGCCGGTCGGTCCGCCGGATGCGGCTGCGGCGTCGTGCAGGGACTGCTCGGTCCAGATGACCTTGCCGTGCGGGGTGTACCGGGTGCCCCAGCGCTGCGCGAACCGGGCGACGAGGAACAGGCCGCGACCGCCCTCGTCGGTGGTCTTGGCCCGGCGCAGGTGCGGGGAGGTGCTGCTGCCGTCGGCGACCTCGCAGATCAGGCTGGAGCGGTCGTGCAGCAGGCGGAGCCGGATGGGCTCGGTTCCGTAGCGGATGGCGTTGGTGACCAGTTCGCTGAGGATGAGTTCGGTCGAGAAGGCGACCTCGTCCAGGCCCCAGGCCTCCAGCCGGCTCGCGCAGGCTGCGCGGATGCGGGAGACGGCGGCGGGGTCGGCGGGCACCTCCCACTCGGCGACCTGGTCCGGGTCCAGCAGCCGGGTCCGGGCCACCAGGAGGGCTATGTCGTCGCCGGGGCGTGCGGGCAGCATCGCGTCGAGTACCGCCTGACAGGTCTGCTCCGGGTCCTGACCGGAGTGTGCCAGCGCTTCTCCCAGGAGTGCGAAGCCGGCGTCCAGATCGCGGCGGCGGTCCTCGACGAGCCCGTCCGTGTACAGAGCCAGCCGGGTTCCCTCGGGCAGGTGCAGCTCAGCGGTCTCGACCGGCAGTCCCGCACCGAGCCCCAGCGGCGGTGAGACAGGGACGTCGGGGAAGGAGACGGTGCCGTCGGGGTGGACGAGCGCGGGGCCCGGGTGGCCGGCCCGGGCGATGGAACAGGAACCCGAGGACGGATCGTAGATCGCGAACAGGCAGGTGGCGCCCAGCATGCCTTCGCCTTCACCGTCGCCGGGCTCGCCCTGGTCGATACGGGCGACCAGTTCGTCCAGGTGTCTCAGGAGTTCGTCGGGGGACAGGTCCAGGGCACAGAAGTTGTGCACGGCCACACGCAGCCGTCCCATGGTGACGGCCGCGTGCAGGCCGTGCCCGACGACGTCACCGACGACCAGGGCGACGCGGGCGCCCGGCAGGGGGATGACGTCGAACCAGTCGCCGCCCACTCCGGCCTGAGCCGGCAGATAGCGGTAGGCCACCTCCAGCGCCGACTGCTCGGGCAACGTACGGGGCAGCAGACTGCGCTGCAGAGTGGCCGCCGTGGCGTGCTCCCGGGTGTAGCGGCGGGCGTTGTCGATGCACACCGCCGCCCGGGCGGCCAACTCCTCGGCGAACGACAGGTCGTCCTCGGTGAAGGGCTCCTTCTCCGAACGGTAGAACCCGACCATGCCCAGCACCACACCGCGGGCCTGCAGGGGAACGATGATCAGAGAGCGGAGTCCGAAGTCCACTATGCGCTGCGCGCGTTCGGGATCCAGGGCCTGCCAGTCCGGTGCGGCGCGCAGCTCGGGCACCAGCACCGCGCGACCATCCCGCAGCCCCCGCGCCTGCGGCATCGTCGGCAGGAAAGTGATCCTCTCCCCCACCCGGTACAGCGGATGGTCGTCCCTGACGCCGCACAGGGCGGTGCGGTGCATGGTCAGGCTCGCGCCGTCCGGTTCCTCACCCCGCTGGACAGCGTCCAGCAACTCGACCGTGGCGTAGTCGGCGAACTGGGGAACCGCGACCTCGGCCAGTTCCTCGGTGGTGCGCACCATGTCCAGCGTGGAGCCGATCCGCACCCCGGCGTCGTAGAGCAGTTGCAGACGTTCCCGTGCCACCTCGGCCCGGCCCGCCAGGGTCCGCAACTCGGTGGAGTCCCGCAGCGTCGCCACGCTGCCGGGCCCTTTGCCGTAGCTGTCCACGGGCCGCATGTTGACGGCCAGCAGCCGGTCCCCCGCCAGGTGCACCTCGTCGTCGGCCGTCCGGCCGGAGCCCAGCAGATCGGCCGTGCCCGGGGCCAGCCCCAGTTCGGTGATCGGCCGGCCCTCCGCCTCTTCGGGAAGTTCGAGCAGCTGGCGTGCCTCGTCGTTGGCCAGCAGCAGCCGGGCGTCGTCGTCGATGATGAGCACGCCCTCGCGCACGGAGTGCAGCACCGCGTCGTGGTGCTCGTACATCCGGGTCATCTCCGCGGGGCCCAGCCCGTGCGTCTGGTGCAGCAGCCGCCGGCTCACCAGCGCCGATCCGGCCATGGCCACAAGGAGCGCACCGCCCGCGGCCCCGAAGATCATCGGCAGTTGGTCCACCACCGCCGCGTTCACGCTCTTGACCTTGATCCCGACGGACACCAGCCCGGCCACCGAGCCGTCGGCGTCGAAGACGGGAACCATCGAGTCCACGGCACGGCCGACCCCCGGCGTGTCATAGGTCTCCTGGTGCACGTGGCCGCCGAGCGCCTCGGCGTAGGAACCGACGACGTGCTTGCCGATCAGGTCCGGGTCGGGGTGGGTCCAACGGAAGCCTTCCGTGTCGAACGCGATGATGTAGTCGACACCGGACGCCTTCCGGGCTTCCTCCGCACGCGGCTGCAACAGCGCGGTGGGGTCGGAGGACTTCATGGCTTTCAGCGTCCCCGGGGCCCGTGCGAAGGTCTGTGCGCCGACGAGCGAGCGGTCGCGGGCCTCCTGCAGACTCGCCCCCCGGGCCTGGAGGACGAGAGCGATCACCGCTGCGGAGGCGAGCAGCGCCACGAGCACGACTTGCAGCGCGAACACCTGTCCCGCGGCGGTGCGCACGCTCAGCAGCGAATACCCTCGCCGCTCCGTGGAGCGGCGAGGGGCCGTCCGTGCGTCCTCAGGTTGCTCACGCCGCCCTGATCCCTGACGCGGGACCGTGCGGCGATTCCCCGTACGCCACCGGTTGAACGCGCGGCGGGAAGGCGGTACGGGGAATCGCCGCGGTATGGAAGTGCGCATGGTCACATTATGAGAGCTCCAATGACAATGAGACGGGGAGATACGGCTGCGGTCTGGAGAGCAGAGGGTTGCTCAGGTAGCTCAAGTGACGTCAGTGACCGTCAGTGGCCCCGGGCGATCCACGTCTCCAGATGGGGCGCTTCGTCCGCGATCGAGGTGCTGTCGCCGTGACCGGTGTGGACCGTGGTGTCGGCGGGGAGGGTGAGCAGCCGATCGCGGATGGAGCCGATGATGGTGGGAAAGTCGGAGTAGGAGCGGCCGGTGGCGCCGGGGCCGCCCTGGAAGAGGGTGTCGCCGGAGAAGAGGGCTCCCAGCTGTGGCGCGTACAGGCACACCGCGCCGGGAGCATGGCCCGGAGTGTGCAGCACATGCAGGTCGGTACCGGCGACGGTGAGCACGTCGCCGTCCGCCAGCGACACCCCAGGGACGATCCCGGGGTGCGTGGCCTTCCACAGCACCGTATCGGCGGGGTGCAGCATGATGGGCGCGCCGCCACCCAGCGCCGCCAGCGCCGGGGCGGCGTTGATGTGGTCGTTGTGGGCGTGGGTGCACACGATGCCGGCCAGCTGCCGGGGGCCGACCGCTGCGGCGATCGCCGCGTGGTCGTGTGCCGCGTCGATGACCAGGACCTCCCGGTCGTCGCCGACCAGCCACACGTTGTTGTCCACCTCCCAGCTGCCGCCGTCCAGTTCGAAGGTGCCGCTGGTGACGACATGCTCGATACGGGCGCTCACAGGACCACCACCGAGCGCAGGACCGAGCCGTGGTGCATCTTGTCGAACGCCTTCTCCACATCGTCCAGGGCGATCTTCTCGCTGACGAAGGCGTCCAGGTCGAAGCGGCCCTGCAGATACAGGTCGATGAGGGCGGGGAAGTCGCGGGCCGGCAGACAGTCGCCGTACCAGGAGGACTTCAGCGCGCCGCCGCGGCCGAACACGTCCAGCAGCGGCAGTTCGATGGTGCGCTCGGGGGTGGGTACGCCGACCAGGACCACGGTTCCGGCCAGGTCGCGGGCGTAGAAGGCCTGCTCGTAGGTCTCGGCGCTGCCCACCGCGTCCACGACGACATCGGCACCGAAGCCGCCCGTCAGTTCGCGGATGGCTTCGACGGGATCGGTCTTGGCGGAGTTGACGGTGGCGGTGGCGCCGAATTGCCCGGCCCACTCCAGCTTCCGCTCGTCGACGTCGACGGCGATGATCTTCGAGACTCCGGCCACCTCGGCACCGGCGATGGCGGCCATACCGACGCCTCCACAGCCGATCACCGCGATCGAGTCGCCCCGGCCCACTCCCCCGGTGTTGACCGCGGCGCCGAAGCCCGCCATCACACCGCAGCCGAGCAGGCCGGCGGCGGCCGCGGAGGCGGTCGGATCGACCTTGGTGCACTGGCCGGCAGCGACCAGGGTCTTCTCGGCGAAGGCACCGATTCCCAGGGCCGGGGACAGCGGAGTCCCGTCGGCCAAGGTCATGGGCTGGGTGGCGTTGTGGGTGTCGAAGCAGTACCACGGCCGTCCGCGGCTGCAGGCGCGGCACTGACCGCAGACAGCACGCCAGTTGAGGACGACGAAGTCGCCGGGTGCGACGCTGGTGACCCCCTCGCCGACCGCCTCCACCACCCCGGCGGCCTCATGGCCGAGCAGGAAGGGGAACTCATCGTTGATGCCGCCCTCCCGGTAGTGCAGGTCGGTGTGGCAGACGCCGCACGCCTGCACCTCCACCAGCGCCTCGCCCGGACCGGGGTCGGGCACCAGGATGGTCTCCACCGAAACCGGAGCGCCCTTCTTCCGGGCGACAACGGCGCGTACCTCATGTGTCACTGTCGAGCTCCTCGCTGGGGGCCGCCTGCGGCGGGTGTGCTGGACGGGGCTCGGAACCGGTCCGCTCGAACGGTCCCGCCCCGGGATCAGGGGGAAGGTCGTGATCAGGTGAAGGACGTTCAGAAAGACCGACGGTCGCCGTCAAGAGGACGTCTCCGCGAACTCGGGCATGGCGAACTCGGACCTGGCGTGGGCGGAAGCGGTGGCCTCCGGGGCTGTGTACTCCGCCGCGGCGTCGAGCAGCCAGTCGGCCAGGTACGACGCGAAAGAGGAGCGCACCAGCACCCAGAAGCCCGGCTTGTACGCGTCCCGGGGGACCAGGACGACCTGTGCGCGGGCCAGGGTGGTCTGCGCACAGCGTCCGGCGCCCAGCGACCGTGGGTGCAGGTCGAGGGAGCAGCCGTGCGCCAGCAGGTCGCGAGCGTGCCGCCCTGCGACGAGCAGGGTGGTGCGCTGCGCCGACACATCGACAACGGAGGCGTGCTCACTGCCGATGGCGGTGCGCATCTTCTCCTGGAGGCCCTCCTGGCTGCCGGGCGGGCCGACGACCAGCCACTCGTCGGGGCCCAGCCACACGGCCGTGAGACCGCCGCCGTGCACCACGGTGTTCGGCTCCAACGGCAGCGTGACGCCGAGCGCGAGGCCGACGGCGTCCGCGGCCGGGCCCTTGGGGTCGAGGCGCACACTCACCTGGGCCAGGAAGGGGAGTTCAGCCAGCCGCAGCGCGCCGCCCGACGCGCGGGTGGCGGCCGCGAACCGGTCGGCGGCGTGCGCCAGCGGGCTGCGGCGGTCAGCGGTGTCACCCATCGCGGCGTGCCCCCTCGGGGTCGTAGAGAACAGAACTTGTGACCGTCACCGGAACCAGCGCGCCGCCGACGGGTGCGTACAGCCGGTCGCCGATGAGCTCCCGGCCGCCCTTGACCAGGGCGAGCGCGAAGGTCCGCCCGAGCGCAGCGCTGCGATAGCTGGAGGTGACGTGTCCGAGCATGGGTACGGGCGGCTCGGGGAGCGGCGCGTCGGCGACCAGGTGTGCGCCTTCGGGCAGCAGGGTGCCCGGGTCGTCCGGGAGCAGCCCGACCAGGTGTTTGCGGTCCGGCCTGCTCGCGTCGGCGCGGGCGTGGCTGCGCTTGCCGACGAAGTCGCGCTTCTTCTTCGAGACGACCCAGCTCATACCGAGGTCCTGCGGGGTGACGGTGCCGTCGGTGTCCTGCCCGACGATCGGGTAGCCCTTCTCGGCGCGCAGCACATGCATGGTCTCGGTGCCGTAGGGGGTGATGCCCTGCGGCCGGCCCGCCTCGTACAGGGCCTCCCACAGCGCCGTCGCGTACCACGGCAGGACGTTGATCTCGTACGCCAGCTCACCGGAGAAGCTGATCCGGCAGACGCGTGCGGGGATGCCCGCGACCTCGGTGTCCCGCCAGGTCATGAACGGGAAGTCGGTGTTGTCCACGGCGAGTTGCGGGGCGAGGGAGCCGAGCACGTCGCGGGAGCGGGGTCCGACCAGCGCGACGGTGGCCCACTGCTCGGTGACCGAGGTGCAGTGCACCTTGAGCTCGGGCCACTCCGTCTGGAGCCACTCCTCCATCCATTCGAGTACGGCGGCGGCGTTGCCCGTCGTGGTGGTGGTCAGGTAGCGGTCCTCGGCCAGGCGGATGACCGTGCCGTCGTCGAAGACCATGCCGTCGGCGCCGCACATCACGCCGTAGCGGATCCTGCCGACCTTCAGGTTGCTCATCATGTTGGTGTAGAGCCGGTCGAGGAAGACCCCGGCGTCCGGCCCCCGCACCTCGATCTTGCCGAGAGTGGAGGCGTCCATGAGGGCCACGCCTTCGCGCGCCGCGCGGCACTCGCGCAGCACGGCCGCCGTCATGTCCTCGCCGTGCCGTGGGTAGTACCAGGGGCGCTTCCACTGGCCGACGTTCTCGAACTCGGCACCGTGTGCGATGTGCCAGTCGTGCAGCGCTGTGACCCGGACGGGGTCGTGCAGCGCACCTCGGTCGCGGCCGGCGAGCGCGGCGAAGGAGACGGGCGCGTAGGGCGAGCGGAACGTCGTGGTGCCCAGCTCACCGACCTCGACGCCGAGGAGGTGCGCGACGACGCCGCTGGCCAGCACTCCGGAGGTCTTCCCCTGATCGTGGGCTGTTCCCGCGGTGGTGTAGCGCTTGACGTGCTCGACCGACCGCAGCCCCGCGCCCGTCGCGCGCGCGAAGTCGGCCACCGTCACATCGCGCTGGAGATCGACGAAGCTGCGGTCAGGGTCCGCACCGGGGACGACCCACAGCTGCGCCGCAGGAGACGGAGGCTCCGCGGTGGCCGAGTCGGCCGCCGCCGGGAGCTGGAGCGGTTCGGGGGTCGCGAAACCCTCCGCCTCGACCGCGCGGGCCCCGGCGGACGCGCCGTCGGCCAGGCAGGCCGGCAGACTCGCCGGCCCGCCGGCGGCGCCCGCGACCTCGACCGCCTGACGGCAGGTGTCGGGGACGAACGAGCCGAGGGCCTCGTCGTGGCGCAGCTTCCCACCGGCCTGGCTGAAGAGGTGGACGACGGGGTTCCATCCGCCGGAGACGAGGAGGAGGTCGGCGGCGAACTCCCGGCCCCTGGGCTCCTCACCGAGCGCGGCAGCGGTCACCGACGTCACATGCGGCTCACCGGTGGTGCCTGTGACGGCGCAGCCGTGCAGCACCTCGATCCCGGCCTGCGCCGCGAGCCGCGCCGCCTGACCCGACTCGGGCCGGGTGTCGACGACCGCCGCCACCTCGACGCCTGCCGCGGCCAGGTCGAGTGCGGCGGCGTAGGCGCTGTCGTTCGTGGTGAAGACGACCGCGCGGCGGCCGGGTAGGACCCCGTAGCGGTTCACATAGGTACGGGCGGCGCCGGCGAGCATCACGCCGGGCCGGTCGTTGTCCCCGAAGGCCAGGGAGCGCTCGTGCGCCCCGGTCGCCAGGACGACCCGGCGGGCCCGGATGCGCCACACGCGCTCGCGGGAGAGATGGGCGGGCGCGCTCTCGCCCAGGTGGCTGGTGCGGCGCTCGACGGCGAGGACGTAGTTGTCGTCGTAGTGGCCGAAGACAGTGGTCCGGCGCAGCACCCGCACCTCCGGCGCTGCGTCGAGTTCGGTACCGACGTCGGCGGCCCAGTCCAGCAGCGTCCCGGTGCCGAGCAGGCTGCCGCCGAGTTCCGGCTGCTCGTCGGCGAGGATCACCCGGGCCCCGGTACGCGCTGCGGCCGCAGCGGCGGCGAGGCCGGCCGGTCCGGCGCCGACGACCAGCAGGTCGCAGTGGGTGTGCACGGCGTCGTAGCGGGCCGGGTCGGGTTCGTGCGCGAGGCGTCCCCGGCCCGGCAGGCTGCTCGCCGCGAGCCCCTCGTACAGTTCGACGGCCGTCGCCTGGAGCATCGGCTCGGGGAAGGGCTTCTCGATCTGTACGACGGCGTTCGGCTCCTCGCTGCCCGCGGCGAACACACCGCGAGCCCGTCCGAGCTTGACGCTGGTGCCGATCTGGTGGACGCCGTTGGCGAGCAGCGCCGAGGCGAGCGTGTCGCCGCGGAAGCCGGTGTACTCCTGGCCGTCGAAGGAGAAGGTCAGCGGCTCCTCGCGGGAGATCCGGCCGCCCTGTGGCAGCCGGAAGGTCTGTGCGGTCATGCGATCACCGGCCTCGGCTCGCCGGGCTTGTAGACGGCGAGGATGTCGTGGGTCGCCGTGTTCCGGACGGCGTTGAACCAGCGGCGGCAGCCGTCGGTGTGGCACCACCGTTCGGCGAGCGGCCCCTTGGGGTTGGCACGGAAGAAGAGGTAGCGCGCCCACTGGGTGTCGTCGAGCGACGCGGGGTCTTCCGGATACGGCACGTGTGCCTGGCCGCCGTAGTGGAATTCGGCCTCGTCACGAGGACCGCACCAGGGGCATGGGATCAGCAGCATGAGCGGGCTCCTAGTGGGCCACCGCGGCCGCGCCGTGCTCGTCGACGAGCGCGCCGGTGGTGAAACGGTCGAGCGAGAAGGGTGCGTTGAGCGGGTGCGGCTCGTCGTGGGCGATGGTGTGCGCGTAGACCCAGCCGGCGCCCGGGGTGGCCTTGAAGCCGCCGGTGCCCCAGCCGCAGTTCACATAGAGGCCGTCCACGGGGCTGAGCCCGATGACCGGGGAGGCGTCGGGGCTGACGTCGACAACGCCGCCCCACGTCCGCAGGACGTGCGCGCGGGCGAAGAGGGGGAAGAGCTCCAGTGCCGCGGCCATCTGGCGCTCGATGATGTGGAACGCGCCGCGCTGGGTGTAGGCGTTGTAGGAGTCGATGCCCGCGCCCATGACCAGTTCGCCCTTGTGGGCCTGGCTGACGTACACGTGCACGGCGTTGGACATCACGACGGTCGGGTGCACGGGCTCGAGCAGCTCGGAGACCAGGGCCTGCAGCGGATGGCTCTGAATGGGCAGCTCGAACCCGGCCATCTCGGCGAGCACGGAGGAGTGGCCGGCCGCGCAGAGCGCCACTTTGCCCGCCGCGATCCGGCCGCGGCTGGTCCGCACTCCGACCACCCGGCCGCCCTGGACGTCGATGCCGGTGACCTCGCAGTTCTGGATGAGGTCGATGCCGGCGGCGTCAGCGGAGCGGGCCAGCCCCCAGGCGACGTAGTCGTGCTTGGCGATCCCGGCGCGCGGCTGGTACGTGGCGCCCATGACCGGGTAGCGCACGTCCTGCGAGACGTTGACGATCGGGCAGACGTCCTTGACCTGCTGGGGGTCGAGCCATTCGGCGTCCACGCCGTTGAGCCTGTTGGCCTCGACGCGGCGCACGCTGTCGCGGACGTCCTGAAGGCTGTGGGCGAGGTTCAGCACGCCACGCTGGGAGAACAGGAGGGGGTAGCCGAGGTCGTCCTCGAGCCCTTCCCACAGCTTGAGCGCGTGCTCGTAGAGCCCTGAGCTCTCGTCCCAGAGGTAGTTGGAGCGGATGATCGTGGTGTTGCGGGCCATGTTGCCGCCAGCCAGCCAGCCCTTTTCCAGGACGGCGACGTTGGTGATGCCGTGGTTCTTGGCGAGGTAGTGCGCCGTGGCCAGACCGTGCCCACCTCCTCCGACGATCACGACGTCGTACGAGCGCTTGGGCTCGGGCGTGCGCCACAGGAAGTCGGGGTGCTCGGGGAGGTCGGCGCCCGGGGTGCGGGGGATCATCGCGGCTCTCCTGACAGGTGCGCGGGAGGGGTGGGGGCCGGGTGGTCCGGTCCCGGCGGGGCTTCGGCGGCCCGGGGCCTTGCTGCCTCGGCCGCTCCGGCTGCCTCGGCTGCCTCGACTACGTTTGCCAGCAGCATGGCCCTGGTCATGGGGCCCACGCCGCCGGGCATCGGCGCCAGCCAGCCGGCGGTCCTGGCAACGTCAGGGTGTACGTCGCCGAGCAGACCGCCCTCGGTACGTGTGATACCGACATCGAGCACGGCGGCGCCGGGCCGGACCATCTGCGGTGTGATGAGCCCGGGCGATCCGGCCGCCGCGACGACGACGTCCGCCTCGCGGACATGCCAGGACAGGCCCTTGGTGCCGGTATGGCACAGCGTCACGGTCGCGTTCTCCGATCTGCGTGTCAGCAGCAGGCCGATCGGCCGTCCCACCGTCACCCCGCGGCCGATCACGCAGACCCGGGCGCCGGCGAGCGGTACGTCGTAGCGGCGCAGCAGTTCGACGATTCCGCGCGGAGTGCAGGGCAGCGGGCTCTCGACGCCGAGCACCAGCCGCCCGAGGTTGGCAGGGTGCAGTCCGTCGGCGTCCTTGGCCGGGTCCATCCGCTCCAGTACGGCGTTGGCGTCCAGCCCGCGCGGAAGGGGGAGCTGAACGATGTAGCCGGTGCAGGCGGGGTCGGCGTTCAGCTCGTCGACAACGGCTTCGACCTGGGCCTGGGTGGCGTCGGCGGGGAGTTCGCGCCGGATCGAGGCGATGCCGACCTGGGCGCAGTCGCGGTGCTTGCCTGCGACGTAGGCCCGGCTGCCCGGGTCGTCGCCCACGAGCACGGTGCCCAGGCCCGGTGCGGCGCCGCGCTCGGCCAGCGCTGCGACGCGCTCCGTGAGCTCGGCGCGGATGGCAGCCGCGGTGCGTCGGCCGTCCAGGGTCGTTGCGGTCACAGCGCTTCCTTTCGTCAGCCCCGCAGGCGCTGCATGGTCGGGTCGAACAGGGGCTCCTCGGCGACGACCGCGGGGACGCGCTGGTCGAAGTAGCCGATGGTCAGGGCGCGGCCCGCGGTGGAGAGTCCGGCGGGCAGCCAGGCGTAGGCGATGCCCTTGCCGATCGTGTAGCCGAAGGCGGCGCTGGTGACGTAGCCGACGGGGCGGTCGCCGTCGTACACGGGCTCCTTGCCCATCACCACGGCCTGCGGGTCGTCGATGGTCAGGCAGGTCAGACGGCGGCGTACGTCGGCCGCGCGCCGCTCCAGCGCGGGGCGGCCGATGAAGTGGCCCTTGTCCATCTTCACCGCGAAGCCGACGCCTGCCTCGTACGGGTCGTGCTCATAGGTCATATCGGTGCCGAAGGCCCGGTACCCCTTCTCCAGGCGCAGGCTGTTGAAGGCACCGCGGCCGGCCGCGATGCCGTCGTAGGGCCGGGTCGCCTCCCAGAGCGTGTCCCACAGCTTCAGCCCCATGTCGGCTGTGGTGTACAGCTCCCAGCCCAGCTCCCCGACGTAGCTCAGCCGCATGGCGGTGACGGGCACGGAGCCGATGTGGGCACGCTTGGCGCGGAAGTAACGCAGCCCCTTGTTGGAGAAGTCCTGGTCGGCGAGCGGCTGGAGCACCTCGCGCGCCTTGGGTCCCCACAGGCCGACGCAGCAGGTGCCGGCCGTGATGTCGCGGACCTGGACCGAGCCCTCCTCGGGCAGGTGCCGGGTGAGCCACTCCAGGTCCAGGTTGCCGTTGGCGCCGATCTGGAAGCGGTCGCGGCCGAGGCGGGCGACGGTGATGTCACTGCGGATGCCGCCGTCGTGGTCCAGCATGAGGGTGTAGGTGACCGAGCCGACGGACTTGTCGACGTTGGCCGTGGTCATGCTCTGGAGGAAGGCGGCGGCGCCGGGCCCGGTGACCTCCAGCCGCTTGAGGGCCGTCATGTCGTACATGGCGACGGACTCGCGGGTGGCCTGGGCCTCGGCACCGACGATGGGCGACCAGTAGCGGGCTGCCCAGTCGTTGGGTGTGGGGATGTCCCGCCCTTCCAGCAGGTGCTGGTTGGCGGCGTACCACTGGGGCCGCTCCCATCCGTGCGCCTCCAGGAAGTATCCGCCCAGCTCCTGCTGGCGGGGGTGGAAGGGGCTGGTCCGCAACGGCCGGGGCGCACCGGCCGGCTGGAGAGGGTGGAGGATGTCGTAGACCTCGACGAAGTTCTGGCAGTCGCGCGCCAGGACGTACTCCGGGGCGAGCTGGTGTGCCTCGAAGCGGTTGACGTCGCACTCGTGCAGGTCGAAGGAGGAGCAGTGGCCGTCGACAAGCCACTCGGCCACGGCACGGCCGACGCCGGCCGAGTGGGTGACCCATACGGCTTCGGCGACCCAGAAGCCCTTGACGTCGGGTGACTCGCCGAGCAGGGGAAGCCCGTCGGTGGTGAAGGAGAAGAGCCCGTTGATGCCCTCCTCGATCTTGGCGTCCTTCGTCGCGGGCAGCAGGTCCTGGGTCTCGGTCCAGGCGTCGGCGAAGTCGTCCTCGGTGAAGCGGAGCACGGAGGGCATCTGCTCGGCGGCGTCGACGGAGAGGATGTCGTCCGCGTCGACGGGCATGGGACGGTGACCGTAGTAGCCGATGCCGAGCTGGTCGAAGCGGTCGCGGTAGTAGAGGTCGGCGTCCTGGTGGCGCAGGATCGGGCGGACGGCTTCCTCGCGCTGCCCGGCGAGGGCCGGCACGGAGCCGGTCCAGGCGAGCTGGTGTGCCAGCGGGGTCAGCGGGAGGTTCATCCCGACCATACGGGCGATCTTGGGGCCCCAGATTCCGGCGCAGCACACGACGATGTCCGCGGGGATCTCGCCCTGGTCCGTGACGACGGCGCTGACGCGGCCGTCCTCGGTGCTGATGTCAAGGACTTCATGGTGGGCGAGGGCCCGCACGCCGCGCTCCTGTGCGGCCTCGAGCTGGGCCTCGACCGCGAGGACGGCCTTGGCCAGGCCGTCGGTGGGGATGAGCAGGCCGCCGAGCACCCGTGCGCGGTTCACCAGCGGGTGCAGTTCCACGCACTCGTCCGGGCCGATCAGCCGGGATTCGACACCCCAGGAGGTCAACCAGCCGTGCCTGCGCTGTAGTTCGGCGAGCCGCTCGGGGCTGGTGGCGACCTCCAAGCCGCCGACCTGGAGGTAGCAGGGCTGCCCGTCGACTTCGAGGGCACTGAACTTCTCCACGGTGTAGCGGGCCAGCTCCGTCATGGTCTTCGAGGGGTTCGTCTGGAAGACCAGGCCTGGGGCGTGGGACGTCGAGCCGCCGGTGGCGGGCAGCGGGCCCTGATCGACGACCGTGACCTCGGTCCAGCCCCGGACGGACAACTCGTCGGCCAGTGCCGCTCCCACGACGCCCGCTCCGATGATGACCACGCGTGGTCCCGCCATGGCACAACCTCCAGTTGCCGTGTACGCAACGCGCTTCGCATTATGCAACTCACGGTGCCGGGCCTCTTTGAACGCTGTCAAGGGGTTTCCTCGGGGACTCTGAACGGCCATCGGAGCAAGCCTCGGCGGCCACCGGGGCAGCCCTGGCAACAGCCGGAACAGCCCCTCGGACAGTCACGGGAAACCCGGGGACAGTCCATGACGGGCAGCTCGGCCGCGCCGCAGCGTTGTTGCGTATCGTGCAGCACGTTGCGCATAAAGAAAAGCCCCCACTGTGGCACCCGCGCCATGAGTCCGAACGAAGGAGCCGCCGGGGGCGGGATCGCAGAACGCGGAGCCATTGCGGCGCACCCCCTTGACCAGCCGGGCGCAGACCTGAACCATGTTGCGCATTGCTCATCGCGTTGCGTAATGCGCACCAATGGAGGATCTCAATGTCTCCTCGACCGCAGCCCGGCCGCGAGTTCGTCCTCACGCTCTCGTGCCCCGACCAGGCGGGTCTCGTCCACGCTGTGACCACGTTCCTCGTCGGCCACCACGGCAACATCCGGGAGAGCCAGCAGTTCGAGGACCGGACGCAGGGCCGCTTCTTCATGCGGGTGCACTTCGAGACCTCTCAGCCCGCGGTGTCGCTGGAGGATCTGCGCTCCGGCTTCGGTCCGGTTGCCGAGGCGTACCGGATCACCTGGCAGCTCTACGACGCCTCGGCGCCGACCCGCACCCTCATCATGGTGTCGAAGTTCGGCCACTGCCTGAACGACATGCTCTTCCGCCAGTCCACAGGCGCGCTCAACATCGAGATCCCGGCGATCGTCTCCAACCACCGGGACCTGGAGCCACTGGCACAGAACTACGGCATTCCCTTCCACCACATCCCCGTGACGCCGCAGAGCAAGGCCGAGGCCGAGGCGCGGCTGCTGGAACTGGTCGACGAACTCGGCATCGACCTGGTCGTGCTCGCCCGCTACATGCAGATCCTCTCGGACTCCCTGTGCAAGCAGCTCGACGGCCGGGCCATCAACATCCACCACTCCTTCCTGCCGAGCTTCAAGGGGGCACGGCCGTACGTCCAGGCACATGTGCGCGGCGTCAAACTCGTGGGCGCCACGGCCCACTACGTCACTCCCGACCTCGACGAGGGGCCGATCATCGAGCAGGACGTCGTCCGTGTGAACCACTCCCACGACCCGGGCGAGCTGGTCACCCTCGGCCGTGACGTCGAGGCGCAGGTCCTCGCCCGCGCCGTGGAGTGGCACAGCCAGAGCCGGGTGCTGGTCAACGGCAACCGCACGGTGGTGTTCCGCTGACAGGAGCAGCAGCCCGCCTCCGCTGGCTGAACAGGAGCAGCAGTCCCCCTCCGCTGGCTGACAGGAGGCAGCGACCTTCGCTGACGAGACGAGGACTCCGCCTCGCACGGGGCCACAGCCGCCGGTGCCGTTACTCGCAGGCGAGTGCTACCAGTGGGTATAGTTGCGCTATGAGCAACCATGCGGCACCCAAAGGAACAGGCCCCGTGAACAGCGGAGTGCAGTCCGTCGACCGTGCCGTAAGTGTCCTGGAGATCCTCGCCGAGCGTGGCGAGGCAGGCGTCAGCGAGGTCGCCACCGAGCTCGAGGTCCACAAGTCGACCGCCTTCCGCCTGCTCGGGGCGCTGGAGGCGCGCGGTCTGGTCGAGCAGACGGCCGAGCGCGGAAAGTACCGCCTCGACTTCGGGATCGTGCGCCTGGCCAGCGCGGTCACCGGTCGCATCGACATCACCCAGCAGGGCAGACCGGTCTGCGAACGCCTCGCCGAGGAGATCGGCGAGACCGTCAACATCGGCGTGCTGCAGGAGCACTACGCGGTCAACCTCTACCAGGTGCGCGGCCCCGGCGCAGTCGGCGCACACAACTGGGTCGGACGGCTCACCCCGCCGTACGCCACCTCCAGCGGCAAGGTCCTGATGGCTCACCTGACGGCGAAAGAGCGCGCCGAGCTGCTCGCCTCCGGGTTGCGGAGGCAGACGCCCCACACCATCACCGCCAAGACGAAGCTGGAGAAGAGCCTCGCCCAGGTGCGGGAGCAGGGGTACGCGCTGGCGCTGGAGGAGTTCGAGACCGGGCTGAACGCCATCTCGGCCCCGATCCGCTCCCGGGACGGCGAGGTCATCGCCGCGATCAGTGCGTCGGGACCCGCGTACCGCTTCACCGAGGAGCGCATGCACGAGGTCGCCCCGGCCCTCCTCAAGGGCGCCGAGGAGATCAGCCACCGGATGGGCTACCCCGGCTGACCTTCCCCGGCTCGTGGGAAGTGCGACCACGGCGCTCCAGGCGCACCACGATGCTCTTGGAGGTCGGTGTGTTGGAGGTGTCGGCCACCGAGCCGAGGGGGACCAGTGCGTTGGCCTCGGGAAAGTAGGCCGCGCAGCAGCCGCGAGCGGTGTCGTAGGCGACGGCTCGGAAGGCGTCGGCACGCCGGTCCAGGCCGTCCGTCCACTCGCTGACGAGGTCCACCAGATCGCCGTCGGTGATCCCGCGCTCGGCGAGGTCCTCGGGGTGCGCGAAGACCACTCTGCGTCCGCGGTGGATGCCGCGGTAGCGGTCGTCGAGCCCGTAGATCGTGGTGTTGTACTGGTCGTGGCTGCGCAGCGTCTGCAACAGCAGGCGGCCGGGCGGGACGCGCAGCACCTCCAGGGTGTTCACGGTGAAATTGGCCTTGCCCGTACGGGTGGGGAAGCGCCGCTCGTCGCGGGGTGCGTGGGGCAGGGTGAAGCCGCCGGGCTGCCGCACCCGGGTGTTGAAGCCGTCGAAACCCGGCACGACCCGGGCGATGCTGTCGCGGACGGCGTCGTAGTCGGCCTCGAAGCCGGCCCAGGGCACGGGCCCGTCCGCGCCGCCGCCCCGGCCGTCGGTACGTCGACCGCCGGTACGTCGGCTGCCGGTGCCGAAGAGGCTCTGTGCCAGCCGGCAGACGATGACCGGCTCAGCGAGCAGGTGCGGCGAGGCGGGTGGCAGCGTTCCGTGTGAGGCGTGCACGATCCCCATCGAATCCTCGACGGTGACGAACCGCCTCTCGCCACCCGGACCCCGGTCACGCTCGGTGCGGCCCAGGGTGGGGAGAATGAGGGCTTCCCGGCCGCAGACGGCGTGGGAGCGGTTGAGCTTGGTGGAGACCTGCACGGTGAGGCGGCAGCTGCGCAGGGCCCGCTCGGTGGCGGCGGTGTCCGGCGCTGCTGATACGAAGTTCCCGCCCATGGCGAAGAACACCTTCACCTCACCCGCGGCCATCGCACGGATCGCCTCCACCGCGTCACAACCGTGGTGGCGGGGCGGGTCGAACCCGAATTCCCTGCCCAGCGCGGCGAGGAACTCCGGGTCCGGCTTCTCGTGAATCCCCATCGTCCGGTCGCCCTGGACGTTGGAGTGGCCCCGCACGGGGCACACGCCGGCTCCGGGGCGGCCGAGATTGCCGCGCAGCAGCAGGAAGTTCACGACCTCGCGAATGGTGGGCACGGAGTGCTTGTGCTGGGTGAGCCCCATGGCCCAGCACACCACGACCGACCGGGCGGCGGCGACCTCGCGCGCGGTCGCCTCGATGGCCTCGCGCGCGAGTCCGGTCGCCTCGGTGATGTCGGCCCAGTCGATTTCCCGCAGGTGGGCGGCGTAGTCCTGGAAGCCGTCGGTGTGCGCGGTGATGAAGTCGTGGTCGAGGACCGTGCCGGGCGCGGCGTCCTCGGCCTCGACCAGCAGCCGGGACAGCGCCTGGAAGAGCGCCAGGTCACCGCCGAGCCGTATCTGCAGGAATCGGTCGGTGAGGGGCGTGCCGCCGCCTGCGATACCACGGGCGTTCTGTGGGTTCTTGAAGCGCTGCAGCCCGGCCTCGGGCAGTGGGTTCACCGCGACGATGCGCGCACCGCGCCGCTTGGCCTTCTCCAGCGCCGAGAGCATCCGCGGATGGTTGGTGCCGGGATTCTGTCCCACGACGAAGATCAGGTCGGCGCAGTACAGATCGTCGAGGCGGACGCTGCCCTTGCCCACACCGATCGTCTCCGTGAGGGCCGAGCCGCTCGACTCGTGGCACATGTTCGAGCAGTCCGGCAGGTTGTTGGTGCCGAATTTCCGTACGAGCAGCTGGTAGAGGTACGCCGCCTCGTTGGAGGTACGCCCTGAGGTGTAGAAGGCGGCCTCGTCCGGGCTTCGCAGCGCGTTGAGCTCACGGGCTGCGATAGTGAATGCCTCCTCCCAGCCTACCGGCACATAGTGCTCTGAGTCGGCCGCCTTGTACATCGGCTCGGTGAGCCGGCCCTGCTGACCCAGCCAGTAGTCGCTGCGACGCGCGAGCTCGTCCACCGGGTGCGCGGCGAAGAACTCGGGCGTCACCCGCCGGACGGTGGCCTCTTCGGCGACGGCCTTGGCGCCGTTCTCGCAGAACTCGGCCCGGCTGCGGTGCTCGCCCTCCGGCCAGGCACAGCCCGGGCAGTCGAAGCCGTCCTGCTGATTCACCTTGAGCAGCGTCAACGCCGTGCGCCGCGCACCCATCTGCTCGTATCCCATGCGCAGTGCATGGGTCACGGCGGGCAGTCCGGCGGCCCAGCGTTTCGGCTCACCCACCTCCAGCGCGTCCTCACCGGGCTCCTCGCGCGGCGCCTTGCGTGCCATGGTTCCCCCTTCTCGTCCCCGCCTCCGGATGCGGAACGCGGCTGCCGTTACGCGGTCAGCCGCTTCTGGAGCCAGGTGTGGAACTCGCCGATGTGGTGCTCGCTGGGCACCAGGACACCGCCCTGGGCATAGGCACGGGAACTCATCGCGGGCTGGGTGCGCTCACAGGCGTCGAAGTCCTGCTGATTCACCCGGTGGAAGAGCTCAACCGAATGGTCCAGGTCCTTGCCGCTCGCCGTGACGTGCGGGAGGTAGAGCCAGTCGCATTCCACCACGGTCCGGTCGGCGGCCACCGGAAACATCCGGTGGAAGATCACGTGATCGGGGACGAGATTGACGAACACCTGCGGCCTGACCGTGATCGCGTAATAGCGGCGGTCCTGCTCCTCATCCACCCCGGGAATCCGGTCCAGGCCCTCGGCCCCGCCGAGGGTGAACCCCTCCACGTCCTCCCCGAATTCCGCACCGTGTCCCACGTAGTACTGGGCGGCGAATCCGTCGGCGAACTCGGGGAGCACCTCGGTCAGTTCGGGGTGGATGGTGGCGCAGTGGTAGCACTCCATGAAGTTCTCGATGATGAGCTTCCAGTTGGCCTTGACGTCGTAGGTGATCCTCCGGCCCACCTCCAGGCCGTCGATCCCGTAGTTGTCGATCGCCTCTGCGCTCCCCAGCCGCTGGGCCACCGCGCCCCTCACCTCGTCCTCGAACGAAGGCGGATCGTCGGCCAGGCAGACCCACACATACCCGAGCCACTCCCGGACGTGCACCTTGATCAGCCCGTACTCGGTCCGGTCCACATCCGGCATCGACGTCAGATTGGGAGCGGCGACCAACTTGCCGTCCAGCCCGTACGTCCAGGCGTGGTACGGACACTGGAAGGCCCGCTTGACCTCACCCGATTCCTGGGTGCACAGCTTCGCGCCACGGTGCCGGCAAATGTTCAAGAACGCCTTGACCGAGCCGTCCCGGGCACGGGAGATCAGCACGCTCTCGCGCCCCACCTGGCGCGTTAGGAAACTTCCCGGTCCGGCCAGGTCCGACGCACGGGCCACACAGAACCACATGGCCTCGAAAATCCGCTCCTGCTCCAGGCGGAAGATTTCAGGGTCGGTGTAGTGCTCCCCGGGCAGCGTGGAGATCAGACTCGGGGACGGATTCGTCACGGTCATCGTGCCACCTTCGAAAGACGTCGGACGCCCACGCGGCGAGGGTCGTCGTGGAGGGGTGCCAGAGGCGGTTCAAGGACAGCGCCGTGTTTCCTTATATGCAACGGCGTGCGTATCACGCAACAAGGGAATCGGTGTGAGGCAGCCGGTGTCAAGAGCGGGGATGCGCTCTGAACCCGCCACTGAGCCGCTGCCGCGGAGGGTCCTGAGGCGAAGGTGCCCTCTCATCACCCCAGCGGGCCGTCACCCGCACCGCGTCGAGGGTCGAGGCCACATCGTGCACGCGCAGGCACCAGGCCCCCTGCGCCGCCGCCAGAACCGACACGGCGGCGGTCGCAGTGTCCCTCAGCTGCGCCGGGCGCGACTCTCCCGTCTCCGGGTCCGCCAGCAGAGAGCCCAGGAAGGACTTGCGTGACGCGCCCACGAGGAGGGGACAGCGAAGCGCGGTGACCTCCCCGAGACGGGCCAGCAGCTCCCAGTTGTGTGCGGCCGTCTTGGCGAAACCCAACCCGGGGTCGACGATCAGGCAGCCGGGTGGGACCCCGGCCTGAAGCGCGGCCTCGACCCTCAGCGACAGCTCATCGACCACATCGCTGACGACGTCGTCGTACACGGCGTTCGCCTGCATGCCTGCGGCGTGCCCGCGCCAGTGCATCACCGCGTACGGCGCGTCGGCCCGCGCCATCAAGGGCAGCATCGCCGGATCGGCGAGACCGCCCGAGACATCGTTGACCAGCCGCGCCCCCGCGTCGAGGGCGCGGGCGGCGACCTCGGCCCGCATGGTGTCGACACTGACGGTCCCGCCTGCCGCGGCGAGTTCCCTGACGACGGGCAGGACGCGCCGCAGCTCCTCCTCGGCGGACGGGCGTACCGCACCGGGCCGCGTCGACTCACCGCCCACGTCCACGATGTCCGCGCCCTGCTCGAACAGTCTGAGTCCGTGAGCGACGGCCGTTTCAGGGGTGAGGGACAGCCCGCCGTCGGAGAAGGAGTCCGGCGTGACGTTCACCACGCCCATGACCAGGGTCCGACCGGGCCGCGGAAGCCCGTACGGATGGAGTGCCGGTCTGCCGGGGCGCGACGGGACGGTTGTCCGGACGGTGGCCCGGGCGGGCGACGGCTCGGCGTGCGGCGACGCCTCGGCCGGCAACAGCTCGGGGCACGACGCGCCGGCCACGGCCGCTGCCCTCATACGGCTCCTTCGACGGCCAGGCGGCGGGCGGCGCACGCCGGGACGCTGGGGACAACCTCGGACAGCCGTACGTAGACCATGCCGTCCTCGACCACGACCTCATGGGTGCGCACAGGGCGCCGGGCGGGCGGGCCGTCCGGCTTGCCGGTGCGCAGGTCGAACTTCGAGGCGTGCAGCGGGCATTCCACCTCGCACCCCTCCAGCCAGCCGTCGGAGAGCGAGGCGTCCTGGTGAGTGCACGTGTCGTCGATTGCGTAGACCTCGCCGTCCTCGGTGTGGAACACGGCGATGGGCGGGTCACCCTCGAACCGACTGGCCTCGCCTCGCGGCAGGTCGGCGAGACGGCACACAGGAATCATCGTGATCACCCTTGATGCGTAATGTGAAACCGATTGCGTAAGACGCAACGCAAGTTTGAGGTTCCCCCCATCCCTTGTCAAGCAGATGACTCGCGCTCGGACGGAGGCCGCAGCGCAGCTCGCGACCGCCTGCCACTGAGGGGTTCCGGCGGCCAGGACCTTGGCGGATCGCTCGGAGATTCTGTGGACCAGGGCCTTGACGGCTGGATTCGCGAAGTGTTCTCTGTTGCGCTCATAGAGACAGGCTTCTTATTACGCAACAGGTCAGCTGTTGCTCCGCACAGACAGACAGTGCTCCGGCACTGCGCCATGACTGCCGGGGACTGCAGACCGCTGAGTCCGCCGGAGACGACCGGACCTGTGGCGCCGCATCGGCCGCCGCCCCACCGCCCCGTCCGAGCCCGAAGCCCGAGTCCGAGTCCGACCGCCCCTCCGCACGACCGCACGCACGACCAACAGAAGGGATGACAGCATGGCTGTCCCCATGGCGAAATCGCCAGGTAACTCCCCCGGCGAAGAGACGACAGGGCCCCCACCCCGTAAGTCGTCGATCGCGCCGGGTGTCTTCTGGCCGTCCGCGATCATCGTCGCCGGCTTCGTGCTGTACGCAACGGTGTTCAGGACCTCGGCACAGAAGACCATCAGCACGGTGCAGGAGGAGATCGTCGGCGGTCTCGGCTGGTACTACACCGCCCTGGTCTCGCTCTTCGTGATCTTCGCCCTCTGGGTCGGCATCGGCCGCTTCGGCGACATCAAGCTCGGCGCGGACGACGACAAGCCCGAGTTCAGCATGGGCTCATGGCTGGCGATGCTGTTCGCTGCCGGCATGGGCATCGGGCTCGTCTTCTGGGGCGTTGCCGAGCCGTTGAACCACTTCGTCTCCCCCAGGCCGGGCGTCGGCAAAGCGGAGGCCGAGCGCAGCGAGTTCGCCATGGTCCAGACGTTCCTGCATTGGGGAATCCACCCTTGGGCCATCTATATCGTCGTCGGCCTCGCCGTCGCCTACGCCGTACACCGCAAGGGCCGCCCGGTCTCCATCCGCTGGGCACTGGAGCCGATCCTCGGTAACAGGATCAGGGGTCGCTGGGGTGACGCGATCGATGTGATCGCCCTCGTCGGCACCCTCTTCGGCGTGGCCACCTCTCTCGGCTTCGGCGTGGTGCAGATCGCCTCGGGGCTGGAGTCCCGGGGCTGGGTGGCCGACGCCGACAAGTCCGTGCAGGTCGCCCTCATCATCGGCATCACGTTGATCGCCACCATCTCGGTGGTCACAGGCATCGGCAAAGGCATCAAATGGCTGTCGAACATCAATATGACACTGGCCGGAGTGCTGTTGCTCTTCGCGCTCATCACGGGCCCGACGCTCTTCATCCTCAATACGTTCGTCGAGGACATCGGGGCGTATCTGCAGAACATCGTCACGCTGAGCTTCAACACCGGGGCCACGGAAGGCCATGACGGCACAGCCTGGGTCAGCAGCTGGACGGTCTTCTACTGGGGCTGGTGGATCTCGTGGGCGCCGTTCGTCGGTATCTTCATCGCCCGGATCTCCCGCGGACGGACCGTGCGCGAGTTCGTCACCGGGGTGCTGTTGATACCCACTCTGCTGACCTTCGTCTGGTTCGCGGTCTTCGGCGGCTCGGCACTGCACCGCGAGACGCTGGGTGGCGGCGGACTGGTCGGGGAAGACGGCACGGTCGGTACCAACAGCGCCTTCTTCCAACTGCTCGACACCCTGCCGGGCGGAGCGTTCGTCGCAGGGGCGGCGCTCCTGCTGATCGTGCTGTTCTTCGTCACCTCCTCCGACTCCGGCAGCTTCGTGGTCGACATGCTGGCCTCCGGCGGCGACCCCGAACCACCGGTGTGGAGCCGCGTGTTCTGGGCCGGCTCCGAGGGCGCCGTGGCCGTCGCGCTCCTGGTCGCCAGCGGCAGCGGAACCACATCGCTGACCACCCTGCAAACGGCGGCGATCATCACCGCGCTCCCGTTCAGCCTGGTCATGATCGGCCTGTGCGTCGCCACGGTCAGGTCCTTCCGGAGCGAACGCCAGGCATACCTGGCCGCCGTCCGGCTGAAGCAGGAGCAGCGGCTGGTCGACCAGGCCGTCACCGCGGTGGAGGAAGGCCTGGAGAACGGGACGCTGTCGAACGGCGCCGAGAAGAGCCCGGCCGCGACCGATACTCCTGCCATGTAGGGGAAAGAGTCCGGGTTCCGATGTTGGTGTGGGCGGGGCGGCTCGGGAACGTTCCCGCTCCGTCCCGCCCGCTCGGGACCCCTCCCCCCGGGCGCCCCCCGGTGCGCCCCCGGATCGGCGGTACATACCTCTCTCCGTGGCCGGATGTTCTCTTGATGGCCCGTCAGGTGGGCTGATGGGCTGATGGGATCTGCGGCACCGAGGAACCGACGACCGCATCGGAGGGTCCGTCCGTGTACCGACGCCTGCTCACCTCCCTCGCGCTCCTGGTCTGCTTCGTCGTGCTCGGCGCGGGTACCGCCCCCGCGGTCGCCGCCGACGCGGACACCGGGCCGCCGCGGCCGCCCCGCCTCACCGACGAGCGCGGACGGGTGCTCACCCTGCGCGGCTGGAACGTGGAGGACAAGAAGCACCGGGGCCGACAGGCGCTTTCCGCCATCACCGAGCGCCACTTCAAGGACCTGCACGATCAGGGCTTCAACTTCGCCCGGCTGCTGGTCTTCTGGGACGACCTGGAACCCCGGCGCGGCCACTACCGCGCGGACTACCTGGAGAAGATCGAGCGCATCCTTGACTGGGCGCACCGGTACCGCATCCATGTGCTGCTCGACGCCCACCAGGACGTCTTCGGGCCCGCCTTCGGACACCGCGGGATTCCCGCGTGGGCCACCAGGACCGATGGCCTGCCCTTCGAGCCGCATCCCGACGACTGGTTCTCGGAGTATTTCGAGCCGGCCGTGCAGCGCGCGTTCACCCATCTCTACACGGATACCGACCTGCAGCGGGCTCAGGCACGTATGTGGCGGGTCCTGGCGGCCCGGTTCGCCGACCACCCGGCCGTCATCGGCTACGACCTGATCAACGAGCCGATGGGCGAGGCCCGGCCCGGCGAGGACCTGCCGACGGCGGCCCGGCGCATCGAGGCGGAGCACCTCACCCCGATGTACAACCGCCTCGCGGACGCGATCCGTTCGGTGGACGACGACAACTGGATCTTCTTCGAGCCGACTCCGATCGTGGGCGAGGGCGTCCCGACCGGCCTCGGCCGCATCGACGCCTCCAAGGTCGTCTACGCGCCGCACTTCTACAACACCGCGATGGAAGCCGGCGCCGACTACGATCCCGCCGCCGGCTGGATCGAAGCCTACGAGGCGGCCGTGACCGAATACCCGACGCGGTACGGCGTCCCGGTGGTCGTGGGAGAGTGGGGGCCGCTCAACAGCGCCCTGCCGAACATGGGGCGCTTCTACCGCGACGCGCTCGCCTCGCTGAACCGCTACAGCTCAGGCTGGGCAAGCTATGTCTGGTGCTACGGGAGTGGCTACTGTGCCGTCGACGAGAAGGGCCGCTTCCGCACCAACAAGAAGCAGACCGCAGCCCCGTACGCCGCAGCTGTGGCGGGCACGGTCACCAGGGAGGAACACGCCCCGGACACCGACGCCTACCGGCTGGTCTACCGCGCGGGCCACGGCAGCACCGAAGTACGCGTACCGCCGCACCCGGACGGATGGCGGGTCCAGGTTACGGGCCCTGCGGGGACGGCGACGCCGGTGCTCCCCTCGGGCCGGACGGCCGTGGCACGGGTGCACGCGCGGCCGGGCGCGACGGTGACCGTCCTTGTCACTCCCCTCCCCCACCACCCACAGAGGCCTGGGCCGGTGCCGTGACGGCTGCGATCCACTGTGGTTCGGGCCACGGGCTTCAGGAAGCCGGGTTGCGGACGTCGCGTCGGATGCGGTCGACCTTCTCGGCGAACGCTTTGAGGTCGTAGTCCTTCACGCTCGTGGCTGCCGCGGCGGTGTCGCCACCGTCACTGACGGAGGCGGCCGAGCCGGTGTCGTCCCAGGCACAGGTAGCGGCAACAGCGCCCCGGCCTGATTTCGGGGCCGGTATCACTATGCAGGTCAGGGGCTCGTCGGCTCCTGGCGGGGTGATGTGGTGCCGCTTGGGCGGGCTGGAAGTGTCGGAGGCGTCCACCTGACCGTCGAGCATCTTGTCCGCGGAACTGCCGTCCTCGGCGGCCGCGGAGTTGTAGCCGACGTAGAGGTAGCGTTCGTCGCCGGAGTCCGAGGCGTACCAGGCCACGTACTGGGTGTCCCCGGGGTTCAGATCGGGGTTCTGGTTCTCGGGCTTGTCACTGAGGTCCTCGTCGAGCGCAAGTCGTCCGCCGTCCACGGTTTTGGGCAGCGAGACGTGGTAGCTGCTGCCTCCGCTCTCCTCGGCCGCCCCTCCCTCCGGGCGGGAGTTCGAGTCCCGCTGCTGGCCGAGGAAGGAGAACACCGATCCGGCGGTGAGGAGAGCCACCACGACACCGACGGCCTTCCAGCCGCCCCGGTTCCGCGGGGGCGGCGGAGGAGCCCCCCATCCCCCGCCCGGCCGCCCGGGAAAGGTGGGGTACGCCGGGTACGCCGGGTATCCCGTATGGGGAGACCGGGGTGCGGGTTGGCCGTAGGGGCCACCGCCGTACGGCGGTACGGGAGGAGCACCAAGGGGCTGTTGCGGAGGCTGGGGCGGAGGAACAGTCATCGTCGAACATCGTATCCCTTGGTGTCTGTTCGACTGCGGGGAGTGGTGAACTTCTGCTTTTGGCCGCCGCACACAGGACCGACAATGGTGAGGGCATCGGCACCTCCGAACTCCGCCGCCATCACCTGCCCGCCCATTCCCCAGAGCAGAGGATGAAACACGCGAAGCCGGGTAAGTGACGGTCAGGCAGGCCGAAGAGGGGAAGCCAATGGCGTTGGGACCGCACGGCATACAAGTAGAGCCTCTGAAGTACTTCCGGGAGAACCCGCTGAGTCGCCGTGCGGAGTTGTTCCTGTTCGGCGGAGTCTTCCTCTTCAGCGTGGGCTTCCTGCTCTTCGGGCTCTTCGTCCTGGCCCCCTGACAACCGGCGGAGTGCCTCCTGCCCGGCTTCGCAGTGGAGCCGGGCAGTCGTCTGCGCCGCCGCACTGGAACGTACGGGCGCTGTCGCCCACACCCCCCTCAGCGATCTGCCTCCGCTGACAGCCGGGTGACCGATTGCCCCGGGAGGAGCAGCGGCCCCCGTGTCACACCGCCCGTAACCCCCATCGTGTCCGCTGTCCGACTGGTGTGTCCGCCCCTGGCTGCGGCGGTGCGCAGCCGTCGCGCATGCGCACGGCACGCTTGCCTCGCAGACCGAGTGCGTCTGGACCGGAGCTGTTCCGGTAGCCCCTCGCCACGTCGCGCGCTTCGGGAGGTTCCGGGTGGACAAGTTGCCGATCATCTACGTACGGGGATACGCCGGGCCGACGGCCGGTATCGACAACGTGGTGGACGACCCCTTCTACGGATTCAACCGCGGTGCCACCCACGTCCGTATCGGAGGAGACGGCGACCCTCGCTTCTACCAGTTCGAAGGTCCGCTGCTGCGGTTGATGGGCGACGAGGGCTACCGGTTGCTCGTGCAGGGAGACCAGCACCGGCACCTCCTCGACTCCGCCGACGCGGCGCTTACGCCTGCCTCGCTGTGGGTGTACCGGTTCTATGACCAGGCAGCCACCACCTTTGTCCCGCCCCCGCACGAGAACGTGTTCAAGCACCTCTGGAACAAGGTGCACCACCTGGTGGCCGCCGAAGGTTTCAACATCGAGGCGGCAGCCGTCGGCCTGTACGACCTGATCACGCTGATCCGGCAGAAGACCGGAGCCCCCAAAGTCCACCTCGTGGCCCATTCGATGGGCGGTCTGGTCGTGCGCTGCATGATGCAGAAGATCTGCTTCCAGCCACAGGAGGACGGCCGGTCCCGGCTGCCGGCCACGGACCTGGTGGCGAAGTTCTTCACCTACGGCACCCCGCACGGCGGTATCGACTTCCAGCTCGATGCCCTCGACTGGGCGCAGCAGGCCTTCGGCCCGGCCGGTTCGGACATCTTCGCCCCGGAGAAGATGTACGGCTACCTCGAGCCCGGGGCGAAGTTCGGCGACACTCCCCCGCGCTCGTCCGCCTTCGATCCGCAGACCGTGCCGGAGGAAGCCTTCCCCACCGAGAACATCTTCTGTCTCGTGGGCACCAACCCCAAGGACTACGGGCTCGCCCGGCTCACCGTCGGCCCCAAGAGCGACGGCCTGGTGTCCATCGACCACGCCTATGTGCGCCGCGCCCACCGCGCCTACGTCCACCGTTCCCACTCAGGTCCCTACGGGGAGGTGAATTCCGAGGAGGGCTACCAGAACCTGCGCCGCTTCCTCTTCGGCCCCTGGCAGGTCAGCCTCGGTCTCACCGGCCTGCCTGCCGCCGTGGACGACGAACAGTGGCAGGCGGACATGCGCCTCGCCATCCGTGGGCTTCCGGTCATCATCAGCGAACAGCAGACTTCCCACTGGTGTCCGATTCAGCTCAGCCAGGAGATCCGACGCCTGGAAGGAAGACCAGACGGCACCGTTCCGCTGGCCCGCACCTTTCTGCTGGAGCCTGCTCGCCCCGAGCCGGGGATTCCCTCGGACAAGAGTGCCGCTCCGCGGATGCGCTACAGCCTCACGCTTCGGGTGTTCAAACTCGACGGACACGACGACCACTTCCGGTTCGCCGACCATCTGGAGCAGGTGCCTGCCTGGAGCGACTCCCTCATCGTCGACATCGGGCCCGACGCCCAGGGCGGCGATGTCCAGGCATGGGCGGCGTGGAATTCCATGGTCGAGGGCTCCAGCGACAGCTTCGACCCGATCACCGACGGCCTGCCCCCGGCGCAGCGCCACCCGGCGACGATGGAGCGCGACGGCGAGGACCGCTCTTGCCGTGTCGATCTGCCTCCCACGGCGCGCGCTCTCCCCGTTCTGGGCGCGGACGCCGTGGTGAGGATTCATGTGCATGACCGCCGCACCACTCGGTGACGGATTCGTACGGCGGTCGACCCCGCCCTTGTCCCGCACATGTCATTTTGCCCTGCGTCGATGCACGCCAGGCCACAGCAGGTGTCAGCCGATCGGGGGACGCGGCGGCTCCCCGAGCTGTCGTCCTGGCTCCTCCTCTCGGCCAGTTGGCGGCTGTCGTGGTTTGTGCGGAGTGGCGGGGAGTGATCCATGGAGTCGGATCCCGTCACGGCCGACAGGCCCGCAGCTCGCCCTGGAGTGCCGAGGTGTGCTGTCGCAGCTGGGGCGACGAGTACCCGTCAGAACGGCGAGGAGGCACTGCGTCATGCGGGAGTTCGACCGCGGGCCGACGGCCCAGTTCGCGGAGCTGTTCGCGCAAGTGCCCGATCCGCCCGTCGAGTCCGCGTTCTGGTACGACTGGGGACCGATCTTCTACCGCGGCCGGCTCGACGGCTCAGCCCGTGTGCTGATCGTCGCCTCTGATCCCGGACCGACCGAGCGGATCGCCGGGCGCAGCCTCGTCGGCAACGCCGGCCAGCGGGTGCAGGGCTTCCTCACCAAGCTGGGGCTGACCCGCTCCTACGTCTGCCTGAACGCGTGGGCGTACGCGGTGCACCCGAGCCAGGCGTTCGCGATGAAGGACCGCCTGGCCGAACCGGCACAGACGCAGTGGCGGAACGCTGTCTTCGACCGGGCGACCGACCCGACGCTCCAGGCGATCGTCGCGATGGGGTTCATGGCCCGGGAGGCGGTGCGGCTGTGGACGTCACGACCGCAGGTCACGCTGGTCGAGGTGCCCCACCCCTCCAGCCATGACCCCGAAGCGCTGCTCGACGCCTGGCGCGGCGCCGTCACACAGCTGCGCGAGATCGTGACACCGGACGACGACGGTGACAACACCGGCCCCACCTACGGGGTGGACTTCGCGGAGGCCGACTACAGCCCGATCCCCCGGCGCGACCTGCCCTTCGGTGCGCCCGCGTTCCTGGGCGACGACGCGTGGGTGCGTGCCAGGCCGAGTGGAGCGCAGAACTCCGTCAGCCGCCCCTCGCCGGACGACGGGCACACGCTGGTCTGGAAGGCGCCGGACTGATGGCACTCGTGCTCCGCGGCACGGTCGTCACCTTCGACGACGAGCACCGGGTCCTGGACCCGGGCGCCGTGTACGTCGGCGACGACGGCCGACTGGCCGCCGTACGGTCGGCCGATCAGGCTCCACCCGCGGGGTTCTCCGACGCCCCGCGGATCGACACGGAGGCACTGATCCTCCCCGGCCTGATCGACCTCCACAACCACCTCGCGTACAACACGCTCCCGCTGTGGGAGGCGGTCGGTGTGCCCTACGCGCACCACGACCGCTGGGTCGGCGAACGGCATCCGCCCGACTACTCCACCTCTGTCACCTGGCCCGCCAGGGTGCTCGGTCACGCGGCGCCCGAGGCGCTGGTCAAGTACGTCGAGGTCAAAGCGCTGATCGGGGGCACGACGGCCATCCAGGGCGCCCCGCGCTCCACCCGCCCCGTCGACGGCTGGCTGCTGCGGATCATCGACAACGAGAAGCTGCCGACGGGCACCGACATGGTGATGACCGCAGCGCTCCAACTCGACGCCGAGGAACTGCGCGACAGCCGGGCGGACAAGCTCGACGGCACCCGGGTGCTGATCTACCACGTCGCGGAGGGCAAGCGTGGCTCGACCGTGCACGACGAGTTCATCGAACTCGCACCGTGTCTGAAGCCCGGCCTGATCGGCGTGCACGGCACCGCGCTGACCGGTGCCGACTTCGGGACGTGGCAGGAGGCGGTGGCGGCGATCGACGCCCGGGCGCGGGGGACGGTCGTATGGTCGCCGTTCTCCAACTACTGGCTCTACCACGAGACGACGAGCGTGGTGGACGCCGACAGGAAGGGGCTGCGGGTCGCGCTGGGCTCCGACTGGTCGCCGTCGGGGACCAAGCATGTGCTCGGCGAGCTGAAGGTCGCCGACGCCGTCAACCAGCACGAGTTGGGTGGGCACTTCAGCGACCGGGAGCTGTGCGACATGGTCACCGCCAACCCTGGTGACGCGCTGGCGACCGCCTGGGGGCCGCAGGTGGGCCGGCTGCGGCGGGGCAGCGCCGCGGACCTGCTCGTACTCGAACGCCACGACCCGGACAGGGACGTGTACCGCAATCTGATCAACGCGACCGAGCGGCACGTACGGCTGGTACTGGTGCGCGGCCGGCCGTTCTACGGGACGCCGGGGCTGATGACCGCCGTCGGTGCGACACGCACCGACACCCTCACGGTGGCCGGGCTCAAGCGCCGGGTGGCGGTACGGCAGCCGGACCGCGGCGACGCCACCCTCGACTGGCCCGGCGTCAAGCGCGCGCTGGAGAAGGTACGCGCCGATCCGGTGGCCGCCTGGCGGTCCGCGCAGGACGCGCTCGCGGACTGGGGCGGCCCGCTGGACGATCCCGAGGCGCCGCTCGTGCTCTTCGGGGACATGCCGGAGGGCGACGCCGGTACGTTCGCCGCGGCGGCGGAGGTCCCGCAGGACCTGGTCGTACCGCGCCTGGACCCGCTGACGCACGACGCCGCCTACTTCGCCGCCGTGGCCCGCAGCGGTGTGCCCCAGCTCCAGCACCTCGCGGAGTACTACACATGAGCGCGACGGTGGCGCAGCCGGCCCGCACCCTGCCCGACTCGATCGGGCTCGACGCTTTCCTGGAGCGGGCCGCCGACGACCCGCTGCCGCTCGCGGACCGCCACCGCCTGGTGGCCGCGGCCCGGGTGCTGCTCGAGGAGCTGTACGTACACCTCCCGCTGAAGCGGGCGATGCACGCCACCGACCCGGTCCAGCGCCTGAGGCTGCTGGAACGCCGCCTGAGGCCGCTCAGCGAGCCGCAGTTCCACGCCGAGCTGGCAGGTGTCTTCCGGGAGCTGCGGGACCTGCACACCGGCTACCAGCTGCCGGACCCGTACCGGGGTCATGTGGCGACGCTCGGCTTCCTCGTCGAACGCTACGTCGACCCGGACGGCAGGCCGCACCACATCGTCTCCAAGATCGACCGCTCGCTGGCGCACGCCGGCTTCGACGTCGGAGCCGAGCTGGAGACCTGGAACGGCGTGCCGATCGAACGCGCAATCGAGCGCAACGCGGCAGCGCAGGCGGGCTCCAACCCGGACGCGCGCCTGGCGCGCGGGCTGGAGTCGCTGACGCTGCGCTCGTTGCGCACCGGTCCACCGCCCGACGAGCACTGGGTACTGCTGACCTACCGCACCCGTACCGGGCGGCGCCGCGAGACGCGTCTCCCGTGGCGGGTGCGCGCCGCCGAGTTGCGCGCGGGCCGCGCGCAGGACCCGGTGCCCACACTGGCCACCAGCCTCGGCATCGACGCCGGGAACGAGGCCACGCGGCAGATCAAACGCGCGCTGTTCGCCCCGCCCCAGGCGCGGCGCCCGTCCCCGCGGGCCTTCCGCGGTGTGGTCGCCTACCGGACGCTGCGGCTGCGCGGACGTTCGTACGGATACCTGCGCATCTTCTCGTTCAACGTCTCGGGAGCCCGGCTGTTCGCCGAACAGCTGGCGCGGATGGTGGCGCGCGCTCCTGCGGAAGGGCTGATCGTGGACATCCGTGGCAACCCGGGCGGCCATGTCCCGGCGGCGGAGTCCGCGCTGCAGATCCTGAGCGGGCATCCCGTCGTCCCGGTGAGCTTCTCGCTGCCGACCACGCGCGCCGCGCTCGCACTGGCCCGGTCCAACCCGGGCTTCCGCGTCTGGTCGAGCTCGATCCGCGCCGCCGTGGAGACCGGCGAGGTGCACTCGCAGGGCTTCCCGCTCACCGACCCCGAAGCGGTCACCGCCGGACTGCCGCGCTACACCGGACCGAAGGTTCTGATCACCGACGCGCTGTCCTACTCGGCCGCCGACGTCTTCGCCGCCGGTTTCCAGGACAACGGCCTCGGCCCCGTCCTGGGGACCGCGTGGCGGACCGGGGCCGGCGGCGCCAACGTGTGGACGCACGAACTGCTGCGCGTATGGCTGCCCGAGCTGCTCGGCGAGCTGCCGCGCGGTGCCGGGTTCCGCGTCGCGCTCCGGCGCGCCACCAGGGCACGCGGCAACGTCGACGTCCCGCTTGAGGACCTCGGCGTGCGGGCGGACGAGTTGCACGAGCTGACCGAACGCGACGTCACCGGCCGCAATCAGGACCTCCTGGCGGCCGCCACCGCCCTGCTGTCGTGACTCCGCCCCGGCGCAGTGCCGGCTTCGCTCCGCGCCACCCACAGGCAAGTAACCACTTGCATATCATGTGGTTATGACGGACGATGTCTTCAAGGCCCTGGCCGACCCCACCCGCAGGACGATCCTGGACGAGCTGACAGAGCGCGACGGTCAGACCCTTTTCGAGATCTGTGCGCGGCTCACCACCAAGCACGGCCTCGCCTCGTCCCGCCAGGCGATCAGCCAGCACCTTGCCGTACTGGAATCCGCCGGACTGATCCGCACCAGGCGCCAGGGGCGCTACAAGTTCCACGACCTGAACACCGAACCCCTTGAGCACATCGTGTCCCGATGGCTCAAGCCCGAACAACCGGAGCGTCATCCATGAGAATTCAGCTTGCCAGCGTCTTCGTCGACGACCTCGACAAGGCCCTGCACTTCTACACCGAGAAGCTCGGCTTCGCGAAGAAGGCCGACATCGACCTCGGCGGAGCGCGCTGGCTGACCGTGGTCTCCCCCGAGGACCCCGACGGCACCGAACTCCTGCTCGAGCCCGACACCCATCCCGCTGTGCAGCCCTACAAGGACGCGCTGGTCGCGGACGGCATCCCCGCCACGTCGTTCGCAGTGGACGACGCACACGCGGAGTTCGAGCGGCTGCGCGGACTGGGCGTGCAGTTCGTCCAGGAGCCCGCCCGGATGGGACCGGTCACCACGGCCGTCCTGGACGACACCTGCGGCAACCTGATCCAGATCCACCAGCAGTAGGCAACGCGCCAACAACCGTGCCGGGATGCCCTGTCGGATGCTCCGCCGACCAGGCCGAGCCCAGCGGGCCGACGCACACAGCCTCCAGCCGCGGAACAGGTATGCAGCGTGACCCGAGCCCGTACCGTTCGACCACATCCGCCCTGGCGACGCCAGCTCGGGTCTCGCACCTGATCCCGGCGGCTCGCGCACCTGCCACCTGACACCTGCCGTCTCCTGCGGCTGACGACGATCCGGGACGAGTTCCCCGACATCGCATCTGTGGCGGCCAAGGACCAGACGAAGACGTTCCGCAGCGGGCTGATCAACCACTGCAACGCCTGGCCCGGCAACCACAAGGGCGGCCAGGCCGATGTCACACGAGCGGGACACGCCCTGGGACCAAGGGCCCGGCGTCCAAATGAGCCGCGATGCGCGTGACGGTCCGGGCGTTGTCCTCGAACAGATGCGCCTGCATGCCCGCCGCTTGGGCGGCCTCGACGTTGACTGCGACATCATCGATGAACAGGCAGTTCTCCGGCCGCACGTTCAAGCTGGAGCACGCGGCCTCGAAGGCACGCAGGTCGGGCTTCTCGATGCCGATCTCGTGGGAGTAGACGATCCGCTCCACCAGTTCGTCGAAGTGGTACAGCGTTGTCTCCCGCTCCCGGGCACCGACGAAGCTGTTGCTCAGGATGCCCAGCCTGCAGCGTCCCTGCAGCCCCCGCACATAGTCGATGAGGTCCTCGTTCGGCGTCCCCAGATACTCCGCCCAGAGATCAGCCATGAAGGCCTCCCCCTGGAGGGCGTCGAGCCCCAAACGAGCCACCACCTGCTCGTGCACCTCTCGCTCGCTGATGCTCCCGACGCTCCCAGCCCGCCACACGTCGCGCATCCGCTCATCGACAGTGCCCCGTGGCAGCTCCAGCCGCTCTTCCCACCGTTGCACCCATCCGGTTTCCGGCGTGATCTCCAGCACGCCGCCGATGTCGAGAATGACGCAGGTCGCGGTCATGCGGACTCCCCCTCTTCGTCCTTGGCCAGCGAGTACAAACCGCCCGCCCATGTGGATCGACAGAGACACTGTCGTCTCTCCCTCTGGGGCAAGGTCAAGCGATCTTCGAAGCTTGTTGCAGCCCTGTCGCAACCCGCCGGCCCGACTCGCTGACAAACTCTGTCCAGCTGCAGGTGCCGAGTGTTGGGCTGCGGCAGCTCCCCGTACTCTCGTCCAGAGCCAGAGGAAGAGTGGAGATGTGAGGGGGCAGTGTGACGGGAGAAGCTGGGCGCATCGGTGGAGCTGAGCCATCGGACACGGCAGTTGCCTGGTCTCGTTTTCTGGCCGGGTTGGCTCTGGCACTCGTCGTCGCGGCCGCTGTTGCGCTGCTTGTCCCCGTGCACAGTGTCGACCAAAGCGCCTACCCGCCACCCTGCGGATCGTCCGTCGCACCGAAGACTCCCTTCGTCGAGACTCCCGAGTGCAATGCGCGCCACATCCGACAGCTGGGGTACACCGGCCTTCTCCTCGCCGGAGCGCTCGGCTGCGCAATCGTGAGCTTCCTGCTTCGCGTGGAGCAGCGGTCCCGGCGCCGGGCGGCGTACGCCGGGACGGCAGCGGAAGCCCGAAACGGCGAAGAGGAGTGACACCCGCGCAGCGCGTCAGCTGACATGCGCCACTGCATTGAGCCTCCGCCAACTTGGAGCCGCGGGCCAAAGGGCCGGCGTGGACCGGCTCTCGGGGTGCTCACGCTGGTCCTGGGTGACTGTCTGCGCAGTAGGTCATCCGTCAGCGATCGGCTCCGATGTTTGTCAGGACGAGCAGGGCGTCCAGGAGGCGGTCGACGGGCGAAGTGCCCGTGGCGCCGACAGGGCCCGGCTGGCGACAGCCGAGCGGCGTCGATCAGCCCAGCGATGCAGTTGCCGCGCGCAGGTCTTCCAGGGCTGCCAGTGCGTGTGGCGCGAGCCCTTCTGTGTCGTCACGATCGCTTTCGGACCACTGGGCGTATCCCCGTTTGAACGCGAGGACTCCCAGTTCGGCCGCGAGGTGCGCGGTAGGGTCGGGGACGTCGCGGGCGATGAGCGCGGCT
Organism: Streptomyces sp. 891-h; assembly: GCF_022760275.1. Lineage (NCBI taxonomy): Bacteria > Bacillati > Actinomycetota > Actinomycetes > Kitasatosporales > Streptomycetaceae > Streptomyces > Streptomyces sp. 891-h. The sequence continues at coordinate 7,369,363 of NZ_CP050693.1, read as the reverse complement.
GTCATGGCGGCTGCGAGGCCGACGCTCTTGAGGGCGTCGCGCTCCTGTAGTTCGGTGCTGGCTGCTACGGCTGCTTTGAGGCGGGGGCCGAGTTCGCGGTTCGCCGCGCCCATGGCGCTTGATGCGCGTTCGAGACCGGCTGCTACCGCCTGGAGCGGGCTGGCGCTCGCAGGCGCCTCGGTGATGCCGTCGGCGAGCAGCCTGCTCAGCGTCTCCTGGCCGGCGACCAGCAGCTCGCGCTTGTCGGGGAAATACCGGAAGAAGGTGCTCTTGGTGACGCCGGCGCGCTCGGCGATCTGCGTCACCGTGGTGGCGTCGTACCCCTGCTCGGTGAACAGGTCGACGGCCGCAGCGACGAGTCGTTCGGCAGCCCCTGGTTGCCATCTTGCCATGAGACCAGGATAGGTGATGGGACACCTGTCCCGTCACCGGTGTATGGTCAGTGACGGGACAAGAGTCCCATCACTTCCAGGGAGAGCTCATGCATGTCTTCGTCACCGGCGGTACCGGCACCATCGGCTCCGCTGTCGTCGCCGAGCTGCTCGGCAACGGCCACACCGTTCTCGCACTGGCTCGCTCGGACGGCTCCGCACAGACCCTTGGGAGCGCCGGCGCCAAGGTGCTGCGAGGAGACCTGGCCGACCTCGACGTCCTGCGGTCAGGCGCGGCGCAGTGCGACGGCGTGATCAGTCTGGCGTTCGGACGCGACTACAGCAGCCCGGACGCACTCACGCAGGCCATCGCCGAGGAGAGCGCCGCTCTCACCGTGCTGGGGCAGGAACTCATCGGAAGCGACCGCCCGATCGTCACGGTCTCCGGCACGCCCTGGGTGCCGGGGCGGGCGTCCACCGAGGCCGATCCACTGCCGACCGACGGACCGGTGGGCGGCCGGGGCCGTTCGGTCAACGCGCTGCTGGACCTCGCCTCGCGAGGTGTGCGCAGCACGGCTGTCCGTATGCCGCGCACGGTCCACAACCAGGGCAAGGGGGGCTTCGCCGGCCTGTTGACCGATCAGGCGCGCCGCACCGGGGTGGCCGGCTATCCGGGCGACGGCACCCAGCGCTGGCCGGCCGTGCACGCGCTCGACGCAGCGGTCCTGTTCCGCCTGGCCCTTGAGTCCGCGCCGGCCGGGACGGCCTGGCATGCCGTCGGTGACGAGGGCGACGCGGTGCGGGACATCGCCACAGTCATCGGCCGGCGACTGGGCCTGCCGGTCGAGGAGGTTCCGCAGGACAGCTTCGGCCCGTTCGGCCCGATTTTCGCCATGGACCAGCCGGCGTCCAGCGCCCACACCCGCGATGCCCTCGGGTGGCAGCCGACCCACTCCAGCCTCCTCGAGGACATGGAGAACATTCAGCCCTGACGCACGCCGGTTCGAGGGGACCGTCTGTGGTCGGCTCAATGAGTTACTGGCAAAGGGCTCGAATGCCCGGTGCCGGGATACTCGAAGTTGTCGTGGTGACTGTCTGCTGCGCAGATCCGTCAGCGATTGACTTCGAAGTCCGTCAGGACGAGCAAGGCGCGCAGGAGGCAGGCCGCATGGGCGGGGTCCGCGCGGAACTTGGTGAGGTCCGCCAGTTCTTGAAATGGGCGAAGCCGTGTTCGGCCGGTGCCCGTTCGACGGCGAGGACCCGGTTGGCGGTCTTCTGGCCGGGGTGAGCTTGTGGGTGCGGCCGGCAGGGAAGCCGGTGACGATCACAGGATCGAGTACGTCGTTGTCCAAGCCGCGAAAGCCCAGGTCCGCCCAGGCCCCGAGGCCAGCGGCGCGCAGGTGAGTCAGGATGTGATCCTGGCGGGCGGCGGTGATGTCGTGAGTGCGGCCGGGCCGGGCGGCGGATATCCAGATCACCCGGCCCGCTCGTCGGTCAGAGCGAGGAAGCGCAGGCCGTACCGGCGGTGTTTACCCGAGTAGTTGCGCCGGTCGGCTTTTCCGGTGCGGCGCCGGGTGGCGATGAGGGTGCCGTCGATCAGAACCACCGGGAGGCGTATGCCTTCTCGGCGCGCACCCGTCTCGGTCGGGTCCGGGGCGGCCTTCCGAGTTCGAGGCGGAGACGCTCGGACGCCTCCCAGGACGGGCTCAGGCTGCGGGGGGAATCACCGCGCTGACGCCGTCCCGGCTCTCTGCCCGCTTTCGAACAACCGTCAGAGCAGAACGACGGGGTCTCCGGCCCGCACCTGCCCTGGCGACACAACGGTGGCCAGCCCATCCAAGCGCATGTCGTGCGCTTTCGTGATGGCCCGCAATACCAGCGAGGAGTGCGGGAGGTCCTGCTGAGCCTCGTTGGTCATCACGCATCGCTCACTCGACCGCACGAACTCGATGCACACCGCGTCGCCTATCCGCGCCTTGCTCCCGAACCACTCGTCCTCCACGAACGGAGGAGTGCCTGGCGGCGTCCGTACCAGGAGGTTCGGCCGGAAGCGTCGCTCATCGACGGGTACATCAGGCACCGCCGAACGCACCCAGTCAAGGGTGGCCGTGGTCAACACGCTGATGGGCAGTTGGTCGAAGTGAGAGATTGCCGCCTCGCGAGCCACCTCGACGTCCTCGCGACCGAGGTAACGGCGAAGATAGGCATTCGGATCCGGTACCATCGTGCCTCTCGGGTCGAGCAGTTCAGGCTCATCAGCGTCGTCCACGTAGCGGGAACGCAGCTGCAGCAGCCCCGGCATTCTGCGGAAGCGACGGGTGTTCTTCCCCGAGCCGAACTTGCCCTGAGCGTCGCGCACCGCGAAGAGACGGTCGCCGACAAACCCTCTTTCCTCGACCTCCGCTCGGTCGAGGATCTCGCCCCCTGTCGACTTGATCGGATACCGCCAGATCCGTTCGATCACACCCGCTTCGGTCTCCATCCGGATGAGGCTACAAGAGCGAGGTCGTACTCACTGGCCGGGCAGGACCGACCCGAGCCCGGACACGCCGCCGACCCGGACGAAGGTGAGATCCCCGCGGTCCGGCGTGCGAGGGGCGCGCGGTTGATCTTCGACCGGTCCCTCGGTCCCTTCAGCCCTTCCGGCCCGCGTCGCGACTCCGGCCGGGCGCTATCAACCCGGGACTTCCTGTCCGTGCTCCAACGCTTTTGAGTCAACAGCGGTGCCTTTTCTTGTTCTGCGACGGAATGCCGGGCATGTCCGTGCTGAGAGGTCGTTCTCGCCTGGTCCCGGCGCTGCGTGAGGCGGCGGTGAGCGGGCGAAGGCGGGCCTAGAGGAAGGGAATCGCCATGAGCCTGCGATCGCTTGTCCGTCGTCCGGTCATCGCCGCCGTCACCGTGGGACTCGCCGCCGCGACGTCGATCGGGGTCACCGCGCCGGCGTCCAGCGCCGTCGCATTCCGCGACTACCGGTGCCGGCACCTGGACTACGACTCCCGTCTCCACATGCTGGACGGATTCAACTGCACGCCCTTGTTCATCAACCACGAACCCATGGAAAACACTCTGATCACGAAGCCGGGCAGCAGGCGCTGGCTCTACGAATGCGAAATCGTCAAAGAAGTCGTGGGCAGCAACAACGATATCGTCGGCTCACGCTGCACCCCCATCTGAGGTTGCCCCGTAGATGCTCTCTGTCGTGCTGGATGGCCTGCTGGTTGCTGCGTCACCCGGCTAGGACGGGGTTGCGCAGGCGGGCGATGCCGAGCATGGCGGCGTCGATGACGACCTGATGGCGGGCCGCATGCCTGGAGTATCCCCGACTGCTCGGCGATGGTGTGGCCGCGGGTGGGAACTGCTTGCGCCGCTGGAGCGCAGGCGCAGGGTCGGTGGGCGATGGTGCGGTCGGGCGTCAGGGGTCCCGTCTCATTTGATGTCGCCGGCGAGGGAGCCGGTCGCCTGAACCACGCCGGCGGATCCGTAGGCTCTGGCGAGTACGCCCACTGTGTCGGCCATGGCTCGGCGCAGTTCGGCCGGTGCGACGACCTCGACGTGGATACCGAGCCGCAGCAGCTCACCGCACGCGTGCTCGGTGCTCTCGGTCGGGATGACCGCCTCGACCCATCCTTCGTCCCCGACGGCGGTCGCGGTGGAGTCGACTGCCCGCACCACCTCCGGAGGGACGTTGTCGGGCAGGCGTCGGCGTCCCTCCGGGGACAGGCGGACGGTGGCTGTGCCGGTGTAGCGGCGCGTCTGGAAATCGTCGAGGTAAGAGGTCCAGTACGCGCCCAGGTCGAAATCCTGCGGCCGGTCGAACCGCTCGTCGCTCAGCACCGCGTCGAGCACTTGGGTCACCCGGTAGGTCGCGATCCGGTTCTTCCCAGCGGCCACGAGGTACCAGACACCGGACTTGAGTACCAGGCCGTAGGGGCGAAGGCGGCGGCGCACCTCTTGCGGCGCGCGCCAGCGACGGTAGCGGACGTCTACCGCACGCTGGGTGATCACCGCATCGACGAACAAGGGCAGATACGGCGTCTGCTCGGGTTCCCGGTACCAGCCGGGAGCGTCCAGATGGAACACCGCAGCGGTCCGCGCGGCCTCCTCACGCAGCCCCGTCGGCAGCGCGGCCAGCAGCTTCAGCCGTGCTGCCGTCACCTCCGCCGCGAGTCCCAGGTCGGCGGCGGGGCCGGGCAGCCCGGCGAAGAACAGCGCCCGCGCCTCGCCCTCGCTCATCCCGGTCAGACGGGTGCGATAGCCGTCGACCAGCTGATAGCCGCCTCCGCGACCCGGTTCCGAGTAGACCGGGACCCCGGCGGCCTGCAGACGCGCCACGTCACGGTATGCGGTCCGCACAGAGACGCCCAGCTCATCGGCGAGCCCTCGCGCGGACATACGGCCACGGGATTGCAGCAACAGCAGCACCGACAGCAGTCGACCGGCAGACATGCGCGCATTCTCTCCCGGAACCCTGACAGCACCTGGCACACGGCTCCCCTACCGTCAGCTCGCGCCCGGCTCCGACCGAAAGAGCCGGCATCACGTGCCCGCAGAAGAGAACTCAACAGGAGCCTGCCGTGCCCCCTACCAACCCTGCCGACGGCCTCGCCGTGATCGAGCTCCGCCAGTACACGCTCCGCTCCGGTAAGCGCGACGAACTCATCGAGCTGTTCGACCGGGAGTTCGTTGAAACCCAGGAGGAGGCCGGGATGGTCGTGCTCGGCCAGTTCCGGGACCTCGACGATCCGGATCGCTTCGTCTGGCTGCGCGGGTTCCGGGACATGGCGGTACGGCACCAAGCCCTCACAGCCTTCTACGGCGGCCCCGCCTGGGCCGAGCACGGCCCTCAGGCCAACGCCACCATGCTCGACTCCGACGATGTCCTCCTCCTGCGTCCCCTCTCGGAGGAGAGCGGCTTCGCCGTCTCCCCGTCCGAGCGGCGCCAGGCCGGTGCTCCGGGACCAGACCGATTCGTGTCCGCCACCGTGTGGTCCTTCCCTCCCGGACGACACGACGGCATCGCACTGATCCGGGACGGTCTCCTCCCCCTGCTCCACAAGACGGGACCCGAGCCGCTCGCCGCCCTCACCTCCGAGACGGCGCACAACACATTCCCCAGGCTGCCGGTCCGCACCGGGGAGAACGTCGCCGTGGTCCTGACCTCGTACCCCGACGAGAGCGCGTACCGACGGCACCTCGCTGACGTACTGGCCCATCCCCTCGCCCACGAGGTCCTGCCGGGCATCGAGCGAGAACGGACAACAGCCCCCCGGACCCTACGGTTGGCGCCGACAGGCCGCTCGCTCATCTCCTGAACCTGTTTCATCCCAGGTGCCGACCAATCCGCAAGCAGGCCGACGACCTGGAGCTGCCGGCCACCAGCGGTGTGTTGCGCCGACTGGACGAGAAGGAGGGGCCCGCAGGGCTTCGCCAACACCGAGGCCGTGCCGCTCGCCCACCGTTCGTCAGGGCCGTGTGCCCTGCCACTTCAGGGCGATGATCACGGCAGCTGCGTCGTAGGGCCGTTGAACGTCGAGGCCCGTGTACTTCTCGAACGCGTTCAGCCGGTTCAGCACAGTGTTGCGGTGACACTTCAGTACGCGGCCCGTGTCGCCCAGGCTTCCCGTCTCCAGATAGGTGCTGACGGTTTCCAGGATCTTCCTGCGCTCCAGGTCCGTGCACCTCTCGAGGTACGGGAAGACGATCTGGCCCAGGTCGCATCCCACCCCGGCGAGGAGATGCCGGGTCACCGACCGCCAGCGGTCCGACAGGGTGGCCACGTCCGAACTGTCCATCGGCATGTCGATCATGATCTCCCTGGCGGCCGACGCGGACTCCCGGACTCGCGCCAGCCCTCTGGCCACCGGTGCGACCGCGACCGCCACGTCGGCGAAGAGATCTTTCGCGGGAGGTGAGAGCCGCCCCAGTGCCACCTCGTTCGTCGGCCAGATGAACAGCGTGTGGTGGCCCATGTCATAGGCGAAATAGGTGTGGGCGCACCGGGCGGCGCCACGGATCCGGCGGCGCACCTCGACACCGTCGTCACGAGAGACCGCGGCCACGCAGAAATTGCCGTGCGGGGAGACGCGCAGCGCGCCGGCTATCCGTTCCAGGGCGGCTTCGGTCGGCCTCGCCGGCGCGAGCAGCTGGGACAGATACTGCCGCTGGAGGTCGGCGTTGGCCTGTTCGATGGCAAGTTGCTCCGCGAGATAGTGCTCCTGCACATGGGCCGCGAACTCGTCCACCGTGCTCCACACGCGCCCGGCGTTGCGCACGAGCAGGGCTGGGTCCGCCCCGCAGGACGGTTCCGCCAGGTGCTCCCACAGCACCGTGAAGTCCAAGCGGACGGCGCGCAGCAGGCTTTCCAGCGGAACGGCCTGCCGGGCGCGCCGGGTGCCCACCGACTTGGCGATGGAGGCCAGTCTGCTGGTGGTCCCATCCGAGCGCAAACTGTCCAGTATCGCCGTGAACGACTCCACACTCGCCCGCCGCAGATCTTCCGCCGTCAGGTCGGAATCGGCGTAGGAAGGGTCCGCCATCGTGCGGGCGAGGAATTGTTCCACCATCGCGCCCAAACGACCGCGCGTCCGCTCGACGAGGTCGTCCCAGCGCCGGTCCTGCTCTTCGGACACGCGTGCCTCCTTCCTTCCAGCGCAAGCCCCGGAATTCTACGTCGTCCTCTGACCACCGCACACCACCCTCCCTCCCCCTTTTCACAGGCCGCGGTGTTGTGCAGACGCCAAATTTTTGCCGCTGTGCGCAGTGCAACTTTTCATTGTTCGTTCCCCGGCCCACTGTCAATCTTCCGGTTGCGCACCCTCGGCGCCGGAAAAAGGAGGAGCTCGTGGCAGTGGAAGCGGGCACGGAAACAACGCACCCGGGTGGTTCCGATGCGGCGGATCCCGGATACCGAAAGGGGTTTTCCCATCGCCAGATACAGATGATCGGTATCGGCGGTGCCATTGGTACGGGTCTTCTGCTCGGCGCGGGTGGACGGCTTGCCTCTGCGGGCCCGTCCCTGGCATTCGTCTATGCTTTCTGCGGCCTCTTCGCCTTCTTCATTCTCCGGGCGCTCGGCGAACTCGTGCTGCACCGGCCGAATTCCGGCTCCTTCGTCTCCTACGCGCGTGAATTCTTCGGCGAAAAGGCCGCTTTCGTGACCGGCTGGGTGTACTCGGTCTCCTGGGCACTCACCGCCATCGTCGATATCACCGCGGTCGCCACGTACTTCCACTACTGGCCGGCGCTCACCAGCGTGCCGCAGTGGCTGCTGGCCCTGACCGCGCTCCTCGTCGTGACGTGCGCCAACCTCGTCTCCGTCCGGCTCTTCGGAGAGCTGGAGTTCTGGTTCGCCCTGATCAAGGTCGCCGCGATCGTGGTCTTCCTCGTCGTCGGCGGTGTCATCCTCGCCGCCGGATTCCCGGTGGACGGCCACGACGCGGGCATATCGGTGGTGGCCGAACACGGCGGAGTCCTGCCGAACGGACTGCTCCCCGTAGTGATCATCATGCAGGGTGTCGTCTTCGCCTACGCCGGCATCGACCTGATCGGCGTCGCGGCGGGTGAGACGGAGAACCCGGCAGAGGTGATGCCGCGGGCCGTCAACGCCGTCATCGTGCGCATCGCGGTGTTCTACGTCGGCTCGACAGCGCTGCTGGCCCTGCTGCTGCCGTACGACTCCTACCGGGCCGGCGAGTCGCCGTTCGTGACCTTCTTCACCAAGATCGGCATCCCCGGAGCAGGCGGGGTGATGAACCTGGTGGTGCTGACCGCGGCGCTCTCCAGCCTCAACGCGGGTCTGTACTCCACGGGACGCATCTACCGTTCGATGGCCCGCACCGGGACCGCGCCCCGGTTCATGAGCGGCCTCAGCCGACAGGGTGTGCCGTACGGCGGTGTCCTCTTCACGGCTGTGCTCGCACTCGTCGGCGTGGGGCTCAACGCGGTCGTCCCCGAGAAGGCGTTCGAGATAGCGATCAACGCGACGGCCCTGGCGATCCTCTGCACCTGGGCGACGATCGTGCTCTGCCAGCTGCGCCTCTACCGCTGGTCACAGGAGGGCAGGGTGCCCAGGCCCACGTTCCGCCTCCCCGGCGCCCCTTGGACGTCGTACCTCACCCTCCTCTTCCTGCTCGGCGTCCTCGTTCTCATGCTCTTCGACTACCCCGTCGGGACCTGGACCGTCGGCACGCTGGTCCTCATCGTCCCGGCACTCGTCATCGGCTGGTACGGCGTTCGCGGCCGGGTTCTCGTACCCACGGACGACCGCAGCCCAGCCGGGTCGGCTCCTTCGTCTTCCCCACGCGACTGACCTCACTTTTCAGGAGATTACGCACATGATGCGCGAGCACATCACCACGCGTTCCGACGCCGACCTGTTCCTGCGGGACTTCCGCTCGTTGAGCCGGATCGGTGAGACGCCTGGCGGTGGCGTCGACCGGCAGGCCGCAACCGTCGCCGACGCCCAGGCACGGTCCTGGTTCACGACCTTGCTGGCCCAGTACGGCTTCACCGTCGAGGTCGATGCGATCGGCAACGTCTTCGGGCTGCTGGAGTGGAACCCGGGTGCGCCGTACGTGCTGGTCGGCTCCCACCTCGACAGCCAGCCCCTGGCCGGCAAGTTCGACGGGGCCTACGGTGTCGCGGCCGCCCTCCACGCGTGCCGCCGTCTGGCCGCCGGCCGCGACGCCGGGCACCGGCCCAAGTACAACCTGGCGGTGGTGGACTGGTTCAACGAGGAAGGGTCCCGGTTCGCCCCCTCCATGATGGGCAGCTCCGTCTTCACCGGGAAGATGACCGCGGCGGAGGCCCTCGCCACCCGGGACGCGGACGGGGTGACGGTCGCCGAGGCCCTGGCCTCCATCGGGCACACCGGTTCCGGGGCCGGGCCGGTGGCCGCCGCGTGCGCCGAGATCCACATAGAGCAGGGACGGTCCCTGGAGGACTCCGGCACGGCTATCGGGCTCGTCCACTCCTGCTGGGCGGCGGAGAAGTTCACCGTCACCGTGCACGGCGAGCAGGCACACACCGGATCCACCGTCATCGCCGACCGCCGCGACGCCCTTCTCGGCGCCTCCCGGCTGGTGGTCCTCCTGCGCGAGCTGGCCGACCGCTACCCCGACGGCGTGCTGCACACCTCCGTCGGACAGCTCACCGTGCTGCCCAACTCGCCCGTCGTCGTACCCCGCCAGGTCGATCTGACCATGGATCTCCGATCCGCCGACGAAGGAGTCCTCGCCGAGGCCAAGCAGTTGCTGGAGCAGGGAGTCAAGCTGATCGAGGACGAGGTGAACGTCCGGATCGAGGTCGACGGTTCCCACGCGTGGGGTGTCCGTCCGTACCCGACCGCGGGCGTGGGCCTGGCTCGCGCGTGTGCGGACTCCCTCGGGGTGAGCTGCCGGCCTGTGCACACGCTGGCCGGACACGACTCCATCAACATGAACGACGTCGTACCGACGGTCATGCTGTTCGTCCCGAGCCGCGAGGGGGTCAGCCACAACGAGGGCGAGTTCACCGAGGACGCCGACCTGTGTGCCGGAGTCGATGTGCTGACCGAGGTGGTACGACGGCTGTGCGAGGGCGCGCTCGATGCCTGAGTCCGGACGTTTGACGGTGGCGGTCCTACAGGCCACCGGCGTGGTCGGGGATGCCACCCGCAATCTTGAGACCGTCGAGAGGTTCGCCCAGCGGGCAGCAGCGCGCGGTGCGCAGCTTCTGGTGACACCCGAGCTGTTCGTGAGCGGTTACGACCCCGCGGCCGTCGCCGATGACGACGGAGCCGAACAGCGCGAGCGGCTCGCCGCCCTCGCACGGTCCGCGGGGGTGGCGATCGTCGCCTCGACCGTCGACGACCACGGTGGCGAACGCTTCATCAGCGCCTCGCTCTTCGACCGCAACGGATGCGAACTGACCAGATATCACAAGAAGCATCTCTTCGGCACGGTGGAGAACACATACTTCACGCCCGGTCGGCAACGCCCCCGGGTCGTTCCTCTGCACGGTGTCAGGGTGGCGCTCGGCGTCTGCTTCGACGTGGAGTTCCCCGAGTTCACCCGCTCGGTTGCGCTGTCCGGCGCCGAGCTGCTGTGCGTGCCCACCGCGGTTCCGCTGCGCGCACCTGTCGACGGGCACCCCGCGCCGTTCGACACCCGTCTCGTCCCCGGCATGGTGGTGCCCACCCGGGCGCTGGAGAGCCAGATCTTCATCGCCTACGCCAACCACACGGGACCCGGCTTCGCCGGGCTGAGCTGCCTCAGCGATCCCTACGGCAGGCGCGTCGCGGCCGGTGAGACACGCGAGGAACTGGTGGTGGGCGACATCAGCCGCAACCTCCTGCGTGCGGCACGCCACGACACCGACTACCTCGCCCTGCGCGGCTGAACCGGCTGCGACCGCCTCGCTCCGCGCTGCCGACCGTACTACCCCAAAGCGACACCCTCTCCTTCCGTACAACCGACCCGCGCCGGGCCCTCCCGGCACGAGCCTTTCAGGACATCCCGTGAACACAACCCCGCACAGCGGCATCAGCATGCTGGTCCCCGACTTTCCCTTCCCCTACGACGAGTACCTGGCCCACCCCGACGGGCTCGGCTCGATCCCGCCCGAGCAATACGGCACGGAGGTCGCCGTCGTCGGCGCCGGCATGTCAGGACTGGTGGCCGCGTACGAGCTGATGAAGCTGGGGCTGAAGCCGGTCGTGTACGAGTCCGCCCAACTCGGCGGCAGGATGCGCGGTGTCGTCCCGCCCGGCACCGACCACCCGGTGGCCGATCTCGGCGGAATGCGGTTCCCGCTGTCCGCCCGGGCGCTCTTCCACTACATCGACCTCCTCGGCCTCGGCACCGAGCCGTTCCCCAACCCCCTCACCCCCGCGTCCGACAGCACCGTGATCGAGATCGCCGGACGCAAGCACTACGCCGAGACCCCCGCCGACCTGCCGCAGATGTTCCACGATGTCGCCGCGGCCTGGCAGGGCTGTCTCGAGGAGCGCGCCCACTTCAGCGCGATGCAGCAGGCGATCGCGGCGCGCGACTACGCCACGATCAAGAAGCTCTGGAACGAGCTCGTGCCGCGTCTGGACGACATGTCCTTCTCGCACTACCTCGCCACTTCCCAGGCGTTCTCCGCGCTCCCCTTCGAATACCGCGAGGCGTTCGGGCTCGTCGGCTTCGGCACGGGCGGCTGGGACACCAACTTCCCCGACTCGATGCTCGAGATCCTGCGCGTGGTGTACGTGGGCGCCGAGGACGAGCAACAGCGGATACTCGGCGGTGCCCAGCGCCTCCCCCAGCTCCTGTGGCAGCACGCACCCGACCAGCTCGCGCACTGGCCCGCCGGAACCAGCCTCGCCTCGCTGCACGGCGGCTCACCCCGCGGTGCTGTACGGCGCATCCGACGGGCCGACGGTGGGAGCAGTGATATCGAGATCACGGACCGCTGGCGCAGGGCCTCGTCCTACCCCGCGGTGATCGCCACCTGCCAGTCGTGGCTGCTGTCAGCGCGGATCGACACGGACGAATCGCTGTTCAGCCACAAGATGTGGACGGCCATCGAGCGGACGCACTACATGCAGTCGTCCAAGACGTTCGTCGCCGTCGACCGGCCCTTCTGGAAGGACGTCGATGCCGTGACCGGCCGGCATGTGCTCAGCACCACGCTCACGGACCGGCTCACGCGTGGCACGTACCTGCTGGACGACGGCCCCGACAAGCCGGCGCTGATCTGCCTGTCGTACACCTGGAACGACGACGCGCTGAAGTGGCTGCCGCTCGATGTCGACGAACGCGTGCGCCTGATGCTGCACTCCTTGAAGCAGATCTACCCGGACATCGACATCGCGTCGCACATCATCGGCGAGCCGGTCACCATCTCCTGGGAGGACGACCCGGACTTCATGGGCGCCTTCAGCGACAACCTGCCCGGCCACTACCGCTACCAGGAGCGTCTCTACACCCACTTCATGCAGGACGGCCTCGACCCGGCCCACCGCGGCATCTTCCTCGCGGGCGACGACGTGTCCTGGACCGGCGGCTGGGCCGAGGGCGCGGTCACGACTGGTCTGAACGCCGTCTGGGGCGTCATGACCCAACTGGGCGGCAAGACCAGCGCGGCAAACCCCGGGCCGGGCGACCGCTTCGACGAGCTGAAGCCGATCAGGCTCGCGTAGCGGCTCTCCGGCCAGGGCGAACGGTGGTGGCTTCAGGGGTGGTAGAGCGCCCGCGCACGGGCGGAATCGACGGGGTGGTCTTCAGGAAGGTGCAGGAAGTAGTCGACCTGCCAGGCCTGTGTGCTGCGGGCCTGGCGGGCGGTCGTGGTCACCCAGGGCGGATAGACACGGAAAGCGCGCTTCCCGCCGACACCACCTTGCGAGAGGATGCCCCGTTCGCCCAGTACGTCACGCGGAAAGACGAACTGTCCGAAGTGGTGACCGTCACGGCAGCTGACGACGATGAGGTCGAGGGGATCGCCGACGTCGAACGGCTGGATCGGCCCCTGCGCTGATCTCTTCCACACGGTGACGAACTGGCCGACCTTGGTGGGGGTGGTCTTGGCCGCACGGAACCGCACCGACAGACCGTCCACTGTCAGTTCATGGGCCCCGTACTCGGCGCCTTCAGCTTCGGCCACCGGCTGCGAGCATGCGAAGCCGTTCGGGTCGTAAACCAGTCTCTTCGCGGCAAGAAGGTCAGCATGGGCAGGACCCAGGTCGAACCAAGGCTCGGCCTCAGAGATCGGGGAATTCGAACGGCCCTCACGATTCGGCGTCATTCGCCCCATCTTGTCACCCCCTCCGACCGGACCCGACAGTGGCCCACCGGCCGTGGGGCGGGGCGCGATCCACGGATGCCGGACACCGAATCCCCGATCAGCCGTGCTCCGGTCCGGGCTGCACGAGGTAGCTGAGCAGCCGCTGTACGGCAAGGTCCTGCTCGGACCGCGGCTCCTCCGCAGCGCCCAGCCGCGCCGCGTAGAGACGTACGAGCTCGGACCGGACGTAGTGCCCTTCGGCCTGTTCTTGCAGGAGATGGGCGTCGCACAGCTCGGCAAGATGACCGCGGGTGAACTCGACATCCCGCCCGGCCAGGGCCGCGGCGTGACGTACCCCCACACAGGGGCCGGGGTGCAGTCCGAGGATGCGGAAGAGCCGGGCGGCACCGCTGGACAGCACGCGGTAGCTGAGGTAGAGGTTGGCCTCCACAGCCAGATCGCCGTCATGCGTGGACAGCTCATGCAGCCGGTGGCGCTCGTCGGCCAACCTCTGTGTCCAACACGCCAGTGGCCATTCGGGGTGGGCCATCAGCCGGGCTGCGGCGATCCGCAGCGCCAGCGGCAGGTGGTCGCATTGCTCGACCAGTGCCAGCGCCGGCTCCCGCTCCGCTTCGATGCGCTGCCGTCCGAGCGCGTTGCCCAGCAGCTGCAGGGCGTCGCCGGAGGTGAGCGCCCCCACCGTGACCAGCGTCGCTCCGTCACGCACTATCAGTCCGCTCAGCCTCCGTCGGCTGGTCACCACGGCCAGAGAGCCCGGCGTTGCCGGCAGCAGGGGGCGGGTCTGGTCGGCCGTCCCGGCGTTGTCCAGCAGGACCAGCATCCGCCGGCCGGCGAGCTGCGCACGGTAGAGGGCCGCGCGCTCCTGCACGGAATCGGGGACCTTCCGCTCCGGGACGCCGAGGGCCGACAGGAATTCCGACAGTACGGTGCCGGCCGACCTCGGGGAGCGCCCGAATCCTCGCAGGTCGGCGAAGAGCTGCCCGTCAGGAAACTTCTCCTTGAGCTGGTGCGCCCACTGAACCGCCAGCGTGGTCTTGCCGACTCCTCCCCCGCCCGCGAGTACCACACATGCCGGTCTGGGCTCCCGGTCCAGATGCCGGTCAAGCGCCGCGAGTTCCTGTGCCCTCCCGCAGAAATCCCCGAGGGCGGGTGGCAGTTGGTCGACCCCAGGCGGCGGCGCAGTCCGGCTACCGCGGTCGGACGCCGTGGCCGAATTCCCGCCCGGCGCGGTTCGCGGTCCGGTGGCCGACGGGCGGGCAGGGACGCGCGGTGTGGCGCCGCGGTCCCCGCTGAGAACCGCGAGATACGCCTGGCTGAGCGCCGGCCCGGGATCGATGCCCAGCTCTTCGCTGAGGTGCCGACGGGCCCGGTGGTAGTGGTCGAGGGCCTCGGCCTGCCGACCGCTCGCCTGGAGAGCCCGCATCAGCAACGCGGTGAGTTCTTCATGCAGCGGGTGCTCGATGATCCAGGCGGTCGCCTCCGTGACCAGTTCCCCGTACCGGCCGAGCAGCAGCAGCTCTTCGCCGAGCTTCTGGCGCGCGGCGAGCCGTGCCTGGGAGAGGCCGGTGCCCAGCGTCCGGCGCGCCCGCTCGCCGGGCACGTCCGCCAGCGCCTCACCTCGCCACAGGTCCAGCGCCTGGCGCAGCAGCGTGGCGGCCTCGGGCGGCTCGGTCTTCCGGGCTTCGACGACCAGCCGGTGGAAGCGGTGGGCGTCCACCGCGCACGGGTCGGCGACCAAGGCGTAGCCCTGCCCGCGCGTGGCGATTTCGGCGTGCCCGGCCAACAGTCGGCGCAGCCGGTGCACGTGGTTGGGGACCACACCGCGTGCCCGGGCCGGCGGCTCCGATTCCCAAGCCAGGTCGATCAGCCGGTTCATCGGGATCGGCTGGTTGACCTCGCTCATCAGCGCCGCGGCCACCGTGCGGATGCGGCCCGAACCGAGCGGCAACGACCGGCCGTCGTCGGTCTCGATCTCCACGGGTCCCAGCAGTCGCAAATGAACCATCATCCCTCCGGTGCGTACTGGCGAACAGGGCGCTATCGGCGCTCTCCCCACAGGTAGGACCGGGAGAAGGAGGCTGAGCGTTGCGAAGCTGGCACCCGCTCTCACCATGTGGACTTGGCTGGGGGGGCTGATTCGCGGCACGACAAGGGGCGGCGGTCAGCGTGAGCTTGATGTGAGCCGATCATGAGAGGCGCGGCGGATTCTCGTTCTGTGCCGCTCACGACGGGCCCCTCCCGTCGCTCCGGCACCTCCGTTCCCGTCGGGTTCGGAGTTGACGTTCCCCACTCTTGGAGGAAGCCATGTCCACACCGGGTGTCCTGAAGAAGAGCCTGGCAGCTGTGGCCCTGTGCGGCGCGCTCACCGCGGCAGGTGCCGCCGCCTTCCCGGCGACGGCGACAGCCGCGCCGGCCGTCGCTCCGTCGGCGGCCGGCGACTCGCCGGTCAGCGCCGGCGCCAACGCGAATCTGAACCTCAACGTCGATGTGCTCGGTATCGCCAACAAGATCGAGTCGTCGATCAAGACCTCCGCCAACCGTGACGCCTTCGTCAAGAACCTGATGGAGTCGGCGTACTACGCCGGCGGAGAGAAGTACAACGTCGTGGTGCACAACCTCAACCAGGACTACGAGGAGAACCTCAACGGCGTGCAGACCTACGGTTCCGCCACCTACGACGGTGTCACCTTCGGCATCTGGGTGTTCAAGGACGGCGAGTTCACGAACAAGGGTGACGGCGGCTGGATCAACTGGGCCATGAAGGGTTCGTTCCAGCGCGATGGCGCGGACGGTAAGCATGTGACGTTCACCGCCCGCTTCTGAGCCGCGTACACGGTCAACCGTTGGGCCGTGTCCGGCCGGAGACGGTCCGCCCCTCCTGGCGGGCCGTCCCCGCTTCCGGGCGCTCCTCGTCCCGACTACTGCTCCTGCTTCGCCGCCCGGGCGGCGGAGCAGGAGGGCAGCTCATGCCAGCGCCTCGTGGTTGGCCCAGGCGACCTTGTACGGGTGCCGGGACTGCCAGCGGCGGATGACCTCGTGCACGCCCGGTGCGGAGAACGCCTTCGCGAGAGCGTCGATGTCGGCGACTGCCACCTGCACGATCGCGGTGGCGATCAGGGCGGGAATGGCGTCCTCGCCGGGGACGGAAATGTGGCGCCGGGTGGTGACCGAGTGCACGGCACCGGAGTCGAGCATGGTCTGTTCGATATCCGTGAGGTACTGGTCGAGTTCGGTGTCGGGCAGCGGCTGATCGAAGGAGACAATCATCGTGTGGTTGATCATGCAGCCATTCTTGGCTCTGACCTGGACTCGCGTCCAAGACCGGTTTGTCATCCAGCGATAACCTGAGGGAATGGTCGAACTGGAGACGCGCGAGCTCGAGTACTTCCTCGCACTCGCCGATGAGCTGCATTTCGGCCGGGCCGCTGTCCGGCTCTCGATCGCCCAGCCCGCGCTGTCGAAGGCCATCCGACGGATCGAGTCCCGGCTCGGTGTCCCGCTCTTCCTCCGCTCCAGTCGGCAAGTAGAACTCACCCCGGCCGGGAAGGCATTGCGGGAACACGGCCGCTACGCGCTCGACGCGGTCGGCGCCGCCGTCCGGCACGCGCAGCGCGCCGGCGACATCCGGGCCCACCTGCGGCTGGTGCTCAAACCCGGCGGCGACGCAGGTCTGCTCTCCGGGCTGCTGGCCGCGTACGCGTGCCGGCCCGACGCCCGGCAGGTGGACATCCTCTTCAGCGGACCGGCCGACCGCGCCGACTTCCTGCACGACGGCCGGGCCGACGTCGGGCTGCTCTACGCACCGTTCGACGACCTCGACGGCCTGGCCCACGAGACACTGCACACCGAGGACCGCGTGGCGATCCTCCCGGCGGGACACCGGCTGGCCGGGTGCGCAGCAGTGCGCATGTCCGATCTGGAAGGCGAGACGCTGCCACGCTGGAAAGGCGTCCCTGGGGACGACGGCACCGGGCCCGAGGTCGCCGACGTGGTCCAGATGCTCCAGATGGTCACAGTGGGCCGGATGGTCGGGGTGCTGCCCCGCTCACTGGTCGAGCCCGTACCGGCCGGCCTGGTCCGCGTCCCGGTGACCGATGCCCCACCAAGTCGCGTGGTACTCGCCTGGACCGAGCAGGACCACCGGCCGCTGGTCGCCTCCTTCGTCGCCGCCGCACTCAAGTGGCACGAGAGCGGGACCCGATCGGACGTCGACGGAATTTGACCGCCCGGCGCGCCACCCAGCGGCAGCGGCCGAAACGCCCGATGGACTGGATCTCTTTCCGAACGGTCCCGGCTCCGATGCGTAAACCCGGTCTCCCTCAGCGGGCTGTACCGGCGGGGGTGTCGCCGTGGGATTCCAGCACTGTGGCGAGTGTGGCGGCGAGGTGCCGGCGCTCGTCGACGCCCAGGCCGTGGAGGAGGCGGTCCTCGTTGGCCAGGTGGAGGGGGAGCACCCGGTCGATGGTCTCCAGCCCGTGCGGGGTGAGGCGGATCCTGACGGAACGGCGGTCGGCGGTGTCGGGGACGCGGGTGACCAAGTCCTTTGCGGCCATACGGTCGACGCGCAGGGTGATCGCTCCGGTGGTGACGAGGGAGGACTTGAGGAACGTCTTCGCGGTCAGCTCATACGGTTCGCCGGAGCGCCGCAGCGTGGACAGGATGTCGAACTCGCCCGGTTCCAGGTCGTGTTCGGCGAGGAAGTCCTTGATCGCTTTGTCCCACAGCCGAGACAGCCGCATGATCCGGCCGACGACGCCGATTGGCGAGAAGTCGAGGCCGGGGCACTCCCGACGCCACTCCTCCAGCACCGCTTCCACCGCGTCGCCCGCAGCCGCCGCATCCGCCATGAGTCCTCCCACATCAGATAGATGAGCGCTCATTTAGTTGACACTCGCGCAACGAGTGGTAGCTTAGCACTCACTTAATCGCCTCTCACCTAAAAGGGGCGTCGCCGCTCCACGCTGCCCGCGAGCTCCGCATCCCCGGTGCAGCCGACGCCTACGCTCCCCCGGCGACCCGCACGGCACACAGCCCATCCGGCACGAAGAGCGAGGAACCTCATGACCAACGTCGCGGTTGTCCACTACTCCTCCACCGGCAACGTCCACACCATGGCGAGGGCGGCCGCTCAGGCCGCCGAGAAGGCCGGCCCGGACGAGGTCCGGCTGCTGAAGGTCGCCGAGCTGGCGCCCGCCGCGGCCATCGAAGCCGGCCCCGCCTGGGCCCGGCACGCCGCCGCCACCGCCCCCATCCCCGGGGCGACCCCGGCCGACCTGGAGTGGGCCAACCTCGCCGCCGTCGAGTTCCAGGCCCGCCGAGCCGTCGAGATCGCCCCCGCACCGCGCCGCGGGAGCAAGGCGGCCTGACCGCTCGGCAACCCTCCCCTGCCGCAGGTTCAGCACCTCCAACGCCCCACCCGCAGACCCCGATTCACCGGCAAACAAGAAAGGCGCCCCACACCATGCGCATAGGAATACTCGGTTCCGGCAACGTCGCCCGAGCACTGGCCCACGGCTGGCGTACCGCAGGACACGACGTGCTGCTGGGCTCACGCCGCCCCGGCGAACGGACGGACCTCGACCTTCCCGTAGCGGCTCTGAACGAAGCAGCCGCCCACGCCGAGGTACTGGTCAATGCCACCCCGGGAACCGCCACCCTGGACTTGCTGCACTCGATCGGAGCGCCTGCGCTGTCCGGCACCCCGCTGATCGACATCGGGATCGGCCTCTCGGACGACTACACCGAACTCGCGCACCCCAACAGCAGCCTCGCCGAGCAGATCCAGGAGGCCTTCCCTCACACTCCCGTGGTCAAAACGCTGTGCACCATGGACTCCACCGCCATGACCGCCCCCCACACACTGGACGGCCCCAGCACCGTCTTCCTCTCCGGCAACGACGTCCAAGCCAAGGCAACGACCGGACGCCTGCTCACCGACCTCGGCTGGCCTGTCTCTTCCCAACTGGACATCGGCGGCATTACGACCGCACGTGGCCAGGAACACTTTGCCCTCCTCTTCATGGGCATCGCCAACGGGCTCGGCTCCCACACCTTCAACATCAAGGTGGTCACCCGGAGCCCCGCCCAGGACCCGCACGAGTAATCGGCGCCCGCAGGCCGAGGTGAGCCTCAGGCGGAGCGTCACTCGTCGAAGACCCCGAGCCGGTGCGCGATGGCCGCGGCCTCTCCTCGGCCTGAGGCGCCCAGTTTGGCGAGGATGTTGGAGACGTGCACACTCGCGGTCTTCGGCGAGATGAACAGCTCCTCCGCGATCTGCCGGTTGCTCCGCCCGGCGGCGACCAGCCGCAGCACATCCCGCTCCCGGGCGGTCAGCCCGAGATCCGTCGTCGGCGCCGGGGGCGGGTCCGCCTCCCCGCCGTTCTGCTGCAGTGGGATCCGCGCCCGGCCGGCCAGCGAGGCGATCTCCGTCTCGAGCGGCGCCGCCCCCAGTTCACGCGCCACCGCCTCAGCCTGCCGCAGCAGCTCACCGGCTGCTCGGCGGGCCCCGGGGCCGCCATGGGCGATCAGGACCTCCGCGAGGCGCAGCCGGGCGGTGGCGAGCAGCGGCGGGGCCTCCAGCTGCTCGGCTGCGGCAACGGCCTGCCTCCAGTGGTCGGTGGTGTCCCGGCCCTCGGCGGTGAGCAGCTCGGTCTCGGTCATCAGGGCCTGCGTGGCCCACATCGGTACGAACTTGGGCTGGCCCTTCATCGCCTTGCGTACCAGCTCCACCGCTGCCTCGCGCCCTGGTTCGGCCACCGCCAGCCCGCGGGCACGGGCCTCCGCCGCTGCTGCCTCGTACAACAGTGGCCAGACGTAACGCTGGTGGCCGGGCGGGACGGCTTCGCCGACCGCCGCGTCGAGCAGGGAGCGGACGTCGAGGATCCGGCCGTCAGCTGCCGCCAGCGCGATGGCGACCCTGGCCATGGCCAGGGTGTGCTGCGGCTCCGGGTAGGGGCCGGTGGTCCCGTGGTCGGACTCCTTCAGCCAGCGGCGGGCTTCGTCGTAGGCGCCACGGGCCAAGGCCAGCTCGGCCCTCTGTTCGGCGATCTGTCCCTGGATGCGGAGGCTCACCCCACGGCGGCCTCCGGCCCGTTCGAGTATGTCGTCGGCGTCCGCCAGGCGGCCGAGCTGGATGAGGGACTCGGCGAGGTTGGCGTCGATGAAGGAGGCGGTGTCCGGCAGCCCGTGCCGGTCGGCAAGCCCGCTGCCCTTCTCGGCGACCTCGACGGCCTCGGTGTAGCGGCCGAGCCCGTGCAGCGCCGTGGACAGGTTGCCGTAGCCGCGCAGCAGGACGTTGGCGTTGCCCGGCTCCGGGTCCCGCGCGCACACCGCGCGGGCCTGCGCGAGCCCGCCCTCGACGTCGCCCGAGTCGATGGTGAGCCAGGCCAGGGTGTGGCGCGCGACGAGGCCGGTGGTCTCGGCCCCCGTCATCCGGCACAGCTCCACCGCCTCTTTCGCGGTCTCGACCGCCGTCGGCCCCGGCTGGTGCACGGCGTACCAGTAGGCCGCGTGGGTCAGCACATCGGCGTGTACGACGGACGGCGGCAAGCCCTTCACCAGCTTCTGGGCGTGGGCGATCTCGTCCCAGCCGTCGGAGCGGGACAGGTCGCGCATCAGCTGGTAGCGCTCGGTCCAGAACCAGGCAGCGCGGATGGGGTCTCCCCTGCCCAAGGGGGCATCCTCTGCCTCCACGGAGCCGAGGCCTTCCCGGGAGCTGGTCGAGGAGTCGCCCTCCAGCGTGTGCAGCGCCCGCTTGCAGAGGGCGAGCGCCCGCTCCCGCTCTCCCGTGAGGCGCGCGGCGACGGCGAGTGCGGCGAGCAGGTCGACGAAGCCCCCCGACGCGTCCGGGGAGATGGCCGGGCACAAGCCGTCTTTCACGGCTTGCCGCATCGCCTGGCGGCGCAGTTCCTCAGGGGTGTCCTCCCACAGCTCAAGTGCCCGTTCCAGCAGATGGTGCTGCTCGGCGAACGCGTGCCGGCCGCGGGCGGCGGCCGCCGCAGCGATCAGGGCGGGCAGCGCTTTGGCGGGGTCGCGGGCGTCGAACCAGTAGCCGGCCAGCCGCCCGGCCCGCTCCTCGGACCGTACGAGCGCGGGGTCGGCCTCCAATACCTCGGCGTAGCGGCGGCTGAGCCGCGAGCGCTCGCCGGGCAGCAGGTCGCCGACCACGGCCTCGCGCATCAGCGCGTGCCGGAAGCGGAACGACTCGCCCTCTTCCGCGGGCTGCAGGACGGCGGCTCCCACAGCGGTACGCAGGGCCTCGATCAGCTCGCCCTCGGCGAGGCCCGTGACGGTGGTCAGCAGCCGGAACTCCACCTGGGAGCCGCCCTGGGCGGCAATCCGCACCACACGTTGCACCTCGTCCGGGAGCGCCTCGACCCTGACCAGCAAAAGATCACGCAGGGAGTCGCTGAGACCGCCTGGGGAGCCGTCCAGGATGCTGCAGGCCAGCTCCTCGACGAAGAACGCGTTGCCCTCGGAGCGCTCGAAGACCCGGTCCAGCATCACCTCGGGCGGGGCCTCGCCCCGGATGGCGGCGAGCTGGCGGCCGACCTCGGCGCGGTCGAAGCGGGGCAGTTCGAGCCGGGTGACGGTACGCAGCCTCTCGTACTCGGCGAGGGCGGGGCGCAGCGGGTGGCGGCGGTGCAGGTCGTCGGCGCGGTAGGTGGCGACGATGAGCAGGCGGCTGTCGGTGAGGGCGCGCAGCAGGTAGCTGAGCAGCTCGCGGGTGGAGCGGTCGGCCCAGTGCAGGTCCTCCAGGGCCAGGACGAGGGTCCGCTCCGCCGCGAGGCGTTCGAGGAGGCGGGCGGTGAGCTCGAAGAGGCGGGAACGGCCGTCGGCCTCAGGCCGTCCCCGGTCCATCTCGCCGAGCTCGGGCAGCAGCCGGGCGAGCTCGCCCTCCTGGCCCTCGATGGCGGCGAGCAGCTCCGCGCCGAGCTGACGGTGCAGGGAGCGCAGGGCGGCCGAGACAGGGTGGTACGGCAGGGCGTCGCCACCGGTCTCGACGCAGCCGCCGAGGGCGACGACGGCCCCGCCGGCGGCGGCCCGGCCGAGGAACTCCTGCATCAGCCGCGTCTTGCCGACGCCGGCCTCGCCCCCCAGGAACACGGCGCGGGGCTCCCCCTCGTCCGCCCGGGACAGCGCCTCGCCGAGGGCGGTCAGCTCGGCGCTGCGGCCTACGAACACGGGGCTTATATGACTGCTGTGCACGGTGCTGAGCATCGCATGCCGTACGAGGTGCAGGACAGCGGATTCGGAGTCGGCGGGGACCGTCGCAGCCGGGTGCCCGTGCCCGGTGATGCGACGGCCTTGCTCCGTCACGCGGCGCGGAAGCGGTGCGTGCGGCTGTCGGCAGCGACGGCGTCGTCGGCACCGAGAGCGTCGTCGGAGCCGAGGGCCTTGTCGGAGCCGACGCCGCTGCGGGCTGCCTTGGCGGCGCGCTCCGCTTCGCGGACCAGGCGGCGCTGCGCGGCCCGGGTGAGGAAGGCGGCCTGGCGAGCGGCCTGGAGCTCGTGGTGCATCATGACGTCTCCTTGGGGACGAACTGGTCTCTTGCTGTGCTTCCAGCGTCGTGTCCAAGGTGGGGGCGCCACATCGGGAGACCTGCGCATCTTGCCGCGCAGGGGGTCCTTAGGACCGGGGATGAGGGGCCTTAGAGGTGGTGCCCTCTGTGCCGTCTTCGGCCGGGCTCTGTGCCTCCCATTCCGCGTCCGGCGCGGCGGTGCCCTGTCAGGGAATTGGCACCTGCTGCACAGGGGCACCCAGCACCGTCGAAACCAGATGTCCCAACGAGGCCCGCGCAGGGGTCAGGCCGCGTCGTCGGCGGTGTGGGGCGCCGTGGAGGAGTTGGTGCTGCTGTGCTGGTCCTGCTCGCTGCCCACGCGGGGATCGCGGCAGCGATTCCCTGGTGGGAGCGGCGGCTCGGCCGCACGGTGTGGCTCGTGGGGCCGTGCTGCCGCTGGCGACGGTGGCCTGGGCGAGCGCGTCGGCGGGGCGGGTCCTGGACGGCGGCGCGTACCAGGAGTCACTGTCGTGGGCTCCCCGTCTCGGGTTGACGATTGCTCTGCGGCTGGACGCGCTGTCGCTGCTGATGCTGTGGTTCGTGGCCGGTGTCGGCGCCCTTGTGCTGTTGTACTGCCGGTACTACGTCGAGCGGGACGCCGGTCGACTGGCTGCCCTGCTCCTGGCCTTCGCCGGAGCGATGTCGGGTCTGGTGCTCGCCGACAACCTTTTCGTGCTGTACGTCTTCTGGGAACTGACCACGGTCGCGTCCTTCCTGCTGATCGCGGGAAGGGGCGAGACCGCGGAGCAGCGGCGCGCAGCTCGGCAGGCCCTGCTGGTGACCGCGGCCGGCGGTCTGGTCATGCTGCTGGGTTTTGTCGTACTCGGCCAAGAGGCAGGCACCTACCGCCTCTCGGCGATCCTCTCCGATCCGCCCCGGGGCGGGCTGGTGCCGGCGGCGGCGGTACTCGTTCTGGTCGGGGCGTTCGCCAAGTCCGCGCAGATGCCGCTGCACGGCTGGCTGCCTGCGGCGATGGTGGCCCCCACCCCGGTGAGCGCGTATCTGCACGCGGCAGCGATGGTCAAGGCGGGGGTCTATCTTGTGGCCCGGTTGGCGCCCGCACTGGCCGAGGTCGGCCCCTGGCGGCCGATGGTGCTCGGAGTGGGCCTGGCCACCATGGTGCTGGCGGCATGGCGGGCGCTGCGCGTGACCGATCTGAAGCTGCTGCTGGCCTATGGCACGGTCAGTGAACTCGGCCTGCTGACTGCTGTGCTGGGGATCGGTATCCGGACCGCGGCGCTGGCGGGGGCGGTGATGCTGCTCGCGCACGCCGCGTTCAAGGCGGCACTGTTCCTGTCCGCCGGGATCGTGGAACACCAGACGGGCACCCGCGACATTCAGCGGCTGTCGGGGCTCGGACGCCGCCTGCCCGTGCTGTTCGGTGCCGCCGCGCTCGCCACCGCCTCGATGGCCGGTCTGCCGCCGCTCCTGGGCTACTTGGGCAAGGAAGCCGTCCTGGAGGCGTTCCTGCACGGCACCGTGCTGGGAGACGTCAACCACCCGGCCGCGGCCGTGCTGGTGCTCGGTTTCGCCCTGACGGTGGCGTACGCGGCACGGTTCCTGCACGGCGCCTTCGGCGGACCGCCCGGGCGGGTGGCGGACCCACCGCGCCGTCCGGAGCCGGGGTTCGTCGCACCGGTGGCCGTGCTCGCGGGGGCGGGTCTGGTGCTCGGCGTGGGGTACGCGGGTACGGCGGCTGTCGCGAACGCCTATGCCGAACGCTGTCCAGCGGGGCCCAGTGGCCCCTACGCACTGTCGCTGTGGCATGGATTCACACCCGTTCTCGGTCTGTCGGCGTTGTCCCTGCTCCTCGGCGGGCTGTGCCATGCGATCCGGCGCCGTATTGGCACCGCGGCCGCCGTGCCACGCCTTCCGGATGTGCAGGGCGGGTACGACCGTGCGGTCGCGGGCCTGGACCGGCTGGCGGTGGCGGTGACTCGTCGTACGCAGGTGGGCTCGTTGCCCGTCTATCTGACCGTGGTGCTGGCGACCGTGGTCCTGGTGCCCGGTGCGGCACTGGCGGTCGCGGCACCTTCGCTGGGGTCCCCGCCGCTGTGGTGGTCCCCGGCCGAGCCGCTGCTCGCTGTCGCGGTGGTGACGGCCGCCGGAGCCGTGGTGGTCGCTCGGCATCGGCTGACCGGCATGCTGCTGGCCGGGGCTGTCGGCTACGGGGTGCGGGCGTGTTCCTCGTGCGGGGCGCCCCGGATCTGGCGCTCACCCAGTTCCTGGTGGAGACGATGACGCTGGTCGTCGTGGTGCTGGTGCTCCGGCGCATGCCGGCCCGGTTCGTCCACGGCCGGACGGTCAAGCGCGCCCGCCTGTTGCGGGTCGCGGTGTCCGGGGCAGTCGGGGTGCTCGTCACCTGCTTCGCGCTGGCGACCTCCGCAGCACGCACTGACCCGGCGATCTCGCCCGGATACATCCGCCGGGCGGCGTCGACAGGCGCCCACAACGTCGTCGACGCGATCCTCGTCGACTTCCGCGCCCTGGACACACTGGGCGAGATCTCGGTGCTGCTCGTCGCCACCGCCGTCGTCGCGGCCTTCTCCCTGCCTCCGGTGCTGCCGGGGGCCGTGCCCCGGCCGCTGCCGATCGTGCGACTGCTGGCCCACCTGCTGGCGGATCTCGTCAGATCCGGGACAACCGTCGCCTGGCAGGTCGTCCGGCACGGCAGAAGGACGTCCGCGGCGATCATCGAAGTCCAGCTCCGCGTCGACAGCGACCTGCTGATCACAGCCGTTGCCGAACTCACGACCATGACCCCCGGCACGCTGGTGGCCGAGATCGACCGGCGGCGACGACGCCTCTACGTCCACGTACTCCCGGTCCGCGGTCCGGAGGACATCACCCGCCACAGGGATGCAGTGCGGGCCGTGGAGCGCCGAGTCGCGCGTGCGGTCGGCACCACGTCGGACGCCGACGACACAAATCGGCACCCAACCGCTCACGGAACACCTGGCGACAACCCTCAGGAGAGGGACCCCGACCAGGGAGAGGAATCATGAACTGCGAGAACCAAGGCAGGCAGCCATGACCGTCCTGTACGTCGCCACTCTGGCCGGAGTGGCAGTGGCCGGCCTGCTCACCCTGCTGCGCCTGGTACGCGGTCCGCGCGCGCTCGACCGTGTCACAGCGCTGGATGTCCTGGTGACTATGGTCATCGCCGGGACCGCCGTGCGGACAGCGATGAACAAGGACACCACGGCCGTTCCCGTGCTCGTCGTTCTCGCCCTGCTGGCGTTCATCGGATCGGTGACGGCTGCTCACCTGATCGAGAAGAGAGAGGGTATGCGGTGACTGCTGTACGCGATCTGATCACCGCCGTGCTGCTGCCGAGCGGCGCGGCCTTCTGTCTGCTCGGTGCCTTGGGCCTGCTTCGCTTCGCGGACATCGGGAGCCGCCTGCACGCCGCCGCAAAGGCCCAGACCCTCGGCGTACTGCTCATCCTGGTCGGAACGAGCGTACAAATGCCCCTGCACTACGCGCTGGTGCTGCCGCTCGTCGCCCTGTTCCAACTGTTCACCACCCGATCACCAGCCAGATCATCGGCCGCACCGCCTACCGCACCCGCGGGCTCGAGCACCGTCTCCTGTTCAAGGACGAACTCGCCGACCGTCTCGCACAGGACGGCACCCTCGTGGACGAGACGAACCGGACGCCGCCACAAGAGGACGACGCGGAGCGGTAGCCTCGACCGCGCCCTCTCGAAATGCAGTTCCGCCTCCGCGACCGGGCGCCTCAGCGGTTGGTCAGCAGCACCCACGTGTACCGGCCCCTTTTACTGCACCGGTACGACTCCCAGTCCCCCGCGGTGATGCCCGCCTGGCCCGCGCTCTCGCAGGCGGCTCGGGTCGAGAACCTGCCTCGGCTGACGTCGGCGGGTGATGCCTTGGCGGCGGAGGCGTCAGCGACCGACGGCTGCGCAGGTGCTGCTGACTCGGCTGCGACCGCTGTGGCAGTCAACGATGCGGTGAGAGCCAGCACGGTCGTAGCGAGGCCGAGAGACCTGCGAATTGTGTTCATGGCGTCCTCCAAGGAAGGGGTTTGGACAGTTCGGCGACTGAGCAGTGCTGGTGCTGCCTGCGTCTACGTCACTAATGGTGTGAATTGCGCAGTCCAGGGGCATTCAAGCCAAAGGCTGCGCAATATGCTGCCTGTGAGTGACACGAATCCATCCGCGGGGTCGCGTCTCGCGCTGTGAGCCTGGACCCGAAGGACTCCGGGCCGGGGGCGAACGGGCGGGCCGCCGACGGCCACCAGTTGCCAGACCCAGCGGCGGCGAGTCCAGGGTCCGGCACCACGAGGTCCGGCCCGACTCCAGCGCGGCGACGAACGGGTAGGGCCGCCGGGCGCCAGGTCGCAGTGGACAAGTTTGCTGAAACCGGCGCCGGATCTGATCGACTACCGGTACCAGTCATCTCCGCCGTCGGTCAGAGACCGGACGAGGTAGTCCTGCAAGTCGCGGGCAATCCACCGGCGGCTGTCGTCCTCGTGTTCCCACACGAAGATGTCGGCTCGTGAAGGGATACGGACGAAGGCGAACTGATCGCCGCCGCCGTTGTCGCCGAAGAAGAGCAGCGCGTCGAACGACATATACAGATCTGCGAAGGCCCGATCGGACCAGAAGTGAAGATTCTGCTCGACGATCTGCTGCAAGGGCCAGACCGTGTCCACCCCATCCTGCCCCACCATGCCGTCCGTCTCCCGGAGCAAGCTCACCAACTCGGACGGCATCGGACATCCCAGCCGTTGCTCAGCGGCAGCCACCCTCCCCGCGTCGACAGGCACGCTGAACTCAACCCCAGGGAACGCTTGGCGGGCGATCTCTCTCCACATGCGCTCAGCCTAGGCAAATCGACCGAGCAACTCCCCTGGCACCCCGGACATGTACCCCTCGGCAGCGGTTGAACGACAAGCCACCTGGCTGCTGATCCACTACATCCAGTCGCTCTTCGTCGGGACCAGTTGTGTGCGGGGGGCTCCCTGTTCCCGACCCGGGCGAATCGGCCCGGATCGGCCCGGATCGTCACCGGAGGTGAAAGCACCCACGTCCCGGACGGCCTGACGGCCTATGAGATTCCCCTCCGTGTGAGCGAGGTGTTTCTTCACGTGTACGACGTCGCAGCCGTCCTCCGGGCTGCGCACGCTCGTTCACCCGTTCACCGAAACGGAACCCGTCCCACGACTGCTCGGGTTCCTCTGTCCGGAGCCCGACCTGCTGCGCCTCTACGTCGACACCGAGGACACCCATGGAAGGGCGGACTCAGAACCCCTCCTCCGGGGGTGCCTCGGCCTCCGGGGTGTCGGGGCGGTGTCCGGGAATGGTCGAGCGGGCGGCGGCCTCCCGGTGCAGGCGCAGGAACTCCATGTGCCGTTCGTACTGGTCGAGGATGTCCCCGATGAGCTGTTCCCGGCTGTACCCCATGACGTTGTAGCCCTGGCTGCCCTGCGGCAGATGGACCTCGTACCGCACATAGGTGTCGTGCTCGGTGACCGTACGGGTGGCGAAGGCGGGGGCCGGTACCTCGACCGGCCGGAGCCAGTAGGTGAATTCCTCCTGCTCGCCGATCGGCACCCGCAGCCCCAGGCTCGGCAGGGTGATCTCCTCGTCCCGCTCCTCCTCGACCGTGGCCCCGGCACCCTGGAGTTGCAGTTCCCCGGCGACCTCCTCCAGGGCCGGGCGGGCCACCTCGTCCGCGAACCGCGAGGCGGTACGGCGGCCGGGGAAGCTCATCGCCCGGGCGAGCCGCTGCCGCCAGTGCCGCTCGGCGACCGCACCGTGGTGCGTGGTCCGCCCGGAGAGCGACGACGGCATCGTGGTGACCTGCGCGGCCTCCCGCATGTGTTCGAACCGTAGCGCCTTGTAGAGGCCCCCGATGATCAGGAACATCACGAAGGAGAACGGCAGGCCCATCACGATCGTGGCGTTGGTCAGCGCGTCCACACCGCCGACGAGCAGCATGGCGAGGGTGAGCAGGCCGGTCGCCGAGGCCCAGAAGATCCGCAGCCACGCCGTGGTGTCGGTGATCGGGGTGGGCAGGTGCGAGCTGAGATTGCCCATCACCAGCGCGCCGGAGTCAGCGGAGGTGACATAGAGCAGCAGCCCGACGAAGGTGGCCAGCCCGGCGCTGAAGGTCGCTCCGGGGTACTGCGCGAGCAGCCCGTAGAAGCCCTGCTCGGGAGCGTCCATGGCGGTACGGCCGAACTGGGAGTTGCCGTCCCGGATGATGCCCAGCGCGCTGTTGCCGAAGACGGAGAGGAAGATCAGGGTGAACAGCAGCGGGATCACCAGCGTGGCCGCCACGAACTGCCGGATGGTCCGGCCGCGGGAGATCCGCGCCAGGAAGAGTCCGACGAACGGCGCCCAGGCGATCCACCAGGCCCAGAAGAAGAGCGTCCAGGAGTTGAGCCAGTCGGTCGGCTGGTCCCATGCGAAGGTGTTGAGCGTCATCGACGGGAAGCGGCTGACGTAGTCGCCGATGTTGAGGATCAGCGCGTTCAGCAGCCGGATGGGGCTGTCCACGAAGAGGATGTAGAGCATCAGCAGGACGGCGAGCAGCACGTTGAGCTGGGACAGCCGCCGGATGCCTTTGTCCACGCCCGCCACTGCGGACACCGTTGCCATCGCCACGGCCACGATGATCAGGCCGATCTGTGCGGGCAGTCCCTCGTCCACCCCGAAGAGATAGTTCAGGCCGTAGTTGAGCTGCACCACGCCGATGCCGAGCGACACCGAGATACCGAAGACCGTGCCGATGATGGCGGCGAGGTCCACCGTGTCGCCGATCCGGCCGTGGATGCGCCGGCCGATGATGGGGTAGAGCGCGGACCGGATGGCGAGCGGCAGCCGGTAGCGGAAGGCGAAGTAGCCGAGAACCATGCCCATCAGGGCGTACATGGCCCAGCCGGTGACGCCGTAGTGGAAGAGCGTCCACACCACGGCCTGCCGGGCCGCCTCGATGGTCTGGGCCTTCCCCTCCGGAGGGTCGAGATAGTGGGTGACCGGCCCCGCCACCGAGAAGAACATCAGGTCGATACCGATCCCGGCGGCGAACAGCATGGCTGCCCAGGCGAACACCCCGTAGTCCGGCGTGGACTGCTGGGGCCCCAGCTTGATGCCGCCGTACCGGGACACGCCCACAGCCACCACGAAGACGAGATACAGCGTGGCGGCGAGGAAGTAGTACCAGCCGAACCAGGACGAGATCTTCGCCACCGCCACGCCGAGGGCGTCCTCGGCGCCGGACGGCGTGAGGATGGCCCAGGCCGAGACGGCGAGGATCAGCAGGGACGCTCCGAAGAAGACGGTCGGCTTCAGCCGGATGCCGTCGCCGGGGTGGGTGACCGCCGTCGGCAGCTTCGTCCGGGGGGCGTTCTCGCCGCTTGGGCCGTTGTCTCCGTCTGCCGACAAGGTCTCAGACCTCCTGTGCGCGGTAGTGGTGGAAGCCGGCGGTGAACGGCGGCAGCGGAGTGCTGCCGAGGCTCGGCTCGGTGGACTTCTCGGCCGGCCTCATCACCGACGCGTACATGTTGGCGTTGTCGAGGGAGGGCACGGCGGGCGCGGCCACCACTCGCAGCCGCTCGACCCCGTGCAGCCGTATGGACTCCGGGTCCGGCACGGACAGCTGGTCGGTGCTCAGTCGGGCGGCGCAGGGCGGATGGTAGGCCGTCTCCGCGTCCTGGGCGAACCACGCCGGGATGTCCTCGCCCGTCTCCAGCGAGTGGCCCGGGAGCCTCTCCCCAGTGTCGTACCCGACCGGTGCGGACTGCCGCAAATCCCGGGCGGCGTGCTGGCCCCGCCACTCGACGGTCTCGGCGACGCAGGGATCCATGCGCGTGGAAAAGGGCAGGCAGCGCGCGCAGTCCCAGAACTCTGTGCCCGGGTCAGAGACCCGGCATTCCGGGGCCCTCGGATTTCCCCGCTTGGAAATCACCCCGTTGATGGAACTCGATCCCCCGAGTAGCCGACCGCGCTCGTGGTTCACCCGCCGGGCGTCCATGTGCGGTTCCGGCTCGGAGACGTAGCGCCAGTCGTACAGGGGATTACCGATGACCATCTTCAGCGCGGCGGGCATCTGAGCGAGCACATCCCAGGTCCAGTGCGAGTGCCCGGCCTCCAGCGCTGGGATCCGGTCTCCGTGTCGGCGCTCACCCGATTCACCGGGGCACGCTTCGCGGAGCCACCGCCGACGGTGGTGAAGTCGTACTCCACCCGGCCCATGCACGCTCCTCGGGTCGCGTCGCAGCACAGTGTGACGGGTCCAACGTAAGAAATGGCCATTCCTGCGCCTCACGGTAAGGGTGCATTCATCCCGATCCGCGAAAGGACCCGCCAGGTTCACCCCGCGGCTCACCGCCACCGGTGTGCTCCGACAGCCCGACGGCTCCGAGCGCGCACAGGCCCGCCCCATCCGGGCAGCACAGCGACGGCGTTCCAGGGCATGGTGCGGTCCCCGTGATCACACCAGCTACCCCGAGATCATCCCTGTGCGAAGCAGCTCTGCGTCCGGCGGAATCCGATGGCGCCATGCAGCTGAGACGTCAAGAATCGCCGGATGCGTGAAGTGAAGCTGTCCGACGGGATCATCACTCTGTCCCCGCTGCGCCTGGACGATGCGGAGGCGCACCTCGCAGGGGAGGATGAGCAGCTGGTGCGCTGGCTCAGCGGCGGTCCCGGCACACGCGAGGGCGTCGAGGCTTACATCCGGCACTGCCAGGAACAGTGGGACACCGCCGGCCCGCTCCGCGCTTTCGGTATCCGAGTGGGCACCGACGAAGCGCTCGCGGGAACGATCGACCTGCGGTTCACGGTAGAGGGTTCGTCTCCCGGCCAGGTGAATGTCGCCTACGGCCTCTACCCGTCCTGGAGGGGACGCGGCCTGGCCACCCGCGCGGTTGTCCTGGCCTCTCGGTACGCGGCAAGTTCGGGAGCGAAGGAGGCCGTGATCCGGGCAGAGCCGGAGAATGTCGCGTCTGCCGCAGTCGCACGCCGAGCGGGGTTCATCCCTGGCGAACCACCACAGGGCGAGGACGGGACACGGCTCGACTGGTACATCCAGGACCTGAGTAGCCTTCGCCGGCAGGGAGTCACACCGGGTCGGGCAGGTTCATGAGGGCGAGTTCGGCCGGGTCGATCACGGCGGTGATCTCGGTGATGTGACCGTCGATGACGGTGAAGGCGAGGACGGAGAGCGGGGTGCCGTCTTCGTTCCAGGAGATGACGCCTGGTCGGCCGTTGACGGTTGCCGTATGTCCTCGTGCTGCGCTGCCGGCCAGTCGCGCGCGGGTGGCGACTTCGGTGGCGCCGAGCGTGACGAATGTGCCGTTCGGGGTGTGGACGGTGAACTTCACCTCGGGATGGAGGACGTGCAGCAGCTGCTCGAACCGACCGTCGCGGGCCGCGGCCAGAAAGGCTTGCACCACCTCGCGTTGGTGTCGTCCGGCGCTGGTCGGATGCTGGGCGGCGGCGGCTCGTACTTTCCGGCGGGCACGGCTGGTGAGCATCTTGGTCGCGTCGACGGACCTGCCGAGGATTGTCCCGATCTCCGCGAAGGGCACCGCGAACACGTCGTGCAGTACGAACGCCAGTCGTTCGTCCGGACGCAACGAGTCGAGGACCGTCAGGAGCGCAAGGCCGACGGAGTCCCCGAGTGCCACGAGTTCTTCCGGAGCGGGAGCGTCGTCGAGTGTCACGGTGAATTCGGGCAGCTGGTCGTCGAAGGAGACTTCCGGGCGGGTCCGGCCGGACCGCAGGAGATCGAGGCTGATGCGGCCGACCACGGTCGTCAGCCAGGCGCCGAGGTTGTCGATGGCGTCGGTGTCCTGGCGGGAGAGACGCAACCACGCTTCTTGGACCACGTCTTCCGCGTCGGCGTGTGATCCGAGCATGCGGTACGCGACGGCTCGGAGCCGGTCGCGGTGGGACTCGAAGGCGTCGGCGATCGAGTCCGTGGGATGGGTGCCGGGCATGGTGTTACCTCCCTGGAAGCTGCTCCGTCATAGGGATGACGGGCGCAAGCCCCGCAACGTAACCCGCCGAAGGCCCGATGAAGGAGCACTCTTCCATGGAGAACCGGCTCAAGAGCAAGAACACGAACAACCCCGAGGTGGGAGCTGCGATCCAGCACCTCTGCAAGGCGATCGCCGCGGGAGGCGTCGATCCGAAGCTGCTCGCGCTGGTGCATCTGCGCGTCAGCCAGATCAACAGCTGCTCGGCGTGCGTCTACGCCAGTGTCGCCGGAGGGAAGAAGGCAGGCGACACCGATGAGCGGCTGCACAGTGTGGCGGCGTGGCATGAGGCGCCTTTCTACACCGACGCCGAGCGCGCGGCACTGGCGCTGGCCGAGGCCGCCACCCGGCTGCAGGACGGCGCGGAGGGCGTCACCGACGAGATCTGGGAAGAGGTCAACGCCCACTTCACCGAGGAGCAGATCGGCGCGCTCAACCTGGAGATCGCGCTGACCAACTTCTTCAACCGGATCAACCGCACCATCAAGGAACCGGCCGGCCAGAGCTGGAGCTGAAGCCGGAAGGGGTGACACCGGCGATACCGGCGATACCGCTGAGGTCGCTCGCTCAGCGAGTCGGCCTACCGGTTCTTCCGCGGCAGGCCAGGTGACACCCCCGACAACGACGAGCGCCCGGCGCAGCCAATGGCACCGTCTTCCGGTGCCGGGGATGAGGGAGGCAGGGAACAGGTGCAGCGCCGGGCCTAGAATCCGACTGCGAAGCGGTCGAGGGCGCGCAGTACGCAGTCGCGTGTCGCAGCGTTGCCCAGATGGCCCGCGGTCTCGACGACATTCAGCTCAGACCCGGCCCAGGCGCGGTTGAGCTCCCACGCGGTATCGAGCGGGCTGCCCATGTCGAGTCGGCCGTGGACCAGGACGCCAGGAATCCCCGCCAACCGGTGGGCTTCGCGCAGGAGGACACCCTCCTCCAGCCATGCCCCATGGGAGAAGTAGGAGGAGCAGATGCGGACCAGGGCCAGTTGGGCGGCCGGAGGGCGGTCGCCGTACGGGTTCGAGGCACCGTTCGTCTCCCCGGACAGGACCGCGTCTTCCCAGGCGCACCAGTCGGCCACCGCCTTGTTCCGTACGGCGGCATCGGTGTGCTCCATCAGGCGCGCGTAGGCTGCGACGACGTCACCGTCGCGCGGCGTACCGGGCACGCCTGCGAGGAAACGCGCCCACTGCTCGGGGAAGAACCGGCCGACGCCTCGGTACAGCCAGTCGATCTCTGAGCGCCGGGTGGTGGTCACGCTGGAGATGACGATCTCGGACACTCGCCCGGGGTACTGCTCGGCGTAGGCCAGGACAAGCGTGGACCCCCAGGAGCCTCCGAACAGCAGCCAGCGGTCGATGCCCAGATGTTCCCTGAGCCGTTCCATGTCCGCGATCAGGTGCTGGGTGGTGTTGTGCCGCATGTCGGTCGCGGGGTTGCTCGCGTGCGGGGTGCTGCGCCCACAGCCTCGCTGGTCGAACAGGACGATCCTGTACCGGTCCGGATCGAAGTACCGGCGCATGCCCTCACCGCGCCCTGACCCCGGGCCACCGTGAACGACGAGCGCGGGCTTGCCGTCCGGGTTGCCGCAGACTTCCCAGTACACGAGGTTGTTGTCGCCGACGTCGAGCATCCCCTTCTCGTGCGGCTCGATCGGCGAGTACCGCCCATCCACTTCCCGACCTCCTCACACCCGGGTACCGACTCCGGCGGTTGAGAACGGCTCGAACGCCTCGACGTTGAAGTCCGGGACCAGAAGGAGCAGTATCGCAGTGGCACCGGGTGGTGGCGCCGCGCGCGAGCGATACCCGTGCGGTCGGCTCCCCGGGCGTGAAGACCGGATCCCGGGCCCGGGTGCTGGACCCGCACCCGCGAATTCTCGTGCGGTCGGTGGCCTGGCACGCTACGCACGTGGCTACGCTTCCCGATCAGTTCGACCCCGACCGTTTCGCCGGACACATGATCGTCTGCGGCGACGACGCGCTGGCGCACCGCCTGGCGGCGGAGCTCCGCGACCTCTACCGGGCGCGCGTCACGCTCGTCCGCCCGAGCAGCGGGACAGCCGGCCGACCGCGCCTCGCCCTCACCCGGCAGGGCCGGGCTGCGGCGCTGCTGGGCCGGGTCTCCACAGCCGTGACCGGTGGGTCGCCCGGCCCGGCAGCGGCACCGTCCGAGGTGGAGGCCGACGAGCCGACGGAAGAGGTGCTGGAGTCGGCGGGTGTGGCCGGGGCCGCCGCGTTGGCCCTCGTCTACGACGATGACGAGACGAACATCCACGCCGCTCTCGCAGCCCGTAGGCTCAACCCGGAGCTGCGGCTGGTGATCCGGCTGTACAACCGCAGGCTCGGCCAGCACTTGGAGCAGCTCCTCGACCAGGCCGCCATGGTGGCCCTGCCGGACGCGGACGCCGCCACCATCGACGCGTCCACCACCGTGCTCTCCGACGCCGACACGGCCGCACCCGCCCTGGCTGCCACCGCGGTCGCGGGCACCAGCAAGGTCGTCCACGCCGACGGACTGCTGCTGCGTGCGGTGGAGCGCACACCTTCCGACCACGCGGGCACCAACTCGGGCCTGTGCACTCTCGCTCTGCTGTCGGCGACCGTCAACGACCCGGCGGGTGAGGAGGGTTCGGACAGCAGCGGAACGGCCGGTCCCCAACTCCTCCCCGATCCGGACGCGATCAGTGCTGCCACTGGTCGGGGCACGATCGTCCTCGAAACCGTCTCCCACACCCGCCCCGCGTCGCCGTCCGGACGCATGGCCGGCCGGGGCCGCCCGCTCGCCGAGCTCTTCTCCCGCCGGCTGCGTTGGGCCGTCGCCGTCACCGCACTGGCCGTGCTGGCTCTGGCGGTCGTGTCCTGGTTGATCACGGGCGACCATCTCCTCCACGCCGCCTACGTGACGCTGCTCAATCTGTTCTCCATCAACGACCCGGCACTCGGCGAGAGCACAGCGCGACAGGTGCTTCAGCTGCTGACCGGGCTCGTCGGCCTTGTTCTGCTGCCGCTTCTGGTGGCGGGTGCCCTCGAGGCGCTGGGCGCGTTCCGCAGCGCCTCGGCCCTGCGCCGCCCTCCACGCGGGCTGTCCGGTCATGTCGTGCTGCTCGGACTCGGCAAGATCGGTACCCGGGTCCTGGCCCAGTTGCGCGACCTCGAGATCCCCGTCGTCTGCGTGGAGGAGAGCCCCGAGGCACGCGGGGTGGCCCTGGCCCGGCGGCTGCGCGTGCCGACCGTGATCGGTGACGTCACGCAGGAAGGCGTCCTGGAAGCCGCCAAGATCCACCGGGCTCACTCTCTGCTGGCCCTCACCAGCTCGGACACCACCAACCTCGAGGCCGCCCTCTATGCCCGTACGGTCAAGGCGAACCTGCGTGTGGCGCTGCGGCTGTACGACGACGATTTCGCAGCCGTCGTGTTCCGGACCCTGCGCGCGGCCCACCCCGACGCGCTCACCCGCAGCCGCAGCGTCTCGCACCTGGCTGCTCCCGCTTTCGCCGGGGCGATGATGGGGCGGCAGATCCTCGGCGCGATACCGGTGGAGCGCAGGGTGCTGGTGTTCGCCGCGCTGACGGTCGCGGGCCATCCGCAGCTGGAGGGCCGCACCATCGAAGAGACCTTCCGGCCCGGCGTCTGGCGGATCCTCGCCCTGGACACCACGGAGCCGGCTGAACGGCGCCCCGACCTGGCCAGCCCGCGCCCGGTCGATGAAGAGCAGCGCCCGACCGGTCTGGTCTGGGAGCTGGAGCCGGGCTACGTCCTCAAGCCCGACGACCGCGTGGTGCTGGCGGCGACCCGTCGCGGACTGGCCGAGTTGCATGGACAGCCGCAGCCGCCGGGCGCCGGACGCTGAGCCGTCCTTGAAACCGCTTGTGGCCCGGCCGAGTCTCGGGGGTCCGGGCTTCCCGTCCGCCCTCCACGGCTGATCGGCTGCGGCGTCACCAGGTAACCGTGGCTGTGGCACCGGTGGCGGTTGCCTCAGGCGTGGGCTGCGGTGACCTGGCAGCCGTCCTTGCCGAGCGGACTCGCGACGCGAGGCGCGCTCGCGCCGCCGCTCACCACCGCATCAGGGGATTCAGCTCGCCGGATCAGGGGCCGGGCGGCTGGCTGGAACCGGGTCAGACGAGGATGACCCGGCGCCCGCGCGTATGACCGGCCTGACTGTCGATGTGCGCTGCCGCGGCCTCGGCGAGCGTGTAGGACTTCTCGACAGGGATGTGGAGTTTGCCCCGCGAGATGAGATCGACGGCCTCGGCGAGAGCATCCGGCACGCTCCCGGCCACGCCGGAGAAGCGGACTCCGAACTCCGGCGCGCCGAGATCGGCGATGGAGATCACCTTCTGCGGGTCCCCGGTCAGCTCGACGAGTTCGCGAATCACGCCCGAGCCAGCCAGATCGAGGGCGGCGTCGACATGGCCGAGCTGTCGCACCCGTTCGACCCAGCCCTCGCCGTACGTAGTGGCGAGGGCACCCAGGCTGCGCAGATAGTCCTGGTTCGCGGCCCCAGCGGTGCCGATCACCGTGATGCCGCGGTCACGGGCGATCTGCAGCACCGCAGAACCGACTCCCCCGGACGCACCGCTGACCAGCAGCGTCTGTCCGGGCCGCACTCCGGACTCGCGGATGATGCGCAGCGCGGTCTCCACCACGGAGGGGTACCCGGCGGCCTCCTCGAACGTCAGCTCACCGGGCATACGGGCCCAGGCGGAGAGAACGGCGAACTCGGCGTAGGTGCTGGAGCCTTCACCGAACACGTGGTCGCCGACCTCGACGCCTTCGACGCCGTCGCCGACCTCGTCCACCACCCCAGCGGCGTCCTGCCCGACTCCGGCGGGCAGCTCGATCGGATGGGCCTTCAGTACCTGGCCTTCACGGACTCTCCAGTCCACGGGGTTCACGCCGGCTGCCCGTACGGCGATGCGTACCTGGCCGGGGCCCGCGTGGGGCTCCTCGGCGTCTATGAGTTGCAGAACGTCCGGACCGCCGAACTCGGCGAAGCTCACCTTCTTCATACGAAGGACCGTAACACTAACAGTTAGCTTTTTGAAACTGCTTCAGTTACGCACTTGATAGCGTCAGCGCATGACCGTGCCGTCCGGACGCCGTGAGCGCAAGAAAGCCGCGACCCGCCAGAAGATCGCCGACACCGCCATGCGGCTCTTCCTGGAACACGGGTACGACGCGGTGGGTATCCGCGAAGTGGCCGCTGAGGCCGACGTGGCCGTCACCACGCTCTTCTCCCACTTCGCCTCCAAAGAGGCGTTGGTGTTCGAGCAGGACGAAGACTTCGAGCAGCGCCTCACGCAGGCGGTCACCGGCCGGGCGCGGAACGAACCGCTCATCCCCGCACTGCGCCACGAGATCCAGGCCCTGGTGCGGCATTGCACGGCGGAGGGCGCGGCGCCCGTCTGGCGCATGATCGACGAATCACCCGCCCTGCGGAAGTACGAGGAGTCGATGAGGCTGCGCCACGCGGAGACGCTGGCAGCAGCCATCGCCGCCGACCCCGAACTCTCACGGACCGCAACGGCGAGCCGGACGATCGCGAGGTTCGTGATCGACGCCTACTCACTGGCCCGCGAAGCGGCCGATCCGGAGGCCGCGGTGGAAGAGATCTTCCGGATGATCGAGGCAGCCTGGGAGGCCACCTGACCTCCTGACCGCCCGCGCGATCTGTCCGAGGACCGCGGCCATGGCCACCGACTCGAGACCCGCTGACCTGGACCCACCGTTTCACGGCGGACCGGGGGTGAGACCCTGCTGCGCATGCCGGATTCCACGCGAGAGACGACACACGACGATCAACTGGCGCATCAAACTCTGGACCGGCGCAGACGGGTGGCGGAGGCCGGAGTGGAGTCGGCCACCGACAAGCAGATCAGATACCTCCTGGTGCTGGCGTCCAAGGTCAGACGTGACCGGTTCGACGCGGAGTTCAACAAGGCGGTCAAGGGCACAAAGACAGCGCCGCGCAGCCCCGATGAGACGACGCAGGCAGCCGTGAGGCGGCTGACGAGAACGACAGCCGGCAGACTGGCCACCGCGCTGACCAACTGGGAGCACGCCAACGAGGGTCCGAAAACGGAACCAGTGCTCTGCTACCAGCAGCGGAAAACAATGGGCTTCTGGTGACCGGGCAACCGACGGATGTCCCCGGATACTGACGTGACTGGTCGGCCTGGGCGGTAGCACGGAGGCTGCGCGGGATCTCGCGCTCGCTGTGCCGCCTCCTCCGCGTCCCTCGCCCGCACTGCAGCGCCGGCAGCCCGAGCGCTGCTGGGGCGGACGAGGCCGCCCCAGCAGGCGCCCGCTGGCCTAAGGCGACTTCACCCACCCGCTCCGGCACGGGACTGCGGTCCGGGCGTACGGCCGGCTCTGCGCGGGTGCCACGCCACGCCTTCTCACGTACGACCGGACACGCTCCCTCGCGCGTCAGTAACTGTTTCCGAACCCCTGTGGGAGACCGGCACCGAGGCGAAGTCTGGTTTGCTGGGGTCCTGTGCGGATTCGGCTTGTCGTCGCCGTGACGGTGAAGGGAGCTGTTCGTCATGTTGCAGGTTTTCGAAGCGGCGGCCGGTTGGTCGTCTGTCCGTGAGCGATTGGTGGGGCGCGTCAGGGACCAGGATCTGGCCTCGCTTGATGAGGCGGTGGAGTTCGCTGTCCGGTGGCACGCGGACCAGACCCGTCCGGCGGGTGAGCCTTATGTGGAGCATCTGCTTGAGGTCGTGTGCGTGTTGGTCGAGGCCGTGGGAACGACTGATATCGATGTGTTGCGCGCGGCCGTTCTCCACGATGTTGTCGAGGACACAGAGTGTTTGCTTGAGGATGCGCGGGAGTGCTTCGGTGACCGCGTCGCGGTCTTGGTCGACTGGGTAACCAAGCCCCCGCGGGCGCAGGGCCAGTCTCGAGAGGAGGCGCGGGCTGCGTATTTGGCGCGCTTGCGCACCGCCCCGCCTGACGCCCTGTTGGTGAAACTGGCGGACCGGCTGAGCAACGTGCAGCGGCTGGACACGCATCCACGGCCGGAGAAACGTCGTTCGTACTATCTGGAGACGGTGGACTCCATCGTCCCGCTGGCGCAGTCCCATCCGTGGTTCCGCCAGTGGTATGCGGCCTGGCGCGATACCTTCGGCCATGTGGCCGGCGACAGTCCGAACGCGCTCTCGCAGTGATACGTGCTGCGTGCGCTCCCGGACAGGTTCTCGCCCTCAGACCCTGACACTGGGCCTTTCCCCACCTTGCACCGCGTCGAGCAGAAGACCGCATCCGAACGGGCGACCGACACCAGCCACCCCCGGGTCCCGCACTCACGACCACCACGCCCAGCCAGCACCGTCCCGCTCAGCCGCGACCCGCCGCCGCAACCGGCACTCAAACCGCCACTGCCTGGCACGGCACGCCGACGAGCAGAATGCTGCCTCCGGCACGCCACATCGAGGACACCCGGCTCGCCCAGTTCCTGGAGCGGGGCCATGCCTGGCCTGCCACGACTCCCGGTCGACCACCGACCACTACCCGTCGGTAGAAGTGCTATCCAAGGTAGATGACTTTCCCGGAGGCGTCCCGGCGCCGCTTTCTGCACGCGGCAGCCGCAGCCGCGCCGGCGGCGGTGCTCGGCACTCCCGCACCCGCGACCGCGCACGCCGCAGGCGCCTCGGCCGACCCCGCCCGAAACCGGGAACGGCCCTCCGGCAACGGGGAGCACTGGAGCGGGACCTGGCCGGACGGGCTGCGGGACGCTGTGTCGGAGGCCATGCCCGTCGCCGTGGCGTGGGCGCGCGGCGCGCACCAGCCCTTTGGCGCCGTACTCGTCCACACGGATACCGGCGACATCGCGGCGGGGGCCGGCAACACCACCGAACGGTTCGGTGACAGGACCGCCCACGCGGAACTCGACCTGCTGCGCGAGGCCGCCGCGGCGGGCCTGCGCCCCGCCTCGTACGCGGTGGTCAGCACCGCCGAGCCGTGCGCCATGTGCGCGGGCGCACTCGTGTGGGCCGGCGTACGGGCCGTGGCCTTCGGCACGTCCATCGCCAAGCTCGTCTCCTACGGCCTCCCCCAGATCGACCTGCCCTTCGACGAGATCGTCCGGCGCTCACCGCTGCCGCACCTCGCGGTGGGGCGCGATGTACGGCCGGATCTCACCGATCCGCTCTACAAGGACCTGATGCGGTAACCCACCCGCCCGGGCGGGGCGAGGAAAGCCTCGACGACCCCGACCAGGAGAAGGAGGCCACTGCCGCATGAGGGTGCGCACTCTGATGACCCTGGCACGACATCAGCAGGCCGCCGCGCGCCCCGGACGACTGGTCGGCCTGAGCGGTCGGTCAGGGCGCACAACTCCTGCGGGATGCAGGACATTTCCGCGCTTCCCCATGTGGCCTGGAGTGCTCCGGCATCCGTCCGCAGACCTTCCATGTGACGGGTGGCGGGGGCCTCAGGGGCGTGGGCAGGTGCCGAAGCCGGTCCACCGCAGGTCGGGCGGCAGGTGGCCCATGTCGTTGTAGAGCAGCAGCGTCGGTGCCGTGCCGTCGCGGTACTCGATGGCGGTCAGCGCCGTGTTGCCGCAGTTCAGGCCCAGCCAGCGGGCCGGGGGCGCGTCGAGGGCGTGCCGGACGAGCCAGGCCACCGGGTAGGCGTGGGTGACCAGGACCTCGTGGGTCTCGGTGGCGGCGGGGCGGGCGAACCTGGCGGTGAGGGCGGCGGCCTGCGCCTCGCCGGCCGTGGCCTCCTCGGCGTCGTACCCGTCGAAGAACGGCGCCCACTCCGGCGGCAGTTGTGCTGGCACGTGTGGCACGTGGTCGACCAGTTCCGGGGCCTCCCGCACGGTGGCCCCGGGCAGGTGGGTGCCGATGACCCGCGCGCAGCGGACCGCCCTGGGCAGGGGCGAGTGCCATACCGCGTCGATCGGCAGGGCGGCCAGGCGCCGGCCGACGAGATCCGACTGCCGCTCTCCGACGTCGGTCAGTTCGCCTAAGGCGTCGGCGGCGCCGTGGCGCAGCAGGTAGAGGTGTCGAGTCGGCATCGCCGCTCTCCTTTCGGGGTTCTGGGTCGCGTCAGGTGTCACCGCGGGACGCCAGCACGGCGTGCGCCTCGGCGAGACGCTGGGACTCGCCGCGTTCCGAGTGGTCGCCCGTGACGTCGTCGGCCCAGGCGAGCAGTCGGTGGAGGTGGTCGCCGGCCGGGCCGGTAAGCACGCGGGGGCGGCCAAGGGCGACTTCGCCGCTGGTCCCGTCGATGGTGACGAGGGTTCCGTCGTCGAGGGAGAGACCGCCGACCGTCACGGTGCCGGCGCTGCTGTCGACGGTGAGGCCGGGGACACCCACGACCGCGGGCTTGCCCATGGCGCGCGCCACGACCGCGGCGTGGCTGGCCGGCCCGCCACGCGCGGTGACGATTCCCGCGGCCGCGGCGAGGCCGTACATGTCGTTCGGGGAGGTCTCCGGGCGCACCAGCACGACCGGGCTGTCTTCGGCCATGCGCACCGCCCGTTGCGGGCTGGTCGCCACCCGGCCGGCTGCGACGCCCGAGCATGCGCCGATTCCCCGGGCGAGAACGTCGGTCGCCTGGGACGGGGCGATACGCGGCGTACGGACGCGCCCGAGGTGCTCGGTCGAGACCCTGCGCAGCGCCTCGTGACGGCTGATCACGCGCTCATCGACGAGTTCGGTGGCGAGGCGGACGGCGGCACCGCCGGCGAACCGGCCGGGCCTGACCTGGAGGAGCCACAGTTCGCCGGACTGGTAGGTGAACTCGACGTAGCAGGCGTCCCGGTAGTGCCCCTCGATCCGGCGCAGGGCGTCGCGCAGCTCCGCCCACACCGCCGGTTCCCGGTCGGCGAGCGCGCTCAGCGGCCGGGTCGTCGAGGCGCCGGACACGACGTCCTCCCCCTGGCGCTCGAACAGGACCTCGCCGTACGGGGCGTTCTCGCCGGTGTTGGGATCGCGGCTGAACGCGACCCCCGTGCCGCTGTGGGCGTCGCGGTTCCCGAACACCATCGACTGGACGATCGCGGCCGTGCCGAGGCCGTTCGGGATGTCGTGCACGGCGCGGTAGGCGCGGGCACGCGGTGCGTCCCAGGACGAGAAGACGGCCTCGATCGCCAGCTCCAACTGGCGATCGGCGTCGTCCGGGACCGGTGCGTCGTCGGTGGTCACGGCGGCGAGGCTCGTCAGGGACCGCTGCCGTGAGTCCTCGGCGAACGCCCGGTCGCCCGTCTCGGCGGCCAGGCCGGCAGTGGCCCCGGTGGTGAGGCCGAGGTTGAGGATCGTGCTCATCATGCCGGGCATGGACACGCCGGCGCCGGAGCGTACGGACACCGCGAGCGGCTGGCGCCGCCCGCCGAACGTGCGGCCGGTGGCGCGTTCGAGGTCGGCGACGGCGGCCGCGAGCTCGTCGTGGAGCCCGTCGGGCAGGCGACCGTCGCGCAGGAAGGTGCGGCAGGCCTCCGTGGTGACGACGAACCCGGCCGGCACCCGCAGCCCGAGGCGGTGCAGGAGGACGAGGCCGAGCGCCTTGCCGCCGAGTTCGTCCGCCCCCGCGTCCAGCTCGGCGGATAGCGCGCGGATCCATCTCACCGTTGCTTCCCCAAGGTGGCGAGCAGGTCTTCGTGCAGCTCCGCC
The DNA here is from genome assembly GCF_022760275.1 of Streptomyces sp. 891-h. Taxonomy (NCBI): domain Bacteria; kingdom Bacillati; phylum Actinomycetota; class Actinomycetes; order Kitasatosporales; family Streptomycetaceae; genus Streptomyces; species Streptomyces sp. 891-h. The sequence goes on along the minus strand of NZ_CP050693.1, from coordinate 7,326,048 downwards.
CACACGGTGTGGTACGAGGCGAGGTCGTCGGTCACATACTCCAGCGCACCGGCCGCTGCGCGGTCGAGGGCATCGGCGAGCCGGATCCGGTAGCGACCGAACCGGGGCAGGGCTGCGGCAAGTTCGGCGCAGAGCGGGGCGACGCGCCGGTCGAGGTCGGCGAACCGGTCGAGAACCCGGGCGTCGTAGGCCGGGTCGCGGTGGTCGTTGGCGCTCACGACGCCGTCGACAGTGCGGAGCTGCCAGGCCCCGCAGAGGTCGAGCAGCTCCGGGTTGAGGACGAGGAACCGGTCGAATGCCGCCTCGACGGCACTGCGGGCGCCGACCGAATCGAGCTCGTGGGCGATCCGCTCGACGTCCGCGGCGCGGCCGGCGTCGGTGAGCGCCCAGGAGGGTGGGTCGCCCGGGTACCGGGTGACGAGTCCGGCGGCCCCGAGGTCGATGAGCTCGGACTCGAGGTCGGATTCGTCGAGGCCCGTGACCCTGTGCAGCCGTGCCGTGCCGGCGGCGCCGACGCAGCGCAGGGCGTGCAGGGCCAACAGGGCGGCGTCCGGGGCGTGGGCCTCTGGTGCGTTCATGCGGGGTTCCTTCATCCGGTGGTTGGGTCCAGGTCCGCGGGGCGCGGCAGGCGTGAAGGCATGGGCGACGGGGCTGACATCCGCCCAGGCCCGCAGCCGGCCGAACTCCCCACCAGCCCGTCGTTTCGAGCCCGTTGCCGGCCACATCCCCACCCTCCGATGCTCACGATTTTCCGATGCCGCCATCATCTGGATGCTGTTTGTATCATGCCATGGGAGTGGAAGGGGACACGATGGCGAGGTTGACCCGGGTGCAGCAGCAGGAGCGGACGCGGGCGGCGGTGCTGGTCGCGGCGCGCGAGGAGTTCACCGAACACGGCTATACGGAGGCCAAGGTGGATCGCATCGCCGAGCGCGCCGAGCTGACCAGAGGCGCGGTCTACTCCAACTTCACCGGCAAGCGCGCGCTCTACCTCGCGGTGCTCGTCGACGATGCCGAGCGGGCGGGGGCCACCGCCGAACCCCCGGTGGAATCGCCCGACTCCGCCGGGCAGGCGCTCGGCGCGTTCGCCCGCGTCTGGCTCGAACGACTGCCTCTCGCCGACGACACCCCGGGGAGCGGGCACCTTCAGCTGCGCTCGTTGTCCGGCGTACTCGACACCGCGCCGACCAGGGCCGCGCTGGCCGAACTCGTCCGGTTCGAGGCTCTGTTGCTCGCCCTGGCCCTGGAGTCGCGCCCCGGCGCCGACACCCGGATGGTGCGCCTCGCCGCGCTGGCCCTGACCCTGCTGCACGGCGCGGCCGGCCTCGCGGAGAACGCCCCTGGCGTCGGCGACCCGTTCGACCTGGCCAACGCCGCAGAGCAGCTGGCCGACATCGCCCTCACGGACGATGCGGAGCCACCCCACCTGCCGTTCGTCGCTCCGGCGCGATCGGCGGAGGACCGATGGGCGGCACCCGGCGGGCTGCGCGACGAGCTCACCGGCCACCCGGTCGACCTCGGCGACGACGGCGTGGTCGTCGTGCTGGGCGCGGCCCGGCTCTCCGCGGCCGAGGAGGCGGTGCGCGCGGCACGGCCCGGCGACGAGGTGACGATCGTCGTCGTGACGGGCGACCCGGCCGAAACCGGCCGACTCGCCCGACTCCGGCTCCTCGACCTCGTCGGCTGCCTGCGCCGGGTCTTCACGGCCGGGGAACTGCCGAAACTCCGCGTGGTGTTCGACGACGCCGGCGCGGTCCCCACGGCCCTCGGCCGGAGCTCGGTCGACGACGCCACTGAGCTCGGGGTCCGGGTGGCCGACGAACTGATCGTGGCCCGCGCGGAGGGGCGCGGCGCCGGCCATGCCGTGGCCCGCCACGACGCCGTCGACCGTGGCTGGCGGAGCCGGAACCGGACCAAGGCAACGCCCTGACGCCCCGTCAGCCAGAGAGCGGGGAAGTTGCCGCTGAAAGTACGGCGCGGGTCGCGGCACCCGCGCCAGCCGAGGAGGCGACTCGGCGACATTCTCTGTCACTTCACCTGAGGCGCCCGCGAGCTGCCCGTCCCGCGCATGGCGAACCCGGCGCCCCGGTCGCCTCGTTCGCCGTCCCTCCGCGCGCGGGTGTCCTGACGGCAGACCGCCGTCGCCTTGGAGGCCCGCAAAGACGGGTTGCCTGCACCGAAGCGCTGCCCGACGAGAAAGCCCCCACCGCTGACGCCATCCCGCACCGGGCCGGGGCCTGGTTCGCAGCCCACGGCATCATCAGCGTCGAACGCATCGTGACGGACAACGGCGCTTGCTACCGTGGCAGCGCGTTCGCCCAGGTCCTGCTCGGCGCAGCTCCAGTCACCCAGGGTTGCCCCGTATGGGGGTGTGAGTTATCCGGTGAGGGGCGAATTGTGCCAGGCGGTGCCGAGCATTGCCCGGTGAACGGCGTTGCCACCGAGTCGGCAGTCGCGCGGGGATCTTCCAGGACCTGCGTTAGAAATGTCCGAAATCTCCATTTAGTCTCAATGGGAAGGCGGCCAAGCGGGCGTCGGCCATGAGGCGAGGGAGAGCGGAATGCCGGAGAACACGTTGCAGGGCAAGGTCGCGGTCATCGGCGGGGGTGAGAAGAACCTGGGCGGGCTGCTGAGCAGGACTTTCGCTCAGGACGGTGCGAAGGTCGTGGTCCACTACCACACGTCGGACGACGACGCAAAGCGGACGGTGAAGGACGTACAGGATGCCGGCGGGCAGGCCGTCTCCGTCCAGGGCGACCTGACTCAGGTCGCGGACGTGCGTCGACTGTTCGAAGCTGCGCAGGACGCCTTCGGCAGGGTGGACGTGGCGGTGAACACCACCGGCATGGTGCTGCGCAAGCCGATCGTGGAGATCAGCGAGGAAGAGTACGACCGTATGTTCGGCATCAACGCCAAAGCGGCGTTCTTCTTCATCCAGGAGGCCGGACGGAACCTCAACGACCACGGCAAGATCATCAATCTGGGCACGTCCCTGCTGGCGGCCTTCACCGACGGCTACTCCACCTACGCGGGCGGCAAGGCGCCGCTGGAGCACTTCACACGCGCCGCGGCCAAAGAGTTCGCCGACCGGCACATCTCGGTCAACACCGTGGCACCGGGACCGATGGACACGCCCTTCTTCTACCCGCAGGAGACCCCGGAACGGGCCGAGTTCCACGCCTCACAGGCCATGGGAAACCAGCTCACACACATCGAGGACATCGTCCCCGTGATCCGGTTCCTGGCCACTGAGGGCTGGTGGTTCACCGGCCAGACCCTGTTCCCCAACGGGGGCTACACCACCCGGTGACTCGTCTGTTCCTTGAGCACCGGTCGCCGATCGCGGGGATTTCGTGGCGGATCGATTTCAGCCGCAGTGTGCGACAGGCCGTGTCGAGGGCGGCATCGGCGGTCGGCTCAGTCGAGCCCCGCTGGCGGCGGCCACATCACATCGCCTCTTCCCCCACGGGCAACCAGCTGTTGAGCTCACAGACGCGTGAACAGCTGATCGGCGCGATCGAGCACTTCCGTATCGCCGGGACCGCCCAGTCGTGACCTCGCAGCGCTAGGAAGCGGGCGCGGCGAACCCTGTCGTGGTGAAGGACGCCTTGTTCCGGGACGTCGTGCCGTCGGTGATCCACCAGTGCGTCGGATGCTCACCGTAGAGGCGGAACTCGGTGCTGGGGTCCCAGTTCAGGACGAGTTCGTCCTTGCCGTCGCTGTCGAAGTCGGCCGCCCCCGCCGGCCGGGCGTGCCGCCATTTGCCGGGCGTCTTGCGGCCGTTGGCCCTCGCAGGTCCTTGGCGCAGCACCGGGGTGCGCTCGTCGCCGTCGATGAGTGTGGCGCCCTCGTACGTGGCGACCAGGATGCCATCGCGGCCGTCGCCGTCCGGGTCGGCGGACATGAAGCCGCCGGGCCCGTAGTCGGTGGCCGCGCCCTTGGGTGCCTTGGGCAGCCGGTGGGTGGCCGATGCACCGCCCTTCCCGGGGTAGACGGTGAGCGATCCGTCGACTTCGGGCGCCTCCGTCTCGTAGCCGGGTTCGTCGTTTCGGCCACCGTCGTCGCCGATGGCCACATCGCGCAGCCCGTCGCCGTCGAAGTCGCCGAATGCGTAGGCGTTCCCGCGACGCAGTTGCCTGCCGTTCGCGGACAGGCCGGTGCCGCGGGCGGCCGGGTAGAGGGTGTTGCCGGACTGTTCGCCATCGCTCACGTCGTGGACCAGCAGGGAGGTGGCACGCGGCTTGCCGGACGGGTCGATGTCGTCCGCGACGAGCCGTCCGTCCGACCCTGGCAGGCGGGTATCGGTGCGCGTCGGAGCACCGGACCGGGTGAACGGGCCGTACAGCAGCACGAGGGAGGAGCGGTCACGCTCGAACGCCGCGAGATCGTGGTGCCCGTCCCCGTCGAAGTCGCCGCGCACAACGGATTCGAGGCCCAGCTTCGACACGCTGTCCGGAAGCCGCACCGGGGTCGCCTCCGTCCCCGCAGCGGGCCCGTGCGGTCCGCCCCAGCTCACGTACGGGATGCTGCGCGGCGCTGTGACCTTCCCGGCCGTCGCGCGCTTGCCCGCGACGGTGGTGACGAAGTCCGGGAAGCCGTCGCCGTCCAGATCGGCGGTGACCACCCTGCCGGCGGCGACCGCGGCGCGCCCAGCGCCCGCCGCCTGACGGGGCAGGCCCAGGTCCCGGTCCCGGTAGACCGTACGTGTCGAAGGGTCCGGCCCCTTGGCCGAGCCGTAGACCACACCGACCTGCTCACCGCGGCCCGGGGCGTCCCGGTCGCCGTGGGTGTAGACAGGCACCATGAGGTCGCGGTATCCGTCCCCGTTGATGTCGTCGGGGTCCTTCGACCCCTTCCCCGCCTTCGGCGCCCGGCTCTCGGCGGGCGCGCTGGGCACCTCGGCGGCCGGCGTTCCGCCACCCGAGGCGGACGGCTGATGGCCCGTTCCGTCACTGCCGCATCCGGCAAGCGAGGCGAGCAGAACGCAGACGCCGACAGCGAAACCCGGTACAGCTGTACGAGACCTCATACGCCTCACCCTCGCACCCCGCGCCGTCCCGACTCCAGCCTGGGCAGGCGGCCGTTGCCCACTCGTTGTCGGTCAGCGGAGCGCGTACCCCACCTGGACTGCCGTCGGCGGAAGCGGTCTGCGCACTGCCGGCGCAGGCACCGTGTCCGCATGCCGGGACGCGCCGGTGCGCAGGAATGGAGGTGCGGCTGAGTCGGGTTCTCCGGTGGCACAGCAAGAGCGCCGGAGAGGACACCCATCGATGACGCAGTCGCGAGAGCGGTCACAGGAGACGGATCAGGAGCCGGGGCCGCGGCAGGCGGATCAGAAGGTGAAGCCCGGGGCGCGGGAGAAGGAGGGCGGCCGGTGGCCCCGGCGGTCGGGGCGGCAGCTGGTGGCGGCCTCCATCGGGAACGGTGTCGAGTGGTACGACTGGTTCGCGTACTCGTTCCTCGCCGTCTACATCGCGGATGAGATCTTCCCGAAGGGAGCGGGCAGTTCGCTGGTTCCGCTGCTGTCCACCTTCGCTGTCTTCGCTGTCGGATTCTTCATGCGGCCGGTGGGCGGGCTGCTGCTGGGGGCGGTCGCCGACCGGGCCGGGCGGCGGTCCGCGCTGACGCTGACGATTCTGCTCATGGGCGGCAGCAGCCTGCTGGTCGCGGTCACCCCCACCTACGCGGCAGCCGGGGCGTTCGGGCCGGTGGTGCTGGTCGTTGCCAGGCTTGTGCAGGGGTTGTCCGTGGGCGGGGAGTTCGCCGCCTCCACGACCTTCCTGGTGGAGTCGGCCGGTCCGGGCCGCCGCGGTCTGTTCTCCAGCTTCCAGTACGTATCGACGACGGCGGGCCAGCTGGCCGCCTCCGGAGTCGCCGCACTGTTCGTCTCCACGCTGGACGACGGCCAGATGCACCAGTGGGGCTGGCGGGCCCCGTTCGTGATCGGGGCGCTGCTGAGCCTCGCGGGTTTCTGGGTGCGGCGAGGCGCGCAGGAGACACGGAGCGACAAGCACGCGGGCGGACCGCGCCCCGGACTCTTCGACGCGCTGCGCAGCCACCCCCGCGAGTCGCTGCTGATCGTCGGGATCACAGCCGGCGGGACGATCGCCTACTACGTGTGGACCTCGTACCTGCCGACCTACGCACAGGTCAACGCCGGGCTCGACAAGGGTGATGCGCTCGTTGCCGGGACGATCTCGTTGGTGTTCTTCATGTTGCTCCAGCCGCTGGCCGGGGTGCTGTCCGACCGGGTGGGCCGAAAGCCGCTGCTGCTGACCTTCGCGATCGGATTCGCCGTCCTGTGCGTTCCGCTGCTGCACGCGGTCGGCGATTCCCTCGTCTCGCTGCTGCTGGTGCAGTGCGCCGGGATGGTGCTGCTGACGGGCTACACGGCGATCGCAGCCGCGGTCAACGCCGAGGTCTTCCCGGCCCGGGTGCGTGCCGCGGGCATCGGCTTCCCCTACTCGCTGGCCGTGGCCCTCTTCGGCGGCACCGCACCCTATGTCGGCACCCTCTTCGAGGAGCTGGAGATGCCCGACGCCTTCCCCTGGTACGTGGCCGTGCTGTGCCTGCTGTCGGCGCTGGTGTATCTGCGACTGCCGGAGCGGGCCAAGGAGGAACTGGAGCGGTGACGGGGGTGGGCTGACCGGACGTCGGTCAGGACGTCCACGGGCCGCGCTTGCAGGGTGGCCGGGCTCCCAGCGGAGGGTAGCCCAACTCGGCGTGTCCTCTGGGCACTTAGGCCAGACCCTGCTGGAATGGGATACAGGGCTTCGCAAGGCGGTCCCTGGAAAGGGGAGCCCCATGCGCAGGCGTCAGCGGTCGTGGTCCGTTCAGGTCGCCGTGGTGGCGCTGACGCTGCTGACCATGCTGGCCGGGCCCGTACCGGCCGCCTCCGCCGCCGCACTCCGGGCCCCGGCTGAAAACTGCGCGACAACGCTGCGCTGCGACCTGGCCGAGCTGGAGCGCGTGTCCATGGCCGATCGGGTGGAGATGGTCCGCGACTTGCAGCGCCGGCACGGGCCGGCCTTCGAGCCGGGCTTCCGGCGCTGGGCCGCGATCGCCGGCGTGATGTCAGCAGCGCGCGACCGGGGCGTCGGCGGTCCGGGTACGTGGATGTCGGTGACCAACGCGGGCCTGCTGGAGGCGATGGAAAGGGGGGTCGCCCGGGGGCTCGATCCGGAAGCGGACGTGTACGGCAATCCCGGTGCCCTGCGCTGGTCCAGCTATCTGACGAATCTGGCGGCCGGCCGCCTCACCGCACGTCCCCGGCACGACGAGGAGTGGAGCAAGGCAGAGCAGGCCTCCCTCGATCACGGCGACCGGATCGCCCGCACCCGGTTCGGTCTGCGCCCCACCCCCTCGGAGCAGCGCTTCAAACAGCTGACCGACCTCTACCGCTGGGCCATGCAGCACGAGAAGGAACTCCCCGCCCAACTCGGCGCGCTGACTCCGGTCCTGTGGTGGTTCACGGACGTCCGCAACGAGGACTCGTACCGGATCAGCGCCGAGATCGCGATGACCATCTCCTTCGGCCCGCCGGGCATCGAGAGCCTCACCCGGCTGCTCCTCGAGATCCAGCTCAAATGCCCCACCTGTACGGCCCCGCTGCCGATCCCTGTTCACACCGGGACCCACTGAGCGGAGGCACCCGACTCACGACGAGTCCGGCGCCGTGCCCGACGGGCACGGCGCCGATCGATTGCAGACAGTCGTGGCCGCGTGGAGCGGCGTTGCCCATGGCGCGCGGGAGCCGGGCTGGTTGATCGCTGTGGCGGTGGCCTGAATGTGCCGTACATGCGTCCAGCTCTACTTGGCAAGCACAGATCATTAGGTTAGCCTCACCTAAGTTTCTGTCCGGCCGGATTCCTGCGGCCACCAGGCACTTCTGTACCCTGCCCGCTTCCCTGGGAGCATCCGTGTCCCGATCGACCAGTGCAATCGCGCCGCCGCCGGAGGTGCCGTCGACCGGGCTCCGGAACGAGCACGACGATGGTGCCGCCGTAGCCTCGGGCGAGCCGATCGACCACGGCTGATGTTCCTTCCCCCCGGCTCGCCGTCTCCGCTTCCGGCTCCAGGCCCCGGTCAGACCTGAACCTCTCTCCTATCTCGTCCCCGACCCGAGGCAGAACTGTGTCCATTGAGTTGCCGCCGTCCGCAGCCCCGCGATCCGTCCACCCCGTGGATGTCCTCCCTGAGAAGCTCCGCAACCGCCTCCTGGAGCTGACTCGGGCCGGGACCCCGGTGTCGGCCTATGTGTACGACGGCGCGGTCGCCGCCGAGCGGGCACGCGAGCTGCGCAGCGCCCTCCCGGAGTGGGCGGCCGTGTACTACGCCGTGAAGGCGAACTCCTTCCCCGCTGTCGTCGCAGCGCTCGCTCCGTACGTCGACGGGTTCGAGGTCGCCTCCCGCACGGAACTCGAACTCGCCACCTCGGCCAAGCCAGTTGCCGAGGGCGCTGTTGCCCCGGTGGTCGCCGCGGGACCGGCGAAGTCCGTCCCGGTCCTGACCGCCCTGGTGCGGGCCGGTGTCGAGGCGATCAACGCCGAGAGCCTGCTCGAGCTGCACCGGATCAGCCGGATCGCCACCGCGGAAGGAGTCCGCGCCAAGGTGGCGCTACGCGTCAACCCGGCGACGATCCCTGTCACCGGCTCGCTCCACATGGGCGGTGTGCCGTCCCAGTTCGGCGTGGCCGAGCCGGATGTGCCCGGCGTGCTGCGCGCTGCGCTCCAGCTGCCCGCCCTGGACCTGGTCGGCTTCCACATCCACGCAGCCTCCAACAACCTCGACGCCGAGGCGCATGCCGCGTATCTGCGCTGGTGCGTGGAGTGGAGCATCCGGACCGCGCGGGAGAACGGCATCGACCTGCGGCACGTCGACATCGGCGGCGGCATCGGCGTCGCCTTCGAGGGCGAGAAGCCTTTCGACGTCGCCCGCTTCGGTGAACTCGCCGCGCAGGTCGAGGTTCCCGAGGGTGTCAAGGTCGTGCTGGAGCCCGGCCGCTTCCTGGTCACCGACTGCGGGTGGTACGCCGCAGAGGTGACGGACGTGAAGGCGTCGTACGGCGAGTCCTTCGTCGTGCTGCGCGGCGGCATCAACCACTTCCAGCTGCCCACCTCCTGGGAGATCGTGCACAACGTCGCGGTCCTGCCCGTCGAGAGCTGGCCCGAGGGCTGTCCCCGGCCCGCCGCCGAGGACACCCGTGTGACGGTCGTCGGCGAACTGTGCACCCCCGAGGACACCTTGCTGCGCGACGTCAAGGTGGACCGCGTACGCGCCGGTGACCTCGTCGTCTTCCCCGACGCGGGCTCCTATGGCTGGGAGTTCGCCATGCACAGCTTCCTCGGACACCCCGTGGCCGAGCGTCTCCTGCTCTGACCGAGCAGCCGGCCGCCGCTGACCGAGCAGCCGGCCGCCGCTCTCCTCTCCCCCGGCGCCGATGACCCCCGGACCGCGCCGTCTCCGGCCGCTCCGGCGCGGTCATCACCGATGTCCCGATCCTTGGAGTCAAACCGTGCCACCGCGACCCACCGATCTGCCCGCACCCGACCGGACCATGCCCGACGGCGCCGCCATCCTGGAGCGCCAGCGCGAGCGGGAGTCCGCCGCCCGCACCTACTCCCGCTCGTTCCCCATCGTCCCGGCCCGCGCCCAGGGCATGACGATCGAGGACACCGAGGGACGCCGTTACCTGGACTGCCTCTCCGGCGCCGGTACCCTCGCCCTCGGACACAACCACCCGGTCGTCCTGGAAGCCATCCAGCGAACGGTCAGCAGCGGCGCCCCGCTGCACGTCCTGGACCTGGCGACCCCGGAGAAGGACGAGTTCACCGACGCGCTGTTCGCCACCCTGCCCGGCGATTTCGCCGACAAGGCCCGTGTCCACTTCTGCGGCCCGGCCGGCACCGACGCGGTCGAGGCCGCACTCAAGCTGATGCAGACGGCCACAGGACGCCGGGGAGTGCTGGGCTTCACCGGCGCGTACCACGGTATGACCGCGGGCGCGCTGGCCGCCTCCGGCGGGGTCGGTGCGAAGAATCCGGTGCCGGGGATCGCCGCGGATGTGACCCGGCTGCCCTTCCCGTACAGCTACCGCTGCCCGTTCGGCGTCGGCGGGGAACGCGGTGCCCAACTGTCGGCCACGTACGTCGAGCGGCTGCTGGCCGATCCCAACGGCGGTGTCGTATCGCCCGCCGCGATGATCCTGGAAGCCGTCCAGGGCGAGGGCGGCGCCGTTCCGGCCCCGGACGGCTGGCTGCGCGAGATGCGCCGGATCACCGCCGAGCGCGGAATCCCGCTGATCGTCGACGAGGTGCAGACCGGCGTCGGACGCACCGGTGCCTTCTGGGCCGTGGAGCACAGCGGGATCGTGCCGGACGCGATGGTGATGTCCAAGGCGATCGGCGGCAGCCTTCCCCTGGCGGTCGTCGTCTACCACGAGGACTACAACGAGTGGCTGCCCGGCGCGCACACCGGGACCTTCCGCGGCAACACTCTGGCCATGGCGGCCGGTACCGCAACCCTCCGGTACGTCGCCCGCGAGGGTCTCGTCGCACGGGCCGGAGCGGTCGGTGCCCGGATGACCGAGCGGCTCGAGGCGCTGCGTGCCGAGCTGCCGGTGATCGGCGATGTCCGCGGCCGTGGCCTGATGATCGGTGTCGAGCTGGTCGACGCCGAGGCCGAGCCGGACGCGTGCGGCGCCCGTCCGTTCGCCCCTGAGCTGGCCGCGCAGGTCCGTGACGCCTGCCTGGACCGGGGGCTGATCGTCGAACTCGGCGGCAGGCACGACTCCACGGTCCGGCTGCTGCCGCCCCTCGTCATCACCGACGAACAGGTCGAGGCCGTGCTGGACCGGCTGACCGACGCCGTCGTCGCGGTGACGGCCACTCACTTCCGGGGAGTCGGGGCATGAGCGGCAACACATCCGACCTGCGCACGACGGCCGACGTGACGGTCATCGACGAGACCGACACCCGGAGCGATCTGCGGCTCGCCCCGGACGGGGCCGGGCACACCGACCGCCTCGACGAAGAGATGGCCGGACTGCTCCAGGCGGTCGCCCCGGCGGCGTCAGACACCCCGCTGACCAGCCTGTCCGGCGGTCCCACCGGCCCCGGCGCGCTCACGCCACCGCTGCGTACCGTCCTGAACGCCCTCGCCGAGGGGGCCGAGCGGCGCGGCGGACCGCTGCCCGCCGGGTCCCCAGAAGAGCTGGCCGCCGATGTCGCCCGGGTGTTCGCCGAGGCGGAAGGCGACGGCGCCCTGCACAAGCTGACCGACGTCCTGTCCTACGGCAGCGCCGACCCGGCCGACCCGTCCTGCGCGGCCCATCTGCACTGCCCGCCGCTGGCCGTCGCGGTCGCCGCCGACCTCGCCGTCTCCGCGCTCAACCCCTCCCAGGACTCCTGGGACCAGGCGCCCGCCGCCACCGCACTGGAGACCCTGCTGTTGCAGGAGCTGGCGCAGCTCGTCGGGTACGACCCGGACGAGGCCGCCGGTGTGCTCACCTCCGGCGGCACCGAGTCCAACCTCATGGGACTGATGCTCGCCCGGGACCGGGTGATCGGCCAGGAGAGCGGGCGTCAGGTCGAGTTGACCGGTGTGCCTGGCACGGGCCGGCGCGCACGGATCTTCACCTCCGAAGCCGCGCACTTCTCGGTGCAGCGGTCGGCTGCCCTGCTGGGGCTGGGCGAGGACGCGGTTGTTCCCGTTCCCGTCGACGACCAGCTGCGGATGAAGCCCGACGCGCTCGCCGCCGCCCTGCGCGACTGTGTGAGGCGGGGCGAACTGCCGTTGGCCGTCGTGGCCACCGCCGGCACCACCGACACCGGTGCGATCGACCCGCTGCGCACCTGCGCCTCGCTGGCCGCCGAGTACGGCGCCTGGCTGCACGTGGACGCCGCCTACGGCGGGGGCGCGCTGCTGTCCGACCAACTCGCCCCGCTCATGGCCGGGGTCGCGCTGGCCGACTCGGTGTCCCTGGACTGGCACAAGCTGGGCTGGCAGCCGGTCGCCGCGGGCATCTTCCTGGTGAAGCGGGCGGAGACGTACGCGTCGCTGGCCCGGCGGGCGGTCTACCTCAACCCGCAGGACGACGAGGAGGCCGGATACCCGAGCCTGCTGGGCCTCTCGCTGCGCACCACTCGCCGTACCGACGCCTTCAAGATCGCCGTCACGCTGCGGACCCTGGGCCGGGACGGCCTGGGCCGCCTCGTGGACGCCTGCCACGCGCTGGCACGCTCCGGCGCCGAAGCAGTCCGCGCCCACCCGAGCCTGGAACTGCACGCCGACCCGGTTCTGACGGCATTCCTGTTCCGCTATCTGCCGGAGAGCCCCCGCGACACCGACCCGGAGCGCGTGGACCGGATCAACGCGGGCCTGCGGCGCAGGCTGCTGCGCGAGGGGCGGGCCGTGGTCGGCAGGACCGAGCTGCCGGGCGAGGGACCGGGGCGGGTCCGCCTCAAGCTGACCCTGCTCAATCCGCACACGACTCCCGCCGATGTCGAGCGGCTGCTGGACGCGGTCGTGGCGGCGGGCCGGGCCGAGGAGGAGCTGTGAGCCACTCCACCGGGACCCGGCCGACAGCCGCGGTGCCACCCGCGTCGGCCGCGGCCCCCGGTCCCGACCCGCTGGACCACCCCGAAGCGCTCCGCGCGGGTGACGCGGCGGCGATGGAGACGCTGCTGCGCGCCTACGTACGCGAGACCGGCACCGACGTACCAGCGACCGGTCAGGCGCTCCTGCTGCATCTGCCGGCCAGTCAACTGACCCTGCGGGTGCCGGTGCGCTATCGGTCCGCCACCGGCTGGCATCGGTTCGGAGCACCCCACCTGGCCTCCACGGGAGAGGACAGCACCCTCCCGGCGGACGCCTCGCTCGTGGCGGCGGCGCTGATCCGGGAGACGACCGTGGGCCGTGGCGCGCCGCCGCACCACGGTGGCGACGCGGCGGCGCGGGTGCTGAACTCCGCACGGCGCACCGCAGCCCACATCGAGCGTCGTCGCGCCGAGGGACCGGAAGGCCGGGGCCCGACACCGTTCCTCGACAGCGAGCAGGCGCTGCTGCTGGGGCACCCGTTCCATCCCGCGCCCAAGAGCCGCGAGGAGGCGTCGGACGTGGAACTCGCGGCGTACTCGCCCGAGTTGCGCGGCTCCTTCCCGCTGCACTGGTTCGCCGCGCACCCCGAGGTCGTCGTCGGCGGGAGCGCGGACGGCCGGTCGCCCGCCGAACTGCTGCGCCCGCTGGCCGAGGGGCTGAAGCTGCCGGACGGCATGGTGCCGGTGCCCGCGCACCCCTGGCAGGCACGCGAGGTCCTGGCCCGCCCTCAGGTCGCCCGTCTCCTCGACGCCGGGCTGCTGCGTCCGCTCGGCGCGGCCGGATCCGCCTGGTACCCCACCTCCTCCGTACGGACGGTGCACCGGCCGGACACCGAGGTGATGCTCAAGCTGTCCCTCGGGATGCGGATCACCAACTCCCGGCGCAACAACCTGCGCAGCGAGATGCGGCTCGGCGTACGCGCGGCGCAGCTGCTGGCAGCGGGCCCTGTGGAATGGCTGCGCTCCGAGCATCCCGAGTTCGGCATCCTGCGCGACTTCGCCTGGGTCTCCGTCGGCGCGGACGGTCCCGAGACGGGTCTGGAGACGGCCATCCGGGACAACCCCTTCCGCGGCGGCGCCGACGCACGGGCCGAAGGGCTGTGTGTGGCCGGTCTGCTGGCCGAGCGCACAGGACCCGGTGACGGCACAGCGCCACGCCACCGCGCGCTGCTGAACGCGGCGGTCGAGGGCGCCGCCCACGCGCTGGGCGTTTCCGTGGCCGAGGCGTCGGCGCGCTGGCTGGAGCGCTACCTGGACGTCCTGGCCGTCCCCCTGATCCGCCTTCAGGCGCGGTACGGCATCGCCCTGGAACCGCATCACCAGAACACCCTCGTCGCACTCGACGCGAACGGACTGCCGTGCGCCGGCTGGTACCGGGACAGCCAGGGCTACTACCTGGCCGAGTCCCGCGTCCCCGACATCGAGCGGCTGCTGCCCGGCGCGACCGAAGGCGTCGACCTGGTCTTCGCGGACGCGTTCGTCGACGAGCGGGTCGCCTACTACCTGGGCATCAACAACCTCCTCGGTCTCGTCGGCGCGTTCGGCGCGCTCGGCCTGGCCGACGAGGGCGACCTGCTGCGCGTTCTGCGCGGAGTGCTGGAGCGGCTGCGCAGGGCCGAGCCCGCCGCCAAGGGCCTGCTCGACCTGCTGCTCGACGCACCGGTGCTGCGCTGCAAGGGCAACTACCTGACCTGCGTGGACGGTCTCGACGAACTGGTCGGCGAAGTTCACACCCAGTCCGTGTACATCGACCTTCCCAACCCTCTTACGGAGGCACAGCGGTGACCGCGCCCTCGACTTCCCCGGACCAGCACGCGCCCTACGACCTGGTGGGTGTCGGCATCGGCCCGTTCAACCTGTCGCTGGCGGCCCTGGCCGACGGTGTCCCCGGCTTCCGTTCGCTCTTCCTGGACGCGAAGCCCGCCTTCTCGTGGCATCCGGGCCTGCTGATGGAGGGAACGACGCTCCAGGTGCCGTTCCTCGCCGATCTGGTCACCATGGCCGACCCGACCAGCCCCTGGTCGTATCTGAACTACCTTCGCGCCCACGAGCGCATGTTCAAGTTCTTCTTCTCCGAGCGCTTCCACATCCCGCGCCGCGAGTACGACCACTACTGCCGCTGGGTCGCCGAGCGGCTGTCCTCCTGCCGCTTCGACGCGCGGGTCACGGCGTTGGAGTGGGACGAGACGGCGGACGCTTTCGCCGTCGTGCACCATTCAGCGGCCGGTGAGCAGACCCGGGTGCTCGCCCGTCAGGTCGTCCTCGGCGTGGGCACCGACCCGGTCGTCCCCGAGCCGCTGCGCCCGCTGCTGACCGACACCCACGCCGGGCGCGTCCTGCACAGTGCCGACTACCGCGCCCACCGTGCCCGGCTCGGCGCTGCCGACGACGTCACCGTCATCGGCGCGGGCCAGTCCGGCGCCGAGGTCGCGCTCGACCTGCTCCGCAACCAGGACGGCGAAGGACGGGGCGGTCCGTACGTGCGCTGGCTGGCCCGTACCGCCGCCTTCGCTCCCATGGAGTACTCCAAGATCGGCCTGGAGCACTTCACCCCGGACTACATCCGCTTCTTCCGCGACCTGCCCGAGACCACGCGCGAGCGGCTGACCGCCGAGCAGTGGCAGCTCTACAAGGGCGTCAGCGAGGAGACACTGGGCGAGATATACGACGAGCTGTACGAGCGCACCATCGGAGGCGGCGAACCGCGCGCCTCGCTCCACCCGGCCGTGGAGGTCCTCGCGGCCGAGGCCGACGGCGACCGGTATCTGCTCACCTGCCGCAGTCGGCAGCAGGACTCGGTGTTCGAGATCCGTACCGCGGCAGTGGTCTCCGCCACCGGCTACGCCGCCTCCCGTCCCCCGTTCCTGGAGGCGATGGCCGACCTGGTCGACTGGGACGCCAAGGGCCGCTACCAGGTCGACGGCGACTACCGGGTCGCCCTCGACCCCCGGGTCTCGGGCACCCTCTATGTCCAGAACGCCGAGATGCACACCCACGGTGTGGGCGCTCCCGACCTCACGCTGGGCGCCTGGCGCGCCGCGACGATCCTGAACGCCGCTGTGGGAAGGGCGGTGCTGCCGGTCGCCCCGCGCCAGGCGTTCACCACCTTCGGCGCACCGCAGGAGTCCGCCCCGGTCCCGGACCAGCCGCCCGCCGTGCGGGTCCCGGCCCCGGCGGAGACACAGCGATGACGGCCCTGGGGAAGGACGGCGCGTCGGCCCGTGGCGGGTCGGCGCGCCGAGCCAAGTCGGTCCTCCTCTCGGTCATCGGCCTCCACCTGGTCGCCGAGACCGCTCTGACGCCGTTCCTGCCGCAGCTCTTCGAGAGGCTGTACGGGATCGAGGACCCGGAGGCGACCGGGCTCTACATCTGGATCTGCCGTATCGCCGGGCTCGCCGCCCTCCCCCTGTGGGGGCTGGCGGCCCGGCGCTGGTCACTGCACGGACTCGTACTGGCCGGGCTGTGCGGCTCCGCCGTTCTCGACCTGCTCCTGGGGCTGGCGCCCAGCTATGCCGCGTATCTGGTCCTCTCGACACTCATCGTCAGCACCAACAGCGCCCTGCTGCTGGCGTATCCCGCGTTCATCGCCGAGCACGGCGACGAATCGTCGCAGGACGGTGTGCGTGCGCGGCTGACGGGCATCTGCTCGCTCGTGGTCGTGTTCCATCTGTCGGTGGTCGTCTCCACGATGGTGGGTGCCGGGGTGCTCGCGCTCCCGGAACCGCGCATCGGCATCTCCGCGTTCGCGGTGCTGGACACGCTCCTGGCCGTGCTGACCTACCGGATCCTGGGCAAGCGGCCCGGCACCCGGACCGGACGGGCCGGCGAGGCCCGGAGGGAGCGCACTTCCGCGCCTGGCCCTCGTCGCCTCCCGTGGCTCATGGCCCTGGCCTACGCCGCGCTGATCGGCGTCGCGTTCGACTTCTCGGCCAATGTGGCGCGGCCCTTCTTCACCAAGTTCGCCGAGGATCTGGGCAGCGGCTCGGTGGGCAGCGGTGTGCTGTTCTTCCTGCCGAGCGTCTCGGCGCTGGCTGTCCTGCCCGCGGTACGCCGCTGCCACGACGTGCTGGGCGACCGGCTGCTGCCGCTGTCCCTGACCGTGGGTGCTGCCGGGCTGGCCTGGAGCTGGCTGGCCGGTTCACTGCCCGGACTGGTCGGCGGCCGACTGCTCTTCGGCGTCGGTCTGGGGCTGGGGCAAGTCGCCGTCGAGCTGCGGATGTTCCGCGCGACGGGTACGGAGGGCCCGGCCTTCACCGCTGTGGAGACCGCCCGGTCGGCCGGTCTGCTGGCCGCGCCGATCGCCGCAACCGCGGCTGTCTCCCACGACCTGGCGCTGCCGCTCGCGGTCGCCGCGGCCGTCCAGGCGCTGGCCGCCGCGCTGTCCCTGCGGCGCCCACGGAGCACCGCTTCGTCACCGGCCGAACCGGTAGCGGACATGTCCGAAGACGCCGCCATGGCCGCCGTACCGCCGCAGTCCCGGCGGAAGCCGGACACCGTGCCCGCGCTCGCTTCGGCCACCGCTTCCACCGCCGCACCCGCGCACTCCGAGGAGATCCACCGATGAACCGCACCACACGAGAAGCCTGGGCGCAGGCGGGCCGGCGGCTGCTCGTCAAGGCCGTGGAGGAGTTCGCCTACGAGGAGTTCCTCGTCCCCGAGCCCGACACCTCGGCTGAGGCGCCGGACGCCTACCGGCTGGAGTTCAGCGACGGCGTCCACTGGACGTTCCGGTCCGCCCGCGGCACCTTCGGCACCTGGCGGCTGGTCCCCGGCACCCTGTGGCGGCATCCCGCACCGGAGGACGGCGTCCTCGGCCCCGAGCGACTGCTGCTCGACGCCCGCCAGGTCCTGGGCTGGGACGGGCCCACCACCGCCGAGGTCCTGCGTGAACTCACCGCCACCCGGCGGGCCGAGGCCGAGGTCATCGCCCGCGCCCTGCCCGCCGCCGGCCTCGCCGACCTGGACCACCTCGACCTGGAGGCCCACCAGGACGGCCACCCCTGCATGCTCCTCAACAAGGGCCGGCTTGGCTTCTCCGCCTCCGACGCCGCTGCCTACGCCCCCGAGGCGGCCGGGACGGTGTTCCTGCTGTGGGCCGGCATCCACCGCAGCCTGGCCTCCTACTCCGGAGTGGACGGCCTGGACGAGGACACCCTCCTCGCCGAGGAACTCGACGAGGGCACCCGCAAACAGTTCGCGGCCGCCCTCCATGAGTCCTGCGCCGAGACCGGTTTGGCCACCGACGACTTCCACTGGCTGCCGGTGCATCCCTTCCACTGGGACGAGGCGGTCGCACCCCTGTTCGCCCCCTACCTCGCCGACGGTCGGGTCGTGCTGCTCGGCGAGGGCCCGGACCGCTACCGGCCGCTGCAGTCCATCCGTACGCTCGCCAACCTGGACCACCCGCACCGCCGCAATGTGAAGGTGCCGCTGCTCATCCGCAACACCCTCGTCTGGCGCGGCCTGTCCACCGGGCCGACGAAGGCCGCGCCGGATGTCAGCGCCTGGCTGCACGCCGTCCGGGAAGCGGACCCGTACCTGCGTGACGAGCTGCGATTCCACCCGCTCGGCGAGGTGGCGGGCGTGGCCGTGCACCATCCGCTGTACGAGTCGGTCGAGGACGCGCCGTACCGCTACCACGAACTCCTCGGCGCGGTCTGGCGCGAGCCGGTCGCCGCCCTGCTGGAGGAGGGCGAGCAGGCCCGCACCATGGCCGCGCTGCTCAAGGTCGGCTCGGACGGCCGCGCCCTGGTCAGCGAGCTGGTCGAACGCTCGGGGCAGACGCCCCGTGCCTGGCTGACCCGGTTCTTCCAGGCCCTGCTGCCCGGTCTCCTGCACTACCTGTACCGGTACGGCACGGCGTTCTGCCCGCACGGCGAGAACACCGTCGTCCTCTACGACAGCACCGACACTCCGCTCGGCATCGCGGTGAAGGACTTCGCCGAGGACGTCAATCTGCTGCCCGGCGACCGTCCCGAGTACGCCGGACTGTCCGAGCGGGCCGACGCGCTCCTGTTGCGCTGGCCCGCGGGCGAGCTGGCCCACTCGCTGCTCAGCGCGGTCTTCGCGGGGCACTTCCGGTTCTTCGCCCCGCTGGTCGCCGAGCACCTCGGCGTGCCGGAGGAGGAGTTCTGGGGCATGGTCCGCGCCGAGATCGAGCGCTACCACACCCGCTTCCCCGAACTGACCGAGCGCTTCGAGGAGTTCGGTCTGCTGGCCCCCGAGTTCGACCGGGTGGCGCTCAACCGGGAGCAGCTGCTCGGCGGCGGCTTCCACGACCGCGCCGAGAAGGACGAGGGCTTCGACGTCGTCCACGGCACCCTCGCCAACCCCCTCGCCACCGCAACCGTCCACGCGCAGGCCCAGGCCCACACGCAGGCCGAGGCCCACGCCCGTCAGGAGCAGATATGACCCCCGCGCCGTACGAACGACTGCGCGCCGAGGCGGACGCCGGACAGGTCGAGGAGGTGATCGTCAGCGTCCCGGATCTCCAGGGGCGGCTCCAGGGCAGCAGGCTGTCCGTGCCGCACTTCCTCGACGAGGCGGCTCAGTCGGGCTTCGGCGCCTGCCTCTACCTGCTCGCCTCCGACGTCGAGATGGACACCGGCCCCGGCTATGCCATCGACGCCTGGCGCAGCGGCTTCGGCGACTTCGTGCTGCGCCCCGATCCGGCCACCTTGCGCGACCTCCCGTGGGACGAGGGCAGCGCGCTCGTCCTCGCCGACGCTCACTGGCCGGACGGCCGGGCGGTCGAGGTGGCGCCCCGCCAGGTGCTGCGCGGGCAGCTCGACCGGCTCGCCGAGCGCGGGCTTGCGGCGTTCGCGGGCACCGAACTGGAGTTCCTGGTCTTCCGCGAGTCGTACCGCCAGGCGTGGGATCGGCGCTATCACGGCCTGGAGACAGCCACCGCCTACAACGTCGACTACTCCCTCCAGGGCCTCGCGGAGATCGAGCCGGTGGTGCGCCGCATCCGCCGGGAGATGGTGCGCGCCGGGCTCACCATGGAGACCGCGCGAGCCGAGTGCCACGCCGGCCAGTACGAGATCGTCTTCCGTTACGACGAGGCGATGGCCACGTGCGACAACCACGTCTTCTTCAAGAACGGCGCCAAGCAGATCGCGTCCCAGGAGGGCGTCGCGCTCACCTTCATGCCCAAGTTCGACGAGGGCGAGGGCAACTCCTGCCACATCCACCTGTCGTTGCGCGGCACCGACGGCTCCGCCGTGCTCGCCGACCCGTCAGCAGCGGACGGCATGTCCGAGCTGATGCGCCACTTCGTGGCCGGTCAGCTCGCCTGCCTCCCTGACTTCGCCCTGCTGATGGCGCCGAACATCAACTCCTACAAGCGGCTGCAGCCCGGCGGCTTCGCCCCGGTCGGTGTCGCCTGGGGTCGGGACAACCGCACCTGCCCGGTCCGTGTCGTCGGCTCGGGCCACTCGATGCGTATCGAGCACCGGGTCCCCGGCGGTGACGCCAATCCGTACCTCGCCGTCGCCGCGGCGGTGGCGGCCGGCCTGTACGGCATCGAGAACCGCCTCCCGCTGCCGGAGCCGCACGCCGCCAACGCTCTGACCGATCCGTCGGTACCGCGGCTGCCCACCACACTGACCGAGGCCGTGCACCGCTGGGAGAACAGCGAGATCACCGCGAAGGTCTTCGGTGAATCGGTGGTCGCCCACTACGCGCAGGCCGCCCGTACGGAACTGGCCGCGTTCGAGTCGGCGGTGACCGACTGGGAGCGCGTACGCGGCTTCGAGCGCCTCTGAGACCACCTGACGGCAGCGCGGCGCACCCCGTGAGGCGTGCCAGGCGCGGCCGCGCCTGGCAGCCCGAACGTCAGCGGCCCGACACCGAGTCCGGTGTCGGGTCGCCTGCGTTGCTGTGCGGTTGCGGGGAACGGCCGATGTCGCCGTTCGTCGGCCGCCGGAGCGTCAGCCGAGCTTCTGCTCCATCTCGTCGAGGACCTTGTCGGCGCCGGTGTAGCCGATGCCGAGCATCCACAGATCGTCGTTGACCGGGTAGACCTTCTTGTTCTTCACCGCGTCCAGCTTCTTCCACATGTTGCTGCCGGTGATGGTGGTCTCCTTGGCCTTCTTCGGGTCACCGTAGGTGGAGTGGAAGATGACGTCGGCGTCGGCCTCGTCGATCCTCTCCGGGCTGATGTCCAGGGAGAAGCCCGTCTTGTCCACGTTGGCGGGGCGGCCGACCTTCAGGTCCTTGAAGATGCTGCCGACGAACGTGTCGTTCTTGTAGAGGCGGGTGTCGGCGCCCTCGACGAAGCGGACGAAGCCGACCTTGGTCTTCTTGGCCTTCTCCTCGCCGCCGAGCGCCTCGGTCACCTTCGCGACGTGCTTCTCGTAGTCGGCCTCGACCTTCTTGGCCCGGTCCTTCGCACCGAGCGCGTCGGCGTGCAGCTCGAAGTTGTCACGCCAGGTGGGCCCGGTGGTCTCGGTGAAGACGGTCGGGGCGATCTTCGAGAGTTCCTGGTAGTTCTTCTCGTCGCGTGCCTTGCTGCTCAGGATCAGGTCGGGCTTCAGTCCGGCGATCGCCTCGAGGTTGGGCTCGGCGATGAGGCCGACCTTCTTGATGCCCTCGAGCTTGTCCTTGGGCAGGTAGGTGGAAAGCGGCGCGCCCGCCTCCGGCTGGACGGCGCCGACCGGCTTGACGCCGAGGGTGATCGCCGAGTCGAGGGCGTCGGTGTCCAGGACGACCACGCGCTTGGGGTCGTTGTTCACCTTCACCTTGCCCATGGCCGTCTTGACGGTGTGCCGGCCCCCCTTGGCGGACGCGTTCGCGGAGTCGTCCTCGGCCCCCCCGCAGGCGGTGGCGGTGACGGTGAGCACGGCTACGGCGGCGACGGCCGCGGCGCGGTTGCTGAAGGAGCGGGACATCAGCGGAAAGCCTTTCCTGTACGGGGACGAGTTCAGCGGGGGGTGAACTTAGGTAAAGCTAACCTTACAATCGGGGGTGAGCAAGCTCGACCGGATCACAACTCGGCAGCGTGCGCCGTCGGCGCGCTCCAACGCGCTGGGCCGGCTACGCAGGGGCTGCGTTCTTCTTGAGGCCCGCCTCTTCCGCTTTCTTCTCGGATCCCGCCTCTTCCGCCCCCTCCGCGTAGTCGCTGCCAGAACCGTTCGCCTGCCACGGGCTGCCAGGAACGACCAGCGGACTGTCGGTCACCGGGTCAGGGACCACCACCGAGTCGAGGCCGAACACCTCCCGGACCAGGTCGGCCGTGACGATCTGCGAGGGCGGGCCTTGTGCGACGATCCGCCCCGCCTTCATCGCCACCAAGTGATCCGCGTACCGTGCCGCCGTGTTGAGGTCGTGCAGCACCGCGACGAAGGTCCGGCCGCGCTCGTGGTTGAGCTGCCGCACCAGGTCCAGCACCTCCACCTGGTGCGAGATGTCCAGATAGGTGGTCGGCTCGTCGAGCAGCAGCAGATCCGTCTCCTGGGCGAGCGCCATGGCGATCCATACGCGCTGCCGCTGACCCCCCGACAGCTCGTCCACCCCCCGCTCGGCGAGCTGCGCCACATTCGTACGCTCCATGGCGTCGGTGACCGCGCGCTCGTCCTCCTCCGACCACTGCTGCCACCACCGCTGGTGCGGCTGCCGCCCTCGCGCGACCAGATCGGCGACCGTGATCGCCTCCGGCGCCACCGGCGTCTGCGGCAGCAACCCGATCGACCGGGCGATCGTCCTGGTGGGTATGTGGCTCAGCTCCCTGCCGTCCAGCAGCACCGAGCCTTGCCGGGGCTTGAGAAGTCGCCCGAGCGCGCGCAGCAGGGTGGATTTGCCGCAGGCGTTGGGGCCGACGATGACGGTGACCCGGCCGTGTGGGACCTCCAGATCCAGGTCCTCGACGACCGTGTTCTCCTCGTAGGCCAGGGTCAGTTCGCGGGCTGTGAGCCTGCTCTCGGTCACGCTCTTCCTCCAGTGCGGCTGCGAATGATCAGCCAGATCAGATAGGGGGCGCCGATGGCTGCTGTCAGTACACCCACGGGCAGTTCGACCGGCGCGAACAACAGGCGTGCCAGCAGATCGGCGGCCACCACGATGAACGCGCCGAGCAGTGCCGAGCACAGCAGCGGGATCTGCGGCGTACGCGTCATACGGCGGGCGATCTGCGGGGCGAGCAGCGCCACGAAGTCCACCGGGCCGGCCGCACCCGTCGCCACCGACGCGAGAAACACGCCCAGCAGCGCCAGTCCGAACCGGGTCCGTTGCAACGGCACACCCAGCGCCGTGGCGGTGTCGTCGTCGAGGCCCGCGTTGCGCTGGGCGCGCGCCGCCCAGACCACGAACGGCACCACGGCGAGCAGCGCCCAGCCGAGCGGGGCGGCCTCCGCCCAGCCCCGGCCGTTGAGCGAACCGGTCAGCCACACCTGCGCCTGTGCGGCCACCAGGTAATCGCCCTTGGTGATGAACAGATGGACGATGGAACGCAGCGCGATGGCGATGCCGATACCGATGAGCACGAACCGCGCGGCGTGCAGCCCGCCGCGCCAGGCGAAGAGGTAGACCAGCACGGCCGCGAGCAGACCGCCGACGACCGAGACGTACGGCAGCACGCTGAACGACGTGATCCCGAATGTCAGAGCGCCGATGGTCAGGGCGCTCGCGCCCTGCGAGACGCCGATGATGTCGGGGCTGGCGAGCGGATTGCGGGCCACGGTCTGGATCAGCGCGCCGCCCACCCCGAAGGCGGCGCCGACCAGCAGTCCGAGGGCCATTCGCGGCAGCCGCAGGTCGCTCACCACGAGCGCGGCCCACGACGGCTGCCCGGACAGGACGTTGAGGACCTCGCCGGGCGGGACATTGGTCTCGCCGAGGCAGAGGTAGGTGACGCACACGGCTGCTGTCAGCAGCCCGAGGGCGGCCGCGGCGACTGCCGCGCGCCTGTGGAAGAGGAAGGAGCCGCGCCTTCGCCTGATGAGCCCGTACCCGGCGGGACGAACGGCCGTGGGGGCTTCGGCGATCGAGGTCGTCACGAACTCACCGCCTTGCGGCGAACCAGAATGATCAGGAACGGCACACCGAGCAGAGCCGTGACCACACCCGCGGGCACCTCGCCCGGCGGGAAGGTGATCCGCCCGAGCACATCCGCCACAAGCAGCATGACCGGCCCGAGCAGCGCCGCCATCGGCAGCACCCAGCGGTAGTTGGTGCCCACCAGGGCACGCGCGATGTGGGGCACCGCGAGTCCCACGAAGGCGATCGGCCCGGCGGCCGACACACCGACACCCGTGAGCACCGTGGCGGCGAGGCCGCCCACGATCCGTACGGTGCCCACCCTGTGGCCGAGCCCCTTGGCCACGTCCTCGCCCAGCGCGAGGGCGTCCAGCCCCCGCGCCACCGACAGCGCCATCACCACGCCGACGACGAGGAACGGCCAGATCTGACCCGCCACGTCGGCACCCCGCCCGGCGATCGACCCGACCTGCCAGAAGCGGAACTCGTCCAGCGTGGCCGCGTCCGTCGTCAGCATCCCCTGGATGAAGGCGATGAGCAGCGCGTTGATGGCGGCACCGGCCAGCGCCAGCTTCACGGGGGTCGCACCGCCGCGCCCGCTGGCCGCTACGGCGTAGACGGCCACCGACGCGATACCGGCGCCGACGAAGGCGAACCACACATAGCCGGTGAGCGTGTGCACCCCGGCCAGCGCGATGGCCGTGACGACGCCGGCCGCCGCGCCCTGGCTGATGCCCAGGACACCGGGGTCACCGATGGGATTGCGAGTGATGCCCTGCATCAGCGTGCCCGCGATGGCCAGCGCCGCGCCGACCATCAGACCGACGATGGTCCGGGGCACCCGCAGGGACCGGACGACCTCAGCCGCATCGCTCGTGCCGCCGTACAAGAGGGCATCGAAGACTTCAGCCGGGGCTATCTGGCGGGCACCTACCGCAAGGCTGAGCAGCACCGCGAGCAGCAGTGCGACGACGGCCGCAGCCGTCCAGCCGATGCGGCGGCCGACCAGAACGCCTCTTGGGCTGCTGATCGTGGCAGCTGACATCGCATCCATTTCGACATGACGAGAACTGATCTTGATGATCACGGACTTAGGCGACCCTAAGTGTAGAGCGGCACCGTCGGAGCACGTAACCGACCGAGGACAACGAGGGGGGCGCCTGCCCGCACACCGCACGCCGTCGTGACAGCCGCCTTACACCGCACGGGGACGGAGCAGCAACTCGGCCACGGTGCGCATCGTGTGGGCGCGAGTGGCCGGAAGCGATGCCGCGGGCAGGCAGCGGGGCCCGAGGGCCGGCCGCGTGCCCGCAGGGAGGTGCGTCAGAACACGGCGAGCCGGTCCACCAGCAGCTCCGTCCTCCGCTCGGCCTCCTCCGGCGGCAGCCGCCCCGCCCGGGTCAGGGTCGCAAGCCCGTGCAGGGACGCCCAGAAGACCTCCGTGAAAAGCCCCGGATGGACACCGTCCCCTGCGACCTCTTCGAGACTCTCCAACAGGGCGGCGAAGCCGTCCTTCAGCGGCCCCGGGGTGTCCTCCTGCGCGAACGCCAGGCCGCCGTCGAGCCGGAACACGGCGTCGTAGACCGCCGGGTTGCGTGCGGCGAAGTCGAGGTAGGCGCGTGCGAGTGCGGTGACCCGGGCGCGCGGGCCGTCCGCGGCACAGGCAGCGGCCCGCAGCGCCGCGGCCAACTCGGCGGCGCCTTCGAGGGCGACGGCGCCGATGATCTCGCGCTTGCCGCGGAAGTGGCTGTAGAGGACGGGTTGGCTGTATTCGATGCGCTCGGCGAGCCGGCGGGTGGTGACCGCGTCCCAGCCCTGCTGCTCGGCGAGTTCACGGGCCGTCGCCACGATGAGGCGCTCGCGGCCGGCTCGTTCGCGCTCCTTGCGTTCCTGTACCGACATGCTCCGATCCTAGCACCGCTAGACAATCGAGCGGCAGCAGAGCTAGCGTTGCCACAACGGCTATCAATGCTAGATCCCAGGAGGGGTCACCATGCTCAACGCACTCCAGGTCGTCACCATCGTGGTCGTCGGCGTGATGGTGGGGGTGGAGTTCTCCGTCGCCTTCGTCATCAACCCGATCCTCAACGCCCTCCCGGGCGACAGCGGACAACTGGGCCGCGCCCACGGAGGCCGGATGCTCGGCGCCGCGATGCCGGTCTGGTACATCACCTCGCTCGCCCTCGTCGCGGCCTGGGCCACCGCCGGATGGCACGACCACGGCGCCGGCCTGGTCGTCACGGCCGGCGCACTGCTGATCGTCAGCGTGATCATGTCGATCCTGCTGCTCGTCCCGATCAACAACCGGGGCAAGACGTGGACCCCCGACAACCGGCCCGCCGACTGGAAGGAGCAGATGAACCGCTGGGACCGCTTCCACTACGTCCGCGTCGCCGTCATCATCGCCGCCTTCGCCCTGCTGGCCGCCGCCCTCACCTGAGCCGCGGGCCGACCCGGTTCGTGGGCAGCCCTGCTCGTGGTCGGCGACACGGGTGGGCGTTGCGGGCGCGGTCACCGGCGAGCCTTCGGTCGGCGCTCTAGCGTCGCGGTATGGACGACAAGGATCTCACCGGAGGTGGCCGCTCATGATGTACGCCCCGTGGAACGGCACCGTGCTCGCGGAGGCCGAACGGACCGTTGTGGTGGAGGGCGACCCCCGCTTCCCGCCTGACTCGCCTCACCACGGCTGTTCTCCCGGGAGCCGGACCGGGGCGCTGCGCTTCGGGGAGGCGCTCGCCCGCCACTGCACGGTCACCGCCGTCGCATTCGAGGAAGTCGCCCCGCAGGAGAGCCGGTGAGCGCCGGGCGCGGTCTGCGGGTCGCGGCCTGGGCCGCGGGCGCGACCGGCTCACTGGCCGCCGCATACCTGGGACTGGTGACGGGTGCTGTCCCGGTCGACGTGGGCGTGGGACGCCGGACGCGGCCCTTGGGCCCGCAGACTGTCGATATCGCGGCCCCTCGCCGGACGGTGTTCGATGTGGTGGCGCAGCCGTATCTGGGCCGCACACCACGGGCGATGCGCGAGAAGCTGAGGGTGCTGGAGCACGGCAGTGACCTGGTGCTGGCCGAGCACTACACGCCCATCGCGGGTGGACGGCTGAGCGCGGTGACGGTGGAGACGGTGCGCTTCACCCAGCACGAGCGCGTCGACTTCCGGCTGGTGCGGGGCCCGGTGCCGCACGTGACCGAGTCGTTCGTCCTGGACGAGACCGAGGCGGGGACACGGCTGGTGTACGAGGGAGAGCTGGGCACCGACCTGTGGCGGGCCGGGCAGTGGTGGGGCGCAGCGGTGGCCGCGCGCTGGGAGGCCGCGGTCGCCGCCTCGCTCGACTCGGTCAAGGCCGAAGCGGAACGCCGAGCGGCAGCGAGCCGGTGAAGACTCAGCCGCTTCGGTCAGTGCGCTTACAGTTCCCGCCGCCCCGAGGCCCGTGACGTCGCGCGGATGGTGCTCCGTCTCGCCGCCGGCGCGGTCTACACGGCCATGGCCGTCGGCCGGCTCGCTTCCCTCACCGATATGCCGGCCATCCTCGGCGCGTACGGTCTGGTCCACGGTGCCGCGGCGGCAGTGCTGATCGCGCTGCTGATCGCCGGGGAGTCGGTGTGCGGGGTGTGGTTCCTTGCCCGCCCGCGGTCGAAGGCCGTCGTTCCGGTGTGGGTCTACGCGGTTGTGTCGCTGGTGTGGAGCATGCTGGCCGCCCAGGCGTTCGCCCGTGGACTGGTGGTGGACAACTGCGGCTGCTTCGGGAACTACCTCACCCAGCGGCTGAGCTGGGTCGTTCTCTTCCAGGATGCCCTGGCCCTCGTGTACGCGGCGGTGCTCGTGCGCACGGCCCAAAGGCGCGCGCGGATCAGCGGCTGAGCACGCTCGACGCATCGGCGTGTCGGCGCGTCGTGGCCCTGGCCGGCAGCACGCATGCCCTACGGTGCCGCCTCCGGCATCGCCGAGGTCCGGTGACCGGTGGCGACTACCCCTGCGAGAGGAGTTCCGCCATGACTCAAGCGCCGACGCCCCGGCACAAGGTGGATCGGAACGAGGTGTTCGTGGAGTTCACCAAGTCCATCTGCCCGCTGTGCAAGACACCCGTCGACGCGCAGGTCAACATCCGCGACAGCAAGGTGTACCTGCGTAAACGCTGCCGTGACCACGGCGAGTTCGAGGCGCTGGTGTACGGGGACGCCGAGGAGTACCTGGCCTCCTCCCGGTTCAACAAGCCCGGCACCATCCCCTTGGTCTTCCAGACCGAGGTGAAGGAGGGCTGCCCAAGTGACTGCGGGCTGTGCCCGGAGCACAAGCAGCACGCCTGCCTGGGGATCGTCGAGGTCAACACCGGCTGCAACCTGGACTGCCCGATCTGCTTCGCCGACTCCGGCCACCGGCCTGGCCGCACCGCCCGGACGGAGGCCGTGGGAGGCTACTCCATCACCCACGAGCAGTGCGCACACATGCTCGACGCCTTCGTGGCCTCCGAGGGAGAGGCGGAGGTGGTGATGTTCTCCGGCGGGGAGCCCACCATTCACAGGCACATCCTGGACTTCATCGACCTCGCCCAGGCCCGCCCGATCAAAGCGGTCAGTCTCAACACCAACGGCATCCGCCTGGCCACCGACCGCAACTTCGTCGCCGAACTCGGCAAACGCAACCAGATGCCGGACAGGTCAGTGAACGTCTACCTCCAGTTCGACGGTTTCGACGAGCGCACCCACCTTCAGATCCGCGGCCGGGACCTGCGCACGTTCAAACAGCGCGCACTGGACAACTGCGCGGAGGCCGGACTGACCGTCACCCTGGTCGCCGCCGTCGAGCGCGGCCTGAACGAGCACGAACTCGGCGCGATCATCGAGTACGGCATCGACCACCCCGCCGTCCGCTCGGTGGCGTTCCAGCCCGTCACCCACTCCGGCCGGCACGTGGAGTTCGACCCGCTGAACCGGCTCACCAACCCCGATGTGATCCGGCTGATCAACGAGCAGCGGCCGGACTGGTTCCAGAAGGGCGACTTCTTCCCCGTACCGTGCTGCTTCCCGACCTGCCGCTCCGTCACCTACCTGCTGGTGGACGGCGAGCCGGGCAACCGTACCGTCGTCCCGATCCCGAGGCTGCTGAACGTGGAGGACTACCTCGACTACGTCACCAACCGGGTCCTGCCCGACGACGGCATCCGGGAGGCTCTGGAGAGGCTGTGGTCGGCCTCCGCTTTCATGGGCACGGTCACGACCGAGGAGAAGCTGCGCGCCACGGCACAGGCGCTGGACTGCGCCGACAGCTGCGGGATCGACCTGCCCGTGGCGGTCAAGGAGCTCAACGACAAGGCGTTCATGGTCGTCGTGCAGGACTTCCAGGACCCCTACACCCTCAACGTCAAGCAGCTGATGAAGTGCTGCGTCGAGGAGATCACCCCCGACGGGCGTCTCATCCCCTTCTGCGCGTACAACTCCGTCGGCTACCGCGAACAGACGCGCGCCGCGATGTCCGGCGTTCCCGTCGCGCAGGTCGTGCCCAACGCCCTGCCCCTGGCCGACCGGATCACCGACACACCGTACGGCTCCAAGACCGCCCGTACCGGGCCCGCCGCCGAGGAGGGAGCACGATGACCGACCAGGACAGGCTGCCGTCCAGCCCGTCACGCCCGCCCGGCGACGAGGTGAAAGCCTGCTGCGCCGCCGCGTACTCATCCGACGTCGTCACCCTGCTGCTCGGCGATTCGTACCACCCTGGCGGCGCCACGCTGACCCGGCGCCTCGCCGACGGCTTGGGCCTGGGCGAGGGCCGCCGCGTGCTCGATGTGGCCTCCGGCCGCGGCACCACCGCCCTGCTCCTCGCCGACGCCTACCGTGCCCAGGTGGACGGTGTGGACTACTCACCGGCCAACACCGCCCTCGCCCAGGGTGCGGCGCAGGCCGCGGGACTCGCCGAGCGGGCCGTCTTCACCACCGGCGACGCCGAGGAACTGCCCTATCCGGACGGGATGTTCGACGCGGTGGTGTGCGAGTGCGCCCTGTGCACCTTCCCCGACAAGACCCGTGCCGCCGACGAGTTCGCCCGCGTCCTGAAACCCGGAGGCCGCCTCGGCATCACCGACGTCACAGCCGGCCCTGCCCCGCTCCCGCCCGAACTGACCGGTCTCGCCGCTCGGATCGCCTGCATCGCCGATGCCCGCCCGCTCACCGAGTACGCCGACATCCTGGCCGCGGCCGGACTGCGTGCCGTCCGCACCGAACGGCACGACCAGGCCATGACCCGCATGATCGACCAGATCGAGGCCCGGCTGAACCTGCTGCGCCTCACCGCACAGGCCGAGCTCACCGAGGCCGGAGTCGACCTGGACGCCTCGCCCGCCGTCCTCGCGGCAGCCCGCACGGCCGTCGCCGACGGCGGCCTGGGCTATGCCCTGCTGATCGCCGAGAAACCCCACTGACGAGCAAAGCCCGCCTGCCCGCCGATGCGTCAGCGTCCGCACATCCCCGTGCCCGGCTGCCGGGCCGGGTCGGCCATGCCGGGCGTCAGCTGTCCTGCGGGGCTGCCGCCAACCGCTGTGCGGCCTTGAATTCTCGCCGCCGGGCCAGCGAGACGTACACGAGGGCGACCAGGACCGGCACCTCGATGAGCGGGCCGACGACCCCGGACAGTGCCTGGCCGGAGGTGACGCCGAAGGTGGCGATGGCGACCGCGATCGCCAGCTCGAAGTTGTTGCCCGCCGCGGTGAAGGCGAGGGTGGCGGTGCGGTCGTACGCGAGGCCGATGGCCCTGCCGAGGGCGAAGGTGCCGAACCACATCACGGTGAAGTAGACCAGCAGCGGCAGCGCGATCCGGGCCACGTCCAGCGGCCGAGAAGTGATCGTCTTCCCCTGGAGGGCGAAGAGGACGACGATCGTGAAGAGCAGGCCGTAGAGCGCCCACGGGCCGACCTTCGGCAGGAAGCCCGTCTCGTACCTCTCACGGCCCAGCTTCCGCTCGCCGATACGGCGGGTGAGGAAGCCCGCCAGCAGCGGGATGCCGAGGAAGATGACGACGTTCAGGGCGATCTTCCACATCGAGATGTCGAGGTGTGCGCCGTTGCCCAGGTTCAGCCAGCCTGGCAGCAGGGCGAGGTAGAACCAGCCGAGCAGGCCGAAGGCCAGGACCTGGAAGACCGAATTCAGCGCTACGAGTACGGCGGCGGCTTCTCGATCGCCGCAGGCGAGGTCGTTCCAGATGACGACCATGGCGATGCAGCGGGCCAGGCCGACGATGATCAGGCCGGTGCGGTACTCCGGCAGGTCCGGAAGGAAGATCCAGGCCAGCGCGAACATGACCGCCGGGCCGAGGACCCAGTTGACGACCAGCGACGAGACCATGAGCTTCTTGTCGCTGGTGACGGCGTCGAGCTTGTCGTAGCGGACCTTGGCCAGCACCGGGTACATCATGATCAGCAGACCGAGGGCGATCGGCAGGGAGATCCCGCCGATCTCGACCTTCGCGAGTGCGTCGTCGAGGCCGGGGACGGCCCTCCCGAGGCCGAGGCCGATGGCCATGGCTGCGAGGATCCAGACGGCGAGAAAGCGGTCGAGCGTCGACAGCTTCGCCACGACCGAGGACTCCTCGGCGGTCGCGGATGCTTCGGTGCGGGTCACGTGCAGGGCCTCTTGTTGTCGGTGGCGGTACGGGCGGACTCGGCCAGGGCGGCGAACTGACCGGCGAGAGAGGCGATGACGTCCGGGCGGAGCTTGTAGTAGGTGTAGCGGCCGCACGGCTCTGTCTCGACGACTCCGGTCTCGCGCAGCACTCTCAGGTGGTTGGAGAGGTTGGTCTGCCGGGCGCCGGTCTCCTCCACCAGGTGGGTGGTGCACAGCGTCTCTCTGGCCAGCAGGGTCACGATCCGCAACCTGAGCGGGTCGGCCAACACCCGGATCAGGTCACTGTCGACTGACGTCATCATGGACTGATACTTTCATATCAGTGATGGCTGACGCCACCGGGCGCTGAAGTCATTCACGCATGATGCCGTCGTGAGACAAGAGGACCTCCTGATGTCCGACAAGCCCTCCGTACTGTTCGTCTGTGTCCACAACGCCGGCCGTTCCCAGATGGCCGCGGCGTGGCTGACCCACCTGGCCGGGGGCCGCGTCGAGGTCCGTTCCGCCGGCTCCAACCCGGGCGAGCACGTCAATCCGGCCGCCGTCGAGGCCATGCGCGAGGTCGGTATCGACATCTCCGCGGAGACCCCCAAGGTCCTCACCCTCGACGCGGTCAAGGAGTCGGACGTCTGCATCACCATGGGCTGCGGCGACACCTGCCCGGTCTTCCCTGGCAAGCGGTACCTCGACTGGCAGCTGGACGACCCGGCGGGCCAGGGGGTCGAGGCCGTGCGTCCGATCCGGGACGAGATCAAGGCACTGGTCGAGGGCCTGATCGAGGAGATCGCCCCCGAGAAGCCCGAGACCACCGCGTGAGCGAAACTCGAAGACCGGGCCGTGTTGCCGTTGCGGGGCGCGGACCAGTGCCACCCGGTCTGCCATGGACAGGCGCTCCAGCTCTGCCAGTCCGCAGCGCAGCGATGTCGCGACCGTCGCGTGAAGTCTCGTACGACGGTTCAAGCAGGCGATGTGTGAACTGACCGGCGAGCGTGGGGAGTCGAGGTGACGAGGGAGACCTGATGCGGCAGTATGCCGTCTGTCCGGCCGCCGTCATGCTGTCCTTCGCGATCCTGGATGATCTCCTTGCAGACAGCGCAGACGTGCCGGGACCATATCGACCGGGAGAAGAACCGCCATGACGAATGCACCACGGCCTCGCCGCAGGATAGACACCACGGTCCCGCACTCGGCCCGGATCTGGAACTACTGGACCGGAGGCAAGGACTACTACGAGGTCGACCGCATCGCTGGTGACCGCTACATCGAGAACTACCCGCCGATGCGCCTCTTTCCCCCGGAGAGCCGGGCCTGGCTGCGGCGCGCGGTGACCTTCCTGACCCGGAACGAGGGTGCCAGGCAGTTCCTGGATCTCGGTGCCGGCCTTCCCACCAGCAACAACACCCACGAGATCGCGCAGCGCATCGCCCCGGAGTGCCGGGTGGTCTACGTCGACCACGACCCGCTCGTGATCACCCACGTCGAAGCGCTCCTCACCAGCACGGAGGAAGGCACCACGGCCTACATCGAAGAGGACATGGAGAAGACCGACCTCGTCCTTCAAGGGGCCGGCAAGACGTTGGATCTGTCCAAGCCGGTCGCCGTGGTCATCAGTGACGTGCTGGGGCACATCGTGGACTGGGACGAGGCGCGCGGGCTGGTACGGCGCCTGATGGACAGGCTCCCGTCCGGTAGTTGGCTGGCCATGAGCCACTCGACCGCAGCCGACGAGAAACACCGCGAGGTCCAGGAGGAGTACAACCGCAGCGGTGCGATCCCCTACATCTTCCGGGAGCCCTCCCAGACCGTGCAGCTCTTCGACGGCCTCGAACTGATCGACCCTCCTGGCTACACCTCTTGGCCTCGCTGGATGCCCGACGCGGACACGGGGACCGCCACCGACCGGGCGGGCTGGGGCGGCGTCGCGCGCAAACCCTGACCGGCGCTCCTCGCCGGAGTACCGGGGTACCAGACAGGCACGTCGGCGGCACGGGCCCGGAAAGAAATGGACGAGGTTGTGCTCGGGCTTGTAGCTTGCGGTGGACCGTGACACCGCCCGAGGAGGTGAGACCCATGAACGCTGTATGGACGTGGGTGCTCCCCCTTTCCGTCACGGCCGGCGATTGACGTAGGTGTCGCCGGGAGCGCCTCCACAAGAGGGCACTCCCGAAAGGCCACACCTATGGACTCTCCTCAGTTCACCGCCGAGCCGTCCCCGGTCTCCGGTGCCGGCCGCGCGCCGCTCATGTTCGACGTGATCATTGCCGGGTGCGGTCCCACTGGTGCGATGCTGGCGGCCGAACTGCGGCTGCACGATGTGCGGGTACTCGTTCTGGAGAAGGAAACCGAGCCCGTGTCGTTCACCCGCATCGTCGGCCTGCACATTCGCAGCCTCGAGCTGATGGCCATGCGCGGGCTCCTGGATCGCATCCGCGAGCACGGAAGGCAGCGTCCGGCCGCCGGGCTCTTCGCCGCCATCGACAAACCCGCACCCACGGACCTGGATTCCGCCCACGCCTATCTGCTGGGCATCCCCCAGCCGGTCATCGTCCGCCTGCTCGAAGAGCATGCGGTCCAACTCGGTGCGCAGGTCCGGCTCGGTTGTGCGGTGGTCGATTTCCAGCAGGACGACGAGGGGGTGACCGTCCAGCTGGCCGACGGCGAACACGTGCGGTCGCGCTATCTGGTCGGCTGTGACGGCGGGCGCAGCACGGTGCGCAAACTGCTCGGCGTCGGCTTCCTTGGTGAGCCCTCGCGGACCGAGACGCTGATGGGCGAGATGGAAGTGGGCGTGCCGCCGGAGGAGATCGCCGCCAAGGTGACCGAAATCGGCAGGACCAACAAGCGCTTCTGGCTCAGGCCCTTCGGCGGAGGGGCATACAGCGTCGTCGTTCCAGCGGCGGGAGTCAGCGATCGCTACGCGGAGCCACCCACCATCGAGGATTTCAAACAACAGCTGCGCGCCGTCGCCGGAACCGATTTCGGGGTGCACTCCCCGCGCTGGTTGTCCCGCTTCGGAGATGCCACCCGGCTGGCCGAACGGTACCGGGTCGGGCGAGTACTGCTGGCGGGCGATGCGGCCCACATCCATCCACCCACCGGCGGGCAGGGCCTCAACCTGGGCGTTCAGGACGCGTTCAACCTCGGCTGGAAACTGGCCGCACAGATCCGCGGCTGGGCGCCGCCAACACTGCTGGACACCTACGAGGCGGAACGCCACCCGGTCGCCGAGGATGTGCTGGACAACACCCGCGCCCAGATGGAACTGCACTCCCCCGAACCGGGCCCGCAGGCCGTGCGCAGGCTTCTCACCGCATTGATGGACTTCGACGAGGTGAATCGCTGTCTCATCGAGAAGATCACCGCGATCGGCATCCGCTACGACTTCGGTGAGGGCCCTGAGCTGCTCGGCCGACGCCTGGCCGACATCGACGTGAAAGGCGGCCGCCTCTACGGGCTGCTGGACCGCGGCCGCGGCCTGCTGCTGGACCGCACCGAACGGCTGACCGTCGGCGGCTGGTCGGACCGGGTCGATTACGTTGCCGACCCCACAGCGGCTCTGGATGTTCCGTGCGTCCTGATACGCCCGGACGGCCACGTCGCCTGGATCGGCGACGACCAGCAGGACCTGGACGACCACCTCTCCCGCTGGTTCGGCAAGCCCGCCGACTGATTCCTGACGAGCGGGCGGTCTCTGACCCTGCTCTCCATCGAGCCGGGGCAGTTGCGTGCGGGGCTTCGCGCACGGTGGCGGACGTGCGGCCGGCAGGCGTTCGGCCGTACGTCCGCGTGCCGGTCCTGACGGCTTGTTGCGTGCGGTGGAGCGCAGACTTGAGTCTCCCGCAGGGGGAGACAGGAAGGTGAGCTCATGGACGGCGGCACCCTCTACTCGATCGGCGAACTGGCCCAGCGCACCGGGCTGACGGTCAAGACGATCCGGTTCTACTCGGATCGGGGCATCGTCGAGCCTGCCGGTCGTAGCCACGCCGGCTACCGGCTGTACGCCCCGGAGGCCGTCGCTCGCCTTGCACTCGTGCGGACGCTGCGAGAGCTGGGGCTCGGCCTCGCCGTGATCCGGCAGGTCGTGGACCGAGAACTCACGCTCAGCGAAGTCGCCGCGGAACACGCTGCCGCACTCGACGCGCAGATCAGCATCCTTCGTCTGCGACGGGCGGTGCTGACAGCCGCCGCCAACCGCAAGCCCACCTTGGAGGAGATGGAACTCATGCATCAGCTGGCCACACTGACCGCGGCTGAACGCCGACGCCTGATCGACGACTTTCTCGACAGCGTCTTCGAAGGACTCCACCGCCGCTCCTACCACGCCGCAGCTCGGCGTTCCATGACACCCGAACTCCCCGACAGCCCCACAGAGGAACAGGCCGGCGCCTGGGTGGCGCTGGCCGAACTGTCTCTGGACCCGGATTTCCGCGCCAGTGTGCGGCGCCAGGCCGAAGACCACCTGGCCCACCTGCCCGATGAAGCCCCCACGCCACCGCGCCCGGACGTGGCCGCCATTGCCCGTGATCTCGCCGGGCCGGCCGTTGCGCGCGGCATCAGCCCCGACTCACCCCAGGCCGACCCTGTCGTCGAGGCGCTCACCGCCCGCTTCGCCCACGGCCGCCCCGATGAGGCCGAGCTGCACCGATGGCTGGTGCACCGCCTGGAAGCCGCGAGGGATCCGCGCAGGGATCAATACCTCCGGCTGCTCGCGCTGATCAACGACTGGCCGACACCGGAACCCCTCACCCCGGTGCTCGACTGGTCCATCACAGCTCTGCGGAAACGGGCAGCCTGATGACGCCACCACCTCACAGCCCCGCCCCCCAACAAGACGCCACTCCTTCGGCCCCTGCTCTCGTGCTGCGCCCCTGGGGCCCGGCGGACACTGCCGACCTGGTTGAGCTGTACCAGGATGACGCCCTGCGCCGGTGGACGAGCTCAGCTGTGCACGACGAGGCGAGCGCGGCTCAGTGGATCGACGAACAACAACGGGGATGGGAGACGGGAGACCGCTTCGGATTCGCCATCGTCGAGTCCCGAACCGCAGGCGGCGACGGCAGGGTGACGGGGCACGTGGTCCTCAAGAACGTCATACCTGGCTCTTCTTCCGCCGAGGTCGGCTACTGGACCGCAGCTCACGCACGCGGCCGGGGAGTGGCGCCCCGAGCGCTGCGGGCACTGACGGAGTGGGCCTTCACCGCCTTTCCCGGGGACGAACTGACGCGTCTTGAACTCCTGCACCAAGTGGACAACACAGCATCGTGCCGCGTCGCGCAGAAGTGCCGGTTCGCGCTGACCGCGCTCCTGCCCTCGGCGCCGCCCGCCTACCCCCTCGCCGGTCACCTGCACGTACGCACGCGCCCCCTCTGAGCCAGCTGGGGTAACGAGTCGGCGGTGGGACCCCGGAGCGGCGACCGGGCCGGGCAGCTGTCACCGAACCGCAGGCAGGCCGGGCCCCGCGCAGCGCACATCCGTCCTCGGCACTGCCCCGTCGACGAGGTAGGCGGCCGCCGCATCGTCCACGCAGGCGTTGCCCCGGCTGGTGAACACGCCGTGCGAGTAGTCGTTTTCGAGGGTGACCAGGCGCGAGCCGGGAAGAAGCCGGCGCAGCTGTCGGGCCCCTTCGACTGGGGTGACGGGGTCGTGCGCGGAGGCCACGAGCAGCAGGGGCGGCGCCTCGGGGCTGCCGAGCTGGGTGCGTCGGGTGGGCCGGTGGTGCCAGTAGGCGCAGACGGATGCCTCCATACCGGTCAGAACCGGCTGGGGATCGAGGTTCCGGGTGCGGCGGATGTCCGCAACGATCCGGTGCGGCGTGGGCGCGGGGGTGTCGGCGCATTTGGCGATGCGGTTGGCCGCTTCGTAGTTGCGTGAGGCCGGGCCGCCGAAGGCGGTCGTGGGACGCAGTCCGTCCGGGTGGCCGTCGCGCAGATAGGTGTGCAGTCCGTCGGCGAGCCCGGCCCAGCGTTCGGTGCGGCCCAGCGCCCGGTACACGGCGCGGTCGAACTCCCCGGGACCGAAGCCGTCCACGGGCCGGGCGACGAGACCGTCGCGCGCCCGCGTGTAGGCCCGGCGTACCGCCTCCGGAGTGCTGCCCAGGCCGAAGCGGTCGGGGTGGGCAGCAGCCCAGGCGAAGAAGGTGTCGCGCTGGCGCAGCAGTGCGCGGCTCTGGACGACGTCGAAGTCGTACCAGTCCCACGGGCCGACGACGCTGTCGAGGACCATCCGGCCCGTGCGGTGCGGGAAGCGGGCGGCATAGGCGGCGCCGAGATAGCTGCCGTAGGAGACGCCGAGGAAGTTCGTTTCCTCTTCGCCGAGTGCGGCACGTATCGCGTCCATGTCCCGGGCGGTCTGCTCCGTCGACAGATACGGCAGTGCGGACCCCGCGCCCGCCGCGCAGTCGCCGGCCATCTCCCGCAGCGAGGCGAGATATGCCCGCTCGGCCACCGGCCCGACGGGCACGGGGCCCGCGCCGGGGCTGTCGAAGAGGCCGCCCATCGGGCCGCAGCCGACTGGCGTGCTCTGTCCGACGCCGCGCGGGTCGAAGCCGATGACGTCGAACGAACGGCGAACGCCCTCGGGGAGTTTGGCGCGCTTGGCGACCGCGTAGGGGAGGCCGGAGCCGCCCGGGCCGCCGGGGTTGACCAGCAGGACGTCGCGTCGCTCGGCGCATGACAATGAAAATGATTATCGTTAATGTAGTCGACGGCTCAGCCCGGCGCCCCTCTCCACGGAGGCGTCCTTCGGGCTGCCCTGACGTCAGAACCGCACAACACGAAACGGGACGAAAAGGGGAGCTGTGGCTCATCTGCTGGTGGTCGAGAGCTGGGTCGGATCGATGAGCAGGCTGCTGCCACGGGCGATCCGGGAATGCGGGCACGAGTTCACGTTCCTCACCCGCGATCTGCACCACTACCTGCGCTCGGCACCCGAGGGCACGGCACACCCGCTGCTCGGGGCACGCAATGTGGTCACCGCCGAGACCAACGACATCGAGGCCCTGCTGCCTCACGTCGAGCGACTGCACTCGGTGCTCGGCTTCGACGGAGTGCTCACCTCCTGCGACTACTACCTCTCGACGGTGGCGCGGATCGCCGGACACCTCGGCCTGCCGGGCTCGGGCCCGGACCCGGTCGAGAACGCCTGCCGCAAGGACGCCACCCGCCGCGTCCTCGCCGAGGCCGGGGTCCCCGGACCGCGCTTCGCCGTACGTGAGGAGTGGACCGATATCGCCTCGGCGGCGCGGGAACTCGGCTACCCACTGGTCGTCAAGCCCGTGGACCTGTGCGCGGGCATGTACGTGCGGCGGGTGGACGATGAAGCCCAACTGGTCGCCGCCGTCCGGCAAATGGCCGACTTCCCGGTCAACGCCCGTGGGCAGCAGCGCACACCCGCCGTCCTGCTGGAGGAGCTGCTGGACGGCCCTGAGGTGAGCGTCGAGACGGTGTCGCGAGCGGGCACTGTCCACGTGGTGGGGGTGACCGACAAGAGCGTCGGCGGTGCACCCGCCTTCATCGAGACCGGGCACATGTTCCCCGCCGCCCTGACCGCCGACCAGGCCGAGGCCGCCGAGCAAACCGCGTCGGCCGCGCTCAAAGCGCTCGGCCTGGTGGACGGAGTGGTGGCGCACACCGAGATCAAGCTGACCGCCGACGGGCCGCGCGTCGTCGAGGTCAACCCGCGCCCCGCCGGGAACCGTATTACCGAACTGGTCCGGCACGTCACCGGCATCGACCTGGCTGCCGCCTCCGTCGAAGTGTCCCTCGGTCACGAGCCCGACCTGCGGCGCAAGGACACCGGGCTGCGCAGCGCAGCCATCGGCTTCCTCGTACCGGAGACCGCGGGGACCCTCGAGGCACTGGACGGCGGCGAACTGCGAACCGCGCAGGACGTACTGGAGCTGCACCTCGCCGAGTCCGGCAAGCAGGTGAAGGCGGCGGGCAGCAACAACGAGTACCTCGGGCACGTCATGGCCGGCGACCCCGAGGGGCTGGGCGCGCGGGACCGCGTCGAGACCCTGCTCGACGGGCTGCGGTCCGGACTGGTGATCCGATGACGGCCGCCACCGGCACAGCGCGCGCGACGACGTACGACCAGCTCGTGGAGCAGGTCCTCGCACACCGGCTCGGCCCGGACCCCACCACGCAGCGCATCGCTGTGGCCTTCACCACGCGGCAGGCCGTACGGCACGACGGGCGCGGCACCGGCTACCGCAACGAAGTCCTCAGCCTGCGCCTGGCCGGAGCCGTCG
Organism: Streptomyces sp. 891-h; assembly: GCF_022760275.1. NCBI lineage: Bacteria > Bacillati > Actinomycetota > Actinomycetes > Kitasatosporales > Streptomycetaceae > Streptomyces > Streptomyces sp. 891-h. The sequence continues at coordinate 7,286,616 of NZ_CP050693.1, read as the reverse complement.
GCTCGTGCGCCGTCGAGCCCGGGACACTGCTCGACGGCGCGCTCGACGAGTGCGTGGGCGCCGACGTGGGCCGGCTGCTGGACCATCCGCTGCTGCCGGTACGCGTGGCCGCCCTGGACGCCTACCTGATGCACGTCGCCCCGCACACCTCGGACAACGGGGCTCGGACCGTCCAGCTGCCGCCCGGGACCTCGCTGGAGAAGTCCAGAGCGCGGGCGAAGGCCGTGGTCGAGCTGCTCGATCTGCCGCAGGGCGCCCAGGTGCTCGTGGTGGGCGTCGTCAACTCGCTGCTGGAAGCGCTGCGTTCACGCGGACTCCGCTACGTTCCCTGCGACCTCAAGGGCGGGACGACCGAGTGGGGCGAGACGGTGGCCGCCGACGCCCTCGCCGAGGCCGGACGCTGCGATGCGCTGCTGGTGTCCGGCATGACGCTGGGCAACGGCACCTTCGAGTCGCTGCGGCGGCACGCGCTGCGGCACCGCAAGCAGCTGGTGATGTTCGCCCAGACCGGCAGCGCCGTCCTGCCGCGCTTCCTCGGCCACGGGGTGAGCGCTGTGTGCGCCGAGCCGTACCCCTTCTTCTGGCTCGACGGCGGCCCCGGCGTCCTCCACCGCTACCGAGGCGACGATCCCGCCACGCGTCCGGGAGGTGACCGGTGACCGCCACCACCACCGCCGTCCGGCCCACCGCACGCCCGGAGTTGCTCGCCCTGCTCGGACACACGCCGCTGGTCAGGATCACCACGGACCTGCCGGGTCCGCACCCCGGCTTCTGGGCCAAGCTCGAAGGGCTCGCGGCGGGCGGCATGAAGGCGCGAGCCGCCGTTTCCATGCTGCTGGGCGCCCGCAGGCGCGGCGAACTGCGGCCCGGTGCCCCGGTGGTGGAATCCACCTCCGGCACCCTCGGCGTCGGCCTCGCCTTCGCGGGCCAGGCCCTCGGCCACCCCGTCGTGCTGGTCGGCGACAGCGAACTGGAACCGCCCATGCGGCAGTTGCTCCGTGCCCACGGGGTGCGCCTGGAGATCGTGGATCGCCCAGCGGACCGGGGCGGCTGGCAGGCAGCGCGGCTCGCCCGGCTCCAGGAGCTGCTCGCCGTGCTGCCCGGCGCGTACTGGCCCGACCAGTACAACAACCCTGACAACAGCGCCGGTTACGCCTCCTTGGCCGACGAACTGATCGCCCAGCTGGACCATGTGGACATCCTGGTGTGCAGCGTCGGCACCGGCGGCCACAGCGCGGGGATCATCGGCCCGCTGCGGCGGCACTGGCCAGCGCTGCGGCTGATCGGCGTCGACTCGACCGGTTCCACCATCTTCGGCCAGCCTGCCCGGCCCCGGCTGATGCGCGGCCTGGGCAGCAGCATCCACCCGCGGAACGTCGCCTACGAAGCGTTCGACGAGGTGCACTGGGTCGGCCCGGCCGAGGCCGTGTGCAGCTGCCGCCAGCTCGCCCGGGGCAGCTTCGTCAGCGGCGGCTGGAGCACCGGCGCCGCCGCCCGCGTCGCCGCCTGGGCCGCCCGCGTCCACCCCGGCGCTGTCGTCGCCACCGTCTTCCCCGACGGCCCGCACCGCTACCTCGGCAGTGTCTACGACGACGACTTCGCCGCCGTTCACGGAATCGAGCCCGACGCGGCAGCCACCCGCCCCGTGGAGATCTCGCACCCCCGCGCGGCCGAGGCCACCGGCTGGGTGCGCTGCACGCGCGTCACCGACCCGCTCAAGGCCCTCCCCCACCCGGAAAGGAACCCGTGAAGGCCAGCCTGCACACCGTACGCCTCGAACTCACGCAGCCGCTGCGCATCTCCCGCTCCACCATGACCGCCCGCGACGCCGTGTGGCTGGGCATCGAGCACGACGGCGTCACCGGTCACGGCGAGGCCGTCACCAGCGTTTACTACGGCCTGGACACCGGCGCCCTGGAGCGGCTCCTGACCGCCGTCGGTACCGACCTCGCCCGCTGCACCGACCCCGAGAGCGCCCTTGAGGCCCTGCGAGCGGGAGAGCTCGCCGGTGCGGACACTCCCCCGGCCGTGACCGCCGCGGTCGAGGCAGCGCTGCTCGACCTCGTCGGCAAGCGCGCGAACAGCCCCGTCCACCGGCTTCTCGGCGCCGTGGAACCTCCGGTGGCGGCCACAGCGCGCACCATCGGTATCACCTCTCCCGGGCAGGCGGCATCGCAGGCCCGCCGGCTCGCGGCGAGCGGCTTCGAGGTCATCAAGGTCAAGGCGGGAACTCCCGATCCCGAGGACGACGTTGAGCGCGTACGCGCCATCCGCGCCGCCGCGCCCCGGGCACGGCTGCTGCTCGATCCCAACGGCGCCTGGTCCCGACCGCAGGCCGAAGCTCTGCTGCCCCGGTTCGCCGAACTCGGCGTCGAGGCCGTCGAACAGCCCCTCGCACCCGGCACCCCGGAGGCACTGGGCGCTCTCGCCGAGACCTCGCCGCTGCCCGTCATCGCCGACGAGGACGCCGTCGACCTCGATGACGTACGCCGCCTGGCCGGACGCGTCCACGGGGTCAACGTCAAGCTCGCCAAGTGCGGCGGGGTGCACGCGGCGCTGCGGATCGCCGAGGCACTCGACGGCGGCTGTACGGAGCTGATGCTGGGCTGTCTGACCGCCAGCAGCCTGGGCCTGGCACCCGCCGTCCACCTCGCCGACCGGGCCCGCTGGGCCGATCTGGACGGACACCTGCTGCTCGGCCACGACCCGTGGACGGGCATCGGCGGCACCGACGGCTTCGTACGGGCGAGCGCCCTGCCCGGTCTCGGTGTCCGGCCGCGTCCGCCGCGGACCACGGAAGAGGAGGTGAGCCGTGAAGACGTGGCATGAGATGCGCGGGTTCCCGCTCGCCGTCCAGCTTCTGCTGGTCAACCAGCTCGGTGTCAACACCGGCTTCTATCTCCTCATCCCCTACCTCGCCACCCACCTCGGCGAGAACCTGGGCATGTCGGCCGCCGTCGTCGGTGTCGTACTCGGCGTGCGCAACCTCAGCCAGCAGGGCCTGTTCATCATCGGGGGCTCCGCCGCCGACCGGCTCGGGGCGCGCGGTGTCATCATCGCCGGATGCGCCCTGCGCACCGCCGGATTCGGACTGTTCGCGCTGGGTGACAACCTCGCCGTGCTGCTCGCCGCCTCCGTGCTCAGCGGCTTCGCCGGAGCGCTGTTCAACCCGGCCGTACGCGCCTACATCTCCCAGGAAGCAGCCGAGCGCAAGGTCGAGGCGTTCGCCCTCTTCAATGTGTTCGCCACGACCGGAGCGCTGATCGGCCCGCTGCTGGGCAGCGTGCTGCTGCTGGTGGACTTCCGGACGTCCGCGCTCACCGCCGCCGGGCTCTTCGCGGCCCTCACCCTCGCACAAGCCCTGGTGCTCCCTGCCCGGAAAGTCGAACCGAGCAAGGGCACGGTGCTCGCCGACTGGCGCGAGGTCGTCGCCAACCGCGCGTTCCTCGCGTTCGCACTCGCCATGGTCGGCATGTTCACCCTGGAGAACCAGCTGTACCTGCTGCTGCCACACGGAGCGCGGGAGGCCACCGGCTGGGACGGCGCGGCCGGTCTTGTCTTCCTCACCGGCACTCTGGCCAACCTCGCGCTGCAACTGCGCATCACCCGCGCCCTCAAGAACCAGGGGAACCGGGGGCTTTGGATCTCCGCAGGACTGGGCCTGATGACGCTGGCATTCCTGCCGCCTTCCGTGGTGGCGGGCGGCTCCGGGGGCCCGGGCTCGGCGGCCGACGCGGCACTGCGCGCCCTCCCGGTCCTGGCCGGCGCCCTGCTGCTCTACCTAGGCGTGATGGTCGCCCAGCCGTTCGTGATGGAGCTGATCCCCGGCTTCGGCCGGTCCGAGCTGACCGGCACCTACTTCGGGCTCTTCTACATGGTGTCCGGTGTTGCCGCCGCCGTCGGCAACACCGTCGTCGGCTGGGCCATGGACACCGGGGAGCGGGGAGCACTCGGCTGGCTGCCGTGGGCTTGCTGCGCGCTGTTCGGGCTCACCTCCGCGCTGGGTGTGGTCTGGCTGCACCGGCTGGGGTCGCTGCCGACGCCGTCGAAGCCGGCCGTGACGGCGGCGGCCTGAGGAGGGAGGACGAAATGACCCGTACGACGGGGGACATGGACCCCACGACGGTCGGGACCGCGGCTGCGGGCGTGCGCAACCTGTGCAACCTGCTCACCGACAACCCCGAGCTGTACGAGGCGCGTTTCCCCGACCCGGAGCGGCTGGCCGGCCGCTGGGCAGAGGACCGCCTGCGTCGGCACGGCGCAGGCCCGCGCGTCCTGGACATGGGCTGCGGTACCGGCCGCGACGCCGCGTATCTGCACGGCACAGGCCGGTCAGTGACCGGCGCCGACCTCTCCGAGGCGATGCTCGCACACGCCCGCACGCACCACGCGGGACCCGCGTACGTCCGCGCCGACCTGCACAGCTTCGACCTGGGCCGGGGCGTCTTCGACGCCGTGGTGTGTCTGGACAGCGCCCTGCTGTACTGCCACACCAACGACCAGCTCGACGGCTTTCTGGCCTCCTGCCGTCACGCACTCGCCCAGGGCGGCGTGCTGGTCGCCGAGATGCGGAACGGCGCGTACTTCCTGGGCCGTACCGACCTGCTCGACGCCCCCACCCGCAACGCGTTCACCTGGCAGGGCACCGGCTACCGGTCCACCACCACCCTCACCGTGGACCGTACGGCGCAACTTCTGCGCCGTACACGCGTGTGGACCGCGGACGACGGGTCACCGCCGGTCGAGCAGCACTCCGCATGGCGGCTGCTCTTTCCTCAGGAGCTGCGCCACCTCATGGCCGCGCACGGCTTCGAGGTCCTCGAACTCCACGACGGGCCCGGCCCGCGCACCGAACCGCCCTGGCGGGAGGGCCTGCCCCCAGGGCGTACGGCCGACGCCGACCGGCTGCATGTCGTGGCCCGCCGCACCGCGCCCTGACGCCGGACACCCACCCCGTCCCGGTTCCCACCCCCGTCCCCGTCCCCGCGCCGCAAGGCGTGTCCAACCAACCATGAGGAAACCCGCATGCACGACGAATCCCCCCGGCCTCTCCCCGCTGCCGACCTTCCCTCCGCAGCCCCCTCCTCCGGCCCCGCCGCAGACCACTTCCCGGGTCTGCGCCGCCGTGGCTTCCTCGCCGTCACAGGCGCCGCCTCGCTCGGCGCCCTCGCCCTCACCGGGTGCGGTGGCGGCTCCCGCGACGAGGGCAGCGCAGGCGACGGGAAGCCGAAGAGAGGCGGGCGGCTGCGCGCCGCGTTCGCGGGCGGCGGCGCCAGCGAGACCCTCGACCCGCACCTGTCCAACCTCTTCGCCGACGTCGCCCGCGCCAAAGCGCTCTTCGACAAGCTCGCCGACTACGGCGCCGACCTTTCCGCACAACCCCGCCTCGCCGAGAAATGGGAGGCCAACAAGGCACTGGACCGCTGGCAGGTCACCCTGCGCGAGGCCACCTTCCACGACGGCAGGCCGGTCACCGCACAGGACGTGCTCTACAGCTACCGGCGGATCGCCGACCCGAAGAAGGCGTTCCGCGCCAAGGCATCCCTGGAACCCATCGACCTCGACGCCAGCCGCCCCACCGGGCGGCGGAGCATCGAGTTCGTCCTCAAACGGCCCACAGCCGAATTCCCCAACGTCCTGGCCGCGTTCGGCGCCTACATCGTGCCCGAGAACGCCACCGACTTCGACAAGAAGCCGATCGGCTCCGGCCCCTTCCGCTTCGTCTCCTTCGCCCCCGGACGCTCGGCCGTGTTCCGCCGCTACGAGGAGTACTGGGACGGCGCACCCCACCTCGACGAGCTCGAGTTCGTCGTCGCCAACGAGGAGTCGGCCCGCGTCAACGCACTCCTCGGCGGGCAGGTGGAGTACGCACACGAGCTCAACCCGACCACGGCCCGCGCCCACGAGGACAAGGGGCAGATCGAGATCGTGCGCCTGCGCAACAGCGCCATGCAGGCCTTCTGCATGAAGACCGACCGGGCGCCCTTCGACGACAAGAGGGTGCGAGAGGCGTTCTTCCTCATCGCCGACCGCAAGGAACTCGTCCGCGGCGCGCTGTCCGGCGCCGGGGAGATCGGCAACGACCTGTTCGGCAAGGGTTACGAGTACTACGCCGACAGCCTCCCCCAGCGCGAGCAGGACCTCGACCGCGCCCGCGCGCTGCTCAAGAAGGCCGGCGCCGAGAAACTGAAGGTCACCCTCGACACCTCGGCGGTCGCCGCCGGGTTCACCGAGGCCGCCAGCATCTTCCGCGACCAGACGAAGAAGGCGGGCGTCACTCTCGACGTCAAGATGGGCAGCAAGGACTCGTACTGGAACGACATCCTCGACAGCGGCACCCTCTGCTGCTACCGCTCCGGCGCCATGCCCATCGAGGCGCACATCTCCCAGCGCCTGCTCACCGACTCCACCACCAACGCCACCAAGTGGAAGCACAAGGATTTCGACGCGCTCTACCAGCAAGTGCAGTCGACCCGTGACAAGAAGGAGCGCGCCGCCGTGTACGAGCGCATGCAGCGCCGCCTGTACACCGAAGGCGGCTTCCTGGTCTGGGGCTTCGCCGACTGGATTCTCGGCACGGCACGCAAGGTGAAGGGCGTCGAGCGCAAGGCACCCGCCAACACGCTCGACTGGGCACGCTTCGACAAGGTGTGGCTCGCGTGACCGCACTGCGCTCCTTCGTCGCCCGGCGGCTGCTCCTCGGCGTCGTGCAGACCGTGGCCGTCGTGCTGCTGGTCTTCGCGCTCACCGAGGCGCTGCCGGGCGACGCCGCGGTCGCCCTGGCCGGTGACGACCCCGACCCGGCCCGGATCGCCGCCATCCGCGAGGCGATGCACCTGGACCGGCCGGCGTGGGAGCGGCTGGGCGACTGGGCGGTGGGGCTCCTGCACGGCGACTTCGGCACCTCCCTGGCCTCCGGCCGCCCGGTCAGCCAGTACATCGCCGACGGCTTCGGCCCCACCCTGCTGCTGGCCGCGCTCACCGTGGCGCTGCTCGTCCCGGTCGGCTTCGGACTCGGGGTGCTGGCCGCCCGCCACGAAGGGCGCCTCATCGACCGGCTGATCAGCTCCGTGACGCTCGCCGTCTACGCGGTGCCCGAGTTCGCCCTCGGAGTGCTGCTGGTGACCGTCTTCGCGCTCCAACTGGGCTGGCTGCCGCCGACCGCGGTCGGCTTCGGCACCGACCTGCTCGGCCACCCCGCCGCGCTGGTGCTGCCCGTGCTCGTCCTGCTCTCCCGCCCGGTGTGCTCGCTGGCCCGCCTGATGCGCGCCGGCATGATCGACGCGCTCGCCTCGCCGTACGTGTCACAGGCCCGCCGCTACGGCGTCACCGGCGCCCGCATCCGCTACACCCACGCGCTGCCCAACGCCCTCGCCCCCGCCGCCCAGCAGCTCGCCCGCACCGTCGACTGGCTGCTGTCCGGCGTCGTCGTCGTGGAGGCCCTGTACGTGATCCCCGGACTCGGCACCGTCCTGCTCAACGCCGTCGCCGAACGCGACGTGCCGGTGGTGCAGGGCCTCGCCGTGGTGTTCGGCGTCCTGACCGTCGCACTCAACCTCGGCGCCGACCTGGTCGCCCACCGCCTCGCGCCACGGGCCGGGGTGGCAGCGTGAAGAATCCGCGCACGGGCCGCTTCGCATTCGGCCTCGCCGTCATCGCCGTACCCCTCGCGCTCGCCCTGCTCGGCCCGGCTTTCGCGGGTGACCCGGGCCCGCGGGCCGCGTCCTTCGCCCTGGGCGAGGGCCACTGGCTCGGAACAGACTTCGTCGGCCGCGACGTATGGCGGCAGGTGCTCCACGGTGGCCGTCCGGTGGTGCTGACCGCTCTCGCCGCGACCGCGCTCGCCTATCTCGTCGCGCTCCCGGTAGGACTGGCCAGCGCGCTCACCCACCGCCGGTGGCTGGAAGAGCTGCTGATGCGGCCCCTGGACGTCCTGCTCGCCTTCCCTTCCCTGCTGCTGATCCTGCTGGCGGCCACGGTCTTCTCCCCCGGCGTCGCCGGACTCGCGCTGCTGGTCGCCCTGGTCAACGTGCCCGACGCGGCGCGCCTCGTACGCGCGGCCGCCGCCGAGGCTGCCGCCCGCCCCGCGGTCGAGGCGCTGCGCATGCAGGGCGAGACATGGTGGCGCACGGCCGTCGGCTACGTCGGCCGCTCCATACTGCGCACCCTGGCCGCCGACGCCGGCACCCGCCTGACCGGCGTGCTCTACCTGGTCGCCACAGCCGCGTTCCTCGGCGTCGGGGTCGCCCCGGACGCCGCCGACTGGGCGGTCATGGTCGACCGCAACCGCACCGGCCTGTTCGTCCAGCCGTGGGCGGTTGTCGTCCCATCACTGCTGATCGTGGCCTTGACGATGGGCACCAATCTCCTCTTCGACGCCGCGCTGGCCGGGGACCGCCGCCGCGGACGGCCCCGGGGCACGAAGCGCCCGGAGACGACCGAGACCCTCCGCAGCCGGGCAGGGAGTGAAGCGCGCCCATGAACCACGAGAACGCCACCGGATCCGCACGTACCGGCGGCACCGCCGACGAGCCCGTGGCCGAGGTCCGCGGTCTGCGGGTCGAGGCCGACGGCAGTACGATCGTCGACGGAGTGAGCCTGAAGGCCGTACCCGGCAGGGTCACGGCGCTGGTCGGCGCCTCCGGCAGCGGCAAGACCACCACCGGCCTGGCCCTGCTCGGTGAGTACCCGCCCGGCGCCCGGGTCACCGGCGACGTTCGCCTGGCGGCCGACGGCCTGGTGGGCTACATCCCCCAGCACCCAGCGGCCGTCCTGAACCCTGCCCGCCGCATCTCCGCGCTCCTGACCGACATCGCGCGGGCCCAGGTGGGCCACCTGCCCCGCAGCCGACGCCGCTCAGCGATCCGCAGCCGCGTCCTGCAGGCGCTGGCCGACGCTCAACTCCCCGCAGCAGATGACCTGTCGCGGCGCTACCCGCACCAGCTCTCCGGCGGCCAGCAGCAGCGCGTCGTCCTCGCCCAGGCTCTGCTGCTCGGCGCCCGCGTCATCGTCGCCGACGAACCCACCACCGGCCAGGACCGGCTGACCAAGAGCCGCGTCGTCGACCAACTGGCAGCCGTCGCGGCACGCGGCATCGCCCTCGTCCTGCTCAGCCACGACCTCGACGTCGTACGGGCCCTCGCCGACGACGTGGTCGTGATGCGGCAGGGCCGGGTCGTGGAGTCGGGCCCGGCAGAGCGCCTGTGGCTCGCGCCCCAGCACGCATGGACACAGGAACTGCTCGCCGACCGCCCCCGGTTCACCGAGCCGGAGACCTCAACCGGCACCCCAGGCGGCCGTCCCGTTCTCCGGATACGCGACCTCGCCGCCCACCACCGCGACGGGGCACGTGGCACGACCACGGTGCTGCGCACCCCCGAACTCGATCTGCACCCGGGCGAGTGCCTGGCCGTCGTCGGGCGCTCCGGCAGCGGCAAGACCACTCTCGCCCGCTGCATCGCCGGGCTCCATCGCGATCACGACGGAGAGATCCTCCTCGACGACGACGCCCTGCCACGCAGTCTGCGCGACCGCAGCCGCACACAACTGGCCGCCGTGCAGTACGTCTTCCAGGACGCGCGCGCCGCTTTCGACGAGCACCGCCCCGTGCTCCACCAGGTCGCCCGTACCGCGATCCGCCTGCGCGGCACCGACGCCGACGCAGCCAGGCAGGAGGCCCTGACCACCCTGGCTCGCCTCGGTCTACCGGCGGGCCTGGCCGGCAGAAGCGCCGGGCGGCTTTCCGGCGGCGAACTCCAGCGTGCCGCGCTCGCCCGCGCGCTGCTCGCTCACCCCCGCGTGCTCGTCTGCGACGAGATCACCTCCGGCCTCGACACGATCAGCCACCGCGGCATCCTCGACATCCTCACCACCCTGCTCCACGACCGCGACGACCTGTCACTGATCCTGATCACCCACGACCTGGACACCGCGGCCCTGGCTCACCGCATCGCCGTCCTCGACGCCGGAGAAGTCGTCGAACAGGGCCCGGCCCAGCGCCTCCTCACGGAACCGACCCACCCGTTCACCGCCTCCCTCGTACGGCCCACGGCACACCTGGAGGCCGGAACGAGCAGCTGACCCCGCCAGGCTCGAGCGAGCGCAGCCCGCCCGCCACTGGCCGGTAGCACGCCCGTACAACAGGGGGCGCCGGGCGAGTCAGCGGAAGGCGGTGGCATTCTCCCGGCTGATGTCCACGAAGGGCACTGCCCGCCGCAGGGCAGCCGCGATGGCCTCCACCTGGTGCTGGGGCGTCACCCGCTCCGGGCCGGTCAGCTCACACGTCCGCCCCTGGTGGCCGGGCTCGGTCAGCGCCACCCGCGCCACCGACGCGATGTCCGCTGGGTGGATCGTGGGCAGTTCGATGTCCGCATACGGCACGCGGACCGTTTGGTGGCTCGCGGATCGACGCCGCCCACCACAGGGCGCTCGAGGCGAACTGCGTCGGCCGCAGGATCGTCCAGGCCATACCGCTGTCCTTGAGCAGCCGCTCGAACAGCCATGTTCTCCCCGACGGGAGGAAGAACGAGCGCACCCCGTCCAGCGCGGGCTTCAGCGAAGCGATGTCGGCGAAGTCACCCGGCTCCGCACGCATGCAGCTCCTTCAGCAGAGCACTCCGCACGAGCCCGCCGAGTCCGCCTCGTCAGCGGACCGTTTGGTCGAGCACTTTCCCGCCCCAGGCGTTGCCGTCATTTCGGCTGCTGCACGCGCGTCACTTGGCCCTGCTGGAACGGATACTGGCCTCCAACACAGGCGAGGACCGAGGAGTGCGACCAGTGACCAGCGTCAATCGCATAGGGCCGCCCAAATTTGGCACGGAACGCGATATGCTCCGGGCCTTTCTCGAGTATCACCGTGCCACCCTCGCCATGAAATGCGAAGGGCTTGGCGACGAGGGGCTTCGGCAGCAGTCCGTGCCGCCATCGACGCTTTCGTTGCTCGGTCTGGTGAGGCACATGGCGGAGGTGGAGCGTGCTTGGTTCCGTCGGGTGTTCGAGGACAATGACGCGCCCATGGTCTGGTCCGACGAGATCGATTTCCAGGCGGCGTACGACGCGAGCGCGTCGACCAGGGAGGAGGCGTTCGCGGCCTGGGAGGCCGAGGTGGAGAACTCGCGGCGCATCGAGCGGGAGGCCGAGTCCCTGGACCGGGCCGGGTACCAGCCACGATGGGGTGAGGAGGTGTCACTGCGGATGGTGATGGTGCACGTACTCCTGGAGTACGGCCGCCACAACGGGCACGCGGACTTTCTGCGTGAGGCGGTCGACGGGACTGTTGGCGCCTGACACCCCGGCCGTGGACCGCCGGCGGAAACTCGGATGGCCTCGGTGCCCCGTCCGGGTAAAGTCCGGGCAGTGCCCGAGCTGAAGCAGCTGGATGCTGGTCATGCCCCGGCGGTCCTGGCCTTCGAGCTGGCGAACCGCGCCTACTTCGCTGCCTCGGTCCCGGACCGCGGCGACGACTTCTTCGACCAGTTCACCGACCGGTTCAGCGCCTTGCTGGCCGAGCAGGAAGCCGGCATCTGCGCATTCCACGTACTCGTCACCGAGGATGGCTCGGTGCTGGGCCGGTTCAATCTGTACGACCTCGAGGACGGTACTGCCGTACTCGGCTACCGGGTGGCGCAGCACATCGCCGGCCGCGGCGTGGCGACCGCGACCGTTCGGAAGCTGTGCCACCTGGCGGCAGTGCGATACGGGCTCAGCACACTGCGGGCGGCTACCGCTCACGCCAACGTCGCGTCCCAGAAGGTGCTGATCAAGGCGGGGTTCGTCGCGGTCGGTCCGGCCGATCCAGCCGAACTCGGCGGCAAGCCGGGCACTTGGTACCGGCGCGATCTGGTGCGCGACGATGGCACTGGCGACAGCCGGGGCCTGAACCGTTGAGAAGGCCGGCGACAGCAGCGGGGCGCGCTGCTCATGCCCCCATGGCGGAGCCGCACCCGGCTGCTCCACTGCGGGGGAGCAGTGGGACGCCGTTCGCGCGCAGGACCTCGCGGACGTCCAGGATCAGAGGGAAGACCTCGTGGTTGCGGTCCTCGCCCTGCTCATCCCACGCCCGCTGCTCGGCCTCGACGGCCATCCGGTCCTCGGCGAACACCCGCTCGGTGAAGCGCCTGATGAGCGGCCAGGCCAGGTGAAGAGCGCCGGGTACCCGGGGCTTGGCGATCATGAGGAGGCCGTAGGCGTGACAGGTGCGCTGCTCGGCGTCTTCGGGCACGTATGCCGCCCACAGGCGGAAGGCCGGGCGTTCGGCATGCTGCGGAACGAGGTCGAGCGTCTGGTACGGGTAGTCCGTGCGGATGGTCAAGACGTCGGCGGAACCTCTGCGGCCGGTGCCCTCGGTGGCCAGCAGCTCGGCGCCACGGTTCCGCTTTCCGCCGACGTGCTCGAACAGGTAGCGGGCCTCCACCGACCGCGCTTGCGTCCGGGAATCCAGCAACTGGGGGCGGAGCTTCCCGACCACGCCTCGGTGGAGGAACTGGTGGTTCATGTCCAGCAGGTTCTCGTGCATGAACGAGTAGTGGCAGCGCACCGTCCGGGAGAAGGTCATGGTCTTGTACGCCGCTGAGCCGAACGCCGGCAGCTCGGGCAACGCGGTGAGAGCCGCCTTCTCCGGGTCCCCCGGAAAGACGAACACCAGCCCGTATGCCTCACGGACGGGGTAGCCGCGCACGCCGCGCGGTGGCCGGCCGTCCCCCTTCGACAGATACGGGATCTGTGAGATGCGACCGTCGCCGCGATAGGCCCAGGCGTGATAGCAGCAGCGGAGTGTCTCGCCTTCCACGACGCCCATGCTCAGCGGCACCTGCCGGTGGGCGCAGCGGTCCTCCAGCGCGTGGACGGCGCCGCTCTCCGCGCGGTAGAGCGCGATGCGCTCTCCGGCGAACGCGGTTGCGACCGCCTGGCCCGTACGTACCTTCCGGGACAGCGCGACGGGGTACCAGAAGTCCGGATTGGCGCCGACACGTCTCAGGTCGAGGAGGCCGGATTCCGGACTGAGGCCGGATTCCGGACTGTGGTGTACCGGCTGCCGACCACTGCCGGCCCGCTCGGAATCGGTCTCGGTCATACCTCTCCCTTGCACCGGGGGTCCCGCTCTGCGGTCACGGGGCACGGCAGGCGCCAACAATCCATTGGTGCGACCGAGGGCCCGCTGTCTGCCATCCTCGCGGGCTCCCGCTTCCCTGTCGTCCCGGCACGCCCAGAGGGGTGAGCCGCACGGCTGTCCGGGCCGGACGCCCACGCGGCCAGCGGTATCCGGTATCCGCAAATCGCGCATACGCACCCTAGAACACGTGTGCACAATGAAGGTGCTGCGTCGAATCGACCGCCGCTTCGGCAAAGCCCCCCTGCAATCCGGCGGGGCCACGGGCGAGGGGACGGCCTTGCCCGTCAAACGCGTGATGGGGTAACGTCCCCTGAAATTGTTCCACGCATCGGCATCGATCAGGTGCCGATGCGGGCGGCTTTCGCAGTTGCGTGAACTTCCCCGTCGGTGGCCCGTCTTCCCCGGGATTTCCGACTCTGCAATTCGGCACCACTCCCCCATGCTGGCGACCACCACACTGGAGTGCACCGATGTTGATCCGATCGCTGAGTGAATTAGCCGGGTCGAAGTACGAGGTCGAGTGGGGAAACGGCACGAGCCTGCGTCTTCTCACCGCTGTGGACGACATGGGATTCACCGTGTGCCACACCGTGGTACGCGCAGGCACTTTTTCCCACCTGGAATACCGCTCACATCTCGAAGCCTGCTACTGCCTCTCCGGCACCGGAGAAATCGAAGAGGCGGCCTCCGGCGCTGTCCACCGCATCGCCCCCGGAGTCCTGTACGCGCTCGACAAACACGACCGGCACTGCCTGCGCGCTGACCCGGGCAGCGACCTGACGCTGCTGAGTGTGTTCAACCCTCCGTTGCAGGGAACCGAACGCCATTCACTGAACCTCGTCGAAGCATCGTCCTACTGATGCCGCGCGGACCCGCCTCCGCCCCCCGTACGCCGCTGCACGCGCTGTTCACCCGGCACGCCGTGGCGCGGCCCCGGCGAGCCGCACTGACGATCGACGGAGTGCACACCTCCTACGGGCAGTTGAACGCGCTGGCCGAGGAGTACGCGGACACGCTGCCGCTCGTCGGCGCGCGGCCCGGCGACCGCGTCGTGGTGTACGCCGAGATCTCGGTGGACCTCGTGGCGGCGGTCCTCGGCCTCCTCAAGGCGGGGTGCTGCGTCGCCACCACGCACCAGACGTTCGGGCGGAACAAGTTGGTGCACCAGATCCGCGAGGCCGACGCCGCCGTTCTGGTCACGGACCGGGCCGAGGATCTGGGCGACCTGTTCGGCGACACTGATCTGAACGCCGTGATCCCCCTGGGCGGAGGGACGGTGCTGCGCCGTACGCGCCCCGTGGTGCGCGACAGAGGGGGCGCGGGCATCCCCGTCGAGGGCCCGCTGGGGGCCCTGTTCTACACCTCCGGGTCCAGCGCCGACCCCAAGGGGGTGGCGATCAGCCACGCCAACATGTCCGCCGCCTTCACCGCCGTCACCCGATATCTCGCGAGCTCGGCCGACGACGTGGTGCTGAGCTTCTCTTCGATCGGCTCGGACTTCGGCTTCTACAACATCATGATGCCGCTGGCCTTCGGCGGCCGGGCGGTGCTCCACCGGCGCCTCCCGGACGGGCCGGAGCAGATCGTCGAGACCATCGATCGCGAGGGCGTCACTGCCGTGCACGCCTTCCCCTCGATGCTGACACGGCTGTGCGCACACGAGGACCTCGGCGGGTACGCGATCCCCTCCGTCCGCTATCTGTGCAGCACCGGTCAGCGGCTCCCGCCCGAGCACATCGCCGCGTTGCGCGGTGCTTTCCCGGCGCTGCGCATCCATTCGATGTACGGCCTCACCGAGTGCAAGCGGGTCTGCGGCCTGCCGCCGGAGGAGATCGACCGCCGCCCCGGGTCGGTCGGCAAGCCGATCCCCGGGGTACGGGCGACGCTCGTCGACGACGCGGGCGAACCGGTGACGGAACCGGACACCGTCGGCGAACTCGCGGTCTCCGGGGACCTGGTGATGCAGGGCTACTGGCGCAGGCCCGAGCTGACCGCCCGGGTGCTGCACACCGACCCCGCCGACGGCCGGACGTTCCTCACCGGCGATCTGTTCACGCGCGACCGGGACGGCTACCTGTACTGGGTGCGCCGCAAGGACGACGGTTTCAGCCGGACGCTCTTCCAGGTGGACCCGCACGAGATCGAAGCGCTGCTGCGCGGACGTCCGGACGTGGTCGACGCCGCCGTGGTGCCGGTGCCGGACGAGCGGTCGGGCAACGTACCGGCGGCCTGTGTCGTGCTGCGCGAGCGGTCCGCTGTCAGCGCCGAGGAGTTGCGGGACTTCTGCGCCGAGCGGCTGGACTGGCACATGGTGCCGGTCAGGGTCGCGCTCTACAAGGAGCTGCCGAGGACCGCTTCAGGGAAGACCGACCGCCTCGCGCTCTCCCGCGCGATGGCCCGCAACGACAGCTCAGGGCAAGCGCGGAAGGAGACAGGACGATGACAGCGGAGGGAACCACGGCACCGGACAGCACATCGCACCGTGCCGGCGAGTTACCGTACGATGCCGACAAGTTACCGGGCACTGCCGACGAGTTACCGTGCGGTGCGGGGTCTCGGGAGTACGTGGCGGCCTCGTCCATGATCGGGCTCGCGGACCGGTTCGACGACATCGCCACGGGCCGGGACCAGGTGCCTCGGGTGCCGGTCCGCTCCACGATCCGGAACGCGACCCGCGACCGGCGGCTCCTCGACTACCAGGACGCGATGGTCGAGCGCTCCGGACCCCTCTTCCAGCACTTCCTGGCGAGCGTGCCGGGGGTGCTCGAGGAGATGTCGCGCGTCGGTGTCGCCCTGTCCCGGCTGGCCGAACGCAGGTCGGCGGCGGAGCCGAGGGACTTCACCTTCTACGAGGCCGATGCGTTCGACGGCACCAACGGGCGGACCCTGGCTTCCTTCTCGCGAGGGCGGATCAAGACGCTGACCAGCTCACCGAACAAGGCAAACGAGCCCTGGTTCCACCACTACGCCGACCCGGCGCTGTCGCGCTACTTCCCCGAGTCGCTGTTCCGGCTGACCAGCCGCACCCTGTACGAGCGGGACGAGTACGCGCCGTTCCGGGGCGGCGTCGACTTCCTCTACGAGACGGCCGCCTTCCAGTTCTACGGCAAGGAACGCGCGGCCCAGATCGAGCACGTCGCCGACGTGCTGCGGCCGGACGGGCTCGCGTTCTTCCTGGAGAAGCTCAACCACCCCGACCCGCAGGAGTACCGGCGTCGGGAGTCGGTGAAGGACGAGGTGCACAAGGCGGCGTACTTCACCCCGGCGGAGATCGAGCGCAAACGTCGGCAGATGCTGCTGCGGATGACCGACGGGCAGGTCGAGTTCGACGACCTGGTGGGCGCGCTGGGTGGCCGGTTCAACCACGTCCATGTGATCTGGCACGCCACCAACTTCTACGAGTTCGTGGCCTCGGACGACGCCGCGACGCTCGCGGAGTTCCTCGAACTGGCCGGGGACCCTCTCATTCCGGAGGAGTTCCGCTTCGAGGACGCCGCCGCGCGCCGGGTGGGCGGTCGCGAGCGGGAGGGGACCGTATGAGGGGCGAGGGTGCGCCACCGGCCGACACGGACGGCGACGTCTGTGCCCGGGTCGAGGCACTCGCGGACTCCTGGCGGGGGCGGGCAGCGCGCGCCGAGCACGAGCGCACTCTGCCGAGAGAGACCGTCGACGAGTTGCTCGACACCGGGTTGCTGAGTCTTGCCGCGCCCGCGCGCCACGGTGGTCCGGGCAGCGGCTGGCCGACCCTGGCCGAGGCGGCCCGGCGGGCGGCCCGGGCCTGCGCGTCCACCGGGTGGACCATCGGCGTCGTCGGCGGGCACGCCGCGCTGGCCGGGCGGCTGTCACCGGAGGCGTCCGAGCTGCTGTTCGCCAAAGGCGTGCGGCAGGTCTTCTCGACGGCCTCGGCCCCGGCCGACGGGCGGATCACCCGAGTCCCCGGCGGCTTCGAGGTGGCGGGGCGGTGGCGGTTCTGCTCCGCAGTCGACCATGCGACCTGGGTCGTCCTGAACGGCTGGTGCCAGTCGCCGAGCACGCCGGAACGCGTCCTCGTCCCCCTCCGCGCCGACCAGGTGCGGGTGGAGGACGGATGGCACGTCTCCGGGATGTCCGCGACGGGCTCCAAGAACATCCGGGTGGACAGCGTCTTCGTCGCGGAGGCCCTGGTCACGCCCGTCGACGCGTGCTTCGGCGAGCGCTGGCCGAACGCGTCCGGGCCCACGTCAGGAGCCGGACCGGGAACCGGGTCCGGGACCGGGTCCGGGTCCGGGGCCGGAGCGGAGTTTGGAGCCGCCGACTACCTCGGTGGCGTCCCCTTTCTGCACTACATGAACAGCTTGGTCATCGGACCGCTGATGGGCTGCGCCGAAGGCGCGTTCGACCACTATGCCGCCTCGCTCAGCGCCCGTGACGGGGGCCGGTCACGGGCGCTGGACGATCCGCTGGTGCAGGACGCGCTGACGGAGAGCGCGGCGGAACTGGCCTGCGCGCGTCATCTGTACGACTCCGTGTGCGCCACGCTGCACTCGGCGGGAGTCGGCCGACGGGCCCTGACAGCCCGGGAGGGCGCCGTGATCAGCAGGGACCGCGCGTATCTGGCGCGGCTGTGTGTCCGGGCAGTGCAGCGGCTGGTCCAGCTGGCGGGAACCGCCGCGCACCACGACGCGAGCGCCCTCGCGCGCCACTGGCGGGACCTGCAGATGATGGCTGCGCACCGGGACGTGAGCTGGGCGCTGAACTTCCCCGCATACGCGGCCCTGACCATCGAGTCCGGGGGCGCCGCGACGGTGGACTCGGGTGCGCCGGGGCGCGACAGCGCGGTCCCGGCAGTCGCGGAGGCGCACCGCTGATGACCGCGTGAGGCGCCCTCCCAAGCACGTGCCCGCGAGCAGGACCGAGCGCGTGCCCGAGTGCGGGACCCCGGACGTGCCCAAGGGCAGGGCCCCGACACCGGTCGCCGGTGGCTTCTCCCGTGGGGACGTGCGGCTGCTGGCCGGGGGCTTCCTGCTCTTCTTCCTCTCGTCCTTCGGCCAGACCTTCTTCATCTCGCTCTTCTCCGACGACATCCGCACGGAATACGGACTCTCACACGGCACGTTCGGCGGCCTGTACACAGCGGCCACGCTGGTGGGTGCCTTCACCCTGGTCCGGGCCGGTCATCTCGTCGACCATCGCCCCGCGCGGGCGGTCGTCCGCGTCACCGTGCCGCCGCTCGCCCTGGGCGCGGTCGCGATGGCCGTGTCGCCGCATGTAGCGGTGCTGTTCACGGCTCTGGTGCTGCTCCGTTTCTTCGGGCAGGGCATGATGACGCACGCCTCGTTCACCCTGATGGGGCGCTGGTTCACCCGTGAGCGCGGGCGGGCCGTGTCGGTGGCGACGCTGGGGCTGAACACGGGCGAGGCTCTGCTCCCGCTGCTGGCTGTCGCGGTGGCTGCCGGGGTCGGCTGGCGGTCCGCGTGGTGGGGGGCCGCAGCGGTGCTGGCCGTTGCCGGTTTCCTGCTCCCGCTGCTGTTCGCGCGGGAGCGCAGGCCGAGCGGTGGGACGGAGGGTGCGGCGGTCACCGCGACTACCGCCCCCACCTGGACCCGTGCCGAAGCACTTCGTGATCCGTACTTCTATCTGCTGATGCCGGCCGTCGCGGCGCCTGCGCTGATCGGCAACACGGTCTTCTTCCACCTGGAGTACCTGGTGGAGCTGCGGCACTGGTCGCCGGAGGCGAGCGGGTCGGCGTTCGCGGTGTACGCCGTGGCCACCGTGGTGTGCAACCTGGTCGGCGGTCACATGCTCGACCGGCTGACCGCGCTGGGCATGATGCCGTACTTCCTGCTGCCGCTCGGCTGCGGACTGCTCGTGCTGAGTACGGCGGACGGCCAGTGGAGCGTCTTCGCCTTCATGGCGCTCTACGGCGTCACCAACGGCTTGTCGCTCAGCCTGTTCGGGGCGACCTGGCCGGAGGTGTACGGCGTCGGGCACCTCGGTGCAATTCGCGCGGTCGTGGTGGCGGTCGTGGTCTGCGCGGCGGCGGTGGGCCCAGGGATGAGCGGTCTGCTGATCGACGGCGGCGTCAGCTATCCGGGGCAGATCGCGGCCATGGGCGTCCACTGCCTGGCCGCGTCGGCGCTCATGCTCCGGGTGACGCGACGGCTGCGCACCCGCCGCCGCACACCGCGCACGCCTCTCCCACAGTGAGCAATCCCGGCTGCCCCGGCCCCGACATGGCTCTGTCCGAGCACGGCGTCAGCTGAAAGCGGCTGACGGAAGCTCTGCCTCCGTCTCCTCCCAGGGCAGGAAGATGCCGAGCTCACTCTCCAGGAACCGCAGGAACGCGACATCGTCCGGCTCGTCACCGTTGTGCGCGAAGCCGAGCGCCGCCTGGGCCGGAGCACCGTTCGTGAAGTCCGGCAGGCCCGGTTCGAAGTACGTCACCATTTCGCCGCGACACGCATAACCGATGCCGCTGAAGCCCTTTTCGTTGCTGTGCACACAGAACGCCCGTCCCCGCTCGGACAGCGCCGCGAGGTACCTCGCCGTCCGGCAGTAGAACCCGTCCAGCCCGTACGCCCAGCCCGCCACGGAACCCGCTCGCACGATGGTCTCCGGCGGGGCGGGCAGAAAGCCGGCGTCTGTCAGCTGGGCAACCGCCGCTTCGTCTTCCCAGTCCAGGAAGTCGAGGTCGCTGAGATGATCCTCCTCGTCCCTCAGCAGCAGCTGGGACGCGGCTGAGCCGGTGAGCGGGACGATGTGGTGCTCCTCAGCGCCGACGCGGCGCAGCAGTTCGTAGGGCGAGAGTCCCTCGCAGAGCGCGAACGTGTAGCCGGTGTCGTAGGCATCGGCTATCCAGCGCAGACCGTTGTCCCTGGACCCCTCGGTCATCCAGCCGTCTCCCCTCCCCCGCCGTAGCGGCCTTCCCGCCCCAGCTCGCAGTCCGACCAACGACCTATATCCAACCACCGGGCTGCCCTGCGCCGCTGCGCACGCGAGTCAGCCTCGTATGAGTGATTTCTCGTCCTGCTTTCCGGGGCAGGGTGAGTGTGCCCGGTCTCCAAGGAGAAGGAGTTTCACCGTGGTACAAGCCGAACCGGAAACCGCGGCCTGTATGGCGCTGCGTGACGAGTTGCTGGGCCCCTTGCGGAAGCAGACACTGTCGACAGAGAAGTTGTGCGAGGTCGGCCGGCTTTTCTGCGGCGCCCCGGAGCGGATGTCCCTTTACGGCGTGGCAGCGCCCCACATGGAAGCCGGCGGTGTACGGGTGCGAGGACGCACGGCCGTTGAGTGCACCATCGACGAATACGCCGGCGAAGCCGCAGATGCTGTGGCCTTGTACGCCGGAAACCTACGTGAGGGGTCGGAGAGCGATCCGTTGGTCGTCGACCTCTTCTGCGGCTCGGGGAATCTTGGCCATCACCTCGGTCGGCGGCTGGGACGCCGTGTGCACGCCTCGGAGTTGGACCCACAGGTCTACGAGACAGCGCGGGACAACCTGTCCCGCGTGGGTTCCGGAGTGGAGGTCGAGCACACCGACTATCGCCATCTCATTGCGCGGCTCGGGGCTCGGACGGAGAACGACGTGTACGTGGTGGAGCCTCCGTGGGGAGACGCGGTCGGGGCCGTAGGGCTCGATCTGACGCGTACGACTCCCCCTGTGGCTGACATCCTGGCGGACATCCTGCGTGCCCGGGCCGGGAAATCGTGTGTGGTCGTCACCAAGACCACGACCGAGACCGTGTGCGATTCGCTGCGCAATGCCTTCCGAGGGGCTGCGCACCTGTGCTCTTTCGCGCCGAGCGCACCTGGCGCAGGCGTCGAATTCCATATCTTTCGACTGGGGGCGACCGACCAGCCGTGATCAGCTGAAATGGCTGACGGCATGTCAGGCCACGCGCTGCATCGTCCGGCTCGGCGGGGGCGCCGAGGAGGGGAGCCGTGGTGGTGCGCGCAGCTTCGGTAGCTACTCTCGTCTCTCCATCGATCCCGACCGAGGAGAGCAGACCATGCGCAGCGTCGCCGTAACGCCCAAGGGCGATCGAATCCGCTGGGTCGAACTGCCCGGGGTGCCCGGACAGGAGCCGCCGCGCGTCTACGTGCACGGCTTGGGCGCTACATCGCCCGCCTACTTCACGGAA
Organism: Streptomyces sp. 891-h; assembly: GCF_022760275.1. Classification (NCBI taxonomy): domain Bacteria; kingdom Bacillati; phylum Actinomycetota; class Actinomycetes; order Kitasatosporales; family Streptomycetaceae; genus Streptomyces; species Streptomyces sp. 891-h. The sequence goes on along the minus strand of NZ_CP050693.1, from coordinate 7,265,385 downwards.
GTCGCGGTCCATCCTCTGCTGGCCGGCCGCCGGTCACTGTTGGTCGACTTGTTGGGTCACGGCATCAGCGACCGGCCGACGGATTTCGACTACACCCTGGAATCACATGCCGACGCACTCGCTACTGCTCTGACCAGCGCGGGTGTCAGCGGTGCCGAGCTGATCGCGCACAGCATGGGCGGCTCGGTGGCCATCGTCCTGGCCGCCCGTCACCCTTCCCTGGTCTCCCGGTTGGTCTTGGTCGACGCCAACCTCGACCCGATCCCGCCCATGACCGCCTCGGCGAGCAGCAGCGGCATCGCCTCGTACTCCGAGCAGGAGTTCGTGGCGGGCGGCTGGGAAGAGGTCCGCGACCGTGTCGGTGCGCACTGGTGGTCCACGATGCGCCTGGCCGGCCGGGAAGCCCTGCATCGCAGCGCGGTCCATCTCACCCGCGGAACCGTCCCCACCATGCGCGAGCTCTTGCTCGATTTGAAGATACCCCGCACGTACCTGCTGCCCGAGGCCGATGGCCCCCTTCCGGGCGCCGACGCTCTCACCGAGGCGGGTGTGTCCGTCGTCGCGATCCCGGATTGCGGACACAACATCATGCTGGACAACCCGGAAGCCTTCGTGAGCGCCATCGCGGTGGCCCTCACGGACCGGGAGCAGCATGAGAACTGATCTCATTCGGTGATGGCCTGCGGCGGTCCCAGAGCTTCGCGGCGAATGGTTCGTCATATCAGCATGCGATGTTAAGTTTTTGTGATTCATTGCCTCGCTGCGCGGAGCGCTCCATGATGTTGCAGGTGGAAGACTCGCATATCATCGCCCTGAACCGCAGCTATTGGGACGCCGTGAGCTGGGCGCACACGGACGGCGAGAACAGTTACTACGACACGTCGGCGCTGCTTGCCGGTGAAGACACTCTCTTTCCGCACCAGAACGCCGCGATGGGTGATGTCGAGGGGCTGGATGTTCTCGACGTTCAGTGCCACATCGGCTTCAACTGTATTTCCCTCGCCCGGCGGGGAGCACGGGTGACGGGCGTCGACATCTCCCCCACGGCCTTGAACACAGGGCGCACGCTGGCCGAACAATGCGATGTGCCGGTCACGTTCGTCGAGGCCGACAGCAGCAGCCTTCCCGATTCACTGTACGGACGTTTCGACCTCGCCCACGCGCACCTGGGGGTGATCTACTGGGCGCCCGACCCCGGGATGTGGATGCGGTCGGTGGCCGCATGCCTGCGTCCAGGGGGAAGGCTGGTGCTGTTCGAGTACCACCCCGTGATCTCCATGCTCGAATCCCTGGATCCCCCAGCAGCCGCGTGGTCGTATGACGACTCCGGCCCGCATTTCCTCACCCGGCACGGAACTTACGCGGCTGCCGACGCGCAGCTGAGCTCTGCGCAGATGGTCACGTATCACCACACCCTGGGAACCGTGCTCACGGCGGCCGTTGACGCCGGGCTGCTGGTGCGCTCGGTCACGGAACACACAGAAATTGAGGCGCCCAGAACGGGGACGGTGGCCGTCAAAGAGCCGGACGGAAAGCTCCGGGCTCGGTTGGGTGCCCACCCTCTGCCCGTGATGTACACCTTGATCGCGGACCGCCCGGGCGACTGACACGCGGGATTCCCTCCTTCTGAGCGGTTTGCAGCCGCAGTACATAGTGGAGGCTCCCGGCTTCTTGGTGGACTGGCCGCATGTCGATGCTGACAAGTCCTCCGACGGGCACCCACCCATCGGCCCCGCTGGCTGCGGCACCGGTCCGGGCGCGCTCCGTCATTCCCGGACGTCAACGCTGGGAAGTCGTGGCGATCCGGGGACGGCCCAACCTCGCCCGGCTGCTGGCCCACACTCTCCAGGCGGCTCCCGAAGTGGACCGTGCCGAGGCCAACCCGGTCACCGGACGGGTGTTGCTCCGTCACGACCGGGCGCTGGCACCACGCGAAGCCGCCGACCTGCTGCGCCGGACCACGGGTGAGGTGCTGAGCCGGGCCGACCTCCCGCACCAGCCCTCCCGACGGCAGCGCGCGAGTGCCCGCGGTAGCCGCGTAAAGCGCTCCGCCGGCAAGCGCTCCACCGGCACCGGTCCCCCAGCACGCGCAGGGCAGCGGAGAGCGGCCGGTCGGCGCGGAACCGCCGCGGTGCTTCTCGGCGGTGGGGCAGCCGCTGTAACCCTGGGGTGCGGCAAGGCATGTCTGAAGTTCCTGGCCAACCCTTGGGTGAGCCTGGGCATCGCCGCCGCGGCGACAGCGGGCATCGTCAGGCGGGCTCTGCGAAGCTCCGAGCGCGCGGCGGGATCCACCGGCTCCGCCGCACGCGGTCCCTTTGTGACGCGTCTCGCCCGCCGTCACCGGAGCGGATTCGCTCTTGCGACAGCGCTGTCGGGGCTCGCGCAAATCACCGAGATGGCGCTGTACTCGCTCATGGCGTACGGGGTCAGCGTGCTCCTGCTGGGCGGCAGTCCCCTCCTCGCGGGCATGGGGCTGACCGGCGTGGGCACGCAGATGTCGTTCGTGGCGGGAGCCACCGCCGCGATGGCCGCCGTCTCCGCGGGGCTGTCATTCGCTGCCGAAACCCGCTGGGACCGGCTCGGACAGGCGGTCGAGCACGAGTGGCGGACCACCACGTATGAGCATGTGCTGCGGCTGACGACGACGGACATGGAAGGTGAGCGGGCGAGCCACACCCTGCAGGTACTGACGGAGGACATCAGCCAGGTGGGGAGCTTCGTCGGGACCTCGCTGCACGAAGTGGCGCAGCTTGTCACGAGCTTCGCGGTGCTCGTACCGGCGTTCCTGCTGCTCGCCCCGCAGCTCGCCTGGGTCGTCTTCGCTCCGGTACCGGTGGTCGCCTGGCTGTCGTACCGCTTCCAGGAACGCACCGCCATGGCCCATGCGGAGTCCGCGGAAGTGCGCTCGCGGCTCCAGGGCAGGATGGCCGGCAGTCTGCAAGCGCACCCGACCATCAAGGCGTTCTGCACCGAGGAGTACGAGGGGAAGCTGGCGACCGGGCTGAGTCAGGAGTACGGGGCGGCCAACCACCGTGCCGCACGCAGGTCGGCACGTCACGCGCAGCTCGTGCGGATGTCCGCTCTGTCGGCCATCCCTGCCACCTTGCTGCTGGGCAGCAAGGCCGTGCTGCGGAACCAGCTGGACGTGCGGCGCCTCACTCCGCTCGTGGACATGCCGGTGACAGCCCTCTTCCGGCTGAACCGGCTGGGCGCCATGACCAACGGCTACCAGCGTTCGCTGGCCGCCTTCGACCGGCTGCAGCGGCTGAACGAGCTGCCCGTGGAGTCCCAGGACAGCAGCACGCCGCTGAGCACGGAGGACCTTCAGGGTGGCTTCGAGCTGAAGCGGGTGACGTTCTCCTACCCCGGACGCCCGCCCGCGCTCAGCGGCCTGTCGCTGCGGATCGCCCCGGGCAAGGTCACAGGCATCGTCGGAACGACCGGAGCGGGCAAGACGACCATCGCCAGACTCCTGATGCGGTTCGTGGACCCGGCCGATGGACAGGTCCTGCTCGACGGAGTCGACATCCGAGAGATGCCCCTGCGCCAGTTGCGTGGTGCGATCGGCTACGTCTCCCAGGAGCCGTTTCTCTTCGACGGCACGATCGCCGACAACATCCGTTACGGCAGCTTCGGCGCCGACGACAGGAGTGTGGCGCGAGCGGCGGAAGCTGCCGGTGCGGACGCGTTCGTGAGGGCGCTGCCCGACGGCTACGAAACCAAGGTGGGGGAAGGCGGCGCCGCGTTGTCCGGCGGCCAGAAGCAGCGCCTCGCCCTGGCTCGTACGATCCTCGGCGATCCCCCCGTCGTGATCCTCGACGAGGCCACCTCCGCCGTGGACAACGAGACCGAGGCCACCATCCAGCGCAGCCTCAAGAGCTTCGCGCACAAGCGGACCCTCGTCGTCATCGCCCACCGGCTCTCCACTGTCCGCAACGCGGACAGGATCTACGTCATGGAGCGCGGTGGCACAGTGACCGAGCGAGGAACGCACACGGCTCTCGTGCGGCGCGGCGGCCGTTATGCCGCCCTGTGGCGCTTGCAGACCGGCGAAGCGGAAGCACCGAGCGGGCGGGGCGCGGGCTGAGGCTCACGTCGTGGCGTTGCGCGGCGAAGGGGCTCCAGGTGCGGTTCGGTTCCCGGAGCCCCTTCGTACGCGCCGTACGTGCTCAGCAGGGGCCGGAGGGCGGCGTCCCGGCAGTGGGCCGGGCCACCAGTAGCGACCAGGCGGCCGGTTCGGCTGCTGCGTCGGCCCCGTGGCCAGGCGGCTCCTGCCCGGGGGCAAGATCGCGCTGCTCCACCATCGTGAAGCCGGCCTCCTGGAAGAGCCGCCGCCACTGGGCGGCATCACGGCAGAGTCCGCCGTAGACGGCCAGCATGTCGATGTCGAGGATCTTCGCGGGGTCCCAGCCGTCGCCGGAGGCGACAACGTGGTCGAGAACGACAAGGCGGGCCTTCCGCTTGCCGATGGCCTGCCGCACTCGGCGCAGCACGTCAGCGGCCGCCTCGTCGGAGAAGGTGTGCAGGACCGCTCGCAGCAGGTAGAGGTCACAATCCTGGGGCATGGCCGGGGGCGTGGGCATGGTGCTCGGATGCGCGGGTCCGAGTGGATCGACAGCCACCGTCTCCAGGCGAGGAGACGTCTCCAAACCCTGCGGTGTGCCGGTCGTGCCGAGCGCGGTCGCGGACCGGGCGGCGGAATCGACGAGCACCCCGGTCGCCTCCGGACGGCGGCACAGCAGCTCGCGGAGGAACTGCCCGTCACCTCCGGCGAGGTCCGCGATGCGGTCGAAGCCACCGAGTTCTTGGTGTGACGCCAGGCACTGTGCTGCCGCATCGCGGGAGAGCGCCGTGGTCACCTCCTCGTACAGCGCACGTGCCGTCGACACCTCCTCAGGTACGCGCTCGTTGGGTGGCGCACTGAAAGGAATGCCGTATTCCTGGGCAAAGGCCCGCCCTCCCTCCCGTACGCCGGTCGTCAGGCGGGAGAGGGCACGTGCCAGGGGGGCGGAGGTGTCGAGCAGGACCACTGGGCGCAGGCTGTCCGACCGGTCACTGCGCAGCAGTTCGGCTGCCGGAGTGAGGGAGAACCGTCCGGGCGCCGACTCGGCGAACACCCCGGCCAGGGCTGTGCAGCGGAGCACGCGCTGCAGTGAGGGAGCGTGAGAGCCCGTTTCCTGTGCCAGGGCTTCGACGTCTCGCTCGCCGTCGGCCAGCAGAGTGGCGATGTCGAGCCGGGTGACGACGTGGAGGGCGGCGGCGAGCCGTTGCCCGTTGGCGAAGAGCAGCAGTTGGTCGGCCGGGGTGGCGTGCTGCGTCAGGAACCGGACGACGGGTGGTGCCGCAGCGGGCGGAGGTGGGCCCGGCTCATGCGGGGGCATCGATCCTCCGGAGGGACAGGAAGGCGACGGACAGCGTGCCGGCCCGGAAGGCCTCACGCTCGAAGTGGATCAGTTTGAGGTTTCCGTCCACCAGGTCCTTGCCCCAGCGCGCCCGGGCGCTCTCCTGTTGGCTGTGGATGCGGTCGATCCAGGCGTCGTAGGTGCGGAGGTAGTCGTCCCGGTGCGTCCGGATGCTCAATGGTTCCCACAGCCCGTCCGCAGCGTGCAGGAGGTCTGCCAGGTGCGGCGGCAGGCCCGCCAGTTGCATGTCGGCCATCAGGTGTTCGTACTCGCCCTCGGACCGGCGGGTGGAGCTGGGGATCACCGTGGCCTCGATCGCGAACCTGGCGCCCGGACGGGTCCATGTGTGCACTCGTTGAAGAAGGTCCCGGTACCGGCCGACGTGTCTGCCTGCCGCGAAGTCCTCGGCGCTCGCCAGGTGTTCGATCATCTCGACGCAGATCGCGGCGTCGAACGGCTCGGTCGGCACATAGTCCTGGTACTCGGTGTTGCGCACGCATACGGTCGGCAGGTCCTGCCCGAGTGACTCTTGGCACTGCAGCGCTGAGGAGTTGAGCCCGACGGCCATGGAGACCTGGCGTTCCCGGGCCAGGTAGTCGAGCATTCCGCCGAAGCCCGAGCCGATGTCGACGACCCGGTGCCCCGGGCACACACCGGCGAGGCCGGCGAACGTGCGCAGCTTCCGGTGCTGTGCCGTCTCGAGGTCGGGCGCCGGGTCCTTCTCAGGGCCCCAGAGCCCACAGCTCATCGTGATACGGGAATCCATCCAGCCGGCGAAGAATTCGGCTCCCGCTTCTTCGTAGAGGGACGCGGACGGATTGTCGACGACGCTCACACGGTCTCCCGACTCTCGTTGTTCGGTATCCGCTTTCTCCAGCGGAACCAGCAGCACCAGCAGCAGTCGAGGCCGGGCTCCGGCGAATATCAGGCCAATGCGGCACTGCGAGTGACCAGCCTTCCAGGCTTTACGCACATACCGGTGGACAGTGGCTTTCGCACGGAAGAGGCCGCACGTGGGCAGGACGGTGTTCGGAGAAAGCAGGGGCCCGGCGACTCACGTTGGCTACCCGACCGATTCGCGGTTCAACTGACGCCGCGTACTCTTCACCGGATCGTATGACGGTGCACCGGCCGGTGTGTCACCGAGTTGGCGGGTGGGCAGCATTGCCATCGGCGCAATTCCCGGCCATCCGGGCCGGTTCGGCGCTCTCCATTTTCCGATTTCTCTCCGGTTCTCCGGACCGAGCCGATCTGCGCGGAGCCGGTGTTGCGCCGCGCCCGTCAGTCGGCCTGTGTCTCGTCCACGGACTCGAACACCACAGGGAGTTTTGCATGTCTACCGTCATGGACGCGAAGCAGCGGGAGGTTTTCCTCGCCGATGTGCACGTCGGCGTGCTCAGCGTGGCTTCCGCGTCAGGGGCACCCAAGGCCCCACTGACGGTCCCCGTCTGGTACCGGTACGAACCGGGTGGTGACGTCGTCTGCGTCATGGGGCGCGATTCAAGAAAGGCGCGGCTCATCGAAATTGCCGGGGAGTTCTCTTTGTGTGCGCAGGAAGAGGTCGAACCGTACCGGTACGTGAGTGTGCAAGGCCCGGCCACCGTCGTCCACGACGGCGGGGACATGGCTGAGCACCGTGCGTTGGCCCACCGCTACCTGGAGCCGGATGCCGCGGAGCACTACCTGAGCGGTGCGGACTTCGACCTGTCGGCAACGGTGACGGTCCGGATGCGGCCGAGTCGTTGGTACTCCGCCGACTTCTCCCGCATGCCCCCGGTCGGCGGTTCCGATCACGAGACAGCCCCGCCGAGCCCGCAGCACGTCCGCAGCCCTGAATCCGTTGACCGATGATCCACCCAGGTGTACCGGGAGCACACGGCCGATGACGAAAGACTCCGGGGTCCTGTCCGCGCAGATCCGGGAATGGAACGACACCGCGACCGCGTACCCGCGCGACGCGTGCCTGCACGAGCTGTTCGCACGCTGTGCCGCCGCCTGCCCGGACGCGACGGCCGCACGGCACGGAGACCGTCGTCTGACCTACGGCGAACTCGCCCGGCAGTCCCTCGCGTTGGCGCGGCGGCTACGGGCGGCAGGTGTGGGCCCTGGCTCCTTCGTGGGCGTGAGCGGTGGACGCAGCCTCGAGGCTCTGGTGGCGCTGCTGGGCATTCTGCGCGCCGGGGCCGCGTACGTACCGCTGGACGAGAACCACCCGGTGGCCCGGCTGCGGGCCATGGCCGAGGACGCCGAGGTCCGTGCGGTGGTGATGCTTCCCGGAAGCGTGTGCCCACTGCGGGATGTGGACGCCCGGCTGCGGCTCCAGCCGGTGGAGGACGCGTCGAAGTCCTCCGGTGTCCCGCCCGCCGGCACGGCGATTCCGGGTCAGGCCCCGCACGTCGGTCCGGCGCGTGGCCTCGGTGGGATTCCCGGCGGGCCGGAGCGCCACGGTGCGGCGGCCGAGGCCGGGAAGCCCGCGGTGACGGCCGAGGACTGCGCGTACGTGATGTTCACCTCCGGCACCACTGGCCGGCCGAAGCCGGTGGCGGTGCCGCACCGCGGTGTCGTACGCCTCGCCCGGGGAGCGGACCACCTCACCGTTGTGCCCCAGGACCGTGTGCTGCACGGTTACAGCCCTTCCTCGGACGCCTCCACCATCGAGATCTGGTCCGCGCTGCTGAACGGCGCCTGCCTGGTGCTGGTGGACACCGAGGTCCTGCTCACCCCGCACGCCCTGCGTGCGGAGATCGAGGAGTCCGGCGTCACGGTGGCCTTCCTGACCACCGGCGTCCTGCACCACATCGCACGCACCGGCCCCGATACGTTCGCGGGCCTGCGGTTCCTCTCCGCGGGCGGCGAGGCTCTCGACCCGGACCTGACCCGGCGGGTGCTGGCGGAATCCCGGCCCGGGCGGCTCGTCAACTTCTACGGCCCCACCGAGAACACCGTCATCTCCACCGCGCACCTCGTGGACGAGGTGCCGCAGGGCGCCACGAGTGTGCCCATCGGACGCCCGGTCTCCAACTCCTGCTGCTATGTGCTCCGTCCGGACGGTACTCATGCCGATGTCGGTGAGACGGGGGAACTGCTCGTCGGCGGAGACGGCCTGGCTCTGGGGTACCTCGGCGAGGAGGAACTCACCGCCGACCGGTTCATCCCGGACCCCTTCCGCCGCGGTGACGCCCGCGAGGGGCAGCAGGCGCGGGTCTACCGCACCGGGGACCTCGCCTGCTGGCGGCCGGACGGCGCTCTCGAGTTCCAAGGGCGCGCGGACCGGCAGGTCAAACTCCATGGATTCCGCGTCGAGCTGGACGAGGTGGAGAACGCCCTCAGGTCCCACCCCGCGGTCGGGGAGGCGATCGTCGAAGTCGTGGACGGTCCAGGGACCGCACCGCGGCTCACCGCCTGCGTCACCTCGGCCGCGCCGGACCGGCCCGCCGCCCCGCAGCAACTGCGCGCGGCTCTCGCACGCTGGCTGCCGAGGCACGCGGTTCCCGTGGACATCACGGTGCTCGCCGCTTTCCCGGTCGCAGCCAACGGCAAGGTCGACCGGGACGCGTGTGCTCGCCTCGCCGCGGAATCCCGTTCCGCGACCGGGGCCGGGACCGCTGCGACGGGCGGCGAGGAACAGCTCCTGGACGACGGCCCAGCCGCAGCACCGTCACGGAACGGGAAGCATGCACAGGAAACCCGCCCAGGCGATCCGGACGAGCTGCAAGCCGACCCGCTGCGCCAGGCACTGGCCCAGCTGTGGGAGCTCGTCCTGCACGTGCCCGTCGGACCGGACGACAGCTTCTTCGCCCTGGGCGGGGACTCCCTCCAGGCCTCGGAGATGGTGACCCGCGCGCTGCGACTGTTCCAGCTCGACGCCAGGGTCGCCAGCAACCTGGTGCGGAGCTTGTTGCGGAATCCCACCCTTCGCAGCTTCGGCGCCGCCGTACGGGAGGCCCGGCGCGCTCCGGCTGCCACCCAGGGCGAGGCGCCCATGACCACACCGCGGAACACCCCGGATGCGGCGGCGGAGCGGAGTGGGTGGCGCACCGTCGACTTCGATGCGGAGGCGCGGCTGGGTGTGACGCTGCCGCAGAAGCCGGCCGGGGAGCCCGTGCACCAGCCTCCTCGCGAGATCCTGCTGACGGGGGCCACCGGCTTTCTGGGCGCCTTTCTCCTGGACCGGCTGCTGAGGCGCTCCACCGCCCGTGTCCATCTCCCGGTACGCAGCCGCGACAGCGCCCACGCGCTGCGCCGGCTGCGGAGCACCATGGCTCGCTACCGGCTGCCCGGGCCGTCGGAGTGGCCACCGGGGCGGGTCGTGTGTTTCCCTGCCGAGCTGTCGGCACCCGGACTGGGCCTCTGTGAGGACCACGCCCGCAAGCTGTCCGGACACCTCGACCTCATCGTGCACGCGGCAGCCCAGGTCAACTTCCTCTACCCGTACGAGCAGCTCCGCGCTGCCAACGTCGAGGGAACCCGGGAGATCGTGCGGCTGGCCGCACCGCGCCGGGTGCCGGTGCACTTCGTCTCCAGCATCGCGGTGGCCGCCGGTTTCGGCAGCGCGGGGGTACGGCACCTCGACGAGGACCGGCCCCTGGAGTACGCCGACCGGCTGACCATGGGCTACGCCGAGTCCAAGTGGGTCGGCGAGCGGCTGCTCCAGGACGCGGCGGACGCCGGGCTTCCGGTGGCCGTCCACCGCCCGTACGAGATCACTGGCGAACGGCACACCGGCATCTGCAACACTCAAACCGCGATCTGTTCGCTCTTCCGCGCCATCGCCGAGATCGGTCTGGCTCCGGACCTCGACCTCCCGCTGGATTTCGTGCCGGTGGACCACGTCGCGGAAGCGCTCACGCACATCGTGCTGACCCGCCCGGCGGAGCGCCACGTCTACCACCTGACGAACCCCCGCCCCGCCGCGCTCGCCGACATGGTCGAGCGGATGCGTGCCGCGGGCTACCGCATCGGCACACTGCCCTACGCCGACTGGGTCGGCGCGCTGGTGCGGCACGTGGCCGAGAACCCCACGAGCCCGACAGCGCCGTTCGTGCCGCTGTGCGTCGACCAGGCGCACAAGTCCCGGCTGAGCGTCAAGGAACTGTACGTCAACGGCGTCTTTCCGCAGCTCGGCCGCCGCAACGTCGAGCGGGCACTGGCCGGCTCGGGACTGCACTGTCCTCCCGTGGACGACGCACTGCTGGACCGATATCTCGAGCACTTCTTCCAGATCGAGTATCTGCGCCGCCCACGGACCTCCGCTCCGCCCGTGCCGGCCACCTGACCGCCTTGGGAGTCGCGATGACCGACACCACCATCGAGTCGAGCGCCGCGGGGCACGCACCCGACGGCCCCGGCGGCGCACTCACCGGCCAGGCGGTCTTTCCGCTGCCGCGCGAGAGCCTGTTGGAACCGCCGTCGATGCTGGCCCGCTGGCGCCAGGAGCATCCCGTGCACCGGGTCGCGCTGCCCGGGAACCGGCACGCCTGGCTGGTGACGCGTTACGCCGACGCCCGGGCCGTACTCGCCGATCCCCGATTCAGTTCGCGGTCCGAGCGGCCCGGCTTCCCCACCGTCCAGGCCGATCCGATCCTCTCCGTACCGGGCGCCTTCCTCGACTACGATCCGCCCGAGCACGGCCGCCTGCGCCGCATGCTGACCAAGGACTTCACACCCAAGCGGGTCGCGGCGCTACGGCCCGCGGTCGAGCGCATCACCGGCGGCATCCTGGACGAACTGTGCGCACACGGGCAACCCGCGGACCTCGTCGAGGGGTTCGCTCTGCCGCTGCCCGTCGCGGTGATCTGCGAGGTGCTGGGAGTCCCGTTCGAGGACCGGTGCCTCTTCCAGGAGTGGGGGCGGCTGATCGGCAGCCTCACCGCATCGTCCGACGAGGTGAACACCGCCATCACGGAGATCGACGCGTACTTGCGTGAGCTGCTCGCCGCCAAGGGTGCCGACCCGCAGGACGACATGCTGAGCCGTCTGGTCGCAGGCGTCCGAGCGGGCGGGACCACGCAGGACGAGGCGGTCGGTATGACGATGATGCTGCTGGTGGCCGGGCACGATCCGGCCTCCAAGGCGCTCGCGCTGGCCGTCGTCCACCTGCTCGACCAGCCGGACGAGCGGCGTGGACTGTTGGCGGATCCCGACCGGCTGCCCGCCCTGGTGGAGGAACTGCTGCGCTATCTGTCGCCGTTCCACACCGCCTTCCGGCAGGCCACCGAAGACGTCACCGTCGGGGAGGTCACCGTACGCGCCGGGGAAGGGGTGCTGGTGTCCTATCTGGCCGCCGACCACGATCCGGAAGCCTTCGCGGAACCGGGCCGACTGTGCCCCGGCCGGGAGCGGCGCCACCATCTCGCCTTCGGATACGGCGTCCACCAGTGCCTGGGGCAGCACCTGGCGCGGCTCGAGTTGACGGTCGCGCTGCGGGAGTTGTTCCGCCGGCTGCCCGGCCTGCGGCTGGCGGAACCGGTGGCGGCGCTCGGCTTCGCGGAGCGCGGCGTCGCCGACGGGCCTGCCGCCGTCCCGGTGACGTGGTGAGCCCGGCTGCCGGCCAGGACACGGAGGAGTTCGCCGACTCCCCTTGTCGGCCTCCGGAGCTGCGGGTCGCTGCGGACGAGGAGGTGTGCTGCGGGGCAGGGCAGTGCGTCCTGGAGGCTCCGGAGGTCTTCGCCCAGCGCGAGGAGGACGGCATCGTGCGGCTCCTCGACCCCGCGCCGCCGCTGCACCTGCGGGCACAGGTCGAAGCAGCCGCAGATCTGTGCCCGGCGCGCGCCCTCACCGTACGACCAGGGCCGGGCGCACGGAGCCGAGACGACCCGGGCCCGTCGCTATCCGCGCCCCGCGACCAGTTCGGCCACTGACCGCAACGGCACCAAGCGAAGCCAACTGCCGTCGGAACGCCGCCGCGGCCGACACCCGCCCGATGGCCGGTCATCTGCCGGCCGGAAGACATGCGAAGGACCAACTCGCCATGGACGCATCCACACTGACCTTTCCGTTCGGCTATCGAGGCGATGAACTCCCTGCCGTGCTGCGGCGACTCCAGGCCGAGGAACCGGTCGCCCGGGTGAAGGCCGCGGACGGCGCCCCGGCTTGGCTGGTCACCAGTTATGAGCTGATCTGCACCATCCTGCGGGACACCCGGTTCAGCCTCAGCCGGACCGCGGACCAGCTCTCGGCCCAGCGGGACCCCGCCGGTTTCCCGCCTGTCGCGGTCCGAAGTATGCGCACGCTCACCGAGTGCGGGCTGCGGGACGAGGTGATGCGGCACATGGGGCCCGGCCAGCAGACGGTGCCCACCTCGTGGATGGCCGACCGCGCCCGGCAGCGGGCGGCCGAGATGGCGCGGCAGCCGCAGCCGGTGGATCTGCTCGCCCATTTCGCCCGGCCGTTCACCCTGGACGTCGCATGCCGCCAGCTGGGCGTCCCCCGCGAGGACGGTGACTTCCTGGCCGAACAGGTCGAGGAGGACCTCAACTTCGGTGCCCGCTCCACCAGGCAGGGCGAGGAAGTGTGGGCGGGCTTCTACACCTATCTGCCGAAGCTGCTCGCCCCCGGGAAAGAGCCGGGGGGCGGACTCCTCGGGGACATCGCCAAGGCGGCGCGTGAGCGCCAGGTGCTGTCCGAGCAGACGCTGGTGGACCTCTCGGCCATGCTCGTCATCTCCGCTGTCGGCAACCCGATGGCCGTGCTCACCAGCGCCTCCCGCCTGCTGCTGCGGCACCCGGCGGTGGCGCGGCGCCTGCGTGCCGAGCCCGAGCTGTGGCCGGCAGGGGTGGACGAACTCCTGCGGCACGTCATCACAGTCGGAGGCGGGCTGGCCAGGGTCGCGACCGAGGATGTACAGCTCGGCGATGCATCGATCGAAGCCGGTGATCTCGTACTGATCGCCACCGACGTCGCCGGGTTCGATCCCGCCGCGTACGCCGACCCCGAGCGGCTGGACCTGGAGAGGCCCGACGCCGCGGGGCATCTGGCTTTCGGCGGTGGACGGCACTACTGCCCGGCCTCGCAGTTCAACCGGACCGTCCTTGCCACCGCGCTGGAGGCGCTGCTGACCACCCTCCCGGACCTGCGTCCCGCCGCGCCGCTCGACGAACTGGAGTGGCTTCCCGACCGGCACGTGCTCCTGCCCCGTGCCCTCCCGGTGACCTGCTGACCCGCTGACCCGCCGACCTGCTGACCCGCTGACCCGCCGACCCGCCGACCGTATTCCCGCCCCGCTCAGCGTCCTTGAAGGGCTCCGGCTCCGGCGCTCGACCGTGACGCTCCCCGTAGGGAAGAGATGAACACTCAGAACTCTTCAGCCACCGACCCGGCCACCGGCTTGGTCATCGACCCGATCGCCGACCCGGTCACCGATGGATCTCATGCCACGTCGTGGACCGACGAGACGGTGGCCACGTCCTACTCCACCATCTCCGGTTCGACCGACTGGGCCCTCGGCTATCCCTTCGTCTTCCGTGCCCTGGGCCTGGCGGCCCTCGGGGAGGGGACGCTGCTCGACTACGGCAGCGGGCCAGGGTCCGTCGCCGACCTGGTGGCCCGGCGGTACGGGGTGCGGGTGCTGGCGGCCGACATCTCCGAGGCCATGCTGGAGACCTCCAGGGCGCGCGCCAACCCCGCGATCGAGCACCACCTCATCACCGGGGACCGGCTCGCCGTGCTGCCGGACGCCTGCGCGGACCGCGCCATGTGCAACTTCGTACTGGTCTGCGTACCCAGCCAGGAGCGGCTGGCGCAGATCTTCGCGGAGGTGCACCGGCTGCTCCGTCCCGGTGGCTCCTTCACCATTCTCAACCCCGACCACGCGCGGGTCGGTGTGGAGTTCGACTGCTTCCGGCTCGGCGAGCCGGGCGTCGAGTACGCGCCCGGTGACCCGTTTCCCGTCCGTCTGAAACAGCAGGACGGCTCGTGGTTTCCCATCACCGACTTCTTCTGGCCCGGTGAAATCTACGAAGAGCTGCTGCGCAAGGCCGGATTCAGCAGCGTGGACCGCCGGGCCCCTGTGCTGGCCGACGCGCACGGGGTAGCCGATCCCGCGCTGCTCGCTTCCCGTCCATGGAAGGCGGAGCAGAGCGTTCCACCCTTCCTCCTCTTCACCGCGACCAAGTGAGACCTTCCCCGCTCGGTGACCGCACCGTGGGCCGCGCCCCGAGCAGATCCGCGATTCATGAACTCACGAGCATTCGACGCGTTCAACACGCCCACACCCGCTGACACTTTCGGAGCCCCGCCGTGGTGCGTTCTGCTGGAACGGACGTGCTGCGAAGCCCGAGAGTGACTGGCCGGGGCGCGCCCCGCACCCGCGCTGCGGACCGGCCGCGCAGAAAGGGGAGCTGTGGTGACCGCGGCGGTAACCGGTGAGCGCGGCGAAGAGCTGCGGGTCCGAGCGGACGAGCTCCTGGCCACGGCCCGGGCCCAAGTGGGCCCGCGCCTGCGGGAGCTGGTGGAGAACCGACTCGCCGCGGTGGCAGCCGAGGCCCGCTACCACCTGGGGTGGCGGGACGAGCAGGGCAGGCCGGTGGCCCGGGGCGGAGGAAAGGCCGTCCGGCCGGCCCTCTGCCTGGCCGCGGCGGCGGCGGTGGGTGGCTCGGCGGAGCGCGCCGAGGCGCCAGCGGTGGCGGTGCAGTTGGTGCACGAGTTCTCGCTGCTGCACGACGACATCGTGGACGGGGACCGTACGCGACGAGGCCGGCCCTCGGTGTGGGCCGCTTTCGGGATCTCGTCCGGGCTGCTGTGCGGAGACGTGCTCCTGGCTTTGGCGTTCGAGTCTCTTGCGGAGTCCAGGACAGGCGCGCTCGGGCTCGGGGAGCTGGCCCGCACCGCTGTCGAGCTGGGCGAGGGCGAGGCCGAGGACGTGGCCTTCGAGCGCCGGCCGCGCGCGGCGCCTCAGGAGTACGCCGCGATGGCCGCCGCCAAGACCGGTGCGCTGATGCGCTGCGCCTGTCTCCTGGGGGCCTCAGCAGGCGGAGCTGAGGAGGAACGGGCCCGGGAACTGGGCGCGTTCGGGCGGCACCTGGGGGTGGCCTTCCAGATCGCCGACGACCTGTTGGGGGTCTTCGGTGATCCGCGCGTGACGGGAAAGCCCGTCGGTAGCGATCTGGCCGCGCGGAAGAAGTCCCTGCCCGTAGTTGCCGCACTGTGCGCCGACGGGGAGGCGGCGCAGGAGCTGGCCGACCTCTTCGACCGTGCGGGGGCGCTGGGGCCGACCGAGGTGGAGCACGCCGCCGCACTGGTGGAGCGGGCCGGAGGTGCCCGGGTCGCTCGGCGGGAGGTCACTCACCGTCTCGCCCTCGCCCACAGCGCGCTGGCCCGCGCCCTACCCGCCCCGGCCGCCCGCCGCGACCTGCTGGCCCTGGCTCATCTGCTCACCCATCGCGACCGCTGACGCGTACGGGAAACCCCCGGAGCACGCCGTAGTGGGCCGGTTCACGGGTCGTTCATGGGTCGAGCGGGTCCCACCACCAGGTGATGGAGGGGATCGGTGGTGGGGAGGTGTCGGCGGGCGGGGTCCGTGTCCAGGAGCCGGTGGTGGTGACAGCGCCGGGTGAACGGCCGTCGGGGTTGCGGTAGCGGTCGGCGCTCAGGCCCCATTCGAGGTTTCCGGGCACCAGGTGGTCGAGATGGTCCAGGTACGCGCGCAGCGGTCCACTCGCACGGGGACCGACCCTCTCACGGAGCTCTACGTAGCGGTGAGTGAGCCGGTTGCACAGCTCCGTCGCCGCCCGCAGTGCTTCCCACTGGGTGCAGCCGCGTTCGCGGCGCAGGATCTCCACGAGGCCGAGTCCGGATGGCGGAGCGCCTTCGTGGCGGGCGACCCACAGTTCCTTGCCGTAGGAGAAGAGGTCGTCGTCGAAGGCGGCGGTGGTGAAAGCGAGTTCGGTCAGGGCTCGTACGAGGGGGGAGGACAGCTCCCGGTCGGGTATCTCCTCTCCGTCGATGATCTCCGCCCAGGCCAGCGTGGCTGCGCCCGCCGCGGTGTGCTGACGCAGGTGGGCGTAGTCGTTGAGCGCCGGTGTGCTGTGTGCGGCGCGGTGACCGAACTCCCACAGCATGGCGAGGAACCAGGCCCGGTGTGCTTCGACGCAGCGCCGCATCTGTGTGGGAGTGGCCCACCGGTGTGCTCGCAGCGCCAGGTCCAGTGTCGGCGGCATCAGGGTTGCGATGGTTTCATCGGGGCTGTCCACCCGCACCTCAGGAACCTCCAGGACCCGTACGAGCCTGGCGGTCAGGTCGGTGAACCGGCCCGCGCGATCGGTGGCGGGCCGCGCGTGTCCCTCGTCGTACACGTCGTCGAGGTGGAACATCAATGTGCACCAGTCCACCGCCAGTTGCAGCCGTTCGGCCGGGGCCCGGGGCATGATCCGCCCGTAGAAGCCGGGGCAGTCGTTGCCGCGCATCCGGGTCTTTTGCCGGGGCGTCAGCGCTGGTGCGAACTGGGTGATCCAGTCGGCGGTGTGCCGGGCCAGCGCTGCCTCTTCGGGGTGGCGTGCGGTGGGCAGGGGGCAGTAGCGGGGCGGGAGTTCGATCGAGAGGGTGTCGGCGGTGCGCATGCGGTGCCTCGCGGAAGGGCTCGGTTGCGGCGATTGCGGGGGGTGTGGGTTCGAGGGCGGCCGTCAGCGGACCGTCGGGCCTGCTGGACGGTGCTGCGGGCTACGGACCAGGGACGGTGCCGTGGCGTTGACGTGGGGAGCCGTGGTGTTCACGCTTGCCCCTTCTCCGCCGTACGCGCGTCCCGGGCGGAGATCTCCATCAGCAGACGGCGAGGGCGCAACGCGGTGGACAGAGCCACCGGGCGCACATCGCTGCCGGGAGCGCGCCGCAGCCGCCACCGGCCGACGATGGCGGCGAGCAACAGCGTGCTCTCGGTGAGGCCGAAGGCTTCGCCGGCGCACTTGCGGGCGCCGCCGCCGAAAGCGGCGAAGGCCCCTTTGGGCAGGTTACGGGCGCGCTCGGGCAGCCATCTGTCCGGGTCGAAGGCGTCGGGGCGGTCGTACAGCCCAGCGCGCCGGTGCACCGCTGGAGCGCAGAAGGCCACGGTGGTCCCGGACGGCAGCTGGTACCCGCCCAGCTCCGACCGTTCGGTGGTGACCCGGGTGAACAGCCAGCCCGGCGGATACAGACGCAGCGCCTCCGTCACCACCCGCCCTGTGTACGGCAGCTCGCGAACGCTCGCTCCGGTCGCGGGCCCGCCTCCAAGCACTGTGTCGACTTCCCGGTGGAGCCGGGCCAGCGCCTCGGGGGCACGGTCCAGCAGGTACAGCGCCCAGGACACGGCCGCGGCGACGCTGTCGGAACCGGCGGCCAGCATGGTCAGGACCTGGTCGTGGATCTCGGTGTCGTCCAGGCTGCCACCGCCGGGTGCCTCGGGCTCGTTGTGTGTCGTCCCGCTGTGTGTCGTCTGGTCGCGTGCGGAGATGAGGGCGGAGAGCAGATCGCCGCGGTCAGTGCCGCCACTTCGGTACTCGGCGACCAGGTTCTCGATGCCGTGCCGCAGGCCGGCCACGGCGCGGTCGAACCTGCGGTTGACGGGCAGTGGCAGGCGTTGCAGGGGCTGCGGCAGGAACATCCGGGCGGTGAGCTGGTTGAGCACCGTCTCCACCGACTCCCTGAACCCTGCCGCAGCATCGGCGTCGAGCCGCGTGGCGAACAGGCTGCGCAGCACCGTGCGCAGGGCGGTGCCGTACAGCGCACCGTAGACGTCGACGACCTGCCCGTGCTCCCACTCGCCCGTCAGCGTGACGGACTCCTGCTCCATCACCGTCGCGTACCGTTCCAGCCGCTCGGGGTGGAAGGAGGGCTGGATGAGCCGCCGCTGTCTGCGGTGCTCGTGGTACGGGCAGCTGCCGACCCCGTTGCCGATCGTCCCGCGTACCCGGTCGAAGAAGGGGCCGCCCTTGTCGAACGTACGATCGTCGGTCAACACCTGCCACAACAGATCGGGATGGCAGGGAACGCAGGCTCGTACCGGCCCGAGGCGCACCTCCACCAGGTCACCACGCCCGGACAAGGACCCCGCGAACCGCAAGGGGTT
Source organism: Streptomyces sp. 891-h (assembly GCF_022760275.1). NCBI lineage: Bacteria > Bacillati > Actinomycetota > Actinomycetes > Kitasatosporales > Streptomycetaceae > Streptomyces > Streptomyces sp. 891-h. The sequence goes on along the minus strand of NZ_CP050693.1, from coordinate 7,246,947 downwards.
ACGCATCATCGGCCAGGCATGCCCGAGCAGCGGCAACCGTCCCGGAGCACGGGGTAAATCAGTAATCCGCGAGGTCGAACCGCGCAACAGGCACACCACCAGTCCGGCGGCCCCACAGGGCCACCCGCTACATCAGCCTGATGCCATTACTGGCTTTCTCCCCCTCATCCATCTTTCTCACTGGCGAGCGAAGGAGAGCAACCCGCGGTCGGCGCGGAGGTGTTGAACGTGTTGAAAGCTGCCCCAGGGACCGGCGATACGGAGCGTCGTGACCACCGCACCCTCGGCCCAGCGCGCTACGACAGCGTGGATGTTTTCAGCCGTCCGCCTCCGCACGTCGGCTGAGGAGCCGCCAGAGGATCGACTCGGCATGAGTCCATAGCAGCGCCCCGCCGGTCCCCTGCACGACGTGGTGCCGAGCACCGGGCATCCGGGTCGCGAGCAGTGCCCCGTTGTCTGGCGAGTGGCTGGTGTCCCGCTCGCCGTACCAGATGTCGGTCGGGACGGCGATCCGGTCGAGCGCGAACGGCCACCGTCCCATGGCCAGAACCGTGTCGCGGGCGTAGCCGGCAGCACCCTGCACGAACCCCTCGTCCAGAGCCCGGCGGTAGACAGCCGCGAAATCAGGGTCCTGGTACACGGCGAGGTCGCACTCCGGGCTCCGGGCCATGACCATGCCCCACATCGCCTCCGCGGTGAAGCCCGCGAAGAACGCCTCGGCACCGGCCGGATCGCAGGCAGTCCGCTCAACCAGACCGCGCAGCTCCGGCTCCAGAACAGCAGCGAACTCCGGCGCAGCGACCTCGTCCGCACCGGAGACGACCGCCAGCGCCGAGGCGACCCCCTCGGCAGCGCAGGCGAGAGCGAACGGCGCGCCTTGCGAGTTCCCGACAACCGCCGGACACCCCAGACCTCGTATCGCACAGAGCTGACGCATGTCCCCGGCGAAGTCGGCGAAGCCGCGTCCGAGCGCGGGCGTCGAGGCACCGAGTCCCGGGCGATCCACAGAGACGAGACGCACTCCCAGCGCCTCGACGACGCCCGCGCCGAAACCGAGCCACCGGCTCGTCGCCGCACCCGGACACAGCAGCACAGGCACCCCGTCCGACGGACCCCACTCGGCCCAGCCGAGCAGCCGCCCGTCGGACAGACGGCTCTCCCCCACCCTGGCTGGAACATCGGCGTATGCAGTCATGATCGACATCATGGCCGTGGAGCAGTACAGCTCGCACTCGACTTTCACCGCAGCCGCGGGAACGGGCTCACCTCGCCTGATGCCGTCTCGCGGTCCGGTGCCACACGGGAAGCAGGTCCTCTTCGAAGACCTGGGACCAACTCGGGTGCCTGAGCCGCGCCGACTCCGCTGCTCGCTGCCCCATGGCCTCTCGCGCCTGTGGGTGCGCGAGCAGATCCTCGAGCGCCCTGGCCCAGCCCTCCGGGGTGTCGTGCGACACCACGATGCCGTCCCGGCCGGGCTCGGCCAGCCACTGTGTGGTGTTGGCACCCTGCGGCAGGAGTACAGGCAGGCGGCTGGCCATCGCCTCGGCGACGACATTGCCGACGGTTTCCGTGTGCGACGGGAAGACGAAGACGTCACAACCGGCGTACACCCGGGTCAGCAGGTGCTGCGGCTGTGGTCCCAGCCGCGTCACGTCCGGGCCCAGCAGCCTGGCGACGCGGTCCTCGTCGGCACCGGAGCCGACCACGACCAGATGGACCGCGCGGCCCCGTCGCCTGAGTCGATGAACCGCTTCCGCGGCGAGTACGGCACGCTTGGAGTCGTCCACCCGGCCGACGAAAAGTACCAGCGGCCGGTCCGCGGGGACCCGGTGGAGACGGACCAGTTCTCCCCTGGCCGCCGGGTCGGGCCGGAACCGCTCGTGATCGACGCCCCGCCGCAGCATCGATACCCGGTCGGGGCCGGTCACCGCGCTGATCTCCTCCCGCCCGCCGGGCGAGGCAGCCAGCACCCGGTCACACATGCGCAGCAACCTCTCGTGCCGGCGCCGTGCCAGTCTCCGCACCACATCCGGCAGGCCGCTCCCGGGGCCGCACGCGCACCGGGACAGACCCGGCACCCTGTCGAGGGTCTGGCGGGCATAGACGGACGCCAGCGCCGGAACATCGGAGTGCACGGAGCAGATCAGCCCCGGCCGCTGCGGCGGTGGGATTCTGCGAAAGAGGCGAACCGCCGTCGAGGAGAAGGCGAAGGCATGGGTGAGGTGCCAGATGTCGTGCCGCGGCAGCAGTCCGGCGAGACGAGGGTGAAACGGAGAAAGATCCGTGACGTCGACGCCGCTCATCCCGGGCATGAGGACCCTGGCGCTGAACACCGGTCGCAGGGAGATGAAGCGCACCCGCGGCGAGAGCTCCTCGACCCCCTCGCGCCGTCCGAGTACGTAGACGGTCAGGTCGAGGTCGTCCGAACCGACGGCCCGATGTGCCGCCGCCTCCGCGAACCGCTCCCAGCACTTCACGTGCCCGCCCGCCGAGCCGCTCCTGCACAGTTCCACCAGGACCGCGACGGAGGGCACGTCAGGAGGCGGCGGAGCAGGACCCAACGGTGCGCGCCGGAGGAAGGGCATGGTCCAGGGGTACCCGACTCGGACCAGGTCGTACCCGGGAGTCGATCTGAAGGCTTACGCAAGTGCGAGCCGCTGTCCTGAGAGGGTATGGGGAGTCATCTGTGCGCGGCGTCAGCGGCTCACCGCTGCCGGCCAGTACCCCGGGCCTCCTCCGACACGGAGGACGCTCGTCGTTGTGCCGCCTGCTGCTCGTGCAATGCCGCCACCACCGCAGAGGTGTCCAGACACACGATGCCGACAACGGTGGCAGCCACCCCCACCACGGTGAGCGCGGTCACCGGCCAGCCGATGTCGAGCGCTTCGCCGAACAGGGCGGTGCCGACCACCACGGCGACGAGAGGTTCGGCCGTATCGATGACGGTGACTGTGGCAGCCAGCGGACCTTCCTGGAAGGCGCTCTGGATGAGCAGCAGTCCCGCGATGCTGGCGACCACCAGCAGGTAGGTCTGCCAGGCTGAGAAAACCGGGCCGGCACCCTGCTCCATGCGGGCGACAGTGGCGGCGAGCAACACCGACTGAAATCCCATCACCGCACCGCCCGCCAGCGCCATGCAGGACGCACGCCAGACTGGGGACACGAACCGACGGGCCAGCAGAGCACCGGCCACCGTGGCAGCGACCGCGCCGAGGGCCGTCGCCCACCGGCCGAGGTCGGCCACCGCCGGATCACCGCCGTGCGGACGAGCGGTGACCAGGGCCGTCGCCAGACCCGCCGTCACAGCGAGCGTGCCGAACCACTCCCTGGCCCCCAGTCGTGTCCGGCACAGACGCGCCGACAGCGGGACGGCGAACACCAGTTCGCAGACGATCAGCGGCTGCACGAGGCTGAGCGGCCCGAAAGCCAGCGCCAGGGACTGGAAGCCATAGGCAAGGACAGCGAGTCCGATACCGCACAGCCACATGGGCTGCCGCACCAGATGCCACAACAGCTGCCATGACATCCACTCCCGGTCCGGCCGTACGCCGGCCGAACGCTGCTGGAGCACACCGGCCAGCGCGAAGCAGGCACCCGCAGCGAGCGCGACGACAACGGCGACGAACATGCGGTACCTGGACTTCCGCGCCCCTTCTCGACCTGGGCAGGCTGTTCTGCGTCTTCGGGTCGGGCATCCGGCTGACCTGGTGCGGCGACCGTGAGCAGTCTATCGACGCAGCCGCATCCGAGCGGAAGGCGCCGCGCAACGTAGCGAGACCAGAGGACGCCCACCGCGCCATCGGTCACAGCGATCGGGTCCGGGGCCTCGAGGAGACAGAGGCGGTGGTGCACCCCTGGGGCCCACAACAGCGAATGGGCGAGGCGAGACGTTTCGTCTTGCCAAATCCCCGGCCCTGCCGTACCTTCGTGCCCATGGGTTCCCTGTGAGTCAGCTGGCGCCGACCGCGTAGAGCACCGCTCCGCCGTCGTCGCGCCCCGCCGTGCAGTCATCCGCTTCATTCCGGCCTGTCCCGGGCCAGGAGGGACCGACCCATGCGCACCTCACAGCTCACCCTTCGCGGCGTCACCAAGCGCTACACCGGCCGCACCGTCCTCGACCAGGTCTCGTTTGCCCTCAAGCCAGGCGAGAAGGCCGGACTCATCGGCGACAACGGCTCCGGCAAGTCCACGCTCCTCAAGCTCATCGCGGGACAGGAGCGCCCGGACGACGGCGAGTTGACCGTGACCGCCGCCGGCGGCATCGGCTACCTGCCGCAGATCCTCCCGCTCCCACCGACCGCCACCGTTCAAGAGGCCATCGACCTGTCGCTCGCGGATCTCCGCGCCCTGGAGGCGGAGCTGCACCGGGTCGAGCAGACACTTGGCGACGGGGGCGGCCTCGACACGTACGCCGCCCTTCTCGAGCGCTACGAGGCCCGGGGCGGCTACGGCGCGGACCACCGTGTGGACACGGCGCTGTACCACCTCGGCCTGCCCGCGCTGCCCCGCGATCGCCGCCTCGGCACGCTCTCCGGCGGCGAGCGCTCCCGCCTCTCCCTGGCCGCGGTCCTGGCAGGCCGCCCGGAACTGCTGCTGCTCGACGAGCCGACGAACGACCTGGACGACGAGGCCGTCGCCTGGCTGGAGGAGCAACTGCGGGCCCACCGCGGGACGGTGCTCGCCGTCACGCACGACCGCGTCTTCCTCCAGCGTCTGACCACCACGATCCTGGAGGCCGACGCGGGAAGGATCACACGCTACGGAGACGGCTACGCCGGGTACCGGGCCGCCAAGGCCGCCGACCGTCGCCGTCGACTGCGGGAGTACGAGGAGTGGCGCGCGGAGTTGGCCCGCAGCGAGCGGCTGGCAGCGAGCGGCGCCGCCCGCCTCGACGGCATTCCGCGCAAGATGCCGCTGGCCAACTTCGGCCACGGCGGCTTCCGTGCACGCGGCCGCGCGCACGGCGCGATGGTACGCGTCCGCAACGCCCGCGAGCGCGTCGAGCGCCTGACGGCGAACCCGGTGACTCCGCCTGCCGACCCGCTGGCCTTCACAGCCCGCATCCGCACTGCGGCCGAGTCCGGCGAAGCCACCGAGCTCACCGGGGTACGGGTAAGGAACCGGCTCCGCCTGGACTCGCTCATCCTCGGCCCCACCGACCGGCTGCTGGTGACCGGCCCCAACGGCGCGGGCAAGACCACCCTGATCCGGCTGCTGGCCGGTGAGCTGCGGCCGGACGAGGGCTCGGTACGCGTGCCGGGCACGGTCGGCCATCTGCGCCAGGGCGAGACGCCGTGGCCGCCGAGGCTGACGGTGGCGGAGGCCTTCGCGCTGGGCCGGCCCGGCTCTGCCGACGACCACGCCGAAGCCCTGCTCCGTCTCGGTCTCTTCCGCCCGGCGGAACTGCACCTGTGCGTCGGTGACCTCTCGTACGGCCAACGCCGACGCATCGACCTGGCCCGCCTGGTCTCGGACCCCGCCGACCTGCTCCTCCTGGACGAGCCGACGAACCATGTCTCCCCCGCCCTGGTCGAGGAACTGGAGGAGGCCCTGGTCGGGTACCCGGGGGCGGTGGTACTGGTGACGCACGACCGGGCGCTGCGGGGGCGGTTCGAGGGGAAGCGGCTCGCGCTGGAGGCGGGCGCGGTCATGGTGTGAGGGTTCCGACGGCTCGGTTCGTCCGCCCCGGGGCGTCGGGGCATCAGGGTTAGGATTCCTGCCCCAGGTGCGAAGAAGGGCGGGAGAGGGTGGGCGACGACCCCGAGCGGGAACTGGCCGACGTCCAGCGAGAGCACTGGCAGCACACCTACGACGCCCACCCGGACATGTACGGGCAGCAGCCCAGCGCACCCGCTCGCCACGCCCGCGCCGCCTTCCGGGCAGCCGGAGCGGAGCACATCCTGGAGCTCGGTGCCGGGCACGGCCGCGACACCCTGTTCTTCGCCCGCGAAGGCTTCACCGTCCAGGCCACCGACTTCTCCGCCACCGGCCTGGAACAGCTCCAGCAGGCCGCCCGCGACCAGGGGATCGCCGACCGGGTGACCACCGTGGTGCACGACGTGCGGGAGCCGCTGCCGCTCCCGGACACGTCGGTCGATGGCGTCTTCGCGCACATGCTGCTGTGCATGGCCCTGTCGACCGGGGAGATCCACGCGGTGGTCGATGAGGTCCGCCGCGTGCTACGGCCCGGGGGCACCTTCGTGTACACCGTCCGGCACACCGGCGACGCCCACTACGGCACCGGCACGGCACACGGAGACGACATCTACGAGCACGGCGGCTTCGCGGTGCACTTCTTCCCCCGCCGCCTGGTCGACGCCCTCGCCGAAAGCTGGACCCTCAACGAAGTCCACGCCTTCGAGGAGGGCGAACTGCCCCGCCGTCTGTGGCGTATCACCCAGACCGCGCCGTGAAGAAGTCGGTGAGGGCTCCGGCGATCCTGCCCGGCGCGTTCTCGGTGGGGATGTGGTCCGCGTCCGGGATGCGTATGAGCGTGGTGTGCGGGATCTCCGCGGCGAACCGCTCGGCGTACTCGACCTTCTCGTGCCCGTCGTCCTCGCCCCAGATCAGCAACTTGGGAGCTGTGGACCGCCGCAGCGCGGGAACGAGCTCAAGGGTGTAGCGGCTGTCGGCCGCGGCCGCCATCGCCCTCCAGGAGCGGCGTACCCGCGCATCGGTCCATGGATCCACGTACTCCGCGACCCGCTGCTCGGTGGCGGCACCCGCCAGCGACGCCGTCACCGCCTGCCGACGGGCGGCGAGCACGTCCTCGGCAGTGGCCTCCGGACCCCGGAACCGGGCCACGTGGGGCGCCGGCCAGGAGTCGTAGAGGACCGAGTTGACCAAGGCCAGCCGGGTCACCTCCAGCCGGTCGTGGACGAGGAGATGCTGGGCGATGGCGCCGCCGATGTCATGGCCGGCCACGGCGACCGGTCCGGAGAGCTCCAATGCGGACGCGAATCGCACTACCCATTCCGCAAGGGCCGGGACCGTGGCCGTTTCCGCGGTGAGCTCGCCTCCCGAGCGCCCGAGGCCGGGGAGGTCGACCGCGAGGGGTCGCAGTCCCGCATCAGCGAGGTGGTCCAGCACGGGCAGCCAGACCCGGCTCCAGTACGTGCCGTGGAGCAGCAGGACGGGCGGACCGCCCTGCCCTGCGGTCAGGTAGCTGGCAGGTTCACCGTCGACCCGGACTTCGGTCCGCGACGCTCCCGTCTCGGTGGTTTCACTCATGGGACCACTGTGACCGGAGCCGGCCTCCCGTCCGAGAGTCCAGAAAGACACCCATGGGTATATTCCTGCCATGCGTCTTCACCGAGTGGTGGCACTTCTCAATCCGCCCCAGTCACCCTTCGAGCTCGCCTGTGCCGCCGAGGTCTTCGGCTCGGTGGTGCACGACGTGCCGACGCGCTACAGCTTCCAGGTCTGTGCCGAGCGCCCCGGGCCCCTGCGGACCACTGTCGGTTACACGATGCTCGTCGAGGCTGATCTCGCGGCCCTGCAGGAGGCGGACACCGTGGTCGTCCCCGGCTGGCAGCCGCCCGGCGGACCTGTGCCGTCGACCGTCACCGACGCGCTGCGGGCCGCCCACCAGCGCGGAGCGAGGATCGTCGCCATCTGCACGGGGGCCTTCGTCCTCGCTGCGGCCGGACTGCTCGACGGTCGCCGCGCCACCACCCACTGGCGCAGCAGCGCGCGACTCGCCGCCGCCTTTCCCAAGGTGCGAGTGGACTCCGATGTGCTCTTCGTGGACCACGGCGACGTGGCGACGAGCGCCGGAACCGGAGCGGGCATCGACCTGTGTCTGCATCTGGTGCGTGCCGACCACGGTGCCGCCTACGCCGCCCAGATCGCGCGGAACATGGTCCTGCCGCCGCACCGGGAGGGCAACCAGCTCCAGTACGCCACCCGGCCGGTTCCGGCCAAGGCGGACGAGTCACTGGCGCCGCTGCTGGAGTGGGCCACCTCCCGGCTCGACACCCGGCTGACTCTCGATCGCCTCGCCGCCCGCGCCGGGCTGTCCAGCCGGACCCTCGCCCGGCGGTTCACCGAACAGCTCGGCACCAGCCCCGGCCAGTGGCTGCTCGGCCGGCGCCTCGACGCGGCACGGGTACTGCTGGAGCAGACCAGCCTGCCGGTCGAAACCATCGCCGCCCGGGTCGGACTCGCCTCGGCGGTCAGCCTTCGCCGACATTTCCGTACGCACTTCGGCACCACTCCTGGCGCCTACCGGCGGACCTTCGGCGAGACCTGACCGCACGCCCGGGCGTCGAAGCCGTTGAGGACGGGCAGGCGGGACGGCGGCTCCATCAGTTGTTCCAAGGTGGTGTGGGGCTGGGGCCGGTCCGCGGCACGGGGGTGGGCGAGGGGCTGGACGGCGGGGCGGGCGGGCCGGGAGGCCGTACCGGGGTCGCCGGCTCGGGGTCCACTTTCCAGGGGTCCTTGGGCAGAGCGGCGTCGAGGAAGGCCTGATTGCGCTGGGACCAGAGGGCCATCGGGTTCTGCGGGTCGAGCTTGCCCCAGTCGTTGCTCGCTTTTCTCTTGGCCAGCGCCGCTTCCCACTGTTCCAGGTCGCTCCCCTGGTACAGCTGGGTGAGCATCGGCACGTCGTAGCGGATGTTGTAGTGCCCTTTCGCCTTGTCATCGGTCACCTTGGAGTAGGCGCCCATGATCGCGGCGATGTACCGGATCGATCCCTCGTCGCTCTTGAGTATCTTCTCGCGCTCCCACACTGCTCTGCGGGGCAGATAGCCCCGGTTCTCGATCTGGTTGACGAGCGGGAAGTCGACATGGACCTTGCCAGGGCCGAACGACGCGTTCTTCACCTCGGTGCCGACACCGGTCCCGGCGAGCATGCCGGTGGGGATCCCCTTCACGTTCTCCATCGCCTCCCAGGCGATCGCGGCGGCAATCGCCTGAGGGGAGATGTTCCACTTCCGGGCCTCCGCGATGATGCTCTCGCGGTGTGCGGCGATCCAGCTGAGGACGGCGTCCTCCTTGGGCGAGAACGGGGTGCCGTCGGGGCGCAGCCGGCCCGCGCGGGGCAGCAGGTTGGCGTCCCACAGCTCGATGGACAGTTCCACCGGATCGGTGGGGGGCGGCTGGCCCGGCACCGGTGTGGGAACGGCCTCCTCGGGCAGCTTCCAGAAGGTGCCCTCGACGGTGCACAACTGGGCGCCGTCCCCGGTCTTCTGCATGTGGTGCACCCGGGTCTGGCGTGTCTGCAACTCCGTCGTCTGGGTACGCACGCGCTGGGCGAGGGTGCGAACACGCGAGGCGGGTGAGGTGTCGACGCGCATCCTGTTCAGCTCTTCCCACAGATCCCCGGCGAGCTGTTCGAGCAGGAACGCGGCGCGCGCGTGCCGGCTCACCAGGGTGTCGAAGGCCGGCATCTTGGCACCGGAGAAGTTCGGATTGCCCACCGGATGGGTCATGGCTTCCCCGGCATCGCAGCGAGCTTCTCCTGGGCGTCCCTGACCGCCTTGGCGAGCTGGGCCTGCAACTCGCGCTGGTCGGCCCGTACGGCGTCATGGAACCGCCGCGCGACGGGGCCGACCCAGGCTTCGTCGTCCATGGCACTCACGGAAGCGTCCAACGCGTGCCAGCAGTCGTCCGAAAGACGCTGAATGCGCCGCACGGTGCGCTGTGCCTCTTCATAGGCGCTGTCGGTCATCTGTCCCCTCCCTGCACGGAAAGCTACGGCCGACGCGACCGGCCGTCGTCACCCACCGGTTCGAACCCGGCCTCAACTTCCGCGGTATGCGCTCCGCCGGGAGCGGTATGCGTGCCGTATGCGCGCCCCCGGCCCTGGAGCGGTATGCGCGCCGCCGGGAAGGGTCGGTCCGGCCACGAAGGCGGTACGCCCCACGCGGCGAGCCACCGGCGTCGACTTGCCCGGCCGACGGCCATGCCACACGCCGCGCCCGTTCGGGCGGGTCGTACGCTCGCTCTACGACGTGAGACGTCACGGTGAGGGGGAGGGCCAGTGAAGGTCGTGCTGCCGGGAGGGACCGGTCAGGTGGGCGGCGTGCTGCGCCGAGCGCTGACCGCAGCGGGCCACGAGGCCGTGGTTCTGACCAGACGCCCGGTGCGGGACGGCGAAGTCCAGTGGGACGGCCGGACGCTGGGCCCATGGGCGGAGGCGGTCGACGGCAGTGACGTCGTGATCAACCTTGCGGGACGCAGCGTCAGCTGCCGCTACACCGACGAGAACCTCCGCGCCATGATGGACTCGCGCGTGGACTCCGCACGGGTCGTGGGCGAGGCGATCGCCGCCGCCCGCAAGCCGCCCTCCGTCTGGCTCCAGATGAGCACCGCCACCCTGTACGCCCACCGCTTCGACGCGCCGAACGACGAGGCCACCGGGGCGATCGGCGGAGACGAACCCGGCGTCCCCGACTACTGGGCCTACAGCGTCCGGATCGCGCGGAACTGGGAGCGGGAACAGGAGCGGGCCGCGACGCCGCACACGCGCAAGGTGGCCTTGCGGGCGGCGATGGTGATGAGCCCGGACCGCGGTGGCGTCTTCGACTACTTGCTGTGGCTGACGCGGCTCGGCCTCGGCGGACCGGTCGCGGGCGGCGCGCAGTACGTGTCCTGGATCCACGACCGTGACCTCGTTCGCGCCGTGGAGTTCCTGATCGCGCGCGACGACATCACCGGGCCGGTCAACCTCGCGGCTCCCGACCCGCTGCCGCAGCGGGAGTTCATGCGCGCGCTGCGCGGCGCCTGGGGCATGCCGGTCGGCCTGCCCGCCACGCGGTGGATGGCCGAAATCGGTGCCTTCGTTCTCCGCACCGACACCGAACTCCTCCTCAAGAGCCGCCGCGTAGTGCCCGGACGGCTGACCGACGCCGGGTTCACCTTCGACCACGGCGCCTGGCCGGACGCGGCAGCCGACCTCGTACGCCGAACGCGCCGCGAGCGGTCCCGCTCACGACGCACGGCAGCGCATCCCTGACGACACCTGAGCCCACCCCCGGCCGGCACCGCCCAGGTCCGAGCCGGCCAGAGGCGATGCCACCGCACTGCACAGGGGCCGATATTTGACTGTCCAGTCTCGAAAGCCGTACGGTTCCGACATGGCGCGAACCAAGGAATTCGACCCGGACGCCGCCCTGGACGCGGCGATGCGCTTGTTCTGGCGCAAGGGCTACGAGGGGACATCCACCAGCGACCTGACGAACGAGCTGGGTATCGCGCGGGCCAGTCTGTACGGAACCTTCGGGTCCAAGCACGCGCTGTACCTGGCCGCCCTCGACCGGTTCCTCTCCGGCGCCGCGGGGCCGACCCCCGCCGACATCCTGGCCTCCCGTGAATCCGCGCTGGATTCGGTCCGCGACCTGCTGGAGACCAGCGCGGTGCCCCCGAAGGGGGACACGCCCGCGGGGTGTTTCGCGGTCAACGCCACCGTGGAGCACGGTGACACCGACCCCGAGATCTCGCGGCGCACCGCGGACAATGTCAGTCGCCTGGAGACGGCACTCTACGGCGCCCTCCTCCGGGCGCGCGCCGAGGGTGAGCTGGCGCCCGATGTCGACCCCAAGTCGGCGGCGACCATGCTGGCCGGGCTCAACCACGGCCTGAAGGTGCTCGCACGGGCAGGCGAGAGCCAGAGCGACCGCATCCGCACAGCGATCACGTCGGCGATGTCGATGCTCGGCGCCCCCTCCCGCACCGGCAAGGACTGACCACCCCACCCGTCGAAAGACGGGTCAGACCAGGCGGTGGGAGCAGCACGCCCTCTTTCTAGACTGGCCAGTCTCGAAAGAGCTCACCTCCCACCACCGCACGAGAGTCCAAGAAAGGGAAAGCAGGAAATGATCTCCGACCACCGCGGGCAGCCCCTCCGCACAGACCGCGCCAACGTCAATGGAACGAGCCTGCACTACAGGACGGGCGGCTCCGGTCCGGCGCTTGTGCTGCTGCACGGTGTGCCCAAGACCAGCTATCACTGGCGTCACCTGATCCCGAAGCTCACCGCGCGGTACACGGTCGTCGCGCCGGATCTGCGCGGTCTGGGCGACTCGGCCCGCCCTGCGGACGGCTACGACTCCGCGACGATGAGCGAGGACATCGCCGCGCTGATGTCCCGTCTCGGACACGAGACCTACGCAGTCCTCGGCGAGGACTGGGGAGCGGTGATCGGCTACCAGCTCGCCGCCCGCCACCGTGACCGCGTGCGGGCGCTGGTCTTCGCCGAGGCACTGCTTCCCGGCTTCGGCTTCGAGGAACACACGGCCCTCACCGGCGAGAACGTGAGCAGCGGGATGCATCTGTGGCATCTGGGCTTCTACTTCCAGCCGGACGTCCCCGAAATGCTGATCGCCGGGCACGAACGCGAGCTGATCAGCTACATGATCAAAAACGAGCGCAGCTATCCGGACACGGCCACTCCCGACGCCGTCGAGGAGTATGTGCGCTGCTACTCCATGCCCGGGGGAATCCGGGCGATGCTGGCGATCTACCGCGCGATGCTGGTGGACGCGGAGCAGAACCGGAAGGCCTCGCAGAAGAAGCTGCACATCCCCGTGCTGGCACTCGGCGGTTCGGCCTTCATCGGCGACCGGAACGAGGAGATGATGCGGGCCGTGGCACACGACGTGACCGCACACGTCTTCGAGGCAGGACACGACCTCGCCGAGGAAGTCCCGGTCGAGATGGCCGCTGTGGTGCTGCCGTTCCTGGCCGAACGGATGGGACGGACGCGCTCCCCGCTGCCCCCGGATGAAGCCGCTGGCCGGGCCGTGGCGCGGCAGCAGCGTGGGCCCCGTCCCCCGGCAGCCGGCCCGGTCGGTAAGTGGGGCACTCACCGACCGGGGCCCGCCCTTCCGGCTCGCTGAACGGGCTGCGGTCAGAACGGCGCCGGAGGGTCAGCGCCAGGCCTGTCGTTCCTCTCTGCGGGGGTCGTCGACCTGGGTCCACTCGGCGCCGATCCGCATCGTGGCCCGGCGCTCCTCGTCGTACGGGTCCCAGCCGGGGTTGCCGGTGCTCGCGAACCTGACCCATGTCTGGTGCATGCGGGCGGCGAGATCGGCGGGGGGCTTGTCAGGGCCGAGCAGGGCGTCGATTCCGTGCAGTTGTGGAAGGTGGGCCACGTCGAAGACGAAGGGCAGCTCGACCGCGTGGGTGGCGCCGAGCTCTCCCCCGAGGGCGTGGGAGCGCCAGGCGAACTCGTAGGCGTAGGTGGCGGATCCAACGTGGGAGGCATGCGCGCCGGCCAAGGCCCAGCTGCCCGCGCCGAACAGCGCGTCGCCCAAGATGGCGGAGCGCAGCTCGCCGAACGACGCCTCGGGGCGTGCCTTCCGGTACGTCTCGACAAGTCGCGCCGGGTCCGAGTGTGAGCGCGCAGCCACGTCCTCGACGTCAGCGGTGGTCGATGTGGCGTACTTGCCCACCGGGACCAGATAGAGGTTGCCCTCTTCGGTGTTGGTCCCGATGAGCAGGTCGACGTCGCCGCTGAGGCCGACGGCGACGGATTCGGCGGGCTGCGTCTCCAGCACCAGGCTGAAAGGGCTGAGTCCGATCAGCGGGTCGTGGTGCGTCTCGGTCCGCAGGTCGATACCCGCGAGCCGGAGGGCGGCCTCGACCAGACGGTCGTCGGAGAGGTCCGCGAAAGCGTCGGCCCGGGGCTCGATGCCGAGGACCTCCGCTGCTGCCCTGGTGACGCGGGCGGCCTGCTCGGTGGTGAACGCCCCCGTGCCGCTGCCGCTCTGGACGATCGCCCGCCGGAAGAGGCCGGCGGCTTCCGGGGTGGCGAGGACGCCGCCGACGATGGTCGCCCCCGCCGACTGGCCGAAGAGGGTGACGTTGTGCGGGTCACCGCCGAAGGCGGCGATGTTCTCCCGCACCCATCGCAGCGCGGCGACAACGTCGAGCAGCCCGCGATTGGGGGGCACTCCGGGGAGGTCGAGGAACCCGGCGATGCCGAGCCGGTAGTTGAGGGTGACGAGGAGGACGCCGTCGCGGGCGAAGGCGGAACCGTCGTACAGCTCGGACCGCGTCGAACCGGCGACGAATCCGCCGCCGTGGACGAACACCATGACCGGCAGGTCGCCGCCCGCGGCCGCGCCGGCGGGCGTCCAGACGTTCACGGTGAGGTAGTCCTCGCCACGGCTCCAACCGGTACCGAAGTACGGGGACATGTCGATGCTGCCGAGCTTGCGCTCGGACTGCGGTGCGTTGGGACCGGGTGCGGTGGCGTCCCGTATGCCGTCCCACCGCTCGTGCGGCTGGGGCAGCGCGAATCGGCCGGCGCCGCGGGGCGGGGCGGCGTAAGGGATGTCGCGGAAGACGGCTGTGTCGCCCTGACGCAGCCCGCGGACGGCTCCCTGCTCCGTGGTCACGACGGGTTGGGGTTGGTTGCTCATGTCTCGTGTCTCTCCGTGGAAGTCAGGTCTTCCGTTGGGACTCAGGCCTGCTCGGGGTACGGGGCGAAGGGAGCCCAGCCCTTGATGGCGAACCGCTCTCCCTCGCGGGCCACTTCGGCTGCGCCGTGACCGCCCAGATGCGCCGGGACCACGAGTGCGTTGTTGTCGGCCGCCCAGCCCAGCACCTTGCGGCGGGTGGCGCGGGCGGCTGCGGGGTCCTCGCAGAAGCAGCTGTTGGAGTCGGGCTCGAGGATCTGCACGGGACTGTGCAGCATGTCCCCGACGAACACGGCGCGGTCCGTCCCAGAGGTGAGGGTCAGCACGGAGGAGCCGGGGGTGTGCCCGGGAGCCGCGTCGAGGCGGAGGTCGGCGTCGATCCGGTGGCTGTCTTCCCACAGCAATGTCTGGCCGGCCTGGTGCACCGGGGCCACGCTGTCCTCGAAGACGTTCTGGTTACCCCGGCCGAGCAGCGGTTTGTACTCGTTCTCCGGATTCCAGAAGTCGAAGTCTTCCTTCGGCATCAGATAGGTCGCGTTGGGGAAAGTGGGTACCCATTCCCGGCCGTCCAGATACGTGTTCCAGCCGACGTGATCGATGTGGAGATGTGTGTTGATCACGATGTCCACGTCTTCGGGCTCAACGCCGGCGCGTGCGAGATTGGCCAGGAAACCTGTTTCGAGGCGGTTCCAGACCGGCGCGTACGGGCGGTCCTTGTAGTTGCCCACGCCGGTGTCGACCAGGACGGTCTTGCCTCCGCTGCGCAGCAGCCAGGTCTGGACAGCAGAATTGACGATATTGGTCTCGGAATCGAGGAAATGCGGAGCCAGCCATGAGGCGCCGCCGCTCCACACCTCCTGAGGGCTATCGGGGAAGAAGGCGTCGGGGGCCATTTCGACGGGGCCGAAGTATTCCCATACCCGAGTAATGGTGACGTTGCCGAGCGTGATTTGGTCCATGTGAGGTCCTCGGAAAGGCGGAGATTTTCCTGGAACCGTACGAGCGGGCTCGGCGCACGCGGTATCCGTAACGTGACTGCACCTGTGCGCATGGCCGGGCGCCGGGGCCCTGCGCTGGCTCCAGGCAGTGGACACGGCACTGGACGCGGGCGCTTGTAGCCTGTACGTGGCCAGGGCGAAGCGACTCCGGTCTCGAAAGGCACAATTCCGGGAGACTCCGTGGGCGAGCACACATGCGACCGCGGTGCGGCCCGGGAGTCCGAGCCGGATTCCCGGGAGCTGCTCGTCGGCCGGGGCGCGGAATTGGCACGCCTCTTCCGTGCGGTGGACTCGGTGGCGGCCGACCCGGTGCTGATGCTGGTCGGTGAGGTGGGGGCGGGCAAGAGCGCGCTGCTGGATCAAGCGGCGCGCCGGGCTGAGGCCGGCGGCGCTCGCGTACTGCTTGCCACAGGGAGCGAGTCGGAGTCGAGCCTCGCGTTCTCCGCGCTGCATCAGTTGCTGCGGCCGGTCCTGGCCGGGGTGGACGGACTGCCGGAGAGGCAGCGCGCTGCGCTGCGGGACGCCTTCGGCGAGGGGTCGGCCACGTCGGGACCCGATCTCATGCTGATCGGGGTCGCCGTCCTGAGCCTGTTGTCAGGCTTGGGCGACCACCATCCCGTGCTCGTGGTGCTGGACGATGCTCATTGGTTCGACCGTGCTTCCCTGGATGCGCTGTCCTTCGCCGCCAGACGACTGGAAGGTGAACCGGTCACGATGCTGATCGGGGCCCGTGACAGCGATCGCGTTCCCGGATTCGACCGTCATACGCCGACGCTCACCCTGGAGCCGCTCGACGACGACGCGGCCAATCAACTGCTGGACCTGCGGCCGAAGAGCCCCACCGGCCGTATCAGAGCGCGGATTCTCGACCAGGCAGGCGGCAACCCGCTGGCACTGGTGGAACTGACGAGGACGGCCTCAACACAGGAGAGGGCTGCGGGGCCGCCGTCCGCGGGTCCGCTTCCGTTCCCCGATCGCCTGGAGCGGATCTTCGCCGCCCGCCTGAACAGCCTCCCCGCCTCCACCGCGCGGGCTCTGCTGCTCCTGGCCGCCATGGACAGCGCCGACTGGACGATCGCCGTCTCGGCGAGGCTGCCGTGTGCCGAGGACGCGGCCTGGATTCCGGCCGAGCAGGCCGGGCTGGTGCGGCGGACCGGCCGGGGCGTCCAGTTCCGCCACCCGCTGGTCCGGTCAGCCGTGTACCACGCAGCCTCCTCGGGCGCCCGGCGCGAGGCTCACCTCTCGCTCGCCACGATGCTGCGGGACGAGCCGGACCGGAGTGCCTGGCATCGTGCAGCCGCCTGCCCGCACCCGGACGCGGCCGTGTCGGCGGAGCTGGAGCGGACCGCCGGACGGGCCCGCCGCCGCGGCGGCCACGCGGCGGCGGCCCGTGCCCTGCAGCGCGCGGCGGAACTCGCACCCCAGCGCGAGGAGAGTGCCCGGCTGCTGGTCGAAGCCGCCGCGGCGGCTGTGTTCACCGGGGACCTCGCCTGGGTCGAGGAACTGGTCGCCGCGGTACGAGCGCGCACGGATGACGCAGCTCTACTGGCCTCCGCCACCGTGCAGGCCGGACGGCTGGCGGTCCTGGCCGGGCGCCACCTCAGGGTCTTCTCCCGGCTGGCCGACGCGGCCGAGGAGCTGGCGGTCTCCCAGCCCGCGGCCGGGCTGGAACTCCTGGCCGGTGCCGCCGTGGTCCGCTTCTACTCCGGAGAGGACGCCCAGCGCCACCGCATCCGGGACATCCTGCGCCGCCTTCAAGCGAACGCTTCGCACGCAGGCTTGCGCACTTGGGTGCGGGCCGTGTCGGACCCCTTCGACGACTGGGGCCAACTCGTCTCCCTGCTGCCGCGGCTGGCTGCCGAGGCGGAAGGCCGGCCGGAGCGGCTCACCGCCGCCGGGATCATGGCGTGGCTCCTGGACGAGACCCCACAGGCCGTCCGCGCCTTCGACGAGGCATTCGACCGCTGGGAACTGCAGGGCGCGCTGCCCGAGGGGCTGGGCGGCGCGGTCGCCTGGGCCTACGTGGAGCGAGGACGGTGGGAACAGGCCCGCGAGGCCTGCGCCCGCATCACCGCGGTCGGCCGGGCGACCGGCCTCGACCACGCCGTGGCCTGTGCGGCAACCGTGGAGGCCACCCTGCTGGCCTTCCAGGGCGAGGTGTCCTCGGCCCGCACCCGGGCCGAGGAAGCGCTCGCTCTGGTCGATCCGCTGGAAAGCCGCTCGGTCGCCGTCTACGCCCACCGAGCGCTCGGTGCCGCGGCGGCCGCGGAAGGGGCGTACGGGACCGCGTACGGCCGACTCCGCATGGTCTTCACGGCAGACGGCGCGCCCGTGCATTACCACGCCTCCTACCCGGCACTCGCGGATCTGGCCGCCGCCGCTGTGCGCTGCGGCCGCCACGAGGAGGCTGCCGCGATCGTGGAGCGCTCGGCAACCGCGCTTGCGGAGAACACCTCACCTCGTTTGCGTGCGCTGATCAGCCGAGCCCGTGGCCTTCTCGCGGACCCCGAGGACGCCGAACCGCACTTCCGGGCGGCTCTGGCTGATCCGGGCCTGGAGTACTGGCCCTTCGAACGTGCACAGACCCTGCTCGACCTCGCCGAGTGGCTGCGGCGCCGTCGGCGCATCGCGGAGGCGCGTGGGCCGCTCACCGAGGCCCTGGAGGTCTTCCGTCGCTTGGGCGCACGCCCGTGGATCGAACGTGCCCGGGCCGAATCGCGCGCCGCCGGCCTCGACGTCACGGACGCGGCCCCCGACGCGCTCGCCGGACTCTCCCCGCAGCAGCAGCAGATCGTCCGGCTCGCCGCCCGCGGGCTGACCAACCGTGAGATCGGCGAGAAGCTCTTCCTCTCCCCGCGCACGGTCAGTTCGCACCTCTACCGCAGCTTTCCCAAACTGGGCATCACCGCCCGTTCCCAGCTGCGCGACCTCATCGAGGGGCACCTCGCGACGGCGGCCCACCAGCACTAGGTACACGTCCGGCCACCTCCGGCGGTGCCACGGTCAGCCGGGCACAAACGGTGCGGTGTCAGCAGCGCTGCGACGGCCCGGTCCGAGTAGCGCTGTGAGCGGCTGACTCCCCCGTGAACCGGGAGGAGACGCGAGGGCAGAATGTGAAGGAACAGCGACGGCTGCGGCCGGAGCCGGCAGCAGGAGGGGGCGGCGCGGATGGCGGGACGGGCTGCGAGAGAGCCGGGCGCGGGCGAGCCGGGAAGGCATGGCGGGTCGGGGAGCGCGGCTCAGCCGACGAAGCGGGGGAAGTCCAGGAAGGCGCTGCCCCCTGTCCTCATCGGTCTGCTCCTTGCGTCGGTCGGAGCGGGACTGCTCGCCGCCGTGCCGGTCGCGCTGGCGAAGAACCGCGAGTACGTTTCCGCGCCGTCCTGTCCGGCCGACCGCCGGTCGGACTCCTGCAGGACGACTGTCCCCGCCACCGTCGACGGCACGCGGAAGGAGTCGAGCGGCAGGAGCGTCCACTACTGGCTGCTGCTCACCGAGAAGGGCTCCGGCCACGTGCAGCGGGTGCGGATGACCGGGTCGGCTCCGGTGTACAGCGCCGTGCGTGCCGGGGACGAGATCGAGGTGACGCGCTGGCGGGGTGAGATCCGCACTGTGCGGTTCGGGGCCGCCGCCCAGGAGACCAAGGCGTCGCCGGCTGACGACTGGCGGCTCCCGCTCGCCTTCGGTCTGCTGACGCTGCCCTTCGGACTCGGCCTGCTCATGATCGGCTGGTGGCTGCGCTACCGTCACCCCACCGCGGCCTTCGCCGACGCCTGGCCGGTCACCGTGGGGATGGTGACGGCCACCGTCACGAGCTGTGTCGGCATGGCCAGTGCCATGGTCACCGACAGCGTGCAGACGGCCTGCCTGGTCACCGCCGCCGGTATCCCGCCCGCCACGGGCCTCGGCGCGCTGTGCGCTTGGGGGCTGCGGCGGCGCGAGCGACGTGCCGCGGACACCAGTGACATCGTCCCCCTCGTTCCCGCGGAGAGGCGTTGCGTGGACGCGACCGTGCTGGGGGACGTCCCCTACAGCGTGGAGGGATTCGCGTATCTGGTGATAGGCGACGGGCGCCCGGCGACCACGCCTGACCCCACCGGTCGTGTGGCCCGCAGGGAGTTGCCGGAGACGCTGACCGTTCAGCGCCTGAGAGCTGTGCGGCCCGACGACATCGACGCCTGGTACCGCTCCTACAAGCACGACTACTCCTACAAGCTCGACTACGTCGTCATCGAGTGCCTGGACGGCGAGCAGCCGGTTCTCATCATCGTCAGCCGCCGCGATGCCCCGATGACGCTCGGCGCGCTGACCGCCTCCCCCGCCACCGCATAGCGCCTTCCCGCCCTGCCGGAAGGCGCGCAGTCGGCCCGGGCCCACTGGACACATGCGTTCGGATATTTGGGACAAGCCGCCGCCTCTCCACCCCCTGAACAGCAGCTACGGCCTGACCTGGCAGCCCTGTGCCCGGGGTCCGGTCGTAGTCTGCTACCTATGATCGACAGAGAGACACTCACACCCAGGGAAGCCTTCGAGATGCTGCTGGCCGGCAACCAGCGGTTCGTCGCCGGGGCGCCTGAGCACCCGAACCAGGACGCTGCTCGCCGTACCGAGCTCGTACCGGCGCAGAACCCGTTCGCGGTGCTCTTCGGCTGCTCCGACTCCCGCCTCGCCGCCGAGATCATCTTCGACCGGGGGCTGGGAGACCTGTTCGTCGTCCGCACCGCAGGCCACGTCGCGGGGCCGGAGGTGCTGGGCAGCGTCGAGTACGGGGTGAGCGTGCTCGGCGCCCCGCTGGTGGTGGTGCTCGGCCACGATGCGTGCGGCGCGGTCGCCGCGACCCGCGCCGCTGTGGAGGACGGCACACCGGCGGGCGGCTACGTGCAGGATGTGATCGAGCGGGTCACCCCCAGCGTGCTGGCCACTCGCGCCGCCGGGCACACCGAGGGCGCCGACTTCATCGCCGAGCACGTCCGGCACACCGTCGGCATGCTGCTGGAGCGCTCCCGCGCACTGGCCGAGGCGGTCGAAGCCGGCCGGGTGGGGGTTGTGGGGCTGTCCTACCGCCTGGCCGACGGAACGGCCCAGGTCGTCACATCCCGTGGCCTGGAGGTGCCCGCCGACACGGCTTCGTGATGCCGGGCGGTCGGCGCTGGGTCACACGGCGTGCCGGGGTCCCGCGGCACGCCGGAGCCGGTTGGCGATCGCCAGCCCCAGCCCCTCCTCCGCCGGCAGGGAGGCGACAATGAGGTCGCATCCCCGCTGGTCGAGCTCGCGCAGGAAGCCGTACAGCCCGCGCGCGTAGGCAGCCGTCGAAGCGGGAACCTCCACCACCGCGTGCGCCTTCACGGGGGCGTCGGCGCAGGAGCGGGGAAGCAGGACGCCCACCCGGTGGCCCAGCTCCTGCTCGCGCCCGGCTTCGGCGACGACCTTCTCCGGCTCTACGAGGACGACCCGCGCCTGCGGCGCGTAGTGCGACGGATGCTGGCCCGGCACCCGCACGCGGCTCGTCGAGGGGACAGCGAGCGGGCGCCCCAGCACCGCCTCGAGGTCTTCGCGTGTCACCCCGCCGGGCCGGAGGATGCTCGGGGTGTCGCCGGTGGCGTCGACGATGGTCGACTCGACGCCGACCTCGCAGGGGCCGCCGTCCAGCACGAAATCGACGGCGTCACCGAGCTCCGCACGGACGTGGTCCGCCGTGGTGGGGCTGACCGAGCCGAAGCGGTTGGCGGACGGGGCCGTCACACCACCGCCGAACGCCGACAGCAACTCGAGTGCCACGGGGTGGGCGGGCACGCGCACGGCCACCGTCTCCAGGCCACCCGTCGCCTCAAGGGGCACCCGGCGCCCACGCCGCAGGACCAGCGTCAGCGGCCCGGGCCAGAAGTGTTCAGCCAACGTGCGCACAGCCGCCGGCACCTCCTCGACCCAGTCCCCCAGCTGCTCCCCGCCGTCGATGTGGACGATCAGCGGGTGGGAGGGCGGGCGGCCCTTGGCCTGGAAGATCCGGCTGACCGCGGCGGGATCCTCGGCATTGGCGCCCAGCCCGTAGACGGTCTCGGTCGGCAGGGCTACGAGGCCTCCGGCGCGCAGCACCCCGGCTGCCTTCTCGATGTCACTGCTTGTTGCCAACACGCTCGCATCCTCTCACTGGCACGGCTCTCCCCCGTTCCGTGGTCCCGTCCACGCATAACGACGGACCGGGACCGGTGACACCGCGCGCCGCCGGACACGGGAAGCCGTCCCCGGGAGTACAGGAGACACCATCCGGTACGCGCCGCTGGGCACGAGGAGGCCGGGACGCTCGGGAGCTCGCTGTCAGTCGGCGCGGCCGCTGTTGGGCCGGGAGCGGCCCTTCGGCCGTTGATATCTGGTGCTCATGGCGTGGAAGACCCTCTTCGGTTCCCAGCGGGCCTCGTCGAGCATGCGCACGACGCCGTATGAGGCGATGTCGCGGTCGCCGGGCTTGTCATAGTTGGCGAAGGAGAACCACAGTGCGGTGTCCACGCCTTCTTCTTCGAAGATGTCGAGCAGTTCGTTGAAGTGGCGCACTTGCTCGTCCTCGTCCGGGACCGCTTCCTGTGGTGGCTGCCAGGCCATGCCGCCGAGGTCACCCGCGCCTCGGTAGGCGCACGTGCCGTACTCGGTGATGGCGACCGGCTTGCCGTGGGAGAGGGACTCGCGCAGGTCGGTGCGGAACGTGTCGGCGTTCTGCGCGGTTCGGTAGGCGTCGATGCCCAGCAGGTCGAACGGGGCCCAGTCGACCGGCTCCCACGGGCCGGAAGCGTAGGTGACCCTCCCGCCGAAGTGCGCGCGAACAGTCGTGGCGGCTTCGGCGAGGAAGGCGTTGAGGCGTTCGGGGACCGGCCCGAGGGAGGTCCACCATTGCAGGTCGGCGGTGGCCATGGCGTGGAGCCGGTCGCGGTAGGTGTCGCCGGGAAGGAAGCCGTGGCCGAAGGCACTGACCTCGCAGCCGGCGACGAACACCACCTGTGCGCCGTCCTGCCGCAGAGCTTCGGCGCGCTGCGCGCAGTCGGCGAACAGCGCCAGGATTTCCTCGGAACGAAGGTCGACAGGGAACGGGGAGAACCACACTTCAAGACCGGCGTCCGCGGCATGCCGTGCGGCGGTGCCCAGTCGCTCGGGGTCGCGGCCGGAGATGCGCACGGCGTCGCAGTGCAGGTCGTCGGCGAGGGTCGTCATCTCACGCCTGACCTGTTCGGCGTCGAAGGTCTTCCGGGTGAGGAGGTGGCCGGGGAAGGTGCCGGTGTCGTAGTTGATGCCTCGTGCGCGCACGTCAGTGGCCTTCTGTGTGGTCGAGTCCATGCTCCAGCAGGTCGAAGGCCAGTTCGACGTCCTTCGCCAGAGCGCGGCCGGCGTCCGTGGGGGTGGTGTCGCCCAGCAGTCGCTGGAAGTAGGTCTCCTGGAGGGTGAGCAGGGATGCGGCGATCTGGGCTGCCATGAGCGCGGCCGGCGTGGGGCCGTACTCCTCGGCCAGGACCTGTGCCAGCGCCTGGCGTTGCTGGTAGAGCAGACTGTTCGCCGCCGCCTGCAATGCCGGGCTGTCGTGGATCACACGGACGCGGGCGAGCAGCGCGTCCAGGTCCGGCTGCGGCAGCTGTCCGGCGGCGAGCTCGCGATGATGCGCTCGCAGGGCCTCCAGGAACGTCTGCCCGGCCGGCCGCCGGGCCACGATCCCGGCCAGGTCGTCGCCGCTCACACCCTGCAGGACGAGTGACTCCTTGGTCGGGAAGTACGCGAAGAGCGTCGCCTTGGCCACCTCGGCTGCCTCGGCGATCTCGTTGACCGTCACATTGTCGAAACCGCGCTCACTGAACAGCCGCAACGCCACCGCGGCGATCCGCTGCCTGGTCTGTTCCTTCTTCCGCTCTCGAAGCCCTGCCATGCATTCACAATAACCGTACTGGGTTCAAGAATGAACTGGGTACGGGTTTGCTGGATGACCCGGCACCAAGGTGATCAGCCACAGACGATTCGACACGCGGTTCGGATATCGACCCGGGAACAGTGGTACGGCGCGCAGCATGATCCGCAGGGCCGCGGCTCGCCTCGGCGTAACCGCCACGCAGTGCACCTGCACCTCGCCGCGGGCGATCTCTTCTCAGCGACGTGAACTTGCCCGGCCTGCGCGGCTGACTGAGCGGCCCCGGGAGCCTCTCGACGGAAGCCGCTCAGTCGACGCAGAACTCGTTGCCCTCGATGTCCTGCATCACGATGCACGAATCATGGCCGTCGTACAGGAGCTGTACGCGTACCGCGCCGAGCGCGACCAGTCGTGTGCATTCGGCCTCGAGCACGGCCAGGCGCTCTTCCCCGACGAGCCCGGTGCCGACCCGCACGTCGAGATGTACGCGGTTCTTGACGGTCTTGCCCTCGGGAACGCGCTGAAAGAACAGCCGCGGGCCCACACCTGTGGGGTCACTGCACGCGAACCAGGAACCCTGGTCCTCAGGCGGCCGCGAGCGGTCGAACTCGTCCCAAGTCGTAAACCCCTTCGGGGGCGGCGATACGACGTACCCCAGCACCTCACACCAGAAACGAGCGAGACGCTCGGGTTCCGCGCAGTCGAAGGTGACTTGGAACTGCTTGACCGATGACATCGATGCACCGTAGCAGGGAGTTCGCCCGCTCCGCGTGGTCAGGCGAGGGTTCGGCAGATGTTCTCCTGTGAGCCGATGGCCACGGCCATGTGCCGCCGCCCGGCGGTGTCCCAGGTCGTCACGTGGATGCCGTCCACGACGTAGTAGCCGGCGGGGTAGGCGTCGGTGTTCTTGAAGCCCACGCCGAACGGGCCGACTCCGCCGAGTGTTTTGCGGGTGCCGTCGGGGCGGAGCTCCTCCGCGCCCCGCCCTGACAGGTCACGCCGGACGGTGACGCCGGAGTCGGTGTTGGTGAAGTCCACGACGAGCTTGCCCTTGTACTCGTTGATGTGGACGGACCCGTCGGGGTAACGGGAGTCGACGCGGGTCATCTCCTCGTCCTCGACGAGGTGGAGGTGGAGGTCGAAGGGGCAGTAGACGCCGCCGGGCAACGTGATGTCACCCGGCCGGAAGGGCCGCCACGGCTCGGGGTCGAAACCGGAGAGGTCGAACTGGCCCTCGATGGGGCCGGGCAGGTCGGCGGCGGGGACCGGCCGGGGCGTGGACGTGGCGTCGCGCGCGGAGGCGGGCGCGGTCGCCCCCAGAACGGTACAGACGATGGCTGTTGCGACCGTGATGAGCCGTGAGCGCACGGGGACCTCCTGTGTACGACGCATGACTAACCATTAGGGCTGAGTCAACTGGTTAGTTCGGAGGGCGGTCAAGTACGGTGACCCGGTGCATTGGGTAGAGGTCGCAGGCTGTCGCTTGCCGAGAGGCGTCGGGGGGCACCCGGCCCTGGATTTCTGCAACACCTGGGCGGGATGGGGGGAACCGGCCCATCCACGGCAGGAGTGGCTGCCCGACTACGACCACTTCACGGTCTGGGCGATGCATGCCGGGCTGACGACAGATGAGGCGTGCGAGCGACTGCGCCGCCGTGCGGGACGCAGTCGCAGTGCGGCCGCCGAAGTCCTCGATCAGGCGCGCGAACTGCGTACGGCGCTCTACGCGGTCCTGCTCGACCGCGCCGACCGGGCCGCGTTCGCCACGGTCGCCGCACACGCCGAACGGGCCGCGGCCGCCGCCGTACTCGCCCCCCTGGCGCCGACGGATTCCACCGGCTCCGGCCGCCTCCCCGATGCACCCATGGCCCGCTGGGAACTCCCCGACCGGTCCGGCCTCGCGCTGCCTCTGCTGGCCGTCGCACACACCGCAGCCGCCCTGCTCACCACCCCCGACCGTCCCCGCATCAACGCCTGTCCCGGACACAACTGCGGGTGGCTGTTCCTCAACCCGCGCGGGCGGCGCCGGTGGTGCGCCATGTCGTCGTGCGGCAACCGTGCGAAGGTCCACGCCCACGCCCAGCGCCGCCGTGAAGGCGGTAACTCGCGGAACGAAGGCTCGCACTGGAGCTGAGGTTCAAGTCAACCGGCGGCTTCGACCCCCCGGGCCCCTCCGCGGAGGTCGGCCGGGCGGGGGTTCAGGTATTCAGCGCTGTGCGGCATCCTTCGGTGTCACCCGCCCCGGGCCCGCAGCGGATCCGGCGACCACCGAGGTGCGCGCCTGCCGTCCGGCGGCCCGGGAGGCCACGGCGATCAGGCCGATTGCGGCCGCCAGAAGGACGGCGACGCTCACGGCCACTCCGGTCAGGTTGCCGACCAGCAGCGGGAATTGGGCACCGGCGCCGGAGCCGAGGTTGAGCAGGAAGCCGTAGACGGCCATCGCGGAGGCGCCCGCGGCCCCGGCGGAGGCGCCCAGCGCCTGGACGATGGCGGGCCCCACGGTGGAGACGGCCAGGACGAAGACGAACAGTGCGACGCCGAGCGCCACCGTGTTTCCTCCGGCCGGCGCGGCGGCCATCAGTCCGATCGCCGCAACACCGAGCGAGCCGGCGGCCCGTCGCAGCGCGGGGACGCGCCCGAGCCATGGAGCGACCAGGACGGCGAGGAGCATCGCAGGCAGGGCGCTGGCGCGCAGGCTCAGCATGGCGCCGTCGTCGCCCACCAGCTCGGCGGGCCCGTACAACTGCACACTGGTGTAGACGGCGGTGAGGCTGCCGAGCACGGGTACGGCGACGAGGAGCAGTGGCAGTACGCGGGCCGACGCGAGGACCTTGATGCCGCGACCGGCCACCGCGTCGCTGCCGCTGCCGGGGGCCGGTGCATCGGGGGCCGGTCCGGGCAGCAGCACCCGCCAGAGGGCCACGGCCCCGGCGGCGAGCAGCGGCGCGGAGATCAGGAACACCGCCCGCCATCCGAGCGTCCCCCCGATCAGCTGCCCCTCGATCTGGCTGACCACGGCGCTCGCGCCCGCGGTGGCACCGACGGTGGTGAGGGCGAGCGGCAGCCGCCGCTCCGGTATCCGCTCGGCCAGATAGGCGTACGACATGGGGACGAAGGAACCTGCCGCGACCCCCTGCAGCGCCCGTACCGTCAACCCCCAGGTGAGGTCGGAGGCGAAGGGCACCAGCGTGGTCGCCACCGCCAGCGCGGCGACGGAGCCGGTCAGGATGGCGCGTCGGCCGCACCGGTCGGACAGCGGGCCACCGGCCAGGGAGCCGAAAGCGTAGGTGACGGCGAAGACCGTCGTGGCCCAGGCCGCCGACTCCGGCGTCACGCCCCAGGCCCGGCCGAGCTCCGGCATGAGCGGGATGGTGATGAACGACTGCCCGATGACGAGCATGGCGACGACGGACAGCACGGCCACCGTGGCGGCGAAGGGCGCGTGAGCGCGCTGTGGGGACATGCGGATCACTCCGTCTTTCTCGTGTGTCGGAGGGGGTTGGCGCGGGCCGCGCCGATGAGCTTCAGTGCGCCGTGATGCGGTCGGCCAGGGTGTCGGTGAGCTGGGTGAGCAGCGAGAGAGTCGTCCGGTCTGTGACGTTGCCGCTGTCGTCCAGCCGCTCATGGCAGCGGAAGACGGTCACCTCGGGCTTGGCCAGGACCTCGGCGCCGATGCTGGTGAGGATCTGCCGCAGTGCCAGCTGCCCGCGTGCCGATCCGAACGGTCCGGGGGAGGCGCCTGCGATCGCGGTGGGCTTGCCCGGCAGGAGGCCGCCGGCCGGAGGGGTACTGACCCAGTCGATCGCGTTCTTCAGCGCGGCCGGGACGGAAGCGTTGTGCTCGGGCGTGACGATGAGCAGGCCGTCCGCCGCGGCCACGCGCCGCCGGAGCTCGGCGACTTCCCGGGGCGGGTTCTCGTCGTCGAGATCCTGGTTGAACATCGGCAGCCGGCCGAGGCCGTCCCAGACGTCGAAGTCCACCCCGCCCGAGGCGTGCTTGACGGCCGCGTTCAGCAGGGCCGTGTTGTACGACTCCGCCCGCAGACTGCCGGAGAAGGCGAGAACGGTGCGGTTGTTCGCGTTCATGCTGGTCCACCCCTCGGTCAGCGATCGGCGCGGCCTGTCGCCGCGCTAGGCTCCATCTCATAGGAGCATCAGCAGTAGCTGAGCGTCAAGTCTCTGACTGTTCAGATAGTGACCGAAAAGAGGAGACCGCCATGCCCGACGCCGTCGACGCCATCAGGGATCTCTGGCAGGCCGAGCGCCCCGACCTCGACACCTGGCCCTCGGGGGTCGTGGGCCGGGTGCAGCGACTCACCCGGTTCCTGGAACGGGAGCTGCGCCAGTTCGACACTCGACACGGACTGGAGGCCGGCGAGTTCGACGTCCTGACCACCCTGCGGCGCTCAGGCCCGCCGTACCGGATGACCGCCGGTGCCTTCCTCAAGGCGTCCATGGTCACGTCGGGGGCTGTCACCCGGCGCATCGACCGGATGGAGTCCAGGGGCCTGGTGGAGCGCGTACGACCGGAGGGCGGTGACCGGCGCTCGGTGCAGATCCAGCTCACCGAGGAGGGGATGCGGCTGTGCGACGAGCTCTTCCCGCAGCATCTGGAGAACGAGGTCCGGATGCTGTCGGCGCTCAGCCGGGAGGAGAGCGACGAGCTGGCGCGGCTGCTGCGCAAGCTGCTGGAGTCGTACGGGGACACATCGCTGACGTGACCCGCCGGACGACGGGCGGGCAACCTGGCGGGAGCCGGTTTCACTGACGCGAGGTTGCGCCGCTCCCCGCCCCACAGCAGCCATCTCCCCCAACCAGAGGACGCCCGGGCGCGATTGGCCTAGATTTGACCTGTACACGCCATTTCGCTTCGCACGCGCACGCAGGACGGAGGGAATGCCATGTCTCATACGCCGCTGACACGCCGGGGGCTGCTGCAGACCGGAGGCGGACTCGGGCTGGCCGCACTCGGCCTGGGGGCCGGTTCCGGCAACGCCTCGGCCGCTGTGCCGGTCACTCGGCGCTTCGACCTGACCAAGCCGTCGTACGACCTCTACCGGCACAAGCCCCTGCACGACGACACGGTGCAGCAGAGTTTCGCCTTCGACAGCGTCAACAAACGGCTGTTCGTCGCGCAGCGCCGGAACGGCTCCCCCTCGTCGGCCGGTGACCTGTGCATAACCCAGCTGAACTTCGCTGGCGGCTACACCACCTTCATGCACCTCAAGGGATTCGGCCACGGTGTCGCGTTCGGCGTCGAACCAGTGGGTGGGTCCAGCTACCTGTGGACCGAGGTCGACGCCAACGCCAACGGCTACGGGAGACGGCTGGCCCGCTTTAAGTTCAGCGGCGGCACCACGCTCGACCACTCCGCGGCGATCACCAAGTACTCACCGGTGCCCGGCGCTGTGGAGTACACCTGCTCCATCGACCCCGTCCACAACAACCTGACAGTCCGGTACCACAGCGACGGTGCCAAGCACATCATCGTCTTCAGCCTGGCCGACGCGCGCTCCGGTGACTTCAGCAAGCCCAAGGCCCACTTCAAGCAGCCGTCGATCTCCGGCACCATGCAGGGCTACACCAGCTACGGCTCGTACGCGTACTTCATGACGGGCAACGCCTACTCCTCGTCGAACCCCTACCCTGGCAACACCTACCTCAGCAGCGTCGACCTCAACACCGGCACCGTGAAGCAGGGCCCCACCCTCACCAAGGCCGGCAGCACCCTCTCGTTCCGCGAGCCCGAAGGTCTGGCGATCTACCGCACTGACGCCGGACAGTCGCGCCTCTTCCTGGGTTTCGCGTCAGGCGACGCAGGCGACCGCCGCTCCAACCTCTTCTACAAGAACGTCCTCGTCTGAGCCCCCTGCGGGGACTCCTCTCCCGGGCATCCGCCCAGTTGCTCGCAGCCGGCCGGGCGCCCGGGCGACCGGATGTCGCTGATGCGGCTCTCGTGGGAAGGGGCCAACTGCGTTGCGGTTCCTCGATGTTGTCGGCGTCGTACGGCTCGCCCTCCCCCGGTGGTCGGGTCTCGTCGGCAGAGTCCGGAAGAGTTACGACGATCACGTGAAGATTTCGCGTGAGGCAACTGGACCATCCCCACCATAGGGGTCGTATTCGGAGCGAGAGCACGGCGATTGGTGGTGCAGCATTGCCGGACTGCCCGTCAACGAGTCGCCAGGTGAAGCATGAAACTGTTCAGGCGTGGAATGCCCACCCAGCCCCCGAACCACACTGCCGCATACGGAAGTCCCCGGACGGATGTCGCGGTGCTCGACCCGGCTCTGCAGGAGCTCACCGGGGAATGGATCATCGACCCGGCCCACAGCCGGATCGGTTTCTCCGTACGCCATGCCATGGTGACCACCGTGCGGGGGTCCTTCACCGAGTACCAGAGCCGGCTCTTCTTCGACGGCCGCGACCCGTCCCGTTCGCGCGCCGAGGTTGTCATTTCCACGGCCAGCGTCGACACAGGGGTGGGACAGCGTGACGCCCACCTGGTCGGCCGTGACTTCTTCGACGCCGACAACTATCCGCAGATGAGGTTCGTCAGCACAGAGGTGCAGCCGATCAGCAGCGACACCTACCGCATGGCAGGGAACCTCACCATCAAGGACGTGACCCGGCCCGTCGTACTGGAGATGACCTACATAGGCCACGTGCTGGACCCGTTCGGCTACCAGCGCGCGGGCTTCGACGGTACGACCACCATAGATCGCTCCGACTGGGGCCTCACGTACAACAGCAAACTGGCCGAAGGTGGCTCGATGGTCAGCGAGAAGGTGCGCCTCCAGTTCGACATTGCCGCGATCCGGAACGCCCCTCCCAACTGAGAGCTTGCTCCGGCAGCCCCGTCCCATCGGTACGGACAGCATCCGGCGCTCATGTGCCGCGCTCCTGCCGGCGAGCGGCATGGACCCTCACGGCGTCTGGTCGCGTCCATCCCGTGGGGCGAAGGCGTCGAGCGCTTCCGCGTCGGTGGCGCGGGCGTGCAGGAAATAGTCGGCCCACTCGGCGATGTCGGGGTAGGAGCACTCCCGGGTGATCCGGCGGGTGGCGGCCTCGATGTCGAAGTCGGTTGTGCGCAGTTCGACGCCGGGGCCCAGGAGGGCCCAGTGGGCTCCGGCTCTTCCATAGGGCATACCGACACTTCCGGGGTTGACCACCAGTCGGCCGTGCGCCAGGCGCACGAACGGCATATGGGTGTGGCCGCAGACCACGGTGCGAATGTCGGCGTCGAGGCCGCCCAAGACTTCCTCCCAACGGTCGAGGCGGGAGTCGACCAGAACGACCTCTTCGTCGTTCCGTGGGGTGGCGTGGCAGAACAGCACCGTTCCCAGGCCACGCACGGGGACGGAGAGGGAGTGCGGCAAGGACCCGAGAAGGCTCAGCTGGTCCTCGCTCAGCTGTTCGGCGGCCCAGGGGGCGATCGGGTCAGGGATGGTGTCCCGGTCTCCCCTGCGGTACTCGAGGAGTTCGCGGTCGGCGTTTCCGCTGATCCAGACCACCCGTTCACCGAGGCCGGCCAGCAGGTCGAGAACCTGGCACGGCTGCGGACCGGCGGTGATGTCGCCGGTGAGAACGATGCGATCGGCTCTGCTCACCTCCGGTTCTGCGAGCACGGCATCCAAGGCCGGCAGGACTCCGTGGATGTCGGACAGGACAGCTACTCGGTTCAGCATGGTCACCACTTTGGGGCCAACGCAGCGGAGAGCAGACCAGGTTCGCCTGAGGCGTAGCCGGAGCTCTCGCAGTTGCTGCACAAATTCCGATGCATTGGCAGGCGTCATCCGGGCAAGCCCCCGAAATTGCCAAACACTCACCTGAAGCCTATTTGTACCTTCAACCACTTACGGCGTGGCCACGGTATCCGCTCCCACGCGGTCCACCATGCCCCTGCTGAAGCTTCTCACCGCAAGCCCGAACAGCACTCCGCCGAGAATGAACCAAGGGTTCCAGACCGCGAGCGTCCAGAACTTCTGCGCTGCGCTGACCTCACCGACGGCAGGGACTCCGAGGACGAGCAGCGCCTCGATGAGAACCCCCCGGAACAGCAGCAGCACGCAGATCGCCAGGCCCAGCAGCCGGAGCAGGTGCCATCGGCGCCCGCGGACCCCGCGCCGCCGCAGCCCCAGCGCCACCACGGCGCCGATCAGACACAGGAGGCCCACTCCCCAGAGCCCTCCGGCCACGAACCAGGCCGGCCGTTCGTTCGCGAGTCGCTCACCGGAGGAGACGTCCAGTCCCACTTCCCCGCCGAGGGCCCAGAAGAAATGCAAACCAGCGAAAATTACGGCCCAGCCGGCGGCAAAAGACCCGCGCCAACGTGACACACGGATGCGCACACCCTTACCCCCGTTTTGCGTCGCCCCGAAATTCTCTCCGTCCGGCCGATGTTCCCCCATCAGCAGTGGACATACAAGCATAGCAGCGCACAAACACTTGCGGTGTCATGACTTCGGCACCAAACGGAGATAGTCCGATCCGTACTACTTCACAAGTTCAAGGTCGGTCACCAATCAGCCCTGGGTCACCAATCGACCGCCGAGAGTTTGGTTCGTCCCCAGTCGACCTCGATCTCCGTGATCCGGCCCGTGAGCAGCGGCTGCATGCCGCGAGCGAAGTCCGGCTCCACATCCGGGGCCTCGGCGGCGCGTGCCCTGAAGAGTTCAGCGGACCCGGCCGCCGGAACCTCGCGGTCGGTCCGGGCACGTCGTTGGCTGACGAACACCGTGCGCAGCGGTTCGTGCCGGTCGATGAGTTCCTGCAGCGCCGCGACGAGCGCGGTCCGGTCGAGCCCACCTGTCAGGAGGAGGACGGACGGCATGCCGTGCAAGGTTCGAGACGGCACTGGACGGAACGGACACCTGATCCCCGACGAGCGGACCCCGGTCGGCGGATAGCCTCGGCACGTCAGCAGGAGGCTTATCCGATGTCATTTGTGTGGAGCGAGGCCGTCATCCCCGGGCTCGCGTTGTTGCTGTTCATCAGCTGCGGGACGGAACTGGTCCTGCGCCGCTTCTTCAAGGGGCGCAGCGTCCTCTTCCGGCAGGGCAGTTCACGGCGTCCCTTGACCGGCCACGCGTTCGACGAGTTCAACCTGATCTTCAACGGCAACAAGCTGGTCGAACTCAAGCAGCAGCAACAGCAGGAAGTGCTCCGCGACGAGGAGGGCGACGGCGCCCCGCCGCGTACACGCATCGACCTGAACAAGGGAACCGCCAGCGTCGTCCTGCCCAGCGAGGACGGGACCCCGGCCCCCGGGGCCCCGGCTCCCGGCCCCCTGGCCCCCGGCAACCGGCCGTCCGCCGACGGCTCGCGGGGCGCCGAGGAAGACCCCTCCCGGTGACGCAGTCGCAGACTGTTCACGTTCACCGTCGGGGGGCGAGATGGGCCTGGGCCCGCTGCGCGGCGCGGGCCGGGTCACGTTCTGGGCGGCACGTTGTACTCGCTGATGGTGGTCATGGCGGTGGCGACCACAGCCCTCCGCCGCCCCTTCGCGCAGTGGACGAGCCGGCCCGCGAAGCCGTCCCGGCGGCCGAGAAATGATCGCGGCCGCAGCCATCACCGCCCTGGAGACGGTTCGTTCGGCGGCTGATAAATCTTAAAAGATTCCCAACGCTGCATGGAGCGCGTGTTCGCGGGGTAACGTGCGGTAGCCCTGCCGAGGTGGTGCCGCCGCGGGCTGGAGGATGCCCGCGGCAGACCCCTGTGTACGGCGCTCGTCCGCTGCCATGAACGTCAAGGAGCTGAACGCCAATGCCGAACCCGCAAGACCCGACGATCCGTAGCGACATCCCGCACTCGGCGCGGATCTGGAACTACTGGATGGGCGGCAAGGACAACTATGAGGTCGACCGCACCGTCGGGGAGGCGTGTCTGGAGATCGACCCGGACATCTCCACCATGGCCGTTCAGTCACGCCAGTTCCTCATCCGCGCGGTGCGCCACCTGGCGAACGAGGTCGGCATCCGGCAGTTCCTCGACATCGGTACCGGCCTGCCCACCATGCAGAACACCCACGAAGTCGCCCAGGGTGCCGCACCGGAGTCCAGGGTCGTCTACGTCGACAACGACCCGCTGGTACTCGCCCACGCCCGGGCGCTGTTGATCAATACCTCCGACGAGGGAGTCACGAGCTACATCAACTCCGACTTCCACGACCCGGAACAGATCGTCGCCGACGCCCGGAACGTACTGAACTTCACCCAGCCCATCACGGTCATGTTCATGGGCGTGCTCGGCCATGCCGACTCCCACCAGGACATGCTGCGCATCGTGCGCACCGTCATGGACTCGGTGCCTTCGGGCAGTCACCTGGTCCTCTGGGACGGCACCACCGACAGCCAGGCGTATGTGACCCTCTGCGAGGAATACGCCAAGACCGGCGGGGCTCCCTACTACCCGCGCCCCCAGGACCAGATCCGCGCCGCCTTCGACGGCTTCGAACTCCTCGACCCGGGCTTCGTCCCCATCGTCGAATGGCGGCCCCAGTCAGCCGAGCTCGGAGAGCGGCCGAAGATCGCCGCCTACGGCGGAGTCGCACGCAAGCCCTGAGTCGGCGATCCCGAAGGAAGCTCAGCACTCCCCCGCACAGCGCCGGAGCGCCGGCCGGCGCCGGTGAGCTTCCAACATGGGGCTCGGAAGGCGCGACAGGCCGCGGGGGCCCTGCGGGTTTCCGCCTCGCTGGGCCCCGCCGCACTGCCGACGCAGAAGCTTCGCGATCACACAGCCCCGGCAACCGCCCGGCCGGAGCTCTCCGCCCACTTGACCGCGTCCATCGCACTGGCCACGGGGGAGAGTTCCCGAATCCGGAGGTTGTCATTGTCCGAGGTGTCGCCAGACCACCCGCCGCTTTCCGTGAACGTGTGCGCCGTCGTCGTCCCGGGCATCGGCGCTTCGGCCGACGCCAGACCCGCGCCGCCGAACAACAGGCCGGCCGCGCACACCGCGCCCACCCCTGCCAGCCGTCCGAAATTCCTGGTGAAAGTGCCCATCACGTCTCCTGACTGTTCGCTACTCGGGCCGGATGGTAAGTGCGATGTTCCGCCCGTACGCCCCATGGCACTCGGCGGACTCACCCGGGCCCGCAGGACATTCACCCGCACGGCGCTGCGCTGACCACTGCGGCGAAGTGGAGGGCCCGCCGACTCGAAAGGCCAGATCCCGCGCTCGTATGACTTTGTCCCGGCGACGGCAGCGGTCGTCGTCGAGACATGGCTGTTCGACGCCGATGCCCGGCACCCGGGCGCCGCGGCGACCGCCCGGATCGCTCAGGAGTTCGACGGCTGGGCACCGGTGGGAGCGGGCGCCCCGGGTGCCCCTGCTCGGCGACGCCGCCCACCTGGCCACGCTCGACAGCGCCGAACTCCGGCACGCCCTCGCCGCGCGCCCGGACGGCACCCGGGCCGCGGTCGCGTCAGGTCACCACTCGGCGATGAGCGGCGCATCCGGTTCGTGCTGCCGCCAGGCTTCGGTGAGGCGGCCCAGACGGGCGGGGGCCGCGATACCGCGCACGGTTGCGATCCTGCCGTTGACGAGGTCGAACGTCACGGAACCGAAGACCTGGTCGCCGACAACGGCGAGGATGGCGGGGGCGCCGTTGACGACCGCGTAGTGGATGGCGGGCGTGCCACCGACGAACCGCCGTTTCGCGGAGGTGGGTTTGAAGCCGGCACGTGCGACAGCGGCGATGCGCTGCGGGGTGTCGTACCGCAGCAGCTTCTCGGTCAGACCGGCGCCGTCGGAGACGGCGGTCGCGTCGTCGGTGAGCAGCGCCACCAGCCGTTCGGTGCGGCCCGAAGTGGCAGCGGCGAGGAACTCCGCGACGATCCTGCGGGCGGACGCGGGGTCGACCTCCCCGCCGCGGCCGCGTGCGGCGGTGATGCGGCGCCGGGCCCGATGCAGGTGCTGCTGGCTTGCGGACTCGGTGACGTCGAGGATCTCGGCGATCTCGGCGTGGCTGTAGGAGAACGCTTCCCGCAGGACGTAGACGCCCCGCTCGAGGGGTGACAAGCGTTCCATGAGGGTCAGTACGGCCAGGGAGACCGATTCGCGCTGCTCGAAGGTGTCGGCCGGGCCGAGCATCGGGTCGCCGTCCAGGAGCGGTTCGGGCATCCAGGCGCCGACGGTGCGTTCGCGGCGGGCCTGTGCCGAGCGGAGCCGGTCGAGGCACAGGTTGGTGACGACCTTGGTCAGCCAGGCTTCCGGCACCTTGATCCGCTGCCGGTCGGCTCCCTGCCAGTGCAGGAACGCATCCTGCACGGCGTCTTCGGCATCGGCGGCGGAGCCCAGCAGTCGGTACGCCAGCGAGGCCAGCCGGTTCCGGCTGGCCTCGAACCGACTGATGTCGAAGCGATCAGTGGCGGTGCTGTCCACGCGGATCACCCTAAGCGGCTACGCGACCGCTGTCTCGGCGGAGGATTCGGGCCTCCCGGCGGTGGGGCCGGACTTCTCGGCAGGTGTGTCCGACCTGTGGTCGGGTGAGCCCTGCCTCTGGGCGGGTGAGTCAGCCCTCTCGGCGAACGCTTCCGGCCTTCCGTCCGACCTCCCGACGGATGTGTCCGGCGCGGCGGCCGCGCGGAGCCTGCGCTTGGGCAGGCCGAAGGTCGGGTGCGAGGTGGCCCACAGCGCGCCCTTGAGGATGCCGGACTTGATCCGCGCGGCCTTCCGGCCGCCCACGTACCGCGGCTTTGCCCGCGCTTCCTCGTCGACCGGCTGCAGAATCCCGTCCCGCCGCCCGAGGCTGATGTGGTTGCCCACGTAGGCCAGCTTGATCTGGGGGATCTTGCGGCCGGTCAGCTGTCCGACGACCGCGGCGATGACCTGCTTGCCGGTGTAGCCCGCCGAAGCACAGGACATCGGCAGCGGCCGGCCGTTGTCACCGATCACGTGGACGGCGTCCCCGGCGGCGTAGACGTCCGGGTGCGAGACCGACCGCATGGTGCGGTCGACGACGATTCGACCGTCGTCGGTGACCTCCAGCCCGCCGGCGGCGGCGATGGGGGCCACCGCGAACCCGGCCGCCCAGACGGTCGCGTCGGACGCCAGGGCGGTGCCGTCGGCGCACAGCACCCGCGTCGCTTCGACGGCTTCGACACCGGTGTGCTCCACGACGGTGATGCCCAGCCGGTCGCAGGCCAGGCGCAGATGGCCGCGGGCTCCGGCGGAGAGCCGGGCGCCCAGCTCGCCGCGGGCGACCAGTGTCACCGACAGGCCGGGCCGGGATTCGGCGATCTCGGTGGCGGTCTCGATTCCGGTCAGCCCGTCGCCGACGACCAGCACGCTCCCGCCTCCGTCCCCGCTGTCCAAGCTGTCCAGGCGCTCGCGCAGGCGCAGCGCCGCTGCCCGGCCGGTGACGTCGAAGGCGTACTCGGGCACGCCGGGGACGCCGCCGTCGGCGACGTGGCTGCCGAGCGCGTAGCACAGCGTGTCGTAGCCGAGCTCGCCGCCACCGTGGGCATCGGCCACGGTGACGACCCGGCGCTCGGGATCGAGGGCGGTGACCCGGGCCACGCGCAGCCGGATCCCCGTGCCCCCGAAGACATCGGCCAGCTTCGGGGTCTCGATCTCCTGACCGGCTGCGAACTGGTGCAGCCGCAGCCGCTGGACGAAGTCCGGGTCGGCGTTGACCACGGTGATCTCGGTGTCCTCGGGGGACAGCCGACGGGCCAGGTTTCCGGCCACGTAGGCCCCGGCATAGCCGGCTCCGAGGACGACGATGCGGTGCTTCATGTTCCGCTCCTGTCGGTTCGCTTGGTTCCGCTGAGTTGAGCGAAACAGCGCCCCGATTGCTGACAGGAACTACATGTGGCCTGCGTCACAGTGGGACGGGAGTACCACCCGGCGATGCCCGCCCCGACCGCGACCGTGGTCGATACGCCTAGCGCGTTGGTTCGGTGAACGGGAGGGACGACTTGGTCACGTACAGACAGCTCGTGTACCGGTGTGCGGGGCGGATGGTCTTGGTGTCGCTGTTCCGACGAGGGCTGAGGGCTGAGGACCCGGTCGAGCTCTTCCGTTTGTACAGGAAGTGATACTCACCCGGGGGGAGCCGCAGCGTTGTGCTCGGATACGTCACCGAGGAGCGCTTGCATGCCTTCGCCCGGCCCTCGGACCGGCTGGAGAACGTGCGGCACTCCGGGCACTCCTTCAGTGTGATGCTCCCGGTGACCGGGCCGGTGTAGAGCATCTCCACCTCTCCCGGGCCGCCGTTGCTGACCGTCATCGTCTGCCGGGCTCCTCCTGGCGCCTTCGCCCTGGGCAGTCGCTTGCCTGCCGCGGCCCGCTGCTGGGCGATTTCCGCGGCGATGGCGATGTCCTTGGCACGGTCGGCCAGCGGGCTGTCCGCGTAGAGAGTGGAGAACCGCGACAGCCGGAGCTTCGCCAGGAGGAATCTCTTGTCCTTGAACCGGTCGACTCCGCACGCGTAGTCGCCCTTCTCGACGGCTTTCTGGGCATCCGAACGGAGTGCCGACGCGGTGTCGGACGGCAGCGCCCGGACCGTGCTGCGGATACGGCTGAGCTCTGTGGCGACACTGCAGGGCGCATCCCCGTCGAGTTTCTCGACCCCTCTGGAGATCCGCGAATCCAGCTCGGGCTTCACCTTGGTGGCGTACCGCGAGTCGGGAAACGTCTTCATCAGGTCATTCAGATGGCGGGCGCTCGCCTTGGCACCCTTCGGGGACGAGGAGCCGCTGGAGCCGGAGGAGGCCGACCCCTCCAGCTTCCGCATACCGCACTCGTACCAGGAATGGGCGAGCCGCTTGTCGGGCCACGTTGCGAGCTTGCCCAGCACCTTGTCGTCCACGGTGCGCCGCAGACCGCGGAGGTACTTCAGCGGCCGCACCGCGTCGCAGAACTCCGCCTGTTCGTAGGGGGCTCCCACTCTCGTGTAGAAGTCGCGGAGGCGGTCGGGAACGCGCTCGGCCGCGCGCGTTCCGCCATGCTCGGTACGGAGGTTCACATAGACGCGCAGGGCCTCGCGGTATGCGCCCTGGGCCGAGGTGAAGCTTCCGTTCGACGCCTTTCTCACTCCGGAATCCGCCCGGTCGAGACGCTTGAGCAGTTCCTTCTCGACGGCTTCGTCCTGTGCCGCGTCATAGCCGACCGCTCCCGTCACCGGCACGGCGACCAGCACCACAGCCAAGGGAAGGGCCAGCCGCGAGCGCGGCACCCCCGCCAGTCCGGTGCGCAGCCCGCGGCGGGCGCCGTCCGCCGCTGCCGCGAGCAGGACGAGCGCGTATCCGGCCGTGATCCAGCCGGGTATGCCGTCGCTGTCGACCGGCAGGGCAACCACCAGCAGCCCGGCCGTCGCCGCCCAACAGGCCGCCGCGGACCACCAGTGGCGCAGTGCCGCGTATCCCAGACCGAGCCCGCACAGATTCAACAGCCCCACGAGGGCGGCACGCCCTCTGTCGGGCGGCAAGCCGATGGTCGGCGGCCTGTTCGGCGGCGGTGGTACCGCAAATCCACCCTGCGCTGTGTGCCCCGCCTCGTCCACCATGCCCCCCTGTCCGTCACGCCCCTCACCGAGGCTGTCCCCTCATCACTCTTTGCCCACCGAACGTCCGAGTCAACGTCACTCCAGGCGCACGATGGTTACCATACGGTCACACACGAGCACCTGGGACGTGTGGCGGGAGTGCCGACCGCGCCGCACAACGACGTCTGATTGCCGCCAGCAAGATCACTCCGCGAGGAACAGGCTGGCGGCATGACGATGTCTTCCACTACGGACTCAATGACAGTCCTCACCGGCATGTATGCGGCTGAGGCGGAGTACTTGGCCGCAGGAGGCCCTGGCAGGGCTTCATTCGACTTGCTCGCCCCCTTCTTCGCGCCGGATGTCGAACTGCATCAAGCAGCTGCTCTGCCCTATGGCGGTACTTGGCGTGGGCACCGCGGCATGGAGCAGTTCTTCCTCACGATGGGAGGGGTGTGGGAGTCGTTCGACATGGTGGAACAGGAGTTTCTCGCCGCCGGAGAGACTGCGGTCGTGCTCACACAGGTTCGCGCTCGCGCTCGTGCGACCGGCCGCGAACTCGGCTTCCCGATTCTGCAAACGATCGCGGTCAAGGACGGGCTGATCAGCGAGGTTCGCCCGTTCTACTGGGACACACAGGCCATTGCCGAGGCTTGCGCCGCGCCGGCGTCGACGACGTGAGGTCGACGGCAGCCCGTGCCGACGTGACCGCCGGCTGGCCGGCTCGTTCGCTCAGGTCGGCCAACCAGCGTGCTTTCCGGCCACATACCGGCGATCAGCTGTCAACTCTTACGAGCCTTCCGACACCCCGCATGCGACGGTGTCGCCCCGGTGCGGCCCCGGATCACATGGAGCCGGACGACTGTTTGTGAGGCGGCCTCGGCGCGGGCAGGGGTGACCGTGGGGGCCTGGCCCCCGTTTGGGGGCTGAGCAGACGGGTGAGTGGGGTCACGGCGGCGGTGGTCAGGAGCGCGATCAGGACGAGGATGGTGAACAACTTGTCCCCGATCAGCCCGGCCTGACGGCCGATGGCCAGGACGACGAGTTCTGTCACACCGCGGCAGTTGAGCAGGACACCGATCGTTCCCGCCTCTCGCCAGGTGCCGCCGAAGAAGCGGTGGGCAAGCGCTGCTCCCGCGAACTTGCTCACCCATGCGGCGAGGAGCAGACATCCCGCGCTCAGCGAGCCGAGGCCGCTGAGTGTGGTCAGGTCGGCGGAGAGGCCGGTGACCACGAAGAAGGCCGCCAACAGAATGGACCCCATCTGCTGCAGGGGCGCCACGAGACCGGCCCTGGCGGCAGCATCCAGGCGCGGCATGGCGACACCGAAGGCGAAGGCGCCCAAGGCCGCGTGGACGCCGATCCATGCGGTGGCGCTCGCGGAGAGGAAGAGCCCGGCGCAGACGGTGGCGAAAGCGAGCGAGTGGTGTCGGACGAGGTCCATCCGGTCGGCGAGACGGCGCAACAAGGGCCGTACGACGAAGACCATGACGAGTGTGTAGCCGGCGAGTTCGACCGCGGTCCGGGCGATCCGGTCAGAACCGCCGGTGCTGCCCAGAGCGGTGACGGCGGTGACACCGCACCAGGCGAAGATCTCTCCGAGCCCCGCCACTGCGATGGCCGTGGTGCCGACCCGTGTGGTGTGCAGCCCGGTCTCGTGCAGGACACGGACGAGCACGGAGAAGGCCGTGATGGACAGGGCGGTGCCGACGAACAGCGAGAAGATCAGCGGGGGGACGTGGGGTGCGAGCAGTGCGGGGTGGAGGGCCTGGACCGCGTAGCCGGTGGCGGCCACGCACAGCAGCGGCAGCGCCATGGCCGAGACGGAGACACCCACGACCGCTCGCCCCCGTCCGCGCAGGGCTCCGAGGTCGAGCTCCCACCCCGCGGCGAACAGGAAGAAGACGATGCCGATGTCGGCGATGACGCCCAGGTAGGGGCGGACCGCGTCGGGGAAGAGCAGGCTGGGCAGGTCGCCGGGCAACTGGCCCAGGACGCTCGGACCGAGCAGGATACCGACGGCGATCTCGCCGACGATGACCGGCTGGCGCAGCCTTCTGCACAGGGGAACGAAGGCGATCCCGCACAGCAGGATGACGGCGATGTCCGCGAACACGACGACGGGTGCTGGCGCGTGGGCGAGATGCATGGGCGTGGAATCCCCTCACATCGGTCCCGCAGAGCACAGGAGATCGCAGACGATGAAGAGCCGCCCACCAAGACCAGCAGCAACACGGGACGTTTCGGATGCATATGTCATAGAGGACTGATTCGCCGTACTTCGCCCCGTTACCCACGAAATCCAGATATATCTCTCCCGGTCGAGTTGCTCGTCCTCGTGTGACCGTTTCCCTACCGCCGACCCGTTCGCTTCCTCCGGTGGTGTGGAGCCTGGATCAGGCGTGCCCCGGAAGCCTCCCTCCAAGACGAGGAGTACGTCTCCCGGGCATCTTCGTCACCCGGACTCGGCCTGAGGCGGCCGGGCCGGGTCGGTGCGTACGTGAGCACGCACCCCTTGCAGGCCGAACAGGATGAGAAGCTCGACCGCGCCACCGTCCGCGCTGCCCAGCCAGTGCGGCAGAGAAGTGTTGAACTCGGCTGCCTCGCCGGGCGGCAGCGTCAGATCGTGCTCCCCCAACACCAGCCGCAGGCGCCCGCTGAGCACGTACAGCCATTCGAAGCCCTCGTGGGTCTGCGGGGCCGGTTCGAGAGGTTCAGGCCGGGCGGGGATGATCATCTTGAAGGCGTGTACGCCGCCCGGCCGCCTGGACAGCGGCACAAAGGTCATTCCGAACCGGCTGACCGGCTTGAGGTGGATGCGGGGGTCACCGGTGCCCGGCGCGCCGACGAGGTCGTCGAGCGGGACGTCGTAGATACGGGCCAGCGGGAGCAGCAATTCCAGGCTCGGCCGACGGTGCCCGCTCTCCAGCCGGGACAGCGTGCTCTCCGACACGCCCATCGTCGCCGCCAGTTCGAGGAGGGTGATGCCACGGTCACGGCGCAGTGCACGAAGCCGCGGCCCCACCGCGTCGAGCACGGTGTCGTCCGTGGAGCGGTCCATGAGGCCACCTTGCCATTACCGCAAGATTCCGTGCCAGGTCTTGCCGGTCCTGACAAGACTGCGCGCATTCCGACACCGACATCCATGGCACGAGGAGTCTTGATGAACACCAGCGATGCAGTCGCGTTCTGGGACAGCGTCTACGCGGCCCGCCCCGCGACAGCCGACAAGCCGAGCCCGAACGTCCTGCTCACCGAGACGGTGCCGGGCCTGCCGCCCGGTGACGCGTTGGACCTCGGATGCGGCAACGGCGGAGACGCGCTGTGGCTCGCCGGCCAGGGGTGGCACGTCACCGCCACCGACATCTCGGCCGTCGCGGTCGAGCGGCTCGCCGCCCTCGCCCGCGCGCACGGCCTGAGCGACGACATCACCCCCGTACGGCACGACTTGCACCGGTCTTTCCCGGCCGCACCGGCGGGCGGATTCGACCTCGTCTCCGCCCACTACCTGCACACCCCCTTCCACCTGGACCGCGCGACCGTGCTGCGTTCGGCCGCGTACGCGCTGCGTCCGGGCGGACGGCTGCTGGTCGTCGACCACGGCTCGACGGCGCCGTGGTCCTGGAACCAGGACCCCGACATCCGGTACCCGAGCCCGCGGGAGGTCGCCGCCGGTATCGCTCTGGACCCGGAGGCATGGACGGTCGAACGGGCCGACGCACCCCGCCGGATCGCGACCGGACCCGGCGGGCGCACCGCCGAGGTCACCGACCACGTCCTGCTCATCCGCCGTACCGCGTGACCCGGCGTCCGACGCTGGCCCCGACGAAGAAAGGCGATCCCTCTTGTCCAGTACCCCGCGCCGCGAGCGCCGCAGCGACAGCCCGCCGCCCCGGACCGGAAACAGCGAGGCCGAGGTCCTGCGCGGATTCCTCGACTATCTGCGCAACTCCGTCGCCGCGAAGCTCGACGGAGTGCCGGAGCAGCAGGCGCGCACGGCCGCGGTGCCCTCGGGCACGAATCTGCTCGGTCTCCTCAACCATCTGACGTTCGTGGAGCGCTCGATGTTTCTGGGCGACCAGGTCGGCGACTGGCAGGCGACATTCCAGGCCGCACCTGAGGACAGCGTGGCCGATGTCGTGGCCCGCTACCGGGAGACGGTCGAGCGTGCGAACGCGATCCTGGACGGGTGCACCGACCCGGGCGCGCCGGTGACTCGGCTGCGGCCACAGCCGGGGCGGTCAGGACCCAGCGTCCGTTGGGCGCTCACCCACATGATCGAGGAAACCGGCCGCCACGCGGGCCACGCGGACATCCTCCGGGAACTGATCGACGGCTCGACCGGCCGCTGATCCGCCGAGTGCCAGACCTTTGGGGATGAAGCGCCGGTGGCAGGGTGCTGGGTGTCCGGGCCGGGCATGCTACGGACTGGTGTCCGGTGGCCATTTCGGTGATTCGGTGATTCGGTGATTCGGTGAGGAGTTCGGCGGGATGACGAGGATCCGCGGGGTGTTCGCACCGCTGCAGCGCCGTGCACAGCAACGCCATGCACAGCAGCGTCGAGCTGCCCCTGCCCACCGTATTGCCCGAAGGGCCCTGGGGGTTGCTGTGGCGGCTGCAAGTCTGCTGCTCGGCCAGGCAGTGGGGCCGCTGCCGGACGCGAAAGCGGTCGCGGCTGCGTCCGACGGTGCCGCACCGCACGTGCGGAACCGGGCCCACAACGACGTTCTGTTCGTCGGTGCGCATCCGGATGACGAGTTCCAGTCGCTGTCCACGTTCGGACAGTGGAACGAGAAGCGGAGGCTGAGCGTCGGCGTGGCGACCGTTACGCGCGGCGAGGGCGGTGGCAACGCGGTCGGCCCGGAGGAAGGTGCGGCTCTCGGGCTGATCCGGGAGGGCGAGGAGCGGCAGGCGGTCGCCGTCGCCCGTATCAAGAACGTGTACTACCTCGACAAGCCGGACTTCTGGTACACGCTGTCGGCGCCCTTGACCGAAAAGGTCTGGGACGGTCCGCCTCGGCAGGCGGACACGTTGGAGCGGCTGGTGCGCCTCATCCGGGCGACCACTCCCCGGACCGTGGTCACCATGGACCCGCGTCCCTTCAACCAGCACGGCGCCCACCAGCTGTCGGCCCGTATGGCCATCGAAGCCTTCCGCCTCGCCGGCAATCCGCGTGCCTTCCCCGAGCAGATCAGCAAGGAGGGGTACCGGCCCTGGCGCCCCGCGCGGCTGCTGACCCAGAACTGGTCGTTCGAAGGCCCGAAGGGGCCCGGCTGCGCCAGGGCGAAGCTGCGCGACCCGGTTACCGGGCTGCCACAGCTGGGAGCGTGGCAGGGAGCCTGGTCACGGCGGAACGGCACCACTTGGGCACAGCAGGAACGCAACGCCGCACGTCTCTACCGCACACAGGGATTCGCGTCCCTGCCCGCCACCGTCACGACTCCGCGCAAGGAGATGGGCTGTGACTGGTTCTCCGTCCTCGCCGAGCACGGCAAGCCGCTGACCGCGCCGGTGCACCGGCAGCAGGGACTGCGGCCGGTGTATGCGGAGTTCGCAGCCTGGGCCGACCGCGTCGGCATGCCCTGGCTGGCCAACCGGGCACAGCCCGATTACCCCGCCCGCCCGTCCACCACCGTCCCGGCCACCTCCCGTCCGCCCCGTCTGGACGGCCGCGAGAGCGCCGGGGAATACCCGGGCCAGACCGTTCCCCTGACGCACTGGCAGGGCGACAAGTGCGCGTCCGCGCGGGACTGCTCGGCCACAGCGCGGATGTCCCGCCACGGCGATGACCTCTACGTCCTGGTCGAGGTGGAGGACGACGCCAAGGGCAGCGCCTTGGACCGGAACGACTGCAAGCGTCACTGGCGCACCGACTCCGTCGAGATCGC
This sequence comes from Streptomyces sp. 891-h, assembly GCF_022760275.1. NCBI lineage: Bacteria > Bacillati > Actinomycetota > Actinomycetes > Kitasatosporales > Streptomycetaceae > Streptomyces > Streptomyces sp. 891-h. The sequence continues at coordinate 7,202,333 of NZ_CP050693.1, read as the reverse complement.
CCTCGATCCGCGTGGCACCGCCCAGGACACCTCCACGACGTTCAAGGCGGCCGTGCTGCCCTTCACCTCCGACGGCGGGCCCTGCGCGGGTCGCGACGCCGACCACCACCAGGGTCCGGCCATCCGGACCGCCCCCGGGATGCGCTGGGCCACCGCGGTGCAGGCGCCGTACACCGGCTATACCGTCGAGATGAAGATCGCGCTGGCCGACCTGCCGACGGCGGCCGACCCCGCTGCCATGACCGGCAACATCATGGTCTACGACTCAGACACCCAGGACCGCACCGGCCAGTCCCGCCTGGGCTGGTCCACCTTCGGCAGCGCCCAGGCCGATCCCTACACCTGGGGCACCCTCCGTCTGCCCGGCTACAGCCCTCCGACCGGGCGCCCCACCACCCCTGGCCCGCCGACCATTCCCATGGAAGCGGCCCGGAGCAGCGATTCGCCCGCATCCGTCGCCCAGAGCCGGCGCACCGGCGTCCCGTTGGCCGTCGGCAGCCGATGCGGTCAGTCGGCGGGTGGGGCCACCGCATAGCCGTCGAGGGCTGGTTCGAGCATCGCGAAGACCCGCTCCGCGTCCTGGACGACCGACTCGGCGACGGCGTCGACAGGGTGACCGGCGAGGGTGAGTTCCTGGATACGGCCGAACAGCAGCCGGTGGGCGGCGGCGAGTTGGGCAGCGGCCGCGGCCGGGGTGATGTCCTCGGGTGCTGCTGCGGTCGCCTCCGCGAGCGCTCGGGCCAGCTCTTCCTCCCGCCGGTCGTGCAGATCACGCAAGCGTGCGGTGAGGGTGGGGCTGTCGGCGACCATCCTGGCGAACGGCAACCCCGAGAAGCCCGCCACCGGGCTGCGTCGTCCGACGTCCTCGCCGAAGGCCCGTCGCAGCGCTCCCAGCGCGGACTCGCCGGGCGCCCGGTCCGCGACCGTACGGGCCAACGCGCCTGCGAACGCCTCCTGGTGGTCGAGCGCCATGTCCTCCTTGCGTGCGAAGTAGTTGGTCACCGTCTTCTTGGCCACCCGGGCCGCGTCGGCGATCTCGGCGATCGTCGTGTCCTCGAAGCCCTGCTCCAGGAACAGCCGGGTCGCGTGGTCGGAGATGAGCTGCCTGGTCTCCTGCTTCTTGGCCTCACGGAGGCCCGCCGTCTCGGTACCCATGAGAAAAACTTACCACAAGCGTAAAAATACTCTTGACGCGTGGAGTCGTCAGAAGTAATTTTACGCCCAGCGTAACTTCCCTTGACCGGGCGGCGGTTCATCTGCCTTGCCCTAACGCCTCGAACACCCCAGGAGTCCCGTGCACATCTCCACGACCACCGTTTCCCTCACCGTCGAGGACGTGGCCGCCAGCCGCGACTTCTTCGTGACCCACTTCGGCTACCAGGTCACTGCGGAAGCCGACGGATTCGCCGCGCTCTCCCGCCAGGACGTGGCCGCCGACCTCGTCCTCCTCGCCCGGGGGATAGAGGTCCTCCCTCCCGACCAGCGCGACCAGCGCGCCCAGGGGCTGATCCTCGCCTTCACCGTCACCGGCATCGAGGCCGAGGAGAAGCGCCTGCGCGGCGAAGGGGCGCCCATCACCATGCCGCTGCGCGAAGAGCCCTGGGGCGAGCGGCTCTTCCAGACGACCGACCCCAACGGCGTCGTCGTCCAGCTCGTCGAGTGGACGTCCTCGGACGCCGACTGACGCGCTGGACCGCAGCCGCGAGCCGGGCCGGACCGGTGCGCCGGCCGGTCGGGAACTCAGATCGTGCGGCGCAGCGCGGTCTCCACGGCATCGATCAGCGGGTCGCCTTCGCTGCGCGGGTGCCGTGCGAGGCCGAGTTCGATGTCCGGCAACGAGGGCAGCGCGTCCGTGTCGTGGCAGGCCATGGCCGGTTCGAGGTTCGTGGGCAGGAGCGCGGCGACGCCGAGCCCTGCCCGTACCGCGGCGAGCACACCCACCAGGCTGTTGCTTTCGAACGCCACGCGCCAGCGGCGATCGGCGGACTCCAGCGATTCCAGCACGGACGTACGCCAGGAGCACGTGCCCGAGAACAGCACCACCGGCAGCGGATCGGCAGCGACGTCCACGCCCTGGCCGATCGCCCAGGCCAGCGGGCGGCGTACCGTCCAGCGCGGCGGCCCGGGGAGGTCCGGCACCTCGTCGAGCACGAGTTGGACGCGGCCCTCGTCGTACGCCTCCCTCATCGCGGCGTTCGAGCAGCTGAGCACCTCCAGTCTCGCTCCGGGGTGCAGCCGGGCGAGATCGGCGAGGGCCTGCGGAAGCTGCGAGGCGGCGAGGTCCTCGAGCAGCCCGACGCCGCAGCGGCCGGTCAGCGCGCGCCCGGCCTCGGTGAGTGCCTGCGCGGAGAGCGCGAGTATCCGTTGGGCGTACGGCAGGAGCTCCTCGCCCGCCCGGCTCAGCGTGACGCCGGACGGCGAACGGTGGAGCAGCGGACGACCGACGGCGCTCTCGAGCTTGCGCACCTGCTGGCTGAGCGCGGGCTGGGTGTGCCCGAGCGCAGTCGCGGCGCGGCTGATGCTGCCCTCACGTACGACGGTGACGAAGGACCGCAGCAGCGCGGTCTCGAGATCCCTTGCCATAACTATTCATTATGTCAGCTCCAGTAAATAAATCACTTCCTATGGGAAGTCGGCTGATCTAGCGTCACGGGGTGACCCGATACCGACAGGTGCTCGCCGTGCCGGGGATGGCATCGCTGCTGGGTGTCTCGCTGCTCGCCCGTACCGCGATCACGGCCGACGTGATGGCGCTGACGCTGTACGTCGTGCTGGGCCTGGACATGAGTTACGCGGCAGCCGGCGGCGTCGCGGCGACTCTGACCGCCGGACTGGCGCTGGGCGGGCCGCTGGTAGGCCGCGTGATCGACCGGCGGGGCCTGCGTGCGGTGCTGCTGGCAACGGTCGCGGTGCAGGTCGTCTTCTGGCTGAGCGTCCCGGTCCTGCCGTACGGGGCCCTGCTGGGCGCCGCCTTCGCGGCGGGCCTGCTGATGGTGCCGTCCCAGCCGGTGACCAGGCAGGCGATCGCCGCGATGACGACGACGGCACAGCGGCGGGCCGCCTTCGCGCTGGAGTCGGTGCAGGGCGAACTGTCGTACATGGTGGGCCCGGCGGCGGTGATCCTGGGTTCCGCGAAGGTGTCCCCCGGCGTGATGGCGTGGGGAGTCGGCGCCGCAATCGTGATCGGCGGCCTCGGGATCGCCGCTCTCAACCCGCCGCTGCGCACCCCGGACGAGGCGGATACCGGCGCGGCCGCCGAACGGCCACCGCGCCGGGAGTGGCTGGGACCCGCCATGCTCGCCGTACTGACGATGGGGTTCGGGACCACGACACTGCTCAGCGGCGTTGACCTCGCCATCGTCGCCACGCTGGAGGAAGCTGATCAAGTGTCCTGGGCCGCCGTGGTCGTGGCCGTGTTCGGCGTGGCCTCCGTCGCCGGCGGGCTGATGTACGGCGCGCTGCCCCGGCCGCTGCCCACATGGCTGCTGCTCGGCTCGCTCGGGCTCGTGACGATTCCCGCCGGGCTCGCCCACGACTGGCCGTGGCTGTGCGTGGCCGTTGTCATCACCGGGCTTCTCACCGCGCCGACCCTCTCCGCGGTGGCCGACGCGGTCAGCCGACTGGCGCCGGCCGGGGTGCGGGGTGAGGTGACAGGTCTGCAGTCCTCTGCGCTGAGCGCGGGCTTCGCGCTGGGGTCCCCGCTCGTCGGGGTGGCGATCGACGTCTCGGCTCCGGCGGGCGGCTTCGCGGCAGCCGGCCTGGCCGGACTCGCCGCCGCGCTGACCGGATACGTCCTGTCCCGCCGCCGCCAGCCAACCCGGGCACGGTCCCCGCTCAGCGGACTCGACCCCGCCAAGGCATCGGGCGCTGAGCCGTGCGGTGCGGTCCCGCGCGGAGTCGCCCCGGGAGAAGGAGTTGCCCCGGGCGGAGCCGACGCCCGGCCTGGCGGACAAGGCGCAAGCCCGGGCGCCCGGCCGCACGGCTCCGACGACGAGCCACGTACGGCCGCGGGCGCGTAGCCGAGGACTGTGCGCCTGATGGAACTCGGCCCCCACTGTGGTCGGTAACACTTGCCGCTATGGGCCATGAGTCACACGAAGGGGCGCATTCTCACGACGCGCCGCCGACACCGGCAAGCGGGTCAGGACGGGGCGAGGACGCAGAACTCGTGGCCCTCCGGGTCGCACAGGCACGTCCACGGGACGTCGCCCTGGCCGAGGTCGAGGTCGGTCGCCCCGAGGGAGCGCAGCCGGGCCACCTCCGCTGCTTTGTCGTCACCGGGGTACGGCAACAGGTCGAGATGAACGCGGTCCGGCACGGTCTTCACATCGGCTGTGCGGAGGAACTCGAGACAGGGGCCTACGCCCTTGGCGGAGCGCATCACCGCAAGATCGTCGGTCACCTCGTGCAGCGTCCAGTCCATGGCCTCGCCCCAGAACCGGGCCATGGCCCGCGGATCCACGCAGTCGACCACCACCGCGGCGATCGGCCCGGTGTCCCGGTAGCTCTCCCTGGGCTCCAGCACGCAGAACTCGTTGCCCTCGGGGTCGGCGAGGACCTGCCACGGCACTTCGCCCTGCCCCACGTCGACGGCTGTCGCACCGAGCTCCTTGAGGCGCGCCACCAACTCCTCCTGGTGGTCAGCCGAGGTGGTGGCGAGATCGAGGTGCACGCGATTCTTCGTCGGCGTCTTGGGCTCCGGGACGGGAACGACGTCGATACCGACGGCGACCGGGTGCGGCCACACGAGGCCGCCGGCGGGTCCGACGTAGGTGGTCACGCCGGGGCTGTAAGCACTCCAGCCGAGCGCCTCCGCCCAGAACCGGCCGACCGCCGAGGCGTCAAGGGCCTTTACGTTCACCATCACAGGTCGCAGTGCCATGGCGGCGATCCTATGCACCTGCTCCACGAAGATCATTTACGGCACGGCACACATCTCTGGCCGGCATCGCATGGCTCATACCTGGCCGATTCGTTCAAGAGGACGGTGGCGGTGATCCACTACCGTCACCACCATGCACAGCACCGACAAGGAATCCCGCCATCTGAGCGTCTTCATCGACCGCCCCGTCGCTGACGTATACGCCTACGCGTCGGACCCGTCCAACCTCCCCGCGTGGGCCCGTGGCCTCGGCGGCTCCATCGAGAGGATCGGCGATCAGTGGGTCGCGGAATCCTCCCCCATGGGGCGGGTCACCGTGGCCTTCGCACCCGGTAACGACCTGGGCGTGCTCGACCACGACGTCACGCTGCCGACCGGGGAGACCATCTACAACCCGGTCCGTGTCATCGCCGACGGCGCGAAGAGCGAGGTGATCTTCACCCTTCGCCGCCGGCCGGAGATGAGCGATGCCGATTTCCAGCGTGACGCCGACATGGTCACTGCCGACCTCGCCCGGCTCAAGGAGCTGATGGAGTCGGCCGCCTGAAGACGGGCGGACGGCCCAGTGGAAGGTCCGGAGAAAGGCCCGGAGGAACGTCCGGCGGTCACTTCGGCGGGTTCAGCCTGCGGAAGTACGTCCAGCTGGTTTCGTTCGGCTCGCTCCACTCCTCCGGGGCATGGGCGAACTCCGGGTGGCGGTCTGCGATGTAGCCGCGGGTGCGTTCGGGGACTTCGGCGTACGAGGCGAGTTTGCGGCCCCGGCAGTGGAAGGTGAGGCCGCCGGGCCGCTGCCCTCGGGCCATCCACGGGAGCCACGGGGACATCCGGGTCCACGTCATCGTGGCAGGGACGCTGGGCGCGGGGCCGTCCAGGTCGGCATGGTCGGCGAAGAACTGGAAGCACTCCAGGGCCTTGTACGTGTCCCCTGCCGAATGGACCGGGTACTCGGCAACCGGCAGCGGCGACGGATAGGAGAGCGGGATCTCCAGGCTGAAGCAGACCTGTCCGCCGAGCTCGGTCGTCGGGATCGGGAACGGGCGCCACTTCTGGTTCGCCGGGTCGTTCCAGATGTGTACGACCGGCAGGTCCTGCCAGGTCTGAAGGATCTCGCGGCTGACGGGGTCCAGGAAGAAGGCGGCCTCGCGGGTGAGCAGTTGGTAGGCGTCAGGGCCGACTTCGGCATCCTGGACCAGACGGGCGACGTTGAGTCCTTCGAAGCCGAAGACGCGCTGGTAGGGCTCGTTGGGGGCCCAGGAGTACACGTCTCCGGACCACCAGTACGTCACCTCCTCGCCGTCGAGCGAAGCACGGGTGCGGGCGAAGGAGCGGAGCAGCTCTGCCGGTGTCGTCATACGCACCACTCTGCACGCTCCGCCGCCCCAGCCGGGCGCGGACCACTCGGTGAGCTCGGCGACCTTGCCGTCGCACGGCGAGCCCAGGGCCCTGCTACGAACTTCACGCTCGGCAGGTCCAGTTCAGCAACTCGCGGACCAGTGCCCGCGCCCACCACTGCTCTACCTGATCGGGTGGCCAGCCGCGTTCGGTCGTCAGCTCGGCATCGCCGCGGGCGCCGCGCTGGGCGGGCTGGTCCTGTCGCTCGCCGGCGTACGTGATGCCTTTCTCACCGGCGGGCTGCTGACCGTCGGGGCCTGCACGGTGCTCCTCGGCGGGCGGCTTCGGCGTCACGGAGCGGAAGCCGCCGAGTAGCTCCCCCGCAGTGTGCGTCGTGCGTGTGCGTCGTGCGTGTGCGTAGTGCGTGTGCATGCCGACGGTGCCGATGGGCGGCGATCAAGACGGACCGCCGCCGCCGAGCGGCCGTCCCGGAGACGGCTGTCGTCCATCAGTTCTTCTGCAGGGTGCGGGTGACACCCGCGATGACGGCAGTCGTGAGCACCCAGCCGAAGGCGATCAGCAGGTAGGACAGCAATTGAAGGCTGTCGTTCGACCAGTACCAGGCCGTGCGCTGGCCCAGACCGCCGATGGGGATCAAGAGGTCGAGTGTGTAGACGAGGGGTTGGAACGGGGCGCCTTCGCCTTGTTTGACCGGGTGGGGTGAGGCGGTGCTGAAGGACAGCGTGCCCACCAGGATCAGCGCAAGGAGCCAGACCCCGGCCAGCCAGGGGCGGTAGCCGTAGCCGACGGTCACATCGAGGAGATGGCCCCAAGCGCGGGCTGCCGGGGGCAGCGCACGGCGCCGGTGGCGTTGCTTGGCGAGGAGGACGCGACGGGCGTCGTCGTCGTGGCCGGCCCTCCGGTACCAGACCGCCAACTGCTCGTAGGGCTGCGGGCTGTAGCCCGGGCTGCGCCGTATCCAAGCCACGCGGCGGGCCACGGAATCCCGCCGCCCCACTGCCTCCCGTCGCTCGCCCGCCTCGTCCTCCTTGATGGAGCCGTAGACGAAGCCGTCCAGCTCCACGACAGCCGGCCAGCTGTGGTCGTTGTCGTGGAGGTAGGACACCTGCGCGCCGCGCAGGTCCACGATGCCGGACGGTGGCCGGGCGAGTGTGAGGTCGAAGTCGACGACCTGCATCAGTGCCGCTTCCAAAACCGGGCCGTGCCCGTCGGGCGGCCCGTTGAGTACAGCTCCCGCAAGGGTCAGGCTGTCCGTGATCCGGGCGCCGCGCAGCCGAACGGTCCCGCTCGCACTGAACCCACCGGAGAGGTCGACCGTCGAAGCCGCGGCGTTGTCCACCCGGAGGGCCACCCCACTGCCACCAGGGCGTTCCAGCCGCGCTCCCTGCATGTGCAGTCCGCCCGGCAGCTGTGCGCCCATGAGGCGGACCTCACCGTGCGCGACGAATCCGTCCTTGCAATAGACGCCCCCCTCCGCGACCAGTCCCCCGGCGGACACCGCCCACTCCTCCGGTGCGGTGATCTCGGCGCCGTTGAGGATGACGGCCCCGCTCACATGGGCGTTGATGAGTGACAAGGCGGTGACCCTGCGGTGGAGGGATGAGACGGCGCCGCTTGCCACGCGGGAGCGCCGCAGGACGAGGCGTCCCTCGATGCGGCTCAAGCCTGCTTCCAGGCCTGGCAATCGACTGCCCGTGATCGCAATCGACTTGGTCGAAGCTTCGGAGAGGTCCACGCCCTCGTCGAACCAGCAGTCCTCGAGCCGGAGAGCGTGAGCGATGTGCGCGCCGGCCAGGTTGAGACACCCGGATATCCGCGCCCCGGCGAGCCTCAGGCAGGCGACGGCACCCGGCTCGGCGGCGTTCGCGCCCTGGAGGAGCGCCACGAGCACCGAGGCCCGAACCGTCCGCCCGGGGCCCCATTGCCCACCCTCGTGGACACGGTCCTCCCCGAGTACGCCCGTACGCAGGTCCACGCGGCGCCCCTCCGGGAACGCGTCCCACAGCGCACGCTCCGGTGAAGTCAACTCGTCGTATGAGAGCACTCGGGCAGCGTAGTGATCTCCCTTCGTGCTCGCTTTGCCCTGGCGCACAGGATCGGGAGGGGGCGGACCATTCCGGGCGGGAGTCAGCGCTCGGGCGCGTTCGGGCCTTCGCTCTCCAGTCGGCTCAGCGCCTGCATGGCGTCGCGCTCCAGGCTTGAGAGATCGTTGAGAATTGCTCCTGCCTGTACGAGGCACTGTGCGTCGCCTGATTCACCGGCTTTGGTGATCAGTGCTGCGACTTCCGTCCAGAGGGTGGCCGCCTCGCTGTAGAGCGTGTGGCCGGTGCGCAGGTGGCGGCTGTCGAGCTGTTGGATGCACTCGGCGAGGAAGTCGCGGTAGAGGTTGCGGAACAGGGCGCCGCCGGTGCCGGCCTTCTCCATCAAGAGGGCAGCCTGCGGCAGGTCCCGTTGCGGGTCGTCGGTCCGCTGGAGCCAGGTGCGCACCAGTTTGCCGGCCTTCTCGATGCCCCGGTGGCCGAGGTTGGCGATGGGCGGGTTGAGGAAGGCGTCGGCGCAGGCTGTGATCGCAGGAATGATCCGGCGCTGCGGGGCGGCCAGCTCTCCCGCAGCCGTGAGAGTGAAGGACCGGTGCTTGGCGGCCATCGGGCCCCGCGCGGCCCGGGCCTGGGCGAGGCCGGTCAGGCTGGTGGACACCGCGCCGCCCTGCTGGGCCGTGTCCACCAGGTAGGCGTCGCGGTCGTCATAGCCGTACATGGCGACGACATGGCCACCGAAGTGCACCTTCGACCCGAAGTAGTCGAGGTAGTAGCTGTCCAGTTGCAGTCCGACCGGGCGTCCTGCGTCGATCTGGGCAGCCACGTTCTCCCATCCTCTGCGAGGGGAGGTGGTCTCCTGCACGAGGAGCTCGAGCCCGAGTGCGGAGGCCAGGTTCCTGGTGAGTTCGAAGGGCTTGACCCGACCACCGAGGAAGGGAAAGCCCATTTTCTTGCTGTCCCAGTAGACGAAGGACAGGCCGGAACCGAGGCCGAAGAGCATGGGCTCGGACAGATCGATCCCCTGGTGCCGCAGCAGCACCCCCAGAGCCGCCGTCTCGCAGTGCTGCGCCCCGCGGACGTCGATGCCGGTTACCGTGGCCATCCCATGCTTCCCCTGCTTCTCGCGTTTCCCATGCTTTCCTTGCTTTCCTGGTGGAGGTGGCCAGCCGGGCCATCGGTTCTTCTCCCGAAGGCTTCCGCCGAGGCTTCGGCCTACGACCCGACGAGCTGAGTCTCACATGCGGGCTGCTTCGTCCTGCGCACCAGAAGGATGGGCTCTCCCACGGTGGGAGAGTCCAACGGCAGACTCCGGGGCAGGCGCGGGGAGGGGCACGGCGACCGACGGAAAAGCGTGTCCAGCCACCGCTCGCCTTCAGGACGCCCACTGCTCGGCGACCGCGAAGGGCTGAACCGGCTCGCGTGCTCTCCTTCGCCGCCTACTCCCGGCACACCATCGTCCATTTGCCACTGCGGGATGGCATCCCGCCAGATGAGTGCGTCGGCGAGCTGGTCGACCTCGTCCTGGCCCACCACACGCTCGGCCCGCGCCCCAGCAAATGGCCCGAGCTGCGGCGCAAGCTGGTCAACGGCACTCCGCTGACCGTCGGCACCGATGAAGCACGCACGGCGCGGGACGCGGCTACCTGGCGCCAAGGCTCACAGCGTGCCGACTTCCAGGACGAGCTCCGACACGCCACCCATGCCCGTACGTTGTTCCTGTTCGGCAGCCGGGACATCGTCGCCGAGGCCGCCGCGCGCTTCGCCTTCGCCGCGGACCGGGGCCCACGCCACAAGCGCGCCGCCGAAGGACACTCGGCGCTGATGACGGCTCTCCCCACCCTGGCCCAGCCGCCCGGAGGCGGCCACCCCGTCGAGGTCCTGATCGGCTTCAAGTCGAGGTGCTGAGCGGCTTCGAGTCGTATCCGCGCCCTACCCCGGCCTGCTCCGGCGCCCGGGGCGCTGATCGTTGTCCCTCTGCCGTCGCCTGTCTCAGTCGCTGAGCGCGAGCCGGATGCCGAACGCGCCGATCACCGTCCCGGTGACGCGGTCGAGCACGCGGCGGGCAGACTCGCGTCGTAGTACATCCCGCAACATCCGGGCGCAGCCGATCAGCAGGGAGGACCAGAGCGCGCCGAGTACGACGTGCACCCCGGCGAGCAGCACGCCCATCGCGAGATGGGAGCTTCCCGCGGGGAGGAACTGCGGGAGAACGGCGACGTAGAAGGCTCCCACCTTGGGGTTGAGCAGGTTGGTCAGCGTTCCCTGACGCCAGCCGCCGCGCACTGTGTTCCGCTCACCGATCTCCGCCTGACCAGCGCCGTGATCGCCATCCGCCGCTGCAGCCCCGGCCCGGCGGCGTCGTGCGGACCAGACCATGCGGCCGCCCATCCACACCAGGTAGGCAGCACCCGCCCAACGCAGGATCGTGTAAGCGAGGTGAGAGGCCGTCAGCAGCGCAGTCACTCCGAGGGAGGTGAACACACCCCAGGTCAGCGTGCCTGCCTGGATGCCGAGGACGACTCCCCAGGCGCGACGCCGCCGACCGAGCGCCGCGGTACGCAGGATGAGAGCGGTGTCCAGCCCGGGCGTGAGGGTGAGCAGCCCCACGATCACAGTGAAGCCCCACAGGGCGGAGAAATCGATCACGGCACATGACCGTAGGACGTCGGTTCGATCGAGGGCCAGGATTTTGTCCGGAATCGGGCACGGCAGCGGGAACACGGATTCCTGAATCGGAATTCGGTTGTCCCACCGGATGGGACCGCTCTAGGGTGCCGTCCATCCGAAGAGATGTTCCCAAGGAGTACGCCGCAGAACGGGAACGTCCCACCTCGCTGAGGTGCAGGAGGGGCGGCAGCAGTCTTTGTCGACCCTTCTTCCGGAGGTCCTGTTCATGAACATCGGGATCGGACTGCCCATCGGCGACCCGGCTGCCTTGCTCACCTGGGCGCGGCGCGCGGACGCCGGCCCCTTCAGCACACTCGGTCTGCTGGACCGACTCGTCTACGACAACCCGGAGCCCCTGGTCGCGCTCGCCGTCCTCGCCGGTGCGACCTCCCGCATCCGCGTCCAGACGGAGGTGCTGCTGGCGCCGTTGCGCGACAGCGCGCTCCTCGCCAAGCAGGCAGCCACCCTGGACCGGATGACCGGCGGCCGCCTGGTGCTCGGCCTCGGTATCGGCGGACGGGACGACGACCACCAGGCCACGGGGGTCGACAAGCGCACGCGGGGCCGACGCCTCGACGAGCAGATGGCGGTGATGCGCCGCCTGTGGTCCGGGGAGGACCATGGCGACGGCGTCGGCCCGATCGGCCCCGCGCCCGCCAGGCCCGGCGGCCCCGAGGTCCTCTTCGGCGGTTTCCAGCCCGTCGCCCTCGAACGCGTCGCGCGCTGGGGCGACGGATTCCTCGCCGCCGCGGCGCCGTCCTGGGCGGGCGGTCTGTTCGACACCGTCCGCGGTTTCTGGAAGGAATACGGCCGCGAAGGTGAGCCCCGTATCGTCGCGCAGGTCAACGTCGCGCTCGGCCCGCAAGAGGTGATCGACGACGCCCGGGCGAACATGCACGCCTACTACACCTTCACCGGCATGGCCGACCGGATGGTCGCCGGTATGCTCACGACGCCCGCCGAAATCCGCACCGCGATCGCCGACTTCGCCGACCTCGGGGCCGACGAGGTCATGCTCTACTGCTACGGCCTCGAACCCACCCAGGTCGACCGCCTCGCCGACATCCTGTAACAGCCAGGGGGCGTCGTTCGGCGGATGGCGGGGAAAGCTGCCCGACGTCCCGGCGCCGCCCGGTAGCGCAGCGTTCCAACCCTCCGCAGGGGGCGGGTGCATGTCTGCTCCCGCCCCCTGCGTCACGCCCAGGCGCCCGGGCCGGTGCGGGTGCCGGGGTCGGTACCGGGGCCGGTGCCGGTGACATTCCGGCCGACTGCCGAGGTCACGGCTTCGATCAGACGGTGGTTCTCCATGGCTCCTCCGCCACCCTGCGGAGCGAAGCGGCGTCGGGTGTAGCTGTACGCGATTCCGCTGTCCGGGTCGGCGAAGGCCTGGGCACCGACCGCCCCGCTGTGGCCGAACGCCCTCGGGCCCAGCGACCGGTAGCGCACACCCTGGGCTTCGAAGCCGAGCAGGAAGTGGTCGGTCTCTCCGGTGACCAGGTCGGCCCCGAAGCTGTGCCGGGCCGTGAACTCATCGAGAACCTCAGGGCGGAGCAGCGCGGGCTGCCCCTCGACGGTGGAGATGGCAGCGGCGTACACAGCGGCAAGGCCGCGAGCGCTTCCGACGCTGCCCGAGGAGGCGGGGCCCTGGGCGCGCACCGTCCGCGTGTTGGCGAAGGCCGTCAGATCGGTGGGCGGATCGGCGTGGAGGTTGAAGGCGATGCCGGTCAGACTGTCGGGCTCGGGGAGGGATTCCCGCTCTGCCGGCAAGTGCGGCGGCTGTGGCGGAAGGGGCTGCACAGGGAGGTAACGCGGTTCCTCGCGCTCGGGAAGACCGAGATAGAAGTCCAGCCGGTACGGAATCCGGAGCCGCTGGTCGAACTCTTCCTGGAGGGTGCGCCCCGTGACCCGGCGTACGACCTCGCCGATCAGGGCGCCGAAGGTGAAGGCGTGGTAGCCGTAACCGTCACCAGGTTCCCAGCAGGGGCGGGCGCCGGCCAGCCGCTCGGCCAGTTGCCGGTCATCGGCCAGTTCCGAGGTCCGGAAGCCCCCGGGGACGCCGACGAGTCCCGCGCGGTGGGCCAGCAGGTCGCGCAGCGTGAGTTCCGCCTTGCCCTCTGCGGCGAACTCCGGCCAGTAGGCTGCGACCGGACGGTCCAGGTCCAGGAGGCCGTCCTGGACCAGAAGCGCCGCCACCAGGCAGGCCGCGCCCTTGCCGGAGGAGTACAGGGCGAACAGCGAGTCCGGGCCGACGTCCGGGCCGGTCCACAGGTCCACCACCGGACGGCCGTGCAGCCGTACCGACAACTGCGCGCTCAGGCCGGGCTCAGCCGCCGCGACCGCCGCGAACTCCCCCCGAACGCGGGTGAATCCCTCGCTGGTGGTGCCGCGCACGGCCGCCTCGGCCGTGTCGGCGGCCTCGGCCGTGTCGGCGGCCTCGATCGTCTCGGCGGTCTGGTCTGACGGCGGCGACGCGGCCGTCGTCGTTCTCTGCCTCACTCGTCTCTCCCCCACTCCCGGATCTCTCCCCGCCCTCAGGCAACCGCAGCCGCAGCCGTGTCCACAACCGCGTCCGCAGGCGCGCGGGTCCGGGCCTTGTCGACCAGGGCATCGAGCAGTTCGCCCAACAGGCGCCGACTGGTGGAGTCGGTGAGGTTGCCGGCCGTGTCGAACCGCTCGTGCGCGCAGAAGAGCATGACCTCGGGCTTGACGACCAGATCCGAGTCGGTCCACAGGAAGACCTGCCGCAGCGCCAACTGGGCGCGCACCGTGCCGAAAGCCGCCGGTGAGGCCCCAGTGACCGCGATCGGCTTGCGGTGCAGCGGCAGTCCCTCCGTCCCGGACCAGTCGGTGCTGACCCAGTCGAGGGCGTTCTTCAGTACGCCGGGGACGGAGTAGTTGAACTCCGGGGTGGCGATCAGCACGGCATCGGCTCCGGTGATGCGGTCGCGCAGGTCGCGTACGGGTGCGGGGCGGTTGCCGGGGCTGTCGAGGTCGAGGTCGTACGGCGGGATGTCGCGCAGGCCGTCGTAGAGATCGAGGGTGACCCCGGCGGGGGCGAGCGCTTTGGCGGCGCGCAGCAGTGCGGTGTTGTACGAGTCGGCGCGCAGGCTCCCGGAAATGGCCAGGACGGTCGTTTCGCGCATGACGGTATGTCAGCTCCTCACAGGGACAGATGCGAGTCGGTCGGTGACCGGGAGAGCCGCACGGCGGCGCCCGGTCGTACCCCAGGCACGGGGCGGCGTGCCGGGGTCGACCCCGGCACGCGAGATGAACTGTACGGCCTAGTTCAGTTGAACTCAACTGTTCAGTTCACTTTCCTGGTAGGCTGAGCCCCGATGAACGAGCAGAACGCCAGACCGAGGCCGTCGGGTGACCGCGCCACCCGGAAGCGAGCCGCCATCGTCCGGGCCGCGCGTGAGCAGTTCCTGCAGCACGGCTTCGGCGTCAGCGTCGACCAGGTCGCCGCCGAGGCAGGCGTGTCCAAGGTGACCGTCTACAACCACTTCGGCAGCAAGGAGGAACTGTTCATCGAGGTGGTCAACGATGCGCTGGAGCAGGCGCTGGGCGAGACAGCGCAAGCGATGGGCAGGTTGCAGGAGCACACCGACATCCGTGAGGTCCTGACCGCGACCGGCCGCCGCTGGGTCGAGGGCATCGCCCAGGACGACATCCTGGCGCTGCGCGCACTCATCGCCGCCGAAGCCCGCCGCTTCCCCCAACTCGGCCGGGCATGGCGCGAGCAGGGTCCGGACAGGTTCGCCGAACCGCTCGGCGCCGCGCTGCGGGACTGCGAGGATCTGGAAATCCCCGACATGGACGTGGCGATCATCCAGTTCTACGCCCTCGTCCTCTACCCGCACATCGTGCACAGCGCCTACGGACAACGCCTCGACGCCGCCCTCACCGAACGCCTCATCGACAGCGGCGTGGACATGTTCCTGACCCACTACCGGAAGCGGTAGCCCCCTCCCCGGGACGCCGGAGGGGAACCGACCCCCATGGACGGCATACGGACCGAGCAGAGTTGTGAGCCGTGGAACCATGACGCAGCGTGAGCAGTCCCGACTGTGGACAGCCCCCGGCGCTCCCCAAGTGGAGCTGTTCTCAGCCAGGTTCGAGCGCTTCGCGTTCGACCGGCACAGTCACGAACAGCTGTCCGTCGGAGTCATTGAGCAGGGCGCCGAGGGCCTGCATCTCCAAGGCGGCCAAGTGGTCATCCCGGCCGGGCAGCTGGTCGTCCTCAACCCCGGTCAGGTGCACACCGGTTTCGCCGCGCAGGACGGCGGCTGGCAGTACCGGATGTTCTACTTCGACACCGGCATGGTCACCGAGCTGGCCAGGGAACGCCTGGGTGCGCGAGAGACATGGTTCCCCGAGACGGCAGTGCGTGACCCCC
This sequence comes from Streptomyces sp. 891-h, assembly GCF_022760275.1. Classification (NCBI taxonomy): domain Bacteria; kingdom Bacillati; phylum Actinomycetota; class Actinomycetes; order Kitasatosporales; family Streptomycetaceae; genus Streptomyces; species Streptomyces sp. 891-h. Next base: position 7,186,996 of record NZ_CP050693.1, on the reverse strand, counting down.
GGCTCTTCTCCTTCATCCGCCGTATCCACCGCGGCCAGGAGCTCTCCGGCGACCCGCTCGCCGCCGAGTCTCTGCTGCTCCATGGACTCTCGGCAGTGCTCCGCAGGCACGCGCGTACGGGCACCACCGGCAGGGTGCCCGAAGCGACGGGCGCCCAGAAGCTGGACTCGGTGCGGCAGTTGCTGCACGACCGCTGGAACGAACCGGTCACGGTGGCGGACCTCACCGCAGCCACCGGATGGAACAGAGCGACGCTGATCGCCGCGTTCCGGCGTGCCTATGGACTGCCGCCGCACGCCTATCTGATGCGGCTGCGGGCCAACCGCGCGCGGCGGCTGCTGCTGTCCGGACGGCAACCGTCCGAGGTTGCCGCCGAGACGGGCTTTTCCGACCAGGCGCATCTGACGCGTATCTGCAAGCGCTACTTCGGGGTGACCCCGGGCGCCATGACCCGCTGAGGCGATTTTTGTTCAAGACCCGAGCCGGTGCGCTGCGTCAGCGTGCTCGCATCGGTCCGCACCCGCGCGGACCGCGTACGTCGAGCAGCGAAAGGCGACCGGGTCATGGTGTGGGCGATAGCGGTCTCTCCGCTCGTGGTGTGCTGGGGCTGATCACAGGGCTGCGCCGTCCCGCACACTGGGCGGCGGCAGCGGGGAGTGCCCTGGCGGCACTGCTCATCTGGTGGCTGCCACAGTTCGAGCTGCCGGAGAACGTGCTGGCCTCCGGAGCCGGGGCGGGCGGGGTGCTGGTCCTCAACGCCGCCGCCGTCATGCTCCCGGGTGTCTACCTCAGTCAGGTTCTCATGCGGCGCGAGGTGCACCGCTCGCTGCAGGAGTGGGTGCGCGGGCTGCCCTTGGCCGAGCCCGCGAAGGTCGCGCTGGTGGTGGTCGGGATCGCCCCGACCGTGGAGGCGCTCACCGGCTTCGGGGTATCCCTGCTGGTCACCGTGCCCGTGCTGCTGGCGCTGGCGCCGCCCGCGACCGCGCTGCGCCAGGCGATGCTCGGGATGAACATCATGCCCTGGGGCACACTCGGCCTCGCCACCGCCATCGGCGCCTCCCTCGTGGGCACCCGGCCGCTCGAACTGGGCTCCGCCACCGCCGTGACCAGCTCCCTGATCTTTCCCCTGGTCGCCGTCTGGGCGGCATTGCTCACCCGGCCGCGACAGCGCGTCCGTACGGTGGTGGTCGCCGCGGCGCTGGGCGGTGCGCTCTCGCTCGGGCTGCTCGCCTTCAACCGGCTGGGCACCGTCGAAGTGGCAGGTGTACTGGCGGGGCTGACGACAACGGCGCTCGGCGTGCTCGTACTCGCTTCCCGCAACGGCGAAGCAGTCCCCAGTGGCGAGGCGGCCCACAAGGGCGAAGCGGGCCACAAGTCACACGCGCTGCTGCCGCCCCGGCCGGTGCTGCTGGCGTACGGGCTGGTGCTCGCCCTCATCGCTGTTCTGCGCGCCGCTACCGCCGCCGGGCTGCCACCGGTCGCCCTGCACGCGGGCGGGGCGAGTTTCCAGCTGTTCTCCTCACCGGGTCTGCCGCTGCTGGCAACCGCGTTGCTGCTCGACCGCGGTCGGCTGCACGGCGGGGATGCCCGCGCGGCCGCCGGGCGCGTCCTGCGGCCCCTGCTCGCGCTCACCGGCTTCGTCGCCCTCGGGCAGTTGATGGCAGCCGGCGGCATGATCGGGGAGCTGGGAGCCGCCGTCGCCGACGCCCCGCCACTGCTGATCGCGCTGGCCGCGCCCGCACTGGGCATCCTCAGCGGATTCATCACCGGCTCGAACGTCGGTGGAAACGCCCTGCTGATGCCGCTTCAGGAGAGGCTCGCTCCGGGCGACGGCAGTCTGGACGTCTGGTTCGCCGCACTGCAGAACAGTGCCGCCGGGCACGCGGTCTTCACGTCACTGCCCATGATCATGCTGACGCTGGCCGTCGCCGGGCAACAGGCGCAACGGGGCGCGGAGAGCAGCATGCTGCGCTTCGGTATGCGGGTCGCCTGCGCGGTGTACGCCGCTCTGGCCGCGACGGCGACCGTGCTCGTGCTCACCGCGGGGTGAGCCGCACGGCTTCACCCGGCAGAAGAGTTCACCCCACACCCACAACGCTCCAGGAGGGCATCGTGACCGCACAGGACACAGCCGTTCTTCTCTTCCGCAACACCATGCGCATCACCGACGGACATCTGCAGGGCTTCCGTGAGGCCATCGTCCGAGCCGTCGACTTCGCACAGCAGCACGGGCCGCAGACGATGGTGCAGACCTTCGTGGACGAGGAGCGGATGCTCGCACACAGCTTCCAGCTCTACCGGGACTCCGACGCGGTACGCCTGCACTGGAAGCTCGCGGACCCGTACATCCAGGAGGTGATGAAGCACTGCCGGGTAGAGCGCTTCGAGGTGTTCGGGGAGCCGGACGAGGACGTGGCCAAGGGCCTGCGCTCAGCACTCGGCGAGCAGTGCCCGCCCACGTTCCTGCCCCGCATCGCCGGCTTCGTCCGCTCCCCCGCCGAGCCTCAGCCCTAGCCGACGTGCCACTGCCACCGGCGACGCGGTTCTCCTGACCGCCACCACCGCGTGCTCCGGCAGAACCCGGTACGGGGGTCCGGGGTCTCCCGGAGCCGGGTCGGACCGCCGGAGTAGCCGTCCGCTCAAGGGCGGAACCGGCGCCGAAGGCTGCGAAGGCCGCGGACTGCGCGGCGCCGACCTGAGCGGCGCGCCCTTTCGGTGCTCTCCGTGCTCTCGGTCCGCTCGGTCCTCACAGGGCCACGAGGCCTCCATGGGGGGTCATCCGGGGAAGCGGACGGGGCGCGTCGCTCCGCCTGCGCGCGAACTTCCTGGTGGGAGTCGTGCGAGGTGGTCCGCATCGCCTCTTCGTAAGCGGCCAGCGCCCCCACGGCTGCCGCACCCGCCAACCCGCGACGGCGCACGACGCCCTTCAGCCAGGCGAAGAAGCCCAGCACCGCAGCCAAGCAGACAATCGTGAGCAGATACGGTACGGCCTCAGCCACAGGACCGGTCCTCTCTCTGTTTCGCACCCGCTCCGAACGTCTCAACGCGCTGGAAGCCCAGAAGGATCCCGCGGCATCCGTCGTCTTCACCCGTTGATCGGATCGGTCCGGTCCGCGGGGGCCGGCCACTCAGCCGCGGAGACGCCACCGGGCAGTCCCCTACGGCGGGTCGTCACCCACAGGAGCAGGGCTGCGAGGCTGAACGACGCACCGAGGGCTGTCACGGCCGGCCAGCCCGCCGTCGCGTAGGCGAGTGAGGAGCCGAGGGCGCCCAGGCTGCTGCCCACCGAGTAGAAGACCATGTAGCCGCCGATGATCCTGCTGCCCGCGTCGGGCCGGACGGCGTGGAGGAGGGTCTGATTGGTGACGTGGACGGCCTGCACGGCGAAGTCGAGCAGGACGGCGCCGACCGCCAGTGCCGACAGCGATTGCCGGGTCAGGGCGATCGGGAGCCAGGACAGCGTCAGCAGGACGAGGCCGACGCCGGTCGTGCGCTGGGCGAGCCCCCGGTCGTTCCACCGCCCGGCCACTCCGGCGGCGACGGCCCCGGCCGCACCGGCGATCCCGAACGCGCCGATCGCGGTGTGCGAAAGCGACCACGGCGGTTCACTCAGAGGCTGCGCCAGGCCGCTCCACAGCGTGCTGAAGGCCGCGAAGACCAACAGGGCGAGCGCGCCCCGGACCCGTAGCAGCGGATGGCGGGCGAAAAGAGTGACGGTCGAGGCCACGAGCCGTCCGTACGACGCCTTCCGCAGTCGTCCGGATGACGCCTCACGCACCCCGGCGGACGTCGTACCTGGTGGCAGAGCGCGACGCAGCAGCAAGGCGAGGACGGCGGTGACGCCCGCGGAGGCCAGGTAGACCGCACGCCAGCCGGCGAGGTCGGCGAGGAGACCGGCGGCGGTACGGGCCAGCAGAATCCCGGTCACGATGCCGCCGGTGACGGTTCCGACGGCGCGACCGCGTCGGCCCGGTGCGCTCAGCGCTGCCGCTGCCGCGACCATCGTCTGGGCGACGACGGCGAGCAGCCCCACCACGGCGAGCGCTCCGAGCAGCGCCCATACGCCCGGCGCCAGCCCGGCGGCCAGCAGCGCGAACGCCAGCAGCCCGAGCTGACCGGTGATCAGCCGCCGGTGGTCGAACAGGTCCCCGAGCGGCACCAGCGTCAGCAGGCCCACCGCGTAGCCGAGTTGGGTGACGGTGACGATCGCACCGAGCAGCCCCGAGCCGAGCGCGAACCGCTCACCGAGGGTCACCAGCAGCGGCTGGGAGAAGTACACGGTGGCGACGGAGCTGCCGCAGGCGAGGGCGAGGAGGGGCACGAGCCGGGCAGGCGGCGACGGGTCCGACACCGACGCCGCGGTACGCGCCTCGCGTCCGCCTGTCCCACCGCCCTCGCCGACCGCACCGGAGCACTGGATCGCCATACCGCCACACCCCTCCACTTGGTTGCATCTTGCTACCTGCGAGACGGTAGCCATGCGAGGTAGCATGTTGCAACCAGACCAGGGAGAGGCCCGGAGGAATGCAGAGAGGAGCCATGGATGGTCGCCCGCACCCGTTTCGATGACGACCCCTGTCCCGTCGCGCGGTCGGTGAACGCCATCGGCGACTGGTGGTCGCTGCTGATCGTGCGGGACGCCTTCGACGGCAGCCGACGCTTCAGCGAGTTCCAACGCAGCCTCGGCATCGCCAAGAACATCCTGGCGGCGCGGCTGCGCACGCTGGAGAACGCCGGGGTACTGCGCTGCGCGCCCGCCCCGGACGGCGGGTCACACCGCGAATACCTCCTCACGGACAAGGGCCGCGCCTTGTTCCCGGTGATCGTCGCCCTGCGCCAGTGGGGCGAGGATCAGTGCTTCACCCCCGGCGAGGAGCACTCCCGCCTGCTGGACCGCCGGACCAGCAGCCCGTTGCGCCGTTTGCGGATCCAGGCCACGGACGGCCGCCCGGTGGAACCGGAGGACACAGTCGTGGAGAAGATCCGAGCGTGACCGAAACGATCGGGAATCGAGAAGCGCGGGAGAAGGGCGGCAATTAGCCTGCCCAGCATGGATATCACCATTCACACGAGCTTCCTGCCGCACGACGACCCGGAAGAGTCGCTCGCCTTCTACCGCGACGTCCTGGGCTTCGAGGTCCGTAGCGACGTCGGACAGGGCAAGATGCGCTGGATCACGGTCGGCCCGGCCGGTCAGCCGGACACCTGCATCCTCCTGGCCCCGCCGGCTGCCGACCCCGGGATCACCGACGACGAGCGGCGCACCATCACCGAGATGATGGCCAAGGGCACCTACGGCTGGATCCTGCTGGCCACCCGGGACCTCGACGCCACGTTCGAGAAGGTGCAGACCGGCGATACGGAGGTGGTCCAGGAGCCGACCGAGCAGCCGTACGGCATCCGGGACTGCGCCTTCCGCGACCCCGCCGGCAACCTCGTCCGTATCCAGGAGCTGCGCTGAGTCGTACGGACCGGGGCGCGCGCCCGCCCGCATCGCGGCCGCGCTCCCGCCGGCTTGGGCGGACCGGCCTCGGCCAGCCGCTCCTCACCCGCTGTCCGTATGCGCCCGACGCAGGACGGAAGAGAACGGAACAACGAATGAAGGGGAAGAGCTGATGTGCCGGCCCGAGTGGGGGCGCGCACGCGTCGAGGCGCAGCGCCTTGCCGACCTCGCGCGGCTGCGCCGCGTCCGTGACCGTATCGACAGGGAGTACGCGCAGCCGCTGAACGTCGAAGCGCTCGCACGTGGTGTGAACATGTCCGCCGGACACCTCAGCCGACAGTTCCGGGCCGCCTACGGCGAGTCGCCGTACGCGTACCTGATGACCCGCCGCATCGAGCGCGCCACGGCGCTGCTCCGGCGTGGCGACCTCAGCGTCACGGAGGTCTGCTTCGAGGTCGGCTGCGCGTCACTGGGCACGTTCACGACCCGCTTCACCGAGCTCGTCGGGATGCCGCCGGGTGCGTTCCGGCGGCGGGCGGCGGACGCGACATCCGACAGTGCTGCTCCGGTGGACACGGGCGACGACGCGGGCTCCCCGGTCACGGTGCGGGGCATGCCGGCGTGCGTGGCGAAGCAGGTGACAAGACCGGTCAGGAATCGAGAAGCCCCGGCCACCGGCCGCGGCCTAGCGTGAGGGACATGGCAACCACCGCTTCCCACACCTCCCTCGCCTCCGTCACCCTCGAGGTGGCCGACCCCGAGGCCGCCCACCGCTTCCACGCAGCCCTCGGAGTGGACTCGCACATACGGCAGCGGGCGTCCGAGGCGCCCTCCACCGGATTCCGCGGCTTCGCCCTGGCACTCACGGTGTCCCGGACGGCCACCGTCGACAGCCTCATCGGCACCGCCGTGGACGTCGGCGCGACGGTACTGAAGCCCGCCACGAAGTCGTTCTGGGGCTACGGCGGCGTCGTCCGGGCCCCGGACGGGACGATCTGGAAGGTCGCGACCTCCGCCAAGAAGGACACCGGCCCGGCGACCCGTGAGATCGACGAGATCGTCCTGCTGCTCGGCGTCGAGGACGTGAAGACCACCAAGCAGTTCTACGTCGACCACGGCCTGACCGTGGCCAGGAGCTTCGGCAGCAAGTACGTGGAGTTCGCCTCCGGCGAGTCCGGCTCCGTCAAGCTGGCGCTGTACAAGCGCCGCGGCCTGGCCAAGGACCTCGGCGTCACCGCCGACGGCACAGGCTCGCACCGCATCGTCCTCGGCAGCACGGGACCCTCCGCAGGCCCCTTCACCGACCCGGACGGGTTCGCCTGGGAGGCCGCCACGTCTCTCCCCCACGGACCGGCCACCGCGTCGGCAACGTCCTGACCCCGGACGCTGCCCCCGGGTCCGGTCGGGTCACGATCCGGAGCCTATCGGGGCAACACCGTGCCTCAGTCCTGCCTGTAGGCGTGGCCTTCTTCGTTGAGGAGTACGTAGGCGGGATCGAGCGCCGCTGCGGCGCGGGCGCGCTCCAGCAGCCAGGTCAGGGGAGGGAGCGGGGCCAGGCCGAGGCGCTCGAGGAGTTCCGCGCGCATCCCGGCCAGGTCTTCGAGCCCGGCGGCCTCGATGTACTCCGCGTCGTCCGCGTCGCGGAGAGCTTCGAGTGCCTGTTCGTCCATCTCCCGGCCCTCCCGTTCCCCGTACACGGCTTCGTCGGCGCACCGCAGTCCGATCAGCAGAAGCAGCGCGTCGCGGAGAGTGGTTCCGATGAGCCCGGCGGAGCCTTCGGAATCGGCGAAGAGCACGGGGCGGTCTTCGCCGCCCCCCTCACCGCAGAGGAAGTACGTGCCGCCGCTGTCGTCCTTCGCGATCGGCTCCAACGGCTCACCGGAGGCCAATCGCACCGGTTCGACGTGGGTGATGGGCCCATAGGCTTCGACAAGGGTGTCGAACTCGAAGGGGAACCGGGCCAGGAGCGCGGCCTGTCGGTCGGCCTTGAGCCGGTCGAGCAGAGATCCGGATGTCGTCACGGCGGGACTCTACAGCGGGGTCGGCGGTGCCAGTCGGGCCAAAGCCGAGCCCGCCTGCGGCGACGCCCCGTACGCGACCGTCCACCGGGCCGGGGCGGACTCGGTGGGTACCTTGTCGCGGTCGTCCGCGACCGGAGCAGGGCAGTCAGCTGTTCTGGCCGGCGGGCTCGGGGTCCGGAAGTGTCTCGCCGGTCTCCAGCAGTGTCTTGAGGCCGGAGAGGAGAGCGGGCCAGCCGTGCTGGATCATCTCGCGGACGGTGCTGCCGGGTTCGAAGCCGTCGTGGATGACGGTCAGCTTGACCATCTCGCCGAGGGGTTCGATGGCGAAGGTGACTTTCGACCGGGGTTCGGCGGCGATTTCGGCGAGCGTCTCCTCGCCCACTCCGGCGGCTTCTGCCCACTCGGGTGTGAAGGTGTGCCAGGTGTAGGAGAGCCGGCGGTAGGGGTCCGATTCGAGTACGACCTGTTCGGGGTCGGCCGTCTTCGCTCCGCGCTCCTCCCAGGTCATGGTCGAACCGGTTTTCCAGTCAGTGGCGAATCGCAGGCCCCAGTAACGCTGGGTGAAGGCCGGGTCGGTCAGGCCCTGCCAGAGTTTTTCGGGCGTGGTCTTGATGTAGGTCGTGTAGACGAATGCGGTGCTGTCCATGGCGGTGCTGTCCTCCAGTGCGCGTTTGAGGTCGGTGAGCGCGTGGACCCGCTCGCGGTCGTAGCGGCTGATCCAGCGTTCGGCGATGGCGTTGATCGGCTCGGCGTTGAGGTAGTGGAGCTTCTCCCTGCCCTGCCGGACGGTGGTGACGAGGTTGGCCGCCTCCAGGAGGGCCAGATGCTTGCTGACCGACTGCCGGGCCATGTCCAGTTCGGAGCACAACTCGCGCAGGCTCTGGCCGTTGCGGGCGTTCAGGCTGTCCAGCAACCGCCGGCGGCCGGCGTCGGCCAGCGCCTTGAAGACCTCGTCCATCTCCACCCTCCAACATGCAGCCGATTGGCTGCATAAACAATAGGCAGCCAATCGGCTGCATGTCAATCGCCGGTGTCGGCGGCCTGGCGACAACCAATGGTTGGGGAGCCAGGGCAGCGAAAGCCGAATGGCTGCGTACTCGCACAACCAGCCCTCGCCGAGCCACAACGTTCAGTTGGGCGCTCCTAAGCTGACCCGGTGGACACCGAGGCACTGCGATCGTTCGTCCGGGCAGCCGAGCTCGGACAGTTCCAGCAAGCGGCAGACGAGCTGGGCGTGACACAGCAGGCCGTCTCCAAGCGGATCGCCGCCCTGGAGCGCGAGCTGGAAGCGCGTCTGTTCTCACGTACCGTCCGAGGGATCGAGCTGACGCTCGACGGGCAGGCGTTTCTCCCCCATGCGCGGAGCATCGTCGCGGGTGTCGAACGTGCCATCACGGCGGTCAGGCCGGGGGGCCGGGCTCTTCGGATCGACGTTCTCGGTCTGCGATGCGCGCAGGCCGTCGTCCTGCACGATTACTGGCGGTCACACCCCGAGATCAATCTCGATGTGGTGACCCTCAGGGCCAACGACCCGCGCGTGGCGGTCGCCGCTGTCGAGGCGGGCGACGTCGACGCCTCGTTCCGCTCCGTCACCGACCCGTCCACGCTGCCGCCCGACCTGCAGATGATCCACGCGTTCGACTCGCCGCTGGAACTCCTCGTCGGCCCCAGACATCCGCTCGCCTCAGCGCGGAGCCTGACACCGCAGCAGTTGCGAAAGCACCGCATCTGGGTGCCGGGTATCGCACCCCGAAGCGAATGGGCGGAGTTCTACGACCAGCTCGCCACCCATTTCGACCTCCGCATCGACGCGGCAGGCCCGCACTTCGGAGACGAGGTGCTCCTGGACGCCCTCGCGGACTCAGCGGACGTGGCCACCCTCGTGGGCGCACGCGACCGGTACATCTGGCCGACCAACTACGACCTGCGCCGTATCCCCGTCGTGAATCCCACGCTCGCCTACCCGCTCTCGCTCATCCTTCCCAGGACGAATCCGCACCCAGGACTCCGCGGAATCATCGCGCACCTCGAAAGCCTGCCAAGCCTCCCTGAGACGGCCTGGCGCCCGTCCTGGGCAACGTCACCACGCCCCGGCACCAACGCCCAGTAGATCCTGCCCGGTTACCGGAAACGCCAGAAGTACCGGTCCTCCAGAAAGAGCCGTGCCATGCCCAGCGACCGCCTTATGCGCATACACAGTGCCGAGTTCCAGGCCATGGCAGAGAGGGTTCTGCAAGTCACCGAACTCACCTCCCGCCTCAATGTCCTGCCCTTCGATGACGAAGCGGGCAAAGTCGCGCTGTTCGAACAGATCCTGGGCAAGCCACTGCCGCCGAAAGTCACCATCTATCCCCCCTTCTACACGGACCACGGTCTCCACCTCGACCTCGCCGAACGTGTATTCATCAACCAGAACTGCACGTTCCTCGACTACGCCGGCATCCGCCTCGGCGAGCGGGTGATGATCGGCCCCAAGGCCACGTTCATCACCGGCGGCCATCCGGTCGACCCCGAGGAGCGGCGGCTGTATCTCACCGGCGCACCCATCGACGTGGCGGAGAACGTGTGGATCGGCGCCGGTGCCACGATCCTGCCCGGGGTCAGCATCGGACGTGACGCCGTGGTCGCCGCCGGCGCGGTCGTCGCCGACGATGTCCCGCCGGCAACCCTGGTGACCGGCGCCAAAGCCTCTGTGTACCGACAGTGGTGACGCGCCTCAAGTGGAATGCTCGCCGGTCACAACAGGGCAACGATGACCGCCGGACATGCATGCGTGAAGCAGACTTCACATACGTCACCTGCTCCGACCAGAGGAATCATGCGCTACGTCCTCCGAGCGTCCACGCTCGCAGCAGTCTGCTTTGTGAACCTCGCTGCTTGTACTGGCAGCGACAGCAAGAAACACGATCCGCACCCGAGTCCGCGCGCTGCTTCCAAGCTGGGGCAGAGCGCCCGAACTGCCGGAGCAGACGGCAAGGGGACCGCGCACCTCACCCCGAACACGGTTGTCTACGTCGACAAGACGCGCACGCACTCCCCGAAGCACGACCTCTTCGCCGTCGTCGCCGTCGAGGCCGCGAACAGGACGAAGACACCGGTGAAGGCCACCAGCGACAAGGGCGGATTCCGCTGGAAGACCCCCGACGGGCACACCGTCGAGGCGGGAAACAGCAAGGGCGCGGAACAGATCGCTCCCACTGGGTTCACTGACGGCGGGCCAACCGTCAAGCCCCACGCCTACAGGGTCAACACCGTCGCCTTCGACATCACCACCGCGGAACGAGGTGGCACGCTCATCTACCGCGACGGCGACGGTGCGGACTTCCGCTGGAAGATCCCCGCCAGGAATTCAGGAACCGCTGTCCCCGCGCTGAAGTCCGCGTTGCAGTGAAGCGTCACCGTCGGAAAGTCCCCTCAATCCGGCGTGCAGGAGCGGAACCGGGTGGACAGCCCGCAGCCCAGCTGCAAATGTATGCCTCATGACGTATGTACATGCATCCGGCCGGTGTTGCGGGACCGGCTGCCTCCGCACCCACATGGACCGCACGCCATGAGCACGGCCCACCACGCCAAGGCGTCTCGTGCCGCTCTCGTGATCCCCCAGTGGCAGGGATCGGCCGCGCGCCATCCGCAGCGGCTGGTCGAGGGGGCACACCGGTTGAGTGCCATGCTGCCCGCGACGCGCCGCACCGTGGTCGACATCGGCCTCGGCCCGGGGCGGGACCAGGAGGGCGTACGCAGCCTCGACGTGCTGAGCAGCGCGCGGGACGCGGTCAGGGCCGCGCTGGGCCGGAGCGGCGATGACGCGCTGCTCACCGTGGGCGGCGACTGCGGTGTCGAACTCGCGCCTGTCGCCCATGCTGCCGTCCGACATGGTGACGGTCTGGCCGTCGTCTGGTTCGACGCCCACGCGGACCTCAACACCCCCCGGACCTCTCCCTCGGGTGGCTTCCACGGGATGGTGCTGCGCACCCTGCTCGGTGAGGGGCCGACGGCGCTGCTGCCCAGGCCGGAAGAGCAGCTCTCCACCCGGCAGATCGTCCTCGCGGGCACTCGCGCCCTCGATCCCGCCGAGCTGTCCTTCACCGAGTCCGAGGGAATCCCTGCCCTGTCCGTCCAGGCTCTCCGGGAACCGGCCCAACTCGTCTCCGCGGTGGCGGGTACGGGGGCCACCCACGTCTATATCCATGTGGACCTGGACGTGCTGGACCCGGAGCACTTCACCAGTCTGTCCTGCCCGGAGCCGGGTGGCCTGCACCCCGACCAGCTGTGTGCTGCCCTGCGCATGCTGACCGAACGCTTCCATCTCGCCGGTATCGGAATCACCGAACATGCCCCTGCCGCCGGTTCGGCCGACAGCGACAGTCACATCCTCGGGAGGATTCTCGACAGCATGGCCTGCCGATAGCGACCGTCTGCGCCCCGGCACCGGCCGACCAGACCGGTCATCCGGCCAGACCGGTCATCGGGCCCGCGCCGAGCCCTCCGCCGATGGGTCCGGAACCGGAACCGTGCGAGGTGGTTGGGAAGCGTCTAGGGCGGCGAGATGGGTGGCGGTGTTGACCAGGGCAATGTGTGAGAGGGCCTGAGGAAAGTTTCCGACGAATCGTTCAGCATGGGTGTCGTACTCCTCGGACAGCAACCCGAGATCGTTGCGCAGGCTCAGTAGCCTCTCGAAAACCGCCCGGCCCTTGGCGATGTCCCCCTGCTGGATGTAGCAGTCCGCGAGCCAGAACGTACAGGCCAGAAAGGCGCCTTCGCCCTCGGGGAGCCCATCGATGCCCGGGGTCTGAGGATTCATGGCGTAACGCTGAACGAAACCCCCGTTCAGGAGCTCTTCCTCAACGGCGCGGACGGTGCCCAGCATGCGCTTGTCGCGAGCGGGCAGAAAGCCGATACCGGGGAGGGTCAACAACGCGGCGTCCACCGTGTTGGAGCCGTAGTGCTGGGTGAAGGTGTTGCGCCGGGGGTCGTACCCCTTCTCGCAGATCTCGGAGAAGATGTCCGCGCGCAGGCGCTTCCACCGGTCGGCCGGTCCATGGAGGCCGAAGTCCTCCACTGCTTTGACGGCCCGGTCGGCTGCAGCCCAGGCCATTGCTTTCGAGTGCGTGAAGTGCCGTTGTGGTCCGCGCATTTCCCATATTCCGCTGTCCGGTTCACGCCAGTGTCCCTCAAGGAAGTCCATCAGTTTCCGCTGCACCTGCCAGGCGTCCTCGGCGGGAGGGATACCCGCGTGGCGCGCCTGGTGCAGGGCGTCCATCAGTTCCCCGAAGACGTCCCACTGGCGCTGTCGTGCGGCGTCGTTGCCGATACGTACCGGCCGGGAGCCCTCGTAGCCGGGCAGCCAGTCCAGGGCCAGCTCGGGCAGCCGCCGGGTGCCGTCGACGCCGTAGAGGATCTGCATCTGCTCGGGTTCCCCGGCCACCGCCCGCAGCAGCCACTCCCGCCAGGCGCGGGCTTCGTCGTCGTAGCCGGAATCGAGCAGGGCCAGAAGGGTCAGGGTGGCGTCTCTGATCCAGCAGTGGCGGTAGTCCCAGTTGCGGACGCCGCCGAGACGTTCCGGCAGCGAGGTGGTGGGTGCGGCGATGATGCCACCGGTGGGCGCGTAGGTGAGCGCCTTCAAGGTGATCAGCGAGCGCACCACCGCTTCCCGGTACCGGCCACGGTAACGGCAGCGTCCGGCCCACTCCTGCCACCACCGCTCGGTGGCCGAGACGACCTCTGGGCCGGGCCGAGGCGGGCTGCCGAACTCGCGGGAGGTCCAGCCCAGATGGAACTCCGCTCCCTCCCCCGGACCGATGTGGAAGTCCGTGACGGCCCGGCCGTCCTCCGTCACGTCGAGGTGGAAGTCGCAGTCCAGCGTGAGGTGGTCCGGCCCGGCCACCGCGTGCAGCCGCCTGCCGTCCGGCCGGAACCACGGAACGATGCTGCCGTAGTCGAAGCGGGGCACGAAGGTCATACGCATCGGCACCCGCCCGCTCACCCCCTCGACTCGGCGGGTCACATCGGGTCGGTCATTGCGGACAGGCATGCAGTCGAGCACCCGTACCTCGTCCCCGGCCTGGTGGAACGTCGTCTCCAGCACAAGGCTGTCAGGGCGGTAACGCCGCGCCACCGACCATCCGTCCCCGCGCGGCGCCAACGACCAGTAACCGTGCCGTGCCTCACCCAGCAGCCGCGCGAAACAGGCCCCCGAGTCGAACCGTGGCAGGCACAGCCAGTCCAGCGAACCGTCCCGGCTGACGAGACCGGCCGTGTAGGTGTCCCCGATCAGTCCGTAGTCCTCCAACGGCGCGGACAGAGTCGACCTCCTTACTGATGGCAATGGGTTGCTTGCGACGCGTGGCGAGAAAGCTCAGCACACGGGTACCGCCCCGGGGCCCACTGGAAACGGGGCCCGCGCCCGGGCGTCTGCGGGAAACCCTTCGGTCGAGCGCCTGGCCGGGCCAGTGGAAGGGCAGCGGTAGATCGATCTGAACGTCACGGGCCTGGCGAACGTCCTCGGCGCGTTCACGCCGCAGTTGGTGAACGTCGCAGGGGAACGCGGTGTGGCCGACGTGCGTCGGAGCTTCGCTCCGCGTGCCAACCTCCAGCAGGTCACACCATGCTCACCCGGCAGCGCGCAGCGCTTCGGCGATCTCACTGTCCGCCACGGCCATGGCAGCGTCGGCGCGGACGTACCAGACCTCGCGTCGGGCCGGCGCCAGCCCCGCCCAGGGGTGCCGTTCGGCGCTGTACCCCAGCGTCCTGTACAGCGCCATGGCATAGCGCTCGCGCCGCTCGTCCTCGCTCATCCGGTCCTCTTCTTCCGTGGTGCTGAATCGTCGCGCCTGGTCGCACCGTCTCGCCGTCGCCCCGCGGCAACGGCGCCTCCGGCCCGTGCCTCCGAAGAACCTTAAGCGTGTGGGTTGCGGAGTGCGTGAGCGTGATCTTCTCCCCGAGCGCGCTCCGCTCTGCCGCGGCGCTCCTGAACGGCAGAACGGCAGCAGCTCTGCGCACGGCCTCCAGCTGCGGAAGCCCGGGCGTGATGGTTCCGGTAGCCGGCACCCGGGTCGCGTACGGGCCGGGATCAGAGGAATCTCTCGAACCGGTCCAGAAGCCGTTCGACCATTCCCGCCATACGCCGCACGGTACTGACCCCGCCCTTGGGCGTCAGCGGTCCGGACAAGGATCGTTGCGGCTTGTTGTCGACGAAGGCGAGCCGACCGTCCGCCCTTACGGAAGATGACCAGCCCGCCGCTCCCACGTCTGTCCGCGATCGACGTGCGCACGCTGCCGTCCGACAATGGAAGTGGCGGGGGAACGGACCAGCGAACTGCTGGGGGTGGCTCATGGGTCACAGAACTCCCCGTGCGCATCCGCCTCGCGCCCTTGCGCGGCTCGGCTCCAGAACAGGCCGCGCCCCCAGCGGTCCGTAGCCAGGCGAGGAGAGAGTCATGACACACACCATGGAGTGGAACGTTCGTCTCGACCTCTTCGAGGACGACCAGGGAGAGACGCAGGCACACGTAGTGCTGGACAACGGAACCACGGCGCTCACCGGCCGCGGAGCGGCGCACTGCCACCCTGCGGACATGAACGTGCCGGAGATCGGTGACGAGCTTGCAGCGGGCAGAGCCATGCGCGATCTCGCCCAGCAGCTGCTGAGCATCGCCGAACGCGACGTCCAGCGGGCCAGCGCGACCCGGTCGAGGGACCGCCAGGTCACCGGATGACCCACGTGACCGGCCTGCGGGACAGGGCGGAAGGGGGACTTGCAGCAATCGAGATCATCGACCGAGCCGGGACGCCGTCGGCCGCCTGACGATGGCCCGACGGTGGCCTGACGATTGCTATTCGTACGGGACGACGGCAACCGGACAGGCGGCATGGTGCAGCGCCGCATGGGTGACCGGGCCGATACGGGTGGGGAACGGGTGACCCCGCAGGCGGCGGCCCACCACGAGCAGGCTCGCTTCCTTGCTGCTCTCGACGAGGAACGGGGCGCCGGGGCCCATCGCCAGCTCGGCTTCGACTTCGACGTGCGGAAAGCGGCGCCGCCAAGGCATCAGAGTTCGGTCCAGCTCCGCCTCGGCCCGGTCCCCGGCGCGTATCACGACAGCCGGGTCCGGCAACGCGGACGGATACGAGTACAGCGCCCGCACACTCCACGCGTGCGCGGCCCGGAGCACCGCTCCGCGACGGTCAGCGGTCTCGAAGGCGAAGTCGAGAAGAGGGCCGTGGGACTGCTTCGGATCCACTCCGACGATCACTGGAGCTGTGGTGCTCCGGCTCCTGGCATCGGGATGCCGCACCGCGACGACCGGCATGGTGGCGTGGGCGATGACCGACAGTCCGACGGAGCCGAGGAAGAACCCCGCCACCGGGCCTAGCGCGCGGGAGCCGAGAGCGAGTACGGGCGCCCCGTCGGCCGCACCCAGCAACGCCCGTACCGGGCCGTCGCCGAGCGCCTCCTCGTGTACGTCGAGTCGCGCGGAGACCTCCCGTGCGGCCTGGGCGGCTGCTCGGAGGGTTTGGTGAGGCCCTGGACCTTCTCCGCCGGTCTCAGCGGCGGGGAAGTCAGGCACGTGTCTTCGGCCCACTGCCGTCACGATACGGAGGGCGACGCCGCGCCAGGCCGCCTCCGCCGCCGCCCATCGGACGGCGTTCAAGCTCTCGTCGGAGCCGTCGACCCCGACCACCACCGTGTTCACCCGGGCCCTGTCTCCCTGCTTCCCGTAGCTTCCCGTACCCACCTGGGGTCGGCTTCTCTCGGCCGCCCCGGCCGCCTCCTCCCAGGGGAGCACTGATGGCTTCTGCCGGCCACCGCGGGTGCGGTCGCCGCGCCCCGCCGCCCCGCTTTCACTCGCCCCGGCCCGGCCCCGCCCGTCCGCCGCCCGCCCGTCCGCCGCCCGCCCCGGAAATCGTGCAGGTGACACCGTCAGCGGGTTCACTTCTGAGGAGGGGCAGAGCGAGGCGGAGCGAGACAGGCCGGACCGGCGAGACGGAGGCTGAGGCGCGTGACGGGCACTATCACCGTGGGTTTCGACGGCTCGGCGGCGAGCCAGGCAGCCGTCGACTGGGCTGCACAGGAGGCGGAAAGGCAGGGCCTGCCTCTCCGGCTCGTCCACGTCTGGCGCTGGCACCCCCACCGGTTCGGCATGGATCCGGAGAAGGAGTACGACTGGATCGAACACGTACCGAAGCGGGCAGCGCAGCGAGTGGCGGAGCACCATCCGGATCTCGAGGTCGAACGGCTCAGCTTGCCCGGCGTGGCCGCCGACGTGCTGGTCGACCTGACGGACGAGTCACCCCTCCTGGTACTCGGCTCCCGGGCCCTCAGCCGGACGAGCGGGTTCCTGCTGGGCTCCGTCGGGCAGGAAGTCACAGCGCGGGCCCAGGGGCCGGTCGTCCTGGTGCGGGCCGCCTACGCGGACGAGGAGGTGCGTCAGGACCTGGAACCGCCGGAGCGGCCGTCCGGAGGGCCGGTGGTCGTGGGGGTCGATCTACGGCAGCCGAGTCAGACGGTTCTGCAGTTCGCTTTCGAGACCGCGGCGCTGCACGGGGTGAGCCTGCGCGCGGTCCACGTGTGGAAGCTGCCGCCTGTCTTCACCTACGACCCGCGAATGCTCGATCGACAGGAGCAGAACGAGATCGGGCAACGGGAGCACCATGTGCTCGCGACAGCTCTGCGGCCGTGGCGCGAGAAGTTTCCCCGGGTGGCCCTGGAGGAGCGGGCCGGGCCGGGGAGCGCGGCGCGGAGCTTGATCGAGTGGTCCGAAGACGCGTCGCTGCTGGTGGTGGGCCGTCGTGTGCGACGTCCGATGCTGGGGACACGGCTGGGGCCCGTCACCCATGCGGCCTTGCACCACGCCATGCCTCCGGTGGCCGTTGTCCCGCACGCTTGACCGCGCGCCTCGCGTTGGACGAGGCGGGCGGCCGCGGAGGGCTCACCCTCTGCCCGCTCTGCTGAAATCCGGCTGCGGTCGGCCTCGCCCGGCCCTTAAGCTTCGCTGCGCCGGGGCGGGCTCAGGAGGCGCCCTGGCGCCAACAGTCGGTCGGTCAGCGGATCGGAGCTGCACGGGGGATGACTTCTCAACTGTTCGCGGTCTGTTTCGGTACGAGCCGGCCGCTGCGCCTGGCCCGGTTCTGGTCCGGGCTCCTGGACTGGGAGACGGCCGACGATCCGAGGGACGGTGTCACGCTCTTGCCCTGCGATGACACCGGTTTCCGCATCCGTTGCCTTCCGTCCGAGGAGCCGAAGACCGGCCAGAACCGGATGCACTTCGATCTCACGAGCACCTCCCTGGACGACCAGCGGCAGACGGTGGCCAAGGCGCTGGACCTCGGCGCACAGCACATCGACATCGGGCAGAGCCCGGAGGAAGGCCACGTGGTCCTGGCCGATCCCGACGGCAACGAGTTCTGCGTCATCGAGCCGGGCAACCGGTTCCTCTCCGACTGCGGCTTCATCGGAGCGCTGGCCTGCGACGGCTCGCAGGAAGTCGGGTACTTCTGGAGCGAAGCCCTGGGGTGGCCGCTGGTCTGGGACCAGAACCAGGAGACCGCGATCCGCTCCCCGCACGGCGGCCCGAAAATCACCTGGGGCGGCCCACCCCTGATGCCGAAGCCCGGCAAGAACCGGCTGCACTTCGACATCGCTCCCCCCGCCAACGGCGATCAGGACTCGGAGATCGACCGTCTGATCTCCCTCGGAGCAACACGAGCCGACACACCCCAGGCCGTGGCCGACGGGATACCGATGACCGACCCCGACGGCAACGAGTTCCGCGTGTTGACGCCCCGGTAGCACTGCGCTCGGCAGCCCGCTCCCCGCCCCACTACGAGCAACGGGCTACGCGGCGGTAGCAAAGCGGCGGCCCCCGCACCCCCTGCACGCCCTCCCTACGTCGCTCATGCCCGGCTGCGACGGCCGTGCAAGGGCGACGCGGCGGGCGTAATATCCCACATATGTCTGCTTTGGGCGGCGATGCGAAGAATGTCTTCGTACTGGGGCTCGACGAGCGGAATCGTGAGCTCCTGAATGACATCCCGCAGCTTGCGGGGTGTCGGTTTCATGCGCTGCTGGGGCGGGAGGAGCTGATGCACGGCGCGCCAGTGCCGCTGCGCGGGCTGCTGGAGAAGGCGGAGAGCAGGCTGGACGCCTTCGAGGGGTCGATCGACGCGATCGTCGGCTACTGGGACTTCCCGGTGAGCTCGATGGTGCCGATGCTGTGCGCGCGGCACGGCCTGCCGTCCGCTTCGCTGGATGCGGTCGTCAAGTGCGAGGACAAGTTCTGGAGCCGGCTGGAGCAGCAGAAGGTCTGCGACGCGCACCCGCCGTTCGGTCTGGTGGATCTCGACGACCCGAAGCCACCGCCGGAGGTGAACTTCCCGATGTGGCTCAAACCGGTGAAGTCCTATTCCTCCGAACTGGCGTTCAAAGCGGCGGATCTCGAACAGTTCACCGTCGCTGCAGGGCGGATCAGGGAGGGCATCAGCCGGGTCGGGGAGGCGTTCGACTCAGTGCTGTCGATGCTGGACCTCCCGCCCGAGGTGGAGAAGGCAGGCGGCCAGGCGTGCCTGGCCGAGGAGGAGATCTGCGGCCACGAGATCACGGTGGAGGGCTACTCCCGGAACGGCAGGGTCCACGTCTACGGAGTGATCGACTCCATGCTGTATCCCGGCGCGTCGAGCTTTCTGCGGTACCAGTACCCGTCGTCGGCACCGGCCCAGGTCATCGAGCGGCTGATCGACATCGCCGGCCGGGTCGTACGGCAGATCGGCCTGAACAATTCGACGTTCAACATCGAGTACTTCTGGGACCAGAAGCGGGACCGGATCAACATCGTCGAGGTCAACCCGAGACTGTCCCAGTCGCACGCACCCCTCTTCGAGTACGTCGACGGACTGCCCAACCACGAGTGCATGGTCAGTCTCGCGCTGGGCAACGAGCCTCTGCTGCCGTTCCGCCAGGGCCACTACAGAGTCGCCGCGAAGTGGTTCCTGCGGCGGTTCTCCGACGCGCGGGTGCGACGGTGTCCGAGCCAGGACGAGATCGCCCGGGTGCGGCGCGAGATGCCCGACACGATCGTCGACATCGTCCCGAAGGAGGGCCAGCGGCTGTCCGAGCTGCACTCGCAGGACAGCTACAGCTACGAGCTGGCCGCCCTCTACCTGGGGGCCGACGACGACACCGAGCTCGAAGAGAAGTACCGGCGCTGCCTGGAACTGCTGCCGTTCGAATTCGACGAGTAGGAGAGCCGCATGCGGGCTGCGGGATTGAAGCAGGTCAGCTCCTCGCCCCACGCCATCAAGGAGGAGGAGCACGTCTGGATCACGGCCCGTGACGGTACCCGGCTGGCCGCGCGCATCTGGCGACCCCTCTCCTCCGACACCGAACCGGTCCCGGGGATCCTGGAGTTCATCCCCTACCGCAAGCGCGACCTGACCGCCCTGCGGGACTCGATCAACCACCCCTACATCGCCGGACACGGTTACGCCTGCGTACGAGCGGATCTGCGGGGCAGCGGCGACTCGGAGGGCCTGCTCACCGACGAGTACCTCGAACAGGAGTTCAGGGACGGCGAGGACATCCTCGCCTGGATGGCCAAGCAGCCCTGGTGCAACGGCCGCACCGGAATGATGGGCATCTCCTGGGGCGGCTTCAACGCCCTCCAACTCGCCGCACGCCGCCCTCCGGGACTCGGTGCGGTCGCCGCGCTCAGCTACAGCGACGACCGCTACGCCGACGACGTCCACTACATGGGCGGCTGCCTGCTCAGCGACAACCTCTCCTGGGCCTCGACCATGTTCGCCTACACCTCGTGCCCGCCCGACCCCCAGGTGGTCGGCTCCCAGTGGCGCGAGATGTGGTACGAGCGGCTCGACGGGATGAACCCGTGGCTGGCCGAGTGGCTGGACCACCAGCGGCGCGACGCCTACTGGCAGCACGGCTCCGTCTGCGAGGACTACTCCGACATCGCCTGCCCGGTACTCGCCGTCAGCGGCTGGGCCGACGGCTACTCCAACGCCGTCTTCCGGCTGATGGAGCGGCTCACGGTCCCCCGCAGGGGTCTGATCGGACCGTGGTCGCACAAGTACCCGCACCTCGGCGTGCCCGGCCCCGCCATCGGCTTCCTGCAGGAACTCGTGCGCTGGTGGGACCACTGGCTCAAGGACGAGGAGAACGGCATCATGGACGGGCCGATGCTGTGCACCTGGATGCAGGAGAGCGTGCCGCCGTCCACCTCCTACGACGAGCGTCCCGGGCGCTGGGTCGGGGAACCCAAGTGGCTCTCTCCGCACGTGCAGCGGATCCGTTATCCACTGGGCGACCACCGGATCGGCCGGCCCGGCGAGCCGCTCGAATCGCCGCCGCTGAGCGTGGAGTCGCCGCTGTCGGTGGGCCAGTTCGCCGGAAAGTGGTGCTCCTACAACGCGCCTCCCGATCTGCCCTACGACCAGCGTGAGGAGGACGGCGGTTCGCTGGTCTTCGAGAGCGAGCCGCTGGCCGAGCGCCTGGAGATACTCGGCGGGCCGGTCCTGTACGCGACGCTGGAAGTCGACCGCCCGGTGGCGATGGTCGCGGTGCGGCTCTCGGACGTCGCACCGGACGGAAGGGCGACGCGGGCGACGTACGGGCTGCTCAACCTCACCCACCGGAACGGGCACGCCGAGCCCGAGGCCCTCGAACCGGGTGAGCGCTACCGCGTGGGCGTCCAGCTCAACGGTGTGGCGCAGGCGTTCCCGGCGGGCCACCGGATCCGGATCGCCCTGTCGACCTCGTACTGGCCGCTGGCCTGGCCGCCACCTCGGCCGGTGCGGCTGACCGTGCATCCGTCCGAGAGCGAGCTGGAGCTGCCCATCCGCTCGCTGGACGAGCCCGACGAGCTGCCGACACCGCTGTTCGAAGAACCCGAAGGCACACCGCCCCTGTCGAGCACGGTGATCAGGCCGGGTGAGCACCGCTGGACGGTCTCGCGTGACCTGGTCGACTACCGGTCGGCGCTGGAAGTCGTCAAGGATCTCGGCGTCGTCCACATGGAGGACATCGACCTGACGGTGACCCGCCGCGCGTACGAGCGCTACAGCTGGACCGGAGACGACTTCGGATCCGTACGCGGCGACATCGAGTGGGTCATGGGCTTCGCCCGCGACGGCTGGGACGTGCACACCAAGACCCGCACCATCCTGACGTCCGACGCCTCGAACTTCTATCTGCACGCCACCATTGACGCCTACGAGGACAACCACCGGGTACGCTCCCGCAACTGGGCGTGGACCATCCCGCGGGACCACGTCTGACGCATCGCGGGGGATGCGCCGCCGCAGCGGTGGGCTCAGGGCGTGGCGCTGGTGTCGTTGATGGCCTGGTCGAGGATGGTCAGGCCGAGGGACAGTTCCTCCTCGGTGGAGGTGAGCGGCGGAGCGATGCGCAGGGTTCCGCCCATGCCGGGGAGCTGGACGATGTTCATGTGCAGCCCGAGTTCCAGGCAGCGCCGGGTGACCCGGGCGCCCAGTTCGCTGGAGCTCCCCCGGGCCTCGGGGCCGGTGACGAATTCGAGTCCGGCCAGCAGACCTCGGCCCCGGACGTCGCCCACCACCTGGTGACGCTCGGCGATGTCCGTCAGGCCTGCGTGGAGGAATGCGCCGAGCGATCGGGCCCGCTCGTCCAGCTTCTCGTCGGTCAGGACGTCGAGGACGGTGTTGCCGACCGCGGCCACCAGCGGGTCCGCGACGTGCGTGGTGAAGAACAGGAACCCTCGCTCGTACGCCTCCTGCTCGATCTCGGCGCTGGTGATCACAGCCGCGAGGGGCAGGCCCGCACCGAGGGTCTTGGAGAGGGTGAGGATGTCGGGGACCACGCCGTCGCGTTCGAACGCGTACCAGGTCCCGGTACGGCACAGGCCGGTCTGCGCCTCGTCGAGGATCAGCAGCATGCCGCGTTCCCGGCACTTCTCCAGAAGGGCGGCGAAATAGCCGGGCGGCGGCTCGACGATGCCGCCCGAGCTGAGGATCGGTTCGACGAGGCACGCCGCCAGGCTTCCGGTCGACTGGGCGTCGATCAGGTCGAAGCCGAAGTCGAGCTGGCGCTGCCAGTCCAGCGTGCCCTCCGCCGTCGTGAAGTCGGGCCGGTAGGTGTTCGGTACGGGGAGGGCGAAGTTGCCGGGCGCGCCGGGACCGTATCCCTTGCGGCCCGCGCTGTAGGTGGCGGAGGCCGCGGCCTGCGTCATGCCGTGCCAGGACCGTGCGAACGACACGATCTCGTGCTTGCCCGTGACGAGCTTGGCCATCCGGAGGGCGGCCTCGTTCGACTCCGCTCCGGTCGTCAGCAGCAGCGCCTTCTCCAGCGGCGCAGGCAAGGTGTCGGCGAGCCGGCGGGCGAGGTCGACCACCGGGCGGCTGAGCATGCCGCTGAAGAGGTGGTCGAGCGTGGCGACCTGCCGCTGGACCGTGGCGACGATCTCCGGGTGCGAGTGGCCGAGGATCGCGCTCATCTGGCCGGACGTGAAGTCGAGGAGCTTACGGCCGTCAGCGGTGAACAGGAAGCTCCCCTCGGCGCGGTCGATGATCTCGCGGGTGAATGCGCCGCCGTAGCGCACGAGGTGCCTCTCGGCGTCGGCCCAGAAGGCCGCGGTGGACGGCGGGGTGGTCGAAGCAGCCATGTCCCGACGGTAGGCGGCGCCCGAGCGACGCGTCCATCTCACGATTCCGGCTTCCCTGTTCGGCAGAACCGCACAACAATGAGCTCCGTGATGAACCCGTGGAGGCTGCGGCTGCTGAGTCAGCTGGACACGCTGGGCACCGTCCGAGCCGTCGCCCAGGCCGCCAGCATGAGCCCGTCGAGCGTGTCCCAGCAGCTCGCCGTACTGGAGACCGAGACGCGCACCCAGCTGCTGGAGCGCACCGGCCGCCGCGTACGGCTGACCTCGGCCGGGCTGATCCTCGCGCGGCGTGCCCGGGCGATCCTCGATCACATGGACAGCGTCGAGGCAGAGCTGCGGGGGTTCGGCGAGGAGCCGGCCGGGCTGGTGCGGCTGGGGGCGTTCCAGAGCGCGATCCACACCATGGCCGTACCGGCGGTGACCCGGCTGGCGAACGAGTACCCGCACCTCGAGGTGGAGCTTCTGCAACTGGAGCCGCACGAGAGCATGCCCGCGCTGCGCGGCGGTGACGCGGACATCATCATCACGACCACCGACTTCGACGAGCTGCCGCTGGGCCCCGATCTCGATCTCGTACCGCTGGCAACGGATCCGATCCTGCTGGTCGTCCCGCCCGGGCAGTCCGCGGCCGGACGGGGCCCGGCGGACCTGGCGGCGTACGCGGACGAGCCGTGGGCGTTCGACATGCCGCAGTCCTACATGGCCAACCTCGCGCTGCGCCTGTGTCGGCAGGCGAGGTTCGAGCCGCGGGTGGTGTGCCGCTTCAGCAACTCCATGATGACCTTGCAGCACGTCGAGGCCGGGCTGTCGATCGCGCTGCTGCCCGGGCTGGCCGTCGACCGCCGCCGGTACCGCGTCGCCACCAGGGAGCTGGCGACCCCAGTGACTCGTACGATCACGGCCGCGATCCGCCGTGGCTCCCCACCGCGTGCGGCGGTACGGGCCGTATTGAACGTGCTGCGCGGCAACCCGGACCTGCCGCTGCTGGGACGTGAGTAAGTGGCGGTCACCCCAATTCATGCGGGCCGACCGAGTGCCTGAAGTGGGTTGTGGAACTCATAGGGAGCAATCCCGGCGTGGTGGCACAGGATTGGCTGCTGCTGCGGACAAGGCTTCCGCCCAGGCCCGTGAGGGCAACGCATCGCAGAGCACTTCGGAGGTCCGGGATGTTTGGAAAGGCCCTTTTCTGCGCCGCTGTGGTGGTGGCGGCGTCCGCCAGTTCGGCCCTCGCGGCTCAGTCGACGCACTCTCGAAGCATCCCGTGCGCCACTCAGACGGGGTCCGCGCACTGCCAAGAGGCCGTGTCGAAAGGCGCCGTGAACTTCCGAGCCGCATTTGGAGGCGGCGGCGGAGCCCTGTGAGGCCGTTTCATAGGAGATGCCACGGGTGCGGGCAACTCGGCGAACGCCGCCAATGACGCTGCACAGTTCGCCGAGAAGCCACCCCTCGATGCGCCCGAATAAGTCGAGTGGCACGCATCCCATTGAGCTGCATTGAGCGTGGATTGCCGGGTTACAGACTGCGCGAGGGCTGCCCGGCCGACGCGTTCCACATCGCGAGCGGCTCCCGCAGAGCAGATGGTCTTAATTTCACGTTTCTTTACGGACTCTTGGATCTCTTCGGGCTCATTCATCGCTTCTACTGGACGAGCCCGGAAGGAGGCGCGCCCACGTCGGCGCCATGCCTGGTTCTCGTTCAGCAACCCGGCCCCGGCCCGCAAATCAGGACATCTGAGCAATAGGAGGAGGTTACCGGATGGCCGTCGACAATCAGGTTCCGGACGCTTCAGTGCAAGCGGGAGACGACAGCCGTCTCAGACGTGATTTCGGCATGATCGGCCTCCTCTTCACGGCAGTCGGCTCGATCATCGGGTCCGGGTGGCTCTTCGGCGCTCTGGACGCCGCTCAAATGGCGGGGCCGGCGGCCATATTGTCCTGGGCCATAGGCGCCGTGATGTTCATATTCATAGGCATGACCTATTCCGAGTTGGGCACCATGTTCCCGCACTCGGGTGGCGTGGCCCGGTACCCGCATTACTCGTTCGGGTCTTTCACGAGCTTCTCGATGGGCTGGGTCACCTGGATCGCCGCGGCCGCTGTGGCGCCGGTCGAGGTGCTCGCGGTGGTGCAGTACTCCACGAACTGGCTGTCGTGGCTTCAGCGGCTGGACGAGAACAAGGAAGCAGTCCTCACCCCTGCCGGGACAGGCGTCTCCGTCCTGCTGATGGCGGTCTTCGTGGTCGTCAACTTCTTCGGCGTCCGCTGGTTCGCCCGAATAAACAACATACTTGTGTGGTGGAAGCTCGCGATCATCGTGCTGGTGATCGTGGTCTTCTTCGCACTGAGCTTCAACACCGATCATTTCAGCATGGGCGGCGGCGGCGGCGGTTTCGCCCCCTACGGCGCCCAGGGCGTCTTCTCCGCGGTGGCCAGCGCCGGTATCGCGTTCTCCTTCTTCGGGTTCCGCCAGGGTGTCGAGCTCGCCGGCGAGACCGACAACCCGAAGCGGAACGTCCCACTGACCATGATCGGCTCGGTGGTGCTGTGCGGCATCATCTACGTCCTGCTGCAGATCGCCTTCGTCGGTGCCGTACCCACCAGCGCCATCAAGGCAGAGGGGTGGCAGGCGGTCGGCGCCCACTTCAGCTCGCACGGCGACGTCCTGGCCACCTTCGGTCCGCTCGCCGCCATCGCGGGCATCCTCGGCGCCGCCTGGCTGGCCGGTCTGCTCTACGCGGACGCCATCATCTCCCCCGGTGACACCGGCCTGATCTACGCCGGGGTCACTGCCCGCATTTCCTACGCCATGGGCCGCAACGGCAACGCACCCGCCGGGCTGTCGAAGGTCAACGCGACGGGCGTGCCGTGGGTCAGCCTCATACTGGCGTTCGCCGTCGGCTGCTTCTTCTTCCTGCCGTTCCCCGGCTGGAGCCAGCTGGTGGAGTTCGTCACCAACAGCACCGTGCTGTCGTTCGGTTGCGGCCCGCTGGTGCTGCTGGCCATGCGCAAGCAGCTGCCCGAGCAGCCCCGGCCGTTCACCCTCGGCAAGCTGGGTCCCCCGGTGGCGTTCATCGCCCTGTGGTCCACCAATCTGATCGTCTACTGGACCGGTTGGGACACCAACTGGAAGCTGTTCGTCGCCATCGTGCTCGGCTACATCCTGATGGCCGTGCACCACGCCACCTCCAAGCGTGAGATGCCCGCGCTCGACTTCCAGCACGGCTGGTGGGTGCTGGTCTGGTTCGCCGGTCTGGCCCTCATCAGCTACCTCGGCGACTATCCGAAGAAGGCGGAGGGCGCCGGCAACCTCGGCGTACTCGGCCTCGGGGCCGGGGCCGTGGCCACGCTCGTCCTCAGCGCGCTGGTGATCTGGCTGGCGCTGCGGGCGACGCTGCCGACAGCGCGGGTCCGCGAGATCCTCGCGGAACAAGGCCCGCGGGACGCCTGAGACTCCCTCCCCTCCCCGGCGGGTGAGGACCCTGCAATCCCGCAGGGCCCTCACCCGCGCCGGGGTGCTTGTGGGCGCGGCGTCGTCCACGCGGGCGTCATTCCGCCGTATGCGCGAGGACGGCAAAGGCCAGTTCCTCGTGCACCTCGGGCGGCAGCGTGTGTCCCATGCCCGTCACGGTCGTCAGCCGCGCTCCCGGGATCTGCTCGGCGATGAGCGCGCCGTGGCCCGGCTTGGCCGGTTCGTGGGTGCCCTCGATGACCAGCGTGGGGGCTTTGACCTGGTGCAGGACGCCCACCGGCTCGAAGTCCGGTTTCGCCGCTGCGGCCAGCCGGTGGTTGGCCACCGCCGACAGGTCGCGGGCCCGGTCGTAGATCCTCTCCTGGAGCCGGCGCGCCGCGTCCTCGTCGAACGGCAGCCCGGTGCCGTGCAGTACCCGCTGCTCGGCGATCATGCTGTCGATCCGCGCGCGCCGGCCCTCCGGCTGTGGTGCGGCTATCAGCGCGCGGTAGAAGTCCACGAACTCCGGCTCGGGCTCGGGCAGGCTCCCCTTGGGCTGCGGCTGCCCCATCAGGGCCCGCATGATCACCTGCCCTTCGCCGCCGCCGAGTGGCGAGGAGCCGATGACGGTCAGCGAGCGCACCCGTTCCGGCTGCTCCACCGCGATGTACTGGCCGAGCAGTCCGCCCGCCGAGTGGCAGACCAGGTGGGCGCTCCGCAGACCATGGGCGTCCAGCACCCGGTACACGTCGTCCTTGATGTCGTCCCAGGTGTACGGGGACTCCGCGAAGTCGACAGTGTCCGACATGCCGGTGTCACGGTGGTCGTACCGGATCAC
Organism: Streptomyces sp. 891-h; assembly: GCF_022760275.1. Classification (NCBI taxonomy): domain Bacteria; kingdom Bacillati; phylum Actinomycetota; class Actinomycetes; order Kitasatosporales; family Streptomycetaceae; genus Streptomyces; species Streptomyces sp. 891-h. The sequence goes on along the minus strand of NZ_CP050693.1, from coordinate 7,159,600 downwards.
GCGGCGGCCTCCGGCGACGAGGCGGCCGATGAACTCCTCCGGCCACAGGACGCCCTGCGACATCGAGCCCATGATCAACAGGATCGGCGCGTCCGTGGTGGCGCCGAACTCTTCACTCCAGATGTTCTTCGTCTCATGCATGTCTCAGAGCATGTCCTCCCCCGCTACGGATGCCATCCGTAGAACTACTGGTTCGGCGGAACTACCGGTTCGGCGGAACTACCAGTCGCGCCAGTTCCGTACGGGAGCCGATGCCCAGCTTCGGGTAGATCTTGTACAGGTGGTACTCGACCGTGCGCGGGCTCAGGAAGAGCTGAGCTGCGATCTGCTTGCTCGACAATCCGTCGGCGACCAGTCCCGCGATGCGCAGTTCCTGTGGCGTCAGCGCGTCGAGTGCGGACGAGGGCGAGGGCTGTCCGCTCTCGCCCGCTGCGCGCAGCTCGCTCCGGGCGCGTCTCGCCCACGGCCGCGCACCCGCCCGTTCGAACGTCTCCCACGCCGTCCGCAGCTGCGCCCGCGCCTCTCCCGGCCGCTGAGCGAGGCGCAGGCGCTCCCCCAGCAACAGAGCCGTCCTGGCCGCCTCGAACGGGTTGGTGTGCAGCTCCAATGCCTCGCGCAGGGAGTCGTCGGACGACGCGGCCAGTCCCCGGCAGCGTGCCAGCAGGGCACGTGACTCGGGCGTCGCGGCGTGCGCGGCCCCTCGCTCGTACACCTCCAGCGCCGTCCACGCGCCCTCCTCGTCGCCCGTTCCCACGGCGGCCTCGACCCGGTCCGGCGCTGTCCGCCACACCACGATGGGATGCCCGGCGCCCGGCCCCGCTCCGGCGATGGCCGTGAAGCGGTCGTGCGCCGCCGCGTAGCGCCCCAGGCACAGGTCGAGCAGCGCCGGCGCGTACGCGGCGACACCCACCCGCAAACCCACCCGATGGGGTACGGCGATGGCGAGCGCCTCGCGGGCCTGCCGTTCGCAGCTCTCCTCCTCGCCGCGCAGCGCCGCCAGCACCGCCAGGTTGGCCAGGTGCGCCGCCACCGTGTTCGTGTATCCGGCCTCGCGGGCCAGCTCCAGGCCCTCCTCGGATACGGCCTGGCTGCTCGCCAACCGCCCGGCGAGGCGATCGGCCGTCGCCACGAACTCCAGCACCACTGGCAGCTGCCCCGTCATCCCCGACACTCTGGCGACCCGTCCGGCACGGTCGGCCATATCGTTCGCCAGGTCCGGCTCGCCCAGCTGGCCGGCCGCGGCCGCCGCCCACAGATACTCCGCCGCGTCCGTCAGTTCACCGGCCCGCGCCAGCGCCCGCCGAAGGAGACCCGGCCCGGCAGCGTCGCCGTTCAGCGTCAGACCGATCCCGGCCACCGCGTCCCGCAAGAACCCCTCGGGGTGCGCTGCCGCCCTCTGTCCGAGCTCGACGACGGCAGCCGTGTCACCGACGTACGAGGCAGCCTCGACGGCGTCGGCCAGCATGTCCAGGCTGTCGCCCGCCGCGAGGATCCGCACGGCCTCGGCGGCGTTCCCCGAGTTCAGCTCGAACCGGCCCCGGAGCTGGGCGATCTCCAGGGCGAGACCGGCGTCGGCACCGGCCTGGTCGCGGGCGTCGGCCAGCAGCGATTCGGCCTGACCCGGGCGGCCGCCGAGCCAAGCCGCGACGGCGGCGTCCTTCAGGCGGACGGCACGGGCGTACGGCGCCGGGGTCAGCTCGGCCGCTCTGGCGAGGGCGGTGGCGGCGGTACCGTAGCCTCCGCGGTCGCGCGCCCGCTCAGCGGCGGCCACCAGCTCGGCGGCGACCCGCTCGTCCTGGCCCAGGGCGGCTCCGGCCAGGTGCCAGGCGCGGCGGTCGCCCCCGGTCAGCTCCGCCAGTACGGCGTGCACCCGCCGGACGTCCGCTGACCCGGCGGCCTCGTGCACCGCCGACCGGACGAGGGGGTGGCGGAAGTGCACACGCGCACCACGGAGTTCGGCCAGCCCGGACTCCTCCAGCTCGGCCAGCGCCACACGCCCGTCCCGGTCCCCCGCGCTCCGACCGGCAACCTCGTCGGCGGTGTGCTGACCGGGCCCTTCGGTACGCTCGGCGGACAGCCGGTCGGCGGCGCGCAGGACCAGGTCCAGATCAGCCTCGACAGCGGCGACCAGCGCGAGCAGCCGAGCGGGGGCGGAAAGCGCGGCCACCTGGTCGCCGAAGAGCCGGGCGCCCCCGGGGAGCGGGTCGGGCAGCGGTTCGCGTCCGGCGCGCTGTGCCGGCGTCAGCCGTGCGGCGATCTCGTCCAGAGCGAGGGGATTGGCGTGGGTCAGCGCGGTGAGTTCCCGTGCCACCCCGGGCGGCACACCGTGGCGGGAGCCCAGCATCTCGGCCGCCGCCTGCTCGGGCAGGCCGCGTACGTCCACCGTCAGCGGTACACCCTTGACCGGAGCGTCGCCGCGCACGGCGAACAGCATCGCGACGCGTTCCGTCTCCAACCGTCTGGCGGCGAACAGCAGTGCGTCGGCCGAGGCCCTGTCGACCCATTGGAAGTCGTCAACGACGCAGACCAGTCCGTCCGGTGCGGCGGCTTCGGCCAACAGCGAGAGGACACCGGCGCCGAGCAGATACCGGTCGCCGGACTGGTCGGCGGAAAGCCCCAGGGCCGCGCGGACAGCGTCACGCTGGGGTTCGGGCAGCGCTCCGAGCGAGCCGGTCACCGGTCGCAGCACTTGGTGCAGCGCCGCGAAGGCGAGGTCGGACTCGGGTTCGATGCCGGTGGCCCGCAGGACGCGCATCGCGCCGCGGTCGCGCACCGGACCGGGCATGCGCGCCTCGTCGGGCGCGTGCGCCTCTTCGGGCATGCGCGCCTCGTCGCCTTGTCCGATCGCCGCGTCCAGCAGGGCGGTCTTGCCCTCGCCTGCCTCGCCCCGCAACACCACCGCGCCGCCGCGGCCGTCGCGAGCGCGCGCCATCACTTCTTCGAGGGCGCTGACTTCCGCAGCTCTGCCGTAAAGCACGAGCGCCAACTCTAGGAGACCTTTTCAGGAGGGAGGCCTTCCGGGGACCCCGAGGGACGCCCATGGTCGGCTCCAACCGTCACGGTGTGCGGGGAGCCGAAGGCGGGCGATAGCCTCCCCGGGTGAATGCGATCTTCGATGAAGCCGTGCGCGCCCGGCTGCAAGCCCCCAACATCTGGTACGTCGGCACTGTGTTCGCCGACGGGGCACCGCAGGTCAGCCCGATGTGGGTGGACCTGGAGGGAGAGGGGGAGCTGTCCTTCAACACCTCGGTGGGCCGGGTCAAGGAGGAGAACCTCCGCCGCGACCCCCGCGTCTATCTCTCGCACGCGGACGCCGCCGACCCCTTCGACCGGGTGCAGATCAGCGGTGAGGTGGCCCGCTTCATCGAGGGCGAGGAGGCGCACGAGCGGATGGACCGGCTGGCCCGGAAGTATCTGGGCGGCGAGCGGTTCGAGTGGCTCATGCCAGGAGAGCAGCGAGTCGCGGTGATCGTGCGCCCGGTGAAGGTGCGGCACATCGTGGGAGTCGAGCGCTTCCGACCTGGCGGCCCGGTCCCCGCTTCCTGACCAACGGTCCTCTCCACCGATCCGGGCCGGCCACGGACATCACCCGCCCTGGTGGCCGCCCGGCATGATCCGGCGGAGGACCACCCGCAGGTCCTCCTCGTCGACCGCGCGCAGAAGGCGAGCGGCGATGCGGCCCTCCCGGTCGATGACGAGGGTGTTGGGGATGCCCTGGGGCATCAGATTGCCCGCCGGAAAGCGCAGAACAAGTTTCCCGTCGGGGTCGTACCAGGACGGGTACGGCACCTTCTGCCGCCGTTCGAAGGCGCGGGCGTTCGCCGCGCTGTAGTCGCGGGTGTTGAGGCCGACGAAGCGCACGCCGCTCGCCTTCGTTTCCTCGGCCACCTTGGTGAGCGCACCGGCCTCGGCGCGGCAGGGACCGCAGGTGGAGTTCCAGACGTTGAGAACCACCACCTTGCCTCGGTAGTCACGCAGCCGGAGCGTCGAGCCGGATACGGTACGGCCGGTGAGGCTGGGTGCGGCGACGCGGTCCTCGACCGGAATGGTGGTCACCCTGCCCGCGCCGGAGCCGTTGTCCGGGGCCGTCTCGGCAGTGTCGATCTTCCCGCCCCCCCGGCCACACGCTCCCAGCAGCACGAGCACGGCGGAGGCGAGGACGATCCGACGGCCAACTCGCACTGTTCTGGAGCGTATTCCCGTCATGGCGGGATTCTCGCACCGAGCCGTCGAACCGTGACACGCGCCTATGTCTGTCTCGGCCCGGGCGGCGGCCGGGCGTTGCCTTGACGGCCGATACGACGAAGAGCGCCCGTTGGCCTGGGTACGACTTCCGGCTTGGGCGCCCTTCTGACGGCACTGTATGTGTTCACCGACGACCATGGAGCCTCGCGCCACCTGATCGGGCGAATCCGGAACTCACTGACGAGGCACGTCTACGTGTCTCCACCGGCCGGGGAGAGGCCGGACCCGGTGAGGTCGGCGAGCAGGCTGTCGTACGCTGCGGGCCGCGTCTCGAAGTCCGCCCAGACGGAAAGCTCGGTCGGGTCGTCACCGTCCGGTCCCCCCAACAGCTCGGTCGATGCCTGTACGAAGTGCCGCATGAGCTCTTCCTCCTCGGCCTCGTGCAGCAGTGCGCGGAGTTCCTTCAAGGCGGCCTTGGCACGTCGGCGCGCTTCGCGGCTCGCACCCAGCATCTGCTTCCACCCGGAGGCGGGCGAGGCGTCGGCCAGTATCGGCGCCATCAGCTCGGCCAGTTCCGTGCCGGCCTCGGCCACCTTCCGCGCTCTCGGCCCGGCATCCAAGAGCACTCGCAGAGCCTGCAGCAGCGCAGTGGCCTGCTGGTCGGGCCGGTTCACGTCCACCCGCACGCCCTCGGCGCTGTCCCCGTCCTCGGCCACCTGCCGCAGCGGCGCCCATTCCTCCCGCACGACTTCGACGGCCAGCGAGTAGCCCTGAGCCACCAGCTCCGCCGCGTTCCTCAACTGCTGTGCCCTGTGGACGACCTCCGGGTCCGCGCCGCTCAGCCGGCAGAGCAGGCGGACGCTCCCGCCGACGACGCCGACGAACACCAGGAGAAGTCCGCCCGTCCAGACCCGGTTGGAGAGCTCCTTCCACCCGTCAGCGGCCTCTTCCTCCTCTTGGAGTGAGTACAGCTCTCCCTTGGAGGACCCCCCGGAAGATGGAGACATGATTCATCCACCCCCCGTCTGTCTCGTCTGTCTCTTCCGCTGGTCCGCAGCGCGCTCAGCATCGCGCACATCCGACCCCGCGCTCGAGGCCAGAACCAGGCAGCCGGGCGGGCCGGATGCCTTCCTGCTTCCGGCAGCAGCTCCCCGGAGGGTCCGCCCTCGGCCCGCCTAGACTGCTGGGATGCGCAGCAGACCTCTCCCCGACCTGCCCGGACCGCGGGCGCCCGCGCGGGAGTGGGTGGCGTACGACCTCGCTGCACGCGGGGAGCGGGCCTCGGATCTCGCGGTGGCGCTCTGTCACGGTGACGGCCGCGTGCGCGAGGCGGCGTTGTGTGCCGGGGTTCCCGATGAGCTGCTGCCCCTGGTGGTGCTGCGCTGCGCCGACTGGGCCGGGCCGGTGCGGGAGGCGGCTCGGCGCGTGCTTTCCGGAGTCCGGCCGGAGGCCCTGGTGCGCGCGGCGCCCGTCGTGCTCCACGCCGCCGCCCGCAAGCGCGGTGACGTCGCGCTGCGCCTGCTGGAGGCGCGGTTGGCCGAAGGTGGCGCGGAGCTGCGGGAGTACGCGTTCGGACACCCGAGGTACGAGGTGCGGCGCTGGGCGTACGGACGGGCTGTGGAGCACGGTTGGCTGACGTCCGAACAGCTCGCTCACCGGGCCGTGCGCGATCCGGATGTCGTCGTCCAGGCGCGCTGCGCGGAAGCGGCACTCCGCACCTGCCCGGCTCCGGACGGGGCCGAGGCCCTCGATGTGCTGCTGGGCGCGCGCAGCGCCAGTGTCCGGGCCATCGCCGTCACCGCGCTGCGGCGGCTGGGGCAGCCACTGCGGGCGGTCGACCGGCTGGCCGACCGGTCATCGAGCGTACGAGCATGCGCGCAGTGGGCCGTACGCCAGGGAGACGGCGATCCCCTCGCGCACTACCGCCGGGCCGCCGCCGAAGCCACTGGCCGCGCAGGGCCCTCGGTTGTCGCGGGGCTCGGCGAGTGCGGCGGACCCGAGGAGGTCGCGCTGGTGCTGCCGTATCTGTCCGACGCGCGGCCGGGCGTGCGCGCGGCGGCGGTCGGCGCGCTGCGGATGCTGGGGGCCGCCTCACCCGAGCGCGTCGCACCTCTGCTGGACGACCCGTCGCCGCGCGTCGTACGACGCGTCTGCGAGGCGCTCCTCTCCGACGCCGAAGCCCTGTCCCCGGACGCGCTGCGGGCCCGGCTGACGCCGGACCACCCCCGGCACATCCGCCTGGCCGCCATTCGCCTGCTCGCGATCCACCGTGGGCTGGCCCCGCTCCGGGCCGGGCTCGCCCTGGTGGACGACCCGGATCAGGACGTACGTGCCCGGGCCCGCGCCCTGGTCACCCGCTGGGCGCCACCGGACTCCGCGGCCCTCGCCGCCGCTCTGCCCGCCGGAGAGCGGGCCCGGCTCACTGCCGAGATCGACCATGCGGCCCCCGTCCTCGGCCCTTCGCTGGTGCGCTTTCTCCACTGGATCCTGCGGTAGGCCGGGCCGCCCCCTTCGTCCGAGTCGTTTCGGCGTGCGCCGAAGCGAGCGGATCCTAGGCTGCCCGCCATGAACCCAGCACCGCCCAGCCACCTGCCTGCACAAACAGCCGTCGCCCACGCCCACGTGGAGATCGAGCCCAGCATTCTGTACTTCGGAACGCCCGTGGTGCTTCTCTCGACGGAGAACGAGGACGGCTCGTTCAACCTCGCCCCGATATCCTCCGCATGGGCTCTCGGGCAGACGGTCGTCCTCGGGCTGGGCCGCGAGGGGCAGACCGCGTACAACCTGGGCGTCCGGCCCGACCTGGTGATCAATCTGCCCGCCCCCGCCCAGTGGCCGGCGGTGGAGCGGCTGGCGCCGCTGACCGGACGGCACCCGGTGCCCGCGACCAAGCCCGCAGGTTGCCGCTTCGAGCCGGACAAGTTCGCCGCGGCCGGTCTGACCGGCGAACCGTCCCAGCTGGTCCGGCCGCCGCGCGTCGCGGAGTGCCCGCTCCAACTGGAGGCCCGCGCCGAGCGAGTGCGGCCGGACGTCGCGGGCGGTTTCGTCATCGTCGAGGCCGCGGTGTGCAAGGTCCACGCCGATCCCGGCATTGTCGTTCCCGGCACCGACCACATCGACCCGGCCGCCTGGAGTCCCCTCGTCTACAACTTCCGCCACTACTTCGGACTCGGCCCTGAACTCGGCCACTCGTACCGCACCCAGACACCCCGCAACACGGAGAGCCCTGCAGCAGAGCCAGCAGTCGAGCGCCCGGTGCGCAACTGAGTCAGCTGTGATGCTGCGTTGCCGTGATGCTGCGACGCCGCGACGCCGATACTCAGACGAAGAAGGCGTTCATGCCCGGGACGTCCGACAGGTAGGTCTCGATGCTCGCGATCTTGCCGTCGCGCAGGTGGCAGACCGTGGTCAGGTACTCGTCCAGCCGGAGCTCGCCACGGCGGGCTGTGTTGTGCAGGGACAGGGCCATGTTCTCGCGGCTGACCAGGATGTGCAGCAGCTCGAAGCGGAGACCGTAGGAAGCGATCTTCTTCGCCCTGTCCACTACCGCGTCGGCGCCTTCCACCGTGCCGGAGATGGTGTTGTCGCCGGGCAGCGTCCAGGTCGCGTCGTCGGTGAGCAGTGTCCGGATGCCGTCCCAGTCCCCCGCGGTGAGGAAGGCGTGGAACTGCTTGCCGAGCTGGTGGGCGGCCTCGTATTGGGGCATGATTCCTCCGATGCGGATTTAAAGCAGTGATCTCTGCGTTAAGGATGCTAGGCCGGTGCGGCGCTAAAGCACAAATCTTTGCTTTAGGGTGGGAGGGTGTCCACCAAAAGCAAAGACAGCCGCCCCGGCGGCCGGAGCGCCCGCGTACGCGCCGCCGTGCACCAGGCGACCGTCGACCTGGTGCACGAAATCGGCGCCGACAAGGTGACCATTCCCGCGGTTGCGCGCCGCGCCGGCGTCAACCCCAGCTCGCTCTACCGCCGTTGGGGGACAATTTCCGCGCTCCTGGCGGATGTCGCCACTCGGCAGCACGACGAAGAGACCCCGGAACTCCACGGTGAGCTGCGCGAAGACCTCGAACGGGTGGCCGTGTGGACCCTCAACGATCTGTCCCGGCCCGGCGGCGTGGCGTTCTTCCGTGCCGAAGTGGCACCGGACGTGGACGACCGCAGGGCCGGGCTGCGCGAGTGTCTGCGGCGGGTCAGCACCCGGTTCCAGGCCGCGCTGGAGGCCCCTGCCCGGCGGGGTGAGCGGACGCCCTCTCTCGAGCAGGTGCTGGACCGCGTCGTCGCACCCCTGTACTTCCGGGTGGTTTTCTCGATCCCGGAAACCGATGAGGCCTATGCGCGCTCCCTCGTCGCCGAACTGTGCGACGACGCCGGGCCCGGGCCTGCCGCCACCCCGCGGTCTTCGGCGTGACCTCGCCGCTGCTCGTAGGATGCGAGCGGACCGACACGGCAAGACGGGGGGGGTGGCGGTGCTGACGAAGATGGTGCTGCGGCACCGGGCGAGGTGTGCGTTGTGGTCCCTGGCATCGACGGGGATCGCGGTGACGGCGGGGGTCAGCAGCTGGGCCGAGCTGACCATGGACCGGCCGGGGCCCTGGAAGCTGGCGGGCGACCTCGCGTTGTGGGTCGTCCTGTTGACGGTGTGCTGGCGCTTCACGGGGCGCCGGGTCGTGCTGGGCCCGGAAGGCGTGGTGCTGGTCGGCGCTGTGCGCGTACGCCGAGTGGAGTGGCCGCGGGTGGCGGAGGTGGAGCTGGCGCACCGCATGACCGGCGCCGGACCGCAGGGGCGCTGGCGGATCGCCCTGCTGCTCCACGACGGCACGCGCCGGTGGGCGCCGGGCTTCCTCACCGGGAGCATGTACCGGGGCGCGCTCGAGTTCGGCCCCGGTGACCGCAGCCGGTACGGCAGGGTGCACACCGACTCCACGAACCCTCCCGACGACGCCCCGGCCGAAATGGTGCGGCTGCACCGGGAGTTGCGCGGGTACTGGCTGTCGACTGGCTTCGGCAACGGCCCGGTCGAGGGGGCTGCGGCGGCCGGGAGCGGGCCCTGAATCGCGGCCCGCTCCCCCTTGGCGCCCGTCAGCCCCGTCAGCCCCGTCAGCCCCGTCAGCCCCGTCAGCCCCGTCAGCCCCGCACCAGCGTGACCCCGGCGGCCTCGCAGCGTTCGGCCAGCTCCGCAGGTGCGTCCCCGTCCGTCACCAGGGTCCAGCCGTCCGGCAGCCGGGCCCAGGCAGGCGCGTCGTGGACCTCCAGTTTGGTCGCGTCCGCGAGCACCACCACGCGGTGGGCCCGCGCCGCGACCCGCTCCTTGACGGCCGTCTCCGCCAGAGTCGGCTCCCCCACGCCACGGCGCGGATCGACCGCGTCGGCGCCCAGGAAGGCCACCTCGAACGACAGCCGTTCCAGTGCGAGGTCGGCCAGCGGTCCGACGAGGCCGTGGCTCAGTGGCCGGACACTGCCGCCCAGCATCACCACCTCAACGCCGGGGGCGTCGGCGAGAACCTGTGCGGTCTCCAGGCCGCGGGTGACCACCAGCGCCTGGTGGTCGCTCGGATCGGACCACTCCTCGGCCAGACGCCGGGCCAGCGCGGCGCAGGTCGTTCCCGCGTCCACGAAGACCGCGCCGGTCGCGGGCACCAGCGGCCCGGCCGCGTCCGCGATCGCCGCCTTGGCGCGTAGCCGCAGCCGGGCGCTCTCGGCGACCGGACGCTCGTGGAACGCCTCCGGTACGACCGCGCCCCCGTAGGTCCGGGCCACCTGCTGGTCCACGGTGAGCCGCCGCAGGTCGCGGCGGACGGTCGAGGCGGACACGTCCAGTGCGGCGGCGAGGTCGTCCACGTGCGTGGTTCCCTCGCGCAGCAGTTCCAGCAGCGCCTTGTGCCGGGCGCGGGTGCCGCGGCGCGCGGCGGACGGCTCAGCCATAGGTGGCTCGGATGGCCGGGGCGTACGGGCTGTAGTCCACGGCGGCTCGGTAGGCGGAGAGCATGGTGGCGTGGTCGGCCCGGCCCGAACCCGCGATGTCGAAGGCGGTGCCGTGGTCGACGGAGGTCCGCAGGATCGGCAGCCCCACGGTGACGGAGATGGTGCCGTCGAAGTCGTAGGTCTTGGCCGGGATATGGCCCTGGTCGTGGAAGTGGGAGAGCACTCCATCGTAGCGGCCGGTGAGGCCCTGGTGGAAGACGGAGTCGGCGGGTACCGGACCTGTCACGTCCAGCCCGTCGGCGCGGGCGGCCTCGCAGGCAGGCGCGATGTGCTCGATCTCCTCGTCGCCGAAGGCGCCGTTCTCACCGCCGTGCGGGTTGACGGCGGCCACGGCGAGGCGGGGCCGGTCGGTGCCGAAGACCCGCAGCGCCGTCAGAGCCTCGTCGACGGAGTTGCGTACCCGCTCCGCGGTCAGCTGGTCGAGGGCCTTGCGCAGCGCCACGTGCCGGGTGGTGAAGAAGATGCGCAGATGGTGCCCGGCAACTGCCGTGTTGCGGACGACGAACATGGTGTCCTGGCGGGTGACACCGGTCAGCTCGCCCAGCATCTCGGTGTGCCCGAGGTGCTTCGACCCCGCCTCCCAGATCGCCTCCTTGTTGATCGGCCCGGTGACGATACCGGCGACCTCACCCGCCATGGCCGCGCGGGTGGCGGTCTCGATCGCGGTGACGGCGGCACGTCCCGCACGGCCGTCGACGGTGCCCCAGGCCGGCAGGTCGGTGCCGAGCACGCCGGTGTCGAGTACGTCGATGACGCCGGGCCCGGCGGGCTCGGCCGAGAAGTCGGTGACCTCCCGGACCTCGGCGTCCACACCGGCGGCGCGTGCGCCACGGCGCAGCGCCTCCGCGTCGCCCACGGCCACCCCGTGGTGGCCGGCCTCTCCTGCGACGGCCGCGAGGGTGCGGGCGGTGATCTCCGGTCCGATACCGACGGGGTCGCCGAGGGTCACGGCGAGGACGGGACGGGCCACGGGTTTCCTCCAGGTGTCTGGCTGGTCATGGTGCTGTGGTGTGCTGTCGTGTGCTGTGCTGTCAGGGGTCTTGTCGCGGGGAGCTCCGGAGCTCTGCGGCTCCGATGCTCCGGTATTCAGGTGCTCCGCGGCTCCGATGCTCCGGTACTCAGGTGCTCCGCGGCTCCGATGCTCCGCGGCTCCGGTGTTCGAGTGCTCGGCTCACGGCGGAGGCGGCGGGTCCATGGCGTCGGCGGCCGGTACCTGACGGCGGGCCGCCGCAGCCGCCCGGCGCAGATAGGTGACGCAGTGGGACGTCGTACCGGCGTCGCCGACGAGCCCGCCCTTGGTCACAACCGGCAGCCCGGCCCACGGCCCGCCGACGAATGTACCGGCCACCGCCAGCGGAACCAGCTCTTCCGCGATGTCCAGACCGTGCGCCCCCAATTCGGCGAAGAGCGCGGCCGAGACGTCACCGCCGGTGGAGAAGAGCCCCTCCACTCCCGGCACATCGTGGCGTTCCAGTGCCCGGCGCACAGACCGGGCCAGGGCTCCGGGCAGCCGTTCGGCGTCCTCGGCACCGCAGTCCGCGGCGATGTCCGCCTCGTCCAGCACGGTCGCGAGCAGCACCACCTCCTCGGGACCGGCTGTGGCGAGTGCCTGGCCAAGGGCCTCGGCGGTGGCGGTCACGTCGGGCACGCTCGACTCCCGCTCGAGGCACGGGCGTACGACGACGACCGGGTGCTCGGCGCGCAGCCGGGAGAGTTGGGTGCGGGTGAGACGGGGGGTCGAGCCGGAGACGGCGAGGACCGGGGCGCCACCGGTGCCGCCGGTCAGGCCCATCGCGGTGGCCAGCGCGAGCGAGGAGGGACCGGGGTCGACGCCCACCCATACCACCTCGCCGACCCCCACCGGGGCCGCGCGCACGGCGGCGTCCGCGATCCTGTCCAGGTGGGAGGTGGTCAGAGCGTCGGCCACCAGGACGTCCACGCCGTCCGCCAGCCGCTTCTCGACCAGCGCGCGGAGGGCGGGCTCCGAACCGGTGACAGCTGACAGGGGCAGCTGGGCGACGCTCAAGCCAGGGGCCTGCAGGTGCAGGAGATCCGCCACCTGTGAGGTGGGCAGCGGAGAGCGCGGATCCCGAGCCACCTCGGTGTCCTCCAGCCTCGCGCCGTCCCACAGTTGAGTGCCCTGCACCGTCTGCCGGCCCGCCTCGGGGTGGGCGGGCGCACACAGGGCGACGGCGCGGCGGCCGGTCTGCTCGCTCACGGCCCGCAGCGCTGCCTGCGTGGAGGCTCCGAGGTTGCCGCGCAGGGTGGAGTCGACGCGGTGGGAGACCAGCGCGGCGCCGCCCGTGTGCCGGATGACCGCACGGACCCGCTCGGCGGCCTCCTCCGGCGGGCAGTGCCGGCTGTCGGTGCTGACCACGACCGCGTCGAAGCGGGCGCCGAACCTGGCCGCCGTGGCGGGGTCCTGGTGCGCGCCGACGGTGACCGCACGCATGCCCGTACGGGCGAACCCGGCCGCGGTCGCGTTGGCACCGGTGAGGTCATCGGCGACGATCAGCACGGCGGGCCCGACGACGGGAGCCCTGCAGCGGACGGCCTCGGGGGTGTGGGTGTGGGCGTTCACAGCACCACGCCCGCGAGCAGGAGCAGCGGCAGCGAGCCGAGCCAGACGGCGGTGGTGATGCCGGACCAGCCGCGCAGTGCGGCAGTGCCGTCGAGGCCGGCGAAGCGGGTGACGACCCAGAAGTAGGAGTCGTTGAAGTAGCTGAAGACCATCGACCCGGCACAGCAGCCGAGCGCGGCGAGCAGCGGGGAGATGCCGAGCCCGTGGACCAGCGGCGCCGAAACGGACGCTGCGGTGATCATCGCGACGGTACCGGAGCCCTGCGCGATCCGCACCAGGCTGGCGATCAGGAACGGCACCAGCACTCCGGGCAGGCTCCAGGAGGCGATGGCCTCCGCCATCTCGTCGCCGACTCCGGTGGCGCGCAGCACCTCACCGAGCGCACCGCCGGCGCCGGTGATCAGGATGATCAGTCCGGCGGAGGCGGCGGCCTGGGCCAGCCAGCCGCCGACCCGACTGCGGGTGGTCCAGCGGGGCAGCAGGCCGTAGACGGCCAGAACCAGGCCGACCAGCAGCGCCACGACGGGGTTCCCGACGAAGGCCAGGGCCGCGGGTATCGGCGAGGGGTCGTAGCCCTTGCCGTCGAGCGTGCCCTGGGCGTACTGGTCGATGGCGGTGGCCACGGTGTTGGCGATGATGAGCACGAGGGGGACCAGCAGCGGGAGCAGGGCGCGCAGCGCGCCCACGCGGTGCGGCTTCGCGCCGTCCGGCGGGGTGCCCAGCTCGCGGGCGGGGTCCTCCTCCGGCTCGTCCGCTGCCGGTGCACCGGCAGCACCATCAGCCATGCCGCCACCGGCTGTCGTCCCATCGGCAGGCGGCCCCGCGAGCGCCGCGCCCGGTCCCGCAGCCACGGCGCGGCCGTAGACGGCCTCGCGCACCTCCGGCAGCAGCGAGCCCTCCAGCCGGGGGCCGATCCAGCGCGCGTACAGCACCACAACGGGCAGCAGGAGAACCGCGAAGACGAGCCCGGACAGCACCAGCCCACCGAGGTCGGCGCCCAGGATGCCCGCGACGCCCAGCGGGCCCGGTGTCGGCGGGACGAGGTGGTGGGTCAGCGTCATGCCACAGCCGAGGGCAAGGGCGAGCGTGACGTAGCCGGCGCGCTTGCGGCGTGCGATGGACCGGGCGAGCGGGTTCATGATGACGTACCCGGAGTCGCAGAAGACCGGGATGGACACCAGTGCACCGGTCGCACCCATGGCCCAGGGCTCACGGCCGATGCCGAGGGCTCGTACGAAGGCCCGCGCCAGAGCGTCGGCGGCTCCGGAGACCTCCAGGATCTTCCCGAGTCCGACGCCGAGTCCGATGACGATGCCGATGGAGCCCAGGGTGTTCCCGAAGCCTGTGGTGATCGAATCGATCACCTTCGACGCGGGGGCTCCGGCGACGAATCCCGTCACCAGCGCCGCGACAAGCAGGGCGAAGAAGGCGTCGAGCCTGGTCCGCAGCACGATGACGACGATCGTGGCGATCCCCAGGACGAGCGCCGCCAAGAGCTGAAGATCCACGCTGATCCCCTCCGACGACTGCTGCGCGAGAACGAGCCCCATGCGAGTGATGACGGCCCTCGCGATGAACGATTGCCGCATCATGCACGCCTCGACCTGACCGGAACAAGCAGTTGGAGTCAACAAATTGCGCGGACTGATCAGTTTCATCGGCGCGGGTGCCCGGCAGCGGTTCAGCCCCGCTGTGCGAACGGCCGGCTGGAGAACCGTCACGACGGTCCGCCGACCATGGAATGACCGTTATGCCCCCGCTGTGGCGTCGTAGGGCTGGAAGGCCGCCCGTATGGTGTCGGGCATCGGCTTCTTCGTGCCGGTCCCGCTGTCGGTGAAGACGTGCCGCACTTCGCCCTCGGCCATGAGCCGTTCGCCGACCTTGAACCTCGGGGCCACGATCATGCTCGTCGTTCCGAGACGGGTGAGGGGCATCTCGATGTCGAGCAGCTCGTCGAAGCGCGCACCCTGGCGGTAGACGAGCCGTGCTTCGGCCACGACCAGTTCGGTGCCGCCTTCGACCAGGGAGGCGTAGCCGCCCGCGACTTCCCGCCACAGCTCTGTCAACGCCACGTCGTAGTAGAAGAGATAGTGGCCGTTGAACACCACGCCCTGCTGGTCACACTCGCTGTAGCGCACCCGCAGTCGGTGCGTGAAGAGTCGCGTCATGAGCGCGATCATAGGCGCGTGCCGGACACCGCCCGACGAGCTGGAAACGGCACCCGGCTCCACCGGCCGAGCCGGTGGAGCCGACCGCACCGGGAGCCCCGGCCGAGCCGTCTTCCAGTATCCGCTCGACCTCCCCGCGCGCGAGGACGAGGATCTCCCGCACGCACCGGGCGGCTTCCTCCGGGCGGCCGGCGGCGACGGCGTCGGCGACCTGGACGTGCTGCCGTACCGCCGATACGTCGATCTCGTCCGGCATCAGCGACAGCACGTGCCGTGACACCAGCAGTTCCGCTGTCACCTCGGCGAGCTGGGCGAACATCGCGTTGCCCGACGCCGCCGGCAGAGTGCGGTGGAAGGCGGCGTCGGCGGCGATGAACGGCTTGCCGTCGCCGGCCTGCGCGGCGTCGGCCATCTCCCTGGCGTGGACGAGAAGCGTCTCGCGGACTTCCTGGTCGGCCCCCGCGGCGGCCAGGGAAGCGGCCAGCGGCTCGACGGCGGCCCGCAGCTCGGACAGCTCGCGCAGCTGGGCCTCGCGGTACGGCGAGGCCAGCCGCCAGCGGATGACCTGGGGGTCGTACAGGTTCCACTCCGCCATGGGCCGCACGGTGATGCCCACCCGCGGGCGGCTGGTCACCAGACGGTTGGACTCCAGCACCCGCACGGCCTCGCGTGCCACGGTCCGGGAGACGCCGTAGCGTGCCTGGACGACTTCCAGGCGCAGGACTTCGCCGGCCCGGATCTCGCCCGCGGCCATCGACTCACCGATCCGGTCGACGACCTGTCCGTGCAAGCCCCTGCAGTTCCACGCTTGCTCTCTCCCTGCCTCGGCCCTGTGCTCTGTCCCAGCGGTCAGCGTGCGTCGGCGAGGCGCTTGAGCAGGGCGGTGACCCGCTCACCTGCCTCCGTGGCGCCGCCCGAGGTCAGCGCCGAGCCCATGCCGCAGGCCACAGCCCCGGCCGCGATCCACTCCGGTGCGTTGTCGATTGTCACACCTCCGGTGGGTATCAGGGGCGCCTGGGGAAGGGCGGCTCGCACATCGCGCAGCCAGGACGGGGAGACGGCTGAGGCGGGGAACAGCTTGAGCGCGTCGGCGCCGTGCTCCAGGGCGCGGACCATCTCCGTCGGTGTCGCGACACCCGGGAAGACGGGGACACCGTGGCGGTGCCCGGTGTGGATCACCTCCGGGTCGAGGTCGGGCGAGACGAGGAAGCGCGCGCCCGCGGTCACCGCCGCGCGGGCCGCGGCCGCGTCGAGGACGGTCCCGGCGCCGATGAGGGCGCCGGGCCGGGACTCGGCCAGGCGCTCGACTGCGGTCAGGGCGCAGGGGGTGGTCAGGGCCACCTCGACGGCGTGGAGGCCCGCGTCGAGTACGGCTTCGCCCGCGCTCACGGCCTCTTCGGGTGTGCGGCTGCGGACGATGCCGAACGCGCGCTGGGCGGTGACGGCCTGGACGGTTTCCCATCGGTACGGGGACATGGGGGCTCCTGCGGGGAGGGGGACGGGAGTGACGGGAGGGTGGGGAGGGATGGGACGGGGGAACGGGATGGTAGGGGACAGCGGGGATGGGCGGGGGGACAGCGGTGGACGGAATTCAACGGTGGACGGTCTCGACATCGCCGGTGAACGCCGCGAGCGCGCGGTCGAGCCGGCGGCGGTCGGGAAGGCCGTCGATGTCGGCGGCGCACTGTACGACAAGTGCGGCGACGGCTGCCGCCTCGGCCAGGGACTGCTCGTACGTACGGCCCAGCAGCCACCCGGAGTGGAGCCCGGCGGCGAAGGCGTCGCCCGCGCCCACCGGGTCGGTGACCGGTACCCGGAACGCCGGCTGCCGCCACCGGCCCTGGGCCGTACGGCAGGTCGCGGACTTGTCCCGGTGCTTGACGACGACCGTGCGCACCCCCGCCGCCAGCAGCTGGCCGGCGGTCCGCTCCGGGTCCTGACCGCGGCTCAGCAGCTCCAGTTCGTCCTCCCCGGCCAGCACCAGGTCGGCGTGGGCCAGCAGCGGGCCGACCACCGTGCGCCAGCGCTCCGGGGAGCCGAGCTTCAGGCGGACGTTCGGATCGAACGACACCGCGGCACCCGTCTCGCGCGCCGGCTCCAGCAGCCGCAGCACCGTCTCGTGCGCCGAGTCGGAGAGCATGGCCGTGATCCCGGTGACGTGCACCAGGCGCGCGCCGCGCACCGCGGCGGCGGACAGCTCACCGCCCGTCGGCCTCGAGGCGGCGGAGCCGGTGCGGTGGTACTGCACGTCGATGGCGCGGGCCGGGTGGCTGTCGCGAAGGAGCAGCCCCGTCGGGGCACTCGGGTCGACGACGGCGTGGGAGGTGTCGATGCCGTCGGAGCGCAGTTGCGCCAGCACCGCTGAGCCCGCCGGGTCGTCTCCGACCCCTCCCAGCCAGCGCGTGCGGTGGCCGAGACGGGAGAGCCCGGTGGCGACATTGGACTCAGCGCCCGCGACCGAGCGGCGGAAGGCGACGGCGTGCTCCAGCGGCACGCCGTGTTCGGCCAGCAGAAGCAGCATCGCCTCACCGTGGACGACGACTTCGGGGGCGTGTCCTGTGCCGGGGGCCGGTGCGCCGGTCATCGGACCGGCTCCGGCGCGGGTCCCGCGGACTCCGCGGGGAAAGGGTCGGTCATCCGCGGCTCCTCGTCGTGGAGTTCGGTGGCCGGAAGCGGGAGCGTACAGGTGTGCGGGGCCGGGTCCCCGGGGCGCGTAGGTGCCATGTCGGTGACCCGCCTCAGAACGCCTGTCGGGGTGGTTCGGAATCGGTCGAGCCGACGAGGAAGTCCAGGTCCACGCCGGTGTCCGCCTGGGTGACGTGCTCGGTGTAGAGGCGGACCCAGCCGCGCTCCGCTTGCGGCGCGGAGGGCCGCCACCGCGCGCGGTGCCGCGTCGCCGCGCTGGGCATCTCGCGGGCCAGCCGGTCCTGTGGTCGCTCCCCTCCCGCTTCCTGAGCGGAGTCGCGGCGGCTTCGGGCATCGCCGTGATCAACGCGGTGGGCAACCTTGGCGGCGGTCTCGGCCCGATGGGCATCGGCGTGATCGTCGACCGCACCGGCTCCCCGGCGGCCGGCCTGTGGTTCCTGGTCGCTGCCATGGCGGTCGCGGTCGTCGCCACCTTCGGCATCAAACATCTGATCGAACGCGGACCGGTGGTCGAGCCCGCACCTGCCGAGCCGGACGCGGTGCGCTGAGCAGGCCGCTGGATCCGAGATGCGTCACGCGGAACAGGGAAATAAGCTGTTATCAGCCAGGGGCTGGTACTGCCCCCGCAATCACTCCTGCCCTGCTCGGCCGATAGTCGGACGGAGACCAGAGGCAACGATTTCTGCGTCACCGAGGAGGAAGCCGTATGCGCACCTTCGCCCGTGGAACGATGCGAATGATCCGCGAAGTGCTGTACGGAATCGACACGGGAAACCGGATCAAGCACGGTATCGCTCCCGCGTCGAACGGCCAAAGCGGTGCGTCGGCACGGTGAACCGAGGAGAACGGGAGGGGAGTTCTCCCTGGTGAGGGCGGGCTCCCCGGCCCAGTGACCGCTGGGTGCGGCCAGGCTCGACGGGCCTGGCCGCACCCGGATTCGCCTCGCTTCCGGCGAGCGGGAATCGCGGCCCGAGTGCGAAGTACGCGGCTGGGGCGACCGGTTGTCGTTGCGCTGCCGATCGGCGGGCGGCGCAGACTCCACTTTCCATGGAGAGCCGTGGTTTCGTTTTCGCTCCGGCCGGAAAGTCGGGCTCGCCGACAGCGGGCTCTCACGTCCAACCGCTCGCCCTCGTGCGAGCGGGGATCGGGGTCGGCGTCGTCCCGCCCGGCGGGGCGGACGTGTGTGCGCCTGCGGTCCGCCGGATTTACGGCTCAGCGGAACGATGGTCATGCCGTTGCGGGAGACCGGCCGGGGGAACACGCGCGGATCGCCGTCGGCCGGAGCGCCGAGCACGGCATCGAGTTCGTCGTCCATCGCGGAATTGCGGTTCCGGCAAAGAATGTTGTCCATCGCGGCCGGCCCGGCCAGGTTGGGACCCGGAGGTGGTCACGATGGCCGAAGAGCCCGAGTCCGACAGCGGGCACGCCGAGGACAGCGCTGGGGACGCACAGGAGTGGGACGAGAGGTACCGCAGCCACGACCGGCTCTTCAGCGGCGCCCCCAACGCGGTGCTCGTCGCCGAAGCCGCCGGGCTGCCACCGGGGCGGGCGCTCGACGTGGGCTGCGGCGAGGGCGCCGACGCGCGCTGGCTGGCGAGCCGTGGCTGGCAGGTCACCGCGGTCGACATTTCCGCCGTCGCGCTGGAACGCGCCGCTGCCGACGCCGAGGCGGCGGGGGTGGCATCGACGGGCGTGGCGTCGACGGGCACGGAGGCGGCGGCAGGCACAGAGTCGGTGGCGGGCGCGGACGGCGCTGGTCGGGTGACGTGGACCCAGGCGGATCTCACGACGACGCCACCTCCGGCCGACGCGTTCGACCTGGTGTCCGCCCAGTACTTCCCGCTGCTGCGTCAACATCCCGGCCACACCGCGCTGCGCGGCCTCCTGGCCGCCGTCGCGCCCGGCGGCACCCTGCTGTTCGTCGGCCACGACCTCACCGACCTCCGGTCCTCCGACCACGCGAGCGAGGTCGACTTCGACGCCTACTACCAGCCCGGTGAGATCGCCGGTCTCCTCGGCGGCGACTGGACCGTCCTGGTCGACGAGACCCGCCCACGAGCAGCTCCGGCGCCAGCCGGAACCCACCACACCCACGACGTCGTCCTGCGAGCGCAGCGCGTGCGGTGACCCGCGCCAACGGTGTCGGCCGGGCGCACCGAGGGAGTCAGCCGAGGGCCGGTCCCGTATTGGGCCACACCAGCAGGCAGAACTCGTTGCCCTCGGGGTCGGCGAGCACCGTGGTCAGCACCCCGTGGTCGTCGAACGGGCCGGTGAGGAGCGTGGCGCCGCACGCGTGGAGGCGGGACAACTCCGGCTCCAGCGCGGGCACACGCAGGTCGAGATGCATCCGGTTCTTGCCCCGCTTGGGCTCGGGAACCTGCTGGAGCAGCAGCTCCGGACCGCCGCCGTCCGCCGGCGCGAGACTCACGTACGGCGGCACCGCACGGACCCTCCGGTACCCGAGCACGGCGCACCAGAACTCGGCCAGCCGGTCGTTGTCGGCGCAGTCCAGCACGAACGCGATGTCCCGGTGAACGGTCCGCTCCTCCTCAGCCATGCACCTCCCCTTCCCACCCGCCGCCTCCCGCACGCGGCGGGTGGCCCGCGGAACGCCGTCAGGAGGCGGCCTCGAGCAGGAGTCCGGCGAGTTCAGCGGGCATGGTGATCATGCAGTCGTGGCCGGTCGGCAGTTCCCACACCTGGGCCGGAGAACCGTTGGGCTGTACTGGTGGTACGGGACGCCGGGTGATGCCTTCCGGCCGGGCGCCGACGCAGTGGATGTGGGTGCGCGGTATCCCGTTCACGGCCGGGTTGTCCAGCCGGACCGGTTGTTGGAGGCAGCGCACCGGTTGGTCCGAGAGCATCGATCGCAGCCAGGCGGCGTCGGCGGGATCTGTGACTCCGAACAGGCCGAAGGGCGCCGGTTGCTCCGGCAGCGGGGGAATCCGCCAGCCGCCGTCGCTCCGCGCTGCGAGGTCGATCAGATTCTGGGTCATCGGTTGGACATCGACCGCGGTCTCGCCGTCTTCGGGAACCATCGCGTCGAGGTAGACCAGGTGCGCGATCCGTTCCGGGACCTGGTTGGCCGCGGAGGAGATGACCAGCCCCGCGTAGCTGTGTCCGACGAGCACCACGTCGCTGAGTTCCTGATCACCGATCAGCTCGACGATGTCCTCGACGTGGGTGTCGAGTCCGACCTCGGGGCTCAGCAGGTGCGCCTTGTCGCCGTAGCCGGTCAGCGACGGTGCGAACACCCGGTGTCCGGCCGTCTCCAGCAGCGGTACCACCCGCTCCCAGCATCGGCCGCTGTGCCAGGCACCGTGGACCAGCAGAAATGTCGACATGAGTGAACCGAACTTCCTTGGGGCGTGGAGGCGCGCGAAGACAGACAGTCCCCCCGCAGTTCCCTTTTGTGCCTCGGTACTCTTTGAGAACCACAACTATCGTGATGCGGTTCAGCGCATGGGGCAATAGGGCACATTTCGGTGCCCCGGTTCTCTGGAGGTAACCATGACCGCGAGGGACGACGAGGCGGAGCCGGCCCGGCAGCAGGACCCGTGCCGGACTCGCGAAGTGCTCGACATCGTCGGGGACAAGTGGTCGCTGTTGGTCGTACGCACGCTCCAGGAGGGGCCGCGCCGCTTCACCGAGCTCAAGCGGGCCATCGACGGCATCAGCCAGCGCATGCTCACCGTGACCCTGCGCAGCCTCGAACGCGACGGCATCCTGACGCGCACCGTGCACAACGTCATGCCGCCCCATGTCAGCTACGAGCTCACCCCGATGGGCAGGACGCTCCAGGAGGCCACTGCGCCGCTGCTCGAATGGAGCCATGCGTACCTGCCCCACATCGACGCCGCCCGCGCGGAATACGACGCCCGCACCGGCTCCCCGACCGGGCGGGCATGACCCGCACACCGTGGGCAGGGGTGCACCCGGGTGGCGGCCCGGCGCCGCGCCGGGCTGGTGGCTACCAGCGCGGGAGGCGCGGGGTGGTCCAGTCGGGGTCGGCAACGCGCATGGCGGCGGCGTCGTCCCGGTCGCGCAGCGTGCCGTCGTCGTCCAGCCAGCGCTGGTGGAACACGGCGAGCTTCTCCCGGTCGATTTCGACTCCGAGCCCTGGCGCTTGACCGACATCCAGGGCGCCTTCGCGGAAGGTGAGCCGTTCGGTGATGACGTCCTCGGTCTGCCAGGGGTAGTGGCTGTCGCAGGCATGCCCGAGGTTCGGCACGGTCGCTGCGACCTGGGTCATGGCGGCAAGGCTGATGCCCAGATGGGTGTTGGAGTGCATGGACAGACCGACACCGAACGTGCGGCAGACGGCCGCCAGTTCGCGGGTGTTGCGCAGTCCGCCCCAGTAGTGGTGGTCGGAGAGGACGACCTGCACGGCGTCCTTGACGAAGGCCTCACGGATCTCGCCGAAGGTGGTGACGCACATATTGGTCGCCAGCGGGACCTCTGTCTTCGCGGCGACCTCGGCCATCCCGGTGGTGCCGCTGGTCGGGTCCTCCAGATACTCCAGGACGTCACGCAGTTCCTCCGCCACGTGGAGCGAGGTGGGCACGGACCAGGCGCCGTTGGGGTCCAGCCGCAGCGGCCGGTCCGGGAAGCGTCCGGCCAGCGCGCGGACCGCGGCGATCTCCTGGTCCGGCGGGAAGACGCCGCCCTTGAGCTTGAACGAGGTGAATCCGAACGTCTCGGCGAAGCGTTCGGCCTGGGCCACCACACCGGCCGGATCGACTGCCGCGCCCCAGTCGTCGGTCTCGCCTCCCGCGCCTCGCGGATGCTGGTCCCAGCGGTAGAAGAGGTAGGCGCTGTACTCGACGCGGTCGCGCACCTTGCCGCCCAGCAGGGCGTGCACCGGGAGGCCGGCCGCCTTGCCCCAGGCGTCCAGACAGGCGACCTCGAAGCCGGAGATCACCGAGAGGCGCAGCTTGTCGGCGGTCTGTACGCCGCGCAGACCGCCGACGTCCACGGAGTTCTCGACCCGCGAGGCGTGCACGGTGATCCCGTCGGCCAGGGCGAAGAGTCCGTTCAGATCCGTGACGCTGTGTCCGACGAGCTTGTCCGCGAGCGGGCGGGCGAGTTCGAGATACTTGGTGTCGCCGTACGTCTCACCGACGCCGGTCACGCCGTCGGCCGTGACCACCTCCACGATCAGGCGCGGGGTGTACGGCTGGTGGACGCCCTGGGTGTTCAACAGCGGCGGATCCGCGACCAGGAGCGGAGTGAGCCGCACCTCGCTGATCACCAGCGACTGGGGCTTCGGCGATGTCCGGGACTCCTGTGGGTTCTGCGGCATGATGCGGCCCTCACGAGGTCGAATCGGATGGTCGGTGGTGCCTGGTGCCTGGTGCCTGACGCCTGAAGTCGGCGGGTCCGTCCGGCCCGGACCGAGTCGCCCGGTCCAGGTCCGCTGTCGTCCCCCTATAAAAATCGTGTCCATGTATACGAATGGACGTTAAGTAGGTGAACGGTCGACGTCAATAGGCCCGCGGCCGACGAAGTGAACGGCAGAATCGGCGCATGGTGCGAGTCGGATCTGTAGTGCTGGGCGTCTCGGACGTGCCGCGTGCGGCCGCGTTCTGGATGGAGGCCCTGGGGTACGTGCCGCGAGAAGAACCGGAAGACGACTGGGTGGTGCTGGTCCCGAAGGACGGGACGGGGGTGCAACTGTCGCTCGGCCTGAGTCGAACGCCACCGCGGGAGCATCCACGGACCCATCTGGACCTCTACGCCGAAAGCGCGGCCGACCAGGCCGCCGAGGTCGAGCGGCTCGTCTCGCTCGGTGCGCAGCGCGTCGAGTGGGACCTGTATCCGGACGACGCCGACTTCGTCGTGCTCGCCGATCCGGAGGGCAACCGCTTCTGCGTCATCGACACGGGGCGCAACTGACGCGGGCGGCAGGCTCACGCGCCTCAACGGTTCCGTTTTCGCGCGTTTGATTGCGTTTTCATCGAATGTTGCGTCTGCCCGATGGGGGAGCGCCCACGATGGGTCGCGCAGAGTTCACCGTCGGATTCTCGGAGGGGCATAGATGCAGATCCGTCGAAAGGTAGTGGGGCTCGTCGCGGGGGTGGGAGTGGCCGCCGGCACGATGCTGGCGACGGTGCCGGCACAGGCGCAGGCGCCCGACTCGGTTCAGGCCACCGGTTCAGCTGAGCGAGGGGGGAGCGGCCAAAGGGTGACGGCACCGCCGGCTCCGGACAACGAGCGGGCGAGCGCGAGGATCACGGCCACCTCACCGAAGATATCGCCGTCCGCCAGCTACAAGCACGTGGCCTCTGGCGGTTCGTACACCTGCGACTACGGGAACCTGTGCACCCCGGTATGGGACCCCACGGTCGGTAAGTGGAAGGTGTTCTTCCTCTACTACTGCAACACCTACTCGCTGTCCTACTGGAACGGCAACGGCGCCTTCTCCAACAACCAGACCACCGACACGAAGGCGTACTTCTACAACTCGAGCGGCGGTACCATCCGCACCTCGACCGCGCCCGACCGCAACCGCTCGATCGACTGGGACCCGGTCTGGAAGATCAAGAACTGCTGACCTCCCCGCCATGAGTGAGTGCTCGCCTCGACGGTCAGGTCGGGGCGAGCACTTCGTCACGCGCCCCTGCTCTCTTCGCGTCCCACCCGGTGCCGCTGACCGCGCCGTTGAGCAGTGCCTCCCCCAGCGCCGTCCGCCGATGCAGCACACGGTGCCCGTCCCGGAAGGAGCTGACCAGCCCCGCTTCGCGCAGCACCGCGGCGTGCCGGCTTGCGCTGGCCGGCGAGAGCACCAGCGTGGCGGCGATCCCGCTGGTGGACATGGGTCGGCCGAGCAACTCCAGCACCAGGGTCCGGGTGAGCCCGAGCAGTCGGTGCAGCCGCGCCTCAGGGCCAGGGTCCTCCTCGGCCTCCGCCAGCCAGCCGGGCGCCGGCGGAATCGGATAGACCAGCACCGGAGGGAACTCGGGCGCGGCCAGGGTGACGGGCCACCGGGCGCAGAAGAACGACGGGATCAGCGTCAGCGGGCGACCGTTCAACCCCAGGCTCCGGCCGAAGGGGTAGCCGCATTCGAGGCGTCCGTCGCGCCAGGTCAGCTCCGGCTGATAGCTGGCCAGCAGCCCCTCGGCGCCCTCGGCCAGCGCCGAGCCCGCGCGCGCCGACCGGTCGGAGCTGACGGCGCGGTCGATGGCGGCCTTGTACGGCGCCACCGCCACCGCGTGATAGCGGCGTATCGCTGCCCCCAGCCGATGCAGCACTTCGCTCCCCCCTTCGGCGAGCCGACGGGCGCCCGTCGGCATCGGCCGGTCCTGGTGGAGCTTGGCGATCTCCTGCCCCAGTCGCCGCCTGGGTGTGGAGAGCACCGCGTCCAGTCCGGCATCCGGGTCGGGATTGCCGAGGTCGGGGGTGAGAAAGTCCGGAAAGAACGGGGCGCAGGGGCACAACTCCATCAGCGCCCGGGTGGTCCGGATGAGCCCCGACCGCGCCAGCCTCTCGCGGACCTGCTGACGCCAGGGGTCGAAAATCAGCGCCGAGTGCCGGTTCTGAAGTAACTGCAGGCTGAGTACCACATCCCACATGAAGTCGCTGTCCCCCGCCAGCCGCAGCCGGTTGAGGTCGTCCGTGCCGAAGTCGATCCGCAGCATGTCCCGCACTTCCCCCCGGTCATACGTCCCCCGTGACATACCGCTGTGACAGACGGAGAGGCGACAACGGTGGTTCCAGGAGAAGTCAGGACGGCCGAAAGTCGCGGTCGTCACCCTCGGCCGTGGTCGAAGCTCGTCTGCGCGCCCGGTAGGCGGCGGCCTTGACGCGGTTGCCGCACTCGTCCATCCCGCACCAGGTGCGCCGGGCGCCGCGTGAGCGGTCGAGGTAGAGGCGCGTGCAGTCGGGGCGACCGCACTCCTTGAGGCAGGCAGCGGGGTCGGCGAGTGCGGCGATACCGCTTCTGGCCAGGTGTGACAGGACTGACCGCAGGTCGCCCGAGATACGCAGCCCCGCGTGGCCGAGCTCGACCGTGGGCACCGGCCCGGCCGCCGCGGCGTTGACGATCTCGAGGTCGCCCGGGGCGAAGGGGCGGCCGAGCAGGCGGTCGAGGGCGAGCCGGTAGACCGCCTCCCGTAGCGCCAGCGCCGACTCGAAGCCCGCGGTGTCGACAGACACATGAGCGGGGAGCTCGTCGCACTGGGCCACCCACCGCTCCAAGTCGGCGGGCCCGCACAGGAGATCGATGGGCTCGCCTCGACGAGACCCCACGGTACCGGCCAGATCGAGGGCTGGGTTGCCGCTCACAAACGCGAAATCCACGTCACCATCTTGACCGGTGACGCACCCGGAGGCAAGACTCGTCACCTGTTGAACCGGTGACGCCGGTGGAAGACGGGAGAGACCATGGCCGAGATCCAGGACACCGATACCGACATCGACACGGAGACCGGTGCTGACGCCAGTGCCCCCATCAGCACGGACGTCGGCATCGACGTCGTCGTCTTCGACGTGCTGGGGACCATGGTCGACGAACCAGGCGGGCTCCGAACCGAAATCCGCGACGCGGTGCCAGGGTCCGACGACGCGCTTGTCGAGGAACTGCTCGCCATCTGGCAGCAGCACAGCGAGCGCGAGCAGCAGCGGATCACGGAAGGCCACCGCGCCTACGCCGGCACCGAGACCATCGACCGAGAGGCCGCCCGGCGAGTGGCCGACCGTGCCGGGATCACCGACCCGGCGACCGTCGCCCGACTGGCCACAGCCGGCCGCCGCCTGCCTCCCTGGGATGACTCCGTCGCCGGTCTCGCGCAACTCGCGGGCCACTTCCCCGTCGTCGGACTCTCCAACGCCGCCCGCACCGCGCTCCTGCAGCTCAACGCCTACGCCGGGCTGCGCTGGCACCAGGCCCTGTCCGCCGAGGCCGTATCGGCCTACAAGCCGGCGCCGGAGGTCTACCGGCTCGCCCTCGACACCGCCGGATGCCCGCCCGAACGCGTCCTCATGGTCGCCGCCCACGCCTGGGACCTGCGCGGAGCCCAGGCCCTGGGGATGCGGACCGCCTACGTCCGGCGACCGGTCGGTGACCCGCCGACGGACTCCGACACCTTCGACTGGCGATTCGACGGACTGCACGAACTGGTCAGCGCTCTGACAGCGAAGTAGCCGGTCCCACGCGGACGAGCCCGTCCGGAGTCAGCGAACAGCGTCCGCTCCTGCCGCGAGATCGGCTTCCACGTTCGCCGCCATGACGGAGAGGTTCCGCACCGTCTGCTCGTACTGCTCAGGCGTGAGCTCCCCGAGGACTACAGCACGGGAGCGGGCGATCCGGTCCGCGGCCTGGGCATGCACCGCACGCCCGGAGGCCGTGAGCTCCACGGTGTGCCCGTCGGCGCGCGTCCACCCACGGGCGGCGAGGCCGTCGTGGCCGTCCAGCACCTGCGCCAGGTCCGGCTCGCCGTCGCGCCAGAACGGAGCGAGGACCTCGGCCAGTTCCTCGCGGGGCACGGCGCCCCGGCTGAGCGTGTGGAGAACCTGCCAGTGCCGCCGGGCGAGTCCGAGGTCCCCGAGTACGACGTCGAACTGCCGCTCCAGCAGGTCGTGCAGGTGCATGAGCCAGTAGCCGATGGGCTTGGGCGCGTCCATACCGAATCTCCCGCCGTCCGAGCGTTCCATGTACTTTAACATGTACTTGCTGTTCATTATGGAGATTGGGAGACTCGGTGGACACCCCTGATACGGATGTCGCGGCGCTGGAGGCCGCGGTCGTCGCGCTGCGCCGGAGCCAGAAGCGGCGAGCACTGGCCCGGCTGTCGGAGCGACGCGGTGAGCGCATCGGCCCCTGCGCCGACCTGCCGGACGCGGTCGTGGAGTTGCTCGACACGGTCGCCGCAGAGGCGGCGCGGGGCGATGCGCTCACCGTCACGCAAGCGGCCGCGGCCCTCGGCGTCGACCAGCCGCGCGCCAGCAGACTCACCGCGCAGGCCCTGGACGCCGGGCTGCTGTGCCGCCGGGCGGATCAGCGGGACGGACGGCGCTCGCTCCTGGACCTCACCCCGGAAGGGCAGGCGGTGCTCGACCGCGTACGCGACTTCCGACGCCGCGTCATCGCAGAGGCCGTGGGCGACTGGCCCGACGAGGAGCGCGGTGAACTCGCCCGGCTCCTCGCCCGCTTCGTCCGGGACTTCTCCGTGGTGACGGGCTCTTGAGCCGCCGACTCCGAGCCGGCCCTACGGAGGGCGGGCCGGTGCGGTGTCACGCCACGGCGGTTCCCTCCAGCTCGACCAGCTGGCCCGGCAGCGCCAGCCGTGTCACCCCGAGCATCGTGGTGGTGGGTGCCACCCCGGCGGCGCCCAACCGCGAAGCCAGCACGCCGTAGTGCGGGAACAGCAGATCGACGTCGGTGGTGTAGACGTTGAGCCGGACGAGGTTCGCGAGGGTCATCCCGGCCTCGCCGAGCACGGCCTCCAGATTGTCGAGGCTCAGCGCCAACTGTGCGGCCATGTCACCGTCGTGCTGGGGCTTGCCGTCGCCGCTCATCGCGGTCTGCCCTGAGCAGTAGAGGGTCCGGGTGTGCCCGGAGACGATCTCGCCCTGGTTGAACCCCATCTCCACCGACCACGTCACCGGGTTGACTGCCGTTCGTTCCACTGCCATATCAGCTCCGTTGGATTCATCGAGTACGTACGTCCAGCTGTGCGGTGGCCGCCCTGCCGACGTCGGTGCTCATGAGCCTCGCAACAAAGCACGACATCCTTGGTCATGTATTCGATAAGGTCCCCCCATGCGCGCCGATCGGCTGGTCTCGCTGGTGCTGCTGCTGCGTCAGCGCGGACGGCTGACAGCTGACACGCTCGCCCGCGAACTCGAGGTGTCCACCCGCACCGTGCTGCGCGACATCGAGGCGCTCTCCGCAGCAGGCGTCCCGGTCTACGCCGAACGCGGCCGACACGGCGGGTTCGCGCTGTTGCCCGGCTTCCGGACCGAGCTCACCGGGCTGAACCACGAAGAGGCCCTCGCCTTGCTGACCGCCGGATCAGGCCGCGGCGAGCAGGTGTTCGGCCTCGGCTCGGCACTCGCCTCGGCCATGCGCAAGGTGGTCGACGCGCTGCCCGAGGACCACCGGACCACCGCGAGCGACGCGGCCCAGCGGTTCCTCGTCGAGCCGGAGACCGACCTGCTCTCCCGCCGGTTGGTCACCGAGGAGGTGCCCGGCACGACGATGGTGGAGGTCCGGCGCGCGGTGCTCGCCGGGCACAAACTGCGCATCCACTACGCGGCCACGGACCAGCCGGCGCAGTGGCGCACGGTGGACCCGATCGGACTGGTCACCGTGCGCGAGCGGATCTATTTGCTGGCCACGAGAGCCGGCGCGGACCGCACCTACCGGCTCTCGCGCATGCTGGCCGCCGAGGCGCTGACCGAGCCGGCACAGCGACCGAACCGGGTCGACCTCAACCGGATCTGGCGAGAACGCTGCGCGCGGTTTCTCTCCAGCGGCCATATCGCCGCGCTGGTACGGGTGGACCCGAAGCGGCGGGAGGAGCTGCTGAACACCGCGGTGGCCGTGCGCGCCGCGGAACCCGAAGCGGACGGCTGGGTGCGGCTGGAGGTGACGTTCCAGGACCTGCGTCACGCCGAGTGGGCGCTGTGGCAGCTCGGCACGGACGCGGAAGCCCTGGCCCCGGAGCCACTGCGCACCTCTCTGCGCGACCGTGCCACCGCGCTCGCCACCCGCTACGCAGACCCCTCCTGAGGTAGGCGCCCGCGGCGGCGTGGGACGAGGCCGTGGCATTGCTGACGCCGATCCGCCGCGCCGACCCGCGCGTGAGCGCGCCCGCCGTCCACCACCTCGTACGGTCGTTCTTCACCCGCCACTTCCAGCGACGTATCCGTCGGAGCTCGCGTCCCGGGGTCGGGGGGGGTGGGCCGCCCGCCGTCGAGCTCCCGCCGCGGCGACCAGCGCAGGCGGGGGGCGTCGGGCGTCGGCGCGCTCACCGTGCGGGCGGATGCCTCAGCGGACCGCCCGCTTCACTAGCGCGGCGATCCGCGCCTCCGCCTCGGTCGTCACCTCGGTCGGTGGGGACCCGGCGGCCCACATCGTCCCCTCGTCCAGCTTCGCCTGGTCGGTGACCAGCGGTTTGAGGAGCATCACACGGGGGTGTCCCGGCAGCGGATGCGGCACGGAAGCAGGCGCGGGACTTGAGCAGCTCCTGTCACGTCAGCGCTCCGGCGGTGACCGGTCGCCGTGAACTTTTCCACCGGGGGCTTCATCGAACCCCGGTGTCCGACCCGATCACGCGGTGGACCGCGCCGGCGCCGATGCGCCGCCGTCCACCGACACCGACCGCAGACGCGGAGCTTCCTCTTCATGAACACCAAGTTCCTGACAGCACGCAAGATCACCATCATCGCCGTCTCCGGCGCGCTGATCGCCGCCTTCCCTCTGGTCGCCCGGTCGGTCACGGCCGAGGACCCGGCACCGCCGACCGTCGGGGCCGAGGGAGCCACGCTGGTGGACGGCGAGAGCGGGAAGTCGCTCTACGGCAAGAGAGCCGACACCCCGCGTCCGATGGCCAGCACCGTGAAGATCATGGTTGCCTACACCGTCCTCGACCAGCGGAACCTCGACCTGGAGCGCGAGGTCACCGTGCGGCAGCAGTATCGCGACTACGTCGCCGCGCACCACGCCAGCACGGCGGATCTGCAGACCGGCGACAAGGTCACCGTCCGCCAGCTTCTGTACGCCTCCTTGCTGCCCTCCGGTGCCGACGCCGCCGAGGCTCTGGCCGACACCTTCGGCACCGGGGACAGCCTCGCGGAGCGGACCAGGTCGTTCGTCGGCAAGATGAACGCGAAGGCGCGTCAGCTCCAACTGAGCGAAACCCGGTTCCACACCTTCGACGGCACGGGCGACGACACCAGCACACCGGCCGAGCTGGTCGAACTGACCCGGCACGCCCTGCAGAACGAGGTGTTCAGGAAGGTCGTCGAGACCAAGAAGTACAAGGCCGAGGCGCCCGCCGCCAACGGCCGCACCCGCTACTACACCTGGACCAACACCAACCAGCTGCTCGGTGCCTACGACGGGGTCATCGGCATCAAGACCGGGACCACGCAGAAGGCCGGCGCGTGCCTGGTCTTCGCGGCGAGCCGCGACGGCAGGACGCTGGTCGGCAGCGTGCTCGACAGCGACAACCGGTACACCGACGCGGCGAAGCTGCTCGACCACGGCTTCGGCTCGGACGACGCGAAGGACCTGGAGCTTTCCGAACTGCCGTCCGACGCCCAGCGCGACTGAAGGCATCCGGCCATGGCTGAACACGCCTGGCCACGCCCGAACACGCCGACCGCACGGCGCGGCCGGGCAGGGGCGTCCGCGTACACCCGCTCCCGTTCGACGGCCGTTGACAAAGCGGAACACGGTTCCGCATACTAAACGGAACAACGCTCCGCTTCAGCGACCGAAGCCGGAGGCTTCCGACCGCCTCACCGCCGCCACCGAACAGGACCGACGGCGCAGGCCCTTGAAGGGACATACGCACATGAGTGAACCCACCTACCCGGCAGACACCTTCGACTCGCCCGCTCCGGTGCTGTCGGTCAGCCCGGTGGTGCTGCCGGCCCCAGGGCGGGCCGTGGACCTCGAGGTCCGCGTGTCCGCGCCCGTCACCGGGAGCGACCTGCCGGTGGTGCTGCTCTCGCACGGGCAGGGCTACTCGAACCACCTCTCCTCGCTGAACGGCTACGCGCCGCTCGCCAACTTCTGGGCGGCGCACGGCTTCGTCGTCATCCAGCCGACCCACTTGAGCTCCGCGACGCTGAGCCTGGACCCCGACACCCCCGGGGCGCCCCTGTTCTGGCGGTCACGGGCCGAGGACATGACCCGTATCCTCGACCAGCTCGACGTCATCGAGGCCGCCGTGCCGCAGCTGCTCGGGCGGCTGGACCGGAGCAAGGTCGCCGCTGCCGGGCACTCGATGGGCGGTCACACCGCCGGACTGCTGCTGGGAGCCCGGCTCACCGACCCGGACGACGGAACGGAGGTGGACCTGGCCGACCCCCGGATCACAGCGGGGATACTGATGGCCGCACCCGGCCGGGGCGGCGACGCCCTCACCGAGTTCGTGGCCGAGAACTGGCCCTTCTTCCGGACCACGGACTTCTCCAAGATGACGGCTCCCACGCTCGTCGTCGCGGGCGACAGGGACGACTCCGCCCATCTGACGGACCGTGGGCCGGACTGGCACACCGATCCGTACTTCCTCTCCCCCGGCCCCAAGTCCCTGCTCACCCTGTTCGGCGCCGAACACGGGCTCGGCGGAGTGTCGGGATACGACGTCGCCGAGACCACGGACGAGAACCCCGGCCGGGTGTCCGTCATCCAGCGGCTCACCAGTGCCTATCTCCGCACCGCGTTCAACCCCGGGGATTCCGCCTGGAAGGCGGCGTGTGACGCGCTGCTGTCCGGCCCCGAACCTCTCGGACGCATCGAGTCGAAGTAGGGGTCAGCCCACCCGATCGAAGCAGGAGCCCGTCCGACCACGTCACCCCTCCTCGTCCGCTTCTTCCTGGGAGCGGCCGACGGAGGTGTGCCGCGCCAGGAACTGCGCGACGACCACATCCAGCCCTCCTATCAGGAGGTATGAGGCGACCGTGCCGAGGCCCGTGACGGGCCAGGCGCAGGGGTCGGGGAGGTGGGCGAGCCCGAACGCCACGGCCACCGCCACGGCGACGGACAGGAAGTCGACGCTCCCCTTCAGCCCGAGCATCTGCTGGCTCTCGCTCAGCCGACCGCGAGCGAACCGGCCGAGAAAGCTCAGGTTGACCACCAAGAAGGCCCCAGCGGCACCGAAGGCGAAGACCACGGTCTCCACCGCGCTCGCAGGCCCCTTCACCGCGCCGGCCAGTCCGTATGCGGCCGTGATCGAGAGGGAGAAGCCGTAGGCCGTGGCGTTGTCCTGAAGGGCCGTTCGGACGCCTTCGCCGTAGACCCGGAGCTGACCCGGCGTCCGACCGTGCCCGCTCTCCTCGTCTTTGTCCGGCATGGTGCCAGTTTCCCACGCCGCTTTCCGTCCCGCCGCGCCTTACGAGACCGTCACGTGTCGGCTCAGCGCCACTCCAGGACGAAGCCGGAGCGCAGCGCCTGGTCCGCGCCCGTCGACTCGATCTTTTCCGGGGTCGAGCCCGGCTCGGTGGCGACGCGGAAGTGCTCTTCCCGGGGGCCCTGCCGGGAGGTGATGATCATTTGCCGGCCGTCGGGGGACAGCGCGCGCAGCGTGTTCTTCCGGCTGGTCGTGGGGAGGATCGGTTTGCCCGTCGCGCCTTCGGGCGCGGTCTCGTCCTTGCGGAGGCGAGTGGTGTCCACGGTCCAGAAGTTGTTCTTCCTGGCCGGGTCGTCCTCCGTCAGCTCACGCGGGCCGCACAGGACGGTGGTGTTGTCCGTCCAGGCCCACGGCCTGCAGGCGTCGGGGAGAGGGAAGAGCGGCGCGTCGTCGTCGCGCTGGGTGGTGGCGCGGCGGGGTACGTCGACCACGTTCATGCCCTGGAGTTCGTGAAAGCCCGCCGCCTTACGGCCGTTGGGGCTGACCCGCAGAATGCTCGCCGTGATGGCACTCGCCGGGCGGCCGGCCAGGGTGAAGCCGGGCCGCTGCAAGGTGAGGCGATCACCCGCGCCGCGGGCGATGGGTGTGCCCGCCTTGCCTCCGGACACCTTGGTGCTGAAGATGCGCGGGGTCTCGTCCTCCTTGCCCTTGGTCATGTACCAGACCTCGGTCCCCTCGCTGCCCGGTGCGAACACCGGGTGCTGTTCGGTCGGGGCGTCCGCGAAGTCTGATTCGCCACCCTTGGTGAGCATCGTCTTCCGGCCGTCGGGGGTCACCACCGCGGCGCGCGTCCCGCCCGTCCGGGAGTCGCTGAGGACGACGGCCAGTTTGGAGAAGTCGTCGTTGAAGAGCTGTCGCAGACGCGGCTCGGCGAAGCCGTTGGGGCCGTCGTCCTCGTCGTCCGTCTCGCCCGGTTCGATCATGCCGTCGTCACACAGTTCGCTCAACGGTGTCTTCGCGTCGTCGTCCGTCAGGACCGTCTGTGCGGGGAGCGTGAACGTCGTGCTGCTGACCTGCTTCCAGGATTTCGGGTTCCATACCTCCACGGTCACCTTGGCCGGGTTGTTCGCCGGGACGGTGCACCAGGCTTTGACCAGGACCCCCTTGGCCGGGATCGCGCCGTCTCCGCGCGACGGGCCGCTCTGTCGGGCCCGCTTGCCCTTCTCACTGCCGCTGTCCGGGCTCTCCCCGTTCCCCGGCGCCCCGCCCTCGCCGCCGCAGCCTGCGAGCGGAATGGTGACGGCGAGGACGAGAGCCGCGAGGTGTATATGACGCCGCTGTTCACGCATGGTGGGCGAGTGTATACGGCAAGACGCCCGCGCCCTCCGGGAGTTGGCCACGGTCGTGCCGGGGCCTGCTGCTGATCAATGCCCCTGGCTCTCCGGGATGTCCTTGACGAAGACGAGCCCGTCGTACCCGTCCAGGTGGGCCGGGTCGAGTGCGGCGTATCCGTAGTACGGAGACACGCGAGGCGCGGGCGGTGTGCCGCCGAAACCGGCGGCCAGCCGGGCGGTGTCGACAACGCAGCGGTCCTCCGGCAGCGCGTACAGGAGCCCTTCGACGGTGTCCGGCGGCGGCGCGTCCACCCCCTGGTGGCGGAGCGTGCCCAGGGCCGTGGCCACGACGGCGTACTCCTCGCCCAGTTGCGCGTTCACCAGCGCCCCGGCGCTCCACCACTCCAGCGGCAGCTCACCCAGCCGCATCGAGCTCTTGTCCCGCTGGAGATGGGCGTTGTGGGCGTGGACGAGTGCCGGGCCGCGTTCGGCGGCGGCGAGGAGGTTCTCGGCCATCATGCGGTCCCGCAGACCCAACAGCCGGGCCATGCGGGACGGCGAGGTGTCGGCCATCCAGTAGTGGTAGCCCAGCAGGCCGGTGGCGGTGCGCCCGTACAAGCGGGCCCGGTGCCAGTCGTCCCGCGAGGTCTCGGCGATCAGATACGGCGTCTGGGTGTCCAGCAGCGCCACCAGGTCGTCGGCGAGCAGCCGCAGCTCCCCGGCCTCGGCCGACTGCCCTATGGACCGGCCGGGGTCCATCATCGCGGCCGGATCGGTCCACCGGCCGTCGTCGCCGAGCAGACGGTCGAGGGTCTCCCGGGTACACGGCAGCAGTTCCGCTTCCACCCGTGCTGCGAGGTAGCCGTGGAGCGCGGTGAGGGACTGCCGTGGGCTCTCGGCGTGGGTGATCTCCAACGGGCCGTCGAACCCGGCGAAGCGGAGTTGCCCGGACGCGGGCCTGCCGTCGTTGTAGGCGCACATCCACCGCACGAGTTCGCGGTTGGCCGCGGACGTGCCGAACCCGTGGCTGAACCCGTGCTCCATGACGTGATCGAGCGAGCCCTTGCCCGAGGTGACGTACTCGTCCACGAGCAGGCCCTTCACGCAGTCGCTCTCGATGGTGATCGTCCGGTAGCCCTCCTGCTCGACGAGCTGCCGGAACAGCTCGTTGCGCAGGTCGAGCAGAGGGTCCTCACCGTGGGTGGGCTCGCCCAGGGCGAGCAGCCGGGGCCGCGCCGGGAGCAGCCCCATGACGGCGGCAGCGTCGACGGCCTGGACGGCGTCCTTGATGTCAGTAGCCATGGCTTCAACCGTATCGTTGAACCTTCGGTGGAAACTTTGCCGCGCTTTGCCGCGATAGCCTCTGCCTCATGCCACGAAAGCTTCAAAGCGGGGAACGGTTGAGGCCGGTCGATCTGGCACGCGAGCACGGGCTGTCCACCCAGGCGGTCAGGAACTACGAGGAGGCCGGCATCCTTCCGGCCGCCGGTCGCACGGCCCATGGCTACCGCACCTACACCGCACTGCACGCCGGGGCCCTGCGCGCGTTCCTCGCCCTGGTGCCCGGGCACGGCCACCAAGCGGCGGCGTCGATCATGCGTGCCGTGAACCGGGGCGCGCACGAGGAGGCGTTCCGCCTCATCGACGAGAGCCACGCCCAACTCCTCGACGACCGCGGGACCCTGCAGGCCGTGGAGAGCGCCCTCCGCGACCTGGAGCCCACCGGGGCGGCCGCGCCGCCCGCCCCGGAGTCCGAGCCTGCTGCGGGGTCCGCGCGCACCACGCGGTCCCAGCCGGCCGGGATGTCCGGGCCCGGCGGCACCTTCATCGGGCCGCTCGCGGGCAAGCTCGGCATCCGGCCCGCGACATTGCGCAAATGGGAGCGCGCCGGGCTGGTGCGGCCGCGCCGCGACCCGCTGACCGGGTACCGCGTCTACGACGACGCCGACGTACGCGACGCCCGGCTGGCCCACCAGCTCAGGCGGGGCGGCTACCCGCTGGAGCGGATCGCCCCGCTGATCGCCCAGGTACGGTCGGCCGGCGGGCTGGAGCCGCTGGAGGGCGCGCTGCAGGACTGGCACGGTCGGCTGTCGGCACGTGGGCGCGCGCTGCTGGCCGGGGCCGCGGAGCTGGAGGCGTATCTCCGCGCACGGCGGCGCGCCGACGGATCAGGGTGCGCGTAGTCCGACAGCGACATCAGGCGCCCTCCTCGTTGGTGCACGTGCCGTTCGCTACCGTCGCCACTTGATCGCGGACCATCTCGCGGACAGACTGCCCTCCATGGGATCAGCAGGCATACGCACCGAGGTGCGGATCGGGAAGCCGCGATGAGTGACGGCCTGCCCTTCTTCCGCTATCACCCGGACCCCCTCGCAACCGGGTCCCTCCGGGAGACTGCCGAGGCGTGCGCCTGCTGCGAGCGCAGCACCGGCTGGATCTACACGGCGACCTTCTACACAGCGCGCGAGGTCAACGGACGCTTCTGCCCGTGGTGCATCGCGGACGGCAGCGCGGCCGAACGCTTCGCCGGTGAATTCACCGACTCCTACGGGCTCGACGGGGTCAGCGAGGAAGTCCTGCACGAGGTCACCCGCCGCACTCCCGGCTTCCACGCCTGGCAGGACCCGCACTGGCTCGTCCACTGCCAGGACGCGGCCGCCTTCATCGGCGAGGTCGGGTACACCGAGTTGGCGGCGCACCCCGAAGCCCTCGACCAGTTGCGAACCGACATGCGCATCGACGGCCGGCACGACGAGAAACAGCTCGAGCGGTTCCTGAACCACCTGGGCGAGGGGGCGACCGCCATGCTCTTCCGCTGCACCGTCTGCGGCACCCATCTCGCCTACGCCGACGCCTCCTGACTCCGCTGTCCCGGCGAGCCCGTGCGGCAGGCCGCACGCGCTCGTGAGCTCACCGCCACCGGCAGCCCCTCCCCCAGCAAGGTCCGCCGGACAGGCCCTACCCGCGTGCCGTGCGGCCTGTGCGCACTGCTCCCGCGCTGGCCCCCACCACCAGTGCGATCGCCAGGCACTGCAGGGGCGAGAGCTCCTGTCCCAGGACCAGGAACCCGGCCAGTGCCGCGATCGCCGGTGCCAGGCTCATCAGTACGGCGAAGGTCGGCGCGGGGAGGCGGCGGAGGGCCAGCAGTTCCAGGGTGTACGGCAGGCCGGAGGACAGCAGTGCCACGGCCAGGCCCAGGCCGAGCACACCCGGCTGGAGCAGCGTGGCGCCGGTGGAGCCGATGCCCAGTGGCAGGCTCATCAGCGCGGCCACGCCCATCGCCAGGGCGAGTCCGTCCAGCCGCGGAAAGCGGGCGCCGGTCCGGGAGTTGAAGACGATGTAGGCCGCCCACATGGCTCCCGCGCCCAGCGCGAAGGCGGCGCCCACGAGGTCGAGCCGGCCGAAGCCGTCCTGTCCGAGGAGGAAGACGCCCAGGAGTGCGGCGCCGGCCCATACCAGGCTCAGAGCGCGGCGTGCTGCCGCGATGGACAGCACGAGCGGACCGAGAACTTCCAAGGTCACCGCGGGGCCGAGCGGGATCCGGTCGATCGCCTGGTAGAAGAGTATGTTCATGCCGCCGAGCGCCAGACCGAAGGCCCCGACGACGGCCCAGTCCGCACGGCTGTACCCGCGCAGCCGGGGGCGGCAGACGGCCAGCAGCAGCACGGCCGCGATCGTCACCCGCAAGGCCACCACACCGAGAGCTCCGGCACGGGGGAAGAGCAGGGCGGCGACGGCGGAGCCGAACTGCACGGAGACGGCGCCGGCCAGCACCAGTCCGATGCCGCCGAGGCTGCCGACTCCGGTGGGGGCCGTCACCGTACGGACGCGGCCGGCCGGTGTTGTGCCCGCTGCCGGGGATGCCGGGGACGCCTCCCCGGCGGGGTCTGTTCGCGCGCTCGTCTGTGTCATGCCATCACGCTACGGAGCCGCGCCCGCGCTGGGAAATGCCGATTGAGCCGTGGTTATGCTTGCTGGGTATGACCGTCGAGCTGCGCCACCTGCGGGCCCTTCTCGCCATCGCCGAGGAGGGCACCATCACCCGTGCGGCAGCCCGGCTGCACATCGGTCAGCCCGCACTGTCGCGCACGCTGCGCCAGCTCGAGAGTCACCTGGGCGTGCGCCTGGTCGACCGCTCCACGCACCATCTGGAGCTCACAACGGCCGGCCGCAGGTTCCGTGAGAAGGCCGCCGCCGCACTGGCCGCCGTGGACGCGGCCCTCGACCCGCGCCCGCTGACGGCCCTGCCGCTCCGACTCGGGCACCCCTGGGCAGCACTGGGCGGCCGTACCATCCCCCTGCTGCGCCGCTGGGACGAGGAACACCCCGAGGTCCCACTGGAGTTGCGCCGCATCGACGACCGTACGGCGGGGCTCGCCCAGGGAAAGGTGGACGTCGCGCTGCTGCGCGGCGAGCTCGGGGCTCCGGGGCTGGTCACGGAGCTGCTGGAGCACGAGGAGCGGATCGCGGTGGTGCCCGCGGACAGCGAGCTGGCCGGCCGGAGCGCCCTGACTCTGGCAGATCTCGCCGCGTGGCCGGTCGCCTTGAACACGGTGGCCGGCACCACCACTCCGGAGCTGTGGCCCGCCTCGGCGCGCCCCAGGGAGACGATCGAGGTCACCAACACCGACGAGTGGCTGACGGCCATCGCCGTCGGCCGGGCCGTGGGCGTCTCGACGTCGGCGACCCCCGGCCTGCACTCGCACCCGTCGATCGCCTACCGTCCACTGACCGACGCCCCACCGGTCCCGCTGCTCCTCGCCTGGCACAGCGGCACCCCGACCCACCCCGCCATCCCGGCCCTGGTGGCACTGGCCCGACAGCTGGTGGCGGAACGCTGACGGGGCCCTCGGGGCGCCCAGGCACCCAGGCGCTCAGGCCGAGCAGGGCGAGCAGGGCACTCAGCGCGCGCCGTCCGGCGCCGGACGGCGGTGCCGAGCTGTTCCCGGCTGGTCATGGCCGGACGGTGGGGCCCGGCGGACTCGGGAGAGCAAGCGGTACGTCGACCGCCGCACTCCGCCGGACTCCGCCGGGGCAAAGCCGCCGCACACCGTGGCTGCCGGGGTGCGGACTGAAAAGGCGTCAGCCCTCCGTGGGCCGGACGGTGCTCATGATCTTCTTGATCTCGGCATTTGTCAGCGCCTTCGGAACTCCTTGGTCCGCGTAGATCACCCAGCCGTGCATGGTGCCGTCCGGGAGCTTCTGCGCGATGCTGTGCACCACGGCCTTGGGCGGGACGCACGGGCTCGGCCGGTGGGTGACGGTGACCTCGGCGGTCGCGGTGTAACCGGTGATACCGCCCTGCTTCCACGGCTTGGCCTCGCTCACCTTGATCTTGGGCTTGTGGTCCTCGCCGCCGTACGCGGCGAAGCCCCAGTTGCCCGCCCAGTTGCGGGCGTTCTCCTGGAGGCTGCCCTGCTTGCCGCCGCCCGTGGTGCCGACGGTGGCGAGCTGACCCTTGCCCGCCTGGCCGACAGCCTTGGGGTTGGGGCTCGACGAGCAGCCGCCTTCACGGTAGTTGGCGCTCCCGGTCATGACGACGATCGGCTTGCCGCTCTTGTCGGTGTAGGAGAGCGCCATGTCCTCCTTGAGGACCTTCCACTTCTTGGCCTTGCCGGGCACGTCGTAGCGGAAGTGGTGCTTCTGCGAGGTCTGCGTCTGCCATCCGGCGATCGACGGCTTGTCGCCCGAGGGGCCCGCCGGCGCTGCGGATTCGGACGACTCCGCTGAGGGCTTCTTCGACTTCGCGGCATCGGCGTCCTTGTCCTTGGACTTGCCGACGTCCTCGTTGCATCCGCTGAGAGCGACGACCAAGCCGATGCCGATTGCCGCGACGGCGGCCTTCTTCGTTCGGCGAGTTGGCACCGCGGGGGAACTCGGGTGGTGAGCAATACGCTGGGCAATCTTTGACTGGAACATGATCGATACCCTATGTGAACTGGGCTTCTCCCTCTTGACCAGGTGCAGGTCCCCTACGAGACGGATACCTGCCTGTGACAGAAAGCCCGGAGTTGCTGCACGCGGCGCGCGAAATACCACGGCGTGGACCGTGCCACGCCACCCCTCGACTCTTTGCACCTGTTTGCGGACCTTCTCACTCACGGGGCCCGGGGGACGATCCGGGCGGAGCCCGGTTCGGAGCGGAATATGAGCTTTTGAGCCGACGCCCGCGAGGCGTCCGACCATTTGCGGCACCGCCAACACTGCGCTTTCTCAGGGCAGTTGCCTCCCGGATCACGAATGTGCAACAGAACGGGCCACGGGGTGCGGTGGCTTGATCGGTAGTGCCACCATCGACGCTCAACGCGGCCGGGACGATCATTGGCGACCGCACATTTCCTGACGTCCGCCGGTCCCGGAGCGCTGCGTTGACTCCCCTCCCCAACCTCTTGGGACTACTCAATGCTGGACAAGTTGCAACAACGACTGGGTCTTCGTACCGACTCGGTCATCTTCTTCGCTTCCGCGGCGCTGACGTTCCTCTTCGTCGTGACCACCATCGCGCTGACCGACCAGGTCGACAGCGTCTTCACCACCGCTTCGGACTGGATTCTCACGAACCTGGGCTGGTTCTACATCCTCGGTGTCACCTCGTTCGTCCTCTTTCTGATCTGGATCGCGCTCAGCCGCTACGGGCATGTCCGGCTGGGCGGCCAGAACACCCGCCCGGAATACAGCAACGGCGCGTGGTTCGCGATGCTCTTCGCGGCCGGGATCGGCACCATCCTGATGTTCTGGGGCGTCGCCGAGCCGATCAGCCACTTCGCCGACCCGCCCGAGCAGGGCGTCAAGCCGGGGTCGGCGCACGCCGCCGAGCGTGCGATGGCCTTCGCGCTCTACCACTTCGGACTGCACACCTGGGCGATCTTCTGCCTTCCGGCGCTGGCCTTCGCCTACTTCGTCTACCAGCGCAAGCTGCCGTTCCGGCTGAGCTCGGTCCTGCACCCGCTGCTGGGTGACCGCATCAACGGCCCGATCGGCAAGACCGTCGACATCACGGCCGTGGTGGGCACCCTCTTCGGTGTCTCCGTCTCCGTCGGGCTGGGCACCCTGCAGATCAACAGCGGTCTGAACGAGCTCTTCGGCGTCCCGGAGAACAAGCTCGTCCAGGTGGTCCTGATCGCCGTGGTCACGACCATCGCCACCGCCTCGGTGATGAGCGGCCTGGACAAGGGCATCAAGATCCTGTCCAACGTCAACATCCTGATGGCCGTCGGACTGCTGATCTTCGTGCTGCTCGCCGGGCCCACGCTCTTCATGGCCAAGGGAATCGTCGAGACGACCGGGACCTATCTGAGCTCCGTGGTGCCGCTGTCGTTCTGGAACGACACCTTCGCCGACACCGGCTGGCAGGGCAATTGGACGGTCTTCTACTGGGCCTGGACCATCACCTGGTCGCCGTTCGTCGGGATCTTCATCGCCCGGATCTCCAAGGGGCGGACGATCCGCGAGTTCGTGCTGGGTGTGCTGGCGCTGCCCACCGCCTTCACCGTGATCTGGTTCAGCATCTTCGGCATGGGCTCGTTCGACATCGAGATGAACGGTTCGGGCGGGCTGGTCAAGGCCGTCGTCGACGAGGGGGATGTCCCCGGAGCGCTCTTCACCTTCCTGGAGAACTACCCGGCGGCCACCCTCGTCTCGGCGCTTTCGGTGCTGATCGTGGTCATCTTCTTCACCACCTCGGCCGACTCCGCTTCCATGGTGGTCGACATGCTCTGTGAGCGGGTGGACGAGACGCTGGCCGGCCCGACCCGGCAGCGCGTCTTCTGGGCCGTCACCCAGGGGGTGGTCGGTGGCACCCTGCTGGCTGCCACCGGAAAGAGCGGCCTGGACGCCTTGCAGCAGGTCATCACCGTCATCGGACTGCCGTTCTTCGTGATCGCCTTCGTGATGATGTTCTCGCTGCTCCGGGCGCTGAAGACGGACTTCCCCGACCTGGGCCGCGACCCGC
This sequence comes from Streptomyces sp. 891-h, assembly GCF_022760275.1. Classification (NCBI taxonomy): domain Bacteria; kingdom Bacillati; phylum Actinomycetota; class Actinomycetes; order Kitasatosporales; family Streptomycetaceae; genus Streptomyces; species Streptomyces sp. 891-h. The sequence goes on along the minus strand of NZ_CP050693.1, from coordinate 7,117,736 downwards.
TGGCCAAGCAGCCGACGGCGGTCAAGGCAACACCGGCCGAGCCTGCGGACGAGGTCCCGGAGCCGGTGGTGGACCCGGTCGCTTGAGACCTGAAGCAACGCGCCAAGTCAGTGGGGCCGGCCATACCGAGGCCGGCCCCACTCGACCGAGGGGGCGAGAGGGGTGACCCTGGTCCCCGCCGTACATCCAAGCGCCGCGCCCGAGGACGACGAGCACCCGAGGAGCAACGTGGACGAACAGACCGGCCCCGGCCACGACCCGACCGGCCCCGAACAGGCGAGCCTTGAGATCCAGGAGCGCATCCGGAAGAGCTTCGGCAGCCAAGGGCTGATGGAACACCTCGGTGCCCGCATAGCCCACATCGGGCCCGGGCGGGTGCACATCGATCTGCCCGCCCGCCGCGAGGTGACCCAGCAGGACGGCTACTTCCACGCCGGAGCCACCAGCGCCATCGCGGACAGCGCGGGCGGATACGCGGCGTTCACACTCTTCCCGGAAGACACCTCGGTGCTCACCGTGGAGTACAAGATCAACCTCCTCGCACCGGCCGTGGGTGATCGCCTGGAGGCCGAGGGGACGGTTCTGAAGTCGGGGCGGACACTGACCGTGTGCCGTCTTGAGGTGTTCGGCGTCCAGGACGGCCGGCGGAAGCTCGTCGCGACAGGTCAGCAGACCCTGATCTGCCTGGGATGACGGTGGGGCCCAGTAGGGTGCGGCCCCATGTCCGGACTCTTCGAGCGCCTCCGCCGTCAGCGCCCCGCCCCACCGCCGTACGAGCCGCCGCTGTCCACCCACCAACTGTGGCTGGTCTCCCTGTCGGCCCCCGTGAACCGCAGCCCGGAAGCCTCGCGCACCACGCTGTACCCCTTCCGCTCCCGCGACGACGCGGAGGCCGAGCGGTGGCTGCGCGAGCAGTGGGAGATTCCCGACCGCGACGAACTGCTGCACAGGCTGGCCGGCCTGCTGGAGGACGGCTACCGGGAACCGCTGCGCGAGCAGACCGGGCGAGACCCGTTGGCGTGGGACATCGCCCTCTACACCGACGTCGTCCGCAAGGGCTACGCCGCCGGACACGTGGACGCGCCGACCGCCTGGAACCTGCTGCGCGCCACCGTCATGCCCACGGTCGCCGTCTACGACTCGTGGCACGAGTTCGCGACTGACTATCTGCTGGTGCGCAAGGTGTGGATGGAGGGCCTGCGCGGGAGTGCGGACGAGGACTTCCCGGCACCGCAGGCAGTCTCGGACGCCCACCTCCGTGCCCTGCTGGACCCCGCGAACCACGCCAGCCCCTGGAACCGCGCGCCTTGGCACGTGATCAGCCTGCCCGACCGGCCCCTGTGAGCCGGTGACCCAGGCGGTCGGCTGGTCGGGGTGGAGACAGTCACCCCCGTACGGCCGCCATGGGCGAGGGTCCTCCGGGCAGGGACATGGCCGCTTGGTCGACCGGCCTCCGCTCTGGCATCATAAGCAACCGGAACAGCGTTCCGGAGCCGTCCCGGAGCACTGTCCGCCGGGCGGTCCGGTGGCGGAGGGAGCGGCGAGGTGAGCGGCAGCGGCGAGGGCGCGGCACGCGCGGCCCGGTCCAAACGGGCAGACGCCCGGCGCAACGAGAAGAGCCTGCTCGACGCGGCCGCCGCGGTGTTCGTCACCTCGGGCGTCGAAGCCCCGGTACGCGACATCGCCGCCGAGGCCGGCGTCGGTACGGGCACGATCTACCGCCACTTCCCCACCCGCGCCGACCTGATCATCGCCGTCTACCGGCACCAGATCGAGGCCTGCGCCGAGGCCGGTCCCGCGCTGCTCGAAAGCTGCGCGACGCCGTACGAGGCACTGGGCCGGTGGATCGACCTGTTCATCGACTTCCTGGTCACCAAGCATGGGCTCGCCGCCGTACTGCAGTCCGACAACACCGGATTCGACGCGCTGCACGCCTACTTCCTCGACCGCCTCCTGCCTGTGTGCGCTCAACTGCTCGACGCCGCGGCCGACTCCGGTGAGATCCGGTCGGATCTGGAGGCCTACGAGTTCATGCGCGGCGTCGGCAACCTCTGTGTGGGCGCCGAGCACGACCCCCGCTACGACGCACGACGCCTGGTCGAGGTCCTCGTCGCGGGGTTGCGCCGACCGCAGTGACAGCGACAGGCGCACCTCTCGCCGGAGTGCGAAAGTATGTACATGATCGAAGCGCACAATCCGCTGCCCCGCATCACCGAACGGGTACCGCCGCCCGCTGAGGCAGTCGACGGGCACGGCGACTGGGCCGTCGCGGAACAGGAGTTGGGCACCCGGCTGCCGGACGACTACAAGCGGCTGGTGGAGACCTACGGCCGTGGCGACTTCTGGGGAGCGCTGTGTCTGCGCACCCCGTTCGGCGACGACAACCCGGTCCGGCTGGAAGGGAATCTCCTGGAGGACTTCGGTCCCTCGCGCGAGCTGTTTCCCGAGCAGCACCCCTACCCGCTCTTCCCGGAACCGGGCGGGCTGCTCACCTGGGGGGTGACCGAGAGTGCGGCGCAGTTGTGCTGGCTGACCGAGGGGGCTCCCGAGTCCTGGCCGGTGGTGATCTGGTCGCGGGACGACGACTACGAACGTTACGACTGCTCAGCCGCCGCGTTCCTGGCCCGGTGGATCAGCGGCCGTATCACCTCGGAGCTCCTGCCTCGCGAGGACGGTCTCGCGCCCTGGTTCGACGCGGCGATCGACCGCGACCACGTCTACGTCCGCCTGGGCGAGGGCTCCCTCCCCTACCCCGAGCGCCTGCGCATCCTGCGTGACGCCCTCGCGCCCACAGCTGACCGCGGCAGCTACGCGTACCAGGGCAACCGCCAAGACCACTTCGTCGTCACCGGAACCGGCTGGCAACTGACGTATGAGACGGCCTACGGGCATCAACTCCGCGTGGCTTTCCCGCCGGCCGACAGCGAGGCGGCCCGTGCGGCGGTCATGGCCGCTGTCGGCCTCATGGGGTGCCCGGTGGAGTCCGTCGCCACCGTCCATGGCACCTCGTCCTGGGAGCCCGGATCGGGCGTCCGGTCCTGATCCGGGCCGAGCGCGCCGTCACCCGAGGCGCCTGGCCAGCACCTGTCCTGGCCAGGACCCGACCATGAAGCGGTCGGTGGGCGTGAAGCCGTTGCGCTCGTAGAAGGCGACCAACCGGCCCCCGCCGCCCGCCCAGCAGTCCACCCGCAGCAGCTCCACGCCGCCCCGCCGGGCCTCCTCGGCGGCATGGACCAGCAGCGCGGCGCCGACGCCCCGCCCCGCGTAACGCCGGTGGGAGACCAGCAGCCTGACGTACCGCTCGGGTTCCGCGGCCGGCGCAATCGGCATCTGCGGGCCGGGGCCGCTGTCGAGTACGAGCGCTCCGACAGGAGCGCCGTCCAACTCCACGATGTACGGGGAGAGTTCGGTGGTGTACTGCTCGACCCGTGCCACTCCGCCGGACTTCTGTGAATACGGTGTCGTGCCCCACTGCTCGGTGTTGCCGCGCTCGTTCATCCAGGCGACCGCGGAGTCGAGCATGTCCAGGATGGCCGGTGCGTCGGCCGGGCTGCCGGGTCTGATCCGTATGCCGTCCGGCGTGACGGCTGTCCCGGCTGTCCTGGCTGCTTGCTTCGTCTCGTTCGTCTCGTCCCTCTCGTCCACGGAGGCAGCTTAGGCACCCGGTACCCGGCCGACGACGACGCGCCAGCGCCGGACTCCCACACCCGGCCCGGCCCGTGCATGGAAGCCTTGGGCCCCGGGCCGGGTTCTCCGGCACACGCGGCACATCGGGCACACAAGGACGGAGGGCCACGGGATGGCGCAGGACGTCGATGTGGTGGTGATCGGCATGGGCGTGGGCGGTGAGCACGTCGCCGGCCGACTGGCGGAGGCGGGTCTTGAGGTGGTCGCCGCCGAGGCGGAGCTGGTCGGCGGCGAGTGCCCGTACTGGGCCTGCATCCCCAGCAAAATGATGATCAGGGCCGGAAATCTGCTGGCCGAGGCCCGGCGCGTGCCCGGTATGGCCGGGGACGCACAGGTCGCCCCGGACTTCGGGCCGGTGGCCGACCGGATCAGGGACGAGGCCACCTCGGACTGGGACGACAAGATCGCCGTGGACCGCTACACGGGTAAGGGCGGCCGCTTCGTGCGCGGCCAGGCCCGGCTGGCCGGGCCGGGGAAGGTCGAGGTGGACGGGCAGGGATTCACCGCCCGGCGTGGCGTGGTGCTGGCCACCGGAAGCCGCCCGCAGGCCGCGCCGGTGCCGGGTCTCGACCAGGTTCCGTACTGGACCAACCGCGACGCTATCTCCGCGACCCGGCCGCCCGCCTCGCTGCTGGTGCTGGGCGGCGGTCCCGTCGGGCTGGAGCTGGCCCAGGCCTTCACCCGGTTCGGCAGCCGGGTGACGGTCGTCGAGGCGTCGGACCGGCTGCTGTCGAAGGAAGAGCCGGAGGCCGGAGAGCTGCTCGCCGACGTGCTCGGCCGTGATGGCGTCACGGTGCGTACAGGGGCGCGGGCGACCGAAGCCCGCCACGGCCCGGACGGTTTCGCGCTGACTCTCGACGGCGGCGAGACGCTCCATGCCGACCGGCTGCTGGTGGCCACCGGCCGACGGGCCAACTTGTCGGGTCTCGGCCTCGAGACGGTAGGCCTCGACCCGGAGGCCCGGACGCTGGAGGTCGACGAGCAGCTGCGGGCCGCCCCCGGGCTCTGGGGAGTCGGGGACGTCACCGGCCGGGCCCTGTTCACGCATGCCGCCATGTACCAGGCCGAGATCGCCGCGCGGGCGATCCTGGGCGAGCCCGGGCCGGGCGCCGACTACCGAGCCGTTCCCCGGGTCACGTTCACCGACCCGGAGGTCGGCGGGGTGGGGATGACCCAGGCGCAGGCCCGGGAGAGCGGCCTGCGGGTCCGTACCGGCACCGCGCAGGTGCCCTCCTCCTCGCGGGGCTGGATCCACAAGACGGGCAACGAGGGGCTGATCAAACTGGTCGAGGACGCCGACCGCGGGGTCCTGGTCGGAGCCACCTCCGTCGGTCCCGCCGGTGGCGAGGTGCTCTACGGCCTCCAGGTCGCGGTCCAGGCGGAGGTCCCCGTCGACCGGCTGCGCCACATGATGTACGCCTACCCCACCTTCCACCGCGCCGTGGAGAGCGCCCTCGCCGACATCCGGGAGTGAGGCGGTCCCCTGAGCCGCACCAGGCCGCTCAGGGGCGCCCGTCCGCGAGCCCCGCTCAGGGGTGCATCCGCGCTCCCTTGACGACCTTGTCCACCGCGTTGCGAGGGCCGTGGACGGCCATCCCCGCCAGGTCGAGCTGGTCGGTGCCCACCGCCCGTACGGCCGCCCGGTTGTCCCGGTCGTTGCCCGTGCCGAACAGATCGGAGGTGAAGACCGCTCTCGGCAGCGCCCGGGACAGCGCACGGCCGTGTGCCGTGGTGAGCATCTCCTTCGTGGCCTCGAAGACCAGCACGGGCTGGCGGAACATCGGCAGGTAGGCGACGCCGTCGGCGTCCTCGTACGGCTCGCCGATCACCTCGGGCGACACCGTTCCGAGCCCGCTGACGAGAAAGGAGGTCACATTCAGTCGCTGCCAGGGCTCGAGGTCGTCGCGCAGCAGTACGGCGATCTTCGTGTCGAAACGGACCGGCGCGTTCCCGGCTCCCGCGACGGGACCGGCCGTGACCCCGGCCCCGGTCTCATTGCTCGTTCTCATGCTGTGAGACTGCAGGCCGTACCCGAGCGCCGTCTTGTACGTTCTTTGCATGGCGCACCGGCAGGAGATCTCCGCCTGGCGCCCGTCGGTCCCGGGCGTCAGTGAGGTCTTCCACGCCCACTACACCGAGCACGCCTACCCCATGCACGTCCACGATGCCTGGACACTGCTGATCGTCGACGACGGAGCGGTCCGCTACGACCTGGACCGCCATGAGCGCGGCACCCCGAACGACACCGTCAGCCTGTTGCCGCCGCAGGTTCCGCACAACGGCTCGCCTGCCACTTCCCACGGCTTCCGCAAGCGCGTGCTGTACCTCGACACCTCGCAGCTGGACGAGAGCCTCATCGGTCCGGCCGTCGACGGTCCCGACTTCACCGACCCCGTCCTGCGCAGACGTATCGGGCAGCTGCACACGGCCCTCGCCGTCCCGGGCGACGAACTCGAGGCGGAGAGCCGGCTGGCCCTCATCAGTCGGCGCCTGTACGAGCTCCTGCGTCCCAGGCTGACCGTCGGCGGCAGCACGGCGCCCGACCGTGGGGTCGCCCAGGGCCTGCGCGACCTCCTCGACGAGCGACTCCGCGAGGGCACCACGCTGGAAGAGGCCGCACGTGTGCTCCACGCCCACCCCGCACACCTCGTACGTGCCTTCAGCGCCACCTTCGGCATCGCGCCTCACCAGTACGTGACCTCACGCCGCGTCGATCTGGCCCGCCGGCTGCTCCTCGAAGGGCAGCCGCCGAGCGAGGTGGCGACCGCGGCCGGCTTCTACGACCAGTCCCACCTCACCAGGCACTTCAAGCGCGTCCTGGGTGTCGCGCCCGGCCGCTACGCCCGTACGGGACCGGCTCGGCCGGGCGGCGCGCGCCGACGCTGACGCCTCTTCTTCCCGGCGTCTCCCCGGCTTCCCTGGCGCCTCCGACTTCCCTGGCTGCTCCGACTTCCCTGGCTTCCCTGGCTGCTCCGACTTCCCTGGTTTCTCGCGGGCTTCTCACGGGTTTTCTTGCCCCGGCGGCTGCCGGTGAGCGCGTCCGAAAACCGGCCTTTCCAGCGCCGGACCTGCCAGGTACATACCAACTGGGTCCCAGGAGCGGCGCGCCAGTCGCGCCGGCCACCGGTGCTCGGACACGCGGCCCCTGGCACTCGTACGCGGACTGGACACCCCCGCTCGAAGGAGACAGTCATGGCTCGAAGATCCCTCAAGGCCACCGTGGTGACGGCAACGCTGTTCGCCGCCGCGTTCTCGGCCCAACCCGCTCAGGGCGCGCCCAGCATGATCACCGACCCGCCGCCGGACAAGATCGTCATCGATGTCGCCACGGTCAACGGCTCCGGCTGCCCCGAGGGAACCGCCAAGGTCGCCGTCGCCGAGGACAACACGGCCTTCACGGTCACCTACAGCGACTACCTGGCCCAAGTGGGACCGAACTCGAAGCCCACCGACCGCCGCAAGAACTGCCAGCTCAACCTCATCGTGCACGTACCGCAAGGGTTCACGTACGCGATCGTCAGCGCGGACTACCGCGGCTACGCCTATCTGCAACCCGGGGCAAGCGGCCTGCAGAAGGCCTCGTACTACTTCCAGGGGTCCTCGGACACCGCGGCGACGAGCCACCCGTTCAACGGCCCGCGGGACGGCAACTGGCAGGCCACCGACTCCACGGACTGGGGCCAGTTGGTGTGGAAGCCGTGCGGCGAGCAGCGCAACTTCAACGTCAACACGGAGATCCGGGTCGACTCCGGTACCTCGGACCCGGCCAAGACGAGCTTCATGACGATGGACTCCACCGACGGGAACATCAAGACGACCTACCACTTCGCCTGGAAGACCTGCCCGACTTCCTGACGCCCGAGTGGGAAGGCTGCCTGCTCCGCGACTGACCGCGGAGCAGGTCCGCGGCAGGGCTCAGCCGAGCGCCGGATGAGCCCTGCCGTCGGACAGCACCGTGGTGGCCGCGTTCCTGGCCCGGCTCACCTTCGCATCCGGATCTCCAGCGGGTCGCAGCCCAAGATCTCCAGCGGGTCGCAGTCCAAGCGCCCGGCCTCCGCCGAGACGTACGGAGGTTGCTGGAAATCGGGAGGCGCGGCGAATCGGAAGATCGTATTCTGCCGCGATCAGCGGTACCGGCGGCCGGACCCACAGCGCCGGGGAGCGGAGGATACCGATGCTGGGAGTGGCGAATCTGCCCGCCTACGCACTGGGGACTCTGCTGATTATCGTGCTGCCGGGGCCGAGCTCCCTCTACACGCTGTCGGTGGCGGCACGGCGCGGGGTGCGTACGGGCTACCGCGCCGGGGCGGGCGTCTTCCTCGGTGAGATGGTCCTGATGCTGCTGGCGGCGGCGGGCGTGGCCTCGCTGCTGCAAGCCAATCCCGTGGCGTTCGCCGTGGTGCGGTACGCGGGAGCCGGTTACCTCGGGTGGATCGCCGTCGGTATGCTCCGCGCCGCCTGGAAGACGTGGCGCACCAGGAAGGAGCCCGCCGACGGCTCGCAGGCCCCGGAAGAGCCCGCGGTCGAGCGCCCGTTCCGCCGGTCCGTACTGATCACATTGCTCAACCCGAAGGCGATTCTCTTCTTCATCTCGTTCTTCGTGCAGTTCGTGGACCCCGCCTACCCGTACCCGGCGTTGTCCTTCGCGGTGCTGGCGGTGGTCTACCAGTCGATCAGCGTCTGCTACATCACGGCCCTGATCCTCGGCGGTACCTACTTGTCCGCGCAGTTCAGGCGGCGCAAGCGGCTGTCGGCCGGTCTCACCACCGGTGCGGGCGCCCTGTTCTTCGGCTTCGCGGCGAAACTCGCCACGGCCGGGGGCTGAGACAGCGCAGGAAACGCGCGCCGAAGGCTGAGGGAGTCTGCTCACGCGGGGCTGCTCATGCGGCCTGCTCACGCGGTTTGCTCACGCGGTCGGGAGGCCGTGGTGGTGGTGCTGGCCGCGGCTTCGGCGCAGCGGCGGGCCAACTGGGCGAAGGCGTCCTTGAGTTCGGGTGGCCCGATGACCTCGATGTCGGCGTCGAACCTGGCGATGGTGGCGGCCAGTCCCGGCCACGACCACGAGCCCAGGACGAGTCGGCAGCGGCCGGGTTCGAGTTCCTCGACGAGTCCGTCGCGGGCGTAGCGGGAGACGTCGGCCGCCGGCAGGTCGAGGAACACCTCGCCTCGGCAGGGCCAGTCGCCGGGGCCGTCCGCACCCCGGAACCTTCCGGCGACGAAGGCGGCCACCTCACCTCCTCCGGGGAGCTCGCGCGGCGTGAAGCGGGGCCCTGTGGGGGTGCGCGGCGCGATCCGGTCCGCGCGGAAGGTGCGCCAGTCCTGGCGGTCGAGGTCCCAGGCGAGGAGATACCAGCGCCCGCCCGAGGTGACGAGGTGATGGGGCTCTGCCCGCCGCAGCGTGGGCTCAGCGCCGCTCCGGTCCGGCCCTGTCCCTCCTGGATGTGCGGGGGTGTAGTCGAAGCGCAGCACTTCGCGGGCGTGGACGGCGGCGCTGAGGGCGATGAGCACGCTGCTGTGGACCTGTGGGTCCGGCCGCCCGGTCGCGGGGCGCTCGACGGCGGTCACCCGGAAGGTGTCGATCCGGCGGCGCAACCGGGCGGGCATGACCTGCCGGACGGTCGTCAACGCGCGCGCCGCGGCCTCCTCGACGCCGGCACCCGTCGCGGCCGCGGCGCTCTGCAGTGCGAGGGCGAGGGCCACGGCCTGTTCGTCGTCGAACAGCAACGGGGGCAGTTCGCGCCCGGCGTCGAGCCGGTAGCCGCCGTCGGGGCCCTTGGTCGCCACGATGGGATAGCCCAGCTCGCGCAGGCGGTCGACGTCACGCCGGACGGTGCGCGGACTGACCCGGAGCCGCTCGGCCAGCAGCGCCCCGGGCCAGTCCCGGCGTGCCTGCAACAGCGAGAGCAACGACAGCAGGCGCGCTGAGGTCTTCTGCATGCGCCTCATCCTGCCCCGGGAAGCGGTCAGAAGCTGACCGCTTCTCCTGTCACTGTGCTCACCGAGCGGGGCGGAACCCGGCGCCCCGGCATCCGACCGACGAACGGAAACCCGACACTGTGCGAGAACTCATCCCCCACCCCGGACGAGGAGAGAGCGAGCTGCCGACCCGGTACGAACCGATCGGCGCACCCGGAGCGGACACCGGTGACGACGGCCGGTCGACGAGCACGCGGGGGTGAGCTGATGACTGTTCTGGACAACCGGGCGCTCAACCGCGCGACTCTCGCCCGGCAACTGCTCCTCGACCGCGCCGACATGCCCGTTGCCGACGCCGTCGCACACGTCGGCGGGCTGCAGGCGCAGGAACCTCAGGAGCCGTTCACCGGACTCTGGTCGCGGCTGCGCGGCTTCGACCCGTCGGTCCTCTCGGATCTGCTCGTCCGGCGGCGCGTGGTGCGCACCCATATGATGCGCCGCACCGTCCACCTCCTCACCGCCGACGACGCGCTGGCCTGGCGCGCCCGCCACGACGCCATGCTGCGCCAGCGAGTGCTCGGGGTGTACCGCAGCGACTTCGAGGGAGTGGATCTCGACGAACTCGCCGCAGCGGGGCTGCAGGTGATGGCCGACGGCGAGCCTCGTACGACGTCGGAGCTCGTGCGCGTACTGGCCGAACGCTGGCCGACACCGAGGAAGCGGGCACTGGGCGAAATGCTGATCCCCGCTCTGCTTCCGGCGGTGCAGACGCCGCCGCGCGGCTTGTGGCGTGCCAAGGGCGGGGTGCGCAACGCCCTGCTCACCTCCTGGCTGGGCCGGGAGATCGACCCGCCGGACCGCGACGGCTCCGATCCGGCCGGTGCGGCCCTGGTACGCCGCTACCTGGCCGCTTTCGGCCCCGCCGCCTCGGCCGACCTGCGCGCCTGGTGCGGACTCACCGGGCTCCCGGCCGCGGTCGCTGCGGTACGCGAGGAGCTGGTCGCCTTCCGCGACGAGCGGGGCAGGGAACTGCTGGACCTTCCCGACGCGCCCCGGCCCGACCCCGGCACACCCGCCCCGGTGCGGTTCCTCCCGGCGTTCGACAACGCGATCCTCGGCTACCACGACCGCGGCCGGATCATCGACGACGCCGACCGCGGCCTCTCGGTCGCCGGAGCACGTGTCGTCCTGGTCGACGGCCGGGTCTCCGCCACCTGGACCGTCGAGGCCGACACCGTGGTGGTCACCCCGCTGCGCGGCCTGTCCCGAGCCGACCGCGACGCCGTCGCCGAGGAAGGGGAGGCGCTGGCGCTGTTCCTCTCCGACAACGCCGGTGATCGGGTACGGATCGCCGCAGAACCCCACTGACCGGCGCAGGCCGCCCCGGTGGCCGCCACATGCTGTGGCCGGTCAATGGCGCAGGGGAACGCGGGGCGGCATGTGACACAACGCGCAGAGTGCGGGCCGGGTGTCGTGGCATACTCCAAAAAAGCGCCCTTTCCACCCTGCAGTCATGGCTCCGGGACCGGAAGTCGGCGCACAGGTGCAGCGTCGGCCCGGTGGGCGCGGCGCTCCGGCACCCCGGCGGGCACGCCGCAGGCTCGCCCGGCGACGGTTTCCGCCCATGACGCCGGATGCCGACACCGACGCCGCAGTCGGTCCGTCACAGTGATCTCCCGCTCCGTCGACTTCCGCGCCCATCCGCACGACCGCCGCTGTCCGGCCCCGAGCGGGCCGGTGCCCTGACGCCATGGCCCGGCGACCCCACCCCCCATGGAGTACCACCCCGATGAACACCCGCCGTACCGTCCTCGTCTCCGCCTCCGCGCTCGCTGCCGTCATCGCGACCGGTGGTGGCGCAAACGCCCTGATCGAGCACAAGGCCGAGGAACGCGCGGCCGAGGAGGTCCAGTGCCACCTGGGCTCGGCCGACGGAGTCGAGGCGGAGCTCACAGACCCGCTGGCCGGGTTGAAGACCCTCACCGGCCGGGTCGGCACGCTGCACCTCAGCGCGGACAAGGTCGAGCACGAGGGGACGACTTTCGCCGTCGACGCCGACCTGCACGGGGTGTCCACCGACGGCACCGCCGACTCGGGCTCGGCCACCGTCACTGTGGGCTACGACGAGATCGCCAAGCGGCTGCCGAAGCAGGTGCAGGGGATGAAGCCGGGTACGGACGGTGAGCATCTGACACTGTCCGGCCCCGTGGCCGGCACCGGCATCCCGGTGACCGTACTGAACACGGTGTCGGCGAACCCCGACGGGCTGACCATCGCCCCTGACAGCGTCCGCGTGCTGGGCCAGCAGGTGAAGCTCAGCACACTGACGTCGCTGCCCGGCATGGACCGCTTCGCCGACCAGCTCGGTCCCCGCAACGTCGGCCTCGGACAGCTCCCCGAGGGGGTGAGGACCACCGGCGCCGAGGCCACCGACAAGGGGCTCGCCCTCAGCTTCCGGTTCTCCCCCGACCTCCTGAGTTCGTCAGACTCCGGCGCCTCGAACGCCTCCTCCGGCTGTGAGGACGGGGACGCCGGGAGCGGCAACGCCTGAGGCGTTCGCGTCCGCTGAGGACCTCGGTGCAGGGTGTGAACGCGCTGCGGTGACGGAGAGCGGAAGGGGCCTGCCGCCGTTCGGGGGAGCAATCCGGGCGACAAGAAGGGAATCAAGGCGTCCGGCCGGGCGACCCGCATGTCGGAGTTCGTCGTGCTTGCATGCTGAGAGGCGTGCGAGCGGTAGGGAGGCGCCGGGTGCAGTGGCTTGTCACGTCTGCGGGGGCATTGATGGTGCTCGTGACCCTGCGGGATGTCTTCCACACCTTGTGGCACCCCACGCGGCACGCGGGCCTGAGCAGATATGTCATGAGGGCGCTGTGGGAGCTCTCCGCGCGGCTCGGATCGCGTCGGCGGGCGGCCGGGATCGTGGGACCGCTGGCCATGGTGACAGTGGTGGGCACCTGGGCCTTCACCATCATCCTCGGGTGGGCGCTGATCTACTGGCCCCATATGCCGGAGGCGTTCTCGTTCGCGGCCGGATTGAAGCCCGAGGAGCATTCCGGGCTGCTGGACGCCCTCTACGTTTCGCTGGTCACCGTGGCCACGCTCGGACTCGGTGACATCGCGCCGAACGCCGGCTGGCTCCGCATCGTCGGTCCTGCCGAGGCTCTGGTGGGTTTCGCTCTGCTGACGGCGACCGTTTCCTGGATCCTCGGCATCTACCCGGCCCTCACCCGCCGACGCGCGTTGGCGCTGCGGCTCTCGCAGCTGAGGAGGTCCGGCCTCTCCGCGCAGCAGTTCGAGGGCGCCGCCGGTGCGGCCCTGCTGGAGAGCCTGGCCGCCGATGTGTCACGGGTCTCCGTGGACTTCGTGCAGTACGCCGAGTCCTACTACTTCCACGACGGCAACGACCGCACCTCACTCGCCGTCAACATTCACCACGCGGCCGAACTCGCCGACCAGGGAAAGCGCGCCCGGCACTCCGACGTCCGGATGACGGCCGCGGTGCTCTCCAGAGCCCTTGAGGATCTCGCGGACATCCTCGACCGCCGCTTTCTCCGCACCGGCCGGACGGAGCCGGACGTCTTCCGCGCCTTCCTGGACGATCACGGCCCCAGCGGACACGGCCACGGGTGACGCGAGGGGGAGCGCCGCTCCGCAGTCGGAGGCCACTTCCATTCGGAGATCACGTTCCATCTTGCCGGGGTCTGATCCCGTCAAGCCCTCCTTCAGCACCACATCGCCTTCCGCGTGGCCGGGCAGGAGACCGGGCCCGTCACTGTCACCGCGCGCCCCCGGACGCGGCGGTGGGGGTGAGAAGGGTTACGGGCGTTCCGTACATCCTTCCGCATCCCTGAACGATCACGCATGGGTGACGTGATCATGCATGCAGAAAGCACCCGTACATGCCCCTCATACCCCGAGCCGTCGCCGGTCGGCGACGCGCCGGAAAGCTCCTCGCCCCGCTGTGCGCCCTCGGTCTGCTGGCCGGTCTGACCGGCTGCGCGCACGGCGGGGCCGACCGCTCCGGAAGACAGCGCGCCAGCGGCCCCGACCAGGCCGCGCCCGTCCCCACCGGCACCTGGGCCGGTGCCGGCCGCCCGGTCCGCACCGCCGAGTCCGTGCTGCAGATCGTCGCCCACCCGGACGACGATCTCTACTTCGTCAATCCGGAGACCGCCCAGTCGCTCCGCTCGGGGCGTCCGCTGACGACCGTGTACCTCACCTCAGGCGAGTCCGACGGCGTCAACGCACCCCGCAAGAGCGTGCCGGGCGCCGCCGCATCCGCGCACAAGCCGCACGCCCACGGCGACAAGGCGCCCCGGCGCCGCAGCGGGAGCGGCGCGAGCCGAACCCGTGGCCGCGCGCGTGCGCTGGAGCGGGACGGGCTTCCTGTTCGCGGGCGCCCCCGCCGGCGCCCCCGCACCACGCGGCCGGGGTGCCGACCTCGCGGTGGAGGGCTTGGACGGCCACCTGTACTGGGCCCGCACGGGAGACCACGGCACCTCGCACCGGCACCGCGGCTGAGGCGGCAGCGCAGGCGGGACGGGGCGGGTTGATCAAGTGGTGGCCAGGAGGAAGGCTTCACCGGACGAGGGGCGGAGGCCGTCGGAGCGGTCGGCGAAGTAGCGTGCGGCCAGCGACTCTCCGGACACGTGCCGGGTGTCCGCGAAGCCGGCTTCGCGGGCCAGCGCCAGCATCTCGGAGGGGGTGTAGAAGCTGATGAACGGCGTTCCGGACGCTTGTGCGCCCTCCGCACTCTTCCGAAGACCGGCGCGATCGGCGTCGTCGAGGAGTTCGGCCGGCAGCAGGAACGTCATCGCCAGTGTCGAGCCCGGCGCGAGCGTGGCGACCTGGCGCAGGGTGGCTGCGGTGGCGTCTTCGGTGAGGTACATCGAGACCCCCGTGGAGACGATGACTGCAGGGCAGCCCGGCTCGAATCCGGCCGCGGTCAGCCGTTCGAGCCAGTCCTCGCTCGCCTCGAAATCCACCGGCACCAAGTGCAGCCAATCGGGGAGGCCGTAGCCGAGTTCGACCAGGCGCTGCCGCTTCCACTCCTGGGGGCCGGGCTGGTCGATCTCGAAGACGCGGAGCCGGGAGGCGATCTCGGGCCTGCGCTGCGCGAAGGTGTCCAGTCCGGCTCCCAGGATGACGTACTGGGTGACGCCCCTGTCCGCCTGCTCGGTGACCAGATCCTCGATGAAGCGGGCGCGAGCCACGATGGCCGCCCGGAATCCGCTGGTGGCATGCGGGTCCATGTCGGGGCGGAGGCACCAGTCCACTCCGGGGTCGGCCAGTCGCAGACCGATCTCGTCCTCGATCACATGGGGCGGCGGGTCGGCCTGGACGTGCGCCGCCCGCCACAGCGCGGTCCGCACCGCGGTGTTGTCGGGGGCCCCGGTGATCTCGCGGGCCCCCGTGTGCTGGTGTGCCATGGTGCTCCCTTCGGTCGCAGTCAGTCGCCGGCGGGAGCCTGGAGGCTCCACTCACGTCCGTCCGGGTCGCGGACGGTCATCTCCTTGGTGCCGTAGTGCGTGTCCTCGAACGGCGTCACCACCTCGACGACGGGGTCCGCGCTGAAGGTCTCCGCGTCCTTGGCCTTGAACACGAGGCGGGTCCGGGGCTCCTGGTCCTCGGGGACCTCGGCGATGAAGATGTAGGGCCCGTCGCCGTTGCGGAGTTGGCCGGAGTTGTGGTCGGTGGCGAAGTCCAGCTCGTAGCCGAGCGCCTGGTAGAACTTGGCCGCCTTCCCCCAGTTGTGGGTCGTGAGGAAAACGGCCTCGATTCCTTCGGTCGCCATGTCAGGTCTCCTTCTCGGTTGGCTGTCGGGTGTTCTCGGAGTCGTCGTCGAGGTAGGCGCGCAACGCGTCGGCCACCAGCGCCGACAACGACATGCCCGACTCGATTGCGCGGTACTTGACCTGCTTGATCAGCCCGATCGGCAGATACACGTTGAACTGCTTGACTTCCTGATCGACCATAAGGCGATGCTAGCATCCTAGCAAGCTAGCTCCGATTCCGGTGCTCGACGCGACCGCCCTTCCGGGCGGCCGGCGAGCTCGTGTCCATGGCGCGGCAGAGCACACGGAGGAGGGCCGCGTTATCCGGCCAAAGACCGCGCTGTTCGGCTAGCCCGTCCTCCGCACCGTGAGTAGCGTTCCGGGTACCAGGCGTCAGAAGCCGTGCGGGGCCGTGTAGTTCTCACCGGGTGGGATGCGCGCAGAGCAGTCGACGGCGACAGCCTGGGGCCGCCACGTGGCTGGGGATTCGGGGGATCCCAGCGCCGGGCGGCGAGGCCCCGAGCCGGCACTCCGGCTCGGGGCCCTGCTTGTACGTGTCCGCTCCGTGCCCTGTGCCGCACGCAAGGAGGATCAGTGCCCTACGCGACCGTCAATCGGATCGAGTTGTACTACGAGGATCAGGGGGCCGGGCAGCCGCTGATCCTGCTGCACGGCTGGGGCACGTGCGGTCAGGTCTGGAGCGCGCAGCAGGCGGAGTTCTCCCGCGACCACCGGGTCGTCACGCCCGACTGGCGGGGGTGCGGCCGCTCGGCACGGCCGGCGGACGGCACCACGATCGCCGAGAACGCGGCGGACGTCCTGGCGCTGGCGAAGACACTCGGGCTGGAGGGCCCGGTGCTCGTCGGGTGCTCGGCCGGGGCTGCGATCGTCCTGGAAGCGGCCAGGCGGGCGCCCGAGTCCGTCCGCGCGGTGGTCGCCGTCGACGGGCCCGGCTACTGGCCCGCCGAGCGGAAGGCGGAGCGGCTCGTCGAGCTGCGGGAGGCGCTGCGCACCGATCGCGCTGCGACGGTCCGGCAGTGGGTCGTGGACTGGTACGGGCCGCTGGCCGACCCGTCACTGCCGGAGTGGACGGCCCAACAGATCCTGGAGTCCTCGGACTGCATCGACGAGATCCTCACCGACGCGGTGCGCAACAACCCGCGCGAGACCATCGGGGAACTCGCCGTCCCCGCGGTCTTCGTGCACGGGAAACTCGACGCCGAGATCCCCGCCGAGGTGTCCGAGACGCTGGCGGAACTCGCCCCGCACGGCGAGGCGCACATCATGCGGGAGTCGGGCCACATGCCGCACGTGGAACAGCCGGCCGAGTTCAACGCGCTGCTGCGGTCCATACTCCGGCGTCTGACCGCATCCGGGCCGTCCTCCCCCGCCACAGCCGCCACCGCCGACACCACCGACACCGACTGACACCCCGAACGGGTACAGCAGCAGGGCCCCGAGCCGGAGATCCGACTCGGGGCCCTGCCGTACAGCGCTGGGGTCCCCCGACCCCCGAACGCGGTACGGCTCCAGGACTTGGCCGATACTGGCCCATGTGAACTCCGTGGCGCCGAACGGCATTTGACTCCTGGGATTCAGAACGTTACTCACTGTGGAAAAAGCAGGCTAGCCGCGGAACGCGGTCCCTGGCCGCATAACGCGACGGTGAGTGAGGAAGCTTCGATGGACGCGTCCGCTGCCGATGAGAGCCGGATGCGGACGCTGGTCCGCAGCGACGATCTGGATGAGACGCGAGAGCTGATCAGTACCGCCTACAGCCCCTACGAACTGCGTGCGCTGAGCAGACCCCAGGACTTCTCCGCGTGGTACGCCGAGGGAGGCTTCCCCGGAGTCACCCTCTCCGCGCTGAGCTACGGCACGGAGACACTGGTCGCGCCCCAGCCGCTGACCACGTATCTGCTGGTCTGCCAGGTCCACCGGGGGCGGGTGCGGGTGGAGTCGCCCGGGCGCGAGGAGCAGTTCGTCGACACCGGGGACACCTATGTGCTCGATCCGCACCGGCGGTTCAAGGTCTTCTGGGGCGCCGGGGCCCGGATGACGACGCTCCGGCTCTCCCGTGAGGTGGTGGACCGGGCGGCGGGCGAGGCGCTGGGGCGCGAGGAGCCGGTGCGGGCGCGGTTCGCCCTGGGCGGTGCGGTCTCGGCGGCAGCGGCGGAGAGCTGGTCGGGGATCTCGGCGGCGATCCACCGGGAGGTGATGGCCGGCGGCGTCGCCCACACCAGCCCCCTGGTCGCGGCACAGCTGACCCAGACGGCCGCCGCGGCGCTGATGGCCACCCACCGTCTGCTGCCCGACTCGGAGCCGGTGCGGCGCATCGGCGGTGTGGCGCACCCCGCCGTCCGCAGGGCCATCCAGCTCATCGAGGAACGCAGCGACCAGCCCCTGACCCTCTCCGACCTCGCCGCGGCTGCGAGGCTCAGCCCCCGGGCGCTGCAGGAGGCGTTCAAGCGGTACTGCGGCCGTACGCCGTTGGTCTATCTCCGCGAGGTCCGGCTGGAGCGGGCCCACCACGATCTGGTCGCGGCCGACGCCGACGGGCCGGTCACTGTCGCGGAGATCGCTTTCCGCTGGGGGTTCTCCAATCTGGGCCGCTTCGCGAGCTGGTACCGCCGGCGCTACGGGCACGCGCCCTCCCTCACCCTGCGGATGTGACTGTGACCGGGCCGCCGGTATGCGCCGGAATGGAAAACCCGCGCGATACTTGCCGTTCCAATTCAGCCGAATATAGCCTGAGGCGCATCGAGGCAACGCCGAGCACGCGTAAGTACCGAGCACGCGTAAGTACGCGTAAGCACTCCGAAGCACGCCGAAATCGAAAGGATGCGGTTCGTGGGTAGTGGTGCGCACTCCGATGCCCCTCTGGTCGGCACCGTCGTCGCCGAGGAATTCGCTCGCTGGAGCCCCGAACTGCGGAAGGAGTTCGAGAACAACGAGCACAACGGCCGGCTCGGCCAGCAGCTGCTGAACGAGACCGACTCGCTGCGGATCTGGGAGACCCGACTCCAGCCGGGCGAGCGCGTTCCGGTGCACCGCCATGTGCTGGACTACTTCTGGATAGCCCTCACCGATGGCCGGGCCCGCCAGCATTCCAGCGACGGCACCACCCGGGAAATCTCCTACGCCCGCGGACAGACCCAGCATTTCCACGTCGCCGAGGGCCGCCGCCATCTGCACGACCTGAAAAACATCGGCGACGAGGTTCTGTCGTTTCTCGTGGTCGAGACCAAGGACGGGGAAAACGAGCCCATCCGGCTCGGGTAACGGAATTCACGTCGGTCTCCGGCCGGGCCGTTGCCCGGCCGGAGACACCGTGGGGAAATGCTCACGAAGCAGCGGAGAGCGCTTCGAGCAACACAGCATTCGCACGCCGATTCCCGATGGAGATACGACAGGTCGCGGGCACCAGGTGCCCGGTGTCGGCGACGAGGATGCCCGCACCGCGAAGTCGCTCGACGACGCGCTGGTGCTCGCGCAGCCGGACCAGCAGGAAGTTGGCGTCCGAGGGGAACACCCGCTCCACCGCGGGGTGCGCGGCCAGAGCCGCGGCCATCCGGTCCCGTTCGGCCCGGATGAGCCGGATACTGGCGAGCGGCCGACGGGTGTTGGTCAGCCGGTCCCGCACGGCGTGCTGTGACGCGTTGGTGAAGCCGAAGGGCACCTGGACCCGCCGCAGCGCGTCGATGAGCCCCGGGTCGGCCAGTGCGATCCCGCAACGCGCACCGGCGAGCCCCCACGCCTTGGAAAGCGTCCTGAGGACGATGAGGTTGTCGTGCCGGGCCACCAAGGGTGCGTACGAGGGTTTCTCACTGAACTCGACATATGCCTCGTCGATCACCACCAGCCCGCTGCTGCGCGTCACCAGGTCCCGCACCCGCTCCGGGTCTAGTCTCGTCCCGACGGGGTTGTTCGGATCGCACAGCACCGTGACCCGCGCATCGGCGGCCAGTATCCGTTCCGTGTCGAGCCCGTTCAGGTCGTCACCGCGCAGCGGCACCTCGACGACCGGCAGGCGCAGGACGCGTGCGAAGTGCGCGTAGAGCTCGAAGGTGGGCGGGGTGACACAGACCCGCTCACCGGACGAGGCCAGCGCTGCCAGCAGCAGCATGACGCCGTCGACCGCCCCGCTGGTGAACAGCAGATGGTCCGGGCCGAGCGCTTCGAGACCGTCGTGTCCGGGCAGCGTGGAGAGGGTGGCGAGATACGTCCTGGCGAGCTCCGCCGTGTCGAGTTCGGGATAGTGGCTCTCGGGGACGAGGAACGGGTTGGTGTTGCCCGACAGGTCGACAAGGTCGAACCGCGGCCGGTGGCGGAAGCGGGCCGGTCCGGGAATCGGCACCGACGCCACGGAAGGCGCCGCGAACGGCGAGAGTTCCCACTCCTCTTCTCCCTCTCCCGCCGGGTGCGCGAGGCCGGGGGCGCGCAGCCAGTGGTCGAGGGGGACGAACAGATCGGCTCCGAGGCGGCGCGCTCGCCGGGTGTCCCCGCTGCCGAGGTGGACCCATTCCAGGCCCGAGCGCCGGGCGTGGAGGTAGAGCCGGTACAGGGATGCCAGGTGCAGATTGCGCCGGGCGACCGGGTCGTTGTGGTCGGTCGCCTGAGTGAGGTGGTAGATCCCCCGCCCGTTGTGGGACGTGGTGAGGAGCCCGGCCTGCACCACGGTGTTCTCTCTGCGGCGTACGAACATCTCGGTGCGCCGCCCCGGCGCGCTGTGTGCCAGCGCGTCGAGGGCGTCGGCGTTGTACGGGCTGTGAGAGCCACCGTGGCGCTCGACGTGGCTCTGGTGGAGCTTGACGAAGGCGTCCCGCGCCCAGGGATTCCCGTCGAGCTCGCCGAGCGGTATCCGCTCCCAGGTGAGGTCGCGGGAGACCGCGCGGTGACGGCGGCGCAGGTCGCGCAGTTGCCCCGCGCCGACACGGTTCCGCAGGACGTCGTCGACCTCTCCTGGGATCCGGACGACGCATTCGCTGTCGGCGGCGACGGGTACGAAGCCGGCTGCCCGCAGCGCGCTGGTGTCGTCGCTGCGGCGTACGCGAGGCACCAGGATCTGCGGCACGTCCAGCGCCTCGGCACGGCGCACCAGCTCGTCCACGGCGTCCGGGGTGGGGGCCGGGCTGGTCGGCGCGTACGGGGCCCCGCCGCCGATCAGGGTGGGGCGCTCGAGTGCTGCCGGTACCAGGGCTTCCGACACCTCGGTGTCCGGGCCCGGCCCTGCACCGTCGCCCCGGCCCAGCCGGATTCCCGCGCTGTGGCCCAGCCGGGCCAGGGAGCACACCGGCGCGCGGGACCCGAGGGCAGCGCACAGTACGTGCTGAAGTGCGTCGACATCTGCGGACCTGCGCATGCTCGATCTCCACTCCTCGTTGTCACTTGGATGTCCCAGCCGGGTGCGCGTCGAGGTGCGCATGGAGATACGCGTCGATGCGGTCGCGGTACTCCTCGAACAGTTCGGCCAGGGTGCGGGCGATGCCGGCCTTCCAGCCGACGGAGCAGTCGCCGATGAGGCGGCGGCGGGTGCTGTGGTCGAAGATCGCCGTCTCCCTGCTGTGGTCGCCTCGGTCGAGGTGGACCGGAACGCCGGTGAGCTCGGACATGTACTCCAGCAGGTCGGTGATCCCGACCTCTTCGTCACCGCCCCAGTTCACGACCCGGGCGGGCGCCTGCGCCGCCTGCCACAGCAACGGCACCTGGCGCACGACGTCGTCGGTGTGCAGCAGGTTGCAGTAGTTCTGCCCTTCGCGCGGCACCGCGCAGGGCTTTCCGGCGCGCAACTGGTTGAACAGGATCATCGGTACGCCGCCATGGCCGTACGGACCGTAGGCGATGTTGAGCCGCGCGATCACCGCGGGCAGCGAGAGGGCTTCGGACAGGCCCCGCACCACCCCTTCCGCGGTGATCTTGGCGACGGGGTAGGTCGGCAGCCATGGCGCGGCGCCGCCCAGCGGGTCGCTCTCCCGGTAGCGGTGTGTGCTGTCGGCCCGGTTGTAGACCACCCCTGACGAGACGTACAGGAACGACTCGGCCCTGGCGCAGTGCGTCATCAGCCGCGCCGTGCCAACGGCGTTGCCGCGCGCGGTCTCCTCGAAGTCCGTCCCGTCGCCCCGGTGCACCGCGGAGTGCAGTACGTGCGTGAAGTCGTCGGGCACGCCGTCGAGTTCGTCGGTCGCCATGTCCCAGGTGACGGTGTGGGCACCCAGTTCCTCAAGGACCTTGCGGGCTGTCAGGTCGCCGAACCGGCCCAGGCACCACACCTCGTTTCCGGCGGTGAGTGCCTCGGCCACGGGCCTGGCGACCTGCCCGGTTCCCCCCGTGATGAGTATCTTCTTGCCTTGCATGTCAGCGGCTCCTGGTCAGGTCGGCGGGGTTCCGGTCAGCTGAGTGCACGGGCCAGCTCGCGCCGCAATGTCGCCTGGAAGGTCTGTACGTGCTGGGGGCTCATCAGGGTGTAGTGCTCACCGTCGACTTCGATGTAGGCGTTGGGATTCCGGGTGAACCCGTCCCAGTGACGCAGTTGGTTGTCGAGCCACTCCTGTTTCGAGCCGCGCAGTGGGGTGCAGTAGAAGACCCGAACGTGTCCGACCGTTCCGGACGGTTCGTAGGTGCGGCCCAGGTGCACCATGTTCTGTGCCAGGTGCACCCAGTTGGTGAACCGCTCCAGGGTGAGGTCCAGTTCGGTCAGGCGCCGTTTGGGAGCGTGGTCGATCAAGTACGCCAGCTGGTCGGCCTCGGGCAGCGGGCGGAGCGTGCCGGTGAGTTCCTCGATGTCGGCATGGTTGATCAGCTCCAGGAACAGCGCGAGGTTGATCGCGCCGTCGGTGAAGGTGATCTCGTTCATGCGGTCGGAGATACGCGGCGGCAGGTTGAAGACGCCGACGAAGTCGACCTTGTCGCCCTCGGCCTCCAGCCGCTTGGCGATCTCGAACGCGACCGCACCGCCGTAGGAGTATCCGGCCACCGCGTACGGTCCCTCCGGCTGTGCCCGCCGGATCGCCGCCACATAGGTGGAGACCATTTCGGCGAACGACTCGAAATGGGTCTCGCCCTGTCCGAAGCCGCGTGCCCGCAGCGCGTGGAACGGCCGCTCGCCGGTGAAGTACTTGGCGAGGTTGACGAAGACCAGCACCTCCCCCAGGCCCGGGTGGACGCAGAACAGCGGCGTTCCCTCCCCGGTCACCTGGAGCGGCACCAGCGGGTCGTAGGCGCTGTCCCCCTCGGCGCGCCCGGCGGCCAGCCGGCCGGCCAGCGCCCGCACGGTGGGGGCCTGCAGAAGCGTGGACATGGGCACGTCGTCCAAGCCGAACTCGGCCTGGATCTGCGACTTGAGCCGCAGCACGTCCAGCGAGGTTCCGCCCAGGTCGAAGAAGCTGGCCGTCGCGGGAACCCTGCTGACGTTCAGTACGCGGGCGTAGATGGCGGCCAGCGTGGTCTCGGCGTCCCCCTCCGGCGCCACATAGGCTCCGAGGAACCGGGCGCTGACCTCCTCGGCCCTGCGCGCAGCGGCGCCCAGGCCGCCGTCCTCGACGGCCGTGCGCAGCCGGGAGCGCTGGACCTTGCCGAGGTTGCCGCGCGGGATCTCTTCCGCGGCGAGCGGGAGAATCAGCTGGGGACGGAAGCCCCAGTGCATCACCGTCGAGCTGCGGATCGCCACGATCGCGCGGTAGACGGCCACGTCGTCGGCCAGGTCTCCGTCCGGGGTGAAGGCGATGGCGAGCTGCTCCGAATCGGCCCCTTCCGGCCGGATCGGGAAGGCCGCGACCTGCCCGCGCCGCACCTCGTCCAGCCCGTCCAGGACCGCTTCCAGGTCGTGGCTGTAGTAGTTGACCCCGTTGACGATGATGGAGTCCTTGGTGCGGCCGACGAGCGACAGCCGCCCGTCGGCATCGAGTCGGCCCAGATCGCCGGTGCGGAACCACCCGTCGGAGGTGAACGCTTCGGCGGTGGCCCGGTCGTTGCCGAAGTACCCGTCGGTGACCATCGTGCCGCGCAGCTGCACCTCACCCGAGTCGGTCGCCCCGGGCTCGTCGGTGGAGGAGAGCACCGTGCCGCCGCCGTCGACGATCCGGATGCGCAGGCCCCGCACCGGGCGGCCGAGCGGGGGGAACTCGGTGTCCATGTCGCGTGCGGCGAACTCGCGGTTGAAGACGCTTCCCGCGCACGTCTCGGTCATCCCGAACGCGGGCACGATCACATCGTCGCGCAGTCCGTAGCGGGCGAGCGCGTCCAGGAAGACCCGCACGGTGGCGGTCACCGTGGCCTCGCCGCCGGAGATGATGTACCGCACCCGGGAGAGGTCCACTTCCTCGTGCGGCACCGGTGCCTGGGCGAGGGCCTGGTTGATCTGCCCGAAGAGGAAGTTGGGGGTGAAGGTCAGCCTTACCCGATGCGCCGTCAGCAGGCGGAGGAACTCCAGCGGGTCGGCCAGCACCGTCGCCGGCGTTGCCACAACCTGGTCGGCGCCGTTGACCATCGGCAGCAGGTGCGCCTCGATCGCGGCGATGTGATCGGCCGAGATCCAGTTCATCGTCGTGTCGTCCGGCCCCAGTTCCAGCGCCCCCGCCTTCCCCGCCTGGGCGGCCAGCAGGTTGGCATGGGTGAGCCTGACCGCCTTGCTCGACCCGGTTGACCCGGAGGTGAGCATCAGCAGGGCCAGGTCGTCGGGCGCGGGCCTGTGGTGCTGCTCGTACTCGGCCGCGGTCTGGGCCAGTTCCTCCGCGGTCACGGTCCGCAGCCCGACGTCGGGCAGCTCTCCCCCGACCGCCTTCGGGGCGACCACCAGCGGCTCCCCCAGCAGTGTGCGCAGCTGGTCCAGCTGTTCGTACGCCCGGGAAGAGTCGGCCGGCGGTATGAACGGGCACGGCACGACACCGCTCAGCACGCAGCCCCAGAAGGCGCGGACGAAGCTCTCCGGGTCGTTGGCCGCGAGCAGCGCCCGGTCGCCCGGAGCGGCGCCGTAGCCGCGCAGTCCTTGCGCGATCCGGCACGCGGATTCCCACAGATCCGCGTAGGAAAGAAAGGAACCGCCGACGAATGTGACGCCACGAGATCTGTCATGGGCCACGCTCTCCAGAAGCTGCGGGAGCGTCGGAGCGGGATTTTTGTCCTGCATGAGTCGAATACCTCCGATCGGAGCACGACGGATAGCAGTGGCGGACAGCTGTCCGGTCGGACAGCGCGCGCCGGTGAAGAGCGCAGAAGAGTTGGAACTCCACAGGGCTGACCCTGGGCATGGATGGTTCTGAGGTAAAGCGAACGCCTTCCGGATTCCTGTGGGCGGCCGGATGTGCTGAGTGTGACCCTGGACTTCGCGTGCCGCCCCGGTCCCCCCTGGTCGCCCTCAGCCGTCCTCGTTGAAGCGCACGATTTCTTCGATGGTCTTCTGGAGCTTGAGATCGTCCTGGTCGGAGACGAGCGCATGACCGACGCTGCCGTACGGCCCGGGATGCGCGCCGAGCGATCCGTCGTATTTGATGTCGTCGAGCGAGAAGCGTTGTTCGAAGTCCTCTTGCGTCAGCCTCCCGCTACCCGACGGGCGCAGCAGCGCATACCCGTAGTAGCGGTCCGGGGAGGCCGTGCCCAGCGGGCCGATCGGCTTCTCACCGAGCGCCAGGCCGATTTCGATATCGAAGAGGTCGACCCCGTAGGTCAGCTCATTTGCCTGCGGAGAAAGCCCGCCGGGAAGACGGATCGCGCACTCGCCGAAAGTCAGGCCGGTTTCCTTCCTGAAAGCTTCCAGGTGGAACACGCAATCGGGCGCTTCCAGATGTCCCAGTACCTGCCCGGCGAGGGTCTCCAACTGCTGGGAGAGTGCGGCATGCCGCTTCTTGTCCACGAGGTGCGCTGCCAGAATGCCGCCCTGTGCGGCGCTGACCGGTGAGGCGTGGTAGCGGGACACGGAAGACCACTGAAGGCCGCCGTCGGCCCAGATGCCGTCCAGGTAGACCTCAGGCGCTGCCACGAAGGACTCGGCGACGATTGCGACATCCGACTGCCCGGGGAGCTGGTCCAGGGCCTTTGCGTACGCTTCCGGTGAGCGGACGATATTGGTGCGCAGGGAGCCTGCCCCGGCCGCCGGCTTGACGACGAAGACGTCGCCCAGCTCGTCGACGAGATCCGCGTAGGCGGTGTCCTTCGTCGCATAGCGGCAGCGTGCTCGCTCGACCTGCGGCGGAAGGTCGCGCTTTTGGAGGTACTTGTCCCGGAACGAGAGGACCCTCCTTGGGTCCGCATGCCCGGGAAGGTTCAGCTGCTGCCGCAGAAAGGCAGCCCCGAAAACGCCCATCTCGTGAACGGAGAGCGCGCCTACCACGTCTTTCAGCTCTGCGGACAGCACTGCCCGTAATACTTCCTGAACGTTCTCCATGTCAGCGACGCAGCTGTAGCTCTGCTTTTCCAGCGCGCTCACAGGCGCCGGCACGATGTAGTACGGATCCAGGTCTCTGCACCGGATTGCCCGGTCGAGATCAGGCCGGTATCCGATGACGATCATTGTCGGCATTCCGTCTCCCCGTATTGCAGCCGGTCACAGCTTCCAGAAAGTCGTTTGGCGCACTGCCACTCGGATCACAGCCGGGCGCCCCGCACCCTGCGCAAGTGACTCCCTGAGAGATTGCTTCCGCGCACCCAGAACCCCCGTCGAATGTCTGGCGACCAGTAATCCCCGTTCAAGGCCGACACCGCCACATCGTGTCACACGGCATCCCAGGATGTGGATATGCGCGTACATGATCTTTTACCGAATTCGACGTGACATGGATCACAGACAATGTTTGCAGTAAAGGTGCATGGATTTGCGCGCAAGGTATCGCTCGGAGCAGCGTCCACCACGCCGACCATAAGCGGATAACCGATCGTGAAGCGCGGAGCACGAATAGTCACAGCAGGTGCGTGTACTGCAAATGCAACGGTGCGGCAAACCCATGGAGGCCGCCGGAGGCCCCCGGGGAACGGGGAAGCGGAGCAGCGATCAGCGGGCCGGACCCAGGTGCGCGTCCAGGGCCGCCCCGACGAGTCCGGCGAGGCGGTCCGTGTCCGACGGATCGGTGCCCAGCATCAGCGGCAGGCTGCGCCACGTCCACAGCTGGGCGATGCCGTGCACGTTCGCCCACAGCGCTGCGGTCGCCGTCGCGGGGCCGTCGACCGGGCCGCCGCTGTCGGCTGCCTTGCCGGCCCCGCCGGCGCTGCCGGCCGCCCGCTGCGCGCCGGCGGCCCGCCGTCCCCGGTGCTCGGCGACCAGTGCGACCATCTCCCGGAACAGCGGAAGTGTCGTATCGCGCAGCCGGGGCCCGTCGGCGCCCTGTTCCTCGCTGTTGAGCAGATCGTGGCGGAACATCAGCTCGAACATGGCGCGGTTCTCGACGGCGAACCGCACATAGGCCGTGGCAAGGGCCGCCAGCCGCTCGCGGGGCGCTGCGGCGGGCCCGGCGGAGCTGTCCGCCGCGGCGAACCGCTCCTTGAGATCGGCATAGCCCCGGTGGGCGATGGCGCTGAGCAGGGCCTGGTGGGTCGGGAAGTACCGGCGCGGCGCTCCGTGTGAGACGCCTGCCCTGCGGGCGATCTCCCGCAGCCCCAGTGCGGCGGTCCCCTCGGTGGTGACCAGTTCCACTCCGACGTCGACCAGCCGCTCCCGGAGCGAGTTCTCGGTTTCCATGTGCACCTGCCTACCACCCGGCAGTAGACAGCGCCTACTTCCGGGCCGCACGGCATCCTGGTAACCAATCAGCCACTCTTGGTGACGGAACGGGCTGTACGCTCCCGTCTCTGACCGTCGCTCGCATGCACGCGGCTGCCCGATCTAGTCTGGTATCACCTTCTTGGGATGGTTGGTGGCGTCATGCAAGCTGCGATAGCTGTCATCGTCATCGTGGGTCTGCTGGCAGTGATGGGTGCCTTGTCAGCGATCCGCGTCGTCAAGCAGTACGAACGCGGTGTCGTGCTGCGCCTCGGACGTCTGCACCGGGACATACGCGGTCCCGGGCTGACTCTGATCGTTCCTGTGATCGACCGACTCCGCAAAGTGAACATGCAGATCGTCACCATGCCTGTCCCGGCCCAGGAGGGCATCACCCGGGACAATGTGACGGTGCGCGTGGACGCGGTCGTCTACTTCAAGGTGGTGAAGCCGGCCGACGCGGTGATCCGGGTCGAGAACTACCAGTTCGCCGTCTCCCAGATGGCCCAGACATCCCTGCGGTCGATCATCGGGAAGAGCGATCTGGACGATCTGCTCTCCAACCGCGAGAAGCTCAACCAGGGCCTGGAGCTGATGATCGACAGCCCAGCGGTCGACTGGGGAGTGCAGATCGACCGGGTGGAGATCAAGGACGTGTCGCTGCCGGACACCATGAAGCGGTCCATGGCCCGCCAGGCCGAGGCTCACCGTGAGCGCCGCGCGCGGGTGATCAACGCCGACGCGGAGCTCCAGGCGTCCAAGCGGCTCGCGGAAGCGGCCCAGCAGATGTCCGTCCAGCCGGCGGCCCTGCAACTGCGGCTGCTCCAGACCATCACGGCCGTCGCCGCCGAGAAGAACTCGACCCTCGTGCTCCCCTTCCCCGTCGAACTGCTGCGCTTCCTGGAGCGTGCGCAACAGCCCGAAGAGGGCGCGGAGACGGAAGCGGAGACGGGCACCGAGCCGGCGGCCCTGGGCGAGACCGACCGCGAGACCGACCGCGAGACCGCGGAGGACACGCGGCGCGAGCGGGAGGAACTCGGCCTCAGGAGGGAACTCGGGAAGGAAGAGGAAGAGATAGCGGCGACGTTCCGGCCCGCCGAGCGGGAGCGGCGTACGGAGAGGGCCCGGGCGGCGGAGGCTGCGGCCGAGGCCGACGCCCGGTTCGCCGGCCCGCTGCCGCCTGACCCGGCCGCGCCGCTGCGCGATCCGGCCATGGTGCTCCCGGAGTTGCAGGTGACCGGCCTTCCGACCGCCGAGGACCTCGCCCAGGAGCCCTACGAGCCCTCCGGCGAGAGCCGCTCCGAGGAGGAGTCCTCACACCGGGGCCGTGGCGGCAAGCGCAGGCACCACGGCAAAGCGGCCTGACCAGCGGCGGGTTCCCTCACGCGGCTCCCGCTGTCCACCGCAGCAGTCGGTCTGCCGAGAGAGTGTTGACGATCCGCTCGGCCGGAATGCCGCACTCGGCCGCGCGCACACAGCCGCCGGGCTGCCAGTCGAGCTGGCCGGGGGCGTGCGCGTCGGTGTTGACGGCGAAGCGGACGCCCGCGTCGAGGGCCTGCCGCAGCAGACGGCGGGGCGGATCGCTGCGCTCGGGACGGCAGTTGATCTCCACTGCCGTTCCGGACTCCGCGCACGCGGCGAAGACCTCCTCCGCGTCGAACTCCGACTCCGGCCGCCCTCGCCCCGACAGCAGTCGGCCCGTGCAGTGCCCCAGGATGTCGACGAGAGGGCTGCGCGCTGCCCGGACCATGCGCCGGGTCATCTCTTCCGTGGGCATCCGCAGTTTCGAGTGCACCGAGGCCACCACCACGTCGAGGCGGTCCAGCAGTTCCTCATCCTGGTCGAGGCTGCCGTCCTCCAGGATGTCGCACTCGATACCCGTCAGGAGCCGGAAGGGCGCCAACCGCTCGCCGACCTGAGCGACCACGTCCAACTGCGCGCGCAGCCGGTCGGCCGACAGACCCCGCGCGACGGTCAACCGCGGCGAGTGGTCCGTGAGCACGGCCCACTCGTGGCCGAGCCCCTTCGCCGTCGCGGCCATCTCCTCGATGGAGCTGCCGCCGTCGGACCAGTCCGAGTGCAGATGGCAGTCCCCCCGCAGCGCGGCCCGCAACTTCCGGGCCGCCTCGGGCAGCGGGGCCTCCCGCTCCGCTTCGGCCTCCAGCTTCGCCAGGTAGCGCGGTACCTCGCCCTCCAGTGCCTCGGCGGCCACCTGCGCGGTCTTGGGGCCCACGCCCTTCAGCGACTCCAGCGAGCCGGCCGCCACGCGCTGGGCGATCTCGCCCTCCGGCAGCCCGGCCAGCACCTGCGCGGCAGTACGGAAGGCCCGCACCCGGTACGTCGGCGCCTGAGCGCGCTCCAGCAGAAAGGCGATCCGCTCCAACGCCGCCCGCGGCTCCACAACCGGCTCCTCTCCGCCGTTCTCGCGACCGGCCCCCGCGAACCGGCCGCAGCAGAGGCTACGCGGCGACCTCGCGCCCGGGCTCCGTGGCGAGGGCGTGTTGAGCGGCTTTCCCGATCGGCCTCAGATGACGGGCGCGCCGCCCGCGGTGGTGAGCGTGGGCGCGCCCAGGGCCAGGGTCGTCTCCGTCAGGTCTGCGGCAGGCCGAAGCCGGTGCCCGTATCTGCCCGTTCGCACACAAGCCTTGACGATGGTCCAGACCTTCGGCACGGTGCTGTGCCGTGAGAGCGCTCACCCACCCCCCACTCCTAAGGAGCGCATCGTCATGTTCCGTACGGGCAACTTCCGTACCGGCGGAGGACACCACAGGCTCGGCATCCTTCCGGCGGCCGCCGCGATGATGACGGCGCTGGGTGTGCTGGCGCTGCCGACGGCCCAGGCCGACGAAGCCCCGGCGCAACAGCACACGCGGTCCGCCGAGGACACGCAGGTCGCGCAGGAGGTGTGGCGGACCGACTTCGACGGCGCCGCCGGCTCCCTCCCCTCCGGGGACGACTGGATCATCGACACCGGCCACGGCTACCCCGGCGGCCCGCCCAACTGGGGCACCGGCGAAGTGCAGTCGTACACCGACAGCCCCGAGAACCTGCAACTCGACGGCGAGGGCCATCTGAAGATCACCGCTCTCAAGAAGGGCGACTCGTGGACCTCGGCCCGCATCGAGACCCGGCGCACGGACTTCGCGGCGCCCGAAGGCGGCAAACTGCGCATCTCCGCGAGCCTGAGACTGCCCGAGGTCTCCGGTGACGGGGCGCTGGGCTACTGGCCGGCCTTCTGGACACTGGGCGCCGACTACCGCGGCAACTACCAGAACTGGCCCGGCATCGGCGAGTTCGACATCATGGAGAACGTCAACGGCCAGAGCGCCGCGCACGGCGTTCTGCACTGCGGCGTCAACCCGGGCGGACCCTGCAACGAGACCCAGGGCCTCGGCAACAGTGCCACATGCGGCGGCTCCTGCCAGGGCGGCTTCCACGAGTACGCCCTCGAACTCGACCGCACCGGTGCGACCGAGGAGTTGCGCTGGTATCAGGACGGCCGGCTCTTCCACACCGTGCGGGAATCCGACATGGACGCCGCCACCTGGCAGAAGGCCACAGACCACGGCCACTTCATCCTGCTGAACCTGGCGATGGGGGGCGCGTTCCCCGACGGCGCGGCCGGCCACGCGACGCCCACCGCGGCCACCGCCTCGGGTGGCTCGCTCCTCGTCGACCACGTCGCCGTCGAGGTCACCCCGTCCACCGCACGCTAGGCACCAGAGCGGCGGGACCCGGACGGCTCCCGTTTTCCCAACTCCGGCCCGGCCGGGCGCGGGAGCCGTTCGGGCGCGGAGCCGTTCGGGCGCGCCGAAGAGAGCGTCACCCGCCCGCCCTCGTTCCGAGCGTGATCACTATGCTGGCGACATGGTGGACATACCTCTCTCGGCGCTGGAAGTCGCGGTGGTCCAGACGGACACCGCAGCGGTGGAAACGCTGCGGGACACCACGGCCTTCGCCCAGGGCCTCGAAGGCCTGGGCTACCACCGGATCTGGTACGCCGAGCACCACCACTCGCCCGCGATCGGCGCGTTTCCACCGGTCGTGCTGATCGCACACGCGGCCGCCTCGACGCGTTCCGTCCGTCTCGGTTCCGGCGGGGTCCTGGCCCCGCACCACGCGCCGCTGCTGCTGGCCGAACAGTTCGCGACGCTGGCCGCCCTGCACCCGGGCCGGGTCGACCTGGGCATCGGCCGCGGCCCCGGCACCTTCGACGAGGCCATCGCACGGGCGCTGCGCCGTGGAGCCGATCCGGTGACGGATACGCAGTACCGGGACGACATCGCCGAGACTCTCGCCCATCTGAGGGACGACCAGGTCGCGCTCGGCCCGCTGCCGGAGCCCTGGCTGCTGGCCTCCAGCACCGCAGGGGCCGCTCTCGCCGCTGAGCTGGGCCTGCCGATCGCGGTCGCGCACCACATCCGCCCCGACAACACCCAGGCGGTCCTGGAACGTTACCGAGCGGCTTTCACCCCCTCACCCTGGTGCGAGCAGCCCCGGGTGCTGCTGTGCGTGGAGACCGTGTGTGCCGAGACGGAGGAGGAAGCCGCCCGGCTGGCCGGGCCGATGGACGTCGTCAAGGCGGGGCTTCTCAAAGGAGCGAGTGAGGAGCCCTTCCCGACGCCCGCGCAGGCAGCCGCCCACCGCTTCACCCCGCAGGAGGAGCAGGCGCTGGCCGGCTTCCGTGCCCAGCAGGCACGGGGCACAGCAGCGACCGTCGTGCGCCGGCTGAGGGAACTGGCCGCAGCCACCGGAGCGGACGAACTGATGCTGACCACGCCGGTCTACGACCTCCAGCACCGCCTCACCTCCTACGAACTGGTCAAGAAGGAGTACGAGGCCACGGCAGCGGCGTAAGGCGTCTGCTGGCCCTGTCCGCGCCGGCGCCGGCGCGGACAGGGCCCGGCGATGGGGCCTCAGGAGCCCTTGAGGGTGTACTTGCAGCCCTGGGAACTCTTGCCGCCCGCGTTCTTGTCCACCGTCTTGCCGTCCACCTCGATGGCACACGGCGGAAAGACGAAGGTTCCGCTGGTCCCCTTCACCGCCTGCGGAGTGACATACAACTGCACGCCCTTCTTCAGTTCGGCCCCTTCGAGAGTCACCTTGGCCGTCTTCTTCCACGGGAGTGTCGCCGAATCGAATTGGCTGCTGCCCGCCGCCCATCCGATCTGCGAGGAGCCCGTGCCCTGAACCTTCAGGGTCACCTCATGGGTCTCGGGCGGCCCCCACTTCGGTTTCTTCGCCGAGTTCGGTTTGTCGGCGCTCTGTGCCTTTGCGCCGGAGTCGCCGCCGCTTCCGGAGTCGCTGCCACAGCCGCTCACGAGAACGCCGATCATGACCAAGGCCGCTGCCGAGACTGTCCTGCGCACGTTCTTCTCCTCTGCGTCGACGGGCAAGTACTCCCAGGGCTCGTTCCATGAGCCTAGTGGGGCGGAAGGTTGTCGGTGGGCATGATGAGCCGGGAGAGAGGGACCCGACCACTCCATTCTCGAAACGGCATATGCCCGGGGTCGGGCGGCCTTCCGCACCGGCGCCTTCCGGGCGCACCGGCTCGCTCTTCCCCGCCGCTCAACGTTCCGGTGAATCACCGCTGTCGGACGAACGTGCGATACCCGTCAGCCAATTCCGCACATGGTGACCGAACAGCGGGCCACCAAAAACAACGAAACCCACCCCGATGAGCCAGGACTGCACAATGAGCAGCGTTCCGGCGGCACCGTAGGAGTTCCTGCTGCTGATGATCAGGGGCGAGAAGACGAAGTAGGAGAAGATTCTGAGCCCCGTCAGCCCGAGCATGGTGGCCACCGCTCCCGGAAGCAGACACCGCCAGGAAACCCGGCCGGTGAGCAGGAAGTGCTGGCTCCACCAGAAGAAGAGCATTCCCGTCAGAAGCGTCAGCACCACCCGGGCCACACTCCTGGCCACGCCGGGTTGCAGCGCGTCCTCGCTCTCGACCTCCGCGAAGAGATAACCCGTCAGAACGGCGAGCCACACCACTTGGCGCCATACCTTGTGCGGCGTACGACTCGGCGGAAGGCCCCAGATCTTCTCGTAACCGGTCTGGACACTCGCGGCGAAAGTCACCCCGAAGAGCGCGAGGAGTACGGCACTCAGCACGCTGGTGGTATTGACCACCTGGCGCGGCGGAGAGAACAAATCGCGCACATTGTCCGCCGCCGAGGGGTTTTCCAGTCCCATACCGTTGACGATCCACTCGTCGAAACCGGCACGTTTGACCGGATCCAGCGCGGCCACCACGATCAGGAGCGGCACCAGGGCCACAAAGGCGAGTACCGCGAAACTCATCGCTCTGCGCAGCAGCTCGAACTCGGCACCGTGCTGCCACACCCGCCCGCCCGGGGACTTCGCCACACGGTGCCTGAGGCTCGCCCAACGACGATGCACCCCACGTCCTCCCAGCGGACCGAGCGGCGGAGACCGGCCGCACCACGTTCCGGTCCGCGTTCCGGCCCGCGTATTCCGGCGTGCGTATTCCGGCTGCCCCGGCCCCGGCCCGCTCTCCTGAATACCCGCCCCATTTCAGGCCGGGTCCGCGCGTTTTCCTGCCCCGAGTACGCGGGCCCGGCCTCTTCGCTCAGTATCACAATAGAAACAGCGGTAAATCCGCAGACATGTCGAGGCAAACAGGTGACTGCTCATACCGCCCCAGCCCGCGACCCGGAGCCGGCCTCTCGGGCGACAGCCCCACAGCGGCGTTTCGGAGCAGCCGGACGGCTCGGAGTGACGGGGCGCGGTGTGTCACGGAACATATCCCGCAAATCGCGGCATACGGTTCCTCAGCGCGCTCCCGCACGGCGCTCGAGCAGGGAGGGAGTCACCATGGAACAGCGGCGGATCTTCGAGCAGGTGTTCACCACGGAGTCGGCCATCGCGGGCTTCGTCTTTCTCGTGGTGCTGTGCGCACTGGCCTACTCGCTGGTCCGTCGACGCGCGGGGGCGGGGGTCCTCCCCTCGCCGCACGCCGAGCGGCAGCGGCTGGAGACGCTGTATCTGGTCGTACTCGCCGCCGTCGCCGCCTTCCTGGTCGTCTACACGGCCTCGGCCAACGACCGGGAGCACCCCGGAGCCCACGCGCACGGCGGCGGACGCGCGGCCGGGAAGGCGCGACCGGTGACGGTGGATGTGACCGCCTTCCAGTGGTGCTGGAAGTTCGCCCACCCGACGCCCGGCACCCCGCGCGCCGGGACGGCGAGCACGACGGCGAACTGCCGGAACGGCCACCTGCCCACCCTGGTGGTCCCGACCGGCCGTACCGTCCGGCTGCGGATCACTTCCCGGGACGTCATCCACTCGCTGTGGGTGCCGGCGCTGCGCTACAAGATGGACGCCTTCCCCGACCACACCAACAGCTTCACCTTGAAGATCGACGAGGAAGGCAAGTGGATCGGCCGGTGCGCCGAGTTCTGTGGCGACCGGCACCACTCCATGGACTTCTGGCTCAAGGCCGTCTCCCCCGACGAGTACGAGAACTGGGTGCAGCAGCACCAGCAGGCCGCGCCGACGGGGGCGGCGGCGTGACCCTGGCCCCCGACGCCCCGCGCACGACGGAGGCCGCCCGGACGGTGCGGCCGCGCTCGTGGCTGGGCTGGGCGGTCAGCACCGACCACAAACGGATCGGGCTGCTGACCATGGGGACGGCCGTGGTGCTGCTCTTCCTCATGGGCACGCTGGCGCTGCTGATGCGCAGTCAGCTGGCGCAGCCGGAGCAGAACGTCTTCGGCTCTTCCGTCTACAACCAGCTCTTCAGCATCCACGGCTCCGGCATGATCTATATGGTCATGACGCCGTTCGCCATCGGCCTGGGCGTCTATCTCGTGCCCCTCCAGGTCGGCGCGCCGGCCATCGCGATGCCACGTACCACCTTGTTCGGGTACTGGCTCTACGCCCTGGGCGCGGTGCTGATGCTCACCGGCTTCGCGATGCCGTCGGGCGCGCATGCCGACGGATGGTTCTCCTACCCGCCCATGGCCAGCAGCGTTCATACGCCCGGAAACGGCACTCCGCTGTGGATCGTAGGCGTCTTCATGGCCACCGTCGGCTCGCTGGGAATGGGCTGGGCCGTGCTGTGGACCGCGCTGCGCAAGCGGACGCGCGGGATGACGATGCTGCGGCTGCCCGTCTTCACCTGGTCGATGATCGCCTCCACGCTGATGGTGATCGGCGCGTTCCCCTCGCTGCTCGCCGCGCTGGTGCTGCTGGCCATCGGCCGTGTCCAGCCGTCGGTCTTCGACTCGAACGTGTGGAACATCGGCTACCAGCATCTGTTCTGGTTCTACGGCCACCCTGTGGTGTACGTGATGTTCTTCCCGTATCTGGGGGCTGTGGGCGAGATCCTGGCGGTCTTCTCCCGGCGCCGGTTCTTCGGCTACAAGGGCACCGTCATCTCGCTGCTGGTCTTCGCGGCCATGTCGATGAGCGTATGGGGACACCACATGTTCGCGACGGGCCAGGCGACCAACGACTACTACTCGCTGACCTCCATCGCGCTGCTGGTTCCGGCGGGCATCGAGTATTTCGCGCTGGTGGGAACGGTGCTCGGCGGCCGGTTGGTCTTTCCCGTGCCGATGCTGTTCGCGCTGGCGTTCATCCCGCAGTTCCTCATCGGCGGGCTCACCGGAATCATGGTCGGCACACCCGTCATCGACTACCACATGACGGACAGCTATTTCATCGTCGCCCACCTGCACTACGTGCTGTTCGCGGGCAGCGCCTTCGGACTGTTCGCGGCCGTCTACTACTGGTGGCCCAAGGTGACCGGCACCATGCTCGACGAACGGCTGGGCCGCCTCCACTTCGTCCTCCTGGTGATCGGCACCAACCTGACCTTCCTTCCCATGTTCGGCCTCGGCCAGCTGGGTATGCCCCGGCGGGTCGCCACCTACCCGGCGTGGGCCGGCTTCGGGACGCTGAACCTCATCTCCTCCATCGGCGCGGGCTTCCTGGCCGCCGGGATGATCGTCTTCGCGATGAACCTCCAGTCCGCCGCCCGCCGGCGCACCAGGGCCCCCGGCGACCCGTGGCAGGGACACAGCCTGGAATGGGCCACCACCTCCCCGCCACCGAGGTACAACTTCACCCCTCGCCACCCGCTGCCGCCGATCACCAGCAACGCTCCCCTTCTCGACGCCCGGATGCGACAGGAGCAGACATGAGCGGCCCTGTGCCGAACTGGTGCAAGCGGCACCCGTCAGCTGCCGTCGTGGCCGGCTGGGCAGCGCTCAACGCCGTACTGCTGGGAGTGCTCACCGCCTACGGGGAGAGCGAGCTCGCGCTGCTGCTGTGGGCAGGAGTGCTCGTCCTGCTCACGCTGGCGGCGGCCGTCGTACTGCTCTCCTCCCTGCGGGGTCCACGCGAGCACACGCACTACGACGTGCCGGGCGAGAACGGGGCCGCGCTCGTCATCGCCGCGTTCGGGCTGGCCGCGGGCGGCCTGATGTTCGTCTACAGCACCTGGCTGGTCGTCATCGCCGTCCCGCTGTTGCTTCTCGCCGCGGCCTTCGCCGTCCGGCACCGGAGTCATGGGGGGAGCTCGCGATGACGCCGCATGGCTGGCCGGAGGCGGCGGAGATGGCGGGGGTGGGCCTGGCCCTGACCGTGGCGCTTCCCGCCCTCGTCATCGGTACCCGCTCCCGCACCCGCTGGGCACGGCTGTGGCAGCGACTGTGCCCGCCGACGGGGGCGGCCCTGGCGGGCTTCGTCCTGCTGCACGCGGCTGTCACGGCCGGAGCGTGTGTGCTCATACCGGCCCCCGCCGTCAGGTGCGCGCTGCACGGCGTGCTCCTCGCCGGTGGCCTGCTGTTCTGGCTGCCGGTGTTCGGGCCCGGAAGGAAACTGAGCGAGCCGGGGCGCTGCCTGTATCTGTTCGTCGGCGCGCCGCTGCTGGACATCCCGATGGTCGCGGCCATCGCGCTCGGTCATCATCACGGCGGGCTGGCCATGATCGTCGGCATGCTGCCGATGGGCCTCACCGCCGCCGTCCTGACCTGGCGCTGGATCACCGCCGAGGAGCGCACCCAGCGGTCGCTGGAGGCAGCGCTGTGACGCGGGGCCGACGGTGCCGACCGCGCTCGCGGCCGGTGGGCGCGTCCCGTCGGGTTACGAACCACCGTTGGACTAGCTGACGTTTGAGACCGTCGGGCCCCCGGGATTGCTGCTAGGGCGACCGGCAGGTGAGACGGCCCACCGGTCTCGGGAGCGGAGCGGGCGCGGGCAGCGCCGGCCAGGAGGCGATACGCAGGTGGCCTTGCGACGAAAGGTTGCGGAACGACGACGAGCGCAGCGACGGGAGCGGGTCCTACACGCCTCCCGCGCGCTGGACAAGCGCATGCCGCTGATGGAGGCGGGCAGGCAGTTCCTGCGCAAGGCGTTCCCCGACCACTGGTCGTTCCTGCTCGGCGAGATCGCGCTGTACAGCTTCGTCGTGCTGGTGCTGACCGGTACGTGGCTCACCTTCTTCTTCCACCCCGACATGGCCGAGCAACCGTACGGCGGCGCCTACCGTCCGCTGCGGGGGATCCCGGCCTCTGAGGCGTACGCCTCGGTGCTGCGCATCTGCTTCGAGATCCGGGGCGGCCAGCTCATCCGGCAGATCCACCACTGGGGCGCGCTGCTGTTCATCAGCGCGATCGGGCTGCACATGCTGCGCATCTTCTTCACCGGAGCCTTCCGGCGCCCCCGGGAGGTCAACTGGTTCGTCGGGGTCAGCCTGTTCGGACTCGCGCTGCTCGAGGGCTTCTGCGGCTACTCGCTCCCCGACGATCTGCTGTCCGGCACGGGGCTGCGCACCTTTCAGGGCATCATGCTGTCGATCCCGGTCGTCGGAACCTATCTGAGCTTCTTCCTGTTCGGCGGCGAGTATCCCGGGCACGAGATCGTGTCCCGGCTGTACTCCGCGCACATCCTGTTCATTCCCGGGCTTCTCATCGCGCTGATCACGGTGCACCTGTTCTTCGTCGTATATCTGAAACACACGCACTGGCCCGGAAAGGGGAAGACCAACCGGAACGCGGTCGGCAAGCCCATGGTCCCCCAGTACACGGCCAAGTCGATCGGGCTGTTCCTCGCCGTCTTCGGAGTCCTGACGCTCATGGCCGGCACGCTCCAGATCAACCCGATCTGGATGTACGGGCCGTACCGCACCGACCAGGCCAGTATCGACTCGCAGCCGGACTGGTACGTGGGGTTCATCGAAGGCGCGCTGCGCCTGATGCCGCAGGCCGAGACCAGACTGTGGGGGCACACCGTCGCCTGGGACGTCTTCCTCCCCGGGGTGGTCGTCCCCTCGCTGCTGTTCCTCTGCCTGTACGCGTATCCGCTCATCGAGCGCTGGGTGACGGGGAACTGGAAGGAACACCATCTGTGCGACCGGCCCCGGAACAATCCCACCCGGACCGGGCTGGGCGCGGCAGGGATCTCCGTCTACGCAGTGCTCCTGGTCGCAGGAGGGCAGGACGTGCTGTCCTTCCTCTTCGACTGGCCGCTCGAATCGCTGACATGGACGCTCCGTGGCGCGCTGTTCCTGTTGCCGGCACTGGTGTTCTGGCTGACGAGACGCCTGTGCCTGGGCCTTCAGGCGCAGGACGCCGTACGCGTCGAACTGGGTGACGGCGCCGGGCGGGTGCGTCGGGTGGCCGACGGCTACCAGGAACTGCGCAGGCCGCTGCCCCCGGACAAGAAGCACCGCCTGCTGGTGCGCGACACCCCTCCCCCGCTGACGGCCGAGGAGATCGAAGAGACCGGCAATATGCGTAGGACGCTGTACTTCTGGTACTACGGCGAACGGATCGAACCGGAGCGCACGCCGAAGGAGAGGCGCATCGTCCGGAAGACGACGATCCCGCCGGCGCCGGAAGAGGAGGATTCAGCAGGAAAGTAGGCCCGCTCTCCACTCAGACAGTGCAGACAACGCCGCCCGACCGGTCCGGGCAGCGCAGGGCACGGCCGGACCGGGCCACTACCGGGAATCGCCGATACCAGACCTTCCGACACGAACAGCGACGGTCGTCCCATGATGCGAACAGCCGCTTCCAGCAGCCTCTCCCCCGTCCTGTCGAAACCGTGGGTGCTGCGTGACTACGCCTTCCTCGCGGACGGCGAACGCGGCGCAGTGATCGGCCCGCACGGCGAGGTGGTCTGGCTGTGCGCGCCCCGCTGGGACAGTGACGCCGTCTTCTCGGCCCTGATCGGCGGGGGAGGCGAATACCTCGTCAGCCCCGAGGACGACTGGCATGTGTGGGGCGGCTCCTACGAGGACGGGACTCTGATCCGGGCGAGCCGCTGGGTCACCGCGAGCGGCATCGTCGAATGCCGCGAGGCACTGGCCATGCCCGCCACCCCGGACCGGCTGGTCCTGCTGCGCCGCGTCCGCGCCGTACGGGGTGACGCACATGTGGAGTTCCTGCTCGACCCGCGTCCCGGCTTCGGCCGGCAGGCCATGGGCGACCTGCGCAGGGAGGGAGAGCTGTGGTGTGCGTCGGGGGCGGGGCTACGGCTGCGCTTCGCCGGGGCAGCGCATGCGGGACCCGCTCCCGGCGGAGGTCTGCGCGGACACCTGACCGTACCCGACGGCACAGCACGCGACCTCGTGCTGGAGATCCGGACGGACCGGGCGGGCACCTCCCAGGACCGGGGGGAGCCGGACCCGGACGTGCTTGACCCGGACGTGCTGTGGCGGCGCACCGAACAGGCCTGGCGCCGGGCGGTGCCCGACTGCCACGATCTGCCGGCGAGCCGCGACGCCCGCCACGCGTACGCGGTGCTGACCGGGCTGACCAGCTCCAGCGGCGGTATGGCGGCGGCGGCCACCACCTCGCTGCCCGAACGCGCCGACGTGGGCCGCAACTACGACTACCGCTACACCTGGCTGCGCGACCAGGCGTACGCCGGTATCGCCGTCGCCGCACACGGTGCGCACCCGCTGCTGGACAACGCGGTCCGGTTCGTCACCGCCAGGGTGCTGGAGGACGGGGAAGCGCTGCGGCCGATCTACACCGTCGGCGGCGGCCGGGTACCCGAGCCGTCCGTGCTGCCGCTCCCCGGCTACCCGAGTGGCGGCGACCGCGTCGGCAACCAGGCCGCCGAGCAGTTCCAGCTCGACACCTTCGCCGAGACGTTGCAGCTCTACGCGGCCGCCGCCCGGCACGACCGCCTCGACGGGGAGGCGCGCCGTGCCGTCGATGTCGTGGTGCGCGCGGTGGAGCGGCACTGGCAGCAGCCGGACGCCGGACTGTGGGAGCTGGAGAAGCGCTGGTGGACCCACTCGCGGCTGAGCGCGGTTGCGGGGCTGCGGGCGCTGGCGGCCCAACTGCCCCAGGACCCGGCGGCAGAGCGCTGGCGCGAGCTGGCCGAGGCCGTACTGCGCGAGACCCGCCGCCGCTGTCTGCGGCCCGACGGCGCGTGGGCGCGGGCCGAGGACGACGAGAAGCCGGACGCGGCGCTGCTGATCCCGTTCGCACGCGGGCTGCTGACGTTCGACGACACCTTCGCGCGCACCCGCCGCCTGGTCGAGAGCGAACTGGCCGTGGACGGCTTCGTCTACCGCTTCCAGCACGACAACCGGCCGCTGGGCCAGGACGAGGGCGCTTTCCTGCTGTGCGGCTTCGTCATGGCGATGGCCACCCACCAGGAGGGCGATCACTTGGCGGCGCACCGCTGGTTCGAACGGGGCCGCTCGGCGTACGGCCCCGCCGGGCTCTTCTCGGAGGAGTACGACGTCCAGCAGCGGCAACTGCGCGGCAACCTCCCCCAGGCGTTCGTACATGCCGCGCTGCTGGAATCCGCGGTACGGCTCGGCAGCGGCGGTGCGCGCCCGGCGCTCGGCGGCTGAGGGAGCAGCACAGAGGGAAGCCCACCTGGCCGGGAGGGGGAAGAGCCAGGGTCATGGCGGCCCCGGTGAGGCGGATGTATCCGCGCCCGGTGTCCGCCGGTCCTGCCCGGCCGCTTCCTGTTCCCCTTGCTGCGCCGCCTGTTCCTCCTGGGCTGCCTGCTCCTGCTGCTCGGCCTGTTCGGCCTGCGCCTCGCGCCACTCCCGGCGCTGGCGTTCGCGCCGGCTGTAGGCGGCCTCCCGTACGGCCTCCTCGTCGGCGAGGCCGGAGCCGAGCGCGCCCGCCACCGTGCCCAGGCAGGACGCCAGCCAGGCCACGGTCGCCAGGTCCGGGGGCCCGGCCGGGTGGCCGAGCGTATGGGCCAGATAGGAGGTCGGAATGATGACGCAGGCGCTGACGAAGGCGACCGTGAGCAGGAGCAGGAACATGATCGCCACGCCGCTGACGACGGTCAGCAAGGTGGCGGCGTTGTACAGCGCGGACAGCGCACGCAGTCGCGGATTCCCGGAGCGCTCCCACATGTTGTTGTTGAGGATGAGCCAGGCGACCATCGCGAGGACGGCGAGGATGTTGACCAGGGCCAGGCGTGCCGCGCTCGAGGCGTCCGCGAGCTGCCAGATGCTGGAGTAGAAGATCCCGAAGGCGGCACCGGCCATGGCGCCGGCCAGCGCGGGCGCCAGCGAGGGCACCAGGCGCCAGGGCCGGTTCGCACGCACCATTCCGGACAGCAGCCGCGCCTGTCCGCGAGCGCCCGGCAGCGTGAAGTGGAGGCCGGCGCCGTTGAGGTCGACGTTGGTGTCGACCGCGCGTTCGGCCTCGTGCTCCTCGTCGCTGGGGTTGACCTCGCGCTCGTCGACCGTCCGGTAGCGGGAGGGGATGGCGGCCCGCCGTACCGCACCGGACAGGGGGCTGCGGTCCGCCCGGCGTGCCTCCTCGGAGAGGTGGGCGCAGACCAGGTGGACGAGGAGCTCCCTGGTGCGGCGGCGTACGCGGACGGCTCCCATCGCGGCCATCGAGACCAGCCCCACACCGTGGTCGGGGGCGCAGTCGGCGAGGATCGGCACCTTGCCCACCCGCCTGGGCAGCTCTGTCAGCACCACCGCCACATCCCAGTCGCGCTGGTGGCGCTCGGCCCGGCCGACGGACAGCAGCGGCAGCTCCCCGCCCGACTCCAGTGGCAGCAGGTGGCGGACGACCTCGACCTTCCAGCCCGGCTCCGAGGAATCGGCACCACCGGCGGCGCGGTCGAGCAGGGCCGGCAACTGCCGGGCGACCGCGTGCGCCACGTTCTCCGCGAAGCCCGGTTCGGCGATCAGCCCCAGCACCCGACGGGCCGAGGTCGTATCAACGCCTTCCCGGCTCCCACTCGTTCGGCGATCGGTCACCTTCTCGCCCCTCCCCATCGCACCGGGCCGGTCACAGCTGGATCGTCGCGCATTCCGCCGCGTCCGAATGCGACGTGTTTCCCCGACCGGCCCGGACCCAATCAGCCTCAGGGGGAACTCCCGCTCCCGGCCGCCCGTTGTCACCCCGGCGCGGCATCGGCGGCGCATCCCGGCTCCCATCCCCCGGGCCATCTGCAGGCGCCCTTCAACCAGGGAGTCCGCTGGCTCATAGTCGAGTCATGAGCGTCTCATCGGATCACTCCCAGGGCCGGGGCAGCGAGCCGGCCACCTCCCGCACCCGTGCCCCGTTCGGGGTACGCGAGGCAGCGGCCGCCGTGCTGACCGCCACCGTCGCGCTGTACATCGCGCTCGTCGCGTTCGGCAACATCACGGACTTCGACACCAACCGGCAGTTCGTACGCCATGTGCTGGCGATGGACACCACCTTCCGGGACGAGGACCTGATGTGGCGCGCGATCACCTCACGGGCGTGGCAGGACACGGCCTACGTCGCGATCATCGTCTGGGAGACCGTGGCAGCTCTCGTGCTGATCGCCGCGAGCTGGCTGTGGCTGCGCCGCGATCCGCGGCGGGCGCGCACCGTCTCGAGCGCCGGTCTGCTGATGCTTCTGCTGCTGTTCGGCGCGGGGTTCATCGCCATCGGCGGCGAATGGTTCGCCATGTGGCAGTCGGAGAAGTGGAACGGCCTGGAGGCCGCCACCCGCGTCGTCCTGCTGAGCGGGGTGGCGCTCCTGACGGTCCACACCACGGACCGCCGCTAGGGTGTTTCCGGCCTGGTTCCGCGGAGGGGGCGCCCCAGGGCACCTCTGGGCACACCGGGGCTCCCCCAGGCTGCTCGCGCAGTCCCCGCGCCCCTGCCCGGGGTGTGCGCGGGGGCGGGCTTTGTGCACGTTAGAGTCTCCGACCAGGCCTGATGTGCGAACCTGTGCTGCCCTCGGCGGCGGCTCGCGCCGGGTCGGCGTCGATGCACAGGAAGCTCAGGAGAAGCGCGGACGATGGACTACCAGGCAGTGCTCGAGGAGGTCGCGGCGACCGTGGCGCCCCAGGTCGGCCGCGGGCAGGCGGCCGGGTACATTCCCGCGCTGGCCGCGGTGGACCTGGGCGGGTTCGGCATGGCGGTCGCGGATGTGGACGGCTCGGTCACCGGAGTCGGCGACTGGGAGGTGCCGTTCTCGATACAGAGCATCTCCAAGACGTTCAGCCTGGCGCTGGTGCTGTCCCAGGACGGCGAGAGCCTGTGGGGGCGTGTGGGGCGGGAGCCGTCCGGCACGCCCTTCAACTCCCTGGTGCAGCTGGAGTACGAGAACGGCATCCCGCGCAACCCCTTCATCAACGCGGGCGCGCTGGTGGTCACCGACCGGCTGCAGTCGCTCACCGGGGACGCCAGCACCTCCATGCTGGACTTCCTGCGCGCGCAGAGCGGCAACCCTGCGGTCGCCTTCGACCCGGCCGTGGCCTCTTCCGAGTCCGACCACGGCAGCCGCAACGCGGCGCTGGCGCACTTCATGGCCAGCTACGGGAATCTCGACAACCCGGTACCGACCGTGCTGGACCACTACTTCTGGCAGTGCTCCGTCGCCATGAGCTGCCGCGATCTGGCGCTCGCCGGCTCCTTCCTGGCGCGGCACGGGCTGGGTACGGACGGCTCCCGGCTGCTGGCGGCACGCGAGGCCAAGCGGATCAACGCGGTCATGCTCACCTGCGGAACCTACGACGCCGCGGGGGACTTCGCCTACCGGGTGGGGCTGCCGGGGAAGAGCGGCGTCGGCGGCGGCATCCTCGCCGTGGTTCCGGGCCGGTGCACGCTGTGCGTGTGGAGCCCCGGCCTCGACGTACGCGGCAACTCGGTGGCCGGTGTCGCGGCGCTGGACGCCTTCACCTCGCTGACCGGCTGGTCGGTGTTCTGAGCCTCAGACTTCGCGGGGCGGGCCGCTGGTGTCCCGGACCACCAGCTTCGGGTCGATCACGGCCTCCTGTGGTTCCAGCGTCTTGTTCTCCAGCCGCCGCACCGCGAATCCGACCGCGTGCTCGGCCATGAGCATGGCGTCCTGGCGGACCGTCGTCAGGCCGACCGGCATCAGATGCGAGAGGTGACTGTCGTCGTACCCGATGACCGACACCTCTTTGGGGACCTCGACGCCGCTCCGCGCGAAGGCCATCATCAGGCCCATGGCGCAGCGGTCGTTGGCCGCCAGGACGGCGGTCGGCAGCGGTTCGCCGGCGTCACGTTCGGCCACCAGGAGACGGCCGGCCTCGATGCCCGACTCCTCGGTGTGGTTGCCGGGAATCACCCGGATCTCGGCCTCGAGACCGTGGCGGCGCATCGCGGCGCGGTAGGCGCGGCGACGCTCGGCCGATCCGGGGCCGCGGCCGCCGTCGATGTGGACGATGCGGCGGTGCCCTTCCCCGACGAGGTGGTCCATGGCCTGCCGGACGCCCTTGCCTTCGGCGCTGTGGACGAAGTCGATCAGGGAGCCGGGCATCCGGCGCGAGACCGAGACGGCGACCGTGCGCTGGCCCAGCGCGTCGAGGTCCGC
Source organism: Streptomyces sp. 891-h (assembly GCF_022760275.1). Classification (NCBI taxonomy): domain Bacteria; kingdom Bacillati; phylum Actinomycetota; class Actinomycetes; order Kitasatosporales; family Streptomycetaceae; genus Streptomyces; species Streptomyces sp. 891-h. The sequence continues at coordinate 7,072,886 of NZ_CP050693.1, read as the reverse complement.
TGTGGTCGCGTCGGCACCGAGCAGGATGACCGCCTCGCAGCGGTGGCTGAGCAGCGCCTCGACGGCCTTCGCCTCGCTCCGGCCCTGAGCTGTCGCGGAGAGCAGGACGTCGTAGCCGTGGTGCTCGGCCTGAGCGTAGATGCCCTCGATGAGGTCGGCGTGGAAAGTCTGGTGCACGGTGAACAGCACACCGAGGGCCCGGCTGCGCCCCCGGGCCAGCAGCCGGGCCGCGCTGTCGGGGCGGTAGCCGAGTTCGTCGGCCACTTGCAGCACCCGGTCGCGGGTCTCCTGGCTGGCGCCGGGCTGGTTGCGGAAGACGATCGAGACCAGCGCGCGGGAGACGCCTGCTCTCGCGGCGACGTCCGCCATCGTGGGGCGCTGCCTGCCCGTCGCATCCACCTGTCGTCTCACTCTCCCGTGGTCTTCCCCGCGCTGCCGCGTTCCTCGGTTCGACCGCGTCCGGTTCGGCCCTGTTCCTTCCTGTCCGCCCGCACGGTATCGCGCGGCTGTGGTGCGCCCTTCGGGGCGGCTGGCTGAACGCTCGGGGAATCCCCTGCCAACAACCTATTGACATGACATTTGCACAGGGGTCATCGTACTCGAACTAGAGCGCGCTAGTAGAGCGCGCCAGTCCAGCCGCCACCCGGTGATCCCGGGGTCTTCCGGTGCGAAGGGAATCCAGCGTGATGTCGTTCGAAGTGCTGACCATGGGCCGTGTGGGAGTGGATGTGTATCCGCTCCAGACGGGCGTCGGGCTGCCGGAGGTCACCTCGTTCGGCAAGTACCTGGGTGGCAGCCCGACCAATGTGGCGGTGGCTGCCGCGCGCCACGGGCGCAGCGCCGCCGTGGTCACGAAGACCGGTCAGGACCCGTTCGGCGGCTTCGTCAGGTCGGCCCTTGCCGGTTACGGCGTCAGCGACCGATTCGTCGGCACCTCGGACATCGCTCCCACGCCGGTGACCTTCTGCGAGATCTTTCCGCCGGACGACTTCCCGCTCTACTTCTACCGGCTGCCGAAGGCGCCTGACCTGGACATCCGTCCGGATGAGCTGGACTTGGACGCCGTTCGGAGCGCGGGGATCTTCTGGGTGACGGGGACCGGGCTGGCCGAGGAGCCCAGCCGTTCGGCCACCCTGGCGGCGCTGGAGGAGCGGGCGAAGTCGGGCGTGACGGTCTTCGATCTGGACTGGCGTCCGATGTTCTGGCCCGGCGGGGACGCGGCGGCCGCTCGTGAGCACTACGCCGAGGCGCTGCGCAACACCACCGTCGCCGTCGGCAACTCGGACGAGTGCGCGGTGGCCACCGGCGAGCGCGAACCGTACGCCGCCGCCAAGGCGCTGCTGGCCGCCGGGGTGGAGCTGGCCGTCGTCAAGCAGGGTCCGAAGGGCGTGCTGGCCATGGACCGGGACGGCACGGCTGTGGAGATCCCGCCGGTGCCGGTGGACGTGGTCAACGGCCTGGGTGCCGGTGACGCGTTCGGCGGGGCGCTGTGCCACGGACTGCTGTCCGGCTGGGACACCGCGCGCACCGTGGCGTTCGCCAACGCGGCCGGTGCCCTCGTCGCGGGCCGGCTGGCCTGCTCGGACGCCATGCCCACCGAGGCCGAGGTCGAGGAGAAGCTGCGCGCGGTGAGCGGCGGAACGAGCCACGAGGTGAACAGTGCTGTCTGACGACGTGAGCCGCATCGTGGCGGCCCGGGTCAACGACCCCGGCGCCATCGCCGCGGCAGCCGCCCGACGGGTCAGGGCGACCTCCCTGTTCGGCGAGCACGGCAAGGTGATGATCATCGCCGCCGACCATCCCGCGCGGGGTGCCAACACGGTCGGTTCGGACCCGTTCGCCATGGCCGACCGCTTCGAGCTGCTGGAGCGGATGTGCTTGGCGCTGGAGCGGCCGGGCGTGACCGGGGTGCTGGCCACGGCCGACATCCTGGAGGACCTGCTGCTGCTGGGTGTGCTGGACGGCAAGAGCGTCTTCGGGTCGATGAACCGGGCCGGGCTGGCCGGTTCGGTCTTCGAGATCGACGACCGGTTCACCGGCTACGACGCGGAGACGATCGCCGCGATGGGCTTCGACGGCGGCAAGATGCTCACCCGTATCGCCCTCGACGACCCGGCGACCCCCGCCGCGCTGGCGAACACCGCACGCGCGGTCGACGAGCTGAACGACCGCCGGCTGATCGCCATGGTGGAGCCGTTCTGGTCGTTCTGGCAGGCCGGGCGCATTCACAACGACCTCTCCCCCGAGGCCGTCATCAAGTCCGTCACCACCGCTTCGGGCCTGGGCCGCCGCAGCGCCTATACCTGGCTGAAGCTGCCGGTCGTTCCCGACCCCGAAGCGATGGAACGCGTCCTGTCCTCCTCCACGCTGCCCGCGCTGCTGCTGGGCGGCGAGGTCGAGGACCCGGAGGCCGCCTTCGCCTCGTGGGGACGTGCGCTGAAGCTGCCCACCGCGCAGGGCCTGGTCGTGGGGCGTTCCCTGCTCTACCCCGCGGACGGCGATGTCGCCGGCGCCGTGGACCGGGCGGTGAGCCTGCTGTGAGCGACACGAGCAAGTACCACCTGCCCGCGGGCACCGCGGCCGAGGGCCCGTACGACCTGGTGATCACGCCCGAGTCGGCGGGCTGGGGATACTCAGGGCTCAGGACCCTGACCCTGGGTCCTGGCCAGGCCCACACGCTGACCACCGGGGACTCGGAGTTCCTCGTCCTCCCGCTGACGGGCGGCTGCACGGTCACCGTCGACGGCCGGACCTTCGAGCTGGAGGGCCGGAGGGGCGTCTTCGACTCGGTCACCGACTTCGTGTACCTCCCCCGGGACTCGGAGGCCGTCCTCAACAGCGCGTCCGGCGGCAGGTTCGCGCTGCCGTGTGCCCGTACCGAGCGGGGCGGCCTGCCCGCCCGGTACGGGCGCAAGGAGGAGGTGCCGGTCGAGCTGCGCGGCGCCGGGAACTGTTCGCGGCAGGTCAACAACTACTGCCTGCCCGGGACGTTCGAGGCCGAGCAGCTGCTGGTGTGCGAGGTGCTCACCCCGGGCGGCAACTGGTCCTCGTACCCGCCGCACAAGCACGACGAGCCGCGCCGGGACGAGAGCGGCGCTCCGGTGGAGTCGGAGCTGGAGGAGATCTACTACTTCCAAGTCGCGGGCGAGGGCGGTTTCGCCTATCAGCGGGTGTACGGCACCCCCGGGCGTCCCCTCGACGTACTGGCCGAGGTCCGCTCGGACGATGCCGTGCTGATCCCGCACGGCTGGCACGGCCCGTCGGCCGCCGTGCCGGGCTACGACCTCTACTACCTGAACGTGATGGCGGGTCCCGGACAGGACCGCGCCTGGCTGATCTGCGACGACCCGGCGCACGGCTGGGTGCGCTCGACGTGGGGGACCCAGCACGTCGATGCGCGGCTGCCCTTCGGAGGGGACCGGAAGCGATGAACACCGTACGACTGACCACGGCCCAGGCTCTCGTCCGCTTCCTGGCCGCTCAGTACAGCGAGCGCGACGGGCACGAGCAGCGGCTGATCCCCGGTGTGTGGGGGATCTTCGGGCACGGCAACGTGGCCGGCGTCGGGCAGGCGCTGCTGCAGGCGGCGGTCGCCGAGGAGGCCGACCTGCCCTACTACCTGGCACGGAACGAGCAGGGCATGGTGCACGCGGCCACCGCGTTCGCGAAGATGCGCGACCGGCTTGCGGCCTACGCCTGTACGGCCTCGACCGGGCCCGGCTCGACCAACATGCTCACGGGTGCCGCGCTGGCGACGACCAACCGGCTGCCGGTGCTGCTGCTGCCCAGCGACATGTTCGCCACCCGCACGCCCGACCCGGTGCTCCAGCAGCTGGAGGACACCAGGGGCGGGGACGTGACGGTCAACGACGCCTTCCGTCCGGTGTCCAAGTTCTTCGACCGCGTCACGCGGCCCGAGCAGTTGATCCCGGCCGCGCTGGCGGCGATGCGGGTGCTGACCGATCCGGTCGAGACGGGGGCCGTGACGCTGGCCCTGCCGCAGGATGTGCAGGCCGAGGCCTTCGACTGGCCGGAGTCCTTCTTCCGGCGCCGGGTGTGGCATGTGGGCCGCCCGGCGCCGGAACCCGCGGCGGTCGAGCGGGCCGCGCGGCTGCTGCGCGAGGCGAAGCAGCCGCTGATCGTGGCGGGCGGCGGCGTCGTCTACTCCGGCGCCCACACCCAGCTGCGGGCGTTCGCGGAGGCGACCGGCATCCCCGTCGCGGATACCCACGCGGGCAAGGGTGCGGTGGCCTGGGACCACCCCTGCGCGGTGGGCGGCATCGGCTCCACCGGCGCGTACGCGGCCAACGAGCTGGCGCGCGAGGCGGATGTGGTGCTGGGCATCGGGACGCGCTACAGCGACTTCACCACCGCCTCCCACACCGTCTTCGGCAACCCGGACGTCACCTTCGTGAATCTCAACGTGGCCCGCCTGGACGCCGTCAAGCACTCGGCCGAGCCGGTGGTGGCCGACGCCAGGCTCGGTATCGAGGCCCTGGCGGGCGCGCTGACCGGCTGGCAGGTCGATCCGGAGTACAGGGCCCGCACCCGCGAACTGATCGCCCGCACCCGGCAGATCGAGGACGAGTGCTTCGCCCCCGACCGCAACACCGGCGACCTGCCGGCCCAGACCCAGATCCTCGGCGCGCTCAACGAGGCCCTCGGCGACCGCGACGTGGTCATCAACGCGGCCGGATCCATGCCCGGCGACCTGCAACAGCTGTGGCGGGCCCGCGACCCCAAGGCGTACCACGTCGAATACGCCTACTCCTGCATGGGCTACGAGGTCGCAGCGGGCGTCGGCGCCAAGATGGCCGACCCCACGCGCGAGGTCGTCGTCCTGGTCGGGGACGGTTCGTACCTGATGATGGCTCAGGAGATCGTCACCATGGTCTCCGAAGGGCTGAAGGTCGTCATCGTCCTGGTCCAGAACCACGGCTTCGCCTCCATCGGCTCCCTCTCCCAGGACCTGGGCTCGCAGCGGTTCGGCACCAAGTACCGCTACCGCAGCGCCGACTCCGGACTGCTCGACGGCGAGGTGCTCCCCGTCGACCTGGCCGCCAACGCCGCCTCCCTCGGCGCCCACGTCCTCCACGCCGCCGGCGTCGAGGAGTTCCGCACCGCCATGGAGAAGGCCAAGGCCGCCGGCCGCACCACCGTCGTGCACGTCGAAACGGACCTGTACGGGCCCAACCCGCCCGGCCACGGCTGGTGGGACGTGCCGGTCAGCCAGACCTCGGCCCTGGAATCCACCCGCAGCGCGTACGAGACCTACGCCGCGCACAAGGCCACCCAGCGCCACTACCTCTGAGCCCCGCTCGCACACCTGTAAGGAAAACCGCACCGTGAAGACCATCCCGCACTGGATCAACGGCAGCCCCACCGAGGGCTCCAGCACACAGACCCAACCGGTGTTCAACCCGGCCACCGGAGAGCAGCAGTCCCATGTGGTCCTGGGCAGCGCCGCCGACGTGGACACCGCCGTCGAAGCGGCGTCCCTCGCCTTCGAGTCCTGGTCCGAGTCGTCGCTCAGCCGGCGCGTCCAGGTCATGTTCGCCTTCCGGCAGCTCCTCCTGGACAACGAGGAGGAGCTGGGCCGGATCATCTCGGCCGAGCACGGCAAGACCGTCGAGGACGCGCGCGGCGAGATCATGCGCGGCCGGGAAGTGGTCGAGTTCGCCTGCGGCCTCGGGGACGTCCTCAAGGGCAGCTACTCCGACCAGGTCTCCCGCGGCGTGGACGTGCACAACTTCCGCCGGCCCCTCGGCGTCGTCGCCGGGATCACCCCGTTCAACTTCCCCGCGATGGTGCCGCTGTGGATGCACCCCATAGCCATCGCCACCGGCAACACCTTCGTCCTCAAACCCAGCGAACGCGACCCGTCGGCCGCCAACTTCATCGCCGGGCTCTACCGGAAGGCAGGACTGCCCGACGGCGTCTTCAACGTCGTACACGGCGGCAAGGACGCAGTCGACGCCATCCTCACGCACCCCGGCATCGAAGCCGTCTCCTTCGTCGGCTCCACCCCCATCGCCAAGTACGTCCACGAGCAGGCCACCGCGCACGGCAAGCGCGTCCAGGCCCTCGGCGGCGCCAAGAACCACGCCGTCGTACTGCCCGACGCCGACCTGGAATTCGCCGCCAACCACATCACGGCCGGCGCCTACGGATCGGCCGGTGAGCGCTGCATGGCCGTCTCCGTGGCCGTGGCGGTGGGCGAGGCGGCCGACGCTCTGGTCGAGGTCCTGGAACGCAAGGCCCGCGAGATCACCGTCGGACCCGGCGACGCACCCGGTACCGACATGGGCCCCCTGGTCACCAAGGCCGCACAGGAACGCGTCGAGAACGCCGTCGGCACGGCGGCCGCCCAGGGCGCGACCGTCGTGGTGGACGGCCGCGGTCTGAAGGTCGACGGCCACGAGAACGGCTTCTTCACCGGCCCCTCCCTCCTCGACCACGTCACCGCCGAGATGGACGCCTACCAGCAGGAGCTGTTCGGCCCCGTACTGGCCGTCGTCCGGGTCGACACCCTCGACGAGGCGATCGAGCTGATCAACGCCAACCCCTACGGCAACGGCACCGCGCTGTTCACCGCCTCCGGAGAAGCCGCCCGCCGCTTCCAGCGCAAGATCGAGGTCGGCATGATCGGCGTCAACGTCCCCGTGCCGGTGCCGATGTCGTACTACTCCTTCGGCGGCTGGAAGGACTCCCTCATCGGCGACTCCCCCATCCACGGCCCCGAAGGCGTGCGCTTCTACACCCGCCCCAAGGTCGTCACCACCCGGTGGCCGCGGCCCGCGGTACAGCAGGCGGCCGCCGGGTTCTCCTTCCCCACCTCCAGCTGAGCATCTGGAGCCTTCCTCCCCCTCCCTGTCCCACCCCCGTCCCCTTCCTTCCTCCCCTCCCGTAAGGACTGATCCACATGGCAACGGCGCCATCCCCGCTCCGTACCGTCGCGGGCAATCTCTGCCTCGGCTCAGCGCCCGACTCCTGGGGCGTTTGGTTCCCCGAGGACGAGCACCAGGTCCCCTACACCCGCTTCCTCGACGAGCTGGCGCAGGCCGGGTACACCTGGCTGGAGCTCGGCCCGTACGGATACCTGCCCACCGAACCCGCGGTCCTCGCCGAGGAGCTCGCCGTGCGCGGACTGCAGGTCTCCGGCGGCACCGCCTTCGGCGCCCTGCACCGTCCCGAGGTGTGGGACGAGATGCTGGCCCACGTCCGGAAAGTGGCGGAGCTCACTTCCGCGGCAGGCGCCCACCATCTCGTGCTGATTCCGCCCATGTACCGGGACGAGAAGACCGGCGACTTCACCGAGTCCCCCGAGCTGACGGCCGAGCAGTGGGCCGGCTTCGGCCGGAACGCCGACCGGCTCGGTAAGCTGTTGCTCGACGAGTACGACATCCGGCTGGTCCTCCACCCGCACGCGGACAGCCACATCCAGACGCAGCCCGAGATCGAGCGGCTGCTCAACGAGTCCGACAGCCGCTACACCAATCTGTGCCTGGACACCGGGCACGTCGCGTACGGCGGCGGTGACAATCTCGACCTCGTGCGCCGGTTCGGTGAGCGCGTGGGATATGTGCACATCAAGCAGATGGATCCGGCGGTGCTGGCGCAGGTGGCCGCCGAGAACCTCTCCTTCGGGGAGGCCGTCAAGCGAGGCGTGTGCGTGTCACCCCCCGAGGGGGTGCCCGACCCCGCCGACGTGGTGGACGCGCTCTCCCGGCTCGACGCCGAGCTCTTCGTGATCGTCGAGCAGGACCTGTACCCGTGCGCTCCTGAGGTGCCGCTCCCCATCGCGGTACGCACCCGGGAGCACCTGGCCGGCTGCGGCCTGACCGGAACCCGGCGCCCGAACAACAACCGGTAGGAGGCGGCCATGGATGTCAGAGATGAAGCGACGAGCAACGAGGCAGCCCCGGACCCGGCTCCGGCTCCTTCGGTGCCCTCCACCGCCCTCGACGAGGCGCCGCCCGCCGTCCGGCGCCGGCTGCGGCTGATCACCTGGATCGCCACCTTCGGCGGCCTGCTGTTCGGCTACGACACCGGCGTCATCAACGGCGCGCTGCCGTACATGACCGACGATCTGGGGCTGACCCCGGTCACCGAGGGCATGGTCACCAGCTCGCTGCTGCTCGGTGCGGCGCTCGGCGCGGTCACCGGCGGGCGGCTGTCGGACGCGCGGGGGCGGCGGAAGAACATTCTGCTGCTGGCAGCGGTGTTCTTCATCGGTGCGCTGGGCTGCTCGCTGGCCCCCAGCACCGAGGTCATGATCGTGGCCCGGTTCGTGCTCGGCCTCGCGGTCGGCGGCGCCTCGGTGACGGTGCCCGTCTATCTGGCCGAGGTCTCTCCGGCCGAACGCCGTGGCGCGCTGGTCACCCGGAACGAGCTGATGATCGTCACCGGTCAGCTGCTGGCCTTCTCCTGCAACGCGGCCCTCGCCCAGGTCGGCGGCGAGTCCGGCGGCGTATGGCGGTGGATGCTGGTGCTGGCGACCCTGCCGGCCGTGGTGCTCTGGTTCGGCATGCTGGTCATGCCGGAGAGCCCCCGCTGGCTGGCCGCCAAGGGCCGCTTCCCCGACGCGCTCAAGGTGCTCCAGCAGGTCAGGTCGCAGGCGCGGGCCGAGGCCGAGCTGAGCGAGGTCACCGCGCTGGCCGTCAAGGACGAGCAGGAGAAGCTCGGCGGCTGGAAGGACATGAAGGCCACCCCGTGGGTGCGCAAGCTGATGTTCGTCGGCTTCGGTATCGCGATCGTGCAGCAGATCACGGGCGTGAACACGATCATGTACTACGGCACCCAGATCCTCACCGAGGCCGGTTTCGAGTCGAACAACGCGCTGGTCGCGAACATCGCCAACGGTGTGATCTCGGTGCTGGCCACCTTCGTCGGGATCTGGCTGCTGGGCCGCGTCAACCGCCGCCCGATGCTGATGACCGGGCAGCTGGGGACCATCGCCGCGCTGCTGCTGATCGGCGTCTTCTCGCTGACCATGGACTCCGGTACGGGACGCGCCTTCGCGGTGCTGGCGATGACCATCACCTTCCTCGCCTTCCAGCAGGGCGCGATATCCCCGGTGACCTGGCTGATGCTCTCGGAGATCTTCCCGACGCGGATGCGCGGCTTCGGGATGGGTGTCGCGGCCGTGGTGCTGTGGCTGACCAACTTCGTGATCGGGCTGGTCTTCCCGTCCCTGGTCTCCGGGATCGGGGTCTCCAACACCTTCTTCCTGTTCGTCGTGGCGGGCCTGTTCTCCTTCGCCTTCGTGAAGCTGTACGTCCCCGAGACCAAGGGGCGCACCCTCGAACAGCTCGAAGACGACCTGCGCGCCCGCTTCTCCTGATCCCCTCCGTCCCGTTTCCGGGAGCGCCGCCGGCCGACACCGGCCGGCGGCGCCCCGGGGACCGTAGAAAGGAATCCCCATGACTGTGCGTGTAGGGGTCATCGGTGCCGGAATGATCGGCCAGGACCACATCCGCCGACTCACCGACGTCGTCGCGGGGGCCCAGGTCACCGCGGTCACCGACATCGACAGTGGCCGCGCCGGTGAGACGGCGGCCCGGGTCGGCGCCCGTACGCTGCCCGACGGCCCGGCTCTCGTGGCCGCGGACGACGTCGACGCCGTGCTCGTCACCTCCTGGGGCCCCACCCACGCCGAGCACGTGCTGAACGCCGTCGCGGCCAAAAAGCCCGTCTTCTGCGAGAAGCCGCTGGCCACCACCGCCGAGCACTGTCTGCGCATCGTGGAGGCGGAGCGCGCGCACGGCCGCCGACTGGTCCAGGTCGGCTTCATGCGCCGGTACGACGCCGGATACCGGCAGCTGAAGAAGGTGCTGGACGGCGGCTCCATCGGTACCCCGCTGATGGTGCACTGCGCCCACCGCAACCCCACCGTGCCGGACTCCTACCACTCCGCCATGGCGGCCCAGGACACGGCCGTGCACGAGATCGACGTACTGCGCTGGCTGCTGGACGACGAGATCGTCTCGGCCCAGGTGATCACCCCGCGCCCCACGAGCAAGCGGTTCGAGCACCTCAAGGACCCGCAGATCATGCTCTTCGAGACCTCGCAGGGCGTACGCATCGATCTGGAGGTCTTCGTCAACTGCCAGTACGGCTACGACATCCAGTGCGAGACCGTCGGCGAGAGCGGGCTGGCCCGGCTGCCCGACCCGGCGGCCGTCGGCGTCCGCACCGCGGGGCAGCACGGTACAGCGGTGCCGCAGGACTGGAAGGGCCGGTTCGGCGACGCCTTCGACACCGAGTTCCGCGAGTGGATCGCCTCCGTCGAGGCGGGCGTTGAGCCGACCGGTCCGTCCGCCTGGGACGGCTACGCCGCCACCGTCATCACCGACGCCACGGTCCGCTCCCTCGAATCGGACCAGCAGCCCGTCACCGTCGACATGAAGCCCCGGCCCGCCCTCTACGGAGGCCTCGCGTGAAGATCGCCCTCGACCCCTATATGCTCCGCTCGCTGCCGCTGGACGAGATGGTGCGTACGGTGGCCGAACTCGGCTACGCGTACATCGAGTTGTCGCCGCGCGACGACTTCATGCCGTTCTTCCTGCACCCGCGCGCGGACGACCAGCGCGTCACCGAGCTGAAGGACTCGCTGCGGCGGCACGGCGTCAGGCTCTCCTCGGTGCTGCCGCTGTACAAGTGGTCCTCGCCGGACGAGACCGAGCGGCAGACCGCCGTACGGTACTGGAAGCGGATGATCGAGATCACGGCGGAGCTCGAATGCCCGCTGATGAACTCGGAGTTCAACGGCCGACCGGAGCGGGCCGCAGAGAGTGAGGCGGCGTTCTGGCGCTCGATGGAGGAGTTGCTGCCCGTCTTCGAACGCGAGGGCATCGCGCTGAACCTGGAGGCGCACCCGGACGACTTCTGCGAGGAGAACGCTCCGGCTGTCGACCTGGTCCGCGCCGTCAACAAGCCCTGGGTCGGCTACCTCTACTGCGCCCCGCACACCTTCCACCTCTCGGGACCCGGGCAGACGGGAGCGGACATCGCGGCGATGCTGCGCTACGCGGGTGACAAGCTGCGGCATGTGCACATCGCCGACACGTTCAACCACAAGGGCTCGTCCGGGCTGCGCTACATCCTCAACCCTCCGGGCACGCCGGCGCGTATCCACCAGCACCTCGACATCGGCCAGGGCGAGGTGGACTGGGACACCTTCTTCGGCACCCTGCGGGAGCTGGAGTTCGACGGTGTGGCCACCTCCTGCGTCTTCGCCTGGGAGGAGCGGGCCCGCGAGTCCTCGGCGCTGATGCTGGAGCGCATCACCAAGGAGCTCGTCCGCTGAGACACCCCTGCTGAGGCACCCCTGTTGAAGCGGCCCCGCAGAGCGGCAGTCCGGCCCGTCCGCGTTCCGACACGGACGGGCCGTCCCGCCACGGGGGCGGGGTCAGGCGTAGACCTGCTCGACGAACTCGGCGAGCTGGTCGTCGCTGAGGTGGTGGGCGAGATCGGTCTCGCTGATGACACCGACCAGCCGCTTGTTCTCGTCGATGACCGGCAGGCGCCGTATCTGGTGGGTCTCCATCTCGCGCAGGACCTCGCTCACATCCGCATTGGCGCTGATCCAGCGCGGGGTGCCCTCGCACAGGTCTCCCGCGGTGACGCGGGAGGGGTCGCGGCCCTCGGCGACGCAGTTGATGACGATGTCGCGGTCGGTGATGATGCCGCACATGCGCTCGTTGGGGTCGTTGGGGTCGCTCACGGGCAGAGCACCCACTTCGAGCTCGCGCATGAGCTGCGCTGCACGGTCGAGGGTCTCGGTTGCGGGCACCCACCGGGCGCCGGGGTGCATGATGTCGGCTGCGGTGGTCATGGGCGTCCTCCTGTCGACGCAGTTCAGCCCTTCACTTCGGCCCCTTGTCCATCGTGGCCGCCGTCGCGGGATTACGCCATTCGGGGCGCTCGGGCCCCTCGGGCACCGGCGTACCCGCGCTCAGTCGCCCGCATCGGGAGGGCCAGGGGCTCCCGCGCGCAGGCCGTCCATCACCAGGTCGAGGAGGCGGTCGGCGCGCGTCTGCCAGTCGTCGTGCGAGCTGATCTGCCACAGCCCGGCGATGGCGAGGAAGAAGTCCTCCGCCGTCACCCCGGGGCGGATGGTTCCGGCCCGTTCGTTCGCGTCCAGCAGGCTGGTGACGGCCTGGGTCAGGGGCCCGCGCCCCAGCCCGACCAGCGTGCCGCACGCGCTGGTGGCCGCGCGCAGCGCGTCGGCGAGGCCCGCCTTGGCCAGCGCGTACCGGGCGAGCCTGTCCATCCACTCGCGCAGCGCCCGGTCCGGCGGACGGGTGCACAGCAACTGCTCCGCCGCCTCGGCCACTTGCTGCACCTCGTACTGGTAGACCTCCAGGACCAGGGCCTCGCGGCTGGGGAAGTTGCGGTAGAAGGTGCCCTGGCCCACGCCGGCCTTCTTGGCGATGGCGCTCAGGGGTGCGTCCGCCGCGCGGGTCAGCTCCGCGAGCGCCACTTCAAGGATGCGCTCGCGGTTGCGCTGCGCGTCCGAGCGCAGCGGTACGTCGCGGTTCGGGTGCCGCACTCGTCCTCCTCTCTCCGCCCCGGCGCGGAATGCGGTGCGCAGTGGCGTCCTGTGAAGCTCTTGCGAACCGGACAACTGTCCGTTACGTTCATGACGGGCTGAGTGGACTGTTGTCCGGTTCCTGTACTCACCATAGCGGCGGACGCCCTGCATCGGCTGCCGCCGCTCGCCCCGTCTTTTTCCACAGCGCCGATTCGCCCCGCACCGCACTCGCGAAAGAAGCTGCCCATGGCCCCAGCCACCCCAGCCACCGCCAGCGCGATCACTCTGACCGTCAACGGGGAGAAGCACACACTGACCGTCGACCACCGCACCACCCTCCTGGACGCACTGCGCGAGCGTCTCGATCTGACCGGTACGAAGAAAGGCTGTGACCAGGGCCAGTGCGGGGCCTGCACGGTCCTGGTCGACGGCCGCCGCATCGTCTCCTGTCTGGAACTCGCCGTCGCCGCCGAGGGCCGCGCGGTCACCACCATCGAGGGCGTCGCGGACGGCGACGCGCTGCACCCTCTCCAGCAGGCGTTCCTCGACCTGGACGGGTTCCAGTGCGGCTACTGCACTCCGGGCCAGATCTGCTCCGCGCTCGCCGTGCTCGACGAGCACGCGGCGGGCTGGCCGAGCGCCGCCACGCCGGACGTACGGCCCGAGGCAGGACCGCCGCCGCTGACCCCGGAGGAGATCCGGGAGCGGATGAGCGGCAACCTGTGCCGCTGCGGCGCGTATGTGTCCATCGTCCAGGCGGTCGCCCGGGCCGCCGAGCACCGGGCGGAGCACCCCGGGCACGGAGCGGAAGCCACCACGGAGAGCACCACGAAGGAGTCTGCCGCGTGAGGGAGTTCGACTATCAGCGCGCCACCGACGTCAGCGGCGCCGTCGCCCTGCTCGACGGTGACCCTCAGGCGCGCTTCCTGGGCGGCGGGACCAATCTCGTCGACCTGATGAAGGCGGGGGTGGAACGCCCTGGCCGCCTCGTGGACGTACGGGAACTGCCGCTCGGCCGCATCGAGACCACCCAGGACGGCGGACTGCGGATCGGCGCCACGGTCACCAACAGCGAACTGGCCGCCCACCCCGAGGTACGGCGGCGCTACCCGGCGCTGGCGCAGGCCGTGCTGGCCGGAGCCTCCGGGCAGCTGCGGAACATGGCCACCGTCGGCGGCAACCTCCTCCAGCGCACCCGCTGCGCCTACTTCACCGACACCTCGCTGCCCTGCAACAAGCGCTCCCCGGGCAGCGGCTGCCCGGCCGTCACCGGCGAGCACCACAACCACGCGATCCTCGGCGCCTCCGAGCACTGCGTGGCCGTCCACCCGTCGGACATGGGTGTCGCGCTGGCCGCGTTCGACGCCGTCGTCTCCTACGAGACCGCCGAGGGCGGCGGCGAGGTGGCGCTGGCCGACTTCTATCTGCCGGTGGGTGACACCCCGCACCTGGAGACCGCGCTGCCGCCCGGTGCGCTGATCACGGCCGTTACGCTGCCGCCTGCCCAGGTCGCCGCGCACTCGCGCTACCGCAAGGTACGCGAGCGGGCCTCCTACGCCTTCGCGATCGGGTCGGTGGCCGCCGCACTCGACGTGGCCGACGGCGTGGTCCGCGAGGTCCGGCTGGCCTTCGGCGCCGTGGCGTCCCGCCCGTGGCGGGCCCGGGAAGCCGAGCGGGTGCTGACCGGACGGCCACCCGAGGGCGCCGCCTTCGCGGAGGCCGCCGACGCCGAACTCGCCGCGGCCAGGGTGCTCGAACAGAACGCCTACAAACTGCCCCTGATGCGCAACCTCGTCGTCGCCCTGCTCACCGAACTGGCCGAGGAGACCGACCGATGACCACCACGGCTGGACCCCGTACCGTCGGGGTCGCCCACACCCGCGTCGAGGGCCGGGACAAGGTGACCGGTGCCGCCCGGTACGCGAGCGAGCAGCCCTTCGACCACCTCGCGCACGGCTGGCTGGTGCTGTCGACCATCGCCCGGGGCCGCGTCCGTGCGGTCGGCGACGAGGCGGTGCGCGGCATGCCCGGCGTCCTGGCGGTCTTCCACTCCGGGAACGCGCCGCGCCTGATGACCGACTACACCTCGATGCTCGGCCCGCCCGACCCCACCCTCGCCCTCTTCCAGCACGACCGGGTGCCGCACCAGGGCTGGCCGGTTGCTCTGGTCGTGGCCGAGACACCCGAACAGGCGCGTGAGGCCGCCGAAGCGCTGGTTGTCGAGTACGACGAGGAGCCGCACGACGTCGCCTTCCACGCCGGCCGGCCCGGCACCTACATACCCGACGACGCCAACGCCGTTGCCGGCAAGGGCGACCTGGAGTCCGAACTCGCCGCCTCCGCCGTGGTGGTGGACGCCTCCTACACCACGCCTGAGGAGCACCACAGCGCCATGGAGCCGCACGCGGTCACGGCGCGGTGGGACGGCGGACGCCTGGAGGTGATCGACACCAACCAGGGCGCCATGTGGGTGGCGGGCGAACTCGCCCAGCTGTTCTCGCTGGACCCGTCCTCGGTACGGGTGCGCTCGGAGCACATCGGCGGCGCCTTCGGTTCCAAGGGCGTACGGCCGCACCAGGTGGCCGCTGTGATGGCGGCGACGGAGCTGCAGCGTCCCGTACGCCTGGCACTGACCCGGCGTCAGACGTTCGCGATCACCGGCTACCGCAGCCCCACCGCGCAGCGCGTGCGGCTCGGCGCCGATCCGGACGGGCGGCTGCGCGCGCTGGAGCACGAGTCCCTGAGCCTCACCTCGACGCTGCGGCCCTTCCTCGAGACGAGCGCCGTGCTCGGCCGCGTCCTCTACGACGCACGCGCACACCACACGGCACACCGGCTGGTCGACCTCGACATGCCGACCCCGACCTGGATGCGGGCCCCCGGCGAGGCGCCGGGTTCGTTCGCGCTGGAGTCGGCCCTCGACGAGCTGGCGGACCGGCTCGGCATGGACCCGATCGAACTGCGCGCCCGCAACGAGCCGACCGTCGGCCCGCTGTCCGGGCTGCCCTTCAGCAGCCGCGACCTGCTCGGCTGCTTCCGGGAAGGCGCCCGCAGGTTCGGCTGGGCCGCGCGCGATCCACGGCCGCGCAGCCGCCGCGAGGGCCGGTGGCTGCTCGGCACCGGCACGGCAGCCGCCACCTACCCCTCCGGGGTCGCACCGTCCACGGCGTCCGTGACCGCCGAGGCCGACGGCACCTTCACCGTGCGGATCACCGCCGCTGACGTGGGCACCGGCGCCCGCACCGCGCTGACCCTGATCGCCGCCGAGGCCCTCGATGTGGAGCCGGACCGCGTCACCGTGCGGATCGGCGACAGCGACTTCGGCCCCGCCTGGGTCGCCGGCGGCTCGATGGGCACCCGCTCCTGGTCGCTGGCCGTCATCTCGGCGGCGCGTGAGCTGCGCGGCCGGCTTGCCCTGGCCGACGGGGACATCCCGCCGGAGGGCATCACGGCGCACACGGACACCGCCGAGCTCCTCGCCGAGCTCGCCAAGAAGGAACGCCACTCCTTCGGGGCCCAGTTCGCGGAGGTCGCCGTCGATGTGACCACCGGCGAGATCCGGGTGCGCCGGATGCTGGGCATCTTCGCCGCCGGCCGTATCGTCAACCCGCTCACCGCACGCAGTCAGCTCGTCGGCGGCATGATCTGGGGCCTGTCCATGGCGCTCCACGAGGAAGCGGTCCGTGACCCGGCGTCGGGCGGCCAGCTCGGTGCGGACTTCGCGAACTACCATGTGGCCGCACACGCCGATGTGCCCGCGATCGAGGCGGACTTCATCGACGACCCGGTCCCCGACGACCCGGTGGGGGTCAAGGGCGTCGGGGAGATCGGCATCGTGGGTGCCGCAGCGGCGATCTCCAACGCGGTCCGGCACGCGACCGGAGTGCGCCACCGGGACCTGCCCCTGCGACCGGACCGCGTACTGCGCGCCGAGGAGGAGACCGCCGCACAGCACGGCTGAACGCCGAGCGCGGCACGCCTGTGTCACCCCACCCCGGTCGGTGCTCCGTGGCCGGCCGCTGCCGACGACGGAACGGGGTGGGGAAACCGGCGGGGTGGGCTGCGCCTGCCCACCCCGCACTCCTGGAAGTGCTACTTGGCCAGCGTCTTGCAGAGGTCCTCGTACCGGCCCTCCAGCGCCAGCAGTTGCCGAC
The DNA here is from genome assembly GCF_022760275.1 of Streptomyces sp. 891-h. Taxonomy (NCBI): domain Bacteria; kingdom Bacillati; phylum Actinomycetota; class Actinomycetes; order Kitasatosporales; family Streptomycetaceae; genus Streptomyces; species Streptomyces sp. 891-h. The sequence goes on along the minus strand of NZ_CP050693.1, from coordinate 7,056,197 downwards.
TGGTACCGTGCGGCCCTTCCGTGATCCGGACGGCCATGAACCCACGGGAGATCAGCCACTTGTTGTGCACGGGCCGATCCGTGGTGTGCAGCCCCACGCCCCAGTCGCCCCCGCTGAGGACGTGGGTGTCGCTGCCCGGCTCCGGGTACGTCAGGGTCCCGGTACCGGACAGATCACGGCGCACGGTCTTCCCGGTGTCCTCGTTGGTCACCTTCATCACCAACGGACCGCTGATGACGGCGTAGACGGGATCGCCCGCGTCGTTCGTCCAGGTCTTCTGCACCATGTCCACCACCGGGAATGTGGCGTGCGTGGGGAACGGGCACACCTCGCCGCGCGGGTAGTCGATCTCGGGCTGCCCGGGCCGGGTGACGACGGGACCGTGCCAGCCGCCCGTCGCCCGACCGGAGTCGCCGGCCGGGCTCTCGGACGCGGCCCGGGCGGCGACCGACGCGCACAGCAGCGCCATCACCGCGCACCCGGCCACCGCCGTCGCCCTGCCCCGGGCGCGGCGGACCGGCACACACCCCCGTCGTGCGCCGTACCCGCGCCGGCCTCGTCCGCCCGCAACCGGGCCCGGCGTCCCCTCGTCCGCTGTGCGCTCGTCCCGCATGCCTGCCTCCTCCGCTCCATCCGCCCACCCGTCCCGGCCCGCTCCTCCTCCCCGACAGCCATCCTTGCGACCCCGCTCCCGTACCGGTAGACGATTCGGTTCTCGCCGAAGCAACAATCGGCTTCCGGGGCCGTTGCGCCCTCCAGCGGAGGGGGAAAGATGGGTGCGGCAACCAGTGCGGGCGTCAAACGGGCAGGGCGAGATGCGCATCCACTTCACCGTCGAGGACCTGGCGCGTGTGCGCCTGGCAGCGGCACCCAGCCCGCTGGCCGTGACGACGTTCAGCGCGGCACGGCTGCGCCGGGACCGGCGCGACACACCCGCCTTCGACCTGTGGCGACGCGCCGTCCAGGCGGCCAGGCGCTCGGCGCCGGGCCCGCTGCCGCCGCCGCTCGGCGGGCTGGCGGGCACCGCACCCTCGCACCCGGTCCCCCGGCTGCTGCGCCCGTCCACCGCGCTGCCCACGCTCGACGAGGAGCTGGAGCGGCTGCAGTCCACTCCCCGCGCCGAGTTGCGCGCGGACCTGGAGTACGTCGCAGCCCACCGGCCGCTCCCGCACTGGGCGCACGCACTCGCCGACGGAGACCCCGCGGCACTGCGGCGACTTGCCCAGTCCGTACGCGCCCACCACCAGGTGGCCGTCGAGCCGTACTGGCGTGAACTGCATGCCGCGATCCGCGCCGACCAGGCCGAGCGCGCGCGGCAATGGCAGGAGGGCGGCGTCGAGCAGCTGCTGGCCAACGTGCATCCGGCGATGCGCTGGCGCCCGCCCGTGCTCGAACTCCCCGGTGCGCGGGGGCCCGATTACCACCTGCGCGGCAGGGGGCTGCTGCTGGCCCCCGCGGCCTTCACGGCCTATGTACCCTGCGACCCGGACGACCCGCAGCCCACCTTCTTCTACCAAGCGGTCGCCCAGCCCGGCCCCGGCACTCCGGCCGGCCCGCGCCAGAGCCTCGCGGCCGTCGTCGGGCACAGCCGCGCCGCGGTGCTGGAAGTGGTCGCGGAGGGCGTGACCACCAGCCGACTGGCCCGCCGTACCGGGCTCTCCCCCGCGTCGGCCAGCGAGCACGCCACGGTGCTGCGCCGCGCCGGGCTCGTCGCCACCCGCCGCACCGGCCGGACGGCCCACCACACGCTCACCCCGCTGGGCGCTCAGCTCCTGCTGTCCGCCTCGGCCGACGGGTCCGCGACGGACCGGGACGGCGGCGGCTGAGGCGGGGCGACCGTGCGGCCGGAGGCCGTGGAACGGAGCACGTCCACCAGCGCGGCCACCGTGGGCCGATGCTCCGCGAACGAGCGGAAGACCACCACGATGTGCCGCTCCACGGTCTCGCGCAGCGCGACCACATCGAGCCGCGAGGCGCGCAGGCGCAGCATCAGGTCCGTCACCAGGCTGACTCCCACGCCGGTCTCCACCAGTGCCAGGGTGGCGGCCGTGTCGGTCACCTCGTGCAGCACCCGTGGCTCGAAGCCGGCCCTGCGGCAGACGGTGAGCACGGCGCGCCCGTAGTAACTGTCGACGGACGGCAGGATCCAGCCCTCTTCCCGTACCTGTGCCAGGGAGGCGGTCCTGCGGCCGGGCATCGCGCCGGCCGGCACCGCGAGGGAGAACCGCTCCCGGGCCAGCGGCAGCACGCACAGGGACGGGTCCCGCGGGATGGGCACGTCCGGATAGTCCAGCCCCAGAGCCAGGTCGACCGTGCCGCCGGCCACCGCGTCGTACACGTCGTCCACGTCCATGTCCCGGCTGCGTACGGTCAGGCCGGGGTGCACCTCCCTGGCGCGTCGCAGCGCCGGCGGCAGGATCTCGGCGGCGGCCGTGGTGAAGAGCCCGACTCGCAGCGTCCCCGAGACCTCGGTGCGGGTGCGCTCCAGCGCCTCGACGGCCTCGGCCTCGGTGGCCAGAATCCGCTCGGCGTGCGAGGCGAGGGTCATCCCGGCGTCGGTCAGTTCGACCCGGCGTCCCACCCGTCGCAGCAGCTCCATGCCGGTGGACTTCTCCAGCGCGGCGATCTGCTGCGACACCCCGCCGGGGGTGTATCCCAGGGCCTTCGCCACCGCTGTGACGGTTCCGCGCCGGGTCAGCTCCACCAGGGAGCGCAGCTGCGCGCTCGTCCATTCCATATAGGGAGCCTAAACGAATGGGAGCAGTAACTGTTCATAGACGTCAACGGTTGGGCTGCTGCACGATGTGGGACAGACAGCTGATCAGCTACGCCACGCACTGACAGCCCCGCCGCTCCCTGGCCGGTCCGCCCTTCCGCCGCCGGGGACCGGCCGTTGGAAGGGATCGGCCTCATGCCCTCCTCCGCTTTCCGCACCGTGCCGCACTCCGCCGATGTCGTGATCATCGGCGGCGGGGTGATGGGTGCCAGCACCGCCTTCCACCTCGCCGAGGCCGGGGTGCGCGACATCGTCGTACTCGAACGCGGCGACCTGGGCCGTGGCAGCTCGGGCAAGCCGATCGGCGGCGTACGCGCCCAGTTCTCCGACCCGCTCAACATCGAACTGGGCCACCGCAGCCTGCACGCCTACCAGAACTTCCCCACCCGCCCGGGCGCCGACATCCGGCTCGAGTCCGTCGGCTATCTGTTCCTGCTCACCAGCGAGGATCAGCTGCGGGACTTCGAGACCAGCGTCGCAGTACAGAACAGTCTGGGTGTGCCCACCCGTATGACCGGCCCCGAGGAGGCACAGCGGTTGTGCCCCTACGTCAGCACCGACGGCCTCCTGGCCGCCGCCTACTCCCCCACCGACGGCCACGCCCGCCCGGGACTGGTCGTCCAGGGATACGCGAAGGCCGCCGCCGATGCCGGGGTCACCATCGCCACCCACACGCAGGTCACCGGCCTCGACACGGCGGGCGGCCGCGTGACCCGGGTGCACACCGATCACGGCGCCCTCTCCTGCCGCACCGTCGTCTGTACGGCGGGCGCCTGGTCCCGGCAGATCGGCGAGATGGCCGGAATCAGCCTGCCCGTCCGGCCCGTACGCCGCCAACTGGCCTTCACCGCACCGCTCGACCCGCCCGCGCCACGCATACCCTTCACCATCGACTTCGCCTCCAGCGCCTACTTCCACAACAGCGACGACGGGCTGCTGTTCGGGCTGGCCGACCCCGACCAGCCGGACGGCTTCGACACGACCTGGACCCCCGAATGGCTGGAGCTGTTCCGCGCCATGGCGCGCCGCCGCGCACCCGAACTCGCCGGCATGACCACCGTCGGCGGATGGGCGGGTCTGTACGAGAACACCCCGGACCACAACGCGCTGATCGGCCGCTCCGGCGACGTCGACAACTTCCTCTACGCCACGGGTTTCTCCGGCCACGGCTTCCTCCAGGCGCCGGCCGTGGGCGAGGTCATGCGCGACCTGTGTCTGGGACGCCGGCCGTTCGCCGACATCTCCCCGCTGAGCGCGGACCGGTTCCGTACCGGCGCCGAGGTCCGCCCGGAAGCCCACGTGGTGTGACCGAGCGTGCGGTCGCACCCCGAAGCGCGACGGGCAGTCGCACCCCGAAGCGAGGCGCCGTTGAACCCCGAAGCGAAAGGCCGAACCATGTCAACGCTCAGCCAGTGGCAGCTGCGGGCCGCCTTCGCCGCGCGGCTCTCCGGGATGTACGGGCGGGAAGTGCCCGCCTACACCACGCTGGTGGACGTCTCGCAAGAGGTCAACGAGGACGTCCTGCGCGCCCAGGGCGCCGACGCCGAACGGCTGGGCTCGATCAGCCGGGTGACCGCCGAGAGGCACGGCGCCATCCGCGTCGGCACGCCGCGGGAGCTGGGACAGGTCGCCCGGGTCTTCGCGGCGCTGGGGATGCATCCGGTCGGCTTCTACGATCTGCGCGAGGCGGCCGCCAGCGCGGTACCCGTCGTCTCGACCGCCTTCCGGCCGGTCGACGGCGACGAGCTGGCCCGCAACCCGTTCCGGGTCTTCACCTCCATGCTCACCCCGGCCGACCCCCGCTTCTTCGACCCCGGGCTGCGGGCCCGCCTGGAGAACTTCCTCGCCTCCCGTGAGCTCTTCCCCCCTGAGCTGCTCACGCTGGCCGACCGCGCCGCAGCCGACCGGGGACTCCCGCACGAGGAAGCCGAGCGCTTCCTCGAACTCGCCGTAGGCGCCTTCGAACTGTCCCCGGAACCGGTCGACAAGGCCTGGTACGAGACGCTGGAGCGCGTCTCCGCGGTCGCCGCCGACATCGGCGGGGTGCGCAGTACGCACATCAACCACCTCACGCCGCGCGTGCTGGACATCGACGAGCTGTACCGGCGGATGACCGAGCGCGGCATCGAGATGATCGACACCATCCAGGGCCCGCCCGCGTGGCGGGGGCCGGATGTCCTGCTGCGCCAGACCTCGTTCCGGGCACTGGCCGAACCCCGCGCGATGCGCACACCGGACGGCGACGTCGTCAGCGGCGCGCTGCGGGTGCGCTTCGGCGAGGTGGAGGCGCGCGGCATCGCCCTCACCCGCGCGGGCCGGGCCCTGTACGACAAGCTGCTCGCCCTGGTGGACGAGGAGAGCTCCCGAGCCGAGCCCGGCGCGTCCCGTGCCGAGGTCGCCCGCTCCGTCTGGGAGCGGCACATGCCCGCCACCGAGGAAGAGCTCGCCGCCCAGGGGCTGGCGTACTTCACCTATCAGGTGGCCGCCGACCGGCCCCGCGACGGCGGCCCCGTACCCGAGAGCGTCAGCGAGCTGGTACGGCGGGGGTGGGTGCGGGCCGAGCCCGTGGTCTACGAGGACTTCCTGCCCCGCTCGGCCGCCGGCATCTTCCAGTCCAACCTCACCTCCGAGGGCACCCGCCACAGCGAGCAGGAGGGGACGGCCTACGACGCCGGATGGCTCTCCGAGGCCATCGGACGCGAGGTGCTCGATCCCTTCGCGCTCTACGAGCAGGAGCAGCATCGCTCCCTCACCCGGGTGGCGCGCGAGCTGGGTGTCGACGGCTCCCTCATCTGAGCTCACCGTTCCGGAACCTGACCTCCGTCCGCCCCTCCTCTTCCTAAGGAGTCCCATGACCAGTACCGCCCTGCCCACCACGGACGAGCTGCGTACCCGCGCGCTGGCCGCCCTCGGCACGCTCGGCGTCGCCGTTCCCGAAGGCGACGACTTCTCCGCGCGGTCCCCGATCACCGGCGAGGACCTCTTCGGTCTGCGGGCCGCCACAGCCGCCGAGGCCGAGGCCGCGGTCGCCGAGGCCCGCGCCGCGTTCCTCACCTGGCGCACGACTCCGGCCCCACGCCGCGGGGAACTCGTACGCCGCCTGGGGGAACTGCTGCGCGAGCACAAGAGCGATCTGGCCGACCTCGTCACCATCGAGGCCGGCAAGATCCGGTCCGAGGCCCTGGGCGAGGTCCAGGAGATGATCGACATCTGCGACTTCGCCGTCGGTCTGTCCCGGCAGCTGTACGGCCGCACCATCGCCTCCGAACGTCCCGGCCACCGGCTCGCCGAGACCTGGCACCCGCTCGGCGTGGTCGGCGTCATCTCCGCCTTCAACTTCCCCGCGGCCGTCTGGTCGTGGAACACCGCCGTCGCTCTCGCCTGCGGCGACACGGTCGTGTGGAAGCCCTCCGAGCTGACTCCGCTGATCTCGCTGGCCTGCGACCGGCTGCTGGCACGTGCCGCCGAGGACGTCGGCGCGCCCCGCGAGGTGCACCGGCTGCTGCTCGGCGACCGGGCCGTCGGGGAAAGGCTGGTGGACGACCCCCGTGTCGCCCTCGTCAGCGCTACCGGCTCGACCCGTATGGGCCGCGAGGTCGGCCCCCGGGTGGCGGCCCGCTTCGGCCGCAGCCTGCTGGAGCTGGGCGGCAACAACGCCGCCATCGTCGCCCCCTCGGCCGACCTCGACCTCGCCGTCCAGGGCATCGTGTTCGCCGCCGCCGGCACCGCCGGACAGCGCTGTACGACGCTGCGCCGCCTCATCGTCCACCGCGACATCGCAGAGACCCTGACCGAACGGCTGACAGCCGCCTACCGCAAGCTTCCCATCGGCGACCCGTTCGACGAGAACACGCTGGTCGGCCCGCTCATCTCCGCCGGGGCGCTGGAGAAGATGAACAGCTCGCTGGCACGAGTCCAGGCGCAGGGCGGCAAGGTCCTGGCCGGCGGCAACCGGCGGCTGTCCGAGGCCGCCCCGCAGGCCGCCTACGCCGAGCCGGTGCTCGTCCGCGTCGACGAACAGACCGACGTCGTCAGGGAGGAGACCTTCGCGCCGATCCTCTACGTACTCACCTACGACACCCTGGAGGAGGCGATCGCGCTGCACAACGACGTGCCTCAGGGGCTGTCGTCCAGCATCTTCACCCGCGACCAGCAGGAAGCCGAGATCTTCCTCTCCGCCGCCGGCTCCGACTGCGGCATCGCCAACGTCAACATCGGCACCTCGGGAGCCGAGATCGGCGGCGCCTTCGGCGGGGAGAAGGACACCGGAGGCGGGCGCGAGTCGGGCTCCGACGCCTGGAAGGCGTACATGCGGTCGGCCACCAACACCATCAACTACTCCAGCGAGCTCTCCCTCGCCCAGAACGTCAGCTTCCTCTGACCCGGCGGCCGGACCGTCGTACGCGGGCCTCGCGCCTCAGGTCCGACGACCGGGACCGCGCCCCCTGGGCCAGGGGGCGCGGTCTGTACAGTCCCCCGCATGGCGACACCGGAACTGCGCGCGATCGAGTGGGACGGCACCCGTTGGGACGATCCCTCGGAGGACAAGCTGTACGACCTGCTGGCGGACATGAACCTGCGGTTTCGGTTCGTCATCGTGGAGCGGCCCCGCCGACAGCCCCTGGGCCAGCACTACATGCAGGTCCATCTCAACGACGACTTCAGCTACCAGGTGGAGTACCGCGAGGGCAGCGCCGAACGGCACTTCCAGGCCCACGTCCCCGCGCAGCCCCCGATCATCGGCTGTGAACCGGTGGCCAGGGTGCTCCAGGCCTGGGCCTTCGACCGGCCCGGCTGGCGCGAGGCCCTGCCCTGGTCCCGCTGGCAGGAGCCCTCGTCGGCGCCCTAGCCCTCTCCGGCGGTTGGTGCCCCGGGGGGCCTGCCCCGGGGTCCCCGCCCAGCCATCCCCCCGGCCTTTCCCCGGCCTTTCCCGCCCGGGCAGGACCTAGCGGAATGCCGGCACGTTGCGTCCGGCCCAGGCGCCGAACGAGCCCGCGGGGCGGCCGAGCACGCGCTCGATGTCGGGGCTGATCTCCTGCTCGGCCGGGAGCGGTGCACCGAGGATGTCCAGGGTGCCGCCGATGGCCTCCTCCGGCATGAACTGCGCCAGGTGCGCATGGGCTTCCTCCCGGGACAGCTCCACGAAGGCGACCTCCTCGCCCAGCGCCTCGGCGATGGCCTCGGTCTGGCGGCGCGGACTGATCGTCTCCGGGCCGGTCAGCTCGTACGTACGGCCCGCGTGACCGTCCTCGCACAGTGCGGCGGCGGCGATCTCCGCGATGTCCGCCGGATCGACGACCGGCAGCGCCACATCGGCGAACGGGGCGAAGACCGTGCGCTTGACGCGGACCGGCTCGGCCCAGGCGAACGCGTTGGAGGCAAAGCCGGCCGGACGCAGGACGGTGAACTCCAGCCCCGAGTCACGCACGGCAGCCTCGAACTCGCGCAGCCGAGCGTGCGAAGGAGCCTCCGGGCGGGTGCGGTTGATCTGGGACGAGACCAGGACCACCCGCCCGACCCCCGCGCTCCGCGCCACCTCCAGCAGCTCGCTCGCGGGCTCTCCCCGCATGTTCAGTTCGCCGCCCAGCAGGAGGAAGAGGGCGTCGGCGCCTTCGAGGACCGGCCGCATGCTCGCGGAGTCCCCGATGTCCGCCTGCGCGTACCGCACACCGGCCGGCGCCTCGGAAGGCCCGGGACGACGGGAGAGGGCCAGTGTCTCCTGACCGGCCGCGGCCAGCCGCTCCACCAGTGTCCGGCCGATGTTGCCGGTGGCTCCTGTCACAACGATCATTGCAACCCCCGAAGTGAGTTAGTTGACTGACTGAATGAGAAGACCGTAGCACGGCCGATGCGGTCCTGCCTATAGTTGGTTGGGTGACCAACTCAGCGAAGCCCAGGGCGCGGGCAGCCGACAAGCGCCGCCGGCTCACTGCCGCGGCGGCCCGGGTCCTGCACGAGCAGGGCGTCGAGCGCACCACACTCGCCGACATCGCAGGCGCCGCCGACGTCCCCGTGGGCAACGTCTACTACTACTTCAAGACCAAGGACGAGCTGGTCCAGGCGGCGCTGTCCGAGCACAGCACGCACCTGGCCGAACTCACCCAGCGGCTCGACCAGTTGCCCGACCCCCGGGCACGCCTCAAGGCCCTGGTCGAGGGCTGGGTCGAGCAGCGTGACATCGCCGCACGCCACGGCTGCCCCACCGGCACCCTGGCCGTCGAGCTCGACAAGCGCGCGGACGGAAACCTCGACACGGAAGCCGGTGCGGTGATCCGGCTGCTGCTGGACTGGGCGGCAACCCAGTTCCGCGCGCTGGGGCTGCCCGACGCGGACGACCACGCGGTCACCCTCGTCGGGGCCTACCAGGGCATGTCGCTGCTGGCCAACGCGCTGCGCGACCCGGAGATCATGACCCGCGAGGGAACCCGCCTCCTGCGCTGGCTCGACTCCCTGTAGTCGCGCATCACCGCCACCCCGTTCGCCGCCCGGAGCCCAACTGCAGTGCCCCCGCTCCGAGATGGAAGGCTGGGAACGGAACGGAACCCAGGGGGAAGAGTGCCCGCACTGCGCCAGGCCCACGTCCGCGACCACGGCACGATCGTCACGTGCGTACAGCGGTGGTGGGGCGACTCCCGCACACCGCAGCAGGCCCGTGAGCTGTCCCTGCTGCTGCCCAAGCTGTTCCTGCAGTTCTTCGCCGGCACCAGCCTGGTGCTGGAGGACGACACGGGCGTCAGGGGATTCCTCGTCGGCTTCCACGCCGCCGACAACGACCAGGAGGCCTACATCCACTTCGTGGGCGTGGACCCCGCGCTGCGGGGACAGGGCATGGCCCGCACGCTCTACACGGCGTTCTTCGAGCGTGCCGTCGAGGCAGGAAGGACCGAGGTGCGGGCGATCACCTCCCCGGCGAACGCCGGCTCCATCGCCTTCCACCGCGCGCTGGGCTTCACCCTCGAACCCGGGGACCGCGAGGTCGACGGACTGCCCGTGCACAGCGACTACGACGGTCCGGGGCAGCACCGCGTCTGCTTCCACAAGAAGCTCGACCCGCTCGCCCCTCCCGGCCGGTGAACCCGGGGCGGCTACCTGCCACGTCGCTCCGCACGCATAGCCTTTGCATGAGCAGACCGCCCATTCGCAGCATCCAGGAGCGTCGATGAGCACCACCGCGCACGCCACTTCGTCCCGCACCGCCGTCGTCACCGGCGCGAGCAGCGGCATCGGTGCCGCCACCGCCCGCCGGCTCGCGGCGTCCGGCTACCGGGTGGTGCTCACGGCGCGGCGCGCGGACCGCATCGCGGAGCTGGCCGCTCAGCTCAGCGACGCGGGGCACGAGGCCGAGGCGTACCCGCTGGATGTGACGGACCGCGCCGCTGTCGACGCGTTCGCCGAGCGGTTCGAGGCGCTGGACGTCCTGGTGAACAACGCGGGAGGCGCGCTGGGCGCCGACCCTGTCGCCACCGGGAACCCGGAGGAGTGGCGGCAGATGTACGAGACGAACGTGCTGGGGACCTTGCACGTCACCCAGGCCCTGCTGCCCGCGCTGACCGCGAGCGGGGACGGTACGGTCGTGGTGCTCTCCTCCACCGCCGGGCACGCCACGTACGAGGGCGGGGCCGGCTATGTCGCGGCGAAGCACGCCCAGCACGTCCTCGCGGAGACGCTGCGGCTGGAGGTCGTCGGCGAACCGGTGCGGGTGATCGAGATCGCCCCCGGGATGGTCAGGACCGAGGAGTTCGCGCTGACCCGCTTCCACGGCAACGAGGAGAAGGCGGCGAAGGTGTACGCGGGCGTGGCCGAGCCGCTGACCGCCGACGATGTCGCGGACACCATCGCGTGGACCGTCACCCGCCCCAGCCACGTCAACGTCGACCTGCTGGTCGTCCGGCCCCGTGCGCAGGCGTCCAACACCAAGGTGCACCGGGAGCCGTGACGAGCGGCCCCCGGCGGACGAGCCCTCGCCGGGTGCTCACCCCGCCGGGGGCGGCGCCCCCAGCCGGAGCATGACCTTGCCTCATCGGCCGCGTTCGCCATCCAGCACGCGAAGATCTTCGAGGCGGTGGTCAGCGGCGACACGGACCGCGCCCGAACGGCCATGCGCGCCCAGCTGCGCACCGTCTTCAGCGACATCGAGGGCAGCCGCGCCCACTCTCCGCAGCCGTTCGCCGGCGATCCGACGGCCGTCCCGGTGCGGCGCAGCGTCGCGGTGCGGGAGTAGAGCCGGATGCGCTGAGGGGGAGCCCCTGATCGACTGGGGCCCTACTAGCAGTGCTCGGCCGCCTCGCAAGCCTCCGGCGGGATGCGGCGGGTCTCGATGGAGACACCCCCTCGCGGGCGGCCGCCGGCGAGTGCCGCCGCGCCGAGGGCGAAGTGGACCCACATGTTGAACTGGATCTCCTTGGCCACCCGCAGCCGGCTGTAGAGCAGGTCGGCCCACCGGTCACCGGCGCGGGACCATGCCTCGACCGAGAACCGCAGCCCCTCCCCGTCGTCGTGGGCCGCGAACTGGATCTGCCCCGCTTCCAGGTGACCGTGCAGCGTGCCCAGCCGGATCGTGACCGGGTCGCGGTGGAGCACCCGGACGGGGCCGTCCCAGGGGCCGGGCATCTGTACGCGGTACTCGTCGCCCACCCACGCGGGCGCGCCGTCACCCAGCGTCTTGTGGAAGACGGCGACGGTCGAGGGAGCGGGCCGGTTCAGGTCGGCCGCCATGGCGTCGATCAGCGCCTCGGGGGTCGCCCGCGCGTCCTGGACCAGGACGCTGAAGCGGCGGTGGAACATCGGCCCCACCCCGTCGGCGAGCCGCTTGGTGAGCTCGTCGACGAGCTCGGCGGGCAGCGGCGGCGGCAGATCGCCGTCGTCCCCCTCCGCCTCGGTGCGGTGCAGCGCGGTCACCCGCCACATGTACTCCCAGGAGACCAGTACGACGCCCACCGGGAAGCGCAGCAGCGTACCGAGCCGCCGCCCCGGCGACGGCTTGCCGGGCTGCCGTGCGGACGAGTCGTCAGTGCCGGTCCGGGCCGGGGCGAACGCTCCGAGACGCATCTGACGATGTAGGAACATACCACCTATGACACCATGAATAGGACATGAGCGCGTATCGAGGTTGTCTGCGCCATCCCAGCCCCCAGGAGGTCGGCGTGCTGCTCGAAAAGCTGATGTACCGGATCGGGCTTCGCGGAACGCATCTGCAACTGGCGTCCATGGGCTCCGTCGGTCTCTGCATCGTCTTCTGGATGCGCGCCGCCGGCGTCGACCAGGACGAACGCGGCAACGCCGAGCGCCGCGCCCTGTTCGTCGGCCTGTGGGCGCCCCAGCTGTGGCTGATGGGGCAGGGGCTGGGGGGATACGAACAGACCCGGCGCTGCCGGCCGGGAATCAAGCGGCTCCGGGAAGCCGGCGAGCGGCGCCTCGGGCGGGGCGGCACGCGCTCCCGCCCCGGCAGCACCCATGCTGCGTGACCGGCGGCTGTACCGTGCACCGGCCGTGGCCGCGCTGCACTCCCTGTCCGACCGCAAGGTCAACTACGGCCCTCCGACCGGGAACCGCCTGCCCACCTGGAACTCACGCTGGCACATCGACTCGCTCTGCCAGCCGCTGGCCCACGAGCCGGCCGGTGACCCGGTGCGGGGCGGGGCCTGGGACATCGCCTGCCGCCTGGTGCGCGACTACCAGTTCGCCGAGCCGGGAATCCTGCGCGCGCTCTACCGCACCGACACCCCGCTACTGGGCCGGGACATGCTCCTGGAGGGCAGGTTCGCCGGGCTCCGCTTCGACATGGGCGTACGGGTGACCTCCGTGATCGATGAGACGGACGGCAGCGGCGAGACCGCTTCGCGCGTATGGGGGTGGGCCTACCGGACCCTGCAGGGCCATCTCGAACAGGGCGAACTCACCTACAAGGTCGTCAAGCGGCTGCGGACCGGAGCCGTGGAGTTCCGCATCACCGGCTACTCGCGGCGGGCGCCGATGTTCAACCCCGTCATCCGGACCGGGTTCGCGCTGTTCGGCCGCTGGACGCAGCACCGCTTCTACCGGGAGAGCGCACAGCGGCTGCGGCAACTGCTGCACGCGGAGCTCCAGGGCGCTCCCCCGCTGACCGCGGTGACGCTCCCGGGCCACGACAACATCGCGCTCGCTCCTTCTCCAGCGACGCTCCTTACTGGAGGGTAGGCACGGCATTTCCCTTGTTATACAGTCCGTCTAACAAGAGGCTCCGGGGCGCCTCCTGGGGCGCCTCAGCACGCCGACGGCCAGCAGGGAACGGCCCGCTATCCGAACCGAGGAGTCGCAGCATGGCAAGCAGCACCACCCGGCCGGGAATTCCGCACGGCACCGAGGAAGACGGCATCGCCCGGCGTCTGTTGGACTCCTCCGCGACGCTGTCGTACGACCCGCGGACCGAAGTCGACTGGGACACCCCGCTGGACAAGGACTTCCACGGCACCAGCCCGGAGTGGAGCACCCTGTTCGGCACCTCGTACTGGGCCGAGCTGACCGACGCGCAGCGCAAGGAGCTCACCCGCCAGGAGGCCGCCTCGGTGGCCGGCACGGGGATCTGGTTCGAGATGATCCTGCAGCAGATGATCCTGCGCGACGTCTACGCGAAGGACCCGTCGCAGGAGACCGTCCAGTGGGCGCTCACGGAGATCGCCGACGAGTGCCGGCACTCGATCATGTTCGCCCGCGGCGCCAAGAAGCTGGGGGCGCCCGCCTACCAGCCGCGCCGGGTCGCCCGGGAACTGGGCAGGGCCTTCAAGACGCTCGCGTTCGGCGAGGCCGCCTACGCCGCGATCCTGGTCGCCGAGGAGGTCCTCGATGTGATGCAGCGGGACTGGATGCGGGACCAGCGGGTCGTGCCGTTCGTCCGTACGATCAACAACATCCATGTCGTGGAGGAGTCGCGGCACATGAAGTTCGCCCGCGACGAGACCCGCAAACGGCTGGCCAAGGCGGGATGGCTGCGCCGTCAGATCAACGCCTTCGTGATCGCCGTCGCCTCCTACGTCATCGTCACCAGCATGGTGCACAAGAAGGTGTACGCCAACGCCGGGCTGGACGAACAGCGCGCGATCGCCGAGGCGCGGGCCAACGAGCACCACAAGTCGATGCTGCGTTCGAGCTGCGCGGGCCTGATGGAGTTCCTCGCCTCGGCCCGGCTGCTGACCAGGCCGGCGCTCGTCTTCTACAAGCGGGCCCACCTGATCTGACGCGCCCGTCCCTCCGGCACGCCGTCCCGCGCCCCTGCTTTCTGCGTCCCCCAGCACCCGCCGCCCGCCGCTCACGGAACTGGTCCCATGACGTACGCCATCAGCCAGAACTGCTGCAACGACGCCACCTGTGTGTCCGTCTGCCCGGTCAACTGCATCCACCCCGCCCCCGGCGAGCGGGACTTCGGCAGCACCGAGATGCTCTACATCGACCCCGAGACGTGCATCGACTGCGGCGCCTGCGCCGACGCCTGCCCGGTCGACGCCGTCTTCCCCGTCGACAGCCTCACCGGCCCGCAGCGCGTATACGCCGAGATCAACGCCGCCTACTACGCGGACTCCCCCAGGCCGCGCCCCGACACCGGCAGCCCGGTCTTCCACGCCTGGAGCGCGCCGGCCTTCACCCGTACCCTGCCCGCCGACTTCACCGCGCCGCGGGTGGCCGTCGTCGGCACCGGTCCTGCCGGTATGTACGCGGCCGAGGACCTGCTGCTGCACACCGCCGCCGAGGTGACCCTGCTGGACCGGCTCCCGGTGGCGGGCGGGCTCATCCGGTACGGCGTGGCACCGGACCACCCGGCGACCAAGAAGATCGGTGACGCCTTCGCCCGGTTCCACGACCACCCGCGTGTGCGGAGCTGCTGGGCGTGCACGTGGGCGAGGACATCACGGCCGAGGAGCTGGCCGCCCACCACGATGCCGTCATCTACGCGGTGGGCGCCCCCGGCGACCGGCGGCTGGACGTCCCCGGCGAGGAGTCGGCCGGCGCGATCGCCGCGACCACCTTCGTGGCCTGGTACAACGCCCACCCGGATGTCCCGGCGGACGCCGTCGACCTGTCGGCATCGCGGGTCGTGGTGGTCGGAACCGGCAACGTCGCCCTCGACGTGGCCCGCATCCTGCTGACGGACCCCGAGGAGCTGGCCGGGACGGACATCGCGGACCACGCGCTCGCCGCCCTGCGGACGAGCGCCGTCCGGGAAGTCGTGCTGCTGGGCCGCAGAGGGCCCCAGGACGCCGCCTGCACCCGACCCGAACTCCTCGCCCTGACCCAGCTGCCCGGAGTGGAACAGGTCATCGACGACCACGACCCGCGTACCGGCGCGGCGATCGACGCCGCGGGTCCGCAGGACAAGGCAGCGCTGCTGCGGGACCTCCCGCGCGCACAAGTCGACTACTCCCGGCCGCCGACCGCGGCGGCCCGGCGGCTGGTCTTCCGCTTCCACTCCGCTCCCGTGCGGATGCGCGGCGGCACGGGCGGGACGGCTGCCGGCCTCGAGACCGTACGCGTCACCGGGAGCGCCGGGGAGCTCGACATCCGGGCCGGGTTGCTGCTGAGGGCCGTCGGCTACCGCGGCGCACCCGTTCCCGGGCTGCCGTTCGACGAGGAGAGCGGCACCGTCCCGCACCTGGGCGGCCGGGTGACCGGCCGCCCGGGCACCTATGTGGTGGGCTGGATCAAGCGCGGCCCCTCCGGTGGCATCGGCGCCAACCGGGCCTGCGCCGCCGAGACCGTCGCCACGCTGCTGAGCGACGCCGCCGAGGGCTCGCTCCCGGAGCCCGCCCACTCGGGGAAGGCGTTCCGGCGCCTGGCGCGCCGCCGCAGCCGGCACCTGGTCGACGCACGCGGAATGGCCGCGATCGACCGCGCCGAGCGGTCCCGCGGCAGCCGGACCGGCCGGCCGCGGGCCAAGCTGGCCACCGTCCCCGAACTGGTGGCCGCCTCCAAGTCCCGCCCGCCCCTCCCCCGCTGACCCGCCGAACGCGCGTGCGGATGACGGCCGCCCGGGCCGTAGGCTGGTGCGCCATGACGCACGAACCGGGTCTCGACGCACTGCCCCGGGAGGAGTTCGCCTTCCCCGGACCGCTCCGCGACCGGCTGGTGGCGGCGATCCTCGACGGCAGGAAGACCGCCACCACGGGCCTGCTGAGGGCGTACGAGGTCGAGGAGGAGCCGCTTCCCGAGGTGGGCCGACGCGCCGTCGTGGTGAACTCCGAAGAGCGACCGGTCGCCGTCATCGAGGTGGTGGCGGTACGCGTCGTACCGCTGGGCGAGGTCGACACCGCGCACGCGGTGGACGAGGGCGAGGGGCACACCACGCTCGCGGAGTGGCGTGCGGCGCACGAGCGGTTCTGGCACGGCGATGAACTGCGCCGCCTGCTGGGCGATCCCTCCTTCACCGTGAAGGACTCCACCCCGGTGGTCCTGGAGCGGTTTCGGCTGGAGCGGGATCTCAGGCCACAAGCCGCACGCTGAGCAGTCGACAGGGGCGGCCCGCTCGTGCGCCGTCGTCGCTCACCCGTCACCACACGTCTGACCGCCCGGGAGGCTCCGGCGCGCCACGGCGGGTGAGGCCCTGCTGCGCGCCGCGGACGACGGCCGTCCAACGCCGTGCTCCAGGTCGAATACGAAAAGGCCGCCGGAGAGTTGGCCGGCAACGGCACCGCCGCGGCCCTGAAGCTCAATCATGCCCGCCGCGCCCCTCACTCCGCTGGCGGAGGCGGGCGGACCGGTGGGCGGTACGGGCGTGGCGAGCACGGCCGGGTGCGGGGCCTCTGGAGCAGACTGGAGCCCATGGGCAACCTCAGCTCGCCGGGACCGCCGAGGCCGCCGCACGCGCCTGTGCGGCGCTTCCCCGCGCAGCCGGAGAGCGTGGCGGAGGCCCGCCGGAACGCGCGGGCCGAATTGGCGGGGGCGCCGCAGGAACTGGCGGAGACCGCCGAACTGCTGCTCAGCGAGCTGGCGACCAACGCGGTGCTGCACGCACGCACCGAGTTCGAGGTCTCCGTCAGCCGGTCGGGCGACACGGTCCGGGTGCAGGTCAGCGATCGCCTGCCCGCCCGCGGGCTGGTGCCGCAGGAGCGCCGCCCGGACCCCGGCACGGGGCTGGGCCTGGTCCTGGTGGAGGAGCTCGCGGCGCGGTACGGAACCGAGACGGGCGAGGAACGCAAGACCGTGTGGTTCGAGCTGGGGCCGGACGGTTCGGCCTCGCCGCCCTCCGGCTGGGCGAACGCCGAGCCGCCCTCCGGCCCGCTCGACACGGTGACGCTGGTGGACATGCCGGATGCGCTGTACACCGCCGCCGGGTACCGCCGCAACGCGCTGCTGCGCGAGCTGACGCTGGCCGCGGCCGGCGGTGACGGGATCAGTGTGCGGCCGCAGGATCTGGCGACGGCCCACGACATGAGCAATGTGCTCACCGCCTGTGTGGCGGCCGCTCGCCGGACGCAGCCCTCGGAGGGGAACATCCGCTCCCTCCGGGTGTCCGTACCGGCGGACGCCGCACCCGCGCTGTTCACGCTGCGCCGGGTACTCGAGATGGCCGAGGAGGCGGCCGGGGACGAGCGGCTCCTCACCCGGCCGTCCCTCCCGCAGAACCGCGTCTTCCACCAGTGGCTGTTCGACCAGATCACCAGCCAGCTCTCCGGTGGGAAGCCCACCGCGTGGACGGTGGTCCCCCGCGAGCCGGGGGCCAGCCCGTCGGAGCTGGCCTCGTGGGACCCCCGCCAGGTGCGGGACAGCAGGGTCCCGACGATCGCAGCCGACGAGGAGGACCGGATCGTGGCGGCCAACGACCCGGCCGCCGACCTTCTCGGCTGGCAGGAGGACGACCTCCTCGGCCAACCGCTGACGGTGCTCATCCCGGAGCACCTGCGACAGCGCCATGTCTCGGCGTTCACCTCTCTCCAGCTCACCGGCCGGCCCCGGATCCTGGGTCGCTCCGTCCCCCTTCCCGCGCTGCACCGCGACGGCCGGCAGATCCCCGTCCGCCTGCTCATCCAGACCCAGGAGACGGCGGACGGGCGTACGGTGTTCGTCGCCCAGCTCACCCCCCGCGCGGTCGACCCGTCGGAGCGCAAACCCCGCAAGGAACGAGCGGCGCCCCAGGCGGAGCCGGACGAGCAGTACGAGCCCGGGACCCAGCTCCTGGAGCCGTCCGGGGTGACGAGCGGCGGCGAGACAGATGTGACGGCGCTGGAGCGGCTGTCCCTGCTGACGGACACCCGCAGTGCGCTCAGCGGCTCCCCGGACCTGACCGAGGGGCTGCAGCACGTGTGCCGCGTCCTGACCCGGCGGCTGGCGGACTGGTGTGTGCTGGACCTGCTGGACGAGCGTGGCCACGTCGACCGGGTCAGCGTCGCCCACCGCGAACCCTGGCGGATGACCCCCGATGTGCGCGAGGGGCGGCTGCCTCCGGTGTCCGAGGCGGCGCGCGGGCCGCTGGCCCGGGTGCTGCGCGGCGCCGGCCCGCTGCTCCTCACCGAGATCCCGGCGGTCAACCAGGCGCACCCACTGGACGCCCGCCATCTGGAGCTGTTCGAACAGCTGGGGGGAACCAGCGCCGTTGTGGCCCCGCTGCGGGTCCGGCGGGAAGTGCTCGGCGCGCTGACCGTGGCCCGCGGCGAAGGGCGAAGGCCGTTCACCGAGAAGGACCTCCCACTCGTCGACGACCTGGTGCGCAACCTCGCACTCGGTGTCGACAACGTCCGCCTCTACCAGGAGACCCGGGACATCGCCGAGCGTCTCCAGCACTCGCTGCTTCCCGTGCTGCCGGAGAGCGAGCACCTCCAGGTGGCAGCGCGCTACGCGTCGTCCTCCACCACCGCTCAGGTCGGCGGCGACTGGTACGACTGCTTCCTGGTACCCGGCGGCGAGACCGCGCTGGTCATCGGGGATGTGGCCGGTCACGACCTGGAGGCGGCCGTGGCCATGAGCCAGCTGCGCAGCATGCTGCGGGGTATCGCCGTCGACCGCAGGGAGCCCCCCGAGGTGGTGTTGCGCCGGCTGGACCTGGCCAACCACAGCCTGTACCGCGAAGCCACCGCCACCTGCGTCTACGCCCTCGTCAAAGGCCCGGAGCAGGGCCCATGGGAACTGCGGCACTCCTCGGCCGGGCACCCGCCGCCGCTGTTGACGACCGAGGACGGGGACACCCGGTATCTCGACGAGGGCGCCGGGCTGCTCCTGGGCATGGACCCGCAACTGCCCCGACGCGGCGCCAGGACTCCGCTGCCCGCGCGTTCGACCGTGCTGCTGTACACCGACGGCCTCGTCGAACGCCGGGGCGCTTCGCTCGACAAGGGGCTGGCGCTGCTCCGCAGGCACACGGCGGAGCTGGCACGCGAACCCCTGGACGTCTTCTGCGACGAACTCCTCATCGGACTGGGCGCCGACAGCGACGACGACATCGCGATCCTCGCCGTCCGCCCCACGCCGTCGTCCTGAACGGCCGCAAGGCGCCCGGCGGTCGTGTCGGCGCCGGAGGTGTCAGCCGGTGGCCTGCCAGCCGGTCCAGCGCGCCACGGCGATCTCCACGACGGGCCCCGCGGGCGGGTTGCCGCCGTACTGCTGCCGGTACTTGTCCCCCAGGCGGCGCACATGCCCGGCGGAGGCGGCCGACGCGTCAGCGGGCGGCAGCACCGTTGCCGTGCCGTCGGCACGCGCCCACCACAGCAGGTCCCAGTCCTCGTCGTAGTGGTCGGCCAGCAGGCTGACCCGGGGGTCGGCCTCGATGTTGGCCAGCCGTTTCAGCCGGGAGGTCCGCTTCGGCTTGTGGTCGACGGCGAACGCCACGGTGTCGCCGCGCACCGTGAACACCACGGGAACCAGGTGCGGGTGGCCGGAGCCGTCGACCGTCGCGAGGTGGGCGAGGCGGGCCCCGGCGAACCGCCGGCGCGCCTCCTCGCCCGTCATTCCCGGCACGGCTGCTCCCGGCCGCTCAGCTGAAGCGCCCGGCCACGTCGGCGAGCCGGTCGAGGTATGCGAGGGTGTCGGCCTCCGGCATGGTCGGCAGGTAGAACAGCAGCCGCTCCACGTCGAGCCGGGTGTACTCCTCGATGACCTCCGGCTTCTTCGAGACCGCGTAGACGGTCACCGGTACGTCCCGGCCCGCGACGGCGCGCATCCGCTCGATCTGCGGGCCCAGTTCCCCGGGCGGGACGCTGTTGGCGAGCCAGGCGTCGCCGAGCGCCGCCACGCGGTGGAAGGCGCCCTCGCCGCCTCCCACGTAGACGGGCGGGTGCGGCCGCTGGACCGGCTTCGGCCACGAGTAGACGGGATCGAAGTCCACGAACTCCCCGTGGAACTCGGCCTCGTCCGCCGTCCACAGCTCGCGGATCGCCCGCAGCCGCTCGTCCACCAGGCGTCCCCTGGTGCGCGGGTCGGTGCCGTGGTTCTCCATCTCCTCCCGGTTCCAGCCGACGCCGACCCCGAAGACGGCCCGTCCGCCGGAGACCAGGTCGAGGGAGGCCACCGCCTTGGCCGTGGTGATCGGATCGCGCTGGGCCACCAGTGCGACGCCGGTGCCCAGCAGCAGCCGTTCGGTGACCGAGGCGGCCGCGCTGAGCGCGACGAACGGGTCGAGGGTGCGGTAGTAGACGTCCGGCAGGTCCCCGCCGCCCGGGTAGGGCGTGCGGCGGGCCACCGGGATGTGGGTGTGCTCGGCGATCAGCAGGGAGTCCAGGCCGCGCTCCTCGACGGCGCGCCCCAGCGCGGCGGGCCCGATGCCCTGGTCGGTGATGAAGGTCGAGACACCGAACTTCACTGCTGCTCCTTCGTTCCGGGGTGGGTGCGGGGCTCTTCCCGGTTCGTCCGGCGGCCCCTGCCGGGGTACCCGGCCGCGGTCCGGTGCAACACTCCCCGCGCCCGTTCGGCGTACCTACGCGAAGCGCGCGGTGTCGCCGGCCCCGGTGCGGACGATCTCGGCGGTGCCCGAGGAGAAGTCCACCACCGTGGTCGGCTCGGTGCCGCAGTCACCCGAGTCGACCACGGCATCCACCACGTGGTCGAGCCGCTCCTTGATCTCCCAGCCCTGCGTCATCGGCTCCTCCTCGTCCGGCAGGAGAAGGGTGCTGGAGAGCAGCGGCTCACCGAGTTCCGTCAGCAGGGCCTGCGCCACGACGTGGTCGGGGATGCGCACTCCGACCGTCTTCTTCTTCGGGTGCAGCAGCTTGCGGGGCACCTCCTTGGTCGCGGGGAGGATGAAGGTGTAGCGGCCGGGGGTGGCCGCCTTGATCGCGCGGAACACATCGTTGTCGACGTGCACGAACTGCCCGAGCTGCGCGAAGTTCTGGCATACGAGGGTGAAGTGGTGCCGCTCGTCGAGGTTGCGGATGGTGCGGATGCGGGACATGCCGTCCCGGCTGCCCAGTCGGCACCCCAGAGCGAAACAGGAGTCGGTCGGATACGCGATCAGCGCGTCTGCGCGGATGCTGTCGACCACGGTGCTGATGGTGCGGCGCTGCGGGTTCTCGGGGTGCACGTCGAAGTACTTGGCCATCCGCCGAGCGTAAACCGCTCCTTGCCGTCCGCGGGAACGGGCCGGTTCGCCGGGGCGGCACAACGGCCTCCGGAGCCCCCCAACTCCCTGGTAACCTCACCGCCGCACGGGGGTGTGCGGCATAGCGGTAGGTGACCGGCATATCGAACAGGAGGGGCTCCGTGCATTCCCCGACGAGCGAGTTCCACGCCTTCTTCGAGCGGTGCCACGGCGAACTCGCCCGGCTGGCCCACCTGTTGCTGGGCGACTCCGAAGAGGCCGACGACCTCGCCGCGGACGCCTTCGTGGTGCTCTGGAACCAGTGGGACCGCGTCCGCACGGCCGACCACCCCGTGGCCTACGCACGCGGAGTCGTCACCAACCTCGCCCGCAGCCACGTCCGCAGCCGCACCCGCGAACGCCGCAGGATCGCGCTGTTCTGGACGCGGCACCAAGAGCCCACCCGTGGCCCCGACGTCCCCGCGGTCCTGGACGTACGCGAGGCGCTCGCCCGGCTGCCGTTCCGCCGCCGCGCCTGCGTGGTACTGCGGCACGCCTTCGACGTCTCGGAACGGGAGACGGCACGGGTACTGGGGATATCGACCGGCACGGTGAAGAGCCAGACCTCACGGGGCATGGCGGAGTTAGCCAGGCTGCTGACACCCACCGAGCAGGACGCGGCCCGTAGCGTGGAGACCGTTCTGGCGCTGCGCGGAGGGAAGACAGGACGGTACACCTGATGAACGAGCGCCCAGAACCGGAGGAGCCCGGCACCGAGCAGCCGCTCGACGCCCGGTTGCGTGCCGCGGCCGCCGCACACCAGCCGGACCGCGCGCGGATGCTCGCCCGGATCGCTCGTGCCGTCGAGGAGCCCGGTACCTCACGGCAGCCGCGCCGCGGCCCGCGACGTGGGCTCCGACCCCCCGCGCACCGGCCCCGTCCCGGTACCCGTGCCTGGCCGCGGGTGGCGGCCGCGGCCGGCGCCCTCGTGGTGGTGCTGGCCCTCGGCGGCACCACGGCGCTGTGGGCACGGCACGCGGACCGGCCCACTGCCGGGGACGGCCGCCCTCCGACCGTCCGCACCTCGACACAACCCGCGCCGAGCGCCGGGCCGCCCAGGACCGGCCGGCCCACGGCGGTCGCGGGGCCGCTGCGGTCCAGCGGCGCGCTCGACCCGGGCGGCAACGACTACTGGTCCCAGACCGAGGTCACCGTCCGCACCGAGAAACCGCTCTCCGCGCTGACGGTGGAACTGCGCCTCGCGGAGCGGACTCCGCTGACCTCCACCGGCTCCTGGCGCACCCGGCCGCCCGGCGACTTCGAGGAGGACGTACGGCACGAGAACGGTTCCCTCGTCTACCGCTGGACGCTCAAGAAGGGCCGCTCCGTGCCGCCGGGACGGCATGTCTTCGCCGGGCAGTACGACCACGGATCGGGGAAACGGAGCAGCGCGGACGACGAGTACACCGTCTCGGCCACTGCCGGGGGCCGCGGGTACACGGTCGGCGGCGGCATCACAGCCGGGTAGCGCGATGGCCGGACGGCCCCTCGTACGAAGGGCGGAGTGGCCACGTCAGCTCCCCACCCGGCCCCCGTCAGCTCCCCAGCAGGGTGCGCAGCCCCGGCTGGAGGCGGTCCCCGTGGGCCTCGACCATGGCGTCGCACAGCTCCCAGATGCGCTCCGGAGACAGGGTGGCGGCCGTGGCGGGGTCGGTCATGGCGGCCTGCCGGATGGCGGTCGGCGCATCCTCCAGGGCAGCGCGTACGACCAGCTCGGTGGTGCTCAGATAGGTGCGGTTGAGGGCGGCCAACTGGGCGGGCAGCGGGCCGTTCCTGGTCGGCTGGACACCCGAGCCGTCCACCAGGCAGGGCACTTCGACGGTGCCCGCGGAGGGCAGGTTGTCGATCAGTCCGCGGTTGGGCACATTGCCGTAGACGGTCCGGGGTGTGCCGGTCGCCACGGAGTGGATGATCTGCGGCGCGTACTCCATCGTTCCCTCGGCCTCCAGGGGACGCCCGGCGGCGAGGGTGTCGCGGGTGCGCTCGTACTCGGCCACGTTCTCCGCGACGATGTCCAGGTAGGCGCCGACGGGCAGCCTGAGACGCTCGATCTCGCTGTCGTGGTGCAGATACCAGGGGACGTACTCGGCGGAGTGCTCGCTGGTCTCGGTCGGGTAGTAGCCGAGCCTGCGGTACATGTCGACGCGGGTGCGGCGGCGAAGCTGCGGGTCCTGGTCGATCAGGGCGTCCAGCTCGGGGTACAGATCCGTGCCGCCGTGCTCGAACTCCAGGACCCACGCCTGATGGTTGACGCCCGCGGCGCGGTAGGTCACCTCGTCGAAGGGCACCCCCACCAGTTCGGCCAGGCCGTGCATGGTCCAGTGCACCGAGTGGCACAGCCCCACCACCCGGGTCAGCCCAGTGGCCTGGACGAGGTACTGGACGTTCATGGCCATCGGGTTGGTGTAGTTGAGCAGCCACGCCTCCGGGCAGACCTCGGCGATGTCCTTCCCGAGCGCCTCGAGGAACGGGAACGTCCGCAGCCCACGGAAGATACCGCCGACGCCGAGGGTGTCGCCGATGGTCTGGCGCACCCCGAAGCGGGCCGGCACCTCGAAGTCGGTGCGGGTGGCCTCACCCATGCCGATCTGGACGCTGTTGATGACGAAGTCGGCGCCGGTGAGGGCGGCGCGGCGGTCGGCGTGCGCGGTGATGTGGGGGGAGGCGCCACACGCCTGGGCGATCTGCCGCGCTGCGGCCTCCGCGGTCCGAAGCCGCTCGGGGTCGATGTCGTGCAGGGCGATACGGGCGCCCCGCAGCTCGGGGAAGGCGAACAGGTCGGCCAGCAGGCCCTGGGTGAAGACGACGCTGCCGGCGCCGATGAAGCTGATCTTGGGGGTGGTGCTGGTGGTCATGACGCTCTTTCAGTCGGTGGTGGCGAGAAGGGCTGTGTGGGCGCGGGCTTCCTCCCAGGTGGGCTGCGCCGGTGTGCCGCCGTGCGCGCGGGTGGAGAGCGCACCGCAGGCGGCGGCCGTCTCCAGTGCCCCGGAGAGCGGAAGTCCGGCGAGGATGGCGGCGACGAATCCGGCGTCGAAGCTGTCTCCGGCTCCGACGGTGTCGCGCGGGGTGACGGTGATGCCGCGGGTGTGCACCAGGGAGCGACCGTCGTGGGCGAAGGCCCCGTCCGCACCGTTCTTGACGACGGTGACCGGCCCCCGTGCGGCCAGCCGTGCCGCGGCCGCGGCGAGCGAACTCCCGGCGCCGGGTCCTGCTCCCGTACCGGCATCCGCACCCGCACCCGCGTCGGCGTCGGCCAGGGCGACGGCCTCGGCGGCGTTGGGCAGCAGGAAGTCCGTGACGGGGAGCACGGCGGCCAGCCCCTCCGGGTCCCAGCGGCCGACCGGGTCGTCGTTGGTGTCCAGCGATGTGGTGGCTCCGTGGCAGCGTGCCGTACGCAGCAGCGCGGGCAGGGCGCGCGCCAGCCGGGGCATCAGGAAGTAGGAGGCGGCGTGGACGTGCCGCGCCGAGCTGAGCAGCCCGGGCGGTACGTCGTCTCCGTCGGTGGCGGCCAGGGTGCCGGGGCTGGTGAGGATGGCCCGGTCACCGGCCGGGCCCTTGCCCCGGGTGACCACGACCGTGAGGGGTGTGGGCAGTTCGGGGTCCACCCGGAGCGCCGAGATGTCGACGCCGCGTGCGGCGAGCGCGTCGCGTACGAAGTGCCCTGCCTCGTCGTCGCCGACGCGGCCCGCGAGCGCGACCGACAGCCCGAGCCGCGCGGCGCCGCAGGCCATGATCGCGGCGGAGCCGCCGAGGGTGAGCGCTCCGGAGTCGACGAGCTGTTCGCGCTGCCCGAAGGCGAGCGGTCCGTCCACTGGTCCGACGACGACATCCGGGTTGGCGTCGCCGAGAACGACCAGGTCGTGGCTGTGCGGCATGGTTGCTGTTACCCCTTGAGGCCGGTTGAGGTGAGGGAGCGGATGAACGACTTCTGCGCACCGAGGAAGGCCAGCAGCACGGGCAGCACGGTGAGCACGTTCCCGGCCATGACGGCCGACCACCGCGTGTGGTGCTGCCCCTGGAAGGTGGTCAGGCCGAGCTGCAGCGTGTACTGCGTGTCGTGGTTGATGGCGATCAGCGGCCAGGTCAGGTCGTTCCACGTGGTCAGGAACGTCAGCACGGCCACGGTGCTCAGCGCGGGCCGGGACAGCGGGAGCACGATCGTGAAGAGCACCCGCAGCCGGGAGCAGCCGTCCATCCAGGCCGCCTCCTCCAGCTCCCGGGGCAGGGAGAGGAAGAACTGCCGCAGCAGGAAGACCGCGAACGGGGTGACGAGGGACGGCACGATCAGCGCACCGAGGGAGTCGATGAGGCCGAGCCGCTTCATCACCAGGAACGTGGGGATCATGGTGAGCTGGAACGGTACGGCCATCGTCGCCAGCATCAGGACCAGCAGCACCTTGGAGCCGGCGAACCGCATCCGGGCGAAGGCGTAACCGCCCAGCGAGCCGAACAGCAGATTGGCGGCGACGGCGACGGCCGAGACGATCAGCGAGTTGAGGAACCAGCGCGGGAACAGCGCGTTGCCCAGTACGTACCGGTACCCGCCCAGGTCGATG
Source organism: Streptomyces sp. 891-h (assembly GCF_022760275.1). Taxonomy (NCBI): domain Bacteria; kingdom Bacillati; phylum Actinomycetota; class Actinomycetes; order Kitasatosporales; family Streptomycetaceae; genus Streptomyces; species Streptomyces sp. 891-h. Next base: position 7,030,333 of record NZ_CP050693.1, on the reverse strand, counting down.
CCCGAGGGCCACAGCGCAGGGGGGAACCGGTTGATCTCCGCGTCGCTCATCACCGAGCTGAGCAGCAGCCACACCAGCGGCAGCGCGAACACCAGGGCCAGCGGCGCCAGCAGGAGGTGCCAGCCGCTGAAGGGCAGCCGTACCCGCCGCCGTGCGCTGCCCGGCCGGGACTCGTCAGCCGTGGCGGGGTGCGTGGTGCCGGCTCTCGGCGCGGTGAGGGTCATCGTGCGGCTCCTTCGGTGTGCGTACGGCCCCGGACGATCCGCGCCACGACGCCGATCAGGCCCAGCGCCACGGCCAGCACATACGCGGCGGCGGCGCCGTATCCGGCGGTGAAGCTCTTGAACGCCTGCTCCCAGATGAAGTAGACGATCACCGTGGTGGAGCCGAGCGGGCCGCCCTTGGTGGTGACGTAGACCAGGTCGAACACCTGGAGGGACTGGATGGTCTGCCACAGCACCAGGAAGACGGTCACCGGGGTGAGCGCGGGAAGGGTGACGTGCCGCAGCACATGCCGGCGGCCCGCGCCGTCCAGCCGCGCCGCCTCGATCAGCGACTGGGGGACGTCCTGGAGCGCTGCGAGGTAGACCACGACGCAGAAGCCGGTGCCGCTCCACAGCGTGATGGCCACCAGCACGGCGAGGGCCTGTCCCGGGTCGGTGAGGAAGCCCTGCGCGGACAGCCCCAGCCGGGACAGCATCGAGTTGGCGACGCCGAACTCGGGGTCGAGGATGAAGGAGAAGAGCACCCCCTGGGCCGTCGCCGACACCACGAACGGCACGAAGATCAGCGTGCGGTAGGCCCCGACCAGGCGAATCCGCCGGTTCAGCGCGAGAGCCAGCGCCAGGCCGCCGACCATGCTGAGCGGTACGAACAGCACCGTGTACAGCAGGGTGTTGCGAATCGCCTGGCTGAAGTGCGGGTCGGCGGCGAGCGCCCGGTAGTTGTCCAGCCCCACCCAACGGCTGGGGGTGACCAGGTCGTTGGCCTGGAAGGACAGCAGCAGCGACCAGACCACGGGCAGCACGCTCAGGCCCAGGATGATCAGCACAGCGGGTGAGACGAAGGCCCACGCCGTGGAAGCTTCCCTGCGGTGCGCCTGCCGCAGAGTGCCCGCACGCCACCTGCGGCGGCCGGTCTCCGGCTGCTGCGCGGTGCCGTCCGGCGTGGTCACGGGCCGGCCGGGCGGGTCCGCCACTGTCAACGGCGCGGGATGGTGTGGCATCGGGGCTCCTCAGCGGGGTATCAGCAGGGCGGCGTCGGCCTCGTCGGCGCAGGCGCGCATCGCGGCGCGCGGGCTGCTCCGGCCGAGCAGTACGGAGATGAGGGCCTGCCCCAGCGCCTGCGAGACCTCGGGGTAGGCGGGGTGCGTGGGGCGCACCCTGGCTCCCTCCAGCGCCTCGGTGAAGGTCGCCAGTCCCTCGGTGCGGCGCGCCTCGCGCCGCCAGCTCGGCAGCTCCTGCGCCTGCCTGCTCAGCGGCAGGCTCCCGGCCTCGGCGCCCCAGCGCACGTCCTGCGCCGGGCGCATCAGCCAGTCGACGAAGGTGCGGGCTGCGCGCACCCGCGCCGAGCCGTTGTCGAAGACGGTCCAGGTGTCGGGGCCCGAGATGGTCACGGGGCGGCCCGAGAAGCTGGGCAGCGGGGCCACGTGGTAGTCGATCTTGGCCGACCGGATGTCCGGGAGCTGCCACGGCCCGGTGACGGCCATGGCCATCCGGCCGCCCTGGAACACCTGGTACATCTGCTCGCCGCCGGGCTTCGGATCGACGTAGACGCTCTTGTCCCGTACGAGCTGCTCGACGACCTGGAGGGCTCGCACCCCCTCCTTCGCGAAGCCGATGCTGCGGCCGTCCTTTCCGATGACGTCCCCGCCCAGATCCCAGACCATGGGCCACAGCCGCCAGACGGTGTCCTCGTCGCCCGCGCCGGGCCAGCCGGTGCCGAAGCGGCCGCCTCCCCTGTCGGTCAGCTTGCGGGCGACCTCGATGAAGTCGTGCCACCGCCAGCCGGGCTTGGGCAGCGGCACGCCCGCCCGCGCGAACAGCTTCTTGTTGCAGACGACGGCGAGCGCGTCCAGCAGCGCGGGCGCCGCCCTGACCCGTCCGTTGAGGGTGACCGCCTCCCGGGCCGGGGACCAGTAGTTCCGCCAGGGCGTGTGCGCGGAGCCGACCGTGTCCGTCAGGTCGACGACCTGGGGGCTGCGGGCGACGTTGGCCAGGTCGGAGCCGAAGACGTAGGCGATGTCCGGGTAGGAGCCCGAGGCCAGGGACGCGGTGATCTTCTGGAGCATCGAGTCGGCCAGCACGCCGCCGCCCATGTCCACCCGGATGTGCGGATGGCTGCGGTGGAAGTCGGCGACCAGGCGCCGCAGCGCCGCCCGCGCGGTGTCGGCCTGGCCGTGCCACAGCTCGATGGTGACCCGGCCGTCGGCGCCGACGCCGTCGTCCTTGCCGGTGCCGCAGCCGGACACGGCGGACCCGGCCAGCGCCGTGAGCGCCAACGCGCCGCCGCGGCGCAGTACCCGGCGGCGCGAGGGAGCCGTCGGGGGGACGCTCTGGGGTACGGCCATCTGTACCTCCGGTGAAGGGGTGCGGGCGACATCGCGGCCGCGGATGTGCTGGATGAACGGGGCTGGGACCCCGCGGGGCGGGGTGCGCCGGGAACGCATAGGGGAGTGCGTTCCCGACGCGGGACCGGGGCGTCACGGTGCGGAGCGCGGGCCCCGGGGATCAGGGATGGGAGGGCTGCACGGGCGCGCCGCGCACAGCACGGTGGCCGGGCCGGGAGCGGGTGGTGGAAGGAGGCTTCGACCGCTGTCGGAGGTGCCGACAAACGCGCTGCCGGAGGTGCCGACGGTCGGCCGTCAGCAGGTCTCCCGTACGTAGGCGTCGTCGGCCGGGGTGACGACGTTCCGGTCGCGGCGGACGATGCTGAGCTGGTCGCCCCAGCCCTCGCACGCCGTGGCCATCCCGTCCTCGGTGTACTCGATCACCACGACCTTGTCGCCGAAGGCCTTGGTGTAGGTGTCGCACTCGTTCCACTCGCCGCACTGTTCGGCGACGGCGAAGTCCAGCCCGTTGGCCTTGCGGGAGTCGGCCAGTTCGGCGGCGTTCTTCTGGCCGATCGCCAGTCCCTTGCTGTGCGCGTGGTCGGCCAGGCGGCGGACCAGATCCTGGGCCTGACCTGACGTCAGCAGGCCCTCGGAGCGGTCGTAGCTGTCGAAGTTGTCCGGCTCGACGGCCTGGAAGCCCTTCGCCGCGCAGGAGTCGATCCAGGTGTTGACCTTCGCGGCGATCCGCTCGCGCTTGTCCTCGGTCCGGATGTCGAGGAGGGCCTCGCCGTCCCACTCGCCGTCGTAGACGACCTCGCCGGACTTGTCGCGCAGCAGCAGGTCGGAGTCCCAACCGCCCGCGGCGCCGGGCTGCGTCTGGAAGGCGTTGACGTAGCAGATGTTGTACAGACCCTCGGCGGGCTGTACGGAGTGGTCACGGCTGACCACCTCGACGCCCTCGGGGGGCGGGTAGGGGCCGCCGATCTGGTAGTCGAACCCGGCGTGTGCCGGAGGGAGGGTCACGTCCGCCGCGCGGGGTTCGGCCGGGGTTGCGGTCTCGGCTGAGGCCGAGGAGTTGCTCGCCTGGGCTGCCGCCAGCAGGAAGGTCGCCGCCGCTGCGGCTGCGCCGAGAGCCCGGTACGGACGTCGACGGTCGGGATACATCGTCGAACTCCAGGGGTGGAGGGCACGTCCCCGCCTCGGACACACAGGGTCCTGGCGACTCAGTCCGGGCTCGCGGCGCACCGCATACCGGCTGGGCGTACCTCTGACGTCGAGTGCTCGCCTACGACGTGCAACGGAGTAAACCGACCTCCAACACCCGGTGTCAAGAGCTCGAAAATGCTCGAAACGGCGACCGCGCGCGCAACTTCACGCAGAATCGCCTCGGAATCAGCCCGCAATCAGCCCGGAATCGGCCCCGCCGGTGGCCCGACTCAGCCGCCGGTGGCCCGACTCAGCCGTTCCTGAGGTGGTCCCGCAGCTCCCTGGCGACCTGGGCCATCAGCGCCTCAGCTCCGGGCTGCGCCGCCGCCGGTACCTGCGACTCGGTGAGCGCGGCGACGGCGAAGAGCGCACCGTCGGAATGGTGGACGACGCCCACCTCGTGGCGGAGGTTGAGGAGCGTTCCCGTCTTGGACGCCCAAGTGGCCGCATCGGAGCTGAAGTCCGGGGCGAGCCGCTGGCGCAGCACGTTGTCCGCCATCAGGGAGCGCATCCGCGCTGCCACGTCCGGGTCGACCGCCGAGGGGGTCCACAGCGCCTCCAGCAGATCGACGAAGGCCCGCGCCGTACCGGAGTTGGCGCGGGTCACATCGAGCTGCGGCAGCCGGTGGCCGTGGCCGCTGGTGCCGGCGCCGATGGCGAGCGAGTGCGCCAGGTAGGCGGAGCCCGCCGGCAGGTGCTCGGCGGGGGTGTCGGTCAGCTCGCCCAGGGCGTGCCGGACGGCCATGCCCTGAATCCCGATCCGGCGCAGCAGCGCTTCCACCTCGCCGGGCGGGGTGAGGGCGAACAGGGCGTTGGCGGCGGCGTTGTCACTGAGGGACGTGCTCAGATAGAGCAGATCGTCCAGGGCGACCCTGGCCGGGTGCCGGAACCGGGTGATCCCGGTGGGCCCCGGGGTCGTGACGCGGCCCGGCCGCACCTCCAGCTGCTGAGCGCCGTCGAGTTCGCCCCGCCGGACGCGGTCGAGCGTGGCGATCCCGAGCGGCACCTTCACCAGCGAGGCCACCGGCAGCTCCAGGTCCGGATCGATGCCCAGCTCCTCGCCGGTGCGCAGATCGCGGACGAGGAACGAGCCGGACAGTCCGCCGTCCCGCAGGGCCCGGCGCAGCTCGCGCAGCAGATCGTCGGCCCTCATCGGGTTGTCTCCTCCTCGGTCCCGGCGGTGCCGGTGTGTGCCGTGTCGTTCTCGTCGACCTCGCCGTTCTCGTTGTTCTCGCGCTCGGCTTCGGCTCCCGCCCCCAGACAGTCGGCGAGCGCTTCGCCCAGGCGGGTCCCGAGGCGTTCGGCGTCGCTCTCCTCGGCTGCCATGAGGCCGAACGTGCGCTCCAGCCGCAGCTCCCCGACCGGGCGCCAGTGCAGGCCGAACTCCTGGGTCTGTACCGGTGAGCACAGCAGCAGGTCGGCCGAGGAGAACACCTCGGCGGCCGCCTGGGTGAGGCCGGTGGCGACGGAGAGCTGTGCGGGACGCAGCCCGACGGCGTCCCGCAGCCGTGTCATCCGGTCCCGGATGTGCGGTACGTCGTCCTCGGGCTGGAGCCACACCCGGCGCGGCGGGCTCTGGTCGGTGCGGCGGGGGCGCAGCGTCTCCAGGTAGAGGCGGCGTCCATGCGGCCGGGCGACTCCGGCGAGCCCGAGCGGTACGCGCCAGCGGGCCTGGTCGGGCGGCACCGCGACGAGCGCGGCCCGCACCTGCTGGGAGCGGACCAGGTGGGGGCGTACCGCGGGGGTGGCGGTGCGCAGTTCCAGGGTGATGCCCTCTCCGCGGGCCGCCGCCGCGAGCCGGGCGAGCGCGGGAGCGGGGCAGGTGTCGGGCACCGCGAGCCGGAAGGGCCTGCGCTGGGCCGTCGCCGCCTCGTGTGCCAGCTCCTCGGCTGCGAGTACGAGCCGCCGCGCGGCGGGCAGCAGCTCCCGCCCGAAGGGGGTCAGCCGGACATGGCGTGAGCCGCGCTCGAAGAGCCGCTCGCCCAGGTGCTGCTCCAGCGCGGCGACGCGGCGGCTGGCGACCGACTGCGACATCCCGGCGGCCGCGGCGCCCACCGTGAAGCTGCCGCGCTCGCCGACGTGGACGAAGGCGCGGCACGCACCGACAAGATCCACGCCCGCCACCCTATGCGGCCGCCGACGGACCCGGTCATGCGGATTCCGCATCGATCGGCGCGATCCGGTCTTGGACGGCATGACGCACGGCCCGGCAACCTGGCCGGACCGGGCCCGGGGGACCGGGGATCACAGCACCCGCACAGCAGGAGGTATCGACCACCCATGCGTACGACCAGAGTCCGGCGCACCGCGATGGGCGCACTCGGCACGCTCGCACTCGCCCTGCCCCTGGCGGCCTGCGGCGCCGACGGGTCGGCCGACGCCTCGGCCAAGTCGTCCGGCTCGGCGACCTCCGCCCTGGACAGTGCCAGGGACAAAGCCTCGGACAAGGCCACGGACAAAAAGGTGGCGGCGGCGTTCCGGAAGCTGGAGCGGAAGTACGACGCGCGGCTCGGCGTCCACGCCCTCGACACCGGCAGCGGCCGGGAGGTCTCGTTCCACGCGGACGAGCGGTTCGCCTACGCCTCCACCCACAAGGCGTTCACGGCCGCCGCCGTTCTCGACAAGCACCGGATCGACGGCCTCGACAAGACGGTCGAGGTCAACAAGGACGACCTGCTCCCCCACTCCCCCGTGACCAGTGAGCACGTGGGTGAGGAGATGACGCTGCGTGCCCTGTGCGCGGCCGCCGTCCGGCAGAGCGACAACGCCGCTGACAATCTGCTGCTCGAGGACCTGGGCGGGCCGAAGGCGCTCGACACCTTCCTGGAGAAGCTCGGCGACGACGTCACCAACGTCAACCGCTACGAGCGGGAGCTGAACGAGGCGACGCCGGGCGACGACAGGGACACCACCACTCCGCGCGCCTTCGCGAAGGACCTGCGGGCCGTCGCGCTCGGTGCCGGCCTCGGCAAGAAGGAGCGAGAGCAGCTCAACGCGTGGATGCGCGACAACCCGACCGGCAGGACGCTGATCAGGGCCGGCTTCCCGAAGGGCTGGAGCGTCGGCGACAAGAGCGGTGCCGGCCGCTATGCGAGCCGGGGCGACATCGCCGTGGTGCGCCCACCCGGCAAGGCGCCACTCGTGGTGGCGGTCCTCTCCAAGCGCGAGAAGCAGGACGCCGAGTACGACGACAAGCTGGTGGCCGACGCCGCCGCCGTTGTCGCCGCCCAGCTGAAGTAGACACGGTTCCCCGCGCCCCTTCAGGGGCGCGGGGAACCGACGGCCCCTACGCCTTGTCGGCGGCCTTCACATCCGCGGGAGCGGACCAGCACTCGATCTCGCCGGGGAGATCCGGGAGCCGGTCCCGGACGAACGTCGGGTCGAGGCCCTGGCGGCGCTGGGTGAGGTAGTCGTCCAGCAGCTTCCAGGCGATGGCCGACAGCGGCACGATCGCCACCAGGTTGACCAGCGCCATGCTGCCCATGAAGACGTCGGCGAGGTTCCAGACCACGTCCACCGAGCCGAGCGCCCCGGCGAAGACGGCGCCCAGCACCAGCACGCGGTAGCCGGGCAGCACCCAGCGGCTCGCCGTGCCGGTCATGAACTGGATGTTGGACTCGCCGTAGTAGTAGTTGCCGATCAGCGTGGAGAAGGCGAGCAGGAAGACCACCAGCGTCAGCGCGTGGCCGGCCCAGCCGCCGAGCGTCTCCTCCAGCGCCGACTGGGTGAGGTCGGCACCGCCCCGCTCGGAGAGCGACGGGTTGGTGGTGAGGATGACGAACGCGGTCATCGAGCAGATCAGCAGCGTGTCGAAGAAGACACCGAGGGTCTGCACCAGCCCCTGCTTGACGGGGTGCGTGACCTCGGCCGTGGCCGCCGCGTTGGGCGCCGAGCCCAGACCGGCCTCGTTCGAGAACATCCCGCGCCTGATGCCCTGCTGGATCGCCGCGCCGACGGCGCCGCCCGCGACCTCGCGGATCCCGAAGGCGCCGCCCACGATGTCCGCGAAGACGCGCGGCACATCGGAGATGTTCAGGACGACGACCGCGAGACCGAGCAGCAGGTAGATGACGGCCATCACCGGCACGACGAGCTGGGTGACCGTGGCGATGCGCCGGACTCCGCCGAAGATCACCAGGGCCAGCAGCGCCGCGACGGCCACACCCGCGCCGGCGGCGGGGAAGTCGTCACCGAAGGAGCCCTTGGTGACGGAGGCGATGGTGTTGGACTGCACGGCGTTGAAGACGAAGCCGAAGGTCAGGGTGATGACCACGGCGAAGATCAGGCCCAGCCAGCGCTTCCGCAGGCCGCGCTGCATGTAGTAGGCGGGCCCGCCCCGGTAGGTACCGGACTCGTTGCCCTCACTGTCCCGGTTGCGCACCTTGTACAGCTGCGCCAGAGAGGCCTCCACGAACGCGGACGAGGCACCCAGCAGCGCCATCACCCACATCCAGAAGACCGCACCGGCACCACCGGCGGTGATGGCGGCGGCCACGCCCGCGACGTTGCCGGTGCCCACTCGGGCGGCGGCGGAGATGGTGAAGGCTCCGAAGGAGGAGACCTGCTTGCGCCCGTCGGGACCTGGCTTGGTCTTGTCGCCGAGCACCCGCACCATCTCGGGCAGCAGCCGCAGCTGCACCCCTTTGGAACGGAGCGTGAAGTACAGCGCGGCACCCACCACCAGCGGAATGAGGAGGTAGGTCCAGAAGACGTCGTTGACGTCGAGGATGAACGAGTTGAGCGAATCCACGCGGCGTCCTCGGGAAGATCACAGTCGGTGACGAGACACCAACCGGGGGACAAGGTTCCGTAAATCTTCCGTAGCGTACTCGGCTATCCGGACAGGTCGCACCGCTGAGCGGTATGCCCTATCTCACAGAGCACACAGGGGACGCAGAGGCCGCACAGCTCACACAGGGCTCAATTCTCACAACCGGAGTCCGACGCTGAGGCACGCACCCCCTCAGGGGCGCGGGGAACCGTGCGAGCACACAACGCACCCGCGGCCCGCAATGGACGGCCAAGGGCAGCCCCTCAGTCCGGTGGTGGCGCCACGCCCGGCGCCGCCACCGGATTCCATTCGCCCCGCGCGCCGGCCCGCCTGCGGCGTGACCGGCTGATCGAGGTCAAGGGCCGCACCACCACTCTGCTCGCCCCGGAGCTCCTCGAACTCCGCGCCCAGGGCTGACGAGCCGTCAGGCCGGGTGTTCCGCGCCGGAGGCGTCAAGGCCCCCGGCCAACCCGCCCGGCAGCGGCGCCTCGTGCAGGATGCCCAGGGACTGGGTGGCCCGGGTGAGGGCGACGTAGAGGTCGCTCGTGCCGAACTCGGCGGGCTCGACGACCAGCACCCGGTCGAACTCGAGGCCCTTGGCCTGACGCGGGTCGAGCAGGACCAGATGCCGGGTGAGATCGGGCTCGGCGCCCGGGACGACACCGGGCAGCCGCGCGGCCAGCGCCTCGTGCAGGCGGCGCGGTGCGATGACGGCGAGCCGGCCCTCGTCGGGCGTCTGCGCTGTCGCCGCCTCGGCGACAGCGCCCGGCAGGTCGCCCGACGCCTGTCGGGCCCAGGGGCGGGTGCCCGTCGAGCGGACCGAGGAAGGCGGCTCGAAGCGCGGGTGCCGGGCGCGTACGACGGTGGCGGCCAGGTCCATGATCTCAGCCGGGGTGCGGTAGTTGACCGCGAGCCGGGTGTGTTCCCAGCGGTCCTCGACGTACGGCGCGAGGATGTCCTCCCAGGAGCCGACACCGGCCTCCTCGGCGGTCTGCACCGGATCGCCGACCAGGGTCATGGAGCGGGACGGGCAGCGGCGCATCAGCAGCCGCCAGGCCATCGGGGACAGCTCCTGCGCCTCGTCGACGATGATGTGGCCGAAGGCCCAGGTGCGGTCGGCTGCCGCGCGTTCGGCCGCCGTCCGGTGGTCGGCCTCCTCGTGGCGCTCGGCCATCCGCTCGGCGTCGATGATGTCGTGCGCCGCCAGGATCTCGGACTCGGTGTCCTCGAACTCGAACGACTCCGACCCCCGGGCGACCTCGAGGACGCCCTGCGCGTACTGGATTCGTTCCTGCCGCTCCGCCTCGGCAGCGGCCCGCTGAGCGCTGTCGTCCTCGCCCAGCAGCTCGGCCGCCTCGTCGAGCAGCGGCACATCCGCCGGGGTCCAGTCGGCGGGCGAGGTGACCGGACGGCGGATCGCGGCGGCGTCCTCCTCGGGCAGATGGGTGGGTTCGGCCAGGTAGTCGGCAACGAACTCCTCGGGCGACAGCTCGGGCCACAGCTGCGAGATCGCCGCGTGCACCTCGGGGTTGGCGGCGACGGCCTTGCCGAGCTGCGCGACGTCGTCCGGGCCCAGCAGGTTGGGGCCGCCGTAGGGGTCGGTGCCGATGCGTTCGACGAGCTGCGCGGTGAGCGCGTCGATGACGCGGAAAGCGAAGTGCGGGCGGGCGAGGTTGTGCTGGAGCCGGGTGGCGCGGGCCGCCTCGCGTGCCTCGTCGGCGAGGTGCCAGTCCAGTACCAGGTCGCCGTCGTCGTGCGGCACGATCAGCGGCTCGCCCGGCTCCGGCACCTGCTGCCGGTCGCGGACGGCCAGCCGCAGGGCCTCGGCCATCTCGGCGCGGCCCTTGACGGCGGCGGCGCGCGGACTGTCGGTGCCGCGCGCCTCGATCCCCGGGTACAGCTCGCCCAGCGTGGACAGCAGCACGCCGGTCTCACCGAGCGAGGGCAGCACTTCCCCGATGTAGGAGAGGAAGGCCGGGTTCGGGCCGACGATCAGCACGGCACGCTTGGCGAGCAACTCGCGGTGCTCGTAGAGCAGGAACGCGGCCCGGTGCAGAGCGACGGCGGTCTTGCCGGTGCCGGGGCCGCCCTCCACGACCATGACACCCCGGTGCGGAGCACGGATGATGCGGTCCTGCTCGGCCTGGATGGTGCGCACGATGTCGTTCATGCGACCGGTACGGGCGGCGTTCAGCGAGGCGAGGAGGACGGCGTCGCCTGTGGGGTCCTCGTGCCCGGTGCGCTCCTGGTCGCCGAGGTCGAGCAGTTCGTCGTGCAGCTCGGTGACGGTGCGCCCCTGGGTGGTGAGGTGGCGTCGGCGGCGCAGGCCCATCGGGGTGTGCCCGGTGGCGAGGTAGAAGGGGCGCGCCACCGGGGCACGCCAGTCGATGAGGACGGGGGTGCGCTCGGCGTCGTCCTCGCGGATGCCGATGCGGCCGATGTGGTGCGAGGTGCCGTCGGTGAAGTCGATACGGCCGAAGCACAGCGACCCGTCGACGGCGTTCAGCGCGGCCAGCAGTCCCGAGCGCTCGGCGACACGCACGTCCCGTTCGACGCGCGCCTGCCGCGTGTTACCGTCCGGCTTCTGCGCCTCCTCGACGGCCTCGGCGGCCTGCCCTCGCAATACATCGACCCGGGCGTAGAGATGATCGAGGTATTTCTGCTCGTGCTGCAGCTCAGCGCTTCCCCGGTTTGACAAAACGGCTCCCTGCCCGGTACGTTACTTCTATCGGCAGCCCCTTGAGGGGGCTTTTCTGTGTGAGCACACAGAAAAGCCGAGCATAGCCAAGGAAATCCCCGGCCCGCAATTCTCGGAGCCGGGGATTTCTGTGCGCGGAAGCGGTCGGCGCGCGAGCGTCAGTCCGCCGGCCGCAGCAGGCCGCGCTCGTACGCCTTGACGAGCCGCTGAGGCACCCGGTGGACCTTTCCCTCGATCGTGACGGGAACGAGCTGCGGCGTACTGGCCTTCCACTGGGACCTGCGGTGCCGGGTGTTGCTGCGGGACATCTTCCGCTTGGGCACAGCCACGAGAAACCTCCTGGGCGTCGACAACCCCGGCAGTTTATTGAAAACGACTTTCATGAGCAATCTCGCCCGGACAGGCCCTCGCCGTCGGACACCACACGGTCCGGCCGGGCGCGCACATACCGCCGACCGGCCCGCTTTGTCCACCCGCCCTTCACCCTGTTGGCTGAAGTTCGTTTCTCGCACACAGGTCTGATCGTTACCTCCTCGGTCACGGAAGCTCCTGAGTGCGGTGGAGGGGACGAGCGGTGAACAGTGAGCACTGGCTGATGTCGCGGATGTCGGCCTGGGAAGGGGATGGTTCGCTCGCCCAGCGCTGTCTGACGGACACCGGTCAGGTGGAGGTCTCCCGTTCCGAACTGCTGGCGGCCGTACGCGAGCACGCGGAGGGCCTGGCGTGCCGCGGTCTGCGCCGGTCGGACCGCGTCGCCGTGGTGGCCGAGCAGCCACGGACGTTCGTCCCCGCCTTCCTGGGCGCCCTGCCGCTGGGGCTGGTGCGCTTTCTGCGTGCCCGGCGGAAGCTGGACCGGGCACGGCTGCTGGCCATGGGGGTCGGCGAGGAACACCGCGGGCGCGGCCTGGAGCTGCTGATGTACATGGCCCTCTCCAAGGCGTGCCACGCCCAGGGGATGACGACCGGTGAGGCCTCCTGGGTGCTGGCTGACAACCACCACGTCAACGCCGCCCTCAGCAGGGTGGGCGGGCGGATCACCAAGCGCTACCGCCTCTACAGCCGCCCTGTGTCCTGCGGCTGAGCGCGTCCTGCGACAGAGGGTTCCCGCGTCTGAGGGAATCCTCAGGCCGCCGGGACGAAGGCCAGTCCATGCGCGCCCGGCTCTTCCCTGCGGGGGATCGACAGGGTCGCGACCGGGCGCAGGGCTGCCAGGTCCACCACCGTGACGGTGGAGGAGACGACGTTGGAGACGTACGCCAACGAGCCGTCCGCCGAGGAGGTGATGGTCAGCGGGAACCTGCCCACCTCCACCTGGCCGAGCAGGCGTTCGCCGGAACCGGCCCGTGAGTAGACGTTGAGCACACCGTTGGCCTGGCTGCCGAGCCCGCCCGCCGCCGCGGCCTCATCGGTCATGCGCAGCTCGCCGGTCAGCAGCAGGCCCCCGGATGTGGTGTGCACGGGCATGGTGACGCCTTCCGCGGGCAGGGTGCGGACCACCCGGTGGTCCGCGGTGTCGATGACGGCGATCCCCGCGCCGGCCGGTGCCGTACCGGAGAAGTCGGCCTTCGGGGTCGCCGCGAACACGTACCGTCCGTCGGGCGAGATGTCGACACCCTCGCTGCCCGGTACCGGAATCCGTTCCAGCAGTCGTCCCGAGTCCAGATCCACCACCGAGACGTATGGAGCCTCCTTGTTGGTGGTGTACGCCTGCCGTCCGTCCGGGGTCACCGTGAACCAGTGCGGCCCCGGGGCCGCCACCGGGATGCGGCGCAGCACCTTCCGGGAACCGGGGTCCAGGGCGAGCAGCGCGCCGGGAGCCGAGTCGGTGGCCTCCACGCTGGTGTAGAGGATGTCGTGGTCCCGGTCCAGGACCAGGCCGTGCGGCGCGTGTTCGGGGCTGAGTTCGATGACGTCGGTCACCCGCTGCTCGTCCGGGTCGATCACGGCGATCTCATGGGCCCGCCCGGTGTTGCCGTGGTAGTAGCCGGAACGGTACGTGATCGAGCAGTACAGCAGGCGGCGTGCGGGGTCGAAGCACAGCTCGTGCGGCTCGCTGGGCAGCTCCACGGTGCCCAGCTCGCGGTACGTGCCGACGGAGAAGAAGGAGACGGTGGGTCCGCTCTGACTCACCACAGCCAGAAGATCGTTGTTGGCCATGGACAGAACTCTGCGACGACTGGGCCACTGAATCCAGTGCAATCTACGCAAAGTGTTGTTGCGTCAGAAGCAATCGACACCGTCGCTCGGCACGGCGCCCGCGCCCCCGTGCTCGTCGCCCGGACGCTCCTCGTCCAAGCGCTCATCGGCCTTCAGCCGCCCCTCCTCGATCCGCCACAGCAGGTCGAATCGCCCGATGTCGTGGGCGATGTGCGAGACGACCAGCAGCGAGCGGCCCGCCGAGCGCAGTTCCTCCGCCAGCCGCCAGAACCGCTGGTAGGTCTCCCAGTCGAAGCCCTGGTAGGGCTCGTCCAGCAGCAGCACCGGCGGATCGCGCATCAGGGCCAGCACCACGTTCAGCTTCTGCCGGGTGCCGCCGCTGAGATGATCGACGCGATCTCTGCGGTACTCGGCGAAGCCGAGCGTGTCCACGAGTTGGCGGGCTCGCTCCAGATCCGGCAGGTCGTAGGCGGTCCGGAAGAACTCCAGGTGCTGGTCGACGGTGAACGACGCGTTGAGCACCGGATCCTGGGGGCAGTAGCCGATCCGGCCGGGGCAGTGCACCTCGCCGCCGTCCGCCGCCAGCCGCCCGGCCAGGATGTTCAGCAGCGTGGACTTCCCCGACCCGTTCTCGCCCACCACCCCGGCCAGACAGCCGGGAGGCAGCTCCAGGTCCACACCTCGCAGCACCCGGCGCCGCCCGAACGCCTTGGTCACTTCCTTCATCCGCAACGCATCCATGCCCTCACAACGAGACATCCCGCTGAAAGGCACTCATGTGCGATCCGGGCCACGCCCGCTCCCGAACCCGGAGCGAACCCGGAGCTTGAATCTTGAATGAGTCCGGCGCTCGCGTGGTAGGCGCCGAGTGCCGGATGCCGCTCGGCGGATGCCGTACCACACACAGAGTGGAGAAAGCTGAATGGAGTACAGGCAGTTGGGCTGTTCCGGCCTGTGGGTGTCGGTCCTGACGATGGGGACGATGACGTTCGGCGGGCGGGACATGTTCGGGAACGTCGGCTCGACGGACGTCGCCGGGGCGCGGCGTCAGGTCGACATGTGCCTGGACGCGGGCGTCAACCTGTTCGACACGGCCAACATGTACTCCGCCGGGCTGAGCGAGGAGATCCTCGGCGAGGTGATCTCGGGGCGCCGCGAGCGCCTTCTGCTCTCCTCGAAGGTCCGGATGGCCGTGGGCGAAGGACCCAACGACCAGGGGCTCTCCCGGCACCACATCCTCGACCAGGTCGAGGGCAGCCTGCGCCGGCTGGGCACCGACCATCTGGACATCTACCACGTCCACGAGTGGGACGGGCTCACCCCGCTGGAAGAGACCATGGAGGCGCTGGACTCCCTGGTCCGTGCGGGGAAGGTCCGCTATCTGGGGGTGTCGAACTACTCCGGGTGGCAGCTGATGAAGGCGCTCGGTGTCGCCGACGCACACGGCTACCAGCGTTTCGTCAGCAACCAGATCTACTACTCGCTCGAGTCCCGCGACGCCGAGTACGAGCTGGTGCCGCTCTCCCTCGACCAGGGACTCGGGATCATGGTGTGGAGCCCGCTCGCCGGCGGCCTGCTGTCCGGCAAGTACCGGCGCGGACAACAGGCCGACAGCGGCAGGCATCTGACCGAGTGGTCGGAGCCACCGGTCCGCGACGAGGAGAAGCTGTACGACACCATCGAGACGGTCGTCGACATCGCCGACGCGCACGGCGTCTCCCCCGCCCAGGTCTCCCTCGCGTATCTGCTGGCACAGCCGGGGGTGACCACCCTGGTCATCGGTGCCCGCAAGGACGAGCAGCTGCGGGACAACCTCGGTGCCGTCGATGTCCGGCTCGACGCCGCCGACCTGGACCGGCTGGACAAGGTCAGCGCGCCCGAACTGATCTACCCGCACTGGCACCAGGCGGCCCTCGCCGCCGACAGGTTCGGCGCCCCGGACCGCGCCCTCCACCGCCGAAGCCGCTGAGCCGATTTCCCGTACCGCCGCCGCGGCGCCCTCAGGCGCTGATGGCATCCTTTCCGGCTGCGGTCGGAGGATGGGTGTGGTGGGCGAGGGGGGGCGTGGGGGTCGTCTTCCACGGGGGTGTGGTCGGTGTGCACGGTGGCGGCGGTCAGCCGGGGCACCGCGTGGATCAGAGCGTGCTCCGCCTCGACGGCGACCCCGTGGGCTGCGACGACCGTCAGGTGCGCGTCGACGACGATATCGGCCTCGGCTCGCAGCACATGGCCGATCCACCGCATCCGCACCTGGCCCACGCCCCGGACACCGGGCACCGCGCGCAGCGCCGTCTCGGCGGCCCCGACCAGTGCGGGGTCGACGGAGTCCATCAGGCGCCGGAAGACCTCCCTGGCGGCGTCCCGCAGCACCAGCAGGATCGCGGCCGTGATCAGTAGTCCGATGAGCGGGTCCGCGGCGCGCAGACCGACCGCGGCGCCGCCCGCGCCCAGCAGTACGGCCAGCGAGGTGAAGCCGTCGGTGCGGGCGTGCAGTCCGTCGGCGACCAGCGCCGCCGAGCCGATGCGGCGGCCGGTGCGGATGCGGTAGCGGGCCACCCACTCGTTGCCCACGAAGCCGACCAGCGCCGCACCTGCCACCGCCTCCAGGTGGGTGATCTCCCTTGGGTTGAGCAGCCGGTCCACGGCCGCCCACGCCGCCAGGACCGCCGACGCGGCGATGGTGGCGACGATGAGGATCCCGGCCAGGTCCTCGGCCCGGCCGTAGCCGTAGGTGTAGCGGCGGTCGGCCGCCCGCCGTCCCAGTACGAACGCGATGCCCAGCGGTACGGCGGTGAGCGCGTCGGCCGCGTTGTGGATCGTGTCACCGAGCAGCGCGACCGAACCGGACAGGGCGACGATCACCGCCTGTACGACCGTGGTCGCGCCCAGGACGGCCAGCGAGAGCCACAGCGTCCGCATCCCCTCGCGCGAGGTCTCCATCGCCGCGTCCACCTTGTCCGCCGGCTGGTGGCTGTGCGGCTTGAGCAGGTGCGCCAGCCGGTGGCGCAGCCGCGCCGGGCGGGAGGCCAGCGGGCCGTGCCGGTGCCCACCGCCCGGATGGGAGTGTCCGTGCGCGTGTCCGTGGTGGTGCTCCGTCCCCTCCATGACGGTCACGGTCGCACAGGAATCCGATTGCGGCTACGGCGGTGTTACCCGCTCCGACCAGGTGCGATGTGCTCGCAATTGCTGCCGGGCGGCTGGTGCCTGGCGGGCAGCACCAGCGGCGTGCCGGTGGCGGGGTGAGGGTGGACCTCGACCGGACGACGGTGGACACAGGTACCGTGCGGCGTACGGCGAGTTCGCGCGCGGACCGCTCCCCCACCGGGCGTCCGCCCAGCCGGACGGTGCCGCGCCAGCGGCAGGTCACCGGCGAGCGCGGAGAGCAGACATCAGGGCGTCACCACGATCTTTCCGTGCACATGGCCCGACTGGCTCAGCTCGAACGCGTCGGCCAGCCGGGTGAGCGGGAACGTCTCCGCCACCCGTACCGTCAGCTTGCCCTCGTCGGCCAGCCGGGCCAGCTCGGTCAGGTCGCTCGCGCTGGGGCGTACCCACAGCCACTGGCCGCCCGCTTCCGTCACGGAGTTGTCCGCGATGGAGGCGTGCCGTCCGCCCTCGGCCAGAACGCCCAGCGTGGCGTCCAGGACGCCACCGACGAAGTCGGCCACCACATCGACTCCCTTGGGAGCCAGCTCGCGCACCCGGTCGGTGAGCCCGTCGCCGTAGGCGACGGGCTCGGCTCCGAACTCGCGCAGCCGGGCGTGGTTGGCGGGTGAGGCGGTGCCGATGACGCGCGCGCCGAGGGCACGGGCGATCTGCACGCCGAGCGATCCGACGCCCCCGGCCGCGTTGTGGATCAGCACCGTCTCGCCCTCGCGGGTGCCGAGCCGGGTGAGCGTCTGGTACGCCGTGAGACCGGCCAGCGGCAGGCCCGCCGCCTCTTCCCAGCTGAGCGAGGACGGGCGGCGGGCCAGGCACCGCACCGGCACGGTGACGAACTCGGCGAACGTCCCGCCGTGCACATAGTCCTTGCGGGCGTATGCCATCACCTCGTCCCCGGCGGAGAACTCGGGCACATCGATACCGACCCGCTCGACGACGCCCGCGACATCCCAGCCGGGCACGACGGGGAAGACGGTGTCCATCAGGGCCTCGAGACCGCCCGCCATGATCTTCCAGTCGACCGGGTTGACCCCCGCGTGCCGCACCCGGACCAGGACCTCGCCCGGCCCCACCCTGGGCAGCGGCTGCCGGGTCGCGGACAGCACCTCCGTGCCGCCGAACCGGTCGTAGGTCATCGCCTGCATCGTCTCGCCGGTGGAGTTGCCGTCGGCCATGGTCGTCGCTCCCTTTCGGTCATCGGATGTCTTCGGTGTGCGGACGCTGTCGCTCAGTCTCCGTCAGCGGTCACAGGAGTACGCATCCGCCTCGTACTCCACGCGTAACCCACTGCGGTGATCAGTAACGCGGTCGCCTTGCCGCGGGAGCCGGGACCGGACACCGGACGCCGAACCCCGGAGGGCGGCAGGCGGACACCGGAACGCGGCGGGGACAATGGTCCGTATGAGCACTCGGCGCACCCCCGCGGCAGGTCCTGACCTGGCCTCTGTCGCCAAGCTCCTGGCCGACGGCACACGTGCGGGGTTCTGCCTGGCCCTGCTCGACGGGCGGGCGTGGACGGCGACCGAGCTGGCCCGGCACACCGGGGTGGCCGCCTCCACCGCGACCGAGCATCTGAACGCCCTGGTGCGCGGGAACCTCCTCGTCGAGGAGCGGCAGGGGCGGCACCGCTATGTGCGGCTCGCCGATCCGCACATCGCCGAACTGGTGGAGAGCCTCGCCGCGCTGGCCCCCGACCGGGCCGCGCCGCCCCGCTCGCTGTCGGCGGCCGGCCGGCGGCAGGCGCTGGCACACGCCCGCACCTGCTACGACCATCTGGCGGGCACCGTCGGTGTCGCGATCACCGAAGCGCTGACCGAACGGGGGCTGCTCGACTGGGAGAACGGGCTCCGACTCACCGGCGAGGGAGACGCCTGGCTCCGGGAGACGGGGATCACCGTACGGGCCGGGACGCGGCGCCCTGCGGTGCGGTCGTGCCTGGACTGGACCGAACGCCGCCCCCATCTGGCGGGCGCCGTCGGCGCGGCACTGTGCGGGCACGCGTTCGACGCGGGGTGGATCGCGCGGATCGGCACCACCCGCGCCGTGACCGTCACCCCGGTGGGGCGACGTGCCCTCCACGACCACCTCGGCCTGCCGGACGGGATACTTCAGCCGAAGTGAGCCCTCACGGCTCGGGGGTCCGCAGCGGGAGCAGGTCGGGGCGTTTGGCCTGGACATGGTCGCCGGAGGACTCGCCGCGCAGCCGTCGCCCGATCCACGGCAGCAGATACTGACGGGCCCAGTACAGATCGTCCCGGCGCGAAGTGGCAGCGGCGCCCGGCGCGGCGGGCCAGGGCTCGTCCGGGCTGGTGGGCGGCTCGATGCCCAGCACTTCGGCGGCCCGCATCGCCACGCGGCGGTGGCCCTCGGGCGACAGGTGGAGGCGGTCCTCGTCCCACGCCCTGCGGTCCTGCACGGCGCGCAGCGACCACAGATCGAGCACCGGACAGCCGTGGCGGTCGGCGACCGCGCGCAAATGACCGTTGTAGGTGGCGATCCTGCCCCGCAGGTGGCGCAGCAGGGGGAAGTTGCGGGTGTCGAAGCCCGTGCACACCACCACGGTGCCCACGGTGGTGAGGAGTTCGGTGAGCGCGGTCTCGTAGCGGTCCGCGAGAGCGTCCGGGTCGGAGCCGGGACGCAGGATGTCGTTGCCTCCGGCGCAGAACGTCACCAGATCGGGGGCGAGTTCCTTGGCGCGAGGGACCTGCTCGGCGACGATCTGGTCCAGCAGACGCCCCCGCACGGCCAGGTTCGCGTACCGGAAGCCGTCCTCGGCCTGCTCCGCCAGCAGCAGGGCGAGCCGGTCGGCCCACCCGACGAACACCCCGTCGGGCCCCGGATCCCCGACCCCTTCGGTGAAGCTGTCCCCGATCGCCGTGTAGGAGGCGATAGGGGTTGTCGTATCCGATGACCACTTACCTGTCGCACCTGTCACGATACGCATTTCATCAGGGCGGTCGAGTCGGCACGAAGGCGGGGGTCTGGCACCCGCCGGTGCGCGGGTGGTCCCGGGCGGCTCTTGATCACGATAGGTTCGCAGCGTGAGCGCACGATTCGAAGAGCTCGACTGGCAACCCACCGAGATGGGAGCCATCAGTCTGCGGCGCCGCCGGGACCCCGCCTCCGGCACGCACGTGTACGAGGTCAAGCTCGATGACGACTTCCTGATGACCAGCCTCTTCACCGAGGGGGAAGTCGCGCTCGCCCGCCTCGGGCTGGCTGCGGTACGGGCCGAGGGCGAGCTGGACGTCGTCGTGGGCGGTCTCGGTCTCGGCTACACAGCGGAGGCGGCATTGCGGGACGAGCGGGTGCGCTCGCTGCTGGTGGTCGAGGCGCTCGAGGCCGTGCTCGACTGGCACGAGCGGCACCTGGTGCCGGTGGGCGCCCGGCTGTCCGGTGACGCCCGATGCCGTCTGACGCACGGGGACTTCTTCTCCCTGGCAGCGGATACGAACGGCTTCGACCCGCGGACACCGCACCGGCGCTTCCACGCGATCCTGCTGGACATCGACCACTCGCCACGCCACGTGCTGCGGCCGGGCAACGCGGCGCTCTACGAGCCGGCCGGGCTGCGGCGCCTGGCCCAACATCTGCACCCGGGCGGGGCCTTCGCCCTGTGGTCCGACGATCCGCCGGACGAGGAATTCACCGGCGCACTGTCCCAGGTGTTCGAGGGGGTCGAAGCACACACCGTCACCTTCGCCAACCCCGTGCAGGGCGGTACATCGGCCAACACCGTCTACACGGCCCGCGCTCCGATCGGGTAGCGCGCCGCGCAGTGGACCGGCTCCGGCGTTTGCCCGGCCGAGGTGCCCGCGCGATCCTGAAAAGGGAGGTACCTGCTAGCCAGAGGGGAAGAAGGTGCCCTTGATGCGCAAGGTTGCGGACTGCAGGGATTACCCGAGCGAGTCGAACTGCACACTCACCATCGCCGGTGAGGAGGACGAGGTCGTACGGGCCGCCGCCGAACACGCGGCTTCGGTCCACGGTCACACGGACACACCGGAACTGCGCGAAGAACTGCGCAAGATGCTGAAGGACGAGAAGACGCCACAGACTGCCTGAGCGTCCTCCCGCGTTTGTCCTGAAGGGATTCCGAGCGGCCCGGGCAACCGGGCCGCCGCCCTGTCAGCGCTCTTTCACTCCGCGCGATCGCTCAACCTCCCGATCTCCCGGGACGGCGGATGGCGGATGGCGGACGGCGAGGCGGGTGGCGGCTCAGAGCTTCCTGGTCATGAAAACGCTGTTCGGGTCGTGCGTGTAGTCGGCGAACGGCTCGCAGAACTCGAATCCGAACTTCTCGTACAGCCCGCGCGCCGGACGGAAGAACTCGGCCGAGCCGGTCTCCAGGCTCAGGCGGGCGAAGCCCATGCCCGTGGCCTCGCCCAGGACGTGCTCCAGCAGCCGGGAGGCGACACCGCTTCTGCGCCGTACCGGCCTGGTACGCATCGACTTCAGCTCCGCGTGGAGCGGGTCGAGCTGTTTGAGGGCGCAGCAGCCGACCAGTACATCGCCGTCGAAGGCGGACCAGAACGTGGTCCCGGGCTTCCGCAGGCTGTCGAGATCCAGCGCGTGTTTGCTCTCCGGCGGCGTGAGGGACCGCATCTGGCTCACGTGTTCCTCGAGGAACTCCGCTGTCTCGGGACCGGAGAGATCGTCCACCACGATCCGCAACTGGCTCATCTTCGCTCTCCTCACCGCGCCGGAGACATCGCGTCGCCGGTCCTGTGCTCTCTTCCGAAGCCGAGGCTACGCTCCGCCGGTGTCCGGGACAGCGCCCGATCGCCCCCTTGACCTGCGCGGACAGCTCGCGGCCGTCCCGGACAGCGGATTCCCCTTCTCCTGGCCCGCGTCCCGCACCAGGATCTGTGCTGTGCGGCGCGACCGGTCGTCCCTCAACCACGGGGGGTGAGGGACGACCGGCCCTGGCGGACGGTCAGTCGGAGGCGGACTCGATGCGGAACATCTGGTTGCGGGCCGTGGTGCAGCGCTGCGCGACGGCCTCCGTGCCCTCGACGGTGGCGGGCCGCGCGATGCCGACACAGCGGCCCGTCTCCGTTCGCAGCGCGTAGGTGTTCCGTCCCCGTACGGGTACGAGACGGAAGAGCTCGGCCCGGTCGCACGCGTCCCAGGGCTCCAGGAGGTCCTTGCCCGCTCCCGTGCCCAGGACCTTGAGGCAGCCGGTACCGAACTCGGGGTGGTGCCACTGGATGCGGTACCGGCCGCTGCCGGGCTCCGCGCGCAGTTCGGTCGTCTGGGGCCGGGTCCGGGTACAGGGGCGCTGCACGGCGACCTGGGAGTCGTAGCGACGGTCGCGGACCAGGCCGTCGGTCAGACACAGGCGTGGTGCGGAGAGGGGGCGCAGCCGCACCGCGCCGCGCGGCACGTCGGCCGCGGCGCTCGCGGCTCCCGCCCCGGCGTCGTCGGCGGCCCTCCCGGTGGCGTCCGTGGCGGCGGCCGCGCCGGGATGCGGCTTCCCGCCGCCCGGCTCGTCACGGGTGCCGACCACCGCGGCCGCGGCGGCGAGCAGCACCGCGACCGCGAGCGGCACCAGCAGGCGAGTCCGTAGAAAGCGCCGTGCCGCCCGCCGACTGGGAGCGTCGACCGGTGCCGCGGCGGGATCGACGGAAGCGGAATCGGCAACGACGGAACCGGCGACGACGGAATCGGCAGCGGCGGAACCGACGGCGTCAGCACGGGCGTCGCGCTCGGCGAGTTGGTCGCGCAGCCGGAGCCAGTCCGTCAGCCGCCGCTCGTGGCCGCAGGCCCGGACGAATGCGGCCAGCAGCTCGGGGCGGGGAAGTCGCCTGCCGCTGAGCA
Source organism: Streptomyces sp. 891-h (assembly GCF_022760275.1). NCBI lineage: Bacteria > Bacillati > Actinomycetota > Actinomycetes > Kitasatosporales > Streptomycetaceae > Streptomyces > Streptomyces sp. 891-h. The sequence continues at coordinate 7,007,968 of NZ_CP050693.1, read as the reverse complement.
TGGAGGAGAGCGTGCTGCGGGGAAGGTAGTCACCCGCAGCGGCGGCAAGCTCTTCGAGCTGCCGCAGCGTGAGGCCCGATGCCTCCTTGAGGGCCCGCAGGCACGCCAGGAACTCGGAGACGTCCTGAGCGTGCCGTAACCCGGTCTTCTCCTGGGAATCCATGCCGTACCCCTACCAGACGGGTGGCTGCCTGACCACTGGTTCTCTGCCGGCTCCCCGCGCTCCCACGGCAGGACAGGGCGGGTCCGCCGGCGTACGCCCGTCCCACTTTTACGATCTTCAACAGCCGGGAACCGGCCGCTCGGTCACCCGTCCCCCGTGCAATTGGGCGAAGTACGGCGGCCGGGATGCCGGGAACCGTGGCCGCGCGCGTTCGAAGATTCGCGACGCGTAGGCTGGAGCCATGGCTGACCCGAAACAATCCGAGCTCGACGCCCTGTACGAGGACGCGAACGCGGGCGTGATGGAAGCACGGCAGCGCGTGCGCGACGCGGCCGCCGGAAAGGACAGTGCCAGGCTCGACACCGCGCTGGACGAACTGGAGGCGGCGCTGGCCCATCGCGAGGCGGCGCGGCTGAGGACTCGGGAAGACGCCTGGATTCTGACCGCGCTGGGTGCGGCGAACGCGATCGACCCGGAGTTCCACGGCGGCGACCCGACGCAGGCGTCCGACGCCGACGACGACACTCCGCTCGCCAGCTGAACGCCGCTCCCCGGCTCTCGTCGGCCGTCGGCCGACGAGTCAGCGTCCCCGGGGCGCGTACATGATGACGGCCATCCCGGCGAGGCAGATCAGCGCGCCGGCGATGTCGAAGCGGTCCGGCCGGTAGCCGTCGGCGAGCACGCCCCAGAGGATCGATCCCGCGACGAAGATCCCGCCGTACGCGGCCAGGACCCGCCCGAAGTTGTCGTCGGTCTGCCAGGTCGCCACCACTCCGTACAGGCCGAGCGCGACCACACCCGCACCGGTCCACAGCAGGCCCCGTTGTTCCCGGAGCCCCTGCCACACCAGCCAGGCTCCGCCGATCTCGAAGAGGGCGGCGACGGCGAACAGGGCGAGGGAGCGGGCGACGAGCACGGCGGGGTCTTTCCGGGAGGCGGCGGAGTGAGCTTCCAGGATGCCTGTGTTCAGCGCGCGGCGACGACGTCGCCGGTCAGTGGGACGGCCGGAGCCCGGGTGTTGGAGACGAGCGTGAGACGGGGGCCGTCGGGACCCTGGCGCCACTGGCCTCCGGCAAGGGGCACCAGGGCGATGTTGGGGGTGGGTCCCTGCGTCCAGTCGAGCGGGCCCACGACCGTGTCGGTGCGTGTCTTGGCGAGGGCCTGGGCGACGGCCGCGCGGTCGGTGGGGTCCAAGGCGGTGGCCAGCGCGTGGTGCGCGACCTCGAACAGCGCGTGGGCCAGGCCGAGGGGCTGGAGCCACAGCTGTCCGGTCTCCTCGCGGTAGGCGCGGGCCAGTTCTGCGCAGCCGGTGCCGTCGAGGCTGGAGCGGTAGGGGTGCTCCGGGCTCCAGTAGACCATGGTGGCCACGCTCGCCCCGGCCAACTCCCGGTGCACGTCCGGGGAGCGTGTGGTGTGGGTGGGCGGATAGGTCAGCCAGCGCGAGCAGGTGATCAGCCGGGGAACCGGTCCCGTGGTGCGTGCCTGCCGGAGGAACAGGGCGAGATCGGCCGCGGTGGCGGCGCTGGTGAGGATGTCGGCGCCGTGGTCGCGCAGGCGGGCGAGGTGGGAGTCGAACCCGGTTGCCGGCTCGGGGTAGCCGCCGGGGTCGACCAGGGTGTGTCCGCGTGCGGCTGCCACCGGGGTGAAGCCGAACCGCTCGTGACGCAGCAGCCGTCCTTGGAGACCGTCGTTCCACAGGCAGCCGACGGTGTGCCGGGGCCCGAGCTGTTCCCACATGTCGGCGAAGACGGTGGCGATGTCGTCCAGCCCCCAGGCGAAGTGGTAGGTCCACCGGAAGCTGCGCAGCGGGTCGCCGCCGCGTGCGCAGCCGTACGCCTGCCAGGGGAAGGTGGTCGATACGCACGGGACGCCCAGCTGTTCGCAGGTGTCGGCGGCGGCCGGCAGCACCTGGGTGCCCGCCATGGTGAGGACGATGTTCGCGCCCTCATCGTCGGCCAGTTCGTGTACGGCCAGGCGCGCGCCCTCGGGGTGTGAGCGGCTGTCCCGTACGGCGATCCGTACGTCATAGGTGCGGCCGCTGTTGTGCAGGCGCGTCAGCCGCCGCGCCAGCGTGCGTACGGCGAATGACAGAGGCTCGCCCAGCGGAGCGAGCCTTCCGGTCTGCGGAGCCACCACCCCGACGCACACCCGCGTTGCCGCCCCGGCCATCGTCATCACCGCTTCCGTGCCGCGTCGTCGATCCTGTGGTCCGGCGTCGGCCCAGTACGCCGGGCCCGAACGGAACAACGCGCCACAGTTCGCCAAGTGCGGCCTCTATGGGGTGAATCTCGGCAAACCGCACCATCGGTGCGTATTGCGCAGCACCTGCCCGGTGTGCGGCATGTGTGGTGAGGCGGCCCCGGCGGGGACATACTTCCTGGTCCGACGAGTGTGCGGAGAATCCGCGGGGGAACGGGGGACGGCCATGGTCGCCTGGCTGGTTTTCGGAGTGCTGCTTGTGCTGGTCATCGCGTGCATCACCCACTGGACGTCCAAGCCGTCCAGCCGCAATGCCCGTTCCTTGGGGCGGGGAGCGGGTTACGGCTACACGGGGCAGGCGTGGACGGCCGGTGACGGCATGGATCACGAGAGCGGAGGCGGCGAGGGCGGAGGCGGCGACAGCGGCGGAGGCGGCGCCTCATGCGGAGGCGGCGGCGGGGCCTCGTGCGGGGGCGGCGGAGGCGGCGGGTTCTGACCCCTGGGCGTCCGGCCGCGAGGCGGCGCGGCCGCGATCGGGACGAGCGCGGGGCCGCCGACGCAGTGAGCGGCCCCGGACGGTCACGACGAGCGGCGCCGGATCAGCTCCGTGGGCAGGACCAGGCGCGGCTGGTCCTGCGTACCGTTCCCGGCGTGGGTCCTGGCCCGCCCCGGAGCGTCGCCGTGGGCGCGTGCCATCAGGTCGAGCAGCATCCGGACCATGGCGCGACCCATCTCCTCGATCGGCTGCCGTACGGTCGTCAGCGGCGGGTCCATGTGCCGGGCGACGGCCGAGTCGTCGAAGCCGACGAGTGCCACGTCCTCGGGCACGTCCCGTCCGGTTTCGCGCAGCGCCAGCCTGGCGCCCGCCGCCATCACGTCCGAGGCGCAGAAGACCGCGTCGACCTCGGGGTCCCTGCGCAGCAGTTCGAGCATGCCGCGGTGACCACCTTCCTCGGTGAAGTCTCCCTCCACAACCAGGTGTTCGTCCGCCGGGGCTGTCGACCGGCCGGCGGCGCGGAGCGCCTCGTGGTAACCCTCCAGACGGCAGCGGGCCACATACATGTCCAGGGGTCCGGTGACGGTGGCGACCTTCCGGCGGCCGCGTCCGATCAGGTGCTCGACGGCCAGCTGGGCACCGAGCAGGTTGTCGGAGTCGACGTAGGGCAGGTGCTCGGCGTGTGAGCGGCGGCCGCTGAGGACCGCCGGCATGCCGACGTCGCGGAGCAGGTCGGGCAGTGGGTCGTCGCCGTGTACGGAAACCAGCAGCACACCGTCGACGCGGTGTGCCGCGGCGTACTGGGCGAAGCGTTCGCGTCCGCGCTCGTCGCGGATGAGGGTCAGCAGGAGCTGCATGTCCGTGTCGCCGAGTTCGGTGCTGACGCCGCGCAGGATCTCGGAGAAGTAGGGCTCGGCGAACAGCCGGTTCTCCTGTTCGGGGACGACGAGTGCGATGGCGTCCATGCTTCCGGCCGCCAGGGCCCGCGCGGCACGGTTGGGGACGTAGCCCAGCTCGGCGACGGCTGCCTGGACCGCGGCCCGGGTGCGTTCGCTGACCCGCGGCGAGCCGTTGATCACCCGGGAGGCCGTGCCCCGGCCGACGCCCGCACGCGCGGCGACCTGCTCCAGGGTCGGTCCGGACTTACCGGCGCCTTCCGCGCGGGCTGCTGGCATGGACGCGTCCTCCTTGCTCCAGTGCCCTGGCGGGCGCTCTTCCTGCCGCCCTGTCGGGCGCTTGGTTCTCCTGCCCTGGTGGGGCGGTTGCTCGTCGCCCTGGTGGGCGCGTCCGGGGCGGCCGGTGTGGTGTGTCGGGCCCATTGAACTACATCCCGGGCCGCCCGGTACCGGGAGCGCTCCCTTGACATAGACCTTGACGGGAGCGGCTGCCTCGCGCATGCTGCAACGCATCGTTGGGAGCGCTCCCACACTGACGTGCACCGGGGCGGCTCCCTGCTCTTCGCGGGTCCGGGAGGGACGGCACAGCCATGCGTACGACCAGAAAGAGAACGATGCGGCACCCACTGAGCAGCCGACCCGTCGCCTACGGTCTCGTGGCCGTGCTGGGGGCGGGTTTACTGGCCGGGTGCGCCGAGGACGGCGGCGGCTCGGAAAGCGGTGACGGCAAGAAGACCATCTCCGTCGGAGTGTTCGGCGTCTTCGGCTACAAGCAGGCCGGCCTCTACGACGAGTACGAGAAGCTCCACCCCGGCATCCGGATCAAGGAGAACTCCACAGAGCGCAACGAGGACTACTACCCGGCCCTGCTCAACCACCTGACCGCCAACAGCGGGCTCAGCGACATCCAGGCCGTCGAGGTCGACAACATCAACGAGATCGCCGGCCGGCACGCGGACAAGCTCGTCGACTTCACGAAGGTCGACGGGGTGGACAAGTCCGACTGGCTCGACTGGAAGTGGAACCAGGCCAAGTCCGAAAAGGGCCAGGTCGTCGGGCTGGGCACGGACATCGGCCCGATGGGCGTGTGCTACCGCAAGGACCTGTTCGAGAAGGCCGGGCTGCCCACCGACCGGGAAGAGGTCGGCAAGCTGTGGCAGGGCGACTGGGGGAAGTACGTCCAGGCCGGTGAGAAGTACATGAAGTCGGCGCCCAAGGGCACCGCGTTCATGGACGGTGCCGCCGGTCTCTACAACGGCGCCGTCTCCAGCTACCCGGTCAAGTACTACAACGCCGACGGCAAGCTGATCTACAAGAAGAGCAAGGGCGTCCGGGAGTCCTGGGACCTGGCCATGCGTGCCGTCAAGGGCAAGATGACCGGCAAGCTCAAGCAGTTCGACAAGGAGTGGGACCAGGCGTACGCCAACGGCGACTTCGCCACCGTCGTCTGCCCGCCCTGGATGCTCGGATACATCAAGGAGAAGGCCGGCGACAAGGGCGCGGGCAAGTGGGACGTGGCCGCGGCGCCCAAGCCCGCCAACTGGGGCGGCTCGTTCCTGACCGTGCCCAAGGGCGGCAAGAACGAGAAGGAGGCCGTCAAGCTCGCCAAGTGGCTGACCGCGCCCGAGCAGCAGGCCAAGCTGTTCAAGAAGCAGGCCAGCTTCCCCAGCTCCAAGACGGCCTACGCGCTGCCCGAGGTGAAGGACGCCGAGCACGCGTACTTCAGCAACGCACCCATCGGGAAGATCTTCTCCGGTGCCGCCGAGGGCATCCCGACCACCCCGCTCGGCCCCAAGGACCAGGTCATCAAGACGACCATCTCCGACATCGGCATCCTCCAGGTGGAACAGCAGGGCAAGAAGCCCGAGGAGGGCTGGAACGCCGCGGTGAAGAAGATCGATGACGTCGTCGAGGACTGAGCCGCTCCCCCGCGTCCAGAAGGACGGGCTCGCCGCTGGGGCGGACGGCGACCGCGAGCGCTCCCCGGAGCGCCGCGGCCGCCGGCGCCACCGGTGGGACGCCCGGTGGAGCCCCTACGCCTTCATCGCACCGTTCTTCGTCTTCTTCGCCGCCTTCGGCCTCTTCCCGCTGCTGTACACGGGCTGGGCCTCGCTGCACCGGGTCTCGCTGCACGATCCCTCGCACATGGAGTGGGTCGGGATGCGCAACTTCTCCCGGCTGCTGGAGGACGATTTCTTCTGGAACGCGCTGCAGAACACCTTCACCATCGGCGTGCTCTCGACGGTGCCGCAACTGCTGATGGCCCTGGGCCTGGCACACCTGCTCAACTACAAGCTGCGCGGGTCGACGTTCTTCCGCGTCGCCATGCTCACTCCGTACGCCACCTCGGTCGCCGCGGCGACGCTGGTGTTCACGATGCTCTACGGCCGCGACTACGGGATGATCAACTGGGGCCTTGGGCTGGTCGGCATCGACCACATCGACTGGGAGAACGGCACCTGGACTTCGCAACTGGCCGTCTCCTCCATCGTCATCTGGCGGTGGACCGGCTACAACGCGCTGATCTACCTCGCCGCCATGCAGGCCGTGCCCGACGACCTGTACGAGTCGGCGGCGCTGGACGGAGCCAACCGGTGGCAGCAGTTCCTGCACGTCACCATCCCCTCGCTGCGGCCGACGATCCTGTTCACCGTGGTCGCCTCCACCATCGGCGCGACGCAACTCTTCGGTGAGCCGCTGCTGTTCGGCGGCTCCCAGACCGGTGGCGGCTCGCACCAGTACCAGACGCTGGGCCTGTACCTGTACGAGCAGGGCTGGTTCGACTTCCAGCTCGGCCGGGCCTCCGCCATCGCCTGGACGATGTTCCTGATCCTCATCGTGGTCGGCCTGCTCAACTGGCTGATCGCCAAACGACTCAACAAGACCCACTGAAGGGGGCGGGACATGCTGCCGACCACGGCCCAGCGCCGCACCCGTACGGCCGCCACACCGGCTGTCGGAACGAGCACCACCACAGCGGCCGGCCCTCCGGCGGGCCCACCTCCCCGCAAGGCCGGCCGGAGGGCTGGCAGTGCCGGAAAACACCTGCACGCGGGGCGGATCACCTACGGCATCCTGCTGCTGTTCACGGCCGGTTCGCTCTTTCCGCTGCTCTGGACCGCCATCGCCGCCTCCCGGGACAACCAGCGGCTGGCCGAGACACCGCCGCCGTTCTGGTTCGGCGGCAACCTGCTGACCAATATGACCACCGCGTGGCAGGACGCGAACATGGGCAAGGCGCTGCTCAACACGACGTTCGTGGCGGGCGCCATCGCGCTGAGCACCGTCCTGTTCGCCACGCTCGCCGGGTACGCCTTCGCCAAGCTCCGCTTCCGCGCGAAGAACGCCCTGCTGCTGATGGTGATCGGCACGATGATGGTGCCTCCGCAGCTCAGCGTCGTACCGCTGTTCATGGCGATAGCCGAGCTGGAGTGGACCAATCAGCTCCAGGCGGTCATCCTGCCGATGATGGTCAACGCCTTCGGCGTGTTCTTCATGCGGCAGTACCTGGTCAACGCGCTGCCGACCGAGCTGATCGAGGCCGCGCGCGTCGACGGCGCGCACAGCCTGCGCATCGTCTGGCACGTCGTCTTCCCCGTCGCCCGGCCCGCGATGGCCGTGCTGGGGATGCTGACGTTCGTGCTGGCCTGGAACGAGTTCTTCTGGCCGATCATCGCGCTCACCCAGGACAACCCCACCGTCCAGGTGGCGCTGACCGGGCTCGGCCAGGGCTACGTCCCCGACGAGTCCGTCATCATGGCGGGCGCTCTGCTGGGGACCCTGCCGCTGCTGGTCGCCTTCGCCCTGTTCGGCAAGCAGATAGTCGGCGGCGTCATGCAGGGGGCCGTCAAGGGCTGACCCGATCCCGGACGGCACCGGAGCCGTGGGACCCGGTGCCGCACCGGCCGGAGCCGTGAGGGAGGCCGTGTGGGGCGGCTTTCCTCACGGCTCCACCCCCGGCTCTCCGCCCGGCTCCCCTCCCCTACCCTCCCCTCCCCTCCCGCACCTCCGCACCATGACGAACCAGGGCACCACTGTGCCCGCACAAAACTATGGGAGCGCTCCTATGACATCCGTGCAGGCTGATACCGCGGTGGACACCACCGCGCCCCTCCGCTTCCCCGCCGGCTTCCTGTGGGGCGCTTCCACCGCCGCCTACCAGATCGAAGGCGCGGTGCGGGAGGACGGACGCACCCCGTCCATCTGGGACACCTTCTCCCACACCCCGGGCAAGGTGGCCGGCGGCGACACCGGAGACGTGGCCTGCGAGCACTACCGCCGCTACCGGGACGACGTCGCGCTGATGGCCGAACTGGGCCTGGGCGCCTACCGCTTCTCCGTCTCCTGGTCGCGCGTCCAGCCGACCGGACGCGGCCCCGCCTCGCAGCGGGGGCTCGACTTCTACCGGGCGCTGACCGACGAGCTGCTCGCCGCCGGCATCACGCCTGCTGTGACCCTCTACCACTGGGATCTGCCCCAGGAGCTGGAGGACGCCGGAGGCTGGCCGGCGCGGGAGACCGCGTACCGCTTCGCGGAGTACGCGCAGCTCGTCGCCGAGGCGCTCGGTGACCGCGTCGAGTTGTGGACGACCCTCAACGAGCCGTGGTGCAGCGCCTTTCTGGGCTACGGCTCCGGTGTGCACGCGCCCGGCCGTACCGACCCCGTCGCGGCGCTGCGTGCCGCGCACCACCTCAACCTCGGCCACGGCCTGGCCGTACAGGCACTGCGCACGGCCCTTCCGGAGGGCGCCCGGATCTGCGTGAGCCTCAACCCGGCCGCCGTACGGCCCCGTACCGGGTCCCCGGCCGACCGGGACGCGGCCCGGCGCATCGACGCCCTGGCCAACCGGGTCTTCACCGGCCCCATGCTGCACGGCAGGTACGACGAGGACCTGCTGGCGGACACCACCCACCTCACCGACTGGGCCTTCGTCCAGGACGGCGACGCGGCACTCGCCGGTCAGCCGCTCGACGGGATCGGGGTGAACTACTACACGCCCAGCGTGGTCTCCGCCGTACCGGAGGGCACCGTGCCCGAGCGCAACGACGGACACGGCGGCGGCGAGCACTCGCCCTGGCCGGGCGCCGACCGGGTCGCCTTCCACCAGCCGCCGGGCAACCGGACGGCCATGGGCTGGAGCATCGACCCCAGCGGCCTGACCGAACTGCTCCTGCGCTTCCACCGCGAGGCCCCCGCGACGCCGCTGTACGTGACCGAGAACGGCGCCTCCTACCCCGACGCACCCGACGCCGACGGCCGGTTCCACGATCCCCAGCGCATCGACTACGTCCACCGCCATCTGCGGGCCGTGCACCGCGCCATCCAGCAGGGCGTCGATGTACGGGGCTACTTCATGTGGTCGCTGATGGACAACTTCGAATGGGCCTGGGGGTACGACAAGCGCTTCGGACTGGTGCACGTCGACTACGAGACCCAGCGCCGCACCCCCAAGTCCAGCGCCCACTGGTACTCCCGCATCGCCCGCACGGGAGAGCTGCCCCCGGAGTGAGCCAGGGGGCGGGGATCACGGCTCCCCGTCGTAGACCAGCAGCCCGTCCTCGCGCAGCCGGGCGCCGGGGGTGGGCGGATGCTCGGTGAGGCGGCCGTCGTGAGCGAGGTGCAGCACAGGCCGCCCCCTGGCCAGCACCGCGAAGTCGGCGATCAGCCGCCGGTGGCAGCGCCACCACACCGACTCGCCGCACATTACGGCTGTGCGCTGCTGTGCGGCGTCGCGCAGCAGCTCGTCCATGGCGGCGAGGAACTCGGGGCTGCGGGTGTGGCCCGCGTAGCCGCGGAAGGAGGCGTTGCGCCAGAAGGTGTCGGGTGCGTCGGGCACGGCCCGGCGGAAGCCGCCCAGCCGCCGCTCCCACCGGTAGCCGACGCCCTCGGCCGGCAGCCACTCGCGCAGCGCCTCCCGGTGCACGTCGGGGTTGCGCCGGCTGCCGGGCGCGGTGCGTACGTCCACCACCGACCGCACCCCGGCGCCGTGCAGCAGCCGGGCGAGCTCTTCCCGCCCGGCGGTGCCGTGGCCCAGGGTCAGCAGCGGCTGGACGCTCTCCACCCGCCCAGGATGACACCGCCCAGGCTGCTCGGCCGGGCGGCGCCCCTCACAGGCCGCACCGGTCGGCGCCCCTCACAGGCCGTGCCGGGCGTTGCCGGTCACCAGCTCGCTGACCCGCGCCTCGGTCGCTGCGGAGAAGGGGGCGCGGTCGCGGTGTGCGGCGACAGCGCGGCGGGTCTCCTCGGCGATGAGGTCGGCGTTGATCTGCGCCGCAGCCCCGGCTCCGGCGGCCGCGGCGCCGCCCACCTGCGCCGAGAGCTCGGTGACGTTGCCCGCTACCCACAGCCCGGGCACGTCGGTGCGGCCGGTCGCGTCGGCCGGGAGGTGCTCGCCGATCCCCGACGGGTGCGGCACCGGCCGCAGCCCGAGCGGTGCCAGGAACGCGGCACGCGCCACCAGTCGCGACGCGACGGCCACCACCTGGCGGCCGACGACGGTGCCGTCCGCCAGCCGTACCCCTGCCAGGCGGTCCGCGACGATCTCCAGGCCCGACACCTCGCCCTCCACCACCGGGATGCCGCGGGCGGCCAGCTGCTCCGCCTCCTGACCCGCGGGCGACGGCAGGGTGTGGGTGAAGAGCGTGACGTCGGCGCTCCACTGGCGGAACAGCAGCGCCTGGTGCACCGCCATCGGTCCGCAGGCCAGCACGCCGATGGCCCGGTCCCTGACCTCCCAGCCGTGGCAGTACGGGCAGTGCACCACGTCGCGGCCCCAGCGCTCGCGCAGGCCCGGCACCTGGGGCAGCTCGTCCACGAGTCCGGTGGCCACCAGCAGGCGGCGGGCCTCGACTGTCCGGCCGTCGGCCAGGGTCACCACGAATCCGGGGACCTCGCCGGGCGGCGCGGACGCGGACGCCTGCCGGGTCACGGACTCGACCTGGCCGGAGACGAGGTGGCCGCCGTAGCCGCCGACCTCGGCGCGGCCGCGTTCCAGGAGTTCGGCCGGGGGGACCCCGTCGTGTCCCAGGAGCCCGTGCACGCCCTCGGCCGGGGCGTTGCGCGGGGTACCGGCGTCGATCACCGCCACCGAACGCCGGGCCCGGGCCAGCATCAGCGCCCCGCTCAGTCCTGCGGCGCCGCCGCCGATCACCACCACGTCGTAGCCGTCTGCCTGCTGCTGTGTCATCTCGACCACCTCCGCCACCGACCTTGCGACCACCGTGGGTCAAGCGGCAAATTCCGTTGCCGGTCTGGCAAACTGGAGACATGGACGACGATCTGGACCAGGCACTCGACGCGGTCGGCCCCCGGCTCCGCGCGCTGCGGCGACAGCGCGAGACCACGCTGGCCGAGCTGTCGGCGACCACCGGCATCTCGGTGAGCACGCTCTCCCGGCTGGAGTCCGGCGCCCGGCGCCCGACCCTCGAACTGCTGCTGCCGCTGGCCATGGCACACGGGGTCACGCTCGACGAACTCGTCGACGCGCCGCCCACCGGTGACCCGCGCATCCATCTGCGTCCGGTCTCCGCACACGGGATGACCCTGCTGCCGCTGACCCGCCGGGCCGGTGGCATCCAGGCGTACAAGCTCGTCATCCCGGCCGACACCGCCGACAAGGAGCCCGAGCTGAAGACCCACGACGGCTACGACTGGGTGTACGTCCTCAACGGGCGGCTGCGGCTGGTGCTGGGCGAGCACGATCTGCAGCTCGGTCCGGGGGAGGCGGCCGAGTTCGACACCCGGGTGCCGCACTGGTTCGGCGCCGCCACCGCGGAGCCGGTCGAGATCCTCAGCCTGTTCGGCAGACAGGGCGAACGCGCCCATCTCCGCGCCCGCCCCAGCTCGGCGGGCACAGCGAATTCGGTGGGCGCGGCCGGTCCGGCAGGCACGACGGCCTCGGCGGACCAGGACTGAGCGCGGGCCGAGCTGCGCGGGTGGTCAGCTCGGCTGCGCGGGTGGTCAGCTCGCGGGGTTGTGTGCGAGCACTGCTTCGATGAGGCCCGGCTCCCCCTGCGGGAAGTCCATGGGAACGATGCCCAGCCCCGTACGCCCGGCCATCTCGGACCCGTTGAGGAAGTCCTTCACCTGGGGGTTGAGCCGGTCCGCGTTCCACTCCGGCGGGAGTCCCGCCGCGGTGCTCACGAAGTTGATGTAGAAGGGGCCGGGGTGCGCCGCGGCCTCGCGGAACTGCTCCGTGATCCTGCGGTACTTGGCGAACGGCTCGGCCTGGTAGTCGTCCTGGACATCGAAGATGGCGGAATCGGCCCAGCGCACCCCGGGCAGCCCGCCGTTGTCGGCGAGCAGCACGACCTTGCCGCGCGCCTCGCCCAGCGTCGGAAGGGTGTCGGCGAGCCGGAAGAGGGAGCGCCAGCCCTTCTGGTCGAGGTACACATCGAAGATCCGGCGGAACTCCTCGTCGCTGACCGTCGAATACTCCTGCTTGACGCGCATCAGCACCGTCTCGCCGGGGTGCGCGGCGAGGAAGTCACGGCAGGCGATCAGCACATCCCCGAACATCAGCTGCTGGAAGAAGGCGCCGTGATGGATGGCGAACACCCCGTCGATGGCCCGGCAGCGGACGTCCAGGAACCGGATTCCGGCCGCCAGTTGGTCGGCGATCGACGTGTCCTGGCACTCGACCCAGGCGCCGCCGTGCCGCGCACCCGAGTCGTGGGTGCCGGGTATGGTCAGCGAGCGCAGCGCGGTCGACGCCGCCAGCGGCTTCATCCAGTCCTGCGGCGCCTGGCGGGTACGGGCGCGGGTCGCGCTCCGTGCGGTGGCGACACCGCTGCCGCCCGCGTACGCCAGCACCCCTGCCGCCGGCAGTACGGCCGCGCCTCTCAGGAATCCCCGCCTGTCCATGTCCGAACTCCCCCCATGTGCCCTGGCCGATGTCGGTGGACATCCTGGTTCACGCCGTGACGCGGGGGAAGGGTGCGTCGGGCGGGGTGACCGTTCGACCGCACGCCTGTGACGGGGCCACGACATCTGCCGCCCACCACGCCGCCCCGGGTGGGCGACGGGGCGCCTGAGTGGCCGTCAGCTGTCCCCGCCGTACGATCGGCGGGAAGGAAGCGCGCGGGGAGGCGGGAGAGGGCGGAGCGACACCATGGATGCGCAGCAGGAGGCGGAGCCCGGCGCCGGTACCGTGGCCTTCCGGTCACCCACCGGACGCTGGGTGCTCCTGGCGACCGTCCTGGGATCGGCCATGGGCTTCCTCGACGCGACTGTCGTCAATGTGGCGCTGCCGGTGATCGGGCGGGACGTCGGCGCCGGGGTGTCCGAGCTGCAGTGGGTGCTCGACGGCTATCTGCTCACGCTCGCCGCGCTCATCCTGCTGGGCGGCTCGCTGGCTGACCGCTACGGGCGCAGGCGGGTCTTCACCCTCGGTGTCGTCTGCTTCACTCTCCCCTCCGTCCTGTGCGCCGTGGCACCGACCGCGGAAGTCCTCATCCTCGCCAGAGCCCTTCAGGGCATCGGGGCCGCGCTGCTCACCCCGGGGAGCCTGGCCATCATCCAGGCGACCTACCGCCCCGCCGACCGGCCCGCGGCCATCGGCGCCTGGTCGGCACTCACCGGGGTGGCCTCGGCGCTCGGTCCGATCGTCGGCGGCTATCTCATCGACGCCTTCTCCTGGAGGTGGATCTTCCTCATCAACGTGCCGATCGGCGTCTTCGTCGTCGCGGCCACCGCCCGCCGGGTCCCGGAGAGCAGCGACCCGGCCGCCACCGGCCGACTGGACCTACGGGGTGCCGGGCTGGCCACCGTGGGGCTGGCCGGAGTCACCTACGCGCTGATCGAGGGGCCGCGCGGCGAGTCCCCCGGCTGGCTGACCGTGACCGCGCTCGTCGTCGGCATCGCCGCGCTCGCGGGCTTCGCCCGGACGGAGAGCCGTGCGGCCCACCCGATGCTGCCTCCGGGCGTCTTCACGGCCCGTCAGTTCCTCAGCGCCAACGCCGTCACCTTCGTGGTGTACGCGGCGCTGGGCGGCGTCTTCTTCCTGCTCGTCGTCTTCCTGCAGACCTCACTGGGCTACAGCCCGCTGGAAGCCGGGGCCGCCTCGCTGCCGGTGACGCTGCTGATGCTGGCCCTCTCCTCGCGGGCCGGGACGCTGGCCCAGCGGATCGGACCGCGTGTTCCGCTGACGGTCGGGCCGCTGCTGCTGGCCGCGGGCATGCTGCTGATGCTGCGTATCCCGGTGGGCGAGAGCGGTGCGGGTGGCTACGCCGCCTCCGTGCTGCCCGCTGTCCTCGTCTTCGGGCTCGGCCTGGCCACCACCGTCGCGCCGGTCACCGCGACGGCCCTTGCCGCGGCACCTTCCGAGCACTCCGGCGTGGCCTCAGGCGTCAACAACGCCGTCTCCCGCGTGGCCCAGCTCGCGGCCGTCGCCGCCCTTCCGGTACTCGCCGGGATCAGCGGCGGCGACTTCCAGGACCCCCGCGCCTTCGCCGACGGCTTCCGTGCCGCCATGCTCATCACCGCGGGGCTCGCGGTGGCCGGAGCGGTTCTCGCCTTCGCGACGATCCGCAGCGATGTGCTGGCGCCCGCGCCGGAACCGGTGACGGAGCCGGGTTCCCCGTACGAGTGCCCTATGGCGGGCGCCCCTTTGCGGCCCGCGCCCCCTCACGAGTCGCACAGCGGCGCCCCCTCATCGGAACAGGAACCGCAGGACGAGCCCTAGTCGAGGTTGTCGTCGTCCCAGTCGACGGCGGGCTGGAGGACGGGCCAGGTCGTACGGCCCATGCCGTGCGGGCACGTCCAGGTCGCGACGCCGTTCAGCTCGGCGGCGACGGCGGGGTGGCCGTGGCCGGGACAGGGAGGGCCCGCCACGCCGCCGGTCTCCTCCAGCACCGCGTCCTGGAACCGGTCGGCCAGCAGCACCACCGCGTCGGTCTCGTTCGTCCCCGCGTCCAGTTCCACGGAGACGGCCGAGCCGTCGGCGAAGCTCAGCGTGGCCTCGATACGGGCCCGTCCCGGCCCGGCCATGGCCTCTTCGGCTCCGTCGGCCGGGAGCGCGCCGCCCTCCTCGTCCCAGACCAGTTCGAGGGAGGATTCGAAGGCGGATGCCACGCCCGCGCCCCCGCCCCTGTCCTCCGGAGCCTCCACGTTCCCGTCGCCGGGGCGTTCGCTCACGGCGAGTGTGGCTCCGGACGGTGCTCCCACCTGCCGGAGGACCGATTCCGCCCAGCGGCGGACGAGTTCGCGCGTCGCCTGCCGACCCGTCTGCCGCCCGCTCATCGCCACTTCTTCCCGCATGCGTCGCTGGTCCAGGGCACGGTACCGATGCCGGTCCGGCCGCCGCGTGCCACCGGGGCGACGGCCACCGTGAGGTATCTCCGCGTCGACATCCCTGGTTCTCCCTCGGGGCGCTGTGGTCGGTCGTCACCGTGGGCGGCCGCGACGACCGTGATCGTACAGCCGCGGCAGCGCTGAGCCGCCGTCACACACCGTGCCCCGCCGGGGTGTCGTCCTCCGGCCGCCGGTGCCCCGTACAACCGAACGAGCCACACCCGGGCGACCCGCGGGTGCCGCGCGTGCCGGTGCGGCGCGCGTAAGTTCGTCGTCGCGGAACCGTCTCGGACAGCGATGGGGTCGATGGGGGCCGGATGCGCGTTTCTGCGTACGTCATCGTGCCGGCGAGCGTGCTCGTCGTAGTGGCCGCGCTGCTGGGGTCGGTCCCGCTCTCGCACGCCCGCGACGGAAGCACGGCCGGGTCACGGACCGCGCCAGTGGGCGAGGCCGCGGGCGGGCCGGTGACCGCGCCGGGGGTCAGCCGGGGATTCGACCAGCCCGCACGGGGCTTCGCGCCGGCCGACACCGTGCTGCTGCGCAGGACACCCCGCGAAGTCGGGCTGAATCCCGCACCCATCGACGCCTTCCTCCGCCGGCTCGCGGACTGGACCGACCCGGCGCGCGGTGCCGGGTATCTCTTTCCCGGGGCCACCGCGCTGCTGGCGCACGACGGTGCCGTCGTGGCCCGGCGGGCGAGCGGTGACGCCGTACGCTACGCACGCCCGGGGGTCGAGCTGCCCCCGGGTGAGCGCGTACCGGCCCGCCCCGACACCATCTACGACCTGGCGTCGCTCTCGAAGCTGTTCACCACCCTCGTCGCCATGCAGCAGGTCGAGGCCGGGCGGCTGCGCCTGGACGCGCCGGTCGCCCGCTATCTCCCCGCGTTCGCCGCCGACGGGAAGGGCGCCATCACCGTCGAGCAACTCCTCACCCACACCTCGGGACTGCCCGCCAACCCCCCGACCCCGCTGTGGGAGGTGAGCGGCGGACTGTCCGCGCGGAAACAGGTGATCCTCCGCGCCCGGCCCTTCGCCCGGCCGGGCACCCGCTACCGTTACTCCGACCTCAACATGCTCATCATGCAGTTGCTGCTGGAGAAGGTGACCGGCGACCGTCTCGACACCCTCGTTCAGGAAGGCATCACCGAGCCGCTGCGGATGCGCGACACGGCGTACAACCCGCCCGCCGCCTGGCGCCCCCGCATCGCCGCGACCGCGTACGCGCCACGCCCCGGGACTGGCGTGCTGCGCGGCTCGGTGCACGACGACAACGCCTGGGCCATGGGCGGCGTCGCCGGTCACGCCGGGCTCTTCTCCACCGTCGACGATCTGGCGGTACTCGCGCAGACCCTGCTCAACGGCGGTACGTACCGGGGCCGGCGGATTCTCGGCCCGCACTCCGTCGAGCTGCTTGGGCGCAACTACACCGCCCGCTTCCCCGGGAACGAGCACGGACTCGGCTTCGAACTCGACCAGGCCTGGTACATGGGCGGGCTCTCGTCCCCGCAGACACTCGGGCACACCGGGTTCACCGGAACCTCGCTGGTGATCGACCCGCAGTCGCGCTCGTTCGCGATCCTGCTGGCCAACCGGGTGCACCCCAAGGACGAGACGCCCTCCACCAACCCCGCGCGCCGCGCCGCGGGCCAGGCACTCGCCCGGTCCATCCCGGTGCGGGCGCCCGGCGGCGGGCGCTCGTGGTTCGACGGGCCGACGGACGGCGAAGGGAGCGAGGGCGAAACGGGCGGGCATGGCGGCACGCTGACGTCCGGGCAGCTCATAAGGGTCGCTCCGGGCCGCACCACCCGGCCGCGTGACAGGGCCGGGCGGCTCGGTACGCGCGGTCCGCTGCACATCCGCTACGACGCCTTCGTCGACACCGACGCGAGTGACCTGTTCGTGCTGGAGCGGAGCACCGACGGCGGCCACACCTGGCAGACAGTGCCCCAGACCGCGCGGTCGGGGTACCACCGCCGCACCTGGCAGCGGGTGCGGGCCACCTTGCCGGCCGGCCCGTATCCGCAGGGCCTGCGGCTGCGCTGGCGCTACG
Organism: Streptomyces sp. 891-h; assembly: GCF_022760275.1. Lineage (NCBI taxonomy): Bacteria > Bacillati > Actinomycetota > Actinomycetes > Kitasatosporales > Streptomycetaceae > Streptomyces > Streptomyces sp. 891-h. Next base: position 6,990,873 of record NZ_CP050693.1, on the reverse strand, counting down.
CCGGTACCGCGCTCTCCGGCGGCCGGGGCGTGAACCTCTCGGGTGTACTGGTGACGGAAGGGACACGGGTGCTGTTCAACAGCGACTGCCCCGACGCCCCGCTGACCGCGCGCGGCTGGCAGCCGTTGCCCCCGCCCTGGCCGCTGGCGACCGCGGCCGGACTCCCCTACGGCGGCGCCCCTTTCGGCTGCCGGTAGGCCATCGGCCCGCTCCCGGGCGGGCCCGCGGTCGGAGGGTGGTGGCTGCCCGCTCGCCGTTCGCGAGCTCTCCGGACGCTGCCGCACGCGTGCGGCAGCTCGCGCACACGGCCGACAGGGGCCCTGAGGGCCGCGGGCGGTGCGGGAGCCGCTGCGGTCAGGCGGCGGACGGCGACTGTCGTCCGGGGCCGAGCATCTCGTAGGCGGCCGCGGTCACCGCGCCGTAGACCAGGTGCGGCACCAGGTCCGACAGCCAGTCGGCCGGTCGCCAGGTACGCGGCTGTGAGACCTTCAGCAGCGCCATCGGCAGGTCGGAGCCCGCCATCGCCGCCAGGCCCGTGGCGAGCCCGGCCAGCGGCGGCGCCGGGCGCCATGGGAGCGCCCGGGAGGCGCCGTACAGCGCGCCGACGCCGACGCCGGTGAGGATGCCCAACAGCGCGCCCGTCGCCGAGGCGCGGTTCTCCCGCGCCTCGGCCTCGCCCGGTACGGGCACATGCGTGCGAGCGCTGAGCCGGTGGACGACGTCCTCGGGTGCGGAGCTGGCGCCCCGGCCGCGCACCGCCATGTCCAGGTACGTGACGGTGTTGAGTGCGGTCGTACCGGCCGCCCCGGCGACGATCCCAGCCCATGTCCGGCGCATCATGTGCCCGCCGTTCCCGGGACGACCGCGTTCTCAAACCTCGCACGCGCGCTTCCCGGTGCCCCACCGGGAGAGCTCGCGACGGGTGTCACTCGAAGGGCGTCATCGTGAGCTTCAGCTCCGTCGCTGCGCCGTCCTCGATGTACGAGGCGAAACCGGCCACGTCGTCGAAGGCGAAGCCGTACGCCTTTCCGTCCTCCGTCGCGGCGTGCATCGCCTTGGCGTAGTGGTGGGTGACCTCGCCCTGGTAGAAGGTGGCGGGGTCGGTGGTGGGCTGGGCGGCCGAGGAGAGCAGTGTGGTGCGGTTGAAGGCGGCGCCCAGGACGGCGGCCACCGGGCCGGTGGTCCCGTCGTTGGGTGCCGCCAGAGCGCCGTCGCAGAAGAGGACGTCCTTGGTGCTCGGCTTGGCGAAGGAGACCTCGGCCGGTCCGGTGAAGGCCAGCCTGCCGCCGCTGATGCGGCCGGTGAAGGTGCCCGCGTTGGTGGTGACCTTCAGGTCCTTGCTCCCGTAGGCGTCCCACACCTGGTCGATGTACGAAGCGAAGTAGTCGTCGGCGAACAGTCCGGAGCCGATGCCATGGCCGGGCGCGATGACGCGCTTGTCGTCGATGACGAGCTTGGAGAAGGCCTCGACCGAGCGGACGGAGTCGAATATCCGGCCGCGCGCCCCGGGCTTGAGCGTGCCGGTGGTCTGGCTCCTGTCGCCCTTCAGCTCGATGGACAGGGGGACGCTGAACATGTCGACCATGGTGGTGTTGCAGTACATCGCGCCGCCCTTGTACGTGAACTCCGCACAGTCGTGCACAACCGGGTAGTTGGGGTCCGACTTCACCCATCCGGCGGGATAGGCGAGGGCCGCGCCGTTGTCGGTCTCGACGGCCTTGAACTTCAGCTTCTCGCCGCAGGCGACATAGATACGGCCGGACATCTCGGGCAGCGAGATCGTGGTCTCGGTGCCGGTCAGCGGGATGGCGTAGTCGGTGAAGCCGTCCGGACCGTTGTCGGACATCTGGACCTGCTTCAGCGCGCCTTCCGGGGTGACACGGCACTGGTTCTTGCCGTCGTTGCCCACGATGTAGACGTGGACCGAGGTGTTGTCATAGGCGCCGCTGTTGTTGACGATCTTCAGCGCGAGCCCGGCGGTCTGCCCGCCGAAGAGGCTGCCCGCACTCGCCTGGTGGGTGACGAGCCCGGCAGCGGGGACGGCGACGGCTGCTGCTGCGGCTCCGCGGATCAGGGCGCGGCGGCTGACGGGACTCATCGGACGGTACCTCCGGAGACGGCGGAGACGGATGGGCGGACAGGGTTGACATCGTTGTCGGCGACGGCACGCGCGAGGAAGGAGCCGCCAGGGCAGGCGGCGGATGGCGCACCCGGGACACCGGATTCGGCCGGGCGGGGTTTTCGCGCAGGCGTGGTCAACGCAGTCATGACATGCGCTCCTCTGAGGTGGGGGGTGGGTGAGCGCTCTCACGTCACGGCACAGCACGGTGCCGAAGGTATGGACCTTCGTCAAGGGCTTCGCCGGAACCGGCCGCTCCGAAGCGGAGCCCGCAAACCCCGTGCGGGTGCGGGGAGTTGCCGTCGGCCCAGGCAGCGCAGCCGTGCCAGACGGCCGCCCCCGAGCGGCCCGGCCGCACCAGACAGCTCGCCGCCTCAGGCCAGGGGTGGCTCCTGAGGAACGGTTGTCAGCGGCAGCTCGGCCCAGATGGTCTTGCCCTCCGGGGTGTACCGGGTGCCCCAGTGCTGGGCCAGCTGAGCGATCAGGAAGAGGCCGCGGCCGCCCTCGTCCACCGTGGTGGCCCGACGCAGATGCGGGGCCGTGCTGCTCCGGTCGGAGACCTCGCAGGTCAGGTACCGGTCGCACAGGAGCCGTACGGTGACCGGGGGTTCGCCGTAGCGAATGGCGTTGGTGATCAGTTCGCTGAGGATGAGCTCCGCTGTGAAGGCGGTCTCCTCCAGGCCCCACTCGGTCAGTTGGGACATACAGGCGGCGCGGACGGGGGCGACGGCTTCGGGGTCGCTGGGGACGTCCCACTGGGCGATCCGGGAGGACGGCAGCATGCGGGTCTCGGCGACGAGCAGCGCGATGTCGTCCCGGTCTTCGTTGGTACGGTCGGGCAGCAGGGCCTCCAGCACGGCGGCGCAGGTCTCCTCGGGACCGTGCTCGACACGGGTGAGGGCGGTGCGCAGCATGTCCAGGCGGTCGTCCAGGTCGCGGCTGCGCACCTGCACCAGACCGTTGGTGTAGAGCACCAGGCGGCTGCCCTCCGGCAGGATGAGGGAGAAGGTCTCGAACGGTGAGGTGCCCAGTCCCAGCGGCAGGTTCTCCGGAGGGTCCAGCACCGTGGTGGTGCCGTCGGGGCGCGCCAGCGCGGGCGGCGGGTGGCCGGCCATGGCCAGGTGGCACTGACCGGATGTGGGGTCGTAGATGGCGTACAGCACGGTGGCGCCGGTGACCGGCTCGGTCTCCGGACCGAGAGTGGGGTCCTGGTCGATGCGCGCGACCAGCTCGTCCAGGTGCGCCAGCAGTTCATCCGGCGGCAGGTCGAGCGAGGAGAAGTTGTGCACCGCGGTGCGCAACCGCCCCATGGTGGCGGCCGCGTGCAGCCCGTGCCCGACCACGTCACCGACGACGAGCGCCACCCGGGCGCCCGGCAGCGGGATGACGTCGAACCAGTCGCCGCCGACCCCGGCCTGCGCGGGCAGATAGCGGTAGGCGGCGCCGACCGCGTTCTGTTCTGGCAGGCCGCCGGGGAGCAGGCTGCGCTGGAGCGTGACGGCGAGGCCGTGTTCCCGTGCGTAGCGGCGGGCGTTGTCGACGCACACCGCGGTGCGCGCGACCAGTTCCTCGGCCGAGGCGAGGTCCTCGGGCTGGAACGGCCGCTGGTCCCTGCGCCAGAAGCTGGCGAGCCCGAACACGGTGCCCCGGGCCCGCATCGGCACGGTGATCAGGGAGTGGAAGCCGGCGCCCAGGAGGCGCTCGGCCCGTTCGGGGTCGACGGCCCGCCACTCGGTCGCGGCGGCCAGGTCGGCTTCCACTACCGGCTCGACCGCCTCGCCGCCCGCCTCCCCCGCCACGGCGTGCCCGGCACCGCTGCCCGCTCCGGCTGCCCCGCCTTCCCCGCCTTCGACGCCCTCCACGCCTTCCCTTCCCTCCACGCCCTCCTGACGAATCGTCACGGGCGGGATGGACGGCCTGCTGCCGACGGGCTGGAGCGGGTGGGCCTCACCGACGGCCGAGCGCAGCGCGACGCGGCGCACGGGCGCGGAAGCGGGGTCGGGCAACGGCTCCTTGCCGCTGATCACATGGTCGAACAGGTCGACGGTGACCACGTCGGCGAATCGGGGGACCGCGACCTCGGCGAGCTCCTCCGCTGTTCGCACCACGTCGAGTGTCGTACCGATGCGCAGGCCCGCCGTGTAGAGCAGTTCCAGGCGCTGGGCCGCGACCTGGGCCTGTCCGGCCACTTCCCGCAGCTCGGTGGTGTCGCGCAGGGTGGCCACACTGCCGGCGGGTCCGTCGCCGCGGCCGGTGGTGCGCTGGTTGACGGCCAGCATCCGGTCGCCGACCACGTGCACTTCGTCGCTGGCGGTGCGGCCCGAGGACAGCAGCTCGCCCAAGTCCGACTCCAGCCGCAGTTCGTCGACGTGCTGTCCCTGGGCCTGGTCCGGCAGCCCCAGTAGCCGGTGCGCCTCGTCGTTGGCGAGCACCAGCCGCCGTTCGCCGTCGAGTACGAGCACTCCTTCGCGTACCGAGTGCAGCACCGCGTCATGGTGCTCGTACATCCGGGTGACCTCGGCCGGACCGAGGCCGCGGGTCTGCCGGTTCAGCCGCCTGCTGACAAGTGCGGCGCCCGCCGTGGCCAGGAGCAGCGCGCCGGCCGCGCCCACCCCGACCCACGGCAGTTCGCGGTTGAGCCGGGCGGCGACGGTCGTGAGGTCGACGCCCGCCGTGACCAGCCCGATGTTCTTTCCGTCCGCGTCGCGTACGGGGGCCACGGCACGCACGGAGTCCTTGGGCTCGCCCTGGAACTGCTCGCTGTAGGACTCTCCGGCCAGCGCCCGGCTGAAGTCGCCGGAGGCCCGCTTGCCGATCAGGTCAGGGATGGGGTCGCTGAGCCTGACGCCCTTCGTGTCGAGGATCGCGACGAAGTCGATCCCGCACACCCGGGTCGCCCGCACACTCAACGGCTGCAGCCCGCGGGTCGGCTCGGAGGACCGCAGGGCCGCTGCCACGGAGGGTGCCAGGGCCAGCGTTCTGGCGCAGGTGAGTGAGCGCTCCCGGGCACTGCGGACGTCCGCTGCGCGGGCCTGCCAGGCCAGAATCGCGGCTGCCCCGATCACCAGCAGCAGCACGATCGCCAACTGCAGTACGAAAACCTGCCCGGCGACGCTCCGCCTCGCGAACCTCGGGCCGCGTTCCCCTGCCCCTGGACGCTTTAGAGTCATGCAGCATGGTTTACCGTTATTTGCCGTGAATTACGCGGATGTACAATTCGCCCATGTCTGGGCGCGGCCAGAGCGCGGCGCGCCGGACTGCCGGATCAGGCGGAACGGTCGTCGATGTCCTTCAGGGCGCTCAGCCGGTGCGCCGGTGCGGTTCCCTCCGCCGCGTCACGGAACGCCTTGAGTCCTTCGTAGAGCACGCTGCGCGCTCGCGGCGGCATCGACGCCAGTGTCGTGGTCAGCGCTTCCTCGCGCTTGAGCCGAAGGTCGCTGAGGTACTTCCTGCCCTGGTGCGTCAGGTTCAGTTCCAGTTCACGGCGGCTGACCTGACTGGGGAGCCGTTCGAGGAAACCCAGCGCCTGGAGGCGGTCGCACAGCCGGCTGACCGAGGAGGGGGCCGAGCCCAGCATCTCCCCCAGCGTGCGCAGGTTCATGCCTTCGTCACGGTCGAGGCAGTAGAGCACGCGCAGTTGCGAGGCGGAGACCGGCGAGGAGGAGACCGCGTCACGGCCGTGCTCCCAGAGGACCTCCAGCAGTTCGATGACCTCGCCGGCCGTCTCGGCCGCCTGCTGCGCACCACAGCGCCCCGGCTGGCCCCTACGGGGGTTCTCGCCCGTCACAGCGCCGCTCCGAACCGGTGCGACCGGTCGATGGCGGGGGTCGACGTCACGTTTCTCTCCACAACTTCGGCACTCTTGCCGCCCGGCTCTGCGAGGCTCCCTCGCCGCTGTCAAGGGCCAGGGAGAGCTTATCTCTCCGCACGCCCGTCGGACAGGCCCGCACCGGCAGCCGGCGCCGACCCGCGCGGTGACCACGGTCGGAGCTCCACCGAGGTCGCACCACGCGCATCTGTTGTCATGCGGCGAATGTTTCCGTGCGACGATAATGTCTGTCCGGTCCGTGGAGGAAGCAGTGCTTCACCGCCCGGCCGCTGCACGTATGGCAGACAGAGAAGCAGGAGACGTGGACAGATTCGCCGTGGTCGAGCGCGCCCTGCGCACCGCCGCACCGCCCGCGTTGACGGACGTCGTCAAAAAGGCACTGCGAGAGCACTACGGCGCCGTCCATGCCGAGTTGCGTCTGGCCGACTACGGTATGCGAACCCTGCAGGTGGTGGAGGACGTACCGCTGACCGCGGAGCCGCTGCTCATTCAGGACAGTCCCCAGGGCCGGGCGCTGCGGGCACCGGAACCCGTGGTACTGACCGACCGGGCGACGGACACCGTGGCGATACATCTGCCCGTGAGCGTCCGGGGTGACCGGCTGGGGGTGCTCTCGGTGACGCTGCCGCACCAGGACCAGGCCATCGGCCTGCTGCCCGAGTTGGAAGACCTGTGCGAGGCGCTCGGACACGCCATCACGGTCGCCGAGCGGGACACCGACCTGTACGAGCGGTCCCGCCGGGCGACCCGGCTGACCGTCGCCGCCGAGATGCAGTGGCAGCTGCTGCCAGGACACTCCTTCCGGCGCCGGGAGTTCGCCCTGGGCGCCCATCTGGAGCCGGCGTACTCCATTTCCGGCGACAACTTCGACTGGTCGGTCTCCGCCGAGCACCTGACCGTGACCGTCACCAACGGCATGGGCGAGGGGGTCGAGGCGGCGCTGCTGACCAACCTCGCCGTCAGCGCGATGCGCAACGCGCGCCGAGCCGGTCTCGGCCTCGCCGACCAGGCGGCCCTGACCGATCAGGCCGTCTACGCCCACTACCGGGGCTCGGCCTACGTCTCGATGGTGCTGTTCCGCTTCGAACTCGCCACCGGCGAGGTGGAGATAGTCGAGGCGGGCTCGCCCCGCGCGTGGCTGTGCAGGGACTCCAAGGCCGAGAATCTGATCTTCGACGCGCAGCTTCCGCTGGGCATGTTCGAGGACACCCACTACGTCACCGAGCACTTCCGGGTCCAGCCCGGCGACCGGCTGCTGCTGGCGACCGACGGCGTGTACGAGCCGCTGTCCCGCGCGGGTGAGCCGTTCGGCGACCATGCGCTGGCCCGCTCCCTGGCCGGGAACCGGCTGCTGCCGCCGACGCAGGTGCCGCGCGCGGTCTTCCACGACCTGGCGAGTCACCGGGGCGCCGGTCCGCTCGAGGACGACGCGCTTGTCGTGTGCGTCGACTGGTACGGGCGCGAGGAGCACGGCGACGCCGCTGGCTGACGGGACGGGCGCGCGGGCCGGGGACTCACAGTCGCCGCACAGGTTCAGCACAGGTGGATGACAGCGCGGTTCGCGATGTTCGGGGCACTACGGACCTGACAGAGAGCGGACCACCGAATGACCACCCTCACCTCTTCCGGCAGTGCGGCGGACACGCCCGGCACCGGCGACGGTTCCGCCGCCGGAGACCGGCAACCACTCGGCGACCGGCTACGGGCCCGGTCACGGCACCGACGTGCCTCACGACCACGCTGGGAGACGCCCGCCTTCTGGACGCTGCTGGCGGCCACCGCTGTGCTGTACCTGTACGGCCTCGGCTCCTCGGGCTACGCCAACTCCTTCTACTCCGCCGCGGCGCAGGCGGGCAGCGTGAGCTGGAAGGCGTTCCTGTTCGGCTCGCTGGACGCGGGCAACGCCATCACCGTCGACAAACCGCCGGCCGCGCTGTGGCCGATGGCCCTGTCCGTACGGCTTTTCGGCCTCGGCTCCTGGCAGATCCTGGTGCCGCAGGCGCTGCTGGGCGTGGCCTCGGTCGGCGTGCTGTACTCCGCCGTGCGGCGCCGTACCGGACCGGCCTCCGCGCTGCTCGCCGGAGCGCTGCTGGCGCTGACCCCGGTGGCGGCCCTGATGTTCCGCTTCAACAATCCGGACGCGCTGCTGTGCCTGCTGATGGTGGCCGCGCTGTGGTGCGTGAGCAGGGCCATGGAGGACGCCCGTACCACGTGGCTGGTGCTGGCGGGCGCCTGTTTCGGCGTCGGCTTCCTGGCCAAGGCGCTGCAGGCGTGGCTGATCCTGCCGGTGGCCGCGCTGGTCTACCTGGTCTGCGGGCCGACCAGGCTGCGCCGCCGGATCGGGCAACTCCTGCTCGGCGGGCTCACCCTCCTCGTCACTGCCGGCTGGTGGGTCGCGCTCGTCGAACTGTGGCCCGCCTCCTCGCGGCCGTACATCGGCGGCTCGCAGGAGAACAGCTTCCTGGAATTGACCTTCGGCTACAACGGCTTCGGCCGGCTCACCGGGGACGAGACCGGCAGCGTCGGCCGCGGAGGCGGCGCCCGGGGCCCCGGCGGCGGTGGCGGTATGTGGGGACAGACCGGGCCGGGACGGCTGTTCGGCGACACGATCGGCGGCCAGATCGCCTGGTTGCTGCCCGCCGCGCTGCTGCTGTTCGTCGCGGGCCTGGTGGTGACGCGCAAGGCGGCGCGCACCGACGCGCTGCGGGCCGCGTTCCTGCTGTGGGGCGGCTCGCTGCTGATCACCGGGCTGACCTTCAGCTTCATGTCCGGGATCTTCCACGAGTACTACACCGTCGCGCTCGCGCCCTACCTCGCCGCCGTGGTGGCCATGGGAGCCACCCTCCTGTGGCGCGAGCGGAACCGGCTCCCGTGCGCCGCGGTGCTGGCGGCGGCGGTCGCCGGAACGGCCGGATGGGCGTTCGTGCTGCTGGGCCGGGCGACGGACTGGCTGCCGTGGCTGCGCTGGGCCGTACTGGTGGTGGGCATCGTGGCGGCCTGCGGGCTGCTCGCGGCCACCGTACTGCCGCGCACCGTCGGCGTGGCCCTCGCCGGGCTGGGGCTGCTCGCCGCGGTCGCCGGGCCGGTGGCGTTCACCCTGAGCACGGTCGGTACGCCGCACACCGGCTCGATCGTCACCGCGGGGCCCGCCGTGAGCCGGGGCGGCCCACCCGGCATGCCGGGCGGCGGCACGGGCATGCCGGGCCCGGGGCAGGGCACCGGACAAGGCCAGGGCCAGGGTGCCGGACCAGGACAGGGCGCCGGGCAAGGACAAGGCGACGGGCAGGGGCCGGGTGCCGGTCAGGGCCCGCCCGGCCAGGCGGCGGGGAACCGTCCGGGCGTCGGCAACCAGCAGGGCATGCCGCGCCCTCCGGGAGGCAACGCGCAGCGTCCGGGCACGCCGGAAGGCGCGGGCGGCCGCCAGGGTCCCCGCGGAGGGATGGGCGGGCTGCTCAACGGCAGCGAGGTCTCCGCGAAGGCCGAAGCGCTGCTGCGCAAGAACGCCGCAGGTCACACGTGGGCAGCGGCGGCCGTCGGCTCGCAGAACGCGGCCGGCTACCAACTGGCCACCGGCCTGCCGGTGATGGCCATCGGCGGCTTCAACGGAACCGACCCTTCCCCGACCCTGGCCCAGTTCAAGACGTACGTGGAGCAGGGCAGGATCCACTACTTCATCGCCGGTCCGCGGGGCGGCCCCGGAGGCGGACAGGGCACGGCGTCGAAGATCACCTCCTGGGTCACGAAGAACTACACCAAGGTGACGGCGGGCAGCACCACCTTCTACGACCTGACCCGGCCCAAGTAACGCACACGGAGTTACGGACACGAGCGGGGCGGCGCGACCGGTACGGGCGCGCCGCCCCGCCGCGCGCTCGGCGCTCGCAGCTCGGAGCTCGGAGCTCGGCCCTCGGAGCCGTTTTCCGTCCGGGCTATTGACGGCTCTGTGGGCCGAGCTCTAGGTTCCCGGGCATCGATAGGAAAGTTTCCTAACGAACGCCGCCCACGCACCGCACACACCCGGGCGGCCCGACGCACAGGGCACCAGCCCGGACAGAGGGCACCACCATGGCCACACTCCCCGGCCCGAGCGGCACACCGGCGACCCCCGGCACCCCGCGTGTGCTGCGCGCGATGAACGACCGCGCCGCACTCGATCTCCTCGTGGCCCATGGGCCGCTCACCCGCACCAAGATCAGTGAGCTGACCGGTCTTTCCAAGCCCACCGCCTCCCAACTCCTCGGCAGGCTGGAGGAGACGGGGCTGGTCCGCACCCGCAGCAAGGAGCGCGGCAGGCCGGGACCGAACGCTCTGCTGTACGAGATCGAGCCGGCGGCCGCCCATGTGGCGGCGCTGTCCGCCGATCCGCACGGCATCTCGGCCGTCGTCGCCGACATCACCGGAACCGTCGTCGGCCGGGCCCGCGTGGAGGCCGATTCCGTCGCCGAGGACGTCCGGCACCGCACCGCGCAGCTGGTCAAGGAGGCCGTCGACGGAGCGCTGCGGGAGGCCGGGCTGGGGCCCGCCGAGCCGCACACCACGGTCATCGGCACCCCCGGCGCGCTCGACCCGCACACGGGCGAGCTGCGCTACGCGCCGCACCTGCCCGGCTGGCACTCCCGCACGCTCCGCGCCGAGCTGGCCGAGGTGCTCGGCACGCCCGTGACCATCGAGAACGACGTCAACCTCGCGGCCGTCGCGGAGCAGCACGCGGGCGCGGCCCAGGACCACGACGACTTCGTCCTGGTCTGGGTGGACAGCGGCACCGGCGCCGCCATCGTCGTGAACGGAACCCTGCTGCGCGGGGCCACCGGAGGAGCCGGCGAGATCGGCTACATGCCACTGCCCGGTGCTCCGCTGGCACGCGGCGGTCCCGGCACCTACGCCGCCTCGAGCGCGGGCGGCGGCTTCCAGAGCCTGGTCTCGGCACCGGCCGTGTGCCGACTCGCGGGCGGCAAGCCGCTGGCCGACGCGCTGACCGATCCGTCCGTGCGGGAGGAGACCGCGCGCCGGCTGGCGGACGGAATCGCCGCCGTCGTGGCGGTCATCGATCCGCAACTCGTGGTCCTGTCCGGTGCGGTGCCGCGAACCGGGGGTGAGGAGTTGCGCACGCTGGTGGAGCGGGAGCTGACCGGGCTCGCACTGCCCAGGCCGCTGCTGCGGCTGAGCGAGCTGGAGGACGATCCGATCCTCAGCGGAGCCCTGCTGTCCGCGCTGGCGCAGGCGCGTGACGACGTGTTCGACACCGCCTGAGGGCACCCTGCGGCTTCCGCACGGCATCCCTTGAGCCGCTCCCCCTGAGCCGTTCCTCTTCGGCCGTCCCGCTTCCCCTTCTCCCTCCCGTTCCCGTCTGCCGTCTGCCACTCCGTCCTGCCGTGAAGGAGACCGCCATGCCGCCTCCGCGTCCGCGCATCTGGTCGGCCGCGCTGCTCGCCACCGGGCTGCTGCTGTCCGGATGCGCCAATCCGAGCGTCGGCAGCGCCGACGACGATCCGAAAGCGCCGGTCACGCTCAAGTTCTGGCACGGCTGGTCGGAGCCGGGCGAGGTCAAGGCGCTCGACGAGAGCATCGAGCGCTTCGAGAAGCTGCACCGCAACATCCACGTCGAGACCACCGGCAACGTCAACGACGCCACCGTCAACCAGGCCCTGCGGGCAGGCGGTGACAAGGCTCCGGATGTGGTGTCCTCCTTCACCACCAACAACGTGGGGCAGTACTGCGACTCGGGGATGTGGGCCGATCTCGACCCGTTCCTGGCCAAGAGCGGGATCGACAAGCGGAAGGTCTTCCCGCGCACGCTGCTCGGGTACACCCAGTACGAGGGCACGCAGTGCGCGCTGCCGCTGCTGGCCGACGCCTTCGGGCTCTACTACAACAAGGACGCCTTCGCCGAGGCGGGCATCGAGCGCCCGCCCCGCACGATGTCCGAGTTCCGCGAGGTCGCGGCCAAGCTGACCGAGCGCGACGGCGACCGGATCGAGCGGGCCGGGTTCATGCCCAACTTCCGGCTGTACCAGAACAGTCCCGACCGGATGTTCGCGCAGTGGGGGCCGCGCTACTTCGACGCGCACGGCAAGGCACGGCTCTCCGAGGACCCCCGCACCGGGCAGTTCTTCCGCACGATGCGGAAGCTGTCCGACGCGCAGGGCGGCTACCAGGCCCTGGAGCGGCTGCGGCAGAGCTTCGGCGACGAGATGTCCAAGCAGAGCGGCTTCATGACCGGGAAGCTCGCGATGCATCTGGACGGTGAGTGGCGCGGGCTGATGCTGAAGGAGGCGGAACCCGGCTTCGACTGGGGGGTGGCGCCGTTCCCGGTCCCCGACGACCAGGCGGACACCTATGGGCGGGGCTATCTGACCGGGACGGTCGCCGGTATCGCGCACAGCAGCAGGCATCAGAACGCCGCCTGGGAGCTGCTGAAGTTCCTCACCACGGACACCGAGCAGGTGGTGTCCTTCGCGAACGCGATCCACAACGTGCCGTCCACCAAGGCGGCCTTGAACTCCCCGCGGCTGGACGCCGACCCGTCCTTCCGCACCTTTCTGCGGATCGCGAGGAACCCGCACAGCCAGGCGCTGCCGCCCTCCACGACCGGCGGCCAGTACGTGACGGCGCTGCAGGACTTCGCGTACTCGGTCGAGGCCGGCCGGGTGCCGGACCTGGACGCCGGCCTGCGCGCCCTCGACCGGCAGATCGACGCCGACACCCTCCAGGCACAGGAGTAGGAGCCGGGCATGGCACTCTCCCTCTCCCCCGGCGGCGCCGACCCGCTGCGCCGTAAGAAGACGCGGGACAGGCTGCGGACGGTCGGCTTCCTCTCGCCCTGGCTCGTCGGCTTCTCGGTCTTCTTCGGCTATCCGCTGATCGCGACCGGCTACTTCTCGTTCATGCACTACAACCAGATCAAAGAGCCGGAGTTCGTGGGCTGGCGGAACTGGTCGTATGTGTTCACGCAGATGCCGCTGTTCGGCCCCGCGCTGTGGAACACGCTGTGGCTCGTGGTGGTGATGGTGGCGCTGCGAGTGGTCTTCGGTATCGGCGTCGGGCTGCTGGTGACGAAGCTCAAGAGCGGCATCGGCTTCTTCCGTACCGCCTTCTACGTGCCGTACCTGGCACCGCCGGTGGCCGCCACGGTGGCCTTCGTCTTCCTGCTCAACCCGGCCACGGGGCCGGTGAACGAACTGCTGTCGGCCATCGGCGTCGACGCGCCGAACTGGTTCAACGACCCGTCCTGGGCCAAGCCCTCGCTGGTGATGCTGTCGCTGTGGGGCATCGGGGACCTGATGGTCATCTTCATGGCCGCGCTGCTGGACGTGCCCAAGGAGCAGTACGAGGCCGCCGAACTCGACGGCGCGGGGCCCTGGGCCCGGTTCCGCTATGTCACCTGGCCGAACATCACCCCGATCGTGATGTTCGCCGTGGTGACCGGCGTGGTGCAGACGATGCAGTACTACACGCAGGCCCTCGTCGCCGGAAAACTGGCATCCGGCGTCACGATCGGCCCCGGAACGGTCATCCAGCCGGGCTACCCCGATCACTCGACGATCACCGTGCCGCAGCTCGTGTACCAGCTCGGCTTCCAGAACTTCAACACGGGCGCGGCCTGCGTGCTCTCCCTCGTGCTGTTCGCGCTCGCGATGGCCGTCACTGTTCTGCTCATGCGCCGCAACAGCGGCCTGCTGTCGGCGGAGGACTGAACCGATGACCACTCCGACCCCCTCGGCCGCCCGCGCCGCCACCGTGCCGGCACCCGCGGCCGGCCGGCTCCCGGCACCCCGTGAACCCGCGTCCTCGTCCTCGCCCTCCCCCGAATCCGCCGCTGCCCTGCGCCGCGCCCGCCGCATCAGGGTCCTGCAGTGGATCGCGGTGCACTCCACGGCGGTCGCGCTGGCGCTGGCGTTCGTGCTGCCGTTCGTCTTCGTCTTCCTCACCTCGGTGATGAGCGACGGACAGGCCATGAGCGGCGAGCTGTGGCCGGCCTCCTGGCACTGGGAGAACTACGCCACGGTCTTCCGCACCCCGGGCTTCCTGGACTGGTGGCGCAACTCGCTGATGTACGCGCTGCTGGGCACACTCTTGACCGTCTGCTCCTCGCTGCCGGTGGCGTACGCGCTGGCCAAGTTCCGCTTCCGGGGGCGGCGGGCGGCGATGCTCCTGGTGATCTCCACCATGATGCTGCCGCCGCAGGTGATCGTGGTGCCGATGTACCTGGTGTGGGCCCAGCAGTTCCAGCTGTCCGGCACGCTGTGGCCGCTGATCATTCCGATGGCCTTCGGCGACGCGTACTCCATCTTTCTGCTGCGGCAGTTCCTGCTGACGATTCCCAGGGAGTACATCGAGTCGGCCCGGGTGGACGGCTGCGGTGAGCTGCGTACGCTGCTGCGGATCATCGTCCCGATGGCGAAGCCGGGAATTGCGGCCGTCGCGCTCTTCCAGTTCTTCTACTGCTGGAACGACTACTTCGGCCCGCAGATCTACGCGGCCCAGAACCCCGGTGCCTGGACGCTCAGTTACGGGCTGGAGTCCTTCAAGTCGGCGCACAGCGTGGACTGGAACCTCACCATGGCGGCCACCTTGCTGGTCATGGCGCCGGTCATCATCGTCTTCTTCCTCGCACAGAAGGCCTTCGTCGAAGGCGTCACCCTCACCGGAGTAAAGGGCTAAGGCATGAAGCTCGCAGTGGTCGGCGGAGGATCGACCTACACCCCCGAACTCATCGACGGCTTCGCGCGGCTGCGCGAGGTGCTGCCGATCGACGAGCTGGCGCTGATCGACCCCGCCACCGAACGGCTGGAGCTCATCGGCGGACTGGCCCGGCGCATCTTCGCCGGACAGGGTCACCCCGGGAGCGTCACCACAACCGCCGACCTGGACGCGGGCGTGGACGGCGCCGACGCCGTGCTGCTCCAGCTGCGTGTCGGCGGGCAGGCGGCGCGCGAGCGGGACGAGACCTGGCCGCTGGAGTGCGGCTGTGTGGGACAGGAGACCACCGGCGCCGGCGGGCTGGCCAAGGCGCTGCGCACCGTACCGGTCGTCCTGGACATCGCCGAGCGGGTCAGGCGCGCCAATCCGGAGGCTTGGATCATCGACTTCACCAACCCGGTCGGCATCGTCACCCGTGCGCTGCTCGACGCGGGGCACAAGGCGGTGGGCCTGTGCAACGTGGCGATCGGCTTCCAGCGGAAGTTCGCCGCGCTGCTGGACGTCGCCCCTCACGAGGTGCACCTGGAGCACGTCGGCCTCAACCACCTCACCTGGGAGCTCGGCGTCCGGCTCGGCGGCCCGGAGGGCACCGACGTGCTGCCGAGGCTGCTGGCCGAACACGGCAAGGCCGTCGCCGAGGACCTGCGCCTGCCCCGGGCCCTGGTCGACCGCCTCGGTGTCGTCCCGTCCTACTATCTGCGCTACTACTACGCGCACGACGAAGTGGTGTCGGCGCAGCGCGGCAAGCCCACGCGCGCGCGGGAAGTCGCGGAGCTGGAGCGGCAGTTGCTCGAGATGTACGCCGATCCGAGCCTGGACACCAAGCCCGAGCTGCTGGCCCGGCGCGGCGGCGCCTACTACTCGGAGGCCGCCGTCGACCTGGCCGCCTCGCTGCTGCGCGAGGGCGGCAGCACCCACCAGGCGGTCAACGCCCGCAACCGGGGAACACTGCCCTTCCTGCCCGACGACGCCGTGATCGAGACCCAGGCCCGTATCGGCCGGGACGGCGCCCATCCGCTGCCGGTGCCAGCGCTCGACCCGCAGTTCACCGGGCTGATCGCCCATGTGACGGCCTATGAGGAGCTGGCACTGCGGGCCGCGCTGCACGGCGGCAGGGACCGTGTCTTCCAGGCGCTGCTCGCCCATCCCCTCGTCGGCCAGTCCGGCTACGCCGAAGAGCTGACCGACCAACTCCTCGCACACAACAAGGAGCACCTGGCGTGGGCCTGAGCCGACCCCGTTCCGGCCCGGACCCCGTACCGGCCCTCCTCGCCATCGACGCGGGCAACAGCAAGACCGACGTCGCGCTGCTCGGCTCTGACGGCACCGTGCTGGGCACCGCGCGGGGCGGCGGCTTCCGCCCCCCGGCGGTGGGGATCGACGCCGCAGTCGACGTCCTGGCCGAGGCCGTGGCGCGGGCCCGTGCGGCAGCCGGTGCCGACCGGGCGGGCGCCCCGGGGCAGGGCCCGGCGCCCGTCCGCCAGGTGATGGCCTGCCTGGCCAACGCCGACCTGCCCGTCGAGGAGGAACAGCTGGCCGCCGCGCTGGCCGGGCGCGGCTGGGGCCGGCGTGTCACCGTGCACAACGACACCTTCGCCGTCCTGCGCGCCGGGCTGACCCGGCACGACGGTGACGCGGCGCCCTGTGGGGTCGCGGTCGTGTGCGGGGCCGGTATCAACTGCGTCGGCCTGCGGCCGGACGGGCGCACCGCGCGCTTCCCCGCCATCGGCCGGCTCTCCGGTGACTGGGGCGGCGGCGGGGGGCTGGGCGAGGAGGCGCTGTGGCACGCGGCCCGCGCCGAGGACGGCCGCGGCGAGCCCACTGTGCTGCGTACAGCGCTGCCCGCGCACTTCGGGCTGGACTCGATGTACGCGCTGATCGAGGCCGTGCACCTGGGCCGTATCCCGCACGCGCGGCGGCTGGAGCTGGTGCCGGTCCTGTTCGATGCGGCCGACCGGGACGATGCGGTGGCGGACTCGCTGGTGGCGCGGCTGGCCGAGGAGGTCGTCACCATGGCGGTTGTGGCGCTGCGCAGGCTGGAGCTGCTGGAGGAAGAGGTTCCGGTGCTGCTGGGCGGCGGCATCCTCGCGGCGGGCCGTCCCCGCCTCGACGACCGCGTCACCCGGCTCCTCGCACAGCGCGCCCCCCGCGCCGTGCCGCGCGTCGTCCGTGCCCGTCCGGTGCTGGGCGCGGCGCTGCTGGGGCTCGACGCGCTCGGCACCCCGGTGACCGCACACGAGCGGGCGCGCCGCTACTTCGAGACCCGGACGGAGCCGGGCGGCCGGGCGGACACCGGGAACCCGGCGGAAGTCCGGAACCCGGCGGGCACCCGGGACCCGGCGGACGCCGGGAGCCCCCGGAGCACCGAGGCACACTCCCCCGGACCCGTCGATGGGCACTCCGGGGTTCCGCGAGGGAGGATGGGAGAGTACGGCCCCGGCCAGGAAGGTAGCCGCCGTCGTGAGGAACCGCGAGGAGCCGCCCCAGGGTGATGCCGACGGGACCCCGGGCGTCAGCCTCTCCCCGCCCGGCGGGCTCCTGGATGTGCTGACTGTCGGCGCGGTGGTGCTGGACGACCGGGGACGGATCGTCCTGTGGAGCCCCCAGGCCGAGCAGTTGTTCGGGTACTCGGCCCAGGAGGCGCTGGGCCGGTACGCGGCCCCGCTGCTGGTGCCGGACGAACACATCGAGCTCGTCCTGAGGCTGTTCGACGAGGTGATGCGGGAGGGAAAGAGCTGGGCGGGGACCTTCCCCGTCAAGTGCAGGGACGGCAAGGTCCGCGCCTTCGAGTTCCGCAACATGCGGCTGCGCGACGATCAGAGCGCCGTCTACGCGCTGGGGCTGGTGACCGACCAGGCGGCGCTCCGCCAGGTCGAGCGCGACCTGGCCTTCTCGACGCTGCTGATCCAGCAGTCCCCCATGGGCATCGCGGTCATGGACACCGACCTGCGCTATGTCTCCGTCAACCCTGCCCTGAGCCGCCTCGACGGGGTCGGCGAGGAGAGACACCTGGGCAGAACTGTCCACGACGTCCTGCCCCCGGGCCACGCCAGGGACTCCGAGGCGGCGCTGCGGCAGGTCCTGGAGACGGGCGAGCCGGTCATCGACCGGGAGGTGCTGGGCGGCGAGACCCCGGCGGGCAAGGGCCACGCCTGGTCGGTGTCGATCAACCGGCTCGACGACGCGGGCGGACGTCCGCTGGGGCTGTCCGTCGCGGTCACCGACATCACGGCGCGGCACCGGGCGGCGATCCAGGCCGAGCAGGCCCGGCGGCACCTCTCCCACCTGGCCGAGGCCTCGGTACGCATCGGCACCACACTCGACCTGGAACAGACGGCGCACGAACTCGCCGAGATCGCCGTTCCCGAGCTGGCCGACGTCGCCGCGGTGGACGTGCTCGACGCCGCCGTACGCGATCACCCCGTCCGCATCCCGCACGAGGAGACCGCCGCCTTCCGCGCGCTGGCACTGGCCACCGCGTACCCCACCGTCGCGGCAGAGGCTGCCGACCCGACGGGAGAGGTCGCGCACTACAGCGCCGAGCGGCTGGTCACCCGCTGTGTCGCCCTGGGGCAGCCGGTCGTCGTACCCGCGGTCCAGCCCGAGGACCTGGGCAAGATCGCCCGCGACGAGCACGCCGCGGCGCTCCTGGCACGCGCGGGCGTCCACTCCTACATGGCGGTCCCGCTGATCGCCCGCGGCGAGGTGCTGGGAGCGCTGGACCTCAAGCGCAGCCGGAACCCCAAGCCCTTCGACCACGACGACACCATCCTGGCCTGCGAACTCGCCGGCCGCGCCGCCGTGTGCATCGACAATGCCCGGCTCTACCGGCAGCAGCACAGCATCGCCCTCACACTGCAGCGCAGCATGCTGCCGACCCCTGCCACCACCTCGACTCGGCTGCGCATCGCCTCCCGCTACCAGCCGGCCGGGGCGCACAGCGAGATCGGCGGCGACTGGTTCGACGTCCTCGAACTGGAAGAGGAGTGCACAGCGCTGGTCGTCGGCGATGTGATGGGCAGCGGCGTCAACGCGGCCGCCACCATGGGCCGGCTGCGCACCGCGACCCAGACGCTCACCCAGCTGGCGCTGCCGCCTTCGGACGTGCTGCGCCACCTGGACCAGATCACCACGGGTCTGGACCCCTACTTCGCCACCTGCCTCTACGCCGTCTACGAGCCCCGGAACCACCGGTGCCTGATCTCGTCCGCCGGGCACCTGCCGCCCGTCCTCGTCCCCACCCGGGGCGAGCCCCGGCTGGTCGAGGTGCCCACCGGGACGCCGCTGGGCATCGGCGGCGGCGAGCACGGCACGGTCACCGTCGACCTCAACCCGGGCGATCTGCTGGTGCTCTACACCGACGGGCTGATCGAGACCCGGCACGACGACATCGAGGACCGGCTCGCCGTCCTGCTGGACCTGCTGCGTCCCGTCGCCGGTTCCGCCCGTTCCCTGGAGGAGACCTGCGACCACCTCCTCGAAGCGCTGCGCAACCCCGAGAACCACGACGACGTGGCGCTGCTGCTGATGAGCCCCACGGAATAGCCCTGCGACAGCGCGGTCGGCGCGGACGTAGGGTCGGGCGGTAACGGGGCCGCGGCAGGATGCGGCCCGTGCTGGCTGGAAGGCGACCGTGACTGCGAACACCGAGCACCCGTCCCTGCTGGATCTGCCTCCGCTGAGCGCGGAGCACTTCGCCGCCATCGAGGACAAGATCGCCTCGTTGCTGCGGACGCGCTGCGACATCGTCACGATGCAGGGCGAGGCGCTGCTGCCCCTTGAGGCGTGCATCCGTGCGGCGGCGCCGCGCGGCAGTACGGCGCTGAACATCGTCACCGGCCCCTACGGTGAGACGTTCGGCGGCTGGCTGCGCTCGTGCGGAGCCGAGGTCGTCACGCTGAACGCGCCGTTCAGCGGTTCCGTCGGACCGGACGAGGTCGCCCGGGCTCTGCGGGAGCACCCGGAGACCGGGCTGGTGAGCCTCGTCCACGCCGAGGCGGCGACCGGCAACACCAACCCGGTGGCGCAGATCGGCGCGGTGGTGCGCGAGCACGGGGCGCTGCTGATGCTGGACGCGGTCGCCTCGGTGGGCGCCGAGCCGCTGCTGACCGACGACTGGGGTGTCGACCTGTGCGTCATCGGCGGCCAGAAGGCGCTGGCGGGCCCGGCCGGGGTGTCGGCCGTCTCGGTCAGCGCACGGGCGTGGGAGCGGATCGCAGCGAACGACCAGGCCCCGCGCCGCTCCTACCTCTCGCTGCTCGACTGGAAGGAACGGTGGCTGGACAGCGGCCGGACGGCGCTGCCGCACGCCCCGGCGCAGTTGGAGATGCTGGCGCTGGAGCAGGCCGTCGACCGGGTACTCGCCGAGGGCCTTGACGCGTCGATCGCCCGGCACCGTGCCGCGTCGGCCGCACTGCGCGCGGGCGCCCGTGAGCTGCCTGGGCTCGCCCCGTATGTGGTGCGGGACCAGGACGCGGCCCCGGCTGCCACGACGCTGCGCGTACCGGCCGAGGGCGTGGACGCGCGTGAACTGGTGGCCGCGGCGCTCAAGTCGGAAGCGGGAGTGCCTCTGCAGGCCGCTGGGGGTGCGCTGGCCGCCGAGATGCTGCGCGTCAACCACTACGGGCAGGCGGCCGACCGCACGGTGGTGCTGGACTCGCTGCGAGCGCTGGCCGCCGGGCTGGAGACGCTGGGCGTGGCCGGCGCCGGAGCCGCCCGCGACCAGGCCCTCGAAGCGGCGGGCGCGGCCTGGGACGCCACAGCGGCGGCCTGACGCTCCGCTGTCCTCCCCACCCGCACGTCCGGCCCGCCCGCCCGTCCGGCCCGCGGTCCGTCGTCAGAAGGTCACTCCGGCCAAGGGGAGTCCAGGACCATGCGCACGAAGTCGCCGCGCCGGAAGTGCGGGTCGTAGTGGGCGAGCACGTCGGCCTGCGCGGTGCCGTACGTGGTCTGCGGCCGGGACCCCGCGCCGTCCGCGAGCGCCCGCAGGATGCCCTGTTTGAACGCGGGGCGCGGGTGCGCGGCGACCACGGCGTCCCGGTCGGCGGCCTCGATCTCGTCGTACGCGGAACCGAGCACGTCGTAGTCCACCCCGGCCGCCAACAGCGCCACCTCGGGCTCCATGAACTCCGGGAGGCCCGGGGTGGTGTGCAGAGCGACCGCCGTCCACACGCGCCGGACGCGGTCCTGGGGGACCTGGCGGGCCTCGAGGAAGCGGCGGGCCTCCTCGGCACCGTCCACCTCGAAGCGCCGCCCGCTGTCGCGGAACGGCTCCCCCAGCCCCACGTCGTGGAACAGCGCCGCCACATAGAGCAGTTCCGGATCCCAGTCGATCCCGCGGGCCCGGCCCAGCAGGCTGCCGAAGAAGTACACCCGGCGCGCGTGGTCGTAGAGCAGGTCACTGGTGGTGTCGCGCACCAGCTCGGTGGCCTCCGCTGCCAGCCGGGAGTCCGGCACCCGAACCCCCGCAGGACCGTACGCGTGGCTCACCACTGCCCGCCCGGGGTGGGCTCCAGCACGAGGACCGGGATCTCGCGCGCCGTCATGTCCGGCCGTACTGGGCCGTCCACGCCGCCGGAGCGCTCGTACAGCTCGACCTGGTCCCGCACCCACGGCTCAGGGCTCGGCTCGTACTCACCGTCGATCGGCATGCTGGGTACGTCCCCTCGTCGGATCCGCTCGGGCCTTCTCGGCTTACCACGGGGAGCGCGGACGTACACGTACGCGACGCCGGACCGCACCGGCCCCAGGTCAGGGGCGGCTGCGGCGCGTGCGCGGGGCGAGGATAGCGTGACCGGGAGCGTGCCGACGGGCACGTGATCGGTACATTCACTCGGAGGTAGAGGCTGTCGTGGCCCGTATAGAGGACGCACGCAAGACCTTTGAAAAGTTCGATCGGGACGGTGACGGCTACGTCACCCCCACCGAGTTCCAGCAGGCCATGGTGGAGCTGGGCGACCGGCACTACACCGTGGGCCTCGCGGAGGCCATCGTGAAGACCCGGGATGCGAACGGCGACGGCGTCCTGTCCTTCGAGGAGTTCTTCGAGAAGGCCAAGGACCTCTGACGGCGGGCGTCCTGCCCGACGCCTCCCTCTGACGGAGACCAGGCGGCCGCCCGGACGGGCGGCCGCCTTCGCCGTCCGCTGCTGCTTCCGCTCTGGGTCCCCGTGCTCTTTGTTGCCGTGTTCTTGGTCGCCGTGCCTGCTGTCGCCTTGCTCTTCCATCGTCTCGCGGGCACCGGTTCCGCGGTTTCGCGGGCACCGGCCTGTGGGCCGTCATGTGACCGCCAGCGGCCCGCCGGACGGACACCGCACGGTACAGCGCGAGTTGGGCCGGGCCGCGTACGGCTGCTCAGGCGTTCGCCTTCGTCTTCGCGGTGCCCGGGCGGGGCTTCTTGGGCAACTGTCCCTGGCTCCCCGCGGGCTCTTCCTTCGCGCCGGTGATCTCCGCGCTGGCTTCGGCCGCGATGTCGTACAGCTCCTCGTTCACCTCGTGGGCAGCGCGCTTCGCGTCCGACGCGATTTTCACCGAGGTCCTCACCACGCCCCGTACGACCGGCTTCAGCATTTTTTTGACGAGCGGTGCGGCGATCACTCCGACCGCGAAAACAGGAACTACGGGGGGCATGGCAATACGTTCCTCTCAGCTCTCCATTCGCGGAATCCTCAGCTTTTCCGAGGGTAGCTGGCCGAGCATACGCCCGGCCAGCCCTGTTACCGCTCTTCACCCTTTCGAGTATTCAGCGGCCGGAATTGAGCATTTCCGTTCCCACGCGTGAAAAGTGAGACGCCCGGGAAAATTGAGGCTGTTATTTTCTCAGTAGCGCACGGTGCGCTGACCCGACCTGGAAGGACCCATGTCCCAGAAGACAGATACCCCAGCGGACAACGTCCTCTACTCCGCGCAGGTACGGTACGAGGACGGCCGCTACACATTGACGGTGACCGATCTGGTGAACGACACCGTGCAGGTGTTCCCGGTGGCCGAGAAGGCCGTGGACCGGCTCCCCTTCTACCTCGACATACTCAAGCGGAAGCTGTCGTGAAAACCCGCCGACAGCAGCGGGTGCCGCTGCCGGCGATCCGGCAACGGTGGCCGGCCACCGTTGCCGGTCTCGAAGTCAGACGCCTTGGAAGTCAGTGCGCCTTGGTGGCGGAGCGGCTCTTCGGAACCGTCTTCTGCTCCGGCTCCGCAATGTCGTCCATAAGGACCTCGGCACCCGCCTCTGCTGCGATATCACGCAGCTCATCATTGAGCTCGTGAGCGGCGCGCCGGGTATCAGCGGCCAGCTTCAGCGAAGTTTTCACCGCACCACGGACAGCGGGCCTGGCCACCTTCTTCGCGAGCGCGGAGACGAGAATACCCGCCACGAAGGCAGGGAGTACGGGCATGGGGATTGGTTTCCTCTCCGGGGAAGTGAGCTACGCAGCCCGAAGCCTAGGCCACGGATCACGCCCGCCTCCCCGCATTCACCCGTACGGGTATTCCCCGCGCAGAATTTCCCCCTTTTCAGTCAATCGGCCGGTCCGGGCGCGGAATGTGGTCGAAGCCGTCCCCGCGCAGCGCCTCGGCGGTGGCCGTGCCGGTGATACCGGCGACGGGGCCCTGGTAGAGGATCCGTCCGCCGTACCGCCCCGGGCCGGGGCCCAGATCGATCATCCAGTCGGCTCTCCGGATGACATCGAGGTTGTGCTCGATCAGTACGACGGTGTGCCCGCGGTCCACCAGTCCGTCGAGGAGGCCGAGCAGAGTGTCGACGTCCTGCAGGTGCAGTCCGGTGGTGGGCTCGTCGAGGACGTAGAGGGCCGGGCCGACGGAGTCGCGAAGCTCCTTGGCGATCTTCACGCGCTGGCACTCACCTCCGGAGAGAGTCGTCAACGGCTGGCCGAGCCTGAGGTATCCGAGACCGACCTCGTCCAGGTGGCGCAGAGCTCTCACGATCGCCCGGTCCCCGAGCCGGTCGATGGCCTCGCTGATCGTGAGGTTGTCGACGTCGGCGATGGACAGCCCGTCGACCGTGTGTTTCAGCACCTCGGGCGTGAACCGGCGTCCCTGGCAGGTCTCGCAGACCGTCTCCTGGTCCTCCAGGAAGGCGAGGTCGGTGCGGACGACCCCGAGCCCCTTGCAGTCCGGGCAGCCGCCCTCGGAGTTGGGGCTGAACAGGCTCGCGGAGACGCCGTTGTGCCGGGCGAACAGCTTGCGGACGAGGGTGGCGATACCGGTGTAGGTGACGGGGGTGGAGCGGCGGTTGGTGCTGACCGGTTTCTGGTCGATCACCACGGCGTCGTGCTGGTCGACGAGTTCGCCCGCGAGACTCGTCTTCCCCGACCCGGCCACCCCGGTGAGCACCGTCATCACGCCCGTGGGGATGTCAGCGGTGACGTGTGCGAGGTTGTTCCGCGTGGCGTCGGCCACGGTGATGTGCCCCCGCGGCGTCCGCGGCCGGTCCTTGACGGGCCGGTGCCGGGCCAGTGCGGCCGCCGTGGCGGTGCCGGCCCGGCCGAGTCCCTCGAAGGTGCCCTGGTAGACGAGCCTGCCCCCCTGCTCACCGGCGCCGGGCCCGACCTCGATGACCTGGTCGGCGATGGCCATGACGGCGGGGTCGTGCTCGACGACCAGGACGCAGTTGCCCTTGTCCCGCAGCTGTTTGAGCAGCTCTGTCATGGCGGAGACGTCGTGCGGGTGCAGTCCGACGGTCGGCTCGTCGAAGAGGTAGATCATCTCGGTGAGGCTGCTGCCCAGGTGCCGAAGGGTCTTGATCCGCTGGGACTCGCCGCCGGAGAGCGTCGCGGTGCCGCGGCCCAGGTGGAGATAGCCGAGCCCGATGGTGACCATCGCCCGGAGCCGGTCCGTCAGCGCCGAGACGACCGGTGCCACGCTGGGCTCGGTCACCCCTGCCACCAGCTCCGCGAGTTCGCCAACCTCCAGCCGCGCCATGTCACCGATGGTGCGGCCGAGCACCGTTGCGGTGCGGCTCGCTTCGTTCAGCCGGTCCCCTCGGCACTCCGGGCACACCTGGGAGCGGGTGAACCTGGTGAGCGTCTCCTTCTTGCGCTCGGACATGTCCTCGGAGCCGCGCAGGTAGATGCGCTCGAAGCGCTCGACCACGCCCTCGTAGCCCGTGGGGAGCCTGTCCGCCTGCGGTCCGGCCGCACCGGTGCCGTACAGCAGCGCGTCCAGCTCGCTGCGGCTCCAGTGGCGCAGCGGCGTATCGAGGCGGAAGACCCCGATGTCGGCGAAGTTGGCGTACCAGTAGCCTCCGGCGGCGAACCCGGGCAGCAGGACAGCGCCCTCGCTCAGCGACTTGTCCATGTCGAGGAACCGGTCGACGGCGCCGGCCACCACCTCGCCCAGGCCCGAGCAGGTGGGGCACATGCCGGCCGGGTCGTTGAAGGAGAAGCAGGTGGACTCGCCGACGTGCGGGGTGCTCAGCCGGGAGAACAGGAGCCTCAGCAAGGTCCAGCTGTCGGTGATGGTGCCGACCGTCGAGCGGGCGTTGCCGCCCAGCCGTCGCTGGTCGACGACCACGACCGGCGAGAGGCCGTCGATGTGGCCGACGTCCGGACGGCCCCACTTCGGCAGACGGTTGCGGATATAGGGCGGGTACGTCTCGTTGAGCTGGTAGCCGGCCTCGGCGGCGATCGTGTCGAAGACCAACGACGACTTTCCCGAGCCGGACACTCCGACGAACACCACGATGTGCGCCCGGGGCACATCGACATCGAGGTGCTGCAAGTTGTTGGTGCGGGCTCCCCGGATGCGGATGCTGTGCTGGATGCGGATGCTGCGCTGCGGCATGGTCCGGACCGTAGGTCAGGATGTGGCCGGAAAATGGCCTCGATTCCTGCGAGACTGTGGGCATGGCCGACGTCATGCACCGGGTTCTCGCGCTGCTGGCGGTGCTGCAGACCGGCAAGAGGTTCTCGGGTGAGGAGCTGGCGGCTCGGCTGGACGTGCCCCCGCGCACGCTGCGGCGCGACATCAGCCGGCTGCGCGGCTACGGATACCCGGTCGAGACCCAGCCGGGCCCTGGCGGCCATTACCGGCTCGCGGCCGGGCGTGCC
This sequence comes from Streptomyces sp. 891-h, assembly GCF_022760275.1. Taxonomy (NCBI): domain Bacteria; kingdom Bacillati; phylum Actinomycetota; class Actinomycetes; order Kitasatosporales; family Streptomycetaceae; genus Streptomyces; species Streptomyces sp. 891-h. The sequence continues at coordinate 6,965,160 of NZ_CP050693.1, read as the reverse complement.
ATGCCACCGCTGCTGCTCGACGACGACGAGGCCGTGGCCACCCTGCTGGGTCTGGCCGCTCTCGGCTCGACCGGCAGCGCGCGCGAGGGCAGCATCGATGAGGCAGCCGTGCGCGCCTACGGCAAGGTGGACCAGTTCCTGCCCAAGCGGCTGCGCCCCCGGGTGGCCGCCCTGCGCGCCAGTCTGGAGACGATGCCGACGCCCGCGCCGAGCACCAGCGCGGAGACGATGACCGAGCTCGCCGAGGCGATCGCACACGAGCGTGTCGTCACCTTCGACTACGTCGGTGCGAGCGGGAAGGCCACCGCTCGCCAGGTCGAGCCCCATCGCCATCTCCATCTGCACCAGCGCTGGTACCTGCTGGGCTGGGACGTCGACAAGCGGGACTGGCGCGTCTTCCGGCTCGACCGCGTCGCCGGGCTCCGGGCGCGGAACCGCAGGTTCTCGCTGCGCCCACTGCCGGCGGGCACCGGCCTCGACTACCTCAGGGAGGGCCTCAACAAGCACCGGAAGCGCGTGGTGCTCACCATCGAGGCGCCGATGGCGAAGGTGGCCGACGCCTTCACCCGGCAGGACGTCGAGCTCACCGCGGCACCAGGCGGCGGGACCCGGGCTGTGCTCGCGCTGGACACCTGGCAGTGGCTGCTGCCGGGGCTCGCCTTCCTCGACGCCGACTTCACCGTCGAGGAGCCCGAGGAGTTCGGCGCGGCGCTCCGGCGGTTCGCCGCGCGCCTCGGCCGCGGCTGACCCGGCCCCGGCAGCGCGCGTTCGCCGCCCTCATCCGGTGCGCGGTTCCCCTCGCCGTCCCAGCGTGGCGGTGGCGATCTCGAGAAAGTCGCGCAGCAGCTTCTCGCGCCGGTCCGCGAGGACGGCCAGGCACCGTTCGAACGCCGGAGCGTCCACGACGGGGGTGTGGACCAGGTCGGCGCGTGCGTAGGAGCGCGCGACGCTCAGCGGTACGAGCGCGATGCCGTGCCCCGAGGCGACGAGCTCGAACTTCTCTTCGAGGGACGACGTACGCCGGGTCGGTGTGTCGAGCTTCCGCACCCCCTCCAGGTCCGCGAAGGTCAGCTCCTCGCGGGCCGCCAGCGGGTGCGCCGTCGGCATACAGGCGACCCTGGGCTCGTGGCCGACCGGGATGGTGCGCAGCCCCGTGTCGTCGAACGGCCGCCGCAGATATCCGACCTGGGCCCGGCCGTCCCGCAGCGGCGCGTCCTGCTCCCACCAGCGCGCCGGGACGACACCGATCTCGACCTCCGGATGACGTGCGGTGAACGCCCGCAGGGCGTCCGACACGTGCAGCCCGGGCGAGAAGGCGACGGCCAGTCGCTGGACGCCCCGGTCGACGTCGTGCACGCGCCGTACCGCCGTTTCGACGGTCGCGAGAATCGCCTGCGCCTCCTCGTAGAGCTGTTTCCCGGCTGCCGTCAGCTCCACGCTGCGGGTGGTCCGGTCCAGCAGCGTGCACTCCAGCTCCTGCTCGAAGGCCTTGATCTGACGGCTGAGAACCGGCTGGGCTATGTAGAGCTGTTCAGCGGCTCGGCCGAAGTGCCGGTGGTCGGCCACCGCGACGAAGTAGCGGAGCTTGCGCAGATCGAGATCCATGTCCTCACGGTATCGATGGCCCAGGAAGGGTATTGGACGCCGCGGTTGGGCCGCCGCGAGACTCGACACATGATCGTCATCACCGCACCGACCGGCCAGATCGGCGGCCGGCTCCTGGACATCCTGCTCGACGAGGCTCCCGCTCACGGCGAAGAGCTGCGCGTCATCGCCCGCGACCCCGGGAAACTCCCCGACCCGGTCCGCGCCCGTGTCGAGGTCGTCACCGGCTCGCACGCCGACGCCGAGGTCGTCGGCCGGGCCTTCGAGGGCGCCGACGCCGTCTTCTGGCTGGTCCCGCCGGCCTACCGGGCACCGAGCCTGGACACCGCGTACGCCGGGTTCACCCGCGCCGCCGCGAAGGCGTTCACGGCCCACGAAGTGGGGCATGTCGTCGGCGTCTCGGCGCTCGGCCGGGGCACACCCGTCGCAGACCGCGCCGGACTGGTCACCGCGTCGCTGGCCATGGACGACCTCATAGCGAGCACAGGAGTGGCCTACCGGGCGCTCGCGAACCCGAGCTTCATGGACAACCTTCTGCGGCAGGCCGCTTCGATCCGCGACAACGGCGTGTTCACCGACACCGTCGCCGCCGACCGCAGAGCACCGGCGGCCGCCACCCGGGACATCGCCGCAGCCGCCGCCGGACTGCTGCTCGACCGGTCGTGGACGGGGACCGGCGAGGTGCCCGTGCTGGGCCCCGAGGACCTGTCGGCGAACGACATGGCGCGCGTCATGTCCGAGGTCCTCGGCCGCCCCGTCCGCTACGAGCGGCAGCCGCTCGACGACGTCCGTGCCTCGCTCACCGGACACGGAATGTCGGAGGCGTTCGTCGAAGGCTTGGTCGACATGATGCGCGCCAAGGACGACGGCCTCGACGAGGGCGTGCAGCGCACGCCGCAGACCGCGAGCCCGACGACCTTCCGCGCATGGTGCGAAGAGGTCTTGAGGCCGGCGGTCCAGGCGTGAGCGGCAAGACAGCTCTCATCAGGACATGGTCGAGGGAGGCCAAGGAGCCGCCCCGGTCGCCGTCCGCGATTCACCGGTCGGTTCAGGAGGCTGCCCGGACCCGGCGATCCCGTGCGGAGGCGAAGCCCAGCCAGGTGTGCCGGTTGCCCGCCCAGCACCAGCCGACCTTGGCGGCGTCGCGGCGTTCGCGGCCGTCCCGCCCGGTGCCGTTGCTGATCCAGATCGCCGGAGTGCGGGAGTCCAGGCTGCCGTTGGCCTTGCGCAGCCGGGAGCCGATGGTCATGAAGCAGTGGTTGCGCTCCAGGACGGCCGGCTGCTGCAACACCCAGTGGATGCCCTCGGTGAGCAGCAGTGGGGTGCGGACCTGTTCGACAAGAGCGGGGAGCGCCTCGTTCGGGCTCCAATTGGCCATCCCGTCACCGCGGTCGGGGCCGGCGACGAGGTAGAGCGGCGCGTCGGGCAACGTGACCGTCTCCAGCGGGGCGAACAGGTCGACGTCGGGCATGTCGGTGACGACGAAACCGGGCTTGGCGTCGCGGCGGATCAGCGGCGCGAGGGCGGAGGCAGGCGCCCGGTCCGGGTGAACGGCGAGCAGGGCGGGTTCTTCGTCCCCGGATATTCCGGCCTCCGCGGCGAACGTACGCAGCTCCGTGGCCGACAGCCCGGCGATCTCTGGCACCCCCAGCTCGATCAGACGCTCGGCCTGCGCGCTCAGGGGCGGGAGTGCGGGGAGAGTGGTGGAGGTGACGGACGTCGTTTCGTGCACGATGCTCCCAGGGGCGGCGAGGCGTACAGGGCTCCTTGGCAACGGGCCGGCCCCCCGAAAGATTCCCCCGCAGCCGTCTCATCCGTAGCCGCGAACCGTGCTTGGCCCGTGGGGCGGTGGCGCTTCATCCACGGCTGGACGGTCATTGCCGCAGCAGGTGGTCCAGGTGGCGTCGGAGAATGGTCCGCGCCGTTTCTGGAGAGTGGTGGCCTGCCAGAACATGGACCGTCAGCCCATCGGCCACCGCGAGGAGGCTCTGCGCCTCGCTCGCGGGGTCGAAGTGCCGGGGGATCTCCCCGGTGTCCTGGCCGTAGCGGATGAGCCACTCGACGAGGTCGTGCAGCTTGACGTAGGTGTCGTGCAGGACGGCGGCCAGTTTGCCGCTGGACGGGGCATGGGTGACGAATGCCAGCCAGACATGTGCCTGCGCCTTCGACTCCTCGTCCAGCAGCGCGACTTCGGCCAGGGTGTGAGACAGCAAAGTGGCTGCGGCCTGCGGGCTGGGGGCTGGGGGCTGCGGCGATGCGCTGGTTGGCGCGGTCGCTGACGCGTTGGGAGACGTGCTCCAGGGCGAAGAGCAGCATGTCGTCCGTACGACACGATCCAGCCGGTCTCCCAATGACTGTACGTACCAGGCTGCGAGTCCGACGGCCGGATCAGCTTCGTTGCGCGCGCAACGCCTGTGACAGCGCGTCGACGGTCACGCCCACGACAGCCAGGAGCTCCGCCGGGCTCGCCCCGGCCCTGCTCATGACGGCGAGCGACTGGTTCACGGCAGCCGCGTGTACAGCGAAGGCTTCGGCCTCCTGGTCGGTCAGTCGGCCGGCCTTCAGCGCGGCGCGCAGGCGTTTGCGCTGGAAGCTGAGCTTCTGCTCAGCGTGCGCTGCGACGCTCGGACGCAGGACCGGAATTGCCATGACTGACTGGGCAATCAGGCATCCATCAGGTAGTTCGGGATCGGCGATGCGCTCGAGGGTGACGTCGAAGAATTCACGTACAGCGGCAACGGGTTCCGAGGCTGCACACGACAGGGCGGCGTCGTACTTCTCGCCATAGCGCGCGGCGTAGAGATCCAGGCAGCGCAGGAAGAGCGTGTCCTTGTCGCCGAGGGAGGAGTAGATGGAACTGCGGTTCAGGCCGGTTGCCCGCGACAGATCGTCCAGCGAGGTGTCGGCGTAGCCGTCGCGCCAGAACTGGATCATCGCGGCGTCGAGCGCCGTGTCCATGTCGAACTGCTTCTTGCCTGCCACGCCGTACTTCCTTGCCGATGCGTCGATGGTTCGGACCGTGCTGGGCACCATTCTATCTTGAACTGGTTAGTTCAAGATGTGTTAGCCTTCGATCGTGGCCATGACGGGAATACGGCGCACTTCGCGACCGCGCGAGTGACACGCCACGTGGTTCCAGCCGCCGTCAGCCACACCGCCCCAACCTCACACCTGACACCTGACTCCGACGGAGGATCCCCGTGGCCGGCTCAGCAACCAGCACTCCGCAAATCTCCGAAAGCAATCCCGTCCGCGACCTGCCCCTGCAGCATCTGGCCGGATTCACTCATCGCTGGGTCGACGCGGACGGCGTCCGCCTTCATGCCGTCGAAGGCGGACGGCCGAGCGGCCCGGCCGTCGTCCTGCTCGCTGGATTCCCGCAAACCTGGTGGGCCTGGCGAAAGGTGATGCCCAGCCTCACCCACCGGTTCCGCGTCATCGCGATCGACCTGCCGGGGCAGGGCCACTCCGAGCGTCCGGAGCGCAGTTACGACACACACACGGTCGCCGCGCACGTCCACTCCGCCGTGAAGGTTCTCGGAGTGTCGACCTACTCCCTGGTCGCCCACGACATCGGCGCCTGGGTCGGTTTCTCCCTCGCCCTCAACTTCGAGAGCCATCTGCGCGGGGTCGCTCTGCTCGACGCCGGAATCCCCGGTATCACTCTCCCGGAGACGATTCCCACCGACCCGGAGCGAGCGTGGAAGACCTGGCATTTCGCGTTCCATATCGTGCCCGACCTCCCCGAGATGCTGCTTGCCGGCCGCGAACGCGAGTACGTCGGCTGGTTCCTGAAGGCGAAGACCCTGTCTCCCGACACGTTCGACGACGCCGAGATCGACCACTACGCGGCGGCCATCGCCGTCGACGGCGGCCTGCGCGCCTCTCTCGCGTACTACCGAGACGCCGCGGAGTCAGCGCGCAGGAACCGGGAGGCGCTCAAGTCGCGGCACCTGACCGTGCCCGTCCTCGGTATCTCCAGCAGCCACGGCTCCGTTCCGGACATGGCCGCGTCCCTCAGCCCATGGGCCGACAACACCACCCGAGTCGTCGTGCCCGACGCTGGACACTTCATCCCCGACGAGCAGCCCGAAGCTGTCGCTGCCGCGACAACAGACTTCATCGCCGACGACGACTGACACCCTTCGGACCTACCGCTGCCTGCATCCTCAGCAGCAGAGGCGGCCGGGCGACTGAGACACCGAATACCTCGCTAGCAGTGGAGCGGGAGCGCAGTCGCTGTTCGAGAGCGACACATGGACGCCATACTCGGTATCCACTGCCTGGTCACGGAGTACGCAACGGGCCGGCACGGAGACCGGGGCGCGACTCACTCGGACTGGATGACAACTGCACCCCTGCGATCACGCAGTACAGGGCTGTCCAGGTGTGCCCCACGGAGCCGAGGTACGCCTTGCTCACGCAATGGCCGGGGCGGGCCGCAGACCTGCTGCGGCGCAGCGTCGGGCCGGCCTGAGCTGCGCAACCCGCCAAGGACGGGTCCCGATGGGCGCCGCCTTTCTCAGCTCTACGCCTCCGCGCAGCGTGTGCTGAGCCGGTCGTGCGATCCACTGGTCCCCCGGAGGCAACAAGACCCCGAGAGGTCACGCGGGTATCAGATGCGTGACGGCCCACGCCCTACGCGAGAGACTGTCCCGGGACGGACGATGGCGATCAGAAGTTCGACTGATGTGCCGTCAGGAGAGCCAGCGACAACTCAGCATCAGCCCCCGACAGTTCCCCGACCCCGAGGCGCCGTGAAGCGCCGAGATCAACACCCCTTCGATCCACCGCCAACCTGTTGTGACCTGCAAAGATACTGGTCACAGCGGCAGCCGCTACCCTCGCGTGGAGGTACACATGAAGATGCTGATCAACGTTCCCGAGTCGGTCGTGCCCGATGCGTTGCGCGGGATGGCGGCGGCTCATCCGGAGCTGACGGTGGACGTCGACCGGCGGGTGGTGGTCCGCAGAGACGCGCCCGTGGCCGGGAAGGTGGCGCTGATCTCGGGCGGTGGTTCGGGGCACGAACCGCTGCACGGCGGGTTCGTGGGGCCCGGAATGCTGGACGCCGCATGTCCGGGCGAGATCTTCACCTCCCCCGTCCCCGACCAGATGGTCGCCGCGGCGGCGGCCGTGGACAGCGGCGAGGGCGTGCTGTTCATCGTCAAGAACTACACCGGGGACGTCCTCAACTTCGACATGGCCGCCGAGCTGGCCGAGGACGAGGGGATGCGCGTCGCCAAGGTGCTGGTCGAGGACGATGTGGCGGTCACAGACAGCACGCACACGGCCGGGCGCCGCGGTACCGGTGCCACCCTTTTCGTGGAGAAGATCGCGGGCGCGCTCGCCGCCGAGGGGGCACCGCTGGAGCGCGTGGAGGCCGTCGCGCGCCAGGTGGCCGAGTCCGCGCGCAGCTTCGGGGTGGCGCTGAGCGCCTGTACGACGCCCGCGAAGGGCAGCCCGATGTTCGAGCTGCCGTCGGGCGAGCTGGAGTTGGGCGTGGGCATCCATGGTGAGCCGGGCCGTGAGCGGCGCGCGATGATGACCTCCGGCGAGATCGCGGACTTCGCCGTTGACGCCGTGCTCGAGGACCTGCGGCCGGAGGAGCCGGTGCTGGCCCTGGTCAACGGTATGGGTGCGACGCCGCTGCTGGAGCTGTACGGCTTCTGCGGCGAGGTCCACCGGGTGCTGGCCGAGCGGCGGATCCCGGTCGCCCGTACGCTCGTCGGCAACTACGTGACCTCGCTGGACATGGCGGGCGCCTCCGTGACGCTGTGCCGGGCCGACGAGGAGCTGCTGCGGCTGTGGGACGCGCCGGTGCGCACTCCGGGGCTGCGGTGGGGCGCCTGAGCCCACGCCGGCGGCGGCACGGCACCACGGCGCGCGGTACGGCGCGGCGTGGCTCGGCGCGGCGTTTCAGCAGTACCGCGTTACAACAGCACAGCATTTGCACCACTACAGCAGCACAGCAGCACAGCGTCACAGCGGTAGAGCGGTAGAGCGGTAGAGCGGTAGAGCGGTAGAGCGGCAAGGTCTCAGCTCTGCCGCACCGTACGCAGCAGCGCTGCCGTAGTCGACAGCAGCAGGACCGGGACCGGGACAGCGGCGAAGGAGCAGGAGTGAGCGGCAAGGTGACGAACAACGCCGGTGGGTCCGGCGAAGGTGGCGAAGGCACGAGCGAGCTGGACGCCGCCTTCTTCGCGCGCTGGATGACAGCCACCGCGGACGCGGTGACCCGGGAGGCCGACCGGCTGACCGAGCTGGACTCGGCGATCGGCGACGCGGACCACGGCGAGAACATGCGCCGCGGTTTCGAGGCGGCACGCGCGGAGCTGGGTGAGGAGATTCCCGCGACGCCCGGTGCCGTGCTGATGACGGTGGGCAGGAAGCTCGTCTCCACTGTCGGCGGAGCATCCGGGCCGCTGTACGGAACGCTGCTGCGCCGCACCGGCAAGGCGCTCGGCAGCGGGGAGCGGGTGAGCCGCGAGGAGCTGGCCGGCGCGCTGCGTGCCGGAGTCGAGGCGGTGGCGCAGCTGGGTGGTGCCGCCGCGGGTGACAAGACGATGCTCGACGCGCTGTTCCCCGCCGTCGAGGCGATGGCGGACAGCGGCGGCAAGGACTTCGAGGCGGCACGTGCGGCGGCGGAGCGGGGCGCGGAGGAGACCGTGCCGCTCCAGGCGCGCAAGGGCCGGGCCAGCTATCTGGGCGAGCGCAGCATCGGGCACCAGGATCCCGGGGCGACTTCAGCGGCGCTGCTGATGGCCGCTTTGGCGGCTGCGGACACCGCGCAGGACGCGGAACCCGGCGACAGCGGCGGGAGTGAGTGAGCGTGGTGGAGGCGAAGGAGACGAATCGGGTCGGGATCGTCCTGGTCTCGCACAGCAAGGAGGTCGCCGACTCGGTCGCACAGTTGGCCGCCGGTCTCGCCGGGGTGCCGGACGCTCCGGTGGCGGGCGCGGGCGGGCGGCCCGACGGCGGCCTGGGCACCAGCGAGGAGCTGATCGTCGAGGCTGCTCGGCGGGTGGACCAGGGAGCAGGTGTCGCGCTCCTGGTCGATCTGGGCAGCGCGGTACTGACCGTCAAGACGCTGCTGGCCGAGGGCGACGAGCTGCCCGAGCCCGCGCGGCTGGTGGACGCCCCGCTGATCGAGGGTGCCGTGGCCGCCGTTGTGACGGCCGCGGGCGGCGGCGACCTGGCGGCGGTGGCCGCGGCGGCGGAGGAGGCGTACACCTACCGCAAGGTGTGAACGGCGGGGCCGCGCGCAGGCTGTGAACAGCGCGGCGGTTCTGGTGGGGCCCGGGTGCGTCGGGCCCCACTACCGCCCTCGGTCCCGTCTCAGTCCCCGGCGGGCGGGGACGCGGCGAACCAGGCGGGGCCTTCCTGGGTGGCCTGCTTGATGCGGAAGTGCGCGTACTCCTTCATCGTCGGCAGTTCGTCCAGACCGAACCAGCCGACCTCCAGGGACTCGTCGTCGTTGACCCGCACAGCTCCGGCCGCCTCCGCGTCGGCGCGGCAACGGAATGTGATGTCCATGAACTGACAGACATCGCCGTTGGGATAGGTGACGGGTTTGTCCAGGCCGTACACGGAGACGACGCGCTCCGGCACACAGCGCACATTGGTCTCCTCGAAGACCTCGCGCACCGCGCAGTCCGCCGGCTGCTCGCCGGGCTCCGGGATCCCGCCGATCACCGACCACTTGCCGGTATCGGCACGCCGCCCGAGTAGCACCCGCCGCTGGTCGTCGAAGACGATGACGCTGACGCCGGGCAGATAGAGCAACTGGTGCCCTGCGGAACGCCGCAGGTCGCGGATGAAGTCGGGTGTGGCCATGCCCAGACCCTACGCCGCGGTCGCACGGCCGGTACGACAGGTCGGTCCGCGTGCCGGTCGCGCGCAGGAGCCACAGGCCGGTGCCGCAGGCCAGCACCCCAACCTCGGCCGGTCTGCCCGGCCGGTCCCCCGGTCCGTCAGGCCGGCTCGGTGGTGCCCAGTGCCTGGAGGCGGGCGCGGATGTGGCGGACGGCTGCCTCGGCGTCGTCCACCGTGACGGTGAACAGCCGGCCGTCACCCAGCCGGAGGACGATCCCCTCGCCTCGGCGGATCACGACCGCTGTGCCCTTCTCGGGCCGCCAGCGGTAGCCCCAGCCGCCCCAGTGCCGTGGGGTGACGCTGGGGGCGTGGTCGGCCTCCACCACGTCCCGCAGCGGGATCCGGCGACGCGGCACTCCGGCGTGCCCGCACCGCACCTCGACCGTGTCGCCCTCGACCTTGACCTCGACGTGGACGAAGGCGAGGGTGCCGAAGAGGATGAGCAGCCCGGCCGCGACGCAGCCGACGACCGACATGACCAGCGGTACCAGCCCGCCGGACCAGGTCACATCCACCGCCAGGTCGATACCGAGGGCCACACAGCCGGCACCGACGGCGGCCAGCGCCCACTGCAGGCGACTGGTCGCCCTGCCGGTCCACACCTCGGAGCCCGGCGGCAGGACGGCGTTCTCCACGGGCGCGGGGCTGCCGGTGGTGTGTTCGCTTCCGCTGAAAGACGCGGCGCCACCCTCGGCGAGTGGTGCGCCGTCGCGGGGATGGTCACTCATGTTCGGCAGCGTACTCCCGGGGACCGGCACCGGCAGCTCATGCAGGCAGTGACCGCCGAACGCCGCTGCGGCACGCTCCGTGAGGGGGAGAAACGCTACGTCAGGAGAGGGAGGCGGGCGCGGCGGCCAGCAGCCTGCCCTCGGCGTAGGTGAGGGCCGCTTCCGGCAGCGCGGCCGCCCTGCCGCTGTGCAGGACGGTGAGGTCCCCGGTGGGCGCGGCGCCGGGGTCCGGCCGGGCGCCCGCACGGCGCAGCGCCTGGGCGCAGACAGCGGCGGCCGAGCCCTGGAGCGCGGGTCCCTCGGTGCGGGTGCCGCGCAGTGCTTCCCGGATGCGGTTGCCGACCAGCTCGTAGTGGGTGCAGCCGAGTACGACGGTCTCCACGTCGGCCGGGGTGCGCTCGGCGGCGGCCTGGACGGCGGCCGTGATGAGGTCCTCGTCGCCGCTCTCGACGGCGTCGGCGAGTCCGTGGCAGGGCACTGGGGTGATGTCGGCGCCGTTGCCGAACTCGTTGATCAGTCGGCGCTGGTAGGGGCTGCCGGTGGTGGCCGGGGTGGCCCAGATGGCGACGCGGCCGCCGGTGCGGACTGCGGCGGCCGCCGCCGGTTTGACGGCGGGGACGGTCCCGATGACCGGCAGCGCGGGCTCCAGTTCGGCGCGGAGGGTGGGCAGCGCGTGCACGGAGGCGGTGTTGCAGGCGACGATCAGCGCGTCGGGCCGGTGTGCAGCGGCGGCGCGTGCGCACTGCAGAGCGCGCTCGATGATGCCCTCCGGGTCGCGGGGGCCCCAGGGCAGACCGTCCGGGTCGGAGGAGAGCACGAGGTCGGCGTCGGGGCGTGCGCGGCGTACCGCCGCGGCTGCGGCCAGCAGGCCGATACCGGAGTCCATCAGCGCGATCTTCACGTCAAGCAACTGTACTTCACGCGCAGCGAGGGGCTCCGCTCAGCGCCTCCGGTCGCACCCGGCGGCCGGTCGAACCACCACCAGTCGCCCGGCCGCTCTCACCCACCGCCAGTCGCACCCACCGCCGTCGGCGCCGCAGGCGGCTGCGGCAGGCGTGGCCGACGCGCCGAAGGGTGCTGTCGGGCGGTGGCGTGCGGCAGACTGCCGCACGTGCTCACCTGGACCGCCGTCGTTCCGCTCGCCTCGCTGGCCGCGTGGGTGTGGCTGCTGCTGGGGCAGGGGTTCTTCTGGCGGACCGATGTGCGCATGCCGCCCGTGCCCGCCGACGGGGAGCCGGCCGACTGGCCCTCCGTCGCCGTCGTGGTGCCCGCCCGCGACGAGGCCGAGGTGCTTCCGCTGACCCTGCCCACGCTGCTGGCGCAGGACTATCCGGGGCATGCGCGCATCCTGCTGGTGGACGACGGCTCCGGCGACGGTACCGGCGCGCTCGCCCGGGAGCTGGCCGACCGCGCGCCCGACGGACCGCCCTTGACCGTCCTGCGCCCCGGCGAGCCCGAGCCCGGTTGGACGGGCAAGCTGTGGGCCGTACGGCACGGCATCGCTCACGCCCGGTCCGGCACGGCCGAGCCGGAGTTCCTGCTGCTGACGGACGCGGATATCGCGCACGAGCCCGACTCGCTGCGCCGGCTGGTGCGCGGGGCGCTCGCCCAGCGGCTCGATCTGGTCTCGCAGATGGCGCGGCTGCGGGTGCGGACGGGCTGGGAGCGGCTGATCGTTCCCGCATTCGTGTACTTCTTCTCGCAGCTCTATCCGTTCCGCTGGGTCAACAGTCCCCGAGCGCGCACCGCCGCCGCGGCGGGCGGCTGTGTGCTGCTGCGGACACAGGCCGCGGTGCGGGCGGGGGTGCCGGACAGCATCCGGGACGCGGTGATCGACGACGTGACGCTGGGCCGGGCCGTCAAGCGGTCCGGCGGCCGGATCTGGCTGGGGCTGGCGGACGGAGTGAGCAGCGTGCGTCCGTATGCGGGGCTGGGCCCGCTGTGGCGGATGGTCTCGCGCAGTGCGTATGCGCAGCTGCTCAACAACCCCGTTCTGCTGGTTGCCACCGTTCTGGGGCTGCTTGTGGTGTATGTGGTGCCGCCGGTGTGGGCGTGTGCCGGCTCGCCGGTGGGCGGGGCGGCCTGGCTGCTGATGGCGCTTTCGTACGTGCCGACGCTGCGCTACTACGGGCAGCCGCTGTGGCAGGCGCCGCTGTTGCCGGTGACTGCGGTGCTGTATCTGGCGATGACGGTCGATTCGGCGGTACAGCACTACCGGGGCCGGGGTGCGGCCTGGAAAGGCCGCACCTACTCGTGAGCCACGACGCTCACTCAGCCATGACGGTCACTTGCGGCCGGGGGTCCACTTCATGCCCCAGCCGTACTCCTCGTCGACGGTGCGCTGCGGGCTGATGCCCCGCCGGGGCACGAGATAGCGCGACTCGCGGCGGACCATCAGCTCGCCGTTCTGGTTGGTGATCAGCGCGAGGGCGCACACGTTGGAGGGGACCGTGCACTCGTCGAGGGAGAAGTCGACGGGTGCGCCGTGCTGCGGCTGGAGTGTGACGGTGGCGTGCAGTCCGGCGAAGCTGCGGGCCCCTTCGTAGATGGTGACGAAGATGAGGATGCGGCGCAGCTCGGAGGTGTGGTCCAGGTTGATGGTGAGGTTCTCACCGGTGGCGACGGCGCCGGTGCGGTCGTCGCCGTCGAGGTGGATGTAGGGCGGACGGTTCAGCGCCCCGAAGGAGTTGCCGAGCGCCTGGACGACGCCCTTGCGGCCGTCGGCGAGTTCGTAGAGGGCGCACAGGTCCAGGTCGGGTCCGGTGAGTGCGCCCATGGCGCGGGTGAGCCGCCCGGCCAGGCCCTTGGGCGGCTGCGCCTGGGTGGTCCAGTTGAGGTTGACGCGCATGGCGCCGGAGGTGCCGCCCTGCTTGGTGAGCGAGACGGAGGGCGCCTCCTTGGTGAGCGTCACCTTGCTCAGCCGTACGGGCGCGGCGGGCGCGCCGGAAGAAGTGGGTGCCGAGGGTGCGGCGGGGGCGGTCGGCGCCGGGGGCGGCGTGGGCGCGGACGGCGGGGTGGGCGCCTGCGGTACGCGCGGCGCCTGCACACCGGGCGGCGCGGGCACATCGGGGGGCCCGGCGGTGTGCGGTTGCGGCGGCACGGCGGTGCCGGGGGCCGAGGGCGCGGCGGGGGCCGGTGCGGGGTCGTCGACACTGATGCCGAAGTCGGTCGCCAGGCCCGCCAGTCCGCTGTCGTAGCCCTGTCCGACGGCACGGAACTTCCAGGTGCCCTGGCGGCGGTAGAGCTCACCGAGGAGGTACGCGGTCTCGCCTGCCGCGTCCGCCGGGTCGAAACGGGCGATCTCCCGGCCCGCGCCTGGGCCGCCGCCGGCACTCGCGTCGAGCAGCCGTACGTACAGGCCGGGCACCTGGCCGAAGCTGCCGCCGTCAGCCGAGGCCGCGATGACGACGCGGTCGATGTCCGGTTCGACGCTGTCGAGGTCGACGGTCAGCTCGTCGGTGCAGGAGGCGCCCATCGGCTTCTTGCCCTCGTGCCGTACGGCGGCGGAGGAGTGCCGCGGCTGGTTGTAGAAGACGAAGTCGCCGTCGGAGCGGACCTTGCCCCCTTCGGTGAGCAGCAGGGCCGAGGCGTCGACGTCCGGCACTTGTGGGCCGGACGACCAGCCCAGTTCGACTCGCACGGCCGTGGCGGGTACAGGGACATTTGTCCCCTTGCGCATCGTCATGGCCACTCCCCCTGGGCTCGGTTGCCTGCGTGCCGTCCCCAACCTATTGCACGGTGCCGCCGCTGCCGAAGCCCTCTTCTCCAGGAGTCACCACGAGTCGTCGGGCTCGAACCTCCGAGAACGACATGGGCGTTCTCAGTCATGGCCGGTGGGCTTATGCTTCTGTCAGCTTCCTCTCCCGCGCGCCCGAAACAGGGACAGGCGGGAACAAGCCAGTTCCCTGTGCCTGACCAGCCGTCACCGTGGTCGGCATGGGGGGTATTCGCCCTGTTCGGGCTCCCGCGCGTGCGCCGTTGGCGCGGCTGCCCCCGTCGGGGCGGAAACCGGCTCCCGCCTGCACTGATGCGGGTGGGGCAGGCGTTCCTTCTGTACCTCTCTAGTGCCGATGCTGATTTTGGGCTTAACTTATGAGCATGACCTCCCCCCGCAGCTCTTATAGCGGCGGCTACTACGCTGCACCGTCCTACCCCGAGACGCCGATCTACGACAGTCTCGTCGCCGAGCGGGGCACGCCGCAGATCGCTCCCATCCGGGTGCCGTCGGCCTATGACACGGGGGGCACGGGCAGCGCGCTCGCAGCGCTGCCTCCCGCGCTGCCTTCGGGCCCTTCCGCGCCGCAGCAGCAGATGCACCCCGCGCCTCTGCAGCACACCCCCGCGCCCTCCTACGGCGGCTACCCGGGACCTGCCGCGCCCCAGCCGCAGATGCCGCAGCCCGCGCCGCAGCAGTCGGCACCGATGCGGCAGCAGCCGATGCGACAGGCACCGGCGGCGCTTCCGCCCGGCGGTGGCGGAGCCGGCCAGGGTGGTCCCGTACCGCTGCAGCACACACCCGCACCGCACATCCCGCAGCAGGCGCCGCCGCGGGGCTACGGCTACCCGGGGCCGGGGGGCCCGGCACAGCAGCAGCCCATGCAGCAGCAGCCGCAGCAGCCGCAGGTCCAGGTGCAGCAGTACCAGCAGCAGCCGGTGCACAACCAGGCGACGCAGTACATGCGCCCCGTAGCGCCCCGGCCTGCTGCACCCCGGCCGATGCCCAACCAGTACGAGGACCCCTACGACGGCGGCCACCAGTACCCGGGCCGCGGCTACTGAGCCCCGCGCGCACCAAGACTGTCGGCCTCCGCACCTCCCCTGGCAGCCACCGGCCGAGGCCCCAGGGCGGCGCCCCGGGGCCGGGCGTGGTGCGGCGCTTCAGTCCAGCAGACGGGATCTGATCAGGAAGCGGACTCCCTCCGGTGCTTCAAGGGAGAAGCCGCTGCCCCGGCCGGGGACGACGTCGACGGTCAGATGGGTGTGGCTCCAGTACGCGAACTGGCTGGCGGACATCCAGAACGGCACCGGCTCCGGCACGCCTTCGATCTCCAGCTCGCCGAGGAGGACATCGCTGTCCCCGGTGCGGAACTCGCCACGCTGGTAGCACATGGGACTGCTGCCGTCGCAGCAGCCGCCGGACTGATGGAACATCAGCGGTCCGTGTTTTCCGGTCAGCTCCCGCAGGAGCCGGGCCGCCGCCTCGGTGACGGCGACCCGCTCCGGTTGCGTTCCGTCCATCAGAACAGGCCGAGTTTCTGCGCGGAGTAGCTCACCAGCAGGTTCTTCGTCTGCTGGTAGTGGTCGAGCATCATGTGGTGGTTCTCGCGGCCGATGCCCGACTGCTTGTAGCCCCCGAATGCAGCGTGAGCCGGATATTGGTGGTAGCAGTTCGTCCACACCCGTCCGGCCTGGATGGCGCGCCCGGCACGGTAGGCGCGGGAGCCGTCCCTGGTCCACACACCGGCGCCGAGGCCGTAGAGGGTGTCGTTGGCGATCGCGATGGCGTCGTCGAAGTCCTCGAACCCGGTGACGGAGACGACGGGGCCGAAGATCTCCTCCTGGAAGACCCGCATCCGGTTGCCGCCCTCCAGGATGGTCGGCCGTACGTAGTAGCCGCCCTCCAGTTCGCCGCCCAGTTCGGCGCGGGTGCCGCCGGTGAGGACCTTGGCGCCCTCCTGCCTGCCGATGTCGAGGTAGGAGAGGATCTTCTCCAGCTGGTCGTTGGAGGCCTGCGCGCCCACCATGGTGTCGGTGTCCAGCGGGTGGCCCTGCACGATGGCCTCGGTACGCTCGACGCCCGCGTCCAGGAAGGCGCGGTAGTGGCTGCGCTGGATGAGGGCGCGTGAGGGGCAGGTGCACACTTCGCCCTGGTTGAGGGCGAACATGGTGAAGCCTTCGAGGGCCTTGTCGTAGAAGTCGTCCTGGTCGGCCGAGACGTCGTCGAAGAAGATGTTGGGGCTCTTGCCGCCCAGCTCCAGGGTGACGGGCTTGAGGTTCTCCGAGGCGTACTGCATGATCAGCCGCCCTGTCGTGGTCTCGCCGGTGAAGGCGACCTTGGCGACGCGGGCGCTGCTCGCCAGCGGTTTGCCCGCCTCGGCGCCGAAGCCGTTGACGATGTTGACGACGCCGGGCGGCAGCAGGTCGGCCACCAGGCTCATCCAGTAGTGGATGGAGGCCGGTGTCTGTTCGGCGGGCTTGAGGACGACGGCGTTGCCCGCGGCGAGCGCGGGGGCCAGCTTCCAGGCGGCCATCAGGATGGGGAAGTTCCACGGGATGATCTGGGCGACCACACCCAGGGGCTCGTGGAAGTGGTAGGCGACGGTGTCCTCGTCCAGCTGGGAGAGCGAGCCCTCCTGGGCGCGGATCGCGGCGGCGAAGTACCGGAAGTGGTCGATGGCCAGTGGAATGTCGGCGGCGAGCGTCTCGCGGACCGGCTTGCCGTTCTCCCAGCTCTCGGCGACCGCCAGTTCCTCCAGGTGTGCCTCCATCCGCTGCGCGATCTGGTTGAGGAGCTGGGCGCGCTCGGCGGGCGGCGTACGGCCCCAGGCGGGTGCCGCCTCGTGGGCCGCGTCGATGGCGCGCTCGACGTCCTCGGCCGTACCGCGGGCGATCTCGGTGAAGGGCCGGCCCGTCACCGGGGTGGGGTTCTCGAAGTAGCCGCCCTGTTTCGGGGCGACATAGCTGCCGCCGATCCAGTGGTCGTAGCGCGGCTGGTAGCTCATCAGCGCGCCATCGGTTCCCGGTGCGGCGTAGCGGCTCATTGCTGTGCCTCCCTGTGCTCGGCGTACCAGGCGTCCTGCCCGGTACTCGGCGGTCCCGGCCGCCCTCGGTCGGCGGCGCGGTTGCCCGGGAGGCTAGTTCCGGGAACGTTGCGGATACGTTGCGCGCCGCTCCCCGGTCCTGGGGGGCGGCGGATCGGGCGGCAACAGACCGTAGGACTCCCGCAGTTCGGCCACGCGTATCGCCGTGCGCGGGGTGGGCCGTACGGCGTGCAGCGCCTCCCACACCTCCAGGTCCTGCTCCCCCTCCGCGGTGCACAGCCAGCTCTCCAGCAGCCGCGCCTCCGGCCTGGCCAGCAGGCGGCGGCGCAGACGCTGCTCCAGCAGCCTGCGCAGCCGTACGACGCCCGGCGCCTGGGAGCAGGGCAGCGGGGGGCCGCTGTACGCGTCGAGGGCGGCCGCGGGGTCGTCGGCGGCGAGCGCGTCGGCGACGGTGTCGTAGTCGGTGTGCGGGCGGTCCCGCAACCGGTAGGGGCGGGAGGCCAGCAGCGGTCCGAGAAGGTGCCGCAGCCTGGAGAGTTCGGCGCGCAGGGTGACGGGGTTGACGTCACGCTCGCCGTACAGTTCCCGTGCGAGCTCCTCGCCGCTCAGCCCGTCGGGGTGGGCCGCGAGCAGCAGCAGGATCTCGCTGTGCCGCCGGCCCAGCCGCAGCGGCCCGCCGTCGGCGCGGGTCGCCGGGGTGTGCAGCAGTGCCTCGTCCCTGCCGAGGACGGCGAGCGTGCAGCCGTTCGGCGGCGGCGGTGTGCCGCCCGTGGTGGGTGCCGGTTCGAGTGCGGCCAGCCGTGCCTCGGCCGCGCGTGCCGTGGCCTGGACGAGCGCCAGGCTGTGCGGTGAGGCGAGGTGGTCGCCGCCGGTGAGGTCCACTGCGCCGATGACCCGCCCGGTGTGCGGGTCGTGCACGGGCGCCGCCGCACAGGTCCAGGACTGTACGGGCCGGCAGTAGTGCTCGGCGGCGAAGATCTGGACGGCGTGGTCGACGGCGAGCGCGGTGCCGGGCGCGTTGGTGCCGCTGGCGCGCTCGGTCCACTGGGAGCCCGGCACGAAGTTCATCCGCTCGGCACGGCGCAGCACCTGGCGGTGGCCCTCGACCCACAGCATCGTGCCCCGCTCGTCGCAGACGGACAGCAGATGGGCTCCGTCGTCGGCGATGGTCCCCAGCAGCTCGCGGAAGACGGGCATCGCGTGGGCCAGCGGGTGGGTGGCGCGGCGCAGGGCGAGTCCGGCGTCGTCCACCTCGACTCTGGCCATGCTCTCGGGGCCCAGCCGCGCCCCGGCGCAGCGGCGCCAGGAGTCGGCCACCACCTCGCGGACGGGGGCGGCGATGGGGCCGCCGGTCAGGAACCGTTCGTGGGCGCGGCGCAGCTGCCCGGCCCGCTGGGTCGCGTCCGCGCCCGCCTCGAGCGCCAGCCATGGATTGCGCACCCCGTCATCGTGCAGCGCACGCGGGCGGCAGACAACGGCTCCGGCGCAGTATCGCCCCCACTGACCACGGTTCGGCCACCTGACCCCGTTCCGGCCCGCTGACCGGGGATCACGGGTGTCGGAACCGGTGCGCCCTGGTACCCATCGGGCATGCCGGAACACATGTCCCTCACCGACCGCGAGGCCGAGGCGCTGGACGCACACTGGCGTGCCCTGAACTACCTCTCGGCCTGCCAGCTGTATCTGCGTGCCAACCCGCTGCTGCGCGAGCCGCTGCGGCCCGAGCACATCAAGCCGAGGCTGCTGGGCCACTGGGGCACCTGCCCCGGTCTCGCCCTTGTCCACACCCATCTCAACCGGCTGATCCGCGAGCGGGGGCAGCGCGCCATGGGGGTGTGGGGGCCGGGGCACGGGGCCGCTGCCGTACTGGCGGGGGCCTGGCTGGACGGCAGCTATCAGGAGCTGCGGCCGGACGTGCCGCGGGACGGCGCCGGTATGGAGCGGCTGTTCGCGGACTTCTCCCAGCCGGGCGGCGTCCCCAGCCATACGTCGCCGAGCGTCCCCGGGTCGATCCAGGAGGGCGGCGAGCTGGGCTATGCGCTGGCGCACGCCTACGGTGCCGCGTTCGACAACCCGGATCTGCTGGTGTGCGCGGTGGTCGGCGACGGCGAGGCGGAGACGGGGCCGCTGGCCACCTCCTGGCACGCGAACAAGTTCCTGGACCCGGTGCACGACGGCGCCGTACTGCCGGTGCTGCATCTGAACGGGTACAAGATCGCGAACCCGACGGTGCTGGCCCGGCTGCCCGAGGACGAGCTGGGCGCGCTGATGCGCGGCTACGGCTACGAGCCGCTGTTCGTCACGGCTGAGCAGGACACCCCGCCGCTGGAGGCGCACCGGGCGCTGGCCGAGGTCTTCGACGGGGCGCTGGAGCGGATCGGCGCCATCCAGCGCGCGGCACGCTCGGGTGCCGCCGAGGCGGATGGGCGGCCGCGCTGGCCGATGGTGGTGCTGCGTACGCCCAAGGGCTGGTCGGGCCCCCGCGAGCTGGACGGGGAACCGGTCGAGGGCACCTGGCGCTCCCACCAGGTGCCGCTGCCGGGGGTACGGGACGATCCGGAGCGGCTGCGGCAGCTGGAGGGGTGGCTGCGTTCGTACCGGCCCGAGGAGCTGTTCGACCAGGACGGCAGGCCGCGGCCCGAGGTGCTGGAGTGCGTGCCGGAGGGGGATCTGAGGCTGGGCGCCGTCCCCGAAGCGAACGGCGGCCGGCTGCTGCGGGAGCTGCCGCTTCCCCCGCTGGAGTCGTGCGCGGTGCCGGTGGAGCGACCAGGGGCCGGGGCGCACGAGCCGACACGGGCGCTCGGTGAGCTGCTGAGGGGGCTGCTGACGGCCACCGAGGAGCGCCGCGACTTCCGGCTGTTCGGCCCCGACGAGACGGACTCCAACCACCTCTCGGCGGTCTACAGCGCCTCCGACCGCGGCTGGCAGGCCGGGCTGCTGGGCACCGACGAGCATCTGGGCCGGCACGGGCGGGTACTGGAAGTGCTCTCCGAACACCTGTGCCAGGGCTGGCTGGAGGGGTATGTACTGACCGGCAGGAACGGGCTGTTCGCCTCCTACGAGGCGTTCGCCAACCTCGTCGCGAGCATGGCGGCGCAGCATGTGAAGTGGGTGCACAGCGCCCGTGAGGTGTCCTGGCGGCGGCCGGTCGCCGCGCTCAACTACCTGCTCACCTCGCACGCCTGGCGCCAGGACCACAACGGCTTCTCGCACCAGGACCCCGGCTTCATCGACCATGTACTCAGCAAGAGCCCGGACGTGGTGCGGGTCTATCTGCCGCCGGACACCAACACCCTGCTGTGCGTGGCCGACCACGCGCTGCGGACCCGGGACACGGTGAACGTGGTGGTGGCGGGCAAGCACCCGTGCTTCGACTGGCTGGATCTCGACCAGGCGCGGGCGCACTGTGCTCGCGGCGTGGGCGTCTGGGAGTGGGCCGGCACCGAGCGCGGTGACACCGGGCCCGATGTGGTGCTGGCCTGCGCGGGGGACGTGCCCACGCAGGAGACGCTGGCGGCCGCCTCACTGCTGCGTGAGTGGCTGCCGCAGTTGGCGGTGCGGGTGGTCAATGTGGTGGACATCGCGCGGCTGATGAGCCCCACCGAGCATCCGCACGGTCTGAGTGACGCGGAGTTCGACACCGTCTTCACCCGGGACCGGCCGGTGATCTTCGCGTACCACGGCTATCCGTGGCTGGTGCACCGGCTGACGTACTCCCGCGCCGTGCACGGACAGCTGGCGGTACGCGGCTACCGCGAGTCCGGCTCGACGACGACGCCGTTCGACATGGTGGTGCGCAACGGCATGGACCGCTACCACCTGGTGATGGACGTCATCGACCGGACCCCGGGGCTGGGCGCGCGGGCCGCGGGCGTGCGGCAGCGGGCGGCCGATCTGCGCGAGCGGCACCGGGAGTACGTGCTGGCACACGGCGCGGACATGCCGGAGGTCACCGACTGGCGCTGGCCGAGCCGGTGACCTCCGGAGCGGGGTCCGGCCCCTGCCACCTGGGGCCGGACCCCTGCTGAGGGGGTCGGTCGGGTCCGGTCAGACCTCGACGTCCTCCAGGATGCCCAGCGCGTCCGGCACCAGGACGGCGGCCGAGAAGTAGACGCTCACCAGGTAGGAGATCAGCGCCTTCTCGTCGATGCCCATGAAGCGGACGTTGAGGGAGGGCTGGACCTCGTCGGGGATGCCGGTCTGGTGCAGCCCGATGACGCCCTGGTCCTCCAGGCCCGTGCGCATGGCCAGTACCGAACTGGTCCCGTCCTCGCGTACCGGGATCTTGTCGCAGGGCAGCAGCGGGATGCCGCGCCAGGCGTGCGCCCTGGCGCCCTCGACCTGGGTCTGTTCGGGGTAGATGCCGCGCTTGCTGCACTCGCGGCCGATGGCGGCGATGGTGCGTGGATGCGCCAGCAGATAGCGGGTCTTGCGGCGGCGTGAGATCAGCTCGTCCAGGTCCTCGGGGGCCGGCGGGCCCGACCGGGCGCGGATGCGCTGGCTGAGGTCCGCGTTGTACAGCAGCCCGAACTCGCGGTTGTTGACCAGCTCGTTCTCCTGGCGCTCGCGCAGCGCCTCGATGGTGAGCCGCAGCTGCTCCTGCACCTGGTTCATCGGGTCGTTGTAGAGGTCGGCGACCCGGCTGTGGACCCTGAGCACGGTCTGTGCGACGGCCAGCTCGTACTCGCGGGGGCGCAGCTCGTAGTCGACGAAGGTGCCGGGCAGCGGTTGCTCGCCGACGTGTCCCGAGGCCAGCGCGATATCGGCCTCGCCGCGCCGGTTCTGCGCGGGTACGGAGCGGGCCAGCAGGGTGTCGAGGTGCCGGCGCAGCGGCGGGGCGGCGTCCGCCGTCTGCTGGAACGTGCTGCGGGGCAGCGCGAGTACGGTGCAGCGCGTGGTGGCGCGCAGCGTGTACTCCCAGCTGCCGGGGTCGCTGGTGAGGATCTGATCGCCGGCGTGGTCGCCGTCGGCGATGACACCGAGCTCGATCTCGTCGTCGTACTGGCCCGCGGCCTGCTTGACGACGCGGCCGTGCGCGATCAGCAGCAGCTCGTCGGTGGGCTCGCCGCGGACGGCCAGCGCCTCGCCGGGCGCGTACTCACGCTGGGTGAAGCCGTCGGCCAGCGCGCGCAGGGACGCCTCGTCCTCCAGGCCGCGCAGCAGCGGGATCTCCCGCAGCTCGGCCGGGATGACGCTGACGTCGGTGCCGGTGGAGACGAACTCGATCCTGCCGTCGCCCAGGGTGTGGGTGAGCCGCCGGTTGACGCGGTAGCTGCCGCCGGTGGTCTCCGTCCAGGGCAGTACCCGCAGCAGCCAGCGAGGGGAGATCCCCTGCATCTGCGGCGGCGTCTTGGTGGTGGTGGTCAGCTTGCGCGCGGCCGCTGTGGAGAGGCTCGAGCGGTCGTGCTGCTGGACTTCTTCGGGATGCGTCGTCATCTGTACCCGGTTCCTGGTGTTTCCGACTGCCTGTTGTCCTGGTGTGCCGACGGCGGCTGTCCGCCGGTGCCCCGAGTCCGGGCGCGGTGTCAGTGCCCGAGTTCGACGTCCTCGAGAATTCCGAGCGCGTCGGGCACGAGGACGGCAGCGGAGTAGTAGGCGCTCACCAGGTAGGACATGACGGCCTTTTCGTTGATGCCCATGAAGCGCACCGAGAGACCGGGGCTGTATTCGTCCGGGATTCCCGTCTGGTGCAGTCCGACGACTCCCTGTGCCTTCTCGCCGGTGCGCATCGCCATGATGGAGGTGCTGCCCTGCCGGCTGACCGGGATCTTGTTGCAGGGCAGGATGGGCACACCTCGCCAGGCGGGCAGGGAGTGACCCTCGTAGTCGACCGACTGCGGGTAGACCCCGCGCCTGCTGCACTCGCGGCCGAACGCGGCGATCGCCTTGGGGTGGGCCAGGATGACGCTGGGGTCCTTCCACACGGTGGCCAGCAGCTCGTCGAGGTCGTCCGGCGTGGGCGGGCCGGAGCGGGTGTGGACGCGCTGCCTCATCTCGGCGTTGTGCAGCAGGCCGATCTGACGGTTGTTGACCAGCTCGTGCTCCTGGCGCTCGCGCAGTGCCTCGATGGTGAGCCGCAGCTGCTCCTCGAGCTGGTTCATCGGGTGGTTGTACAGGTCGGCGACCCTGGTGTGGACGCGCAGCACGGTCTGGGCGACTTCCAGTTCGTACTCGCGCGGGCTCAGGTCGTAGTCGACGAAGGTGCCCGGCAGGGGCGGCTCGCCCACGTGGCCGGAGGCCAGCTCGATCGCGGACTCGCCGTTCTCCGTGCGCTGGGACGGGATCAGCGAGCGGGTGGCGGCCAGATGGGAGCGGAGCGAGTCGGAGTCGGCGAGGACGGCGTCGAAGGCGCGCCGCTCCAGATAGAGGACGGTGCCGCTGGTGAGTGAGGTGAGGGTGTGGTCCCAGGTGCCGGTCTGGCCGGTCAGCCGGTCGTCACCGACGAAGTCCCCGTCGGCGAGCACGCCCTGGGTGATGTCCTCGTCGTACCTGCCGCGGACGGAGCGGCGCAGTTTGCCGTGGGCGATCAGGACCAGCCGGTCCGCCGGCGCGCCCTCCTCGACGATCACCTCACCGGGGCGGAAGTCGCGCTGTTCGCAGCGGTCCGCCAGGGCGCTCAGGACCTCCTGGTCCTCGTAGCCGCGCAGCGGCGGCAGCTCGGTCAGCTCCAGCGGGATGACCCGCACCTCGGAGCCGGTGGAGACGAACTCGACCCGGCCGTCGCCCAGAGTGTGGCTCAGCCGCCGGTTCACCCGGAAGGTGCCACCGGTGACCTGGACCCATGGCAGGACCCGCAGCAGCCACCGCGAGGTGATCCCCTGCATCTGCGGAGGTGTCTTCGTGGTGGTCGCGAGATTCCGTGCCGCTGCTGTGGCGAGGCTCTGCTGGGCCTGCTCCGCGCTCTCGCTACCGGAATTCCGCTCCGCCGCAGTCGTCATCCGACACCGCCTGTCCTCGTGATGATCAGTCAATTCACGTGCTGCGGATCGAAGTTAGGTGAGCGGCGAGAACAGCGGCAATCGCTCAAAAGATGCGAGCGGCCCCCGAATGCCCGCGCGATCAGCTGGGTACGGACCGCCCTTCGGCCATACTTTCCTCACGTACGGTAATGAAACTCCATAAATGATCACCGCCCGCAACAACTCCGGGAGCGGGAATATCATCCGCCGCTCCCTGAACCTCTCCGGAGGTGCAGGCGCGCAAGGGGGCGCACGCCACTCTGATCCGCGCCCGCTGTCGGAGGCCGGAAAGCCACTCAGTAAACTCGTTCCGACCACGAGGGGAACGAAGCGAGCCGGCGAAGAGCCCGACGGACGGACGAAGAGCCCGACGGACGGACAGGGAGACAGCGGACCCGAAGACCGCAAGACGGTCGCATCCCGCGGTTCGGGGCCCTTCGGCCCTTCTCGTGCATGCACCGCTCCCGGTGAGGTACGTAAAGGGACGGCGAGAAGGGGGTGAGCGGCCGTGCGCATGATCGTCGGCCTGTGGCGCTGGCGCGGAAATCCGCTGTGCCGCGGCACCGACCGCCGTGAGGCGTGGCTGTCCCTGTGGGCCGCGCTGCTGATCGTCCTGGGTGCCCCGCTGGCGGGCTGGGGCGCGGCGGCGGCCGCCCACGACATGCTGCTGCGCACGGCACACGAGCAGCAGCGGGAACGGCAGCGGATCTGGGCGACGGCCGAGCACGTCACCGTTCTGCCGCCGCTGGACTCCGAAACCGAGACAGCGGCCGGGGCGCCGAACCGCAACCGGGTCGCGGCACGCTGGACGGGCCCCGACGGCACCCCGCACACCGGAACGGTCATGCTGCGCCACCCCGTGGAGCCCGGCGGCCGGTTCCATGTGTGGGCCGACTCGCACGGCCGTCTGACCTCCCGCCCGATGAGCGCGCGCAGCGCCGGCTCGTACGCGCTGCTGGCCGGACTGGCCGCCGCGGCCTGCACCGCCACAGCGCTGGAGGCCGGGCGCCGGGTGACCGTACGGCTGCTGATGCGGCGACGGTACGCGCGCTGGGACGCGGAGTGGGTGCGGATCGGTCCCGACTGGGGCCGCACCGGCACCAGCAACTGACGCGGCACCCGGCAGCTTTCGAAACGGTTCCGAAAAAGGTTCCAAAAGGGTGTCCGTGCCGGTCACTCGGTTGGACCCGTCACCGAGGACCACCAGCGCACGCTACGGTGGTGCGGCCGGCACGGGCGGCGCACTCGGCATTCCGTGCGACAGGCTTAACGCATCTTGGCACGCACGAGGTTGGGGCACAGCACTCCATGGCACAGGGCTCGGTCCAGGTGACGCACAGCGGCACGTCACGGTGGCGGCGGCGTACGGGCGAATACGCGTCGTTGTCCGCCGCGCTGGAGGCGGCGGGCGACGGTGACGTACTCACCGTGGCGCCCGGCACCTACCGGGAGAACCTCGTCATCGAGCGCATGGTGACCCTGCGCGGCCCGGAGCGCGGCGGCTCAGGACCCGTGCGTATCGCACCCTCCGACGGCGTGGCGCTGACCGTGCGCTCCGCCGCGCTCGTCCAGGACCTCCAGATCGAGGGCCAGGACTCGGCCGTGCCCGCCGTGCTGGTGGAGGACGCGGCGCCGGAGCTGGCCGGGCTGCGGGTGATGACCCGCTCGGCCTCGGGCATCGAGGTGCGCGGCGGCGCCCGGCCCACGGTGCGGCGCTGCACCGTGGACAACCCGGCCGGGATCGGCATCAGCATCACCGGTGGGGCGAGCGGCGTCTACGAGGAGTGCGAGGTGGTCGCCGCCGGCCAGTCCGGGGTCCAGGTGCGGGACGGCGCCCGTCCGCGCCTGGCGCACTGCAAGGTGCACCTCGCCTCGGGTGCCGGTATCGCGCTCCAGGGCGAGGGCAGCACACTGGAGGCGCTGGACTGCGAGGTGTACGAGATCAAGGGCAGCGGGCTGCGCGTCGCCGCGCGTGCCAGCGGGCACTTCACCGACTGCCGGGTGCACCGCACCTCGGCCGACGGCGTCACCCTGGAGGGCGACGCGGTGCTCACCCTCGCCGACTGCGACATCCACGACATCCCGGAGAACGCGGTCGATCTGCGCTCCCGTTCGGTGCTCACGCTGACCCGCTCGACGGTGCGCCGCTTCGGCCGTAACGGTCTGTCGGTGTGGGACCCGGGCACCCGTGCGGACGCCAACGGCTGTGAGATACATGAGAGTACGGGCGACTATCCGGCGGTGTGGGTGAGCGACGGCGCCACTGCGGTGCTGGACACCTGCCGGGTGCACTCGGTGCCCGACGCGCTGTTCGTCCTGGACCGGGGCTCGCGCGCGGATGTGCTCGACAGCGACCTCTCCCAGGTGCGCGGCACCGCCGTCTCGGTGAGCGACGGCGCGATCGTCCAGCTGGACGACTGCCGGATCAGCAAGGCGGCCACCGGTGCCTGGTTCCGCGACCACGGCAGCGGCGGGGTGCTCAACGGCTGCACCATCGACCAGGCTGCGACCGGCGTCATCGTCACCAAGGGCGCGGACCCCACCGTCGAGCGCTGCACGGTCAGCGGCTCGGGCGAGGCCGGGTTCTATGTGTCGGCCGAGGGGCGCGGGACCTTCCACAACTGCCGGGTGACCGGCTCGCGCGGCTACGGCTTCCACGTCATCGACGGCTGCCGCACGACGCTGCGCCGCTGTCGCACCGACCGGTGCACGCGCGGGGGCTACGAGTTCGCCGAAGAAGGCCCGATCGTGGAGGACTGCACCAGCGACGAGAGTGCGGCAGCCGTCACCGCGCTGCCCGCCACCGCCACGAGCGGCGCGGCCTCCGCCACCGCCCCGCAGGCCGCTGACGCCTCCGCCGCCGAGGGCTCGGCCGGGCTGCTGACCGCGCAGGCCGCACTCCCCAGGCAGCGCTCGGAAAGCTCGCTCACGTCGGGGCTCGCGGCGGCTCCGGCAGCCACCGGTGCGCCCGGCGACGATCCGGCGGGCGGGGACCCGGCAGGGGACGCGCCGCGTCCGGCCAAGGAGGTGCTGGGCGAACTCGACGCGCTGGTCGGGCTGGAGAGCGTCAAGCGCGAGGTGCGGGCGCTCACCGACATGATCGAGGTCGGCCGCAGGCGGGAGGCAGCGGGGCTCAAGGCGGCCTCCGCGCGACGGCACCTGGTCTTCACCGGCTCACCGGGCACCGGCAAGACGACGGTGGCCCGCCTCTACGGCGAGATCCTGCGCTCCCTCGGTGTGCTGCGGCGTGGCCACCTGGTCGAGGTCTCCCGCGTCGACCTGGTGGGCGAGCACATCGGCTCGACGGCGATCCGCACCCAGGAGGCGTTCGAGAAGGCCAAGGGCGGGGTGCTGTTCATCGACGAGGCGTACGCGCTCGCCCCGCAGGACTCGGGCCGCGACTTCGGCCGCGAGGCCATCGACACACTGGTGAAGCTGATGGAGGACCACCGCGACGACGTGGTGGTGATCGTGGCGGGCTACACCACCGAGATGGAGCACTTCCTGGCCGCCAACCCGGGCGTTGCCTCCCGCTTCTCGCGCACGATCACCTTCGGTGACTACGCGCCGGAGGAGCTGCTGCACATCGTCGAACAGCAGGCCGAGGAGCACGAGTACCACCTGAGCGAGGGCTCGCGGCAGGCGCTGCTCGGCTACTTCGCGCGGATGCCCAAGGGGCCCTCGTTCGGCAACGGGCGTACGGCGCGGCAGACGTTCGAGGCGATGGTCGAGCGGCACGCGGGCCGGGTCGCCCAGTTGCCCGACCCGAGCACCGAGGACCTCACCCTGCTCTACCCGTCTGACCTGCCCGACTCCGCCTGAGCCGGTCCGCAGCCGGGTCCGGGACGGACTCCGGCTCCGGCTCCGGCTGCCGCGGTACGCCCTCCGTGGGCTGCCGGAACCGTACGGAGCGCTCCTCCAGTCGGGCCAGCAGCCCGGCGCGCTCCTGTGCGAAGGCAGGGTCCGCCTGATAGTCGCCGTGCGCCAGGATCGGCTCCGGCAGCGGCAGTTCACGCGTGCGGCCGTAGACGAGCGGGTCGCGCAGCGGGCCGCGGTCCACGCCGCGGCACTCCTCGGGCGGTCCGGGCTCGGGGGTGTCGGCGCTCTCCGGCCGCACGGGGCCCCCGATCGGGTCGGTCAGCCGCCACAGGTTGCGCCAGCACTCCAGACCGCCGTGGAACGAGGCGAGCCGGTGCGGCCCGAAATAGGCGGGGAACCAGCGCCCGTAGAGGCGTTCCAGCGGGGAACCGTAGGTGAGCAGCGCGATCTGGCGGCGGGTGTCCGGGTCCAGCTGCCAGACGGCGGCTGCCGCCAGCACGCTGCCCTGCGAGTGGCCGGAGATCACCAGGCGGCGCTCCGGCCGCTGGTCGGTCCACATCGCCATCCGCCAGGCCAGGTCGGGCACGGCGCGCTCGGCGTAGCAGGGCGGCGCGAACGGGTGGGCGCAGCGCGGCCAGAAGGTGCCCACGTCCCACAGGATGCCGACGGTGCGGCGGGCCGAGGCGTCCTTGTAGGCGCGGCGGCTCCAGGCCAGCAGCAGGACGAAGGCGAACCCGACCAGCCAGGAGCCGAGGGTCTGGACGGTGTCGGCGAACCCCGCGACGAAGTCGGGGGCGCCGTCGGTCGCCTCGCCGGGCACCTGCCCGGTCCACAGCGTGCCGACCACGGCGACGCCGCCCAGCACGAGGGTGGCGGCGGCGACGGTGGCCACCAGCCAGGGCGCCTGGTCGGTGAGGCCGGCCCTGGCGATCGCCGAGGCGATCCGGCGGGACCGCGACTCGTCGGGCAGAGAGTCCGGATAGCCGGCCGCCACATCGTCGGTGAGCCGACGCGCGTCGCGCCACACCCGGAAGACGAACCAGCAGGCCAGCAGCAGTACCAGCGCGAGCAGCACCGGGATGATGGACGCCTGCCAAGTGAGCACGATGGGCGGTCCGGCGATGTGTCCGCCGCCCTGGCCCGGGGTGCCCGGCCCGTCCAGCCAGTCCCCGACCCGCTGGGAGACGCCACCGGAGAGCAGTCCGCCCAGCCCGCAGGCGAGCATCCCGACGCAGCCGGAGGCCAGCCCGGCCAGCGCCGTACGGGGCACCCTGGTGAGGCGGTGCAGCCGCAGTCCGAGGACGCCGAGCGCGACCACGAGGGCGCCCTGGAGCACGGCGAGGACACCGAACGCCTCGTCACCGGGGAGGGGGCCGCTGGAAGTCCAGCCGGGGCGGCTCCAGCCGCTGTGCACGACGGCGAGCAGCAGTACGGCGAGGGAGGCACCGGGCAGCCCGTGCACGGCCGGCGAGTCGGCCTCGTCGTCCGGTTCGCTCTCCTTGCGGCCCCTGCGGCAGACGACGTAGAGCACCCAGACCGCGCCGGCCAGCACCAGCCCGGTCAGCAGCCAACCGCAGACATCGAGCACGGCGTTGCCGCCGGGCGTCCGGTCGTGCTTGGTCGTGGCAGCGGTGAGGGCCCCGGCCACGGTCAGGAAACCGGCGGCGGTGTGCGCCGCGCGCAGCCGGGCGACGAGGCGCTTGCCGTACCAGAAGCCGGGCAGCGACAGCGGCGGGCGCCCGTCGGCTGCGGGGTCGTCCTCGGGCACGGTGCGCTCCAGCGGCGGCTGGGACTCGTACGCGCTCCAGGTGCGGTGCGAGAGCCACCACAGCAGCACCGTCACGGCGGTGGGCAGCACGGCGGCCAGGGCGAGCCTGCGGCCGGGCTGGCTCCACCAGCCGCCGAGGTCCCCGGGTCCCTGCGGCGCGGCCATGAACCCCAGCCAGGTGCGCTCCTGGGCGCAGCGCTCGCTTCCGGCGCACTGCCAGGCGATCAGGTCGAGCGCCACCTCGCAGGCGGCGGCGATCAGCAGCACGGTCAGCGAGAGCGCGATCAGCCGGACCAGGAGGCCGTGCAGCCGCACGGTGCGGCGGCGGCCGTGTGCGGCCGGCCGGGTCCAGTGTGCGAGGTTGGCGACCATGAACGGCAGCAGGATCAGCCACAGTGCGCGGGCCCCGTTGCCCGAGGTGAGGTTCGACCAGCAGTACGCCTCCGGGACCGGTCTGCCCGCGTAGTCCTCGGGGTGCCGCTCGGCGTCCACGTCGTCGGTGCGGCGGTGTATCGCCGCCGTGCTGTCCCCCGTGACGCGCTCGGTGCGCGGGTCGCCGAGCATCTCGGCGGGAGTGGTTCCCCCCACTCCGTGTACGAGCAGTTCCAGCGCCAGGCCCGGCTTTCCGGGCGCGCTGTCGGGTGCGTGGTCTGACGGCACTGTGCTTCCCCCGAGTCCCCCGAACGGTGTGTCAGCTATGCGTCGGCTGTGTGTGACAGCGTGTCCGATACCTGTGACAGCATCACCGTCCGGGCCGCCGCTGTGCCACCCCCTCACGGGTGAAGGTGGCGTGCCCGGTGCCGGATCGTGACAGGAGCGCCCCGGTTGTACGCGTGGGAGGATGGCCCCCACCAGCGGCCTCCCCCACAGCCCGGACAAGTCGGTCAGGAAGGAACGGAGACAGCGGCAGTGAGCGACAACCAGAACCTCCTCGCCGAGCAGCGGCGTGCGCTGATCCTGGAGGAGGTGCGGCGGCGGGGCGGGGCGCGGGTCAACGAGCTGACCCGGAAGCTGTCGGTCTCGGACATGACGGTGCGGCGCGACCTGGACGCGCTGGCCCGGCAGGGCGCCCTTGAGAAGGTGCACGGTGGTGCGGTTCCGGTCGCCGAGGCGAGCACGCACGAGCCCGGGTTCGAGGCGAAGTCCTCGCTGGAGCTGAGCGCGAAGGAGGACATCGCACGCGCGGCCGCCACCATGGTCCAGCCGGGCACCGCGATCGCGCTCTCGGGCGGTACGACGACGTTCGCGCTGGCGCGGCACCTGCTGGACGTGCCGAATCTGACGGTGGTCACCAACTCGGTGCGGGTCGCCGATGTCTTCCACTCCGCGCAGCGTGCGAGCAACGGCGCGGGCGGGACCCGTGCGGGCGCGGCCACGGTGGTGCTGACGGGCGGGGTGCGTACGCCCTCGGACTCGCTGGTGGGTTCGGTGGCGGACGCGGCGATCCGCTCGCTCCACTTCGACGCGCTGTTCCTGGGAGTGCACGGGATATCGGTCGAGGCCGGGCTCTCCACGCCGAACCTGGCCGAGGCCGAGACGAACCGGCACTTCGTGGGCTCGGCGCGCCGGGTGATCGTGGTGGCCGACCACACCAAGTGGGGGACGGTGGGGCTGAGTTCGTTCGCCTCCCTGGACCAGGTGGACGCGCTGGTGACGGACGGCGGGATGCCGCCGGAGGCGCGCGAGGAGATCCGGGAGCGGCTGCCGGAGCTGGTGGTGGCCGGTGAGCAGGATGCGGAGGGGGCGGCGGACGCGCTCTGACGCGAACGGGGCGTGGACCGACAGGCGGCGCCGGGGTGCAGGCGGCGCTAGGGTGGTCGCACCGCACACCCGTTCGCGTACCGCTGGGGGTCGTTCGTATGGCACGTCAACTGCCGGTTCGGCAACTGCGTCCCGTGGTGCTGGACTTCGCAGACACCGCACCGCTGCGGCTCTCCTTCACCGCCGATCTGTCGGTGCCCGTCGAGCGGGTCTACACGGCGCTGGCTGACGAGGTGGAGGCGTGGCCGAGCTGGTTCGCCGCGGTGACCGAGCTGCGCCCGACAGCCGACGGCAAGGGGCGGGAGGTCCGGCTCAAGGGCGGGGGCTTCTTCGACGAGACGGTCATGGCGGCGCTCCCCGGTGAGCGGTACGCCTACCGGGTCGACCGCACCAACGCACCGGGCGTTCGCGCCTTGCTGGAGGACTGGCACCTGGCCCCTTCTCCGGCCGGAGGCGCGAGGGTGCGCTGGACCATGGCGGTCGACGGCACCCCCGCGCTGCGTACGGTACTGCGGCTGGGCAAGCCCGGACTGGGGGCCTCGTTCCGGGACGCCATGCGGAAGCTGGAGCGCAGGCTGCGCCCCTGACGCCGTGCGCGGCTCACGCTAGCCGGAAGTGTCGGCGCGGGCGGGCCAGGCCAGCTCCGTCCAGTCGCCGGTGGCCAGGAAGCGCTCCAGGGTGCGCGCGTAGGGCACGATGTCCAGGCCCTGTTCGGCGAGCCAGGCGTCCGAGTAGTACTTGTCCAGGTACCGCTCGCCGGGGTCGCACAGCAGGGTGACGACGCTGCCCCGCTCCCCCGCGGCCAGCATCTCGGCGACGATCCGCAGGCTGCTCCACAGCCCGGTCCCGGTGGAGCCGCCCGCCTTGCGTCCCAGCACCCGGTCGAGCGTGCGTACGGCGGCGACGCTGGCGGCGTCCGGGACCTTCATCATGCGGTCGATGGCTCCCGGGACGAAGCTGGGCTCCATCCGCGGCCGCCCGATGCCCTCGATACGGGAGCCGGTCTCGCTGGCGGCGTCCGGGTCGCCGCGCGTCCAGCCGTCGAAGAAGCAGGAGTTCTCCGGGTCGGGCACGCACACCCGGGTGTCGTACTGCATATAGCGGATGTAGCGCGCGAAGGTCGCCGAGGTCCCGCCGGTTCCCGCGGTGGCCACGATCCAGGCGGGTTCCGGGTGACGCTCGCGGCTCAACTGCCCGTAGACGCTCTCGGCGATGTTGTTGTTGCCGCGCCAGTCGGTGGCCCGCTCGGCGTAGGTGAACTGGTCCATGAAGTGGCCGCCGCTCTCGGCGGCCAGCCGTGCGGAGACCTCGTAGACGGTGCGCGGGTCGTCGACCAGATGACAGGTGCCACCGTGGAACTCGATCAGCCGGGTCTTCTCACTGCTGGTGGTGCGCGGCATCACGGCGATGAACGGCACCCCGATCAGCTTCGCGAAGTATGCCTCGCTCAGCGCGGTGGAGCCGCTGGACGCCTCGATCACGGGCCGCCCGGGGCGGATCCAGCCGTTGCACAGCGCGTACAGGAACAGCGAGCGCGCCAGGCGGTGTTTGAGGCTGCCGGTGGGGTGGGTCGACTCGTCCTTGAGGTACAGGTCGATGCCCCACTCCTCGGGGAGCGGGAAGGCGAGCAGGTGCGTGTCGGCGCTGCGGCCGCTCTCGGCCCGCACTTTGCGTACCGCCTCCTGGAGCCAGCGCCGGTGGTCCGGGTCGCTGCGGTCGACGTCCTGGGTGGGGAGGTCGGGGACGGGAGGGGCGGGTTCGGTGGTGCTCACGGGCCGATCATAGAGGGGGGTTGGTAGACAGGCCCGGACGTGGGCATGCTCACGGCGAGGGGTGGAGCTTCTCCGGGTGTACGGACACCGCTGGGGGGTACCCCTGCTCGGCAGGACGCGGTGGGAGGCGGTGTGACGTGGCGGAGCCGGAGTTCGACGCGACCGGGGTCGGGATAAGCCGGATGCTTCGCTCACTCACCCGGGCCGGCCATGTGCTGGTGCGGGACGGCGAACTGGTGCTGATGACCAGCTACGGCAGTGAGATCGACAGCGCGCCGGTCGAGGAGGTGCGGATCAGCGGCTACGGGCTGCGGGATCAGGCACTGGCGACGCTGGGCGGCAGAAGCTATCTGCTGCGCCTCGGCCTGCGGCACCGGGAGGGGCTGCTGGCGGCCGTGCGGACGGCGCGGGCCAAGGCCGCCGCCGAGCGCGGCGTGCTCGGCAGATGAACGGCCGTCGAGCGACCATCGGGCAGGCGCCGGGCAGACGCTGAGCAGACACTGAGCCCCCTGCGTGACCGAATCGTCGCTGTGCGTTTGCACCTCCGCTCGTCCGCTCTCATCCTGGCTCTGTAGCGCACGTCACATGTGATCCGTCCCCGCCCGCCGGGCGGCCCCTCGTGAGGGAGTCACAGTCGTGATCAGTCCACCGAGCAGCACGAGCAAGCACATCCCCCCGGAGCGGCACTGTGCCGTGGAGTTCCAGGCGCTGCCCTCGCGGATAGGCCAGGTCCGCAGGATCGTCTCCGCGCAGTTGCGGTACTGGCGTCTGGACGCCCTCATCGATACGACGGCCCTCGGGCTGACCGAGCTGCTGGCCAACGTACACCGGCACGCAGACCCCGAGGGGCGGAGCGGCGGCCAGAGCCCCGCGCCCGCCGACAAGCACTGCACCGTGGAACTCTCCTACATGTGGAACCGGCTCACGGTCTCGGTGCGCGACCACGATCCCCGGCTGCCGCGGATTCGCGGCGCGGCGCCCAGCGAGCCGCTGTCCACCAGCGGGCGGGGGCTGGCGCTGGTGGCGTCCCTCAGCGAGAGCTGGGGAATGCGCACCCAGCCCGACGGCGCCGGGAAGATCGTCTGGTTCTCCCTCCCGGCCCCGCCGCCGGATACGACAGCCCGGCACCGTACCCGAAAGGGCGGTGCCGCACGCGACACCGCCCAACCGGACCATCCGGCCCCCGCCCCGGCCCCCGTGCCGCCTCCCGTCGAGGCGGAGCCCGCCGCAGCGGGCTGAGGCTCGGCCCGCGCGCCCGGCGTGCGGGGTGCGCTTGCCCGCCGGCGCGCCTCACGCAGCGACAGCTCTCAGCATGTCCAGGCGCGCGGCCCTGCGCGCGGGGCGCCAGCCCGCCAGCAGCCCGGCCAGGACACCGACCAGGGCGACGACGGTCAGCTGCAGCGGCGGCAGACTGAAGACGCTCACGCCCCTGCTGTCGGTGGCCCGCACAAGGGCCCAGCCGAGGAAGGCACCGAGTCCGAGCCCGCCAGCCGTGCCGAAGGCGGCGACCAGCACCGACTCCCACCGCACCATGGCCCGCAACTGGCCGCGCGTCTGGCCGACCGACCGCAGCAGCCCCAGCTCCCTGGTGCGCTCGTACACGGCGAGCGTGAGGGTGTTGGCGATGCCCAGCAGCGCGATGAGGACGGCGAGGCCGAGCAGCGCGTAGACGAGGGTCAGCATCATGTCGATACCGGCGGCCGAGGACTGCGCGTACTCCTCGCGGGTCTGCACATCCGGCTCGCCGTAGCGGTCGGCGACCCGCTCGACGGCGGCTTTGCCCGCCGCCTGTGAGACGCCGTCCTCGAAGCTGACGGCCAGCAGGGTGTCGGTGTCCTGGGTGCGGTGCGGCGCCCACGCCCGGTGGGTGATGACGTAGTCGCCGGTCAGCTCGCTCGTCTCGTAGACGGCGCGGACGGTGAAGCGCTGTTCGGTGCCGTCGGTGAAGGCGAGCTTCGCCGTGGAGCCGGGCCGCCAGCCGTGGTCGGCGGCCTCGCTCCGGGAGACGGCCATTCCGTGTGCGCCCAGGCCGGTGAGCTTGCCGTCCACCTCGCCCAGGTGCAGCACGCGGGGCAGCGCCGCCGGGTCGGTGACGGTGAGCTCCTGGCCGACGCCGTCGACGCGGGCGACGCCCTTGCCCAGCCCGAGCGCGGTGTCCACCTCCGGCAACCGCTGCACGGCGGGCGCCAGCCGGGGGCTCAGGCCGCTCCCACCCGCGCCGAAGCCGGGGGTGCTGACCGCGACGTCTCCGGCGAAGTTGCGGCTGACCGTCTCGTCCATCATCGCCTTCAGTGAGGAGGCGAAGACGGTGAAGAGCGTGACGACGGCGACGCCGATCATCAGTGCGCCCGCGGTTGCCGCGGTGCGCTTGGGGCTGCGCAGCGCGTTGCGCTGGGCGAGCGCCCCGACCGTTCCGCGCAGCCTGGCGACCGGCCCGCCCATCACCCGTACGGCGAGAGCCGCGGCCACCGGGCCGAGGACGACGAAGGCGGCGAGCACCGCGACGGCACCGGACGCCGTCAGGGTCACCGACCTGCTGCCGGAGGCCGCGCCCAGCACGGTGAGCCCGGCACCGGCCGCGCCGAGCACGACACCCACGGCAGCACGTACCCGGGAGACGCGGGAGTGCTCGACGGCGGTCTCCCGCAGCGCGGCCAGCGGCGCGGTGCGCCCCGCCCGCACGGCGGGCAGCAGCGCGGAGCCGAGGCACACCACGATCCCGGCCCCGAGCGGCAGCAGCAGCGAGAGCCCCTTGATGACCAGCGCCTCCTCGGGGAAGGGGAACCCGATCGCCGGGAAGAGCGCCTGGAGACCGGCGGCGATGCCGATGCCGGCGGCGAGTCCCACGGCCGAGGCGACAGCGCCGACGGCCGCTGCCTCACCGAGCGTGGTGCCCAGCACCTGCCGCCGGGAAGCACCGAGGGCCCGCAGCAGCGCGTTCTCACGGGTGCGCTGGGCGACGACGATGGCGAAGGTGTTGTGGATGGAGAAGACGGCGACCAGCAGCGCGATACCCGAGAAGACCAGCAGCATGCTGGTGAACAGGGTCAGGAACTGGCCGGAGATGTTCTCGGAGTTCTCCTCGGCCGCCTCCTCGCCGGTGACCGCCTCCACGCCCTTGGGCAGCGCGGCCTCCAGGCGCTCGGCGAGCTGCTGCTGACTGGTGCCGTCCTCGGCCCGTACCCGGATCGAGGCGGCCATGCCGGGCTCGGGCATCAGGTACTTCTCGGCGTCAGCGCGGGTCAGCCCGGTGAAGGTGGCCTTCCCCATGCCGCTCTCGCCGCCGAAGGTGGCCAGGCCGACGATCTTCACTCGTACGGGGTCGGGGGTGCGCAGCGTCGTGACGTCCCCGATCTCGAGCTTGCCGGCCTCGGCGGCGCCCTCGTTGACGACGGCCTCCCCGGAGGCACGGGGCGCCCGGCCCCGCGCGAGCTCGTAGGGATTGAGCTCCTTGTCGTGTATCCAGTTGCCCGCGGTGGTGGGCGGGCCCTTGCCGCCGACGGGTTCGCCGCCCGCACCCACGAGTTGTCCGGCGCCCTCGATGCTGGGCTCCGCCGCGGCGACGCCGGGCGTGCCGCGTACGGCCCGGAGGCTCGCCGCGGTGCGCAGCGGGCCGCGGGTGCCCATGGCGTCGTCGGAGGTGGTGATGACGCCCTCGCTGCGCACCACGGCGTCGGTACCGCTGGTGGCGTTGCCGAACAGCGTGTCGAATCCCGCCCGCAGGGTGTCGCCCATGACGAGGGTGCCGGTGAGGAAGGCGACGCCCAGCAGCACGGCGGAGAAGGTGCCGGCGAAGCGCCGCTTGTGGGTGCGCAGCGAGGCGAGGCTGATCCGCAGCGCGGTGCGGGCGCTGCCGCCCGCGCTCGCACCGGCTCCGCTGTCGGCGCTCATCGGGCCACCCCCGCACGGTCGTAGGACTTGAGCTGGTCCAGCACCCGCTCCGCCGTCGGCTGCGGCATCCGCCCGGACAGCCGGCCGTCGGCGAGGAAGACGACCTCGTCGGCGTGTGCGGCGGCCACCGGGTCGTGGGTGACCATCACCACCGTGCGGCCCATCTCGTGCACCGCGCGGCCGAGCAGCCCGAGCACCTCCTCGCCGGAGCGGGAGTCGAGGTTGCCGGTGGGTTCGTCGGCGAAGACCACCTCGGGCCGGGAGGCCAGCGCCCGGGCGACGGCGACGCGCTGCTGCTGGCCGCCGGAGAGCTCGCTCGGCCTGTGGCGCAGCCGGTCACCGAGGCCGACGACGTCGATGAGGGCCTCGGTCCACTCCGGGTCGACGCGGGAGCCGGCCAGGTCCTGCGGGAGCGTGATGTTCTCGGCGACGGTGAGGGTCGGCAGCAGGTTGAACGCCTGGAAGACGAAGCCGACGCGTTCGCGGCGCAGCACGGTGAGCTTCTTGTCGCTGAGGGAGCCCAGTTCGGTGCCGCCGATGAAGGCCTGCCCCGAGGTGAGGGTGTCCAGCCCGGCCGCGCAGTGCATCAGGGTGGACTTGCCGGAGCCGGAGGGCCCCATGATGGCGGTGAAGCGGCCCGTCTCGAAGCCGAGCGTCACCTCGTCGAGTGCGCGGACCTCCACCTCACCGCTGCCGTAGACCTTCACGGCAGCGGTGACGCGGGCCGCGGCGGTGCCGCTCATCGCTTGCCGCCCTCGGATGCGCCGCGGCTGCGCTCACGGGTGCTCTCGTTCAGCACGGAGACGCGGCGCCAGTACTCGTCCTCGTCCATCTCGCCCTGCGCGAAGCGCCGGTCGAGCATCTCGAGCGGGCTCTCGGCGCC
The DNA here is from genome assembly GCF_022760275.1 of Streptomyces sp. 891-h. Lineage (NCBI taxonomy): Bacteria > Bacillati > Actinomycetota > Actinomycetes > Kitasatosporales > Streptomycetaceae > Streptomyces > Streptomyces sp. 891-h. The sequence continues at coordinate 6,927,338 of NZ_CP050693.1, read as the reverse complement.
CTGTCCGCCGTGCGGCTGCGGCGTCCGCCAGGGGCCGCGAGGGCCACGGCCGCGCCAGACGGTGCGGCGCAGCAGGAAGATGCCGCCCGCGATGACGGCGGCCCAGATGACGGGGAACAGCAGGATCCAGGGCCCCGGCCCTCCGTCGCCGTGCCAGTGTGCCAGCGTCTGCATGGTTCTCAGCTCCTCGGTAGCGGTCTGTGGTGCCTTTTCGCTACCGAGAGTGCGCGCTGGGAGGGAGCCCGGTCGTCGTACGGCCAGCGGCAGTTCGCATACCTCCCGGGGAGTACGGGAGGGGATGCCCGAGTGCGACGTGGGGAGGCGGTGGGGGTGCCGTCCGGCCGCGTCGCCCCGGCTCATGGGGCCTGGCGACGCGGCCGGAGACGTGCGGGATCAGACCCGTCAGACCCGGGGTGAGGCGGTGACCGAGTAGTGCTTGTAGCCGTCGCCGTCGTTGTTCCAGTTCAGCTTCCAGGCACCGTCACCGAGTGCGTAACGGGAGATGGCGTGCCGGAAGGTCGGGGTGGTGTAGGAACCGTCACCGGCCTCGAGCCGGCCTTCGATACCGAAGTCGCGGTAGGCGCGGATCGGGTCCGGCGCGCCGGAGACGCTCTTCTTGAGGTAGACGCGGAACTTCGCGGCGTCGAAGGTCAGGTAGGGAGCGCTCCCGTGCGCATCGGGCATGTCCCAGCTCAGCTTGGCGTAGCTGTAGATGTAGCCGCCGGACCGGTACGAGCACATGGTCGACTTCAGGATCCAGTTGTCCGGCCACGGGCCGGTGTACCCGCGGTCGTCCACGGACTTTTTGGTGGTGTTGCAGGACGCAGCCGTGGCCGGGGTGGCCGTGACGACCGCTGCGCCCGCGAGGGCGGCGAGGCAGGTCGTGGTGACCGTGGCTCTGCGCAGGAAGGTGCGCAACTGTACAACTCCTCATTCTCCGCACGAGGGTGCGGCGTGGATGGGACAGGACGACCGCGCCCCGGTGCCGGCACCTGTGCGCGGACGCCGGGATCGTACGTACGCCGGCCGCTGCCCCGCCTCGTGCATCCGAGGCGGGCGACTGTGCATGTGAGGCGCCCGCCTCGGAGCCCTGTCACGCCCCTGGCGCCACCGGATCCGGTACGGCGGTCACCGGGACCCGCCCGGCGGCCACCAGCAGCCACAGCGCCTGGTACCGAGCGGCTCCCTGCTCCCCCAGCGGCAGCCTCAGCCGCGCGCCCAGCGCCGACAGCCGGGCCGCGAGGGTGTTGCGGTGCATCCCCAGTGCCTCGGCCGTCGCGCCCGCACGGCAGTCGTGCGCGAGCCAGGTGGCCAGCAACCGCTGGGCGTCGCCCTCCTGCTCCAGCAAGGCCAGCTCGCGCTTCGCCCAGTCCACGACCTGGTACTCGCGCAGCAGTGCCCGCAGTACAGGAGGTGCCTGCGGTATGTGGTCCGGCGGCACCGGCAGGTCGGTGAGCTGGAAGGCGAGATCCGCCACCGCGCGGTGTGCGACCTGCCGGTGATCCAGTCCCATGGCCTCGAGCACCAGCCGGAGCCGCTTGTTGGCCGTTGTGCGGTCGACGCCGAGCAGCCGGCCGGCGCGCAGCGCCCCGTACGACAGCGCGCGGCGAGCGGTCGGTACCGCCTGTGACCGCTGTTCCTCCGTGAGCTTCCGCAGCCCGACGCAGACCTGGTGGGACCACGAGCGCGCCCGCGGGGACAGGAACGCCAGGAGTGAGGACTCGCCGGGGTCCCGGGCGATCCCCCCGGGTTCGTTCCGGGCGGCCGCCAGCGCCCGTGTCGCGGCTTGGTAGGCCAGTGCGGTCTGCGACCACGGCCGTGGCCCGGATACACCGGCGAGGTGTCCGGGGGTCCTCTCCACCACCCGGCGCAGCCGGGCGGACGGTTCCCCGCCGTCCGGGTCGTGCGGGACCAGCACGATGACGTGCCGGGGGTTGGCCGGGCACGGGACGACCAGCCCCCGGTCGCCCACCGCCTCTTCGCAGGCGGCGACGGTCTCCGTGAGGTCCTTTCCATTGGCGCTCTGCACCACGGTCACCACACCGCGGGCGGCGGCCAGCACTTCGCCGACGCTGTACTCGGCGGCTCCGAGCCGTGCCAGCGGTTCGGCGACGCGTACCGCGCCCTCCCAGTTCCCCAGCATGAGGTACTGCAGCACGGACACCCGGACGCCTCGCAGCGCGGTGCGCAGCACCTCGCGGTTCCGGCGGTGTCGTGCCGAACAGTCCAGCAGCGCCACCTGGCCCGCCGTGTGGGCCAGCAGCTGACGCAGGTGCGGCGGCCAGTCCCCGGGTCTGAGCGCGGCCAACACCGGGTGCGGCCGGTCGCGTCCCACCGCGTGGAGCAGCAATTCCTGATCACCGAACGGCACGGCGGCCGCTCGTACCCGCCCGCACCGCACCTCCTCCAGCGTCCCCGGGTGCTCTGCGGCCAGCCGGTCCCACTCGGCCTGCCCCGGCTCGACCAGCGTCAGCGGGCCGCCGGTCAGCGCTGCCACCTCCCGCAGCAGCCGCGCCGGACCCTCCGCCTGCTCCGCGAGGGAGCTGGAGAGCGCCAGCACACGTGCTGTTCGGCGGGTGTGCTCCCGTTCGGCCGTCAGTTGCCTTCGCAGCACTCGGCGCAGGGTCTCCTCGGCGTCCCAGGGACCCGCAGGCACCAGGAGCGGCAGCCCGGCCGTCCGGGCGGCCTCCTCGGCGGCGGGAGTCGCCGCGGGTGCGAGCGCCACCGCGACCACTCCCGCGGCGAGGAGTCCCCTCAGCGCCGTCCCGGCGCACTGCGGCCCCGCGCCGTCGGCGGGGCCGGTGGGCAGCACGGCCAGCCCCGCCCGCGCCCGGGGAGTGTCCGTCGGCAGCCGCCAGCGCGCATCGCACACCACCACGTCCTCGACGTGCTGCGCCATCGTCCGTGCCGCCGCCTTCGCAGGCTGCTGGGGCTGTTCGGGCCGTTCGGGCTTTTCCGGAAAGCGCAGTATCGGGTGGGGTCCGGTGGTCAGGTGGCGGAGATTCAGCATGTGGTGAGGAGGAGAGGAAGGGGCCGGGTGTGGGACCCGTGGATGCTACCCGTTCGGTTTCACACCACACGTACTTGCTTGGGTCACCGGTCCGGCCACCGGTCCCTCACTTCGCGGCGCATGCACACCCTGGGCCAGCGGTCCAGACCGGCTGTTGACTCTCTGGCGCGGATCTCCCGCAGCCCGGGGGAGAGTTCACGCGTGTCCAGGGTGCGGAAGCCCAGCCGGGCGTAGTAGGGCGCGTTCCAGGGGACGTCGGTGAACGTGGTGAGGGTGAGCGCCGGCATCCGTCCGGCAGCCGCCCGGTCCGCGAGGTGGTCGAGGAGGGAGCGCCCGATGCCGCGCCGGGCCTGGTCCGGGTGTACGGAGAGCTGCTCGATGTGCAGGCAGCCGTCCACCGGTTCGGTGAGCGCGTAGGCGACGGCCGGGCCGCCCGCGGCTTCGGTGACGACCCACAGCCCGTCGGCCTCCGCGTACTCGCGCAGGCACTGGACCGAGGGCGGCTCGTCGTCGGCTATCTCGTCCATCCCCAGGTCGCGGAACCATCGGCCCGCCGCGCGCTCGATCGCCTGGAGCCTGTCGAATTCGCGGGCGGTACCCGCTCGGATTCGCATGGGGGTCATCCTCCCAGCGCCCCGAGCGGGTCATCGAGCACCGGTTGCCAGGCCAACTCGGCGGCGCCCACCAGGGAGTTGTGCTCCAGCTCGCTGGGCAGTACGGGCACGCTGCCGCTGCGCCCCCACAGGCTGCGGTCCGCGACGACGCCGCACAGCCGTTCGCCGTCGGCCTCGACCAGGGCGCGGTGCAGTCCGGCGAGCACGATCCGGTCGGGGTTGAGGATGTTGACGAGCCCGGCCAGACCGAGCCCCAGCCGGTCGATGAGGTGGCCGGTCGCCGCGCGGACCGCGGGGTCGGTGGCGTACTCCGTACGGATGAGTTCGGCGGCCTGGGTCAGCAGGGAGCCGGTGGTCTCGGCCGTGCGTCCCGCGGCGTCGAAGAGGGCGACCGGGTCGGTCTCCACGTCCAGGCAGCCTCGGCTGCCGCAGTGGCAGGGGCGGCCCTCGGGGTCCACGGTCAGATGGCCGACCTCCATCGCGAGGCCCGAACTCCCGGTGTGCAGACGCCCGTCCAGGACGAGCGCGCCGCCGACGCCGTGGTGTCCGGTGCCGACGACGAGCAGATGGCGGGCTCCGCGTCCGGCGCCGTGCCGGTGTTCGGCCAGCGCCGCGACGTTCAGGTCGTTGGCGGCGAAGCCGGTGACCACGGGGCCGTACGCGCGGCCGGTGACACCGGCTTCGGCCAGGCAGGCCCGGAAGGTGTCGCGGACCGGGGCGCCCGCCTCCCAGGCGAGGTGCAGCGGGTTGAGCGCGGTGCCCTCCGGCTCGGCGACGGCCGAGGGTACGGCGAGCCCCGCGCCGACGCAGCGGCGCCCCGTGCTGCGCAGCAACTCGGCGCCCACCTCGACGACTTCGCTGATGACCTGTGCGGGGTCGGCGTCCACGGTGCCGCAACCGGGCGCGGTGGCGACGATGCGCCCGCCGAGACCGACCAGCGCCGCGCGGTAGCCGTCCGCGTGGATCTGCGCGGCCAGCGCCACGGGTCCGGCGGGATCGATGGCGAGCCGGTGGGAGGGGCGGCCGTGGCTGCCGACGGGAGCGGTGGGGTGGGCGTCCACGGTGATCAGCCCGAGGGCTTCCAGCTCGGCGGCGACAGCCCCGGCGGTCGCGCGGGTCACGCCCAGTTCGGCGGTGAGCACGGCGCGGGTGGGCGCCTGCCCGGTGTGGACCAACTCCAGTGCGGGCCCGAGCGCCGAACGCCCTCTCTCCAACCTTGTTGTACGCGTCTGGGTCACGCCTCTATTCTCTCTTTGTGCCGACACTAAACAAAATACGGTCGGCGCTCGCCGGTGCAACGGGGCACGGCGGCCGGTCCTCCGCCGCCTCCCACCGCCCGGACCTGCGCCGCTTCCGCTACGCCCTGACCGCCTTCTTCGCTCTCGATGGTTTCCTCTTCGCCGGATGGGTCGTCCGGATTCCCGCAGTCAAGGCCCAGACGGGCGCCTCGGCCAGCGCACTCGGCCTCGCGCTGCTCGGCGTGTCGGCGGGAGCCGTGGCCACCATGATGGTGACCGGACGGCTGTGCGCCCGCTTCGGCAACCAACCCGTCCTCCTCGCCTGCGGTTTCCTGCTGCCCCTCAGCGTCGCACTCCCGCCGCTCACCCGCTCGGTACTCGCGCTCGGACTGGTCCTGCTGGTCTTCGGTGCCGCCTACGGCGGGATGAATGTCGCCCTCAACAGCACAGCGGTCGACCTGATCGCCGCACTGGGCCGCCCCGTCATGCCCGGCTTCCACGCCGCCTTCAGCCTCGGCGGCATGCTCGGCGCCGGTCTGGGCGGGCTGCTCGCCGGAGAGTTGGGCCCCACCCCGCACCTGCTGCTGCTCGCCGGAGCCGGACTGCTGGCCGCCGCTCTCACCGCCCGGCCGCTGCTGCGCTTCCACCTGCCGGTGGCACGGCGTGCGGAGCCGGTAGAAGAGCGTACGGGGCCGGTGACCCCCTCAGGCCACGACGCGGGCACCGGTCACCCGCGGGCCGGGACCGGGGCCGAGGCTGCGCGGACCCGCGGACTGGTCGCCGTACTGGGGCTGATCGCGCTGTGCACCGCGTACGGCGAGGGGGCGCTGGCCGACTGGAGCGCGCTGCATCTGACGGACGATCTGGGAGCGAGCGCGGGCCTGGCCGCGTCCGGCTACTCCGTCTTCGCCGGAGCGATGACACTCGGACGGCTCTCGGGGACCACGCTCGTCGAGCGGCTGGGCCCCGTACGGGTGCTGGTCGGTGGCGGGGCACTGGGCTGCTGCGGGATGCTGCTGGGCTCGCTCGCGCCGTCGGTGTGGATGGCGCTGGGCGGCTTCGTGCTGACCGGCCTGGGACTCGCCAACGTCTTTCCCATCGCCATCGGGCGCGCCGGGGACCTGGCGGGGCCCCGTGGCGTCGCCGCCGCGTCCACCTTCGGGTACGGCGGAATCCTGCTCGGCCCGGTGGCCATCGGCTTCCTGGCGGACTGGTTCTCGCTCGAGGCCGCGCTGCTGACGGTCGCGGTGCTCGCGGCGCTGGCGTCGCTGACGGCCGCGGTGACACGGCGGGCGGTGCTGCCGGAGGGGTGACGGTGGCAATGGCGGTGGCGGGGGCAGGGGCAGGGGCAGGCAGCGACGGTGGCGGTGGCCGTGGTCGTGGCCAGAATTTTGCGCTTGTCGTCGGTCAGGCCAATGTTCTGCCGCTCCCCCGGCGCGCAGAGTGGTGCCCATGAACGACACATGGACGCTGGACCGTACATTCGAGAGCTCGACCGGAACGGTGCGCTGGGCCGTCCTCGGCGACCCGGCGTCGCCGCCGGTGGTGCTGCTGCACGGGACGCCCTGGTCCTCCTACACCTGGCGGAACGTGGCCCGCGCGCTGTCGGCGGAGCACCGGGTGTACGTGTGGGACATGCCCGGGTACGGAGCCTCGGCGAAGTACGAGGGGCAGGACGTCACCCTCGGGGCACAGGCCCGGGTCTTCACCGAACTCCTGGCGCACTGGGGACTGGAGCGGCCCGCCGTACTGGCACACGACTTCGGCGGCACGGTGGCCATGCGGGCGCATCTGCTGCACGGAGCGGCCTACGAGAGGCTCGCCCTGGTCGACGTCGTGGTGGCCTTCGATTCCTGGGGCTCGCCCACCTACAAGCTGATGGGCGCGCACCCCGACATCTTCAGCCGGCTGCCGCCCGCGCTGCACCGCGCCCTGGTGCGTGAGTACATCTCCTCCGCCAGCGCGCGCGGCCTGCACCCCGATGTGCTCGACCAACTGGCCCGGCCCTGGCTGGGCGAGGAGGGACAGCCCGCGTTCTTCCGGCAGATCGCGCAGAACGACCAGCGCTGGACCCGGGAAGCCGAGGAGCGCTACGGCGAGACCGCGGTGCCGGTGCTCGTCTGCTGGGGCAGCGACGACGCGTGGATCGCGTCGGACAACGCGCGGGAGGTCGCAGCGCGCATCCCCGGGGCCCGGCTGCGGATGATCGAGGGCGCGGGCCATCTGGTGCAGGAGGACACTCCGGCGGAGCTGACCGCGGCACTGGTGAGGTTTCTGAGCGAGAAGTGATTACCAGGCAGTAATGACCGGTGCTACCGTCCCGTCATGGCCAACCCGCTGCGCACCCCGAAGGGGCTCTCCCGGGCCCTGAACTGGTATCCGCCGTACCTCTTCGCGGGCATCCGCGTCCTGGAGATCGCCGAGGACTGGAGCAGCGCCCGGGTACGGCTCAAGCTCGGCCGACTGAACCGCAACTACTTCGGCACCCAGTTCGGCGGCTCGCTCTACTCGATGAGCGACCCCTTCTGGTGCCTGCTGGCGGTCAACCGGCTGGGCCGGGACTACGTGGTGTGGGACAAGGCGGCGGAGATCGAGTTCGTCTCCCCCGGCCGCGGTGACGTCTACACCGAGTTCACGCTGGCCGAGGACCGGCTGGAGGAGATACGCGCCGCGACGGCGGACGGCTCCAAGGCACTGCCCTGGTTCGAGTCGACAGTCACCGCGGCCGACGGCACGGTCGTCGCCCGCGTCCGCAAACAGCTCTACGTACGCCGCAAACGGGACCGGTGACGGCCGCAGGCGGACTCCGGACGGCTCAGCCGAGCCAGCCCGGCCGCACCAGTCCCGACTCATACGCGAGGACGACGAGCTGGGCGCGGTCGCGGGCGCCCAGCTTGACCATCGTGCGGCTCACATGGGTCTTGGCGGTCAGCGGCGAGACGACCAGCCGGCGGGCGATCTCCTCGTTGGAGAGCCCTATGCCCACCAGTGCCATCACCTCCCGCTCCCGCTCGGTGAGTTCGGCCAGGCCCTCGACTCCTGCGGGCTGCTTGGAGCGGGCCGCGAACTCCTCGATGAGCCGCCGGGTGACCCCGGGCGAGAGCAGCGCGTCCCCGCCGACCACCGCCCGCACGGCCCGCACCAGTTCCTCCGGCTCGGTGTCCTTGACCAGGAACCCCGACGCCCCCGAGCGCAGCGCCTCGAAGACGTACTCGTCGAGCTCGAAGGTCGTCAGCATGACCACCTTCACCTCGGTCAGCTCCGGGTCCGAGGTGATCCGGCGGGTGGCGGCCAGACCGTCGACGAGCGGCATCCGGATGTCCATCAGTACCAGGTCCGGGGCGAGTTCCCGTACCAGCGCGACCGCCTCCTCGCCGTCGGCCGCCTCGCCCGCCACCTCGATGTCGGGCTGCGCGTCCAGCAGTGCGCGGAAACCGGCGCGCACCAGGACCTGGTCGTCCGCCAGCAGCACACGGATCACGAGTCCGCCTCCGTCTCCTCTTGTCTCTCCCCGCCCGGCGCGTCCCGCGGCCGGGGCCGTCACTGTAGCGGCGCCCGGTTCTCACCGGAGCGCAGTGGAATCGTCGCCCTGACCCGGAAGCCGCCGTCGGGGCGCTGTCCCGCCTCGACCGTGCCGCCGAACGCCGCTGCCCGCTCCCGCATCCCCACCAGCCCGTTGCCGCCACCGGTCGGCCCGGCGCCGGTGGCCGGCCCCTCGTCGTCGACGAGCAGCTCCAGCACATCGGCACCGTAGCGGACACCTACGCGGGCGGTGCGGGAGCCGGAGTGCCGCACGATGTTGGTGAGCGCCTCCTGGACGACGCGGAACGCCGCAAGGTCCGCGCCGGGCGGCAGCGGCACGGGCGTGCCCTCGGTCCGCGTTGTGACCCGCAGCCCGGCGCTCGCGGCCTGCTCGGTCAGCTCGCCGAGCCGGTCCAGTCCAGGCGCCGGGGCACGCGGCGCCTCGCCCTCACCCGACGCCCGGAGGGTGGCGAGCACCTGCCGCACCTCCCCGAGCGCCTCCTTGCTGGCGGACTTGATGGTGGTGAGCGCCGTCCGGGCCTGCGCCGGGTCGGAGTCCAGCAGCGCGAGCCCGACGCCCGCCTGCACATTGATGACGGAGATGCTGTGCGCCAGTACGTCGTGCAGCTCGCGGGCGATCCGCAGCCGCTCCTCGTCGGCCCGGCGCCTGGCCGCCGCCTCTGCCTCCCGTTCCCTGCGCTCCCGCTCGGCGCGGCGCACCCGGGCCAGTTCGCCCGCCGTGCACAGCGCCACCATCCATACGGCCATGAACAGGTCGGTGCCCCAGGCCCCCGGCCCGTCCCTCTGGGGCGGGAGCCAGCGGTAGAAGGTGTGGGACGCCAGCAGCTGGCCGCACCACAGCACCCCCAGCGCGCCCCAGGTCGCGTACCGGTACCCGGCCACGAGCGCGGCGAACCCGGCGACCACGACGCTGACCAGCACCGGCCCATAGGGATAGCCGGCGGCCAGATACCCCAGCGTCACCGCCGACGTGCCGAACACGGTGGTACGGGGATACCGGTGCCGCAGCAGCAGAAGGAGCGGCCCCAGCGTCAGCAGGACTCGCGCCGCGACGTCCGGGGCAACGGTGTCCGCCCGCTGGTTGTGCGCCGCGAAGCCCGTGCCGACCTGCTGGAAGACGAGGATGGCGAGCGAGGAGGGCCACGGAATGCGCCGCGCTGCCGGGGCCCGCCCGAACCCGCCCCACCACGGGGGGAACGGGGGCCGCCACGGGCCGAACGGCGGCAGCCTCCTTCCGGCACCGGCCGGGCCGGGCGGGTCGGATGGGCCGTGCGGGTCGGCGGAGGGCGGCGTGCTGGTCACATCCCTCACGCTAGCCCGGTACTTGCCGCGCGGCGTCAGCCGAGCGCGGTGCGCGCTGCTACTCCCCGGGGAGTATCAGCGGCGGAGGCCCACCTGGTCGGCCAGGCGCTCGACGGCATGGTCGAAGAACGCGTCGCGGGCGTCGACGACATTGGTGAACTGCCCGAACAGCTCGAAACTGATCAGCCCGAACAGCTGCGACCAGGCGGCGACCGCCTCCGCCGCCACGGCCGGCGGCAGTTCCACACCGATGCGCTCGACCAGCAGCTCGGCGTCCTTCAGCACGGCCTCCGGGGCCGCGGCACCGGATGCGGGCTCGCGAAGCGCTCCACTAGAGTGCGCGTCCCGCAGGACCGACAGCAGGGCCAGACCGACCCGGGAGGCCGGCCCGGTGGTGCTGGCCGGCGCGGCGTAGCCGGGCACGGGTGAGCCGTAGATCAGCGCGTACTCGTGCGGATGCGCCAGCGCCCAGGCACGCACGGCCCGGCAGACGGACCGCCAGCGGACGAGATGCGAGTCCGCCGCCGATTCCGCCTCGGCGAGCGCCGCCTCGGCCGCCGCACCGACCGCGTCGTAGGCGTCCGTGATCAGCGCCGTCAGCAGGTCGTCACGGCTGGGGAAGTACCGGTAGAGGGCCGACGAGACCATGCCGAGCTCGCGGGCCACGGCGCGGAGGGAGAGGCGGGACGCGCCCCCGTCCGCGAGGTGGCGGCGCGCCTCGTCCTTGATCGCACTGGTGATCTCCCCGCGGGCCCGCTGCCGGGCGTCCTGAATCCTGCTCGTCATGGAGAGCAGTGTCTCAACTCGGAGAGCGGTGCTCAAGAACGGGAGCGCCGCACGTGAACGAGAGCGGTGCTCGCGAGTCAGATCGGCACTCGCTTCCAAGAGCGCTGCTCTTGCATTGGAGCACCCGGGGTGCAACACTGCTCCACGGAGAGAGCAGTGCTCTCGGAGCGGATCACCGCTCCACCCGCCAGCCGCCCCCTATGGAGGAAACCGATGTCGACCACGCCGTACGTCAAGCGCCCCGGTTGGTTCACCAACAAGATGCTGAACCCCCTCGTCTCCTGGTTCTCGCGGCGAGGGGTCAGCGTGGCAGGGTCGGGCGTACTCGCGGTCAAGGGGCGCAAGAGCGGCGAGTGGCGCCGCACCCCGGTCAACCCGCTCCACCACCGAGGCGAGATCTACCTGGTGGCCGCCCGCGGGCATGTGCAGTGGACGCACAACATGCGCGCGGCGGGCGGCGGCGAGATGTTCCACGGCGGCCGCGGGCGGCGCTTCTCCGCAACCGAGGTGCCCGACGGTGAGAAGCCGGAGATCCTGCGGGCCTATCTGCGCAAGTGGAAGTGGGAGGTCGGGGCGTTCTTCCAGGGGGTGGGCCCGGACTCCTCCGACGAGGAGCTGCGCGCCGCGGCCGGACGCCACCCCGTCTTCCGGCTCACCTACCTCGACTGACCCGCGGAAGGGCTCATGGAAGGCTCGCGAGAGGTGCTCGCGGTAGGGCAGCAGGGCCCGCGAACGGTCGCGAGGGCTAAGCGGGGCGCCGGGGCGCCGCCTCCTCGCCGCTGCTGCCGCCTGCCTCGTCATCGCCGTCGGCACCGGTCCCGGCCGTGGCCGCGCCGTCAACTGCCGCCTCTCGTCCGGCCTCCCGGCGGTCGAGGGTGTCCAGCGCGCGGCGGGCGACGGGGTGGACGCGGACGACCTCGGCGAGCGAGGTGGCGCCGCGGGTGAAGCGGGCGAAGACGTTCCAGGCGGGGCGGAACCCGGTGAGCGCGGCGTGGAAGAGGCCGGGGCGGCGCGAGAAGATCCGCAGCAGCCGCCGTCCCACCCCCATCTCGACGCCGAGTCCCGCCTTGACGGCGAAGGCGTAGTTGAGGGCCTGCCGCCGTGCGTCGACCGCGTCGTGCGACTCGGCGATCCGTACGGCCCACTCGCCCGCCAGGCGCCCGGAGCGCAGCGCGAAGGAGATGCCCTCGCGGGTCCAGGGTTCCAGCAGCCCGGCCGCGTCGCCGCAGACCAGCACCCGGCCGCGGGAGAGCGGCGAGTCGTCGGCGCGACAGCGGGTCAGATGGCCCGAGGAGACGCTGGGTTCGAAACCGGCCAGGCCGAGGCGTCCGATGAAGTCGTCCAGATAGCGCTTGGTGGCCGCGCCCTCGCCACGGGCCGAGATGACGCCGACGGTGAGGGTGTCGCCCTTGGGGAAGACCCAGCCGTAACTGCCGGGCAGCGGGCCCCAGTCCACCAGAACGCGTCCGGCCCAGTCCTCGGCGACGCTCTCCGGTACCGGGATCTCGGCCTCCAGGCCGAGGTCGACCTGGTCCATCTTGACGCCTACGTGCGCCCCTATCCGGCTGGCGCTGCCGTCGGCGCCGACGACGGCGCGGGCCAGCACGGGCTCCTCCTCGCCGGCGAGGACGACGGCGACCGTGCGGCGGTCGGGCACGGCGGGTCCGTGCTGCTCGACGCGGGAGACCATGACCCCGGTGCGTACCTCGGCGCCGGCCTTGACGGCGGACTCGACCAGGCCGTTGTCGAACTCGTCCCGGTTGACGAGGCCGAAGAGCATGGTGCGGGAGCGGCGGGTGCGGGTGAGCTTGCCGTTGAGGGTGAAGGTCACGGCGTGCACACGTTCGCGCAGCGGCAGGTCGAAGCCGGGGGGCAGCGCGTCGCGGGAGGGGCCGATGATGCCGCCGCCGCAGGTCTTGTAGCGGGGCAGTTCGGCCTTCTCCAGGAGCAGTACGCTGCGGCCCGCGACGGCTGCGGCGTAGGCGGCCGAGGCTCCGGCGGGTCCGGCGCCCACCACGACGACGTCCCAGACGGGGCGGTCCTGGGCCCCGTCGGCCGCGGACTCCTCGGCCGGGCTCTCGACGGGGTTCTCCGTTCCGGATTCCGCCGCCCGGCCCGTGCCTGCGTGCTCCGCGGGTTCGACGTCTTCGTTCCCGGCTGCCTGCTCGCTGCTCACGATGTGTTGTGCTCCCGCTTGACCTCGGCTTACGGATGGCCCACCGCATCCTACGGGCCCGCCCATGTGCGATACACATGTCTCCGTACACGTGTGCCAACGTCGCGCCCACAAGGAGCGTTCCCCATGCAGCAGCCTTCGTCCGACCCGACGGCTATGCCTTCCTCGCCCGCTTCGCCTGCTTCGTCCGCGTCTTCCGGTTCCTCGGTCTCCGACGTGGCGGCGACCGTCGCCTCGCTGATGCCGCGGGCGAGGACCGAACTCGCCGAGCTGGTGGCGTTCCGGTCGGTCGCGGACCCGGAGCAGTTCCCCCGGAGCGAGTGCGAGGGCGCGGCCGACTGGGTCGCCGAGGCGCTGCGCGCCGAGGGCTTCCAGGACGTGGCGGCTCTCGACACCCCGGACGGCACCCGGTCCGTCTACGGCTACCTGCCGGGACCGGAGGGAGCGCCGACGGTGCTGCTGTACGCGCACTACGACGTACAGCCGCCGCTGGACGAAGCGGCCTGGCGCACCCCGCCGTTCGAGCTGACCGACGGCGCGGACGGGCGCTGGTACGGCCGGGGTGCGGCCGACTGCAAGGGCGGCTTCATCATGCACCTGCTCGCGCTGCGTGCCGCCAGGGAGAACGGCGGCCTGCCCGTCTCGGTGAAGATGATCGTGGAGGGCTCGGAGGAACAGGGCACCGGCGGTCTCGAGCAGTACGCGCGGCAGCACCCCGAACTGCTGGCCGCCGACACCATCGTGATCGGGGACGCCGGCAACTTCCGCTGCGGGCTGCCGACCGTCACCGCCACCCTGCGCGGTATGACGCTGCTGCGCGTACAGGTGGACACGCTCGAAGGGAACCTGCACTCGGGTCTGTTCGGCGGCGCGGCACCCGACGCGCTGGCGGCGCTGCTGCGCACCCTCGACTCGCTGCGGGACGCCGAGGGCAACACCGTCATCGACGGGCTCGACGCGGATGCGCGGTGGGAGGGCATGCCGTACCCGGAAGAGGATTTCCGGCGCGACGCCAAGGTGCTGGACGGGGTCGGTCTGATCGGTGACGGCGCCGTCGCCGACCGGCTCTGGGCGCGGCCGGCCGTGACCGTACTGGGCATCGACTGCCCGCCTGTCGTGGGCGCCACCCCCTCGGTGCACGCGTCGGCCCGCGCGCTGATCTCGCTGCGGATTCCGCCGGGCACGGACGTCGAGAAGGCCATCGAGCTGCTGATCGCGCATGTGGAGTCGCACGTGCCGTGGCAGGCCCGGGTCTCGACCGAAGTGATCGGCAAGGGCCAGCCGTTCAGCGCGGACACCTCCAGCCCGGCGTACACGGCGATGGCCACGGCGCTGAGCGCCGCGTACGACAGGCAGGAGATGCAGGTCGCCGGGATGGGCGGCTCGATCCCGCTGTGCAACGCGCTGGACGCGCTCTACCCCGACGCCGAGATCCTGCTGATCGGGCTGAGCGAGCCCGAGGCGCAGATCCACGCCGTGAACGAGAGCGTGGACCCGCGCGAGCTGGAGCGGCTGGCGGTGGCCGAGGCGCTGTTCCTGCGCGGCTACGCGGAGCAGACCACCGGAGCCTGACCATCAAACCCGTGGCGGTAGGCGCGGCAGCTGCGTTCCGCGTACAGGAGTCGCTCCGCGGGCGTCAGCGCAGCAGGCGTCCCGAGCCGGTGGCCCCGGTCGGGACGCCGCCTTCCAGGTAGAGCGGATGTCCGGCCCTGCGGGCCCGCAGGGCGCAGCGCAACCGCTCAAGACGCACCGGAGGCAGCAGTTCGGCGGCTTCCTCCTCCGTGACGAAGCGCCAGCCGCGCAGTTCGGCGCTGGGCAGCAGAAGCGCCGCTGCTTCCTCGGCCGCGAGCCGTCCGCCGTCGAAGAGCAGCCGCATCCCGCCGAACCCCGGCGGGTGCGGCGGCTCCCAGTCGACGACGAGCAGCGCGAGTTCCCCTTCTCCGGCCAGCCGCAGCCCCAGCTCCTCGAACACCTCCCGCACTCCGGCCGCGCTGGGGGCCTCGCCCTGCTCGACGACGCCGCCGGGGAACTCCCAGCCGGGCTTGTAGGTGGGGTCGACGAGCAGGACCCGGTCCCGGTCGTCGAACAGCAGAATCCCGGCGGCGACCGTCTCGGCCGTCGGCTCGGGCGTCTGCACGATGTCCACCGCGCCCTCTCCCGCGCTGATCACCTCGGCGAGACGCTGGGCCGTGCCGCGCGGGGTGAGGTGGGTGGTGTCGATGGTGTGCGCTTCCGCGGTGATCCAGGGCAGCGCCTCCCGGTACGGGCCCAGGTGGCTCAGGCACCACGCCCGGGTGGCGCCGCCGTCCGCGGCGGCGCGGGTGTCGATGCGTTCGCGCAGTACCGCCTCCTCGGCGTGCAGCAGCAGGTGACGTACGGGTATGCGGCGGGCGGCGAAGGCGCCGAACATCTCGTCCCGGTACTCGCGCCGCAGGAGCGTCATCGGGGTGATCAGCGGGCCCGGGACCTCGTTCAGCAGAGCGGCGGCCGTGTCCACCACGAGCCGCCGCCATGACCGCAGGTCCTGGAAGTCGGTTATCTGCGCGAGCCGTTCCTTGGGCAGCATCCAGCGCAGTTCGGCGCCGATGACCTCGGGATCGTAGAGCGTGCTGCCTGGCAGCAGGTCCAGGAGTTCGTACGCCGCGGTGGTCTTGCCCGCGCCGAACGCGCCGTTCAGCCAGACGATCACGGTGTTCCCCCCTCATCCGTTTCCCCGTTCAGTTGCCCGCATCACCCGGTGCGGGAAACGCGCCGGGTCGGCTCTCCCGGCGCGGAAAGAGGCACGGCGCCCGCGCCCCGGCGCGTTCGGCAGGCGCGTGCGACCCCTGGGGGGATCCGGAACGACCGGAGGGGGATCAGCTCGGGGTCCAGCCCGGGTCCCGCCCTGTGACCATCAGCAGCCGCTCGAAGGGGGTGGCGTCGGGCGGCGGCGGGATCTCCTCACCGAACGCGCCGGCCTTGCGGGCCATGGGCGCCATCTCCTCGAACCCGGGGGCGACCTCACCGAGCGCGGCCGGATCGGGGCGGTAGTCCTGGCCCGTGGCGCGGGCCAGGTCCCAGCCGTGCACGACCAGATCGCCCATCACCATGTGCGCGACCGTGCGCTGCGGCAGGCCCATGCCCTGGGAGACGCCTTCCAGCGCGTCGGGCGCCGACCACGCCTCGGCCAGTTTCACCGTCTCGTCGCTGAAGCGGGTACGCCAGTCGCCCTCGAGGTAGTCGGGGGTGGTGCTGAAGTCGGCGGTTCCCCGGGCGGCCAGCGCCTGGAAGCTGACGACGACGTGGAAGAGGTGGTTGAGCAGTGCCCGCACGTCGTACTCGGCGCAGGGCGTGGGCCAGGAGAGCTGCTCGTCCTTGACACCGCGGATGACGGGGTCGGTGGCGCGGGCAGCGCTGTCGATGAGGGGAGAGAGTGCGTTCGCCATACCGTCACGCTATGCCGAGCCACCCGCCGCGACTTGAAGAAACGCGACATAGGATTCCCGTCATGGCAGGTCACAGCGACCGCGGCGAGAGCGGCACAGCCGGGTGGACGGTGCCTGGCGACGCCGACGACACCGGCGGCACCCGGCGGCCCGGGAGCCCGGAGGGCGGCACCCGTCCGCGCCGGGACACCTCGGGGGCCGGTCCGCGCCGGGACACCCGGGGGATCGTGCTGGCCCCCGACCTGCTGGCGCGGGTCCGCTTCCGCCGCAGGCTCCCGGCAGAGCCGCTCCGCCGCTGGGTAGAGCACTACTGGCTGATCGACTGGGACCTCCAGGAGCCGTACGTGTCCCAGGTCGTCCCGCATCCCTGCGTCAATCTGGTCTTCGAGCGGCGCGGTCCGGCCGGACTCGCGCCCGGCACCGGGCTGGTCGCCGGGGTCGGCACCGGGGTGTTCACCACCAAGCTGGAGGGGACCGGCAGGGTGTGCGGGGTGCAGTTCCGGCCCGGCGGCTTCCGCCCCTTCCTCGCCCAGCCCCGCCCGCTGTCCACGCTGACCGGCCGCCACCTCCCCCTCGACGAGGCGTTCGGCACCGGAGGAGACGCCACCTCCCGCGTCCTCGGCCCCGGCCTGGAGGACGACCGGGTGGCGGCACTCGACGCCTTCCTGCTCGCCCTCTCCCCCGCCCCCGACCCGGCCGCCGACCGGGCCATGGCGCTGGCACACCGGGTACGTGCCGACCGCTCCGTACTGCGCGTCGAGCGCCTCGCGGCGGACGCGGGCATGTCCGTACGGACCCTCCAGCGGCTGTTCGGCACCTATGTGGGCGTCACACCGAAGTGGACGATCCTGCGCTACCGCGTGCACGAGGCCATGGAGCACGCCACCGCGCACCCCGGGACGGACTGGGCCCGGCTGGCGGCCGAACTCGGCTACAGCGACCAGGCGCATCTGGTCCGCGACTTCACAGCCGCGGTGGGCGTCACGCCGTCCGCGTACGCCCGCGCCGCAGCGCAGGCCGCGCCGGTGCGTGACGTCGAGCGGGGGCCGGGCGACGAGGAGACGGTGCCGGGCCGGGCACCGTCATGACGGAAGGTTCTCCCGTCCTGGACTCGTCGGCTCCCCGGTGAGCCGGTGCAGGGTGAAGCGGGCGGTCTCCCGCAGCCCGTCCCACAGGGTGGCGCCCAGGTGCGAGGCGATGCTCGTGGGCAGGCTGAGCAGCGCGTACGGGGCGAGCGAGGGAGTGAGGCCGGTGCCGATCGCGGGGGCGGCGGCCTCGACCGCCGGCGGGGTGGCATCGGGCGGCGCGGCGGCGGTGCCGGCCGCCGTCGGAGCGGCGGCGTCGGCCGCCTCCGTGCGGCCCACCGTGCCGAAGCGGCGCTGACGCTGCTGGTACAGCTCCACGGCGTGCCGGAAGTGCGCCGTGCGGAAGTCGGGCCACAGCACGTCGAGGAAGACGAGTTCGGCGTAGGCGCAGTGCCACAGCAGGAAGTTCGACAGCCGGTGCTCGCCCCCGGTGCGCAGCAGCAGGTCGACGTCGGGCAGTTCGGGCAGCAGCATGTGGCGGGCGAGGTTCTCGTCGGTGATCTCCTCGGCCGGAACCTCCTGGAGGAGGAGGGAGCGTGCGGCCTCGCACAGGTCCTGGCGGCCGCCGTAGTTGAACGCCAGGCTCAGTTGCAGCGTGCTGTTGTCGCGGGTGAGTTCCTCCGCCTCCCGCAGCCTGTCCACCACCTCGGCGGGAACGCGGGGGTCCGTACGGCCCAGCAGGCGCAGCCGCACGCCGCGCTCGTGCAGGCTCCGTACTCCCCTGCCGATGACGTGCTGGGCGAGGAAGCGCACCAGGAAGCTGACCTCTTCCTCCGGGCGCGACCAGTTCTCCGTGGAGAAGGCGAACAGCGTCAGCCACTCGACCTCGTGCTCCAACGCGCCGTCCACAACCGCTTCGAGGGCAGCGCGTGCGGCCATATGGCCGTGGGTGCGCTCCAGCCCGCGGTGCTGGGCCCAACGGCCGTTGCCGTCCATGATGCAGGCGACATGCCTGGGGGGAACCCCGAGTGTCATCGACTCTCCAGCGCGCACATAGAGCGACTATTCAAATCCGGAGAGTGCATGCCCGGGTGCGGGTGCTTGTATCCCTTCGCCGCGGCACTCTCGGAGAAGACCGGCCGGGCTCCCCGGAGGGCACCGGCCGGCCGGTGCCGCGCGGAGCCCCTCGGAAGGTGTGCCGGGCGCCCGATGTGGTTACCCGCCGGGCTGCGGCGTACTGGAAACGCCGCAGCTTGGAGACAGCGGCGCCGCCGGTCGGCGAAGTGAGCCGGCCGGACGGCGCCGGACAACCGGAATCCCTGCCACCGAGGAGGCCGGAAGCCCATGTCAGCACAGCAGCCCGACGCGCTCCCGCTGCCCGACTACGACCAGTTGCCGGCCGGGAGTGTGGAGCACCGGATCAGGCCGCTGCGGAGTGGCGAGGTGCGGCAGCTCCTGGAGTACGAGCAGGAGCACGCCGACCGGCCGCAGGTGGAGCAGATCCTGACCGCGCGCCTGGACCAGCTCGAATCCGGTGCCGAGCCCTCCGAGGGCGACCCCGGCGCTGCGGGTCCGGACATTCCGTCCGACACCCCGGGCTCCTCCCCCGTCTCCCCGGCGAGCGCGGCCGAACCGGAGGAGCCCCTGCGCCACGGCAAGCACGAACTGTGACTCTCAGGCCACCTGCAGCCCCAGCAGCTGCCAGCCCGCCGCGGCCGCCCCGATGAGGCCGGCGTCGGTGCCGGTGGCTGCGGGGGCCAGGGTGAGGCCGTGGAGGTAGGGCAGGGTCGCGTAGCGCTTCAGCTCCGCGCGAAGGGGGTCGAAGAGGACCTCGCCGGAGCGGGCCACCCCGCCGCCGATGACGGCGATCTCGAGTTCGACCAGGGCTGCGGTGGCCGCGATTCCGGCGGCGAGGGCGCGGGCCGCACGTTCGAAAGCGGCGCGGGCCGGTGGATCACCGGCCCGCGCCGCCGCGGCGACGCCCACCGCGGTGGCATCCTGGCCGGGTCCGGGCCGCCAGCCCGCCTCCCGGGCGCGGCGGGCGATATTGGTGCCGCTGGCGATGGTCTCGACACAGCCGCGCGAGCCGCAGGGGCACGGGTCGCCGTCCATGTCGACGCTGATGTGCCCGATGTGACCTGCGTTTCCGGTGGGCCCCGAGTGGAGCGAGCCGCCGAGGATGAGTCCCCCGCCGACACCCGTGGACACGACCATGCACAGTGCGTCTGCGCGGCCCTTGGCGGCGCCCTGCCAGTGTTCGGCCGCGGCGATGGCCGGGCCGTCGCCGATCAGTGAGACGGGCAGGCCGCTCACCCGTTCGCGTACGTCGGCGACGAGCGGGTGGTCGCGCCAGGCGGGGATGTTGACCGGGCTGACGGTGCCCGCTTTGGCGTCCACCGGTCCGGCGCTGCCGATGCCGACGGCCCCGACGCGGTACCAGTGGGGCGTGGCGGTCAGTTCGCCGAGCACCCCGTCGACCGCTGCACCCAGGCGCCCGGCGCTCTCCCGCGCCGGGGTGGGCCGCTGGGTGCGGGCCAGGAGTCTGCCGCCGCTGTCCACCAGAGCACCCGCGATCTTGGTACCGCCGATGTCGAGCGCGGCGACGAGGTCGTTGGGCATGGGCAGTTGCTCCTGCACGTGCGGCGGGCGGACCCGCACGGTGCGCGGGATTGCCCGCTCAGTTTCGCAAGAGTCGGGGGATCTGACAACGTTGTCCAGACCGGTGGCGCCACCGCCGCTATGCTGCTCCGTATCGCGATCAACGACAAGGACTCCGACCGTGGCCGCCGACGTCTCCGACACCGCCGATCCCGCACGTCCCCCGCTCCCCACGAGCCCCCGAAGTGCGGGTGCGCGCCGTGGCGGACCACGCCATGCGGGCCGCCCGACGATGAAGGACGTGGCGGCGCGGGCCGGCGTCGGCCTCAAGACGGTCTCCCGCGTCGTCAACGGCGAGGCGGGCGTCTCCAGCGACACCGAGCGACGGGTGCAGGAAGCCATCACCTCGCTCGGCTTCCGGCGCAACGACAGCGCACGGGTGCTGCGCAAGGGCACCACGGCCAGCATCGGGATGGTTCTGGAGGATCTGGCCGACCCGTTCTACTCGCCGCTCAGCCGCGCGGTTGAGGAGGTGGCCCGGGCCCACGGCGCGCTGCTGATCAACGGGTCCAGCGCGGAGGACCCGGAGCGGGAACAGGAGCTGGCACTGGCGCTGTGCGCCCGCCGGGTCGACGGCCTGGTGATCGTCCCGGCCAGCGACGACCACCGCTATCTGGAGCCGGAGATCGCCGCGGGGGTCGCCACCGTCTTCGTCGACCGGCCGCCGGGGCGGATAGCTGCCGACCTGGTGCTCTCGGACAACTTCGAGGGGGCGCGCGCGGGGGTCGCCCACCTGATCGCGCACGGGCACCGGCGGATCGGCTTCATCGGCGACCGGCCCGGCATCCACACCGCCGAGGAGCGGCTGCGCGGCTACCGGACCGCGATGGACCAGGCAGGGCTGCCGGTGGCGGACTCCTGGATGGCCCCGGGCAGTACGGACTCCGCCCGGGTACGGGCGGACGCGGCGCGCATGCTGGACGGCGCCGACGGCACCGAACCGGTGACCGCGTTCTTCTCCGGCAACAACCGGGTGACCGTCACGCTGGTGCGGGTGCTGGCGGCGCCCGAGCGGCGGGACCGGCCGGTGGCGCTGGTCGGGTTCGACGACTTCGAGCTGGCCGATCTGCTCTCGCCGCCGGTCACGGTCGTCGCCCAGGACCCGGCGGACCTCGGCCGCAGCGCCGCCGAGCTGCTGTTCAGGCGACTGGACGGGGCCGACGACGAGCCCCGCACGGTCTCCCGTCCGACGACGCTGATCGCCCGCGGCTCGGGCGAGATCCCCCCGCACGAGCGGTAGCCCGCAGCTCCGGTCACCGCGTGGACGGCACCGTCGGCTGCGCCCGGAAGATGCCAACTCCCGTGCTTAAGTGGGTTCATGGCTGACGAAACCCCGGAAAAGACCACCACAACGGACCCCGCGCCCGCGGGCCCCTCCCCTGCCGCGTCCACCGCCCCCACCGCACCCGACGTGCTCACCACCGCACCCGGTTATCAGGTGCGACGTCTGCATCAGGCGTATCTGGCGGTGTGGTCGCGCCACGTCGGCCAGACGCTGACCGGACCGCAGTTCGCGGTCCTGACGACCGTACGGGCCCACCCCGGCCGGGACCAGAGTTCGCTCGCCTCCGCCGTGGCACTCGACACCTCCACCATGGCGGACTTGGCGCGGCGGCTGGAGAACCGGGGGCTCCTGGAGCGCAGAACGGCGGCCTCGGACGGCCGCCGCAAACTGCTGCACCTCACCCCGGAGGGTGAACGCGCGCTCCGCGAAGCCGAAGGCAGGGCCCGCGCTCTGGACGACCGGCTGCTGGCCCGGCACGCGCCCGGGGGCCGCGAACGGCTCCTGCACGAGCTGACATCGCTGGCCGACGAATGGGAGCGACTGGGCGCCGACTCCTAGGTGCGCCATCTGCTGCGTGTGCCGTCCGAGGGCAGCGGTTCCTCGCGGTCAGATCTGGCGAGCGCGGGACGCGAGGCGATCGGCGAGCGCCGTGACGAGGTCGCGCAGTTCATCGGGGCGTTCGATGACGAACGGCCGGTCGAGTGCGGCGAGGAGGGGAGGCAGCCAGTCGAGCCGCTCGGCGCGCAGCTCGACGCGCAGCCAGCGCTCGCTCGCCCGGTCCTGGCCTGCCGCGGGCTCGGGTTCCTCCAGGTTCGCGACGGCGGCGGGGAGGTGGGCGCGGACCTGCTCAACTGTCCCGTGGATACGCAAGGTCACCTCGTGCCGGTACTCGGCCGTGGCGAACCCTGACAACACGCGCTGTGCCGGACCGGGCCCCATGGGCGCTTCGAACGAGCCGGGCAGCACCCGCGCGTCCGCGATGCGGTCGAGCCGGAAGGTCCGGTCCTCGCGGAGCCGGGCGTCCTCGCCCGTGACGTACCACCGGCCCGCGTGGGCGACGATCCCGTAGGCGTGCAGGGTGCGTTCGCTGCGCCGTCCGTCGCGGTCGGTATAGCGGATCGAGACCGGACGGTGGTGGCGCACCGCATCGGCGAGGGTGAGCAGGACCCCGGAGTCCGGGGTGCCGGACTCCGGGGGCTGTTCCGTGAAGGCGAGGGATTCCAGAAGGGTGTCGAGCCGGCGGGCGATGTGCTTGGGCAGCACCCGCCGGATCTTCGCCGATGCCGTCTCGTTCGCCGTGTGCTGCGCGGTCGTCAGCCCTGCTCGGCGGCCGGCGACCAGGCCGAGCAGCACGGCCAGCGCCTCGTCGTCGCTGAGCATGAGCGGGGGCAAGCGGTACCCGGGAGCGAGCCGGTACCCGCCGTAGCGGCCGCGCACCGACTCCACGGGCACGTCCAGGTCGATCAGCTGGTCCACATAGCGCCGCACGGTGCGCCCTTCGACGCCGAGCCGGTCGGCCAGTTCGGCCACCGTCCGGGTGCCGCCCGACTGCAGCAGCTCCAGGAGCGTCAGTACACGGGCAGTGGGTCTGGGCATGTTCCGCAGCCTAACCCGAATACCGGACCGGTTCTGTCCACTATTTCTCCTAGCCTGCGACGTGCACGCCTCCAGCACAGCCAAGGAGATTCCCATGGAGTTCGTCTCGATCCGCATCATCACCAGCGACGTAGCGCGCCTCGTCGAGTTCTACGAGCGCGCCACAGGGGCGCGGGCGACGTGGGCCACCGGAGAATTCGCCGAGCTCAGGACCGCGGGCGCCACCCTCGCGATCGCCGGCACCAGCACGGTCCCGGTGTTCGCGCCGGGCTCCGCACGCGCGGCGGACAACCAGAGCGTGATCACCGAGTTCCTCGTCGACGACGTGGACCGCGTTCACGAGAACCTGACCGGCTTCGTCACCGACTTCGTCGCCAAGCCCACCACGATGCCCTGGGGCAACCGGTCGCTGCTCTTCCGCGACCCCGACGGCAACCTCGTCAACTTCTTCACCCCCGTCACCCCGGCGGCCATCGAGAAATTCGCACGCTGACACGCGCGCCGGTGTCGTGAGCCACGACAACCACGGGCGGCCGCGCGAGACCTGGGCGGCCGCCCGTGGAGCGGGGTCGCGGACGCGCGTCAGCGGCCCGCGAGGCGGTCGAGCGCGGCGCGGTCCAGGCCGGAGACCTCCGCCACCTCGGTGCTGTCGAGCGCGCCGCAGTCGAGGCCGCGCAGCAGATAGCCGCTGAGGGCCCGCGCTGTGGCCGGCTCGTCCATGACGTCACCCTGCGCGTCGCCCACATAGGCGGCGAGCCGTTCGCCCGCGCGCCGCATGCCCTCGCGGTAGAAGGCGTACACGGCGGCGTAGCGGGTGGGCAGGTGGCCGGGGTGCATGTCCCAGCCCTGGTAGTAGGCGCGGGCCAGTGAGCGCCGTACCAGGGAGTGGTGGAGCCGCCAGGCGTCGTGCACCTGCGCCTGGTCGCCGGTGGGGACGATATTGGTGGAGCCGTCCGAGAGCCGGACTCCGGTCCCCGCCGCGGCCACCTGCATCACGGCCTTGGCGTGGTCGGCGGCCGGGTGGTCCATCGCCTGGTGGGCCGCTGAGACTCCGCACGAGGCGCTGTAGTCGAAGGTGCCGTAGTGCAGCGAGGTGGCGCGCCCCTCGGCCGCGTCGATCAGCCGGGCGACGGTGGCCCGGCCGTCGGCGCCGAGGATGGACTGGGTGGTTTCGATCTGGATCTCGAAGCCGATACGGCCCGCGTCGAGGCCGCGCGCCTTCTCGAACTCCTCGCACAGCCGGACCATCGCGGTGACCTGCTCGGGGTAGGTCACCTTGGGCAGCGTCAGAACCAGCCCGTCGGGCAGCCCGCCGGCCTCCATCAGTCCGGTCAGGAACAGGTCCAGGGTGCGGATGCCGCGGTCGCGGACGGCAGCCTCCATGCACTTCATCCGGATGCCGGCGTACGCGGGTACGGGCCCCTCGGCGCCGTCGGCGAACGCGTCGGCGATCAGCTTCGCGGCCCGGACGGCGGCGGCGTCCTCCTCGTCGTCGGGCCGGGCGCCGTAGCCGTCCTCGAAGTCGATGCGCAGGTCCTCGACGGGTTCGCGCCGCAGCTTGTCCTGGATACGGGTGTGGACCGGCCCGGCCAGTTCCTCGTCCATCCCGAGGACGCGGGCCAGGGACGCGGCGTCGGGCGCGTGGGCTTCGAGCAGCGCGCGGGCGGCCTCGCCCCACTCCCGTACGGTGCCGGGCGTAACGGTGTCGGCGGGCACATAGACGGTGTGCACCGGCTGCCGGGTGCCCGGGTCCCCCGGGTAGCGCCGGGCGAGTTCGGCGTCCACCGGCTCCAACAGCCGGGAGACCCCCTCCAGTACGCCGCTGCCCAAGCTGGTCCCGTCCGTGACGCGCTGCGCCATCTGTACTCCCTCTGCCGCACTCCGACCCGAAATCAACAAAACGTTGAAGCCGGTGCCGTGACGCTAATGGGGGCCTGACCAGCCAGTCAAGGGTGGCCCCCGGGAACGGTGCGGCAGGGGCGACGCAGCCGCCAGGAGCGGGCCGAGCCACTGTTTCCGGTCGTCGTGGAGCGCCGGGGATCAAGCCATCAGGGCCGAACAAACGCGCTACGAAAGGACGTTGCCGCAGGCGGCACACGTATACGGGCGTCACTTTGCGCCACTGATTCAACGCGAAACGTTACCGAAACATAAGGGGCCGATGTGCTTTCTCTCCACGGAATCGGCAAACTCACTTTCGCCGATAGATCCGGCACTTACCTCAAAGCGGAAGGAAGCACACAATGCGGAAGACCGCACCCTGGCGCACCGTCCTCACCACGGCGGCTGCTGTCACGGGGGCCGTCAGCGCCCTCGCGCTCACGGCAGCACCTGCCCAGGCCGCGCCTGCGAAGCCCACCTCGCTCTACGCGCCCTCGGCCCTGGTGCTCACCATCGCGGACGGTGAGAGCGCCGCGACCACGGCACCCCAGCGTGCCGTCACGCTCAACTGCATGCCCGCGCCGTCCGGCACCCACCCCGCGGCCGAGGAGGCCTGTGCGCAGCTGCGTGCCTCGGGCGGGAACCTCGAAGCGCTCGCCAAGCCGGCCGAGGAGACCTACTGCACCAAGGAGTGGCGGCCCGTCGTCGTCACAGCGCAGGGCGTATGGGAGGGCCAGCGCGTCAACTACGAGCACGTCTTCGCCAACAACTGCATGAAGAGGGCGACGGAGGCATCCGTCTTCTCCTTCTGACAGGGCCACCGGCGGAGCTTGTGACAAACGCCGAGGAGCCCCGTACCGAGCACGTCGGTACGGGGCTCCTCTCAGGCCTTCGGGCCTCGAGCTGCCGGAGGGGTCAGCCCTTGCGGGTCTTGATCTCCTCGGTCAGCTGAGGGACGACCTCGAAGAGGTCGCCGACCACGCCGTAGTCGACCAGGTCGAAGATCGGGGCCTCGGAGTCCTTGTTGACGGCCACGATCGTCTTGGAGGTCTGCATACCGGCGCGGTGCTGGATCGCGCCGGAGATGCCGGTGGCGATGTAGAGCTGCGGCGAGACGGTCTTACCGGTCTGGCCCACCTGGTGGGAGTGCGGGTACCAGCCGGCGTCGACCGCGGCGCGGGAGGCGCCCACCGCGGCGCCCAGCGAGTCGGCGAGCTCCTCGATCAGCGGGAAGTTCTCGGCGCCGTTGAGACCGCGGCCGCCGGAGACCACGATGGCGGCCTCGGTCAGCTCCGGACGGCCGGTGGACTCGCGCGGGGTGCGCGAGGTGACCTTGGTGCCGGTCGCGGCCTCGCCGAAGCTCACCGTGAGCTGCTCGACGGCACCGGCGGCGGAGGACGCCTCCGGGGTGGCCGAGTTCGGCTTGACGGTGATGACCGGGGTGCCCTTGGTGATCCGGGACTTGGTGGTGAAGGCGGCGGCGAAGACCGACTGCGTGGCCACCGGGCCCTCGTCACCGGCCTCCAGGTCGACCGCGTCGGTGACGATTCCGGAGCCGAGGCGCACCGCGAGGCGCGCGGCGATCTCCTTGCCCTCGGCGGAGGAGGGGACCAGCACGGCGGCCGGCGAGACGGACTCGTAGGCGGCCTGCAGCGCGTCCACCTTGGGGACGACGAGGTAGTCGGCGAACTCCGGCGCGTCGGCGGCCAGTACCCGGGTGGCGCCGTACTCGCCGAGGGTCCTGGCGGCGTCCTCGGCGTTCGGGCCGAGGTGCACGGCGACCGGGTCGCCCAGCCGGCGGGCGAGGGTCAGCAGTTCGAGGGTGGGCTTACGGACGGCGCCGTCCACGTGGTCGACGTAGACAAGGACTTCAGCCATGGGGTGCTCTCCTGCGGAAGATCAAAGGGAGGTCGGAGGGAAGGTGGCGGGCGCGCTCTGCCGAGCGTGCGGCCTGCCGGGCTGCCTTAGACGAACTTGCGCTCCGCGAGGAAGCCCGCGAGCTGCTTGCCGCCGTCGCCCTCGTCCTTGACGACGGTGCCCGCGGTGCGCGGCGGGCGCTCGGCCACGTCCTCGACCTTGGTCCAGGCGCCCTCCAGGCCGACCTCCTCGGCCTCGATGTCCAGGTCGTCGAGGTCCAGCGACTCGACGGGCTTCTTCTTGGCGGCCATGATCCCCTTGAAGGAGGGGTAACGCGCCTCGCCCGACTGGTCGGTGACGGAGACGACGGCCGGAAGCTGCGCCTCCAGCTGCTCGGTGGCGGCGTCGCCGTCGCGGCGCCCGGTCACCTTGCCGTCCGCCACGGAGACCTCGGACAGCAGCGTCACCTGCGGCACGCCCAGCCGCTCGGCGAGCATGGCGGGCATGACGCCCATCGTCCCGTCGGTGGAGGCCATACCGCAGACGACCAGGTCGTAACCGGTCTTCTCGATGGCCTTGGCCAGGACGTAGGAGGTGCCCAGCGCGTCGGTGCCGTGCAGGTCGTCGTCCTCGACGTGCACGGCCTTGTCGGCCCCCATGGACAGCGCCTTGCGCAGGGCGTCCTTGGCGTCCTCCGGGCCGACGGTGAGCACGGTGATCTCCGCGTCGTCGACCTCGTCCGAGTCCGCGATCTGCAGCGCCTGCTCGACCGCGTACTCGTCCAGCTCGGAGAGCAGGCCGTCGACCGACTCACGGTCGGTGGTCAGGTCCTCCGCGAAGTGCCGGTCACCGGTGGCGTCGGGCACGTACTTCACACAGACAACGATCCTCAAGCTCACGCCGGCTCTCCTACTGCTTCGACTTACGGGTTCCGGTCCGGTGGGACCGGGCGTCCGTCCACAATATTACTCGTCAGTACATCCAGCACGTTCCCCGTTCTCAAGACCGTCGAGGTGTGACGTTGCCAACGGGGAGAGTGAACAGCCCAACTCCATCACGCGGGACGGTACGAAGCGAGTGCCACGGAGCGGGATCTGGATCACCCCGGGGGCCCGGGACCGCCCGCCTCAGGCGATGGCGAGGCCGAGCGCCGCGATGACGTCGGCCTTGCGGGGCTGCCCTGTGGCCCGCTTGACGATCCGGCCCGCCGCGTCGAGGACGAGTACCGTGGGCGTGCCCGTGATGTCCAGTTCGCGCACCAGGGACAGCTGCTCCTCGGCGTCGATCTCGACGTGTACGACGCCTTCCACCATGGCTGCGACCTCGGCAAGAGTGCGCCGGGTTGCGCGGCAGGGCTGACAGAAGGCGCTGGAGAACTGGACGAGGGTGGCCCGCTCCCCCAGCCCTGCCACGGCACCGATCGCCTCGGCGCCCACCGGTTCCGCCTGCTCCGCCACGAAGCCCTCCATTCCCGCGTGCATATGGACAAGTCTGCCGTGAGGGTAGCCAGGAGCAACGCTTTGGGGAACGATCTGCCGGAGCCGGAAGTTACGCACCCGTAAGTACCCACGGGTAAGCAGCAGGATCCGAGTAAGTCCGGCATCCCGAGACGAAGGGTTACCCCGACGTGGCAGATCTCCTCTACCCGCCGGTGATCGGTGCGGCGCGAGCGTGGTTCAAGGCTCTCGACCTGCGCTTCGACATCCGCGGCACCGCACATGTGCCCTCGCGCGGCGGCGCCGTGCTGGTGAGCAACCACATCAGCTACCTGGACTTCGTCTTCACCGGGCTGGCGGCCCGCCCCGCCAAGCGCCTGGTGCGGTTCATGGCCAAGGAGTCGGTCTTCCGGCACAAGGTCTCCGGGCCGCTGATGCGCGCCATGAAGCACATACCCGTGGACCGCTCGCGCGGCGAGGACGCGTACGCGCACGCGCTGGGAGCGCTGCGCTCCGGTGAGGTCATCGGCGTCTTCCCTGAGGCGACCATCTCGCCCTCCTTCACCCTCAAGGACTTCAAGACCGGCGCGGCGCGACTGGCGCAGGAAGCCCGGGTGCCGCTGGTCCCGGTGGCGCTGTGGGGTACGCAGCGGCTGTGGACGAAGGGCCACAAGCGGGACTTCGGCCGCAACCACTTCCCTGTCGGCATCCACGTCGGCGAACCGGTCGAGCCGGAACGGGGCGAGACGGCACTCAGCGTCACCGAGCGGCTGCGCGAGCGGGTGCAGGAGCTGCTGGAGGCGGCGCAGCGCGCCTATCCAGCCGTGCCGCAGAGCGCCGCTGACGCGTGGTGGCTGCCCGCCCACCTGGGCGGCACCGCACCGACCCCTGCACAGGCCAACGCGGTGTAGGCCGCGCCCGGTCTGCCCCTTGCCGCGACCTGCGGACTGCCCGTTCGTGGTCGCTCGCGCAGTTCCCCGCGCCCCTTCGGGGGCGCAACCCGCCCCTCGAAGCCGGGGAACCTAGCGCCCCGCGTCGGCGAGGGCTCGCAGGAGGGGGGCCGTCGCCAAAACGCCCACGGCCTCCTCGTCCGAGAGCTCGTCCAGGCGCTCCAGCAGTACGTCGGCCTCGCCGAGGGCGACGCCGCGCAGGGCGGTGATCCCCTCATCGGTGACGGCCACGCGCGTGGCGCGGCCGTCGGTGGGGTCGGGCTCCCGGCGTACGAGCCCGAGGCTCTCCAGCTCGGCGATGACGGCGGTGGCTGTCGGCTGGGAACAGGGGACCCGGTCGGCGACGACACCGATCCTGCTGGGACCGGACTCCGTCAGCAGGGACAGGACGATCAGCTGGGTGGGCTGCAGCCCGCCCGTCGGGCCGGCCCGGCGCAGCGACCGCAGCAACCGGTGCAGGGCCAGGACCATGTCGAACGCCGCGTCCTGCCGGGTCCCCATCGTTCCCCCATGGGCTCGTCCTGATCGGATCAGTGGATCATGAGCTGATCAGGTCTTGATCGGATCAGGAGAGTGTAAGCGTCGGGTGGTACATGTCCATCCACAGCGCCAGGTCGAGGACGCGCTCCAGACCGCGCCGGCCGGTCTGGGTGATCTGCGGGGTCTCCACCTTGACTGCCCGCTCCAGCCACTCCCTGCTGACCAGGTCGAAGACCTGGTGCGAGGGCTCGGCCAGCAGGTCCTTGACGTTCTCCTGGAGCGCCGTGTGGTACTTCGGGTCCTGGGTGGAGGGGTAGGGGCTCTTGACCCGCTCGTAGACGGAGCGCGGCAGCAGATCGGCTGTCGCCTCGCGCAGCAGGCTCTTCTCCCTGCCGTCGAACGACTTGAGCGCCCAGGGGGTGTTGTAGACGTACTCCACCAGCCGGTGGTCGCAGAACGGTACGCGCACCTCCAGTCCGACGGCCATGCTCGCACGGTCCTTCCGGTCCAGCAGGACGCGGACGAACCGGGTCAGATGGAGGTGGCAGATCACCCGCATCCGGTACTCGAAGTCGCTCTCCCCTTCCAGGCGCTGGACCGAGGAGACGGCCGAGGAGTAGCTGTCGCGCACATAACCGGGCAGGTCGAGAGCGCGGGTGACGGAGTCGTTGAGGACATTGCTGTCCTCCCCCATGTTCTGTGCGAACTGGACCAGCCATGGGAAGGTCTCGGCGTTGCGGGCCGCCTCGTCGAAGAACTGCTTGTAGCCGCCGAAGACCTCGTCGGCCGACTCGCCGGACAACGCGACCGTCGAGTGCTGCCGGATGGCCTTGAAGAGCAGATAGAGCGACGCGTCCATGTCGCCGAGGCCCATGGGGATGTCACGGGCCCGGATGACACGGGAGCGCACCTCGGGGTCGGCGAGGTCGTCGGAGCTGAGCACGATGTCCTGGTGCTCGGTGGCCGACTCGCGGGCGACGTCGTGCACGAAGGGCGTGTCGGGGGTGGCCCGCAGTTCGTCCGCGACGAAGTTCTCGGCCTGGCCGACGAAGTCGACGGCGAAGCTGCGGACGGTCTCGCCCCTCTCCTTCAGTTGCCGGGCCGCCAGCGCCGTCATCGCCGAGGAGTCGAGGCCGCCGGAGAGCAGGGTGCAGCGCGGTACGTCGGAGACCAGCTGGCGGCGCACGATGTCGTCCATCAGCTCGCGTACGTGCGCGAGCGTCGCGTCCTTGCCGTCGGTGTGCGGCCGGGTCTCCAACTGCCAGTAGACGTGGGTGCGCACGCCGTTCTCGCCGACGGTCACCACCGTGCCGGGCTCGACCTCGCGCATGCCCTCCCACACGGCGTGGCCGGGCGTCTTGACGAAGGCGAACAGCTCGCGCAGGCCGTCGAGTGAGACCTCGCGGCGGGCCAGCGGGTTGGCGAGGATCGCCTTGGGCTCGGAGCCGAAGAGCACGCCGTCGGCGGTCTCGGCGTAGTAGAAGGGCTTGATGCCCATCCGGTCGCGGACCATCACCAGCTGCTTGGAGCGGCTGTCCCAGATGGCGAAGGCGTACATCCCGTTCAGCCGCTCGGCCAGGGCGGGGCCCCACTCCAGATAGGCGTGGAGCACCACCTCGGTGTCCGAGTCGGTGCTGAACCGGTGGCCGCGGCCGGCCAGTTCACGGCGCAGCTCGGTGTAGTTGTAGGTCTCCCCCGAGTAGACGAGGGCGACGGTGCCCTCGGGTGTCTCGACGGTCATCGGCTGCCTGCCGCCGGGTAGGTCGATGATCGCCAGCCTGCGGTGTCCCAGCGCCGCCGGACCGGCTATCCAGGTGCCGGTGTCGTCGGGACCGCGGCAGGCCATGGTCTCCGTCATGGCGTCGACGGTCGCCCGCTCGGCCGTCAGATTCCTGTCGTAGGAGACCCACCCGGTGATTCCGCACATGCTCTTCCCGCACCTCCAGTATGTGTAGCGGCCACCTATACATCTGCCACTGTGTCACATTCAGATTTCGACGGATACCCGGGGACGGGAGGAGCGCATGGATCACGCCAACCGGGAGAGGGAACACGCCCCACCGGCAGGGGCACCCCCTCACCAGCG
This sequence comes from Streptomyces sp. 891-h, assembly GCF_022760275.1. NCBI lineage: Bacteria > Bacillati > Actinomycetota > Actinomycetes > Kitasatosporales > Streptomycetaceae > Streptomyces > Streptomyces sp. 891-h. Next base: position 6,895,990 of record NZ_CP050693.1, on the reverse strand, counting down.
CAGGCGAGGGGGCGGGGCCGCGTCACAACGCCGTGTCCAGCAACTGCCACAGCTGCGTGCGGTCCGTGGCCTGCCGCAGCGCGCGCAGGACGACCGGATGCGGCTCCGCGTAGAGCACCGGGTAGTCGCACTCCCCCTTCTCCGGCCACACGGAGAAGGCGAGTTGCTCGCGGTCCAGGCTGAACTGGGCGTTCACTCCCGGCTTGTTGCCTCGCGCATCCTGCCGGACCCAGCGGCTCGAGCCGGGCAGCCGCAGCGCGACCAGCCCGTGCAGCACATTGAGCTTCTGGTAGCAGAACCCGGCCGGAATGCCCTCGGCGCGCAACAGCGCGACCAGGGCGTGAGATTTGGCGTGGCAGATGCCGACCCGCTTGGCGAGCACATCGGAGGCGCGCCAGGTGATACGCCAGTCCCCCACATCGGCGGAGTGCGGGATGGTGTCGCGGACGAACTCGTAGGCGGCGCGCGCGTAAGCGTTCAGCTCGCCGTCCGCGCCGGCGCTCAGCCGGGCAGCCGTCTCGCGGACCAGCGGGTGGGTGTGATCGACGACGTCGTCGGCGGCGAGGTAGGCGGACTCGTCAGCGGTGACGGGAGTGAGCATCATGCCGCGTCAGCGTAGAGGCCGGCCCGCCGTAACTCAATGGAATTACGGCGGGCTGCATAATTATGCAGTCTAGTAGAGTGCTGCAGGGCGCTGCCGCGACCTGTTACCGCCCCATCTCCTCCCGGAGCGCGGCCAGAAAGCCGTCCACGTCCTGCTCCGTGGTGTCGAACGAGCACATCCAGCGCACCTCGCCCGCCGCCTCGTCCCAGAAGTAGAAGCGGTAGCGCTTCTGGAGGCGTTCACTCACCTCGTTGGGCAGCCGCGCGAAGACGGCGTTGGCCTGCACCGGGTAGCTGATCTGCACACCGGGCACCTGACGGACCCCCTCGGCGAGCCGCTGCGCCATCGCGTTGGAGTGCCGCGCGTTGCGCAGCCACAGGTCCCCGGCCAGCAGCGCCTCCAGCTGCACCGATATGAAGCGCATCTTGGAGGCCAGCTGCATCGACAGCTTGCGCAGGTGCTTCATATGGCGGACGGCGTCCGGGTTGAGGACGATCACGGCCTCGCCGAAGAGCATGCCGTTCTTGGTGCCGCCGAAGGAGAGGATGTCCACACCGGCGGCGTTGGTGAACGCGCGCATCGGAACGTCCAGCGCCGCTGCCGCGTTGGCGATACGGGCCCCGTCCAGGTGGACGTACATGCCGCGCTCGTGCGCGTGGTCGCACAGGGCGCGAATCTCCTCCACCGTGTAGAGGGTGCCGAGTTCGGTGTTCTGCGCCAGGGAGACCACCTGCGGCATGGCGCGGTGCTCGTCGTCCCAGCCGAACGCCTGCCGGTCGATCAGCTCGGGGGTCAGCTTGCCGTCCTCAGTGGGCACGGTCAGCAGCTTGAGGCCCCCCACCCGCTCCGGTGCCCCGCACTCGTCGACGTGGATGTGCGCGCTCTCGGCGCAGATGACCGCACCCCAGCGGTCGGTCAGCGCCTGGAGCGCGACCACATTGGCACCGGTGCCGTTGAAGACCGGGAACGCCTCGGCACGCCGCCCGAAGTGGCTGCGTACGACGGTCTGGAGGTGCTCGGTGTAGTCGTCGGCGCCGTAGGCGGACTGGTGGCCGCCGTTGGCCACGGCAAGGGCAGCCAGGATCTCCGGGTGCGCGCCCGCGTAGTTGTCGCTGGCGAAGCCGCGGACGTCGGGATCGTGGCGGCGCCTGGCGTCGGTGACCGGCGCCGCCGCGTCCCCGGCCGGGTCGTTCAGGTGTTGGGCGTCAGCCACAGGCGGGTTCCGTTCAGTTCTTCGGCGGGCTTGTTCCAGGTGTCGACGACAGCCTTCGCAAGGTCCTTCACGTCCGTGAAGCCGGCGAACTTCGCGTTCGGCCGGTCGGCACGCATCTGGTCGTTCACCAGTGCCTTGACCACCAGGATGACAGCGGCCGCCGGGGGCCCGCTCTCGCCCCCCGCCTTGCGGAAGGAGTCGCCGAGCGCCAGGGTCCACGCCTCGGCCGCCGCCTTGGAGGCCGCGTAGGCGGCGTTGCCGGCTGTCGGCTTGCTCGCGCCCAGCGCGCTGATCAGCAGGAACCGGCCGTCGCCCGCCCGCTTGAGCGGCGCCTCGAAGGCGAGCGAGGTGTGCTGGAGGGTGCGGACCAGGAGGTTGTGCAGGGTGTCCCAGTCGGCCAGGTCGGTCTCGGCGAACGAGGCCGAGCCGCGCCAGCCGCCGACCAGGTGCACCAGGCCGTCGATCCGGCCGAACTCCTTCTCCGTCTTGTCGGCCCACGCCCGGGTCTCCTCCAGGCTGAGCAGGTCGACGGTGTCACCGGTGACGGTGGCTCCACCGTGCGCGAAGCGCGCGGCGTCCACGGCCTGCGCCAGGCGCTCCGCGTCCGCGTCGCAGGCCACCACGGTGGCGCCCTCCTCCGCGAGCCGCAGCAGCGTGGCCTGGCCCGCGGGGCCTGCCGCGCCCGCGACCGCGATCACCCGCCCCTGCAGATCGCCCTCGCCGTTGCCCTCGTAACCACGCCGTGTGGTCGAGTCCGTGATGCCTGTCATCTCCGTCGCCTCCTCGCGCTCCCGCTCCTGCCCTCCGCTGTGCCCTGGGGGCTGCCCGCTCATGCGGCGGCGGCCCGGGCCGGAGCGTCAGCGGTGATCCCCTGGGTCGATGCGATCACACTCCGGAGCTTCTTCGCGAGGGCTTCGTAGAACATGCTGAGCGGGAACTCGTCCGGCAGCACCTCGTCGACCAGCTTGCGCGGCGGAAGGGTCAGGTCCAGCGCGTCCGGGCCCTTGGCCCACTTCGAGCCGGGGTGCGGGGCCAGATAGGTGGAGACCAGCTCGTACGCCTTGAACCAGTGGACGATCTTGGGCCGGTCGATGCCCGCGCGGTAGAGCGTCTCGATCTCCTCGCGCAGCGCGACGGTGACCTTGCGGGCGAGGTCCCAGTCGATGGACAGCTTGTTGTCCCGCCAGCGCAGCGCGTCGTGCTGGTGGAGGTAGGCGAAGAGGAGCTGCCCGCCGAGGCCGTCGTAGTTGCGCTTGCGCTCACCGGTGACGGGGAAGCGGAAGAGCCGCTCCAGGATCACCGCGTACTGCACGTCGCGGCCCTGCGGGTAGCCGTCGGCCTCCAGCTTCGCCGCCTCGTGGAAGGCGGTCAGGTCGCAGCGCAGCTCCTCCAGGCCGTACATCCAGAACGGCTGCCGCTGCTTGATCATGAAGGGGTCGAAGGGCAGATCGCCGTGGCTGTGGGTGCGGTCGTGGACCATGTCCCACAGGACGAACGTCTGCTGGCAGCGCTCCTGGTCGGCCAGCAGCTCCTCGGCGTCGCCGGGCAGCTGCAGGCTGGTGACCTCGCAGGCGGCCTGGACGACGCGGCGGAAGCGGGCCGCCTCGCGGTCGCAGAAGATGCCGCCCCAGCTGAAGCGCTCGGGCGCCTCGCGCACGGCGATGGTCTCCGGGAAGAGCACCGCCGAGTGGGTGTCGTAGCCGGAGGTGAAGTCCTCGAAGGTGATGCCGCAGAAGAGCGGGTTGTCGTAGCGGGTGCGCTCCAGCTCGGCCAGCCAGTCGGGCCAGACCATGCGCAGGACGACCGCCTCCAGGTTGCGGTCGGGGTTGCCGTTCTGCGTGTACATGGGGAAGACGACCAGGTGCTGGAGACCGTCGGCCCGGTTGTGCGCGGGCTGGAAGGCGAGCAGCGAGTCGAGGAAGTCCGGGACGCCGAAGCCGTCGTCGGCCCAGCGGCGCAGGTCGGCCACGAGGGCGCGGTGGTACTCGGCGTCGTGCGGCAGCAGCGGCGAGAGCTCCTCGACCGCCGCGACGACGCGGTCGAGCTCCTGCCGGATCTCCTGACGGGCGGGGGCGCCCTCGGCCTCGAAGTCGATCGAGCCGTCCTTGGACTGTGCGGGGCGGATGGCTTCCACGGCGGCCTTCAGCACCGGCCAGGCGGGGTGCGCGGCCACACTCTCGACTGCTCCGCCGGCAGACGGCGAAACGCCGCCCTCGGCAGGCACTTGCGAAAGAATTTCCGTCATATCGACCCCTCCACAGGAGAAACTCGCGTAAGGAAACCGTATACGTGCGAGCGGTCCCGCTCAAGGGGAGAGATCAGGAGATTATCCTGTCCTGCCCGGATCAGACCGCTGTTTTTCCGGCGATCAGCGGCCTACATCGCCCCTCCTTTCAGCGCTGGACGGTACCCGTCCCGGCTCGGGACAGGCTCCGCCGCCGTCCGGCGGAACGCGTACCGGGGGCCGTTAGGCTGGCGCTCCACGACCGTCACCGCACGAAAGCGAGCGCGCCCGTGCCACTGCTCACCGTCGGACACCGCGGAGTGATGGGCGTCGAGCCCGAGAACACGCTGCGCTCCTTCGTCCGCGCCGAACGCGAAGGGCTCGACGTCCTCGAACTCGACCTGCATCTGAGCAAGGACGGCGAGCTGGTGGTGATGCACGACGCCGACGTGGCGCGTACGACCGACGGCAGCGGCCCGATCGGTGATCTCACCCTGGCCGAGCTGCGCGAGCTGGACGCGGGTCAGGGCGAGCGGGTGCCGGTCTTCGAGGAGGTCGTGGACGCGGTACGCAGCCCGCTGCAAGCGGAGATCAAGGACCGCGCCGCGGCGCGGGTGCTCGCCGAGACCATCCAGCGGCGCGGGCTGCACCAGCGGGTGACGGTGATCTCCTTCCACGCCGAGGCGCTCCGCGAGACCCGCGAACACCTGCCGGACATCCCGATCGTGCTGGTGGCCGGCCGCTCCACGCCCACCGCGCCGGAGAGGGCCGAGAAACTGGGCGCGGGGATGATCTCGGTGGAGCTGCAGCACGTGGACGCGGACGTGGTGCGCCGGGCGCACCAGGCCGGGATCGAGGTCATCACCTGGACCGTCAACACCGACGAGGACCTGGCCCGGGTACGGGAGCTGGGCCTGGACGGCGTCGTCACGGACATGCCTGACATCAAGCGGGCCGTCGAACGCGCGGACTGAGCCCGTCCCGGGCCCGGGCGGGGTGTCGCCCGCCCGCGGCCCGGATGCGCTCTCCGATCACTCACCCAGCGGTTTGACCAGCAGTTCGAAGACGAGGTCGGAGCGGCGGGGAATGCCGAAGCGCTCGTCGCCGTAGGGGAAGGGGCTCAGCTCTCCTGTACGGGTGTATCCGCGCCGCTCGTACCAGGCGATCAGGTCCGCGCGCTGCTTGATCACCTGCATCCGCATCTGCTCGGCGCCCCACTCGGCGCGGACCGTGCGCTCGGCCTCGGCGAGCACTCTGCGGCCGACCCCGCCGCCCTGCAGCAGCGGGCTGACCGCGAACATGCCGAAGTAGGCCCCCTGGTCACGGCGTTCGAGCTGGCAGCAAGCGACGACGGTGCCGTCCCGCTCGGCGAGCAGCATGATGCTCTTCGGGGCACGGACCACGCCCGCGACCCCTTCCGGGTCGGTCCGCTGGCCGTCCAGCAGATCGGCCTCGGTGGTCCACCCCGCGCGGCTCGCCTCGCCGCGGTAGGCGGACTCCACCAGCTCGGTGAGCGCCGCGATGTCGGACTCGACCGCGCGGCGGAAGATCAGGGGCGGCTCGCCCGGCTGTGCGGCATCGTTCATGTCCGCAGACTCTATCCCCACGCCGCGGAACTAGAGTGCGGGCATGGTGCATGTACTGAGCAGCCGGGTACTGCTGCGGCCCACCGATCCGGACAGGTCACGGGCCTTCTACGGCGGGACACTCGGCCTCGAGATCGCCCGCGAGTTCGGCACCGGACCCGAGCGCGGCACCGTCTACTTCCTGGGCGGCGGCTTCCTCGAGGTCTCCGGGCGGAGCGAGGAGCAGCCGACCCCCACCCTCCAGCTCTGGCTCCAGGTCGCCGACGTGGCCGCCGCGCACGAGGAGCTGCGCGCGGCGGGCGCCGACATCCTGCGGCCGCCTGTCGAGGAGCCCTGGGGCCTGATCGAGATGTGGATCGCCGACCCGGACGGCCACCGCCTGGTGCTGGTGCAGATTCCCGCGGAGCATCCGCTGCGCTACCGTCCGGGCATCTGAGCCCGGCCCGGGGCCGCGCCGCCGGGCCGCCCGTCGGCGGTCAGCAGCGTGCCGAGCACGGCGATGCCCTCCGCGATGGCGGTGGGTGCCGCGGCCGCGTAGCCGAGGACCAGTCCCGGGCGGCCGGGCAACTGGGTGTGCCAGGACAGCGGCTGGGTCTTGACGCCGTGCGCGAGGGCGCGGGAGGCCAGCTCGGTGTCGCGGACGCCGGAGGGGAAGGTGACCGTCAGATGCAGACCGGCGGCGGCGCCGTGGACACGCGCGTGCGGCAGGTGGCTGCGGATGGCCGCGATCATGGCGTCGCGGCGGACCCGGTGGCGGCGCCGGATGAGCCGTAGGTGGCGCTCCAGCGCGCCGGACTCCATCAGCCTGGCGAGCACCAGCTGGGGCAGGGCCGCGTTGCCCAGGTCGGCGAAGCGCTTGGCGTCGGTCAGCGCGTCCCGGTACCGGGCGGGGGCCAGCAGCCAGCCGACGCGGAGCGCCGGGGCGAGGAGTTTGGAGATGCTGCCGGAGTAGCAGACGTGGTCGGGGGCCATCGCGGCGAGCGCCGCCACCGGGGCGCGGTCGTAGCGGTGCTCGGCGTCGTAGTCGTCCTCGATGACCAGCCCGCCCTCCCCCGCCCACCGCACCAGCTCGCGGCGGCGCTCGCCGCCCAGCACGACACCGGTCGGGAACTGGTGCGCCGGGGTCAGCAGCACGGCGGGCGCGCCCGAGGCCCGGAGCGCGTCGACGCGTACTCCCTCGGCGTCCACGGGCACGGGCGGGGTGGTCAGCCCCCAGCTGTGCAGGTGCTGGCGTGCGCCGAGGGAGGAGGGGTCCTCGACGGCGAGCCGGTCGACTCCCTCGGCGCGCAGCACCTGGGCCAGCAGGCCGAGCGCCTGCGCGGTACCGGCGACGATGATGATCTCCTCGGGCTCCGCGGTGATGCCCCGGTTGACGCGCAGCCATCCGGCGACAGCGCCGCGCAGCGCTCGCGTGCCGCGCGGGTCGCCGTACCCCAGGTCGGAGGAGGCCAGTTCGGCCAGGACGGCGCGTTCGGCGCGCAGCCAGGCGGTACGGGGGAAGGCGGCGAGGTCGGGGAGCCCGGGCGACAGGTCGATGCGCGCTGTGGACGTACGGAAGGCGTCGAAGACGTCGGCGCCCGGCGGGGCGTCGAAGACGCCGGCCCGCTGCTGGGCGTCGAACACCTCGGTGGCGGCGGGGCCGGCCGGGGCGGCGCCGGCCGAACCGGCCGCACCGGTCGGACCGGCCGCACCGCCCGTCCCGTTCAGCGGGGTGGCGGCCACCACGGTGCCGGCGCGGCCCCGGCCGACCACATGGCCGTCGTCGACCAGGCGGCGGTACGCCTCGGTCACCACGCCGCGCGACACCTTGAGGTCGGCGGCGAGCACGCGGGTGGCGGGCAGCCGGCTGCCGGTGGGCAGCCGGCCGTCGGCGATGGCCTGCCTGATCCGGTCGACGAGCCAGTCCGACAGGCCGCCCCTGGGTACCGCTTCGGCGGTGAGCTGGAGGAAGTCGGAGGCCGCCGGAGCCGCCGAGCCGCCCTTTATGGTCCTGTCGACCGCAGATCCATTGGCTCTGTTCACAGGCCCATTCTGCCGACAGGGTCAAGGCATGGACTTTCTGCTGACCGCACTGGTGATCGTGGTGACCCCCGGGACGGGCGTGCTGTTCACGATCGCCGCCGGGCTCTCGCGCGGGAGACGGGCGAGCCTGGTGGCCGCCCTCGGCTGCACGCTCGGCACCCTCCCGCAGGCCCTCGCGGCCATCACAGGGCTCGCCGCGCTGCTGCACGCCAGCGCCATGGCCTTCCAGATCCTCAAGTACCTCGGTGTCGCCTACCTGCTGTGGATGGCATGGAGCACACTGCGGGACAAGAGCGCCCTCGCGGCGCCCGACGCCGAGGGCCGGGAGGCCGGGAGCGCTCCGCGTACGGCGTCGAGCGTCGTGGTGTCGGCCGTCCTGCTCAACGTGCTCAACCCCAAGCTGACACTGTTCTTCATGGCGTTCCTGCCGCAGTTCGTGCAGGAGGACGATCCGCACGCCGTGTTGCGCATGACGGAGCTCAGCGCCGTCTTCGTACTGCTGACCTTCGCCGTCTTCGCCTGCTACGGGCTGGCGGCCGCGACCATGCGCGCGCACGTCATCTCCCGCCCGCGGGTGGTGCGGTGGATGCGCCGGGTCTTCGCCGGTACGTTCGCCGCGCTCGGCGCCCGACTCGCCTTCTTCTGACCGCACCGGCTCCCCGACCCAGCCGGCTCCACGACCCAGCCGACGCCGACCCGAACACTCCTTGGAGGAAACCGCACCATGCACTTCGAGCACTCCCCGCACCTGTGGCAGGACTTCCCCCAGTTGGTGCCCGGGGTACTGCACGCCAAGGGCATCACCGCCCGGCCGTCCGTCCCCGTCGACGCGTCCGTACGGGAGCTGTGGTCGCGGGCGGCGGCACGCAACGCCGCGGGCGAGGGTACGGAGAGCGGGCTGCCGCAGATCCAGGCCTGGCGGCGCGCCTTCGCGTCGATGGGGCTCAAGCCGACCCAGTACCGCTGCGCCGCCGAGTCGCTGCTGCGGCGCTTCCGCAGGGAGGGGTCGCTGCCCGAAATCCACCCGCTGATCGACCTGTGCAACGCGGCCTCGCTCGCCTACGCCATCCCGGTGGGCGTCTTCGATCTGGCGCGGATCGAGGGGGATCTCCAGGTGCGGTACGCGCTGGGCGACGAGCGTTACGAGACCTTCGCCGGGGACGAGGAGCGGCCGGAGCCCGGCGAGGTGGTCTTCGCCGACGAGGCGGGCCGGGCCCACGCGCGCCGCTGGACCAACCGGCAGAGCGGCCGGTCCGCCGTGCGCGAGGACACGGAGGAGGTACTGATCGTGGCCGAGGCGCTGCACGAGACCGCACCGGGTGAGATGGCCGAGCTGACGGACGTGCTCGCCGACGCGCTGCGCACCCACTGGGAGACCGTTCCGCGCTCCGCCGTTCTCACCCGGTCGGCGCCCCGGTTCGAGGTGTAGCCGGGCCCGGGTCGGTGCTCTAGCGGATCGGCATACCCGAGAGGGTGCGGGCGATGACCAGGCGCTGGATCTCGCTGGTGCCCTCGAATATGGAGTAGATGGCCGCGTCCCTGTGCATCCGTTCGACCGGGTACTCGCGGGTGTAGCCGTTGCCGCCCAGGAGCTGGATGGCCTGGGCCGTGACCTTCTTGGCCGTCTCGCTGGCGAACAGCTTGGACATCGAGCCCTCGGCCGACTCGAACTTACGGCCGGTCACGCCCATCCACGAGGCGCGCCACACCAGCAGCCGGGCCGCGTCGACGCTGGTGCGCATGTCGGCCAGTTGGAAGGCGACGCCCTGGTTGTCGATGATGGGGCGGCCGAACTGCTCGCGGGTCTTGGCGTATTCGAGCGCGACCTCATAGGCGGCACGCGCGGTGCCGACCGCCATGGCGCCGACGGCGGGGCGGGACGCCTCGAAGGTGGCCATGGCGGCGTTCTTGACCCTCTCGCCGCTCCCCTTCGCCCGCTCACGCGCGCGGGCCAGGCGCTCGTCCAGCTTCTCCTTGCCGCCGAGCAGGCAGTGCCCGGGGACCCGGACGTCGTCGAGGACGACTTCGGCGGTGTGCGAGGCGCGGATGCCGTGCTTCTTGAACTTCTGCCCCTGGGAGAGGCCGGGGGTGCCGGGCGGGACGATGAAGGAGGCGTGGCCCTTGGAGCCGAGTTCCGGGTCGACGCTCGCCACGACCACGTGGACGTTGGCGATGCCGCCGTTGGTGGCCCAGGTCTTGGTGCCGCGCAGGACCCATTCGTCCTTGGCCTCGTCGTAGACGGCGCGGGTGCGCATCGAGGCCACGTCCGAGCCGGCGTCCGGCTCGGAGGAGCAGAAGGCGGCGACCTTCACATCGTTCGCGTCGCCGTACATCTGCGGCACCCAGGTGCCGATCTGCTCCTCGGTTCCGTTGGCGAGCACCCCGACGGCGGCCAGCCCCGTGCCGACGATGGACAGCGCGATACCCGCGTCGCCCCAGAACAGCTCCTCCATCGTCATCGGGATGCCGAGTCCGGTGGGGTCGAAGTACTGCTGGGCGTAGAAGTCGAGCGAGTACAGGCCGATCTTGGCGGCTTCCTGGATGATCGGCCAGGGGGTCTCCTCGCGTTCGTCCCACTCGGCGGCCGCGGGGCGCATCACATCGGCGGCGAATCCGTGGAGCCAGCTTCGGACCTCCTTCTGGTCGTCGTTGAGATCCAGTGCGAACTCGGTCTCGGCCATCGTCGGGGTCCTCCGCCTGTCTCAGAAGCTCGTTACCATCGGTAATCCGCAGTCTGTTACCCGTGAGTAGCCTCTGTCAACTCCCCTTCGCCGAGGCATCAGTGCACGTGAGGGTGTTACGTTGCGGCGGGGAAACGCAGACAGGGGCGGGGAGAGACACCGTGGAGTCCACACAGCAGGCCGACCGGGCCGACAGCACCGAGCAGCGCCGCAGACAGCTGCTGGAAGCCGCCGAACGGGTCGTGCTCCGCGACGGTCCCGGGGCCTCCATGAACGCGATCGCCGCCGAGGCGGGTATCACCAAACCCATCCTCTACCGGCACTTCGGCGACAAGGGCGGCCTCTACCGGGCGCTGGCCACCCGGCACACCGAGGCGCTGCTGGCCTCACTCCGCGCCGCGCTCGACGCCCCGCGCCAGCGGCGCGAGCGCGTGGAGGCCACCCTGGACACCTACCTGGCCGCCATCGAGGCCCATCCGCAGGTCTACCGCTTCCTGATGCATCCGGCCGAGGACTCCTCCAGCAGCGAACGCGGATTCGACGTGGGCCAGCACTCGGCGCCGCTGCTGCGGCGGCTGGGCGAGGAGCTGGCCAAGGTGATCGCCGAACGGCTCGACCTGGGACCCGAGAGCGAGGAGCTGGCCCGGGTCTGGGGGCACGGGATCGTCGGCATGATGCATGCCGCCGGGGACTGGTGGCTGCGCGAAAAGCCCTGCGAGCGGGCTGTGTTGGTGCGGCACCTGGCTGATCTGCTGTGGGGGCGGCTCGCTGCCGCCGGTGACCGCGTGGGCGGTACCCCGTTCTGAGCCCAGGGGGCCGGTCGCTACAACTTGCGGGCCGCGCGCAGTGTGCGGCGGCGGGCCCACCCGGTGAGGCGGTCGACGTAGACGCGGCCCTCCAGGTGGTCGTACTCGTGCTGGAGGCAGCGGGCGAAATAGCCGCTGCCCTCCACCCGCACCGGCGCTCCGGTCAGGTCCTCGCCCTCGATCACGGCCACGTCGGCGCGCGGGGTGGGCGCCTCCAGACCGGGCAGCGAGAGGCATCCCTCGGGACCGCGCACGGTCATCCCGTCCAGACGCGTCAGACGGGGGTTGACCACGTGGCCCCGATGGCGGCGGTCCTCGTCGTCCGGGCAGTCGTAGACGAACACCCGCAGCGGCACCCCGATCTGGCAGGCCGCCAGCCCGACGCCGTACGCCGCGTACATGGTCGCGTACAGGTCCTCGACCAGCGCGGGCAGCGAGGCGCGGTCCTCAGCGGCGACCGGGCGGCCGGCGGTGTGCAGCACCGGATCGCCGTACGTCCGCAGCGGGTGTACGGCGCCCGTGCTGCCGGGGATGGGGCCGCGTCTCATGACTGTCAGCCTACGCCCGGTACCGCATTGTCGATCTTTGCAGGGGTGGCGCGGTCAGGTGCCCGGCGGGATCTCGGTAGGCTTCTCTCCTATGCGCGAGGGGCAAGGAGGTTCAGACACGATGGCAGGCAACACGGAGCCGCTGTCGCCGCGGTCCCGGCTGGCCGTGACGGCGGGCAAGGCGGCCGCGGCGGTGTCGCGGGCTGCGGGCCGCGGGAGCGGGTCGGTGATCGGCGGCAAGGTAGCGCTCAGGCTCGACCCCGACCTGCTGCAACGGCTTGCCCAGCACCTGGACGTGGTCCTGGTGTCCGCCACCAACGGCAAGACGACGACCACCCGGCTGATCGCCGAGGCGCTGCGCGCCAACGGCGAGGTGGTCTCCAACGCGCTGGGCGCCAACATGCCTGCCGGTATCACCTCGGCGCTGGCCGGCGGTTCCAACGCGCGCTACGGCGTCATCGAGGTGGACGAGAAGTACCTCTCCGGTGTGGCCAAGGATGTGACGCCCAAGGCCATAGCGCTGCTGAACCTCTCGCGTGACCAGCTCGACCGCGCCGCCGAGACCCGGATGCTCGCCGAGCGGTGGCGCGAGGGCCTCTCCGGGCAGAAGGCGGTCATCGTCGCCAACGCGGACGACCCGCTGGTGGTCTGGGCGGCCTCCTCCTCCCCCAACGTGGTGTGGGTGGCCGCGGGACAGGAGTGGAAGGACGACGCCTGGTCCTGCCCGGCGTGCGGCGGCGTGATGCAGCGCCCCGGCGACGACTGGTTCTGCGCCGAGTGCGGCTTCCGCCGTCCGACGCCGACCTGGGCGCTCTCCGGCGACCACGTACTCGACCCGCACGGCTCCGCCTGGCCCATCCACCTCCAGCTCCCCGGCCGCGCCAACAAGGCCAACGCCGCGACCTCCGCCGCCGTGGCCGCCGCCTTCGGGGTGCCGCCGCAGGTCGCGCTGGAGCGGATGTACGCGGTCAAGGCCGTCGCCGGGCGGTACGACGTGGTCCAGTACGAGGGCCGGGACATGCGGCTGCTGCTGGCCAAGAACCCCGCCGGGTGGCTGGAGACCTTCTCCCTGATCGACCCGCCGCCCACCCCGGTGATCCTCTCGGTGAACGCGCGCGGCGCGGACGGCACCGACACCTCCTGGCTGTGGGACGTGGACTACGGACGGCTGGCCGGGCACCCGATCTGTGTGATCGGCGACCGCAAGCTGGACCTCGCGGTGCGCCTGGAGGTCGCGGGCGTGAACTTCCAGGTCTGCGAGAGCCCAGCGGACGCGGTGCGCCGGTGTCCGCCCGGGCGGATCGAGACGATTGCCAACTACACCGCTTTCCAGGACCTGCGCCGCGCAGTCGGCAACTGATCACCCGTATCTTGGGGGTTCCGGGCCTTCGCGCGCCCGACCCATCGATCCGCTCGAGGAGACTGGCGGCATGAGTGACACGAGTCTGCGTCTGGTCTGGGTCTACCCCGACCTGCTGAGCACGTACGGCGACCAGGGCAACGCGCTCGTGGTGGAGCGGCGGGCGCGGCAGCGCGGGCTGGACGTCCAGCGGCTGGACGTCCGCTCGGACCAGCCGATCCCGACGTCCGGCGACATCTATCTGATCGGCGGCGGCGAGGACCGGCCGCAGCGGCTGGCGGCCGAGCGGCTGCTGCGCGACGGCGGTCTGAACCGGGCCGTGGACAACGGCGCCATCGTCTTCGCGGTGTGCGCCGGCTACCAGATCATGGGCCACGAGTTCGTCAACGATCTGGGCGAGCGCTCGGCCGGACTCGGGCTGCTGGACGTGGTCAGCAGCCGGGGCGAGGCCGAGCGGTGCGTGGGCGACGTCCTGGGCGAAGCCGACGAGCAGCTGCGCCTCCCGCAGCTCACCGGCTTCGAGAACCACCAGGGCATCACCCACCTCGGCCCCGGCGTGCGCCCGCTCGCCCGGGTGCGGCTCGGCAACGGCAACGGCACGGGCGACGGCACCGAGGGCGCCTGGCGGGACACGGTCTTCGGCACGTATCTGCACGGCCCGGTGCTGGCCCGTAACCCGCAGATCGCGGACCTCCTGATCAAGCTGTCGCTGGATGTCAACGCGCTGCCACCGACCGACGACACCTGGTACGAGGCGCTGCGGCAGGAGCGGATCGCGGCGGCGACCCAGCCCGCCTGATCCGGACACCTCCATACGTCGTCACACGCGCGACGTCGTCATACACGCGCCTCGCGGCGGAACCGCCCGCCTCGGCCGCCCCCGTGCGGGCGGCGGAGGCGGGCGTTCTAGTCTGGTGCGGGCTTATCGGTCGGTTGCGGGAGAGTTCGGATGGATCACGGCGGACACGGCATGACGATGGACCTACCGCCGTTCACGCTCGCGCGGGGCCTGGAGTTCACCGGCGAGCCGTTCTTCCTGACCGGGTGTCTGCTCGCGCTGGCGCTCTACGGCTGGGGAGTGGCGCGGCTGCGGCGCCGGGGCGATGCCTGGCCGGTCAGCCGCACGGTGGGCTTCACCGCGGGTGTGGCCACGGTGGCGCTGGTGATGTGCACGGGGCTCAACGAGTACGGCATGGTGCTCTTCAGCGTGCACATGGTGCAGCACATGGTGATCAGCATGCTGTCGCCGATCCTGCTGCTGCTGGGCGCCCCTGTCACGCTCGCGCTGCGGGCGCTGCCCTCGGCGGCGCGCAGCCAGGGGATGCGCAAGGGCCCCCGGGAGCTGCTGGTGGCGCTGCTGCACAGCCGCTATGTGCGGGTGATCTCGCATCCGGCGTTCACCATCCCGCTGTTCATCGCGAGCCTGTACGCGCTGTACTTCACGCCGCTGTTCGACCTGCTGATGGGCTCCAAGGCCGGGCACATCGCGATGATGGTGCACTTCCTCGCCGTCGGCCTGGTCTTCTTCTGGCCGATCATGGGCGTGGATCCCGGCCCGCACCGCCCCGGCTATGTGATGCGGATGCTGGAGCTGTTCGCGGGGATGCCGTTCCACGCCTTCTTCGGCATCGCGCTGATGATGGCCTCCGAGCCGATGGTGGACACCTACGCGAACCCGCCGGCCTCGCTCGGCGTCAGCGCGCTCTCCGACCAGACGGCGGCCGGCGGTATCGCCTGGGCGTTCAGCGAGATCCCCTCCGTGCTGGTGCTGATCGCGCTGGTGTTCCAGTGGTACGTCAGCGAGCAGCGCCAGGCCCGCCGCCGGGACCGCCGCGCCGACCGGGACGGCGACAAGGAGCTGGCCGCCTACAACGCCTACCTCGCCTCCCTCCAGACCCGGGGTGACTCCGGGGGCACGTGAGGGCGATCGGCACGGGCGCGTTGGAGCGCGCAGTGGCGCACGGGGCCACGGACGGGTGACCATAGGGACCTGGCCGCGGCCCCTGTCCGTGCGCGATCCGTAGGTCTCGGGGCCGCCGGGAGGAGGACGTGCTGTGATGTCTGGGATGACGCGCATGCCGGTGTCCGCGAAGGCGATGACCGTGTGCACGGTCATCGGTCTCGTGGTGGTGACGGCGTACACCGCGGCGCTGGGGAGCAGCGGATGGCTCTGGTTCTGCTGGATCGTGCTGGGGTTGGTCACACTGGGAGTTTTCGCGACGCGTGACTGAGGGGTCGCGCCGCGTAACTGGGGGGACGCGCCGCGTGACTGAGGGAGGAGCGTCACGCGTGACTGAGAGAAAGCCACGCGTGACCGGGGGACGCGTCACGCGTGGCTGAGGGGGACGGGAATCGGGGGGGGGGAAGCGACTACGACGGACGGTGCCGGGGCGCGTCAGCTCCCGGCGCCGAACTCCGTCAGGAACGCCTTGTCGAACGCCTCCAGATCGGCCGGCTTGCGGCTGGTGATCAGCTTGTTGTTGCCGCCGTCGCAGACCCTGACCTGCTCGTCGACCCAGGTGCCCCCGGCGTTCTCGATGTCGGTGCGCAGGCTCGGATAGGAGGTCAGCGTACGGCCGCGCACCACATCGGCCTCGACCAGCGTCCAGGGCGCGTGGCAGATGGCCGCGACGGGCAGCCCCGCGTCGAAGAAGCCCTTCACGAACGCGACGGCGTTCTTGTCCGTCCGCAGGAAGTCGGGGTTGGCTACGCCGCCGGGCAGTACGAGTCCGTCGAAGTCGCCGGGCCCGGCCTGCGAGACCAGTTGGTCGACGGGGAAGGTGTCGGCCTTGTCCAGGTGGTTGAACGCCTGGACGGTGTCCCCCCGGGTGGAGAGCAGGACAGGCGAGCCGCCCGCCTCCTTGACGGCGTCCCACGGGTCGGTCAGCTCGATCTGTTCGGCGCCCTCGGGCGCGACGAGAAAGGCAACACGCACGTATCTCACGTCCTTTCCGTCATCTCGCGTGCGCTCCGCCGGGTCCCCACCGGGACGGTCACCTATGCGTCGGGGCGCGGGAACGGGAAGCGCGCGCCGTCAGCCTTCCTCGGTGCCCGGCTGCTTCCCCGTCGGCAGCACCGGGTGCCTGCCGAGGATGAAGACCCCGACCACCACGGCCAGCAGCCCGATGACCTCGCCTGCCAGCGCGCCCGGCGTGAGCCGGATGGAGTCCCCCAGGAAGCCGATGCCGCAGGCGATGCCGGCCAGCGGCTCGGAAGCCGTCAGGGACGGCAGCGACATCCGCAGCGGGCCGCCCTCGAAGGCGCTCTGTACGAGCACCAGTCCGATCACGGCGAGGGCGACGATGGTGTAGCCCTGCCAGGTCAGCAGCACCCCGACCAGACCGGAGGAGTCGTAGATGTCGCCGACGACGCGGGTCAGGGCGTCCTGGAGGCCGTAGAGCGAGCCGGCCGCGGTCGCCAGCAGTGGCGGTTCCTTGAACAGTTCGAGGTGGCGCGCGATGAGCACCAGAATCACCGCGATGCCGACGAGGATGCCGAAGATCAGCCAGTGGCGCAGGGGCCCGGCCTCGCGGTCGGTGCCCTCCGGCCGGCCCGCGAGGATGAAGGCGGTCACTCCGCCGCTGAGCAGTACCACCCCGCCCCAGCCCGACCAGCCCAGCCGCTGGCTGCTCAGCCGCCGCGCGAAGACCATCGCGAACACCAGATTGGTCGCCAGCAGCGGCTCGACCGTGGACAGGTCGCCCTGCATCAGTGCGTAGGCGCTGGTGAGCTGGCCGGCCACCATGCTGGCGATGCCCAGCAGCCAGCGCGGGACCCGCACCAGGTCCAGGAGCAGCCGGAAGGACAGTACGTCGGCAATCGGGGCGCGGGAGGCGGCGTCCTGTTGCAGTACGAAGCCCAGGCCGAGGAAGCAGGCGGCGACCAGCCCGTAGACGTAGACAGCCACGGGACGCCCCTTTCCGCCGACCGGACGGTGCGAGTGCCCTCCAGCGCGTGCGCACGCCTGTCCGCGCCGTCCGCCTGGGAACAGCGCCGCCGAGATTAGGTGGCCGGGGAGGCGGAGACCACGACACCCGGCCCTCGGCCGGGCGGCACACCCCCTAAGCATGAAAGCCCGAGGGCCGAATGGCGCTTCCAGGGTGCCTCTAGCCGGAGCCGCCACCCTGGGGCCGACATGCGCGACATCGCCACCGGACCTCGGACGGGACATGACCAAGGATCTGAGAGTCGGCCCGTTCCCCAGGCAGCGCCGGCACACCGCCTGCTTCCTGAGCGAGCTGCGCGGCTTCGCGCCGGTGTTCCTGGGCGCGGAGATCGATATGAGCGCCGTACGGCGCCACCAGGCGAGCGCGGACAGTGGCGGCTGTTCGACCCTCGGCTATGTGCTGTACACGGCGGCGCGGGTACTGGCCGCTCATCCCGAGGCCAACGCCGCACTGCGCGGCCGGCTGCGCCCGCGAGTGGCCCACTACCGCACGGTGGCCGGGAAACTGACGCTGGACAAGCGGCTCGGCGGGCGCCGTGTGGTGCTCTCGGCGGTGCTGCCCGAGCTGCATCTGATGAGTCTTCAGGAGATCGCCGAGCAGCTCGCGCACCACCGTGACGGCGACCCCGCGGTGATGCCCGAGTACGCCGGTGTGCGCACCCTGCACCGGCTCCCGGGGCTGCTGGGGCGGCTCGCTTACCGGATGGCGACCCGGCCGCTGCGCCGCCGGGCGGAGACCACCGGCACATTCTCCGTGACGTCGCTGGGCCGCCGCCCTGTGACCTCGTTCCACTCGGTCGGCGGCACGACGGTCACTCTCGGCCTGGGAGCGGTGGCCGACCGTCCTGTCGTACGGGACGGAGAGCTCGCCGTCGCTCCGGTGCTGCCGCTGTCGCTCACCTTCGACCACCGGGTGATCGACGGCGCCGAGGCGGCGGATGTGCTCGGCGAGCTCAAGGAGGCACTGGAGAGCTTCGGCGACTTTTGCGACACCCCCCGGCGAGTTCCGCGAAACCGCGACGACGTCTCAAAACTGTCTCATAATGAGGGGGCTACTTTTTGAGATGCCGGTAGACGGTCGCCCGGGACACCCCGAGCCGCGCCGCGATGGAGTCCACCGTGTGCTCACCGCTGGCGTGCCACTCCCGGGCCAGGTCGGCGTCGGCCGTCGACAGTGATCTGGGACGTCCGCCCCGCGCCCGGCGCGCGCCGGGGGCCGAATCCGGAAGCAGGCGCCAGGCCCCGGCCAGCAAGTGGTCCCGCAGCACCTCGTTGGTCAGCTGCGGCATCAGTGCGACCGGGTCGGTGACCGCCGAGACGGCCTGTGCGACGGCGATGCGCTCGGGGATGCCCGCCTCGGCGCCGGCTCCGACCTCGATGCCGTACTCCATGGTGCGCAGCAGGCGGCTGAAGGAGTCCGAGGGCGTCGCCGGCAGCTCCCTCAAAAGGGTGACGAGGGTATTGCGGTAGCGCAGGAAGACATCCAGCCAGCCGGTTATCAGCGTCCTGCGCACCGCCCCGATACCGCCGGCCTCCTGCTGGGCGACCGCGTCCTCCAGCACCTGCTCCAGCTCGGCCGTCATCGGGTTGAGCAGATCCCCGAGGATCTCCGCCTTCGAGGGGAAGTGGTAGTACAGCGCGGCCTTGGTGATGCCCACCCGGTCGGCGACCTCCTGCAGGGCCGTCGCGTGGTAACCGCGTTCGACGAACAGCCGCTCCGCCTCGTGCAGAATCCGCTCGCGCGTACTGGCCTGCTGATCCAATGTCCGCACCCCCGCTTACCCTCGGTCAGTTTTGCATGTACGCTCTACCTACCAAGAGTAGGCACAGCGGCAAGGAGTTTTGCAATGCTGACCAACGTCCCGTCGCCCGGTGGTGATCCCGGTGTCGCGATCAGTATCCGCGACCTGGTCAAAACTTTCGGTGACACGACGGCGCTCGACCATCTCCAGCTGACGGCCCGCTCCGGCGAGGTCCACGGCTTCCTCGGACCGAACGGCGCCGGCAAGTCCACCACCATCAGGGTCCTGCTCGGGCTGCTGCGCAAAGACTCCGGACACGCCACTCTGCTCGGCGGCGATCCGTGGAACGACGCGGTCGAGCTGCACCGCAGGCTCGCCTACGTACCCGGGGATGTGAACCTGTGGCCGAACCTGACGGGCGGCGAGGCGATCGATCTGCTGGGCTCCCTGCGCGGCGGACTGAACGAGGCCCGCAGGCGTGACCTGCTGGAGAAGTTCTCGCTCGACCCGGGCAAGAAGATGCGCACCTACTCCAAGGGCAACCGGCAGAAGGTCGCCCTGGTGGCCGCGTTCTCCTCCGACGTCGAGCTGTACATCCTGGACGAGCCGACCTCCGGTCTCGACCCGCTGATGGAGGCGGTCTTCCAGGAGTGCGTCCAGGAACTCCGCGAGGCGGGCAAGACCATCCTGCTCTCCAGCCACATCCTCGCCGAGGTGGAGAAGCTCTGCGACCGGGTGAGCATCATCAGGGAGGGCCGCACGGTCGAGTCGGGCACCCTCTCCGAGCTGCGCCACCTGACCCGCACCTCGCTCCAGGTGGAGACCGAGACACCGCCGGCCGAGCTGCACTCGATGCCCGGCGTGCACAAGCTCGTCGTGGAGGGCCACCACGCCACGTTCGAGGCGGACACCGCCCAGCTCGGCGAGGTGCACCGGCACCTGGCAGCGCTCGGGGTCCGCTCGCTGACGAGCACCCCGCCCACCCTCGAGGAGCTGTTCCTGCGCCACTACGGCGACCAGGAGACCGCCGAGACCGCCGACAGCGTGGTGGGTGTCCGGTGAGGGCGCTGACCGGCACCGGGGTACTGACCCGGCTGGCACTGCGGCGCGACCGCATCCGGCTGCCGCTGTGGGTGGTCGGACTGGCCGGGCTGTTCGCCTCCATCGGCAACAGCATCACCGGCCTGTACGAGAACGAGGCGGCGCGGCTGGAGAACGCCCAGGTCCGCGCGGACAACGTGGTGACCCGCGCGTTCACGGGACCGGCACCGGGCAGCAGTTCGGGTGCGCTGACCGTGTCCGAGGGACTGGTCTTCACCTGTGTCCTCGTCGCGCTGATGAACATCCTGCTCGTGGTCCGGCACACCCGGCAGAACGAGGAGCTGGGCCGGGCCGAACTGGTCGGATCCGCGGCCGTCGGCAGGCACGCGGGGCTGACAGCCGCCCTGCTGGTCGCGGGTCTCGCCAATGTGCTGCTCATCGTCCTCAGCACGCTGGCCCTGATCGGCATGGGGATGCCGGCCGGCGGCTCCGTGCTGGCCGGAGTGGCACTCGGCACGGTGGGGCTGGCCTTCGCCGGCCTCACGGCGATCGCCGCCCAGCTGACCGAGAGCGCCCGCGCCGCAACCGGGCTTGGAGGTCTCGTGCTCGCCACGACATTCCTGCTGCGCGCCGCGGGTGACGCCTTCGGCAACACCGCCTCGGACGACATCACCGTCAACCCCGCCTGGCCGAGCTGGTTCTCGCCGCTGGGCTGGGGCCAGCAGCTGCGCCCCTACGGAGAGAGCCGGGTGTGGCCGGTGGCGCTGCTGCTGGTGTGCACCGCCGTCAGTGTGCTGCTCGCGGTGTGGCTGAGCGTCCACCGGGACGTGGGCACGGGCATGCTGCCCGCACGGCGCGGCTCCGTCCGGGCGAGCTCGTCCCTGCTCAAGCCGCTGGGGCTGGTCTGGCGCCTGCAGCGCGGGCTGCTGCTCGGCTGGATGGTCGGCATCGCGGTCTTCGGCGCGGTCTTCGGCGGCATCGGCGACCAGGTCGAGGATCTGTTCAGCAGCGAGGAGAGCGCTCAGTTCGTCCGGGACCTGGGCGGCGAGGGCGACCTGGTGAACGCGTACTTCGCCGGAATGATGGGCCTGCTCGCGGTGGTCGTCTCCGGCTTCACCGTGCAGGCGCTGATCCGGCTGCGCTCCGACGAGGAGGGCGGTCCCGCCGAGGCGGTTCTGGCCACCTCGGTGAGCCGGGCGCACTGGGTGCTGGCGCACGCGCTGGTGGCCCTCGTGGGCACGGCGCTGGTGCTCGCGGTGCTCGGGCTGAGCACCGGCCTGGCCTACGGAGCGGTGTCGGACGATCTGACGGGGGCGCTGGGTGACCTGCTGGAGACGACACTGGCACAGCTCGCGCCGACCGCGGTGCTTGCGGGCTTCGCGCTGGCGGCCTTCGGCCTGCTGCCCCGGCTGGCGGCGGCGGTGACCTGGGCGGCGTTCGCCGTCTGCCTGGTGATCGGCCAGTTCGGCACCCTGCTGGACCTGCCGGACGGGCTGATCGACATCTCGCCCTTCAGCCACCTGCCGAACCTGCCGGCCGAATCGCTCACCGCGACGCCGATCGTGGTGATGGCGGCGCTCGCCGCCGTGCTCGCCGCGGTCGGAGTGGCGGGCTTCCGTCGGCGCAGCCTCGCACTCGGCGGCTGACCAACCACGAAGGGAGGAAGTGCACGGTGGAGATCGTCAAGGAGTTGAACCATCCGGAAGGACTGGCCCTCAAGTTGCTGAGACTGCCCGTCCACTTCTACCGAATCGGTCTGGGACGGCTGTTCGGCGAGCGCATGCTCATGATCAACCATGTCGGGCGGGTCACCGGGAAACAGCGCAGCACCGTGGTGGAGGTGATCCGTCACGAGCAGCAGGACGACAGCTATCTGATCGCCTCCGGATGGGGGCCGCGGACGGACTGGTACCGCAACCTGCTGGCCAGGCGCCGGGCCACCATCCAGGTCGCCGGCCGGACGAAGCCGGTACGGGTCGAGCCCCTTCCCCAGGAAGAGGCGACGGAGATCGTGGCGGGCTACTTCTGGCGGAACCGCGCCATGGCCAAGCGGCTGCTCCCCCGGCTCTACGGCTACGCGGTCGACGGCTCGAAGTCCGACTTCTACGAGGTCGCCAGGCACGTGCCCATGGTGCGGCTGGTCCCGACCCGATGATCCGGCCGCAGCGGCCCGCCCCCGGCTGGGGGCGGGCCGCTGGGCGGCGGGGCGGAGCCTCCGCCCCGCCGCCCAGCGGCCCGGACACGGGCTCAGACGAGGAACAGCGACACCGTGTCCGCCACACAGGCCGGGCGCGGCTCGTCCTCGATCTCCACCGTCATCCTGGCCGAGACCAGCCAGCCCCCGGGAACGCCCTGCGCCCCGGTGAGTTCGGCACCGCCGCGCACCCGGGCGCCCACCGTGACCGCGCGTGGGAAGCGCACCCGCTCCAGCCCGAAGTTGACCCCGGTACGGGACCGTTCGACCGTGAAGATCGCCCGCATCATCGACGGCAGCAGACCGAGCAGCAGAAATCCGTCAGGGGCGGCCGGATCGGCGGCGGGGCCGGCCGGTGTTCCGGAATTCCCGGAACTCACGGGCGGCCGCGGAGAATCACCCGCTGCTCGCGCGAATTTCTCCACCCTCTCCGGAGTGATCTCCAGCCATTCGCTGTAGCCGAGGTGCTGGCCCTTCGCTGAGACCAGTTCGTCCAGTCCGGAGAAGTTTCTCATGGCCCCGATTCTGTTGACCGGTGCACGGGCGTACAAGAGTTCAGCTCCCATTCCCGACGAGCCGTCAGCGGCTTGTCAGCCGGCTCTCAGCAGCACGTCAGTGCGGGATCAGCCGGGCTCGGCACACTCCGTTCCATGGCTGCGACTTCCGCCGCCCGCGGCGAGCGCACGCGGGCGCGCCTGCTCGACGCCGCGGTACGGCTCATCGTCGAGCAGGGCTGGGGCGAGGTGACCACCCGGAGGGTGGCCGCACGCGCGGGGGTTCCGCAGGGAACGGTGCACTACCACTTCGCCACCGTCGGCGACCTGCGTATCGAAGCCGCGCTGGACGCGCTGGCGCGTGCGCGAGTGACGGTGGACGGCGCCGATCCGTCCACCGCGGTGCTGCTGACCGAGACCCTGCTGGCGGCCACCCGCGAGGACCGGCTGCGCGGGGAGCTGTCCGCGCTGATGCGGCAGTGGCACGCCGGGGAAGAAGATGTCGTCACGGCCGCGGTGCTCGCTGCCACCCTGCACAGTCTGGTGCTGCACCGCCTCGTCGATCCCGGGACGCCCGCCACGCCGCCGCAGGGGGCGCTGCGGCGGCTGGCAAGGCCGGACGCGGGGGGTGGGTCAGCCGGCGGCTGACCCACCCCCCGCGTCCGGCCGGGGATCTCAGAAGAAGACCGAGTCCCGTCGTTCGAGCGTCTCGTTGAGCGCGTGCTGGATCGTGTCCTTGACCTCTCCGGCGAGTTTCTCCACGACGCGGGCATCGTCCGCGGCGCCCGCCGGGAAAGTGTCGGTGCATACCGGGGGGTGGAAACGGATGGTCCATTTCGTCGGCATCGGCACCAGTCCCAGCGCCCCGAACAGCGGGAAGGTGGGCGTGATGGGGAAATAGGGCAGGCGCAGCATACGGGCCAGCGTGCGGGATTCGCCGACCATCGGGTAGATCTCCTCGGCGCCCACGATCGAACAGGGCACCATCGGGCGGCCGGTGCGCAGCGCGGCGGCCGCGAAGCCGCCACGGCCGAAGCGCTGGAGGCGGTAGCGGTCCTCGAAGGGCTTGCCCAGGCCCCGGTAGCCCTCCGGCATGACGCCCACCAGCGCGTCGGACTCCAGCAGCCGCATGGCGTTCTCGGGGCAGGCGCGGACGTGACCGAGCTTGCGGACGATGTCGCGGACGACGGGATAGGCGAAGGCGAGGTCCGCCGCGAGCAGCCGGAGGCTCCGCTGGACCGGGTGGTGGTCGCGGATGGCCAACTGCAGCATGAGCGCGTCCAGCGGGAGCGTACCGCTGTGGTTGGCCACCACCAGGGCGGCGCCGTGGGCCGGTATGTGCTCCAGTCCCGCGACCTCGACCCGGAAGTACTTCTCGTACAAGGGGCGCAGGGCCGGCATGAGCGCCTCGTCGACCAGTGCGGGATCGAAGCCGAAGTCGTCGACGGCCCCCTCGTCGGAGGACAGCCTGCCGTAGAGCTCCATGCCGCTGGCGAGGATCTCCTTGAGCACGTCGGCGATCAGTGAGGCCTGCTCGCCGGGGCCGGATGTGTTCTTGTCGCTCTCTTCGCGCTCCCCCCGGGGGCCACGGCTCCTCGGCGAAACGGGCAGCTCCTCGTCTTCTGGCATGCGCTCTCCTCACTGAGTGATCGCTGTCCCTGCGGTCTCACAAGGGGTGGTGCGCCGCGGCGCGGCGGCCGTACCGCCGCGCCGCGGGCTCCCCTCCCGGTCCGGACCGGGCCGTACCGGGCATCCGGGGCGAGGCAGTCCGTGCTCAGGACCTCGCCGCCGCGCGGTCCCCGGACGGGTTGTCCTCCTGCTCGGCGGGCACGGCGGCGCTGTTGCCCCTTCCGTTGGTGGCGCTGCCGTTGGTGGCAGCGCTGCCGTTGGTGGCGGCCCCGCCATTGGCGCTGCCGTTCCCGTTCGCGCCGCTTCCGTTGGCGTGCCCGTTCGTCCGGCCGTTGGCCTGCCCGTTGCCTTTGGCCCGGCCGTTGGAGCGGGCGGGGGTGCGGCGTTTGCCCTCCAGTGCGGCCGGCTGTCCCGGTCCGACCTCGTCGGTGGCCATGTCCAGGTCGCCGACCATACCGTCGGAGACGTCCCCGGCCGTGACCGTGCCCTCGCGGCGCTCCCTGGCTTCCCTCAGCAGCCGGGCGCGGGTCTTGATGAACTTGGCGTTCATCTCGTCCACGGGGATGAACTTGTTGACGCCGCCGCCGCTGATCCTGGGCTCCTGCCGGGCCATGATCTTGTAGTCCTGCGGGTCCTGGACGTACTTCTCCAGGTAGCACTGGAGCGTCGACATGGCGCGCCGCAGCTTCTCGTGCCGCAGGATCGGCTTGAGCTGGGGGAACTCGTAGACGCGGAAGATGTGTTCGGTGTGCTCCTCGTCGATCGGCGAGAACCACGACGTCGTCGCGAACGCCTCGGTCTCCACATGCACCATGCACGGGAAGGAGAACGTGATGACGTAGTGGATGCTCCGCTCGGGGTTGTCCTCCTCCCCGTGGTCGAACGAGTAACGGAAGGTCATTCCGTCGTCGTCCGTCTCCACGTGGTGATTGTGGATCATCGTGGCTTTGAGGTAGTTCTCCTTGCCGTCCAGCCCGAACTTCTTCTTCGTCCCGTAGAGGAACATGAAGTCCAGCCAGTTCAGCCAGTGGTCCCGGTGCACATAGGTGACGTGGTAGAACTCCTGGACGCTTTCGATGTACCGGGTGTAGTGGACCGGCTTGTTCCACGAGATGGTGTCGTAGACCCGGTCGTTCTCCCTGATCTCGCGGGGCGCGATGATCTCCGGGAGTTCGCTCTCGGGCCGGTCGTCACCCCACCACACCCAGATCAGGCCGTACTTCTCCCGCACCGGATAGACCGGCACCTTCAGCGATCCCGGGATGCGGGCGTTCTTGCCCATCGCCGGCGTCAGGGTGCACTTGCCCTCCGGGTTGAACAGAAACCCGTGGTAGGGGCATTCGATCGCGTTGCCCTTCATCCGCCCGTCGCCGAGCCAGGCCCCCTTGTGCGGGCACCGGGCACCCTGGCAGACCACCTTCCCGTCGAGGTCGCGCCAGAGGACGATCTCCTCGCCGAGACGGCGGATACCTTTCGGCTTCTTGTCGGTGACATCCCCGGATATAGCCACGGGATACCACAAATCGGGAATCATGCAGTCCCTCTCTTTTCCGAGTTTCCCGCCGAGCACCGGCGGGCTTTCCTGGCCTGCGGCACCGACCGTCGAGGGGCGGCCGTCCGGTCAGGAGTTCTCGACGACCTCGACCGTGCCGGCGTCCCCGTCGACCACGATCAGGTCCCCGGTGCGGATGACCTGCGTCGCGTACTTGGTGTTCACGACGGACGGCACATGGAATTCCCGCGACACGATCGAGCTGTGCGAGAGCATCGACCCGATGTCGGTGACGACGCCGCCCGCGATGGCGAACAGCGGGGTCCAGGTGGCGTCCGTGTAGCGGGTGATCAGGATTTCCCCGGCCTGGAACTCGTCGGCCTGCCAGACCAGGTCCTCGATGATGCGGGCCCGGCCCACCACGCGGCCCGGGCTGGAGCCGAGCCCCTCGAGGCGTTCCCCGTCGGGCACGGGCCGGACGGCGGAGGCCGGGTCGTGCTCCCCGACGAAGGTGAGCGGCGGCTCCGGCAGCCGCTTGTGGTACTCGTGCAGCCGCCGAGCCGCGTCGATCTTCGCCCGGTCGAAGGCCACCGCCTCGGAGTCCTCACCCGCCACATAGGCGCGTACGTCCTCGAAGTCGAGATACGCCACCTCGTCCATGGAGTGCAGCACCCCCGCCTCCAGCAGGCGCCGGCCCACCTCGTAGACCACGTTCCGCACCAGCCAGATCGAGGTGATCATCGACATCCGGGTGATCTCCCGGAGCTCGCTGTAGGTCCGGTACATGGCGATGGCCGTCTCCACAGCCTTCCGCTTGGGCAGCGGCAGCCGCTCCAGCGCCTTGCGCGAGGTGTCCTGGTGACCGCCGCTGCGCCGCAGGATGTCGTCGGCGGAGAAGCCGTCAGCGGCGTAGCGGCGGATCATCTGGAAGACGTACGAGGGATCGTCGATCCACCGGGGATGGGTGATCTCCATCTCCTGGGGGCCGCGGGTGCCGTGGGCGCGCAGGAAGGGCTCCATCCGCTCCTGCCAGAACTCGCGCCCCTCCTCGTCGGCGCGCAGGGCCGTCTCGACGCCGTCCAGCGGCAGGTCCTCGATGATGCGCAGCACCCGGGGCCGGTCCTTGGCGGCCTGCGCCAGCGACCAGATCTCCTTGGCGGACTCGACCGTGCGCAGGTTCGACATATCGGTCTTGATGCGGTTCTGCAGGTTGACGCCCTCGGCGCCGAGCCACCGTTTGCACAGCTCCGCCAGCACCGCGTAGAAGCCGAACGCGTGGATGTAGTAGGGCATGTAGCCCACATGCATGTCGTGGAAGTACGCCAGGCGGCGCTCCAGCTCCACCTTCAGCTCGGACCGGCTCAACCGGCTCAGGTCCATGGCCCGGTCGCGGTCGAACTCGTAGCTGCGGGAGGAGGACATCCGCTCGGCCCGCGCCCTCATGTCCGTCAGCTCGTTGGCGGTGGAACGGAACCAGAACGCCGTCGACAGGGCGTCGGCGACGCCGCCGGGGAATTCACCGAAGGGGTTGCGGTAGTCGGTCAGGTCCACCTCCTCGCTGACGAACCGGCTGGTGAACCGCCACTGGTCCCGCGTGGGCAGGCACTGCGCCATCACATACGCGCTGTAGGAGATGTTGAGGTAGACGTGCCCTTGCACATAGCCCATCGGAAGGTCGGGGTCGCCGGTCACCCGGGCGCCGAGCGCCGAGGTGCAGTCCAGGTGCACATGCTGCTGGTAGTACCGGGCGAAGCTCAGTCCCAGCGGGGTCATCAGCCCGACGAAGATCTCCCCGATGTCCATCCGCGACCAGAGGGTGCCCTGCTCGATCTCCTCCGTCTGCTCAGTCACATAGGGGCTGGCGGCACTGCCCGGGTTGCCGCCGGAACCGGCCGCGGGCGCCGTGGTGATGGGCCGGGTCTGGAAGAGCTGGAGGACGCCGTCGCGCATGCCCCACTCGATGTCCTGGTCACAGCCGTACCGGCGGCGCAGGCGCAGGGCGTGGCCGCAGAGTTCGGCCAGCTGCTCCCGGGAGAGGCAGGGCACATTGCGGTCGGCGGCGTCGACCCTGGTCATGCCGATCTTCCCGGGCTCCAGCGGGGCGCACTTGGTCACCTTGTGCCTGACCCGCTCCTCGACGACCTCCAGGGTGCGGTCGTCGACCACGAAGTAGTCGCTGGAGACCCGGCCGGACACCAGCCCCTCCCCCAGCCCCTGGCACGCCTCGACCACGATCCGGTGCGGGCGCGCGCTGACGGGGTCGACGGTGAAGACGACGCCGCTCACATCGGAGTGGACCATCTCCTGTACGACCACGGCGATGGCTGCGGGCGCGCCGTCGTCGTCGCGGTAGGTCGTGGCACGGTCCGACCACAGGGAGGCCCAGCAGCGCCGTACGGCGTCCAGCAGCGCGGCGTCGCCGGCCACGTCCAGGATCGTGTCGTGCTGGCCGGCGAAGGACTGGGCCGCTGAGTCCTCCCGCGGCGCCGAGGAGCGGACGGCCACCCGGGGCCGCCCGAGCCTCGCGTACGCGGCCAGGACCGCCTCCGCGATCGAGGGGGGTATCTCGGTGGCCAGCACCTGCTCCCGCAGGGCACGGCCGTCGGTTCCCGGCACCTTGGCCGCCAGGCCGGTCTCCTCCAGGAACGCGGTGAACAACTCGGTGGTGAGGCAGAAGGCGGGCGGTACCGGCAGCCCGTCGGCCAGCATCTCGCCGAGCCTGGCGGCCTTGCCGCCGAGGACGGCCGGGTCCGGCTGGGGTCCGTCGCCGAGGACGACCACCTGGCCGGCGTGCGGCCCGGCAACGGGGGTTCGGGTGGCGTGCGTTGTCATCGTGAGGTCTCCTGACCGTTCAGTCCAGCGCGAGCTGTGCGTTGGTGCCCGTGCAGGCGCGGAACTGCTCGCCCGGGATGATCTGGGCCGCTTCGACGTCGGTGAACCCCGCCTCCTCCAACTGCCCTACGAGTTCGCCCTCACTGGGCAGCGGACCGCCGAAGTCGGAGAAGTGGAACCACAGGTTGAGCGCCTCCAGTCCTGCGTTGCCGCCCTGGCAGGAGGTGGTCAGCAGGAGCTTGCCGCCGGGCGCGAGCATCCGGCGGGCCCTCCGCAGCGTCTCGACCCGTTCGTCCTGCGGGAAGTAGTAGATGTTGTTGTGCATGGTGACCAGGTCGAACTGCGGCTCGAGGTCCAGCGCGCGCAGATCGCCCTGCCGGGTCTCGACCCGGTCGGTGAGCCCCCACTCGGCCATGTTGGCGGCCGCCTGGTCGGCGACGCTCTTCTGCATGTCGATGGCGAGCGCCGAGAGCCTGGGGTTGAGCTCGGCCGCGTAGCGCACATACGTTCCGCTGCCGCAGCCGATCTCCAGCAGCCGCACCGGCCGGGAGCGCTCCAGGCTCCGGTCGACGGCCGCCTCGACGAAGGACTCGACGACCCGCGTCGAGCGGGCGATGACCGCCCCGTCCTGGTCGTCCAGCGAGAACCGCTCGCCCCCGCGCAGCATGCTCGGCCCGTGCAGCAGGGCCGGGACATGGAAGCGGATCACTTCCTCCAGCGCGGCGGCCACCGCGTCGTTGCCCGGCTGTGCGAGGAACTTCGCGGTGAAGCTGTTGAGCCGGTAGCAGCCCTCCCCGGTGCCGAAGTCGCCCAGCTTGACGCCCATGTCGAGCCAGGCGCGGAGCCGGTCCTTGTCGGCAGGGCCGACCGCGAGCCTTTCGGCGAGCGACTCCAGGTCGCAGGGGCGCGCCGCCAGACAGCGCAGTACGCCCGAGTTGGAGGCGGAGGCGAGGAAGGCCAGCCGGTATGTCGGCTCGATGAGGCCCTTGGACAGCGCCAGCAGCACCGGCATCCGGGGGTTGCCCAGGACTTTCAGTATCTGCAGCAGGCCGCTCACCGGTTCCTCGACACGGTTGCGGACAGTGGTGGCGAGACTCAACAGATCCATGGTGCGTTCCTTCGCGCGTTGGCGGGCTGGGGTCCGACGGGTCGGGCGTCCTGTCCTGTGCGCACTCCGGCGAGCTCGTCGCGCAGGCTCCGCAGCAGCCGCTCCCGGGAGGGCCCGCCGTTCAGGAAGAAGTGATCGCCTTCCAGATGGCGGCGCAGGAAGGAACTGGAGGTGTACGCGCGCCACGCCTCCGTATGCGGCGCGGAGGCGAGCGCGTCCCGGGTGGCGGAGAAAGCCGTCATCGGGCACCCCAGCGGGGCGCGCGGCCGCCACCGGTAGGTCTCGCACACACGCAGGTCGGCACGGAGGACCGGCAGCCTGCGCTCGAAGTAGGCCGCGTCGACGGCCCGGTCCCGGTCCAGTCCGCCCAGGTCGCTGACGAGCCTGCGCAGTTCCTCGTCGGGCAGGAGGTGGTCCTCGCGGGTCCCGTACAGGTGGGGTGCCCTGCTGCCGGAGACGAACAGATGCGCGGGCTCGGGCGCGCCCCGCTCGCGCAACTCGCACGCCACCTCGTAGGCGAGCAGCGCTCCCATGCTGTGGCCGAACAGCGCGTAGTCGTGGCACAGCCGGGCCTCCAGCAGCGCGGTGGCCAGCTGGGAGACGAGCGGTCCGAGCGCCTCGTAAGGTGCCTCGCGCAGCCGCAGGCCCCGGCCCGGCAGCTGGACGGGCACCACGTGGACGTCTGCTCCCAGCCGCTCCTGCCAGGCCCGGTAGACCGATGCTGTGCCGCCCGCGTACGGGATGCACACCAGCCGCCTGGGGCCGGCCTCCTCGGGGCTGGTGCCGGGGAACCAGGCAGCGGCCGGCGAGGTGGTCTCAACGGGCAACATGTTTACGCCCTTCGGCGGAGTCGAGCCAGGCGACGGTGCGGCGCATGCCCTCCGCGAAGCCGACGGGGCTCTTGAAGCCGAAGTCCCGCTGCGCCCGCTTGATGCCGTAGGACTGGTCGCGGTCGAAGAGGTGGACGGTGTGCCGGGTGAGGATCGGGCGGGAGGTGATGCCCAGGGCACCGTAGATCTTCTCGGAGGCAGTGGCGGCGGCGGTGGCCACGGAGGCGGGCAGGTTGAGCCGGGGCGGCTTGACGCCCATCCCCGCCGCGAGGGCCTCCACGTACTGCCGCCAGGTCGTCTGTTCGGGGTCACGCAGGTTGTAGGCCTTGTCGACCGTCTCCTGGGAGGTGGCGGCGGCGATCATGGCGTCGACCGCGTTGTCGACGTAGAGCAGGCCGGCCGGGACCTTGCCGCCGCGGATGTAGAGCATCTGCTTCTGCAGCAGGAGATTGCCGATCTCGATCACGAAGTCCTTGCTGCGCGGCCCGTACACCGACACCGGGCGCACGATGGTCACCGGCACACCGGTCTCGCCCGCGGCCTTGCGCACCGCGCGCTCGCCCAGGATCTTGCTGCGGTTGTACGGCAGGCCGATGTCCTTGCAGGCCGCCGACTCGTCACCGGGCTGCTTCGGATAGCCGTACACATCGGTGGTGCTGACGTGCAGCACCCGGTCGACCGTGCCGGCCAGGTGGGCGGCCTCGACGACCTTCCTTGCGCCCTGGACGTTCGCCCGGTGGAAGTCCTCCCAGGGCCCCCAGTCGGCGGACATGCCCGCACAGTTGTAGATGTAGGAGACGCCTTTCGCCGCGCGGGCCAGGCTGTCCAGATCGTCCAGGTCTCCGGTCTCGGTCTCGATCTCGTCCGCCACGTCCTCGAAAGCCGAGCGGTCGCTCTCGGGGCGCACCAGGACCCGGACGCGGTGGCCGCGTTCGGCCAGCCGCCGGGTGAGGTGGCCGCCGATGAATCCGCTGGCGCCGGTGACCAGGACATCGGGCGTGCCGTCGCGGGACGCGTTGCTCGCTTCGGCCGGGGAGGGGTCAGTGTTGTGGGTAGCCATGATCACACCAGAAGGTCGAGGGACTGTTCGAGGTCGGCTTCGCTGTGGTCGGCGTTGATGAAGAAGCGGAGGCGGCAGGCGTCGCGGGGCACTGCGGGGTAGCCGATGGGCATGACGTTGACGCCCTGCTCCAGCAGCGAGTTGGACAGCGCCATGGTCTTGTTCCAGTCGCCGACGATGACCGGGATCACCGCCGACTCCCGGGACACCCCGACGTCCAGGCCGCGCTCCCTGGCCCCTGTACGGAACAGCTCCGCGAGCTGCCGCACCCGCGCCACCCGCTCGGGCTCGTCCCGGATGACCCGGAACGCCTCCAGGGCCGCCGCCGTGTTGGCCGGCGAGATCCCGGTGGAGAAGATGTGCAGCGGCGCCGTGTACTTGAGGTACTCGATGATCGGGTGGCGGGCCGCGATATAGCCGCCGAGGCTGCCGATCGCCTTGCTGAGGGTGCCCATCCACAGGTCCACGTCGTCGCGCGCGATGTGGAAGTGCTCGCCGACGCCGCGGCCCGTGCGGCCGAGCACCCCCAGGGAGTGGGCCTCGTCGATCATCAGCATGGCGCCGTGCCGCTGCTTGACCTCGACGAAGCGGGGCAGCTCGGGGATGTCGCCGTCCTGGCTGTAGGCGCCCTCGATGACGACCAGCGCCCGGCGGTAGCGGGACCGGCCGGCGGCGAGGATCCGGTCGAGGGCTTCCCAGTCGTTGTGCGGGAACGGCCTGCGCTGGGCGCCGGAGAGGATGCAGCCGCGCACCGTGCTGTCGTGGCTCCACTCGTCGTGGACGATCAGATCCTCCGGTCCGAACAGGTGCCCGACCGTGGCCACGTTGGTGGCGTGGCCTCCCGAGAAGACGATGGCGCCCTCGGTCCCCAGGAAGGAGGCGACCTCCGCGTCGAGTTCGTGGTGCAGCGGTGTCTCGCCGAAGAGCAGCGGTGTCGCCGAGCTGGAGGTGCCGTAGGTGTCGATCGCCTCCTTGGCGGCCTGGCGTACCCGCGGGTGGTGGGAGAGGGCGAGGTAGTTGAAGGCGGCGAAGTTGACGGCCTTACGGCCGCCCACGGTGACGATGCCGGAGTTGAAGCCCTCGTGGGTACGGCCGTAGGGGTTCTCACCGTGTGCGACGGTCTGCCGCAGGCGGTCCTGGAGTTCCGCGTACTCCGGCCACTCCTCGATGGTGTACTCGGGCTTCACCGCGGGCGCCTGCCGGTTCGGCGGCTCGGCCGCGAGTACCGGCGGCACGGCTGCGGCCTGTGCCGCGGCCTGCGCTGTCGCCTGCGCTGCGGCCTGTGGGGACACCGGCAGCCGTGCGCCGCCGCCCTGGCCCGCGCCCGCTTCGGTGAGCAGGTCGATCACGTCCCGCACGGTGGGGTCTTCCGGCAGGTTGTGCCGCAGCCGCTCCGCCTCGTAGGGGAAGCAGGCCGAGATCCGGCGCTGCAGGTCGGTACGCATCAGCGAGTCGAGGCCCAGGTCCATGGCGAGCCGGGCGTGGGCGGGTATCTGGTCGGCGGGAAAGCCGCAGACCCGGGCCACGCTCTCCAGCACGATCTCGCCGACGGCGGCCGGTGCGCCGGAGCCGGTCGTCGGGGAGGGTGGGGAGGGCACGGCAGGGGACGGGGGACGGGGGAAGGCGGTGTCGGGCAAGGCGTCCTCCGGGCCGGGGAAGCAGGGCGATGCCGGGGAAGCGGGGAAGGCGCCGGAGGCGCTCCCCGTGCCGGGTGCCGGGACGGCCGTGTGCGGCGTGAACCAGTACGACTCGCGCTCGAAGACCGTGTGCGGCGCGTGGGTACGGACGGGCGGGGTGTCCCGGTCGAGTTCGCGCCAGTCCACGGCACCGCCGGCACAGTGCAGACGGCCGAGCGAGCCCAGGAGCGTGGCCCACTCGCCCGCGCCCCGGCGCGCCGACGGCAGCCACAGCGGCCGCCCGTCCGCCGCCTGGTGGTCCTGGGACATGACACGCGCCGAGGAGAGCAGCGTGGGGTGCGGGCCGATCTCGACGAAGGAGTCGCAGCCCATCCGGCGCAGCGTCGCGAACCCGTCGGCGAACCGGACGGTGCCCAGCATGTGCCGTACCCAGTAGTCGGCGTCCACTCGCTCGACGCGTTCGCCGGTGGCGTCCGAGACCCAGGGGATCTCCGGCTGCCCGAAGGCGACGCCGTCCAGGGCCTTCCGCAGCGGGGCCGCCGCCTGGTCCATCATCGCGGAGTGGAAGGCGTGCGAGACGGCGAGCCGGCGCACCGTGATCTGCCGCGCCTCCAGCTCCTGGCCGGCGGCACGGACATCCACCGCAGGTCCGGAGAGCACCACATGGCGGTCGGTGTTGACGGCGGCCACCGAGAGGGACGGGAACCGCGCCGCCACTTCGAGCGAGACCTCGGCCTCACCCGCGCACGCGATCATCTCGCCCTCGCCGGGCTGTGCGTCCATGTGCCGGCCGCGCTCGACGGCCAGCACGAGTGCGTCCTCAAGTGAGACGGCGCCTGCCACGCAGGCCGCGCCGATGGCGCCGACGCTGTGTCCGAGCACGGCTGCGGGCCGCACGCCGAGCGCCTTCCACAGTTCCGCCAGCGCGACGGAGAACGCCACCATGGCGGGCTGGCAGTACCGGGTGCGTCGCAGCCGCTCGCCCCCGTCCTCGTCGAAGAGGAGGTCGAGCAGCGAGAGGCCCAGCAGCGGCCGCACGGTCTTCTCGGCACGGTCCAGGACGTCGGCGAAGGCGCTGTGCGCGGCGTACAGTTCGCGGCCCATGCCCGCGTACTGCGTCCCCTGGCCGCTGAAGAGGAAGGCCGTCGTGGGCGCGGGCGCCTCGACGGTGCTGCCGCGGGTCACCGCCATCGACCGTTCGTCCCGGGCCAGCGCGTCGAGGGCCGCGTCGAGTTCGGTGGCCGTGGAGAAGGTGAGCGCGGCCCGGTAGGGCAGATGCGTACGGCCGGTGTTCGCCGTATGGCACAGGCCGGCCAGTGACAGCTCCGGCCGCGCGGCGACATGGGTGCGGTAGCGGTGGGCGAGCGAGGTGAGGGCCGTGGGGGTGTGCGCCGACAGACACAGGGCGTGCGCCGGGCGAGCGGTGGTCACCTGCTCCTCCTCCCGTACGGTTTCGGGCGGGGCCTCGACGATCAGGTGGACGTTGGTGCCACCGAAGCCGAAGGAGCTGACACCGGCCCGCGCTGTGGCACCGCTCGGGAGCGGCCCGCGTTCGGTGGGGACGGCCAGTCCCGAACCGTCCCAGTCCAGGCGCCGGTTCGGGGTGGCCAGATGGAGCAGTGGCGGTACCTCGCGGTGGCCGACCACCAACGCGGCCTTGATCAGCCCCGCGACGCCCGCCGCCGCCTCCAGGTGCCCGATGTTGGTCTTGACCGACCCGACGAGGCAGGGCCGCCGCGCGGGCCGCTCACTGCCGTACACCTCGGCGAGCGCCTCCCACTCGACGGGGTCGCCCAGCGCGGTGCCCGTGCCGTGCGCCTCGACGTAGTCGATCTGCCCGGCGGTCACCCCGGCCTGGTCGAGCGCCTTGGTGATGACGGAGCGCTGCGCCGAACCGCGCGGCGCGGTGAGGCCGTTGCCGCGGCCGCCGTGTACCAGCGCCGAGCCGGTGATCGTCGCGTACACGCGGTCGCCGTCGGCCAGCGCGGCCGAGAGCGGCTTGAGGCACACCAGGCCGACGCCCTCGCCGCGTACATAGCCGTCGGCGGCGTCGTCGAACGTGCGGCAGCGGCCGCCCGGCGAGAGCATCTCGCCGTCGGACAGCGCCGCCGACAGGCCCGGGGTGAGCAGCAGATTGACTCCCCCGGCCAGCGCGAGCCGGCTCTCGCCGCTGCGCAGGCTCTGGCAGGCCATATGGACCCCGGCGAGCGAGGCGGAGCAGGCGGTGTCCACGACGAGGCTCGGGCCGCGCAGGTCGAAGAAGTAGGAGAGCCGGTTGGCCGCGACAGACGGTGCGTTGCCGGTCGCCGCGTAGACGTCCGCGGACCCCGGGTCTGCGAGCTGGAGCTGCCCGTAGTCCTGGCTGCTCATCCCGATGACGACGGCGGTGTCGCTGCCGGCCAGCCCGGCGGGTGCGATACCCGCGTCCTCCAGCGTCTGCCACGCGGTCTCCAGCAGCAGCCGTTGCTGCGGGTCCATGCGGAGCGCTTCGCGGGCCGAGATGCCGAAGAAGCGGGCGTCGAACTCGTCCACCCGGTCCAGGAAGCCGCCCTGCGCCGGGGTCCGTGCCGCGTGCGGGTTCCACCGCTCGCCGGGCACCTCGCCCACCGCGTCCCGGCCGTCGAGGAGGAGCCGCCAGTAGCTCTCCACGTCAGGAGCGCCGGGGAAGCGGCACCCGATTCCCACGATCGCGATCGGCTCGCCGGGGGCTGTGGGGGCACCGGTGCGGCCGGTGGTACGGACGGTGGCGGTGGCCGCGGTGCCACCGGTCGCGGCCTGTGCTGTGCCGTGCGCGCCGAAACGTATGGCGACGTCCCGCACGGTGGGGTGGTCGAAGACGACGCCGGTGGGCAGCCGGCGGCCGAGCAGTTCGCCCAGCTCCCCGGCGACCGCCACGGCCTGCTTGGAGTCGAGTCCGAGGGAGGCGAACGTCCGGGTGGGGTCGATCACCTCCGTCGGCAGGCCGAGCCGGCGGGCGACCCGCTCGGTCAGCCAGCCTTCGAGCTCGGCGCTGTCCGGCTCCGTCCGGTCACGGTTCCCGTCGGACTTCCCG
This sequence comes from Streptomyces sp. 891-h, assembly GCF_022760275.1. Taxonomy (NCBI): domain Bacteria; kingdom Bacillati; phylum Actinomycetota; class Actinomycetes; order Kitasatosporales; family Streptomycetaceae; genus Streptomyces; species Streptomyces sp. 891-h. The sequence continues at coordinate 6,859,889 of NZ_CP050693.1, read as the reverse complement.
TCGGACTTCCCGGCGGACGGGCCGGTCGTCGGGCCCTGTGCGGCGCCATCGCGCTCCGCGTCGGCCAGTTCGGCGAGCAGGAGTTCGACCAGGGTGCCGGTGTCCGGGCGTACCAGCAGTTCACCGACCGGAATGTGTACCCCCAGCTGCTGTTCGAGCGCCGCCACTAGTTGCAGCAGCCGGGGGTAGTCGAGGCCCAGCGAGGCCAGATCGCGCGGGACGGGCGGCTCGGCAGGGGTACCGCTCGCCTCCGCCGTGGCGGAACCGCCCGCCGAGGCCAGTGCCTCGGTGACGAGGGCGGCCACCTGGGAGCGGCGCTCCTGCTCGGACAGGCCGGACAGCGCCGTCGGCCGGGAGGAGGTCCCCTCGGTGGCCGCTTCGGCGTCCTGCGCGGGCTCCTCCGCCTCGCGTGCGACGCTGGCGGCGACCACGGTCATACGGAGGTCGAGGAAGGCCCGGCGGGTCGCCTGGCGCTGGATCTTGCCGCTGGTCGTCTTGGCCACGGAGGAGTGCCGCACCAGCGCCACGGTGTGCGGGGTGACCTGGTGCTCCTCGGCGAGCGCTGTGCGCAGCCGCGCCAGCACGGAGGCGGGGTCGTCGGTGCCGCGGCCGATCTCGTAGACGAGCGCGAGCTGTTCTCCGCCGGGGGTGGGGACGCCGAAGGCCGCTCCGTTGTCCGGGCGTACGGCCTCGGTGGCCTGCTCGGCGGTCAGTTCCATGTCGTGCGGGTAGAAGTTGCGGCCCTGGACGATGACGACGTCCTTGGTGCGGCCGACGAGGTAGAGCTGGCCGTCCCGCTGGAACCCCAGGTCGCCGGTGCGCAGCCAGGCCTGTTCGGGTTCGTCGTCGAGGCGCGCGTCGAAGGTCTCGGCGGTCAGTTCGGGGCGGTTCCAGTAGCCGAGGGCCACGCTCGGGCCCGACAGCCACACTTCACCGATCTGTTCGCTTCCGGTGCGTCGCCGCGTGGCGGGGTCGACGACCGCGACCCGGGCGTCCGGGACCGCCGGACCGCAGCCGACGACACGGGTACGGCGGGACGTCCCGGTTCCGGCCTCCCGCACCTCGCCCGCCGCGAGCGCGTCGGCATCGAACGCCTGCACGGTGGGCGGCTCGCCGGGGCCGATGCCGGTGGCCATCAGGGTGGCTTCGGCCAGCCCGTAGCAGGGCAGCAGGGCGCGGCGGTCGAAACCGGCCGGGGCGAAGTAGTCGGCGAAGCGCTCCAGCGTCTCGGCGCGCACCGGCTCGGCTCCGTTCAGCGCCAGCCGCCAGTGGCTCAGGTCCAGCGCGTCACGCTCCTGCGCGGTGACGCGGCGCAGGCACTGCTCGAAGCCGAAGTTGGGCGACACGCTCATCGAGGCGCGGGTGCGGGAGAGGGTCTCCAGCCACAGCAGGGGCCGCTGCACAAAGGTCATCGGGGCCATGAGGTGCGCGGTGAACCCCCCGTACATGGGGGTGAGCAGTCCCCCGATGAGACCCATGTCGTGGTAGGGCGGCAGCCAGGAGACCATGCCGGAGCCGTCGTCGAGTTCGAGCCTCAGATGGGAGGAGCGCAGGTTCCGCACCAGGTTGCCGTTGCTGACCATGACGCCCTTGGGCGTGGCGGTCGACCCGGAGGTGTACTGCAGGAAGGCGAGTGAGTCGCCGTTGGTGCCGGGCTCCTCCCACTCGTCCGCCTCGGCCGTGCTCAGCTCCTCCTCGGTCAGCCAGGTCAGCCGGTCCAGGCCCAGTGCGGCGAGCTCGGCGCGGTTGCCGTGCGCGGCTTCCCGTACCTCGCGGGTGGTGAGGGCGTGGTCGGCGCCCGAGTCATGGGCGATGGCGGCCAGACGCTGCATGGTCTGGCCGAACTTGGCGTTCTGGGGCGGGTAGGCGGGCACCGCGACGGCTCCCGCGTACAGGCAGCCGAAGAACGCGGCGATGTAGTCGAGCCCCGGGGGGTGGAGCAGAAGTACCGGCCGGCCCTTGAGCTGTGCGCGCTGGAGGTACGCCGCGACAGCGCGGGCGCGCCGGTCGAGCCGGGTGTGGTCCCACGACTCCTCGGCGCCGGAGGTGTCGGTCAGAAAACGGTAGGCGACCGCGTGCGGAGCCAGTTCGAGGCGCCGCCGCAGCAGCCCGGCGACGGTCGTCGGCTCGGCACCTTGCCAATGCGCCTCGAGAGAATCTGGAGTCACAGTCGTCCGCTCCGTCACTGTCGAGCCGCGCCGGTGGGCGCCGCTGTGGACTGGGCCGGGCCGTGCGCCAGCCGGCGGTAGTCGGCCTTGCCGTTGGCGTTGCGCGGCAGTTGGTCGAGGCAGGTCGCCGAGTGCGGCAGCATGTAGGTCGGCAGGCGCCGTGCGCAGTGCTGCTTGATCCGCACCAGGCTCGGCTTGGGCGCTCCCGGGTGCAGCGTGTAGTAGAGGACGAGGCGCGCCTGGGGTCCCTCTCCGGTGAGGAGCACCGCGGCGTCCGCGATGTCCGGGTGCTGCTGGACGGCCGCCTCGATCTCACCGAGTTCGATCCGGTAGCCGGAGACCTTGACCATGCGGTCCTCGCGGCCCCGGTACACCAGCAGGCCGTCGTCCTCGTAGCTGACCAGGTCACCTGTGGGGTGTTGCCCGGCGCAGTGGAAGGCGGTCGCCGGGTCGGTGGTGCGCCGCCAGTAGCCGGGGGTGACGCAGGCTCCCCCGACGATCAGATGTCCGATCACGCCGGGCTCGGTGACCGGGGCCCCGTAGTCGTCGACGACGTCGAGCCGGGCGCCGGTGATCGGCCCGCCGATGGGGACGGGTGTCTCGCGCCGCAGATCCTGTGACCTGACCCGGTGGAAGGTGCAGACGTTGGTCTCGGTCGGCCCGTAGAGGTTGTACAGCGCGGTCTCCTCGGGCAGCAGCGCCGCCAGCTCCCGGAGCCGGGGTACGGGGAAGACCTCGCCGGCGAACAGCACGTAGCGCAGCGAGCCCGCCCCCTCCCGGGTGAGCGCTCCGGAGGCGGTGAGCAGGCCGAGGATGGAGGGGACGGAGTACCACACGGTGACGCCGTGTTCGCGGATGCCGGCCGCGAGCGCGGACACGTCCCGGGCCGCCGAGTCGCCGACGATCCACACGGCGGCACCCACGGTCAGCGCGGTGAACAGGTCGAAGGTGCTCAGATCGAAGTTGAACGAGGCGTGGTTGGCGAACACGTCGTCGGGGCCGACGTCGAGCTCCTCGCGGGCCCAGCCGATGAAGTTGGCGAGGTTGCGGTGGGAGATCCGCACGCCCTTGGGCGCGCCCGTGGAGCCGGAGGTGTAGAGGATCGCGGCCAGGTCCGTCGACCGGAGGGAGGGCAGCAGGGTGATGCGGCCCGCGGCGCCGCCCGCGAAGTCGGTCCAGGAGCGGACGGGAACACCGGAGACGGTGGCGGGTGACGCGGCACCGTCGACGACGATCATCGTGAGGGAGGACGGCAGTTGGCCGCCGTCGAGGGCCGCCAGGTGGCGCTGGTCGGTGAAGAGGACGGTCGGTTCGGCGTCGGCCAGGATGGTCAGCACCCGCCGGCTGGGCTGGCCGCCGTCGAGCGGTACGTAGGCGCAGCCGACGTCCAGCGCGGCGAAGACCGCCTCCGCGTAGCGGGGCTGCTTGTCCATCCAGACGGCGATCCGGTCGCCTGGCCGTACGGCCAGGTCGAGCAGCCGGACCGAAAGGGCGTCGACGCGAGCGGTGAACTCGGCGTAGCTGACCGGTTCGGCTCCCACGAACGCCGGGCGCTCGGCCTGCTCGGCCGACAAGTCGCGGGGCAGCCGGATCACGGCGGGGTGTGCGTCCATCGTCCTTGCCTCCTGTGCGCTCACCGGTCGGCCCGCAGCACGCCGGTCTCACGGGCCGCGTCGAGGAAGATGTCCGCGGCGAGTTCGAGATCCTCCGGGGTGTGCTCACAGGTCACGCTGACCCGCAGCCGGGCGTCTCCGAGCGGTACGCCGGGGAAGACCACGGTCTGGCAGTACAGGCCCCGGGCCCGTACCGCGCGGCCCATCTCCATCGCCAGCCGCTCGTCGCCGATGCGGATGGGCAGGATGGCGCTCTCGGAGTTCTCCAGATCGAACCCGGCCTCCAGCAGCCGTGCGCGGAGCGCGCCGATGTTCGTCCACAGGCGCTTGACCCGCTCCGGCTCCGCCTCCATGACATCGATCGAGGCGATCAGTCCGGCGGCGACTCCGGCGGGGATGTTGGCCGCGAAGACGTAGGAGTTCGAGTAGAAGCGGAGGTACTCGACGACTTCCTCGTCACCGACGACGAACCCGCCCATGCCGGCCAGTGTCTTGCTCATGGTGCCGAGTTCCAGATCGACCTCGCCCTTGAGGTTGAAGTGCTCGGTGGTTCCGGAGCCGCGGGCGCCCAGGACGCCGGTCGCGTGCGCGTCGTCGATCATCACGCGGGCGCCGTACGTCTTGGCCAGCCCTACGATGCCGGGCAGGTCGCAGATGTCGCCGTGCATGCTGAAGACGCCGTCGGCGACGATGAGGGTGCCGCCGGGCGAGTCGGCGCCGCGCTTGAGCACGCGTTCGAGATCCGCCATGTCGTTGTGCTGGTAGATCCTGCGGCCGGCGCCGGAGAGCTTGGCACCGTCGACGATGCTCATGTGGTTGAGCTTGTCGACGACGAGCGTGTCGTAGCTTTTGACCAGCGCCGAGATGGCGCCCAGGTTGGCGGAGTAGCCGCCCGGGTAGACGATGCAGGCCGGGCGCTGCTTGAAGGCGGCCAGGCGGCGTTCCAGCTCCTTGTGCAGCATGTTGGTCCCGCCGATGAACCGCGATCCGGTGTGTGTCGCCCCGTAGGCGCGGGTGGCGTCGCAGACGGCTTCGATCACCCTGGGGTGGTTGGCGAGGCCGAGGTAGTTGTTCGAGGCGAACATCAGGAACTCGCGCTTGCGGCCGGCCAGTTCGTCGAAGATGACCGCACGGTTCTCGCAGCGGGAGTGCAGTGGCATGCCGTACCAGTAGAGCTGGTCCGCCTCGCGGCCGCGCAGATAGGTGCCGAAGGTGCGGGCCTTGGCGAAGATGTCGGGGTCGCGCTGCTCCACGAAGTCCTTCATCGAGCGGCCGTCCCACCCGTCCTCGGCCGCGTCGGGTGCCGGCTGCCGCTGCGCTTCCCCGCCCGGTGCGGGCAGGTCCGGGGCCGGGGCCGCCTCGGTCTGCGCCGCCTGTGCCGGTTCGGGTCGGGGGGCCATGGTGCGGGGGGCCGTGGTCCGGGGGGTCACGGTGTGGGGTGCCATGGTGCGGGGGGTGTGCTGGGACCAGGCCGCGCTCAGCCGGTCGGCCAGCTCCCGGAGCGTGGTGGCCTCGCCGAAGCCGGGCACTGTTTCCGGCGCCCCGAAGGACTGTGCCACCTCCGCCACGACAGAGGTCAGGATCACCGAGTCGATGCCCAGGTCCCGCTCCAGGTGGGCGTCGAGGCCGAGTTGTTCCGGTCGGTACTGCGTCTGGCGCTGCGCCGCCGACAGGAGGGCCGACAGGATGGCGTCGGGGCCGTCGGACCAGGCGGCCCCGGCACCGCCCCGTCCCAGTTCGGCGGCGACGGCGGCGACCAGTTCGCGGAGGGTGGTCACCTGCCCGCTCAGCCTGTCGGGCAGACCGAAGTGCTCCTTCACCGCGGCGAGGATCGACTCCAGGATCACCGAGTCGATGCCCAGGTCCGCCTCGAAATGGCTGTCGGGCAGCAGGTAGGACTCGTCGTACAGAGTGCGCTCGGCGACGATTTCCACCACCTGCTCGTGCAGGCGCGCCAGATCGGAATGTTCTGCACCGGTCTCCGTCATGCGGCATTTCCCCCCTCGTCCTGGCGCAACCGGCCGACCAGCGCGGAAATGGTGTGCACGGAACGGAAGTTCTTCAGCGTGACCTCCTGAATGGGGACGGTGATGGAGAATTCACGCTGGAGGAATCCGACGAGGTCGAAGATTCCCATCGAGTCGATGATGTTGAGTTCGGTGAGCGGGGTGTCCGGTTCCAGGCTCTCGGCGTCGCCGTCCATCCAGACATCGACGATGTAGTCGCTGATGAGTTTCTGAGGTGTCATTGCCGTCCTCGGTTCGGTCGCCGTGGCGTGCCTGTCCGGCAGCGCTGCTCACGGTCCGTCGGTCAGCTCCGTTCGACAGCGGGCCAGGTGAGCGTCGTCGCGCCCCACGTCAGGCCGCCGCCGAACGCGGTCAGCAGCACACGGTCGCCGGACGTCAGCACGCCCTCGGCGTGCGCGTGGGCGAGTGCCAGGGGGATGGAGGCCGCTGCGGTGTTGCCGACCTCGGCGATATTGCTGACGGCCCGCTCGCGCGGGAGCCCGATCTCGTCGGCCAGCCGTCGGGTGATCCGGTGATTGGCCTGATGGGCGACGAGATGGTCCACGTCCTCGACCCGCCATCCGGTACGGTCCAGAACCGTCTGGGCGCTCTGGCCCATCCGCTGCACCGCCAGCCAGAAGACCTTCTTGCCCTGCATGGTGAAGTAGTAGTCGTCGGGTACCGGGTCGGGGTGGGCGCCGCCGGGCGGGGGGCCGCCGGCCGGCACGGTGATCAGCTCCACCCCTTCGCCGTCGCTGCCCAGGTCGAACGGGCCCAGCGCTCCCTCCTCCTGCGGGCTGCCCGCGCGCAGCACCACGGCACCGGCTCCGTCACCGAAGATCACCGAGGTGGAGCGGTCGGCCGGGTTGAGGATGCGGGAGAAGGTCTCCGCGCCGATCACCAGCGCGCGCTCGGCGACGCCGGTGGCGATGAGCCCGGCGGCTGAGGCCAGCGCGTAGAGGAATCCGGAGCACACGGCTGAGACGTCGTAGGCCGCCGCGTGGCCCAGGCCCAGCTTGCCCGCCACGGTGGGCGCTGTCGCCGGACACGGGCGGTCCGGTGTCGTGGTGGCCACCACCAGGGCGTCGACGTGCGGATCGCCGGAGGACTTCAGCGCCCTGGAGCCGGCGCCGACGGCCAGGTCGGAGGTGAGCACGCCCTCTTCCGCCACGTACCGCTGCTTGATCCCGGTCCGCGAACGCACCCATTCGTCCGAGCTGTTCAGCCGCGCGGCGAGCTCCTCGTTGGTGACGAGTCTGCGCGGCAGGCAGGCGCCGATGCCGGCCAGTACGGCCGCGCGGGTCACCGGGCGCTGCCCGCTGGACGGCTGTTGGTACGGATCCTTTGACGAGGCGCTGGACGTGGCCGAGACGTAAGACGACGGCAGGGAACCACCGCGTGCTCCTCCCCGTGGATGACAGCCCGTGGGCTTCGGTCGCTCGCAACGTATGAGTCAGGACTGACGGCACGCTGACCGATTGCTGACCCCTCGTCCCGTCAGGCATCGGTCAGCGCACGGTCAGCCGGCGACCGCATAGTTGCCGCAACGCGTCACAACGCATTTCACGCGGTGCGGTACCGGTGCGGTGCCGCGCATTCGGGACGCGTCGACACGACGAGTCGGTCGGTCTGTTCCTCAGAAGGGAAGACACAGTCATGAGTGCCATGTACGAGAAACTGGTTGACATACTCGTCAATCACTTCGCCGTGGACCGAGGAAAGATCACCCCCGAAGCCACTTTCGAAGAGCTCAAGATGGACTCCCTCTTCCTCGTCGAATTCCTGCTGGTGATCCAGTCGGAATTCGATGTGAAACTCGACGACGACGCCGCGACGCTGACCGACACCATCGGCCATGTGGCGCGGCTGCTGGAGGACCAGACCAAGGCCACGGCGCAGTGACAGCCCCCTCACCCGTCGCCGTCACCGGGCTGGGGCTGGTCACAGCGGCCGGCATCGGGGTGGAGGAGACCTGGGAGGGCGTCTGCCGGGGCCGCTCGGCGGCGGCGAGGGACCCCCGCCTCGAAGGACTCCCCGTCGACATCTCGTGCACGGTGCCGGGTCTTGACCCGGCGCGGCACGTCGGCAGGCGCAGCCCCTTGATGCACGACCGCTTCATCCAGCTGGCGATCGTCGCCGCCCGCGAAGCCGTCGCCGACTGCGGACTCGACCCGGACACCTGGGACGGAGCCCGCGTCGGCGTGGTGGTGGGCTGCGGGCTCGGCGGTATCGGCACCATGGAGACCCAGCACCGCAGGCTGCTGGAGAGCGGCCCGGAGTCGGTCTCGGCGCTGCTGCTGCCGATGCTGGTACCCAACATGGTGGCGGGCCACCTGGCGATCGATCTGCGGGCCACAGGACCCAACTTCGTGACCGCGACGGCCTGCGCCTCGGGCGGTACGGCGATCGGCACCGCCGCGAGCCTGCTGCGCGACGGCTCGTGCGACGTCGTGCTGGCGGGCGGCACCGAGGCGAATGTGACGCCGCTGATGGTCACCGGCTTCAACCAGATGGGAGCGCTCTCGCGGCGGGTGGACGAGCCGGAGGCCGCCTCCCGCCCCTTCGACCAGGACCGCGACGGATTCGTCATCGGCGAGGGCAGCGGCATCCTCGTGCTGGAGCGGGAAGCGGACGCGGCGGCCCGCGGCGCCCGGGTCCGGGCGCGGCTGTCGGGTTACGGCGCCTCCGCCGACGCGCACCACATCACCGCGCCCGAGCCGGAGGGCGCCAGCGTGCTGCGGGCCGTGCACACCGCTCTGGGCCAGGCCGGGGTCGGTCCGCGCGAGATCCGGCACGTCAACGCGCACGGTACCTCGACGCCGCTGAACGACGCCGTCGAGGCGCGGATGCTGCGCCGACTGACCGGTGACGGTGCCGCCGTCACCTCCACCAAGGGGGTGCTCGGCCACACCCTCGGCGCGGCCGGCGCGATCGAGGCGGCCTTGACGGTGCTGGCCGTGGAGCGGTCCACGATCCCGCCGACCGCCAACCTCCGGCACCAGGACCCCGCCCTCGAGCTGGACATCGTGACCGGCGAGCCGCGCGAGGAGAAGGTCGAGGTCGCCATGAGCAACTCGTTCGGCTTCGGCGGCCAGAACGCGGTCCTGATCTTCACGCCCGGCAGTTGATGCCGTGCCCGACCGGAAGGAGGTGGCGCCGCCATGACGTTCACCGTCCCTGACAGCGATCTCGGCTCTCTGGAAGAGCGCGTGCAGACAGCGCTCAGGACCAGTGACGACTCCGCGCTGAACCTGCTGGGCTACGGCGAGGTGACCCTGGTGCTGGAGCTGGAGTCCGCGAGAGGTTCCTTCGCCTGCAAGCGGCTCCCGGTCTTCCCCGACGGCGCCCGGTTCCGCGACTACGAGCAGACCCTGTGGACGTATCTGCGGCGCCTGCGACAGGGAGGTGTCCGGGTCGCCGAGACCCGGCTGTGGCACCAGCGGCGGCCCGGGGGCGGGATCGTCGGCTACTGCGTCCAGGAGACACTGCCCCGCAAGCGGCTGTGCTCCAACCTCCTGCACAGCGAGAGCGAGGCGTGGGCCTCGGACTTCTTCGCCCGGTTCCTGGACCAGGTCGACGGAGCCGTCTCCCCCACCCTCGGGCTGGACGCACAGGCGTCCAACTGGATCGACCTGGACGGCGAGCTGCTCTACATCGATGTGACCTCTCCCCTGATGCGGGACGCCACGGGACGCGAACTGCTGGATGTGCGGCTGTTCTTCGCCTCGCTCCCCTGGCTGGTGCGCGACCTCGTCCGTATCGCCACGGCCAAGTCGATCTTCGACAAATTCTACTCGACGCGCGGCGTGGTCCTCGACTTCCTCGGCAACCTGCACAAGGAGCGCCTGACCGGGCTGATACCCGGCTTCCTGGAACAGGCCAACGCGCGCCTCGAGGCGCCCCTCACCGAGCAGGAGGTCGCCGACTACTACCGGTCCGACGCCCGTGCCTGGGCCCTCATCCAGCGGCTCCGCAAGGCCGACCGGCTCTGGCACCGGGCGCTGCGCCGCCCCTACCCGTTCCTGCTGCCGCCCGATGTCGACCGCTGACGCCCCACCCCGCGCCCTCGCACCGCCGCGCCCGGCCACCGGCGCGGCCCTGGGCATCGCACTCGATCCGGGCTCGCCGCTGCGCGTGTACCACCTCGCGCGGCGGCTGACCCTGGCGGTGGTGTCCATCGCCTGGCTGGACGCGGCCGGGGACGCGGTGCGGGAGCGGCTGGCGTCCCGTCATCTGACCGCGCACGAGGCGGCGTACGCGGCCTCGCTGCCGCTGCGGCAGCGGCGGTGCGAGTGGCTCGCGGGGCGGCTCGCGCTCAAGCACAGCGTCTGCGCCCACCAGTTGCGGCACTGGGGCAGGCTCGTCAGCAGCCGCCACATCCGCGTCGACACCGTGGTGGGCGGTATGCGGGCGGGAAAGCCGGTGGTGGACGCGCCGGTCGAGGTGGGGCTGTCCCACTCGGCCGGTCTGGCGGTGGCCGTCTGCGGTCCGCACGCGGTCGGCGTCGATCTGGAGCACCGGCGGGAAGTGCCGCCCCTGCTCGCCGAGTTGCTGCTCGCCGAGGGCGAACCGCATCCGACAGAGCCCGGGCAGCGGCTGCTGGCGGGGATGCCGCTGCCGTTGCGCTGGGCGTGCAAGGAGGCCGTGCTCAAGCACTACGGCTTCGGGCTCCGGGTCGACGCCTGCGAGGTGGCACTGACCGGGTGGCGGCCCGACGGCCGCTTCTCCTGGCGGGCCCGCTCCGGGCTGCTCCGGCACGCGCCCGCCGCGGCCGACGGGCTCGAGGAGAGCTGGGCGTTCGAGATCGACGGGTATTTCCTGGCCGTGGTGAGCACCTAGGGAGGAAGCATGCAGCCGACGGGCCCTGTGGCGCCCGAGCTGGAGCGGCGTTTCGGTGAGGCTCTCGCCGGGGCTGCCGCGGTGGCCGGCCTCAGTCCCTCGTCGCACAACTGCCAGCCCTGGGGCCTCGCCCGGCTGGTCAGCGAGGGCGCGCGGGAAGCCGCGGCCGCGCTGCTGGGCCGCGAGTGCGGGCGGGACGAGGAGTACCTGGTGCTCGCCCTGGACCGGCGCCGCGAACTGGTGGCCCTGCCGGCCCACGCCGTGGAGATGCGGGTGAGCTGCGGCGCCTACTGGCGGACGCTGTCGCGCGGACTCGCGGCACAGGGCTGGACCGCCTCCCGGATGGAGGTTTCCGGGAACGGCGCTGCCCTGCCCGTCCGGGGCTGGCCGCCGGAGTGGTCGCCGCTGTGCGTGGCGGCCCTGCGGTACGGCGAGGGGTCCGGCGAGCGGCTCGAGGACCTGCGCGCGCTCGCCCGCGACCGCCGTACCCGGCGCGGCCCCTACGGTACGGAGCCGCTCGCCGCCGGTCTCCTCGACGCCCTGCAGACCGCCCGGCCCGTCGCTCAGCCGCAATCGGACGCGGTGGTCGTCCAGCATCTGACGAGTCGTGACCAGCGCGAGGCCTTCGCCGCGTTCTGCGCCCAAAGAGCCGGACGGGACTTCAGCCACCGGCGGGCGTGGCGGGAGACCCACTCCTATCTGCGCTGGAGCCCCGCGCACGCCGGCGCCGAGGGGGACGGTTTCACGCTGCCGCAGCTCTTCGGTCCCCTCTCCCCCGCCCGGCACCTGGCCAAGCGCGTACTGCTCCATCCTCGGGTGCTGCTGCCGCTGTGCCGGCTGGGCTATCACCACCGGCTGGCCGGCGGACTCGCCGCCACCGTGCGCACCGGTACCCCCGCCCTGGTGGCCATGGGCTTCACCGCCGCACGGCCCCGGACTGCCGACGCGCTGGCCGGGGGCGCCCGGCTGGCGGACTACTGGCTGACGGCGACGGAGGCGGGTCTCGCGCTGCACCCGGTAAGTGTCGTGGTCCAGCACGAGGACCTCAGACGCGAGTTGCAGTCCCTGCTCGGTCTCGAGGGCCGGACGTTCTTCGTCAGCCGCCTCGGGCGGCCCGTGGACTCGGCGGCTCCGACGGCGAGACGTCCCGACGCCACGGCTCATCTGACGCTCTGACGGCCCGCCGGGGACGGCAGGGACGGCGCTTAGCGGCCCGGCGGGTACGGCGCTCCGCCGCCCGGCGGCGGGGCGGTGCGTCTGCCGAGCCCGGGGAGAGCGAGCGTTTTCCCCGCGCCGTCAGCCTTGCCAGGAGAACACGTCACAATACGGTTGTGTGAGGCAACTGGTTACCCCATTCCATGTGTTTGAATACTGTTCAACTACCCGCGATTCACTTACTCCCATTGCCCTGGCTACCACCGTCAGACCGTGTTAAAGTGACGCATTCCAGCGGACGGGGGACGGATGCTTATGAGGGTGTGGTTGTTGACGTATCGCTCAATTACCTGGACTTACGGCAAACCTCCCCGGACCCTCCCGCGGGAAGCACACGCGTTCGACAGACCCCCTCGGCACCCCGCCCGGGGGGGTCGGTCATGAGCGCCCGCATACTGATGTGCTGCGACAAACTCATCATGTGCGAAGGCATGCGTGCACTGCTCGAGCAGCACGACATGCAGGTCAGAGGGGAGACCTCGGTACAGCGCGCGGTGGCTCTCGCCGCCGAGGACCCGCCCGAGGTGATCGTCGTGGTGAGCCCGGTGCTCTCCGTCGACGACCGGAACGAGCTCACGGCCCTGGCGCGGCTGAGCAAAGTCCTCATGCTCGCCAAAGCGGAGAACATGCACCGCGCTTTCGAGGCATTGCGCGTAGGTGTACGCGCCGTTCTTTCCGTGGAAAGCTCGGTGGAAGAACTCATTCACGTGATCAGAACTCTTGTCGAAGTGGATGCGATTGTGGTGCCGGTCGCCGCACGGAAATCCGTGGAAATGATGGCGCGCAATTGCTGCTTACCCCCTGCGGCAAACACCTTGACCGGACGGGAGAACGAGGTGTTGCTGCTCCTGGCCCAGGGGATGGCCAACGACGAGATCGCCGAGAAACTGTCGGTCTCCAGTGCCACCATTCGCTCTCACGTTCATAATGTGCTGCACAAGCTCAGTGTGCGGTCACGCGCGCAGGCCGTCGCCGTCGCCTACGAGACCGGGCTCATCAACACGATCGAGCAGAAGGTCACCCGTCGGTGAGTAGCCTCCGTCCGCGCTGCGGCCCGCAACGGAGCGGGGCCGCCGGCCCCGGAGCGGGCCGCGGGGTGTCGCCCGGCCCGGAGCGGGCGGCAGCGCCGCCCGGCCCGCCCTGTGGCCCTCAGGCCGCGCGGTAGCCGGGCTCCAGCCGCTCGCCCGCCAGCTCGTCCACGACCGTCGCCAGCTTCTCGAACTCGGCCGCCAGCCCCTGGAACGTGTCTCCTTCCATATCCCTGCGGAAGTCCTCGCGGCTGCTGACCGAGATCACCTCGAAGTAGTGGAAGGGCGCGGCGGTTTCGGCCTCGACCCGCTGCACGTCGAAGGAGACGACACTGGGCAGCAAAGGGCAGGTGGCGTAGTCCGTCTCCCGCACCCATGATTCGAACGTGGCCCGGTCGACCCCGTCCCGCAGTCGGATGCGGTGAATGATGATGTCCATTCCTGTTCCCTTTCTCTTCCTGCACGACGGCCCCGCACACTGGTCGGCGCCGCGGTTTCACCGGCGCTTGGCGCTGCGCCGAGGAGGGTTGAGGCCGAGCGCGCGGGCCACATTGTTCTTCTGGATCTCGTTCGTTCCGGAAAAGATCCGGGCGGGCAGGGCATCCCGCAGGAGGGATTCGGCCTCGCCGTCCAGGACGCCGAGGGCGCCGCGCAACTGCACCGCGTCCAAGCCCAGTTGCACCGCCGCCTCGCTCACCGCGATCTTCGCCAGTGCGGGGCCGATCTCGTCGTCGGTGCCGTCGGCCAGCCCCCGGGCCGCCTTGTAGAGCAGCAGCCTGGCCGCCTCGTGGCGCGCCATCATGTCGACGACGCGGTGGCTGACGGCCTGGAAGGCACCGATCGGCGTGCCGAACTGCTCGCGCTCCCTGACGTGCGCGACCGTGGAGTCCAGTACCCGCTTCATGGCTCCCAGGTAGGCCGCGAACAGACAGGTGCGCTCCCACTTCATCGAACAGGAGAAGATGGCGGCGCCTGATCCCTCGGCACCCAGCACCTGCGTGTCGGGCACCAGGCAGCCGTCGAAGTAGACGTCGGCCATGGGCGAGCCGCGCAGTCCGACCTTGTCGTAGCGTTGGCCCACGCTCAGCCCCGGCGTGCCCGCCTCGACGACGAAGGTGGTCAGCCCGAAGAAGCCGCCGCCGGGGTCGGTGGCGGCCTGCACGACGAACAGGTCGGCGACCGGGGAGTTGGTGGTGAAGCACTTGTGGCCGTCGAGCCGGTAGCCGGCACCGTCCCGCGTGGCCCGGGTCCGCAGCCGCAGGGTGTCGGAGCCCGCCTCCGGCTCCGTGATGCAGTGCGCCGCTATGAGCTCACCCGAACCGAGCGCGGGGAGCCAGCGCTTCTTCTGCTCCTCGGTACCGAACTCCACGACGGGCATCACGGCGGCGAACAGGTGCGCGGCGACGGAGAACGCGAAGCCGGTGTCCTCGCAGCCGAACCCGAGGGCCTCCATCGTCGCCGCGGCCTCGACCGCGTCAAGGCCGCTCCCGCCGTAGGCACGGGGAACGCAGCTGCCGACGAGCCCCTGCTGTCCTGCCGAGCGCCAACGGCGGCGGAAGTCCTCGGTGTCGAACTCGGCAGGCGGGGTGAGCTCGCGCTGGGCGAAACGCACGACCATGTCGCGCATCTCTTCCGTTTCCGGTGAGAGGTCAAAGTCCATGGCTGTCCGTGTACTCCTCTAGGAGCAGGTGATAGTTGATGCCGCCGGTGCCGAAGGAGCTGACGCCCGCACGCCGCGGCCGGCCCGGCTCCGTGCGCCAGGGCCGCGCTTCGCCACAGACCCGGGCGGGGATCAGATCGAGTTCCAGCCCGGGGTCCACCTTCCGCAGGTTGGCGTTGGGCGGAAGGGTCCGTGCGCCGACGGCCAGCAGCGCCCGCAGCAGTCCCGCGGCACCGGCGGCCGCGAAGGTGTGCCCGAAGAAGGATTTGGCCGAACCGATCTCCAGCGGCGCCTCGCGCTCCGGGCTCGCGTAGACCTCTGCCATGGCGGCGGCCTCCACCCGGTCGCCCACCCGGGTGCCGGTTCCGTGCGCCTCCACGTAGTCGACGGCGCCGGGGGCGAAGTCGACCTGTTCGAAGGCCTGCCGCATGGCGCGCGACTGGCCTGCCGCATCGGGTGCGATGAGGGATTTGGCGTCGTTCGAGCCTCCCACGCCGCGCAGCAGACCGAGGATCGGATCGCCGTCGCGCCTGGCGTCGTCGTACCGCTTCAGGAGGAAGAGCGCGCAGCCGTCACCCGGGCTGAAGCCGTCGGCCGCCAGATCGAACGGGGTGATCTTGCCGTGCGAGAGCAGCCCCAGCGCCGAGCAGAGGATCATGTCGCGTGCGTTGCAGGGCAGTTCGACGCCGCCGGCGAGAGCGTAGTCCGCGCCGCCCGTCCGCAGCCGGCTGACCGCCATGTCCACGGCGGCGAGCGAGGAAGCGCAGGCGGCCTCCACCGCGACGGGTACGGCGGCCAGCCCGTACTCGTTCGCGATGAGCGCCGCCACACCGCTGGCCAGGCAGCCGTCGAGCGCCACCGGGGAATCGACGGACCCCGCCTCGCCGTACAGCTCACGGACCGACTTCAGCAGGGGCTCCACCTCCTCCCGGGACCACGGGGCGAGCGTGGAGAGGGAGCGCACGAGGTCCTCGAGCACATCCAGGCACAGCACCGTGTTCAGCTGCCGCTCCCGGGAGAGCCCCAGATTGCTGCCCACGGCCACGAGCCCGGTCCCGCTGAGGGTGCCGGCCGGCGCCGCCCCCCGGCGGGCGAAGAGTTCACCGGCCACGGCCAGTCCGACCCGCTGTGCCGCGTCCAGTGCCTGGTAGCGGCTCGGCGGGATACGCACCCCGGGTGGAGGTGCGCCGGGTACCGGCATCGGAGCGCCCTGCTCGGCATAGCTGCGGTTGAGGCCGAGCGCTTCCGGGCTGTGGTAGAGCTCCCGGTCGAGCAGCGCCCCGGAGACCGGCCGGATACGGTCCCGGCCGGACAGCGTCGCGGCCCAGAAGGCGTCGGCGTCGGCCGCGTCGGCGAACCGCCCGCCGAACCCGACCACGGCGATCGGCTCGGGACCGGCCGCCGTCCGCCGGGAGACGGCCACGCGCTGTCCCGTACGCCTCACCGGCCCCGCGCCCCCCTGATGTCCCGCGGACTGCTCCGGCTCCCGGATGCCCTCGGTGGCCCGGTGTTCCTGGACGACCAGCCGGCACACGGTGCCGGTCAGCGAAGCGCCGGTGACCACGGCGAGACGGGGTCCGCCGTCCGCGGGCCGCTGCCACTCCTCCGCCTCCGCGGCGGCACGGAACGGTGCATCGCCGACCGCACCGAACGGCGCCTCCGCGAGCGGGAGCTGCGGCCGCGCGCCGGCGTCCGTGCGCTGCGGTGGCAGCCGCTGGTGATGGAGCGCCAGCGCGACCTTGCTGACGGCGGCCACCCCGGCGTTGGCGAAGGTGTGCCCCAGCCGGTCCCGGACGGTGCCGGCGGGTACCGGGGCTGCCGCGCCGTCCGCGAGACCGGCCCAGGCCCCGGGCTCTCGCTCCGGACCGCGCCCGGTGTACTCCACGTACTGGACACGGGCCGCCGGCACACCTGACCGCCGCCAACTGGCGGCGGTGGCCCGCCGGTACAGCTCGGCCGAGGTCGGGTAGCGGAAGACGCCGGGGCGCGCGTCCTGCTGGAGGGTGCAGTCCAGCAGCGTCGCGTAAACCCGGTCGCCGTCGCGCTCGGCCGAGGACAGCCGTTTGAGCAGCAGCCCTCCCACTCCCTCGCTCACAGCGGGGCGGCTGTCGGCAACGGCCGGATCGCCGTGCGGGCGGCCGGGTCCGGCGGTGGACAGCCCCTTGGCCGCCAGGGCACGGGCGGGAAAGCGGCCCTCGCGGCACTGGCCTGCCAGCACCAGTACGGCGTCCGTGACCTCGCTGCGGAGGCTGTCCATCGCGTGTGCGATGCCCAGGTAGGAGGTGGCGTCGGCCGACTCCAGCGCCAGGGTCCGGCCGTGCAGTCCGAACGCCGCCGCCACCCTGGCCGGGATCGTGCTCGCCATCTCGCCGATCCGGTCGTGGGGCGAGGCACCCAGATGCCGCAGCGCAGCGGAGCGGAGTTCCTCCGCGGCACGGGGTGCGGCTCCGCCGAGATCGGGGTTCTCGGCGGAGGCCATCGCCCGCTCCAGATCGCGCGCGTACCGGCTGCTGGCCACCCGCAGGGCGTTGGCGTACTGCCGGTCGAGCCCGAAGCAGGTGCCGGTCACCACGTCCGTGCGGTCGGAGGGCAACGGCCGCTGCCCGTACCCGGCGTCGTCCAGGCACTGCCGCGCAGCCTCCAGCATGAGGAGCTGCATCCGGGCCATGGAGGGCGCCTGGGCCGGCGGGATGCCGAACCGGGCGACATCGACCTCGATATCGGCCAGGCTCTCGGGGGAGGCCGGGGTGCGCGGTGCGCCCGGGGCGTCCTGTGGCGTGGCCGCGGAGTCACGCGCTGTCCCCTCGGTGAGCAGCCGCCAGTAGTCGGCCACCCCTCGGGCCGTCGGGTAGAGCGCCGCGATGCCCACGACGGCGATCGCCTCGGGTGCGGCTTCCGCCTGGTCCTCACCGGTGCTGCTGCCCCGTCCCGCGTGCATGCCGGGCTGCTCCTGTTCCTCGTCGGGGGTGGTCATCCGGTCTCAGCCCGTCGGCAATCCGTCGCGCCCACGCTCCCGGTGGCCCCACAGCGCGCTGGGGTGGCCGAGCGAGGGGTCGTGCGCGAGGATCTCCGCGTGCCGGCGCTGCAGCGGTGCCGCGGGCTGGATGCCCAGTTCCTCGTCGAGGCGCCGCTGGGTGAGGCGGAACAGCTCCAGCGCGTCGCTCTGCCGGCCGGTCCGGTACAGGGCCAGCATCAGCAGTTCGCAGAAGCGCTCGCGCAGCGGGTACTGAGCGGCGAGCTGGCGCAGCTCGGCGATCGCCCGGGATTCGTCGCCCACGATCAGCCGGGCGCTCGCCAGGTCCTCCCAGACGGTCAGCCGCCGTTCCTCGAAGAGCGCTCCCGCACTGCGGCACCGCAGGCCGTCCCCGGCGTCGAGCAATGCGGGCCCGCGCCACAGTGCGAGGGCGGATTCCAAATGCCGCAGCGCGAGTTCCGGTGCGCCGGGAAGTGCGTCCGCGCCCCGCACCGCGTGGTCGAGAAACCTGTTTCCGTCGACGCGGCCCCGGGACACATTCAGAAGATAACCATTGGGTACGGCGCGCAGAATTGTGGCGTCCCCTGCGGGCTGGCCCAGCACTTTACGGACACGCGTGGCGTGCGCCTGCAGCGCGTTACGGGGATTCCCGACCGGGTGCCCCGCCCACAGTTCGTCGGCCAGTTCCACGTGCGAGACGACATGCCCTGGCTCCAGCGCCAGCGTGGCCAGCATGGCGCGGACCTTGCTGGCACGCACCGCGACGGTGCGCCCCTCGCAAGAGACGGACAACGGACCGAGTATGTCAATGTCCACAGCGTTGTTCCCCCATGACGCTTGAACTCGTGTACCGGCCGTAGCCGATAGAAGTCGCGCTCTGAATTCTTATGTGACTCGAATTACGTCACCCGCCGGGCAGGCCGTAAGGCTGTTGCACTGTCGCGCTCGCACTTTTCGTCGGCCCGCACCAGAAAGCGGAATTCAATATCAGCGCTTGTCCACAGAACCGTGGCTCGAAACCTGTTTTCTTCTCCGCCGATACCCTCTGTCGAGAGGGTCGGTTTCTTTCAGGCAAGCCATGCTTTCAGCCACACAGGAGGGTGTCACCCATCAACCGACTCGTTTTGCCCATGAACGGACGATCGAAGGCTCCGCTGCGGCTCAACCATTCGTTGAGCGGCGGCAAGATCACCTCAACGCAGCACCAGGGACCACAGCAAAGGGGGGCCATGGTGACCAACGGGGCAAAGAGGGCCGCGGTGCGCGCACAGCCCCCACCGCAGCACGAACATGCCTGAGAGCAGTACCACGAACACAGGCCCGGCGAGGCGCTACGATCGTGTCCCGATCACATGAGGTGACGTTCAGTCAGCAGCCAACAGGGGGTCAGCATGAGTCCGGTCGGACCTGATCACAGGAGATCAGCCATGCGCACCACCCCGGCACCCCCGGTCCCCGCGCCGACCGGCGGAAACCCCACCGCCGAGCCACCGCGGTAGAGCCGGGAGAGGCACCGTGTTCTATTACGTACTCAAGTATGTACTGCTGGGACCGCTGCTGCGGCTGGTGTTCCGGCCCCGGATCGAGGGCCTGGAGAACGTACCGGACGAGGGGCCCGCCATCGTCGCGGGCAACCATCTCTCCTTCTCCGACCACTTCGTGATGCCCGCGATCCTCAAACGCCGCATCACCTTCCTCGCCAAGGCGGAGTACTTCACCGGCCCGGGCCTCAAGGGCCGGCTGACCGCCGCGTTCTTCCACAGCGTGGGCCAGATCCCCGTCGACCGCTCCGGAAAGGGCGCCGGTCAGGCGGCCATCGACGAGGGCCTGGGGGTGCTCCGCAAGGGCGAACTGCTCGGCATCTATCCGGAGGGCACCCGCTCCCACGACGGGCGGCTCTACAAGGGCAGGGTCGGCGTCGCCGCGATGGCGCTCGGCGCCGGGGTGAAGGTCGTCCCCTGCGCGATGGTCGGCACCTTCGAACTGCAGCCACCGGGCCGGAAGGTGCCCCGTATGGGCCGGGTGACGATCAGATTCGGCAAGCCCCTCGACTTCTCGCGGTTCGCGGGGATGGAGCACGAGCGTACGGTGCTGCGCGCGGTCACCGACGAGATCATCCACGAGATCATGCTGCTGTCGGGTCAGGAGTATGTCGACATGTACGCGCCCGACGCCAAGGCGGCGCAGGCCGAGGAGCGGGCCCGGGAGAAGCAGGAGAAGACCCGCCAGAAGCCGACGAAGAAGAGCGGCGGTGCGCAGCGCTGAACTCAGCGCGGTCGCCGTACGCCTGGCGTGCGGCCGTGACGTCGCTGAGCTGGAGCAGCGTCGCTGAGCCGGTGGGCCGGGCGCGAGTTGGAGCACGAACAGCTGAGGGGCGGCCCGGACTCGTCCGGGCCGCCCCTCGCCTGCCGGCCTGACGCGGTCGCCCTCTCACGGTCGCCCTCTCACGGGCGAGCGCTCACGGGGTGGGCGTCGGCACCGCCGCGGCCCTGGCCTTGGCCGTCGCCTTGGCCGGGGACTTGACCGGCTGCGGCGTGGCGTGCGGTGCGCAGGTCACATCCTTGGCGTCGACGGTGCCCTCGAGGAGGTAGGCGTCGACCCGCTCGTTGATGCACGGGTTCTTCAGATTGGTGATGCCGTGCGAGCCCGCGTCCTTCTCGGTGATCAGGCGGGAGCCCTTGAGGCGCTTGTGCAGCTCGACACCGCCCGGGTAGGGGGTGGCGGCGTCCCGGGTCGCCTGGATCAGCAGGACCGGGTGCGAGGTCTTGGCACGGATCTCCAGCGCGTCGTGCTGCTTGAGCGGCCACACGGCGCACGGGTAGTTCATCCAGGCGTTGGCCCACGTCAGGAACGGGTACTTCTCGTGCAGCCGGGTGTTGTCCCGGTCCCAGGTCTTCCAGTCGCGCGGCCACTTGGCGTCGTTGCACTCGACGGCGTTGTAGACGGCGTTGCCGTTCTCGCTCCGCTTGTTGCCCGCCACATCGGACATGTCCGGTGCCGCGGCCTCGATCAGCGGCTTCTCGTCGCCCTTGAGGTAGGCGGACCACACGGAGGCGACGGCCGCCCACGCCGAGTCGTAGTAGGGCGCGCTCTGGAAGAAGCCCAGCAGTTCGGCCGGTCCGACGACGCCGCCGATGGGGTCCTTCTTCGCGGTGGCACGCAGCTCGCGCCACTTGGCCTCGACCTTGTCGGGCGTGGAGCCGATGCCGTAGACGTCGTCGTGCTCGGCGACCCACTTCTTCCAGTCGTCCCACCGGGTCTGGAAGGCGATGTCCTGGTCGAGGTTGACGTCGTACCAGATCTTCCGCCGGGACGGGTTGACCACGCTGTCGGTGATCATCCTGCGGATGTGGCCCGGGAAGAGCTCGGCGTAGACGGCGCCCATGTAGGTGCCGTAGGAGACGCCGAGGAAGTTGAGCTTCTTGTCGCCGAGCGCGGCGCGGATGACATCCAGGTCACGTGCCGCGTTGGGCGTGGTCATCTGCGGCAGCAGGTCGCCGCTGCGCTCCTTGCAGCCGTCCGCGTACTCCTTGGCGAGCTTGCGCTGGGCGCGCTTGTCGGCCTCGCTGTCGGGGACGGGGTCGTCCTTGGGTGCCTTGACCCACTCCTGCGGGTCGGCGCAGGAGATGGGCGCCGAGTGGCCGACGCCGCGCGGGTCGAAGCCCACGAAGTCGTAGGCGGTTGCGGCCTTCGCCCACAGCGGGTTCTTGTCCGGTATGCGGTTGGGGAAGCGCAGCCCGGAGCCGCCGGGGCCGCCCGGGTTGTAGACCAGGGAGCCCTGCCGCTTGTCCTTGCCCCCGGTGCTGCGCGCCCGGTCGACGGCGAGCTTGATCTTCTTGCCGTGGGGCTTGGCGTAGTCGAGGGGAACGGTGACCCAGCCGCACTCGACGCCTGCCTTGGTGCCCCAGTCGGCGGGGCATTCCTTCCAGTCGATACCGGCCCGCGCTGCGCGGGCGGCGGCGATCTTGACGCCCCGCGCCTCGGCGGCGCCGGAGCGCTTCGCCGTCCGCTCCTGAGCGGTGGTGCCGTCCGCGACGGCGGACGGCACGGATATGAGCCCCGCCGTGAGGGCTCCGGCGGCGATGGTGCCGGCGGCGGCGATGGCCGCCTTCCGTCTGTTCACGTCTCTCCCCCTCCGGGTACTGCCGAGTGTGACGGCGGTGTCCGTGACCACGGTGGTGGTCTTCAGAGGGGATCCTTCATCGTCGTCGGCGGTAAGGGACAGTGCAGGCGATCGTTCTTTACCAAGAAGTGAATGTCAGTGCGGAGTCGAGCACTCTCCGCAGTCGGAGCGCGTCCGGCGCGACGGCGGTGACCAGCACCCCCGGCCCCGCCAGCGGGGTCACGACCGCCGAATCGCCCAGTACCCGTGCCGGGAGGGGCTCTTGGGCCTGCTCCGGGCCGACCACGAGCAGCTGCCCCACCGCCCGGTGCCCGCCGAGGACCGCGCCACCGTCCCAACCCGGCGCGCCCGGACCGAAATCGAGCTGCTGGTCCAGCAGCGGGCGCCCGCCGCGGCGCACGGTCAGGCGAGTGCGCAACCGGCCGGACTCCTCGCCCGCGCGTCCCAGCACCTGCTCGTCCCGCAGCACGAGACGGGCGCCGGGCGACAGTTCGGCGCTCAGGTGCTGCCGCAGCTCGCTGCCCCGTACGGAGATCAGCGGCTCGGGCAGCCAGTGCAGCCGCCCGCCCTCGCCGACCTCCAGGTGCACGTCGTAGCGGGCGGGTTCGGCCGTGCGGCCCGGGAGCGCGAGGGTGGCCGCGCTGCCGTCGATCCGCAGCGCGGCACCCGGTTCGGCCCGTGCCTCGATGGTGATCCGGTCACCGCCCAGCGGGGCGCTCATCGCGCCGACGAGGGTCACCCGGGCCGTTGCCGGGTCCGCCGAACGGGTGCGGCGCGGTGCCACCGGTCCCCCGCCGGCCAGCGACGGCAGCGCTGTGCCACCCCGCCCGTCGGGTACGGCGGTGATCCGGGCGCGGGCGCTGACACCCGTGGCGGGAGCCGTCATGCCGTCGCAACCGCCCGCGCCGTCCAGGCGGTGAACTGCTCGCGCACCCACGCGGCGACCGGACGGGCCCCCGGCTCACCGCGCAGCGACTGGAAGAGCACCGGGAGTTCGCCCCGCTGCTGCTTCGCGTCCCGCGCCATGCCCTCCAGGTCCGAGCCGACATAGGGGGCGAGATCGGTCTTGTTGACGACCAGCAGGTCCGCCGTGGTGACGCCGGGGCCGCCCTTGCGGGGGATGTCGTCGCCGCCGGCCACGTCGATCACGAAGATCTGCGCATCGACCAGCCCCTTGGAGAAGGTCGCGGTCAGGTTGTCGCCCCCGGACTCGACCAGCACCACATCGAGCGGCGCCCCCTTGGCGGACAGCGCTGTCTCCAGGTCCTCGACCGCCTCCAGGTTGGCGGAGATGTCGTCCCGGATCGCGGTGTGCGGACAGGCGCCCGTCTCCACCGCGGCGATCCGCTCCGGCGGCAGCACAGCCTCGCGCAGCAGGAAGGCGGCGTCCTCCTGGGTGTAGATGTCGTTGGTGACGACGGCGAGCGAGAGCCGGTCGCGCAGCTCGCGGCAGAGCGCCGCGACGGTGGCCGTCTTGCCGGAGCCGACGGGCCCGCCGAGACCGACGCGAAGCGCGCGGCGGCTGCCGTCCGGCAGGGCCGCCGAGGCGCTGTACCGCTCGGGGTGGCCGGTGTGGGAGTGATCGAGGTGCACGGGTTTCTCCGGGGGTCGAGTCGAGTCAGAGCAAGTCGAGTCAGGGCGAGTCCGGGTCGGAACAAGTCCGGTGAGCGATTCCGGGTCAGGAGGCGAAGAGGCGTACCGGCCAGGTCGCGTGCTGCTCGGCGGTGATCTCCAGGAGCGGCGCCGAGGCGGCCGGAAGGTCCTCGACCGCTCCCCTGCCCGCGGTCTCGGCACGCCGGGCCACCTCGTCCGTCTCGGGCGCGAGCCGGGCCAGTAGGGCGGTGGCGTGGAACGGGTCGAGGCTCAGCAGGCGGACGGCCGCGGTCGCGGGCCCGCTGACGTTCTCGTACGCGGAGGCCTGCGCCGCCTCCAGCGGGCCGAGCCCCGCCGAGCGGGCCGCGAGCCCCAGCACCACGGGCTGGTGCACGCCCTGCGGGCGGGCTGCGGCCAGCTCGTCCAGTTCCGGCCCCGGCCAGGTGGCCCGGGCCGCGCGCATCAGTTGCCGGCCCAGCTTGCGAGCGGTACGGCGCAGCGCGGGCGAGGGAGTACGGGCATCGGCCGCCTCGTCCAGTACCAGAGGGTCGTGTCCGGCCGCGGCCGCGGCGGCGAGGGCCGCCGCGGTCAGCCCGGCCGTGTGCAGTCGGCCCCTGCAGAACTCCTCCAGGGTGGCCGCGTCGTGCACCCGGCCCGCCTTGACGGCGGCCTCGGCACCCTGCGAGTGGGCGTGCCCGCCTGCGGGGAACCGGCCGTCGGCGAGCAACAGCAGTGCGGCTGCACCAGCCATCGTGCGGACCTCCGTTCAGAACAAGAAGTACCGCTGGGCCAGGGGCAGCGTCTCGGCGGGTGACGGGTCGACCGGGGTGCCGTCGATGGTGACGGTGAAGGTGTCGGGGTCGACCCGTACCTCGGGCCGGGCGTCGTTGTTGCGCATATCGGCCTTGGTGACGGGGCGGGTGTCGCGGATGGCGACGAACCGCTTGGCGAGCGGGAGCCGGTCGGGGAGCCCGTCGTCCAGCGCGGTCCGCGTCACGAAGTTGACGGAGTTGCTGCCCGGGGCGCGGCCCTTGGCTCCGAACATGGGGCGCGGCAGCACCGGCTGCGGGGTGGGGATGGAGGCGTTGGCGTCCCCCATCTGGGCGTAGGCGATCTGTCCGCCCTTGAGCACGAGCTGCGGCTTGACGCCGAAGAACGCCGGGTCCCACAGCACCAGATCGGCGAGCTTGCCGGCCTCGACGGAACCGATCTCGGCGTCCATGCCCTGGGCGAGCGCCGGGTTGATGGTGTATTTGGCGACATAGCGCCTCGCGCGCAGGTTGTCGGCGCGCCCGTCGCCCGCGAGAGCTCCGTACCGCTCCTTCATGACGTGCGCCGTCTGCCAGGTGCGCAGCACCACTTCGCCGATGCGGCCCATGGCCTGCGAGTCGGAGGAGATGATCGAGATGGCGCCGAGGTCGTGCAGGGTGTCCTCGGCCGCGATGGTGCTGGGCCGGATGCGGGACTCGGCGAAGGCGAGGTCCTCGGGCACGGCCGGGTTGAGGTGGTGGCAGACCATCAGCATGTCGAGGTGTTCCTCGATGGTGTTGACGGTGTGCGGCCGGGTCGGGTTGGTGGAGGAGGGCAGCACGTTCGGCTCGGCGACGACGGTGATGATGTCGGGCGCGTGCCCGCCGCCGGCCCCTTCGGTGTGGTACGCGTGGATGCCGCGTCCGGCGATGGCGGCGAGGGTGTCGCCGACGAAGCCGGCCTCGTTGAGGGTGTCGGTGTGGATGGCGACCTGGGCGCCGGTCTCGTCGCAGACCGACAGACAGGCGTCGATCACCGCGGGGGTCGCCCCCCAGTCCTCGTGGATCTTGAAGCCGACGGCGCCGCCGCGCAGTTGGGCGAGCATCGCGGCGCGCGAGACGGTGTTGCCCTTGCCGAGCAGACCGACGTTGACCGGCAGCCCGTCCATACCCTCCAGGGTGCGCGCGGTGTGCCAGGCGCCAGGGGTGACGGTGGTGGCCTTGGAACCCTCGGCGGGCCCGGTGCCGCCGCCGACGAGCGTGGTGATGCCCGCCGCGAGCGCCACGTCGGCGAGCTGGGGGCAGATGAAGTGGACGTGGGCGTCGATGGCGCCGGCGGTGAGGATCTTCCCGTTGCCCGCGATGATCTCCGTCTCGGGGCCGATGACGAGGTCGGGGTGTACGCCGTCCATGGTGTCGGGGTTGCCGGCCTTGCCCAGTGCGGTGATGCGGCCGTCGCGGATGCCGAGGTCCGCCTTGACGACGCCCCAGTGGTCGAGGACGAGAGCGCCGGTGATCACGGTGTCGGGGGCGCCTTCGGCGCGGGTGGTGAGCGCCTGGCCCATGGATTCGCGGATGACCTTGCCGCCGCCGAAGACCGCCTCGTCGCCGGCGCGTCCAGGCCCGCCGGAGAGGTCGTCCTCGATCTCGACGAAGAGCGAGGTGTCGGCGAGCCGCACCCGGTCGCCGGTGGTGGGGCCGAACAGATCGGCGTACTCGGCACGGGAGAGTTCACGCATCGAGGGCGCCCCCCGCTGCCGAGCGCAGCCCCGCGACGATCCGCTTGCCGCCGATGGGGACGAGGGCGACCTCGACGGGGATGCCGGGCTCGAAGCGGACAGCGGTGCCGGCGGCGATGCCGAGCCGCTTGCCCCATGCGGCCTCGCGGTCGAAGTCCAGGGCGGGGTTGGCCTCGGCGAAGTGGTAGTGGGAGCCGATCTGCACGGGCCGGTCGGCGGCGTTGAGCACGGTCAGCCGGGTGACCTGGGCGCTCGCGTTGAGCGGCACGGGTCCCTCGGCGTAGTGGATCTCTCCGGGGATCATGGGCGACTCCTCGTCGGCGCGGTCAGGAGATGGGCTCGTGGACGGTGACGAGCTTGGTGCCGTCCGGGAAGGTCGCCTCGACCTGGACGTCGTGGAGCATCTCGGGAATGCCCTCCATGACGTCGTCGCGGGTGAGGACCTCCCGTCCCGACTCCATGAGCTGGGCGACGCTCCGCCCGTCGCGGGCGCCTTCGAGGACATGGACCGTGATGAGGGCGACGGCCTCGGGGTGGTTCAGGCGCAGTCCGCGGTCCTTGCGCCGCTGTGCCACGTCCGCCGCGACATGAATGAGCAGCCGCTCCTGCTCATGGGGGGTCAATTGCATACTCTCCACCTCATCGTCGTCGCCGGGCCCGGGATGCCGGGACGCTCGCTGCGACGACACACGCCCGGTAGATGTATCACACACATGCCATGGGGCCGCCAACTCCCCGGACATTACGGCAGCGCCGTTTCGCCGGTGTTAACACTCACCGGGCGTGGTCCGGCCCCGTTCAGGGCGATGACCTTCCGCTCTCCGTAACTTCCTGTCCGGTATGCGCTCTTGACGGGCCGGAGCGCCCGCAGCAGTCTCATGTCCGCGTCAAAAATTGCCGCACGCGCCGGACCGGATGCCCCCAGTGCGTACCGGCATCGCACACCAAGCCGCCGCTCCGGGCGGCATTGCCGCACCCGGCAACCCACCCCCCACCACCCCCACACCATCGGAGAGCTCAGCAGTGATACGCGGACACCACAGACACCAGCGCCGTGCTGCCCTCACCGCCTCGGCGAGCACCGTGCTCGCACTCGCCCTGCTCGGCGCGGGCGGCGCAGCCGCGCAGGCGGACCCCGAAGGCACCGCCGACCACCCCAGGAGCGGCGGCAGTTCCGGCGGCAGGGCGGCCGAGGCGCCCGATATCGACGTCGCCGCCGTACAACGGGATCTGAAAGACCTCCAGTCCATCGCCGAGGCCAACGGCGGCAACCGCGCCCACGGCCGCCCCGGCTACCGCGCCTCCCTCGACCACGTGAAGAAGAAGCTGGACGCCGTCGGCTTCAAAACCACCGTGCAGAGGTTCACCAGCGGTGGCGCCACGGGCTACAACCTGATCGCCGACTGGCCCAAGGGCGGCACGGACGCGACCGTCATGGCCGGCTCCCACCTGGACTCGGTCACCTCGGGCCCTGGCATCAACGACAACGGCTCGGGCTCCGCGGGGATACTGGAGACCGCGCTGGCCGTCGCCAAGGCGGATCTGAAGCCCGCCAAGCATCTGCGGTTCGCCTGGTGGGGAGCCGAGGAGCGGGGCATGGTGGGCTCGGCCCACTACGTCAAGAGCCTGTCGAAGGGCGAACTCGGCAAGATTGACACTTATTTGAACTTCGACATGATCGGCTCCCCCAACGCGGGCCACTTCGTCTATGACGACGACGCCGCTGTCGCGTCGGTCTTCAAGGACTGGTTCAGCACCAAGGGCGTGTCCACGGAGGCGTCCGAGGAGACCAACGGGCGCAGCGACCACGCCCCGTTCAAGCAGGCGGGCGTCACCGTCGGCGGCACCTTCACAGGCGCGGGCGAACGGAAGACCCAGGCGCAGGCGGCCAAGTGGGGCGGCGAGGCCGGCCGACCGTACGACCCGTGCTACCACTCGGCCTGCGACGACACCTCGAACATCGACGAGAAGGTGCTCGACCTGCACAGCGACGCCATCGCGCACGCGGTCTGGAAGCTCAGCTCCTGACCTTCGGCCCGCAGGGGCTCAGTTCTCCCGGCCCGGCCGCCGCTCCCCGGCGGCCGGGCCGCGGTGTTCGGCGGCGATCCCGAACCGCCGCGCCTCGCGCGGCACCGCGCCCTGGCCGATCTCCCGGAATCCGGAGACGGTGCTGATGATCTCCTCGGACTCCGGCTGCTCCCGCTCGGCGGCGTCCAGGGCCTCCAGGCGCTCCAGGTCGGCGGCGGAAACCAGTCCGACGAGCGGCTTTCCGTGCCGGGTGACCACCACGCGCTCCTCGCCGTAGACGACCCGATTGATCAGATCCGCCAGCTCGGCCCGCGCCTGCGTCACCGGAATCTCGTAAGCCATGCCGCCATTCTAGGGGCGAGCACGAAACCGCAGGTCAGAGCGGTATCACGGGCTCTTCTCGCCGACTGCCCCCGCTTCGCCTTCAGCGGAATCCGCCCTGCTCGGGGGGACGTTGGGCGCCGGCCGTGGCAGGCTGCTCCCCGTACGTTCTGTACGTCCTGTACATTTTCTCGCCCGAGAGCGGAGTGCGACGCCATGCGGAACCAGCCGACAGCCCCGACGGCCCGGTACGTCCTGCCCGAGTTCACCGAGCGCACCAGCAGCGGCATGCGGACGATGGATCCGTACTCCAAGCTGATGGAGGAGCGGATCGTCTTCCTCGGCACCCAGATCGACGACACCTCCGCCAACGACGTGATGGCACAGTTCATCCACCTCGAACACGCGGCGCCCGATCAGGACATCTCGCTGTACATCAACTCGCCGGGCGGCTCGTTCACGGCGATGACCGCGATCTACGACACGATGCGATTCGTCTCCTGCGACATCGAGACCGTCTGCCTGGGCCAGGCCGCCTCCGCCGCCTCCGTACTGCTGGCCGCCGGAACGCCCGGCAAGCGGCTCGCGCTGCCGAGCGCCCGCATCCTCATCCACCAGCCCTCGCTCCACGAGCCGCTGCGGGGCCAGGCGACCGATCTGGAGATCCAGGCCCAGGAACTGCTGCGGACCCGCGAACGGCTGGAGGAGCTCTACGAGCGCCACACAGGACAGCCGCGCAACAAGATCAGCCAGGACATCGAGCGCGACAAGATCTTCACAGCCCAGCAGGCCGTCGAGTACGGCCTCATCGACCGGCTCACCACCAGCCGCAAAACGGCGCCCGTCTCGCCGGTGCGGCGGTGAGGCACGGATGGACCGCCAGTGGCCGCCGGAGCTGCCACCGCTCCCCGCGCTGACCCGCGCCGAGTGCGAGGTGGTGGACGCCTATCTGGAGGTGCTGGACCTGCTCGGCCGCATCAACCCGGCACGCGGCCGCGACACCTACGGTGGACTGCGTGCCGCACAGGGCCTGGTCGGCAAGGCGGCACGACTGCGGGACGCGCTCGTAGTGATGCACGAGCGCGGGGAGAACGAACTGCACGCGGCCACCCTGGAGCGGGCGCTGCGGGTCCTTGACGGGGAGCGGCGGGCCGGGCTGGTCGGACCGCCCGACCCGAAGCCCGGTGAGAAGTCTTAGACCGCGGGGGAAGGTTTCCCCGCCCAGTCCCGCCCCGCCTCGCCTGTGCCGGGCAGGGGGTGCCCCTGCCCGGCCGTCGCGGACTGCGGGGTGTTCTCCGGCTGGGCGCGCAGCTCCCCGCGCCGCTTCGGGGCACTGGTCGAAATCCAGGTGACGACTGTCGGACCGGGTGCTTAGAGTGCCGACCATGATCTCGGCGAAGCTGACGCTCTCCCCGCCCACCGCGTAGGGCGGGCGGCCACGCGCGACTGCCGCGACGGACGGATGACCGTCCGCCGCGGGGGTCGGTGGTGCCCGCGGACGGGACCACCATCCGACCCTCCTTGCGCGGAGAGCACTCTTGTCGACATCTTCCGCCGGTTCCGCCGGCTCCTGCGGCCTGCCCGTCGGGCGTGGGCTGCTGTTCCTCGCCGCTGCCGGTGCCACCTGGGGCACCACTGGCGCGGCCATCGATCTCCTCTTCTCCTCCAGCGATCTGGGCCCTGTCGCCGCCTCCTTCTGGCGCTATGTCAGCGGGCTGGCGCTGCTGCTGACCGGGCGCGCCGTGCTGGTGCGGCTGCGTCCGCGCGGCGTTGCCACGGCACCCCGGCTGCGCCCGGGACTGCCCCGGTCCCGGTTCGCGCTGCGGCTGGCGACCGGGCTGCTGCTGGCCGTCTTCCAGACCGCGTACTTCGCCGCCGTACCGGCGACCGGAGTGGCCGTCGCGACCATCGTGACGCTGGGCGGTGCACCGGTGTTCGTGGCGCTCGGCGCCTGGCCCGCGCTGCGCGAGCGGCCCGGCCGGGGCGGCGCCGGTGCCGTCGCCGCCGCGCTGACGGGGCTGACCGTGCTGGTGCTGGGTGACGGGGGCGGCCAGGTGCGGCTGGGCGGTGTGGCCCTCGCGCTGCTGTCCGCGGCGGCGTTCGCCGGCTCGGTGCTGCTGGCCCGGTGGGTGGGCAGCGCCGGGCCGGCGGAGAGCTCCTTCACCCTCACCGCGTGGTCGTTCGGGGTGGGCGCCGTCGTCCTGCTGCCGTTCGCGGTGGCCGAGGGGATCTGGCCACACTCCGGTGAACCGCTGCGGGTGCTGCTGCTGTTGCTGTACGTGGGCGCGGTGCCCACGGCGCTGGCGTACCCGCTCTACTTCGCCGGTGTGGCAGTCGTACGTGCCGCCACCGCCTCGGTGGTCATGCTGATCGAGCCGGTCAGCGCGGCGGTGCTGGCAGTCGGACTGCTCGGCGAACGGCTGACGGTGCCGATGGTGGTGGGCACGCTGGTGCTGCTGAGCGCCGTGGTCTTCCTCACCCGTGCCGAGGCGGCGCGGACCGCTTAGGCTCCACGGGTGGACGAGCTGGCGAAGATCCTCGAAGCCGCCGCGCGAGGCGAATTCCCGCCCGCCGACGGCGGATTGACCGTACTGCCGCAGCCGTCACCGCGTGACGCGGGCGTGCTGGCGCTCACCGGCCATGCGGTCGTCTTCGCCGATGTGCCACCCGAGTGGATACGGCGCCAGGTCCCGCCGGGTGACCTCGGCGCTCCGCTCGGGCCGCCGTTCCTGACGGCCCTGTGCGCCCGTACCGGCCGGGAGGCGGGCAGCATCGACGTGCTGCTCGCCCTCCCGCCCGGGAGGGGCACCGCCGGGCACGGAACCGCCGCGGCCCGGGAGCTGGTGGAGACCACGGACCAGTCCCATCCGCGCGTGGTCAGAGCCCTGGCGCACCGTTCGGATGTGCGGGTATGGACGGCGGCGGACGGCGGGACGGTGCTGACCGGACGCGGTGTCGCGGGCCGCTGGGAGGTCGCCGTCGAGGTGGAGGCGGCGGCGCGCGGCACCGGCCTGGGCCGGGAGCTGGCCGCGGCGGCCCGGGCCCGGGCACCGGCGGACGAGACGCTGTGGGCGCAGGTCGCCCCGGGGAACGCGGCGAGCCTGCGGGCCTTTCTGGCGGCGGGATTCACCCCGGTCGGCGCCGAGGTGCTGCTCTCCTCGCCGGAGGTCCCGCGCTGAGCACGGCGCGGGGTACCGCCGAGAACGACGCAGGGCACGGATTCACGCCGCCGGCACCGGCAGCCAGGGAAGCTCGACCCAGACCGTCTTGCCGCCGTCCGGCGTGGGCGTGATCCGCAGTCTGCCACCGGACTCGGCAGCCAGCGTACGGATGATCACCAGCCCGCGCCCGTTGTCCTGCTGCACGGCGGCGGGGAGCCGGCGCGGCCTGCCGGGGTGGCTGTCGGTGACGCCGAGGCACAGCCTTTCGGCTCTCTCCAGCCGCAGCTGGACGGTGAAGGTCGGCGACCTGCCGAAGGTGTGCTGGACGGCGTTGGTGGCCAGCTCGGAGACGATCAGGCGCAGCGAGTCCACGGCGTCCGCTGCCTCGGGCAGCCCCCAGGCCACGAGGGTGTCCGTGACATGTCTGCGGGCGGCGGTGACGGAAGCGGGCGCACTCGGCAGGGTGAGCGTCGCTTCCTGGTGGTCTGCCATGGCGAGGCCGTCCCTTTCCCGGGGCCGTTGGCTCCTCAGTCGCGCGGCAGCGGGCCCGCGCTCCGCCCTCGCGAAGAGACGGAGAGCGTCCCGGAACCGCTGCGCGACAGAGTGCCACTCCCGGCGACGCCGTGCGGCCGATCCACCTGCTTGCGCGGAGTTCTGTCGCCCGAAGCGGTGAACTCTGCCAGGTGAGCGCACATGGAGCCGCACGGCCCGCTCCGGGTCAGACGGCCGTGGTGGGTGCCTTCGCGATCACGGTGTCGGCGGCCCGGGCGAGCACGGAAGCAGACAGGTCGCCACGCGCGGTCAGGCGGAGGCGCGAGACGCCGTCGGGGACGGACGGCGGGCGGAAGCAGCCGACATGGAGCCCGGCGGCCCGGCAGTCGGCGGCCCATCGCACGGCGGCCTGCGGCGAGGGGGCGCGTACCGAGACGACGGCCGCGTCGGGACGGGTGGCGTCCAGCCCGGCTGCTGTCAGCCTGGCATGCAGTTCGGTGGCGACGGCGCGGGTGCGTGCCGCGCGTTCCGGTTCGCGGCGCAGCAGTCGCAGGGCGCCCAGCGCGGCGCCGGCCGCCGCGGGTGCCAGTCCGGTGTCGAAGATGAAGGTCCGCGCGGTGTTGACCAGGTGCGCGATGACGTGCGCCGGTCCCAGGACAGCGCCGCCCTGGCTGCCCAGCGACTTGGACAGGGTGGCGGTCACCACCGTGCCGGTGCTGCCCGCGAGCCCCGCGGCGTACGGCGCGCCGCGGCCGCCGTCGCCGAGGACGCCGAGGCCGTGCGCGTCGTCGACGAGCAGCCCGGCGCCCGCCGTGGCGCAGACGGCGGCGAGTTCGGCCAGCGGTGCGGCGTCGCCGTCGACGGAGAAGACGGAGTCCGTGACGACGAGCGCCGGCCCGTCGTCGGTGTGCCCCTCCAGTTCCTTGGCCACGGCCTCCGGGTCGGCGTGCGCGGCGACGGCGGTACGGGCGCGGGAGAGGCGGCAGCCGTCGATCAGCGAGGCGTGGTTGTAGGCGTCGGAGACCAGCAGTCCTCCGCCGCCCGGCGCGTTGGTGAGCGCGGTGACGGCTGCGAGGTTGGCGGCGTACCCGGAGGAGAGGACGAGTGCCGCCTCGAAGCCGCAGAAGGCTGCCAGCTCCCGCTCCAGTTGGGCGTGGAGTTCGGTGGAGCCGGTCACCAGCCGGGAGCCGCCGGCCCCCGCGCCCCAGTGGCGGGCCGCATCGGCGGCGGCGGAGACGACTTCGGGGTGCCGGGAGAGCCCGAGGTAGTCGTTGCCCGCCAGGTCGAGCAGCGGCGAGTCGGCTGGGCGCGGCGCGAGCGTGCGCAGCAGCCCGGCGGCGCGGCGGGTCTCCAGCGCCGCCGCCGTCCATCCGAAGGGGTCAGCGGCGCGGGCTGAGGGGTCCTGGGGCATGGCGGCTCTCTTCGTCGCCGGAGCGTTCGGTTTGTTGGCAGTCAATAGAACCTAACCTGCCATGCCGGACGTCGACGTGTGACAACATCCACACCTCGCTCAAGCGGTCTTGTAGGCTTCCTCCATTACCCGGCACGGTCGCATGGGCAAGGATCGTGCCCATGGACGACCTGCTGAACTCACTGGTGAACAAGGGGCTCCGCGGCGAGACGCCCACCCGCGACGAGGCACTGGCGGTGCTGCGGACCACGGATGACGACCTGCTCGATGTGGTGGCGGCGGCGGGCAAGGTGCGCCGCCGGTGGTTCGGGAAGCGGGTGAAGCTCAACTACCTGGTCAACCTCAAGTCCGGACTGTGCCCCGAGGACTGCTCGTACTGCTCGCAGCGGCTCGGCTCCGAGGCCGGGATTCTCAAGTACACCTGGCTCAAGCCCGAGGAGGCGGCCGACGCGGCGGCCGCCGGTGTGCAGGGGGGCGCCAAGCGGGTCTGCGTGGTGGCCAGCGGGCGGGGGCCGACCGACCGCGACATCGACCGGGTCTCCAGGACGATCGAGGCCATCAAGGACCGCAACGAGGGCGTCGAGGTGTGCGCCTGCCTCGGCCTGCTCTCCGACGGCCAGGCGGAGCGGCTGCGCGAGGCGGGGGCCGACGCCTACAACCACAACCTCAACACGTCCGAGGCCACCTACGGCGACATCTGCACCACGCACACGTACGAGGACCGGGTGGGGACCGTCAAGCAGGCCCGGGGCGCCGGGCTGTCGCCGTGCTCCGGGCTGATCGCCGGGATGGGCGAGACGGACGAGGACCTGGTCGATGTGGCGTTCTCGCTGCGGGAGCTGGACGCGGACTCGGTGCCGGTCAACTTCCTGCTGCCGTTCGAGGGCACGCCGCTGGCCGAGGAATGGAACCTGACGCCGCAGCGCGCGCTGCGCATCCTGGCCATGGTGCGGTTCGTCTGCCCCGATGTGGAGGTGCGGCTGGCGGCCGGGCGCGAGGTGCATCTGCGGTCGCTGCAGCCGCTGGCGCTGCACCTGGCCAACTCCCTCTTCCTGGGGGACTACCTCACCAGTGAGGGCCAGGCGGGCAAGGCCGATCTGGAGATGATCGCCGACTCGGGCTTCGAGGTGGAGGGCACCGAGGAGACCACGCTGCCCGAGCACCGGCGCGAGGAGCAGGCCCGTCCGCACGAGCGGGTGGCCGTACGGCTGCGGGGAGCTGGGACGGAGCTGCCGCCCAATGCCTGAGAGCACCACCCTCGGGACCCCGCACGGCCCAGAGCCGGGCGAGGTGCCCGGGAGCGCCACCGACGCGCTCCTCACGCTGGACCGGCAGCATGTGTGGCACCCCTACGCGCCGATGCCGGGGACGAGCGACCCGCTGGTGGTGGAGTCCGCTTCCGGCGTACGGCTGCGGCTGGCCGAGGCGGCGCACGGGCAGCGGGAACTGATCGACGGGATGTCGTCCTGGTGGTCGGCCATCCACGGCTACGGCCACCCGGTGCTCGATAAGGCAGCGCGTGACCAGCTCGGCAGGATGAGCCATGTGATGTTCGGCGGGCTCACCCACGAGCCCGCCGTACGGCTGGCAGCGCGGCTCGCCGAGATCTCGCCCGGCGACCTGGAGCACGTCTTCCTGAGCGACTCGGGCTCGGTCTCGGTCGAGGTGGCCGTCAAGATGTCCCTCCAGTACTGGCGTTCGCTGGGGCGGCCGGAGAAGCGGCGGCTGCTGACCTGGCGCGGCGGCTATCACGGGGACACCTGGCAGCCGATGTCGGTGTGCGACCCGGAGGGCGGTATGCACCATCTGTGGTCCGGTGCGCTGCCCGTGCAGGTCTTCGCCGAGGCGCCGCCTGCGGGTTTCGCCGCGGAGCCCGACGAGGAGTACGTGGCCCACCTGCACAAGATGGTGGAGCAGCACGCGCACGAGCTGGCGGCCGTCATCGTCGAGCCCGTGGTGCAGGGTGCCGGCGGGATGCGGTTCCACTCCCCCGCGTATGTGCGGGCGCTGCGCGAGGCGTGCGACGAGCACAGTGTACTGCTGGTGCTGGACGAGATCGCGACCGGGTTCGGCCGTACCGGGGAGCTGTTCGCCGCGCAGCACGCCGGTGTCACCCCGGATGTGATGTGCGTCGGCAAGGCGTTGACCGGCGGCTATGTGTCGATGGCAGCGACGCTGTGCACACCGCGCGTGGCGCGCGGGATCGCCAGGGGCTCGGTGCCGGTGCTGGCGCACGGCCCGACGTTCATGGGCAACCCGCTGGCCTCCGCGATCGCGGGCGCCTCGCTGGATCTGCTGCTCTCCCAGGACTGGCGTGCCGAGGTGCGGCGGGTGGGCGAGGGCCTGCGTGCCGGGCTGGCCGGGGCCGCCGGGCTGCCGGGGGTGCGGGAGGTGAGCGTGCTGGGCGCCATCGGCGTCGTACGGCTGGACCACGAGGTGGACCTCGCCGCGGCGACGCGGGCCGCCGTACGGGCCGGGGTGTGGCTGCGGCCGTTCCGCGACATGGTCTACGCCATGCCGCCGTACGTCACCCAGGACGAGGACGTCGCACGGATCGCCGCCGCGATGTGCGCGGCCGCGCGGGAAGGCTGACGGGAGGCCGAGAATGCGGAACAGCCCGGACATGCCGGACACCAGGGGCGTGCTGTGCGTCTCCGGGGCCGGGACGGAGATCGGCAAGACGGTGACGACCGCGGCGCTGGCGGCGTGCGCGCTGCGCGCCGGCCGCTCGGTGGCCGTGCTCAAACCGGCGCAGACGGGCGTGCCGGCCGGGGAGCCGGGGGACGTGGCGGAAGTGCTGCGGCTGGCCGGCGGCCAGAGCACGGCGCCGGGCGCGCTGACCGGCGCCGAACTGGCCCGCTACCCCGAACCGCTGGCGCCCGAGACGGCGGCCCGCCGCGCGGAGCTGCCCTACGTCTCGGCCGGTCAGATCGCGGAAGCGGCCGAAAAGCTGGCGGCCTCGCACGACCTGGTGCTGGTCGAGGGCGCGGGCGGGCTGCTGGTGCGGTTCGACGACCAGGGCTCGACCCTGGCGGACGCCGCCCGGCTGCTGGCTGCGCCGGTGCTGGTCGTCGTCCAGGCGGGGCTGGGCACGCTGAACACGGCGACGCTGACGGCCGAAGCGCTGCGGGCCCGGCGGGTGGAGTGCGCGGGGCTGGTGATCGGCAGCATGCCCGCTGAGCCGGGGCTCGCGGAGCGCTGCAACCTCGCGGACCTGCCGCGGTACTCGGGGCTGCCGCTGCTGGGGGCTCTGCCCGAGGGCGCAGGCGCTTTGGCACCGCCGCGGTTCGCTGCGGAAGCGCCCGGCTGGCTGGTGCCCGCGCTGGGCGGCACCGCGACGGCCCAGAGCTGAGGGTGTGCCCCTGGCCGGCGTCCGCACGGTGCGGGTGTGCTCGGGCTGATCGCGCCGTTCCCCGCGCCCTTTGCGGGGCGCGTTGCCCCCTTACCGGGTGGGCGCGATGTGCCGGGCGTGTTTAGGATCAGGGCCGGTCCAACTCGGCGCTGTCCCAGGAGGCTTGGCGTGTCCCATCCCATACGGCCGTTCCGGTTCGGCGTCAACATGGTGACTTTCGGCTCGGGCGAGGAGTTCCGGGAGCGCTGCCGCCGGGCCGAGGAGCAGGGCTACGACATCGTCCAGGTGCCCGACCATCTGGGCCTCAGCGCGCCCTTCCCGGCACTGGCGGCCGCCGCCGAGGTGACCGAGCGGCCCCGGCTGGGCACCTTCGTGCTCAACGCCGGCTTCTGGAACCCGGCACTGCTGGCCCGCGAGGTGGCCACCGTCGACCAGCTCTCCGGCGGCCGGCTGGAGCTGGGGCTGGGCGCGGGCTATGTGAAGGCCGAGCACGACACGGCAGGTCTGCCGTGGGCCTCGCCGGGTGGCCGGGTGGACCACCTGGAGCACCTGGTCGCCGAGGTGAGCCGGCTGCTGGCCGACCCCGACCACGCGCCGCGCCCCGTACAGCAGCCGGTGCCGCTGCTGATCGGCGGCAACGGTGACCGCGTGCTGAGGCTGGCGGCGCGCACCGCAGCTGTGGCCGCCTTCACCGGTGGGCGGCAGGTGCCGGGCGAGCCGGAAGGCACGATGAAGCTGATCTCCCCTGCCGAGCTGGAGCAGCGCACAGGGGCGCTCCGCGCGTTCGCGGCGGAGCGGGCCGAACCGCCCGAGCTGAACTACCTCATCCAGTACGTCGCACAGACGTCCGGCCCCGGCGAGGCGCTGGAGCGCCTGCGCCCGTACGGTCCGGCGATGAGCGACGAGGAACTGCTGGCGCATCCGGCCCTCCTCCTGGGCTCCCCCGAGGAGATGGCCGAACAGCTACGCGCCAACCGGGAGCGCTACGGCTTCTCGTACTTCACCGTGCTCGACCCCTGTATGGACGCGTTCGCTCCGGTGGTGGCGGAGCTGAGCGGCAACTGACCGGTGGCTGAGCCACGCCGTAGACCAGTGGCTCACCAGGCGAAACAGCGTGGCGGCCGACGCACGGGTGGTGCTGGGATGCGGCCCATGAGCGATCTTTCGATACGGGCCGCCGACGAGCGGGACATCGACCAGGTACTGGCCTTCTGGCGGGAGGCCGCCGAGGGCACCAGCGTCAGCGACGACCGGGATGGGGTCGCCCGGCTGATCGCCCGCGATCCGGAGGCCCTGCTGCTGGCGGAGCGGGACGGGCGCCTGGTCGGCACCGTCATCGCGGGCTGGGACGGGTGGAGGTGTTCCCTCTACCGGCTGGCCGTACTGCCGTCCCAGCGGCGGCAGGGGATCTCCCGAGCCCTGCTGGCCGCGGCCGAGGAGCGGTTCACCGCACTGGGCGGGCGGCGCGGCGACGCCATGGTGTTGGACGAGAACGAGCGGGCACACCGGGCATGGCAGGCCGCCGGTTACACCCCGCAACCCCAGTGGAGCCGCTGGGTCAAAACGCTCACCCCGTGAGGCGCGCCTCGCGCCGGCGTGGGGAACCGGTCAGCCGTCCGCTCCGTTTACGCTGTACAGCGCCGGACCCGCATTCCCGCGGGCCCGGCACAGTCATCGGATTCCGAAAGGTGTGAGCGTCCGCCCATGGGCGACCCTCCCAGTAGTGGCTCCCGAAGCAACCACCGACATCGCGCGTCCCGGCGCCCCCTGCCCCACGATGGGAAGGAGGTGAAGGGCCGATGACGGAAGTTCTGCTGCTGTTCGTGGCACTGCTGCTGTCGCTGGCCTGCGGTGGCTTCGTGGCGGCCGAGTTCTCCCTGACGACCGTCGAGCGCAGCGAGCTGGAGCGGGCCGAGCAGCGCGGCGACCGGGGCGCCGCCAGCGCGCTGTCGGCTGTGCGGTCCCTCACCTTCCAGCTCTCCGGCGCACAGCTGGGCATCACCGTGACCAACCTGATCGTCGGTATGCTCGCGGAGCCTTCCATCGCGAAGCTGATCGCCGGACCGCTGCGCTCGCTCGGCGTACCGACCTCGGCCGCCTCGTCGGTCGCCCTGGTGCTCGGTACCGGGCTCTCCACGATCGTGCTGATGGTGGTCGGCGAGCTGGTGCCCAAGAACTGGGCGATCTCCATGCCGCTGCCGGTCGCCCGGAGGGTGGCCACCCCGCAGCGGGTCTTCTCGGCCGCCTTCCGCCCGCTGATCCGGCACCTGAACAACACCGCCAACCGGGTGCTGCTGCGGATGGGCCTCGAGCCCACCGAGGAGCTGGCCTCGGCCCGCTCGCCGCAGGAGCTGGTGGCGCTGGCCAGGCACTCCGCCAAGGAGGGCGCGCTGGAGGAGGACACCGCGGATCTGTTCGTGCGCACCCTGCACCTGGCCGAGCTGACGGCGGAGAACGTGATGACGCCGCGCGTACAGGTCACCTCGCTGGAGGTACAGGCCACGGTCGAGGACGTCGCCAACGCCACCCGCGCCACGGGGCTGTCCCGCTTCCCCGTCTACCGGGGGAACCTGGACACCGTCGTCGGCATCGTACGGATCAAGGACGTGCTGGCCGTGCCCGCCGCTGAGCGGCGGCTGCGCCCGGTGACCGATCTGATGCGCGAGCCGCTGCTGGTGCCCGAGTCGCTGACCGTGGACCGGCTGCTGGACCAGCTCTCCGGCGGTGACCGCAGCATCGCGGTGGTCATCGACGAGTACGGCGGCACGGCCGGCGTGGTCACCCTGGAGGACATCATCGAGGAGGTCGTGGGCGAGGTCCGCGACGAACACGACCCGCTGGAGACGCCGGACCTGGCGCCCGCCGGGCAGGACGCGGAGGGCCGGCGCCTCTACGTCGCCGACGGCTCCGCCCGCACCGACCAGCTGCAGAGCATCGGACTGCGCGCCCCTGAGGGCCCCTACGAGACGCTCGCCGGGCTGATCGCCACCGAGCTGGGACGCATCCCGGCCGCCGGTGACACGGTCTCGGTCGCCGGCTGGCTGATCGAGGTCATGGACGCGACCGGACGGCGGGCGGCGCAGGTGCGGCTGCACGGACCGAGGCCGGGCGAAGAGGCGGCCGCCTCGGAGGACACCGACCGGGCGGAGGCGCGACGATGACGGTACTTCAGCTCTTGCTCGGACTGCTGACGCTGGTCGCCAACGCGTTCTTCGTCGGCGCCGAGTTCGCCCTGATCTCGGTGCGGCGCGCCCAGATCGAACCGCTGGCCGAGGACGGCGACAAGAGGGCCCGCAAGGTGCTGTGGGGCCTGGAGCATGTGTCGCAGATGCTGGCCGCCGCCCAGCTCGGGATCACGCTGAGCACCCTGGTGCTCGGCGCCGTGGCCGAGCCGGCGATCGCGCACCTGCTGGAGCCGGTCTTCCACGCGATGGGCGTGGCCGACGGCGTGGCACACGGTGTCTCCTTCGTCATCGCACTGTCGCTGGCCACCTACCTGCACATGCTGCTGGGCGAGATGGTGCCCAAGAACATCGCGCTGGCCGGCCCCGAGCGGACGGCGCTGCTGCTGGGCCCGCCGCTGGTGGCGCTGTCGCGGGCGCTGCGCCCGGTGATCTTCGCCGTGAACTCCTTCGCCAACGGGCTGCTCAAACTGATCCGGGTCGAGCCCAGGAACGAGGTCGAGGCCGCGTTCTCGGACGACGACCTGGCACAGATGGTGGCCGACTCCAGTGAGGCCGGACTGCTGGACGACCGCTCGACCGAGCGGCTGCGGGACGCGCTGGAGCTGGGCAGGCGCCCGATCGGTGATGTGGCGCAGCCGCTGCCCAAGGTGGTGACGGCAGGCCGCGGCGTGACGCCCGAGGGGCTGGAGAACCTCTCGGCGCGGTCCGGCTTCTCCCGCTTCCCCGTGGTGGACGACGACGGGCGGGTGCTGGGCTATCTGCACGTCAAGGACGCGCTGGACGCCTCGCCCCGTGAGGCACCGTTCCCGCTGACGGCGATGCGCCCCATCGCCCGGGTGCGGGCCTCGCTGCCGCTGGACGACGTGCTGGCCGCGATGCGCTCCAGCGGCACCCATCTGGCGGCCGTCACCGGGCCGGACGGGCGTGCGACGGGCGTGGTGACGATGGAGGACGTGCTGCGGGAGCTGGTGGGGCAGGCGTAGGCCCGCCGGGCGGTCGTCGCACCGGGCGGGGGTCGTTGCACTGGGCGGGCGGTCGTTGCTCCGGGCAACCGGATACCATCGGCGACCGTGACCAGTGCAGCGATCACCGCCTCAGCGGAAGGCACCCGACCGTCTCCCGCCTTCCGCTCCTTCGTCGCCCTCGGCGACTCCTTCACCGAAGGCATGTCCGACGTACTGCCGGACGGCAGCTACCGGGGCTGGGCCGACCTGCTGGCGGCCCGGCTGGCGGAATTGGAGCCCGGGTTCCGGTACGCGAACCTCGCGGTGCGCGGCAAGCTCATCGGACAGATCGCGGCCGACCAGATCGCCCCGGCCGCCGCGATGAAGGCCGATCTGGTGACGCTGGTGGGCGGCCTCAACGACGTCCTGCGGCCGGGCTGCGACACCGCGCGGGTGTGCGCGCTGCTGGAGGAGTCGGTCGCCGCGCTCGCTCCCTCCTGCGGCACGCTGGTGCTGATGCGCAGCCCGGGCCGGCGCGGCCCGGTACTGGAGCGCTACCGGTCCCGGATGGAGCAGCTGTTCGATTTCATCGAGGACCTGGCCGACCGGTACGGCGCTGTGGTGGTGGATCTCTTCGCCTCGGAGGCATTGGGCGATCCGAGGATGTGGGCCGACGACCGGCTGCACCTCACCGACGAGGGACACCGGCGGGTGGCCGAGGCCGTCTGGCAACGTCTCGGGCTGCCCGCCGAGTCCGACTGGAACGCTCCGCTGCCGCCCGCCGAGCCGCCTTCCTGGACGGCCCGCCGTGCCGCGGATGTGCGCTTTGCGCGGGTTCACCTGCTGCCGTGGATCGGGCGCCGCCTCACGGGCCGCTCCTCCGGCGACGGCCGCACCCCCAAACGGCCGGAGCTGGCCCCCATGTAGGCGCACCCGGCAAGGGGGCGCTGCGCTTGCCCACCCTGCGCCCCTGGCGCAGACTGCCCAAGCGCAGAGGGGGCCCCGTCAGGGGCGCGGGGAACGGCGCGACAAGCCACAACCCACCCGCAGCCCGCAACGGCGAGCAAGGGGCACCCCCTCCCCGCAAGGAGCGGACCCTCTCCCGCAAGGGGCGGCACAGGCACCGCGCAGCGGCCCGTAGACTCGGGCGACGTGAGTGACAAGCCGCGCATCCCGAACGTCCTGGCGTCCCGCTACGCCTCCCCCGAACTGGTCCGCATCTGGTCCCCGGAGTCGAAGATCGTGCTGGAGCGGCGGCTGTGGCTCGCCGTCCTCAAGGCACAGCGGGACCTGGGCATCGCCGTGCCGGACGAGGCGCTGGCCGACTACGAGCGGGTGGTCGAGAACGTCGACCTCGCCTCGATCGCGGAGCGCGAGAAGGTCACGCGGCACGACGTGAAGGCGCGGATCGAGGAGTTCAACGCGCTGGCCGGCCACGAGCACGTCCACAAGGGCATGACCTCGCGCGACCTCACGGAGAACGTCGAGCAGCTGCAGATCCGCCTCTCCCTGGAGCTGGCCCGCGACCGTACGGTCGCGCTGCTGCACCGGCTGGGCGCGCTGGCGGGCGAGCACGCGGCGCTGGTGATGGCCGGCCGCTCGCACAACGTCGCCGCACAGGCCACCACGCTGGGCAAGCGGTTCGCGACCGGCGCCGACGAGCTGCTGGTCGCCTTCGAGCGGCTGGAGGAGCTGCTGCGCCGCTACCCGCTGCGCGGCATCAAGGGCCCGGTCGGCACCGCGCAGGACATGCTGGACCTGCTCGGGGGTGACCAGGAGCGGCTGACCGACCTGGAGCGCAGGATCGCCGAGCACCTCGGTTTCGGCCGGGTGTTCACCTCCGTCGGGCAGGTCTACCCGCGCTCGCTGGACCACGAGGTGGTCACCGCGCTGGTGCAGCTCGCCGGTGCCCCCTCGTCGCTGGCCAAGACGATCCGGCTGATGGCGGGCCAGGAGCTGGTGACCGAGGGCTTCAAGGAGGGGCAGGTCGGCTCCTCGGCGATGCCGCACAAGATGAACACCCGCTCCTGCGAGCGCGTCAACGGCCTCATGGTGATCCTGCGCGGCTACGCCTCCATGGCGGGCGAGCTGGCCGGTGACCAGTGGAACGAGGGCGATGTGTCCTGCTCGGTGGTGCGGCGCGTGGCACTGCCGGACGCGTTCTTCGCCTTCGACGGGATGCTGGAGACGTTCTTGACGGTGCTGGACGA
The DNA here is from genome assembly GCF_022760275.1 of Streptomyces sp. 891-h. NCBI lineage: Bacteria > Bacillati > Actinomycetota > Actinomycetes > Kitasatosporales > Streptomycetaceae > Streptomyces > Streptomyces sp. 891-h. The sequence continues at coordinate 6,817,078 of NZ_CP050693.1, read as the reverse complement.
GTTCGGCGTCTTCCCTGCCGTGGTCTCCCGGGAGCTGGACCGCTACCTGCCGTTCCTGGCCACCACCAAGGTGCTGATGGGCGCCGTACGCGCCGGGGTCGGCCGGGAGGTGGCACACGAGGTGATCAAGGAGCACGCGGTGGCGTCCGCGCTGGCGATGCGCGAGGGCGCCGAGCACAACGAGCTGCTGGACCGGCTGGCGGCGGACTCGCGCATCCCGCTGGACCGCGCGGCGCTGGGCGAGCTGATGGCGGACCGGCTGTCGTTCACCGGCGCTGCCGCCGCGCAGACGGCCGAGGTCGTCAGCCGCGTCCAGGAGGTCGCCGAGCTGCACCCCGAGGCCGCCGCCTACCGTCCGGGAGCGATCCTCTGAGTCCGCGGTTCACCAAGCAGGAGCTGGAGGCGGCCCGCGGCAAGCTGGTGCCCGATGTGGCCGCCGAGGGGCTGCGGGTGCTGTTCTGCGGCATCAACCCGGGTCTGCTCTCGGCGGCGACGGGTCACCACTTCGCCCGCCCCGGCAATCGCTTCTGGCCCGCACTGCACGCCTCCGGGTTCACCCCGCGCAGGCTGCGCCCGGACGAGGAGCGGGAGCTGCTGTCGTACGGGCTGGGCATCACCAACGTCGTCGCCCGGGCGACGGCGCGTGCCGATGAGCTGACCCGCGCGGAGTTCACGGAGGGCGGCCGGCTGCTGGAGGCGAAAGTGGCGCGGCTGCGGCCGAAGTGGCTGGCGGTGCTGGGCATAACGGCCTACCGCGCCGCCTTCGACGAGCCGGCCGCTGCCGTGGGGCCGCAGGACCGGCTGGTCGGCGGAGCGCCGGTGTGGGTGCTGCCCAACCCCAGCGGGCTCAACGCGCACTACACGCCCGCGGCGCTGGCCGAGGAGTTCGGCAAGCTGCGGGTGGCCGCCTCAGCCGAGGACTGAGACCGCGCTCCTGCCCGGCTCCCCCGCCGCCGCGAGCAGTTGCAGCGGTATCTCCTCGCCGCGGCGGGCCAGGCCGACGCCCATCCAGCGCTGGTCCACGCGCCACACGGACAGCTGGGCGACGCGCCAGCACAGCGTGCGCTCGGGTTCGGGCAGCGGCTTCCCCTCGGCGGCTGCCAGCAGCAGCGCGTCGAGGTCGACGGTCTCCGGCTCGCCCCACTGCTGGGACAGCAGCACGACCAGCGCCTCGTGGTCGGCCCGCACTTCCTGCTCGGCCTCCAGGAGCGCGACAGGGTCGCCCTCCGGGTCCGGGTCGGCCGTGCGTAAGGCGGCGACCTGGGCGGCGGGCTCGGCCTGCAGGCGGCCGATGGCGGCGAGATGCTGTGCGAGTCGCATGAGAACAGTCAACCTCCCGGCACTGACAGCCGGTTGAGCGGCCGGTTGGGACGTAGGGCGTAACCGTGGGGTCGGCCGGGGTACCCCGGCCGCTCGCCGTGACTCCCCACAGCGGTTACGATCCGCCCCACGCGCACAGGCAGGGAGGCGGAGCGTGAGCAGGCTGACCGGAAGGGACCCGTCACTGCTGCGGCGGATCAACTCCACGGTCGTGTTGCGGGCGCTGCGCGGCACCACGACCCCGTCGGCGCTGACCCTCACCGAGCTGGTGCACGCCACCGAGCTGTCCCGGCCCACGGTCGAGGGCGTGGTCGAGGATCTGATCGAGGCGGGTCTGGTGGCCGAGGCCGCCGACGAGCCGGGCGGTACGGCACGACGGGGACGCCCGGCGCGCAGATTCCGCTTCCGTGCCGAGGCGGGCCAGCTGCTGGGGCTCGAGATCGGACCGCACCGGGTGGCGGCCGTCCTCTCGGACCTGACCGGCCGTCTCACCGGCTCCCTCTCCAGGGAGGTGGCCGAGACCGCGGAGGCCGACGCGCGGCTGGAGCGGATCCGCGCCACCGTCGCCGAACTGCTGCGCAGGACCGGCACAGCGCGCGACACCCTGCGCGCGGTCGGGGTGGGCACCCCCGGCATCGTGGAGGCCGACGGGACGGTACGGCTGGGCACGGCGCTGCCCGGCTGGACGGGCCTGGCGCTGGGTGAGCGGCTGCGGCGGTCGTTCCGCTGCCCGGTGCTGGTGGAGAACGACGCCAACGCGGCGGTGCTGGCCGAGCACTGGAAGGGCGCGGCGCGCGGCGTGGACGATGTGGTGATGGTGCTGGCCGGGTTGAGTCCTGGCGCGGGTTCGCTGATCGGCGGCCGGCTGCACCGCGGGTTCGGCGGCGCGGCCGGGGAGATCGGGGCGCTGCACCTGCTCGGCAGGGAGGCCAGGCCGGAACGGTTGCTGTCCACGACGGACGAGCCGCTGCACCCGCTCGACGAGGCCGCCGTCGCCCAGGTGTTCGCGCGGGCCCGGGGCGGGGACGACCGGGCGCGCCGGGCGATGGACCGCTTCCTGGCCCGGCTGGTGCACGACGTGGCGGCGCTGGTGCTGGCGCTGGACCCGGAGCTGCTGGTGGTCGGCGGCTGGGCCTCGGGGCTGGACGGCGTGCTGGACCCGCTGCGCGCCGAACTGGAGCGCTACTGCCTGCGCCCGCCGCGGGTGGCTCTCTCCCGGCTGGGCGAGACGGCGGTGGCGACGGGGGCGCTGCGGGTCGCCCTGGACCACGCGGAGAGCGAGCTGTTCACCCTGGAGGAGACCGAGCCGGCGCGCTGACGGCCGCCTCGGGTCGTCGGCCGGTCCCGGTCGGCTCGCCTCCGAGTCGGCTCGCCGATGAGTCAGCTCGGCTCGGAGTCAGCTCACCTCTGGGTCAGCTCGCCGATGCGTCAGCTCGCCAGCAGCGAGACGTCCTCACCGTCGCTGAACGAGAGCCGGCAGGTGTCGGCGCGGTAGGTCGCCACGGAGACCGCGGCGGTGCCGCCCTCGGCGACGTACCGCGTCGTGACGACCAGCACCGGGGCGCCGGGCAGCCGGTCGAGCCGGCGTGCGTCGTCGGCGCGCGCCGAGCCCAGTTCGACCGTACGGTCCTGCCCGGCGAGCTGGAGCCGGTGGAGTTCGCGCAGCACAGCGCGGGCCCTGGCCGCTGTGTTCGGCTCCTCCTCGGCACCTGACGGAATGGCGGGGACCGATTCGGTGGGCACGTACAGCACCTCGGACGCCACCTGCTGGCCGCCGGTGGTCCGGCTGCGGAGCACCGCGTGCACGGCGGCGTCACGCGCCACACCGAGCATCCGGGCCACCGGCGCCGGGGCCGGGGCCGTCCGGTGCTCCTCGGTGTGCCAGGCGTCGCCCGCGGCGCCCGGCCAGGCGTGCGGGCCGGCCTCGGAGCCGACGTCCACGCCCACCCGGGGCGGCGCGACGGTGGTGCCGACGCCGCGGCGGCGCTGGAGGCGGCCCTCCAGCTCCAGCTGTTCGAGGGCTTGGCGGAGCGTCGCGCGGGCCACGCCGAACCTGGCGGCCAGCTCGCGCTCGTTCGGCAGGATCTCGCCGACCGTGAACTCGGAGTCGAGCGCCTCGGAGAGCACCGTCTTCAAGTGCCAGTACTTCGGCTCCGGCACCGTCTCCAGCTGCGTGGTCCCCACCCTTGCCTCCGCGATCCCCGTGCGCCCAACGGGCGGTGTGTGTGGCGGTGTTTACGTGCACTTGTTTTTTAAAGGTTCTTGCGTATGCCCAGACCATAGGACGGCCCCCACCCTTGGTCAAGACCAATGCCCTGGCCCCTGGCACTTGCCGAGCTGCGGCTGCGAGTGCTTTGATCGATCATCGATCATTCCTGACCGCCACCGGTCACCGACGCCCGGAGGACCCCATGGCCCGTCCCCTCAGCCCCGCCTCCCGGCAACGGGTCACCGTGGTGACCGGCGGCAGCCGCGGCATCGGTGCCGCCACAGCGCTGCGGCTCGCCCGGGACGGCCACCACCTGGGCATCGGCTACGCGACCGACGAGCCGGCCGCGGCCCGTACGGCGGCCCTGGTGCGCGAGGCAGGCGGCGAAGCCGTCACCGTCCAGGTGGACATCAGCGAGACCGACGCCGTGGACCGCCTCTTCGGCACCGTGCGCGAAGCGCTCGGTCCGGTCACCGGGCTGGTCGCCAACGCGGGCGTCTCCGGGCCGCTCGGCCGGTTCACCGAGACGTCGCCGGAGGTGATGCGCCGGGTGGTGGACGTCAATGTGACGGGCACGCTGCTGTGCGCGCGCCGTGCCCTGCGGGAGATGTCCACGGCGTACGGCGGGTCCGGCGGCGCCATCGTGAACATCTCCTCCAGCGCCGCCACCCTCGGCTCCCCCGGTGAATATGTGCACTACGCCGCCTCGAAAGCGGCCGTCGACGCCATGACGGTGGGGCTGGCCAAGGAGTTCAGCGGTGAGGGCGTACGCGTCAACTGCGTACAGCCGGGCTCGGTGCTCACCGAGATGCACGCCAAGATGGGCGATCCGGACAGGGCGTGGAAGAAGGCCGAGATCACCCCGGCCGGGCGCCCCGGCGAGCCGGAGGAGATCGCCGACGCCGTCGCCTGGCTGCTCTCCGACGCCGCGTCCTACACCTCGGGTGCCGTGCTCAGGGTCGCGGGCGGCCTGTGACGGCGAGCCGCCGGTCGCCTCACTCCGCGAGCTCCGCCAGGTGGGCGAGCTTGCCCGGGTTCCTGATCAGGTAGACGGCCCGGATGACCCCGTCGGCCACATCCACGGAGAAGACCGTGTCGGGCCGTCCCTGGTAGGTCGTCAGCACCGCGGGGCCGCCGTTGAGCTCAAGGAACCGGATGCCGAACGCCGGGTCGCGCGCACCCTCCGGGGCGACCGCCGCGACGAAGCGGCTGACCTTGTCGGCGCCCAGGATGACGCGGCGCGGCGCCTTGGCACCGCCCGCGCTGTCGGAGACCAGCCGCGCCTCGGGCGCCAGCACCGAGACCAGCCCCTGCACATCGCCTTCCACGGCGGCCTTCAAGAAGCGCTCGGTGAGCTTCCGCCGCTGCTCGGGGTCGACCTCGAAGCGCGGCTTGCGCTCCGCCACGTGCTGCCGGGCACGTCCGGCGAGCTGACGCACGGCGGCCTCGCTGCGCTCCAGCGTCTCGGCGATCTCCGCGTACGGGAAGCCGAACGCCTCGCGCAGTACGAAAACCGCGCGCTCCAGCGGCGAGAGGGATTCGAGCACCACCAGCATCGCCAGTGACACCGACTCGGCCAGCACCGCCCGTTCCTCGCCCTCCTGGGTGCGCCCCGCCGTCAGGTCCAGGTCGGTGACCAGCGGCTCGGGGAGCCAGGAGCCGACGTAGGACTCCCGCCGGGCCTGGGCCTGACGGAGCCGGTCGATCGCCAGCCGGGTGGTGATCCGTACCAGATAGCCGCGCGGCTCGCGCACCCGCCCGCGGTCGGCCGCCGACCACCGCAGCCACGCCTCCTGCACCACGTCCTCGGCGTCGGCCACCCGGCCCAGCATCCGGTAGGCCACCCCGTCGAGGACCTGCCGGTGCTCCTCGAAGACCTTGGTCACATCAGCGGTCAGGTCAGCGCTCACGCCGTCATCATGCACCGGGCACGCGACGGCGGGCCACCCGGGGCTTCCCCGGACGGACGCTTGCTGACATCGTGTCAACGAGCCCATGAGCCGAGGCGGCGTCCGGGCCCCGGCTCACCGGCCCCGCCCCACCCCGCCGCCCAGCACCGCAGGAACCGTAGGGAGTGGCCATGCCAGCCGTCTTCACCCCGCAGACGCCCGTCCGACGCTCCGCCTCCGTCGTGGAGGTCAGGGCCGCAGGGCGGCCGACGGTCCAGCTCGCCTACGAGCGGCGGGGCCGAGGCGAGCCGATGCTGCTGCTGCACGGCATCGGACACCACTGGCAGGCGTGGGAGCCCGTACTGACCGTGCTCGCGGGAAGCTACGACGTGATCGCCCTCGACCTGCCGGGGTTCGGTGACTCGCCGGGACTGCCCGAGGGCGTCTCCTACGGGATGGAGAGCGTGGTGCCGATGCTCGCCGAAGCCTGTGCGGCGCTCGGCGTCGACCGCCCGCACGTGGTGGGCAACTCGCTGGGTGGCCTGCTCGCACTGGAGATGGGGCTGCACGGCTCCGCCCGTTCGGTCACCGCCCTCTCCCCCGCCGGATTCTTCACCCGTCCCGAACGCGTCTACGCCTACGCGGTGCTGCGCGGGATGCGCGCCGGCGCACGGGCGCTGCCGGACCCGGTCCTCTCGCTGCTCGCCCGTACCGCCGCCGGACGCGCCGCGCTGACCAGCACCATCTACGCCCGCCCCGGCCGGCGTTCCGCCGACGCGGTGGTCGCCGAGACCCGCGCCCTGCGGCAGGCGCCCGGTTTCGCGCCGGTACTGGCCGAGGGGCAGCGCCCCGGAGCCCTCTTCAGCCAGGACGTCCCGGACATCCCGGTGACCATCGGCTGGGGCGACCGCGACCGGCTGCTGCTGCGGCGGCAGGGCATACGCGCCAAGCGCACGATCCCCGGCGCCCGCCTCGTCCGGCTGCGCGGCTGCGGTCACGTGCCCATGAACGACGACCCCGCCACGGTCGCCCGCGTCATCGCGGACACCGCCCGCGCCCTCGTCTGAGACAGCGGCGCCGCTCAGCTCAGCGCGCTCTCGATCCGCAGCTCCAGCGCCTCGGCCTCGCTCACCCGCTCGGCCACCGCACCGTACGGGTCGGGCGTGCCCGCAGGGTAGGCGGCCCGCACCCGGGTGAGCCGGTCGACGGCCTGGTCGTACCGGCCCAGTTCCACCTCGAGTCCGGCGGCCCGCAGCTGGGCGCTCGTCGCCTCGTGCAGCCCCGCCTCACCGCAGGCGTGGAAGGCGCTCACGGCGCGGTCCGCGTACTCGATGCCGCGCGCCAGGCGGTCCAGCGCGGCCGCACCCTGCACGGCGCCCGACTCGCCGGGCGCGGGGGCCGGCGGCACCGCCACCGGCTCCACCAGCAGTTCGGCGGTCTGCCGGTAGGTGTGGCCCGTCTCCAGCCGCAGCCGGAGTCGCTGTTCCTCGTCCAGTACGCCCTCCGGGTCGCCGAGCACCTGGGTGATCTCGCGCTGGGCCGCGTCCATGAAGCGCAGCGACTCCTCCACCGGGGCACCCGACTCCATCGCCAGCCAGCCGCGCGCGTGCAGCGTACGGATCACCGCGTGCGGGTCGCCCACCTCCCGCCACAGCCCCTCGGCGCGCGCGTACAGCTCCGCGGCAGCGGGGTACCGGCCGGAAGCGCGGTGGGTGTCGGCGGCCAGGTGGGTGACGACGGCACGACCGTACCGGTCCTGCCACGGACGCGGCGGCTCGGCCGCCCGGCGGAACAGCCCCGCGGCAGCGCTGAGCTGTGCGGGCCGCGCACAGGACTGGCCGAGCCACACGCAGGCCTGCACGATGCCCGGTTCGTCGGCCGGCTCGGGCTCCTCCAGCAGCTCGCCGAGGGCCGCGACGAGGAAGGCCGCCGCCTCGTCCGGCTGTTCGAGGGCGAGCAGGCAGCCACCGAGCCGGAGCCTGGCACGGGTGGCCTCGGCGGCGGCGCCCGAGCTCTGGAGCGCGTGCACGGCGTGCCGGAGGGATTCGGCCTCCTCGGCCAGCAGGCCCTGGGCCGCGTGCACATCGGCGTGCGCCAGATGGAGCCGCGCGAGGTCGGCAGGGGTGCGGGCGGCGCCCTCGCGGTCGTGCAGGGCCCCGCGCAGCACCTCGGCGGCCCGCTTGTGGTCGCCGGTCTCGCTCAGCAGCCGGGCCAGGGCGAGTTCGGGCCCGGTGGCCGACCAGGGGCGGCCCGCCTCGTGGAAGAGACCGGCGGCCTCGGCCAGCAGCTCGCCGGCGCGTACCGCGTCGCCGCGCCGGGCCGCCAGCCGCCCGCGGGTCTCGGTGGCCTCGGCGATCCGGGCGCGGACCGCGGGCTCGGAGCTGTCGGGCAACGCGAGGGCGACCAGGCCGGCCAGTTCCGCGTCGAGCGCGTCGGCGGCCGGTCCCAGCGGGTCGGCGGCCGGGCCCGGCCGGTCCGCGGCGCCGTCCGTGTCCGTGTGCTCCGTCCCTCTGGCCGTCGCCCGGGCCGGGTCGCCCGCGTCGAACGGCGTACCGTCTCCGCCCACCTCGCCGTCCCGCGTCCCGCCGAGGTCGTGGGCCCGCATCCGGGCGCGGGTCAGCAGTACGGCGGTGGCGTGCCGGGTCCCGATCCGCCCTTCGGCGTGCAGGCGCAGCGCCTCGGCGCAGAGCGCGTCGACCGGCTCGGGCGGCAGGGTGTCGCCTTCCGGCGCGAAGGAGGCGGCGAAGACGGCGCGGGCCCGGCAGGCGAGGGCCTCGCCTGGCAGTCCGGCACCGGCGAAGAGGCTCGCCGCCTCGGTGAAGCGGGCGGCAGCCGCGGCGGGGTCGGTGAGGGCCAGTTCCATGGCGCGGTGGTCGAGGAGTTCGGCCCGCTCGTGCTGCGGGAGCCGGTGGCCGGCCCGGGCGACCGCGTCCTCGGCGGCAGCCCACCGGGTTGCCGCGTCCGGGTGCCCTTCGGCACTCAGCCGCCGCGCCTCGTCCAGCAGCCGGTCTGGATCAGCGGCCTCGCTGCTCCCCCCGGCGGGCCCGGCCTGCGGGAGTGCCACCGCGCCGAGGCCGAGCGGCAGGAACGGGACCAGCTGCGGCGCGGCGAGCCGGGCCCGGACGGCGGCGCCGTGCACCGTGGTGCCGGCCCGCCGGTCGAAGCGGTCGGCCACGTCCTGCGCCTGCGCGGTCGCGTACTCCAGCAGCGAGGCCGCGTTCCACTCCCGCCCGCGGGGTCCGGGTACGGGGAGGGCGCCCTGTCCTTGTTCGTCCAGTCGCCGCATCAGCAGCGCCACCGCACACATCCACGCCTGGTGGCCGGGGGCGTCGTCCTGCCACTCCCAGCGGGTCTCGTCCTGCTCGGCGAGGATCTCCAGTCCGCGTGGCTCGTTGCCGGTGCGGGCGCAGAACTCCACGTGCCGGGCGAGGGCACCGCGGCCGGTCGGGTCCTCGCGCACCAGCAACTGGCCCGAGAGGTGCCTGCCGCGGGCCTCGGCGGCGCGGCCGAGGCGCAGCAGCGGGGCCAGCGAGGCGGCGAGCAGATACGGCTGCTGTTCGGCGCACGGGTACTCGCCGCGCAGCACCGGCTCCCACATCCGCAGCGCCGCCTCGTCCTCGGCGGCGCCACCGCCCGGCGCCCGGGCCTCGGCCTCCTCGGCGCGTGCGGCGTGCGCCCGCCCACGCCAGGCCAGCTCGCAGCCCGCGCAGTCGGCGCCGCGGTCGCGCTCCGCCTCCAGCCAGGCGTCGTAGGCGCGGGCGGCACGCTGCCGGTCGCCGAACCGCTGCGCGGCGAGGAACTCGCGTGCGTGTACGGCACGTTGGGACAGGCCCGCTTCGGTGTGCGCGCGGGCCATCAGGGCGAGCCACTCCTCGACGTCCGCGACCGGTGTCGCCGGGTCGGCGATCAGGTCCTCCACCGCCCATCGGAGGGACCACAGGAGTGCGAAAGCGGTCTCGGCGTCGAACGCCTCCGGGTCCTCGTCCCGCAGCCGCAGCGCGCGGGCCACGGGGGCCGGTGTGGTGCGTCCGGCGGAGCCGAAGGCGCGGCTCGCTGCCAGGTGCACCAGCGCGGCGCCCAGCGCGGCACGCGCCTCACGGGTGCCCGCCGCCGATTCCTCGGCTTCCGCCCCCAGAGTCTCGCCGTCTGCTACCAGTGCCTCGGCTTCCGCCACCAGGTCGGCGGCGCGGGCGACGCGCTCGGGCCCGTGCGGCGCCGATCCCCACGCCCGGATGTCCGCGCGGAGCTGCGCGTGCGTACGGCTGGTGCTCATCGGGCCTCCTGGGCCGGGGTGGGGGAGCGGGCGGCATGCGGGTGGAGTGGTCCGTGGAGCGGCATCCTAGGCCGCCCGGCGCTGCGGGACACCCGTGGCGGGCTGCCCCCTTCTGTCCGGTGTGACACCGGTGTTCACTGGGGCTTCGTGTGCACGGCACACGACCGGGATACAGGTATCCACGAGACCGGTAAGAGCTGACACGCTTCAAGGAGGCCCGCACATGGCACAAGGCGATCCGGCGACCGGCAGATCCCCCGGGCGGCGGGCGGTGCTGCGCGGCACGGTTGGTGCGGGCGCGGCGCTGTCCGTGCCGCTGCTCAGCGGCGCGGCACCGGCGCAGGCGCGGCGCGGCCGCCCGTCGGCCGAGTGGGGTGTGCAGGCCGGGGACGTGACGATGTCCTCCGGGCTGGTGTGGGTACGTGCGGACCGCCGGGCGCGGATGGTGGTGGAGACCTCGGCCACCGAGACGTTCCGCAACCCGAAGCGGTGGTACGGCCCCGTCGTGGGTCCTCAGACCGACTTCACGGGGCGTACGGCGCTGCACGGGCTGCCACCGGGCGAGCAGATCCACTACCGGGTGACGCTGACCGACCCCGACGACCCGCGGCGCTCCGGACGGCCGGTCGAGGGCACCTTCCGTACCGCGCCGGCGCGCCGCCGCGATGTGCGGTTCCTGTGGTCGGGTGACCTGGCGGGCCAGGGCTGGGGCATCAACCCGGACCGGGGCGGCTATCCGATCTTCGATCAGATGCGGAAGCTGAACCCGGACTTCTTCCTCAACAGCGGCGACACCATCTACGCCGACTCCCCCATCCAGGAGCGGGTGGAGCTGCCGGACGGCGGGGTGTGGCGGAACGTCACCACAGAGGAGAAGTCCAAGGTCGCCGAGACGCTGGCGGAGTTCCGCGGCAACTTCCGCTACAACCTGCTGGCCGAGAACCTGCGCCGGTTCAACGCGCAGGTGCCGTGCGTCGTGCAGTGGGACGACCACGAGGTGCTCAACAACTGGTATCCGGGCGAGATCCTGGACGACGACCGCTACACCGTCAAGGACGTCTCCACCCTCGCGGCCCGTTCGCAGCGGGCCTTCAGCGAGTACTTCCCCATCAGCACGCTGCCGCCGAAGGACGAGGAGGGCCGCGTCTACCGGGTCGTGCGGCACGGGCCGCTGCTGGACGTCTTCGTGCTGGACATGCGCTCCTACCGGAACGCCAACTCGCCGGGCCGCCGGCCGGACGACACCCAGGGCATCCTGGGCGAGCGGCAGCTCAAGTGGCTCAAGCGGGAGCTGTCGCGCTCCCGCGCGGTGTGGAAGGTCATCGCCTCGGACATGCCACTGGGGCTGGTCGTAGCGGACGGCAAGACCGACTTCGAGGCCGTCGCGCAGGGCGATCCGGGTGCGCCGCTCGGCCGGGAGCTGCAGATCGCGGAGCTGCTGCGGCACATCAAGCACCGCCGGATCACCGGCACCGTGTGGTTCACCACGGATGTGCACTACACCAGCGCGCAGCGGTACGCCCCCGAGCGGGCGGCCTTCAAGGACTTCGCGCCGTTCTGGGAGTTCGTCTCCGGGCCGCTGAACGCGGGTGGTTTCAAGGCGCTGAAGCTGGACGGCACCTTCGGCCCCGAACAGAAGTTCCTCAAGGCCCCGGACCGCGCCAATACGCCGCCGACCGAGGGCGGACAGTATTTCGGCCAGGTGGACATCAACGGCTCGACCGGAGAGCTGACGGTACGGCTGCGCGAGGAGAGCGGCGCGGTGCTGTTCACCAAGGTTCTGCAGCCGGGCCGGGTGGGCCAGTAGCGCGGGCGGCGAGGCCGTGACCACGCACCCCGGCTTCAGCTACGCGCCCGTCGGCCGCACCGCCCACGGGGTGACGCCGCCCGCCTTCCGCGCGCTGTGCGTACACACCTGGCTGGGCTCCGGCGAGGCCGTCTTCGCGGCGGCCTCGCGGGCCGTGCTGGAGTGGCGTATGCACCGCGCGATGGGCGTGCGGATGGTGACCGACGCCGAACGGGCGGCGCCCGGCGTCCGGGTCACGGTCGGCCTCGGCGTCGGTCGGCTGCGGGTGCACGGGCCGTGCCGGGTGGTGTGGGCGGTCGAGGAGGAGCGGCGGGCCGGCTGGGCGTACGGAACGCTGCCGGGGCACCCGCAGTGCGGCGAGGAGGCGTTCTGGGTCGAGCACGCCGAGGACGGCCGGGTCCGGCTGTCCGTGTGGGCCTACAGCAGACCGGCCGTGTGGTGGACGCGTGCGGCGGGCCCCGTGGTACCGGTGCTGCAGCGGCTCTACGCGCACCGGTGCGGACAGGTGCTGCGGCGGCTGGTCCGGGACTGACCCGCCGGAGGATGAATACTCAACAGATGGCCTAAATAGGGCGTTTGACGGCCAGGTGCTCTTTTTACGCACCTGTCACGCCTCGTTCGTGGTCAGGCAATGACCGTCCTGAAGGGTGGTCGTATGGCTGATGACTCTGCCGACGGGAAGACCGGCACCACGACCGGAGCGGCGACAAGCCCCTGGCTCCGCGCGAGGACGGCTGCGCGGGACGGGTGGCGGGCGTGGCGCGCCCGGCGGGCCCGCGACGGGCGCACCGGCGGGGGCCCCGCGGCGGGTGACCGTCCGCGCCACAAGGACGCCACCACGCTGTGGCGGGTGCGCACGACCGTACGGGAGGAACCAGGCTCCCTCGCACAGGTGTGCGGCGCACTGGCGGCGGCCGGAGTCGACATCCTGACCCTCCAGACCCACCCGCTCGGGGACCGCACAGTGGACGAGTTCCTGCTGCGCGCCCCCGCGGCGCTGGAGCCGCACGAGCTGACACGGCTGCTGTCGGACGCCGGCGGCAGCGACACCTGGAGCGAGCGGGCCGACGCGCACGACCTGGTCGACACCCCGACCCGGATACTGGGCCTGGCCACCCGCGCAGCCGTCGACACCGCCGAACTCCCCATGGCGCTGCGCGCGTTGCTGGGCCGCTGCACCATCCGTTCGGTCCCCGGCAGTACACCTCGGGAGGGCACACTGGAGGGAACGTTGCTGCGCCTGCCCGACCCTGCCGGAGGAGAGATCGTCGTGGAACGGCACCATGTGCCCTTCACCCCCACCGAGTTCGCGCGGGCACAGGCCCTGGTGGAGCTCGACGCGCGGCTCGGGCGCCGTACCCCGCGCGAGCAGCACGCGTACACCCTTCCCGAGGGGCGTGCCGTCACGATCCGCCGGGCCGACGAGGGCGACCTGGAGGCCGCGCTGGCGATGCACGCCCGCTGCTCCCGGCAGACGCTCGGCCGCCGCTACCACGGGCCGGTCAAGGACGCCGACCGCTATCTGCGCCACCTGCTCTCGCCGCGCTTCGGCCGCACCCTCGCCGTCGAGTCGCCCGCCGGTGAGCTGGTCGCCCTCGGCCATCTGCTGTGGGACGGCGACGAGACGGAGACCGCGCTGCTGGTCGAGGACGCCTGGCAGCGGCGCGGCATCGGCTCGGCACTGCTGCGGCGGCTGGTCGCGATGGCCCGAGAGGCGCGCTGCGAGAGCGTCTACGCGGTCACCCAGTCGTCCAACACGGGCATGGCCGCGACAATGCGGGGGCTCGGGCTGCCGCTCGACTACCAGATGGAGGAGGGCACCCTGGTGGTGACCGCAGCGCTGACACCGGCGGCGGTGGCCCGACGCTGACCGCCGGGCGGCGCGACATGGTGCATCCCGGTATCTCCCGGGTGCCTCCCGGTGCTGACGGCAGGGCGACCGGCATACGAGGATGGGGCCCATGTCCGATTCGATCAACACAGCGACCACCGGCTCCCTGCCCCGTCAGGTGGCCGACACCTACGTCGACGCGCTCGTCGAACTCGACCCGATCGCCGGCACCTACCTCGGGGTGCCCGAGAGCCACGGCAAGCTGCCCGACTTCTCTCCCGAGGGCCAGGAGGCGATCGCAGCGCTGAGCCGCGCCACCCTGGCTGAGCTGGCCGCGGCCGAGGCGCGGCCCGGCGGCGACAGCGACGAGGAACGGCGCTGCGCGCGGCTGCTGCGCGAGCGGCTGACCGCCGAGCTGGCCATCCACGAGGCGGGCGAGGGACTGCGCGCCCTCAGCAACATCAGCTCGCCGCTCCACTCGGTGCGCGGCATCTTCACCGTGATGCCCACCGAGACGGAGGAGGACTGGAAGGCGGTCGCCGACCGGATGCGGGCCATGCCCCTCGCCTTCGACGGCTACCGCGCCTCCCTCGCCGAGGGGCTCTCGCGCGGCCTGTACACCGGACCGCGGCAGGTCTCCACCGTGCTGGGGCAACTGGCGCAGTGGCTGGGCGAGAAGGACTCGGACGACGACCGCGGCTGGTTCGCGCAGTTCGCCGGCGGCTGTCCCGACGCGCTCCGCTCCGAACTCGGCGAGGCCGCCGCCGAAGCCACCCGCGCCGTCGCGGAGATCCGCGACTGGCTGCGGGACGTGTACGCGCCGGGCATCGCCGGCGCCCCCGAGACGGTGGGCCGTGAGCGGTACGCGCGCTGGGCGCGCTACTGGAACGGCGCCGACCTCGACCTGGAGGAGGCGTACCGCTACGGCTGGGAGGAGTTCCACCGGCTGCTCGGCGAGATGCGCACCGAAGCGGAGAAGATCCTGCCCGGCGCGAAGACCCCCTGGGAGGCGCTGCGCCACCTGGACACGCACGGCGAGGCCATCGAGGGCGTCGAGGCGGTGCGCGAGTGGCTCCAGGGACTGATGGACGAGGCCATCTCCGAGCTGGACGGCACCCACTTCGAACTGGCCGAGCCGGTGCGCCGGGTGGAGGCCATGATCGCCCCGCCCGGCAGCGCGGCGGCGCCGTACTACACCCAGCCGTCGCTGGACTTCTCCCGGCCGGGCCGCACCTGGCTGCCCACCATGGGCGAGACCCGGTTCCCCGTCTACGACCTGGTCACCACCTGGTACCACGAGGGCGTGCCTGGACACCATCTGCAGCTGGCGCAGTGGACGTACGTCGCCGACAAGCTCTCGCGCTACCAGACGACCGTCGGCATGGTCAGCGCCAACGCCGAGGGCTGGGCCCTGTACGCCGAGCGGCTCATGGACGAGCTGGGGTTCCTGACCACCCCGGAGCGGCGGCTGGGCTACCTGGACGCCCAGATGATGCGCTCCACCCGGGTGATCGTCGACATCGGCATGCACCTGGAGCTGGAGATCCCGGCCGACTCCCCCTTCCACCCCGGTGAGCGCTGGACACCTCAGCTGGCGCAGGAGTTCTTCGGTATGCACAGCGGCAGGCCCGCGGACTTCGTGGAGAGCGAGCTGGTGCGCTACCTGGGCATTCCGGGCCAGGCGATCGGCTACAAGCTGGGCGAGCGCGCCTGGCTGGAGGGCCGCGACGCGGCGCGGCGCGAGCGCGGCGCCGCCTTCGATGCCAAGGCGTGGCACATGGCAGCACTCTCGCTGGGTTCGCTGGGGCTGGACGACCTGGTCGCGGAGCTGTCGGTGCTGTGAGCTGAGGCTCTTCCGCTTTGTGACGGTGCCGGATCCGCCCTGGGTCGGGGTGGGTTCGGCACCGCCGGACGGGTGCGTCGGGTGCGGACGTCAGACATCCGCCGGGGTGGTGTGGTGGCGCAAGGTGGAGCCGGACCGTGCCTTGACGACCTCCAGTTGTGCGGGCACCCGCTGCCGCAGGTCCGTCACATGGCTGACGATGCCCACGCAGCGGTCCCTCTCGCGCAGCGAGTCCAGCACGTCCAGCACCTCGTCCAGCGTCTGCTCGTCCAAGGTGCCGAAGCCCTCGTCGATGAACAGGGTCTCCAGCCGGGTGCCGCCCGCCTCCTCGGTCACCACGTCGGCCAGGCCGAGGGCAAGGGCCAACGAGGCGAAGAAGGTCTCGCCGCCGGAGAGAGTGGCGGTGTCCCGCTCGGCGCCGGTCCAGGCGTCCACCACATGCAGCCCGAGCCCGGATCTACCGCGCCCCGAGGCCCGTTCGTCGGAGTGCACCAGCGTGTAGCGGCCGCCGGACATCCGGGCGAGACGCGTGGAAGCCGCAGCGGCCACCTGTTCGAGCCGCGCTGCCAGCACATACGACTCCAGCCGCATCCGGCGCTCGTTCTCGGCCGAGGTGCCTGCCGCGAGACCGGCGAGGCGGGCGATACGGTCGTAGGCCGTACGCAGCGGCGCCAGCCGGCGGGCGCGGTCGGTGGCGCGCGCTCCCAGCCCGTCCAGCGCCTCGACCCGGGCGCGTGCGGCGTGGTGTTCGGCGTCCGCCGCGCGCAGCCGCCCTTCGGCGGCCTCCGCGGCGGCCTGCGCCCGCTGAGGATCCGCCGGGGGCGCGGCGGCCGCCGCAGCGAGCGCGGGGTCGGCCAACTCCTCGTGGACAGCCGCCTCTTCGGCCCGCAGTTGCTCCAGCCGGCTACGCAGCTGTTGCTGCTCGGATTCGGGCAGTACGGCCCGCTCGGCCTCCTCTGGCGTGCTGAATCCCGCCCGGTCGGCGGCCTCGGCCAGCTGCTCCGCCGCCTCGGTGAGCCGGTCGGCTGCGCGTGCCGCCGCGTGGGCGGCCTCCGCCGCCTGGGACAGCAGTCCGACACGGCGCTCCAGTTCCGCGAAGCGGGCAGCGACGCTGGGCGCTTCGCCACGGGCTCTCGTCAGCCGCTCGGTGAGGGCGGCCAGTTCTCGCTGGAGCGCGTCCCGGGTGGAGGTGCCGGCCGCGAGGCGGCGTTCGGCTTCCTGGCGTGCCGCCTGCCGCTCGGTGTACTCGCGCTCGGCGGCGGCCAGTTCCTCCTCCGCTTCGCGGATGCCGGACGCCTGGGCGCGGGCCTGCGCGTGCTCCCGCTCCAGCGAGGCGACGGCGTCCGCCAGGGCCTCGGTGCTCGGGGGCGCGTCCGCTCCCGCGTCCTCACCGACGGCGGCGCCCTCACCGACGGCGTCCCCCTCGCTGTCGGCTTCTCCCTCGGACACGGCTGCCGTCCGGCCGCCTGCCGCTTCCTTCTCGGCAGCGGCATGGTTCTCGCGCAGCGCGGCGAGCCGCTGCTCGGCCGACTGGCGGCGCTCCGCAGCCCGTTGGGAGACGGTGAGCGCTTCCTCCTCGGCCGCGCGGTCCACGTGGCCGGGCTCCTCGCGGGCGGGGTCCGGATGGGAGGTGGAGCCGCAGACCGCGCAGGGCTCGCCTTCGGTCAGGTTCGCGGCGAGTTCGGCGGCGATGCCGCGCAGCCGCCGCTCGCGCACGGCGAGCCAGCGTTCCTTGGCCTCGGCTGCCTCGTCGCGGGCGCCCCGCAGGTTCTCGGCGGCTGCCTCGATCTCGCCGGCGAGCTGGTCACGGCGGCGCGCGGCCTGGAGGCGGGCGCGGGCCGGGTGGAGCAGGCCACCGAGGTGCTCGGCGCGGAGGGCGGCGTCCCGGGCCTCCTCGATACGGCGTTCGAGTGCGGGCCGCCGCTCCTCCCAGCCCGCGAGCCACTCCCCCGCCTCGCGCAGCACCTCCTCGTCGGCCCTGGACTCGGCGTCCAAGCGGCGCAGTTCGGTCTCGATCCCGGCGGCTCGCGGCTCCTCCTCGCGGGCGGCGCGCAGTGCGCCCAGCTCCTGGCGCAGTTCGCGCTCGAGCTCCGCCAGCCGCTCGGGCGCTGCCCCCGCCAGGGTCCCGGGCAGCCGGGCACGTGCTTCCCGCTCCGCCTCCTGGGCGCGGGAGTGTCCGTCGTGTGCCGTACGACGCAGGTGGAGCGCGGGGGCCACGGCCTCTGCGGACTGCGCCCGCTCCAGCTGTCGCCGCAGCGCCTCCCGCTCCCCGGCCCTGGCCGCCAGCTCGTCGGCGCGCTGCCGGGCGCGGGCGAACCGCTGCTGCTCGCGGCCCAGTTCGCGGGCCGCCTCCAGGTCCCCCGCAGCGGTCCGGTACCGCTCGCGGGCGGTCTCGGCGGCGAGCGCGGCGCAGGTGAGGCGCTCACGGGCGTACGAGCGGGCCTGCGCGGCCCAGGCCAGCACCGCGTCGGCGAGGCCGGGGTCACCGGGAGCGAGCCCGGCGCGCCCGGGGGCCTTGGTCTGCCTGCCACGCGAGCCACCGCGCCGCGCGCCGCGCCCGTCCGCGCGGTTACCGGCCGCCGGGGCGGTGCGCTGAGCCGGGAGCGGGTCCGGGAACGCGTCCGATTCGGAGGCTTCCGTGGGGCCCTCGGCCAGCTCCGGCGGGTCCCCGACCGCCTGCCGCATCCGGTGGGCGAGGCCCAGCAGTTCCTCGTCGGCGGTGGCGACCTCCTGCTGCGCGCCCTTGCGCATCCGCGCCAGCTCTTCCTCCACCGCGGCGAACCTGCCGGTGTCGAAGAGGCGTCCCAGCAGCTTGGCGCGGTCCTCGGCGCCGGAGCGCAGGAACCGTGCGAAGTCGCCCTGCGGCAGCAGGACCACCTGGCAGAACTGGTCCTTGCTCATGCCGAGCGCCTGCTTGATCTCCTCCCCGGTCTCCTGGTGCGAGCGGCTGAGGCCGTGCCACTGGCCGGTCGCCGGGTCCCATACGCGCAGTTCGCAGCGGGCCCGTTCGCGGGTGAGGCCGGTGCCGCGGGCCTTGGGGCGGAGCTGTTCCGGAGCGCGGGTCAGCTCCAGGCGCCGGCCGGCGACGGTGAGTTCCAGAACGACCTCGGTGCGGGTGCGCGGGTCGGCGTGGTCGCTGCGCAGGGTGCCGCCCGGCTGCTGGCGGGCGCCGGGTACACCGCCGTAGAGGGCGAAGCAGACGGCGTCCAGCACGGAGGTCTTGCCCGCGCCGGTGGGGCCGTGCAGCAGGAACAGCCCGGCCGAGCAGAGGGCGTCGAAGTCGACGGTGTGGGTGCCGCTGAACGGGCCGAAGGCGGTCAGGGTGAGCCGGTGGAGCCTCATCGGGCCACCTCGCGGTGGCCTTCGCGCGCCCCTGGCCCGTTGCCGGCAGCGGCGTGTTGCCCGGATGTGGTCGGCCCGGCGGCGGGTCCCGTACGGGACACGGCGGACGCGGCCGACCCGTCCGGCTCGGCCGCCTCCGCGACCCGCACCGCCTCCAACGCCTCACCCAGCATGTCGCGTTCCTCGGGCGCGGCCCGCCTGCCCGGGCGTACGTGGCCGACGAAGTCCTCGGCGATCTGCCGGTCGGTACGGCCCTTGAGCCGTACGGCGTAGGAGCGCCCGTCGTCGGTCTCCTCCCGCTCCGGTGCGAAGACGAGGCTGACGGTGTGCGGGAAGCGCTTGGTCAGCCGCGCCATCGGGTCGTGCGGGCGCGCTGCGTCGGTGAGGGTGGCCTCCACCCAGGCTTCCGTGTGCTGCTCGTACGCCGGGTCCTCCAGGAGTTCTTGGAGTGTGCCGCGCAGCCGGGCGAGTGCGCGTGGCACGGGGCAGTGCAGCCGCTCGGCGGTGAGTTCCCCCGCGGGGCCGAGGTCGACCAGCCACATGGACTTCGGGTGCCCGGCCTCGGAGAAGGAGTAGGCGAGGGGGGTGCCGGAGTAGCGCACCCGTTCGGTGATGCTCTGACAGTTGTGCAGGTGGCCGAGGGCCACGTAGTCGACGCCGTCGAAGACGGAGGCGGGCACCGAGGCCACCCCGCCCACCGTGATGTCCCGTTCGCTGTCGGAGACTTCGGCGCCGGTGACGAACGCGTGCGCCAGGACGACGGAGCGGGTGCCGGCGGGCCTGGTGGCCAGGTCGGCGCGGACCCGGTCCATCGCGGCGCGGAGCACCGCCGTGTGCCCGGTGCCCTCGGCGCCGAGCGTCTGCCGCACCAGCGAGGGCTCCAGATAGGGCAGCCCGTATACGGCGACCTGGCCGCCGGAGCCGGCGCCGTCGAGCAGCACGGGGGTACCGCACTCGCGTGGGTCGGTGCGCAGATGGACGCCCGCGCGGCCCAGCAGCTTCGAGCCGACGCCCAGGCGGCGTGCCGAGTCGTGGTTGCCGGAGATCATCACGGTGGGCACGCCGAGGTCCGCGAGGCGGTACAGCGCCTGGTCGAACATCTCGACGGCGGCGAGGGAGGGGACGGCCCGGTCGTAGATGTCGCCGGAGACCAGGACGGCGTCCACCGCTCGCTCCTCGACGGTGGCCACCAGGTGGTCGAGGAAGGCGCGCTGGGCATCGAGGAGGCTCACGCGGTGGAAGCTCCGGCCCAGATGCCAGTCCGAGGTGTGCAGCAGACGCATGGTCAACGACCTTAAGCCCCACCACTGACAGCGCGTGCCACACCCTGGCAGCACGTGCAGCCCACGGGCGGGCCGGCCGCTCGCTCAGACGGTGCCGAACGCCTCGCCGCCCACCTCGAGGCGCGCGGTTCCCGCTGTGGCGTCGGCCAGCCAGCCCGGGAAGTCGGCGAGATCGGCGTCGGGGAGCTGGAGCTCGATGCTGACTTCGGCGCCGTACCGCACGTCCCGCACCTGGCGCCCGGCAGCCCGCAGCTCGTTCTCCAGCCGTCCGGCGCGCTCGTGCCCGACGGTGACGGTCACCACCCGGTAGCGCCGCCGGGTGACGGTCCCGATGGCGTCCAGCGCCTCGCCCACCGCGCCCCCGTACGCGCGGATCAGACCGCCCGCGCCCAGTTTGACGCCGCCGAAGTAGCGGGTGACGACGGCGACGGCGTAGCGCACGTCGCGGCGCAGCAGCATCTGGAGCATCGGCACGCCCGCGGTGCCGCCCGGCTCGCCGTCGTCGTTCGCCTTCTGGACGCTCGCGTCGGCGCCGATGACGTAGGCCGAGCAGTTGTGGTTGGCGCCGGGGTGCTCCTTGCGGACGCGGGCGATGAACTCCTGCGCCTCGGCCTCCGTGGCGGCCGGTGCCAGGGCGCACAGGAAGCGGGAGCGGTTGACCTCGGTCTCGTGCACGCCCTCCGCCGCCACGGTGAGGTACTCCGCAGGCCCCTCGGGCCGTTCCTGCTGTGCGCGCTGGTCGTGCTGCATCATGCCAGCCTATGGCCGCACACCGCGGGAATCGCCACGGGGTGCGCACCGTTGTGCGGGGGTGTGTGCCCGCCACGGGCCCGCTGACGGAGGAGAGAGCGATGTACGGCGATTCCGGGACGGTACGGAGGATTCTCACCGAGCTGGGTGACACCTGGGCGGTGGTGGGGCTCTCCGGCAACACCGCGCGGCCCGCGCACGGGGTGGCCGAGGTGCTCCAGCGCTACGGGAAGCGGATCGTGCCCGTCCACCCCAAGGCGGAGACGGTGCACGGCGAGCGCGGCTACCCGAGCCTGGCCGACATTCCCTTCCCGGTGGACGTCGTGGACGTCTTCGTCAACTCCGAGCTGGCGGGCCGGGTGGCCGACGAGGCGGTGGCGGTCGGCGCCAAGGCCGTGTGGTTCCAGCTCGGGGTGGTGGACGAGGCGGCGTACGAGCGCACCCGGGCTGCCGGTCTGTCGATGGTGATGGACCGCTGTCCGGCGATCGAAATTCCCCGGCTGGGGTGAGTACCGGTGCGCTAGCGTCCGGCCATGAACGCCATACGCCGAGCCACGCCTGACGACGCCGAGGAGATCGTGCGGCTGCGCCGGGTCATGTTCGCCGCGATGCTCGGGCGGGACGAGCCGGGGCCGTGGGAGAAGGAAGCCGTGCGGATCGCCCGGCGGCAGCTCGCACAGCCGGACTCCCCGCTGCTGGCCTTCGTGGTGGACGGCGAGTCCGCGCACCCGGCCCATCTGGCGGCGTGCGCGGTGGGCCGGATCGAGGAGCGGCTGCCCGCGCCGGTGAGCCCGCAGGGGCTGTTCGGCTTCGTCTTCAACGTGTGCACCGACGAGCGCTACCGCGGCCGGGGCCACGCCCGGGCGACGACCGCGGCGCTGCTGGCGGAGTTCGCCCGCCGCGGCGTCACCCGCGTGGATCTCCACGCGACGCCGGAGGCCGAGGCGATGTACCGGTCCTTCGGCTTCGCCGAGCACTCCATCCCCTTGTCCCTGGATGTGAGCACCCTGGATGCCGCCCGGCCTCCCCGGGCCTGAGCGCCGGGCTAGCCGCGCACTCCCAGCCCCTCCACGATCTCGGCGCCGGGGAGCGTCGCGAGCGCCTTGCCGGGGACGATGAGCTTGCCCCTGCGGCTGCCGCTGCCGATCAGCACCCAGGGCAGCGCCGCCACTTCGGCGTCCAGCAGCAGCGGCCAGCCGGCGGGCAGCCCGATGGGGGTGATGCCGCCGTACTCCATGCCGGTCTCACCGACGGCGGTCTCGTGCGGTGCGAAGGACACCTTCCGGGCGCCGAGGCCGCGGCGCACCGCCCCGTTGACGTCCACCCGGCAGGACGAGAGGACCACGCACCCGGCGAGGGTGCGCGCTCCGCCCTGTTTGGCGGCCACCACGACGCAGTTGGCCGACGTCTCCAGCAGGTCCTGGCCGTAGGTCTCCAGGAAGACGGCCGTGTCGGCCTTCTCCGCGTCGGTGTCGACGTGCAGCAACTGGTCGACGGGGACGGGGCCTTCCCAGTCGCGCACGGCGGCGGCGACGGGAGCGGCCAGCTGGTCCAGCAGCTCGGCGGCCGGACCGGCGTTGTCGAAGTCTCCGATGGGCGCTCGCATATCGGCAGCCTAGCCAGTCGCCGCCGCGGGGTCAGCGCGGTTCGGGGACCGAGACGGCCATGGTCATCTCGACGTCTTCCGTTCCGTCGTTGCGGTAGCCGTGCGGTACGTGCGACTCGAAGCAGGCGGAGGTGCCGGCCGGGACGGTGTAGGTGTCACCGTCCACCTCCAGGGTGAGCGTGCCGGCGGTGACGTGGACGAGTTCGGTGGCGCCTATGGGGTGCGGGTCGGAGCTGCTGGCGTCGCCCGGTACCAGCTTCCAGTGCCACAGCTCCAGCGGACCGGGCGCCTCGGTGCCCGCGAGCAGCGTGCTGTGGCTGCCCGCCTCGGTGGCCCACAGCCGTACGGCCTGCTCCGGGGGGACCAGCCGGACCTGTGGCTCCTGGTCGAAGTCGAGCAGCGAGGTGATGCTGACCCCGAGCGCGTCGCCGATCTTGACGACGGTGCCGACGCTGGGGTTGGTGCGGGCCTGTTCGATCTGGATGAGCATGCCCCGGCTGACTCCCGCCCGCGCGGCGAGCGCGTCGAGGGTGAAGCCGCGCTCGGCCCGCAGGTGCTTGAGGTTGCGGGCGAGGGCCTGCGTGAGGTGGTCGAGGTCCGTCACTGTGTTCGGCACCATCCAAAATATTAGATTGCAGAGTGCACTGCTCTGAACTACGGTGTGGTGGACTTGAGTGTTCACCACACTGTACTGCGAGGGATTCCGCCATGACCGCTGTCTTCGCCCTGGCCACCAGTCTGCTGTGGGGGCTGGCCGACTTCGGCGGCGGGCTGCTCAGCAAGCGACTGCGCGAGCTGACCGTGGTGGTCGTCTCCCAGGGCGCGGCCTGCCTGGTGCTCGGCGTCATCGTGCTGGCCACGGGCGCCTGGAGCGAGCTGGACGCCCGTCTGCTGTGGTGCGCGGTGGCGGCCGGTGCCATCGGGCCGGTGTCCATGCTCTGCTTCTACCGGGCACTGGCCATCGGCCCGATGGGCGTGGTGTCCCCCGTCGCCACTCTCGGCAGTGTGGCCGTACCGGTCGCCGTCGGCATGGTGCTGCACGGCGAACGGCCCGGTCCCATACAGGCGGTGGGCACCCTGGTCGCGGTCACAGGCGTGGTGCTGGCCGGCGGTGTGGGCGGCGGCGGAGCGCCCGTGCAGCAGCGCACCATCCTGCTCACCCTGGTCGCGGCCTTCGGCTTCGGCGCGACGATGAGCCTGGTCGCCGAGGCGTCCACCACCGTCGCGGGGCTCTTCCTGACGCTGTTCGTCCAGCGGGTGGTCAACGTGGTGGTGGGCGGCGGCGCGCTGTACGCCTCGGTGCGGCGCGGCAGCCCCGCGCTCCCCGAGGAGGGGATACGGGCGGTGTGGCGGATGCTGCCCGCACTGGCCTTCGTGGGTCTCGCCGACGTCGCCGCCAACGGGACATACGCCGTCGCCGCGCAGCACGGCCCGGTCACCGTGGCAGCTGTGCTCGCCTCGCTGTACCCGGTGGTCACCGCGCTGGCCGCCCGGGGCGTTCTCCACGAACGGCTGCGGGCCCTGCAGACAGCGGGCGCCTCACTGGCGCTGCTGGGCACCGTACTGCTCGCCTCCGGCTGACGGCTCCCGGGCTCAGCCACCGTCCGCGCCCCCGTCCCGGTCGCCCCGGAAGGTCCCGTCGCCGCCCGGCGAGGTGCCCTTCTCGCCCCTGAGGGTCCCGTCCCAGGGGCCGTGCGGGCGGGGCAGCTCGGCCAGGGCCAGCAGCTGCTGCGGAGTGACGCCCTCCGGGACGGGAACGGGCGGCGGGGTGCGCAGCGGCGGCTGCCACCCCTCCTCCGGGTCGAAGCGGCGCACCACCTTGGCCGGGGCGCCGGCGACCACCGCGTGGTCCGGCACCTCGCCGCGCACCACGGCACCGGCCGCGACCACCACGTTCCGCCCCAGCGTCGCGCCCGGCAGTACGACGGCGCCCGCACCGATCCAGCTCCCGGAGCCGATCTCGACGGGCGCGGTACGCGGCCACTGCTTGCCGACCGGCTGCGCCGGATCGTCGTAGGAGTGGTTGGTCGAGGTGATGTAGACATACGGACCGCAGAACACATCGTCCCCGAGGCTGACCCGGGTGTCCGCGATGACGTGGCTGCCCCGCCCCAGCACCACGCCGTTGCCCAGCCGCAGCACGGTCTCGGGGCCCAGGTCCAGGTCCGGCATCATCCCGGCCGTCAGCGTGACGTCCTGGCCGACGATGCAGTGGTCACCGATCTCGATCCACGGTGTGCCGAAGAGCGTCCCCTGCGGAAAGGCGAGCCGGCTCCCGGTCCCCAGGCGGCGGAACGCGTACGGCCCGGGGCGTTCGGCCGTGACGGCTCCCGCGCGCTGCGCCCGGCGCCAGATGCCGTGCACGGCGCGGGAGGTAAGGGACGAGAACGTGTTCTTGAGGGATGGCACGCCGTCACCGTAGCGCTCCACCGCTCTTCTGCCGCCATGAAGTTCCTCACGAGTAACCCCGCCGCCGCGGCTCAGGAGGGCGAGGGGCCCTCGGCCACGGACGCCTCGCGGTGCCGCTTGGCGAGCTCCACATACGCCAGAGCGTTGAAGCGGATGCTCTCGCGCTCCTCGTCGGTCAGCTCGCGCCGCACCTTGCCGGGCACCCCGGCGACCAGCGAGCCGGGCGGTACCACGGTGCCCTGCGGCACCAGGGTCTGCGCGGCGACGAGGGACCCGGCACCGATCCGGGCGCCGTTGAGGACGGTGGCGCCCATCCCGATCAGCACATCGTCCTCGACGGTGCAGCCGTGCAGCACGGCGTTGTGGCCCACGGTCACGCGGGCGCCGACGGTGACGGGGAAGCCGGGATCGCCGTGCACGGTGCAGTTGTCCTGCACATTGCTCTCCTCGCCCAGCACGATGGGGCCCGCGTCGGCACGCATGACGGCGCCGTACCACAGGCTCGACCCGGCGGCCATGGTGACCTGCCCGGCGATCACGGAGGTCGGGGTGTGGAAAGCCGTGGGGTCCAGCCGGGGTTCGTGCCCGCCGACGTTCACGATCAGTCCGCCCTGTGCCACGTCTGTTCTCCTTCTCGGGGTGCTGCTGAGGGGTGCCCTGACGGGGCGCGCACCCTCTAGTCGGCGGCCGGCGCCGGTGCGGCCTCCGCGAGTTCCTCGGTGGCGGCGTCAGCCGCCTTCGCCGCGCGGCGCTTGACGATCACCATGGAGCCCAGCCCGAACAGCAGGGCCACCACCAGTCCGAGCCAGGAGAAGCGCTTGAGCCACGCCTCGGCGACGATGCCGACGTAGTAGATGACGGCGGTCGTACCACCGGCCCACACCACACCGCCCAGCACGTTCGCCGTCAGGAACTTCCAGTACGGCATCCTCAGCACGCCCGCGAGCGGCCCGGCGAAGATCCGCAGCAGGGCGATGAACCGGCCGAAGAAGACCGCCCACATGCCCCACCGCTGGAAAGAGCGCTCCGCGGTGGCCACATGGCTGGGCCCGAAGTGCTTGGGGAACTTCCTGCCCAGCCACTCCAGCAGCGGCTTGCCGCCCTTGCGGCCGATGGCGTACCCGATCGAGTCGCCCACCACGGCGCCGACGGTGGCGCACGTGCCCAGGATCAGCGGGTCGATGTGGCCCTGCTGCGAGGCCAGCAGCGCGGAGCTGACCAGGACGATCTCCCCGGGCAGCGGAATCCCCAGGCTCTCCAACCCGATGACCACCCCCACCAGGAGGTACACGCTGACGGCCGGGACGCTCTCCAGCCACTCCTGGATGTGCAACTGCGGCTTCCTCTCACGTCATCGGGGCATGAGCTGTCATGCCTGCACGAATCCGGAAGCCTACTCGACCCCGCCTCGGCCCGTGCCGAGGCCCGGGGCCGCTCCGCGCGGGGTCAGTCGTTGGGCCGCAGGGTCCACACGATGGTCATCTCGCTGGTGACGGCGCCGTCGGGGCGGCTGAGCGCGACCTTGACCGGGAACTCCGGGCGCTGCCCGCTGTCGAGCTCGGCGACCACGTCGGCCACCGGACGGCCGAGTTCGGCGGTGGCGGTGACGACGCCCGTGGCGATCTTCTTGAAGTCCATCTCCGCGTGCACCGGGAGCGGGACGGCCCGGGAGAGCTGGTCGGCGAACGCGGCCAGGGTGATCGCGCCGCTCGCGGATTCGGCGAGGGTGAACATCGCTCCGGCGTGCGGGCCGCCGACGTGGTTGTGGTACTCGCTCTGGTCGGGCAGCGAGACGACGACCCGCTCCGGCGAGGTCTCCAGGTACTCCAGGTTGAGCGTGCGGGCCATGGGCACGGAGGCCCTCATCAGCTCGCCGATGTCCGGCTGCGACTGTGTGGTCATGGCCGCACGTTACCACCGAGTAACTGCTGGCGGGAGGGCCGCTCCTTCGCGCTCCGGACCCATTCATGTAGCGGGTGCGTACCGATCGGCGGGCGGCCGTGGCCGCCATGGACAGCGCACCATAGGGTTATCAGCCATGTGGCCAGGACAGCAGCAGCCCGGGGGCGAGCAGAACCCGCAGCAGCCGAACCCGTATCAACAGCCCGGCTATGGGCAGCCGAACCCGTACCAGCAGCCCGGATACGGACAACCGCCGTCAGGTCAGCAGCCCGGCTACGGGCAGCCGCCGGCCGGCCAGCCGTCCGGTTACGGGCAGCAGGGCACCCCGCCGTACCCCTACGGCCAGCAGCCGGGCGGTCCCGGCCAGTCGGGCCAGTGGGGTCCGGGGAGCATGCCCGGCGGCCCGCAGTCGCCCAAGGGCGGCGGAGGCGGCGGCAAGAAGAAGACGATCGTGATCTCGATCGTCGCCGCTGTGGCGGTGATCGCGGCGACGGTGACCGGTGTCGTCGTGCTGGGCGGTGACGACTCGGGTGGCAAGAAGAACGAGGCCGACAAGTCCGCCTCGCCCTCGGTGAAGACGAAACCGGAGAAGAGCAAGAAGGGCGAGCCGGGCGGCGGCGGGGCCTCCAAGGACCCGTCGGACCCGGTGATCGCCGGGTGGCAGACCGTCATCAATCCCAAGTGGTACTCCGCCTTCGACGTCCCCGACACCAAGGACTGGACGCTCGCGAGCCAGGGAACCATCACCGGCTTCGAGAACGACAAGGGCAAGGTCCTGGTCGCCATGTCGGCGCCCGCCTACTACAAGGACAACTGGTGCAAGGAGTCCACCCGCGCCGCCGTCGGCACCAAGGGCGGGCAGGGCTCCAAGAACACCAAGGAGGCGGCCCGGATCGCGGCGGGCAACTTCGCGATAGCCGGCTACGACCAGAAGCAGAAGGGCACCCTCAAGGTCTCCAAGCCCAAGCCGTTCACGAACAAGCACGGCATCAAGGGCCACACCGCCACCGCGAAGGTCACCGGGGCGCCCAAGGCGGACAAGTGCTCCACCAGCGCGGGCAAGGTCGTCACCGTCTCCTGGATCAACTCCAACGGTGACCTGGCGATCTGGGTGCTCTACACCGACGCGGGCGTCAAGGATGAGCTCTCGGACGCCACCATCAAGAAGATCATGGGCAGCCTCCGCACCTACGACGGCGGCGGGGACGAGCCCCGCGGCTGACCCAGCACCGCTCCGCGCGGTCCAGGCCAGGGACGGCGCCCTCAGCCGATGCTGAAGGCGCCGTCCGGCGGTTCGGGGGACGGTACGGCATCGCCGTCGTCGACCGGCCGCACGCCGCGCGTGAAACGCTCCAGCGCGGCGCCGTGCTCGACCCGCGCCGGGAACGGGTCCGCCGAGCAGCGGCGGGCCAGCTCGGACAGCGGCTGCTCGTCGTGCGAGGCGAGCAGCAGGATGTTGCCGAACCGCCGCCCGCGCAGCACCGCCGGCTCGGCCACGAGCGCGAGCTGCTCGAAGACCGCGGCGGCCGTGGCCAGTTGCGAGGCGAGGAAGGAGAACGGCGCGGCGTCGGCGAGGTTGGCCACATAGCTCCCACCCGGCCGCAGCACCCTGGCCGCCTCCCTCGCGTACGGCAGCGTGGTCAGATGCGCCGGGACCCGCGATCCGCCGTAGACGTCGGCCAGCAGTACATCGGCGCTCCCGTCCGGTGCGGACTCCAGCAGCGCCCGTCCGTCGACCGCCTCCACCTCGATCCCGGCTCCTTCGGGAAGCGGCAGGTGTTCGACGACGAACGCGGTCAGCTCCGCGTCCGGCTCGGCCACCCGCTGCCGGGAGCCCGGCCGGGTCGCCGCGAGGTAGCGGGGAAGCGTGAGCGCTCCCCCGCCCAGGTGCAGCACGTCCAGCGGCGCTCCGTGCGGCGCCGCCACATCGAGCAGATGGCCGACCCGGCGCGCGTACTCGAACTCCAGGTGCTCGGGAGCGTCGAGATCGACGTACGACTGCGGGGCTCCGTCCAGGGTCAGCAGCCACGCCCGCTCGCGGTCGATGTCCGGCAGCAGTTTGGCGGTGCCGCCCGCGACGGCTCGGATGCGGGGTATCTGCTCCCCGTCGGCGTCGGTGTCCACGGCTCCATTGTGCGGCCCGTCCGAGGGCTCACAGCACCTCGGGCAGCGGTACATAGGTGTCGACGGCGTCCAGCAGCGCCTCGATGGTGCCTTGCCAGCGCGGATCGCCCTGGAGCGCGCTGCGGGCCGAGACCCGGACGGCCGGGAGCGTCTCGCCCGCGTAGCCGTGCCGGGTCAGCAGCTCCCGTACCTCGGTCTCGACCAGCTCGGTCAGCTCGTCGCTGCCCGCGTCGGCCATGGTGAGGGCCACGACCAGGTGGGCGAGACCGCTGCGGCGCGCCAGCGCCAGCTGACCGGCGGTGCAGGGCCGGACGCCCTCCAGGACGGAGACGACGATCACCGCGCCGTCGAGCCCGCGCAGGGCCTCGGCGCCGAGCGAACTTCCAGCGCTTTCAAGGCTTTCAGGACAGCCAGGGCTTCCTGGACATTCCGTGTGGCCCGGGTCCAGCAGTGTGTAGCGCCGGGTGTCGGTGGCGTACCGGAAGCTGCGGGTGCCGGTCGCGCGGCGGGATCGCCGTCGCCGCGGATCCGGGCGGACGGGGGCGCCGTGCGCGGCGGCAGGGTCTCGTGCCGCCGCCAGCGCCGCGGCCAGCGTGGTCTTGCCATGGCCTCGGTGCCCCAAGGTGCCGATGGTCAGGTGCGGGATCGGGTGCGGGATGCAGGACGGGTGGGTGTGGCCGGACATGGGTGCCCTCCTGGGCCGGTACGGGACGAGGCCGGACCCCACGGAATGACCGACCCTCCCCCTGTGGGGTCCTCGGGCGGTCCGGGAAGGGTCAGCGTCGGCGCAGCCGGACGCCGGGAGGGAGGTGAAGGGCGTGCACGCCCCTGGTCACCGCGCACACGCTCCGGGACGGGGACACACACCCGCCGGGGGTCGGGAAGAGGGCAGCCGGCGCGGCGGCCGCGACGGCGGCCGGAGCAGAGAGCGGGGGCTGCCGGAACACCGACAGATCATCGCTCGCTCAACCGTCCTCGGTCGAACGGTTTTCGACGGCGGCCTCACCCGGCCGGACCGGTCCGGTGCGCACAGTCTCCGTCGCAGGTGAAAGCGGAGATGGACGGCGAGCGAACACCGGTTCCGACAGGCATCTTTCGGGCTTTACGTACAGCACCGAACAGCGGAAGGGTCCATTCGTCGGTTACGCTCCCAGCGTGCCCGTCCCCGCCGTGCAGCCAGACGGACTCCCCGGCCGTCTCACCAAGACGCTGCTCTCACCATGGTCCCGCCTCGCCCTGCTGGCCGTACTCCTGTGCGGGGCGGCGACGACGATGCTGCTGTACGAGCCCCAGCGCCTGCTCGCCCACGGCTGGCCGCCCGAGGCCGCCGGCGGTGTGGCGGTCGCGCTCTTCGGCGCCGCCTACGGGCTGTGCACCGCCGCCTTCGTGCCCCGCCCGGTGCTCAATGTGGCGGCGGGTGTCCTCTTCGGCGCCCAGGCAGGCACCTTCTCGGCGACGGCCGGCACGGTGATCGGCGCGGGCATCGCCTTCGGGCTGGGCCGGCTGCTGGGCCAGGACGCGCTGCGCCGACTGCTGCGCGGCCGCTGGCTGACGGCGGCCGACCGGCAGTTGAGCAAGCACGGCTTCCGCTCGATGCTGGTGATCCGGCTGCTGCCCGGTGTGCCGTTCGCGGCCTCGAACTACGGCGCCGCCGTCTCCCGGATGAGCTGGCCCGCCTTCTTGAGCGCGACGGCGCTCGGCTCGGTTCCCAACACCGCCGCCTACGTCATCGCGGGCAGCAGCGCGGCGAAGCCCACCTCGCCGGTCTTCCTGGCCTCGTTCGGCTTCATCGCGCTCTCCGGACTGGCGGGCGGCGTGGTCGCCTGGCGCAAACGCGGCCAGCTGCGGGGCCCGGCCGCGCGGGACAGCACCCGGCCGGCGGCCCCGCCCGAAGCCTGCTCGCCGGCCGTGCGCGAGCCGGTCTCCCCGCACTGACCTCCGACTACCACAGGGACGAGCCCCGCCGCAGATGTCTTGGTTTGAATCCTTTGTCCTCGGACTCGTCCAGGGACTGACAGAGTTTCTCCCGATCTCCTCCAGCGCCCATCTGCGGCTGGTCGCGGCGTTCGCCGGCTGGCACGACCCGGGCGCGGCCTTCACCGCCGTCACCCAGATCGGCACCGAGACCGCCGTCCTGATCTTCTTCCGCAAGGACATCGGCCGCATCCTCGCCGCCTGGTTCCGCTCGCTCTACAACCGCGAGGCCCGAGCCGACCACAACGCGCGGATGGGCTGGCTCGTCATCGTCGGCTCCATCCCGATCGGGGTGCTCGGGCTGGCCTTCAAGGACCAGATCGAGGGCCCGTTCCGCGATCTTCGGCTGATCGCCACCACCCTGGTGGGCATCGGCCTCGTGCTGGGCGTCGCAGACCGGATGGCCGCCCGCGACACCAAGGGCGGCCGCCACCGGGCTCGCCGCGAGCGCAAGTCCCTCGAGCAGCTGACCGTGCGCGACGGCCTGCTCTACGGCTGCGCGCAGGCGATGGCGCTGGTACCCGGCGTGTCCCGGTCGGGCGCCACCATCAGCGGCGGCCTGTTCATGGGGTACCGGCGCGAGGCGGCGGCCCGCTACTCGTTCCTGCTGGCGGTCCCCGCTGTGCTCGCCTCCGGCCTGTTCGAGCTCAAGGACATCGGCGAGGGCCATGTCTCCTGGGGGCCCACGCTCTTCGCCACCGCGCTGGCCTTTGTGGTGGCATATGCCGTCATCGCGTGGTTCATGAAGTTCATTTCAACCCGCAGCTTCATGCCGTTCGTCATCTACCGCATCCTGCTGGGGCTGGCGCTGTTCGCGCTGATGGCGGCGGGCGTGCTCAGCCCGCACGCGGGCGAGTCGGTCGGCTGAGCGGGTATTTTCGGGGCGCGGTGACCGGGTGAATGCCCTAGTGGCTTCTAGTAGTTTTTAGAGTCAGATCGAGCCTGCTCCCCATGATCATCTCCCACTCGTCTCCCAGCGTCTCCCAACGTCTCCCAACGCAGGCGGCCGGCCACTCGGGGGCACCTACTTGGGAGGTAGGACTGGCGCCCCAAGGGTCGACCACCTGCTGATCATTAACCGTAGGGACGGGCTGGCCGAAATTCGATCACTCATTCGAGTGATGAGTGTGCCGTGACTCCCACACAAGGGGGGTGCAGAGGGAGTCACGGCAGCTCAGGGGGCGGCTAAGCACGAGTACCCGCAGCGTGGACCCCTAATCGGAGGACAGGTGAAGGCGTTGGGAATTCAGCCACCTACCCCCACCCCTCTTGCAGCCGCGTTGGGCCGAACCGCCGATCACGACAACCCCTCTGAGGGTAGCCGCTATGCATCGCTACCTATAGCTATAGGGAGCTACCCATCGATCTGTGCAGCTCAGGGGCGCTCTACCGTGTGACAACATGGGAGATGATCTTGGTGGGCGGGTTGACCCCAGCCTGCCGGTCTACGTGTATGTCCAGGTGGCCGACGACCTCACGCGTCGCATCGAAGCCGGTGAGCTCCAACCCGGCGCCCGCCTGCCCGCAGAACCAGACCTTGCCCGCGAATACGGGGTCTCCTACATGAGTGCACGGAGGGCAATCCGGGTGCTCCGCGACCGCGGGCTGGCCATAACGGTCCCTTCCAAAGGCACCTACATTCAGGCCCCCGAGGGCGGCTTCGCTGACGGTGCGAGCTCTTAGACTCGCCCCATGACCACGACGGGGGTGTGCTGCGGCCGGTGCATCACGGCGACTGCGGCGAACGCGGCGATCCGCCGCCATGTCGCCGGCCGTGTGGTGTGGACGCCGGAGGCTCTGGCGGAGCTGGACAGGCTGCGTGCGGTGTGGCGGGAGGCCGTGGCGCGGGAGCTGACGGCCGCGGCGTGAGTTGTCAGACGGCAACCGTAGGATCGCAGCATGGCGAATGTGATCGACCCCGAGAAACACGCGCACCTGATCGAGCTGCAGCTGAAGGTGTTCGCCGCGGACCGTGAGCTGATGGCGTACACGGGGGATGATCCGGAGCCGCTGCGGGAGAAGATGCGGCAGGCCGCCGCCGCGAAGAACGCCGCCCTTGAGGACTCCGGGCTCGTGGCGGAGCATGGCTGGAACGCCGCCGAGCAGGGGCTCAAGCAGGCCGCACGGGCAGCCGAGGCAGGCTAGGGCTCCTCGTCGCCCAGGCCGCTCCACACGCGATCCACCTCAAGTGACGGGCATTTGCAGGGCTGCCCGTAAGAGTCGTAGCCCGAGCACGGTCCGTGGGGGTGACGGAAGTCCGCGTGCATGCACGTACAGACGCGGGCCGCGCGGGGGTCGAGCCGGTCATCATCGGCGGGGCGGGGCTTCATGGCTCCCCCTTTCTCACGGCGTCGGCCCCGCCGCGCTGTTGGCGGGGCCTGCCGTCCACATGCAGCCAGCACGATGGATGATGCGTCCAGTGTGGCAGGCCAGGGTGACAGGCGGTGGGCTATGAGATGCCCTGTGCGCGGGCGTTGGCGAGGAGCGCCTTCAGCCCGCTCACGTCGAAGTGGACGAGCTTGCCCATGTTGCTGGTGTGGTAGCCGCCGCTGGGCGAGCACATGATCGGCTTGTTGCCGTAGCTGGTGGCGACGCACTCATACGGCTCGACGGTGCCGTCGCCGTCGAGATCCACGTTGGGGTGGTTGAGTCCCATGGCGTGTAGGACCTCGTGGACGATGGTGTTGTGGAGGTTGGCTTTGCTGATGTACCACGAGCCGTCCCAGTACTCCGAGTTGTAGATGACGAGGCCGCCGCGCCCGAGGCCCTGCGGTTGCCAGGGGCAGGGGACGCCCTTGCTCCAGCCGGGGGTGCCGACGGGCCTGTAGCGTTCGGTGACCTGGATGTGGTTCTTGGGCCCGCACTGGTTGATGTCGACGGGTTCGACGCCGCCGATTTCGATGTGGATGCCGGCGTCGCGGATCTGCTTCAGCGCTTCGGTGTAGTACGGCGCGTAGCGGGCTTTCATCGCGGCCGTCTCGAACGTGATGGTGTACGTCTCGCTGGGGCTGATGGCGTACACGCCGACGATGTCGGTGAGTTTCCAGCCGTAGCCCTGCATGGTGAGGGTGCTGCTGGTGGCCTGCTGCGCCGTGGCCTGGGAGCCGGTGAGGAACGTCACGGCGGCGATGGTGGCGGCTATGACGCCGAGGGTTCTACCCAAGATGATCTCCTTATTCAGTTGTGGGGGGTCACGCCCGTTGTGGCGGCCTATGCGTGGATTCATCAGGCTGACGCATGGGATACCCGCATGATTGCGGGTTCAACCAGAGTTGCGTATGCGCGCCTGACCCGGGCTCCAGGGCACAAGCCGGTGAAGCAGAAGACCCCCGCCCACAAGACGGGCGGGGGTCCTAACGCGTAGCCCCGCAGTGGCGGGGAGCAGGCGCCGGGCACTGTGCAAGAACCGGCGCTAGCTACGCCTGCGCGTTGCAGCAGGCGATCGCAGCCAGGAGTGGAGCTGCGCGCCTCACGCAGGCGAGCTCGTTGATTATGGCACGGACAGAGAAGAGTCACACAACCCCCCTTGCGCTTTCCTATTTTAGGAAGCTACATTGGTGGCATGAGGTCAGGGGAACAGCCCCAGACCCCACCGGAAGGACCCGGACGATGAACACCACCGCAGCCGCCGCCCAGGCAAACGTCACCGTCGACACCATCCGCACCTGGTGCCGCTACGGAGCCGTCTCCGCCGTCAAGCAGGCCGGCCGCTGGGTCATCGACTCCGCCTCCCTCGCCGCCCGCATCGCCATCGGCGCCCTCAAGCGCCCCGCCCGCACAGTCGAGTTCACCGTCGACACCATGACCGCGATCGGCGGCAACCGGTGGCAGAAGAACGGCCACGACCGCGTCTACATCAACAACTGGGCGCACTTCGCGGGCATCGAGACCAGCCGCTACAACACCGGCAACATCTCCTCTGCCAGCTACCAGGGCGAGCGCATCCCCAACTCCCAGGCGGGCAAGCTCCTCGGCTCCATCGACAAGGTGTGGTACGACGCCGCCGACGGCAAGCTGCACTGCCGGTTCGGCTGGAGCGAGTCCCGCGTCGCCGACCGCGACGAACTGTGGGAGGCCGTCGTTGACGGTATCCGCAGCGCCATCGCCGCCCTCTGACTCAGAAGCACCGACATCCAATCAAGCAAAGGGGACTGCTATGACCACCACCACCGACTACGGCACCTGGTGCAATCACGGCGACAGCTACAACGTGTCGGTCGAGGCCACCATCCTGGACGCCATCAACGGCGGCGACAGCGAATGGCAGAAGCGTATGGAGACCTCCGGCGCCCTCGACCGCATCGCCTCCGACTACCGCGACGCCATCGACAACGCACTCCCCGAGGGCGTGCACCTGGTGGGCAACGACTTCATCGGCCCCTTCTACCCGGACGACTACACGTGGGACGGCGAGCTGGACATCAGCGAAATCATCGAGGGCATCGACCTGTTCGCCATCATCCAGCGCCACGACGTCGACAACGACAGCGCCCCGCTCGCGGTCGGCGACAAGGTCAGCGTCTCCCCCGACTCACTCCCCGAGGGCTGGTCGTCCACCGGCGAGGTCGAGGACGTGACGAACGAGACCGTGGTCGTGCTCCTTGACGACGGGCACCGCCAGGAGGTCCCGGACAGCGAGGTCACCCGAGCCCTTCGCGACGCCTGACCATCATCACGTGCACGAGGGCCGCCTCACCCCGGTCGAGGCGGCCCGCTGCTATCCCTGGAGGGACGCACCATGACCGAGTACACCGATCCACCCGGCATGCCCGAGGACGAGCGGATGACGCCCGCCGAGTTCAAGGTCGTGCGGGAATTCCTCGGCCTGACGGGGGACTGGCTCGCCGAGCACCTCGGGGTCTCGGGGCGCACGGTGCGGCACTGGGAGCAGGGCAAGTACGCCATCCCCGACGGGGTCCGTCTGGAGATCGAGGACCTGGAGCGGCGGACCGGGGAGTTCGTCTCCGGCATCATCGGCAAGCTGATGGATCTGCCCGACCCGGGGGTGATCACGTACCGGGACGATGCCGAGTACCACGCTGCGCATCCCGAGGTCCCGTTCCCCGCGTCCTGGCACCGTGCCGTCATCGCCCGCGTCGCCCAGGAAGTTCCCGCCCTGTCCATCGCCTACGCAGACGCCGCCGACCGGCACGAGGCGCAGGCATGAGCGACTGCGCAGCGTACCGGCGCGGTTGCGGCACCCCGAACGGCTGGCGCAAGGGAGGCCGCTGCTGGCGCTGCCGGGCCGCACACAACGCGGAGACCCGCAAGTACCGCGGCCTGACCCCGGAGCAACGCAGCGACTTCCTCGCCGCACGCCGCGCGGGGGAAAGCGTCGATCAGGCCGCCGCCAGGGTCGGCGTCACCCGCTCCGCGCTGTCGAACCACGCCGTAACCGACGGTGAGCTGCGCGCCGCCATTGACGGGCTCCCTGAGACCGTCCAGAAGGCCGCGCAGATGGGCGACTACCTCGCTGCCCTCACCCGCACCGGCGGCGCGGTCAGTCTGTCCATGACCGTCACCGGTCTCTCTGCCGGGGCTCTTGAGCGCTACCGCAGGGCTGATCCCCATTTCGCGGCAGCGGAAGAAGCGGTGCTGAAGTGGCTCGACCAGCTCACCGTTGTCCCTCAGAACGCGGTGACCCAGCGGCGCCTCGATATGGCAGTTCAGGTTTTGAAGGAAGGCGGAACCATCAGCGCTGCTGCTGCGAAAGCCCGGTTGAGCATCACGCATCTACGCTCCCAGGCCGCGCGCCACCCGCAGCTTGCGGCCGTCCTTCCTCCGCCGAGGCGCCGTGGGGGACGCCCGAAGCGCACGATGAGCGCCGCACAGGAGCAGCAGTTACGCGAAATGTGGACCGATCTGTCTTTCACCGTGACGGACGTGCACCGCCGCCTCGGCGTCTCTTACGCGGTGATGCGCCGCTGGGCCGACGAACTTGAGCTTGACCCACGACCGGTGGCAAAGCGGGGTAAGCAGCCAAGGCGTCGAGGCGCGCGACAGCACATCGGAACAGCTCTCAGCCACGACTGAGCATGGGCCCCGTCCACCAGGTCGGATAGCTGCCAAGATGCGCCCGCGCCCACCGTGTCGCACGGTGGGTGTATGGCCCCCGTCGTCGTGTATCCGCCTGACGCTGAGGGCGGCCGGCGGGTGGTAGCTCGGGGCCGGATCCTCGGCGTCGCCTACAACGCGATGGACGTGCTGGACATGCTGGAAGAGGTCGGGCTGGAACGGGAGCATGTGCGGCTCGACGACACCGCCCTCATCGACTGGCGCGGCGGCGGAGCCTGGGAGTGGGCACCCAGCGGCGGGTAGGGTCACACAGCGGTGCCCCCGCCACTACGACTGGCGGGGGCACCGTTCTGCGGGCGGGTCAGCGGCGTTCGCTCTGCTCAGCGCAGCACTCCGCGCGCCACCCCAGCGAGGCGCGCATGCGGATCGCAGCACCGGGCTTGAACCGCTTCCCGCAGCCCTCACAAGTGCCGGGGAAGACGGCAGGGAACCAGCCCTGTTCAGAGTCCAGCAAGCGGGTACGTAGGGGATTGGTGTCGGACTTCGGCATGGTCACTTCTCCTCTTCGGTGTTGAGTCTGGCGGCGAGTTTCGCGGCGAGGCTGTAGGCGGGATGGTCAGTCGTCGGGTTCGGTGCGGCGTGCGAGCTTGAGCCACGGGTTCTCGGCGCGGGACTGTGCCCGATCGAGGTACTCGCGTTTCACCACGGCGCTGCCCGCCTTCCAGCGGCCTTGGGCGGTTGGGTCTCCCCCGGCGTCGGCGATGGCTTGGGCGCCGCCTCGTCGCAGCCCGTGCGCGGTGATCTTTTCCCAGCCGGTGATGCCGGCTTGCCGTGCGCGCCCTCGTACCCAGTCGTTGATGGCGTCGCCGGTGACGTGTTCGCCTCGTTCGGTCGCGGTGATGCGGGACTGAAGGCGGCCTTCGCGGGTGAGTGCGCGGATGAACGCACCGTCGTGGACGTCGAGGCGGTGGAGGACGTCGAGCCAGGCGCGGGTGGCGCGGACGGGGTCGAGGAGCGGGTCGTCCCAGGCGGGGATAAACGTCTCCTCCCCTTTGGCCTCCTGGTCGGTCTTGGAAGCCGCGAACCAGAGAGCGACGCCGTCGGTCTCTACCGTCACGTTGCCGATGGTGAGGTCGGCGAGTTCGATGCGGCGGTTGAGTGCGCCGCGGCCGAGGAGGAGGACGGCTCGGTCGCGGATGCCGATGGGGTGCTGCTCGTCGCAGGTGGCCACCATGGCGCGGAGCATGGTGTCGGTGATGGCGGGTGCCTTCTTCACGCCGACGCGGCGGGCCCACTCCTTCTTGTACTCGTTGAGCATGCCGCGTGCTTCTTGGGTGCCGGGTTTCTTGTCGTCGGGCATCCAGGTGCGGATGGCGGACATGGCGACGGAGATGCTGTTCGGTGACTTGCCGGACTCGATCAGCTCGGCGACGTACTCGACGTAGGTGGCGGTGGTGCAGGGCTTCGCCACCCGGCCCTGTCGCGTGCACCAGGCTTCGAAGAGGTCGCGCTGGTTCCTGTAGGTGCGGCTGGTGTTCTTCGGCTTCGACTTGTTCTTGAGCCGTTCGGCGGTGCGCTCGGAGACGCGGATGTCGCGTTCGGTGTAGGTGGGTTGGTCGGCTTCGGTGGGGAGTGGGTCGCCGGGGGCGAGAATGGTGTGTTGGTCCACCACCGGCCGGGCGGGCTCGGTGGCGGGTAGCGGGGCGGGGAGGTGGCCGTCGTCCACCAGCTCGGCGTCGACCGTCTCCTCGGGCTCGCCGGTCATCGCGCGTCCTCGCCAGAGACAAGGTCGCCGTCCGAGGTAACGAGCCGCAGCCGGAACGGCTCCTTCTCGGGCGCAGACTCCTCGCCGGACGTAGGCCAGTCGTCAGCCCGCAGCCCGTACTTCTTCGGGGGCTCCCACCGCCTGTCGCGCTTCCATTCAGCGGCTTCTCCATAGAGTCGCGCCCACGCCTGCTCCTCACCCTCGGCCATCAGGTAAGAGACCACGAGGCCGCCGGCATTGGGGATCGGCTCCGGTCCGGGATTTTCGTGGCGTGCAGCGCGAAGGCTTCGCCCCCAAGTCTCATGGCGGCGGCAATACCAGACCGCTGTCCGCCACCCAGTCTCCTGGTCGACGATCCAGTCGTGGTCGACGCCGTGTTGCCCGCACAGGCCAACTCGGCGGATCATCGGCGCCGCGCACTCTCTCGTTTCCCAGCCGCTGCGCTTGTCCTCGTAGCGGGGGCGGTCCGCGTACAGCAGGTCCGCGAGGCGAGATCCCTTACGTGGGCCGGGACCGTACTCGCCGAGGATCGCGGAGGCACGCTTCCTCCAACTGATGAGCTGGCCGTCTTCGTCGAACCTGTCGGGGTCGCGGGCAGCAAGCCAGGCGAGCAGGAGGATCAGTTCGCGAGCTTCGGGCGTCATCCGCTTGTCCTGGTAGACGCGGTGGACGAGCTTGTCGTAGCCGTCGCCTCCCCCTCCGCCACGCTTGCGTTTCCTCTTCGGCGGCGGAGGTGCCTGCGTGGCGTGTGCAAGGTGTAGCGCTGCCCCCATCTTGGTCTCCTTCGGGCGGTCGAGATTCCCTCGTATAAGGGAAATTATACGGGGCTACCGTCGGTAACGCCCGTCATGCGGAGGAAGTTGGAGACGCCATTCCGCAACGACGAAGGGCCCCACTCCGATGGAGTGGGGCCCGCGATATTGCATGTTATCGAGGGTGAGGCAGCGTCAAGCGGGCGCGCGTTCTGAGCACACACATCAGGGCCCCATCCCGGGATGGGGCCCTGATGTTGCAGCCAGTCAGTTGAAGCAGGCGAAGTTGAAGGTGACGTCGGCGCCCCCCTCGTCGAGGACCTGGATGCCCCAGGCTTCGCCGCGGTCGGCGGCGCGGACCAGGAGTGCGCCGATGGTTTCGACACCCTTGCTGCCGCTGGCGGTCTTGGTGGCCGGCCCGCCAGGGGTGGTGTAGGTGAGGGTGTACTGGGGCTCGACGCCGAGGTAGGTGCCGGACCCGCGGAAGTCGGGGTACTGCTCGCGGACCTCGCTCCAAGAGGGGCGTGTGCGGGGGCTGAGGACGCGGGCGATGCGCTGCTCACTGTTGGCGGCGTAGGCGATGAGGTGAATGGCCATGGGAGCCTCCTGGGCGCCTAGGTGGGTGGCGGAACACCAGTACCGTAAGGGGACCCCTTATAGAATGTCAACCCTCCCCCTACACTGGCTCCATGACGACCCCGCCAAGCCCCTTCGAGAACCTCAACCACCTCGCCCAGCAAGACGATCCAACCCAGCGAGCCAAAGACGTGAGTACCGCACTCCAGGCCATCCCCGACCTACAGAAATGGCTCCGAGAGATTAGGCAGCGAGCAGTGCAAGAGATGCGCAGCGACGGACTGAGCCACGCCCGAGTGGCCGCCGAGCTCGGCATCAGCCGGGCGCGTGCACAGCAGATCGCAGAAGGACGCGCTACAGGAAAGCGGGCCGAGTCATAGGTCTCCACGCGACGAATCGCCCCGCCGCCCGAAGGCAGCGGGGCGTTGTCATGCCGCCTCGTCCGGCGGCGGTGCGGGTTCGAGGAACGGCTGCGTGCTGGGCGGTGGCGGCGGCTCCGGCGACGGTTCGGGCGGCGGCTCCACCCACCCCATATCCACCTGGGAGCCCAGGTCGGCGCCGGCCGGGTCCGGGCGAGGGGTGACAGGCTGGGGCGACTGCAGAGGCATAACGTCCTCCTAAGGGTAGGTGCGGCGGCTCGGATCGAGAGCAGCGGTCTCGGGTTTCGTGCCGCCCCCGTCAGGCTCACCACCGCCAGACGGCTGGCAGTTGTACGACGTGGACCCCTCAGAGGTCGGGCTGCACCGGTAGGTGACTCCGTTGTAGGTGAACGTCCAGCCGGACGGCGCCGGGCCGGCGGGCCCACGCTCTCCCCGCGGCCCCTGCTCCCCGCGAGGGCCAGATGGTCCAGGTTCACCCTTCGGGCCTTGAGGTCCGGGCTCGCCCTGCTTGCCGTCCTCGCCCGGCTCACCTTTCTCACCCTTGGGTCCGTCCGACCCTGCCTTACCGGTCTTGCCATGGGAGCCGGTGTCGCCGTCCTTTCCGGAAACGCCCCGCTTGCCGGTGGGGCCGGGGCTTCCACGGTCGCCTTTTTCCCCCGCCGGCCCGCGCGGACCGCGGGGGCCACGCTTCGCCTCGTCGGGGTCACCACGCGATCCGGGCGGGCCGGCCACCGGCTTCTCGCCGAGCTGCTCAACCTGCTTGGCGAGAGCGTCACGGGCTTCGTTGGCGTCGCGCAGGTCACCGTTGAGGCC
Organism: Streptomyces sp. 891-h; assembly: GCF_022760275.1. Classification (NCBI taxonomy): domain Bacteria; kingdom Bacillati; phylum Actinomycetota; class Actinomycetes; order Kitasatosporales; family Streptomycetaceae; genus Streptomyces; species Streptomyces sp. 891-h. The sequence goes on along the minus strand of NZ_CP050693.1, from coordinate 6,776,215 downwards.
CTGCACCACCAGCACGATCCAGGCGATGGCACCGCCGATAGCGACCGCGCAGAGGATGGCCAGCACGTCTCCGCGGCGCCAGCGTCGCTCCTCTTGCCGCAGATGGAGGGGTGTCACGATCCGCCCCCTCGAGTCAGCAGCAGCACGACCGGCAGGAGGATGCCCACCAGCGGCACGATGACAGCGCCGAGGAGCCAGCGGCGGGTGGCGACGATGCGTTCGGTGTCCTTCTCCCGCAGAGTTTCCAGGGCTGCGACGCGGGAGGCGAGCGCTTCGTGCCGCAGGTCGTACACCTCTTGGGAGACCTTGCCGTCGATGCGCTCGCCGAGTTGCCTGATGTCGTCTCGGACGTCTGCGAACCGATCCTCGAATCGGCGGACGATCTCGCCGAGGGTCGGCTCGTCGCTCATGGTGGGCTCCCCGGTCAGGCTCCGGCTGCCGGTGCGTCGGGCTTGGAGGGGGTCACCTGCCCGCGGGACAGCAGGGCGAGGGCGGCGAGGACGAGGCCGTTGACGGCGCCCACGGTTTCCGGGGCTACCTCGAAGCCGAAGGCGGCGACGAGTACGGCGACGGCGGCGACGAGGCCGGTGAACGCGTTCGGGGCGATGGGCCGGGTGACGGCCGCCGCTACTGCGGCAAACACGGCGCTGACGACGGCGACGATGGAGCCGGCCTGCTCGGTGGACAGGCCGAACTGGAAGGTGACCAGCAGGGACAGGGCGGCGGATACGGTGTTGATGACGAGCGCTGGCTCACGCATGAAGGTTCTCACGGCAGAATCCTTCTGAGAGAAGAAATGGACTGATCGCGTTCCGGTTCAGGCATGTCCTGCTAGCCAGCGCCGGACGATCTGGTTGTGGCGGGCGTCGGCGAGCGCGTTATGCTCGCCGCTCTCCTGCTGGGGCAACTCGTCCCAGCCGAAGCCGAGGCGGCGAGCCTCCTGCTGGATGTCGTTGGTGAACATCGGCACGCCCGACGGCAGGTCGATCATCCGGCCCCAGAGCTGGGCGAGACACACGTGGTCGTAGGCGCCGTAGTTCGCCCACAGTTCGACGTCGGGTCCGGCCGCTTGGATGAAGTCGCGGACCTCGTTGGCGATGGCCCAGTGCGGCTTCACCTGGATGTCTTTGGTGTCCGCCCCAACCATGTCCAACGGGGGCTTCGGGTAACTGTTCGCAGGGACCTTGAGGTAGCTGTCGATCGAGGTTCGGCCGGTGATGGGCAACGAGGGGAGGACGTTGCGGATCAGCCAGTCGTTCTTGCGGATGCGGTCCCAGGGCGCATCGGAGTTGACGGCGTAGTATTCGCGGTCGTCGTCGCACACCATCCCGATGGAGATCAGCTCGATGGTGCGGCCGTCCTCCAGGAACTCCAGGTCGTAGTCGATGGCCGTCACGTCTGGTCCGCGCTGAGTGCGTCCCCCAGCCTGTCGAGCGCGGCCTGCGCGCCGGCCTCGGCCGCAGCCTGCACCTCGGCGGCCGTCAGCCCGCCGCCCTCGGCAAGCTTCGCGAGGACCGCGTCCCGGGCCGCACCCTTCGCCGCCAGCTCGGCGACCGCAGTCTCCAGGTTCTTCACCCGTCCCCGGGTCTCCCGCGCTACCTCACCGACGTGGATGAGGACGCTCTTGGGCTTCCATTCGGGGTTCGTGTCGCTGCCCCAGGGAACGGCCATCTGGCCGTCGAGTTCCCAGACGCCGTCGTACAGCTCCTTCTGAGTGGGCATGTTGTCCTCCTGTGTGCTGCCACTGCTGCCGGTGGCCCACGCCTTCATGGCGGCGCGGGACGCGAACCGGGCGACGTTGGTGTCGACGGGGGTACTCGTGTACTGGTGGATCAGCCACGGCGCCCGGATGCTCGGCGAGCCGGGATGGCCGTTGTACTGGGCGATCCACAGGGCGTCGCCCGCGTTGCTGGTGGTGTCGCGGCGCGTCCAATAGTCGACGTTGCAGTACAGGCCCACCTTGTGGGTGCCGCCACGGAGCCGCTTCACCTCGGCAAGGAAGCGGTCCTTGTCCGCGCAGCTCACGCGCGGGTCCTCCCAGTCGGCCCACAGCGGGTCACCGTGTTGGCTGGCGCACTTCTCCACGAAGTAGCGGGCCTGCGCGGACATGCTGCCGGGGCGCAGAAAGTGGTAGAAGCCCACCACGAGCCCTGCCTTCCGTGCCCGGTCGGCCTGCGCTCGCATCTTCGGGTTGATGTACGCCGTGCCCTCGGTGGCCTTGACGAATACGAAGTCGTAGCCGCGGGTGCTGTACGTGCTCGACTGGTAGGAGCTGACGTCGATGCCCTTAATGGTCATGGGGCCTCCAGGCATGAGAAAGGCCCCGACTCGGCGGGGCTGGAAACGGGAAACGTGCAGATCAGGCTACGGTGATGTTCGACCAGGTGGGCTTGTTCGTGAGACTGTTGACGCTGCCGACGGACAGGTGCCAGTACTGCCCGCGGCGTGAGGTGTCATTGACGGTCAGCGTGTAGGGGCCTACATCCGACCGAGTGATGATCACCTGCGTGGCGGTGACCTGAATCGAGAAGTCCATGTAGGCGCCGGCGACCGGGGTCTCGGTGGTCATTGAGTCGACCAGCGTGGACGATGACGACCCGGACGTGTGGGTGCGCAGCTCGACGTCCCCGTTGGCACGCAGGAAGAGGGTGTAGCCCGCGCTGTTGTCGGTGGCGAAGTACTCGAACTTGTCGTCGCTGGCCTTGCAGAACGCCACGTCGGAGTGGAGCGTCGGTGTCGGCAACGTGTCCCACTTCATGGAGAACGCGATGGTGTGCGCGTTGCCGTCGGGTGCCCGGTGCCCGCCCATGAGTACGGCCTCGTTGGGCACGACGTTGATGTAGGCGCCGCCGGATCCGTCGTACTTCAACGCGTAGGTCGGGTTGTAGTTGGCGACTCCGAGGGTGCCGGGGATGCTGACCTGGGAGGCGAACAGGTCGACACCGACCTCGGGCTGGTTGTTGAGGTACACCCACTGGGCCTCCATCAGGCCCTGCACCCCGAGTCCGGTGAGCCGGGTGACGTCGGTGTGGCGGTGGACTTCCCAGCAGATGACAGGCTTGCCGCGGTTGACGACGTCAGTGATGCGGGCGTCGGTCATGCCGTGCGGCACGCCCCACATATCGACGTTGGCGTCGACGGCGTCCATCTGCGCATCGGTGGTGCCAGCGTCCACGTAGGCCCAGGTCGTGAACTCGTTGCTCTTGGCCCAGGTGAGGCTGGTGGACTGATAGTACGCCTTCCACACGACGCTGCGCGTGGCCCCGGGGTAGCGGGCGAGCAGCAGATCCTGCAGGGGCACGATGGCGTCGTTGCTCTTGGCTTCCAGGAAGATCACACACCGGCCGTACAGGGCCTGCATGACTTCCTCAAGTGTGGGGATGGGCTGGTCGGCCCAGCCGGCGCCGAGCAGCCCTTGCGGCGTCACACGGACCTGCTCGCGGAGTGCTGCGAATGTCCAGTCGGCGAGGTTGCCGGTGTGGTCGGTGACTCGGTCCAGGGTGGCGTCGTGGAAGGCGACGAGGACGCCGTCGGCGGTGCGCCGCACGGACACCTCAATCGCGGTCGCCCCCGCGGCGAGTGCGGCCTCGTAGGCGCGCAGCGTGTGCTCGGGAAACTCGCCGCCCGAGCCGCGGTGGGCGATCGTGAACGGATTGTCGACGAGCAGGGCGTCGATACTCGGGGCGTACACGTCGGCTAGATCGCTGAGCCTGGTGCCGTGCGGATTGGCCGCCCCGGTGTGGGCATCCAGGTCCGTGCGCAGGGTAGTGACGTCGTCGCCGAGGTCCGTGGCAAGGGCCCGCCGGCGTGGGCCCGCGCCCCCGTTGGCGTCGAGGTAAACGCTACGGACGCCGTCGGGCCCGTAGAACTGGGGCACGGCCCCGTTCGCGTCGGCGGTCAACTCGCCGTTGACGATCGCGGTGGTGCCATCGGATTCGGTGAGGTCGGTGTACTGGGTGCCGCCGGTCGTCATGTTCCAGCAGGTCACTGTGGCGCCGGGCTGGAGTACGGCGGCGTTGCCCGCCCCGAGGCTGATCACATAGTCGGCTATGCCGCCGAACCGATGCCGAGCCATCTCTCTCCTAGATCTTCAGGTAGCTCATGGTGAGGGACAGCACCCGGCCAACGGTGACGTTGGAGTCGTTCTCGGTGATCCAGATTTCTCCGGTGTCCCCTCGCACTTCCACCCGGGCGTTTCCTCCGGATCCGGTGAACCGGGCGGGGAAGAAATTGTTGTAGGCCGACACCAGCTCCGACGGGACCACGCCGATCTTTGAGCCGTCCGGGTCGTTCACGGAGAACGTGGAGCCGGTGCGCTGTACCCACACCCGTAGGTACACCCAGCCGTTACGGAGCTGGCCGACGTTGTTGTAGATCTGGTTCCACGTGGAGAACCCCGGGGCGATGGTCAGCAGGCCGGTGTCTTCGTAGATGCTGACCCAGTTGGAGCCGTTCCAGCCGCGCCATTTGCCAACGTTCGGCCGGTAGGAGATTTCCCCCAGGTCCGGGTTCGGATGTGCCGAGCCGTCGTTCTCGGGGCGGATGCGACTGCCGATGTACTGCGGCCGGGAGGAGACAGTCACCGATGATGCTCCGTCGGGGACCGTCACATACGCGAGCAGGATCTCATAGGCGCCGGTATCGCCGATATCCTGTGTGAGCGTCGGAACGCCGGAGCCCGCCGCGCCTTCCACCACCACCGCCCGCACGTCCCATGTGGAGCGGTCGAGACGCAGCACCACCGCGTCGTACCGTGTCGACCCCGCCGCGTTGGCTGAGATCGTCAGCGTGTCGTCCACCGAGCCCGAATACCAGGTGAAGCCCCGAACTGAGGCATACACTCCGGACCGCACCACGACCTGCAGCCCGGTACCGGCAGAGACCACCGCGGCATCGAGTGGGGTGCCGTCCACGCCGTCGTCGGAGAACCGGGCGGCTATCCGCTCGTATTCGGGGTCGGTGACGTTTCTGCTGTTGTGGTTCGGCGACGGCCAGCTGTCCTGCGCCACGTGCTACCTCGCTTCCAGTCGGCCGAGCCGGCGGCCGAGCTTTCGTACCAGCTGCACCATTCGCGGGTCGCTGGTGGCCTCAGGTGATCCGATCAGCGTGGTGACGTATTCGCCGCTGGTCGGGGTGGCCTGCAGGTGGATGGACCGCACAACGTCCGCTACCTCAAGTCCCGTCGGCAGTTCGACGGTGACTTTGTCGCCGAGGTCGAAATCGGCGCCGGCACGCAAATCTTCGGTGTCGACTGTGACGGTGGCGAGTTCGATAGGGGCCGCGCCCTCGGCAAGCTCGGCATTCCCGTCTTGGGTCAGCTCGCCGTCGGTGTCAGTCTCCGCGGATCCGTCGATCAGCTGCTCGACCCTCCACCAGTCGCTGGCTGCGGTCGCGTGCGAGACCTCCACGAAGATGCGATCCGCTGGAGCCTCGACTTCGCTGCCCTGCACCAGGGCGTGCGTGATGGTTGGCGCGGACTGCTTGTATTGGACGCTGCGGAGGTTACCCAATCCGGTGGAGAACCGGGCGGTGGCGGTGAGGTCCTGCGGTGCATACACCTCGAAGAGGATCTGTGTGCTGGTAGCGCGGGTGCGGAAGCCGAGGCCGCCGCCGTCGACAGCGACGCGGCGGCACGTCTCCAGCAGTCCCTCGAACCTTGTGTTCACAGACGTGGTGGTGCCGACCCCTGCGGCTGTGTCGAGTGCGAAGTTGGCGAGCCGCCTCGCTGCGAGAGCACTGGGGCCGCAGTTGACGTCCACGAGGGTGCGGATGATGGTTTCGGCGTTCGTGTTGGTGATCGAGTAGGCGGCGGTGTCTGGCTGGTTGGCCCAGGTTGCTGTTGGGTCTGCCCAGGTGATGTATCCAGCGGGCAGAGCCAGGTCGTCGGTGAATTCGACGGTGACCTTGCCGACGCCCGGCTCCGGGGACTCTCCGATGCTCCACGAATAGTCCTGGGGGATCTCCATCGGGCCGGACATCCACACTTGGCCGTCACGGATCACCATCAACCTGTAGCCGGGCTGCAGTTGCGCCATGACCTCCGGGTAGGCGGGCAGTTCCACAGTGCCCGACCCAGGCTCGTTGAACCTGCGGGTGCAGTCCAGGCTGGTCCAGTGCCCGATCGGATCGCCCACTACCGTCAGGTTCCCATCGGTGATGAGCAGGTCAATCGCCATGTCAAGCCGTCTCGTACCGAGGATGGAACGACAGGTCCACAGCGCTGCCGGCCCCAGACCCGTCGAGTTGGAAGGTGACTGCGTTGTCTCCGGGTTCGAGCGCCCACAGCACGGCGCCGGGCCAGTTCAGCGCGCCGACCCAGTTGGTGGTGGCGCCCGGTGTGGTCGTCGCGACGGTGACGGTGCCGCCGGTCAGCCCAGTCGGGGTGATCGTCACCTCGGGCACGTCCACACCTAGGTATTGGCCTGCGAAGGACAGGCTGATCGTGGCGGGTAGCGGGCCGCCGGTCACGGTGATGTCACCCGCATCAACGTTCGGCAGGGCCTCAAGCGCGGCCTGCACCGTGGCGGCGTCCGCGTCGTAGGCGATGTCCGTCGTGGTGTAGCCGTCGAAGGTGATGGTGATGGTGCCTGCGGTTGCCCCGCCCAAGTCGATCGTCTGCACCTCTGCGGTCTGCTTCCGTACTCGCGGGGGGTCGGTGGTGACGGTGACCTGCTCGGTTGCCAGTAGAGAGCCGCCCAGCAGTGTGGGGTCGAGGGTGAAGGCGTCACCGGAGTCGCTGCGGGTGAATGTCACGGACGATGCCGGGCCGGTGATCACCCATTCTGGCCACACCACCACATCGCCCGGATTCGTCACCGTCGTCGCACCCAGCACCTGCGAGCTGGACACCGACGGGTAGGGCACGAAGAAGTCCTCCCCCACGCCCTGCTCGCGGTGCACCACTCGCGGGACGGCGTCGTACCAGTAGGGATCCTCGCAGTACAAGGTGAGCACCGCTCGGTCCCAGGTGACGCCGGTGCCCGGCTGGCCGAGCCCCTCGAACCCCTCCTGGTAGTAGACGTGGATCTGCCGACGGCCGCCGTCCGGGCGAGCGAACTCCAACACTCCCGGGCCCTCCCGCAGGGTGCGTGTGAACGCTCTCGCGAGCCGCCGCCACGTGTTGACGAATTCCTGGTGGTTGTCGCCCTGCACATGGATGGGCCAGACGATGCTGCGCGAGACCGGCTGCGCGTGCCGCAGCCGCGAGCCGCCTCGCGGGTAGTCGTCTGTCGTCAGCTCCACCGGGGCGGCCCCCAGCCCCGAGATGCCATCCGAAAGGGCGTAGTAGTCCCGGGCCCGGTCCGTCATCGGCCACACGGCCCCTGTCGGGTCGATGTAGGTGACCGACGCGTAACCGACCCCGGGCACCTCGACCGGCGGTGTGGTGGGCGCGCCGGACGACGCAGTAGTGATGATGGGCATCTACCGCGGCCTCCCAACCCTCGCGCGGGCCTCCTGGCGGCGCTGCAGCAGCTCTAGGTCACGCAGCGTCATGTCCCGCTGGTACAGGTGGTAGGTGCTCTGGTAGGTGTCTCCACCACGCGCGCCCTGCCTGGCCAGCATCTCCAGGCCGCGGGTTGCCTCCGGGGACAGCACCCTCCCGGGCTGGTCAAACATCAGCAGTTCGCGGCCACGGTCGCCGACACCGATCATTTGGCCGGCCTGGAAAGTGCCGCCGTGCCCGTACCAGTGTGGGGACCGGTGCTGCCAGGCTGCCAGCGCAGCGGCTGGCGAGCCGTACCGGGATTTGATGTAGCGCATCCCCCACTTGATCTGGGTGGCCGGGTTGGTGCGCCAGTCCTTACCGGCTGACGCCATTTTCGACGCGGGGAGCGAGTTACCCGTGAGAAAGACATCGTCACCTTGACGGGCTGTCCAGCTTCCCAGGTCGGTAGTCACGCACCACACGTCCTGAACGCCGATCGACTCGTCCTTCCAGCACTCCTTCCCGTTCACGGAAGTTCGCGGTTCACCTGTACGGGGGGACGTCAACGTGATCGTCCACACCGGCACCGTGCCGTGACGCTCACCTGTGCGCTTGCTGACGTACACGCTGGGGCGGCGCCCGGAGAGATACACCGCCAGTACGATCGCCTCAGCAAGCGGACCGGCCTTCTGAGTGATCTGAGTGACAGGCTTTGCCTTGCCTCGCGGCGCCGACACATTCCCCTCGGCTGCGATGATGGCCTCTAGCCATGCTTCCCGCTGGGCGGTGGACATCCCGAGAACCTGCTGTACGCAGTCGGTCTTCGGGTTGCCTGCTCGCTCAGTGAGGTCCCTGGCATAGGGGGCCGAGAGACGCCACTCGCGGTCTCGCCGCAGCTCACCCTTGACGTGGCGCTCCCGCGTGCGGGTGATACGACCATGGTCGCCGACGGCAGCGTCGATTGCCTCCCAGTTCTCCTCCTTGGTCTGACCGATGAAGTAGGTCATCGACGTCGACCCGGACTTGTAGCCCTTCTCGACGTTCTTCCCGCGAACAGGGCGCGGCTTCTGCTGCCAGCCGTCACCCGCTATCCACGCAAGCAGGGCCGCCTCTTGGATGGTGATGCCCAAGCTGGATGCAGTCGCGGCCGGCCGGGCGAGGACGATCTGCTGCCCGCGCTGCAGCGCCTGCTGCTCGACGAAGTACTCGTGGGTCGAATCAGGGTTACGCCGCTTTCCGCGGGCGTGATGGCCGTGCAGGTAGAGGTTCGGCTCCCCTCGCTTGATGCCCTTCTCGGGTACAGGGTTCCTCGCCGGAGCGGTGGTCCCGCCGCAGCCGCACTGGCATTGTCCGTATGGGATCGAGCCGGGCTCCGGGGGCAGATCGCACAGGGGAACAGTGCGCTCAACCAGCCAACGGTGATTCGGAGTGGAGACTGCCGACCACAGCGATGTGCCGAACCGCCTCAGCTCACCGACGCCGTGGTGGATGTCCGTGACGCGAGTCCATTCGCTTTTGCCGGTGCTCTGGTTGTAGCCGATGGTTTCGTCGCCGACACGAACCTGGTCATGCGTCAGCCAGCCTCGGCGAGTCAGGATTTGTGTGTTTAGATCCACACACTGAGGTATACCGTAGGCGCCGCTGCTACGGTTCAGCGCCCTGTGGTTCCAGCCGGATTCGCCCTGCCACAGCGCCCGTAGTGCGGACCACTGGTATCCGGTCCAGCCGTAGGCGGCGGCCATGGCCCGGCCGAGACGCTGGTTCGCGTTTGAGTTGCCCCCTCCGCTGAAGCCGATGAGGTCCAAGAACTGGCCGCCGAGCCCACCGAGGGCTTTGAGTGCCTTCCCGGGCAGGTTCTGGACCGACACCAGTCCCTTCTTGACGAGTGCCCCCAGTGCGGATGGCATGTCACCGAAGATCTTCTTCGCGATGGCCTTTCCGCTCGTCCTGGCCAAGCCCTTCATCAGGCCGGCGACGAGGTTGCCGCCGATCCCGGCGAAGACGCGGCTGGGAGAGTGGATGCCGAAGAACCGCTTGACCGCACGGACGATGGGGTCGATCAGGTGGGACTTGAGCCAGCGTCCGATGCCCTTGACTGCGCTGATGATGCCGTTCTTCAGGCCGGAGACCAGGGACTTGCCTTTGCCGTACAGCCAGGATCCGGCTGCTGAGAAGCGGCTCCTGATTGGCGAGACGACGTGACTGCCCATCCATCCCTTGATCCCGGAGGCCGTCTTCAGGACGCCGCGCTTGAGTCCGCCGACGAAAGCTTTCCCCTTGCTGTACAGCCAGGATCCGGCTTTGGCGAACACGTTGACGGCAGGGCGTCCTGTGTGGCGCCAGATCCAGGAGCCGATGCTCTTTCCGATAGCCAGAGCGCCGCGCTTGAACCCGCTGACGAACGCCTTGCCTTTGCCGTACAGCCACGATCCGGCTCGCTTGAACGCGTCGACCACGGGCTTGCCGACTCTGACCCATACCCAGGAGCCCATGCCTTTGGCCCGGTTCGCTATGCCGCGAGCCAGACCCGCGACAACTCGCCCCCCGCGCTTGACCAGCCAGGACCCTGCCTTGGCGAACGGTTTGAGCAGCCAGCCGATCAGTTCGCCGATCTTTGAGATGACCCAGCCGGTACCACGCTTGATACCACTTCCCAGGCCGCGGACTGCTTTGCCTCCTGCTTTGAGCAGGTCGAGACCCCACACGCCCAGGCGGGTAGTGAGCAGCCCCGCTTCACGCTCGAGGACGGCAGCGGCCCGGGGAAAGACTCGGGCTATGCCCTTCCACAGCGAGCTTCCGAAGAATTTGATCACCTTGCCGACAGCTTTGGAGATCGGCGCGGTCACCTTGTCGATCTTTTTCAGGAACGGGGCGATGGCCCGCAACACAGGGATCTTCGTGAAGATCTTCCCGAGTACACCCGCGACCTTCCCGACACCCGTAATGGAGAGGAGGCCGACGATCAGGTCCCAAAAATGCTTCTTCCAGAACGTCGGGTTGACGATCTCACTACCGAAGGAGGCCAGGAATCCGATCAAGAACCCGAACGACTGGGAGCCCACCTTCTTGCCGATGTCGGTCCAGTCCAGCTTGCTCAGCGCACCGAGCAGCTTGTTGGAAATCTCGCCGATGTGCCCTGACAGCCAGGTGATGGCCTTGCCGATCCCCGCACCGAGCGATGAGCCGAGCTTCCCCCAGTCCAGCTTCGAGAGGCCGCCGGCCACCGCATCCCGGATCTGCCCACCGACGCGCTTCGCCGCGGATGGCTTCATGCCTGCGACAGTCGGAGCCGGATCGTAGGCGTGCCCCTTCCCTCCCTTGGGCATCGGCGCCTTGCGGGGCCCCGCAAGGGCGCCGAAGAAGTCCCCGACCAGCTTCTTGGCCGTCCCGAACGTGTGCTTGATGTCCTTGACCGGGAGCATCTCGGACATCCGGTCGCTGAAGGCGTCGATAGCGGGCAGCCCGTGCTCGTTGACGAGCTCAGACAACCCGCGTGTGGCTGTGGTCAGGCCCTCAACAGCTCCCGTGGCGACCTTCAGCACGCCAAGATCGCCCAGCTCAATGAGGAAGCCCTCCCAGGCACTTTTCAGGGCCACCATCTGCCCCTTGAGGCCCTCCATCTGCACCTTGGCGATGTGGTCCGCTGTCCCGCCCGAGTTCTCCAACTTCTTCGTCAGCTTCACCAGGGCGCCCGCCCCCTGGTCGACGAGAGAGGCCATCGCCGGGCCCGCACGCTGACCGAAGATCGTCATCATTTGGCCGGTGGTAGCGCCACTGTCGTGCAGCTGCTTGATGATCTGGTTTAGTGGCAGCAGGTTGCCGTGGGCGTCCTTGACCGTGATGCCGAGGTCATCCAGTACGCCCTGCACTTTCTTCGTCGGCGCGAGGAGTCGCGAGATGGCGCCGCGCAACGCGGTGCCCGCCATGGACGCCTGGATGCCGGCGTTGCCCATCAAGCCGATCGCGGCGCTGGCTTCCTCGAACTTCACCCCAGCCGAGTGCGCTACGGGCCCGGCGTACTTGAAGGCGTCACCAAGCTGCTGGAGATTCGTGTTCGTGCTGGTGAACGTCTTGGCGAGGACATCGACGACCTTGCCGGTCTTCTCGGCCTTGAAGCCGTAGCCGGTGAGGATGTTACTGGAGATGTCCGCCGCTCGGGCCAGGTTCATCTGCCCAGCGGCTGCCAGGTTCAGTGTGCCCGGCATCGCCTTCATGATCTGGGTCGTGCTGAACCCGGCCATGGCGAGGAATCCCATGGCGTCCGCCGCCTGTGTAGCGCTGTACTGCGTCGTCGCACCGAGATGTTTGGCCTGCTCGCGTAGGGCCTTGAAGTCCTTACCGGAGGCGCCGGTGACAGCCCGCACCCGGTTCATGGCCTTCTCGAAGTCGCCGGCCGCCTTCAACGTGGCGTAGGCCAGCCCGCCAGCCGCGACCCCGCCGATTGCCAGGCCCGCCTTGACTGCTGCGCCGACGCCTCGGGATGTACGAGACAGGCCATGCATGCTCTGCCCGACCCGGGTGAAGGTGCGGCTCGCCCTGTCGCGGGCGATGACGTCGTAGACCACACGGCGACCGGCCACGGCTCACCCCCTACGCTTCTCGCGCTCCACTGCTTTGTCGATCTCGCTGCAGAAGGTGAAGAACGCGCTCGCGGGCAGCCGCCACGCGTGCGGGTAGGTCAGGCCGAAGTACCGCCAAAGGCCGGCGGAATAGTGCCGGACCTGTCCGTCGAGCCCACCGTGCTCAGCGCTCCATTGAGGATCGGGGTCGGGTCGACGGGGGCGGCTGCCGGTTTTCCCGCTGCGGCCTCAGCCAGCCGGGCAGCCTCTTTCTCCTCTTCGTCATCGATCATGTCGAATCCGGTGAAGTCGACATCGATCGCGTCGAAGGGGATCTCCACACCGTCCCGGCGGTGCAGGAGATCCAGCAGGCACGCCATGGCGTCGGGATCCCCGTCCACCATGGCTTCCTGGAAGCCGCGCGCTGTCCAGCCGAACATCTTCTTGATGCGCCGCAGTTCTAGCAGGGTCGGCTCGTCGTATACCCACTCGTGGGGGGTGCCGCAGTTACGGCACTTGTCGATCTTCGCGATCACGTGATGTTCCTCGTCACTCGTCCCAGCGCGTCGTTGATGCCGCGGCGGGTCTTCACCGCGAGCGGCCGAACCGTCTTGTAGAAGAAGGGGTGCGGTTCCTGCTGCACCCACACGTCTCGCCCGTACACCGGGTGACGCCACCGGGTGTCTGCGCGCCGCCCGCGGACTACAGCCTCACCCTCCATCAGCGCCGGAAGGGCCTTCTCGCCCCACGGCATCTTCTTCGGATCCACCGAGATGGACACCCCGGCATGGCGGCCAGTGGTGCGCACGTTGACGGTGACCGCGCGGGCCAGACGCTGCCGCAGGCCACTGTGCTTGGGGCCCTTCGCGGGGATCGCCAGAGCCGCCTGACGCACGGCAGGCACCAGCAACTGCACCTCGGCCCGCACGCCCGAGGTGAGTTGCCGCCGCAGCTGCGGCCCACCCGCGTCCCGCACCTGGCGGGCCAGGCGAGCGAGGTCCCCGCCGCCGCGCACCCGCACGTCGATGCTCACGGGATGGTCACATCCTCTTCGGGCTCGCGGGTGACCGCAAAGTTCACCTGGATCTGCGCGGGGTTGTCCATCTCCCGCTGCTTCGGTACGGAAACCACCTGCACCGGGAAGACGTCCATCAACTGGCCGGCGACGTCGCCCTCGTCCATCCACACCACGTATCCGGTGGTGCCGCGGGGCAGCAGTGTGCGCACGTCCGAGGAAGTCTTGTCCGCGTACAGGGTCAGGCTGGAGTCGTCCGCACTGATCGTGCCGTTGATCTTGCCGTTGAACAGGCTTCCGAGCGCTGGGGTCTCGACTGTGTCGGAGGTGACCTCCCAGCCGTCGATGGCCGCCACCTCATCCGACAGATCCGTGCCGGCGTCGAGCTCGACGCGGGTGGGGCTGGCCGGGGCGCTGATAGTCGGCACCCAGTACACCTTTGTGACGCCGCGCCGGAAATACCGGCTCGCTGCGGCGATCGGAGTCGCAGACATCAGTCACTCTCCTCTGCTGCACGCCGACGCTTCGGCGGCGTCTTGGACTGCGATGACGAGCCCCCAGGCGAATCACCTGGGGTGGGGTGGGGTGCGGCTTCGGGTGGTGTGTCGTCGGCGACTTGCCAGCCGGCGGCCCGGTGGTGCGGCACTGACCGCTCGGCCACCTCGATTTCCCGCCCTGGCAGATCCGGGTGGCGCATCCGCACGGCGCTCATGACGCGGCCGTCCGGATCACAGCGACGGTCACCGACGTGACAGCGTCGTAGGTGATCGAACAGCGGCCGGTGGACGGATCCCGATACCGGTCGGTCACCGGGATGGCCGCATCCTGGCCGGCGGCCACAGCGACAGCTCGGTCTTCCAGTGCGAGGTCACCGTCGAACGTCTGCGGCGTCGCCAGCGTGACCGTGTGCGAGGCAGCGTCGCCGTTCTTGACCAGCAGGAGTACCCCTGCGCCGGTGGCGCAGTTATCCCCGCCAGCAGCCGCCGCGGTGAATAGGTTGTCGGTCCGCAGCCCCGCGAGTGGGACCACGTTGGTGGTGAGCGCGGCCATGTTTCTCCCAACAAGGATCAGGCGGCTCGTTGACCGCCGTTGCACGGGGGCGGACAATCCGCCCGACGAAGGGGGGTGCGTCGCTGTGAACTTGCGCGATGCCAAGGCGCAGATCGAGCGGAACCATCCGGAGCTCACCGGCACAGCGAAGATCGAAGCCATCAAGGCCCTACGCGAGGCTGTGGCTGCGGAACAGCAAGACGGCCACTCGGCGCCCGAGAAAGCCGAGCCGGACACCGAGCAACTCACAGTGCCTCAGGCATGGTCGTTCTTCGTGGTCGTGTTCGCGGGCGTCCGTGTCATCGGCTGGGCCATCTGGGGCGACCCATGGGGCATGCCCGTCTGGTTCGACGTGGTGTACCTCGTGCTGCTCGGCGCCGCCGTAGCCGGACTCGTCAGCGCCTACCGGCAGCGCCCCTAGACGGTGAACGCGTCCACTGCCACGCCGAACGTGGCCATTGCGGTGGCGCCGCGGTCGTCCTGAGTCTGCCGCAGCGACCACGACCCGACACTGGCCTGCAGTACCGTGCCGCCCAGTGTGCGGTCCCGCGCGATCGCAGCGCCGCATGCCGCCAGCAGCTCGAACACCCGGCTACGGGCGGCAGAGATGTCTCCCGCGCCGTTCAGGACGGCCGCCGCGCACTGGATGGTGTACCGCTCCCGGTCCGGTGAGGCGGCCATCCCCTCCGGCTCGACCTCAGCCTCGATATCCAGCTCCTCGTCGCCGCCGGCGTAGCCCACCGACACGACCTCCAACGCTGCCTTGTCGACCACCGTCGGCCCGTCCCGCACATCCACGCCAGCCAGCCCGTCCGCCGTCTGGATCGTGGCCAGCAGCGCACTCAGCGCTATCGGTGCTGTTGACCCCCACGCCATCTACGCCACCCCCGGCAGTGGGGTACCCAGCAGCTCCAGCGCCCGGCGTGGCAGTGCGAACCCCAGACCGAACACCGGCTCCCCCTCCCCGCCGACGGACACACCCATCGCGCCACGTTGCGTCTCCCACAGATGCTGCACGATGATCAACGCGGCGAGCTGGTAGTCCTCGGGTACCGTCGCGTACCCCGCCGTGTACGTGACGGCCACAAGACCTGTCACCGCGGGCCCGGACAGTACCGTCACCTCACCCGACGCCGAGTCGACATGCATGTCTGCCACGGCCCAGATCTGCGTGCCGTCGACTGTGGCCACCGCATCCAGGGAAATCACCGGCGTCCCGGACAGCATGAACGACGTCGCCCCCGACAGTCGCAACTCGTCGGTGAGCTGACGCTGGTCGACAACCTCGCCGAGATGGCGCTCCACCGGCGTCGTCACGGCGTCGACATACCGCTGCAGCTCGACATCCTGACTCGAGTCAGACGTGGCGATATTCAGCTGCTCCTTCGCTGCGTCCAGCGTGACGATCGCCACCGGTCACTCGCCTCCGTGCGCAACCTGGTACGCCTCCACAACGGAGTCCGGGAGCTTCCCGCGGGCAGGCACCTCCAGGCCCTGCTCGGCGGCCCACGCCCGCACAGCCTTCGCGTCCACCTTCGCCGCAGGCTTCTCGGGCTTTTGCGGCTTCGGTTCGACCGCGGCCTCCGGCGGCCTTTCCTGATCGGCACGCTCCAGCCCCGCCGCCCTAGACTGTGGCTCGTCGGATTCGGATTGCTCCACGTTGGTGCCGTACCGCTCCCGGAGAAGCGCCGCCACGCGGGCAGCGTCCTTCGTGCGGCCGGCCCTGCGGTATGCGTGGTACTCGTCGAGGTGAGCGGCACGGTAGTCCGCCTCGATGTCGCGTGTGGCCACCGGAGCCTCCTCATTCCGCAAGCAGGTAGTAGTGGTTATTCAGTCCCCAGCTGCCCGTCCGGTAGTGCGGGTGCCGCACCACGCGGAGCCGGCCGCCGTAGGTGGGCCGCAGCAGGTCGGCGATCTGCTCTCCCAGGTCAGCGTGGTGGATTTCGATGAACAGTTGCGGAGCCGACTGAAGCACCTGACGGGCGCCGCGTATGACGGCGACCTCATGCCCCTCTACGTCGATCTTGATGAAGTCCGGGGTGCCGTAACGCTCGGCGAGAGCATCCAGCCGGGCCCCGGGAACCTCGCGCTGCCCCAGTACCGGCCCCCAGGTGGCTTCTGACAGGCCCTCCGGGACGCTGTCGCCCGGGTGGGTGGTGAGCTGCCCCGTGCGGATTGAATTCTCCTGCACATCCAGACGAGCCGGCCCATCGTGGTCTGTGACCGCAAGCTGGACAGCCTCCAGGTTCGGCACTTCTGCGGCGTTCTCGGCGAGGATCCCGAACGACTCGTCGGCCGGTTCGAAAGAGACCACATGCCCGAATCGTTGGGCGAGCCGGGCAGCCACATGCCCCCAGTTCCCGCCAACGTCGAACGCCAGAGCCCCGGAGAAGCCGAACAAGATCCGCTGTATCTCCTCTGGGTCTCCCGGGGCTGGCCCTCTGGGTCGCATCCGTCATCCCCCCACCTGCTCGAGTGCCGGCTTCCAGTAGTCAGCCGCTACCCGGTCAGCGTCGTAGCTGAGGGCGAACTCGCGTGCCCGCCGCCCCATGTCGGGGTCACCCGCCGCGCTGTACGCCTGCTCCAGGCAGGCAACGATCGAGCCGACATCCGGCTGTTGAAACCAGGCTTGCATCAGCTCGTTCCACGCCCGCTCCCCCTCGCACTGCCACCCTGCGCCGCACAGCTCCGGCATCGACGAGAAGCCGTTGACGATGACGGGGGTGCCGCAGGCCTGCGCCTCCACGATTGGGATGCCGAAGCCCTCGCAGTACGAGGGGGACAGCAGCACATCCATCGCCGAGTAGGCGGCGGCCAGATACTGCGGCGGCAGACCCATCGCATAGGCGTCCTGGTCCACGGTGCGCACCGCGGACTCTGGAAGCCCGATCTGCCTCATGTAGTGCAGCAGATCCATGCCGATGTGCGTGGGCCCGCCCAGCAGCTCGGTGTGCAGGTAAAGCAGCGCATCCGGATGCGTGCGCCGGAACTCGGCAAACGCCATCAGCGCCTGCGGGAACGCCTTCCGCGGCGGCGCGGTGCCCTTGTTGGCCGCCACCATGCCCACCAGAAACGCAGACTCGGGGATGCCCAAAGCCGCCCGCACCGCGGCCCGGTCCTGCGGCTGGTACACGTGCGTGTCGATGCCGTGCGGCACGTACACCGGGTCGAAGCCGGCATCCTGCAGCATCCGCTCCCCGAACCGGGACATCGCGATGGGCTGGGCCTCATGGTGGGCCAGCGCCATCACGGTCTGCGGCGGCACCGGATCGTGATCGACTGGTATCCACGCTGCCACGCGGTGCTGCCGCATGCCGACGGTTTTCATCATCACCCACAGATCCAGCAGGGTGACGATCAACCCATCGTCGTCGAGATGCCGCCGCGCATACGGGCCGACGATGTCGTTGCCGTGCGGGTCCTCCCCGCCCGGCCACACCTCCAGGCCGCCCCAGTGCAGCGCGGCCCCCTGCAGGCCGTAGTAGGCCGAGACAACCACGTCGTGCCCCATGCCGGCCAGCCGCGGCGCGAACAGCGCGGTCTGCTGCCCGTAGCCGGTCAAGTGGGCACCCAGGGAGCATTGGAATGCCAGAGGATGCGCACGAAATCACCTCCCCAGGGTCACCACGGTGCATTACTATGAAGCAGTGCCTAGAGGTGACAAATATCGCAAACTGACACCGACTCAGATCGAAGAGATCGTAAGTCGCTATACAACTCGCCTTCCGGACGGAACGTGGGAAGGAACTTCAACGCTCGCGCGGGAGTTCGACGTCAGCCCCACCACGATCAACCGATGGCTTCGCATCCACGGTGTCGACGTGCGTTCAGCGTCCGAATCTCACTCAGGCGGCAAGCGATGCAAGCCGGTCAAGAATCTGCCCTATGGGGATCCTCCTGGCTGCGGATGCGGGTGCGGTAAAAGCACCGCATGGAACCGCCGCAAGAACCGATGGAACCGCTACGTCGTCGGCCACTACCGGCGACCCGCCCTGTACAAGCAGGACGCCTGGCTGCGTGCCGAGTACGTCGACAAACGACGCACGGCCGCTGAACTGGCCACCGAGTGCGAGGTGTCCAAGTCGACAATCCTGAAGTTCATGAACCAGTTCGAGATCAGTCGACGCAACCTGAGCGAATCCCGCATGGGGCGCCACGTAGGTACGCTCAATCCAGCCTGGAGAGGCGGAGTGGCTGATTGGCCATACTCGCCGGACTGGAAGGTCCTAGCCCGAAGGATCCGCGACGAAGCGATTTGGACCTGCCAGGACTGCGGTGCGACTCGAAAGCGTTGGGGTAACCAGTTGCACGTCCACCACATCGACGGCAACAAGCTAAACAACGAGCGACACAACCTCGTCGCTATCTGCGCTCCTTGCCACCGAGAACGCCACCGGCAGATGAATCTCCCTCTGGTGTGAAGATCCTCTCCAAGGCGGGTGCCCGTTCGACGGAGAGACGGGCACCCAGCCTTCGCGATCAGAACGTCGGGCTGACCAGACCGGATCCGCCGATCTCGACCACGCTCTTCGGGTACCGCTCGGCGGTGAAGGCGAGGTAGCCGTACACCTGCAGACGCACCGTGAGCGTCCCCGATCCCACCTCTGGCAGGACCCGGGTACGAATGCCCGACTCGTACAGCAGCACGTCGGATGCACGCAGAACATGCACGACGTCCTCGTTGGTGCCTGCGCCCAGGTTGGTGGGCATGGACGGGTCGGTGACGACGGGCAGCCCGTGCATCTGGCCGACTACCTGCTCCGAGCCGACCGCACCGAGGGTGGCGACCGCGTTCTGCGGATTACCCGCACTCGGCACGACCAGCGGCCGACCAGAGTTGTCCGAGGCGGCGAGGAACCATGCCCACCGCCGCGGGTGCATCACGATGACCGTCGGGGCCATGAACCGCAGCGTGTGGACGCGCTGCACCGCGTCCGCGATCTTCGAATACACCTCGGCGACCGTCGGCGACCCCGAGGTGTATGTGACAGTCTCGATGCCGGATGTGTTACGTACACCTGTGACCTGACCTGCCGAACCAGATCCGGAGATGACCTGCTCGTCCAGCTTCGTCGCGTAGTCGGCCACCAGGTCACGGAAGATGACCTCGTCGAACGACACCGGGGACTGGTCCAGCAGTTGGATCGCCACGTCCTGCTGGCCGGCGATCGTGCGCACCGGCGCGTTGATGAACGTGTCCGTCAGGTCCGTCTCCGAGACCGCCGCATTGTCCGCGGTCTGGACGGCGGCCGTAGTGCCAGTGGCGACCTTCGGGATGTTGATGGAGTCGGTACCGCCCGGCAGCGGCTGCATGTTGACGACGTTCGCGTAGGCGCGGCCCGCACGGGCCAGCTCCACGAACTGCGACATGAGCCACAATGGGGGGACGAAGTAGCCGCCCTGCCCGTCAGTGCGGTCCAGGTCGCGGTACTCCCGCTCCGAGGCGACCTCCTGCGCGTGCCGGACCAGCCGCTCGCGGGCACCGCCATCGGCGTCCATGTTGAGCTGCAGCTTCGCCAGGTCCTGCAGGTAGGAGCGCCCGTTGCCCTTGTCGTAGGTGCGGCCCTCCGACACGGACTCCACCCGGGCCTGGGCCCGCTTGACGGCCATGGCGCCCTCGGTGAGCTGCTGGGAGCGTTCGGACTCCTCCGTCAGCTCCTTGATGCGCTCATCGAGACCGGCGAGTTCCTCGTCCTTGGCCTTGATCTGGCCGGTGAGTTCACGGTGCTCGGCGTCCTCCTCCGGGAGGAGGTCCTCGCGGGCCTCCTCCTCGGCGAGGTCGGTGATGGCCTTGCGTGACGCTACCAGCGCTTCGCGGTCCTTGGCGGCCCGGTCGCGCCTGGCGATGAGCCGCTTGAGTCGCTCGTCCACGACGAGCCTCCTTATGTGGATTCGGTTCATGACGGCGGCCAGTGCCAGGCCGTGATGAGCCGTCGGCGGCCAGTGCCAGGCGGTCGACAGCAGCCCGCGTCAGCGCGTGATCAGCGCGCGGGTGCGGAAGTTCAAGATGTGTCAGTCGGCGTCGGCGAGGTGACGGCGCAGGTGCGCCTCGGCCTCGGCAATCTGCTCGTCGGTCATGTCCGTCTGGTGCGGCAGACGCGACAGGGCGTAGCGCACCGCAGACAGGTTCGCCGGAGCGCCGATCCGGCCCTCATGGTGTGCGAACCGATAGGACTTCTTGTCCTGCGGGTCACCCTGCGGGTCGACCCAGGCGTGCATATATCGCAGCGTCGTCGGATCGGCGGGTGCCTCCCGGACGATGGACAGCCGCTCGAAATCGCCGTCCACCACCGGCGTCCTGTGGGTGGGGATCGCCGCCGCCAGCCGCACCTCGCCCGAGCCGTCCGCCTCCAGCGCCCGCGCCTCTGCTACCGATAGGCGCCGTTTGCCCTGCGTGGGTCGGGCGGACCGGTGCAGGGCGATCACGGTGTCCCGGGCGCGGGTCAACTGCTCGAGGTCGATGACGCCGCCCGAGCGGAGTTCCGCCATGGCGGCGTCCGGCTCCATGCCGGCAAGCACTTCCAGCGCGCTCGCGCTGTTCATCTGCGCACTCGTCGCCGGGTTCGCCCCGAAGTTGACCACGGACACGTCGCCCTTGTGGAGGGAAATCTCCGTCAGGCGCCGCTCGCTGTAGTCGTCGTTCCACTCCTGCCGTTTCACGCGGAAACCGAACGACATCTCGTCCATGTCGCCGCGGGACATCTTGCTGCGCAGCCGCTGCACGTCCGGGTCTTCCGCGTCGAGTTCGGCCTCCACGTGCAGGCCGGTCTTGTCTGCGGCCAGGCGCAGCGTGCCCGACTTGGTCCGCGCGAGCGGCATCCCCTCATGGTTGATCAGGAGATGCAGGTCGGGTTTCGCCGCGAGGGTGGTGTCGAACGCCCGCTTGTCGACGATCTCCGTCCATCCCAGCGGCGGCCCCCCATATACCTCGTAAGGGGACTCGAAAACGCTGGCGTAGCCGGTGAGCTTCAGCCCGTCCCCACCGGCACGCAGCTCCAGCCCGCCGCTCATCCTGATAGCGCGCCGCTCGGGCACGTCCAGGAGGTCTCGACGGTCAACCATGGTTCCCCCTCGGGGTTCTCACCAGGTGCAGCCCGGCATTGTCGTCGTGGGCCCGTACCTGCGGGACGGTGACACTGGTGCCAGCCTGGATCGGCAGCGGCGTGTAGTCCTCGCCCTCACCGTTCGGCAGGGGCGGCATGTCCTCCCGCGCCCGGATCTCGTCCCGGTTGAGGACACCGATCAGACGGCCCTTCTCGTAGGTGTCGAAGCGGGTAGCGATATCGGTGCGGATCAGGGCGTCGGCGTTGAACCGGATGTACTGGCCGCGGGGCAGCAGCGCGGTCAGATGGGACTCGAGCTTGGTCAGCCACGGCAGCAGCGCGTCTTGGATGAACTCGATCTGCCGCTGCTCCGGGCTGGAATACGTGTAGGAGCCGCCGGTCTCCCCGCCGATCTTCTCCGGCGGAATGCCGTAGATCGCAGCCACCTGCGTTGCCGTCAGCCGCAGCGTCTCGACGAACTGAGCCTCCTGCGGCGAGACGGTGATCGGCTCGTAGTCCCAGTCCTTGCCGTACACGATCGGCTCATGCGAGCGGATCGCCTGGATCAGGCGCCGCTTGATGACGTTCGCTTCCTTCTGGTTAACGGTCTGCTCAGCGTTCTTGAACCTGCCCGGCGGCACCCCACCGGAGCGGAACCAGTCATCCGAGAAACGCTGCGCCGCCAAACCCGTCGACACCGTCACCGCATAAGCGCCGATCGGCGATAGACCCCACACCTTGCCGGGCAGCGTGAACCAGGGGATGTGCACGATGTCGTAGGCCGGGATCTCCACTCCCTGATAGCGCCACACCGGCTCCGTAGGCGAGCCACGCCGACCGAGATTCTGCGAGTCCTCCACCCGCACATCCGCCGGGTTCAACCACTCAATCCGCGTCGGGTACTCCAGATAATCCCGCTCCGTGATCAGCCCGACAGCGTTACCCCGGTACACCAGACTCGTCATCGCCCGCCACAGCCAGTCATCTAGCGTGCCCTGCGCAGCTGGCTGCACAAACAGCGGCGACGTCGCAATGCGGGTCCGCTCGTCGCCACGCCGCCGGTACTGCTGGATCGGAAGCGACGCCACCGATGACGCCAGCAGTCGGCCCGCCGCGAACACCGGGGCCAGCCGCAGCGCACCATCCACCGTCACCGCCGATGGAGCCGCCAGATCCTCAACCGGCCACGGCACTGAGCCGGCCGTCAGATCACGCTGCTCCGCACCACCAGTCCGGCGAAACAATCCTCGGAAGGGGTTACGCACCGGCGGCCCCCTTCCTCAGAAGATCGACGCGAGGACGTCATATTCGGCCCCCGCCAGCAAATGCGACCGCGTCACGAACGACCACATGGCCAGCGTCATCGCCACCAGCGGGCTGATATCCACGTCCGCACCCTTAGCCGTCCACGCGATCGTGTCGGCCGTCTGCCGCGTTTTTGCCCCCGCCACCGCCACATCCAGATGCCGCGACGGCACGTACCGGAACGCCTCCTCCCGGACCGCCTCCAGGACCTGGCCCGCGGCAGCGGCCATATCGACCGCGCTCGTCACCGCCAGATCCCCATGCCGCGGCGCCTCCGGATCCTCCGGCCGGACGAACCCCGCCTTGTCCAGCGCCGTCTCCAAGAACGCGAACGTGCCCCGGCCCATAGCCACCGCAACCGGCCCCAGCGCCTCCCGCAACTCCACCAGCCGCGGAATTACCCACTTCGTGCCCGGCCGGTAGTCCGCCAACTGCGCATGCCCCAGACCGTCCTCACGCAGCCCGTACACGCACACCGCGGCATAATCCCGCAGGGGCGAGATATCCAGCCCCAGCGCTACCCCGCCCGAACGGCGCGACTCCGGATCCGCCAGACGCACCCACGTACCGGGATCAATGACCGTGTTGCCCTGCGACACCCGCGGCCACACACACAACCGCTCCCGGGCAAAACCCGCGTCGCTCATGGCCCGCCGCTCACGGAGAATCTTCTCCTCCGTCAACCGCGTCCCGAGCGCCGGATTCGACGCCGCCCACAGCGACCGGTCATCCAAATCGATCTGATCAATGTGGTCCAGGTCGCCGGCCACACCCCAATCCCGCCACCCCAGGCTGTCGTCCCCGCCGGAGTCCGCGCGCTGCTTCAGCGCGAACATCACCTCGCCCGACTCGCCATCCAGAGGCGGCGATGACGTGTAGATGATCTGCGGGTTCGGGCGGGAAATCAGCGTCGGCATCAACGCGTCCTGATGCAGCAGCGTGTAGGCGAACGCCTCATCGATGATGTTCAGGTCACCGGAGAAGCCTCGCCCGCTGCCCTTGGAGCGGGCGATGAACTTCACCCGCGCCCCCGTGTCCAGCCGCTCGAAGGACTCTTCCCCGTTGGTGTTGATGACCTTGATACGGACGCCGTCAATATCGAGCAGATTCTCGGTGAGCATCTCGCCGAGCTGCTTCAACAGTGCCTTGAACCGGCGAAACGCCTCCATCGACGTCTTGTACTCGTGAGACGACCACATTATGAGCTGCTCACCCAACAGCAACAGCCCCGCCAGCACCCGGGCCTCGAGAATCGCACCCTTGCCGTTCTGCCGCGCCACAATCTCGCCGTACTCGTAGCACGCCCACCGGCCATCCGCCCGCACGGACAGCATCAGGTCGACCGCATCCGCCTGCCAGTCGTCCAACACCAGGCCCGCACGGCGAGCCAGCTCACGCGCCTCCGGCCCCAACGTGTACGAAAACGACGGGCGCACCTCAACTCGAGGCTTCGCCCCGCCGCTCAGCGATCCGGGCACTGAGGTCTGCGACACCCGCACCCCCCGACCCCGAAGAAGACGGCGGCTTCGCCGCCTTCTGCTGACCCGCCCGCAGCTCGCCGAGAATCCCCTTCAACGTGCTCTGCTGCTGCCGAGACTCCGCCAAAAGCGCCTGAACATCACCGATATCGGCCTCACGGATCGCACCATCCAGCTTGTTCAGCCGGTCAGCGATGCGGCATGCCTCCTCCAGCAGCACCAAGTGCGCCGGCGACAAGTCCCACGCCTCCGCCGACTCCCGCCACATTCGACGGCCCCGAGCAGCCAATCCCACCGGTGTCTTCATCCGCCACCCCCGCATGCTGTTGACAGCGGCCCACACTCGCAGGAATATGGGATCCAAGGCAGGAACGAGCCCCCGGGAGAGCAACAGAGCGCCGGATGCAGGCCACCGCCTCAGATCCCGAACCGGATCAGCGAATCCACTTCAGAACCATCGAGCTCCCTCCAAGGTTGGACCACCCTGTGGCCGGCTTCGGGGGGAGATTTTGGTTGAGGGGGTTGCGGGGTCAGTCAAGATCGTGATCAAAAAACGGATCCGAGATCACCCCAACGCCGATCACCGAAAACCCCCAGGTCAGAGACTCGAAGCATCGACGATCACCACATCGCCCCGCCTCTCCCCTCTCATCTGATTCGACTTGATCGAGTTGCAACGCCGATGCGCGAGCCGGGCGTTCGTCCGGTCCAGAGGGTCACCGCCCTGCCACAACTCCTGCAGGTGGTCCACCGTGCGGGACATCGGATGCGTCATCGGCAATGACTGGTCCACCCACCGGCCACAGAGCCAGCAGTGCGTCTCCTCCGCGAACACCCGCGCCCGCACCCGATCCCACGGTCGGCCACTACGACCACGACGCACACGCATACTGGGACGGATACCAGCCACAGCCGACCCCTCTCGTAGGTGCCGGCCGCCCGTTCGACTCAGTGGCGGGCAGCTGGGGTATCGGTTCCCGCCGCCTGCCGCGGACCCCAGGCGGCGGGAGGATGTTGGTGGCCGCCCCGTGCCCTCAACAGGGCGGCCACCGCGGGGCTCAACAGCAGGGGGCTGGAGCACCCGAGCTCAGGCAGCCCGCGGGGCGCGTTGGGGCAGGGGTGGGGTGTCTTCGTGCCACAGCACTTCGCGCGTGTACTCGTCGCGCACAGCGAGGGGCAGCTCGTTGAGGTCGTAGCGCACCTTGCCGCGGCCGGAGCCGTACCGGTGGATACGGCCTTCGGCGGCCCACCGTCGGATGGTGGAGGCTGGCCGGCCTGCGTGGTAGGCGGCGAGGTCTTCCGGGACGAGAGTCGGAGCAACTGGGGGCATCGAACCTCCCCGGAACAGCACGAAGGGCCACCCGCAGCGGATGGCCCTGAGCGACACAGTGGTCCAATTGAGAACCATGGTGCGCTCGCGCAGGTCAGGCTGTCAACTCAGGCTGACCTACGGGCGAGTGGCCCCGCCGCGCTGGGGGTTTGGCGGGGCCACGGTCTTCACGGTGCTGGGGTGCTGCTGGTGCTGGTAGGGCCGGACGGCCCGGGACTACAGTGCGGGCACCGCCCCTCCCGATCACCCCGGGAGGGGCGGGCCTATGCGGCGAAGGTGCCGACCATCGCGTCGGGGGACTTGGCCAGCGGGTCCGGCTTATCGCACGGCTCCTCGACGGCTTCCTCGTGGCGGCCGTCGCAGTCCACACGTCGGGTGCGCATCCGGTCGGGCTGGTGGACGATGCGGCCGGCGAGGTCCATCTGCCCGTCGGGCAGCGTGGTCTCTCGGGCTACACGGACGGCCACCCGGTGCACGGCATCGTCGAGGCCGCACAGCAGCAGGCCGGCCTCGGTGTGCCACCCGTACAGGTCGTTGCCGTCGCTGTAGCCGAGGGCGTACTGGACGGCCTCCTCGACCGTGGGCAGGTGCATCAGGTCGTCGTCCTCGTCGTACAGCACGCCGCACACACTGCACACCGCGACATAGCATCCGGACACGATCTCCTCCTCAGTGGTTGAGCGCGTCAGATGCGGACGAGTGCCTTCTGCAATTCCTTGAGGAACTCCTGCTGGGTCTTCTTGGCGACGTCCTTGTCGGAGCACACCTCGCTGTTGTTGTACTCGGCGAGGGTCTGGAGTCCCTTGGGGATGTACTCGAAGAACGGGCCGTACAGGTTCCAGGCCCTCTCGGCGCTCATGGTTCCGCACATGGGCATGGGCCGACCGGTGATGGTGCTGCTCATGCGGTCGAACACGTACTCGTGGACCAGGTCGCTCCAAGAGCCGGACCATGTCCGGTTGGGGACGATGCAGTAGTACTTCTTCCCGAGGACGACGCTCTTCGCGAATTTCCGCCCGTCCTTGCCTGCCTTGTACTGGCCGATCTGCTGGTCGATGGCGCTGAGGATTCCCATGCTGTGCTCCTTCTGTAGGTGTGTGTCAGGCGATGCGGGTGGCCTTGAACTTGAGGGTTTTGGCGTGCGCGGGGACCTTGCCCCTGGCGGCCATGTCAGCGCGCAGGCCGTCGTGGATTTCCTCGCCCTGGGCTCCCGCCCCGGCGACGGTCTCGCCCCGGTAGGTGACTTCCTTGCCGCCGTGCAGGACTGTGATCTCCCACTGCCATGTGCTCGTTGCCATTGGGTGTCCTCCCTGGGGTGTTGGTTTCTGCGATTGCGGGATGGGTGGGTTAGCGCCAGGTCCAGGCGCTGCGGGTGTCGGCGGCCTTGCGTGCCGAGTCGGCGAGCTGCTGGGCGTCCTGCGCCCAGTCGGCGGGCATCTTGGGGTGCTGTGCGGAGGCGGTGAGGATGCGCGCCATGTCGCCGGCGTCCCGGGCGCTGACCGTGAACGGGTCTCCGGACCGCCGGTCGAAAAGCGGGCGGACGCGGCGCCAGTCGCGGGCGGGCAGCACGTGCGCGATCTGCTGGCCGAGGTTGTGCGTGCTCGTGGCCGAGTAGCACATGTCGTCGGCGTCGGGGCGGTGCGAGATGTTCCAACCCATGCGGGTTCTCCTTCAGTGGATGGTCGGGCTGTGGTTACAGCCCGCGTTGTGTGGCGAGGTCTGCTGCGGCGGCGAGGATGGCTGCGGCGTGTGCGGTGTTGGTGAGGCGCCGGTTCTGCTCAGGGATGGGGTCGCCTCCACCGAGGGCCCGGCGCAGCAGCAGACGGGCTTCGCCCTCCTCGGCGTGGCTGCGGGCTTCGACGTGGATGGCCTCCAGGAGGCACATGCCGCCGCCGCTGTTGTGTGCGGCGCCCCGGCACCAGCCGTCGCGCAGGATGCGGGCTCGGGCCCGGTGCAGCAGCGCGGCGACGGGGTTCTGTTCGGCGGCCGACTGGGTGTCGACGGGCAGATGCGGAAGCGTCGGGCTGTCGGGCAGGTGGGCGGTGTTCACCGCGTGAGCGAGCGCGGCCCGGTCGAGGCGAACGATCACCGCAGCGTCGGCCATGGCCATGCGCGTCTCCAGGTCCAGCTCCCCCACCGGGGCCGCCACGGGGGCGAGCGTGGCCGCGGTCATCGGGCCACCTCTTCGAGGAAGCGCCGCAGGGGCCCAGTACCGGACGGCCCCCACACCGGATGCACGACGGCGACGGGCTGGGCGTCGGCCACGGCTCGGTAGGCGGTGCGGTGAATGCCGGGCCACATGCTGCGCAGTACCCGGCCGTCGACACGCTGCCCGAACGCGGTGATCGGCTCGCCGGCGCGCTCGGTGACGACCGTCCACTGGCCGCCGGTGGTGGCCCGGAGTCCATGCCGCTGTGCGGCGCGGCGTACTCGCTGCAGCATGTCCGGGTCGGCGACGAAGCCTTCGACGGCGGCGCGTTGCCGCCAGCGGGCGCCGTCAAAGCCGGCGCCGTCCGATCCGGGCTGCGAACAGGTGGTGAGGAATCCGGCCCGGTTGGCAGCGGCCAGAGCCAGCACGAGGGGGCGGGTTTCGTCGTCGGGCCCGTAGCCGGCTTCGTAGCCGGGCCACGACTTGAGGTCGCCGGTGAGCCAGCGGGCCATCAGGTGGCCGAGGTCTGCGACGGTGCGGGCGTCGGCCCATGTGCGGCGGTCCGCGCGGGACATCCCCATGATCGAGTCTCCTGTTCAGTCGATGGTGCATGTGTGGATCTTTCGGGCATTACGGTGCGTGCTCAGCCTGCTCCGTTGCAGGTCAGAGGGTTTCCGGTTCCTGCTCGGCCTCTGCTCAGAGCAGATGCTGAGCAGGCTCTGAGCAGCATCCTGAGCGGCTGCGACCTGCGACGATGCAGGGCTGAGCAGGCTTGAGCAGGGGGACGATCAGGACTTATCGGTCACAGAAGACGGGCCAATGCCTCCCGCTTGAAGCCCCGCGGATTGGCCATCCCATCCAGTGCTCCAAGCGGTACGGGACTGCCAGCCCCCGCCTCGCGGAGCAGAGACTTCAGTTCCTCAACAGTGATGAGGCCATAGAGGTCCGGCATGAAGTCGGCGAGGGCCGCAACCAGCGGCTCTGGCCGCATCCGGTCCACACCGGCCTTGTCCATGACATCGACCGCAGCGGCGACGGCGAGGCGAGCCGGACCTTCCTCAACCTCCTGCTCGGCCGGCTCCGCATCGCACAGCCTCAGCAGTTGCTCCCAGGTGAGGAGCTGCACCGGCGCCTCGCGCTTGATGTTGCCCTCAGCGTCGAAAGTCGGCTCCACGTATTCGGGAAGATCGACGCCGGCCATGGCCTCCAGGCTGTCCCGGTCCGGCTCCACCAGCCCAGCCTCGCGCCGCTCGGCGGCCAGCTTCTTCAACCTCTCCGGCTGGGGCTCGTGCACGGCGTACTCGATCGGCTCGTCGGCCATCCCCGGCACACCCTGGAGGTAGAGGTGCCCAGCATCCTTCGGGTCGATCTCCGTGGCCGGGGACAGGCGGTGAGGCAGCCAGCCCTCAGCCACAGCCCCGTCACCGAAGACCGCCCGGGTGTCACCGACCTTGCAGGGTCCCACGGCCTTCAGAGCGACCATCTGGGCGAAGTTCTCCCCCAGGTACAGTTTCGTGCCGCCTTGGGAGGCGATCTCGACCTCGATCAGCTCCTTACGGCCGACCAGCAGCAGATCGAACGCGATCTGCTTCGCCAGTTCGGACGCCTTCGGGAACTCGTCGAAGAAGATCGTGACCGCAGGATGCTCGGGGCTAGCCTTCCACTTCCGGCCCATGCCCAGCTTCTTCCGCAGCCTGGCCCGCGCCTTCGACATGACCAGGAAGAACAGCAGCACCGCTTCGATCTTCCGATTGTCGCGAGCGGTGATCCGGACCGCGTCATGCAGATCCTCCAGGCCATCACCGTGCGGGTCCAAGTCGATCGTGATGTTGTCGTAGCAGGCAGTGGTGCCCTCGGCCAGCGCCTGCAGAATGCTCGTCTTACCGCCACCGGACGCCGCCACCCACAGGCCCATCACCCCAGCCAGGCACACCTCCAACGGATCACCGCCGACCGACGTGCCGATACGGAACTTGTCCGAGATGGACATCGACTTCGGAGCCCGGTACGGCATGCCCGGCGCCGAAGCGAAGGGGTCCGCACCGCGGTCCACGAACCGCATCACAGTGCAGGCCCGCCGCTCCCTCAGCGGGGTCGGTCGGACGCCGTTGGCGGCAAGATCCAGCCGGGTCTCCAGATCACCGGCCTTCTTGATGATGGCCTCTGGGGTGCCCTCACTGACTCGGACGATGCACTGCCACCCCCACGACAGCCGCACCACGTCGCTGACCTCGGCGACCGGCAGCCCCTCGGCGACGCACGCCGCCAGCACGCATTCGGCGAGCTGCATAGGGGTACGCGCCTGGGCAATCGGGAACGGGCTGGCCCCCTCCGGCAGCTGATCGACGGTCATGAACACCTGGCCTGTGTCGAGGCCGAAACCACCGTCGGCCTGCTCGATGACGGACAGCGGAGGAGCGGCGATTCCGGCAGCACGCTCAGGTCGCCCGTGCCACACGCCGACGGTGTACGCACCCAGCGCCATGGCGAGATCGATGAGTCCCCCGCCGGCTACTGCCCCGGTGACTGCCCCGGCCGCACCAGCCACGCTCCAGCCGGCCGTCTTGCCGAGGTGCATCAGCTTGTGCTGGCGGTACTCCTTGCGGCGCGACTTCACGAGGTCGTGCGCATCCGATTCGGCGCTGGTGTTGCCCTTCGCGGCTTTCCGGTCGGCTTTCGCCGAGGCGATCATCTGGGGGTAGTCATCGCGGTACGCCGCGAGCCAGCGCTGGGCGAGGTTCTTGTAGCCGCGGGCCGACCAGCCGATGTACAGCTTGTTGCCGACCGCATGGTCCTTGACTGCGGTCACCCTGGCGGCGGCGGACTCGATCCACGCCGGCCGGACCGCCGCGCCCTGGTGCTCGATGACGGTGCCCTGCACCGGCTCGGGGGTGTCCTTCACGAGGGCCAGCGGGGGCCGCTCCGCGGTCGTCTCGGCAGCGCCGTCAGCGACCCGCATGGTGGTGTCGATACTCATCTCGTCGGGTCCTCTCACTTACCGCCGACGGCGGGCTTGGACTTGCGCTCGAAGCTCGCCTGCTTCTTCGCGATCGGACTGACCGGCTGGCTGTCGCCAGGCGTCCGACGGGGCGGTGTCCCGCCGTTGAAGCGGCGCCCATCGGGGGCCTCCGGGTCACGCTTCGCCTGGCGGGGTCGATGGGAATCGACCTGCGCGAAGTCGCCCAGTATCGGCATCTCGCCGACGGCCTTCATGCGGGCCTGCGCCGCCCGGCTCTGCTCCTCGATCGTGGCGTCGATACCGACGCGCTTGGAACCGGTGACGAGGTACCAGGCGTCGCCCCAGATCTGTTCGGTGACGGTCGCCGAACCGCGGGCGGACCGCAGCTTCTCGGCAACCTTCCACACCTCCGGGTGGTGGTTCCGCCGGTCCTCGTCGCGCCAGCCCTGCTCGATCTCGGCCTCGCGCTTCTGCGCCGCCTTCTCGTCCGCGGCCTTCTTCGCCGCCGCAGCCCGCTCGGCCTGCGCGCGGGCCTTCTCGGCGGCTTCCAGCTTCTGCTTCTTCTCCTCGGCGCGTCGCTCCCGGTACGAGGGGATGCCGTCGGCCTTCTGCGCGATGCCGTGCTCGTAGGCCATCAGCACGATCGGCCCACCCAGGGAGGCGATGGCACCAATCAGACCGGCGTTGAAACCGATCGCCCTGTCGGTCATGCCGCCGTACAGGTTGATCGCAGCGGCGATCAACGCGCCGAGCATGATGCCCACCCGGTACGGGGCCACGTCACGCTTGTGGGCCACCGCCCACGCGGCGCCGCACGCCAGGACCAGGGCGAAGCCCTCCAGCAGGCCGGGCGCGGCGATGAGGAACGGACGCTCGGGGTCCCAGAAGTGCAGGAACTGCACCGGCGCCGCGATGATCAGGCCGACGGCGTAGATGCCGCGGGCGCCCCACTTCCAGTACCTCTCGCTGCGCTGCTGCTCCGCAGCCCGGTCGGCCTCCTGCTGGGCCTCCTCGGCAGCCTGCCGCTCGGCCTTCTCCTTCGCGGCCCGCTCTTCGGCTGCCTTCCGCTGCTGCTCGGCGACGTGCCGCTCGTGCGCTACCCGGTCCCGCTCCAGCTTCATGGCGGCCCGCTCGTTCGCGAGGCGCTGCTTCTCCGCCTCTTCCTTCGCGCGGATCTTCGTAGCCTCCGCCTCGGCCTCGGCCTTGATCCGGGCGGCCTCGGTGTCGGCGTAGGACTTGGATCGGATCGCGTCCGCCTCAGCCTGCGCCACCGGGTCGGCGGCCTGGCGCTCGTAGCCATTCACGTGCTCGGTAGCGGTAGACATCGTTCAGCCTCCTTCCTGGTCAGACGGTTGAGTGCGGTCGGTTCTGGTGCTTGCTGGCGGCCTCGGTGCGGACACGGCCCTCATCCACGGCCCCGTCGAACACGAGGGCGGCGAGGACGAGGCCGGCGATGGCGATCCGCACCGGGGCCGGGGCGTCCAACCCGACGAACCAGGCCAGACCCGCGATCAACAACGCGAGACGCGCCCTCGTCGCCGCGATCAACACGGAGATGTTCATGACGTCCTTCCAAAGACAGTGGGGGTGGGGGTGCTCGGCCGGTTCTCCTTGAGCGCCCGGCACGGAGGTCCGGGCGCCCGCGGACAGCCGGTCAGCGACCTCGCCGCACCTGCTGCTCCTGCGCGTAGTTGTCCAGCAGGTGATCCAGACGCTGCTCAAGGTTCCGCTCGCGCGTCCCGTCACCCTCACGGCGGGCCTCGTCGATCAGGCCGCGCACGTTGGAGATCTGCGTCTCCCGCTCCTCCTTGCTGAGGAACACGTCATTCGAGTTGCGGACCTTCATGGGTCTCCTCTCCGGTGCCGGACTGTCCGGCCCCACCACGCCCGCCAGCCCGCAGGGGCTGGTTGGCGCGGAAGGGCCAGTCAGCGCTGGATGACCGGCTTGTCAATGTCCCGATGCGACAGCGACACCGACAACCCGCGGCCCAGATACGACACGCCCAGCGCCCCCAGCGACGGGTGCATGTCGCGGGCCGTGTCGACGAACCCCGACATCACCGCATGGAGGGCGATGGCGACGGTGGGGGCGCGGTGCCGGCCGCCGGTGCAGCCGACCGCGATCCGCACCGGGCCCTCGTACTCGGCATCCAGATAGGCGTCCACCGACGCCAGCACCGACACCACCAGATTCACGACCCCGGGAGTGGCCATCACCGTGCGGCGCACCTTGAGGTCCTTCGCCGTCATGTGCCGGAACTCCGGCGACAGGTGCGGGTCGCGGAACGGGCGCAGGTCGCGCACGTCGTGGGCTGCGGGGGCCGGGTCGTGGCCAAAGCCGAAGCTCGACACCTCGATCAGACGAGACATCACCGGTCACCCGCCTCGACGACAGCGGGCCCGTAGTGGCGGGCATACGCCTCGCCCTCGGCCAGCAGGTTCAGGACCTGCTCGATGGTGCGGCCCGGCACCAGGTCCCACAGGATCGGATCCGCCGCGGACGCCCCGGTACGGGCGCAGATCAGCAGTTCCAGCACCTGCCGGGCGACCATCCGCACATCCCGGTCCCCGTCCAGCACCTCCCACAGACCGAACTCGCCCGGCATCCAGCCGTCCCGGCGGAACGTCGCCGACGCCTGGGCCAGCCCGTCCGCCAGCCGCCGGGCCGGCACCAACTCACCCGACGAGCCGAACCACGCCCGGCGGCCCGTGTACCAGCTCGCCTCGAGGGCGGCAGCCTGCTCCAACACGCCACTCACGCCGCCACCCCCTCGACCGGCTGGGCGCCGAACAGCTGGGCGGCGTGAAGCTGCTCGAACAGGGGGTCCCGCGACGGGTGCGCCACGTCGAAGTCCTTCGCGGCCTGCAGCGCCCGCAGCTCCCCACACTCGTCGCCCTCGGCCCGCGCCCGATCGAACGCCACCTCCAGCTCGGTGCGACGCTCCGCGACCTGCCGGGCCTCGATGTAGGCGGCCTCCACCTCAGCCTCCGCCACCGACATACGCGACCGACGCGCCGCAGTGAACGAAAACACCGTGGCCGCATCGCCATCCGACAGCAGCGACAGAGGAGCAGGAGACGAAGACAGGGTCGTGACAGGATTCATTGCGGGTCCCTCCATGGGGGATCAAGGCCCCGGCCGGCGGTTGGGTCGCACGGCCGGGGCCGCTACGGGGTGAGAGTGAGATCAGGCGCCGGGCATGGCGTCGACGACGCGGCGCAGGTGCTCGACGTGGGCGGCGATCCGGTCCAGCTCGGCGCGCGCCTGGTGCTTCGACAGCTCGGAGAACTCGCCACTACCGGTCGCGTCGAACGCGAACCTCGGGCGGGACTCGCCGGCGAACGACCACTCGGCAACGTGCCCGACCAGAACGTCCTCCCGGCGGCTCACGCCCACCGGCGCCGACACCGACAGGGAATCGGACGAGTGGGAGACGTCCTCCAGGAAGTACTCGTCCCGGGCGGCATGCACGACGGTGCACCACGCCGGACAGTCGACGATCAGACGCTGACCGCGGACGTAGGCGACGGCCTGGCGGGGGTGGTCCCCCGAGCTGGCGGGGGCGGACGTGGCTACACTGCTGCTCATGGGGTTGCTCCTTCTGCGATAAGGGGCTTCCTCGCCCCGTTCGGTGTTGGCGCACCGGGCGGGGCATTTTTCGTGGCCTGTTCTTCTGCCGCGATGACTCCTATAGTTGCAACATGACGCATCAGATGCAAGCCCTTCGAGGAATCCGCTTCAGACCACACCCCGGCGGTTGCAACCACATGTGGGAACATGCGGTCATGACGAGCGAGGAGAGAGAGCGGGAAGCGGCAGCCCTGGCGGAGCTCGACGAGCTCACAGCCGCCTATCAAGAGGCCGAGGAAGTCCTCGACCGAGCCCGCGAAGCTCTCCAGGCGTCGATCATCAAGCACCTCATGGAGCGCAACGCCGCCCCAGGAAAGATCGCGGCACACAGTCCCTATGACCGGAACCACATCCGGCGCATCGGCGTGCAAGCCGGCGTCCCTCCGCTGCGCGGCAAGACCGTGCGCAGCGCAAAGACGTCCGACTGATTGGTGATCGTTCATGTCGCCCTCCCTCGCACCCTGAGGGAATCGCGGAGCGCGCACGTGAGGACACCGTGAGCAGCACTCACTCATAGATCACGCACAGGCACAGGGGGACCCATGCCTGAAAGGCAGCAAGGCGCAGACTTCGTCGCCGAGCTGAAGTATTGGCGGGACGTGCGGGGGTTCTCGCAGTCGAGGCTCGCGCATGCGGTGGGCTACACGCCGTCCTACGTCTCGAAGGTCGAGGGCGGCAGTCAGCGGCCGTCGGAGTCCTTCGCGCGTCAAGCCGACACGGTGCTACGGGCAGGCGGTGCCATCATGCACGCCTTCCGCGAGCTGGAGGCACACGGCCGACCCATTCCCACCCAGCACTCGGGACTGGATCACGGCGCGCCGCACGAGGCGAGCCTCATTGTCGAGCACGAGGACACGGCGCTGTTCTACGACGGGTCGACGTACCGGGCGACGCAGCGGCGCCGCCTGTACAACGACTCCCCTGACCCGATCACCCAGTACCTCATTCGCATCTCCGTCGACCGCTACCCGGGCAACCCCGAGCGGTCGAATCAGCACTACCGGGAGAACCCGCTGACCTGGGGAGAGATCGACCTCAGCGCCAGCATCGACGGGGAACCGCTCACCTGGACAGTGCGCCACGACCGCGACGCGTTCAAGGAGCTGTGGCTCCTGTTGGAGAACGAGCACGGGCGGTATCCGCTGTACCCGGGCGAATCGGCTTGGCTGGAGTACAGCTACACCGTCGGCGACGACAAATGGGGATCCTGGTTCCAGCGCGCGGTCCGGCTCCCGACCAGGCGCCTGAGCGTCCGGCTGGATTTCCCGGCCGAGCTGGACCCGACCGTGTGGGGCACCGAGACCACGATGACCGCGACGGCGATGCCGTTCCGTACCGCGATCCGCCGCACCGATGAGGACGGCCGGCGCGTCTTCTCGTGGTCGACGGAGGACCCGCCGTTGCACGCCCGCTACAGGCTCGAGTGGAAGTTCCGCAGTCAACCCGAGGAGGAGATCACCACGGACGTGACCGCCGTGAGGCCCAGTGACCGCATGCAGGAGATCGGCATCGTCCAGGAGGGCGACCCGATCCTGACGAAGGCGGCACGCGAGTTCGCCCTGCCCGACGAGGCCGAGGACGCCCGCCGCGTCATCGCCGAGCTCGTGTCCGCGACTGAGCGCGCATCCACGGTGCACACCTTCGGCAAGGGCATGGGGATCGCCGCCCCGCAGATCGGCATCGACCGGGCTGCCGCCATCGTCCGCACGCCCGACGGCGAGAACATCACGCTGCTGAATCCGCGGTACGTCGAGGAGTCGCAGGAGACCGACGAGCAGTACGAGGGCTGCCTCTCGTTCTTCGACGTGCGGGGCATGGTGCCGCGCCCCCTGTCGATCAGCATCGAGCACACTGGCATCGACGGACAGAAGAGGATCACCATCTTCGAGCGGGGTGTTGCCCGGCTCGTCGCCCACGAGGTCGACCACCTGCACGGGATGCTCTACCGGTCCCGCATGCGGCCCGGAGTCGACCCCATTCCGGTCTCCGAGTATCGGGGCACCGGGAACCGATGGAGCTACGGGGAGGGACGATGACACGGCCGACCACCGAGCATGTATACGTGATCGGGGTGCCCGGCAGCAGCACAGTGAAGATCGGCCGGTCAGTGGACGTACAGAAGCGCCTCAAAGAGATTCAACGCATGTCACCCGTGCCGCTCCAGGTCCTGTGGATACATCCTGGTGGGCACGAGTTGGAGACCAACCTTCACCGCCATTTCAAGGCCCGTCGATCTCACGGCGAGTGGTTCACGTTCGATGATGACCCGCTGGAGATGGTGCGGCGCGCGGTGGCGGAACGCCCCTGGGATGCGAAACGCCTCTTGGCGGTGCCACGCACCTTCCGTGGACCCGCACAGGCGGTGCAACTGTCGCTCCCTGACTCACTTCCCTCCACGCCCTTCAGTGAACAGCCAGTGATGCACCGGCTGACGGAGGTCCTCGCTTCTGCAGAGGCCGACCTGGCGCGCATCCCGAACACAGTCGAACGGGTACAGAAGATAGTTGAGCATCGCGAGAAGATCGCGAAGGCTAAGCGCGAAGCCCTTCGGCTCCAGAGAGAGTCTCTGCGCGAGATGAAGAAGACCAGGACCTGGAAAGAAATGGGCGAGTTCCTCGGCGTGAGCACCGCACGCGCACACGCAATCACCCAAGGCGACTAACCGCCGCGGCGGCCGGCCAGCGAGCGGGAGCGCTGGGTGCGGGTACTGCTGGCCCACCGGGAGGGCTACAGCCGCGACGAGGTGCAGGAGGCGTTCGCGGCCATGTAGCCGCGCATGAGAGGAGCCCCCGGCCGCAGTGCGGTCGGGGGCTACCCGGTGAGGGTCCAAGACTGGACCCTTCGGCGTCAGGCCCTACGAATGATTCGTAGATGGCGGGAGCGGCGGCTTCATGCGTTCGAGTGGTTGCTGGTGGGCTCTTCGGCAAGGCCGGTGATACACATGTGACCTGCGGTTTTCGATCTGGGCGAGGTCAATACAAGCTCAATCGTTGTCTTGCAACGCCTCGTGGCCGGCTGTAGTGTTTTAAGAGTCAGGAGCCCGCTGGAGGGCTGCCGGGATGAAGGTCGGAACCAGGGAACTGGATCCCTCCACCCGTTGAGGTGGTTGTGGCCCCCGGGAGTCCCCCAGCGGGTTTTCTGCTGTTCAGGGGCGTGCCCAGTCTGGCCACCAGGCTCGTCCCGTGACGAACGTTTCGTCACCGATCACCTTCACTCCGTGTCCGAGGACCCTGCCGTCCCGGGAGCGGCGGAGCTGGTGTCTGCACAGCAGTAGGTTGCTGGCGCAGTCGCGGTCCGCGGGATCTCCGGAGAGCGCGGCATTGAGGAGGCCGGCATGGATGTCGGCAAGCTGGATGCCGTCCCGTTGGGTTGTTTCCCAGGTCGGCGGCCATTTGATCAACGCCCAGGGGACCGAGTAGGTCTCGCATCCTCCGTTGCGCACGTGGTCGAGGTGGCTTTCGGAGGTGGAGTGGTCCATGTGTTTGACGGCGCCGAGCCGGACGATGGCAAGACGCTTCCCGCCGGGCCAGCCTTGAGCGGCGCGGGCGACACGCTCGAGGAGGAGCCTCGCCGTGTAGTTGTAGAAGTGCTCCTTGCTGCGCCGCATGACGGAGTCGTGGCCAAGGCTGTCTTTGTGGGTGATGACGTGGATGACCTTGGCGTCGGGCATTTGTGCGAGCACTTTCGCGGCGTGCAGCCGGCGCTCCGGCCGTTTGGCCTTAAAGTGCTCCACCCAGTGCAGCGGCTTGAGGCGCGCTTCGGGCGGCCCGCTGTGGACGAGGGCCCGCAATCCGCCAGCGGTGTACTTGACCGTCCATTCCTCTTCCGCGGGGACGAGGAGGGCCGTCATAGCGAAGAAGGGAGACTTGGCGCGGGACTTGTCGCTGAACCCGCGGTCGCCGGTCTCGTCGACGTATACGTGCAGTTTGGGGAGGTGGCCGAAGTCTTGGCGGAAGTAGAGCGGCGTCATGCGGGCCGCCGACTGTCACGCCTCTGCGCGGGCAGCGTCGCGCTACGGTTGTTGTGCACCACGGGAGGCTGCTTCTCCTCTGGTCTTGCTCTCGGCGGGATGGGCCCCGCCGAGAGCTTTCTTCTGTACGTGTCCGGGCCGTTGCCCCCGCCGCGCTCCGTCCGGTTGTACGACGTTACACCCGATTGGCCGTCAGCTTTCCAGTGAGAATCGGGACGTCACAAAGCGGCGTCACCCGTTTGGGTGACGCCGCTTTGTCATGCCGCGGCCTGGTTGGCGAGGGGCAACTGCCGGAGTTCGGCCCACCCGTATTGGGTGCCACATTGGCAGCGTCGTCCAGGGGTGTCGAGCGTGATCCGCATCGTGGCATCGCACAAGACACACACGACGGTGACGCGGCGGGCCGGGGGCTCGCCGGACACCTGCGCTTTGCAGGCGCCTACCGCGTCCCGTACTTCGGTGAACAGTTCGCGGAACGCCTCGTGGTTCTCGGCGGCCCACGGGAGGAGGATGCGGAGCCGGCTGACGGCTTGGTCGAGCTGGCCTTGCAGCCCGCCCTCCCAGCGGGGGTGCTGCCAGCCGAGCTGCTCGTGAAAATCAACGAGCCACGTCTGCAGCACGGTGACGACTCCCCCGCGGCTGGCGAGTGACAGCGGCTCCAGCCGTATCGGGAGGGGTGCGGTGCGGCTGCCGGAGACGCGGGCGGTGTCGCCGACGGTGCCGGGGCGGAGCACGGTGGCGAGCTGGGCATACAGCCCGCGGGGCCCGGCGAGATCCTGCAACAGCCGGTCGAGCTTGCGGGTGCAGGCGCCGCACGCCTGGTGTCCGAGCTCGCTGTCCCACAGGGGCTGCTGGCAGACGGTGCAGGTGGTGTCGTCCATGGGTGGCTCCTGTCGCGCGGTGCGGGGTGGTGGCCCGGCCGGAGGGGAACGACCGGGCGGTGGGCTAGTGGGTGTAGCGGCGGGTGGCGATGGCGTCGGAGAGGGCGCCGTCGTGGGGGATGGACACGCCGTGCGTCTGGCGGGTGGTGGGTGGGGCCACGGCAGAAGACACAGCGGCGGGCGCGTAGGCCGTGCAGTCGCACACCAGGCACGGCCCGGCGTCCGGCTGGTGCTCCGGCTCGATGTGCGTGCAGCTGCTGCACGGCGTGTACTCCGGGCCCTGCGGCGGCGGGAGCAGCGTCGGCTCGCGGTGCTGGAGTTCGGCGTTCAGGAGGTCGACGACGGAGGGCAGCGTGTCGTCGGGCTGGGCGGGGCGGAACCGGGCGGCCTGCTCGGCGTGCTGGGAGGCGAGTCCGAGAGCGGCGCGCAGGATTTCGGTGGGCTCGTTGGCGAACGGTCGGTCGGCGGGCTGGTTGGTCATGGTGGTCTCCGGGGTGGCGCGGAAGGTGTCGGGGACAGCCGCCGACGGCGTGAGGGTGTCGAGGGCGCGGTCGAGCCAGGCGCGGGACTGGATCACTGCTGCTCCTGGTTGATGGCGGGCTGGCCGCAGGTGGCTTCGTGTTCGGCGAGATCGGTTTCGCGGGTACCGGGTGGGCGTCGGAGGCCGCAGCGCCCGCATTCCCAGACGGGGCAGCCGTTGACGTAGATCGACCGGAAGCGGGCGCGGCGGCGGGTGGTGGGCGGCATGAGCACGTAGTCCTGTTGCTGGGCTTCCTGCGCCCGACGCGCAGCTCTGGCGATGCGGCGGAGTGCTGCCGCGATAACGGCGTCGGTCACGGCTGGCCTCCTGCGTGGTGTGCGGCGATGCGGAGCCCGGCGGCGATGCCGTCGTGAGCTGCGGCAGCCTCAGGCGTGCGGGACCGGGTGGCGGCCTGGTCTTCGCGGTCGGCCTCGGCACGGCACCAGGCGGCATGGGCAGCGAACTCGTTCTCCAGCCGGACCGCCACCTCCCGGGCCCGGTCACGCTCGGCGCGGAGTTCGGCCTGCTCGGCGACGGCAACGCGAATGGCCGCTGCGGCGAGGTCGTCGAGGACGTGCGGGTCGAAGCGCCACTCGTCGCTCAGCGCTTCCGCGTACCGCTCCCGCCGCCGTGCGGCGGGTGCCTGGTCGGTGGGGCAGCCGCAGCCCCAGTTGTGGGTCTCCGGTGTGGGGCAGTGCTCGTCGTGGTCGAGACCCGCGTCGCACGCCGGGCAGTCGGGGTTCTGTGCGCCTGTCTGCGGCTCGTTCTCGGTGTCGGGCGGGCACGGTGTCGCCGGGGCGCCTGTCGCGCCGTCCTGAAGCCATATGAGGCCCGGCACGGGCGTGTTGGGGTGGTCGGTCATGCGGCGGTCTCCTTGGGTGTGGTCGTTGCGGGGGCCGTGCGGGTGACTGTGCGCCCGCTGGACGGCCGTTGGGGGTTCGGGTGGGGCTCGGGAGCCTCGCGGGCTCCTGCGGCGCTCTGGCGGCCGTGTGGCGGCTCGGCGGCTTTCCGGCGGGCCTTCAGTCGCCGCCGGTACTCGCGGTCGCCCTCCCGGCACGCCTCGCACGGCTCCTCGCCCCGGTACATGTGCGCCGCGAACCCGGCGTGGTCCCCGTGCCGTCGCGGTCGGCCGTCCAAAAGGCCCGCCCGGCATGCCAGCAGCACCGCGTGGGCGATCGTGTGGGCGCCGAGCTTGCGAAGGGCGTGCGAACCGTGGGACCGGACTGTGCTCTCGTCGACGCCCAACTCGCGGCCCAGCAGCCGGTACGACGCGCCCTCCGACATGCGCCGCAGAACCTCAAGCTCCCGCTCGCTCAGCACCGGGCCGGTCATGCGGCGACCGCCAGTTCCGGGCCGCGGTCCTGCGGCGTGTGAATGACGGCCCGCAGCCGGGACCCGATCCAGGCCCCCACCTGCGGCGAGACAGCGTTCCCGAAGCCGTCGACCTGGTTGCGGGCCGAGCCCCACACGGTGAAGTTGCCGCGGTGGCCGGGAAAGTCGACGTCGAAGCCGCAGCCGCGGCCGATCTCGTACTCCCGCATCATCCGGTAGTGGCAGTCCTCGAGCGGCAGCTCCGCGAGCGTCGACCGCCACAGCGCGGAGAGCTGGGCTGCCGCGACGCTGTCGCCGACCGTCGCCGCCGCCGACAGCAGGCCCGGGATCTGGTCCGAGGTGAACGTCGGCATCGCCTCGCCGTGCACCGCGGGAAGAGTGTTCCTGCGGTAGGGGACGACCCCGGACGACACCACGGCGAGCGTCTCCGAGCCGACCTGGGTGGGCAGCGGCTCTCCGGCCCCGCGCGGGCCGCCCTGGAAGTTGTCCACGGCCACGGCGACCGCGGACTCGTCCCACAACTGCTGGATGACCGGGCCGGTCGAGAGGATCGCCGTCTCCTGCTGGCTCGTCTGTGTCGCCATCGGCTGCAGCAGGAGCCGCTCCGAACCGTGCACGCCCTTCGCCGGCATGAGGATCGCGGGGAAGTCCGCGAACCGCTGGCGGCACCGTTCCGCGCGGGCCATGGTCGACGCCGCGAACGGCCCACTGGTGCCGTCTTTGAACTTGCGGATCGGCCGGTCGCCGATGCGGGTCCCCAGGTCGCTCAGGTCGAGCGCGGCCAGCGACGGCGTCATCGGCGGGACGACTTCGCGGCGGCACGAGGGGCACCGGTACTCGTACTGCTTGCCGTAGGCCACCGTTCCGGTGGGCGGGATCCCGGTGCGCCAGGTCCACACCGCCTCGACGTCCTTGTCGCAGTGGTGGCACCGCGTCACCGGCCGGTGCTCGAGGTCGGGGGCCGGGAGGGACTTGTCCCAGAACGCCCAGTAGCCCCGGTCACGGGACTGCGGCACGCCGAAGAACTGGCTGTTGAGGTACAGCACCTTGTGGTCGTAGCCGAGCGCGTCGAACTGCTTGAGCCACCACCGGTAGGTGGAGCCGTCCCCGACCTTCGGCCGGTTTGGCAGCGCTGGCCCCCACGAGGTGAGCTGGGTGGTGCATTCGACGAGGATCATCCGCGGGCGGTGCTGTGCGGCGTAGTGCAGGACGCAGTTCGCGGTGGCCCGGTCTCGCTCGGACCTGGTGACTCGCGTCTCGAAGTCGGGGTCGTCCAGCTCGAACAGCGTCAGGCCCTCCTCGTATGCCTTGACCGTGTTGGCCTGCGAGTGGTTGACGCAGCTCACGCCGGCTACCAGGAGGTCTGCCGGGGGGAGGTCGCGGGCGGAGTGGTAGTCGGCGGCCTCGGGGTCGACGAGGTCGGCGATCCAGTGCTCGGCGTGGGGGTGGTTCGCCTCGTGGACTTCGACCTTGTAGCTGTTGTGATTCGCAGCCATGATCGTGGTGAATCCGGCGATCTCGACACCGCGGGTGAGGCCGCCGAAGCCGGAGAACAGGTCGACCGCGATGAGGTCGTCGTGCCGGAAGCGGCGGCGCCTGCTGGCCGGCCGGTGCGTGGCGGTGCGGGTCGTCTTCTTGGACACGGCGGACATCAGGCGGCTTCTCCTTCGAGTCGGATCTGGGGCGGGGGTGGGAGTTGGCGGCCGGGGACGAGGGTCCAGGTGCAGGTCCATATGTGGCGGCAGGCCCGGCACCGGTACGCGGCGGTCAAAGACCCGCCAGCGGCGATGCCGTTGGTCGGCGGGTTGTCGCGGTGCAGGCAGCGGGGGCAGCCGTCGCAGTAGAACGGGTTCAGATCCGTCACGCAGCCACCTCCTGGCCGTTAGCGACGCGGGGCGCCCAGGACAGATCGGCCATGTCGACGAACCGGCTGTAGTGCGGCTGAGCGGCAACGGTGATCGAGGCGCGGGCTCCCCCGCGGTGCTTGTCGACGATGAGGTCGGCCTCGCCGGCGCGCGGGGATTCGGGGTCGTGCATGTCGGGCCGGTGCAGCAGGATCACCATGTCGGCGTCCTGCTCGACCGCTCCGCTTTCACGAAGGTCGGAGATCATCGGGCGCTTGTCGGTGCGCTGCTCGGAGGCCCGGTTGAGCTGACACAGCACCACGACGACGAGTTGGAACTCTTTGGCCAGCAGCTTGAGTTCCCGCGACATGGTGGCAACGGCGACCTGCCGGGACTCGGCCTTCGGGGCCTGCATCAGCTGGAGGTAGTCGACGATGACCATGCGGAGGCCCTGGGTACGGACCATGGTGCGAACCTGGTTACGCAGGGAGGGGATGGAGACACCTGGGGTGGCATCGATCCACAGCGGGGCATCCGCTACGGCCTGGCGCTTCCGTGCCAGCTTGCGTACCTCGTTCGCGTCGCAGGAGCCCGACACGAGGTGATGCTGTGCAACGCTGGCTTCGGCAGCGACGACGAGGTCAGTGATCTCCTCGTCGCCCATCTCCAGGGTCTTGAACAGCGTCGGGAGGCCGCCCTTGATGGCGGCGGCTCGGGCAAGTCCGGTACCGAAGAGGGTTTTGCCGACACCGGGGCGGGCACCGACGACGACCATGCGGCCGGGGCGCAGGCCGCCGCTCGTCAAGGCGTCGAGGTCGGCGAAGCCGGTGGGGATACGGTCGCCCGGGTCGGGCGGGGTGACGGCCCGCTCGAGAGCATCATCGACGAGGTCACCGACTCGCTTAGCGCCGCCGGTGTCGTTTCCAGCCCGGAGGATCCCGTCGAAGGCAGCCTGCAGCGCGGCGAGGTCTGCGTTCTCGTCGAAGGCGGCGTTCATCCCGGCCTGCTGCACCTTCAGGCCGAAGTCGACGAGGCGGCTCGCAACGGCCTTCTTGGCGACCTGCTCGGCGAAGTAGCCGGCTGACGCGGGCATCGCCTCGCGGAACAGGATCGACAGGTCGCCTTCGTCGAAGGGCACCCCGGGGATACGGCCCTCGGCGCGCATCTTCAGCAGCCGCTTGTGCACGGCGTGCGGGGCGATGGGGCCGCGGATGTCGTGGCGGAGCTCGTCGACGGCGTACCAGATGTGGGCGTAGCGGGGGTCGGAGAAGTCGACGGGGTCGACGAGGCCGTCGAGTTCGTCGATCAGCTCGGACCGTTCCATGATTGAGGCGGCGACGGTGCGTTCGGCTTCAAGGTCGC
This sequence comes from Streptomyces sp. 891-h, assembly GCF_022760275.1. Lineage (NCBI taxonomy): Bacteria > Bacillati > Actinomycetota > Actinomycetes > Kitasatosporales > Streptomycetaceae > Streptomyces > Streptomyces sp. 891-h. The sequence goes on along the minus strand of NZ_CP050693.1, from coordinate 6,732,361 downwards.
GGGGCCGCGTCCAGGTCTGCTCGTCAGCGGGTTCGGTGAGTTCGCCGGTCCACAGGTCGGTCATGCGGCACCTGCCAGACGGCGGTCGGCGCCGCGCATCAGGTGGATACCGCCGCGGCACATCTCGGCGAGGCGGGAGGCGACCCGGTCACCGACGACGTCGGCGAGCTTGGCGGGCAGCACGTCGCAGGTGATGAGGACGGGCAGCTGGCTGGTGTACCGCTCGTCGAAGATCTCGTACAGCCTCTCCTGGGTCCAGCCGCTGGGGCTGACGCGGGCGGCGGCGAGGTCGTCGAGGTACAGCAGCCCGCAGGACTGGGCGGCCTTCGTGACGGCGCGCGGGTCGTCGCCCTCGGGGCGGAGCGCGTCGAACAGCTGCGTGGACCGCCACGTCTGGATGCTGGGGCTGCCGGGCCGGCTGTCGCGGTGCTGCCGGTCGAGCCAGCGGCGGGCGGTGTGCCACGCGGTGTGGGTCTTGCCGACGCCGATGTTGCCGGTGAGGAACAGGCTGGCGGGGGCGTCGTCGATGCTGTCGGCCCAGTCGGCGGCGGCCTGGGGCAGGTCGATGGGCTTGCGGTAGAGGGCGGGGATGCGCTCGTCGAAGCGGGCCAGGACGTTGCGGCGGCGTTCGTCGAGCCACTGCTGCTGGGGGGTGAGCTCGTCACCTGAAACTGAGTGCACTCTGGATCTCCTCCTCGGTCATGTCGTCGACGTTTTTGGTGGGGGCAGGGCCGGCCGGCTGCTTGCGCCGCTCGCTCATGGCTTGGCGGCGGAGGGTTTCGTACTTGGCGCGGAGCTTGGCGGGGCTGAGGATGTGCGCCTGCCAGAAGTCGTTGGCGAGGGCCCAGTCGATGGCGGCGATGGCCTGGTCCGGTGTGATGCCGTCCTTGTCGAGCAGGAGCCGCGTGTCGTTGCGCCACTTCTTGGTGATGGCGGGCCGTTTGGTGCCGCCGGCCTCGATGGCTGTGGCGAGGTGCTTGCAGACGCGTTCGACGTCGTGTCGGGCCGGGGCGTTGTCGGGCTCCGCAGGAGTTCGACTGTTCTTTTCTTTTACTTCTGTCTCTGTCTCTGTCTCTGCTTCGGTTTTGCTTCGGTTTTGCTTCACCAAATCCGAAGCAAGTGCTTCGCGGTTTGCTTCGGCGGTGGAAGCGGCGCGGCGGGACTCGCCGGACCGCTTGCCACCCCTGCGACCTGCGGCTGCGCGCTTTTCGCGGAGGTCTGCGACCTCGGAAGCGGAACGCTGGTGTTCCGTGTAGTCGTGGATGACGTAGGTGTCGGGGGCTGCCTGGGGGCATCGCGGGCAGTCGTGTTGGCCTTCGTGCCACAAGCCGACGCGTAGCAACGCTGAAGCACTTGCTTCGGGGTTGCTTCCGTCCGTCAGGCGAGGGACGAGGCGCTTAGGGATCACGCCGTCGGTCAGCTGGCGGGAGGAGTAGGCGAGCCCGCAGATGTAGAGCCAGCCGGCTTCCCCTCCCGCTTCGATGATCTTCGGGTGGTCCGGCAGCCCGTCGTGCACCTTCACGTAGGTGCGCTTGTCCTTCTCGGCCATCGGGAACGTCCTTCAGCTTGTGGCGGTTCGGCTGCTATGCGGCGGCGGGTGCGGGGAGGGTGGGGTCGAGTACGGCGCGCTCTGCCGGTGTGTGTCCGCCGGCGATGCCGTGGCGGTCGCCAGCTCGGCGGCCTTGCTCGGCGTCCAGCGCTTCTCGGAGGCACTGCTGGCGGATGGGGCAGCGTGTGCGGCAGATGTGCGCGGCTTCGGCGGCTGCGGTCTTCCAGGCGCGGGTGTGGCTGTTGCCAGGCGGGAACCAGCCGTCGGGGTTCTTCAGGCAGGGCGCCGGCTTGGGCCAGAGGTCGCGGATGGTCATGCCGCCTCCACCAGTTGGGCGGCTTCGGCCTCGGCGGCGGCTTTGGCTGCTGCTTCCTTGGCTGCCTTCTTCGCAGCGGCTTTCTCCTCGGCCCGCTTGGCCTGGAGGTGGGAAACGCACAGGCCGCGTCCGACCTTGGCCCGGTTGCAGTCGTCGGCAGTGCAGATCCGCTCCGGGGGCAGGAGGCCGGCGTCGGCGAACCATTCGCAGATGAGCCGCTCGTAAATGCACAGGCGGGTGGAGGTGGGTTTGATGCCGTATCCGGCGCGGCCGAGGAGGAGTGCGGCTTCGCGGCGCTCGTCGTCGGTGAGGAGCCTTGGGTCGTAGTCGTCGCGGGCGGCCCGTTCGACGGCGATCCAGTCGACGCCGGTGGTTTCGTCGGTTGGGGTGGCGGATGGGGTGGTGAGCCGGATGAGGTTGCTGTAGGTGCGGGCTGCGGTGAGGGGGCGGTCTGCGTAGCGGGTCATGAGCGGTTCTCCTTCCTGGTGGTTGATGGCGACGCCGAGTGCGAGGCCGGCGGCGGTGGAGAGGGCGGTCCAGGCGGCGAGGACGACGAGGAGGGTCATGCGGCGGCCTCCCACAGCGTTCGGGGCATGTGCTCGGTGCCGTGGGGATCGCGTGGACGGGACGGGCAGTCCCAGCCGGGGCGGGCGGGGCGTTGAGCGATGACCCTCCAGCCAGCTGCGCGAAGGCTTGCGCCGCTTTCTCCCGCCTGCGTGTACGTGATCAGCCGGGTGTAGCCGAGGGCCCAGGCCGCTCGGGTTGCGGCGCCGTACAGCATCGAGTTGGCGTTGGCTGTGCCGTCTGTGGCGGTTCGGGTCACCTCGAGGGTTTGTCCGTTGTCGAGGTGTCGGGCGACGGGCCGGCCGACGATGGCGACGCCGCGGAGTATGCGGTTCTCGTCGGCGACTCCGACGGCGAAGACCATGCCGACGGGTGGCGGGTGGTGGCGGTGCCACATGGCGCAGTAGTCGCGGGCATCGCGGAAGCGCACGGGAGTCAGGTGGAGGGTCATGCGGCGGCCCGTCCTTCGCGTGCGGCGCGGGTGCCGATCCAGCGGCGGACTCCGGATTTGTCGCGGGTGAGGCCGAAGCCGTTGGTGCGGATGAGTCCGTCGCGGTGGAGGCTGGCCATGAGCCGGCCCCAGTCGTGGTCGCGGTCTGGGGGGTCGGGCAGGTTGTGGTCGCGGGCTATCTGCCAGCAGAGGAAGCTGCGGCCCGAGGCGGCGACCTGCTCGAAGGTGGGTCGCACTTCGTTGACCCACAGTTCGTAGTCCTCGACGCGGCGGCGGGCCTTGGAGACGCTGGCGGCGGGGATGGTGCCGTCCAGGGCGGGCTGCACCGTGTCCGTGGCGGCCAGACGCTCAGCCGGAGACAGGCGGCGAGTCATCGGGTCACCTCCGCGGCCGGAATGGTGCTGTAGGAGGCCCACCAGGTCTCGCGGGTCTCGGGGTTGTCGAGGCTCGGGCGGCGGGAGAAGTCCTCGGTGGCCAGCACGCGGTACTCGTAGGCGCCGTCCGAGTAGGGCCCCTCGATCTCGCGGATCGTGGCAGTGCCCTTGCACGCGGCATGCCACTGCTGGCCGATGTGCCTGACGCGGGTTCCGACGGGAAGGGGGTGTGTCACGGCGTGGTTTCCTTTCGGGTGGGGCCGCCCCGCCTGTTAGCGGCGGGCGGGGCGGCCCGAGCGGGGTTACTGGGTGGGGGTGTCGTTCCAGAGCGGGGGCTCGTCGTCCTGCGGCGCGCTGTCGGCCGTCGCCTCGTCGCTGCCGTTGTCGGGCGCGGGCGGCGTGACCTCGGGCTCGGGGGCCGGGGCGGGCTCGGTCTTCTTCCGCGAGATCTTGCGGGTCTTCGGTGCGGGCGCCGTGTCGTCGTTCTCGTCGGCGAGCTCTTCGGCGCTGTACGGCATGCCCATCAGCACGTCGGCGGCGATGAGGCGGGCGCACTCGGAGGTGGCGCGGGCCAGCAGCATGTTCTGCGGCTGCGTCTTGTAGTTGGGGTTCTTCGCGGGGAACCCGGCCTTCGTGGCGCGGTCCATCGTCCAAGTGACGCGCTCCTCCTGGGCCTGGCCCTTGCGGCGCCCGCACACGATCGCCCGGGTGGAGGTGGACTCCTCGGTCCACATCTCGTGGCCGTGGGCCTGGACGAGGCCGCGGAGGGAGATGGCGGACAGTCCGGCGGTGCCCTGGATGACGTGCATGGAGCGGAGGGCGGCCATCGGTGAGAGGCCCATCTCCTGGCCGGCGAGGATCGCGGCGGTGACCTCGTCGGGCTTGCCCTGGAATGCCTTGGGGACGAAGGACGTCTTGGCGAGGGACTGTGCGATGTTGTTGGCGGCTACGGCGGACTCGGCCCAGGCGACGAGTTCGGAGCCGGGGTGCTGGGGCTGTTCGTCGGTGAGGGCGGGTGTGTTGCCGTTCTGGCGGATGGCGAGTTCGGTCATGCTGCGGGTGTCTCCTTGGTCCAGGTGGGTGTGTCGAGGGCGGGGCTGATGAAGGTGTCTTTGAGGGAGCGGGCGGCGCGGGCCACGTGGGCGACGTGCTTGAACACCTGGAAGGCGCCGTCGAGGTCCTCGACGAGGTAGGTGTCGTAGCCGTCGGGGCGGAGCCACACGGCGAGTCCGGCGTCCACGTGCGGGACGGGCTGCTCGATGCCGTGCTCGTCGAGGTAGAACTCGGCTTTGGCGTAGGCGGCGAGCTGGAGTGCGGTCTCTCCCCAGATGCCGGAGCGGCCCGACTTGTAGTCGCAGATGAGGCGCCGCCCGTCGGGCACGTCCCCGAACAGGTCGGGGGTGCCGGAGTACCACCAGGTGCGCGATGCGAGGGGCCGCTCGACGATGACGGGCTGGATGCGCCAGTCGTCGAGGAAGCGGGCGCAGGACTCGATGTAGCCGACCAGCTCCTCCGGCGCCTCGACCTCTTCGCCGGCGACGAGTTGCTCGGCGTAGGCATGGATGCTGGTGCCCCGTACCGCCGCGGTGTCGCGGGCCTTTTGGTGGCGGGTCTTGAGGTGGTCGACGAGCTGCTCGCGTCCCGCGTCGCGGTGGGACTCGACGTCGGCCCAGTTGTCAGCGACGTACTCGGCGACCTCCCGGGCGGCCCAGTCGATGAGCTTGGGTTTGGGCAGGCCGCCGTTGATGAGGGTGGTGACGCCGGTGACGCGCCGCCCGTCGAGTTTGTAGTAGTGGCCGGTCTTCGTCTCGATCCGCTGGAGGGTCATGCGGCGCCGCCGACGGGTTCGTCGCGGACGGGGATGCCGACCATGCGCATGCCGCCCTGGCCCATGCGGTTGCCTACTCGGTACGCGGCGGATACGTCGTAGGGGTGGTCGTCGTCGGAGATGAAGTACTGGAGGTTTCCCTCGTAGCTGTCGCCTGTGGCGACGCGTTCACGAATGTCGTCGAGAAGAGCGACGAGGTCTTCGCGGCTCATGTTCTGCATGTCGGTCGCCTCCTTTCTGGGTGTGCTGGTCCTGGGGCACCGCGTGTGCGGTGTCCCTGTGGGTGGTTGGTGGCCCGCGCCGGGGGCCTTTGGTCATCCGCCGGCGCGGGACGAATCAGGCGGCCTCGGCCCGCTCGGTGGCGGCGGCGATGCCGTCGCAGGTGGCCTTGTCGGCGGCCTGCTGGGCGAGGATGCGGCTGTTGTTGGCCGCCGCGCCGAGGAGGAACGCGGTGGCCTCCTCCTCGGCGGCGGACATCGGCATGTTGTCTTCGCGCTCCCGCTCGGCGCCCCAGCAGCGGACGCACAGGAGGGGCTGCTTCTCCCGGTCGCACCACTCGCAGGGCACGGGGATGGCGTGCATGTTGTGGTCGGGCTCGTACAGGAACAGGGGCCGGGTCTGCTTGCAGTGGTCGCAGCGGGCCTCGATCGGCGTCGTCACTGCCCCTCCTTGGGGAGTTCGTGGTTGGTGGTGGCTCGGATCGCCCGGGGCTGGCTGCCGTGGTGGAGCCGCGTGGCCTGGTGGCTGGCCTGCTCCATCTCCACGGCTTCGCGGGCGCCGTCGAGGGCGTCTTGGAGGTCGGCGATCTGCTGCTGCAGGCGGGTGATCTCGATGGCGGCGGCGAGGCAGACGAGGAGGGTGAAGCCGTACATCTCGGCGGCGGTCCCGTTCACGCGGCCTCCCTCAGTGCGTGTGGCGGCTGGTACTGGGCCCACGTCTCGGCGTCCATCTCGGGCGGCGGCTGGTACTGGGTCCACACGTCGTTGATGGCGGCGTCGTAGGCGTCCCACGTGCCCGCGAGCCACGAGTCGTCCGGGCCGTGTACGCGGTGGAACGTCTCGTCCACGTCGGCCAACTCGAACTGGATCTGGTCCGCGGCGGGCAGGGCCGCCAGGTGCAGGGAATCGAGAGTCACGGCCGGTCACCCGCCTCGGATTCCGTGCGGAGTGCGTGTGCCGTGGCGTGCAAGGCGACGACGATGGTGTCGAGGTCCGCAGTCTGCTGCCAGGTCAGAATGTCGGCACCCACGTGACGGCGGAGAGATTCACGCGCCCAGCCCACCGCGTCCTGCTGGCCACTCCGGCCGCTCCCGTCGGGGCGCAAGCCCGCAGCCGTGTTGATGGCGCCCAGTACGTCGAGGCGTCCCTGCATGTCGGTGAACGTGGCCGGCTGCCACCCGCGGTGGACGAGGAGTTTCGCCGCCTGGTCGAGGACGGCGGCAACGTCCAGTGCAGTGGCCACGCCGAGGTCCCTGGTCCAGTCGGGGAGCTGATTGAGCAGGCGTGCTGCGGAACGCTGCGCCGGGCTGGTGAAAGTGGAAGGGCTCAGCATGAGGAGTCTCCTGCGGTGTCGGCCCGGTGGTACAGCTCGTCGCGGATCTCCTCCACGACCTCCGGCAGCCCCCAGGTGGCAGGGTCGCCGCCCGAGCGGCGCATGTAGTCCACCCAGTCCGCGGTCTCGCGCAGCACCTCGGCGCGGTAGGCGTTGAGCAGCTGCTCGGGAGTGGCGTCGCCGATGGTGCTGCCGTCGGCTGCGCGGAGCCCGGCGAGGATGTCTTCGCGGGCGTTCATGCGGTGCCTCCGGGGGTCCAGCCGGGGTAGTCGGCGTCGGTGTGGCATGCCTCGGGGTGGGCGAGGAGGTACAGGTCGAGGGCGTACACCGAGCGGTCGGCGTCGGAGGTGGCGCCCTTCATCGCGTCGCGCAGGGTCTGGCAGTCCGCCTCGTACTGCTCGTCGGTGGCCCGGTGCCAGCGCTGGCTGTCGCCACAGGCAGCGCACAGGCCCGGGGCGCGGGGAGCGTCCGAGATGAAGCCGCTGCACTGCTCGTGACCCTCCGGCGCGGGCGCGGGAATCGCGAGAGCCATCACCACGCACCTCCCAGGCGCTGCGGGACGTTGCCGAGTTGCTTGTCGGCCCAGGCGATGTCGGCGAGGACGTCCTCGCGGGTCGCCGTGTCGGGCAGGAGCGTGAGGTTGCGTTCGGCGTCGGCGCGGACCAGCAGCGCGGTACGCACCTCGTCGGGCCACTGGGCGGCCTTGAAGTCCGCCACCGCGTCCGGGATCGGGGTCGGCTGGGTCATCGCGCACCCCCTGCGGCTCGGACGTGCGACGGTTCGACCGGCTCGGCGTCGGCCAGCCGAGCAGTGGGGCACGGGTGGGAAACCAGTCCGTCGCCTCCGGCTACGTAGGCATCTGAGTCGAAGCACGTCGGGCAGGGACCCATCGGCGAGTCCGTGTGGATCGCCCGGATCTGCCGCTGCGCAGCCTCCAGCTCGGCGACGCGGGCCCGCAGCCGGGCAGCTTCCTCGGCTTCGGCCAGCAGCAGGAGCATCGACTCCTTCGCACGCGCGCTGTGGAAGCTGATCGAGGACTCGTACCGCAGGAGCGCGCGGGCCTCGGCCAGCCGCTCCGGGGAGAGCGGTGTGGTGGGGTTCGTCATCGCGCACCGCCTGTCCGCAGCGCGTCGATGGCGGCGATGACGTCGGAGACGGCCCGGTTGTAGGCGCGGTCCTCGTCGGAGCCGGTGTCGTCCGTCAGGTACTCGCCACGGGCCTGTTCGATCGCGTGCCGCAGCGTCTTCGCCCGGGTCTCCTCCTGCACCTCGGCAAGGGCAGCGTTGCATTGCTCCAGCCATTCGTCAGATCCGTCAGCGTTGACGAGCAGCGCCCACGCGCCGCTGGCCTTCGGGTTCTGGGATGATGTGGACACGGTCCACTCCTGTTCTTCAGGGTTCTGGTGGTGGATCGAGGCCCCTGCTGCCGGTGTGTGGAAGCTCGGCGGTTGGGGCCGCTTGCCGCTCAGGCAGTCGCAGCCAGCTCGGCGTCACACGGAGTCGGCTTCTTCACAGCCGGCTTGCGGGCCTTACGGACGCGTCCGCGGCGCTCGGGAGCGTTGACGTGCATCTCCGCGATCTGCGCGAGCTGCGACTCGGAGAACATCAACTTCCCGGCCATGCGGGTGCAGGGGAACGGCTCCCCCTTGCTGCCGTCGGCCGGCCGGTTGGCTCCGTCACGCAGCCACTTCTGACCGCTCCAGTCGGACTCGTCTTCTGTGGCGATGCCGAGTCGGACGGTGGCCTGCTTGACGGTGTAGTAGGTCTCGAGTCCGCGGGGCGTGGGGGTCGAGCGGGGAGACATGGTCACCTCTTTTCGCGTGTTGGTTCCTCGTCGATTGGTGCGAGGAGTTGGTCGTCGGTGGCGCATAGGGCTGTGCGGAGTGCGGCGTAGGTGTCCGGCCTCATCTGGGTGCGGGTCCCGGTCTCCAGGCGGCTGAGGTAACTGGCAGTGATGCCTGCCGCACGTGCCGCTTGTTTCTGGTCGAGCCCGTGGCGCATTCGGATGTGTCGGACAGCCGCCCCGTTCACCTGGTAGGTGGCTGGGGGTTGTTCCATGAAGAGAAGGTAGCTGCTTCTTCTAGCGGTTTCTAGTAGGACTCCCGAGTAACATAGATGTTTCTCGCTGTTTCTGGTGGTAGCGCTACGGACAGGAACCAGCCGATTACAGACCTTCCTGGCGGTTCCTAGGCGTTCCTGAGAAGATGCAGCCCATGCCCTCCACAGCGAAGGAAGACCGCCAGCGGCTGGCCGAGCAGGTACAGCTGCGGCGCACGCAACTCGGAAAGACGAAGGTCGACGTCGCCCGCGACGCCGACCTCAACATCAACACCTACAACCAGGTCGAGGCCGGCCAGTCCGTCCGCGACAGCACCTACGGAAAGATCGAGCCCGCACTCGGCTGGGCTGCAGGCTCATGCCGAGAGATCCTGCGCGGCGGCAGCCCCACTCTTGTCGAGGCCGGGCCCAGCGGGGCCGTGTTCTCCCCCGTCGCGCAAGAGGACCTGCAGGGCGCAGTCGAGCGGGCCGTACAGGACGCTGTTGTCGCCACGACGGACCTGACCGCGAGTGAGATCCGGAAGCTCAAGCAGCGCGTCATTGAGGAGCTGCAGCGGCAGGGAAAGTTGGGTTAGGCGTACAACCTTTGCCGTTCACCAACTTGTTACGTCACTCCCGTAACTCCCGTAACTCCCGTAACTCCCGTAACGGATGCAATTGCAAGAGCAGTTGAATATGCCACTATTGGCGACCACTTGGGAGGTTCCCCAGCGCTTCCGGGAAGGGGGAGCCCATGCCTCACGACATGGTCACGTTGGACCTCGGGGCCGAGTTCTACGGCTTCCGAGGAAAGATCGATGACAGAATCGTGTGTGCAGCGACGCCGAGAGTCGAGCATGACGCCCGCATCCGCGGCATTGTGCGAGACATGATCAGGCGTCAGGGAGGAGACTGCGCAACCTGCCAGGCGTGCATCATCGGGCGTTTGGCATAGCGCGGTCGAGCGGGAAAGCGCGGCGGACAGGGGGTGCCCGCCGCGCACCGCCGAACCGAAGGAGCGCATGATGCCGTACATCGAGCGGCGAGGCCGAAGCGTTCGAGTGCGATGGGACACCGGACGGGTAGACCCCGAGACCGGCAAGAAGATCTACGACTCCAAGTCGTCCACCGAATGGGACGAGCAGGAGGCATACGACTACGGGCTCGACCGGGAAGCCGACGTCCGCAACGACCGGTACATCAGCCGGCGTGACGGCTCCATCCTCATGCGGGACTACTGCCGCACCTGGCCCGACACCCTCGACGTCGGCCACCTGCGCCTACACAACGTCAAGTCGTACATCCGCCTGTACATCGAGCCGCGGTGGGGCGACGTTCCTGTGGGCGACATCAAACCCAGCCAGTACCGGCTGTGGGAGAAGGAGCTGAAGGCCAAACCGAACGTCGGCCCCCGGTACGCGCAGGAGATCCTGTTGGTCTTCTCGATGATGATGGACGACGCGGTCGACGACGGGCTGCGGGCCGCCTCCCCCGTGAAGCGCAAGAGCCGCCGCGGGAAGTACAAGAAGAAGCCGCGTGAGAAGAAGCGCGAGCTGCGCGTCGAGGACGTGCACCGTCTCGCACTGAACGCGCTGGCCTTCTGGGGGCTCGACGGGTACGTCTTCATGTACACGATGCCGTTCACCGGGATGCGTCCCGGTGAGCTGTACGCTCTGCGCCGCGAGTTCTGCCACCCGGTATGGCCGACGTCGGACCCGGACGCGGAGCGGCGCGAGGAGGCCCTGGAGCGCTACCGCGGGGCCGATCCCATGCCGGCGCTGCGTGTCCAGTGGCAGTACCAGCGGGAGAACGGCACAGGGCCCATCGCGCTGTTCCCGCCGAAGTACGAGTCCTACCGGGACCTGGTGCTGCCGCCGTTCCTGGCGGAGCTGCTGGACATGCTCCTCGCCTCGCATGAGGCTCCGACCGTCTTCCGTGCGATCGGCGGCGGGTCGCTCGCCAACGCCAACTTCACCTACCACTACTGGCGCCCCATCGCCGACGGTCGGGAGAGCCGCGAGAAGTACGACCGCGTGTGGAAGGGGAAGGAGCAGACGGCCGGCTCACGGCGACCGGTGCCGGAGCTTCCGGCGACCGGGTATGCAGGGAAGCGCCTGTATCTGCTTCGGCACGGCCATAAGGAGTGGCTGGACGAGGACGGGCACAGCCGGATCGCCACGGAGACCCGCATGGGTCACGAGGTGGCCGGCGTGGAGGGCCTGTACGCGAACGTGACAACGGGCATGGAGCGGGCCATCATGGAAACGCTGCAGGCCAGGTGGCTGCGGTTTGTCGCCCGGGAGGGTGAACGCCTGTGGGAGGCGTCTCCCATTTCTCTCCCATCACCACTCATGGAGTGGATGAAGGCGCAGGTCAAAGCCGCCGCAGACTTGAATTGATGTACTGGTTCATGAAGTTCATTTCAACCCGCAGCTTCATGCCGTTCGTCATCTACCGCATCCTGCTGGGGCTGGCGCTGTTCGCGCTGATGGCGGCGGGCGTGCTCAGCCCGCACGCGGGCGAGTCGGTCGGCTGAGCGGCCCGGCCCGGCGAAGCTGAACGGCCGGGCGTCGCCGCGAAGCCGAGCTGCCGGGCGCGACTCACGGTCGTCCGCGCTCCTCGCGCTCCTGCCGTCGGCGGCGCTTGAGCACCAGCAGATCGACGGCCGCGCCCAGCGTCAGCGCCCCGCAGACGGCGGCCAGCACGGTCAGGAGCCGGTCGCTGGGGGTGCTGTGGCTGTCGGAGACGGCGGCCCACCAAGCGAACAGCGCCGTGGCCGCGGCGAAGAACGGCACCCCGATGGACGACAGCAGAGTGCGCAGCCAGATGTCGCTGCGCGCGGTCACAGGCTCCGTACCGGAGCGGGGGCGACGGCGGGAGCGGCGGCCGTCGCGGTGCGGTCCTGGCTGCGGGGGCTGGGACACGGTGCTGCCTTTCGCCGGTGGACTCCCCCATGATTCCCACCGGGTCCCCGGAATCCGGGATCACACGCGGAAACCGGGTCACAGGCGGAAACCAGCCCACCGGCGAGAACCAGGTCACAGGCGAGAACCAGCCCACAGGCGAGAACCAGCCCGCAGGCGAGAACCAGGCCACGGGCGGGAATTCCGGATCACAGTCCGGGCAGCGCGTCCTGGTCGACCTCCTGCGGGGGCGGTGTGGGGGCGGTCCGCAGGGCGAGTTTGTGTCGGCAGTCGGGGCCCAGGCCCCACAGCCGGGAGGCGCGGTCGCGCAGCGGCTGGCCGCACATCCGGCACAGCACCCGCCGCCCGGCCACCGGCTCACTGCCGGGCAGCACACCCGGCTCCCCCGCCCCCTGACCTGCGGTGTTGTCCGTGGACCGGTCCCCGTTCACCTGCGGCCCCCTTTCCGTGCCCCGCACGAGTCCCCTCGGCCACGCACGGTACCAACACGAACACCCGCCCGGAGTAGTCCGAAATGCGCGGCGCCTTTGGAGCCGCACACGGTGGGCGTGGAGACAACAACCACCTCTCTCTGGGAGAGACCATGCGTATTCGTACCGCCATCGCAGTCGGCGCGCTCTGCGCCACGGCCCTGCTCGGCTCCACCGCCGGCACGGCCGTCGCCGACGATCCGGTCGTAGGCAAAACCGGTAAATCACCCGGCAACCTGTCCGGGGACAACATCCAGATCCCGGTGAACGTGGGCACCAACGTCTGCGGCAATCCCATCCTCCTCCCGCTGCTGAGCCCGGCCGCACAGAACTACTGCAAGAACAAGTTCTGAGGCTTCGGCCGAACAGCAGGTCACATACGGCACGTCGGCAGTCGGGCCCCGTCTCCCGCACCGCGGGCGGCGGGGTTCCGTCAGTCCGCGACAGGCGGAGAGCCGAGTTCACCCGACCGCGGCGGGCAGGCAGCCGCACGGCCCGTCCACCGCGGGCAGGAAAGCGGGTTTGGCCGGTTCGCGGCGAGCGATCACCCTGTCACCACAGTGCCAGGTGGGACACGGACTGCCACACTGGCCGTATGGACAACTTCTACCGTGGTCCCGCGACGTTGCTGACCGGAGCCGCCGAGGTGCCCGTCGACGCGGCGCTGTTCACGGAGACCACCGGCCCCGGAACCGCCTGGTCCGGCACCATCAGGCCGGAGGGCAGCGAGCCGCTGTGGACCGAACTGGAGGGCGACACGGCGCGGCTGCGGCTGGCCGACGGGCGCGTCTGCCAGGTCACCCTGCTGGGCAGCGGGTTCGGACCGGTCGAGGTCTCGGGCGAAGGGCCGCTCCCGGCACAGCCCTAGCCGTCGTTACGACCCTGGTCCCACACCCGGATGTCACCTGGCAGGGGGATACGACCACCTGCCCTACTCCTGTGGCTGTACATCAAGACGATCCTGACAGGTGACGACAGATCACCGTGGGCACGGAATCGTGGAAGTCATGAATCCGATGCCCAATCCGCGCAGCACGGACCGGATATGAGTGCGCTGACCATGGCGGTGCTGCTGTCCCTGGTGTCCGCCATCAGCTACGCGCTCGCCGCGATAGTGCAGGAGCGGCTCGCCACGACGACGGCAGCGAGCCGGTGGGGGCTGCTGCGCTCCGGAATGTGGTGGACCGCGGCCGTGCTGCAGGGCTCGGGTGCGCTCCTGCACGTGGTGGCGCTCGGTCTGGGGCCGCTGACGGTCGTCCAGCCGCTCGGCGTACTCACGCTCGTCCTCGCGGCGCCGATGGCCGCCCTCCTGGGGCGGCGGCCGGTGACCCCGGCCGCGTGGCGGGGCATCGTACTGGTCTCGGCCGGGCTGGCCGGGATTCTGCTGCTCACCAGCGACCGGGGCACGGGCTCCCTGGACGGCGGCGGCCAGTTGGCCCTGGCGGCCTGGGTGCTGGGCTCCGTCGCACTGCTGGTGAGCACGGCGGTGGCGGCGCGGCGGATAGGAGGCAGCCGCCCCGGCAACCGCGTGGTCGCGCTGCGCAGCGTCTCCCTGGCACTGGCCGCCGGGATCGCGTACGGCGCCGCGTCGGTCTTCGTCAAGACGCTCGCCGACAGCTGGACCTCCGAGCCCCTGGCCGCCTCCGTGCCGCTCGCCGCGCTCACGGTGGTGCTGGCGGTGACCGGTCTGGCGAGCTCGCAGGCCTCCTACCGGGACGGTGGCCTGGCCACCCCGCTGGCCACCGCCACCGTCGCCAACCCCGTGGTCGCCGCGGCCGCCGGCATCCTGCTGCTGGGCGAGGGCTTCCGGTACGGCGCGGTGGGCACGGTGCTGGCCGTGGGCGCCGGCGCGGTGGCCGCCTGGGGCCTGGTCGTCCTGACCTCCGACAGCGCGCGGCAGGCACGTACGGAGGAGACTCCGCCGGCACAGCGGCAGGAGCGGCACGGGCACAGGTCCCACGGGGCGGGCCGTACCGCGGAGGCGGAGTTCGCCTCGCGGCACGCGCCGCAGGCAGCGGTGCCGGCCGTGGTCGTCCCGGGGCCCCGTGCCCCTGCGAGCCGCCGGCCGGTGCCCACGCCGTAGCGGGCCTGTGCGCCCTCTCGCTCGCGCGCGTACCCTCCCGCACACTGGTGATCGAGACCGGAAGATCGCCGGATGAAGGAGGGGGTCCATGCGTCCGTGGCCGGCGCCCCGCTGGGCGCGCCCGGCACTGCCACTGGTGGCGGGCGCGCTGCCCGTGCTGGCGTTCCCCGAGCCCGCGCTGTGGTGGCTGGCGTATGTCGCGCTGGTGCCGTGGCTGCTGCTGCTGCGCGCCGCGCCCTCGGGCCGTGCCGCCGCGTTCGCGGGCTGGCTGGGCGGCACGGGTTTCATGCTGGCGATGCACCACTGGCTGATGCCGAGCCTGCATGTGTTCATCCTCCTTCTCGCGGCGCTGCTGGGGCTGTTGTGGCTGCCGTGGGGCTGGCTGGTGCACCGGCTGCTGGCGGGCACCCCCGGTGGCGGGCGGCTGGCGGCGGCCGTGGTGCTGATCCCTTCGGGGTGGCTGCTGGCGGAGCTGGTCAGGTCCTGGGAGTACCTGGGCGGCCCGTGGGGGCTGTTGGGGGCGAGCCAGTGGGATGTGCGGCCCGCGCTGCGGCTGGCCTCGGTGGGCGGCGTTTGGCTGGTGAGCTTCCTGGTGGTCGCGGTGAACACCGTGGCCGCGGCGCTGCTGGCCGTGCCGCGCGCCCGACGGGTGGCCGTGGTGTCGCTGGTCTCCGTCGCCGTTCTCACCGGCGCCGTCTGGCTGTGGGCCCCACGGCCCGAGCCCGCGGGCAGCACGCGGATCGCCGTCGTACAGATCGGGGAGACGCAGTCGCGGCAGGAGCGGTTCGAGCGGGGTGAGGAGCTGACCCGGCAGCTGGCCGGCCGACACCCGGACCTGGTGGTGTGGGGCGAGAGCAGCGTCGGCTACGACCTGGGGAGCCATCCCGCGCTGGTCCGCAGGCTGGCCGCGCTCTCCCGGCTGACGGACGCACCCCTGCTGGTGAACGTCGACTCGCGGCGCGCCGACCGGCCGGGCATCTACAAGAGCTCCATCCTGGTGGACGAGCACGGCCTGACCGGGCAGCGCTACGACAAGATGCGGCTGGTCCCGTTCGGCGAGTACGTCCCCGCCAGGTCGCTGCTCGGCTGGGCCACCTCGGTGGGCCGGGCGGCGGACGAGGACCGACGGCGTGGCCAGGAGCCTGTGGTGATGCGGGCCGACGGGCTGCGGTTCGGCCCGCTGGTCTGCTTCGAGACGGCGTTCCCCGACATGAGCAGGCACCTGGCGGCCGACGGCGCCCAGATTCTGGTGGCGCAGTCCTCGACGTCGACCTTCCAGCACACCTGGGCACCCGAGCAGCACGCGACGCTGGGGGCGCTGCGGGCCGCCGAGTCGGGTCGGCCCATGGTGCACGCGACGCTCACCGGCGTCAGCGCCCTCTACGGTCCCGACGGCGAGCGGGCCGGGGCGCCGATGGGCACGGAAACCAGCGCGGCGCGACTGACCGAGGTGCCGATGGCCACGGGCACGACGCTCTACGTCCGTCTCGGCGACTGGACGGTGTGGCTGGCGCTGAGCTCGCTCGCGGCGTACGGCGCGGTCGAGGGCGTGCGGGCGGTGCGTGGCCGCGGCGCCGACAGCCGGCTTCGCAGCGGTGGTCAAGGCGGCCGCGGGAAGGGCCGGGCGGAGTTCAGCTCGACTGTTCCAGCACGTCGGTGACGACGCGTTCGCACAGCTCGTGCGTGCGCAGGGCGTCCCGCGCGCTCAGCGTCCGGCCCTGGCGTACGGCGTCGAGGAAGGCGAGCACACACCCTTCGATGCCGCGCTGGCGGGCGACGGGCACCCAGTCGCCCCGGCGCCGGACACTGGGCTGGCCCTTGTGGTCGGTGATCTGAGCCAGATCGCGTACCTCGCGCTTGGTGTCCTGGCCGGAGACCTCCAGGATCTCCTCGGCCGACCCGGAGAGCCGGTTCATCACGCCGAGCGCGGTGAAGCCCTCGCCTGCGAGCTGGAGCACCACATGGTGCAGCAGCCCGGCTCGGACCCTGGCCCGTACGGCGATGTGGTCGGCCTCGGCCGGAGCGAGGAAGCGGAGGGTGTCGACGACGTGGACGAAGTCGTCCAGCACCATCGTGCGGGGCTCCTCGGGCAGGCCCACCCGGTGCTTCTGGAGGAGGATCAGATCCCGCGGGTGCTCCAGGCACTGCGCGTATCCGGGCGCGTGACGCCGGTTGAAGCCGACCGCGAGGCTGGTGCGGCGCCGCTCGGCCAGCTCCACGAGGGCGCGCGAGGTGGCCAGGTCGTAGGCGAGGGGCTTGTCGACGTAGGTGGGGACGCCCGCGTCCAGCAGCCGGCGCACCAGCTCCGGGTGGGCGCTGGTGGCGGCGTGCACGAAGGCGGCGTCGGGGCGAGCGGCGAGCAGCCCCTCGAGGCCGGTGTGCCGGTGGGCGGCCGGCACCCGGTAGGCGTCCGAGAGGGTCGCCAGCGTGGCCGGATCACGGGTGACCAGATGCGGTTCGAGGCCGGGCTGGGCCATGAGCACCGGCAGGTACGCCTTCTTGGCGATGTCACCGAGACCTATCACACCGATCCTCACGGGCCCTCCCTCACTGCGGCACGGGTGACTGCGCCTGCGCAGCATACGTGCGCCCGGGAACGGGCAGAGCTCCCACCCCGCACGCCGCCTGGGCCTTGCCGCGAAGCATGAGGGATTCGGCGACGCGGAGACGGGCGCCGAGGCGCCGGCCGTCTGGCAGCGCGAGGTCAACCGCCTCTCCGCGATGGGTCTATCTGCACATGATCGGCGAGTACGCACGCGCACGGCCCCGCCGACCTGTTGCGGGAGCGCATCGACGGAGCGACCGGCTTCTGAGCGCTCCGCGATCACCCGTGGGGGGACTTCCGTACCGGGGCGCGGGTGGGAAGAGTTGCCGGAGTGTCACGTATGACGAAAGCCATGGCCGTCGCGGGCGTGGCGCTCTCGGCCGCGACAGGGTGCATCACCGTCTCCGGGAACCCCGCCGGGCCCGGCGACGGGCCCTCGACCCAGCACTCCTCAGCTCCCGGCCGGGGTGCGGCGCCGACCCGTCTGGTACGGCCGCCCACGAAGGAGGGGCTGTCCCGCCTTCCCCGCCAGGACGCCTCCCCGGGCAGCCGGCGCGACGGAACCGCACGCACGGGCGGGACCGCTCCCCGTGCGGGCGGTAGCGGGTCCGCTGGGGGCGCGGAAGCCGGTTCGGGGCAGCAGCACGCTCCACTTCCGGTGCCGCGCAACCGGAGACAGGGCCCGGCAGCCGGTGGCGGGGGCTTGGGCCACGCGCACCCGGGAGGCGAGCGGCGCGGCGGCGGGGGCGGCCGTGACGAGCACCACCGCCACCACGGCCCCGCGCGGCCCGGCGCGGGGCACGGCGCCGGGGTGTGCGAGCTGGGTGAGGCCTATGGGCGCTGGGATGCGGACAGCGCGCAGGCGCGGATCTGCCGGGAAGCGTATGGGAGATGAGCCGCACTGACGGGGCGCCGGCCACCATCGGGCCTCGGCGACTGTCGCGGGGCTGCCTCACCGTCGCGGAGGTGGCAGAAGCGCTGCACTGCACGGGCCGAATACGGCAGAGAGCCGCGTGCGGCACAGGGGCGGCGGTCACGAGGATCGGGCGGCCACGAAAGAGAGCTGGCTACGGCAGCCGGGACGGCCACACAGAGAGCCGCCTGCGGCAATGGGCCAGCCACACCGGAAGGACGACCACGGCACAGGGCCGGGGACGGCACAAAGCCGGTGACCGCAGAGTGCGGCCACGGCACCGACGCGGTACAGCACCGACGGGCTACAACACAGGGCCCGCGCCGTCGCCCGGACCGCGCCTCCCCTCGCCGGGTGAGGCGGCGCCGTCGGCGATCCGCTTCTCCAGGCGCACGATGGCGGCGCGGATGCCCTCCCCGTACGCATCGGCGGGCAGCGCGTCGAGCCTGCTCCGTGCCCGCTCCAGCTCACAGCGGGCCGCCTCCTCGTCGCCCAGCTTGACGTGGTCGGCGGCGAGGTTGAGGTACAGCGAGGGGTAGAGCGAGCGGACCGCGAGCTGGTGCTCGCCCCAGCTGACCCGGTCCCGGTCCAGCGCGTCGGCGGCGGCCAGGGCTCGCAGGTCCCAGGCGAGCTCGTCGGCCGGGTCGTCCTGGGTGTCCGCCATGTAGTGCGCGATGGTGCAGCGGTGGAACAGGTCGGCTTCCACATCGGTCTCCGCCCACAGCGCCGCGAAGCGGTTCCGGGCCTCTTCCCGGTCTCCACCGCGGTGCAGCATGATCGCCTGGCCGATTCTGACCATCGTCGCGTCCTGGTCGCCCTGGGGCGCGTCCTGCTGGGCCTCCGCCACGAGGGGGCTCCTCCCGTTCGCCATCTGCCGGTTCCCGGTCGCCATCCACCGGCACATACGACGCTAACGGCCACCACTGACAATGGCGCTCACCCAGGGAGGAGCCCCGCGTGGCTCAGCCCAGGTCGGGGATCCGCCAGTCGATGGGGGTGTGCCCCTGCGCCGCGACGGCCTCGTTGATCTGGGTGAAGGGCCGGGAGCCGAAGAACCGCTTGGCCGACAGCGGCGAGGGGTGGGCGCCCTGCACCACCGCGTGCCGCTCGGTGTCGATGAGCGGCAGCTTCTTCTTCGCGTAGTTGCCCCAGAGCACGAACACCGCCGGGTCGGGGCGGTCGGCGACGGCCCGGATGACGGCGTCGGTGAACTTCTCCCAGCCCTTGCCCTTGTGCGAGTTGGCCTCGCCCTCGCGTACGGTCAGCACCGCGTTCAGCAGCAGCACGCCCTGCTCGGCCCATGGCATCAGATAGCCGTTGTCGGGGACGGGGTGGCCCAGCTCGTCCCGCATCTCCTTGTAGATGTTCCGCAGCGACGGCGGGGTCTTGACGCCCGGGCGCACCGAGAAGCACAGCCCGTGGCCCTGGCCCGGGCCGTGGTACGGATCCTGGCCCAGGACGAGCACCTTCACCTGCTCGTACGGCGTCGCGTCGAGGGCGGCGAAGACCTCCTCACGGGGCGGGTAGACCGGCCCGCGCTCCCGCTCCTCCTCGACGAACTCCGCCAGCTCCTTGAAGTAGGGCTTCTCGGTCTCCTCGCCGAGGACGCCCTGCCAGGACTGGGGCAGCATCTCTTTCACGCGCTGGTACCTCCGCTGCGGTGGTGCTCTTGGGGACTCTCGGGGGTGGTGCTCATTGATCGTCCCGAAGGTACCGCCCGGCACTGACAGCCCGTCGGCCGCCTACCAGTTCGACTTCTTGTACAGCTCCCACATGCGCATGATCATCGAGGCGTCGATCGCCCACTCGACACCGGCGACGTCCTTCTCGGCCGCGATGTAGACGTTGCCCTGCCACAGCGGCAGCAGCTGTACGTCGTCGGCCATCAGGCGCTGTGCCCTCGCGAACGACTGTCCGGCCGCGCCGCGGTCGCTCTGCCGGCGCGAGTACGGGAGCAGTTCCTCGGTCAGCTTCCGGTTCCGGTAGGGGGCGCCCATCGCGTTCTTCTCGCCGACGAAGGGCGTGATGTAGGTGTCGGCGTCCGGGAAGTCGCCGGACCAGCCACGGCCGAAGACCGGGTACTCGCCTTTGAGGTAGCCCTTCTGGAACGCGTCCCAGGGGCGTGACTTGAGGGTGATCTCGAAGAGTCCCGAGTCCTCCAGCTGCTCCTTCAGCTCGGCGAACTCCCGGCCGGCCGAGTCCCCGTAGCGGTCGTTGGCGTACCACAGGGTGAGGTGGACCTTGTCGGTGATACCCGCTTCCCTGAGCATCCTGCGGGCCTTCTTGGTGTCGGGCTCACCGTAGCGGTCGAGGAAGGCGTTGGTGTGCCCGGTCACGCCTGTCGGCACCATGGAGTAGAGCGGCTCTGCGGTCCGGTCGTAGACCTTGCGCACCAGCTTCTCGCGGTCGACTATCTGGGCTATCGCGCGGCGTACGGCGGGCTTGGCGGCCTGCTTGTCCTTCGGGTTGAAGACCAGGTAGTGCACCTCGGAACCGGTTATCTCACTCAGGTCGATGGAGGTGTCCCCCTCGGTGGCGGCGTCCTGGAACTCCATGATCTCTTCGGGGGTCAGACCGCGGTAGGTGAGGTCTGTCCGGCCGGCCTTCAAGTCGCTGACCATCTGCGTCGACCGCTTGTAGTACCTGATGGTGACCGTGTCGTTCCGGATCTTCGCGGTGCCCTTGTAGTCGTCGTTCCTGGTGAGCACGGCCCGCTCCCCCGGCTCGTAGCTGGTGAGCTCGTACGGACCGGAACCGGTGGCCGTGTTGCCGGGGTGCAGGGTGGCGTCCGGATAGTCCTCCGGATCGACGAGGGACGTCGCGGGGGTGGAGAGGATGTACGGGAAGGTCGCGTCCGGCTTCTCGAGCCGGAAGACCACCACACGGCTGCCCTTGGCCTCGACCTGCCGGAGGTTGGCGAGCAGCGCCGCCGGGCCCGAAGGGGAGTCGATGGCGGTGACGCGGTCGAAGGAGTGCTTGACCGCTTGCGCGTCCAGCGGCCTGCCGCTGGAGAATTTCAGTCCCTTGCGGAGTACGCAGCGGTAGACCCGGCTGGCCGAGTCGGTGAAGCCGCACTCCTTGGCGGCCTCCGGCTCGGGCGTGGCGCCGGAGTTGGGAATGGTCATCAGGGTCTGGAAGATGTTCCGGTACAGCTCCCAGGAGCCGTCCCAGGCAGCAGCCGGATCGAGGGAACTGGGTTCGCTGGTGGTGCCGACCACGATTTTGCGCTCCTCGTCCCCACCACCGCCGGGGAGCGAACCGCACCCGGAGACGAGTGCGAGGGAAAGTATGGTCGCTGCGGCTCTCGGCAGCCCGTTCCGGTCGAACACATGCGCTCCTCAGTCGGCGGTGCCTGTGCTGCTGGTGCGGTGCCCATGGGATGCGCCCACGCTCGGAGGGGGGCGTCACCCAACTGCGGGAAAACGTTTGGACACTACCCCAGCCACAGCCGTGAGGGAGCCGAACCGGATGTCCGGGTGCCGGTACCTGCGGTCCGGCACCCGGACATCCGGGCCAGAGGATGTTCACCGCGCGGAAAGGCGGCGCCCGCCCAGCGGCCGCTCATGCCGGCCCAGCGCCCGTCCCGCGCCCGCCCGGCGCCCCGACGGGCGGAGCCGAACCGGCCCACGCGCGAGCCAGAGCGGCTATTCGACGCCGGCGTTGAGGAACAGGCCGCCGTCCACGGTCAGCGTCTGGCCGGTGATCCAGCCGGCATCGTCGGAGGTCAGGAACCGCGCGGCACCCGCCACGTCCTCCGGGGCGCCGAGCCTGCCCATCGGGTAGCGGGCGGCCGCCTCCTCCTCACGCCCCTCGTAGAGCGCGACGGCGAACTTCGTCTTGACCACGGCCGGCGCCACCGCGTTCACCCGGACCTTCGGCGCGAACTCGTGCGCGAGCTGCTGCGTCAGGTTGATCATCGCGGCCTTGCTCATGCCGTACGCGCCGATGAACGGCGAGGCGGAGATGCCCGCGATCGAGGCGACATTGACGATCGTCCCGCCGTGCTCCTGCTGCCAGGCCGCCCAGGTGCGCTGCGCGAAGCCGAGCGCCGAGATCACATTCGTCTCGAACACCTTGCGCGCCACCGCCAGGTCCAGCTCGGCCATGGGGCCGAAGACCGGGTTGGTTCCGGCATTGTTGACCAGGTGGTCGACACGCCCGTAGGCCGCCATCACCCGCTCGACGGCGGCCGCCTGGTGGTCGAGGTCGTGCGCCTTGCCCGCGACCCCCATCGCCCGGTCCGCGCCGAGCCGTTCGACCGCCTCCTTGAGCGCGTCCTCGTTCCGGCCGGTGATGCACACCCGGTCGCCGCGCGCCACCAGCGCCTCGGCGATGCCGTAGCCGATGCCGCGGCTGCCGCCCGTCACGAGGGCGACCTTCCCGGTGTCCGGGCGCGGTCCGCCCGCTGTCTGCTCCGTCATCTCTTCCGCTCCTCGCCGGCCGTCAGTTGAGGGGTCCGCCTGCGACGTACAGCACCTGGCCGGAGACGAAGCCGGCCTTCTCGTCGGCGAAGAACGCGACGGCGTTGGCGATGTCCTCGGGCTCCCCCACGCGCTGCACCGGGATCTGAGTGGCGGCCGCCGCCTTGAAGTCGTCGAAGCCCATGCCGACGCGCTCGGCGGTGGCAGCGGTCATATCGGTGGCGATGAAGCCCGGGGCCACCGCGTTGGCCGTGATGCCGAACTTGCCCAGCTCCTTGGCGAGGGTCTTGGTGAAGCCCTGCATACCGGCCTTCGCCGCCGCGTAGTTGACCTGGCCGCGATTGCCGAGCGCCGAGGAGGAGGAGAGGTTGACGATGCGGCCGTAGCCGGCGTCCACCATGTGCTTCTGGCAGGCGCGGGACATCAGGAACGCGCCCCGCAGGTGCACGTTCATGACCGTGTCCCAGTCGCTGTCGCTCATCTTGAACAGCAGGTTGTCGCGCAGCACCCCGGCGTTGTTCACCAGCACCAGGGGGGCGCCGAGCTCCTCGGCGACGCGTGCGACAGCGGTCTCGACCTGCGCCGAGTCGGAGACGTCACAGCCGACGGCGAGCGCCTTGCCGCCCTGCTCGGTGATCTGCTCGACGGTGTCGGCGCAGGCGGCCTCGTCGAGGTCGAGGACGGCGACGGCGTGGCCCTCCGCCGCCAGGCGGACGGCCGTGGCCGCGCCGATCCCTCGGGCGGCGCCCGTCACGATGGCGACTCGCTGCTCGGTGCTGGACATGCTGGTCTCTCCTCGGCCTGAGTGGGTGAGCAACCGCTTAGTACCTTTAGCAGTCGTGACGCTATGGGGCGGGCGATGCGGTGTCAACGCCCGCCCCTGGCGAGCAGCCGGTGAGCAGTCGGAGCAGTCGGCTCCTTGCGGCCGTCACCGCACCAGCAGGTCCAGCAGGCGCTCGCTCTCGGCCTCCGGGTCGGCGGTGAGCCCCGTGTGCACCGGGCCGGGCTGGACGACCGTGCTGCGCGGCGCCACCAGCCACCGGAAGCGCCGCCCCACCTCTTCCCCGGCCGCCTGCCCGGCCTGCGGACCGCCGCTGCACACTCCCTCGACGGCGTGCAGCGCGGCTCGTACGCCGCGCACATCGGCGCACGGATCGAGGGCGAACAGCCGGTCCTCGTCGAGATGGGTGCGCGCGGCGAGGAAGGAACGCGCCCGGCAGTAGACCAGGACCCCCGCGTTGATCAGCTCGCCGCGCTCGATGTGGGGAACGACACGCAGCAGCGCGTACTCGAACACATCGAGATCGCCGCGCGCCTCGCGCGCCCCTGCCGCCGTACGAATCCGCTTCACTTGGCACCGCCGCCCTTCCCGGTGAGCCACCCCGGCGCTTGCGAGGGCCCGTCCTTGCTCGGCTCGCCGAGCGTGATCCGCTCATGGATCGTAAGGGCGCGGGAGGCCAGGACCTCGGTGTACGCGGCGCGCACCTCGTCCGCGTCGGCGAAACCGGGCTCGTCGGCGAGCCACTCGTCGGGGATCTCGGCGGCACACTCGGCCAGCAGCTCCCCCGTCACCCGTGGCGCCAGCGCTGCGGCGGCCTCCTCGACGTCCGGCGCGAAGGGGGCCAGCGCGTGGTCGGACGCGTCGTAGGGCCGCTCGGCGGAGGCCCGCGCCGTCGGCCAGTTGTGGTGGAAGATCAGCGTCGCGCCATGGTCGATCAGCCAGAGATCGCCGTGCCACACCAGCATGTTGGGGTTGCGCCACGACCGGTCCACGTTGTTGACCAACGCGTCGAACCACACCACACGGCCGGCCTCTTCGGCCCCCACCTGATAGGCGAGCGGGTCGAAGCCCAGCGAGCCGGGCAGGAAGTCCATCCCGAGATTGAGTCCGCCGCTCGCCTTCAGCAGCTCCTGCACCTCCTCGTCGGGCTCGGACAGACCGATCACCGGATCGAGCCAGGTCCGCACCAACTCGGGCACCCGCAGACCGAGCCGCTGCGCGAGCCGCCCGCACAACACCTCGGCCACCAGCGTCTTGCGACCCTGGCCTGCGCCGGTGAACTTCATGACATAGGTCCCCAGGTCGTCGGCCTCGACCAGACCGGGGAGCGAACCGCCCTCGCGCAGTGGTGTGACGTAGCGCGTGGCTGTGACTTCGGGGAGCATTTTCCCAGGTTATACGGCCGTGCACCCTTGAGATCGACGGTGGGTTGCCGGACCCCTCCGACCCGACAACCCGCCCTGACCCCCTGGGGAGAATGCGGGGAGTAGCGTGGTGGGCGGGGAGAGCCGCGATCGGGTGCCGCTGGGGGCGCATCCGGAAGCACAGACAGGGTGGGCAGGAGCTTCCAGGCGTCGGCGTCCGGTGTACCGGCATCGGCGCTGTGGGCGGTGAAGGAAAGACCGTCCTCACCCGGCGGGTCCAGCCTTTCGGGGATGAGTGCCATCTTGCCCACCGTCAGGCGCAGGAAATCGCTTCATCCCTGTGGTGCAGTCGGACACGTGGCACCGGGGGTACCCTTCGCAATTCCGCCCAGAAGGCGATCTCAGGGCGGAAGAATGCAGACAAATACCAACAGGCGTTGCCCGTTCGACCTGGGGAATCCAGGTGCGGTGTCCTCGTCTGCTCCGTGCCCTGCCGCTACCCAGTAATTTCCCAAGTGTTCCATAGAATTTACAAACTTATCTATGATGCGTGTCACGTCCCGGTTCTCCAGGGGAGGGGAGCCGAGGGCGCGGAACGGTGCGGTCAGGTATGGACCGGCGCCGTGCGTAGGGAGGGGTGTGCATGCCCGAGGGGCAGGCGGTTTCCGCAGCGTCGCGAAAAGTCGCAGAGCTGGTCCGCGCTTTCCCATCCGGAATCTCTGAGCGGGACCTGGCCGTCGAGGCGAAGAGGCAGTTCGGCAGGTTACCCGAGCAGCGGTTGGTCAAGCTCGTCGCCGAAGCGGTCCGCGGAGGTCTGCTGATCGCCTCCGGGGGCCGCCTCCTGCCTGCTGCTCCGCAGGAATCGGTGATCCCGGAACAGGGGGCGCCGGAACGACGGAAGCCGGGCACCAAGGCGGCTGTTGTCACGCCGTTGGACGAGACATCCGTGTTGCGGGCCGTCGCCCTCGACGTCGAGAGCATCGTGCGGACGACGGCGACCGCTCCCTACCTGGAGCGGCACGTCTACGAGGTGGCAGCCGTCAGGTTCGGCGCCGACCGGGAGTGGGTCGCGGCGGCGCCCCGTTGGCAGCGGTACCTCAGGTTCCCGGACGATGGTGAGGAGCTGCGTGACGGCAGCGTACGGGACGCCGTGCTGAGCCAGGGGGTACCCGGGCAGCAGGCATGGAACGAGCTGGGCGACTTCCTGTCGGACGCCGATGTCATTGTCGCTTACAACGGCACGGCACTGGACTTCCCCGTCATCAGCCAAGCGGCGAAGGAGGCCGGTAGAAGCGATCCGCTCTCCTCCGTTCGCCCCGTCGACGCCTTGTACCTCGCGCTCGCTGTCTGGCCGACCGCCACCTCCCACCGGCTTCAGGACCTGGCGCTCCAGCTCGGCGTGTCGCGTTCGGGCCTACGAGCCCACACAGCGGACGGTGACGCGGTCCTGCTCGTCCGCCTCCTGGAACGGGCCGCCGCCGATTTCGCCTCGAGAACAGCCGAGTTGCGCGACCTCGTAGCCGACGTCTGCCCCGACTCCGACGCGTGGCGGCTACTGCGCGAACTGGCCAAGGGCAAGGCCACCACCGAACGGGAGCCGCTCGTGTGGGAGCAGGCGCACGTAGCCCGCATCTTGGGTGCTGAGTTCGCACACCACGCACCGCGCCGCACCCCTGATCGAAGGGCACCGGGCCGGGGCGCCGTAGACGTACCGGACACCTTGCGAGGGGCGGGCAAGCGGGTTGAGCCGACCGCTCTCGCTCGGGTCGTACACGGCTCCCGCGTGGAACCCCGGCCTGCCCAGCAGGAGATGACGACGACACTGCACGACTGGACCGACCGCGGCGTCAGTGGCCTGCTGGAGGCACCCACCGGCACCGGAAAGAGCTACGCCGTTCTCGCCGCCGCGCTCGACTGGCTCGCCGGAAGCGAGAGCCGTACCGCTGTCATCGCCACGTACACCAAACAGCTACAGAGCCAGCTGGCGAAGGACATCCAGGATCTGGAGCGGGCCCTGCCCGGCATCCTCGAGCTGGCTGACCTGGTCAAGGGCAAGTCCAACCGGCTCTCCCTTGCTGCCCTGACGAAGGCCCTCGCCGAAGCCACCCGCCGGCGCCCCTCCGCGGGTGCGACCCGCACCCGGCTCTCCAAGCCGCGCCGCTTCCGTGAACTCGCGGTCTTCCTCGCGCTCCGCCTGCTCACTGCCGAAGCTCCCCCTCAGTCGTGGACGGCGCGCTCCGTCGACCCGGTGGACCTGCCCGCCTTCTTCACCGACTACATGGGGCGCGGTCTTGCGCGGTGGCTCGAGTCGCTGTCCCAGCGGGACGGCGACTACGGGCCCGCCGCAAGCAACCCGCTCACCGTGCACACCGACACCGTCCGGGAGGCCATCGGGGGTCACCGCCTCATCCTCGCCAATCACGCGCTCGTCCTCTCCCACCTGGACGACCTGCGCGCACTCGGGTCCGATGTGCTCCTGGTGATCGACGAGGCTCACGAGTTGGAGAACGCCGCCACCTCCGCGCTGACCGTGGCCGTCGACTACCAGGACCTGGAAGCGCTGCTGCCGGAATACCACGCCTGGGTCACGGACGCACACCCGGGCACCGCACGCGACCACGCCGCCGCGGCGATCACCAACCTCGAACGGTTACTCGATGACGAACGGCTCCCCCGGCTCGCGGCTCAGGCCTTCGACGCACAGGCCAAGGGGGTGGGCGTACGGATCGGCAGCCGGGCGACCACGCTCGCCAGCCCCTACACAGGCACCTCCGGTACCAGGAACACGCGACGGCTCGCGCTGGTGCTGGAGAGCATCGCCAAGGCACTCGCGAGCTGCCGCATCGCCCTGGAGCGGTACGTGGCCCAGCATGCGGCCGGGATCGACCCGCTGGTGCGGGAACGCCTGACCGCGCTCGGGGAGCACACCGACTCCCTCACCACGGCCCTCGACCGCATCACATCCGACGTCCGCGCCTTCCTCGACCCCGCCCTGCCCCTGGACGAGGTGCTCCCTTCCCGGGTGATCCACCTGGAGGAACTGGCCGATCCCGAGCCAGAGTTGCGCTCCTACCGCTTCCGCGTCGCCACCAGCCCCGTGGACCTGCCCGCCGATCCGGAGTGGCGGCGCTACCTGGAGTCCTTCGACCGCGTCCACTACGTCTCCGCGACGCTGCGCGTCGCAGGAGAGTGGGACTTCATACGGAGCCGGCTGGGGCTGCCCGAGGACCTGCCTGTGCTGGCCCTGCCCTCCCCGTTCGACCTGAGCGGCCAGGCCGAAGTCGTGTGCTTCTCCGACTTCCCCTCCTGGGCCGAACAGGAGGAGGGCGCCCTGCGGACCGTCGCCCACCAGGTGGCCGGTTTCGCCGCCGAGATGACGCGTGAACGCGCCGACGGAAGCGGGTTCGACGGCGGCGGCATGATCCTCACGACCGCCCGGTCGACTGCCGCCGGCATCGGCTTCCACCTTGTGGAAGAGCTGCGCTCCCGAGCCCTGGACACTCCGGTCGTCGAGGCGCTCACCCTCGGCAACGGCCGGGCCTACCAGGCCTTCACCGACCGGAGGGACGGCGGAGGGTTCCTCGTCGGCACCAAGGGGCTCTGGCAGGGAGTGGATGTCTCCGACGCCGAGCGGCTGCGTCTGGTCTGGATCAACAAGCTGCCTTTCGCTCCCTTCGCCGCTCCGATCGTGGAAGCCCGGCGCGCGGCGGTCGCCGAGCGCGCCGGGCGTGCCGGCCACCCCGATCCGGACGGCGCCGCCACTGAGCACTTCTATCTGCCGCTCGCCGCGCTCCAGCTCCGCCAAGCGGTCGGTAGGCTCATCCGCTCCGACCGGCACCGCGGCGTCGTCGTCATCAGCGACCGGAAACTCGCCGGAGAGAGCAGCCTGCGCCGCTCCTACCGGCGCGCCTTCCTCGGCAGCCTCGACGACGGGCTGGAACGCCCCGACCCGGACACCGGCGACACCGGCGGTGGCAACGTCACCACCATGGCCGAAGGCTGGCGTCGGATCTGGGAGTTCATGGCGGCCCACAACCTTCTGGAAACCGCCCGGGCCGGCGAACTGTGCACAGACGAAGCCCTCGAACGGCACACTCTCCTGCCGCACACCCGGCGCATCCGCGCACTCGCGCTGACCGCGAAGGAGACGCGGATACTGCGGGAACAGGGGCTGCTCGCCGACGAGGTCAGGGACCGCTGCGCCCGTATCGGCGGCCTGCTGCGGCTCACCGACGAACCCGTGGCCCTCAAACCGGCCCAGCAGGCCGTCATCACCGCTGTCGCGGAGGGCCGCAACGCACTCGGACTGCTGCCCACCGGCTTCGGGAAGAGCTTCACCTTCCAGCTTCCCGCGCTGGTCCTGCCCGGCGTCACCGTGGTCGTCAGCCCGCTCGTCGCCCTCATGCACGACCAGGCCCTCGAACTCAACCGGTCCATCGGCGGCGCGGTCCGGGCCTTGATCTCTCCGCTGCGCGAGTCCAGCAGCAGGGCCGGCAAGACGGAAGTGACGGACCAGTTGCTCGGCCGCGCCGACCACGGCATCCGCCTGGTCTACGTCAGCCCGGAACGCCTGTGCCAGCGGCGCTTCAGAGAGACCGTGCGCGCGGCCGCGGGGGCGGGCCGGGTGTCCCGGATCGCCGTCGATGAGGCACACACCCTGGCGCAGTGGGAGGACTTCCGGCCCAGCATGCGGCGGGTCAGCAGATTCCTGGACGAGTTACGCCGGGACCATGGGGTCGCGGTCACCGCGGTGACCGCGACCGCCAACCGTGCGGTTCACGAGGCGCTGCGCGAAGGGCTGTTCGGCCTGGCAGCCGAGGTGCCGGAGCCCGCCTCGGCAGCGGCGGGGGCGGAAGCTGAGAATCCCGGTGTGGTCGGTGGGCTGGTGACGGTGCACGAAAGTCCGATCCGGCCCGAACTCGCCGTCTTCCGCCGCTCCCTCGACCGGTTCGGTCAGAGCGGGGTGGCCGGACTGGTGGAGAGCGTCGTGGATGTGATCGACGGTCACGCCATCCTCTACTGCCTCACCGTCAAGGAGGTGAACACCCTCTACAAACACCTGCGCGAGTACATAGGTGATGCCGGTATACGCGTGCTGCGCTTCCACGGTCGGCTGACGGAGGCGGAGAAGGCAGCCGTCATGACGGAGTTCCGGGAAGCGCCCCGGGAGGGGGACGACGGCTTCGTACCAGTCGTGGTGATAGCCACCTCCGCGTTCGGGCTCGGCGTCAACAGGCCCGACATACGAACCGTGCTGTGCGTGTCGCCGCCCACCGACCTCGCCGCGCTCTACCAGCAGCTGGGACGGGCCGGACGCGACAGCGCGGGCCTGGGAACGACCGGCGAGGGCCCGGTCAACAGCGGTCTCGCCCTGGCGACGAGCCGGGGCCTGGGCATGGTCCGCTTCATGACGGGCCATGAAGTCCCTGCCTCGCTCCTGCGACGCATGGGCGCCCTCGTCCTCGCACAGCGGAACGGCACGCTGGACCCGGCACGACTGGCCGACGCACTCATGGCCGAGGACGCCGCGAGCGGTGCGCTCAGCGAGGCGGAGCTGGAGGACCGGCACACACACGAGCGCTACCAGGGCGGCGTCATGCGAGCGTTCAGCGCGCTCGCCGACCTAGGCGCGGTCGAGGACCTCGGCGACCACCCACCGTACTGCGCGGTCCGGCCCGGCGACCTCCAGCCGGCCGGCCACGGCACGGGACGGACGCACACCGCATCTGAAGGGCCCGGAGACACCGAAGCTGAAGAGTGCAGTACGGAGTGCGATGCGGAAGCGGCCGGGCTCGCGCGGCTGGAGCAGGACCTCATCGACACCGCCCTGTCCTGGCCCACCCGAAAGCCCGTCGATGTGCGGATCCTCGACCGGGAACTCTCCGCCCGCTGCCCCGAGTACCGTTCGGTTGCCGACGGACCGGCGGCGACCTGGGAACTGCTGGCCGATCTCCACGACCGTGGACTCCTGGACGTCTCCGCGGCACCCAGCCGCCGCCTCGTGACCGGCCTGACGATTCGAACCCGCACTCTGCCGGACGGCTTTCTCCCGGTGCTCGGCCGACGCGGGCGCCGAGCCGTCGAGGAGCTGGGCAGGCTGCGGCACTTCTTCGACGCGAGCACGGTCTGTGCCCAGCGGATCTTCGCTGACTACTTCGGCCTCACCGACCTGCCCGAGGGCTGCTGCACCACGGCCCGCTGCCGCTGCTCCGCCTGCTGGGACACCGGCCACTGGCCCGTGGAAGAGCGCCGCCCAGCCGTCGCCCAAGCCTTCGGCAGCCCGCGCCCCCGCGAAGGCGGCAGCACCGACACCGCGCTGCGGAACCGGCGGGTCGACATCCAAATGCACCGGCTGCTGCAACTCCAGCCGCAGGGCGCGCACCCGCGCCGACTGTGGCACGCACTGCGCGGGGACGAGTCCTCCTACAACCCGAGGAACCGGAAGATGACCCTACTGCCAAGGGCGATACGGGAGAGCCGCCACTTCGGCGGCCGGGCCGATCTCCCCTTCGCCGAAGTCGGCGCGAGCCTCGCACGGCTGGCCGCAGCCGAAGCGGCCGTCGAAGGGCCGGACGGCCTCTGGCGCGCCGTCCGCCCGGCGCGGCATCCGGGGTCCACTCGGCCGGGAAGCGGCCCAGCGCGGAAGGGGGGCGAGGCATGACCACGGTGATCACCAACGGGGCGGACATCTGGCAGCCGTACGACGCCGAGCCGGTGCTCACCCCCTCCATGACCGGCGGACACCGGAACACGCCCCCCGAGGACCTGGAGCGGCTGCGCCGCTATCTGGAGGCGGTGGTCGCAGCCCGTGCGTGTCCGGTGCACACCACGGTCGCCTTCAACGCCGCCTACTTCGGCTACGAACTCGGCGGCGACGGCCATGGGAACGGTCCCTTCGACCTGGACGCCTTCCCCTCCCTGACGCTGGGTGACGAGGCACCGGCCCTGCCCGTCGGAGCGCTCGTCCGGATCGCAACCGGCTCCGATCCGCTGTTCGCCGAGATCGTCTACAAAGAGGGCCGCCACCCGGCGATCGAGGACGGCGCCGACGTACCCGCGTGGGTGTCCGGGGCCCCGGCAGGCGTGCGGGAGCCGCAGGAGAGTCACAAGGCACCGCGGCCCGTTCGCCGGGAGCTGCTGGTACCCGACCTCACGGCCTTCGGCCCGGCGCTACAGCTCGGCGAGGCAAAGCTGACGAGGTTCCGGGCACACCAGAAGTGGCTCAACAGGGACGGACATGTCGTCATCGACGCCCGGTACGGTTCCGCACGGCAGACCGAGCTGGACGACTCGACCGCCTTCGTGCACCACCTGCTCACCCACCAGCGGGAGGCGCTGCTGAGCCCTCTCGTTCCGGTGTCCGTCGCCCACCTGGCTGGAAGCAGCACCCAGGAGCGGATCGAAGCGGCCCTCATCGGGCTGCTGGACACGGTCGCTCATGCCCTGCGCACCAGCGACGCACTGCGAAGCTGGGGCCACTACGCGCTGACCCGTAGCCGCATCGGGGCCGGGCTGTGCCACGACGGGCCACTGGGCGGAGCCGATCTGCGAGCGCTGACGGGCTCACTGGAGCGCAGCGCCGCACCGGCCACTCGCCGACGTCATGGCTTGAGCGACTCCCGCACCGTGTACACGGCGATCGGGCCCTGGCTGCGCGGCGTGGACGGTGCCGAACCACTGCTGACGGGTGTGGAGTACGCGGTCTCGGTGTGCCGCGCCAACCTCGCGGTCGCGGACTTCATCCGCGGGGACACGGACCACGGCCTTCGCGCCGGGGCCGACGTACGGATCACGCTCGACGACGACTTCGAGAGCGGCGGGATCTGGCGGGCGCACCATCCCGGCTCCGAGGAAGCGGACGACAGCAACCCGTTGCGCCCGGCGGGACGCGGCTGGCATGGCGCGGTGCAGCCACCCGAACCGCCCCTGCGGAGCGCTTTCCACGAGGAAACCGAGGAAGAGCGGTACCTCGAAGCGGAACCCGCCGACGCGCCGCTCCAGGACAGCGACCGGATCGGCCCGCCCAGCTACGTACGGATCGACGACAGCGAGATCTGCTGGCAACTCCCGCTGCGTCTCGCCCACCTCCTGGAGGACAGACTGCCGCTGAGGCGGATGGTCCGGGACGGGCTGAGGTATCTCGGCCTGGAGCGTGTCCCCGCCCGCCTGGAGCTCAGCCATCCCGGTGGGGAGCTCGACCCGTCCGAGGAGGCCCAGGAGGTCCTTGTGGACCTCACCGAGGGAAGCGGCATGCTGCGGAACGTCCAGTGGCCCATCGACTTCTTCCCCGGGCTGTGC
Source organism: Streptomyces sp. 891-h (assembly GCF_022760275.1). Lineage (NCBI taxonomy): Bacteria > Bacillati > Actinomycetota > Actinomycetes > Kitasatosporales > Streptomycetaceae > Streptomyces > Streptomyces sp. 891-h. Next base: position 6,699,893 of record NZ_CP050693.1, on the reverse strand, counting down.
CTGTACATCCAGTGGCCGCGCGGGGGCACTGCGTTCCGCGTCCATACCGTCGAGCTGGAGGACCCCGTCGAGATCGACGGGCAGCTGATCGCGCACCGCTACGCCCCCGCGGTCCTCACCCGGGAAGGAGCTCCGGGCAGCGACCGGGACGGCGACTCCTCCGTCGGCCTGGACACCCGACGCCTCGTCCTTCGGGCCGTACGACGCTTCGGCCGGCTCACGCCCGACGGGCATGCCCTGCTCGACCGGAGCGCCCTTCCCCGCGGCGTCTACGACACGGCTCCAGCCCCGCACCAAGTCACCGCGTTGGAGCAGGCCGTGGAGGAACTCCTCGTCGAACGGCACCTCTTCCCAGCCGTCGGCAGCCGTGGCGCGGACGGCGAGCCCCACTACCCCGCCCGCGAGGACGAGCCCACGATCGCCCTGATCGGCTACGCGCCGAACCCCGTGATGGTGCCACGGCCAGGCTCGGGATTCGGTAGGCCCGCACAGGTAGGGGGTGTGGAGCACTTCGTCCACGGTTTCCTGCGGAGGCTGCCCCCGAACTCGGAACCGACCGACGCGCAGCGCGCCGCCTACCGCGAACACTGCCGCCACGTGGGAAAGGCGGACGGCTGGGAGCTGCCAACCGGCTACACCTTCGTCACCGCACACTTCCGCCGTCGCTGACCTTCTGGCGGACCGAGCACGCCAGCGCGCCGTACACCCCCCGCATCCACACCACGGAATCCAAGAGATCGGGACTGAATGACCGCCAGCTATCGCGTGGTTGCCGAACCACCGTTCTCCCCGCAGGGCACACCGCCGACTGTGCTCAAGGAACTCGCCGCAGCCCTCGACGGGCTCGGCCCGGTCCTTGACGGTGCCCTGGACGGCCTCACCGTCACAGAGACGGAACTCGCGCTCAACTCGCTCGGGCCCAAGGACCGTCAGACCATCATGAGCGGCCTCGGGTTCCGCAAGGTGGAGCCGCGGCGCTTCGGGCACGTACTCAGCGAGCAGGTACTCAAACGGATGCGACGGGTGGAGCCGGTCGCCCGCAGGCACGCCGCGTCCCACCTCACGGCGCGGATCATGGACGACCTCGACCGCACGGTCGGGGAGCACGGAGCCGCCCGCAACGGGCCCGGCCTCGTGGACCGCTGGGGAGCACGCCTGCTCCGCCTGGCGTTGTTCTCCCACATCCAGGCGTCGGCGTACGACGCCCGTGTCCTCATCTGGGCCGCCGACCACGACTGGTTCGGCATCGAAGCGGGCGAGTCCGCCCGGGACGCGGTGGCCAAGGCCGCCCAGCGGGTGATCGACGAGACTTCCGCCTTCGACCGGCCCCCGGAGCCGCATGAGGACGCGGCGGCCGAGGGCACCTCGCAGATGGCGGCCATCCCGGCTCCCCGACCCGACGACACGGAGCCCCCGAAGCAGGCCGGGCCCACCGCGGAGGACGGACGCCGGCCCCGCGGTGAGCGGGAGTCCCTGGATGAGTTGGCCGCGGCTGAGGAGGAACTCCAGCGCGTCATCGAGGAGGCGCGAGGAGCCGCCGACCGCCTGCGCACCTCCCTGCTGGACGGGCGTCCGCCCGCCGACACCGATCTGGCACCGCTCACCGCCGTCGCTCCCGCGTTCTCCCGCGCGCTCTCCGTACTCGCCGCGCTCGGCGCCACCAGCGTCACAGAACGCCTCACCGATATCCGCACGGCGATCGACGAGCTCCGAGCGCGCGCCGAACAGAACGAGAGGAACGCCGAGACCCGTCGCATGCTGGCGACGGTGACAACCTTCGACTGCTTTCCGGACAGTGCTGTTGCCACGGTGGTCGCTGATGCCAGACAGCTTGCGGAGGGGCTGCTGGCCAAGCAGCGGTGGGACGAGAAGGACGACACCTGCGCGCGCTTCCTCACGCTGCTGGCACGCCTCGCCCTCATGGAGGACCAGTCCGACACACAGCAGGAGATCATCGACCTCCAGCAGCAGCTGTCGGTCGCGCATCCGCCCTACGCCGTCGCCGCGGTGCTGTACAAGCAGATCACGGTGGGCGAGAACAGGATCGCCGATGACGACACGGCGGCCCCGCTGGGCACGGGCAACGCCGAGGCCGCCGATGCTCAGGAGACCCCGGCCCCAGCCGTTGCCTCGGAAGCGGCCACTGCTGCGGGCGGCGACACCGGCACGCCCGTGGCGCAGGACCGGCAGAACCAACACACCGCCGTTTCCGGTCCGGAGGAGCATCCTTCCCGGTCCAGCGATGCCGCGGAGCCGCAGCCTGCGCCGGCCCTGCCGGTCATCGCCGAGCCAACGGCGACCGCAGAGACCGTCACCCGTGACGCCGACGGCACTCGCTCCAAGAAAATCGAGCCGGTCCTCGCCCGGCTCATCGCCGAAAAGCGCTTCGGGCTCGCCGCCCATCTGTCGCAGGCCGCCGACCGCCCGGAAACCGAGTCCGCGGTCCTGCGCCTTGCAGTCGCGGCGACACTGCTGCGCTCCAGGACCGGCCGCGTGGCTCAGGTGATCGAGGAGTCGCTGCACGAGTGGGAGGCCCGCAAGGAGAGCGACACCGACGCTCTGTCCCTGCTCCTGCTGCCCACGCTGGTCCGAGCAGCTCTGGTGACGGGCGCGCCCGTGGTCGGTGCGCAATTGCGGGCGCTGGCCCCTCAACTGCCGGACGCACTGCACGAGGTGGCCACCACGGTGGCGGAGCGCGCCCTTCAGGGCGCACTGCTCGTGGCGCCGCCCGACACCGTCGTCGCCGATGTCTCCCACACCGAGAGCGAGCTGCGGTCCGCCGTGGAGGCCTGCCAGGTTCTGCTCACCGTGCCTCGGATGCGATTCCAGCGGGCCAGCGCCATGGTGCAGCACTGGCTGGCTCCGACCGGGCTGCTCGGCAGCGTGCTGACCGCGATCGTGGCGGGGGCCCCGGATGCCGCGACTCGAGCGGACGAGCTGCTGGAGAACCTCGCGCGGCGCACGCAGGTCGAGGCGGCGATAGACGAAATGGACGCAGCACTGCGTGGGCCGGGCGGTCGCAGCATCCAGGGGTCGGGCCGCAACAACGTCCGCCACTGCATGGAGCGGGTGCGAGACGCCGTGCGGCGGTGGCGTGCGGTCAAGCGCGACCTGGAAGCAGAACGTGCGGAGGAGAACGTGTGGGCGTTCCAGTCCGTCGCCTCGCTGCGACTCTCCCTCCTCGATCTGCGCGAACGGGTCACCGACGACCTCACCGCGGCCGAACGCAGTTCCTCGGTCCTGGCGAGATCCACCGCTTACGTGGCCCGGGACCTGTTCGCCGAGATCTTCGCCGGCCTGGACGCCGGCAGCCGGCCGGTCCAGAAGGGAGCCGAGCCGGATGTCCAGCAGGTCATGGACGTCGAGCTGTACAAGGCACGGCCGACCATGCTGGGCGAGAGGCCAACCCTGGACGGCCTGCTGGAAGCCGTGGACCGTACCTGGGACGACGCGATCGAGCACCGGCTGGCTGGTGACGAGTTCGGGGTCGTCCGTACGATTCTGGGGCTCGCCGACCTCGGCCTGCTCGCGGCGGCCCACACACTGACCCTGTCCGAGGAGCGCCGCGCACAGCTCACCACGTTGGAGATCGAGCGCCGCTCGGCGCTCGGCGAGAAGCAGCGGCACTTGGCCGCCCGGCTCCGCCGGTCCCAGGCGGACGAGGCGCTCACCGTCGAGCAGGACGTCAGCCTCCAGGAGCTGCTGGTGGACGCCAGAGCACATCTGGCGCACGACGGGCCGGACGAGCTTGCCGCGGTCCGCCGCAACCTCGACCGGGTCGAGGAACTCCTGCCCCGCTACCGCAAGGAAGCCGCCGACCGGCTGCGTGCCCGACTGGCCGCGCTGACGGACGTGAGCGCGGAGGACCGCGAACGAGTCCAGCGCAATCTGGACACCGACAACCTGGCCACCGCGGCCGAACTGGTCTACTTCCTCGAACTGGGTGAGCCGGTACCGGAGATCAGGTCCGAGGACTCTCATCTGGAGGCGTTCTTCCCCGCAGTGCCCGAAGCGCTGCCCGGCGGTATCTGCCCCGAGCTGATCGCGGCCGTCCGGGCCCGAGGACGACACGGTGACGACACCGTTCTCGACTACGCCGGGCTCTCGGAAGAAGAGGCCGAACGCGCTGCCGGGGCCCTGGAACTGTGGAGCACGCTGGCCGCGACCAAGGACCGCATCAAGATCAACCCTCGTGCGAGCCTCACCCCGGCCCTGTCCCTGCTCGGATACGAGGCGCGGCGGGCCCGGCCCCTGGACGACCTGCCGCGCGGCAAGGATTACCGGTTCTTCGAGCTCGCGGAGGTGCACGTCACCGGCCGTGCCTGGGCTCCGGCGTTCGGGTCGCAGATCAAGGACCGGGGCGGCAAACTGCGTGCCCTGCTGATCTGGGGCCGCCCCGCGGCGAAACTGCTCATCAGCCGCGCGCTCCAGGACCCCGACGAGAGCAGCCTGCTCGTCGTCCACTTCGGGACGCTGGACAGCAGGACCCGTATCGAGCTGGCCGCCGCCTCCCAGGGCACCAAGCCGATCCTGGTCGTCGACGACGCCGCGCTGGCTTACCTCGTCGCGCACGGCAACCGGCGGGTGGACGCCACCACCGAGACGCTGTTGCCCTTCTCCGCTGTGAACCCGTACATCAAGGAGAAGCGGGGCCAGATCGGCCGGGAGATGTTCTACGGCCGGGACCGCGAGCGCAAGAACATCCATGACCCCGCGGGGACCCAGATCCTCTACGGTGGCCGGGGGCTCGGCAAGTCGGCCCTGCTCGCCGACGCCGGCGACCGCTTCGAAGAACAGCGCCCCGGAGCACACCGCAAGCTCTACCTCAATCTGGACAAGATCGGCATCGGCCGGGGCACCGCACTCGGCGCGGAAGCCATCTGGCCCACGCTGGACCAGGAGCTGATCAGGGAAGGGGTCCTGGAGGAGCCCCGGCGCCGGGGGCCACGGCAGGAGTCGTGGCAGCGGGTCACCGGCGGGATCGCCCGCTGGCTCGCTGAGGACCCCGACCGGCGGCTGCTCATCCTCCTCGACGAATGCGACCGCTTCTTCGAGGCGGACGTTCCCGAGTGCACAGAGACCCGACGGCTGCGCGGGCTGGGCGAGGACTCGCGCGGCCGTGCCAAGGTCGTCTTCGCCGGTCTGCACTCGGTGCAGCGCTTCACCCGGCTCGCCAGGAACGGCCCGTTCAGCCATCTGGCGCAGACGCCGACGGTCGTCGGACCGCTTGCTCCCCAGTTCGCAGCCGACCTGATCGTGCACCCGATGCGGGCGCTCGGCTTCGAGTTCGCCGACGTCGACCTCGTCAACCGGGTGCTGGGCTTCTGCTCGTACCAGCCCTTCTTGCTGCAGATCTTCGGCAGCAGGATGGTGCAGGTCATGCAGGGCAAGAGGGCGGGCACACCGCTCGGCCCGCCTCCCTACACGATCGAGGAGTCCGACGTGGACGCGGTGGAGCAGGATGCTTCGCTGCGTTCGGATATCACCGCGGCGTTCAAGGACACCCTCGCCCTGGACGACCGCTACCACGTCATCGCCAACGTCCTCGCTCAGCACGCCCGTGACAACGGCCTCGAAACGCGGCTCAGCGACCGGGAGTTGCGGGAGGAATGCGCCGGCTGGTGGCCCCGCGGATTCGAGCAGCTGGACAGCGAGGGCTTCCGCGCCTACCTCCAAGAGATGGTGGGCCTCGGTGTCCTTGCGCCCAACAACGACGGGCAGGGCTGGCACCTGCGAGGGCCCAACGCCCTCCGCATGATCGGCACTGCCCAGGAGATCGAGGCGCGGCTGCTGCGCGCGGAGAAGGAGTCCCGGCTGGAGGAGACGGTCGTGTTGGAGAGCCGTCCGGACCTCTTCGACGACCGATCCACCCCGCTCACCGTCAACCAGATCGACTACCTGCTGGGAGAGTCCGGCAACCAGGTGCGTGTCGTGCTCGGTACACAGGCAACGGGCATCGCGGACGTGGAGCGGACCTTGCGGGCAGTGACCGGCAAGGTGGCCGGCTGGTCGGTGCCCCCGATCGGCAGCGCCAAGACGTTCCGCAGAGAACTCGCCGCAGGCCGGGCAGGCGAGCGGCGACTGCTCATCAGCGATCTCTCACTGAGCAGTGAGAAGTCCTGCCGTGAGTCCCTCGACCTGGCAAGCACGGTCCTGCCCGAGGCTGCCGAGGCCACCAGGTCCGTGGTCCTGGTGTCGGGTGTGGCCCAGCTCGGTTTCTGGTCCGACCTCCTCACCGGGCCCGACGCCGACCACGACACCGTCGTAGTGTTGCGCCGACACGATCTGCGCAGCCTGAAGGACTGGACGCAGCGCTACAGCCTGTGCGAGACAGAGGAACGACTGACCCGTCTCGCGGCGGCGACCGGCGGCTGGCCGTACCTGCTGGACCTGGCCTTGCAATTGCGAAAGGGTCGGCCCGACCAGGACAGAGTGCTGAGCGACCTGACGTCGTGGCTGGCGCAGAGCAACGGTGCCGAACAGTTCGTCGAGGCCGTGGGTCTGCTGGAGAGCGACGTCCTCAAGACCGCATACGACGAGGTCGTCGAACAGCTTGGTACGGAATGGCACGACGACATCTACCTCGTCACCGCTGCCGAGATGGCCGGCCTCTCCACCGACGAGGCGCGCGAGGCCATCAACTGCCTGGAAGCCCTTCAGGTGTTCGACCGGGACGGCACGCGCCTACACGTCGAACCTGTGCTCCACACGGCGTTGGGCGTGCTCGAGGGAAAGGGGTGAGCTGCTGGGGCGACCTGGGCCCGTAAAGACGTTGGGCGGCTGTGGTGCCACGATGCTCATTCGGCCATGGGACCTGTCCGACCGGGCGCGCGGCACCACCACGGGCGCCCGGGCCGCTGTCGAAGACGTGATCAACACCGACGGCGACCACCCCTGACAGTGCCACAGGCGGCACCTTTCCCGCCCCCGCCGGCCAGGGTCCGCGACACCTCGCTGCCCGGCAGCGCACCGCCCCCTGCTCAGCGCTCGCGCTCCCGCCTGCTTCTTGAGCCGACCGACCGTGCGCGGCTCAGCCGGGGCCGGGTTCCACCGGTGCCCACAGCCGGTCGGCGTCGCCCTTGGCCACGCTCTTCCGGTAGGTCTCGATCTTGCGGTCGATCGTCTTCAAGTTCTCCTGGGTCTCGGCCAGTCTGGCCAGGACATCGGCACGGTGGGCTTCCATCAGGGCGAGCCGTTCGGCTTCGTTGCCCGGTCCCGCGGCGACCAGTTCGGCGTAGCGGCGAATGCCTCTGATGGGCATGCCGGTGGCGCGCAGTTTGGTGCAGACGACGATCCACTTGAGGTCGAGTTCCCGGTACCGGCGGCGGCCGCCGCTCGTGCGGTCGACCGGGGTGACGACCAGGCCGGCGCGCTCGTAGTAGCGGAGCGTGTGCACGCTCACCCCGGTGCGGCGGGCCGCCTCGCCGATGGTCAGGCCCTCCGCGGGCACGGCGTCGGCGCGTGCTTTCGGCTCGGCGGCAGCACCGGAGGCCGATTGGGGTTTGATTTCGAGCACGCTCTAAATCCTAGCGTCCTTGCCATGAGTTCCTCAGTGCTGTCTCCCCCCAGGGCTGCCGAGATGAGCCGGCGCCGCAAGTTCCTGGTGCTCGCGGTCTGCTGCGCCAGCATGATCGTCGTGGTGATGGACATTTCCATCGTCAACGTCGCGCTTCCCGCCATGGGCCGTGATCTGGGCGCCTCGGAGTCCGGTCTCCAGTGGACGGTCGACGCCTACACCCTGGTGCTGGCCGGGTTCCTGGTACTGGCCGGGTCCACTGCCGACCGGGTCGGCCGACGGCGCGTCTTCCAGGCGGGGCTCGCCGCCTTCGGCCTCGGGTCGCTGCTGTGCGGCGTGGCGCCGGGCATGGGCTGGCTGATCGCGGCGCGCGTGCTGCAGGCCGTCGGCGGAACCATGCTCAACCCGGTGGCCATGGCGATCGTCGCGAACACGTTCACAGGCGCCGCCGAGCGGGCACGGGCCATCGGGATCTTCGGCTCGACGTCCGGGCTGGCGCTGGCGCTCGGCCCCATCCTGGGCGGCGTGCTGGTCGACGCTCTCGGCTGGCGGTCGGTCTTCTGGATCAACGTCCCGGTCGTGGCCGCGGCGATCGTGTGCGCCGCGCTGTTCGTGCCCGAGTCCCGTGCCACCCGGGCTCGCCGGTTCGACCCGGTCGGGCAGATCTTGATGGTCCTGGTCCTGGGCAGCGTCGTCTACGCGGTCATCGAGTCGGGGTCGCTCGGCTGGTCCTCGCCGGTCATCGTCGGGCTGCTCGTCGTGGCCGCGCTCGGTGCGGCGGGGCTGCTCCGGTACGAGTCGCGCCGTACCGACCCGCTTCTGGAGCTGCGTCTCTTCCGCAGCGTGCCGTTCAGTTCGGCGATCGTGGCGGCGCTGTGCGCTCTGTGCGGCTTCGGCGCGTTCTTGTTCGTGACCACCCAGTACCTGCAGGACGTACGCGGGCTGCCGCCCGTGGCGGCGGGGCTGTGCCTGCTTCCGGTCGGGCTGCCGGTCCTGGTGGTCTCCCCGCTCGCCGGGCGGATGGTCGGCGAGCGCGGCCCCCGGCTGCCGCTGGTGGCAGCCGGGAGCGTCCTGGCCCTCGGCGGCGGCGTGTCACTCACGCTGCGGCCGGACACCCCCCTCCCGGCCGTGCTGGCGGTCTACCTGCTGTTCGGCGTCTTCCTCGGTGCCGTCAACCCGCCGATCAGCAACTCGGCGATCTCCGGGATGCCCCGCTCGATGGCCGGGCTGGCCGGCTCCCTGGCGTCCACCGGCCGCCAGGCCGGCACCACACTGGGCGTCGCGATATCCGGAACAGTGATCGGCCCGCAGATCGCACGCGGCGGAACGGCGTTCACAGGCGCGGCGCACGGCGTGTGGTGGATGACCCTCGCACTCGGCGCGAGCATCGTGGCCCTCGGCGCGATCGGCTCCACCCGCTGGGCCCACGGCACAGCCGAACGCGTGGGCACCCTGACCGGTCCCCGGCTGTGAGCTGGGGGCGCAGCAGCGGGGAAGGGCTGTGCAGTTGGGCCGTGCACGGAACGATCGAATATCGGGTGCCGGGTGGGAGAGGGGAAGGCAGACTTGGCGCATGGCGGACATGGGGGCGTTCCGGGACGCGGTCAGTGGTTGGGCGAATGGTGGTTCCGGCGGGTCGGCGGGCGAATTGGCCCGGCGGCTGGGGGTGCGGACGGCCGTGCTGCTGGAGGGGGCGAGCGACTTCGCCGCCGTTGAGACGCTGGCCGCGCGGCGGGGGCGGGACCTGGCCGCCGAGGGGGTGTGCGTCGTACCGATGGGCGGGGCCATGAGCGTCGGCCGGTACGCCGGGCTCCTCGGACCGCCCGGCCTCGGCCTGCGTCTGACGGGTCTGTGCGACGAGGGCGAGCAGGGCTTCTACGACCGGGGGCTGAGACGTGCGCGGGTGCCACAGGGGGGTTTCTTCGTATGCGTGACCGATCTGGAGGACGAGCTCATCCGTGCGCTGGGCACCGCGAGAGTGGAGGGGATCATCCGAGCGGAGGGCGACCTCCGCGCCTGGCAGACGTTCGTCCGCCAGCCCGCGCAGCGCGGTCGGCCCCGGCAGCAGCAGTTGCGGCGGTTCCTCGGTACGAAGAAAGGCCGCAAGATCCGCTACGGCCACCTCCTCGTGGATGCCCTGGCCCCCGAACAGGTGCCGGCTCCGCTCGACGATCTCCTGGCGAGCTTGTGACCGGCCCGCCTGCCCGCCCCGGGGCGGCGGCGTCGTAAGGGCGGGCATCCTGCCGCGAGGGCGGAGCAACCTGATACGCCATCCCTCCGGAGGGCATCCGCCTGTGTGAGGTGCCTGTCAGGCCAGGCCGTTGCGCTGCGTCAGCCTGCTGCTCGCGGTCCCCCTGGCCGCCGTCGGACCGGAAGCCGCCTCGACTTGCGGCAACCGGCAGGACGGCGACGGCGGGAATCCCCAGGTCAGTAGGAATGTTCTGCGGAATACTTTCCCGGATTCCCCGGCATCGGTGATCTCCCCGTGCCACGATCCCCGCCATGCGTATTCACAAGGCCGCGGCCTGCCTTCTCGCCGCGACGGCACTGTTGCTGGCGGGCTGCTCCGATGACGGTGGCGGCAGCAAGAAGTCAGCGCGTGGCGGCGGCAGTAGCAGCAGCGGCGGCAGCGATGCGAAGGCGGACGGCGGCGACGGCATGGTGACCGTCGAGATCAAGGTGACCGGCGACTCCCCGGCAAATGTCTACGTTCCGGGCGTCCTCGGCAAGGGAGTCGACAGGGAGGACCTGGACATCGACGGGCTCAAGACGCCCTGGTCGAAGAAGTTCAAGCTGGAGTCGGGCCGCATGGTGAACATGCAGACGTCGTCCTCCGAGCCCAAGGCGGAGATCGGCTGCCAGGTACTCGTCAACGGCAAGGTCGTGAAGCAGAAGGTCACCAAGGCGAAGCCGGGCAAGACCCTCGTCTCCTACTGCTACACCACCGTGTAGTCCGGAGCCTGTCTGCCGGGAGGCATGGGTGGCGGACGCGGCGGGTCAGTCCGTCCAGCGTGCCCGCACCTCGTCGGCGGTCGTGACCGTCGCGACCAGCGCCAGCGTGTGCTGGATCATCGCAGCCGTGTAGTCGGCGGGCACTCCGGCGATGGCGTCGGCGGGCACCACGGCGGTGTAGCCGAGGTTGACGGCGTCGAAGACCGCGTTCGGCACCGCCACATTCGCCGAGACGCCCGTGACGACGAGCGTACGCACGCCGAGGTTGCGCAGCAGGGCGTCCACGTCGGTGCCGGCGAGCGGCGAGAGGCCGTGCAGTCGCCGCACGACCAGATCCTCCTCCGCGACCGGGACGGGCTCGGCCACCTGTACGGCGGGCGAGCCCGCCAACTGCCGTACGGGCAGCCGTTCGGCAGCGCGGAAGAGCCGCGCGTTGCGGTTGGCGCCCCTGCCGTCCGGGCGGCGCTCCGCGACGGCGTGCAGGACCTGTACGCCCGCCCGGTGCGCCGTGGCGGTCAGCTCCGCGATACGGTCCAGCACGCCCGTGCTCCGTACCTGGTGGGCGAGTTCGGGCAGGGCGCTGTCCGCGCCGACCACGCCTCGCTGGCATTCGACGGTCAGCAGCGCGGTGGAGGCGGGGGCGAGTTGGGCGGCGAGCGGGTCGGGCGAGGGCTGCGAAGACATGCGCCCTCCCTTCGGTCGTCGGAACACCATCAGCCGGAGCACCCAGGAGTCGGAGCGCCCGCAGGATAGGGAGCATTGCGCGAGACGAGAAGAGCCTTCATGCTTTTCTGACGGGCAGTCAGCAACGACGAACAACAACCGGTCAGACCGGCTCGCCTCGGCGAAAGAGGACAGATGGCCGACGTGCAGCAGCGGCGGGGTCGCCGGATCATGATGACGCCGCAGGAGCGGGACGCTTTCCTGCGCACCCGGCGCACCTGCCGGGTCGCCACGGTCGGCCGGCGGGGCGCGCCCCATGTGGGCGCGCTGTGGTTCTGCTGGGACGGCCGGGCGCTGTGGATGTACTCGCTCACCCGCAGCAGGAGATGGGCGCAGCTGTGCCACGATCCGCGGCTGGCCGTGCTGGTGGACGACGGCGAGGAGTACGGGGAGCTGCGCGGGGTCGAGCTGTCCGGCCGCGCCGAGTTCGTCGGCGAGGCCCCCCGCACGGGCGAGCCGTGTCCGGAACTCTCCGAGGTGGAGCGGCTGTTCCCCGCCAAGTACTTCGCCATGGACCGAATGCCGTACGACGGTCGGCACGCCTGGCTGAGGCTGGTCCCCGAGTCGGTGGTCTCCTGGGACTTCCGCAAAGTGTGAACCGGCCGCATGAGTAGTGGCCCCGCGCCCCGCCCCATCCCCGGCCTCCAGACCCGTGACCGCCTCGGCGTCAGTCGTACCGCGCAGCCTCCGCCGGGCGCAGCGCCGCGGCGACGTCGTCGGCGAGGCACTCGATGTCGGCCAGGGACAGCGGTGAGACCGTCAGCCGCAGCCCGGGCGGCGAGCCGAGCCGGAAGCGGGCGCCGGGTGCCGCCGCCCAGCCCGCCTGGAGCAGCCGCGCCACCGGTCCGGTCTCGTCCCGCACGGGCACCCATACATTCATGCCGCTGCGCCCCCGCGCCGGGACGCCCCGCGCCGTCAGCGCGTCCACCAGTGCGGTTCGGCGGGCACCGTACGCGGCGGCCACCCGCGCCGGGTCGGCAGCGCCGGTCTCCCACAGGTGCGCGACGGCGCGCTGCAGCAGGTGGCTGACCCAGCCGGGGCCCAACCGCTGGCGGCCGCGTACCCGGTCGACGGTGAGCGAGTCACCCGTCAGTACGGCCAGCCGCAGATCCGGCCCGTACGCCTTGGCCGTGGAGCGCACCAGCGCCCACCGGCTGGTGGTGCCCGCGAGGGGATGCAGCGGGAGGTCGACGATGCCGTGGCCGTGGTCGTCCTCGATCAGCAGCGTCCCGGGGTGTGCCGCCAGCACGGTGCGCAGTTCGCGGGCGCGCACTGCCGAGACGGCGGCGCCTGTCGGGTTCTGCGCGCGGGCGGTGACGATTGCGGCGCGCGCCCCCCGGCCGAGCGCGCCCTCCAGTTCGGCGGGGAGCGGCCCGTCGTCGTCCACGGGCACCGGGAACGGTCGCAGCCCGAGCGCCGGGACGAGGTCGAGCAGGGAGCCCCAGCCGGGGTCCTCGACGGCTACGGCGTCGCCCGGCCGCAGGTGTGTCGCCAGCACGCGTTCGATGGCGTCGAGCGAGCCGGAGGTGACGGCGAGCGGCCCGCCCCGCACCCCGTCGGCGTCCAGCGCCTGGCGGGCCAGGGCGGCGAACCGCGGGTCGGCGTCCGGAGCGCCGTAGAGCACCGGGGCGCGTGCCGCAAGGTCGGCCGAGACGGCGAGGGCTTCGGTGAGGGAAGGGAGCAGCGCGGGATCGGGGTTGCCCGTGGAGAGGTCCACGCCGCCGACGGGCGGCTCGACCCGAACGGCTTCGCGCGGCGCGGTGGCCGGTCGCTGCCGCACGCGGCTGCCCCGTCGGCCGGCGGTCTCGATGACGCCGCGGTCGCGGAGCGTGCGGTACGCCGCCGCGACGGTGTTCGGGTTCACACCCAGTTCGGCCGCCAACTCCCGCAGGGGCGGAAGCGGTTCGCCCGGCAGCAGGGCGCCGCTGCCGACGCCGTGCTCCACGCTGTCGGCGATCTCTGCTGCACCCCGGCCTTTGATCCGGTACTCTCCTAGCACAAACAAGATTATGCACTAGTGCAATAGGAGTATGCAAATGGCCGACTCGCCCTCCGGTGCGGACAGCTACCCCCGGACCCCGCGCACCACTGGCAGCAGGGCTCGCGACCGCATGTCCTACGACCGCGCAGCAGTGCACGCCGTGCTGGACGACGGCTACCTGTGCCACTTCGCCTACGTCCGCGACGGTGCGCCCGTCGTCCTGCCCACGCTGTACGCACGGGTGGGCGAACGGCTGTATGTGCACGGCTCCACGGGGTCCCGGCCGTTGCGCGAGGCGGGCCGTGAGGACGGCGGCATGCCGGTGTGCGTCACGGTGACCCACCTGGACGGGCTGGTGCTGGCCAAGTCCGCCTTCCACCACTCCGTCAACTATCGCTCGGTGGTGGTACACGGCCTCGCCCACCAGGTGACGGACCACGAGGAGCGGCTGATGGCACTGGACGCCATCGTGGACAACGCCATCCCGGGCCGGGCGGCCGACTCGCGCAGGGCCGACCCGAAGGAGCTGGCCGCGACCGCGGTCGTACGCGTCGACCTGGAGGAGGTGTCGGTCAAGTCCCGCGCGGGCGGACCCAACGACGAGCCCGAAGACCTCGACCTGCCGTACTGGAGCGGCGTTCTGCCCGTCTCCCCCGTATACGGCACGCCGATACCGGCGGACGACCTGGCACCTGACATCCCCGTCCCCGGCTACCTCACCGCGCGCTGACGTCCTCCGCCGCACCGCCGGTTCCGGGTGCGGTACCGGAACCCGCGGCGGGGTCGGCGCGGGCTTCGGGCACTGCCTCGCCGCTCCGCGCCTTGGGCGTGGAGCGCTGCGCGATGAAGGCACCGAGCAGCACCACAACTCCGCCCGCCAACTGGACGGCGCTCAAGTGCTCCTCGAGCAGCACCCAGGCGAGCACCGTCGCGACGACGGCCTCCAGACAAGCGACCACACCCGCCACCGCCGGGGAGAGCCGCCGCACCGCGACCACCCCGGTCAGATACGCGGTGGCGGTGGCCACCAGCACGATCCAGACCAGCAGCCCCAGCCCGTGCACCTGCGTACCGTGCACAGTGGCCGTCCCGGTCAGCACCGGCCAGTCGGTGCGCCACGGCCTGGCGACGACGGTCAGCGCCAGCGCGCCGAACAGCAGCCCGTAGGCGATGACCCCCATCGGGTCGGCGGGCGGCTTGGCCGTATCGCCCTCCTCGGCCGTGCTGCCGTGGTCCGCGAGGACGAAGTAGCCCACCTGGCAGCAGGCCGCCCCCAGCGCCAGCAGCAGCCCCAGTCCGTCCAGCCGGAGCCCGGCCCACACCTCGACGACACAGCTGAGGCCGCCGACCGCCAGCACCATGCCGACGGCGGCGGCCCGGGTGACCGTACGGCGCTGGACGAACCGCACCCACAGCAGGACCAGGGCCGGGGCGAGATATTCGATCAGCAGCGCGACACCGACGGGGATGCGGGAGAGCGCGGTGAAGTAGAAGGCCTGCACCCCCGCGACCGCCAGCAGCCCGAAACCCAGCAGCAGCCAAGGCCGCTCCCGCACCAGGGCGCGGTGCCGCCAGGCGAGTGGCAGCAGCACCAGCGCAGCGCCGGTGGCCCGCAGCCATGTGACGTGCAGGGGCTCCAGGCCCGCCTCGATGAGCGGCTTCGCCGCGACGCCCGAGCTGCCGAACGCGCAGGCGGAGACCAGGGCGAGCACGAGGCCCGAGGTCCGGGCGCGGGAGACGTCCATGGCGGACGGGTCGGTTCGCATCGCCGCATCATCTCAGCGGACGACAGGAGTGTCATCCCCGAGACCCCTGACACGGGCTGTGACTGACGCTTTGCGGGGGGCGCTGCGACCAGCGCTCTGCGATCGGCACCGCGCTTGATACCGCGGCCCGGTTGTCGCCGCCTCAGACCTCGTCGCCCATCCCGAGCCGGCCGGCCAGCCGGGCCACGTCCACTCCGGCGCGGCGCAGCACCTCGACCGCTCGGCACTCGGGGTCGGCCACCACCCCGGCGAACAGATCGACGCCCTCGGTCCGCTCCTTGGCCAGCCGCCGGGCGCGGTCTGCTGCGAGCTCCAGCGCCGCCTGCGCGCTGGGCGACCAGCCGGGCACACCGCCGGGCTGGTCGGATACGGCGGGCACGGCGCCGGAGTCCTCCACGGTGCTCTGCCAGCGCAGGCCGTAGCCGATGCTGCGCTGCACGAGATAGCCGAGCAGTTTGCCGAGCTGCGGGCCACCGCCGTCCAGCAGCTCCCAGGTGCCGCCGTCGGACTCCAGCAGGCTGTGCAGCAGGTGCGCCGTGTCGATCTGCCGGTCGCCGTCCCGTGCCGCACGGCGGCGCGCGGTGGCGATCACATCAGCCAGCGCAGCACTGACCTGCGGGTCGACGACGGCGTCGACTCCCGCTTCGGCCGAGAGACTGGGCGGTGTAGAGCTGTGCACCGAACCACCACATCACACGCACCTGTGAGAATTCATCAACGTGCCGTGGCATATGCCGGTCCCCCCAAAGGTGGGCACGGAGGTCGGACGTCTCCTCCCTGGGAAGGAGACACGGTGGCCCGGACGCTGCGGCGCACGCCCCAGCCCGCCGTGGCGGACGAGGGACACCGGCGAGCCGGGGCCTGGACTCAGTCCTCCTCGGCGAGGATCAGGTAGAGGCTCTTCTTGGCGTCGTTGACGACCCGGAGCGCCTTCTGCCGCTGCTCCTCGGTGCCGGTCGCCCACACCTGCTGGAAGGCCGCCGCGAGCCCGCCGGCCGCGGAGCGCACCTCCTGCACGGCCTCCCAGTCGAGGCCGCGTCCCGCGTCCTCCCAGGGGGCCTCGGCACCGGCCTCGGCCTCGGACCTGCCCGCTTCGGTGAGCGAGAAGTGCTTCTTGCCGCCCTCGCTCTCGCTGGCGATCAGACCCTCGTCCTCCAGCAGTTGCAGCGTCGGGTAGACGGAGCCGGGGCTGGGCTTCCAGGCGCCGCCGCTGCGTTCGGCGATCTCCTGGATCATCTCGTAGCCGTGCATCGGACGCTCCTTGAGCAGCGCCAGGATCGATGCCCGCACGTCACCGCGCCGGGCCCGGCCCCGGGGCCCGCCCCCGCGCCCCCGGCCACCGAAGGGCCCGCCGAAGGGAGGCCCGAAGGGGCCGAAGGCCGCACGCCCCCTGCCGGGGCCGTACCCCCGGCCCCGGCCATGACCGTGCCCGCGGCCGCGCGGACCGAAGGGCACGCCACCGGCCGGCATCTCGCCGCGCTCCCCGCCGGGACCGTACTGCCGGGCGCCCTGTTCCATGCCACGTTCTGCACCGTAGGGATACATCGTTGACTCCTTCGCATCACATCTTTGATCCGTCGCGATGCTTCGACGATATATCGGAAGCAGTCGCCTGGCAAGGACTCGCGACAACGGCACGCACAGTCACACGACAGCGGCCCCCGGCAGCGCCCCACAGCCCGGCCCGGCCGCCGGGCCCGCAACCGCGCCGACCAGGGGCTCAGCCGCCAGGAACGGCTCCGTAAGCTGTACGCAGGGGGGCGGTCGGCGCCTTCCGCGCACTGTCAGGAGCCGCCCGCATGTCCACGCCCGCCGCCTCGGCAGCCCGCAGCCGTCGGGTCCCGGCGCTCGTCGCCGCCCTCCTCGCAGTGGCCGGCCTCGCCGCGTGCGGCGGCGGCCCGGACGGTGGCACCCCGGACCACGAACGCACCTCCACGGCCGACCGGCCCGCACTGCCGCCGGTGCACGCGGGCTTCGACTACCAGATCGGCGGCGGCTACACCCCGCCCGACGGGGTACGGGTGGTCTCCCGAGACCGCTCGGACAAGCCGGCGGCCGGGCGGTACAGCATCTGCTACGTCAACGGCTTCCAGGCCCAGCCGGGCGCCCTGGACTGGTGGCAGGAGAACCATCCCGAGCTGGTGCTGCACGACGCGGACGGCAAGCCGGTGATGGACACCGACTGGAACGAGGCGCTGCTCGACACCCGCACCGCCGCCCGCCGCAAGGCGCTGGCCCGTATCGTCGGGCGCTGGATCGAGGGCTGCGCCGAGAAGGGGTTCCAGGCGGTCGAGCTGGACAACCTCGACTCCTACGAGCGCTCGGGCAAGCGCCTCACGCGGGGCGACAACGTGAAGTTCGCCGCGCTGCTGACCCGGCGCGCACACCGCAGCGGCCTGGCAGCCGGCCAGAAGAACGGCCAGGAACTGCTGGAGCAGCGCTCCGCGATGGGGTTCGACTTCGCGGTGACGGAGGAGTGCGGGCAGTACAAGGAGTGCGGGCAGTACGCGAAGGCGTACGACGACCGGGTGCTGGACGTGGAGTACACGGCAAAGGGGCTGGCGGCGGCGTGCCGCACATGGGGCGAGCGGCTGTCGATCGTCCGGCGTGACCTGGACGTCAGTGCCGAGGGCGAGGACGGGTACCTCTACAAGCGGTGCTGAGCCACTCGGTGCCAATTGGACCTGCACTCGAAAGCCCCGGCGCCGTAGCGTGCCAGAGCATGA
The DNA here is from genome assembly GCF_022760275.1 of Streptomyces sp. 891-h. Classification (NCBI taxonomy): domain Bacteria; kingdom Bacillati; phylum Actinomycetota; class Actinomycetes; order Kitasatosporales; family Streptomycetaceae; genus Streptomyces; species Streptomyces sp. 891-h. The sequence goes on along the minus strand of NZ_CP050693.1, from coordinate 6,682,229 downwards.
GAATCCGTACCGTTGACGCCTTCGCCGCCCGCCCCTACACCGGGAACCCCGCCGCTGTCGTGCTCCTGGACGGGGACGGATTCCCGGAGGAGAGCCGCCTCCAGGCCGTCGCGGCGGAGCTGAACCTCTCCGAGACCGCCTACGCCCATCCGCTGCCCGGCGACCGGGACGCCGACTGGGCACTGCGCTGGTTCACGCCGACGACGGAGGTGGACATGTGCGGCCACGCCACACTCGCCACCGCCCAGGTTCTCGCCGAGGACGGCCTGCTGCACGAGGGCGAGCGGGTGCGCTTCCGCACCCGCAGCGGGGTGCTGAGCGCGTCGCGCGAGCCGGATTCCACCCTCACTCTGGACTTTCCCACCGCAGAGCTGACGCGGATCCCGGTACCGGACGGCGCCGGACAGGCGCTGGGGGCCGAGGCCGTGGCGGCCTGGGACACCGGCACGCTGGGCATGCTGGTGCTGGAGATCGCCGACGAGAAGACGGTGTGGGAACTCGCCCCCGTCTCCGCCGCCGTCGCCGCCCTCCCGGCCCCGGTCGTGGTGGTGACGGCCGCCGCGGCAGTGCCGGCCCAGGACAGGTCCGGACCCGGTGAGCCGGGGCACGACTTCGTTTCGCGGGTCTTCGCGCCGTCGCAGGGGCTGCCGGAGGACCCCGTCACCGGCAGCGCGCACACCGCGCTCGCTCCCCTGTGGTCGGGGCGGCTCGGCCGCGAAACGCTGACGGGCCTTCAGGCGTCACGGCGCACCGGCCGTGTCCGTACGATACTGCGCGGCGACCGCACCCTGCTGAACGGGCAGGCGATCACCGTGCTGGACGCGGAGCTGCGCACCGGGCTGTAGCCGCTGTCACGGTGTGGGCAGCCAGTCCACCCGGCCGGCGAGCAGCGCGTACCCCACGAACGCGACGATGTCGATCAGCGCGTGGGCCGCCACCAGCGGCCCCACGCGGCCCCAGCGCCGGTAGAGGAGACCGAAGACCAGGCCCATCGCCAGGTTGCCGAAGAACCCGCCGATGCCCTGGTAGAGGTGGTAGGAGCCGCGCAGCACGGCGCTCGTGGAGAGCGAGGCGAGGGGCGACCAGCCCAGTTGGTCGAGCCGGCGCAGCAGATAGCCGACGACGATCACCTCCTCCAGCACGGAGTTCTGCACGGCGGAGGCGATCAGCACGGGGTACTTCCACCACACGGCAGGCAGTGACTCCGGCTCCACGGTGAGGTTGAAGCCGCCGGCCTGTGCCAGCAGGTAGAGGCCGATCCCGCAGCCGCCGATGCCCGCTGCCACCACTGCACCCCGGCTCAGGTCGAAGGCCGGCTTACGGAGATCGAAGCCGAGTACGCGCAGCCCGCCGGTGCCCTCGCGGACCAGCAGATGTGCCACCAGCGCGACGGGAACCAGCGCTGTGGCGATCCCGAACAGCTGCCAGGCCAGGTCGAGCCAGGGCCGCCCGGGCGCCTGCGAGGAGTTGAGCCGGGCCGCCTGGTCGGCCAGCCCGCCCGGTCGGGTGAGTGCTCCGAGGAAGCTGATCAGCGACGAGACGGCGCTGGCCCCCAGCGAGAGGGCGAGGACGAGCAGCAGCTCGGTGCGGAGCCCTCGTCGCGACAACCCCTCGGCGGGGGCCGCTGGTGCGGGCAGTGGGTCGTCAGGCGCCTGTGCGCGCACGCGAACCTCCCGTTGCGAACGCCGTGTCCATCCCGTCTCCTCCTGTCACCCCCACCTGCCCCGGCCCGCTGCCGACCGGCGGCACACGGGCCGCAGTACCGCCGTCAGGGCCGCAGTACAGCCGTCGTGCCACGTCACAGCTTGCCCGATGGCTTCGGCGGGCCGGACACGCGGGGCCCGCCGTCCCGGCAACCGGGATCGGCGGGCGTTGCAACGGACTCGGCCACCTGGTCGCCCCTGCGCTGATGTTCCGCTACGGCCCCTCCGTCCAGGTGTGCACCGCGGCGCCGTCCGACGCCCGGTCGCAGTAGGCGCGGGCCACGGCGGCCAGCGCCTTCTCCCGGTCGAGGCCGGAATCGACGGCCCGGTGGTAGGCCGCCGCCTGCCAGGAGGCGCCGTTGACCCGCAGCCGGCAGCGCTCCTCGATGACGGAGAGGTACCGGTCGCGGTCCGCCGCCTCCACGCCCCAGGCGTCGAGCCCGGCGGCGGCCAGCGGCAGCAGTTCGTCGCGCACCAGCCGGGTGGCGGGCTGCCGCACCAGCCCGGCCCCCCGGCCCGAGCGCGGCCACCACAGCTCGGCCTCGATCCCGTACCGGCAGGCCGCGTCGAAGTTCCGCTCCGCGTATTCGAACGGCATCCGGTTCCACACCGGCCGCGGATCGTCGGCCAGGGCGCGCACCAGCCCGTAATAGAAGGCGGTGTTGGCCAGCACGTCGGTCACCGTGGGACCGGCCGGCAGCACTCTGTTCTCCACCCGCAGATGCGGGGCGCCGTCCATCACTCCGTAGACGGGCCGGTTCCAGCGGTAGATGGTGCCGTTGTGCAAGGTCAGCTCCGGCAGCGCGGGAACTCCGCCCGCGGCCAGCACCCGCTGCGGGTCCTCCTCGTCACAGATGGGCAGCAGGGCAGGGAAGTAGCGCAGGTTCTCCTCGAACAGGTCGTACGCGGAGGAGATCCACCGCTCCCCGAACCAGGTGCGCGGGCGTACGCCCTGGGCGGTCAGCTCCGGGGGGCGGGTGTCGGTGGCCTGGAGGAACAGCGGGATGCGCGACTCGCGCCACAGCTCGTGCCCGAACAGGAAGGGCGAGTTGGCCCCCATGGCGATCTGCGCGCCGCTGACGGCCTGCGCCGCGTTCCATACGTCGGCGAACCGGCCGGGCGTCACCTGGAGGTGGAGCTGCACGGAGGTGCAGGCGGACTCCGGCGCTATCGACTCCGAGGTGCTCACCAGGTGTTCGACGCCCTCGATGTCGAGGGCCACTTCCTCGCCCCTGGCCGCCATGATCTGGTCGTTGAGCAGCCGGTAGCGGTCGCCCTCGGTGAGATTGGCCAGGGTCAGGTCGCGCGCTGTCAGTGTCGGCAGGGTTCCGATCATGACAATACGCGCGTCGACCTCGCTGGCCTGCCGGTCCGCGTACGCCAGCCCGGTGCGGAGTTCTTCGGCGAGCTGATCGAGAACTCTGCCGGACAGCGCGTGCGGCACGATATTCACTTCTAGATTGAACTGCCCCAGTTCGGTCTGGAAATCCGAGCTGGCGATGTGCTGGAGTACCTCCGCATTCACCATGAGGGGCTGACCCTGGGCGTCCGCGAGATTCAGCTCGATCTCCAGCCCCATCAGATTCCTGGGGCGATCGAACCTCTTCTCTTCCAGGAGCTGCCACAGTCCCTGGAGGCACTTGTGCAGCTTCTGCCGGTATCGCCGTCGATCGGACAGGTCGAACCTGTCGGCGACGACCTTCTCTCCCATCGGAGGCTTCCTCCCTGCTGGTGGATGCTGCCGGAGGTCCCGGCCGAGCGTGCACCGATGATGCCCTGCCGCGCCCCGGATAACGCCTGGCAGGGCTGACGCGGCGGGTAACTGCCGCTAGGCTGGCGTACGGCGGACGGCACATTCCCTCGGCATACGGCGGCGTCCAGCCCGTGCGGCACAGATCTCCGGAAAATCACCGACGCCATCCGGCCGACCGCGTTTCCCCCAGAATCCGAGGTCATCCACGCATCCTCGCCATCCGTGCAGGTGAAAAGCCTGCCGATTCGGCCGGATATGACCTTACGGGAAACAACGGGGCACGTTAGCAGAAACACTTCTCGAACACATCTCGTATAAACTGCGCGAACGAGGCAGAGACTTGGCGATCCCGGCCCGCCCCCGTCGACCCCTCCTGCCGCTTCCGCGGCCATCCCGCGCCGACACAGCCGTCGCGCCCCCGCCAGCACCTTGTGTCTCCCAAGAGAGGCGACCCGCCATGCCGCTGCACGTACCCTCGGCCCCGGCCCCCGCCCTGCGCAGTGTCCTGACCGCCCTCGGCTCCCCGAGCGCGGTCCGGAGCTCCCGAGCCCCCATGGCACTGCGCACCGCTCAGGGCCCCCTGCGTCCCGAACTTCCGCTCCCGGCGTACGAGATGGCGCGTGTCGCGCCGCGCACCACCGAACACGCCGTCGAGCGCTCCACCGGACGCGCCGACGAACCGGCGGCCGCCGCTCCGCGCACCCGGCTGACGGGCTGGCGCTTTCTGCTGTCCGACGAGGGCATGGGCGGCGACGGTGCTCAAGGAGCGTACGTCGGGACAGCCGAAGCCGTACTGACGGCGGACGGCTGGGCCTTCGGCCAGTTCCGGCAGGGCCCCTACGTCCTCTCGACCGTCCGGGCCATGCGCCAGGCCGAGTTGCTGCCGGCGCCGTACCAGCCGCGGCTGCTGTCGATGCCCGAGCTGTACATGCTCACCCTGTGGCTGCACGCGGACACCGCGGCCGACCCCTGCGGCGGTACGCCAGATCCGGCCGACCTGCTGATCCCGCTCGCCCCCGCGCCGCCCGGCATCGCCCCGCACACCGCGCACCGCGTGGACGCGCTGCTGCCCGTGCTGACCCGCAGGCTGGTCGCCTCCGCGACCCCGGCGACCGGACACGGCCCCGGGACGGGCTCGCAGCCGGCTCCCCTGCTGCGTACCGCCTGAGAGGGGTGGGCAATCGGCGTCCGGGACCGTCGTGCGACCGGCGGCTGTCCCCGCGACTCGCCCTTTCACCGCTGTGCGCCCCTCCGGATGGGCTAGTCTTCGCGAGAGCCGAACCCCCCGGAATGACCGTGCAGTTGGGCGCAACCGCCCGCCCGGGTGATGCGTCTGTGCGGTTGGGTACGAGCTGACGCGAAATCCCTGCGGATTCGAGCCGGCAGCGGAACACTGGGAGATGACCGGAACGTACGCACGTACGTGGTTACGGGGGAACGGCCATGCACAGCAAGAGCCGCACAACAGACGCCACTACACGACGGAAGACGACACCGACAATGTGCCAGCACCAGCCACCGTGCCCGACAGCGGAGTCAGCAGACCGGGAGGCCGCGCAGCCCGTGGCCCACCACCCCGAGCAGGGCTGGAGCCTGCTCTGCAACGGAGTTCTGCTCTTCGAGGACACGGGAGAGCTGCTGCCGGACGGCCAGATCATCGCTCCGCACAAGCCGCTCGGCACGCGCCACGTCATCACCGCCGCGTAACCCGCGGTCGCGGGCCGGCCGAACGTGACCGTTGCGGTCGTCGCAGGGCCGCCGGATCCTCACCCTGGTGGTTGCCCTCCCCCGGCCTTCGGCCGGGAGGTGCCCCCGGTCGCGGCGGAGATATCCGCGAGGACGAGAGTCCGGCGGCCCTTACGACGGGCTCAGCCGAAACTTTCGGCGCCCGACTACCCCGCGTCGTACTCCGCCATCGGCGGGCAGGAGCAGATCAGGTTGCGGTCACCGTAGGCGCCGTCGATGCGGCGCACCGGCGGCCAGTACTTGTCGGTGGCCCGGACGCCCACCGGGAAGACGGCCTCCTCACGTCCGTAACCCTGCTGCCACTCGCCGCTGAGCATCGCGGCCGTGTGGGGGGCGTTGCGCAGCGGGTTGTCCTGCGCGTCCCACTCCCCCGTGCCGACCTTCTCGATCTCCGCACGGATGGCGATCATCGCTTCGCAGAAGCGGTCGACCTCGGTCAGATCCTCGCTCTCGGTCGGCTCGATCATCAGCGTGCCTGCGACGGGGAAGGACATCGTCGGCGCGTGGAAGCCGTAGTCGATCAGCCGCTTGGCGACGTCGTCGATGCTCACGCCCGTCTGCTTGGTCAGCTGCCGTACGTCGACGATGCACTCGTGCGCCACCAGGCCGTTCGGCCCGGTGTAGAGCACCGGGTAGTGCGGCTCCAGGCGCTTGGCGATGTAGTTGGCGCTGAGCACGGCCACCTGCGTCGCCCTGCGCAGCCCCTCGGCGCCCATCAGCCGCACATACGCCCACGAGATCGGCAGGATCCCGGCCGAGCCCCACGGCGCCCCGGAGACCGGCCCGATGCCCGTCTCGGGGCCGGCGGCCGGCTGGAGCGGGTGGTTGGGCAGGTACGGCGCCAGGTGCTCGCGCACCCCGATCGGACCGACACCAGGGCCACCGCCGCCGTGCGGGATGCAGAACGTCTTGTGCAGGTTGAGGTGCGAGACATCAGCGCCGAACCGGCCCGGCCTGGCCAGCCCCAGCAGCGCGTTGAGGTTGGCGCCGTCCACGTACACCTGACCGCCCGCGTCGTGCACGGCGGCGCAGACCTCGGTGATGTGCTCCTCGAACACACCGTGCGTCGAGGGGTAGGTGACCATCAGGACGGCCAGCTCGTCGCCGTGCTGCTCGATCTTGGCGCGCAGGTCGGCCACGTCCACGTCACCGTTGTCGCTGGTCTTGACCACGACGACCTTCATCCCCGCCATCACGGCACTGGCCGCGTTGGTGCCGTGCGCCGAGGACGGGATGAGGCAGACGGTGCGCTGCGGCTCGCCGTTTGCCCGGTGGTAGGCGCGTACGGCCAGCAGCCCGGCCAGCTCGCCCTGGGAGCCGGCGTTGGGCTGCAAGGAGACCTTGTCGTAGCCGGTGACCTCGGCCAGCCGCTCCTCCAGCTCGCGGATCAGCGTCAGATAGCCCTCGGCCTGCTCGGCGGGCGCGAAGGGGTGCAGCGCGCCGAACTCGGGCCAGGTGACCGGCTCCATCTCCGTGGTGGCGTTGAGCTTCATCGTGCAGGAGCCGAGCGGGATCATGCCGCGGTCCAGCGCGTAGTCGCGGTCGGCCAGTCGGCGCAGGTAGCGCAGCATCGCCGTCTCGGAGCGGTGCTCGTGGAAGACCGGGTGCGTGAGGTACTCGTCGGTGCGCAGCAGCTCGCCGGGGAGCGCGTCCTGACCGAGCGCGGCGTCCAGCGCGTCCAGGTCGTCGGCCACGGTCACCCCGAAGGCCCGCCACACCGCGGTGATCTGCTCGCGCCCGGTGGTCTCGTCGCAGGCGATGCCGATGTGGTCGGCATCCACCTGGCGCACATTGATCCCGGCCTCGCGGGCCCGCTCGGTGATCTCGGCGGCGCGGCCGGGGACGCGTGCGGTGACGGTGTCGAAGAAGCGCTCGTGGACGATCTCCACGCCGCCGTCCCGCAGCCCAGCGGCCAGCAGCGTCGCGTAGCGGTGGATGCGCCGGGCGATGGCGGCCAGCCCGTCGGGGCCGTGGTACGCGGCGTACATCCCGGCCATCACGGCGAGCAGCACCTGCGCGGTGCAGATGTTGCTGGTGGCCTTCTCGCGGCGGATGTGCTGCTCGCGGGTCTGCAGGGCGAGACGGTAGGCCTGCTCGCCGTCGACGTCCTTGGAGACGCCGACGAGCCGGCCGGGGAGGCTGCGGGCGAACTTCTCGCGGACGGACATATAGCCCGCGTGCGGCCCGCCGAAGCCCATCGGCACACCGAAGCGCTGGCTGGAGCCGACGGCGATGTCGGCGCCCAGCTCACCCGGCGAGGTCAGCAGGGTGAGCGCCAGCAGATCGGCCGCGACGGTGACGACCGCGCCCAGCTCGTGCGCCTGCTCGATCACCCGGCGCTGGTCGCGGACCGCGCCCGATGCGCCCGGGTACTGGAGGAGTACGCCGAAGACACCGCCGCGCCCGGCCAGCTCCTCGGGGATGCCGTCGCTCAGGTCGGCGGCCACGACCTCCACCCCGGTCGGCTCAGCGCGCGTGCGCAGCACGGCGATCGTCTGCGGCAGGCAGTCGGCATCGACCAGGAAGACGTCCCCGCCGCTCTTGCCGACCTTGCCGACCCGGCGCGAGAGAGCCATCGCCTCGGCGGCGGCCGTGGGCTCGTCCAGCAGCGAGGCACCGGCCGTCGGCAGCCCGGTCAGATCGGAGACGACGGTCTGGAAGTTGAGCAGCGCCTCCAGCCGGCCCTGGGAGATCTCCGGCTGGTAAGGGGTGTAGGCGGTGTACCAGGCGGGGTTCTCCAGCACATTGCGCAGGATGACCGCCGGGGTGACGGTGCCGTAGTAGCCCAGGCCGATCATGGAGTGCAGCACCTGGTTGCGGCGCGCGAGGGAGCGCAGCTCGGCCAGCACCTCGGCCTCGCTCCGCGCCTCGGGGAGCCGGAGCCGCTCGGTGCTGCGGATCACCTCGGGAACCGCAGCAGCGGTCAGCTCGTCGAGCGACCCGTAACCGACCTGCGCGAGCATCTTGGCCTGGGCGCCGGCGTCGGGTCCGATGTGGCGGCTCTCGAAGGGAGTGCCGTTCTCCAGTTCGGAGAGCGGGGTGCGATGGGAAGTCATCTGCGGGGGCCTCCTGGTCTCTGCGACCTGCGAGGGGCACCTTCCACGGGTGCCCGGACGGCCTCCCCCTCTGTCATCTCGACCTGAGAGTTTCACCGAGCCGCCCAGGTGCGGGACGCCCGGCTTACACCGTCGGTGAGGAGGGGCTTCGGCGCTGGTCCGGGGCCCGCCCTGCTTTCCAGAGTGACCTCGTCCGCGCGGTACGTGAGCCTGAGAGATTCCGGGGAGGAGTTGCTCCTTCGGCGCCTCCGGATGCTGCACCGGAGGACTCTCCCGCACGGGGTCGACAGCCACTTCGAGAGTATCAGCGCCCCCTTGAGTGGTAACCCGGTGTGCGCTCAAGTAGCCATCCGTCGAAAAGTGCCTTTTCGTGGAGATTACGAGCATTGGTGAGCCGAGCGTGGCGAGCCCGAGCTTGGTGAGGACGAGCGTGGCGAGCACGCTGCGACCCTGTGGGAGGAGACCCGTGCAGACCGAGATAGATCCGCGGAGCCTGATCGGCCGTAAAGCGTTCGACAGCGAGGGTGTCAAGATCGGCACGGTGGACGAGGTGTACCTCGACGACGCCACAGGTGAGCCGGAGTGGGCAGCGCTGCGCACCGGCATCTTCAGCCGCGACGCCTTCGTACCGCTGGAGCCCTCCAGCCTGGACGAGACAGGACTGCGCATCCCGTTCGAGCGCGCGCTGATCAAGGGAGCCCCCGACTTCGGCGTCGGCCGGCACCTCTCCCCGCAGCAGGAGCTCCAGCTCTACCGCCACTACGGGCTCGACGTCCCGGCGGACGAGGACACTCCCCCGCCGCCGGACCGGGACTTCGGGCGGATCGCCGGCGCCGGGGACTGAGCCGGCGGCGGGGACTGAGCCGCCAGCGCGGCGGCGATGTCCGCGTCCAGCATCCTCGGCTCGGCCGGCAGCAGATCGGGGTCGTCGACGGAGAAGGTGCGCACCCGGCCCGGCGGCGTGTCCGGCTCCTCGAAGCGCACCGTGACCTTGCCGACGCCGCTGCCCTGCACCCAGCCTCTGCCGTACGCGGAGTGGCACACGTCCTGGCCCGGAATCCAGCGCCGGTCGGCGGGCACGGCCGCGCCCGGCTCCTCCACGGCGGACGCGGGCTCCAGCGCGGCGCGGGCCGTCCGCGGCTGCCCCTCGGCCCCGCTGTGGCTCCCTTCGGCCCCGCGGTGGCCTCCCTCGGCTTCCTCCGTCTCGGCCGGGCCGGGGGCACGCTGCGGCCCGCTGCCCTCGGTCCTCCCCTCGGCCCTACCGTCGGCCCGCTCCTCGCTCAGCGCCGCCTGAGCCTGGGCGAACAGGTCCTCCTGCGTGAAGTCGGCGAGCCCGCTGACCCCCACGCCCAGCAGCCGCACACCGGCCGTGGTGTCCACCCCGTCCAGCAGCCGCAGCGCCGCCTCCCTGACCACCCCGGGATCGTCGGTCGGGCCCCGGAGGGTCTCCGATCTGGTGAGGGTCGAGAAGTCGTAGCTGCGCACCTTGATGACCACGGTGCGCCCGGATCTGCCGGCGGCGCGCAGCCGCGTCACACAGCGCTCGGCCAGCCGCTCCACCTCGAGCCGCACCCGGGTGCGGTCGGTGAGGTCCACGTCGTAGGTGTCCTCGACGGAGACCGACTTGGCGTCCCGCTCGGCCACCACCGGACGGTCGTCGATGCCGTGGGCCATCGCGTGCACCGAGGTGCCATGGGCCTTGCCGAGCAGGCGCAGCAGTTCGTCCTCTCCCGCCTCGACGATCTCCCCGACGGTGGTGATGCCGGCCTTGCGCAACACCTCGGCGGTGGCGGGGCCGACCCCCGGCAGCGTCCGCACGGACAGCGGCGCCAGCATCCCGCGCTCCGTGGCCACCGGGATGAGCACCAAGCCGTCCGGCTTCGCCTGCTCCGAGGCGATCTTCGCCAGCATCTTGGACCCCGCGAGCCCCACCGAGCCGGTCAGCCCCGTCGCCGCCCTGATGTCCCGCCGCAGCCGCTCACCGACCTGACGCGCCCCCTCGGTGCCGCTCTGCGTCCCTTTCAGCGCCTCCCCGGCCTCCAGGTCCACAAAGGCCTCATCGAGGCTCAGGGGCTCCACCAGAGGCGACAGCTCGTGCAGCAACTCCATCACCACCTCGCTGACCGCGCGGTAGAGGCCGAAGCGCGCACCCAGATACGCCGCGTTCGGCGCCAACCGTCTGGCCTGGGCCGTGGGCATGGCCGAGTGCACCCCGAACCGCCTTGCCTCGTAGGAGGCGGTGGAGACCACCCCGCGCGGCCCCAGGCCGCCGACCACCACCGGCTTCCCACGCAGGCTGGGCTTGGATGCCTGCTCCACGGCTGCGAAGAAGGCATCCATGTCCAGATGCAGGATGGTCGGCGACGCTCTCACGCCCTTGATGGTGCCGCACCCCACTGACAATCGGACCGCGCCCCGTCAGGGGCAGGGCACTGCGCACACAGCCACAGCGGACCGGAGGCTCGCGCCAACAGTCAGGGCAGCCTCGGCCGACATGGGGTCGCCTCGCTAGCCGGCGCGATTCCTGCGCCGCGCCAGCTCGTCCTCGGGGTGATCCCTGACCAGCGTCTCGCCGGTGTCGACGCGCTCCCCGTGCAGCTGTGAGAGAGCGCCCTCGACGTCCTTCCAGACCACCCCTACGGCGATACCGAAGACGCCCTGACCGCCCTGCAGGAGGTCGACCACCTCGTCGGGCGAGGAGCACTCGTAGACGGTGGCCCCGTCGCTCATCAGCGTCATCCGCGCCAGGTCGGTACGGCCTCGGGAGCGCAGGTGCCGGACAGCGGCGCGGATGTTCTGCAGCGAGACACCGGTGTCCAGCAGACGCTTGACGATCTTGAGGACGACGATGTCCTGAAAGCTGTAGAGGCGCTGGGTGCCCGAGCCGTAGGCGGGGCGGATGCTGGGCTCGACCAGCCCGGTACGGGCCCAGTAGTCGAGCTGGCGGTAGGTGATCCCGGCCGCCGAGCAGGCGGTCGGGCCGCGGTAGCCGACCTGCTCGGCCGGGGAGTCGGCCGTGGGCCCCGAGGCGCCACCCGGCAGCGGGCCGGGGGACGGTGCGGGGGACGGCCGCCCTGGGGCGACCTCCCGGCCGGAGGCCGGGGGTGGGCCGTCGGGTAGGGACGAGTCGCCAGCCGCCGTACCTTCGCCGCCGGTGCTTGTCACGCCGACCTCCGTCCTTCACATCCCGGGTTACCCCCGGAACCTGCCCACATGAAGGTAGGCAGTCACTCCGAGTGCGTCAACGATCGCCACACTCGGCACGGCGAGTGATATTCCCCCAGAGGGTGGTTTCGCGTACCCCCGGCCGGGGAATAGCTGGCCGAATGGTCAGCGGCGCCACTCCGCACCGCACACTCCTCCCCGGCCTCCGGCCCGTGGCATCCGGTCCGGCGGCGGCTCCCGCGGAGCGTCACTGGCTGCTGGTGCCGAAGTCCTCCGGAGAGATCTGGTCGAGGAACTCGCGGAACTTCTCCACCTCGTCCTCCTGCTCGTCCGGAATCGCGATACCCGCGTCGTCCAGCACACCGTCACTGCCGTAGATCGGCGTGCCGGTGCGCAGAGCGAGCGCTATGGCGTCGGACGGGCGGGCACTGACTTCCACACCACTGGCGAAGACCAGTTCCGCGTAGAACACGCCTTCCCGCAGATCCACGATGCGGACCGCGGTCAGCTCCTGACCCACTGCTTCCAGGACGTCCTTGAACAGGTCATGGGTGAGTGGGCGTGCGGGGGTCATGCCCTGCTGGGCGAAGGCGATCGCGGTCGCCTCCCCCGGGCCGATCCAGATGGGGAGGTAACGGTCGCCTCCCACTTCTCGCAGGAGCACGATCGGTTGGTTGGTGGGCATTTCCACCCGGACACCCACGACGTCGAGCTCATTCACACAGCAACCCTAGGCCGTGCCGCGCCTGTTTGGGTAGTCGGGCAGCCGTCCGGCACCGGCATCCGTGTGCTGATTCAGTCACCCCGCGTGCCGACTGCCTGTACCGCGGACTCCACAAAGGCCCCGTAGAGCCGCACGGAGAGATCGACCAGTTCGTCCGCCGTGCTCTCGGCACGCTCCCTCGTCCGCTGGTCCGGATGGCGCCGAAGGGGGGCGACCAACTGCTCGACGAGATCGAGCTGGCGGTCCGCCGTGGCCTTCACCGCCCGTAGATGACGCGCCTCCACCCCGTGCCTGCCCAGCTCAGCGACCAGCCGGGCCACGGCCACCTCACCGAGCCGGTAGGTGCCGTCCTCGGCCGGGGCGAGCAGTCCGTACTCCTCCCACTCGGCCAGTTCCCACTCCTCGGCGCCCACGAGCCCGAGCAGCTCCTTGCGCCCGGTACGGACGACCGGAGCCGGAGGGATCGCCTCAGGTCCCTCCGGGTCACGGGGCCCCACCACCGGTGCGGGCGGCTGGGCAGCGGCCTCGCCGCCCGCTTCGAGGTGCTCCCTGATGACCTTCAGCGGCAGATAGTGGTCACGCTGCATCCGCAGCACATAGGCCAGCCGCTCGACGTCCTCGGCCCGGAACTTGCGGTATCCGGACGGTGAGCGCGCCGGCTCGACCAGCCCCTCGGCCTCGAGAAACCGGATCTTGGAGACGGTGACCTCGGGAAACTCCGCACGGAGCGCCTGGAGGACGGCCCCGATGCTCATCGACGCGCTCTCGGGCCCGGCGGCGGCGCCCGTTCGGGCACCGCCGGACGGCGTGTGCAGCATGACCCTCCCTGCCGGGACTGTCAGTAGGTGCGCTGGTTCGCGTAGAAGACCAGCCGGTACTTTCCGATCTGGACCTCGTCGCCGTTGCTGAGCGGCACTCCGGTCTCGATCCGCTCGCGGTTGACATAGGTGCCGTTCAGGCTGCCGACATCGGAGACGGTGAAGACCCCGTCCGGGCCGCGCCGGAACTCGACGTGGCGGCGCGAGACGGTGACATCGTCCAGGAAGATGTCGCTCTCCGGATGGCGCCCGGCGGTGGTCAGCTCACCGTCGAGCAGGAACCGGCTGCCCGAGTTGGGGCCGCGCCGCACGATCAGCAGTGCCGAGCCCATGGGCAGCGCGTCCACCGCCGCCTGCGCCTCGGGCGGCAGCACCGGGGAGGCGTGCTGGCCGGTCGATTCGGAGTCGTACGCCTCGAGCCCCGAGATGGAGATCGTGGACGTCGTCTCGGACGACCCTTCCGCGGGCACGCCGCCCCGCAGTGGAGCGCCGCAGTTGGAGCAGAACCGGCTCGCTTCCGCGACGCGGGCTCCACACCTGTTACACACCGGCAAGGCAGAACCTCCACCCGAATTTGAGGTTGGCGGTGCCTGGGAACCTATGCGTCCCTGTGTGCCAGGGTCAACAGAAACCGCGCCGTGACCACCCGAATTGTCCCCTCCGGGTCCGGCCACCTCATCGCGGAACAGTGGGCGCTCGGTGCCGCTCTCCGGGGCACCGCCCGGGGTGTCCGCGCCCTGGGGGGCACGGTGCCGTGCAGTTCCCGTGTCGCCGCCCCGACGGCCCTTGCCGAACAACTTCGAAAAAAAACTCACGGGCGATTCCCCTCGCACGAAACAGACCCGCCCGTGGGGCAGGACAGACCCTCGATGCTCTCATTGGTCACTCTCGACGCCGGGATAACGTCCGTGACCCCTAGACAGTTTCCACCACGCGGTGCCCAACTCGCCCGCCGACCCCCCGAAACTCCTATCACCATCTCAGCGCGATGACGACCGAGCGTAGTCAGGCCGCTTCGCCTGTCGCAAGGCGTCCACGGTGACCTTCCCCGAGCGGGTCACATCCACTGTGGCCTGCTTGTTCTTCAGCGTCTGCACGACACCGCCGGGGATGTTGAGCGCCGGCTCCAGATCGGCGGGCTTGCCGATCACCTCGAAACGGTAAGGCTGTTTGATCCTATGCCCGTCCACGTCGACTCCGCCGCCACTGTCGGTGAAATGCGTGCTGGCGACCACCCGCACACCGTTGACCTCCATGGCTTCGGCTCCCGCGGCCCGCAGCTCCTGGACCGCGTCGAGCAGCGTATCCGAATCGGCCGCTCCCGCCCGGTCCTTGATCGTCATCCGGATACCGGGCCCCTCGGCCGCCACCGTACCGGCGAGCACCCCGAGCTGGGCCTCCTTTTCCTTGGTCTGCTTACGGGCCTCTTCGGCCTGGTCCGAGGACGTCTCCAGCTCGGTTCGCTGCCCCTCCAGCTTCCGCTTCTCGTCCTCCAGCCGCTTGGTGCGGTCGTCCAGCTCGTCGAGGATACGGACCAGATCCTCGCGCCGAGCCCCTCGCAGGGCGCTGTTCTCGCTGGTGGAGCGCACCTGGATGGCCAGCCCAAGGCCGAGGACGAAGAGCAGGAGCGCCACGATGAGTTGGGCGCGCGTCACCCGCGGGGGCCATACCGCCTGGGCGAGCCGCTGCCGTCCCGTGAGCCGCCGGCCGCCGTCCTCCGCCCGCTCCCGGGGCGCGGACGGGCGCTCTGGGGGGCGCTCGCGCTCGGGAGGCAGCTCGTTCTCCGGGAGCCGGCGCTCCGGGGGCAGCCCGCGCTCCGGCGGAAGGCCGTTCTCCGGCGTGTTGTCGTCACTCATCGGCCTCACGCCCTGAACACATGGCGACGGATGGCGGCCGCGTTGGAGAAGATCCGGATCCCCAGAACGACAACCACACCGGTGGAGAGCTGGGCGCCGACCCCGAGCTTGTCGCCAAGGAAGACGATCAGCGCGGCCACCACCACGTTGGACAGGAACGAGACGACGAAGACCTTGTCGTCGAAGATGCCGTCCAGCATCGCGCGCAACCCGCCGAAGACCGCGTCCAGCGCGGCGACGACGGCGATGGGCAGATACGGTTCGACCGCCAGCGGCACCACGGGCCGGACGACGAGTCCGGCCACGACTCCCACGACGAGGCCCAGTACGGCGATCACGATGTGCTGCCCTTCCCTGTCCGCACAGGTTTCGCTGTTCTCAGAATCAGACTCGGCGCGGCAGGCAGCCGCACCTCGTCCTGGACGGAAATGCTGGTCCTGGCACCGTAGTCCTTGTGCAGGATGTACAGGTACTGGCCGTCGACGCTGTCCTGGAAGGTCCGGGAGAATCGTTGCCCGGGACCGATCGCCAGCAGCGTGTAGGGCGGGACCAGCGGCTTGTTGTCGACCAGGATCGCATCGCCGGCAGCGCGGATGGCCGAGCGTGAGGTGAGACGCTGGCCGTTGATCGAAACGGCCTCGGCACCGGCGGCCCACAGCCCGTTGACGACCCGCTGGAGATCCCGGTCGCGGATCCGACCCGTGTCGGAGAACCCGTCCGTCTTCCGGGGCCCGTCGCCGTCGCCGGACTCGGTGTCCTTCGCGTCGTCCACCACGAGCTTGAGGCCCGGCCCCTTGACCGCGGTCGCACCGGAGAGCAGCGCCGTGGTCTTCCCCCGCTCGTCGCCGTGCTCCTCCAGAGCTTTCCGCTGCTGACGTTCCACCGTGGTCCGCAGCTTGTCCACGTCCTTCTGGAGCCGGTCGGCACGGTGACCCCCCGACTCGATCCGCTCGATCAGCTCCTGCTTCTCCTTGGCGACGCTCGGCGCCGAGATCTGCGCCTGCGCCGCGCCCACGGTCACCACCAGCGCCGCCAGCACCAGCCCGAACGCCAGCCCCAGCTTGGCCCGCAACGTACGCGGCATCTTCGAGCGCCCCACCTCGCCCCTACGGGCGGCCGCCTCCGCATAGCCGTCGTCGAGGCTGTGCTCCATCACGTTGGTCAGCAGCGACATGGAAGCGTCTGGCCGCGGGGACCGCGGCGGAGTGCTCCGGGTGGGGTGCTGCTGCGACATGCCGCACATCGTCGCACGTCGGGATCCCCGGCGCCGAATGCACCCACCCCAGCGCCCAGCGGCGGGACTTGCCCTCGCGAGGAGGGCGAGCCCCGCCGGGGTGCTCAGTGACCGGCACCTGCCCAGTGGCCGGGTGCCGGCTCAGTGACCGGCGCTGTCGACCACGGCCGCCCACTCGTCCAGCAGCGCCTGCGCCGACGCCTCGTCGGGCCCCTCGGCCCACAGGTGGGTGACCGCCTCGGCCGGGTCGGGCAGCACCATCACCCAACGGCCGTCGGACTCGACCACGCGCACCCCGTCCGTGGTGTCCACGGACCGGTCCCCGGCCGCCTCGACGACGGTACGCATCACAAGTCCCTTGACCGCCCATGGCGTTGCCAGATCGCGTCGGCTCACATGCGCACGCGGAATGCGCGCGTCGATCTGGCTGAGGGTGAGCTGGGTACGCGCCACCAGTCCGATGAGCCGTACGAAGGCGGCAGCGCCGTCGAAGACGGAGCTGAACTCGGGGACGATGAAACCGCCCCGCCCGTCCCCGCCGAAGATGGTCCCGTCGTCCCGGCTGACCCGGGTGAGATCGTCGGGCGACGTCGTCGTCCACTCGACCTGCGTGCCGTGATAGGCGGCGACCTGCTCGGCGATCCGGGTCGTGGTCACCGGCAGCGCCACGCGGCCGCTGCGCCGCTCGGCCGCGACCAGGTCGAGCATCACCAGCAGCGCACGGTCGTCCTCCACGATCCTGCCGTGCTCGTCCACCAGCGAGATGCGCTCCCCCACCGGATCGAAGCGCACACCGAAGGCCGCGCGAGCCGAAGCGACGATCTCCCCGAGCCGCACCAGCCCGGCACGCCGGGACTCCGCCGACTCCGTGGGACGCGACTCGTCCAGCCCCGGGTTGATCGTCAGCGAGTCCACGCCCAGCCGGCCCAGCAGGCTCGGCAGGACCAGCCCCGCACTTCCGTTGGAGGCGTCGACCACGACCTTCAGGCCGGATTCTGCGACCCCGGTGGTGTCCACGGCACGCAGCAGGGAGCCCGTGTACGAGTCGTAGACGCTGGAGGGGAAGCTGAGGTCACCGATCTCACCCGGGAAGGCACGACGGTACTCCTGGCGCGCATAGACCCGGTCGAGCTTGCGCTGCGCAGCCTGGGACAGGTCGGCTCCCCGCTCGTCGAGGAACAAGATGTCGACCGAATCCGGCACCCCGGGCGTCGTACGGATCATGATGCCGCCGGCGCTGCCCCGTGCCGTCTGCTGCCGGGCCACCGGAAGCGGCACGTTCTCCAGGTCGCGCACGTCGATGGCGCTGGCCTGGAGCGCCGAGATGATCGCCCGTTTGAGGGCGCGCGCGCCCCGGGAGTGGTCACGCGCGGTGCAGACGGTGGAGCCCTTCTTGAGCGTCGTCGCATACGCGCCCGCCAGCCGCACGGCCAGCTCCGGGGTGATCTCCACATTCAGGATGCCGGAGACACCGCGCGCCCCGAACAGATGCGCCTGCCCACGCGATTCCCAGATGACGGAGGTGTTGACGAACGCACCGGCCTCGATCGTCTTGAAGGGGTAGATCCGCACGTTCCCCTGGACGATGGATTCTTCGCCGATCAGGCACTCGTCGCCGACGACCGCGCCGTCCTCGATCCGCGAGGCCCGCATGATGTCGGTGTTCTTGCCGATGACACAGCCGCGCAGATTGCTCTGCGGCCCGATGTAGACGTTGTCGTGGACGACGGCCCGGTGCAGGAAGGCACCGCTCTTGACGACCACGTTCGAGCCGATGACGGAGTGCTCCCTGATCTCAGCGCCGGCCTCGACCTTCGCGTAGTCCCCGATGTACAGCGGACCGCGCAGCACGGCGTCCGGGTGCACCTCGGCGCCCTCGGCGACCCAGACTCCGGGCGAGATCTCGAAACCGTCCCGCTCCGCGTCGACCTTGCCCTCGAGCACATCGGCCTGGGCCTTCACATAGCTCTCGTGGGTGCCGACGTCCTCCCAGTACCCCTCGGCGATATAGCCGTAGATCGGCTTGCCTTCCTTCATCAGCTGCGGGAAGACATCACCGGACCAGTCGACGGGCACATCCGGCTCGACGTAGTCGAAGACCTCGGGCTCCATCACATAGATGCCGGTGTTCACCGTGTCGGAGAAGACCTGGCCCCAGGTCGGCTTCTCCAGGAACCTTTCGACCTTCCCGTCCTCGTCCACGATGGTGATACCGAATTCCAGCGGGTTCGGCACCCGGGTCAGACAGACGGTCACCATCGCACCGCGTTCCCGGTGAAAGCGGATGAGGTCGGTGAGGTCGAAGTCGGTGAGCGCGTCGCCGGAGATGACGAGAAACGAGTCATCCCGCAGGGCTTCCTCGGCGTTCTTGACGCTGCCGGCCGTTCCCAGTGGCTTCTCTTCGTTGGCGTAGGTGAGCTCCATGCCGAGCTCCTCGCCGTCACCGAAGTAATTCTTGACCAGCGAAGCCAGGAATTGCACGGTCACGACGGTCTCGGAGAGCCCGTGACGCTTGAGCAGCTTCAGCACATGCTCCATGATCGGCTTGTTGACCACCGGCAGGAGCGGCTTGGGCATGCTCGCGGTCATCGGGCGAAGGCGCGTGCCTTCGCCGCCAGCCATCACGACGGCCTTCATCTCGGAAGCGTCCTCCTCGTACAGACGACGGTCATCCCGACCATGACCCCTCCAGGATGACCTACAAAGGCGTAATCAGGGCAACCGACCTCCGGAGCGAGGAAAGGCGGGTTTCAGTCGGTCGTCTCGGTGTCAGCCCTGACCAGACGGCGGACCTGGACCACATAGAGGATCCCTGCCCACCAATAGAGAGCAGTACCCCAACCTGCGAAGGCCCACCCGAAAATCGCTGCCAGTGATGAAACCCAGCCACTTCCGTCACTGAGCAACAGCAGCGGGAAGGCATACATCAGGTTGAAGGTCGCGGCCTTGCCCAGGAAGTTGACCTGCGGCGGGGCATAGCCATGGCGGTCGAGGATCCACACCATGACCAACAGCAACAGCTCTCGGGCCAGCAGAGTGGCGGTGAGCCAGAGCGGCAGAATCTCCCGCCACGTCAGGCCCACCAGAGTGGAGAGGATGTACAACCGGTCGGCGGCCGGGTCGAGAATACGGCCGAGACTGCTGATCTGATTCCACCTGCGGGCCAGTTTGCCGTCCAGGTAGTCGCTCACGCCGCTCAGCGCGAGGACGAGCAGCGCCCACAGATCGCGGTTGGGGCCGCCGAACTCGGGCCAGAGAATCAGCCACAGGAACACCGGCACGCCCACCAGGCGAGCCATGCTGAGGACGTTCGGGATGGTGAGGACCCGATCCGTCTGGACCCGCGTCTCCTGGACCTCCACCCGTGGGCCTCCTGAGCAACCGTGCCGACGCTACCCCCTGACCCTACCCGGCAGCACTCACCCAGCGTGCACGGGGTCGGCGGTGGGCGGCGAAATGGCGTCGAAACGGGCGCCGGCATGGACGCCAGTGGGACGCCCAAAACACGAAAAGGGCCCTGCCGACTGAAGTCGGCAGGGCCCTTTTCGTTCTTCAAGAATAGTTCGGCGGTGTCCTACTCTCCCACACGCTCCCGCATGCAGTACCATCGGCGCTGAAAGGCTTAGCTTCCGGGTTCGGAATGTAACCGGGCGTTTCCCTCACGCTATGACCACCGAAACACGGCGAAACAACAACCAGGTTGTTGTCTCAGAACCAACACAGTGGACGCGAGCCTCTATGGACAAGCCCTCGGCCTATTAGTACCGGTCACCTCCACCCATTACTGGGCTTCCAGATCCGGCCTATCAACCCCGTCATCTCCAGGGAGCCTTAACCCCTCCAAGGGGGTGGGAGTCCTCATCTCGAAGCAGGCTTCCCGCTTAGATGCTTTCAGCGGTTATCCTTCCCGAACGTAGCCAACCAGCCATGCCCTTGGCAGAACAACTGGCACACCAGAGGTCCGTCCGTCCCGGTCCTCTCGTACTAGGGACAGCCCTTCTCAAGACTCCTACGCGCGCAGCGGATAGGGACCGAACTGTCTCACGACGTTCTAAACCCAGCTCGCGTACCGCTTTAATGGGCGAACAGCCCAACCCTTGGGACCGACTCCAGCCCCAGGATGCGACGAGCCGACATCGAGGTGCCAAACCATCCCGTCGATATGGACTCTTGGGGAAGATCAGCCTGTTATCCCCGGGGTACCTTTTATCCGTTGAGCGACGGCGCTTCCACAAGCCACCGCCGGATCACTAGTCCCGACTTTCGTCCCTGCTCGACCCGTCAGTCTCACAGTCAAGCTCCCTTGTGCACTTACACTCACCACCTGATGACCAACCAGGCTGAGGGAACCTTTGGGCGCCTCCGTTACCCTTTAGGAGGCAACCGCCCCAGTTAAACTACCCACCAGACACTGTCCCCGATCCGGATCACGGACCCAGGTTAGACATCCAGCACGACCAGAGTGGTATTTCAACAACGACTCCACGAACACTGGCGTGCCCGCTTCACAGTCTCCCACCTATCCTACACAAGCCGAACCGAACACCAATATCAAGCTGTAGTAAAGGTCCCGGGGTCTTTCCGTCCTGCTGCGCGAAACGAGCATCTTTACTCGTACTGCAATTTCACCGGGCCTATGGTTGAGACAGTCAAGAAGTCGTTACGCCATTCGTGCAGGTCGGAACTTACCCGACAAGGAATTTCGCTACCTTAGGATGGTTATAGTTACCACCGCCGTTTACTGGCGCTTAAGTTCTCAGCTTCACCAGGACGAATCCTGACTAACCGGTCCCCTTAACGTTCCAGCACCGGGCAGGCGTCAGTCCGTATACATCGCCTTACGGCTTCGCACGGACCTGTGTTTTTAGTAAACAGTCGCTTCTCGCTGGTCTCTGCGGCCACCCCCAGCTCACCAAGCATGTTGGATCACCAGGCGTGGCCCCCCTTCTCCCGAAGTTACGGGGGCATTTTGCCGAGTTCCTTAACCATAGTTCACCCGAACGCCTCGGTATTCTCTACCAGACCACCTGAGTCGGTTTAGGGTACGGGCCGCCACACAACTCGCTAGAGGCTTTTCTCGACAGCACAGGATCACCCACTTCACCACAAACGGCTCGGCATCAGGTCTCACCCCTATGCCAGGCGGATTTACCTACCTGACGGGCTACACCCTTACCCCGGGACAACCATCGCCCGGGCTGGACTACCTCACTGCGTCACCCCATCACTCACCTACTACAAGCTCGGACCGTCGGCTCCACCACACTCCCACTCCGAAGAGCAGAAGGGGCTTCACGGACTTAGCATCACCTGATTCGATGTTTGACGCTGCATAGCGGGTACCGGAATATCAACCGGTTCTCCATCGACTACGCCTGTCGGCCTCGCCTTAGGTCCCGACTTACCCTGGGCAGATCAGCTTGACCCAGGAACCCTTAGTCAATCGGCGCACACGTTTCTCACGCATGTATCGCTACTCATGCCTGCATTCTCACTCGTGAACCATCCACAACTCGCTTCCACGGCTGCTTCACCCGGCACACGACGCTCCCCTACCCACCCACACACCCGTTAGAGCTATTGTGTGAGTGACACGACTTCGGCGGTGTACTTGAGCCCCGCTACATTATCGGCGCGGAATCACTTGACCAGTGAGCTATTACGCACTCTTTCAAGGATGGCTGCTTCTAAGCCAACCTCCTGGTTGTCCCTGCGACTCCACATCCTTTCCCACTTAGCACACGCTTAGGGGCCTTAGTCGATGCTCTGGGCTGTTTCCCTCTCGACCATGGAGCTTATCCCCCACAGTCTCACTGCCGCGCTCTCACTTACCGGCATTCGGAGTTTGGCTAAGGTCAGTAACCCGGTAGGGCCCATCGCCTATCCAGTGCTCTACCTCCGGCAAGAAACACACGACGCTGCACCTAAATGCATTTCGGGGAGAACCAGCTATCACGGAGTTTGATTGGCCTTTCACCCCTAACCACAGGTCATCCCCCAGGTTTTCAACCCTGGTGGGTTCGGGCCTCCACGAAGTCTTACCTCCGCTTCACCCTGCCCATGGCTAGATCACTCCGCTTCGGGTCTTGAACACGCTACTCAAACGCCCTCTTCGGACTCGCTTTCGCTACGGCTCCCCCACACGGGTTAACCTCGCAACATGCCGCAAACTCGCAGGCTCATTCTTCAAAAGGCACGCAGTCACGACAGACAGTGCGAACACTGCCTGCGACGCTCCCACGGCTTGTAGGCACACGGTTTCAGGTACTCTTTCACTCCGCTCCCGCGGTACTTTTCACCATTCCCTCACGGTACTATCCGCTATCGGTCACCAGGGAATATTTAGGCTTGACGGGTGGTCCCGCCAGATTCACACAGGATTTCTCGGGCCCCATGCTACTTGGGAACAACACAAGCGAGCCGTGCAGATTTCAGCTACGGGGGTCTTACCCTCTACGCCGGGCCTTTCGCATGCCCTTCGCCTATCCACACGGTTTCTAACTCACCCAGCCGCCGGCAGACGACTGAAGCGCAGTCCCACAACCCCGCATGCGCAACCCCTGCCGGGTATCACACACATACGGTTTAGCCTCCTCCGGTTTCGCTCACCACTACTCCCGGAATCACGGTTGTTTTCTCTTCCTACGGGTACTGAGATGTTTCACTTCCCCGCGTTCCCTCCACACCGCCTATACATTCAGCGGCAGGTGACAGCCCATGACGACTGCCGGGTTCCCCCATTCGGACACCCCCGGATCACAGCTCGGTTGACAGCTCCCCGGGGCCTATCGCGGCCTCCCACGTCCTTCATCGGTTCCTGGTGCCAAGGCATCCACCGTGCGCCCTTAAAAACTTGGCCACAGATGCTCGCGTCCACTGTGCAGTTCTCAAACAACAACCAGCCACCCACCACCCCAACCACACAAGCTGAGTTCACTGGGACCGGCGCAGAAGGACAGCCACCAACGGCCGCACCCTCAGACACCCAACAGCGCGCCCGACACGACCAGATCACCTGCGTTCCACGCCGAAGCAGTACTAACAGACACCCTGACCGTGCCGAATAGTCAACGTTCCACCCATGAGCAACCCACCGTCAGACACTCGCTGACGCAGTGGGCCTCTGGACCGCCGAAGCGGCCAAAGATGCTCCTTAGAAAGGAGGTGATCCAGCCGCACCTTCCGGTACGGCTACCTTGTTACGACTTCGTCCCAATCGCCAGTCCCACCTTCGACGATTCCCTCCCCACAAAGGGGGTTGGGCCACCGGCTTCGGGTGTTACCGACTTTCGTGACGTGACGGGCGGTGTGTACAAGGCCCGGGAACGTATTCACCGCAGCAATGCTGATCTGCGATTACTAGCGACTCCGACTTCATGGGGTCGAGTTGCAGACCCCAATCCGAACTGAGACCGGCTTTTTGAGATTCGCTCCACCTCACGGCATCGCAGCTCATTGTACCGGCCATTGTAGCACGTGTGCAGCCCAAGACATAAGGGGCATGATGACTTGACGTCGTCCCCACCTTCCTCCGAGTTGACCCCGGCAGTCTCCCGTGAGTCCCCAACCACCCGAAGGTGTTGCTGGCAACACAGGACAAGGGTTGCGCTCGTTGCGGGACTTAACCCAACATCTCACGACACGAGCTGACGACAGCCATGCACCACCTGTACACCGACCCAAAGGGGGGCACTGTCTCCAGCGCTTTCCGGTGTATGTCAAGCCTTGGTAAGGTTCTTCGCGTTGCGTCGAATTAAGCCACATGCTCCGCCGCTTGTGCGGGCCCCCGTCAATTCCTTTGAGTTTTAGCCTTGCGGCCGTACTCCCCAGGCGGGGCACTTAATGCGTTAGCTGCGGCACGGACGACGTGGAATGCCGCCCACACCTAGTGCCCAACGTTTACGGCGTGGACTACCAGGGTATCTAATCCTGTTCGCTCCCCACGCTTTCGCTCCTCAGCGTCAGTATCGGCCCAGAGATCCGCCTTCGCCACCGGTGTTCCTCCTGATATCTGCGCATTTCACCGCTACACCAGGAATTCCAATCTCCCCTGCCGAACTCCAGCCTGCCCGTATCGAATGCAGACCCGGGGTTAAGCCCCGGGCTTTCACATCCGACGCGACAAGCCGCCTACGAGCTCTTTACGCCCAATAATTCCGGACAACGCTCGCACCCTACGTATTACCGCGGCTGCTGGCACGTAGTTAGCCGGTGCTTCTTCTGCAGGTACCGTCACTTGCGCTTCTTCCCTGCTGAAAGAGGTTTACAACCCGAAGGCCGTCATCCCTCACGCGGCGTCGCTGCATCAGGCTTGCGCCCATTGTGCAATATTCCCCACTGCTGCCTCCCGTAGGAGTCTGGGCCGTGTCTCAGTCCCAGTGTGGCCGGTCGCCCTCTCAGGCCGGCTACCCGTCGTCGCCTTGGTAGGCCATCACCCCACCAACAAGCTGATAGGCCGCGGGCTCATCCTGCACCGCCGGAGCTTTCCACCACCAGACCATGCGGCCGGTGGTCATATCCGGTATTAGACCCCGTTTCCAGGGCTTGTCCCGAAGTGCAGGGCAGATTGCCCACGTGTTACTCACCCGTTCGCCACTAATCCACCACCGAAGCGGCTTCATCGTTCGACTTGCATGTGTTAAGCACGCCGCCAGCGTTCGTCCTGAGCCAGGATCAAACTCTCCGTGAATGCTTTCGCTTCGCGGAAGAGCGGAACCAGGGGAGGAATAATCCCCATGGTTCACAGCGTCCTCGCTGCTAATTTTCCAAAGGAACCTCAACCCACCACTGAAGGATGGGCCGGGGTATCAACATATCTGGCGTTGACTTTTGGCACGCTGTTGAGTTCTCAAGGAACGGACGCTTCCTTCGAAACCGTTTCACCGGTCTCTCCGGACGTTTGCCCTTTCGCTTCTTCCCAAGCTTACCACCGTGATTTCGATGCTCGGAAACCGCTCCGCGCCGAGGCGCGACGATCGGCGGACCGAAATCAGTTGGTAGTGAGAAGTGCTGCCGACGCCTCTCGGCGCCCGGCAGGCATACGACAGTACAGCGGGCCTCACGGCAGAGGCAAATCGGTTCTGCGGCTCCGACGCCGCCGGCACCGTCCCACTGCCGTCCGGACACTGCCGCAACAGTGCGCCGACGAGGCACGACGGTGGGTAGCGGCCCGGCCGCGCCTCTTGCGGAAGGGGATGTTCCTATGACTTACGCTTCTGCACGGTGCGCCGTCCTGAACAGGTAGCGACGGCGGCTGATCGAGACTCCGCCCTTGGGAGGTCCCCATGACCACCGTGTCGTCCCCGCTGACCGGACGGGCCATCGGCTTGGCCGCTGTGCCTGATCCGGTGTTCTCCGGGGCGATGGTGGGCCCCGGTACCGCCGTCGACCCCGTGCGGGAGCGCACGGAGGCCGTCGCGCCTGTCGACGGAATCGTCGTCTCACTGCACCCGCACGCGTTCGTGGTGGTGGACTCCGAGGGGCACGGTGTGCTCACGCACCTGGGCATCGACACCGTTCAGTTGAACGGGGAGGGTTTCGAGCTGCTGGCCGCGAAGGGAGACACCGTCACCCGAGGACAGCCGGTGGTGCGCTGGGACCCGGCGGCCGTGGAGGAGAAGGGGAAGTCCCCCATCTCCCCGGTCATCGCGCTGGAGGCCACCGCCGAAGCGCTCGGTGATGTGCTGGAGGACGGGGACGTCGAGCGCGGACAGGCGCTCTTCGGCTGGAGCTGACGTACGGGCCCGGCCCGCTCCCTTTTGTCATCCCCCACGCGCCACCGGGAGCCTCCCGCCGCGCGTGTCCGGGCCGGGCGGAAACGACTGCGGTGGTCACTGGCCGCCGCCGAGCGGAGACGGGTGAGATGGACACAACGCTTCGAGGCGTGGGCGTGAGCCACGGGGTGGCGATCGGCGAGGCGCGGCACATGGGCACGGCCGTGCTCGAGCCCCCGGCCAAGCAGATCGCCGCCGATGAGGCGCCCCGCGAGCAGCAGCGTGCGCGGCAGGCGGTGGAGGCCGTCGCCGCGGACCTGGTCGCCCGCGGAAATCTCGCCGGCGGTGAGGCGCAGGCCGTGCTGGAGGCACAGGCCATGATGGCGCAGGACCCCGAGCTGATGGCCGATGTGGAGCGGCGGATCGCCGTGGGCAGCACGGCTGAGCGTGCGGTCTACGACGCCTTCGCCGCGTATCGCGCGCTGCTGGCCCAGGCCGGTGACTACCTGGCCGGGCGAGTGGCGGACCTGGACGACGTGCGCAACCGTATCGTCGCCCGGCTGCTGGGCGTCCCCATGCCGGGGGTGCCGGACAGCGACCGGCCGTATGTGCTGATCGCGCGGGATCTGGCGCCGGCCGACACGGCGCTGCTGGACCCCTCTCTGGTGCTGGGCTTTGTGACGGAGGAGGGCGGGCCCACCAGCCACAGCGCGATTCTCGCGCGGGCGCTTGGCGTGCCCGCCGTGGTGGCGCTGCCCGGCGCGGGCGAGCTCGCGGAGGGCACGGTCATCGCGGTGGACGGCAGTACCGGCGAGGTCATGGTGAACCCGACCGACGCCGAGCGCGATGAGCTGGCGCGGGCGGCCGACGAGCGCAAGGCCGCTGTGGAGGCGGCCAAGGGTCCGGGGGCGACCTCGGACGGTCACAAGGTGCCGCTGCTGGCCAACGTGGGTGGTCCGGCCGATGTGCCGGCTGCGGTGGAGGCCGGTGCTGAGGGCGTGGGGCTGTTCCGCACGGAGTTCCTGTTCCTGGACGACAGTGAGCGGGCGCCGTCGGAGGAGAAGCAGGTCCAGGCGTACCGGCAGGTGCTGGAGGCGTTCCCGGAGGGGCGTGTCGTGGTGCGCGTGCTGGACGCGGGCGCCGACAAACCGCTGAGCTTCCTGACGCCGGCCGACGAGCCGAACCCCGCCCTCGGGGTGCGCGGGCTGCGGACGCTGCTGGACCACCCGGAGGTGCTCCAGGGGCAGCTTCGGGCGCTGGCGAAGGCCGCCGAGGGGCTGCCGGTCTACCTCGAGGTCATGGCGCCGATGGTGGCGGACAGGACCGATGCGCGGGCGTTCGCCGACGCTTGCCGGGAGGCGGGGCTGAGCGCGAAGTTCGGCGCGATGGTGGAGGTGCCGTCGGCTGCGCTGCGGGCGCGTTCGGTCCTGCAGGAGGTGGAGTTCCTGTCGCTGGGGACCAACGACCTGGCGCAGTACACCTTCGCGGCCGACCGGCAGGTCGGTGCCGTCTCGCGGTTGCAGGACCCGTGGCAGCCGGCGCTGCTGGACCTGGTGGCTCTCTCGGCTGAGGCCGCGAAGGCGGAGGGCAAGAGCTGCGGCGTGTGCGGTGAGGCCGCTTCCGACCCGCTGCTGGCGTGTGTGCTGGCGGGGCTCGGGGTGACGAGCCTGTCGATGGGGGCTTCGGCGATTCCGTTCGTACGGGCGCAGCTGGCCAAGCACACGATGGCGCAGTGCGAGCGGGCGGCGGCGGCCGCGCGTGCCGCGGACAGCGGTCCTGACGCGCGTGCTGCCGCGCAGGCGGTGCTGTCCGGGGAGTGATCCGGTCGGACGACTGACCCGGTGAGGGCCGCTCCGCTGTTGCGGGGCGGCCCTCAGCGTTCGACCGATTGTCTGTCAGCCGCGCTCGCGGGCGAGTTGTTCGTAGAAGTGGAGCAGTTCCGCGTTGTCGACGGAGCCGGGGTTGACGGCCTTCTCCATGGCGGTGCCCTGGAGGAGCCGTTTGACGGGCACTTCCAGGCGCTTGCCGGTGAGGGTGTGCGGGACGGCGGGGATCTCGATGATCTCGTCGGGCACGTGGCGGGGCGAGAGGCTCTGCCGGATGGTCTGCTTGACGCGGTCGCGGAGTGCGTCGTCCAGGACGGCGCCTTCGGCGAGGTGGACGAAGAGCGGCATCCAGTAGCCGCCGTCGGGCTGTTCGACGCCGATGACGAGGGATTCGCGGATCTCGGGGAGGCGTTCGACGGCCTCGTAGATGTCGGCGGAGCCCATCCGGACGCCCTGCCGGTTGAGGGTGGAGTCGGAGCGGCCGTGGATGACGACGGTGTTGCGGCTGGTGAGGGTGATCCAGTCGCCGTGCCGCCAGACGCCGGGGTACATGTCGAAGTAGCTGTCGTGGTAGCGGGTGCCGTCGGGGTCGTTCCAGAAGCGGACCGGCATGGAGGGCATGGGCTGGGTGACGACCAGTTCGCCGACCTCGTCCACCAGTGGCTTGCCGTGCGGGTCCCAGGCGGCGAGGTCGGTGGCGAGGGAGGGTGCCTGGAGTTCGCCGGTGTAGACGGGGAGGGTGGGGACGGCTCCGGCGAAGCAGCTGCACACGTCGGTGCCGCCGCTGACGGAGGCGATCCACATGTCGGGCGAGACCTCGTCGTGAATCCAGCGGAACCCGTCGGGTGGCAGCGGGGAGCCGGTGGTGGCCACGCACTTGACGCGGGAGAGGTCGAAGTCGCGCGCGGGGTGGACGTCGGCCTTGCGGCAGGCCATGACGTAGGCGGCGGAGGTGCCGTAGATGGTCGTGCCGGTGCGTTCGGCGACGCGCCACTGCGCTGCTGTGTCGGGGTAGCCGGGGCTGCCGTCGTAGGTGACGACGGTGGCGCCGGTCAGCAGCCCGGAGATCAGCAGGTTCCACATCATCCAGCCGGTGGAGGTGAACCAGAAGAACCGGTCGCCCGGTCCCATGTCGTTGTGCAGGGTGAGCTGCTTGAGGTGTTCGACCAGGATGCCGCCCTGGGACTGGACGATCGCCTTGGGCAGTCCTGTGGTGCCGGAGGAGTAGAGGACCCACAGCGGATGGTCGAAGGGCACCTGCTCGTAGTGGGGCTCCGCGTCCTGTGCGGTCAGGACGGCCCACTCCAGTGCGCCCTCCGGCGCCGGAGTGCCCAGCAGCGGTACGTGGACGACGGCGCGGAGGGTGGGCAGCGCGGAGCGGAGTTCGGCCACGGTCTCGCGGCGGTCGTGTTCCTTGCCGCCGTAGCGGTAGCCGTCGACGGTGAACAGTACGACCGGTTCGACCTGCTGGAAGCGGTCCAGGACGCTGCGGGCGCCGAAGTCGGGTGCGCAGGAGGTCCATACGCCGCCGACCGCCGCGGTGGCCAGCAGTGCGACGGCCGCTTGGGGGATGTTGGGCAGGTAGCCGCTGATCCGGTCGCCGGGGCGGACGCCGAGGCGGCGCAGCTCTTGTGCGAGGGAGGCGACCTGGGCACGCAGTTCGGTCCAGCTGACCGGGGTGGGCTCGTGGGTCTCGTCGACGTGCAGGAGCGCCGGCTCGGCGGCGCGTGCGGGGTCCTCGGCCGGGCGCAGTGCGTGTTCGGCGTAGTTGAGGGTGGCGCCGGGGAACCACTGGGCGCCGGGCATCCGTGTATCGGCGAGGACGGTCTCGTACGGGGTGGTGAAGCGGATGCCGGACCACTCGGCGAACGCGCCCCAGAAGGTGGCCAGGTGCTCGGTGGACCAGCGGTGCAGGGCCGCGTACGAGGCGACGGGGTCGGCCGGGTCGGGAGCCGGCGCTCCGTGGTGGCGGGCCGCCCAGTCCTGGAACCGGGTGAGGCGGGCCGAGGGGAAGTCGCCGGGGTCGGGCCGCCAGAGTGGCGCAGGCTGCGCAGACGCGGAGGACTGCGGGGTCTGGGCGGTTCTGTCGGCTGCGGTCATGGCGGCTCCCTGACGTCCTGTACGCGTCGTCGCGTCCCTTCGCGCGGGACGATGCCATGTGATCATCGGTTGTGCCAGGGCAGGAGTCACACAGCGCGGCGGTGTGGAGTGTGCGCGGCGCCCAGGGGCCGGGGTGACCACCAGGTGAACGGCCATTGAACAGCCCTGACGCGGCCGGTTGCCGATGGCAGGCTGAGCAGCATGGACGGGCGGGGCCTGGTGCGGTCGATGACGGTGGTCGGTAGGGGGCGGAGGGCGCTGGCTCTGCGCGCTGCCTGGCGCAGACGGCGGGCCGACGCGGCGGGGCTGCCGCGGCAGCGTGCCGAGCGGGCGCGGACACCGGGTGAGGCGACGGGTGCGGAGCCTGGGCCCGGCGGCGGGCGGGTGGACTTCGCCCGGTCGGCGCTCGAGGTGCGGGTGACGGTGGGCGGTGCGGTGTTCCTCGGGTGGGACGGCGCGGAGCCCGAGCCGTCGTACGCGCTGGCGGGTGGGGGTCCTGAGCCGGATCCGCGAGCACGGCTGGAGCCGGACAAGGACGGCGGCTGGCGGGTGGTCTCCGAGCGGATGCTGGTGATCGTCTCCCGGCGGGGCGCCGTGGAGATGCGTACGCCGGGCGGCGCTCTGCTGCGCCGCGACCAGCCGCCCCGGTGGTGGGAGTGCGCGGAGGAGCCGGAGGGCGGGGCCGGGACCGGGGGCGGCCCGCGGTGGATGCAGCGCTCGCAACTGCCGCCGGACGTACGGTTCTTCGGGCTGGGCGGCAGGGCGATGGGGCCCCGGCTGCGGGCGGGCACCTATCGGCTGTGGAACACCGAAGCGGGTCCGTGCGGTCCGGGTACCGATCCGTTGTCGGTCACCATGCCGGTGCTGGTGAGCGTGGCGGACGCGGGCACGCTGCTCGTCTTCCACGACAACTCCTGGGACGGTTCGGTGACCGTGCGGGAGGGGGCCGAGGGGCGGGGCTCCGGCCACGACAGGCCCGCGCGGTGCGAGGTGCGGATGAGTGGCGGGCCCATGCGGTACTGGGTGGTGGCCGGGGCACCGTCGCGGGTGCTGCACGGCTGGGCGGCGTTGACCGGGGCCCCGGCCGTGCCGCCCCGCTGGGCGCTGGGGCACCAGCACGCGCACCGGGGCGCCGCCGGGGAACCGGAGGCGCGGCGGATCGCGGAGGGTCACCGTGAGCGGGGGCTGCCGCTGGGCGCGCTGCAGCTGGACGCCACGCACGACCGAAGCGGCCGCGGCTTCACGGGGGAGGCGTCCGCGGGGGCCCGGCCGTGGGCGGCCGGGGTGCGGTTGGTCTCGGTGGTGGCACCTGGTGTACGGGCCGAGCCGGGCAGCCCGGTGTTCGACAGTGGCAGCGCGGCCGGTCTGTTCGTACGGGACGCGCGGGAGCGCACAGTGCTGGGCGGGGCGCCGTGGGGTGATGTGGTCTTCCCCGACTTCACCGACCGGCGGGTACGCAAGTGGTGGGGCGCGCTGTACGCGGAGCCGCTGGAGCGGGGTTTCGCCGGGGTGTGGCACTCGGGTGACGAGCCGGCGTCGCTGTGCGCCTTCGGGGACCGGACGCTGCCGCGCTCGGCGCGGCACGCGCTGGAGGGCCGGGGCGGCGACCACCGCGAGGGGCACAACGTCTACGCGCTGGCCATGGCGAAGGCCGGCTACGCGGGGCTGCGGGAGCTGCGTCCCCAGGAGCGTCCGTTCGTCCTGGGCCGTGCGGGGTGGGCAGGCATCCAGCGGTACGGCGGGAGTGGCGCCGCCGAGCTGGAGACCGGCTGGGCCGGTCTGCGGGCCACGCTGTCGCTGGTGCTGGGTCTGGGGCTGTGCGGGGTGCCGTACGCGGGACCGGACGTCGGCGGTCACACCGGGCGGCCCTCTGGCGAGCTGTTCGTGCGCTGGTTCCAACTGGCCGCGTATCTGCCGCTCTTCCGTACGCACACGACGGGGCGGGCGGGCGGCGCTGCGTGGGAGTTCGGCGAGGAGGTGCTGGAGCACGCGCGTGCCGCCTCGGCGGAGCGGGAGCGGCTGCTGCCGTATCTGATGACGCTGGCCCAGCTCGCGCACCGCACCGGCGCGCCGTATGTGCGGCCGGTTTGGTGGCAGCATCCGCGGGACCGGGCGCTGCGGGACTGTGAGGACGCGTTTCTGCTGGGCGACGCCCTGTTGGTCGCGCCGGTGCTGGAGCCGGGCGCCCGGTCGCGTACGGTGCGGCTGCCCGCTGGCCGCTGGTACGACACCGGGTCCGGGCGTGGCTTCACCGGTCCGGCGACCGTGCGGGTGGCGGCGCCGTTGGGGCGGGTTCCGGTGCTGGCCCGCGCCGGCTGCGCCGTGCCGGTGCGGGGCGCGGGCGGGCGCACGGAGCTGGAGGTGTGGCCGCCCGCACCGGGCCGTACAGGTGGTGGGCTGCTGATTCCCGATCCGGGTGACGGATGGGACCGGCCGGCCGCC
The DNA here is from genome assembly GCF_022760275.1 of Streptomyces sp. 891-h. Classification (NCBI taxonomy): domain Bacteria; kingdom Bacillati; phylum Actinomycetota; class Actinomycetes; order Kitasatosporales; family Streptomycetaceae; genus Streptomyces; species Streptomyces sp. 891-h. Next base: position 6,650,093 of record NZ_CP050693.1, on the reverse strand, counting down.
GAGCGGTTCACGGTGCGGCAGGGACGGGACGGTGCCGTCGTGGTGGAGCGGGACGGCGGCGGAGCCGTCGAGCACCCGGTACGCGTGCGCCGGCCCGCCGGTCAGCCCGCGTGGTAGCCCGGCCGGTCCGCGCGGGCGGTGGCCCGGCCGGTGCGCAGCGCCGCGGCTGCCGCTGTCAGCTCTTGCGGCCGACTCCGCCGTAGGCGGCGACCTCGGGCGGTTCGCCGAACGGCAGCGCCTCGGGGCGCCAGTGCGGTACGGAGACGATGCCGGGCTCCAGCAGCTCCAGCCCCTCGAAGAAACCGGCCATCTGTTCCGGGGTGCGCGGGGTGTAGGGCACGGCGCCGCTGCGTTGGTTGAAGCGGCGGATGGCCTCCACATAGGCGGGGTCGGTCGTACTGCCGTCGTTGTAGCCGAGGTAGCTGCCGGGCGGCAGTGCGTCCAGCAGCTCGCGGGTCACGGCACGCGCCTGGTCGTAGTCCCCGACCAGGCCGAGGACTCCCATCAGCATCAGCCCGACGGGCTGGTCGAAGTCGAGGGTGTCGGCGGCGGCCGCGAGGATGCCGGCCGGGTCGCGTACGTCGGCGTGCAGATAGCTGGTGGCGCCCTCGGGGGTGCTGGTGAGCAGGGCCTGCGCGTGTGCGAGGACCAGGGGATCGTTGTCGACGTAGACGATGCGGCAGTCGGGAGCCACCCGCTGGGCGATCTCGTGCGTGTTGTCGACGGTGGGCAGGCCGGTGCCGATGTCGAGGAACTGCCTGACGCCCTCCTCGGCCGCCAGGTGGCGTACGACGCGGCCGATGAAGGCCCGCGAGTGGCGGGTGATGTCGACCATCCCGGGGAAGACCTCGCAGACCTTGTCGCCTGCCTCGCGGTCGACGGCGTAGTGGTCCTTGCCGCCCAGGAGGTAGTTCCAGATCCGCGCGGAGTGCGGGACCGTGGTGTCGATCTGTGTCGCGAGCTGTTGTGCCCGTTCCATGCGGTCCGTCATGGCTGGCTCCCCTGGTCGGTCGGTGACTGTGCCGGGCTTCCCGGTGGGTGGCTGTCCGGAGGTTGGTTCCGCCTCAACCTAGCGCCAATGGTCCGGCCACCGGAGCCCTGTTCGCGCTTTGGCCCGGGGCGGCTCCGGTGGCCGGTGGTCTCAGCGGTGAGAGGTCAGCGAGTGCCGGGAGACGGGGAAGTCGAAGTAGGTGTCGGGGAAGGTCTCCGGCTTGTGCGTGAAGTGCCACCACTCCTCGGGCAGGTTGGTGAAGCCCTCGCGCTCCAGGGTGGTCTTCAGCAGTTGCCTGTTGGCGCGCTGTTTCCCGGTGATGCGGGGGTCGTCGGTGTGCGAGAGGGTGTCGAAGCAGTCGAAGCCGGTGCCGGTGTCCACGGAGTTGTCGGGGAACCGCTCCTCCTTCGGCGCGTAGCACGGCACCAGCGGTTCACCGGGGTGGTAGGGACGGGTGGGCCGTGCGGGCAGCTCGGCGACAGTGATGTCGACGGTGCTGCCGCGGCTGTGCCCGGACTTCTCCGCGATGTAGCCGTCCTCGAAGAGCCGGTTCTTGTCGACCCGGGGGTAGAACTCGGTCTTCATCTTCTGGTCGTCCAGGTCCTTGGCCCAGCGGACGAAGTGGTCGACGGCGCGCTGCGGCCGGTAGCAGTCGTACACCTTGAGGGTGTAGCCGCGGGCGAGCAGGGAGCGCTGGGCCCTGGCGAGCGCCTTGGCGGTGTCCTTGGTGACGATGCACATCGGCTGCCGGTAGCCGTCGATGGGCTCGCCGACGAAGTTGTGCGCGGTGAAGTAGCGGATGTCCTGGCGGATGGTCGGTGCCACGTCGTGGAGGGCCACGAACTCCCGGGGCGCCTTGGGTTCGTGGCCCTGCCCCTGGCTCTGTCCCTGGCCCTGTTCCTGTCCATGACCGTCTTCCGAGGCCGCCTGCGCGGGCGCGGGGGCGGCTGCGAGGGCGAGGAGGACGGCGGCAGCGGCGAGCGGGGCGTGGGGTGCGGTGCGGATACGTCTCATGCCCCTCTCCTTTATCAGGGGCCACCGGGCCTCCACCAGAGACCGGGCCTCCCGCTTCGGCGGAGAGGACGGCGGGAGAGCGGGAGAAGAAGAAGGAGAACGGCGGCTCGGGATCACCCCCGTCGGTCCCGTGCCGCCGTTCTGTTCAGTGTGGACGCCCGCCTCCCGGGGACGGTTCGCGTGTTCGGCGGGACGTACGGGGGCGTGAGGATCTGGTGACACCTCGGTGACAGTCGCGACAGGAGCGTCGCACAGGGGGGCGCGACCTTCCGGTTGTGCGCCCGGCCTTGACTGCCTCTCAGCTGGGCTGAACACTGCCGTCACGCTCGTCGCGGACACCGCCGTCAAGCCGGGTGGAGCCGCCGATCGGCGGGGCCTGAAGGCTCTGCTCGGCGGGGCTTCGGCGTGCTGCTCCGCAAGGCCGCATTCTGATCGTGACGTCCGAACGCACCTATCGAGGGGTCGTCAAACCATGACGGACAAGTACGTCGCTGCCATCGACCAGGGCACCACCTCCAGCCGCTGCATCGTCTTCGACCAGCAGGGCGGGATCGTCGCCGTCGACCAGCAGGAGCACCGCCAGATCTTCCCCAAGCCCGGCTGGGTGGAGCACGACGCGAGCGAGATCTGGACGAAGGTCCAGGCCGTGGTCGGCGGCGCTCTGGAGCGGGCAGGGCTGCGCGCCGACCAGCTGAGCGCCATCGGCATCACCAACCAGCGTGAGACGACGGTGCTGTGGGACCGGGCGACGGGCGAGCCGGTGCACAACGCCATCGTCTGGCAGGACACCCGCACCGCGGCGCTCTGCACCGAGCTGGGTGGCGAGGTGGGCCAGGACCGCTTCCGTGACCGTACGGGACTTCCGCTGGCCAGCTACTTCGCCGGGCCGAAGGTCGCCTGGCTGCTGGACAACGTGCCGGGGCTGCGGCAGCGCGCCGAGAGGGGCGAGATCGCGTTCGGCACCATGGACTCGTGGCTGATCTGGAACCTGACCGGCGGCACCGACGGCGGCCGGCACGTCACCGATGTCACCAACGCCTCCCGCACCATGCTGATGAACCTGGAGTCCCAGGAATGGGACCAGTCGGTGCTGGACGCGATGAACGTGCCTGCCGCCGTGCTGCCGGAGATCAGGTCCTCCTCGGAGGTGTACGGCACGGGTGTGGGGCAGCTGGCCGGGGTGCCGGTGGCCTCCGCGCTGGGCGACCAGCAGGCGGCCGTATTCGGACAGACGTGCTATGGCGTGGGCGAGGCCAAGAACACCTACGGCACCGGCTCCTTCCTGCTGCTGAACACCGGAAACCGACCGGTGCCCAGCAAGCACGGGCTGGTGACCACGATGGGCTACCGGCTGGGCGAGGAGCCGCCCGTCTACTGCCTGGAGGGGTCCATCGCCATCACCGGAGCCCTGGTGCAGTGGTTCCGCGACCAGTTGGGCATCATCAACGACGCCTCGGAGATCGAGCCGCTGGCGGCCAGCGTCGAGGACAACGGCGGGGCCTATATCGTGCCGGCGTTCTCCGGCCTCTTCGCTCCGTACTGGCGTTCGGACGCCCGGGGTGTCATCGCCGGGCTGACCCGGTATGTGACCAAGGCGCACCTGGCGCGGGCCGTGCTGGAGGCGACGAGCTGGCAGACCCGGGAGGTCGTCGACGCGATGTACCAGGACAGCGGGGTGGAGATCACCACGCTGAAGGTGGACGGCGGTATGACGGCCAACAGTCTGCTGATGCAGCACCAGGCCGATGTGCTGGGCGTGCCGGTGATCCGCCCGGTGGTCGCCGAGACGACCTGTCTGGGCGCCGCCTACGCCGCGGGGCTGGCCACCGGCGTCTGGTCCGACCTGGACGAGCTGCGCGCCCACTGGAAGCGGGACGCCGAGTGGACGCCGTCGATGAGCGAGGAGGAGCGCGACCGCGAGTACGCCAACTGGCACAAGGCCGTCGACCGCAGCTTCGGCTGGGAGAAGTCCGACTGAGAGCCGGAGCAGGCGCCCCGTCGACCCCTACATATCGGCGGGCGCCCGCGCAGCGTTCCGCATGGCGTGCTCGACCACCGAGACGAGCACGTCCCGCGCGGACTCGCGCACCCGCGCGTCGCACAGCAGTACGGGTATCGCCCCGTCGAGATCGAGTGCTTCACGGATGGTCTCGGCGGGGTACCGCTCCGCGTCGTCGAAGCAGTTGACCGCCACCGTGAAGGGGATGCCGCGCCGCTCGAAGTAGTCGATGGCGGCGAAGCTGTTCTCCAGCCGTCTGGTGTCGGCGAGCACCACGGCGCCGAGCGCCCCGGTCGCCAGTTCGTCCCACAGGAACCAGAACCGGTCCTGGCCCGGGGTGCCGAACAGGTACAGCACGAGCCCGTCGTTGATGGTGATACGGCCGAAGTCCATGGCGACCGTCGTCGTGGACTTCGCCTCCACCCCCTTGATGCTGTCCACGGGGAGGCTGGCCTCGGTCAGCAACTCCTCGGTGCGCAGTGGTTTGATCTCACTGACCGACCCCACCAGCGTCGTCTTGCCGACACCGAAGCCCCCGGCCACCAGGATCTTCAGTGTGACCGGTTCGGCCGGGGCCGCGGTGCCGCCCCGCTCAGAGCGCCCGAAGACCATTGATCACCTCTCTGAGGATGCTCTCGTCCGGCAGCTCCGCCGGAGGGACGGGGCGGGTGACGCGCACCAGTTCGACTTCCATCAGGTCGCCGATCAGGACGCGTACCACCCCCACGGGAAGGTCGAGCTCGGCCGCCACTTCCGCCACCGAGAGCGGCGCGCTGCGGCAGAGGGCGACGATATCGAGGTGCTCGGGCACCAGCGAGTGGTCGGCGAGGAGCTTGTCCTCCTCCTCGGGCAGGAGCCCGCTGCCGGTCGCGCCGTCCGGCTCGGGCCCGCCCGCGTTCTCGGCGATGACGAGGGCTATGAGGTCCAGCTGCGCGTCCTTGGCGCCGCTGCGGGTGCGGCCGCGCGTCATCGCGTACGGCCGCACCACGGGTCCTGCCGCGTCGTCGAACCAACGGTCCGTCATGGCCAGCCCCGCCCCCTCACTCCCTCGTCACGTCGCCCTGTCCGTCCCGTCGTCGCCCTTCAGCCCGCGCCGCCGGGCGGTGTGCTGCGCGTCGGGGTGCCCAGATGGGCCCCGACCCGCTTGACCAGGAGCGTCATCTCGTAGGCGACCTGGCCGACATCGGCCTCGGCGTCCGCCAGGACGGCCAGGCAACTGCCGTCACCGGCGGCGGTCACGAAGAGGAACGCCTCCTCCAGTTCGACCACGGTCTGCCGTACGCCGCCGGCGCCGAAGTGGCGGCCGACGCCCTTGGCGAGACTGTGGAACCCGGAGGCGACGGCCGCGAGGTGCTCGCTGTCCTCCCTGGTGAGCCCCTCCGAGGCGCCTCTGGCGAGGCCGTCCCCGGAGAGCACGAGTGCCTTGCGGATGCTTCCGACGCGCTGGACCAGCTCGTCGAGGAGCCAGTTGAGCTCACCGCCTCCAGCGTTGTGCGATGCGGCGTCTGGTGCGGTCATCGACCGTCCCCTCCCGGTGTTGTTCCTGGTGCTGACTCCCCCGCGTCGTGTGGCGGTTCGCTCTCGCGTCTGCCGCGTTCCCAGCCGCGCTGGAGGGAGGCCATCTTGCTGCGCACTTCGTCGGCGTCGCGGTCGGCGACGTCCGGCGTGCTGGATCCTTGGGTGTCCGTCGGCTCCTGCGTCCGCTCCCGCGGCATGCGGGTGTCGACGGTCGGTGCGTCCGACTTGAGCTGCGGCGCGAGGCTGGCCTGCCGGACCCGGCGCGGCAGCCCGCCCGCGCCGGACGGTGCCGCGCCGGACGAGTCCGGTGCGCCGGATGAGCCCGTTGAGTCCGATGAGTCCGGTGAGGCGCCTGTGTCGGGCTTCTTGCGGCGGGGCAGCGGTGCCGGGCCGTCGCCCCTCGTGCGCTCGGCCGGGGTCTGACGGTCAGGACCGACCGTGCGCCCGTTGTCGGAGACCAGCACCGGAGCGCCGGGCCGCCGCCGCGGCAGCGGTGTGGGGCCGCCGGAGCCGCTGTCGCCGCCCGGCCGGCCGCCGCTGCCGGAGTTCGCCTCTGCGTCGGCGCGTGCCGTGGGAGGGGCCTCGTCCCGCGCCTGCTGGTGCTGTTCACCCGCGGGCACGACCGAGGCCGACGCCGGTTCCCGCTCGCCCCTGCGGGGCCCGCCGATGCTCTTCGGCGAGGCGCCGGGGTCGTCCTCCAGCGGGGCCTCCAGCTCCACGGGCCCGTCGAGCGGCCTGCCCGGCTTGGCGGCCTCCACGGCGGGGCGGCCCGGCCGGCGCTGGTCGTCGTCCCGGCCGGGGGTCTCGGTCAGTACGCTGCCGGGAATCAGCACGACGGCGGTGGTGCCGCCGTAGGGCGAGGGTTGCAGGGAGACGCGTACGCCCTGGCGCTGGGCGAGCCGGGAGACGACGAACAGGCCGAGCCGATCGGTGTCCGACAGCTCGAACTCTGGGGTCTCGGCCAGCCGCAGGTTGGCGTCCAGCATCGCGTCCGCCGTCATGCCCAGACCGCGGTCGTGGATCTCCAGGGTGAAGCCGTTGGCGACCCGCTCTCCCAGCACCTGGACGGCGGTGTGCGGCGGGGAGAAGACCGTGGCGTTCTCCAGCAGTTCGGCGATCAGGTGCGTCAGGTCGGCCACCGCGCTGCCGTCGACGGCGAGGCGGGGCAGCCTGCGCACCTCGATCCGCTCGTAGTCCTCGACCTCGGCGACGGCGGCCCGTACGACGTCCATCAGCTGTACGGGCTTGCGCCACTGCCGGGAGGGCGCGGCGCCCGAGAGGATGACCAGCCCCTCGGCGTGGCGGCGCATGCGGGTGGTGAGGTGGTCGAGTTTGAAGAGGTCGGCGAGTTCGTCCGCGTCCTCGGTGCGGCGTTCCATCACGTCGAGGAGGGTGAGCTGCCGGTGCAGCAGCACCTGGTTGCGGCGGGCGAGGTTGACGAAGACCTCGGAGACGCCGCGGCGCATGTCGGCCTGTTTGACGGCGGCTTCGACGGCGGCCCGCTGGAGGGTGTTGACGGCGTGGCCGACCTGGCCCATCTCGTCGGTGGGGTACTCCAGCCGGGGGGCCTCGGTCTCGACGTCCACCCTCTCACCGGCGGCCAGCCTGCGCATCACGCTGGGCAGCCGCGCGTCGGCCGCCTCGTTGGCCTCCTTGCGCAGCGTGTTGAGGTCGCGTACAAGGCTGCGGGCGACGCGGATGGAGATGACCAGGGAGGCCAGTACGGCGAGGAAACCGAGCACACCCGCGGCCACGGCCTGGACGATCACGCGGGTGGCGACCGGGTCGACCCGGTCGTGGAACCGCTGGTGCGCCTGCTCGCCCAGCTCGTGGAGGTCGTGCATGACCGTGTCGATGGCGGAGCGCCAGCGCTCCTCGCCGACCGGCCCCTCGTCGGTACGCGGTCCGGCGGCGATGACGGCGTCCTCGTAACTGCGCAGGGTACGGCCGGCGGTGCCGTTCCAGTAGTTCTCGAACAGCTGCCGGTCCTCGGCGGGCAGCGTGGGCAGGTTGGTCTCGTAGCTCATGTTGCGCTCGGCGACACGGTCGGAGAGCGCGCGCTGGTCTCCGCGGGTGAACTGGCCGGCGGCGTACGCTGAGGCCATCAGCGCGTCCTCCCGGGAGAGGTACTCGCCGGCGCGGTTGACGCCGACGAGGGCGCGGCCCTCCTTCTCCAGGTCCACGTCGTCGACGGCGCTGAGCGAGTTGACCAGCGCGTAGGCGTGGTCGATGAGTTCGTTGTACGCCTGGAAGGCGCCGCCCCGGGTGATGGTGTTGTGCTCGACGCGGGACCGCAGCCCCTTGAGTCCGTCCAGCGCTTCCAGAAAGTCCTGCAGCCGGGCCCTGGAGTCCGCGCCGAGTTGAGCACGCTCGCCGCCGTCCGAGGCGTTGCGGCGTACCGCGGCGGCCTTGCGGTCCGTGGCCCGCTGGAGGTCGTGCAGCTTCGACAGGCTCGCCCCACCGCGCGGATCGGCGACATGGATCATGATCTGGCGGCGCTCGTGCTGGAGGGCCCGGACCGTGTTCTCGGCCGGCTCGCCGATCTTGTGGGTCACCTCGTCGAGTCTCAGCAGGCTGTTCGCCTCGGTAGCGGTGATGTAGGTCGCGAAGCCCCAGATGGACAGCAGGGAGACCAGCGGCACCAACAGCAGCACCACGATCTTCCGGCGGATGGACTTCCCGCGAAAGCGCATGGCCTCCCCTACGTCCTCCCCAGCTCGCGGGGGCGTGTACCGACAGCAAACGGCGTGAGCTTACTACTGACGCGCCGGCAACTCGTAGGCATGTATGAGCGTCCGAACAGGCAGTCCAGGGTGCCTCATCCTGAGTTGTCCGTCGATGCCCCGCCGGACGTACGAAGTCTGTGGCACAGCACACGTTCAGGGAACCGTGCGAGGATCGGGTGCAGTGAAGGGGGAGTGAAAAAGATGTATGCGAAGCCCCGCCTGCCGGACCCGGTACGGGCGGCGGCGGTGCGGGCGGTGATCATCGCGGCTCTGACGCTGGTGCAGCTCATGGTCGCGTTCTTCTGCTCGCTGGCCGCCGTCTGGCTGGCCTTCCCGATGGTGCTGTCCACGATCGCCAGCACCATCGTGGCGACTTGGGCCGTGCTCGACGTATGGATCACCCGGCAGGTCTGGGTGCAGCGGCACGGCGTCGTCTCGGAGCCCAGCAGCGCGGCCAGACGGCGCGCGCTGGCCGACCGCCGTCAGGCTCCGGGCGACGGGGCCGCTGGGGGCGGCGCCCCCGTGCCCGGCACGGCGCGCGGCGTCAGGGGCGGGGCGAGTGTGCCGCGTCCGGCACGTCACCCGGCGGATGAGGGGCGGGGACGTCCGGCCGGGCATCCGGCTCCGGCGGCTGCGCACTCGGCTCGTCCCGGGCGTCGGACGGGTCGCCGGGGCGGCGGAACATCCGTGTCGCGGTGATCTCGCCGTGCACCGCGGGCTCGTCCTCCTCGGCCTCCGGCCGGGGCAGGCCGGGCCGCAGATGCTCCTCGACGCTGATGTACTTCAGCCCCGCGCGCAGATCCGCGTCGTTGCGCAGCCGGATCACCAGCGGGAACTCGGCCAGTGCCGTGGTGTCGAACAGGCCCGTGGTGTAGAGCAGCTGGACGCCCAACGCGTCGGCCACCGCCCGCTGCAGCTCCAGCAGATAGGTGGCGTTGGCCCGCCCGATGGGGTTGTCCAGGAACAGCGTGCCTGCGTGCCGGTGCTTGTCGCGGCCCCGGTCGTTGCTGCGCAGCGCCGCCATCGTGCAGTAGAGGGCGATGGCCGCGGTCAGCAACTGGCCGCCCGAGAAGACGTCTCCCATCTGTCCGACCGGCACCCGCTCGGCGCGCAGCACGGCGTCCGGTTTGAGGATCTCGACCGCGACACCGCGCGGTTGCAGCGCCGCGTGCACTCCGCGCAGCAGCAGCGTCATTCCGTCGCGGCGCAGATCGGAGTTCTTGCGGACGGCCGCGCGGGTGGCCTCGTCGATGACCTCGCCCAGCCGCTCGGTGAGCGTGGCCTGGTCCGGGTCCTCGAAGCGGATACGCAGGAACTCCTGGCCCGACCACTCCCCCAGCCCCTCGGGCAGCCGGGAGAGCCGCTGCGCCGAGCGCAGGGTCGTCAGCGACGACTCCACCAGGCCGCGCAGCCGGTCCACGATGCTGTCGCGGTTGCGCTCCAGCTGCGCCAGCTCGTCCGTCAGCACGCGGAGCCGGGGCGCGAACGCCGACGCCCAGGCGGCGGCGTGGTCCGGCAGCGCGGAGGCCGGCAGCTCGCGCACCTGCTGCCGCGCCGGAGTGCGGACCTGCTCGTAGCGGCTGGAGTTGGCGTGCCGTACGAGCGCGTCGCACGCCTCACGTACGGCCTGCTCGGCGGCGGTGAGATCGGCGGCGCAGCCGCGCAGCGACCGCCGTGCCTCGGCAGCCGCCTGCCGGGCCTCGGCCGGACTGCCCGCGTACGGCTCGGGCGGCTCCTCGCCGTCCTGCTCCCCGGACGCCGGGGCCGCGGGATCGCGGAGCAGGTCGCGGAGGGTCGCCGCGGTCTCGTCGAAGCCGCCGGCGGCGTCCTCGGCGGCTGCGTGTGCGCGCTGGAGCGCGGTGTGCGCCGCGCGCGCGGCGTCCAGTTCGTCGCCGCGGGCCGCCAGTTCGGCGTTGGCCGTCCGCAGCAGGGCCTGGGCCTGCGCGGCATCGGCGGGCACCAGTTCCTCGGGAAGCTCGGTGTGGCAGTCGCCCTCGGCGGGCGCGAGACGCTCGGCCTCACCGCGGAGCCTGCCGAGCTGTTCGCTGGCGTCGGAGTTGCGTGCCTCCAGCCGCTGGACGAGCGCTTCGGCGCGGGCCGCCGCGGCCTGCCGGGAAGGGCCGTCCGCGCCGTCCGGTCCCTCCAGCAGCTGGGCCGCGCGGGTGCGCACCTTGTTGCTGAGCCGGTCGAGCGCGGCCTTGGCCGCGGACTCGTCGCCCTCGGCGCGGGCCTGTTCGGCGCGCAGGTCGGCGCCGACGCCCACCTTCTCGTACAGCTGCGAGGCCGAACGGTAGGCCTCGCGCAGGTCCGGCAGTGACGCGGTGCGCTCGGGCGCGGGCGTGGGCCGGTCACCGGCCGCCCCGCCGTCGGTGCCGTCGGCGCCGTCGTCCGCGCCCTCGGTCGGCGCGGGCGCCCGGGGAGTGTCGGGCACACCCGCGATCTCGGCGCGCTCGGCGCGCAGGGTGCGGGCCGTACGGCGTGCGTCGTCGGCCGCGCGCTGGGCCGCGCGCCGTTCGTCGTCCACCGAACGGGCCCGCTCCAGGCACTGTTCGGCGCGTTCCTGCGCGGTGGCGACGTCGTCGGCCAGCTCACGCAGCCGGCTCTGCCACTTGGCGCGTTCCCGCAGCCGGAAGGCCAGTCCTGACAGTGCGTCCGCGCTGCGGCGGGCGCGCTGGGCAGCTTCCTGGCGCTCGTCGCGGACACGCGCTGTCTCGGCGGACTGCTCGTCGGCCTCCGCGCGGGCCTCGCGTACCTCGGCGAGGTGCCGTTGGGCCGCCTCCGCTGCCTCCCGGGCCTGCTCCGCGGCCTCGGCCAGCTCGTCGAGGCGGCCTTCGGGGCAGCCGCTGCGCCAGGAGGCGAGGCGCGCCGCCAGCGACCGGTCGGCGGAGAGCCGGGCCGCCAGCCTGCGGATCTCCTCGTCCCGTGCGGCGGCGCGCTCCCGCAGTTGGCGCCGCTCGTCGTCGGCCGCGTGCTCGTCGTGCATGGCCGGGTTGGGCGGCACGAGGAAAACGCTGAACACGCCGGAGTCCGCTGCCGCACCGCCGCTGTCCGGCGCGGGCGCGGGCGCCAGCAGAGCCGCCGAGGTGCCCACGGCGACGGCGGAACGGGGCAGCAGCGCCGCGCCCGCCAGCACCTCGCGGGCACGCGCGTGGCTGTCCGGGTCGGTGATGATGACGCCGTCGACCAGTTCGGGCCGGGCCGCGAGCACCGCGGCGTGGTCGGCGGGGTCGACGGCCTGCGCGAGATAGCGCCAGCCCGGCAGCGCGGGGACACCGTGCTCGCCCAGGTACTCGACGGTGGCCGTCACATCGGGACCCGGTGGAAGCAGCCCGCCCTCGCCGAGCGCTCCCAGCATGCGCGCGTCGTCCGCCGCCGCGGTGCGCAGTTCGAACAGCTGCCGCTCGGCGGCTGCCACGCCCTCCTCCAGCAGCTCCTGGAGGGCTTCCGCGTTGCGGTCGAGCTGCTCGGCGGTGAGTGGCCCCTGGCCGGCTGCGGCGCTGCCGTCGGCGCCGGCCCGGGCGGCTGCCGGGCCCGGCCCGGTCCGGGCTGTCCGGGCGCCGCCTTGGCCCGGCACGGTGCCGTTGCCCCGGCCTGCCTCGGTGCCCCCGCCCGCCTCGGGTGAGCTGCCGGCGACCCGTTGTCCGGGGAGGGCGGCCCTGGCCGTTCCGGACGCTCCTGCCCCCGCCGCTCCGGCTGCTCCGACTCCCCCAGTTCCACCGGCCGTGTCCGGCGCGCCCGGGTGCGGGCCGGGCAGGCCGAGCAGTTCGGCGAGGCGCTCCTCGGCGCCGAGCGTCTCGGCGGTGGCGCGTTCGGCCGTGTACGCGCTCTCGGCGGCTTCGGCGGCGTCCGCCGCGCGGGCCGCGGCGAGTTCGGCGCTCGCGTGCCTGCTCGCCAGCTCGCGGGCGCGCTCGGTGCTGCGGGCCGCCGCCTCGCGAGCCGACTCGAAGGCGGCAACCGCGCTCTTCTCGGCGTCGCCGGCGGCCAGCGCCGCGCGTGCCGGATCGGCGTCCGGGTCGCTGTCGTCGAGCCAGCCGGCGCGCACCGCCTGGTCCATCTCCTGTTCCACCTCGGCGAGACGCTGACGCAGGTGTTCGGTCTCGCTGCGGGCTCGCTGCGCCTCGGTGGCGGCGGACGTGGCGTCCCGGTGGGCGCTCTCGCTCTCGGTCTGCAGCGCGGCGGAGCGCTCTTCCTGCTCGCCCGCGATGCGTTCGCTGTCCTCGGCCGCCGTGTTGAGGGCGCGCACGAGCGCGGTGGCGGCCTGGGCGCGGGCTGCCAGCGCGGGCGCCGCGTCGCGCTCGGCCTCGCGGATGGCGGCGGCGACCCGGGCCGAGCGGTCGGCGGCTGTGCGGTGCGCGAGCACCGTCTCGGCAGCCTGCCAGGCGGAGTGCAGCGTCCTGGCCTCGCTCAGCTCCCGCTTCTGTGCCGCGGCGGACTTCTCCGCTGCGGCCAGCGCCAGCGAGGCGTGCCGGTAGGCCAGCTCGGCGGCGATACGGGAGGCACGGCCGCGCGCGTCCTCGGCTTCGCCGACCGACTCACGGGCCTGCTCCAGCTGTTCGGCCAGCTCCGCTGCGCGGCCGCGCTCCTGGGTGCCGCGGGCCGTCAGCCGGTGTGCGAGGTGGCGGGTGCGGCGTTCGGCTCCGGTGTGGATCTCCCGGGCCCGGGCGCGTGCCTCGGCGGCCTCGGTGATGCGGTGCAGGTGGTCGAGGGAGCCCGCGGTGAAGTCGCGCTCGGCGGTCAGCTCCGCTCGGCGGCCGAGTTTGTGTGCGAAGCCGTGCACGAGGTCGGCCAGGCCGTCGGTGTCCCGGTTGTCGGTGACGGCGCGCAGCAGCAGGTCGGTGAAGTCGGAGTCGTTCTTGACCGCGAACAGCCCGGCCGCCTCGCCCTCGTCGGCGTTCATCTCACGCTGGTAGCGGAAGAGTTCGGGGTCGAGGCCGAGCGTGGTCAGATGCTCGTTCCAGCGCTCGTGCACCTCTTCCCACACCACATCCAGGTTGGGATAGGCCCTGCCGGTTTCGGTCAGTATGTCGCGGAAGCCCTTCATGGTGCGCCGCCTGCCGCGCGCCGAGGAGGTGCCCTCGGCCCGGGGCCGCAGCGCCGCCGACTCGGCCACGGGGAGGGAGTCCAGGGACAGCCCGGGGCCCGGCCGGAACGAATACCACGCCTCGGCGAACTTGCGGGGATCGCCCGAGACCTGACGGCCCCGCCACTCGCTGGCCTTGCCGACGACGATCGTCTCGCCGGTCCTGGTGTGCTGCCACTCCAGGGCCACATGACCGCAGTCGTCCGCCAGCAGGAACTTGCGCAGCACGCCCGAGCTGGCACCGCCCAGGGTGTTGCGGTGCCCCGGCAGCATGACCGAGAAGATCAGCTTGAGCAGCACGGACTTGCCGCCGCCGTTCTCCAGGAAGAGCACGCCCGCGGGCGCGGGGCGCCGGGGCGGGCCCTGCGGCTCCTCCTCGAAGAAGTCCGCCTGCGTCGGTGCCGGGCTGGGCACGGGCTCGCCGACTCCGCGCAGGTCCAGCACGGTGTCGGCGTAGCGCGCACCGGCGGGCCCGATGGAGTAGAGGCGGATCCGGGACAGCTCGTACATGGCGGCGGACTCTCGTCGGTGGTGCGGTGGCTGGGTCTGACAGGTCGGGTGGCGGGTCGTACGTGTCGGCGGGTGGCGGCGGTTCAGGAGTGGAAGGGCAGTCCCGCGTCCGGCGCCAGCTCCAGGCCCTCCTCCTCGGGCGGTGGCAGCAGGCTGGCCGTACCGTCCGAGACCGGGACGACGCCCAGCTCCAGCAGCTCGGCCATGGCGGCGCTGCCCGCCATGTCGCGGACCTGCAGCTGATAGCGCGCCGTGGTGCGGTAGGTGCCGCCCGCGTCGTCCCCGGTGCGCTGGAGGAAGCCGGAGTCGGCGAGGAAGGCGACGGCCTTGGCGATGATGCCCGTGGTGGAACCGGCCAGTCTGCGGGCGTCCTTGGTGGCGCCGGTGGCGCTGCGCCGCGCGTAGGCCCGCCAGGCCGCCTCCAGCCCCGGCGCGCCGGTGGCCGGGTCGGTGTTCTCGCCCTCGGCCTCGGCCCGCTCCTCCAGCCTGCGGCACGCCTGGCGGACGAAGGAGTCCACGCCGTTGACGGTGATGCGGCCGATGTAGCCGTCGTCGGCCAGGTCCTCGGGGCGCGGGAAGGCCATCGCCGCGCAGGCCAGATGGGCGAGGCCGTGCAGGAAGCGGTCCGTGGAATCGGCACCGGCCCGCCGCGCGTAGTCGCCCATGCGCACCGCGAAGACCGAGTCCTCGGCGGCGGCCAGCGCCATGCCCGCACGGGTGGAGACCTCCAGGACGACGAGGCCGAGGCCGGTGGCGACGGCGTCGGCCAGCCGCGCGAACGCGGGCTCCTCCAGATAGCGCCGCAGCAGTTCCGTGTACTCGGCGTCCCTGGCGGGGGCCAGCTTGGGGTGCAGGCCGAACGAGACGAGGCGCGCCGCGTCGGCGGCGTCGGCGGGGGTCACCTGGTGCGCGGGGCTCTTGTTGCCGAGCCCCTCGTCCGGGTCGGGCTCCGGTACGAAGTCAGTCATGGTTGCTCATTCAGCTCGTGCGGGGGGGGGGCGGTCATGTGGTGCGGGGTGCCCGTCATGCCGCCTCCGTCCGGTCCGCGGCCATGCCTGCCGCGTCCAGCAGTGCCGTACCGACGATCAGGTCGGCTCCGCCGAACTCCGGGTCGTCCAGCGGGGTGCCGTCGTCCACGGCGAACAACAGCCGCTCCTCGCCCTGCCGGTAGGCGGTGCCCACAGGCGGGCTGGCGGCGTGCACGGCGAGCAGGGCGATGAGATACGGCAGATCGGGGTCGCGGCGGCGTGCGTCGGCCAGCAGGCCGGAGAGCCGCCGCGGCGCGTCCGGCGGCAGCTCCAGCAGCTCCATGGCCGCCGCCAGCTGCTCCTCGCTGAAGCGGCTGTCGTCGGGCGTGGCGACCAGGTCGGGCTCCGGCATCTCGGCGCCGAGGTGCTCCCGGGGCGCGGGCGGGGTCAGCAGCATGTCGGTGAGGTCCCCCAGGCGTACGGCGCCGGGCGTGCGCAGCCCGGTGCCCCGGGCGAAGAACGCGTCGGTCACGCGGGTGGCCGCCTCCAGCGGCAGCGGCAGTACGGGCGCGAGGAGCTGGCCGTACAGATCGAGCCCGGCGCGGGCCGCGGGCGGCGCGAAGGCTTGGCGGTCCTGTTCGGCGCGGAAGAGCGGGCCCGCCTCCAGCAGCCGGGACTGGAGCTGGGTGTGGCGGCGGATGCAGTCCTTGACGATGTCGACCAGTTCGGCGGCGCGGCGCTTGTGGTCGGGGCCGCGTTCGGAGGCGGCCTCGTCGCGGGCCTTGCGGATGTTGGTGAGGATGGCGTTCTCGTGGCGGTAGCGGTCGGCGACGTGGTCGAGGGCTTCGCTGATCATGTCGGGGACCGCGCTGAGCCAGTCGACGGCGCGCACGTCGCGCCGGGTGGCCTCCAGGGTGCGACGCAGCGCCTCGGCGTACTGGACCGTGCGGTAGCGGGCCTGTTCGGCGGCCAGCTGGGCGTCGGCGAGGCGGCCTCGGCTGATGAGGACCTCCAGCTTGACCTCGGCGGCGATCTGGGCGCTGGTGACGTCCGTGTCGAGCGCGCCGACCAGCACGTTGACGGCCTCGTCGGTGGTGCGCAGATAGACGCTGCCGCCGGGCCCCGGCAACTCCTCGATCAGCTTGAAGTCGTAGTCCCGCCGCACGTAGGTGCCGTCGGGGTCGAAAGTGCCGTAGACGGCGCGGAAGCCGCGGTCCACGCTGCCGACGTTGATCATGTTCTCCAGCACCCAGCGGGCCACCCGTTGGTGCTCGGCGGGGTCGCGCGTGGGGGCCTGGGCCGCGACGCGGGGCAGCAGCTTGGCGACGACCTGCTCGTGGTCGGCGCCGGTGTCGAAGTCCATCTGGAGCGTGACCAGATCGATGGCGGCCAGTGCCAGCTCGGCCATCTCGTAGGTGCTGTACTCGCCGGCGAGGTTGGCCTTGCGGGTGTCCAGGTCGTGCAGCGGCGCCGTGCAGGCGAGCGCGCGCAGCCGGCGGGCCAGGCCCTCGTCGGCTGCGGGGCCCGGGGCCGGCGAGGGCATGGACACACCTGTCCTCGCCGGGGTGCTCGTCCTGGTGGCGCTCTCAGTCACGACGGACAGATTAAGCGGTCGCACTGACAAGATCCGAAACGGCACGGTTGTCACGGCCTGGGACGGCCTGGGGCGGTTGTCCCCGCCCGTCCGTGGCCCTGGTGCCGCTCGGGCCGACCGGTCAGCCTAGCCGGTGGGCGTAGCCCTCGGCGAGCCGGCGCCGGGAGTCGTCGAGGTAGACGGCGAGCTGCCGCTCTGCGCTGGGAGCTTCGCCGCGCTGCAGCGTACGCAGAATCTGCTCGTTGCGCGGCAGATAGGGTTCGTGTAACTGGCGCGGGTTTTCCATCATGTGGAACACCAGCCGCAGTTCGGCCAGCACTCCGCGCATGATCTCGTCGGCGCGCGGGCTCCCGGCGAGCGCAACCAGCGCCTGATGGAAGCGCATATTGGCGGTGCCCAGGTCGCGCCAGCGCTGTTCGGCAGCGGCGTGCCGCCCCGCCGTCACGGCCGCCTCCATGGCCCGCATGGCCTCCGGCGGGTAGGGCGGCGCGGTCAGTTGCCGCAGCGTGGCGCACTCGACGAGGCGGCGGACGCGGTAGAGATCCTCCAGGTCCTCCACGGTGAGCGTGCGCACGAACATGCCCCGGTTGAGCTCGTGCACCAGCAGCCGCTCGTGGGTGAGCAGCCGGAACGCCTCGCGCAGGGTGTTGCGCGAGATGCCCAGGGCGCTGCCGATCTCCTCCTCGGCCAGCCGCGTACCGGGCCGGAAGCGGCCTTCGGTGATCCGGGTCCGCAGGATGGCCGCGACGCGCTCGGCGGTGCTGGTCCTTCCCAACTGCTCCCGCGCGCTGCTGAGTTCGTCCAGCACCTGGTTGCTCATGCCTGAAGTCAACCGCAGTTCCGTCAACGGGACAACGAATGACCCGGCGCAGCCGGCCTGCCGTAGCCGCCGCCTCCCGGGGTGTGCAGCACCAGTGCGTCACCGGCGCCGAGTTCGGCCACATCGCGCCCGTCCAGTGCGGTGCGGGTGCCGTCCGCGCGCTCCACGGCGTTGACGCCAAGCGCACCCGGGCTTCCGCCCGCCATCCCGTAGGGTGCCACGCGCCGGTGGCCGGTCAGCAGCGCGACCGTCACCGGCTCCAGGAAGCGCAGGCGCCGCACCACGCCGTCGCCGCCGCGCCAGCGGCCGGCGCCCCCGCTGCCGCGGCGCACATGGAAGTCCTCGACGCGCACCGGGTAGCGGAATTCCAGCACTTCGGGGTCGGTCAGCCGCGAGTTGGTCATATGGGTCTGCACCGCGTCCGCGCCGTCGAAACCGTCCCCTGCTCCGGAGCCGCTGGCAACCGTCTCGTAGTACTGGACGCGCTCGTTGCCGAACGTGACGTTGTTCATCGTGCCCGAGCCCTCGGCCTGGACGCCGAGCGCGGCGTAGAGGGCGCCGGTGACGGCCTGGGAGGTCTCGACGTTGCCCGCCACCGTGGCGGCCGGGTAGCGGGGCGCCAGCATGGAGCCCTCCGGGATGCGCACCTCGAGCGGGGCGAGGCAGCCGCTGTTGAGCGGGATGTCGTCGGCCACCAGCGTGCGGAAGACGTACAGCACCGCCGCCGTCACCACCGAACTGGGCGCGTTGAGATTGTCGTCCCGCTGGGGCGAGGTGCCGGTGAAGTCGAGCAGGGCCGTACGGTTCGCGTGGTCCACGGTGACGGACAGCCGGATGACCGCTCCGCTGTCGGTCTCGTACGCGCAGCTGCCGTCGCGCAGCCGGGGGATGATGCGACGTACGGACTCCTCCGCGTTGTCGCGTACGTGCCGCATATAGGCCTGTACGACGTCGAGGCCGAACTGCTCGGTCATCTTGCGCAGTTCCGCGATGCCTTTCTCGTTGGCGGCGATCTGGGCGCGCAGGTCGGCCAGGTTGGTGTCCGGGTCGCGGGAGGGGTGGCGGGCGCGGGTGAGCAGCGCACGGGTCTCCTCCTCGCGCAGCCGCCCGTCGCGCACCAGCAGCCAGGCGTCGAACAGCACGCCCTCCTCCTCCACGGTGCGGCTGAAGGCGGGCATCGACCCCGGGGTCAGTCCGCCGATCTCGGCGTGGTGGCCGCGGGAGGCGACCAGGAAGAGCAGCCGTGGCTCCTTCGTGCCGTCCTTGTCCGCCCCCTTGGCGCCCTCGTCGTCCCTCCCCTGGTCGAAGACAGGTGTCACCACGGTGATGTCCGGGAGGTGAGTGCCCCCGTGGTACGGATCGTTGACCGCGTAGACGTCACCGGGGCGCATCTCGCCCTCCGTGCGCCGCAGCACCTCCTGGATGGACTCGCCCATCGACCCCAGGTGCACCGGGATGTGCGGGGCGTTGGCGACGAGGTTGCCCTCCGGGTCGAAGAGGGCGCAGGAGAAGTCGAGCCGCTCCTTGATGTTGACGGAGTGCGCTGTCTTCTCCAGCCGCACCCCCATCTGTTCGGCGATCGCCATGAAGAGGTTGTTGAAGACCTCCAGCCGCACCGGGTCGGCCTCGGTGCCAGCCGCGGGTGCCGCCTGCGGCGCCCGTACCCGGGTCAGCAGCAGATGCCCGTGCGGGTCGGCCGCGGCCTGCCAGCCGGGGTCGACCACGGTGGTCGCGTCGGCCTCCACGACGACGGCCGGGCCGGTCACGCGCTGTCCTGGGCGCACCTCCTCGCGCCGGTACAGCGGGGTCTCCCGCCAGCGCCCGGCGGTGAACATCCGCACCACGTCGAGGGGTTCCGGACTGCCCTCACCGGGTTCCGGCATGGCCGCGCGTGCGCTGACGGGGCCCGCTGTGCCGGTCGCCTCGGCCACCGCGGTGGCGACCACCAGCGGCTTGTCCATGGTGAATCCGTAGCGTGCCCGGTGCTCGGCTGCGAAGTTCTCCGCCATCCGGTCCGCGCCGTCCAGCGGTACGGTCAATGTGGCGTCCGTTCCGGCGTACCGCAGGTGCAGTCGGGCGGTCGTCGTGATCGCCTCGTCGGGCAGCCCGTCGGCGCGCAGTTCGTCCCTGGTCTGCCGCCGCAGCCGGGCGCACAGTTCGCGCACACCGGCCAGCCGTTGCTCGGTCAGCTCGCTCTCGACGGACTGTTCGCGCAGTGCGGTCGCGTCCGCCACGCCGATCCCGTACGCGGACAGCACGCCCGCCAGCGGCGGTACCACCACCGTGCTGATGCCCAGCGCGTCGGCGACCGCACAGGCGTGCTGCCCGCCCGCGCCGCCGAAGCTCGCCAGTGCGTAGCGGGTGACGTCGTGGCCACGCTGTACGGAGATCTTCTTGACGGCGTTGGCCATGCTGAGCACCGCGATCTCGAGGAAACCGGCCGCGACCTGCTCGGCCGTGCGCCCTCCGCCGGTCTCCTCGGCAATCCGCCGGAAGCCCGCACGGACCGCCTCGGTGTCCAGCGGCTGATCGCCCTCGGGGCCGAAGACGGCGGGAAAGTGCGCGGGGTGGATGCGGCCCAGCATCACATTGGCGTCGGTGACCGTCAGCGGCCCGCCGCGGCGGTAGCAGGCGGGGCCGGGGACCGCGCCTGCCGAGTCGGGGCCGACGCGGTAGCGGGCGCCGTCGAAGTGCAGCACCGAGCCGCCGCCGGCCGCCACCGTGTGGATGTCCATCATGGGCGCGCGCATCCGCACTCCCGCGACCTGGGTGCCGTACACGCGCTCCAGCTCTCCCGCGTAGTGCGAGACATCGGTGGACGTACCGCCCATGTCGAAGCCGATGACCCGCTCGTGCCCCACCTCGGCGCAGCTGCGTGCCATCCCGACGACGCCACCGGCCGGTCCGGACAGCACGGCGTCCTTGCCCCGGAAGTGCCCGGCCTCGCGCAGACCGCCGTTCGACTGCATGAACATCAGCCGCACCCCGTGCAGCTCACGCGCCACCTCGTCGACGTAGCGGCGCAGTACGGGCGAGAGGTAGGCGTCCACGACGGTGGTGTCCCCGCGCGGGACCAGCTTGATGAGCGGACTGACCTCGTGGGAACAGCTCACCTGGGTGAACCCGGCCTCCCGCGCCAGGCGGGCGACCTCACGCTCGTGCGCCGGGTGCCGGTAGGCGTGCAGCAGGACCACGGCAGCGCTGCTGAAGCCCGCGCGGCGCGCCTCGCGCAGGGCGTGCGCCGCGGCGTCGAGGTCGAGCGGCTGTACGACGGTCCCGTCGACGCCCATCCGCTCCGGCAGCTCCACGACCCGGTGGTACAGCGCCTCGGGCAGCACGATGTGGCGGTCGAAGATGTGCGGCCGGTTCTGGTACGCGATCGTCAGGGCGTCGCGGAAGCCCCGGGTGGTGAGCAGGACCGTCGGCTCGCCCTTGCGCTCCAGGAGGGCGTTGGTCGCCACGGTGGTGCCCATCTTGACGGCATCGATCCGGTGCGCCGGAACGGGCGCCCCTGGCGGCACCTCGAGCAGCTTCCTGATGCCCGCCACTGCGGCGTCCTGACCGGGACGCGCCGGATCGTGGGAGAGGACCTTCTCGCTGACGAGCGTCCCGTCGGGCCGTCGCCCGATCACGTCCGTGAACGTTCCGCCCCGATCGACCCAGAACTCCCACCGTCCGCTCACCCACCCATGGTGCCCCGGTCAGGCCGGGCCCGCCGTGTCCTGCGTACCCGGACAGCACAGCGGGAGGGGCGCGTGCCCCGTCAGAGGCATCGCCTCACCGGAACAGGTTCCGCGGGAGCGGCCTACGCGGGCGGGGTGAGGCGGCCGCGGATGGTGGTCTGGACTCCGGCCTCCTCGGCCGGGTCGGCGGCGAGCCGCCGCAGCCGTTCCACCACCCGCGCGTCCCCGGTGGCGGCGCACTCGGCGGCGACCTGGCGGGTGGACTCCTCGCAGTCCCACAGGCACTCGATGGCGAACCCGGCGGGGAAGGACGGGTCGGTGGCGGCGAGCGAGCGGGCGGTGCGCCCACGCAGCTGGGAGGAGGCGGTCTCGCGGTAGATGTGCCGCAGCACGGGGGCCGCGCAGCCGATGGACAGGCGTCCGGCGCCGTCCACGAGCGGCCACAGGGCCGGGCTGTCGGGGCCCTCAAGACGGATGGTGCGGCGCAGCGCGGCGAGGACGGAGTCGGCGTCCTGCTCGCCGCCCCGGCAGGCGAGCATCTCGGCCGCGGCGGCGGCCAGCCCGGGCGGCAGGGTGCCCTCGGCTGCCGCGGTCCACCGCCTGGCCCGCTCCAGCGCTGCCAGGGACCGCATACGAGCGAAGGAGGAGACCGCGGCTTGTGCGACGGTCTCGCACGGGTCGGCGGCGGCACCCTCGATCAGGTCGAGCACATCCGGGTCGTTCCGATCGGCGAGGTGGCGCAGCGCTGCGGCCCGTGCGGCCTCCTGGGGGCCGCGTGCGGCGTCCAGCAGCAGCGGCCTGTCCTCGGGCCCTGCGACGGCGGACAGACAGCGTGCCGCCGGAGCCTCACGGTGCTGGCGTGGGTGCTGTTCGTAGCCGTCCTGGGCCCATTGGAGGATCTCGCGCACGCTCCAGCCCGGACGGGGTCCAGGGGTGCGGAGCTGGCGCTGCCAGCGGTCGAAGGAGCGGCATTCCCGGGCGCGCCGCAGCCGGTCGGCCTGCTCGGGGTGTGCGGAGTCCTCGGCCCACAGCCGCCAGGGCCGGGGCTCGAAGGCGTCACGGGCGGCCGCGGCGAGCTCGGCGTCGCCCTCGGGGGTCTGCGGGAAGCGGGCCAGGATGGCCGGTCCCAGGGGGCGCAGCCCGGCGTCGTCGTCGCGGACGGCGAGCTCGTCGAGGGCCCACTGCCAGTTCGTGCCGGTGGTGGCATAGCGGCGCAGCAGCCGCAGGGGGGCGTTCTCCTGCCAGCTCTCGCCCTGTGCGGCCGCGTAGGAGGCGAGGTGGCCGAGGACGGAGAGCGCGAGGCCGGTGCGGACCTCGGCCTCTTCGGGGGTGCACAGCAGGTCGGCGGGGTCGAACAGGTGTGCGGCGATGTCGTCGAGCCCGGCTTCCAGCTCCCTGTGCAGGCGGGCGTAGTACAGGGAGCGGTGTTCGATCTGCCAGTCGCGCCTGGGGTCGCGAAGGACGCAGTGCCGTAGCGCGCTGAGCGCCTCGGCGCGCGGCGCCGCGAGGGCGTGCAGCGTCCCGTCGCCGCGGCCCCTCTGGAGGAGGCCGAGCAGCGTGCCGCTGGGCGCTATGTCTGAATCGACGGAATCGACGAACATAAGAGTCAGCATCCGGTGCGGGGTATTCGACTGGCAACGGGATTTCCGTTGCCGGGCATTCTTGCCGGTGACCGCGGTTCTACTCCTGCGTTTTACCTTTGGGAGCGGGCGCCCGGTCAAGAGCTGGAGCCTACCCGGAAGCAAAGATTCCGCCGACCCCGCGGCCCCCAGGGACATATGCCGGCGACTCACCGGGACATATGACAGCAGCACCACCGCATCGAGTGTGGCCGAATCCCTTACGGGCAGTCGCGGGCTGTGTCACAGTCGTAACCGACTCTCCCCCGTATCGGAGTTCTCCATGGCCTCCCATCTCCATGCGGATCGCTCAGCACCGCAGCCACCGGACCGCGGCACGCTGGATGCCCTGATCAGCCAGGCGCGCACCCTGCGCGGCCGCCTCGACGCGGTGCGGCGGGGCGCCGGAGGGAGCGCGGACCGAGGGACCGAGCCGGACCCCGGGGTGGCCGGTGCGGACCCGCGCACGCGGTGGCAGCGCGCGCTGTGCGAACTGGCCGTGCACCAACTCGACGACCTGGGCAGCCAGCTCGATCAATTACGCGAGGGCATGCCCCCCGAGGCACCCAGGGCGTGGCCGTCCGCCGATCAGCCGCCCGGCCGGACATCCGAGCGGACGCCCGGCGCCGCCTACGGCACACAGTCGTCGCCGGACCGGGAGCGGCCCTCCGAGCTGGTGGGCCGGGTCGGCAGCGCCGAGTGGAACCTGCTGACCGACGGGGTGGCCTGGTCCCCCGAGCTCTTCCGGATCTTCGGCAGAACCGAGGAGGACGGCCCCCTCACCCTGGACGAGCTGCCCTCCTGGGTCGTCCCCGAGGACCAGACCGCGCTCGCCACCGCGTTCACCGACTGCCTGGTGGACGGCAGGGCGATCGACCGCGAGTTCCGGCTGGTGCGGCCCGACGGCTCCGTGCGGACGGTCCACATGGTCGGCGAGCCCGTGCTCGACGACGACGGGGGCACCGCCTCGATGTGGGCGGTTGTGCGGGACGTCAGCGAACTGCGACGCAGTGAGCACGCGGTGCGCGAGAGCCGGGACTCGCTCCAGCGCGAGCGGCACATCGCGCAGACCGAACGCAGGCTCGCCGTCGAGCTGCAGGAGGCCGTGCTGCCGCCCTGGCGCGGCTCTCTCCGGTTCCCGCACGGCGACGAGCGTGTCACCGGAGCGCTCGACCTGGCGGCGCACTATCTGCCGTCCGCCTCCAGCGCGCTGATCGGCGGCGACTGGTACGACGCGATGGAGCTGCCGGACGGTGCCACGCTGCTGACAGCCGGCGATCTGACGGGGCACGGTGTCACCGCGACCTCCGGCATGGCCATGCTGCTGGGCGCCGTGCGCGGGATGGCACTTGCGGGTGTGCGGCCCGGCGCGCTGATAGGGCATCTCAACCAGCTGCTCGACTCCTCGGCGCAGCCGTCCCTGGGCAGCGCCCTGTGCTGCCGCTACGAGCCGCGCTCGTGCACGCTCACCTGGGCGCAGGCGGGCCACCCGGCGCCGCTGCTGTTCCGGGACGGCGCGGGGAGGGTGCTGCGGCGCCCCGAGGGCGTGCTGCTGGGCGTCACCTCAGGAGCGACGTACGAGCAGCGCACCGAACGGCTGCGGCCCGGCGACCTGCTGGTGCTGCACACCGACGGACTGGCGCCGGACGACACGCAGGGAGCGCCCACGAGCGGGGAGCCGGGGGACGGTGCGCCCCGTAAGCCGGGTCTCCACGCGGGCAGTGCCCGAATGCTGGGCCTGGCGGCACGGTTCGCCACGGCCGGCTCCGCACAGGAGTGCGTCCGGGTGGTCGCGGAGGAGTTCGCCGACCGGGAGCGCGAGGACGACGCCTGCGTCCTGGTCGCCCGCGTGACACCGTGAGCCGCAGCGCGACTGCCCCGGTGGGCGCGCGCGTGGTGCGGTGAGCTGCGTGGTGCTGCGAGCCGCGTGGTGCTGCGAGCGGTGAGGCGGGCCGGCCGCCGGGGCCGTCCGGCTCACTCGGCCCGCTGCCGCCTCACGCCCTCTGCACGCCTCACACGGACCTGACTCCTTTGGAGCCACGTGCGCTGCGGATGTCCCGGATGTCGCCGGGTGCCCGCTTCAGTTCGTCGGCGTCCTTGAGACCTCTGCCGCTCCGCGAGGGTTTCGGCGCCCGGGGCAGCGCCTCCTGGATCTCCGCGCGCAGCTCCTCGATCTTCCCGTAACCGGCGTACTGGCCGGTGAGCCGGTACATCTCGCGCAGCCGGTCCCAGGTGCGGTGCGAGGAGTTCTCGTTGATGGACAGCAGTGCCAGGCGGGCGTAGCGGTCCGCCTGCTCCGGGTCGTCGGAGATGAAGCAGGCCGAGGCCATCGAGATGTAGTCGAAGATCTGGGAGCGCTGCCGCCCCTCCGCACGGAGTGCCAGGGCCCGTTTGGCGTGCTGCTCAGCCGTCCGGGCCGCGACGGGTTCGTGGTCGGCGAGCGTACGGAAGGCCAGCGCCTCCATGCCGTACAGATCGGCCTCGTCGAACATCTGCATCCAACTGGGCGGCGACACATCGCCTTTGTCCGAGGCGAACAGCTCCTCGGCCCGGCCGAGGGTGCGCCGCATCTCCTGGCCGCGGCCCATGGACGCCTGCGCCCACGCCTCGATGGTGCAGAACATGGCGCGGGTGCGGGGCAGCGCCTCGTCGCCGGAGCCGGACTGGGCGAGCTGCACCAGGTCGAGCGCGTCGTCGGGACGGCCCAGGTGCACCATCTGCCGGGCGGCGCGCGAGAGGGCCTCGCCGGCGCGCGGCCGGTCACCGCCCTCCCGTGCCGCGTGGGCCGCGATCACGAAGTACTTCTGCGCTGTGGGCTCCAGGCCCACGTCGTGCGACATCCAGCCGGCGAGCACCGCGAGATTGGCCGCGACGCCCCACAGCCGGCGCCGCAGCGGCTCGGGGTGGTGGTAGGAGAGCATCCCGCCCACCTCGTTGAGCTGGCCCACCACGGCCTTGCGCTGGAGGCCGCCGCCACGCGCGGCGTCCCAGGCGCGGAAGACCTCGACGGAGTGCTCCAGCGCCTCGATCTCCTGCAGCCCCACGGGGGCCGCCTCGTAGCGGTCGTAGGACGAGTGGCCGGCCGGTACGGCCTGGGCCCCTCCTGTGGCACCCTGCGCAGCGGACCTCGCCGGGTCCGTGCTGAGCCAGTTGTGCATGGCACTGCTGAGTGCCGATCCTGCGGCGAGCGCGGCGCCCGCACCCACCAAGCCGCGTCGGTTGAGCATGAGGTCCATTCCCGTGAATTCGGTGAGGACCGCGGCGATCTGTCCGGACGGCAGCGGCAGCCCTTCGACGGGCTCCGAGTGAGCTGCCTGTCCCGGCCTGGTGAACCCGAGGTCCTCGATGGTCACGACACGGCCGAGTCGCTCGGTGAACAGGGACGCCAGCACCTTGGGCACCGGATCGCGCGGGGTCTCCCCCGTGTCGATCCAACGCCGCACCCGTGAGGTGTCCGTCGCCAGCTGCGCGTATCCCATCGCCGCGGCCTGCCGGTTGACCAGCCGGGCGAGCTCGCCCTTCGACCAGCCGGCCAGGGCGAAGAGGTCCGCGAGACGTGCGTTGGGTCCCTTTGTCACATCAAGCCCCCAGGTTCTCGGCTGAGTTGACAGTAGCTTCCGTACGACTCGGTACGGCGGCCCCGAGCGCATTCGCCAGGGTTCGCCAGGGTCCGCCAGATGGTGTGCCACCCGCGCCGGGGTGTCCTGTAGGAACGCGCCACCCCGGTCGCTCCGTCCGGCCGCATTCCCCAGGGTGCACAGGCTCCGGGCGGACCGCCGGGGAGGCGCGGAAACCCGTCGGCACACGAAGGGATCTCGCGCGCCCATGTATTCAGCCCCATCCCCCGTGTCCGTGCAGCGCCGACCGCGTGCGGCCCCCGCGCCGCAGCCGTACGGAAGGGGACCGGCAGTGCTGGCTCCCGATCCGTCGCGCGATCCCTCGCGCGCGCCGGGCCTGCCCGGCCCGCGCGCCGGCGCACGTATGGGCCTTCGCGCGCCCAGTACCGTGTCCCAATCCGTCAGCGGGAGGCTGGACTTGTCCGGCCCGCAAGGCGCGCAGCTCCGTGCCGCCATCGCCTCGATCCACCGGATCTGCCCGGAGTTCACGCCGGTCCAGCTGCTGCGCAAGCGAGGGCGCTCGGTACTGCTGGCCGGAACAGCGGGCCGCAACACCGTCATCGCCAAGTGTCTGCTGGACCACTCCCCCGCCTGGGCCGAGCGCTTCCAGCACGAAATAGCGGCCTACCGCGCGTTCGTGCGGCACCGGCCGCCCGTGCGGACCCCCCGGCTGATCGCCGCCGACCCGGACACCTGCACACTGGTGATCGAAAGGGTGCCCGGCAGGGTGGCGGCGGCGCAGCGGCATCCGTTCGAGGCTCCGCCGCGCGCGGATCTGCGAGCGGCGATCGGCACCTTCCGCCGGGTCAACCAGTGGGAGCCGCCGCCCTCGCTGTTCGAACGCCCCCTGGACTACCCGGCGCGGCTGTCCCGCTTCCACGAGCAGGGGCTGCTGACCGACCGGGACCTGGGCGACCTGCAGAAGCTGCTGCACGGACTGGCGCAGACCCGCCGCCCCGGCGGCCGACGGGGAGTGCCCTGGCAGTTCTGCCACGGGGACGCCCTGCTGACCAACGTGATGCTCGGTCCGACGGGGCCCTCGCTCGTCGACTGGGAACACGCCGGCTGGTACCTGCCCGGCTACGACCTGGCGTCGCTGTGGGCGGTGCTCGGGGACGCGCCACTGGCGCGCCGCCAGCTCAGCCAGCTCGCCCAGGCGGCCGGCCCCGCGGCACGGGACGCCTTCCTGGTGAACCTGATGCTGATCCTCACCAGGGAGATCCGCACCTACGAGATGGCGGTGCAGCGCACCATGCGGGAGCCCTCGGCGCAGGTCGCGGCCGAGGCAGCGGCGGCGGTCAGGGCCGGTGGGATTCCGACGGGCGAGGAGCAGCGGCTGCTGCTGCGCAGGCTGCACGACGACTGTGCGACCGCGCGGCGGGCCGTCCGTGCCGCGGTCGGCACCCGCTGAACCGGATGAGGTCACCCGATCGGGTGGGGCGCAGCGGCGTCACCGGTCTGCACCGGTGACGCCCCGGGTGCCCGTCACACCCGGCCACCCGGTCGACGTGCGACGTTTCCCGCCGGTCTGTCGGCCGAACGTGTGCGTCGTGCGGAATGATTGACGGATCGTCGGCAAATGGGTACGTCTGAGGACTGCTCGCGCACGTGATCCCACGGCGCCCAGTCCGAGGAGGCGGCATTGCCACGATCCGTCCGTGCCCCTGACAGCACCACCGCCGACGACGGCCGCAGCGACACAAGCGGCGGCAAGCCAACCGGCAGACGTTCCGGCAGACGTTCCGGCAGACGCAGCGACAGACACCTCAGCCGGCGCGGTCCCCGCAGCGCGGTCGTCGGCGCGGCGGCGGCCGCCCTCGTCGTACCGCTGCTGGCGGCCGGCACCAGCGCGAGCGCCAAGCAGCCCCGCCAGGACACGCTCCAGGAGCAGTTCACCGCTGCCGCCGACCGCTACCAGGTGCCCGAGAAGGTGCTGCTCGGCGTCTCGTACCTTCAGTCGCGCTGGGACACGCACCAGGGCGCGCCCAGCGTCTCGGGCGGTTACGGCCCGATGCATCTCACCGACGCGCGTACCGCGCTGGCCTCCTCCCGGCAGCACGGCCACGCCGGTTCGGAGGACGCCCGGGGCGACAGCGCGCGCCCCGCCAAGGTCGCCGCGGAGCCGGCCACGCCGAAGCGGCCGGGGAAGCTGCCCGCACGACTGCGCACGCTGGAGCGCGCGGCCGAGCTCACGGGGGTCTCCCCCGGCCGGCTGCGCACCTCGACGGAGGCGAATGTGCGGGGCGGCGCCGCGCTGCTGGCGGACGCCCAGCGGCGGCTGGGTCACCCGCTGAGCGCCGATCCCGCCGACTGGTACGAGGCCGTGGCCGCGTACCCGGGTGGCGGCCGGGGCGGGCCGAGCGCCACGGCCTTCGCCGCCGACGTGTTCGAGGTGCTGCGGGAGGGTGAGCGCCGCACCACCGACACCGGCGAATCGGTCACCCTCCGGGCCACGCCGAAGCTGCGCGTCCCGGCCGCCGCCGACCGGGCACGCCACGCCGACAGCCGGGCCGAGTGCCCGCGCAGTGTGGACTGCGAGTGGTACCCGGCGCCGTACGAGAAGTGGACGGACAGCAACGGCGAGGAGGACTACGGCAACCACGACAAGGCGCGGCGGCCCCGGTCGCAGAAGATCGACTACATCATCGTGCACGACACCGAGGGCAGCTACGAGACGACGCTCGATCTGGTGACCAATCCCAAGTACGTCTCGTGGAACTACACGCTCCGGTCGTCCGACGGCCATGTGGCGCAGCATGTGCGCAACAAGGACGCCGCCTGGCACGCGGGCAACTGGTACGTCAACTCCAAGTCGGTCGGGCTGGAGCACGAGGGGTTCCTGACCGACCCGGACGCCTGGTACACGGAGGCGATGTACCGCAGTTCGGCGCGGCTGGTGAAGTACCTCGCCAAGCGGTACGACATCCCGCTGGACCGCCAGCACATCCTCGGCCACGACAATGTGCCGGGCCCGACGGCCTCCAGCATCAGGGGCATGCACACCGACCCGGGCCCGTACTGGGACTGGCAGCACTATTTCACGCTGATGGGCAAGCCCTTCACGCCCAAGGCCGGGCCGCGGTCCGGCGTGCTGACGATCCGGCCCACCTACGACAAGCACAAGCCGCTGTACACGGGATGTGAGTCAGCGGGCAAGCCCTGCCCGGAGCACGGCTCGTCCGCCGTTCGGCTGCACGAGGCGCCGGACGCGTCGGCGCCGCTGGTCAAGGACGTCGGGCTGCGGCCGGACGGCTCGCCCTCGACCACGGGAGTCAACGACACCGGGGCCCGGGCCACCACCGGCCAGCAGTACGCCGTAGCGGACCGGAAGGGCGACTGGACGGCGATCTGGTACCTCGGCCAGAAGGCGTGGTTCCACAACCCCGCCGACCAGCCGACCGCTGTTCCGGGACGGGGCGCCGTGATCACCCCCCGTGCCGGGCTGGACGAGATCCCGGTGTACGGGCGCGCCTACCCGGAGGCCTCCGCCTTCCCCGAGGGCGTACCCGTGCAGGCTCTCTCGCCGCTGCCGTACAAGGTGGCGGCCGGTCAGCGCTATGTCGCGGGCCTGAAGACGTCGGGCGAGTACCTGTACGCGGTCACCTACGACCCGGACGCGAAGAACTTCCAGGTGGTACGGGGCAAGCAGCGGTACTACCAGATCCAGCTCGGTCACCGGGTGGCCTTCGTCAAGGCCGAGGACGTCCGCGTCCTCCGCTGAGCGGGCACGGGCCCGAGGGCGGCCGGCACAGCGCGTGCCGGCCGCCCTCGCGGCGTACGGCTACCGGGTCACTGCTGGAACATCTCCGCGGGCAGCGGCTTGAGCAGCGCGTACAGGTCGTTGGTGATGGGCCGGTCCCAGCTCGCGATGGTGACCAGCACACCGTCGCTGCGGTCGAACTGGACGCAGGAGATCCGGTCTTCGGAGAGCTTGATACGGCGCATGATCAGCAGGTTGTCCTCGTGCATCACCGGGTCGTCCTCCGTACCGACGACCTCGACGTGCTCGTCGTTCTCCAGCGCGGAGAGGAGCTGCGCCACCTCGAACGGGATCTCGCCCTCGGCGACCTCCCGGGCCGGGGAGCCCTCGGGCAGATTCCCGATGATCATCGCCGGGCCGCGGCCGCCGAACAGGTCGTAGCGCAGGAAGACGCCCTGGCAGGTGCCGTCCGGTGCGGGCAGCAGACCGGCCCCGAGATTCCCCGGCCAGTCGGACGGGTCCATGGCCAGGACATCGAAGTCCGGGCCTGCGGGCACGGCGGCGCTGCGGCGGCGGAGGAACGACATGCCGCAATAGTACGTGGCCGCTCGTGATCGCCCCCAGTCAGTGCCCCGTTACCGCCGGGCGCCCCGCTCCGCCAGGAGGGTGCGGGCCAGAGCGAGGTGTTCGCCGTGCAGTCCGGCGCGCTCGCAGGCGGCGATTCCCTCCAGCAAGAGCTGCTCGGCGCGGTCGGGTCTGCCGCAGTGCAGGAAGGTGAGAGCGACGAGAGCGGGGGTCTCGCAGCCCCAGGGGTCGTCGGTCCAGGACAGCCCTGCCGCGACGGCTTCCTCCGCGTGCCGGAGCACCGTGGCGGCGGGCTCCCCGCACCGCAGGGCCTGCCAGGCGCGGAGGGCCGGGTGGGACGGCGCTCCCTCGGTGCTGTCGGCGCCCTGGGAGGCTTCGGTGGCGCCAGTGTCGTCGGTGGCGTCAGCGCCCTCAGTGGCGTCAGTTTCGTCGGCGCGGGCCCCGGCGCGAGGGCCGGCCCCGGCGTTCAGCGCGCGCCACACGGTCAGCTCGGCGTGCAGCGCCTCCCGCTCGGCGGGTGCGCTCGCGCGTCGGGCCTGCGCTTCCAGCGCTCCCAGGGCCTCCCGTCCGCGCCCGGCACGGGAGAGCGCCCGCGCCAGGAGGCGGACGGCGGCCAGGCGCAGCTCGGCGCCGCAGGCGGGCTCTTCGAGCGCGGCGCGCAGCGGGTGCACGGCGGCGGCCGGGGCGCCGGAGCGGAAGGCGGCTGCGGCCAGCTCGTACAGGACCGTGGGCCGGTCGCGCGAGGCAGGCGGCTCCCGCAGGGCTCGCCCCAGGCACCGGTAGGCGGCCTCGGGCGCGCCCGCCACCGTGTACTCGTGCGCCGCCCGCCGCAGCTGCTCGACGAGGTCCAGGTCACCGTCGGGGTGCACCTCCAGCAGATGGCGCACCGACGAGCCGTACGGGCTGCCGGGGTCGGCTGCGAGCGCGGCTGCCGTCTGGCCGTGCAGGGCCGTACGGATGCTCGCGGGTACGGCGCGGTAGACCTCTGCGGCGACGGAGGGGTGGGCGAAGGAGAGCGGTTCGCCGTCCGCGCCGTCGGGCACCTCCAGCACCCGCGCCGCGCGGAGCCGGGCCACAGCGCCCCGTGCCGTCTCGCCGCGGAGCCCGGCGACTCGCGCCGCGAACGGGAGCGTGGCGTCGGCGCCGAGCACGGCGACGGCCCAGCAGAGCCGTACGCAGTCGGGGCCGAGGTTCTGCAGCCGGTGCGGGAGCTCCGCTCCGGGCGCCGGTGGTGCGAGTCCGGCCAGCCGCGGCACGCTGTGGTGGCGCGGCTCCAGGCCCGCATCGCGCGCCTGGTGCAACAGCTCTGTCACCGCGCGCGGGTTGCCGCCGGTGAGTTTCCGGCACTCTTCGGCGAAGGCGGTGTCGGCGACCTCGGCAGTGGTGTCCCGGGCGAGCCGGGCGACGGCGTCGGTGCTCAGCTCGGTCAGGCCGTACGGCGGCTCCGGCGCCCCGTCCGCGGCCGCCCGGAAGGGCGCCGCCTCGGGGCGCAGCTCCTGGGGGTCGTAGCCGAGCGCGCACAGCAGCCGCAGTCCGGGGGCGCGCGGCGCGAACCCGGTGAGCCAGGCCAGCGACGCGGGGTCGGCCCAGTGCGCGTCGTCGACGAGGACGGCGAGCGGCGCGTGGCGTACGGCGAGGTGGCCGAAGAGCCGGTCGAGGGCCAGGCGCACTCCGCGCGGGTGCGGCACCACGGTGCTGCCGGGGGCCGGGAGTCCGGCGGCGGGTGCGGCCAAGTCGTACCAACTGCCCAGCTCGGCGCGGAGCTCCCGTTCGTCGAGTGCGGGGCGCAGCGGTGCGAGCAGTCGGCGGACGACGTGGAAGCCGACCTCCTGTTCCTGCTCGCCTCCGCACGCGTACAGCACGGTGCCGCCGCGTGCGGTGACGTGGGCCGCGGTCTCGCGCAGCAGCGCGGTCTTGCCGAGTCCGGCCGCTCCGGTGAACGCGAGGAGACCACCCGTGGACGCCGCTCTGTTGTCGGTGTCGGGTGCTGCGGGGACGCCGGTGCCGCACAGCAGGGTGACGGCGCGCTCGACAGCGGCGAGTTCGGCCTCCCGCTCCAGCAGCGCCACCGTCGCCGTCCTCGCCGTTTCGCCGTCCGCTGTCTGTCCGTTGTTCCCGCCGTTCCATCTCCCGGGCGGATTCCGGCGGATTCCCTCCGGGACGGGCAGAGCTTACGCCCGCGGGCGGTGCCCGTGCCGGCGAAGGCCGAAAGCCGTGACACCGGACGTCGCGTCGGGGCCTCAGGTCAGATCGAACTCGCCCTCGCGCGCCCCGCGCACGAAGGCGCGCCACTCCCCCGGGTCGAAGATGAGCGCGGGCTTGTCGGGCTGGCGACCGTGCCGCATCGCCACGAACCCCTCGACGAAGGCGATCTCGACATCGCCGGTGCCCCGGCTGCTCGACTGCCACTGTGCCCGGCTCAGGTCGAGTTCGGGCTGCCCGATGGTGCTGTCGGCCACGCTGGTGCTCCTCCCGGTCATCGTCCGTCCCGGCGCCACCCTAACCACGGCCCGGGCCGCCGGGACAGGGCGCGGAACGGGGGAAAACGAGGGGATACGCCCCCTCCCGCACCCGCTGTGGCACCGCGGACACGGCACGGGTTCGCAGCACTGTGGCCCGGTGGCGTCACGTCCCGGGCGGCTCGGTTCCGACCAGCCACATGGCGAAGAACTGCGAGCCGCCTCCGTAGGCGTGTCCGAGCGCCCTGCGCGCCCCTGGGACCTGATGCGCGCCTGCCGTACCGCGTACCTGGAGGGCCGCCTCGGCGAACCGGAGCATCCCCGAGGCGCCGATCGGATTGGTGGACAGCACGCCGCCCGAAGGGTTGACCGGCAGGTCGCCGTCGAGTTCCGTCGCCCCGGACTCGGTCAGCTTCCATCCCTCGCCCTGTTCGGCGAAGCCGAGGTTCTCCAGCCACATCGGCTCGTACCAGGAGAACGGCACATACATCTCCACGGCGTCGATCTCGCGGCGCGGCTCGGTGATACCCGACTGCCGGTAGACATCGGCCGCGCAGTCGCTGCCCGCGCGGGGCGAGACCGCGTCCTTGCCCGCGAAGAGCGTGGGTTCGCTGCGCATGGCACCGCCCTGTACCCAGGCAGGCGGGCGCGGGGCGCGCGCGGCGCCCGCGCGGTCGGTCAGCACCATGGCGCAGGCCCCGTCGGAGGAGGGGCAGGTCTCCGAGTAGCGGATGGGGTCCCACAGCATCGGTGAGGAGCGCACCTTCTCCAGGGTGATGTCCTCCTCGTGCAGGTGGGCGTACGGGTTCTTCAGCGCGTTGCGGCGGTCCTTGTAGGCGACCAGTGCGCCGATGTGGTCGGGCGCCGAGGTGCGGTGCATATAGGCCCGCACATGCGGAGCGAAGAACCCGCCGGCTCCCGCCAGCAGGGGCTGCTGGAACGGGACGGGCAGCGAGAGGCCCCACATGGCGTTGGACTCGGACTGCTTCTCGAACGCCAGGGTCAGCACGGTGCGGTGCACGCGAGCGGCCACCAGACCGGCGGCCACCAGCGCTGTGCTGCCGCCGACGGAGCCTGCCGTGTGCACCCGCAGCATGGGTTTGCCGACCGCGCCGAGAGCGTCCGCCAGGTACAGCTCGGGCATCATGACGCCCTCGAAGAAGTCGGGCGCCTTTCCGATCACCACGGCGTCGATGTCGGCCCAGCCGAGCTCCGCGTCCTGGAGTGCCCGTGCCGCCGCCTCCCGCACCAGCCCCGCCATGGAGACGTCTCGGCGGGCCGAGACGTGCTTGGTCTGGCCGATGCCGACGACGCCGACGGGCTCCTTGCCGCTGCCGGGCCGGGTCTGGCCGCTCATGTGTGGCCCCCTTCGCCTTTGCCTACGCCGTCGCCCTGACCGTCGCCCTTCCCGTCGGACTCCAGGACCGCGACGAGGTTCTGCTGGAGGCAGGGTCCGGAAGTGGCGTGCGCGACAGCACGGCGGGCCTCGCCGCGGGAGACGCGCGCCGCCGCCTCACCGATCCGTACGAGCCCGGCCGCCATGACGGGGTTGGCCGCCAGCGGGCCGCCCGAGGGGTTGACGACGGTGTCCGCACCGAGCCGCAACGCCTTGCGCAGGACGACCTCCTGGGAGGTGAAGGGTGCGTGCAGTTCGGCGAGGCCCGGCGGCGGTGCACCGGGGTCGAAGAGTCCGGCGCGCTCGGCCGCCAGCCGGGTGGAGGGCGAGTCGGTGAGGTCGCGTACGCCCAGACTGTGCGCATCGATCCGGTGGTCCATTCCGCGGATCCAGGCGGGACGCCGGGCCAGGCGGCGCGCCGTGTCCCCGGCGGCGAGCACCACGGCTGCGGCACCGTCGGTCACGGGCGGTACGTCGTGCAGGCGCAGCGGCATGGCCAGATAGGCGCTCTCCAGCAGCGTGTCGGCGCCCGGTGAGCCGCCCAGTTGGGCCCAGGGGTTGTCCTCGGCCGCGTTCCTGCTGCGTGCGGCGATCCCGGCCAGCTCCCGCTCGTCGGTCTCGCCCGCGTCCAGCAGGGCGCGGGCCTGGAGGGCGGCGAGCGAGAGGGAGTCGGGCCACAGCGGGGCGACGTAGTAGGGATCGAGCTGCCGGGTGAGGACCTCGGGCAGGTCGCCGGCGGAGGACTTGCCGTAGGAGTACACCAGTGCGGT
Source organism: Streptomyces sp. 891-h (assembly GCF_022760275.1). Taxonomy (NCBI): domain Bacteria; kingdom Bacillati; phylum Actinomycetota; class Actinomycetes; order Kitasatosporales; family Streptomycetaceae; genus Streptomyces; species Streptomyces sp. 891-h. Next base: position 6,615,044 of record NZ_CP050693.1, on the reverse strand, counting down.
CTCCGCCTCACCGGTGAGGATCTTCACCCATGCCTCGTAGAGCGCCCAGGCGCCGTCCATCTCCACATGGGACTCGGAGATCGGCGGCCAGGCGCCCACCCCGTCCAGCGCCATGGTGAAGGAGAAGGGGCGCCCCGCCAGGTAGTCGCAGGAGCCGGAGCAGATGAAGTCGAGCTCTCCGGTGGACAGTCCCGTCCGGTCGAGCACCTCGCGCAGCACCGGCATCAGCATCTCGACCTCGGACAGGTTGTCCGCCGCGCGTACGTGCGCCGTCTGCGCGAAGGCGACAACGGCGACGTCGCGGGCGCCCGTTGAACCGTTCACCGCTCCGCCTGTCACAGCAGCTCCTTGTACGTCTCGTACTCGGCGTCGGGCTCGCCGGTGGGCCGGTAGTGGTCCGGATAGCGCCCGCTCTCGGCCCATACGGGCTCCACGCGCAGGCCCATGCGCACCTGGTCGTAGGGGATGCCGGCGATCCGGCCGTGCAGCGCGAGCCCGGCGCCGTCCAGCGCGATGTGCGCGTAGACGTACGGCACGTCGATGTCCAGGCCCTTGGCCTTGATGTTGACGACGCAGAAGGTGGTGACGGTCCCGCGCGGGCCGACCTCGACCTGTTCGCCCGTGTGCACCCCGCAGGTGGGGCAGGCGCCGCGCGGCGGTACGTACACCTTGTGGCACCGGGGACAGCGCTCGCCCAGGGTGCGGTGGGTGGCCAGCGCGTCGAGGTAGCGGGTCTGTGCCCGGCCGGGCGTGTAGGTGTAGTCGAGGCGGGCCGGTGCGACGATGCCGGTGACGGGGTCGGCGAACTCGCCGGTGTGCGGCTCGGGCCGGTGGACCGGTTCGCGCTCGCCCGCGGGCCCGGAGCTGTCGCCTGCGGGTCCGAAGCGGTCGCCCGCGGGCTCGAAGCAGGCGATGTCCGTGATGGTGCCCGCGCGGTCCGCCGCCCAGCGGATACGGACGCGCATGCCGGTGCTGACCGAGTCGGGTCCCTCCGGCGCGTCCAGTGCGTGCAGGAGGGCGGTGTCGGCACCGTCCAACCGGACCAGTGCCCAGGCGAAGGGGTGCCGCAGGGGCTGACCTCTGCGCGGGTTGCCGTTCCACGACCAGGTGGTGACGGTGCCTTCCTGTCCGACCTCCACCAGGTCGCGGATCTCCTCGCTGGTGACGGGGTCGTACTCGGTGGGCGGTACGACGACGCGGCCGTCCGACGCCTGGACGCCGAGGACCGTTCGGTCGCGGAGCCCGCTGAGGAAGGCGCTCTGAACGGGGCCGAGGGAGCGGGTGAAAGGGAACTCGACGACGAGGGGTGCGCTGAGAACTCTGGGTGAGGGGACCGCGTTCAAGGGTGGGTACCTTCCCGTGAGGTGGCTGAGGCTCCGGGGCTGCCGCCGTTGCCCGGCCTTCACTCCCGCCTGAACCGCGGCGGGCGCTTCTGGGCGAAGGCCCGTGCGCCCTCCTTGGCGTCCGCCGTCTCGAAGACGGGCCAGCCTCGCTTCAACTCGGCGGCCAGACCCTCCTCTTCCGTCATGGCTGCCGTCTCGTAGACGGACGCCTTCACCGCCTCGACGGCCAGCGGCCCGCAGGCGTTGATCCGTTCCGCCGTCTCCAGGGCCGCGTCCAGCGCTGTGCCGTCCGCCACCACGCGTCCGATCAGCCCGATGCGCGCTGCTTCCTCCGCGCTGTACGGACGCCCCGTCAGCAGCATCTCCAGCGCGTGCGTCTGGGGGATCTGCCGTGGGAGCCGGACCGTCGAGCCGCCGATGGGGAACAGGCCGCGACGTACCTCGTAGAGGCCGAACACGGCGCTCTGCCCGGCAACGCGGATGTCCGTGCCCTGGAGGATCTCCGTTCCGCCCGCCACGCAGTGGCCCTCGACGGCGGCGATCACCGGTTTGCGCGGCCTGTGGTGGCGAAGCATCGCCTTCCAGTGCAGGTCGGGGTCAGCGCGCAGCCGCTCGCGGTGAGGACCGGCTGCCATGCCGTCGCCGGCGAGGGCCTTGAGGTCCATGCCGGCGCAGAAGGTGCCGCCCGCGCCGGTGAGGACGACGGAACGGACCGTGTCGTCCGCGTCGGCCTCCAGCCAGCCGTCGTACAGGCCGACGAGCAGCGGAAGCGAGAGGGCGTTCTTCGCCTCGGGACGGTTGAGGGTGAGCACCAGGGTGGCGCCCTGGCGTTCCACGGTCAGATGCTCGGTGCCGCTCATCGCGGTTTCTCCCGTCTGCCGGCCGCCTCGGGACCTGGAACAGGTTGCAGTAAGACCGCGCGGACTTCAAGAGTTTTCTGACGCGGCGTCATATTTCTTCCGCGGAAGCCCTTCCCGTCAGCACTCGCCGGTGCTCTGATGACGCCGGACGACACGAGCACGTACGGGGGGCGCACACGAGACGAGCGGGTACGCCGGGCCGGGGTATGGAGGAGCGCGCCGTGGAGTACAACCTTGCCGATCTGTTCGAGTCGATCGTCGACACCGTCCCCCACCGTGAGGCACTGGTGCACCTGGACCACCCCGGCACCGGCGCCGAGCGCAGGCTCACCTACGCGGAGCTGGACCGGGCGGCCAACCGGCTCGCACACCACCTGACGTACGCGGGCGTCGGGCCCGGCGCGCACGTCGGGCTGCATTTGTACAACGGTGTCGAGTACGTGCAGACCCTGCTGGCCTGTCTGAAGATCCGCGCCGTCCCCGTCAACGTCAACTATCGCTATGTCGCGGACGAACTGGCCTACCTCTACCGGGACGCCGACCTGACCGCACTCGTCTTCGACGGCGAGTTCACCGACCGGGTGGCCGCCGCAGCCCCGGGCGCCAGGAAGCTGCGCCACCTCGTACGCGTGGGCGGCCGGCCGCGTGTCCGGCAGCCGGGGCCGGACATCGCGCTCACCGTCGCCCCGATCGGCGTCGCCGAGTTCGCCGAAGCGGAGGCGGCCGGGTCACCGGAGCGGGACTTCGGCCCGCGCTCGCCCGACGACCTGTTCCTCATCTACACCGGTGGCACCACGGGAATGCCCAAAGGAGTGATGTGGCGGGCCGAGGACCTGTTCTTCGCCGGGCTCGGCGGTGGCGCGCCCACCGGCCGGCCGGTCTCCCGCCCCGAGGAACTTGCCGAGCGCGTCGCGGCCGGCGGCGAGGGGCTGGTCTTCTTCCCTACTCCCCCGCTGATGCACGGCACCTCCACCCTGACCCTCTTCATCGGGCTCAACTACGGCCAGAAAGTGGTGCTGCACCGCAAGTTCGTCCCCGAGGAGGTGCTGCGCACCATCGAACGCGAGCGGGTCACGGCGGTCTCGCTGGTGGGCGACGCGATGCTGCGCCCCCTGGTGGACGCGCTGGCCGGACCACTGCGCGGCACCGACTGCTCGTCCCTGCTGGCGGTCTCCAGCTCCGGGGCGATCCTCTCCGAGACGGTACGGAATCAGTTCACCGCGCTGCTGCCGCACACCACCCTCATCAACAACTTCGGTTCCTCCGAGTCCGGGTTCAACGGCACCGCGACAGCCGACTCCGGCCCGGCGAAGGGCTTCCGGATCACTGTCAACGACCGCACGGCCGTCGTGGACCCCGCAACTCACCGACCGGTGCGGCCCGGCGAGGCCGGCCGTATCGCGCTGCGCGGGCATGTGCCGCTCGGCTACTACAACGACCCGGACAAGAGCGCGGAGACGTTCTTCCAGGCGGACGGCGCCCGGTGGGTGCTGCTCGGCGACATGGCGACCGTCGACGAGGAGGGGGTCGTCACGGTGCTGGGGCGGGGCTCGCAGTGCATCAACACCGGGGGCGAGAAGGTCTACCCGGAGGAGGTGGAGGAAGCCCTCAAGTCGCACCCGGACGTCTACGACGCGCTCGTGGCGGGAATCCCCGACGAGCGGTGGGGCCACCGCGTCGCGGCCGTGGTCCAGCCCCGGGCTGCCGCCTGTGCGCTGACCGCCGAGGGGGTGCGGGAGCATGCCCGCACCCGGCTCGCCGGTTTCAAGGTGCCGCGCACCATCGTCATCACGGAGCAGATCCAGCGCTCTCCCAGCGGCAAGGCCGACTACCGGTGGGCCCGGCGCACGCTGGAGAGCTCACGCCCCTCCTGACGCCCCGGAGCGCACTGGGATTCAGGACTCTTTCAGAAGGGACTCCTTCAGGAAGTCCAGGACCGCCCTGGTGAACTCCATCGGCCTGGCCTCATGGACCAGGTGCCCCGCGCCGTCGACGGTGAGGACCCGCGCGTCGGGCATCCGCTCGGCCATCAGCCGCAGGTCCTCCTGCGGAAGGTGGCTGCCGTTGCCGCCGCCCACCAGCAGCGTGGGCGCTGTGACGGCCTCGAGCCGCTCCCACCAGCGCGGGTCGGGGTCGTTGCGCTGCCGGGTCCACTGCACCTTGACCTCCCAGTCGAAGGCAGGGGTGCCCGGCGGCGGTTCGGGGACCTCCTGCGGGGGCCGGACCGGCCGCATCGCTGCGGTCTCCTCCAGCACCAGACGGTCCACCCGCCCGGGGTGCTGCTGGGCGAACAGATAGGCGACGACGGACCCGAAGGAGTGGCCGACCAGGATCGCCTTGCCGATGCCGAGCTCGTCCAGAAAGCCGCGCAGGTCGCCGACGAAGTCGTCCATGGCGTAGCTGCCGGGCCAGTCGCTCTCCCCGTGGCCGCGCAGGTCGAGCGCGTGGACGGGGTGCTCCCCCACGAGCGCCGAGATGAGGGGGCCGCGCCAGTCCTCACCGTCCTCACCGAGACAGTGCAGCAGGACGACGGGGACACCGTCGCCCTCGCCCCAGGAGCGGTAGCTGAGCCGGATGCCGCCCGTGTTGACCGTCTGCGTTCCGTTTTCGCTCATACGGGGGACCGTACTATCTGTCACCTACCGCTTCCCGGAGAGGGCGGAAGGGTGTCGGAGGGCCGCCTGGCCAGTTCGGACCTGCGGTAGGAGTAGCCGAAGTACACCACCATGCCGATGACGAACCACACGGCGAAGCGCAGCCACGTCTCCGAGGTGAGGTAGGTGGTCAGCCAGAGGGAGAAGACGACGCCGAGCGCCGGGGTGACGGGCATGCCGGGGACCTTGAAGGTGCGGGGCAGGTCGGGGCGGCGGTAGCGCAGCACGATGACCGCGACGCAGACCACGACGAAGGCCAGCAGGATGCCGATGTTGGTCAGCTCGGCGGCCTCCTGGATGGGCAGCAGGCCCGCGATGACGGCGGAGACGCCGCCCACGATCCAGGTGACGCGCACGGGCACGTGCCGGACGGGGTCGGTCTTGGCGAACCACTTGGGCAGCAGCCCGTCGCGGCTCATGGAGAACCACACCCGGGTGACGCCGAGCATGAAGGTGAACATCACGGTGAGGATGCCGATGATCGCGCCGACGGCGATGATGTCGGCGATACCGCCGAGCCCCACGGACTTGAAGGCGGTGGAGAAGCCGCTGTCGGGGTCGATGTCCTTGTAGTTCTGCATACCGGTCAGCACCAGACAGACGGCGACGTACAGCACCATGGAGATGACCAGCGAGTAGATGATCGCCTTGGGCATGTGCTTCTGGGCGTCGGTGGACTCCTCGGCCGCCGTGCTCATGGCGTCGTAGCCGAAGACGGCGAAGAAGACGGTGGCGGCACCGGTGAAGGCGCCCGAGATGCCGAACGGGAAGAACGGGTGCCAGTTGCCGGTCCTGACGTGGAAGACGCCTACGACGATGACCAGCAGGACCACCGCCACCTTGAGGCCCACGACGATCAGCTCGAAGCGGGCAGCGTTCTTGATGCCCCGGGTGAGCAGATAGGCGATCAGCAGGCACAGCACGGCGGCGAACAGGTCGACGCGGTGCCCGTCACCGCTCCCCGGCGCGCCCAGCATCCAGGCGGGCAGGTCGATGCCGGTCTCTCCGAGCAGGAAGGAGAAGTAGCCGGAGATGCCGATGGCGACCACGGCGACGATGGCCGTGTACTCCAGCAGCAGGTCCCAGCCGATGAACCAGCCGCCGAGTTCGCCCAGCACGGCGTAGCCGTAGGTATAGGCGGAGCCGGCCTTCGGGATGAGTCCGGCGAACTCGGCGTAGGAGAGCGCGGCGCAGGCGCTGGCCAGTCCTGCGACGAGGAAGGAGATCAGCACGGCGGGGCCCGCCTTGCCGTTGGCGACCGTGCCCGCGAGGCTGAAGACACCGGCTCCGATGATGCCGCCGACGCCGATCGCGGTCAGGTGACGCAGGCCGAGGGTGCGCGAGAGCCGGGGTCCTGCTCCGCCCTCGGTCTCCTCGATGTGCTCGATGGGTTTGCGGCGCAGTACGCCCTCGCCGCTCCAGAGCCCGGCCATGGGGTCCTCCTGACGTTGGTGCGTATGACGGCGTCGCCGTGGACGGCACCCACGACGCCCCGTGATCATCATGGCCGCGCCAGGAAGGGGTGAAAAGTGGCCACGAGGTCTGGTTTGGGCAAAGATCCAAGACGTACCCGTCTGGTCTCACCCGAGGACGCCGGTCACAGCGGCCGCTCCCGTTCCTTCCAGTACGGTTCCCGCAGTCTGCGCTTGTAGAGCTTGCCGTTGGGGTCGCGGGGCATCTCGTCGGTGAAATCCACCGTTCTGGGGCACTTGTACCCTGCGAGTCGGCCGGCGCAGTGCTCCAGGATCTCCGCCGCGAGCCGCGGCCCCGGTAGCCGGCCCGGCGCCGGTTCGACGACGGCCTTGACCTCCTCGCCCCAGTCGTCGTGCGGCACTCCGAAGGCGGCGGCGTCCGCCACCGCCGGATGGGTCAGCAGCGCTGCCTCGATCTCGGCGGGGTAGATGTTCACGCCGCCGGAGATGATCAAGTCGATCTTGCGGTCGCGCAGGAAGAGATAGCCGTCCTCGTCCAGATACCCCAGGTCACCGACGGTGAAGAAGTCCCCGATCCGGTTCTTGCGGGTCTTCCCCTCGTCCTTGTGGTACGAGAAACCCCCGGTGCTCATCTTCATGTAGACGGTGCCCAGCTCGCCGGGGCCGAGCCGGTTGCCGTCGTCATCGAAGACGGCCAGTTCGCTGATCGGCCAGGCCCTGCCGACCGTGCCGGGCTTCTTCAGCCAGTCGTCCGCGGTCGCGAAAGCGCCACCGCCCTCGCTCGCCGCGTAGTACTCCTCCACACAGCCGCCCCACCACTCGATCATGGCCCGCTTCACATGGTCGGGACAGGGCGCGGCCCCGTGGATGGCGTGCCGCATCGAGGAGACGTCGTAGGCGGTGCGCGTCTGTTCAGGCAGCGCGAGGAGCCGGTGGAACTGTGTCGGCACCATGTGCGTGTGCGTACAGCGGTGACGGTCGATCAGCCGCAGCATCTCCTCGGGGTCCCACTTGTCCATCACCACGAGCCGGTGCCCGAGGTGCAGCGCGGCGGCTGCGAACTGAAGCACGGCGGTGTGGTAGAGGGGCGAGCACACCAGATGGACGTTGTCGTCGAACGGCTTGATGCCGAAGATGCCGAGGAAGCCGCCGAGGTGCGTCTCCTCCGGCCGCTTTCCGGAGAGCGGCCGCCGGATTCCGCGTGGGCGGCCGGTGGTGCCCGAGGTGTAGTTCATCACCCAGCCGCTGGTGCGGTCCCGCTCGGCCGGCGGCTCGTCCGGTTGGCCGCTGAGCAGTTCGGCGTACGGGCGGAAGCCGTCGATCTCCCCCACGCAGTAGCGCCGCGCGTACGGCACCTCCGCCTCGTGGGCGGCCGCCCGTACCGGTTCCGCGAAGCGCGCGTGTGCCAGCAGCGCCTTGGCGCCGGAGTCGGAGAGTATCCACGCGATCTCGGGGCCCACCAAGTGGTGGTTGACCGGCACCATGTACAGCCCTGACTGGGCGGCGGCCAGATAGGCGGCGATGAACTGAGGACCGTTGGGCAGTACGGTCGCGAACGCGTCGCCCGCCGCGAGACCGGCCTCCCGGAGGGCGTGCGTGAGCCGGTTGCACTCCGCGTGCAGCCGGGCGGCCGACCACTGCTCGCCGTCCGGCGCGACGAGCACCGTGCGCCCGGGATCACGCCGGGCCTGCGCCCAGAATCCGTTGGGTGCCTCCACCGTGGCTCTCTCCTTTCGGGGGCGTACGGGCGAAGCTGCTCACTGCCGGTCCGCGAGGGCGTTGAGACGGGCCAGGGTGCGTTCGAAGCCGCGTGTGAGGTCGTCGACGACCGCCTGCACCGACCGGCGGCTGTTCATGGAGCCGACGATCTGCCCCACCGGGGTGCCCAGCAGCGGTTCCACCTCGTACCGCTGGATGCGCGAGTTGGCCTCCGCGACCAGCAGCCCCTGGAGGGGCATGGGCAGGGTGCCGGGCCGGCCCTCGCCGTCCTCCCAGGCATCGGTCCAGGCGGTCCGCAGCTGCCGCGCGGGCTTCCCGGTCAGCGCGCGCGACCGTACGGTGTCGCCGGACCCGGCGGCCAGCAGTTTGCGGGTCAGCGCCCGGGAGCCCAGATCCGCCTCGGTGGTTGTCAGCCACACGGAGCCGAGCCAGGCACCCTGCGCTCCCAACGCCAGTGCGGCCGCGAGCTGTTCGCCGCTGCCGATGCCGCCGGCGCACAGCACGGGCAGCGGGTCGACGGCGCGTACCACCTCGGGCGTGAGCACCATGGAAGCGATCTCCCCGGTGTGGCCGCCCGCCTCGTACCCCTGGGCCACCACGATGTCGATACCCGCCTCCTTGTGCCGCTGCGCGTGCCGGGGGCTTCCGGCGAGCGCCGCCACCGGGATGCCGCTTCGGTGGGCGCGCTCGATGACGTCGGGCGGGGGCGAGCCCAGTGCGCCGGCCAGGAGTTGGATCGGATAGTCGAAGGCCACGTCGAGCTGGCCGCGGGCCACGTTCTCCAGCCAGCCGGTGATGCGCCAGCCGCCGCTCTCGCCCTCGGGGAGCTCGGGGACGTCGTACGCGGCCAGGACGTCGCGCACATAGCGCCGGTGCTCCTCGGGGATCATCGCCTCGATCTCGTCCTCGCTCACGCCTTCGACCTTCTTGGCGGGCATCACCACATCCAGGCCGTACGGCAGTCCGTCGGTGTGCGCGTCCAGCCAGTCGAGGTCGCGGCGGAGGTCCTCGGCCGCGCCGTAGCGCACGGCGCCGAGCACCCCGAAGCCGCCCGCGCGGGTGAGCGCCGCCGCGACGGCCGGGAAGGGCGTGAAGCCGAAGATGGCGTGCCGGGCTCCCAGCTTTCTGCTCAGCTCCGTCTGCATGGGCGGCAGGATGCCGCAGCGGCGCCGAGGAGGGAAGACGTTTTCTGATGCCGCGTCAGATAGTCGCTTGTTCAGGCCCGTCAGCCAACTCCCGTGAGACGCCCGCCGTCAGACCGTCGCCGCCTCCCCCGGGCGGCCCAGCCGCTGAAGGCAGTGCGCCTCGTCGTTCCTGCTGGCCACGGTGGCCGGATCGGCGGGGCCCAGGACACGCTCGCGGACGGCGGTCACCTGCCGGTGCACCTCCAGTGCCTCCGCCCAGCGCCCGAGCCGCCCCAGCGCGTGCCCGAGCTCATGGCGGACCGCGAGAGTGTCGGGGTGGTCGGGGCCCAGCACTGTGGCACGGCCGGCCGCTGTGCGGACGTACTCCTCCAGCGCCTCGCGGTGGCGCCCGAGCCGGGCGAGCGCTGAGCCGGTCTCGTAGCGGCTGGCGAGGGTTTCGGGGTGGTACGGACCGAGCAGCCGTTCGCGTTCGGCGGCGACCGCGCGGTGCACCTCGTACGCCTCCTCCCAGCGGCCGAGCCTGCCCAGCCGCAGCCCGGCGTTGTGCCTGCCCGCCAGCACGGTGAGCCGTTCCCGGGGCAGCGGGGAGCGCATGGCGGCGCGCGGGGCCTGCCGCGGTATCCGGGGCGGCGTGTGCGGCGGCGCCACATGGGTGGTGTCCGCGGACTCGCGCGTGAGCTCATCGGGCCCGGCGCCCTCGGTCCAGCGTCCCGTGAGCCCGCTCAGCCCGGGTGCCCACGTCGCGGCCCGCGGCCGTGTCGCGAGGGCGCCACCGGCCGCGAGGCCGCCGTCCATGCCGTGCGTCCACGGCGGCACCGTGCCCCTCGCACCCGTCCCGGCGCCGTGGAGATGGGCCCGGGCGGCGGCCAGCTCGTCCGCCAACTGCTCCGCGCCGTACGGGCGTTCGTCCGGCGCTTTGGCCAGCAGCCGCAGGATGGCCGCCTCCAGCGGCGGCGGCAGGTCCGGCCGGTGGGCGCGCGGCGGCACCGGCGGGGTGTCGCGGTGCCCGACCAGTACGGCCCAGGGGTCGCCGCCCTCGAACGGGGGCGCTCCGGTGGCGATCTCGTAGAGAACGCACCCGAACGAGTACAGGTCGCTGCGGTGGTCGACGGCAGAGCCCGCGATCTGCTCCGGCGACATGTAGTGCGGGGTGCCCATCGCGACGCCGGTGCCCGAGAGCTTGGCGGTGAAGCCGATGTCGTGGGCGAGGCGGGCGATGCCGAAGTCGCAGATCTTGACGGCACCGTCCTCGGTGCGCATGACGTTGGCCGGCTTCAGATCGCGGTGCACCACCCCCTGGGCGTGGGTGTAGGCCAGTGCGCCCGCGACCTGTTCGGCCACGTCCACGACCTCGGCGACGGGGAGCGGCCGCCGCTCGTTGTCCACCAGGAGCTGACTGAGGTTGCGCCCCTCCAGCAGCTCCATGACCAGGTAGAGCAGCCCGTCGTCGTCCCCGAAGTCGTGCACCACCGTCACGCCCCGGTGCTGGAGCGCGGCGGCGACGCGCGCCTCGCGGCGGAAGCGTTCGCGCAGCATGCTCACGAACGCCTCGTCGTCGCGCCGGGCCAGGGGTTTGAGGCACTTGACCGCCACCCGCCTGCCCAGCGACTCGTCACGCGCCCGCCACACTTCGCCCATGCCGCCGCGCCCCACACGATCGAGCAGCCGGTACCGGCCATGGATCAGGGTGCTGTGCGCCATCCCTGTTTCTCGCCCCCGTAGTTGCCGCTTTCCGTCCCTCCCCTGTCTGCCCAGTATGGCTGCCTCGTTCCTGCGCGTGTATGCCAACCGAGGACGAGGTGTACGCGTTTGACTGGTTCGCTGCGGTACAGGCGTATACGGACGTGTTCGTTGGCGTGGATGGTGCGGAAGTTTCCTCCCCGGCGGGGAGCGGGTCAGCGCCGTACGCGTGGCATGCCCAGGCCGATCCAGGAGATGATCTCGCGCTGGATCTCGTTGTTGCCGCCGCCGAAGGTGAAGATGACGGCGCTGCGGTACCCGCGCTCCAGTTCGCCGCCCAGCACCGCGCCCGCCGAGCCGTCCTTGAGGGGGCCTGCCGCGCCGGTCACCTCCATCAGCCAGGCGTAGACGTCCCGGCGGGCCTCGCTGCCGTAGACCTTGACGGCGGAGGCGTCGTGCGGGGTCAGCGTCCCCTTGTCGAGGGCGTCGACCATCTGCCAGTTGAGCAGCTTCATCGCCTCCAGCCGGGCGTGTGCGCGGGCCAGCCGGGCGCGGACCCAGCCCAGGTCGATGACGCGGCGCCCGTCGGAGAGCTTGGTCTCGCACGCCCAGCGGCGGGTGTCCTCCAGGGCGCGGATGGCCATGGTGCCGTGCGCGGCGAGCGTGACCCGCTCGTGGTTGAGCTGTGTGGTGATCAGCTTCCAGCCGCCGTTCTCCTCGCCCACCCGGCGGCTCGCCGGCACCCGCACGTTCTCGTAGTAGCTCGCGGTGGTGTCGTGCGAGGCCAGGGTGGTGATCAGGGTGCACGAGTAGCCGGGGTCGCCGGTCGGTACGAGCAGCATGGTGATGCCCTTGTGCGGCTTGGCTTCCGGGTCGGTGCGCACCGCGAGCCAGACCCAGTCGGCGGTGTCCCCGTTGGTGGTCCAGATCTTCTGCCCGTTGACGATGTAGTGCCCGGTCCCGGTGTCGCCCTCGCGTACCGCGCGGGTGGTGAGGGACGCCAGATCGGTGCCCGCGTCCGGCTCGCTGTAGCCGATGGCGAAGTCCAGCTCCCCGGAGAGTATCCGGGGCAGGAAGAACTCCTTCTGCTCCTCGGTGCCGAAGCGCATCAGGGTGGGCCCGACGGTGTTGAGCGCCATCAACGGCAGCGGGACGCCCGCCTGCGCCGCCTCGTCGAAGAAGATGAACTGCTCGACGGCGCTCATCCCCCGGCCGCCGTACTCGCGCGGCCACCCCACGCCCAGCCATCCGTCCCGGCCGAGCTGCCGTATCGTCTCGCGGTAGAACCGCTTACGGGCCGCCGGCTCCTGGTACCGGGTGTGCGCGTCCTCGGGCACGAGCCCGTCCGGGCCGGTGAAGTAGTCCCGCAACCGGGCCCGCAGCTCCTGCTGTTCGGTGGTGTATTCGAGGTACACGGTCCCCTCCGCTCCACGACGGTGTGCCGATGGCGGCGCACACAGTAGAACGTGTTCCACCACAAGGGAATGCCCGCCGCACTCCGGGGACCGCGGAGTGCGGGCTCAGCCCTCGGTCGTCCGCGGCCGCGGGGCCAGCCAGGCGAGGGACGCGGTGACCAGCGCCCGCACCCCCGTGTCCAGGGTGGGCTGGAGCACCGGTGCGAAGCGGGGACTGTGGTTGCCGGGGATGTCCTGGTGGACGGTTCCGGCGCGCTCCGCCTTCCAGTAGGTGTCCGGGTCGGTGCCGCCCAGCCCCCAGTAGGTGCTGGGGCAGCCGAGTCCGGCCGGCAGCTCGCCGAAGTCCTCGCTGGCCGGAACGGGCCCCGTGGTCAGCGCCCGGTGCTCGCCGAAGTAGGCCGCGAAGGCCGCCGCCACCCGATCGGTGGCCTCCTCGTCGTTCTCGGTCACGGAGAACTCGCTGAGGGTCTCGAACTCCGGTTCGCGGTCCGCACCGGCGGTGGCGCACTCCCCTACGACGATCCGGCGCACCGCGGCCAGCACGCGGGAGCGGGCCTCCTGCTCGAAGGTACGGATGTTGAGCTGGATCTCGGCGCTGTCGGGGATGATGTTCGGACCGCTGCCCGCGTGGATCGCGCCGACGGTCACCACGGCAGGGGTGGTCGCGGAGATCTCCCGGGAGACGACGGTCTGCAGCCGCAGGACGGTCGCCGCTGCCAGCACCACGGGGTCCAGGGTCCGCTCAGGCATCGAGCCGTGTCCGCCGCGCCCGTGGAAGGTGACCCGGAGGCTGTCCGAGGCCGCCATCATGACGCCCGCCCGGGTCAGCAGGGTGCCCGCGGGCACGGGCAGCACATGCTGGCCGAGCGCCACGTCCGGCCGGGGGATGCGCCGGGCGAGCCCGTCGTCGACCATGGCGCGGGCGCCCGAGCCGTTCTCCTCGTTCGGCTGGAAGAGCGCGACGAGGGTGCCCCGCCACGCGTCCGTCTCGGCCGCCATCAGGCGCGCCGCGCCCAACAGACAGGTGACGTGGACGTCGTGGCCGCAGGCGTGCATCACCGGGTGTTCGACCCCGTCCGCGTCCGTGCCGGTTTCTGTCGAGGCGTAGGGCAGCTCGGTCTGTTCGCGTACGGGCAGCGCGTCCATGTCGGCGCGCAGCAGGACGGTGGGACCTTCGCCGTTGTGCAGTACGCCCACGACCCCGGTGCCGGCGATGCCTTCGGTGACTTCGTAGCCCCACTCGTTCAGCGCCTGCGCGACATGCCCTGCCGTCCGCCGCTCCTGGAAGCCGAGTTCGGGGTGCTGGTGGAGGTCCTTGTAGAAGGACTCCAGGCTGTCGCGGATGTCGGACAGGCCGGCCAGCACCGCGTCCGCGGCGACGGTTGTGGGGTCTTTGTCGTTCACGGAGGGCCCTTCCACGGGGGAGATGTGTGCCACGGGGTGCGTGTGTCCCACGAGGTGGAGCTTCCACCGGGAGCGCGGCAGCGACACGACCCGTTCAGGGGCGTTAGCCGAGGAATCACCCAGTTGCCAGCTTCATACGATCCGTCCGATCTGTGAAGCTGGTGAAACTCATGGTGACCGTCCCCTACATCAGGAGTGACTGGTGATTCTCTCGATTTCGGGTGTCGTACTGCTGGGCCTGATCGTCTTCCTCTTCTTCCGCAAGGACAACCTCAAGGTCTCCCACGCACTGGTGTGCGCCCTCTTCGGCTTCTACCTGGCGGGCACCGCCATGGCACCCAGCATCAAGGCGGGAGGCGAGAGCCTGGCGAGCCTGCTCGGCGGGCTCAAGCTCTAGCTCCGCGAGGCCGAGGAGGCCCACGCGGCAGACGAGGACGACGAGCCGACAGGGCCGACAGGGCCGACGATCAGTCAGCGGGCCGGGAGGAGCTGGGCGTGGGGCGGTGGGCGGTGCCGTCGCGGCGGGACACACGGAAACTCGTGCGTGCCACCACGGACGGCGTGCTCGACGTACTGCACCCAGTGCTCGTCCTCGGCAGGGGAGCGCGCTGTCTGGCGGCGCACGGCCGGGCCTGGTGGGCGCGGACGCCCAGCGAACGGCGGGGTCCCACGCTGTTCGCCGTCGCCGCCTGCGGGGTCCTGCTGTGGCTGCTGCCCTACGGCCCGGTGCTGGCGGTGCTGGGTGCGCTGGCCACCACCGCCTGGTACGGCAGGCAGGGCCCGGCCGGTCCGGGCACCTTCCGTGCGGGCCCCACCACCGGGGAGCGCGCTCGGCTGCAGACGGTGTACGAGGCGCTGGTGCCGTACTTCGCGCTGGACGGCGACCCGCACCCCGAACCGCTGTACGCGTACGACGGCCGATGGGAGCGCGCGTTCGAGGAGTTCGCCTTCCGGGACGGCCGGATCTGCGAGCTGCTGCTGCGCTACCCGGCCTCCTTCCGCGACGGCGAACTCGCCGAACGGCTGCGGGTCGAACAGCTGCTGGCCGCCAAGACGGGCCGCGGCCGCGAGTTCCGCTTCTGCTGGGACGAGGAGTGCAACCTGCTGGAGATGACGGCGCTGGAGCCGCTGCCCACCGGCATCCACGCCCAGCCGTTCGTGACCGCCCCCGGCGAGACGGTACTCGGCTTCACGGACGGCTGCGAGATCACAAGGACGGTGCCGGTGTGCTTCCTGGACGAGGACGCGCCCCGCGACGTACCGCCGGTGATGTGGCGTACCGGACCACGCTCGACGGAAGCGCACCTGCTGGCGGTCGGCACCCCCGGTTCGGGCACCAGTTCGCTGCTGAGGTCACTCGCCCTCCAGGCGCTGGGCCGCGGCGAGGTGCTGTTCGTGGACGGTGACGGGGGCGGCGAGTTCGCGGCTTTCGCGGCGCGGCGCGGCGTGCTGGGTGTGGAGACCACGCTTCCGGGCGCGCTGTCCGCGCTGGAGTGGGCGGCGCGTGAGACGGAGCGCAGGCTGCTGGAGACGAGCCGGTACCGGCAGCGCGGCGAGCCCGTTCCCCAGGAGACGAGCCGGCCCCTGTGGGTGCTGGTGGACCGTCCGGCGGCGCTCACCTACCTCGCACGGACCCAGGGGCGGACCGATCCGCAGGAGCTGCTGCGGATCCCGCTGCGGCACGGCCGCGCGGCCGGGGTGACCGTGGCGGTGGCCGAACAGTTCGACGGCACGGAGGAGTTGGGGGACGCCGTGCTGACGTACACCAGGGCGCGGGTGGTGCTGGGTGCCGTCTCGCCGGAGCAGGTGGGCGGCGTGCTGGGCGAGGCGCCGCAGACCGGACCCGCACCGGACGTACCGCCCGGCCGGGGCTTCGCACGGCTCGGCCACGGCCCCGTGCTGCGGCTCCAGGTCCCGGCCACCCCGGACCCGCAGGACGAGACGGCGCGCGAGGCGGCGCGCAGCGCGGTCCAGGAGCTGCTGCCCGAGCCGGTCCGCGCCCCTGCCGATGAGGAGCACCGGCAGGTGCTGTTCCGGTAAGCGGGTGCCCCCTGGGTGACGTCTGCGGTCTGCGGGGAGCGGCGGCGCTCAGGCCACGTAGGAGCGCGGGACGTCGGAGGGGGTGGGTGCCCCGGACCGCACCAGGTCGGCGGCGGCCGCCAGCCGGGATGCGGCCTCCCTCGCGAGCGGCTCACCGATGGTGAACGGCAGCCGTACGAACCCCTCGAAGGCACCGTCCACACCGAACCGCGGCCCGGAGGGCACCCGGACGCCGAGCCGTTCACCGGCCTCCGCGATCCGGGAGCCGGAGAGGCCGCCGGTGCGCACCCACAGGGTGAGGCCGCCGAGCGGTACGTCGAACTCCCAGTCGGGCAGGTGGTCGCGGAGCGCCGCCGTCAGTGCCTCCCGGTTCTCCCTGGCCCGGGCCCGGCGCTCGGTGACGGCCGCCTCCCAGCCGTTACCGCCCAGCAGTTCGGCGACGGCCAGCTGTTCGAGCACGGGGCTGCCCAGATCGACGTAGGCGCGGGCCGCCGTGAGGCTGCGGATGATCTCGGGCGCTGCCCGTACCCAGCCGATCCGCATCCCCGCCCAGATCGACTTGCTGACCGAGCCGACCGTGATGACGGCGGAGCCGCCCGGGTCGAAGGAGGCCATCGGCCGCGGCATCTCCAGCCCCGGCGCGCCGGTGCTCGGCGTTCCGGTGGCGCCGGGCGGGCCCAGCGGCAGGTCGGCCATGGTCTCGTCGGCGATCAGCACGGTCCCCGCGGCGCGCGCCGCCGCCACCAGTTCGCGGCGCTGTTCGGTACCGGCCAGCGCCCCGGTGGGGTTGTGGAAGTCCGCGACGACGTAGGCGAGGCGTGGCGCCGCCTCCCGCAGGGTGCGGTGCCAGGCGGGCAGGTCCCAGCCGGCCAGACGGTCCGCCATCGGAACGGGCACGAGCCGACCGCCCGTCTCGCGCAGCAGTTGCAGGACGTTCGCGTAGGAGGGGTGTTCGACGGCGATGCGCTCCCCGCGCGGGACCAGCATCCGCGCCAGGGCCCCCACTCCGCCCAGCGCCCCGGTGGTGACCATGATCTGCTGCGGCATCGTGGGCACGCCGAGCGCGGTGTAGCGCTCGGCCAGCGCCTCGCGGAGCACCGGCAGGCCGGCCGGATAGTCGCCGTGGGTGTGCGCGTAGGGCGGGAGGGCCGTCAGCGCGCGCTGGAGCGCCTCGCTCAGGGCCGGCTGTGCGGGGAGCGCGGCACAGCCCAGGTCGATGACGGTGCCCTCGTTCTCGGGCGGGAGGGGGTGGAGGCCGCGGCTGGGCAGCGGCTTGCCCGCAGGTACGGTCGTCCAGCTTCCCGAGCCGCGGCGGGATTCGAGGAACCCGTCGGAGCGCAGCGCCTCGAAAGCCGCGGCCACCGTGGTGCGGCTCACCGACAGCGCCGCGGCCAGCTCCCGCTCGGCGGGCAGCCGGGTCGCCACCGGAATCCGGCCCTCCAGGACGAGCAGCCGCAGCCCCTCGGCGAGCGAGCGGTAGGCGGGCACCTTCCGGGTGGCCTGGGCCGTGCGCGTCGCGACCACCCCGGTGGCCGGTGCCTCGGCGGGGCCTGCCATGCCTGCCGCGGCGGTGCTCTCCCGCGCCGCTTCGGGGTTCTCGCGCCGCGTGGCGTGCTGCGAGCCGAGCAGCCGCGCGAGCTGTGCGGCCCCCACGGCGGAGTTCCAGTGCGCCATTGTTCGGTCCACCTCTCCCGGATTGGCCGTTGAAATGGCCTGCTTCCATGCCACAGGGTGCCACGAGACAGTCCACTGGCACGAGAAGGGGTAGACCTTTGTCCATATCGAGGGGTTCTGGCAGGCATCTGGTCCGTCGGTTCACGCAGCTGTACGTGGGGCTGCTGCTGTACGGCGCGAGCGCGGCGCTGATGGTGCGCGCCGGACTGGGGCTGGACCCCTGGGACGTCTTCCACCAGGGCATCTCCGAGCGCACCGGGCTGTCCATCGGTACGGTCGCGATCATCGCGGGCGCCGCGGTGCTGCTGCTGTGGTGGCCGATGCGCGAGCGCCCCGGCCTGGGCACGGTCTCCAACGTCTTCCTGGTGGGCCTCTCGATGGACGCGACGCTGTGGCTGCTCCCCGAGGTGGAGGCGCTGGCTCACCGCGTTCCGCTGCTGCTGGGCGGGGTGGTGCTGAACGGTGCCGCGACAGGGCTCTACATCTCGGCGCGGTTCGGACCCGGACCCCGCGACGGGCTGATGACCGGACTGCACAAGATCACCGGGCGCTCGATCCGGCTGGTGCGGACGGGGATCGAGGTCGTGGTCCTGGTCACCGGGATCCTGCTGGGCGGCTCGGCCGGGGTGGGCACGGTGGTGTACGCGCTGGCGATCGGGCCCCTCGCCCAGTTCTTCCTGCGCTTGTTCGCGCTGCCGGACAGCACCGAGCCCGGCGATGCCTCCCGCGTGGTGGCCCGCGGCGGCAAGCAGGCGCGCGCGATACCGCGCCGGTGACGGCTGCGGCGATACTGCCGCGGTGACGAACACACGAACGACCAAGGGCCGCCACCCCTCCCCCGGCCGGGGCCACGGCCACCCGTTCCTGGATTCCGCCGTACCGCTGGCCTTCGCACACCGGGGCGGTGCCGCCTCGGGGCTGGAGAACACCCACGCGGCCTTCGCCCGGGCCGTCGGGCTCGGCTACCGGTATCTGGAGACCGACGTGCACACCACGGCGGACGGCGCGCTGGTGGCCTTCCACGACACCACCTTGGACCGCACCACCGACAGCGGCGGCGCGCTGGCCGAGCTCAGCTGGGCCGAGGTGAGCCGGGCTCGCGTGGCGGGCTCCGAACCCGTACCGCTCTTCGCCGACCTGCTGCGCGCGTTTCCCGGGGTGCGCTGGAACATCGATGTGAAGACCGACAGCGCCCTGGTTCCGCTGCTGGAGCTGCTGGCGCGCGAGTCCGCCTGGGACAGGGTGTGTGTGGGCTCGTTCGCCGAGGCGCGGGTGGCCAGGGCGCGTGCGCTGGCGGGCCCCCGGCTGCTGACCTCGCTGGGCACCGGCGGGGTGCTGGCACTGCGGATGCGCTCCTACCGGCTGCCGTTCCGGCTGCCGACGGGCGCCGGCTGCGCGCAGGTGCCCGAGCGCCACGGCAGGCTCCGCGTGGTGGACCGCGCCTTCGTACGTGCCGCGCACGCGCGGGGGCTGCGGGTGCACGTGTGGACGGTGAACGATCCGGCCCGCGCCGCCGCCCTGCTGGACCTCGGCGTGGACGGCATCATGACCGACGAGTTGGAGATGCTGCGCGAGGTGTTCGCCGCACGCGGCGCCTGGCCCCGGACATGACGGCTCGGCCCGGCCTCAACGCGACAGCAGGAGCGCGCTGTTGACGGCGACGGCTTCCCCGTCGGAGGGAGACGGGCTGTAGTCTCCCCGGACCGGTTGCGGAGATCGTTCGCATTCTGCGGGTCGAGCGCCGAGAGCAGCCCGCACAACCGGAGACGGGGAGGAACGGGGATGGGAACGGTCGCACCTGATGCGCCGGATGCGCCGCAGACGCCGGATCGGAGCGCGGCTCCAGGGAAGTTGGCGGCACCGGGCCGTGAGCGCCGCCGCGAGCAGCGCGGATGGTACTTCTACGACTGGGCCAACTCCGTCTTCTCCACCAGTGTGCTCACCGTTTTCCTCGGCCCGTATCTGACCGAGGTCACCAAGTCGGCCGCCGACACCGACGGCTATGTGCACCCGATGGGCATTCCGGTGCGGGCGGGCTCCTTCTTCCCGTATGCGGTCTCGGCCTCCGTACTGCTCTCGGTGCTGGTGATGCCGCTGGCCGCGGCCTTCGCCGACCGTACCGGGCGCAAGAAGCCGCTGCTGGGCGCCGCCGCCTATCTGGGCGCGGGGGCGACCACGGGGATGTACTTCCTGGACGGCGACCGCTATCTGCTGGGCGGCGTGCTGCTGGTGGTGGCGAACGTCAGCTTCGCCGTCTCCATCGTGCTCTACCACGCCTTTCTGCCTCAGATCGCCGCGCCCGAGGAGCGCGACAGGGTCTCCGCACGCGGCTGGGCCTTCGGGTACGCCTCGGGCGCACTGGTGCTGGTGGCCAACCTCGGGCTGTTCCTGGGGCACGAGGCGCTGGGCGTCGCCGAGTCGACGGCGGTCCGCATCTGTCTGGCCTCCGCCGGGCTGTGGTGGGGCATCTTCACCGTCGTCCCGCTGCTGCGGCTGCGGGAGCGGCCGGCGGTGGCGCACAGCGCGGACGGCGCCGCGCGCGCGGGGCTCGGGCAGGGGTTCCGCCAGTTGGCGGGGACGTTGCGCCAGTTGCGCCGCTATCCGCTCACCCTGATGTTCCTGCTGGCGTACCTGCTCTACAACGACGGCATCCAGACGGTGATCACCCAGGCGTCGGTCTACGGCTCGGAGGGGCTCGGGCTGGACCAGACGACGCTGATCGGGGCGATCCTGCTGGTGCAGATCCTCGCCGTGGCGGGCGCCCTGCTGCTGGGCAGGCTGGCGGCGCGCTACGGGGCCAAGCGCACCATTCTGGGCTCGCTGGTGGCCTGGACGGCGACGGTGGGCGCCGGGTACTTCCTGCCCCGCGAGGACCCGGTCTGGTTCTACGCGCTGGCGGTGGGCATCGGCCTGGTGCTGGGCGGCAGTCAGGCGCTGTCCCGCTCGCTGTTCTCGCATCTGGTCCCGGCCGGCAAGGAGGCCGAGTACTTCGCCCTGTACGAGATCAGCGACCGGGGCACCAGCTGGCTCGGCCCACTGGTGTTCGGACTGACGTACCAGCTGACGGGCGAGTACCGGAGCGCCATTCTGTCCCTGGTGGTCTTCTTCGCGCTCGGTTTCGCGCTGCTGCTGCGGGTACCCGTAAGACGTGCGGCAGCGGCCGTGGGCAACGTCGCACCGGGCCGGATTTAGACCTGTGGGTGCTGGGCCGGTAGTGTACGCCTTTGGCCCACCGGGATGGACCGTTACTGCACGCCGAAGAGATGCGAACAGTGGGTGACATCTTCTGTCAGTTGTGACAAACCGGTCACCGGGGGGTACCGCAGATCAACGAAGCGGCGGCACGAAGGAGCAGCGGCGCGCAGCCTTCCGTCACGGTTGGAGGTGCGTGACGGGTGGGCGATATCCCGATTGCGGGAATCTTCACCGGCGGCCGGACGTTGACCGGATGACGACGACAGCGACACCTGTCCTGTGGGCGACCAGCCCGGGAGGCACGAATTCATGAGTGAGCGAGCTCTTCGCGGCACGCGACTCGTGGTGACCAGCTACGAGACCGACCGCGGCATCGACCTGGCCCCGCGCCAGGCCGTGGAGTACGCATGCCAGAACGGCCATCGTTTCGAGATGCCGTTCTCGGTAGAGGCCGAGATTCCATCCGAGTGGGAGTGCAAGGTGTGCGGCGCACAGGCACTCCTGGTGGACGGCGAGGGTCCGGAGGAGAAGAAGGGCAAGCCCGCGCGTACGCACTGGGACATGCTGATGGAGCGGCGGACCCGTGAGGAGCTCGAGGAGGTTCTCGCCGAGCGGCTCGCCGTACTCCGCTCCGGCACCATGAACCTCGCGGTGCACCCCCGCGACGACAACAGCGGAAACAAGCGCAAGTCCGCCTGATATCGGTGCGGCGCGCCATCTGAGGAGCGGCGCACCGAGAACAGCATGAGAGGGCCCGAGGCACGCCGAGCGCGTGCCTCGGGCCCTCTTGTGCTGCCTTCACGGTTGGGAGCGCCCTTCACACCTGGAAGGCCGGGGTCACTCCCCGCGCTGCTCGTCGTCGCGGACGACCTCGCCCTGGACGACCTTGCCGTCCGGGCGGTGCATCCGCACCTGCTGCTCGGCCGTACGCGCCTGCTGGTAAGCGTCGCCGAGGGTGCCGCGCGGAAAGCCGCTGCGGCGGTCCAGGGAGCGCTGCACGGTGCCGCGCAGCAGCTTGGCCGTGGGCGGGAAGAGGCACAGCAGCCCTGCCGCGTCCGAGACCAGCCCGGGGATCATCAGCAGCAGCCCGCCGAGCATCGCCGTCCCGTTGCCGCCACGGCCCTCGGTGGCGGCCTTGTCGCCCGGGGCACCGGCCTCGTCGCCCCCGCGGGTCTGCTCCTGGGCGCGCTGGACGGTCTCCGCCAGGTTGCGCCAGGCGCGGCGGCCGGCCCGCTTGATCGCGGCGGCGCCGAGCACGAAGCCGCCGGCCAGCACGAGGAAGACGGTCAGGCCTCCCGCCGCCTGGCCGAGCAGGGTCAGCAGCCAGATCTCCAGCACGGCCCACGCCGCGATGCCGAGCGGCAGCAGGGTGCGGCCCTTCGACCGAGGCGGCCGGGGCGGATGCTGCCCGCCGGAGCGGGCCCCGGCTCCCTGCCCCGGACCGCCGTCTGCACCGCCCGAGTCCTGTCCCTGGGGCTCGTACGGGAAGGGTGCGCGCGTCGTCATTCTTCCAGTGTGCCTGGTGTCGCGTAGGCCCGGGATCAGCACCGCGGTGAGCGCTGCTGCCGGTGCCTCGGATCAGTGCTCCGGGCGGTTGCCCGAACGGTTCTCCCCCCGGCCCAGCACCTTCTTGACCCGGCCCTCGACGCCCCAGGCGGCGATCCGCCACAGCGCCTCGGCCATGATGTCCCGGCTCATCTTGGAGTCGCCGCGCTCCCGCTCGACGAAGGTGATGGGCACCTCCACCACGTGGTACCCGGCGTGCACGGTGCGGCGGGTGAGGTCCACCTGGAAGCAGTAGCCCTGGGAGGCGATGGAGTCCAGGCCGATGCCCTCCAGGGTCTCCTTGCGGAAGGCCCGGAAGCCGGCCGTCACATCGCGTACGTCGACGTCCAGGAGCAGCCTGGAGTAGGTGCTGGCGCCGCGCGAGAGGAACTCGCGGGACTTGGGCCAGTTGACGATCCGGCCGCCCGGCACCCAGCGCGACCCGATCACCAGGTCGGCGCCGCCCAGCGCGGTCAGCAGCCGGGGCAGTTCCTCGGGCGGGTGGGAGCCGTCGGCGTCCATCTCGATCAGTACGCCGTAGCCGTTGTCGATCCCCCATCGGAAGCCGGCCAGATAGGCGGCGCCCAGGCCCTCCTTGCCCTTGCGGTGCAGGACGTGGACGTGGTCGTCCTCGGCGGCGAGCTCGTCGGCGATCTTGCCGGTGCCGTCGGGGCTGTTGTCGTCCGCGACCAGGATGTGCGCCTCGGGCACCGCCTCGCGTACCCGGGAGACGACGGGCTGGATGTTGTCGGCCTCGTCATAGGTCGGGATGATGACCAGGGCCGTCCCTAGCGGGCCGTATCGCCGCTGTCCGCCGTCCGTCACTGGTGCTGCCCCTCCGCTTGAGCCTGTCGGTCGTGCTCGTCGTTGCCGTCCCCGTGGCCGGCGGCGTCCGGTGCCCCCGGCTGTGTGCGGGCACCGCGACTCCTGCGGCCCAGGAGCACGGCTCCGGCGCAGGCGAGCACGCCCACGATAGCGATCACCCATTCGGGAGCGGCACCGACGCGGTCGGCAAGGGTGATCTCGTCGCGCAGCGGGAGTTTCCCGTTGAGGACGTCCTGGGTGAACTCGTCCGTGCGCTGCTGGACCGTCCCGTCGGGCGAGACGATGGCGCTGATGCCGCTCGTCGCGGCGGTCACCACGGCGCGGCCGTGCTCGACGGCGCGCAGCTTGGACATCGCGAGTTGCTGCTCGGGCTGGCCGGTCCGCCCGTAGGTGGCGTTGTTGGTCTGGACGACCAGCGCCCGGGCGCCGTCCTTGACGGTGTCCCTGGGGATCTCGTCGTAGGCGACCTCGAAGCAGATCACGTCACCGAGGCGCGCCGGGCCGGTCTGCAGGACGCCGGTGTGGTCGCCCGGGTAGAAGTCGCGGGGCACCTGCTGGAGACGGGTGATGACCTTGCTGAGCTGGTCGCGGAAGGGGACGTACTCGCCGAAGGGAACCGGGTGCTGCTTGGTGTAGGAGGCGCCGGGGCCCTTCTCGGGGTCCCAGACGATGCCCTGATTCTCGACGTAGCCGGACTTGGTGGGGTGGTCCACCAGGGCGCCGACCAGCACGGGGACGCCGACCGCCTTGACGGCCTTGTCGATGCGGTTGCGCGCCTCGGGGTACTTGTACGGGTCGAGGTCGGAGGAGTTCTCCGGCCAGATCACCAGGTCGGGTCTGGGCTCCTTGCCCTTCTTGATCCGGTCGGCGAGATCGAGGGTGGCCTCGACGTGGTTGTTGAGGATCTGCATGGGCCGGCCGAGGAAGTGCATGCCCGGCTGCTGGACGTTGCCCTGCACCACGGCGATCCGCACGGTGTCGGCCGCCTTGGTCGGCACCGGCACCGCGAACCCGGCGGCGGTGACCGCCCCGGCGAGCGCGAGGGCGCCGGCTCCGGTGGCGTACGCGCGGGTGGTGCGCGCCGGCGCGGAGCGCAGCCGCCCGCCGGTCAGCGCGACGGCGGCCAGCAGGGTGCCCGTCAGGGCCACCGCGAAGGACACCAGCGGTGCGCCGCCGAGCGCGGCCAGCGGGGTGTAGGGCGAATCGGTGTTGGCGAAGGCGAGGCGGCCCCAGGAGAAGCCGCCGAACGGCAGCCTGTCGCGCAGGAATTCCTCGGTCAGCCACAGGCACGCGCCCCACAGCGGCCAGAGCGGCAGCCGAGAGGTGACGGCGAGCCCGGCGCCGAGTCCCAGCACGAACAGGCCCTGCAGGAAGGCGAGTCCGATGGTCGCGTCCCAGCCGACGACGTGCAGCCACTTGAGCAGGACGACGAAGAAGGGCCAGCCGAAGGCGAGTCCGAGCCAGGCGCCCTGGCGTCCGGTGCGCTCGCGGGTGAGAAGGCTCAGCGCGGCGACGGCGACGAACGACAGGGGCCAGATCCCGTAGGGCGGGAAGGCGAACGCGAGGGCGACGCCGCTGAGCGCGGCCAGCGCTGTGCTGCGCGCCTCCCGCCGTGCGAGCGCCGCCAGCCTGCGCGTCCGCCCGGGGCGCCCCGCCTCTTGGGACGCGGGCTGCCCGGCGTCCGCGGAGACGTTACTGCTCACATGCGGTGACTCGCCCGGCGCGCTGCGCCGCGCGGCAGGTGCCGTCTTCCGCTCCCGGGAGCCGTCCGGGGCGGAAGCGGAGGTGGTGTCGGGGCCCGATGCCAAGGTCGCGGCCTTCCTAGCAGGTCGTGCGGTGGTGTGAGCCGACGGTACAACGCTCGGGGGCCGGTGCGGGGCACGGGACCGTAAAGCGACGGTTTGGAGGGCGGGACGTGTTCGCCGGATCGCAGCATGTGATCTCTCACCGCGTGGGCGTGTTCGGCAGGGGGCCACGGCCGATCCCGTCCCGGCCAGGGACCCGGCGCCCTTCGGGCCGACCTGGGACCCGCTGGCTGCGGATCGTCCGAAAGCCGTTGTCTACTGAGCGTCCGGGCCCCGTCCCGGGTCACACCCGCCGACCGGCGGAAACCATCTGTCCCCGTGCCGCGGGCGCTGGACCTGGCTCGCAGTGGTGGTGCGCCGGTGCGGTACACCACCCCGTGGCCCAGCGGCGTTCGACGACAGCGCGGAAGATCCCCGGTCGGACGTCCTGTGGTGGACGCGGCCGAACCTACCGGGCTTCGGGCAATCATTGTCAACAGCCCGGTCACCTGGGGTGTTTCGGTGAAATACCAGGTCAGTGCGGAGAAGGCGGCGTCAGGGCGGCGGACGGAGGGGGTCTCGTTCGGCCGTATCGCCCTCCGTCAGATCACTCGTCCGGCCGTGCGTAGACCGTGCGTCCGCCGACCACCGTCCGCAGACAGACCGGGACTTGACCGCCCGGCGTCAGGTCGGGCAGCCCCGGGGTCCCCGAACGGGGGTCGGTCGACCAGTTGGCGACCCGGGTGTCGGGGGCCTGGACGATCAGCTGTCCGGTGCGCCACAGCGCGTAGTCGGCGGGGGCGCCGGGCACCAGCACTCCGGCGTCGTCACGGCCGAGGGCGCGCCAGCCGCCACGGGTGTGCGCGGTGAAGGCGCCACGGACGGAGATCCGGTGCTCGTGGGTGTGGTGGAAGGCGGCGGCGCGGATCGCCTCCCAGGGGCCGAGCGGGGTGACGGGGCTGTCGGAGCCGAGCGCGAGGGGCACTCCGGCCCGCAGCAGCGCCGCGTACGGGTTGAGTGTGGCGGCGCGTTCGACGCCCAGGCGGCGCGCGTACATGCCGTCCGCGCCGCCCCAGGCCGCGTCGAACCCCGGCTGTACGGAGGCGGTGAGGGCGAGGTCGGCGAAGTCGGCGATGGTCTGCTCGGTGAGCATCTCGGCGTGCTCGACCCGGTGCCGGGCCGCACGGACGCGGGCGAGGCCGACCCTCTCGGCGGCGCCGCGCACCCCGGCTGTCACGGCCTGGAGCGCGGCGTCGCCGATGGCGTGGAACCCTGCCTGGATCCCCGCCTCGGTGCAGGCCGCGACGTGGGCCGCGACGGCCTCGGCGTCCAGCAGAGCGCTCCCGCTGGTGTGCGGCGCGTCCGCGTAGGGGGCGCACAGGTGCGCGGTGTGCGAGCCGAGGGAGCCGTCGGCGAAGAGGTCGCCGGCGGCGCCGACCGCACCGAGCTCCCGGACCCGGGCGGCGTCCTTGGCCGAGGTGAGGTGTTCCGCCCAGTAGCCGTGGACGCGGGGGCCCGGCTCCTCGGCGGCGAGCGCCAGCAGCCCGCGCAGATCGTCCTCGCCCGAGATGTCGGGGCCCGCGCACTCGTGCAGCGCGCCGATGCCCAGCGAGGCGGCATGGGCCCGCGCCGCGCGCTGCGCCTCGGTGCGCTGGCGCTCGGTGAGCGTGGCGTAGGCGGCCTCCCGTACGGCGTGGTGTGCGTCACCCGTCAACGGTGCGTCGGGCCGGTACCCCGCACGGGTTGTGAGGTCGGGGACGAGGTCGAGCATCGCCGTGCTGGCGAGCGCGGAGTGGACGTCGATCCGGGTGAGATACAGCGGCCGCCCGCCGCTCGCCTCGTCGAGTTCGGCGCGGCCGGGGTGGCGCTGCTCGGGCCAGGCGTGGGCGTCCCAGCCGGTGCCGAGCAGCACCCGGTCGTCCGGCCGGGCCTTTGCGTATGCGCGCACTCGCGCGAGCGCGTCGGCGAGCGTGGGAGCGCCCGACAGATCGAGCCCTGTCAGCGCGAGTCCGGTCGCCGTTGTGTGCACATGGGCGTCTGTGAAGGCCGGGGTGACCAGTGCGCCGTCGAGCTGCACCACCTCGTCGACGCCATCGGCGAAGGAGTCGGCAGCACCCTCGGAGCCGATCCAGGCAATGCTGTCGCCCTCCACGACCATCGCGGTCGCGAACGGATCGGCGGGGCTGTGCACCTCGCCACCGCGCAGCAGCAGGGTACGGGGCCGGGAGGGGGTCGCACTGTCGCTCATGGCAACAGTCTCCCGCCTGCGGCCGGGCACTCCTGCCCGGGGTCGGACGCGCGGCGTCGGACCGCTGGGTCAGATGCGCGGCGGGCGCGCCTCGTACGGGGTGGACAGCACGACGGTCGTGCGGGTGGAGACCCCGGCGAGGCTGCGGATCCTGGCCAGCAGGTGCTCCAGTTCGATGGGCGTGGCCACCCGCACCTTGAGGATGTAGTTCTCGTCCCCCGCCACGCTGTGGCACGCCTCGATCTCCGGGACGTCCGCCAGCCGCTCGGAGATGTCGTCCGGCGCGCTGGGGTCGAACGGTTTGACGGAGATGAACGCCGTCATCGGCAGCCCGACGGCCTCGGGGTCCACCAGCGCGGCGTAGCCGCGGATGACGCCCCGCTGTTCGAGGCGGCGTACGCGCTGGTGCACGGCCGAGGTGGACAGGCCGGTGGCCTTGCCCAGGTCGGTGTAGCTCATCCGCCCGTCCTTGACGAGCAGTTCCACGATCTGACGGTCGAGTTCCTCCACAGCGGATCACGGTACCCGCGCTCGTGCGCCCGGCGCACCGGGAACGCTCCGGAACGAGCGGACGGCGCGCCGCGTCGCGCGAGCGCCGGGGGCGAACACAGGAACCGTGGGTATGTGACGAAGGACACACTTATGCACCCGCGTCCTCCCGTGCGAGGTGATTATGCGCGTGGCACGGCGGGAAGTGCTTGCTGTGGCCGGAGCCCAGTCGCCCGGCCGTTCCATCGAGGGGGATTACATGCGCACGACGAAGTCCGCCCACTCCGCTCGCCGGTACGACGAGACGCAGCAGCACGACGCGGCCGCTCCCCCGGACGGCCCTGACGTCTCCCCAGAGTTGACAGGACCGGTCGCCGAGGACGAGATGTACGAAGGTCTCCGCGTCAAGTGCCCCGAATGCCGCCAGGCCATCGCGGTCTTCACCCACGAGGAGAAGCTGCCGCGCCACGGGCTGTGCGCCTCACCCTGGGACCCGTTCGGGCTGACGGTGTGCCAGGGCTCGGGCCGCCCGGTGCGGGAAGCCACGCCCTGGGACAGTGAGACCCGTGAGCGCGCGGTGAGCGAACTGCTCACGCTGCCCGAGGGACTTGACTGGCGCACCCAGCCGTTCTCCCACGCGGGCCGCCCCGACCACCGGCCGGTGCGCGCCGGAGCCCGGCCGTAGTCGGCAGGTGGTCGGACGGTCGCCTTCCGTTCCCTTCCGTTCCGCTCCCTTCCGTTCAACGTTCCGTTCCGATACGGAGCGTTGCCGACACTCGGTGACGAAACGGTGCCATGGCGCTATGCGCGTTTTCGGCAGGGCCCCACTGAGGAACCCGTGAGCGGGTAGCTCCGTGCGGGCCCGGCGTGGGTCCCGCACGGGTGGGACCCGGTGCCGAGGAGGCGTCATGGCAGCGAACACGAGCACGAAGAGCAGGACGGGCAAGTCGGCGGGCACCAAGCAGGGCGGCAAGCAGGACCAGCAGCAGCGCGCCCTGGTGCGGGAGCTGCTGAAGCTGCACGGAAAGACCTACGCGGAAGAAGCGGGCATCACGCTGCGTGACACCCCGCAGCCGCTCTACCAGCTTCTGGTGCTCTCCCTGCTGCTGAGCGCCCGCATCCGCTCGGACATCGCGCTCGCCAGCTCACGAGCGCTCACGCGGGCCGGGATGAAGGACCCCAAGCGGATGGCGGAGGCCACCTGGCAGCAGCGGGTCGACGCGCTCGGCGAGGGCGGCTACCGCCGCTATGACGAGCGCACCGCCACCCAGCTCGGCAAGGGAGCCGAGCTGCTGCTGGACCGCTGGGGCGGGGACGTGCGCAGGATGCGCAAGAGCGACGATCCGGAGCAGGCGCTGCGCGAGGTCCCGGGCATCGGTCCGATGGGCGTCGCGATCTTCCTGCGGGAGGCCCAGGCGGTGTGGCCCGAGTACCAGCCGTATCTGGACGACAAGGCGCTCCAGGGCGCCGAGCGGCTGGGGCTGCCGAAGTCCCCGGAGAAGCTGGCCGGGATGGTCAAGAAGGACGAGCTGGCACCGCTCGCGGCCGGACTGGTGCGGGTGGCGCTCAGCAAGGACGTCGCCGAGGAGGTGTGGGACGCCGCCCGCGGGTGACCGGATCTCGCCCGCGGGCAGTGCCCCGTCAGAACCTAGAGCTCGATCAGCGCCTGGACCGGCAGGTGGTCGCTGGGGTACTGCCCGCCCCGCTCGAAGGTGTTGATCGAGGCCCGGCGTACCCGGACGCCGGGAGAGGCCAGTATCCAGTCGATGCGGTCTCCGTCGGGCACCAGCGGCCGGTAGCCGTGGAAGGTCCCGTACGGCTCGCTGCGACTCTCGGCCGCGTCCCAGGTGTCGACGAGCCTCCCGTCGGCCAGCAGCGTGTCGTGGACGGGGTTGCCGTGCGCCGGGACGTTGAAGTCGCCGGTCACCAGGCGCGGCAGAGCCGGGTCGAGCCCGCCGAGCCGCTCGTTGATCAGCGCGGCCGACCGCTCACGCGAGGGCTGACTCCGGTGGTCGAGGTGGGTGTTGAGGTGGTAGAGCTCGTGCCCGGTGGCCAGATCGCGGAACCGGACCCAGGTGACCATCCTGATGACGGTGTTGCCCCAGGTGGCCGAGCCGATGAGGGCGGGCTGGTCGGAGAGCCAGAAGTGGTCGTACTCCAGCGGCCGCAGCCGCCGGACGTCGTAGAAGATCGCCATGAACTCGTCCCGGCTGCCGCCCGCGCGGCCGATGCCGAGCCAGTCGTAGCGCGCCCACCCCAGGTCGGCGGCGATGTCCTGGAGCTGCGCGTACAGCCCCTCCTGGGTGCCGAGCAGATGCGGCCGCTCCCGCCGCAGCAGCGCCCGGGTGACCGGCCTGCGCTCGGGCCAGCTGTTGGGCGGGGTCTCGGACGCGTAGCGCAGATTGAAGCTCATCGTGCGAAGCGCGGCGCCGCCGGCTCTTCGCTGCTCCTGGGTGGGCTCAGTGGCGGGGTGTGCTGTCGGGGGGTGCGCTGTCTCGGCGTGGGCGGTCGCGGCACGCGCGGTCAAGGGCAGGGCGAGGGCCGCCGCCGCGGCCGTACGGATGCCGCGGCGGCGGGTGAACTGTGGTGCGGATGCGGTCATATGACGCCTCCGGCTGTGGGCGGTACCCGACGTCCGGGAGATTCTCAGACCCTCGGATGAGAGGGAAGTGGCCCGTACGGGTACGGGGCGCGAACGGCGCCGCCCGGTTCCGCAGCGCCCGCCGGCTTGCCCGCTCAGCCCTTGCTCTCCGGCCCGGCCAGGTGCCGGGCGACCACCATCCGCTGGATCTGGTTGGTGCCCTCGACGATCTGCAGGACCTTGGCCTCGCGCATGTACCGTTCGACGGGGAAGTCCGTCGTGTAGCCGTATCCGCCCAGGAGTTGCACGGCGTCCGTGGTGACGCGCATGGCGGTGTCGGTGCAGAACAGCTTGGCCATCGCCGCCTGCTTGGCGAACGGCTGCCCCGCGTCGCGCCGCCGGGCGGCGGCCAGGTAGAGGGAGCGCCCGGCCTCGATCTGGGTGGCCATGTCGGCGAGCATGAAGCGCAGGCCCTGGAAGTCGGCGAGGGGGCGGCCGAACTGTTCGCGTTCCGCCGTGTAGGCCAGCGACTCGTCCAGCGCCGCCTGTGCGACGCCGACGGCGCAGGCGGCGATGCCCAGGCGGCCGGAGTCGAGGGAGGAGAGCGCGACGCTGAAGCCCTGGCCCTCGTCCCCGAGTCTGCGGGCGTCGGGGACCCGCACGCCGTCGAAGTGGAGCTGCGCGGTGGGCGATCCGTTCAGCCCCATCTTGTGCTCCGGCGTGGCGGCGCTCAGCCCCTCGGCGTCGGCGGGGACGAGGAATGCGGTGATGCCGCAGGGCCCCTCCTCGCCGGTGCGGGCCAGGACGGTGTAGAAGTCGGCCACGCCGCCGTGGGTGATCCACGCCTTGGTGCCCTCGAGCACCCAGTCAGCGCCGTCCCGGACCGCCCGGGTGCGCAGTGAGGCGGCGTCGGAGCCGGAGGAGGGCTCGGAGAGGCAGTAGGCACCGAGCAGGCCGCCGCCGAGCATGTCGGGCAGCCACTCGGTGCGCTGTTCCTTGCTGCCGAAATGGGCCAGCCCGTGACACGAGAGGGAGTGCACGCTGGTGCCGAGCCCCACCGTGAGGCGAGCCGCGGCCAGCTCCTCGAGGACCTGGAGGTAGACCTGGTAGGGCTGGCCCCCACCGCCGTACTCCTCGGGATAGGGCAGGCCGAGGAGACCCGCCTCGGACAGCAGCCGGAAGGTCTCGCGGGGAAAGGCGCCCGCGGCCTCCTGTTCGGCCGCCACGGGCTTGATCTCCCGCTGCACCAGATCACGGACGAGGCCCAGCAGGTCCCGTGCCTCGTCGGTGGGCAGTTCACGTTCCACCGGCTGCGGACCGTCCTTGGGCATGGCGCGCTCTCCTTCGGGTCAGGAACTACGGCGACGACGCCGGGGTGAGGCGGGTCGCCGAGGGACACCGGCCCGCTGGCGGACCGGGGGTGCCGCTGCCCCTGCCGTGATACTGCACCGTCGGATCGCGAGGGTGGCTGACCAGCGGCTGCGGCGAGTTGGAGTATGCCCGATCGGGAGCCGCACGTCACCGGCGTACGGCGACGAACCGCGCGCGGGCCAGGGCGCAGCCCGGCCGGGGGCGGCCACGGAGACCGTCTCCGAGATTGGTCCGAACCATTGACGCACTGGTCTAGTCCTTCTACATTCCCCGAACGTACGACCGGCACCACACCCCCCGCACCCCACACGCGAGGTGACCATGCTCGGATCGGACAGCCAACACTCCCTCGACACCAGACGCCCCCGGCGCCTCTCCCGCCGCCCCCGCTGTCGCGGACTGATCGCCTTCCTGGGCGCACTGTGCGCGGCGCTCCTGGCGACGACACTGCTCTCGGCCACCGCCACCGCCGGAACCCGGCAGGCACCGGCGGAGCAGCGGAAGGCACCGGCCGCGGCCGCGAAAACCACGGCAGCGGGCGGCAAGACAGTCGGGTACTTCACCAACTGGGGCGTCTACCAGCGCAATTACCACGTCAAGAACATCGAGACCTCGGGCTCTGCCGACAAACTCACCCACATCAACTACGCCTTCGGCAACGTCCAGGGCGGCAAGTGCACCGTCGGCGACAGCTACGCCGACTACGAGAAGGCCTACACCGCCGCGCAGAGCGTCGACGGCAAGGCCGACACCTGGGACCAGCCGCTGCGCGGCAACTTCAACCAGCTGCTCAAGCTCAAGCAGATGCACCCGAATCTGAAGGTGCTCTGGTCGTTCGGCGGCTGGACCTGGTCCGGCGGCTTCGGCGAGGCGGCCAGGAACCCGGCGGCCTTCGCCGAGTCCTGCTACAACCTGCTCAACGACCCCCGCTGGAAGGGGCTCTTCGACGGCATCGACATCGACTGGGAGTACCCGAACGCCTGCGGCCTCAGCTGCGACACCAGCGGCCGGAACGCCTTCGCCAACCTGATGAAGGCCCTGCGCGCCAAGTTCGGCGGCAAGCTGGTGACCGCCGCGATCACCGCCGACGCCTCCCCGGGCGGCAAGCTGGAGACCACCGACTACAAGACCGCCGCACAGTACGTCGACTGGTATCTGCCGATGACGTACGACTACTTCGGCGCCTGGGACGCGCAGGGCCCCACGGCCCCGCACTCCCCGCTCAGCTCGTACCAGGGCATACCCAAGGAGGGCTTCAACACCCAGGCGACCATCGCCAAGCTCAAGGCCATGGGCGTCCCCAGCAGCAAACTGCTCTACGGGCTCGGCTTCTACGGCCGCGGCTGGAGCGGGGTGACGCAGTCGGCACCCGGCGGCACGGCGACCGGTCCGGCACCGGGAACCTATGAGCAGGGCATCGAGGACTACAAGGTCCTCAAGACCCGGTGCCCGGCGACCGGCAAGGTCGGCGGCACCGCCTACGCACACTGCGGCAACCAGTGGTGGAGCTACGACACCCCGGAGACCATCGGCTCCAAGGGCGACTGGGCAGCACAGCAGGGCCTGGCCGGCGCCTTCTTCTGGGAGCTGAGCGGGGACACCGCCAACGGAGAGCTGATCAAGGCGATCCGGTAGGCGAGCGCTCGGCGGCACACCGAGGCCCCGCGGCAGTCGGCCGCGGGGCCTCACCCGTGCCGCTGCGGCACCGTGCGCCGCAGCCCGGCCCGCTAGCGGTGCACCCGTCCGCCCGCGCGGGCGCCGTCCAGCGCGGCGACCCCGACCGCCGCCAGGGCGACCTGGATGATCAGCTCGATCCAGTCGAATCCCTTGGTGTCGGCCACACCGACGGCGCCCGCTATACCGGTGCCGACCAGTGCGGCGATGATGCCCACCACGACCGTCCACACCAGGCCGACCCGCTGCCTGCCCGGCAGCACCAGCCGGCCGAGCGCGCCGATGATGACGCCGACGATGAGCGCGCTGATGAGACCCGATATGTCCATGGTTTCCCTCTCAGCCGGATGGACACTCTTGTACTCACGAGTGTCCCGAAAGGGCGGAGATATGCCGGTGCCGCTCAGGGATCCGTCCGCGTGGGCGGCGGCAGGGCGGGGTCGAACTCTCCGACGACCTCCAGCGTGCTGTCCAAGGTGCGGGTGAGCAGCGCGCAGAGCTGTTCGCGGGAGAGCTGCTGCGGGTGGGCGAGCCAGTCGAGGGTGACGCCCTCCACCGAGGACAGCCAGCCCACCAGGGCCTTCCGGGCGAGCGGCGGGACGTCGGGGTGGCCCCAGGCGCGCTCGGCGATGGTGCCCAGCAGCTGTTCGCGCGCCCGGTCGCGGATGGCGAGGACCTGCTCGTCGTGGCCCACTCCCCCGGTGACGATGGCGCGGTAGGCCGCCTGGTTGTGCTGCGCGTAGGCCAGATAGCCGTCGATGGTGCGGTGGATACGCTCGGTGCGGGGCAGCTCTCCGCCGCTCGTCGCCCGGACGATCAGTTCGGTGACGGCCTGCTCGATGATCGCCAGGTAGTAGCCGCGCTTGTTGGTGAAGTAGTAGTAGATCAGCCCCTTCGCCACCCCGGCGCTGCGGGCGATGTCGTCCATGGACAGGGCGTCGTAGGAGGTGTCGGCGAACAGCCGGCGCCCGGTCGCCAGCAGCTCGGCGCGCCGCTCCTGCGACCGCTCGGTGCCTCCCTCCGTCCCCCGGGATGCGGCAGGAGTGCGTGAGCCACGCTGTTGGGTTCTGTTCACATCGGTCCCTGGTCTCGGCCCTTCTCGGCCCTGGTCTCGGCCTGGTCTCGGCCTGGTCTCCAAGTGGGGCGGTGGCAGGAAGTATGACACCGCCTCACCCGCGTCCGGCCCCGGATTCGATCACCTGGCGCATTCCCGGTGGCCGGCACATGTCCCGGCGGCGGCTCGGGGCCGTTGTCAGAGGTGGCTGGGAGACTCCGGGTATGGAGGAGACGGGGGCTCGGCCGGCGACGCGGATGGCGCCTGCCGCGGGAAGCGCCGAGGCGCCTGCCGCCGGAAGCGGTGAGGCACCTGCCGCGGGCCGGTGGGCGCTGGTCCCGGCGGTCGGTGGCCGGGTGCGGGTGTGCCCGCTCGACGCCCGGGGCCGCCCCGCCGGGCCGGTGCGCACGGAGGAGTCGGCGGCGGCTGCCGTACGGGCCCGGCCCGGGACGGTGCGCTGGGTGTGGCGCGCCACGCCCGAAGTGCAGCACGCGCTGGCGGCCGCCGGGGTCCGGGTCGAGCGGTGCTACGAGGTGGAGACGGCGGAGGCCCTGCTGCTGGGCCACGAGGGCCGGGCGGGCGAGCCGCGCTCGCTGCCCGCCGCCTGGGCACGGCTGCACGGCCGACCGGTGCCACCGGACCGGCAGCCGTCCCCGCGCGAGACGGACCCCCAGCCCTCGCTGTTCGAGACGGGCCCGGTCCCGCTGCCCGACGGGGTCGACCCACTGGAGGCCCTGCTGGAGGTGTACGCGGCACAGCTGGACCGCACCGCGCGGGCCGAGTATCCGGACCGGATGCGGCTGCTGCTGGCCGGGGAGTCCGCCGGAACCCTGGTGGCCGGGGAGATGACGGCCGCCGGGGTGCCCTGGAGCGCGGAGATCCACCGGGAACTGCTGGACGAACTGCTGGGCGAGCGCTATGCGGGCAGTGGGCTGCCGAGACGGCTGGTGGAGCTGGAGGAGGAGGTGTCGCGGGCCTTCGGACCGGACGTACGGGTGCGGCCGGATCTGCCCGGGGACGTACTGCAGGCGTTCGCCCGCGCGGGGATCAGGCTGGGTTCCACCCGGGCCTGGGAGCTGCGCAAGGTGGACCACCCAGCGGTCGAGCCGCTGCTGCGCTACAAGAAGCTCTACCGGCTCTACACCGCGCACGGCTGGAGCTGGCTGCGCTCCTGGGTGCGGGACGGGCGCTTCCGCGCCGAGTACGTACCCGGCGGCGCGGCCTCCGGCCGTTGGACGACCAACGGGGGCGGTGCGCTGCAGATCCCCAAGGTGGTGCGCCGGGCGGTGGTCGCCGATCCGGGCTGGCGGCTGGTGGTGGCGGACGCCGACCAGATGGAGCCGCGGGTGCTGGCCGCCGTCTCCCGGGACCCGGGCCTGATGGCCGTGGCCAGCGACGAACGGGACCTGTACACGGCCCTCTCCGAGCGGGCGTTCTCCGGCGACCGCGACCAGGCCAAACTGGCCCTGCTGGGCGCGATCTACGGCCAGACCAGCGGTGAGGGGCTGCGGAACCTGGCAGCGCTGCGAAGACGGTTCCCCGCCGCCGTGTCGTACGTCGACGAGGCGGCGCGCGCGGGAGAGGAGGGCCGGCTGGTCCGCACCCATCTGGGCCGCACCTGTCCGCCCGTGAGCCGGGGCGACGGTGGCGGCCGGGACGTGGAGGACACGGGCCCCGAGGCGGGTGAGGGGCTGGGCGGGCACGACGAGACGGAGTGGCCCTCGGACGGCGGGCCCGCAGCCCGCGCGCGGGGCCGGTTCACCCGGAACTTCGTGGTGCAGGGCAGCGCGGCCGACTGGGCAGTGCTGATGCTGGC
Organism: Streptomyces sp. 891-h; assembly: GCF_022760275.1. Classification (NCBI taxonomy): domain Bacteria; kingdom Bacillati; phylum Actinomycetota; class Actinomycetes; order Kitasatosporales; family Streptomycetaceae; genus Streptomyces; species Streptomyces sp. 891-h. The sequence goes on along the minus strand of NZ_CP050693.1, from coordinate 6,579,095 downwards.
CGCGCTGCGGCAGCGGCTCGCGCACCTCGCCGCCGAACTGGTGTTCTTCCAGCACGACGAGGTCATCGTGCACTGCCCCGCCGAGGAGGCCGAGGAGGTACGGGAGGCGATCACGGCAGCGGGCGAACAGGCGGCCGCCGCCGCGTTCGGACCGACCCCCGTGCGGTTCACCTTCACCACGGCCGCCGTGGAGTGCTACGCCGACGCCAAGTGACCCGGACGCGCCGCGGGGCAGCGGGAAGCGAGCGGTCCCGGGTGTGTCAGGAGACGATCGGTGGGCAGTCGTGCAGGCCCGGTACCCGAGAGCCAGAGGGATGGACATGACAGCTTCGCCGCAGATCGGCGTCACGGGACTGGCCGTCATGGGGCGCAACCTGGCGCGCAACTTCGCCCGCAGCGGCTGCACCGTCGCGCTGCAAAACCGCACCGAGGCGCGGACCCGGGAGCTGGTCGAGGAGTTCGGCGACGAGGGCGACTTCGTACCCACCACCTCGGCCCGGGAGTTCGTGGCGGCCCTGCGCAGGCCCCGCTGTGTGGTGGTCATGGTGAAGGCGGGCGGACCGACGGACGCGGTACTCGAGGAGTTCGCCGGACTGCTGGAGCCCGGTGACGTCGTCGTCGACGGGGGCAACGCGCACTTCGCCGACACCCGCCGCAGGGAGGCGGCGCTGCGCGAGCGCGGCATCCACTTCGCCGGTACGGGCATCTCCGGCGGCGAGGAGGGCGCGCTGCTGGGTCCGAGCATCATGCCGGGCGGCTCGGCGGAGGCGTACGAGGTGCTGGGCCCGCTGCTGGAGCGGATCGCGGCCCGCGCCCCGGACGGCGCGCCGTGCACCGCGCGCATCGGCCCCGACGGCGCCGGCCACTTCGTGAAGATGGTGCACAACGGCATCGAGTACGCGGACATGCAGCTCATCGCGGAGGCGTACGACCTGCTGCGGAAGGTCGCAGGCCGCACGCCCGCCGAGATCGCGGAGATCTTCCGCGGCTGGAACCGGGGCCGGCTGGACTCCTACCTCATCGAGATCACCGCTCAGGTCCTCACCCACACCGACGCGGACACCGGTCTGCCGTTCGTCGACGTCGTGGCGGACCGCGCGGAGCAGAAGGGCACCGGGCGCTGGACGGTGCAGACGGCACTCGATCTCGGAGTGCCGGTGCCGGGGATCGCACAGGCGGTCTTCGCCCGCTCGCAGTCCGGCCACACCGGGCTGCGCCAGGCAGCGGCGGAGCTTCCGGGACCGGGCGTGGAGCCGCTGCCGGAGGCGGAGGCGGACCGCTTCGCCGAGCAGGTGGAGCAGTCGCTGTACGCCTCCAAGGTCATCTCCTACGCCCAGGGCTGGGACATGATCCGGGCCGGCAGTGAGGAGTTCGGCTGGGGGATCGACCTGTCCCGCGTCGCCGCGATCTGGCGTGCGGGGTGCATTATCCGGGCGGCGTTCCTGGACCGTATCCGCGCGTCGTTCGCCGAGCGTCCCGGGCTCCCCACGCTGCTGGCCGACCCGGAGTTCGCGCGGGAGCTGGGCGAGGCGCAGGGGGCGTGGCGCCGGATCGCCGCCGCCTCCGCTCGACACGGGGTGCCGACGCCCGGTATCTCAGGGGCACTTGCCTACTACGACGGGCTGCGCGCCGAGCGTCTGCCCGCCGCTCTCACCCAGGCGCAGCGCGACTACTTCGGCGCGCACACGTATCGGCGCCGCGACCGGGAGGGTACGTTCCACACCCGGTGGGGCGGCGACCGTGCGGAGGTCCGCACGGACTAGGGCTCATCCGGCGGCACTTGGCGCCCCCTCCTCCTGTTCCGGTAGGGGCTGCCACTGACCGCCACTTGCGCACTGTGGCGCTGTTCGGGCTGCGCCCGCCGTTCCCCGCGCCCCGTCGGGGCGCGGTCTTCGCTCCGGATAGCGGACGCGTGCTGGCGGACAACGGACTGTTTCTGGCCAAACCCTTGATGCGCTCCTGACAGGCGCGCGTCGGGGTGGCACTCTGCGACTGGCCGCCGCGCAACCGCGCGAACGTCGAGCGGCTGTTCCCCCACGTGGTGTTCGGGGCAGCTCCGATCACCGCATCGGTTCCACCGGTTGCACTGGCCCCACCAGTGCGGCCTTGCTCTGCCTTGCTCCGCCTTGTTCTGCCGAGATCTGCCCGGACGGTCATCCGCCGCCCGGTCTCCCAGGCCGCACATCCCTGCGGCCCGCAGAAGGAGTCAGCATTGCGAAGATCAACCTCCCACAGAAAGTCCGCCACCTCCCACAGACGTGCGCACCCCAAGGCGTCGGCCGGCATCGCGCTCGGCGCGGTCGCGGCCCTGCTCTCGGTGGCCGTACAGACAGGCCCGGCGACGGCCGACGACCAGAGCCACGCCGACGCCAGGTCGGCGGCGGCCAAGGGGGCCGACCGGGGCTCTCTGCCCGCCGATCTCTCGCCGGACCAGCGCGCCTCGCTGCTGCGGAAGGCCGACAGCAAGAAGGCCGCCACCGCGAAGAAGCTGGGCCTCGGCGCCAAGGAGAAACTGGTCGTCCGCGACGTGATCAAGGACCGCGACGGCACCCTCCACACCCGCTACGAGCGCACCTACGACGGTCTGCCCGTCCTCGGCGGTGACCTGGTGGTGGAGACCACCAAGAAGGGCCGCACCGAGGAGGTCCTCCGCGCCTCGAAGCACAAGCTGAAGAACGTACCGGCCAAGGCCCGGGTGCGGCCGGCCACGGCGGAGCGGCAGGCCGTCAAGGCCGCCGACGCAGCGGGCTCGAAGAAGACCGACGCCGACCGTGCGCCCCGCAAGGTGGTATGGCTGGCCGAGGGCAAGCCGACCCTCGCCTACGAGACCGTGGTCGGCGGCCTCCAGGACGACGGCACGCCCAACGAGCTGCACGTCGTCACGGACGCCCGCTCCGGCAAGAAGCTCTACCAGTGGCAGGCCATCGAGACCGGCATCGGCAACACCCAGTACAGCGGCCAGGTCAACCTCAGCACCGCCCAGTCGGGCTCGAACTACACGCTGACCGACAACGACCGCGGCGGCCACAAGACCTACAACCTCAACCACGGGACGTCGGGCACCGGTTCGCTGTTCACCCAGACCTCCGACACCTGGGGCAACGGCAGCCCGTCCAACGCCGCGACCGCCGGTGCCGACGCGCACTACGGCGCCGCGGAGACCTGGGACTACTACAAGAACGTCTACGGCCGCTCCGGCATCAGGGGCGACGGCCGCGGCGCCTACTCCCGGGTCCACTACGGCAACAACTACGTCAACGCCTTCTGGAGCGACAGCTGCTTCTGCATGACGTACGGCGACGGTTCCGGCAACAGCAAGCCGCTGACCTCGCTGGACGTCGCGGGCCACGAGATGACGCACGGCGTCACCTCGGCCACGGCGGGCCTCATCTACAGCGGTGAGTCGGGCGGCCTGAACGAGGCGACCTCGGACATCTTCGCCACCGCGGTGGAGTTCCACTCCAACAACTCGGCCGACCCGGGCGACTACCTCATCGGCGAGAAGATAGACATCCGCGGCAACGGCACCCCGCTGCGCTACCAGGACAAGCCCAGCCGCGACGGCAACTCGAAGGACAACTGGTACGCGGGCATCGGCAACATCGACGTGCACTACTCGTCCGGCCCCGCCAACCACTGGTTCTATCTGCTGAGCGAGGGCAGCGGCGCCAAGGTCATCAACGGCGTCAGCTACAACTCGCCCACCGCCGACGGACTCCCGGTCACCGGGATCGGCCGCGAGAAGGCGGCGCTCATCTGGTACAAGGCGCTGACCACCAAGTTCACCTCCACCACCAACTACGCCTCGGCGCGCACCGGGACGCTCGCGGTGGCCGGCGAGCTGTACGGCACCAGCAGCGCCGAGTACAAGGCCGTGGCGGACGCCTGGGCAGGCGTGGCCGTCGGCGCCCGTCCCGGCGACGGCGACCCGGGTGACGGCAAGACGTTCACCAACGACACCGACGTCACGATCCCGGACTACCCCGGCCCTGCGGTCACCTCCGAGATCACCACCAGCGGGCTGACCGGGCGGGCCCCCGCCAACCTCAAGGTGGGCGTGAACATCGTCCACACCTACAGCGGTGACCTCCAGGTCGATCTGATCGGCCCGAGCGGCAGGGCGTACCGACTGCACAGTGTGGCGGCCGACCCGACGCCGAACATCGACACCACCTACACGGTCGACGCCTCGGCGGAGAACGCCAACGGCACCTGGCAGCTGAGAGTCCGGGACAGAGGCCCGGCCGACACGGGCTACATCAACAGCTTCAAGCTCACCTTCCCGTAACCCTCCGACAGCGCCTTTGACTGCGCCCTCCGCCCGGCGTGTGCCGGGCGGAGAGCACCGGGCGCACACCAAGGCCGCGCGCCGTGCCGGGAGCCCTTCTCCCGGCACGGCGCGCGCTCTTGCGCCCTGGCCTGTGTCACCGGGTCAGGTGTACCCGGGGCAGGTGTCCCTGGGTCAGGCCGCCGGGCGGTCGGTCTTCACATGGGCGTCCACGTCCCTGGCGCAGTAATAGACCTTTCCTGCCACTTTGCGGCGGCGCCAGTTGAACTGGCTTGCGAGTCGGTAGACGGAGCCGCTCTTGATCTTCGCGAGGGCCTCGACCTCCGCCACGGTGTACCACAACCGCCGCGGCTGCCGCGGGGTGTGCGCGGCTTCCGACGCCAGCCGTGCCCATTCGTCGGCGAGCCAGGCGTGTTCCGGGTCCGCGCTGCACCGGATGTCCGAGTGCCGCGCGCCGGAGGCGGAGTCGAGTTTGATGACGGCACGCAGTTTCCCGTCACATCCACTCCTTACGCATGTGCCGACGGGAACGACGCGGACGCGCCCGGGCTCGGCGGCCCTGCTCGCCCTGCGCAGGACGTCCTCGATCTCCGCCACGGCCTCCGGAGCCGCCGGGTGCGCGGCGAGCCACCCGATGTGGTCGCGGAGGAATTTCGCCAGGTGGTCGACATGCCGACAGGGCGCCGTGGCTCCATTTTCGTCTGCAATGAGAGCAGCCCAGGACGCCAGCAGCGAACTGATGGAGGAACGCGCCTCGGCAATGTTCGCGTTTATCGGCAGACTCTGGAATCCGCCGGACCCGGAAACCCTTTCTCCTGGGGAATGATTGCCGCCGAGCAGCATTTCGCAGGCACGGTAGAGAGTCGGCAGTCTCAGCAGAGCGTCAGCGAGCCGGTTTCTGCAGCTTTCACACAGAGCGGCGGCAACGCCCTGCCCTGCACATACAGAAGAATGTTGCGGGAAATGCTGTCGGTTCCGCAGAGAACGATCCATCAACGCCCCGTCCATTCCGAACGGGAAACCGCGGGCCGTGCTGCCCAGCCTCTTCACGCGCCCCCGTTCTGAGCTCCAACTTATGAAGAGGAAACTTCATCAGCAAGTGTCTCCATCATCAAGCAACATGCGAATGTCATGCTTGAATGTGAAACCTTCACGGATGGCAAAACGGCGACGCATTCACGCCAGGATCGACCGCGAGAGCATTTCAGAATTCAACCAGTCTTCGACACCTCTCATCGTCGTGAGCACGCCAAATACAAGCTCGCTTCGGACGGGGAATACCCCAAGTGGTGCCGGAGAGGTCGGGGGTTTCCCTGATGATGGCCGATTGCAGACGGCACTGGCCGAATCGGACCACGTACGTCCCGGCCAAGACGGCCGGCACTGTCGGTAACACCTATGAAACAAGGCTGCGAAATCCCGGCCGCCGGCACCGTGGCGGAGAGTAAGCGGAAGCGAATGATCTCTTCCGGTGCGACGCAGATCACTGCCGGGAATATGCACTGGACAAGTCGTGCAGTCGTCACATAAGTTTGCCGACAACTGGTCCGCTGCTCGGCCGGATTAACAGCATAGGAGTCAGCAGTTGGGCGTGACGACCTTTACGGGGCTGCACCTCCGGCAAAGACCGTCGCTGCGCGATTACGCGCAGCCGACCTGACGGTCCTCGACCCCGGAGGAATGACCAACAGCCGGGTTTCCGTTGGCCGGGTGACCCGATCCCGCTCTCGACCGCTCTGCGGCCGGGCGCAGTGGGCCGCTGAGCTCACCGCTTTCTCTCCGTTTCACCACCACATGTCCTGGGCGCCGCCTTGTGCGTACCGGCATGGCCAAACACCGAAAATCGTGCACTTTTTACTAGGGGGAAAAGTGATCGATGTTCTGCTGGCGGTAGACGAGCGTATGATCCGCGGAGCCCTTTACGCGTTGCTGCGGCTTGAGGACGACATCAAGGTGATCGCGGAGGAGGGGCGCGCCCACGAGCTCCAGTCGGCCGTGGAGTTCCACGAGCCCGACGTCCTCGTCCTCGGCATGCAGCGGACCGGCGAGGAGGAGCTGGCCCTGGCGGAGCGGATACACCAAGGGCGAACGGCGACCCGCACCCTGCTGCTCACCTCCGACTGGCGGCCCAGCGCGGTACGCAAGGCCCTGGACGTCGGGGTGGGGGCCGTGCTGTCCAAAGGGTCCCCGCCGGAGCAACTGGCCGACACCATCAGGGGACTCGCGGCCGGCCGGCGGGTGATCGACGCCGAGCTCGCCCAGTCGGTGTGGCGCGCCTCGGCCTCCCCGCTCACCGCGCGGGAGCTCGATGTGCTGCGCCGCGCCGCAACCGGCGAGGACGTCCTGGACATCGCGGCGGAGCTGCATCTGTCCCCTGGAACGATCCGCAACTATCTGACCAATGTGACCAGGAAGCTCAACGCGCGCACCCGGGTGGACGCCGTGCGGATCGCCGAGTGTTCGGGCTGGCTGTAGCCTCCGGCGACTCGGCGGACCGGGCCGGGAATCCGGCCCGGTTCCGCCTCCTGCCACCCGCTCGTCTCCTGCCGCCCGCCCTCCCCTCATGAGGCCGCCGTGCCCCCGCCGTTCTCCTGAGCGCCGGGCTGCTGGCCGGGCTGCAGCGCGTGGTATTCGTGCGCCAGCAGGGAGTCCATGGTGTCGCTCAGATGGGTGACGAACTCCTGGAACTGCCGCAGCTGCGCCGAGGTGTACCGGGAGATCTCCGCCTCCAGGCGTTCGGCGTAGGGGCCGAAGAACTTCATCGCCTGCGGTCTGACCTCCGGGCTGCTGCGCAGGGTGACGATCCGGCGGTCGGTGTGCTCCCGCTTGCGTACGACGTGGCCAGCCTTCTCCAGCCGGTTCAGCAGCGCCGTGGTGGCCCCGGAGGACAGACAGATCCGCTCGCTCAGCCGGGCCGGCGAGAGCGGGACGCCCTTGTCCTCCGCGTAGAGGATCTCGGCCAACGCCGCGGCGTCCGTGGAGTGGAGGCCCAGCCAGGCGGCGAACCGCCGGGTGAACTCGGTGTAGTTCGCACCGAAGGTCCGCAAGTCGTCGACCAGGCGCTCGGGCCGGGTGTCAATGCTTGCCACCGCGTGCTCTTCCATCGCTCACTTCACATCCCGTCGGTCCAGCTCGAGGCGCCGCTGCCGAAGCGGCCGGCCTCTTCGTCGGCCCCCTCGCCCCTCCCCACCGTTTCCTTCATCATAAAGATTCATCACCGTGGAGTCACTAGGGGGGTGCGAACTTTCGCCACCGGGAGCTCGCCCGGCCGCCTCGAGGAGGCGGTGGCGCGTGCGCCGGGCCTCCCCGCGGCGCCCGGCGCCGGCAGCGTGATCGCTGTCACTATAAGGTCGCCGCGTACGGCCCAGCGGCCGGTCAGCTCCCGTGGAACGCCTGGCACCCTCGGAACGTGCGGCAGCAGCCGCGCGGCGAAGGTGCCGGACTCCGGGTCGAAGCCCAGCTGGGCGTCCGTGAAGTTCAACGGCAGCCCCGTGAGCGGATACCAGACCTTGTAGACGCTCTCCTTGGCGCTGAAGAGCAGCTTGTCCCAGCGTACGGCGGACGCCTCGGCCAGCAGCCGACAGGTCAGCTCCCGCTCCGGCGGCAGTGCCACCATCCGCAGCACCTCGGGCGAGAGCGGTACGTTCGGCTCCGCGTCGATGCCCACGGCCGCCACCTCGCACATCCGGGCCACGGCCGCGGCCCGGTAGCCGCTGCAGTGGGTGATGCTTCCCCGCACGGCGGGCGGCCAGAGTGCGGTCCCCCGCGCGCCCCGCAGTACCGGCTGCGGCTCGGAGTGGCCGAGCTGCTCCAGTGCCTTGCGCGCGCAGTAGCGTCCCGTGGAGAACTCGCGCCGCCGCGTTTCGACCGCGCCCTGGACCAGGAGCTCCTCCTCTGGGAACAGTGCGGCGTCCGGCCGGTCCTCGGCCGTCTCCCAGGAAGCGACGTGTTCCGGCAGTATCTCGCGCAGTAACAAGGGCTCTCCTTCCATCGGGCACGAAAAAAGAGGGGTGCCGGCTGTGTGCCGGCACCCCTCGGGCTCGAACCACGTCGGTCATCGGGCTCGAACCACGTCGGTCAGGTCGGTCAGTTCGATCAGTCGATCAGCTCGGTCAGTTCGGTCTGTTCGGTCTGTTCGGTCAGGTGGCGGCCTCGAGCCGCGCCAGCCCCCGCTGCCAGGTGCTCCAGGCGTCCCGGCCCGGCTGGGCCAGCAGGGCCACGGCCTCGCTCGCCCCGCTGCCGACCGCCGGATGCCGGCGCGCGAGCGTCGCCAGCGCCGCGGCCGGTCCGGCGTCGACGAGCAGCCGCGGGGCGCCGTCGTCGAGCAGGGTCTCCAGCGCCGGCCAGAAGAGGACCGGTGCTGCCATCTGGTGGGCCCAGAAGGCGGGATCGACCGCTTCCTCGTCGGTGACCGGGCGCCCGGTGCGGGTGGAGACGATGGGCAGCACCGGCGGACGCAGCTCCTCGGCGGCGACGGCGGCGGCGAACACCCGTGCCGCCGGCCGCATCGCCGGGGAGTGCCAGGGCTCCAGGGCCCGTACCCGGCGGACGATCAGGCCCTGTGCCCGCACCAGTTCCTCGGCCCGTGACAGGTCGGGCTCCGGCCCGGAGAGGATGGTCTGCGACGGTGCGTTGTGCGCCCCCACGACGACGGAGCCCGCCGCCGGGGAGCCGCGCAGACAGGCCGTCACCCGGTCCGGAGCACCGGCCACGGCCAGCATGCCGCCCGCGGGAGCGTGTGCCAGCGCCGCGCACCGTGCGGCGATGACGCGCGCCGCGGCCGGCAGGTCGATGACGCCTGCCAGGGTGGCGGCGGCCAGTTCGCCGACGCTGTGCCCGATCAGCGCGCCGGGCCGCAGTCCGCGTGCGGCGAGCGTCCGTCCGATGGCGTAGCCGACCAGGAACAGCAGCGGCTGTGCGCTGGTGCCGCGGTCGGCTGCCGCGCCGTCCACGCCGGAGAGCCAGTCGTCGTGGAGCAGCTTTCCCTGCGGGCCCAGCGCCTCCAGGAACTCGTCGGCGGCGGCTTTGAAGTGCATCTCGCGCCAGTAGAGTTCGACGGCCATCCCGGCGTGCTGGAACCCCTGGCCGGGCAGGAGGAGCACCGGCCGGCCGGCCGTCATCCGCGCACCGGGCCCGGCACCGGCCCGGCAGCTGCCGTCCCGTGTCCCGACCCGGGTGCCGACCCGTCCGCCGCTGCCCCGTCCCGGGTGGTGACTCCGGCCGCGGCGTAGAGCCGCCCCAGGCGCGCGGCGTCGTTGGTGCGGTGCACCTCGGCCTCGGGACACAGCCGCGCGCACAGGCGGCTCAGGGCCTTGCCCGGCCCGACCTCGACGAACCGGCCGACGCCACCGTCGGCGAGCCGCAGCACGGTGTCCGCCCACAGGACGCGGCTGGTGAACTGCCGCCGCAGGCATTCGGCTGCCTCCCGCGCGCTGCGCACGGGGGCCGCCGTGACGGCCGAGACCACCTCCGAGTCCGGGTCCCGCAGGGTGACGCCTGCCAGCGCCTGGGCGAACTCCGCCTCGATGCCGGAGAGCAGGCTGCAGTGCGCCGAGCCGCCCACCTCCAGGGTCAGCACCCGTTCGGCGCCCGCGCCGGCCGCCAGTTCGAGCAGCCGGGCCACCCCGTCCACGTGGCCGGAGACGACGTACTGTCTGTGGTCGTTGTGGTTGGCGATCTCCACGACCTCGCCGGTCTCGGTCCGCGCCTGCGCGCAGAGCCGTTCGAGCTCTCCCACCGCGACCCCGACCACGGCGCCCATGCTGCCGGGCACCGTACGGTTGACCGACTCCATCAGCTCGCCGCGCAGCCGTACCAGGCGCAGCCCGTCGGTCCACTCCAGCACCCCGGCCGCGACCATGGCAGCGAACTCGCCCAGGCTGTGGCCTGCCACGACATCGGGTTCGATACCGCGCTCGCGCAGCATCTCGTACGTGACGACGCTGGTGAGGAACACCGCGGGCTGGGTGACCGGCATCGCGCGCAGTGTCTCGGCCGGCCCCTCGCGGCACAGCTCGGCCAGCGGTATCCGCAGTATCTCCTCGGCGGCCGCGAAACGCTCGGCGTACAACTGCGGGCATTCCTGCCGCAGTACGTCCGCCATTCCCACGCGCTGTGACCCCTGTCCGGGGAACACGAAGGCCGTCATGCTCATCGGTAGCACCACCTCCCAAAACGACGAGCGGCGCTCAGCGGAGTCTGAGCGCCGCGATGGGGCACGCGCGGACCGCGGTTCTGGCCGCGCTCTCCTGTGCTGTCGGTACCTGTGCGTCCACCCCGTCCGTGCCGTCCACGAGCACTTCGGCGTAGCCCTCGTCGGCGCGCAGCAGTTGCGGGGCGACGCTCTCGCACAGCCCGTGGCCCTCGCAGCGGCCACGGTCGACGCTGATCCTCATACGGAAAGCCTCCCGTCGTGCCGCGGTCACGTCCGCAGCGTCACCGGGAGGGAGGCGATACCGCGGATGGTGTTGTGCAGCCGCCAGGTGGGCTCGCCCACCTCGATGGACGTCACCCGGCCCGCCAGCGCCTTGAGCAGGCTGTGGCCCTCCAGCCGGGAGAGCGCCTGGCCCACGCAGCCGTGGATGCCGTGACCGAAGCCGATGTGCTGGGTGACGCCGGGCCGGTCGATGTCGAAGGTCTCCGGGTCCTTCCACTGCCGCTCGTCGCGGTTGGCCGAGCCGTAGAGGAGCAGCACCCGCGATTCGGGGTCGAGCCGGACGCCGCCCAGCTCCCGCTCGCGGGTGACCAGCCGGGTGAAGCCCCGCAGCGGGGACTCGATCCGCAGGATCTCGTTGAAGGCCTGCGGGATGCGGGCGGGTTCGGCGCGTAGCTGCTCCCACTGGTCCTGGTGGGTGCCCAGCAGCCACAGCATGCTGGACAGCGCGCTGACGGAGGTGTCCATCGAGGGTGCCAGGAAGTCGCCGAGCAGCCCGGGCAGCAGATACTCCTCGATCTTTCCTTCCTTGGCGTCGCTGACCAGCTGCGCGCCCCAGCTGCCGGGGCGCAGGTTGCCGGGCACCGACATCCGCTCCAGGAACTCGGACATCTCCTTCAGCAGCGGAAAGCCCCGCTGGGTGCGCTCGTTGAGCGGCCCGAAGGCGTTGAAGCCGGCGGTCGCCCACTCCAGGAGGCGCTCCTTGCCCTCCTCGATGGGCCAGCCGAGCAGGTCGGGGACGACGGCGAGGGGGAAGGCCTGCGCGAAGTCGGTGACGGCGTCGAACTCGCCCTTCTCGATGAGCTCGTCGACGAGGCGGGTGGCCCAGCCCTCGATGTAGTCGTGGAACTGCTCCAGCGCCTTGGGCTTGAGGTGGCGGGCCACCAGTCCCCGTACGTAGCCGTGGTAGGGCGGGTCGCTGGTGAAGCTGCTGCCCTTCTGCGCCTTGTTGAGGGTCTCGGTCAGTCCCACGCCGGAGGCCGAGGAGAAGGTGGTGTGGTCGTGCAGCGCGTCGTAGACCTCCCGGTACCGGGCGACCGCGAAGACCTGGTGTGCCTCCAGCCACACCACGGGGCCGAGGTCGCGCAGCCGTCGGTAGTCCTCGTAAGGGGAGAGGATCGAGTCATCCGTGTAGGGGTCGATGTCGGTGCTGGGAATGGTGGTGGCAGGCATGCTGTCGTCCTCCGTCAGCCGCGGGTCGAGGGGTCGAACAGGTGGTCGTTGACGACCTGGACGAGGTCACGGGGTGTCTCGACGTCGACGAAGACCGTGTCGTCGAACTCGACGCCGTACTCGCGGCCGATACGGCTGCCGGTCTCCAGCAGCGCGAGGGAGTCGTATCCCAGGTCCTCGAAGGTCAGGTCGAGGATGTCCCCGCTGAGGGCGCTGCCGCCGCCCGCGCCCTCCTGGAGGATGCGTTTGAGATCGTCGATACCGAATTCTTCAGTCACTTCTTCCGCCGTTCTCGGGTGGTGGGAGAGGGTGCGGCCCTGGCCGGTCACGCCGCAGCGCGTACGACGGCGGCGGAGTTGAAGCCGCCTGCCCCGCGGGCCAGTACCAGCGCGGTGCCGACCGCGGCCTCGCGCGCCGAGCCGGTGACCAGGTCCAGCTGGTGGCCGGGGGCCGGGGTGACGTTGACCGAGGGAGGGATCACCTGGTCCCGGATGGCCAGCAGCGCCGCGGCCACGTCCAGGGAGGCCGAGCCCGCCGCCAGCCGGCCCGTCATCGTCTTGGGAGCCGTGACCGGTACCCGCCCGGGGCCGAAGACGGCGTTGAGCGCCGCCGCCTCCTGCCGGTCCAGCTCCGGCAGTGCCGCCGCGTCCGCGAAGACCACGTCGATCTCTTCGGCCGTCACCGCGGCGTCGGCCAGCGCGGTGGTGATCGCCCGGCGCAGCCCGGGCTCACGCCCGCTGCCGGGGCGGGGGTCCATGGTGGCGCCGTAGCCGGCGATCTCGCCGTACACCGATGCGCCGCGCTCGCGGGCCGCTTCGCCGTCCTCGAGCACCAGCAGCGCGCCGCCCTCGCCCGGCACGTGCCCGGCGGCCCGGGAGTCGAAGGGCAGATAGGCGCTTTCCGGGTCGTCCCCTGTGCTGATCCGGTCCCCGGCCAGTTGGGCGACCCAGCCCCAGGGGCACAGCGAGCCGTCGACGCCGCCCGAGACGACCAGCCGGGTGCCCTTGCGGATCTGCCTGCGCGCCTGCGCCAGCGCGTCCAGACCTCCGGCGTGGTCGCTGACCACGACGCCGCTGGGGCCGCGCATCCCGTGCTTGATCGAGATCTGGCCGGTGTTGACCGCGTAGAACCACGCGTAGGACTGGTAGGCGCTGACGTACTTGGGCCCCTTGCTCCACAGGTTCTCCAGCTCGCGCTGGCCGAACTCGAAGCCGCCCGCGGTGCCGGCGGTGATCACTCCGGTGCTGAAGTCCGGCAGCCGGGCCGGGTCCACCGCGGCGTCCTCCAGCGCCCAGGAGGCGGCGGCCAGCGACATCCGGGTCATGTGGTCGGTCTGCGGGAGCAGCCTGCTGGACAGGTGCGCCGCCGCGTCGAAGGACACCTCGCCCGCGAGCGTGGCGGGGTAGCCGGAGGCGTCGAAGCGGCTGAGGGCGCGGATGCCGCTGACCCCTTCGAGGGTGGATTTCCAGTAGGCCGAGGTGCCTTCGCCGTTGGGCGCGATGGCGCCGATTCCGGTGACGACGACGCTGGTCACGCCGGGCTCCTTTCGGGGTGGGTGAGGACCATCGCGCTCTGGAAGCCGCCGAAACCGCTGCCGACCGTCAGGACCGCGTCGGTGTGCCAGTCGCGTGCTGTCAGCGGGACGTAGTCCAGGTCGAGTTCGGGGTCCTGGCTGTGCAGGTTCGCGGTCGGCGGCACCACGTTCGTCCTGACCGCCAGCGCGGAGGCCGCGATCTCGATGGAGCCGATCGCGCCGAGCGAGTGGCCGACCATGGACTTGATGGAGCTGACCGGCAGCCGGTGCGCCTCCTCGCCGAGGCTGCGTTTGAAAGCGGCGGTCTCGTGCCGGTCGTTCTGCTTGGTGCCCGAGCCGTGCGCGTTGACGTAGTCGAGGTCGGAGGGGTTCAGCCGGGCCTCGTCCAGCGCCGTGGTGATGGCCTCGGCCATCTCTGCGCCGTCGGCGCGAAGCCCGGTCATGTGGTAGGCGTTGCTGCGCGTGGCATAGCCCACAATCTCGGCATAAATCGTGGCGCCCCGCTTGCGCGCGCTCGTGTACTCCTCCAGCACGAAACCCGCGGCCCCCTCGCCGAGGACGAAGCCGTTGCGGGTGCTGTCGTACGGCCTGGAGGCGTGCTCCGGGTCGTCGTTGTGGACGCTGGTGGCCTTGATGGCGTCGAAGCAGGCCACGGTGATCGGGGAGATGGGCGCCTCGGTGGCCCCGGTGATCATGATGTCGGCACTGCCCTCGCGGATCAGGTCGACGGCGTGCCCCACCGCGTCGATCCCCGAGGTGCAGCCGGTGGAGACCACCGTGGCTGGGCCCTCGGCGCCGGCGGCCCAGGCCACCTCCGTGGCGAACGAGCTGGGCACCAGGTAGTCGTAGAGGTGCGGCACCGCGTAGGCGTTGTCCACCAGGTTGCGGGCGCCGTCGTCGCTGACCACCCGGTACTCGTCCTCCAGGCTGGTGGTCGCGCCGACCGCGCTGCCGATCGTCACCCCGACCCGGTGCGGGTCGGTCTCGGACAGCTCGAGACCGCTGTCGGCCAGGGCCTCGCGGGTGCAGACCACCGCGAACTGGGCCGCGCGGTCCATCCGCCTGATCTCCTGGGCGCGCAGCCCGTGCTCCTGCGGCACGAAGTCGATCTCGGCCGCGATCCGCGAGCGGTAGGGCGTGGGGTCGAAGTGGGAGAGTGTCCGGGTCGCGGTACGTCCTTCGGTGAGCAGGGACCAGAAGTTCTTGGCGCCGATACCTCCGGGCGCCAGGACCCCGAGTCCCGTGATGACGACTCGCCGCCTCATGGCTGTCCTTTCCTGGAGAACTGGAGAAACGGTCTTCACTTGCCGGCGAACCAGCGCTCGACGCACGTGTGCAGCGGGAGGTCGGCGGTGTCGGTCCACACCACGTGTCCGTCGGGCCGCAGCAGGAACGCGTCCGCGCCGTCGAGCCGGCTGCCGGCGTCCGGGTCCTGCGGCCGTGCCTCGACGATGCGCAGGCACTCGGCCCAGCCGCTGACGCTCTGCACGGTGCGTCGGCGCTCGGCCGCCGCCGCGCTGCCCTCGGCGAGTTCGAGCAGGACCCCTCGGGCGTCGTGCAGCAGGGGCAGCACCCGCGCGTCCCCGGCGCGGGTGAGCAGCCCGAGGTCGGGCATCCGCGCCCCGAGCAGCCGGTGGCCCTCGGCACCCACCTCGAAGCGTTCGCCCAGGCCGCTCACCAGGTGGCCGAAGGCCGGGTGCAGCCCGGGCCGCGCCAGCATCCCGGTGAGCAACTCGCGCAGCGGGTCGAGTTCGGGGCCGTCGAACAGCAGCATCCCCTGCGCCTGTACGTTCGCCAGGACGCGCTCCGCCGCGGCGTGCTGTTCGGTGTGATAGCTGTCGAGCACGGCCCGGGGAGCGCGCCCGGTCAGGTGCGCGGCCAGCTTCCAGCTCAGATTGGCCGCGTCGCGCAGCCCCAGGTTGAGTGCCTGGCCGCCCACCGGCATATGGGTGTGCGCGGCGTCGCCCGCCAGCATCACCCGCCCCCGGCGGTACTCGGTGGCCAGCGCCCAGGAGTCGTCGAACGCGTCCAGCCACAGCGGCTCGGCGCCGCTGAGGTCCTCCCCGGTGACGGTGTGCCACGCGCGTACGATCTCCCCGAACTCCGGGGGTCCGGTGCGGTCCCGGGGGATGGCGCCGAAGCGGTGGACCATCACGCGGGTGACGCCGTCGGGCCGCCGCGCCGAGCTGGCGAACCCCGTCTCGAAGCGCGCGAAGCGGTGTTCGCCGACGGTGACACCGCGTACATCGGCCCGCAGCAGCTCCCGCACCCCCGGCGCGCCCCCGTGGGTGAACCCGGCGAGCCCGGCGACCGTGCTGCCGCCGCCGTCGCAGCCGACGAGGTGGCCGGCCCGTACGGTGCTCGGCCCGGCCGGGGTCTCGAACTGCGCGGTCACGCCGGACCCGTCCACGTCGAGCTTCTTCAACTCGTGCCCCCTGCGCAGCTCGACGCCCAGAGAGCGGGCCCACTCGGACAGCACGGCCTCGGTGCGGTACTGCGGCACCTTCCAGTTCCCCGCGTAGCAGCTCTCGGCGGCGGCCGCGTCGAAGGGCAGCCCGCCGAAGTGCCCCCGGGGCTCGTGCGCGAGCCATTCGAAGGACTCGGCCAGGCCGCGCTGGTCCAGCAGTTCCATGGTCCGGGCCGTCAGCTGGGAGGCCCGCGACTCGGTCATGGGGCTCGGCAGCCGGTCGGCCAGCACGACCCGCACCCCGTACCGGCTCAGGTCCCCGGCGAGGAGCAGCCCCACCGGTCCCGCTCCGACCACCAGGACCTGCGTCCCGGTCTCGGCCGCCGGTCTCATGCCGGGCACCGGGCGGTCGCACGGTACGTCATGCGCGGCCCGCCTCGATATGGGCCTTGGCCTGTGCCAGCGTGGTCAGGCTGTTCGTGCCCAGCGCATGGCGCACCGCTTCGCGCGCCGCGTCCAGATCGGCGTCGGCCCCGAGGACGGTGGCGATGTTGGCCTCGTTGATGACGACCGTGTGCTGCGAGGTGGCCAGCACTCCGTCGGCGTCCTCCTGGAACTCCCAGCGGCCGGTGTGCAGCGTCATCAGGGCGGGCACCTGGATCTGCTTGTAGACGATCCGGTCGTCGGGCAGGCACACCCGCACGGAGGTGGTGGTGTGCGTGGAGCCGTCGGGGCTGCGGGTGTCCATCTCCAGCAGTTGCAGCCCCTCGTCGTCCTCCAGCCGGACACGTGCGACGTGCGGCAGGCGTTCGGGCCACAGGTCGGCCGCGTTGATGAAGTCGAAGACGTCCCTGGCACGCCCGGCGATGCGGGTGCTGTCCTCGAAGGACAGCAGGGTCTGCCGGCCCTGGGCGGCGGCCTCGGCGTGCTGTTTGAGCGCCTCCAGTTCGGCCTTGCTGTTGCGGTCGACGGCAGCGGCGATCCAGGCGAGGGAGTCGGGGTCGTCGTCGACGGCCCGGTAGTCGTGCAGCAGCCGCACCCGGCACCGCTGCTCGCCGTACGCCTCCACGATCCAGGTGCCGCCCATGGCCGCGACCGGCGGGGAGGACACCTCCTGACGGAACTCGATCACGCCCCTGGACGGTATGAGCGTGCGGCGCGAGGTCCAGGTCTTGGCGGTGCCGTTGGCCGTCGCCCAGATGCGGATGCGCTCGCCGGTCGCCTCCTGACCGGCCTGCCCTTCGGGCGCGTCCTGCTCGCTGAGGGGGCCGCCCTCCAGGCGCTCCACGTGGACGCTGGGCGGGAAGATCTGCGGCCAGTTCTCGACGTCCACGAGGAGCTCGTAGACGGCCTTGGCGGGCGCGTCGACCGTGGTGCGGTGTTCGGCGCGTTCGGTGTCGGGGTCGGTGGGGCGGTCCGTGGAGCGGTCCGTGGGTCGGGACATGATGCCTCCTGTCAGATGGCCCGGGGCGAGCCGAGCAGCGACTCGCTCCCGGCCTTTTCCCGAGCCGAGTTGACGAGCTCGATGAGGTCACGGGGACAGGTGACGGCGGTCACCTCTTCGTCGTCGAGGCCGATGCCCAGCTCGCGGGAGATGACGGCGGCCGTCTCCAGCAGTGCCAGGGAGTCGTATCCGAGGTCGATGAAGAGCGAGTCCAGGGAGTCGCTGTCGAGGTCCGCGCTCTCGTCGACGCCTGCCGCGCTGTGCATGATCCGCTTCAGGTCGGCGATGGTGAACGGTGGAACGGTCACGTCTTCCTCCTGGTCAGGAGCGCTCTTCCCAGTGGTAGAAGCGCTGAGCGATGGCGTCGGCCGGGGAGCGCCAGGTCGCGGGGTCGTAGGCGGTGATGTACTGCTTGAGGTCCTCGCTGATCCCGGTGAAGAGCGGGTGGGAGCGGGCCTCGGCGATCCGCTCGCCCCCGTCGTCGGAGCGGAAGTCCTGGAGGTGGAAGTAGAGGCCCTGGTAGCTGAACAACTGCCGGCGTACGGTGCCCATCCGCTCGGGCATGTCCGTCTTGTCGAACTCCTGGAAGAGCTTGCCGACATCGCCGGTGGACGCGGGGTCCATCCGCGCGACGATCAGGGTCGAGTGCATGCGCTGGGTCCTCGTTTCTGTCAGGTGGGTACGGCTCTGTCAGGCGGGTTCGGCTCTGTCAGGCGGGTACGGCGCTCAGGCCGGTGCGGCAGCCGGCGCCGAACCAGGTTTCGAGTGCGGTGCGCAGATCGCCGCCGTCCGGCGCGGCCCACGCGAGGTATCCGTCGGGGCGGATCAGCAGGGCGCTGGTGCCGGCCAGGCGCTCGTCGTCGGTGGTTGCCGTGACGGTGTCCAGCCGGCCGGACCACTCCGGGCCCAGGCGCCGCAGCTCGGGGTCGTCCGCCAGGTCGAGCAGCACTCCTCTGGCCCCGTGCAGCAGGTGAGCGGCCGGGTGTTCGCCGTCCTCTGTGCGGAGCACACAGGGCGGCATCCGGGTGCCGAGCAGCGGATGGGTGCCGGGCCCCATGTCGTAGCGGATGTCGAGGCCGCTGACCATTCCTGCCAGATACCGGGCGACGCCGTCGTGGCGCAGCAGTTCGGCCATGACCTCGCGCAGCGGTTCGACCTCGCTGCCGCCCAGGTAGAGCAGGCCCTGGGCGCGGGTGTTGGTCAGCACCCGCTCGCCCACCGGGTGCCGCTCGGTGTGGTAGGTGTCCAGCAGGGCCGGGCCGCTGCGTCCGGTCGCCACGGCGGCCAGCTTCCAGCCCAGATTCGCGGCGTCCTGCACACCGACGCTGAGGCCCTGGCCGCCCGCGGGTAGATGGATGTGCGCGGCGTCACCGGCCAGGAGTATCCGGCCCTTGCGGTACTCGGTGGCCAGCCGGGAGGCGTCGGTGAAGGAGCTGATCCACCGGGCCCTCCCCCGGCCGATGTCCTCACCGGTCAGCCGCTGCCAGGCGGCTGCCACTTCGGCGAAGGCGGGCGGGCGGGTGCGGTCGCCCGGTTTCCTGCCGCGCTCGCAGACGATGATCCGGTCGACGCCTTCGGCCAGCCGGGCCGACATCACCATCCCGCCCGGTACCCGCTCCCCGATGAAGCGCGGCGCGATGTCCGCGCCCTCGACGTCGGCGAGGATCATCTCGCAGGTGGCGTCGGTGCCGGCGAACTCGAACCCGGCCAGGTTCCGTACCGTGCTGCGGCCGCCGTCCGCGCCCACCAGGTAGGAGCAGCGCAGCCGCGTGGGGCCGTCGGGCCCGAGGACCTCCAGTTCGACGGAGTCCGCGGTCTGCCGCAGGCCGGTCACCTCGTGGCCTCGCCGGATCTCGGCGCCGAGTCCGGCTGCCCACTCCGCCAGCACGGCCTCGGTCGTGTGCTGTTCGACGTTGCGCACCCCGAAGTGGCCGTCGGGCAGGACGCCGTAGTCCATCGGGATGCCGCCGAAGTGGCCCTGGGCGCTGGTTTCCGCTCCCTCGAACCGGCTCAGCAGGCCGCGCTGGTCGAAGACCTCGGTGGCGCGCGCGGTGAAGCCGAGGCCGCGGGACTCGGTGACCGGTTCGGTCAGCCGGTCGAGTACCAGCACGTCGGCGCCGCCCAGGCGCAGCTCCCCCGCCAGCATCAGGCCGGTGGGGCCCGCGCCGACGACAACGACCTGCCAGGTCCGCGCTGCCGGGCCTTCGCCGGGGCCGGTGGCGCCGCTCACGCCGACGCCTTCCGGCGTACCGGCTCCAGCGCCTCGCTCCACAGCACGACCTGGTCGAGCAGTTCGTCGACGAGCGCGGTGTTCTCGGGGCTGGGCCGGAAGACGGTGCGGTCCTCGAAGTCGGTGGCGAAGGTGAGCGCCACCTGGGTGCGCACGGTGGCCATCCGCACCTCGGAGAGGATGAGCCGGAGGTGTTCCACCGCGCGGGTGGCGCCCAGCGGGCCGTATCCGACGAAGCCGGCCGCCTTGTTGCCCCACTCGGCGAACAGGTAGTCGACGGCGTTCTTGAGCGCGGCGGGCACCGAGTGGTTGTACTCGGGCGTGACGAACACGAACCCGTCCAGCCGCGCGATGCGTTCGGCCCAGGCCAGGGTGTGCGGCTGGGCGTACATTCCGGCCATCGGCGGTATCGCCTCGTCCAGCGGCGGCAGTTCCTGCTGGGCGAGGTCGATCAGTTCGTACTGGGCGTCGTCGCGCCGGGCGGCGATCTCGTGCACCCAGCGGCCGACGGCCTCCCCGCTGCGTCCGGGGCGGGTGCTGCCGATCACGATGCCGATCCTCGTCATGCCTCGGTCTCCTTCTCGGCGTAGGAGGCGGCCTCGATGCCGATGAAGCTGTCGGTGATGGTCGCTAGGCGCCGGGAGAGCAGGGGCCGCTCGAGCAGGTCCTCGATGAGCTGGTGGTACTCGGGCACCTCGGCGAAGTGCACGAGGAAGAAGTTGGTGTGCGGGCCGCCCAGTCCGGCCGCGCGGAAGGGGCGGATGTGGAGGTACTCCGAGTGCTTGCTCAGTACCGGGAAGATGTGCTCGGCCTCGAACGCCTCGCGCTCGGCCGGGTCCATCTCGTACCACTCCGGTTCGAAGCGGACGCCGAGAAAGGCCGCGTACTTCATCGTTGCTCCTCGGTGTTGCCGGGCGGTTGCCCGGGCGCTGACGGTGCTGACGTCGCTGACGGGGGCCGGCTGTGGGCGGTCAGAAGTTCCCCAGCCCGCCGCAGACGTTGAGGGCCTGGGAAGTGACGGAGTCGGCGGTCTCGGTCACCAGGTAGCCGACCATTCCGGCGACCTCCTCGGCCGTGGAGTACCGGCCGAGCGGGATCTTGGCCTGGAACTTCTCCAGAACCGCTTCCTCGGTGGTCTCCCAGTGCCGGGCGTAGCCCGTGCGCACGCGCTGCGCCATGGGCGTCTCGACATAGCCTGGGCACACCGCGTTGACGGTGATCCCGCTGCCGGCCAGTTCGTTGCCGAGGGACTTGGTGAAGCCCACCACACCGTGCTTGGAGGCCGAGTAGGGGGCCGCCAGCACCACGCCCTGCTTGCCCGCCGTAGAGGCGATGCTGATGACGCGTCCCCATTCCTTGTCCCGCATGCCGCCCACGGACAGCACGTCCCGGGTGACGTGGAAGACGCTGTTGAGGTTGGTGTCGATCACGCGCTGCCACGCCTCGTCGGTGAGGTCGGCGGTCACTCCCCCGCCGCCGGTGCCCGCGTTGTTGACGAGGATGTCGATGCTGCCGAACGCCTCGACCGCGGCCCCGACCATCTCGCGCACCTGTGCGGCGGAGCTGACGTCGCAGTCGACTCCCGCGACGTCGTGGCCCTCGGAGCGGAGGTCCTCGACGGTCAGCTTCACCTGGTCTGCGCTGCGGGCACACAGGAACACCCGGTGGCCGCGGGCGGCCAGCAGCCGGGTGACCGCCAGACCGATGCCGCTCGTCGCTCCGGTCACCAGGGCCGTCCTGCCGTTCCGGTCACTCATGTCTTCTCCTCGTTCGATAGGGGCGTCATTCGATGCGGACGTCGGGCACATAGCTGATCCAGCGGCCGCCGCCGGCGCGGAAGGCCGACTCCTTGCGGAGGATCTCGTCCTTGTGGTTCCAGGCCAGCAGCAGCGCGTAGTCGGGATGGCTCTCGCGGAACGCCTCGGGCCCGCGGATCGGGATGTGGGTGCCGGGGGTGAGCCGTCCCTGCTTCTCGGGCGTGGAGTCGCAGATGTACGAGATCAACTCGGGCCCGATGCCGCAGTAGTTGAGCAGCGTGGTGCTCTTGGCCGTGGCGCCGTATCCGACGACGGACCCGCCCTGCTCGGCGATCTCCCGCAGGGTTCGCACCAGGTCGGTGCGGAGCTTGCGGACCGCGTCGGCGAAGCCGGAGAGGGTGGCCGCCTCGGTGATGCCCTGGGCGGTCTCCCGTTCGATGAGCCGCGCCACCGCGGGCGCGGGCTCGCGGGCGCCGGCGTGTGCGAGGGTGCAGCGCAGTTCGCCGCCGTGCACCGGGATCTCCTCGACATCGACGAGTTCCAGGCCGTAGCGCGCTGCCATGTCCTGCACGGAGCGCGCGGTGAAGAAGAAGATGTGCTCGTCGTAGATCTGGTCGAACGAGGCGCGCCGCACGATGTCGCCCAGGTAGGGGTCCTCGAAGACGAAGACGCCGTCAGGTGCGAGCAGGTGCTTGATGCCGCGCAGGATCGAGTCGAGGAAGTCGATGTGCGAGAAGGTGTTCGCGGCGAAGATGACATCGGCCCTGCCGTCCTCGGCACGTACCCGCCGGGCCAGTCCCTCGTCGAAGAACTCGCTGCACACCCGGATGCCGTGGGCGCGTCCGACCTCGGCGACATCACCGCACGGCTCGACGCCCAGGTGCCGCACCCCGGCCTTGGCGACGGTGCGGAGCATGATGCCGTCGTTGCTGCCCAGCTCCACGATGAACGGGTCAGCGCCGGTCAGCTCCTCGCGCAGGAAGCGCTGTGCCACCTCCTCGAAGTGGGCGCGCATCACCGTCGAGCCGGAGGAGCGGTAGGGGTAGGCCTGGTGGAACATCCGGTCATGCCGGACGTCCTCGACCAGCTGCGCCATGGAACAGTCGCCGCACAGCGCGACGGCCAGCCGGAAGCGGAAGGCGTAGAGCTCGTCGTCCCGCTGCCGCGGGGGCACGAAGGCGTTGCCCATGGGCTGCGGGCCCAGATCGAGGAACTCGTGCAGCGGGCCGCCGCAGATGCGGCAGCTTCGGGTCTCGGACAAAGTGGCTCCTCAAGTGGTGGATGATCCGGGCGGCGGCCCGGCCGCCCGGGCCGCCGCCAGCAGCTGTGCGCCGTGCTCGCCGAGGAAGGCGCGCAGCGCCTTCCGCCACGGGCGGTTCAGCCGCTGCGCCGTGGCCGGTACGCGTGCGGTGGCGAGCGGGGTGCGGTGGGGGCGGCGTGGCTTCGGCCCCGGCGCCTCGGGGGCGGGGCGGGGAAGGGCGGGCAGGCCGAGTTCGCCGACTGCGGCGCTCGCCAGCTCGTACCAGCTGGCGGACCCCTCGTTGACGAGGTGGTACGGCCCCCCGGCCACCTCGTGCGCCACCAGCTCGACCAGAACCCGGGCGAGGTCGAGGGTGTAGGTGGGCGACATCACCAGCGAGTCGACGACCGAGGGGGCGTGGCCCGCGGCGGCCTGGCGCAGGATCTGCTCCAGGAACCCGGGCCGCCGCCTGGTGCTGGGCGGTGGCGGCCCGAACAGCGCGGCGGTGCGCACCACGAGGTGCCCGGCCTCGGCGTTGAGCGTCTCGCGTTCCCCCGCCAGCTTGGTCACCCCGTAGGTCTGCACCGGGTGGGGCGGGGCCGTCTCGTCGTACGGCGTGGCAGCGGTGCCGTCGAAGACGTAGTCGGTGCTCAGATAGACGCAGCGGATCCGGCGTTCGGCGCAGGCGGTGGCGAGCACCCGCGCACCCACGGCGTTGACCTGGTACGCGCGCTCGGGTGAGGTCTCGCAGGCGGCGACGCCGGTGAAGACGGCCGCGTTGACGACGACGTCCGGGCGGGTGGCGGACAGCAGCCGGCGCACCTGCTCCGGGCTGGTGACGTCCGCGTCCCCGCGTCCGGCGCGTACGGCCTCGCGCACCCGGGGGTCGGCGGCCGCCACCCGGGCGACGGCCGAGCCCAGCAGCCCCTCGGCGCCCACGACCAGCCACCGGGGCCGCGCGGGGTACGTCCCGGTGGCCGGGGAGTACATCGGCGGGCCGCCCGGCTCAGTCGGGACGCTCGGCGCGCAGGTGCCACACCGGCATGGTGGCCTTGCCCTGGTCGTCGAGGGCGAGGCGGGCCAGGCTCTCCTCGATCGCCTCGTCGTCCGGGTACTC
The DNA here is from genome assembly GCF_022760275.1 of Streptomyces sp. 891-h. Lineage (NCBI taxonomy): Bacteria > Bacillati > Actinomycetota > Actinomycetes > Kitasatosporales > Streptomycetaceae > Streptomyces > Streptomyces sp. 891-h. Next base: position 6,555,472 of record NZ_CP050693.1, on the reverse strand, counting down.
CGACTCGATCACGGCCCGGATGTCGGCGGGCCCGAGCGAGCTGGAGTAGGTGGCCGGTTCCACGGAGCGCACCTTCCAGCGGCCGCCGACGACCTCGCGGAGGCTGTCGGCTGTGTGCCGGTGCGGCCCGGGGAAGGGAGCCTCGAACTCCGCCGCGAAGGCGAACAGGTGCAGCACGGCGCCGGGCCGCGCCGCCCGGTGCAGCGCGGCGATGTAGGGCTCGCGCCGGTCGGCGGCGAGCGAGTGGTAGCAGGCGCTGTCCACGATGGTGTCGAACCGCCCGGTGTACCCCTCCAGCCGGGTGGCGTCGGCCACCACGAAGTCGACCGCGACCGAGGCGGCCGCCGCACGCTGCCGGGCCTCGCGGACCGCCGTCTCCGCGATGTCGACGGCGGTGACCCGGTGCCCTCTGGAGGCGAGGAAGACGGCGTTGTCGCCGAGTCCGCAGCCCACGTCCAGCACGTCCCCTGTGAGGTGGCCCGCGTCGTGCGCGGCGACCAGGGCCGGCTGCGGGCGGCCGATGTCCCACGGCTTGGGCTGCGGCTTCGGCTCAGCGCCGGTGTAGATGCGCTCGAAGTCGTACTGCTCGGGAATGTGTTCGGACCGGTACTTCATGAGCCCTCCGTTGCGGGTGCGGCGGATGTCGACGGCAGGCGGACGGACAGCGCGTGCCGGAAGACCTCCAGCGGGTCCCAGGTCTCCTTCACCCGCTGGAGCGCCGGGTAGTTGTCCCGGTAGTAGAGGTCGTGCCACGGCGCTCCCGAGGTGTTGCGGGCCGGGTCCGCGAGGTCGGTGTCCGGGTAGTTGATGTAGGAGCCGTCGGTGCGCGGCCCCGGTGCCGGAACCCCGCCGGTGTCGGCGAACAGCTCCTCGTAGAGACCGCGCAGCCAGGCCAGGTGCCGCTCGTCCTCGGCGGGGTCGTCCCACGCTGCCGAGTAGGCGGCCTTGATGACGGAGTCGCGCTGGGCAGAGGAGGTCTCGGCGGGGCCGACGGCGTTGATGGCTCCGCCGTAGCCGTTGAGCATCATCAGCGACTCCCGGCCGAAGTAGTCCTCCTTGGTGAACCAGCGGTGCAGCGTGGCCAGTTGCTCCTCGCTGTAGGCGGTCCGCAGGTAGGCGGCCTTCGTCTTGAGGCGCGCGCCCATCACCGGGCCCGAGTCGGCCTGCCCCATGAAGCGGCTTCCGGTCAGCCACGGCAGGTGCTTGCGCAGTACGAACGGCTCGGTACCGGAGCCGGCGTTGACGGCCCTGAGGAAGCCGGAGAGTTTGGCCTCCGCCTCGGGATCGTCGTCGACATGCTGCGCGAACAGGGTCAGTCCGCCGCCGGTCCTGTGCCGCACCCACAGCGAGGCGAACAGCCCGGCGAAGGGCGTGCCGTGTGCGCTGTGCTCGGCGTGCCAGTCCATGAAGTTGCCGGTGATACGGGCGAAGGCGGCCGGGTCGCACTGGTCCCAGGACCAGTTGGCCATGGCGATGCGCAGCGCTCCGGGTGCGCGGGGCAGCAGACCGGCGGGGTCCGTCCCGGTCGTCTCCTTCGATCTCGTCCAGAAGCGGGTGACGATCCCGAAGTTGCCCCCGCCGCCGCCCGTGTGGGCCCACCACAGGTCCCGGTTGGGGTCGTCGGGTTCCCGGGTGGCGACCTGGGTGCGCACCGTTCCGGTCCGGTCCACATGGACGACCTCGACGGCGTAGAGGTGGTCGGCGACCAGCCCGTGCAGCCGCGAGAGCGGGCCGTAGCCGCCGCCGGTGATGTGCCCGCCCATGCCGACCGCCGTGCACACCCCGGCCGGGAGGGTCACGCCCCAGTTGCGGTACAGGGACTTGTAGACGTGCCCGACGGTGGCCCCGGCCTCGATCGCCACCGCGTTCATCCGCGGGTCGTAGGAGACGTCCGTCATCAGCGACAGGTCGATGACGACCCGGACATCCGAGCCGGCCACGAACGCCTCGGGGCAGTGGCCACCGCTGCGTACGGCGACCCGGCTGCCGGTCGCCAGGGCGCCGCGCAGCGCCTCGGCGGCCTGCTGTGCCGAGCGCACCAGCACCACCCGGTCGGGCTGCCCGACGAATCGGTGGTTGTCGCCGCGCACCAGTTCGGCGTACCGGGGGTCCTGCCGGTCGACCACGACCGGTCCGGACGGTACGGGCGCGCCGGGCGCGGTGGCCGCCTCGGCGCCGAAGACGGCGGTCACCGCTCGCCGGCCGGCTGACCGGGCGCGGAGCGCGCGAAGACCACCTCGTAGGTGTTGGACGACCGGGAGGTCAGCAGCGGCCGCGCCGTGGCGCGCATCCGCCGGGCGTGCACCGGCCGTTCCTCCTCGGGCATGGTGTGGAACGCCTCGTAGGCGGCGCGGCTCTCCCACTGCGCGTAGTTGACGACGAGGTCGCCGTCGAGGGCGCGCAGGATGGAGTTCGAACGGTAGCCGGGTACTTCGTGCATGTACTCGTCGGGCTTGGCGAACAGGTCGACGAGCGCGGCCTGGTTCCCGGGCTCGACCCCCATCAGGACGATCACCGTGAAGTCGTCGCGGTCGGGCGAGATCTCGATGGCGTCCAGCGACGGGTGCTTGTGCGTGGCGACGACCTCGGTCTTGAGCAGGTGCACCGAGGTGGTCAGCTCGGTGAAGTAGGGCACGGTGTTGTGCTTGAAGTTCTCGCCCTCGTAGCGCTCCTGGAGATCCTCCACGCTGCGCCACTGGATGTAGTTGGCCGCGCAGGGCTTGTCGAGGCCGCCGTGCAGCGTCGAGGAGCGCCAGCCGGGGTAGTTCGCCCCCTCGATGATCCCCTGCATGGTGTTCAGCAGGGTCTCCTGGTCCTCGCGGGTGGCCGTGTCGAACAGGTTGAAGACGGTGAGGGCTCCGTTGTCCGGGTTGATGAACGGCATCTGTGTGCGTGCCTCCGTCGGGAAGAAGGACGGGAATGAAGAGAAGAAGGATGGCGAGAAGGGTGCTCAGGCCGGGACGGCTTCGACCACGCTGTGCAGGCCCGCCGGGACGATCCGGCCGAGCCGCAGGCCGACGCGGGAGAAGAGGGCCGCGAACTCCTCCTCGGTGCGCTGCCGGCCGTCGCACAGCAGCAGCATGTTGAGGTCCATCAGGGTGACCGTGGCCGGCGGTGTGCCCTTGGCGGGCATCACGGCCTCGACCAGCAGCACCCGGCCGTGCGGTGGCAGGGCGCGCCGGCAGTTGGCGAGGATCTGCTCCGAGCGCTCGTCGTTCCAGTCGTGGATGACGTTGGAGAGCAGATAGGCGTCGCCACCCTCGGGTACGGACGCGAAGATGTCACCGGCGCGGATCTCCACCCGGTCGCCGACGCCCCGGCTCTCGAACGTCTGCCGGGCGTCCTCGACCACACCGGGCTGGTCGTAGAGCGTGCCGCGGATGCCGGGGTTGGCGGCCAGCACGGCGGCGAGCAGAGCACCCCGGCCGCCCGCCACATCGACGAGCGAGTCGATACCGCCGAAGTCGTAGGCGTCCACGACCGGCGCTATCAGCTGCCGGGACGCCTCGGTCATGGCGTCGTCGAAGACCCGCGCGACCTCGGGGTGCCCCCGCATGAAGTCCCATACGTCCTGGCCGTGCACCCGCTCGAAGGCGGAGTCACCGGTGCGCACGCTGTCGGCCAGGCCGACCCAGGTGGCGCGGTCGGCGGCGAGACCGACCCAGCGTGCGAAGTTGCGCATCGAGGTGGGCGAGTCGCTGCGCAGCGCCTCGCCGACCTGAGTGAGCGCGAACTCGCCGGGCGCCTGCTCGGTCACCAGGTCGAGGGCGGCACAGGCCCGCAACAGCCGGTGCAGGGTGGGCGGGTGCGCGTCGATCTCCTCGGCGACGGCCTCGACCGGGCGCGGGCCGGCCGCGAGCGCGTCGGCGACGCCCAGTTCGGCGGCGGCGCTCACGGCGGCTGCCAGCCAGCTGGAGGTGGCCAGTTGCAGCACCCGCACGGAAGGCGGGGGTCCTGGCGGTGAGGAAGGCATGACTGCGGGACCCTTTCGATCGGGTGGGTGAGGTGGGATTCCGGCCGGGCCGGCGGGTCAGCCGGCGAGTGCCTCCAGGTCGGCGACGACCGTGTTCGGGGAGGGCATCCCGGCCAGTTCGAGCGACAGCTCGCGTGCCCGCTTGGCGTAGCTCTCGTCGGTCAGGATCGAGCGGCAGGCCTCCAGGGTGTTGGCGGGGGACGCGGCGTCCCCGTTGAGGGCCACGGCCGAGCCCTGTTCCTGGAGCAGGCCGAGGGACTCCTCGAAGGCCCGGAACCGGTTCACCACCACCTGGGGGGTGCCGGCCGCCATGGCGTTGAGCGCGGTGAGACCGCCGGCGTGCACGACCGCGTCACAGGTGCGGGCCAGGAACTCCATGGGCACCCAGCCGCTGCGCACCTCGGGGAACCGCTGCCTGAGCTGCTCGGCCGCGGTCTCGTTCGCCGCCACCACGATCTCCGCGTCCAGCTCGGAGAGGCTTTCCACCAGCCCGCACAGGTAGTCGAACAGCTTCGGCATGGACGTACGGAAGCTGCCCAGCGTCACGCACACCCGCCGACGCCCGCCCGCGCGGTACATCCACGGTTCGAGAGGCCGCTGCCGGTTGCCCGGCACCCACCGCATGGGGCGGCCGGCCTCGGCGGATGCGGGGATGAGGCTCGGCGGGCAGATGTCGAGGAACAGATCGGGAGCGGGCAGCCGGTCGAGACCCAACTGCTCCAGCTCGGGGCCGAGTTCCTCGTCTACGTACTGCCGGACGCCGTCGAAGTGGAGCCAGTCCCACGCCTGCCGGACGTAGGGAACCGAGAGCCGGGCGCCCAGCAGGGGCCCGGCGTGCGCGTCCGTACCGCCGACGATCAGATCGGGGCGCCAGGCACCGGCGAGTTCCACCAGGTCGTCCAGGCTGACGGCCGCCTGGCGGCCGAACCACCGGCCGACGTAGGGCAGTTCCTCCTCCGGCGTCCAGGGGAAGTCCAGTGTGCCGCCGGGCCGGTCCGGCAGCTGCTTGATGCTGTCCGTGGTGTGTCCGGTGGCGACGGCGACCGCCGGCAGACCCACCTCCGTGATGGTGGGCGTGAGTTCGCCGAACGACGCGAACAGGATGTCGTGGCCGGCGTTGCGGATGGCCGTGGCCAGCGGTGCGAGGGCGAACACCCCCGCGGGGCTCGTTCCCGCGGCGATGAAGAGGACTCTCATGGTTCTCCTTGGCCTGGTGGTCCTGCGGCAGGGTCGATTGGTCCCGCGGCTGGGGCTACTGGTCCTGCAGAGGTGGCGGCACGAGTGCGCGTGGCGGCATCAGTGCGCGTGGCGGGGCCCGGGAAGGCCGACGACATCCGAGTGACTCGATGAGGTGACTCGGCGGGGCGACTCGAGGAGCGGTGGGGCTCCGCTGGGGCCTCGCTCGAAGAGGCGGGGCAAAAAAGAAGAACTCCTGGCGTGGTCACAGGAGTTCCAATCTGAGATACAGCTTCTTCGCCGCAGGTCGACTTGTCAAGGGGTCTCGTTGAACTGGCCTCGGACCGGGGCGACTCGAGGCCGCACGGGGTGACCCCGCACGGGGCGCGAGCGCCGAGCTCGCGCGCCCTCGCACGCTCCTCGCGCGTTGACAACAGCACCGCGATAAAATAACTTCACCACGGAGATACCCCAGAGTGGAGGAACCGTGAACGGCACCCCAGAAGCCCCTCCCACCACCCGCCAGTGGCTCGGTCTGATCGCCGTGTCCCTGGGTGTGGCCCTGATCGTGGTGGACATCACGATCGTCAATGTGATCCTGGCCCCGATCATCGACGACCTGAAGATCGACTCCGTCGAGGCCCAGTGGATCCAGGAGTCCTACGCGATCTCCTTCGCCGCGCTCCTCCTGCTGACCGGTCGCCTCTCCGATGTGTTCGGCGCACGCAAGGTCTTCCTCGTCGGCCTGGTGGTCTTCGGGCTGACCAGCCTGCTGGCCGCCGCCGCGCCCAGCGGCGGCATCCTGATCCTCGCCCGCTTCCTCCAAGGCCTCGGCGCCGCCGCGATCCTCCCCACCTCGCTCGCACTGGTGAACGCCACCTTCACCGGCCGCGCCCGCGGCCAGGCCTTCGCCATCTGGGGTTCCACCATCGGCGCGGCCGCCGCCGTCGGACCGCTGCTCGGCGGCTGGCTGGCCGACTTCTCCTGGCGCTGGGCCTTCGGTATCAACATCCCGCTGGTGGCGCTGATCATCGCCGGCACGCTCGTCTATCTCGACGCCTCGCCGCGGCTGCGGGCCCGCATCGACGCGGTGGGCAGCGTACTGTCGGTCGTCGGCCTCGGCCTGCTCGCCTTCGCCCTGATCGAGGGGCGCACCTACGGCTGGATGAAGACCATCGAACCGCTGGAGCTGGGGTCCTTCACCTGGAGCGCCGACCCGTCACCGGTCTTCGTGGCCTTCGCCGTCTCCGCCGTGGCCCTGGTGCTGTTCTGGCTCAGGCAGGCCGCGCTCGGGAAGGCGGAGAACGAGCCGCTGATGGACGTACGGCTGTTCTCCATCCGCTCGTTCCGCAACGGGAACTTCGTCACCCTGCTGGTGGGTGTGGGCGAGTTCGGGATCATCGCCGTGCTGCCGCTGTGGCTGCAGTTCGCCCTCGGCTACAGCGCCTTCCAGGCGGGCCTGGCCCTCGTCGCGCTCGCGGGGGGCAGCTTCTTCGCCAGCGGCGCCAGCTTCTCGATGGCCGCCTCTGTCCCCGCGCTCCAGCAGGTGCGGATCGGCCTGGTGCTGGAGGCCGCAGGGCTGGTGATGCTGGGACTCATCGCCGCCACGGACAGCGCCTGGTGGCTCATCGCCATCTCGCTGTTCATCTACGGCATCGGCGTCGGCTTCGCGACCGCCCAGGTCACCAATATCGTCCTGGTCGACGTGCCGGTACGCAGTGCCGGGCAGGGTTCCGGGATCCAGAGCGCGGCCCGGGAGCTGGGCTCGGCCCTGGGCATCGCCATTCTCACCACGCTGTTCTTCACCACCCTGGCGTCCGACCTCAAGGACCGGCTCGGCGATGCCGGTCTGAGCGGCCCGCAGGCCGACCAACTGAGCGACGTCGTCACCAAGAGCGCCGGCTCGGTCATCCCCTCCCTCTCCGACAACCCGCGCACAGCGGACGCCGCCGAGGCGGCGCGCGAGGCCATGGCACACGGCCTGGAACTGGCCAGCTACGTCTGCGCGGCACTGCTCGTACTGGCCCTCGCCGCGACGCTGTTCGTCGCGTCGAAGAAGCCGACGGCAGCGGCGGCGGCCGAACCCGCGTTGCAGAACCAGGAGTCCAGCGCGGGCTGACACCCGGCGGGTCCGCCGCCGCGACCGGCGGCAGACCCCCACCTGAGCCGGCGTCCGGCACCACGAGGTACCGGACGCCGCGGGCGACCCGGCCGACTCCCCCGACGGCCGGGTCGCTCATTTTCGTGTGCCGTGGGCAGGGGCGTGTGCCGCGATTGAGCGGCGGCTTCCGCGATTACCATGCGCGGTCGGCGGCGAAGAAATACAAAAAGCCGCGCGGAACGCAGGAAGCAGCACATGAGAAACGCAGCAGCAATCATGACGGTTTCACTTGTGGCAGCTGCCGGAGGTGAACTTGGATAAGTAATGTGCGACGCTGGCACGTTGGCCTCGGGGGTTCCTGCGGAATCCCGGGGATATCGGAGGGGATATCAGGCGCTTCGCACGGTCTCAGGGCAGCAAATTCCTATCATGAGGACGATGTCCATGAAGGCTCTCGTACTGTCGGGGGGCGCCGGAACCCGTATGCGTCCGCTGACTCACACCACCGCCAAGCAGCTTGTCCCGGTTGCCAACAAGCCGGTTCTCTTCTACGGCCTGGAGAGCATTGCCGACGCGGGTGTAACCGAGGTGGGAATCGTCGTCGGAGACACCGCCGACGAGATCGAGGCGGCAGTGGGCGACGGTTCCGCTTTCGGTATCGATGTGACCTACATTCGCCAGGAGGCGCCGCTCGGCCTCGCACATGCGGTGATGATTTCCCAGGATTTCCTCGGGGACGACGACTTCGTGATGTATCTGGGCGACAACTTCATCGTGGGCGGTATCACGGAGCTGGTGAAGAACTTCCATGAACACCGCCCCGCGGCCCATGTGCTGCTGACCCGGGTGGCCGACCCGTCCGCGTTCGGAGTGGCGGAGCTGGCCGCGGGCCGGGTGGTCGCCGTCGAGGAGAAGCCGGCCCGGCCCAGGAGCGACCTCGCCCTCGTTGGCGTGTACCTCTTCTCCGCGGCCGTTCACGAAGCCGTCCGCGCCATCGAACCCTCCGCGCGCGGCGAGCTGGAGATCACCCACGCCATCCAGTGGCTGCTGGACGAGGACCGGGACGTCCGGTCGACCGTGATCTCCGGCTACTGGAAGGACACCGGCAATGTGATGGACATGCTGGAGGTCAACCGGACGGTGCTGGAGACGCTGGACCACCACGTCGCGGGCGAGGTGGACGAGGCGAGCCAGCTCATCGGCCGGGTACGGGTCGAGGAGGGCGCGTGCGTGCGCCGTTCGCGGGTGGTCGGCCCGGCGGTCATCGGCCGGGGGGCGACCGTCACCGACTCCTACATCGGCGCCTACACCTCGATCGGTGAGAACTGCAGCATCAAGGCCAGCGAGATCGAGTTCTCGATTCTCCTGCGCGGCGCGTCGATAGAGGGAATGGGACGGATGGAAGCCTCCTTGATCGGACGGAACGTCAACGTCACACCAGCCCCCTCCGTCCCGCACGCACACCGGTTCGTGCTGGGCGACCACAGCCTGCTCCAGGTGTCGTCATGACGGCCACCAGGATTCTGGTCACCGGAGGGGCGGGCTTCATCGGCTCCCACTATGTGCGGACCCTGCTGTCCCCCGGGCACCCGGCCGGTGATGTCACCCTCACGGTGCTGGACAAGCTGACCTACGCGGGAAACCCGGCGAATCTCGATCCGGCGCGGGCCGATCCGCGGTTCCGCTTCGTGCACGGCGACATCTGCGACGTGGAGCTCGTCACCGCGCTGATGGCCGAGACCGACCAGGTGGTGCACTTCGCAGCCGAGTCGCACGTGGACCGTTCCATCAAGGGTTCCTACGATTTCGTGCGCACCAATGTGATGGGCACCCAGGTGCTGGTCGACGCGGCGATGCGGGCGGGTGTCAGTACTTTCGTGCACATATCGACCGACGAGGTGTACGGCTCGGTCGCGCACGGCTCGTCGGCCGAGGACGATCCGCTCAACCCCACGTCGCCCTATTCGGCCTCGAAAGCGGCCGGCGATCTGCTGGTACTGAGCCACTACCGCACCCATGGCTACGATGTGCGCGTCACCCGGTGCTCCAACAACTACGGGCACCACCATTTCCCGGAAAAGGCGATACCGCTCTTCGTGACCCATCTGCTGGACGGCAAGAGGGTGCCGCTCTACGGGGACGGGCTCAATGTGCGGGACTGGCTGCACATCGACGACCATGTGCACGGTATCGAGCTCGTACGGACCAAGGGCCGGGCCGGGGAGGTCTACAACATCGGCGGGGGCACCGAGCTGACCAACGTGGAGCTGACCCGGCGTCTGCTGGCCGAGTGCGGGGAGGACTGGGACATGGTCGAGTTCGTGGCCGACCGCAAGGGACACGACTACCGCTACTCGGTCGACTGCGGCAAGATCCGGCAGGAGCTGGGCTACCGGCCGCGCAAGGACTTCGCCACGGGGCTGGCCGAGACGGTGGCCTGGTACCGGGACAACCGCGCGTGGTGGCAGCCGCTGAAGGACCGGGCGGTGCTGTAGAGCAGGGGCGTTGCCGCGGGCCCGCGGCGGGGGCCCGCTCCGCTTCTCCCGCTGTTCGGCTCCAGGGGGCCGAGTGGTGCGGCCTTTCCGGGACTTCGCGCACACCGTGACGTGCGTCACAAAGAATTCACCGAAAAGCCGGGCAACTGCCCGGCGGCGCACTTTATGCCCGGCGGCCGTCACGGCTCTTTTCTCCGGGGTGCGGAAATCGCCGGTCAGTGCGGCGTGTTCAGCGCTTAGGATACAAGTACGGGCGCATCATCCAATGTCGCTCCGTACTCAACTGTCCGCACATCACAGCCTTTGCCCGAAGAATTGCACGCCCCTTTACCGGCAGTTCACCTTGCGTATGTCGAACCGCATTCTTCTTCCCCCTTACCGCCTGGAACGCACATGCCCGAGCTCTCCGTCATCGTCCCATGTCACAACGTGCAGGAATTCGCGGAGGACACTCTGAGGAGCCTCGCCGCCAACGCGGGGCCCGCAACGGAGTTCATCCTGGTCGACGACTGCTCCACTGACGCCACCCCCGAGATCCTGGACGCGTGGCAGCGGCGCATCCCCCGCACCACGGTCATCCGGCACGAGGAGAACAAGGGCATAGCGCAGAGCCGCAACAGCGGCATCGACGCCGCCCGTGGCGCCTATCTCACCTTCCTCGACGGGGACGACTGGTACGGCCCCGGCCACCTGGACGCGCTCGTCCGCGTCATCGAGGAACTGGGCTGCGACTTCGTAAGGACCGACCACGTCCAGAGCACCGAGACCACACGCGTGGTGCGCCGCGCTCCGGCGCCGGTGCGCGACACGGTGCTCGACCCGCGGGACGTGATCGCCCCGCCGCAGGCGGAGACGATGGTGGACTATCCGTTCGTCTGGGCGGGCGTCTACCGGCGCAGCCTGTTCGACAACGGCGCGTTGCGGTTCGCGGTCGACCTGCGTACCGCCGAGGACCGGCTGTGGACCTGGCGTCTGCACCTGGCGGCAAAGTCGTTCGCGGCGACCGGGCTGCTGGGCGTCTTCTACCGGCGCGGGGTGAGCACCTCGCTCACCCAGATCCGGGACGCCCGGCAACTGGACTTCATTCCGGCCCATGACGCGCTGCTCGCGGACCTCGCCGCCGACCCCGAGGGCGAGCGCTTCCTGCCCAAGGCGGTACGGACCTACTGCGCGCTGCTCGCCTTCCACCTCGCCCACATCAAGCGCTACCACCGGCCCGTCGCCAGGCGGCTGAAGAAGATGGTCACAACCGCGCTGGACGGTATGCCGCAGGACGTGCTGGAGACGACGCTGGCGGGCATGGACCACGAACGCGCCGACAAACTGCGGCGCTTCCGCACGACGGGGAAGGCGGCCTGACCGATGCCCGTAAGCACCCCCCAGCCGGTCCAGATATTCGAGGTCTCCACCCTCTACGGGGTGGCGACGCTGGCGGCCTCCCTGGACGCCGGTCAGTTCGGGCCGCCCGACGCCGCCCGCAGGATTCTCCTGGTGTCCAACAACGCCGCTACGCCCGAGGCGGCGACCCGGCTCGTCACCATGAACGGCTTCGACGCGCTCGCGCGGCGCTTCGACGAGATCGTCGACTGGAACGAGACCATCCGCCCCCACCATCCCAGCACCTGGGCTCCGCCGCGTGACGAGTCGCCGCTGTGGGAACGGATGCTGCGGGAGACCTGGCGGCTGGGCGACGCACCGGTCGAGCTGGTGGTGGAGTCCGTGCACGTCAGCCCCGCCAGGGCGCTGGCCACGGTCTTCGGCGGCAGCGCCGTGCATGTCTACGCCGACGGCCTGATGAGCTACGGGCCCACACGGGAGCGGCTGCCCCAGTGGCTGGGCTGCCGGATACAGCGGCTGCTGCACCTCGATCTGGTGCCGGGGCTGCGCCCGCTGCTGCTGGACGAGCACTCCGTACGGCCGGAGATCGTGCCCGGCGACGCCTTCGCCAAAGTGCTCGGCGAACTGGGCGAGGCCGCAGCGGGGGAACCCGAGCTGGCCCGGGTGGCGGCCGACAGCCCGACCGCCGTGCTGCTGGGGCAGTACCTCGCGGCGCTGAACATTCTCACCCCCGAGGAGGAGGAAGAGCTCCACGCGCGGATGCTGCGCGGAGCGGTGGCGGCGGGCCACGAGTGCGTGGTGTTCAAACCGCACCCCACCGCCCCGGCGCGCTACTCGCAGGTGCTGGAGAAGGCCGCGGCGCAGGCCGGTGTGCGGCTGCATGTCCTCCAGGGCCCGGTGCTGGCCGAGGCCGTCTACGACCGGTGCCGTCCGACGCTGGTGGTGGGCTGCTTCTCCACGGCGCTGCTGACCGCCGCCGCCTACTACGGCATCCCGATCGCCAAGGTGGGCACGGAGGCGCTGCTGGACCGGCTGACGCCCTATCAGAACAGCAACCGGGTGCCGGTGACCATCGTCGACTTCGGGGTCCCCGACCTGGAGGGCGCGGCCGAGTACGCCCCCATGACGGCGGAGAAGGTGGCACAACTCGGCGCGCTGGTACGGACGGTGGGGTACTGCATGCAGGCGAAGCTCCACCCGCAGCTGCGCGAGGACGCCGTCGCCTGGCTCGGCGCGCACCTCGACGAGGCGACCATCCGCTACTTCAAGCGCCGCCGGCTGACCGCGCTGGCGCTCCCCGGAGGCGGTACGTCGGTCCGCGCCCGGCTGCTGCGCACCAGCCCGTCCGCACGGTGGGCGGCACGCCGGGTCCGCTCGGCGCAGCGAAGACTGCGCCGAGCGGGGTGAGAGACGTGCGGTGGCCGGAGCCCTGTCCCGGCACCGGCCACCAGCCGTCAGGCCCCCTGAGGCGGTCCGGCCCCCCAGACCGTCAGGCCCCTCAGGCCGCCCCGGCTATCCCAGATAGCGCCGCAGTCGGAGCCGCCCCCACAGCATGCTCACAGCGAAGGACGGCACCACCGTGGCAGCCCCCAGCGCGGCCGCGGCCGCCGCTGCGCCCAGCCATCCGCGGTCGGCGGAGACGAACGAGGGCGCGAGGGTCTTCAGCACCAGGATGTGGAACATGAAGGCGCCCAGCCCGGCGTCCGTCAGCCTGGTGAGCACCGGGCGCACCCGCTCCGGGATGCGCACCCCGTTGGCGGCCAGCAGTACGCAGACGCTGAGGGCGGCCACGAAGACGCTGGCATTGGGGATCACGAAGTGGATGCGGTCCTGCGACCACAGCACGACGGCCAGCGAGACCACCGCGCCCGCGAGCCACCACCAGCGGTGAGCGCGCCTGGTGGCCGGCAGGCTGAGCAGCAGCGCACCGACGACCGCGTAGATCAGCGAATAGCTGCCCACCTGCCAGCCGAAACGGGGCACGTCCCATCCGGTGAGCTCCGCCAGGTCGCTGAAGGCCGTGGGCCCCGCTGAGATCACCACGAGCGCCGCGACGACGCCCCAGGGGCGCTTGCCGGCCTTCAGCAGCACCACGAAGCCGAGGATCAGGATCAGCGGTACGTGGGCGTAGAAGTACCACAGGTGGAAGGCGGGCTGGACGGTGCCGAAGACGGCGTCCAGGGCCAGCTTCGGCGTCGGCGCCCCGTTCGTGTCCCGCCAGCGGCCCCAGGCCAGATAGACCGCCGACCAGATACCCACCGGGATGATCATGCGCAGTGACCGCTTGCGCAGGGTTCCCCCGTTCCGCGGCGGCGCTCCCACCAGCACGGCCCACCCGGCGATCGCGAAATACATGGGAACGGCCCAACTGGTCACCGAATCGAGGAACAAGCCCGTCCAGTAGACCGCCCGTCCGTTCTCGGCGCTCTTGCCGACGGCCTGCATGCACTCGCCACCGACGTGCCCGAGAATGACGGAACAGGCGCAGATGACGCGCAGCAGGTCGATGTCGTACCGGTGTTCCCTGCGAGCCGTTTTCTTCTGCTCGGCCGGTACGTGCTCGGAATGCGAGCGAGGCGTGGGAACAGCGGCCGTCGCCGGTGGCGTGGAAGCCGCCGGTGGCGCGGAAACTTCTTCAGTTGACATGGCCAGCCCTGGAGTACGAGGAATTCTGCGCGACTTCGGCGGTCGGCGCGGCTTCGCCGGTCACCGGCGAGCGGACCTGTGAAATCGTGCCAGCCGTCCCCGCGCGGAACCTGTACGGAAAGGGAACAACAGCCGAACTCCTCCGCGGGGCCGCGGGACGTAGCCGCCGCGATCCGCTCGACGGAGTGCTGGGTGGTCCGTCTGCCATGTATAAGCTCTGCGGATGACCTTGGAATGGGAACAGGTAATCGTTCACTCGGCGGACCCGGCAGCCCTGGGGCAGTGGTGGGCCGAGGCCCTCGGCTGGGTAGTGGTCCACTCCTCGGACGACGAGTTCGAGATCCGCCCGGCGCCCGACCGTATGCCGGGGCTGGACTTCGTCCGGCTCGACGAAGCCAAGCAGAGCAAGAGCCGGCTGCATCTCGACTTCAGGCCCGACGACCAGGAGGCCGAGGTGGCGCGGCTGGTGGCTCATGGCGCCCGGCGTGTCGACATCGGCCAGGGTGACCAGTCCTGGGTCGTACTGGCAGATCCCGAGGGCAACGAGTTCTGCATTCTCGGCGAGCGGCGTTCCTGAGGCCCGCAGCTCATCATCCGCCCTGTGATCGCGTGTGCCGCAGCCGCAGCCGCAGCCGCGGCGCCGGGCTTCCCGCTGGCGGCGGGTGACGTTCCGGCGCTCGCGTCCTGCGCGAGGCTGCCCGGGCTGCCCGGTCACTCCTCGCGCGTCACCGAGAGGTGCAGGAAATGGGCGGAGCAGGAGATGCAGGGGTCGTGGTTGCGGACGGCGCGCTCGCTCAGCGCTGCGAGCTCTTCGTCGGAGGAGTGGCCGGTCGCCAGACGCCTCTCCAGCACGCGTCGTACGTCCTCCTCGATGGCGCCCTGGTTCTGGGAGGTCGGCGGGACGAGCACGGCGTCGGTGACCGTGCCGGCGGTGTCGAGGGTGTAGCGGTGGTAGAGCAGGCCGCGCGGGGCCTCCGTGGCACCGTGGCCGGTGCCCGCGCGGGCCGGGACGTCGACGTAGGCGACGGGCGGGGGCTCGTACCCGTCGATGATGCGCAGCGCTTCCTGCACGGCGTAGAGCACTTCGAGGGCGCGTACGACGATGCTGCGGAACGGGTTGCGGCACACCGCTCCCTCTCCCGGATCGCCGAGCCCCGCTTCCCGTGCCAGTTCGCGGATCTCCGGTGGCAGCCACCGGCCGCTGACGGCGAAGCGGGCGAGGGAGCCCGCCAGATGGCGACGCCCGTCGAGCCGGGCCTGCAGTGCTGTGGAGTAGGGCACCTGGTGTTCGACGACGTGCGCGCCGAAAGCGCTCAGCGGGAACGTACGTGGGGGCTCCGGCTCGGCGGCGGGGCCGGGAGCGGGCAGCACGGTCGGGGTGCCGGAATCGATGGCGTACGTACCGGGCTCGGCGAGGGCGAAGAAGTCGTGGTCACTGGCTGCGTCGGGGAAGTCGAAGCCGGCCACCCAGCGCACCGTCGCCTCCGCATCGTCCCGGGCGCGGCGCAGGCGCTCTTCCAGGGGGCGGAGCTCGGTGCGGGTGGGGACGCGGTGGAAGCCGCCGAGGCGGACGTTGATCGGGTGGATGGAGCGTCCGCCGAGCTGCTCGACGATGGCGTTGCCCGCCTGCTTGAGGCGAAGGCCGCGCTCGACGTCGGCCGTGCTGATACGGGCGAGTTCGACGACGTCGGAGCAGCCGAGGAAGTCCGGTGCGTGCAGCAGGTAGATGTGCAGGGTCTGGCTTTCGATCCATTCCCCGCAGTACAGCAGTCGGCGCAGGGCGGCCAGTTGGCCGCCGACGGTGACGCCGCAGGCGTCCTCCAGCGCGCGGCAGGCGCTCATCTGGTAGGCGACCGGACAGATCCCGCAGACGCGGGACGTGATGTCCGGCGGTTCCGTGTAGGAGCGTCCGCGCAGGAACGCTTCGAAGAAGCGCGGCGGCTCGAAGATGGCCAGCCGGCTGTGCACGATCTGGTCGCCGCGCAGCCGCAAGCGCAAGGTGCCCTGGCCTTCGACCCGGGTGAGGGCGCCGAGCGGCAGCTCTCTTTCGGCCTCCGCGCTCATCCGAGCTCCTCCTTCCTGGAAGCGGCGTCGAACTCCGGCGCGGCGGTGTTGAAGGTGCGCAACACCCGTACGACGTCCAGGGTGTTCATGCCGTCACGGCGCAGCAGGGGGATGAAGGCGGGGAACTTGGTGGAGTTCGACGGGCCGAAGCATCCGTAGCAGCCGCGTCCGTAGGCGGGGCACAGCGCCCCGCATCCCGCGTGGGTGACCGGGCCCAGACAGGGGACGCCGCGGGCGACGACGATGCAGGGTGTGCCGCGTCGCTTGCATTCGAAGCACACGCTGTGCGCGGGTGTGTCCGGGGTGCGGCCCGCGAGGTAGGCGGTGATGACTTCCAGCAGCTGTCCGCGGTCGATCGGGCAGCCGCGCAGTTCGAAGTCGACCGGCACGTGGGCGCTGATCGGGGTGGAGGTGGCGAGGGTGTCGATGTACGCGTCACTGGCGTAGACGGCTGCGCGGAACTCGGCCACGTCGGCGTAGTTGCGCAGCGCCTGGATGCCGCCGGCGGTCGCGCACGCGCCGAGGGTCACCAGACGGCGGGAGACCGCGCGTACGTGCTGAACTCGCTCGGCGTCGTCGGGGGTGGTGATGGAGCCGTCGACCAACGACAGGTCGTACATGCCCTCGTCCGGCGCGGTGACCGCCTCGTGGAAGAAGGCAACTTCCACCTTCCCGGACAGGGCGAGCAGATCGTCCTCGCAGTCGAGCAGGGTCAGTTGGCAGCCGTCGCAGGAGGCGAACTTCCAGACCGCCAGCCGGGGCCGCCGCCCGTTCTCCCGCTCCTCGTCTCCCATCTCACAACTCCCTGACAGCGAGCAGCGGTTCGGCGTGGTCCCAGCGCACCACAGGGCCGTCCCGGCACAGCAGCAGCGGGCCGAGCTGGCAGTGGCCGCAGTGCCCGGTGCCGCAGTGCATGGTGCGTTCCAGAGAGACCTGCGTCCGGTCGGGAGCGATGCCGCGGCGCACGAGATCGCGGGCGGTGGCCCGCATCATCACTTCGGGGCCGCACAGGAAGGCCGCGGTTGCGCCGGGGTCGAGGTCGGCACGGTTGAGCAGCCCGGTCACCACCCCCACGTCGCCGCGCCACGTGTCGTCGGGCCGGTCGACGGTGACCAGGACACGGGCTTCGGCGGCACGCCACCGTTCGGCCTCGTCCGCGTAGAGGAGGTCACCGGGGCTCCGGGCTCCGATCAGGACGTTCACCCGCCCGTACCGCTCCGGTGCCGTGAGCGCCTCGGTGATCAGCGGGCGCAGCGGGGCCAGACCGAGGCCCCCCGCGACGATCAGGAGGTCCCGCCCCATCGCGGCCGTCAGGTCCCAGCCGGTGCCGAAGGGGCCGCGCACGCCGACCGAGGCGCCGTCCGCCAGGCTCGCCAGCCTGGCGGAGACCGCTCCGACGGAGCGGATGGTGTGGGTCAGCCGGTCCCCCTCGATACGGGAGACCGACAGGGGGATGTCTCCCACTCCGAAGCCGTACACCATGGCGAACTGGCCGGGTGAGAAGGGCGGGAGTCCCGAGCGCACCGGCTCCAGTTCGATCGTCGCCGTGTCGGAGGTCTCAAGGCGCCGGCCCACCACCCGGTAGGGCGACGGTGGCAGTGCGGGAGCGGCGCCGGACGCCAGTACGGTCATCCGACCGCACCCCGGACGCCGGACTCGTGGCTCCCCTCGTTCCCGTACAGGTCCAGCAGCCGCGTACGCGCGGAGCGCAGCCGCTCTCCGATCACCTGGTCGGCGATGGTGCGGAAGAGCGCCAGCCCCGCGGCCGGCGAGTCCTCCATCGCCGCGCGTACCCGGGCGGCGTCGAACTCCCAGGCTTCCACCGCGCTGCGGGTGCGGGCCCCCAGGTGCCAGCGGTAGGGCTCGAAGAGCCAGGACCAGCCGAGGAGTTCTCCGTCCGCGATGGTCTCCACGACGACGGGGCCGCGTCCTGGGATGTGCACGTCCAGCGCGACCAGTCCGCTGCGCACGATCCAGAACCGGTCGGCGACGTCGTCCTCGTCGAAGATCCGGGTCTCCGCAGGGAGGGTGACCTCGTGCGCGAAGCCGAGCAGCCAGCCGCGGTGCACCCCAGGCAGCGCCTCGAGGAAGTCGCGCCGCCCGGCCGTCACCGCGCCACCTCGCCGTCGCCCGAGGCGGCGGCCCGCTCGGCGGCGAGCGCGTGGGCCTCCTCGGTGATGTCGATACCGACCGGGCACCACACGATGCACCGGCCACAGCCCACACACCCCGTGCTGTCGAACTGGTCGTGCCAGGTGCCGACCTTGTGGGTGAGCCACTGCCGGTAGCGGCTGAGCGGTGACGCCCGTACGGGGCCGGAGGACAGGTGGGTGAAGTCGACGTCGAAACAGGACTCCCACCGCCGCCACCGCTCGGCGTGCTCACCGGTCAGATCGGTGACGTCCTCCACGGTGGTACAGAAGCACGTGGGGCAGGCCATGGTGCAGTTGCCGCAGGTCAGACAGCGTGCGGTGACGTCGTTCCAGCGTTCGGCGTCCAGTGTCTCCCGCATCAGCTCCCGCAGGTCGACCTCGGGCATCGTGCGGCCCATACGCGCGGCCGCTTCCTCCACCAGTCTGCGGGCCGTCCCGGCGGTCTCCTCGTCGGCCGGGACGTGCGGCAACCGGGCCAGCACCTCCTCGCCTTCCGGGCTGCCCGCCCGGGCCAGAAAGCGATGACCTCCGCCGTCGACCACCTCGGTCAGCGCCAGGTCGTAGCCGGGCCCGACGGCCGGACCCGTGCCCATGGACACGCAGAAGCAGGTGGCGCCGGGCTCGGTGCACTCCACCGCCACCACGAACGCCTGCCGACGGCGGGCCGCGTACCGCGTGTCCGAATGGGGGCCACCGCCGAGCACCCGGTCCTGAATGGCGATCGCCCGCAGATCGCAGGGCCGCACCCCGATGAACGCGTACGACGGCGGCGGGCTCGCCTCTTCCCTGACCTCCAGGTCGCCGTCTGCCGTGAGGTCGGCGGTCCACTGGCGCTCGCGCTGCGGATGCAGATACGTCTTCCACGACTGGGGCCCCGCGCTGTGTGCGAAGGCAGCACCGTCGGCGCGGGACCGCAGCCGGTAGTGGCCTGCCTCCAACTCGACGCCCCACCCGTACGGCAGGTCTGCGCCGCTCCCGATCTCGGCCAGCACGATGGCCTGGTCGCGCACGGTCGGCCCGATCACTGTGCGCCCGTCTTCGGCCAGCAGCGTGATGAGCGCGTCCAGCCCGTCCCGGTCGAGCACCGTGCTCGCCGCTGTGCCGACAGTCATCGCTCATCTCCCGGTACGGAGGCTGGGACGCGGCCAGTATCAGGTGCGCGCCCGTCCGCCGGACCGACCCGCGGCGGCCATGGAGCCAGACGGACGCCCCTCGTCCCTCCATACGGTGGCCTCGCACGGGTGTCACCGCTCGGTACCCGGGGTGCGGTAGGAAGCAGGGAGTGACCCCACGCATCTCCGCGGGCATCTTCGCGCGCACCACCGTCGTCGGCGTCGGCAATGTCCACCGCCGCGACGACGGTGTCGGCCCCGCCGTGATCGCCCGGCTCGCGCGCCACACCGAGGAGGGCACCCTGCCCGCCTCCGTCCGGCTCCGGGTGAGCGACGGGGAGCCTGCTCGCCTGCTGGACCTGTGGGAGGGGGCGGACTCGGTCATCGTGGTCGACGCGGTCCGGACCCCACGGCCGGTTCCGGGGCGGGTCCACCGGCTGGAAGCCGACGACGTCGTGCTGCAGCCCGAGGCAGGAGCGGGCTCAGCGAGTTCACCGAGCTCGCACGGCCTCGGCCTCGGTGCCGCCCTGCGGCTCGCCCGAACCTTGGGCCGACTCCCCCGGCACCTCGTGGTCTACGGCGTCGAGGCAGCGGACACGAGCCTCGGTACCGGTCTGACGCCCAGGGCGGCCGAGGCAGTCGGGCCCTTGGCCGACCGCATCGTGCAGGAGATCCGTGGCCTCCGGCTCCGCGCGCGTCCCGTACCCGATGCCGCGTACGCGAATCCCTCACCCGATCGGTCGGCACCACTGGCAGCAGCCCCGACTCTCTGCTCACCTGGAAACGGACGACTCGCGCATCGCGGACCAAGGGCGACAGCACGCCACAGGCGGCACCTGGAGGCTGGGACGATGCATAGCGACAGGCCGCGCCCAGGCGCCCCCGACGCGAACTCCGGGAGACCGGGCGACGACACGATCGCGACGCGCTGTGCCGTGCGCCGCGAGCAGCTGGGGCTCTCCAGGGACGAGGTGGCACGCCGGGCAGGTATGTCCGTCGCCTACCTGAACCACCTCGAGACCTTGAGCGACGACTTCGACCCCGCTGCGCTCATGCGCCTCGCCGCTGTCCTGGAGATGCCGTACGACGAGCTGAGGGAAGGTCCGCGCGAGCCGGAGCCCGGCCAGCAGGCCGCCGCCGCCCGCCCCATGCTGGCACGGCTCTCGGAGGACGAGTGCTGGCAACGGCTCGGCACCCACGGCATCGGCAGGGTCGGCCTGAGCGCCGGACCGGCTCCCGTGATCCTGCCGGTGAACTTCCTGGTCGACGGCCGCACCATCGTGTACAGGACCGAGACCGGCGGCCCTGCGGCCGCCGCCGAAGGGGACCATGTCGCCTTCGAGGCCGACCACATGGACGAACACCACAGCCGCGGCTGGAGCGTCCTGATCACCGGAACGGCCCGACACCTCACCGACCGCGGAGCGGTCGCTCTTCTCGCCGACCGGCCGGGAGCGGAGCCGTGGGCCGGAGGGCGGCGCGAACTGTGGATCCGCGTCCATCCCGAGCAGGTCACCGGCCGCACCATCCACACCCGGTAGACCACCCCCTCGTCCCGCTCAGCGAAGTACCGATCGGGGCGGGATTCGTACTCGATCAGGGAGGACGCGCAGAGATGGACTACGCCCGCACCCTCACCCTCGATCTGCCCTACGACCAGGCGGTCCCGAGAGTGAAGGAAGCCTTCAAGGAACAAGGCTTCGGCACCCTCACCGAGATCGACGTGACCGCCACGCTGCGGGAGAAGCTTGGTCACACCATGGAGGACTACGTGATCCTGGGTGCCTGCAATCCGCAACTGGCTCACCGCGCCCTGGACATCGAACGTGAGATCGGCCTGCTGCTCCCGTGCAATGTCGTGGTCCGCGCGGCCGAGCACGGCCGGACCCTCGTACAGGCACTCGATCCCAACGTGATGGTCACCGTGCCCGGACGCACGGAGATGCAGCCGATCGCCGAGGAAGCCACCGCACGCATCCAAGCGGCCCTCGACACGCTCAGGTAGCCGACGAGCCACCGGAGTACCGTCATGCAGCCAGCCACGTCGGGATCGGAGCAGTCAGCGCTCCCCGTGGAGGTCGATCCGCGTGAGCCGCTGGCCCGCCTGCGGCAGGACCTCGGAACCGGGTCGCAAGGCCTGTCCCGCCGGGAGGCGGAACGGCGGGCCGCCGTATACGGACCCAACGAGGTCCGCCGGGAGCACCGTGGCCGGCTGCGGCGTGAGTTGGGGCGCCAGTTGGTGCACCCGCTCGCCCTCTTGCTCTGGGGTGCCGGAGGGCTGGCCTTCGTGGCCGGGACGAGGGTGCTGGGGGTGGCGATCGTCGCCGTCATCCTCCTCAATGCCGGGTTCGCGCTGCTCCAGGAGCGTCAGGCGGAACGCGCGGTCGAAGCGCTGGCCACCTACCTGCCTGCGCATTCGCGGGTTGTGCGGGACGGCCGGGAGCAGACCGTGGAAGCGACGCAACTCGTTCCTGGCGACCTGGTTCTCCTGGGCGAAGGCGACAAGATCCCGGCCGACGTGCGGCTCGTGGAAGGTGCCGTGGAGATCGACCTGTCGATGCTGACGGGCGAGTCGGCACCTGTGGAGAGGGCTGCGACGCGGACGGTGGCCGACGCTCCGACCCTGCGCGAACCGAACCTGGCCTTCAGCGGGACCGCTTGTATCGAGGGCCAGGCGAAGGCGATCGTCTTCGCGACCGGCCGCCACACCGAACTGGGGCGTATCGCCGCGCTCAGTCAGCGCACCCGGCGCGAGGGCAGCCCCTTGGAGCGCCAGGTCAAACGAGTCGCGTGGTTGATCGCGGCGGTCGCTGTCGGAATGGGAGCTGTGCTCCTGCTGATCGGGACAGCATCGGGCCTTCCGCTGGAGGACGCCCTGACCTTCGCGATCGGCCTGCTGGTGGCGAATGTCCCCGAAGGGCTGCTGCCGACCATCACACTCGCGCTGGCCCTGGGAGTGCGGCTCCTGGCGCGACAGGGCGCTGTCGTCAAACGTCTCAGTGCGGTCGAGACGCTGGGGTCGACGCACGTGATCTGCACCGACAAGACCGGGACTCTCACCCGCAACCGCATGCGCCTGCGGACTGTATGGACGCCCGGCAGCGGCCGGCACGACACCGCGGACGCGGGCCGTGGCGACGACTTCGCCAGGCTCGCGTGGGCAGCGGCCGAATGCACGACAGTCAGCCGCACGGAGGGCGGGGAGCTCGCCGGAGACCCCACAGAGGTCGCCCTGGTCGAGGGGGCCGCGCAGCTGGGCCGGGCCCCGGACCTCGACACCCGGGACCTGCGCAGACGAGCCCTGTTCCGCTTCGACCCCCGCCTTCGGATGATGTCGGTCGCCAGTACCGGACAGGACGCGCTGACGATCAGTGTCAAAGGCGCTCCCGAAGCGGTGCTGCCCCGGCTGGCCAACGGAGCGGACACCACAGCGGCGCGCGCCGCTGTCGACGCCATGGCCCGCGACGGGCTGCGCGTTCTCGCCGTCGCGACACGGACACTGCACGCCCCCGACCTGCCCTCGCGGCGGGAGGACGTCGAGCGTGACCTGGAGCTGCTGGGTCTCGTAGGGCTCTACGATCCGCCACGTCCCGAGGTGGCCGACGCGGTACGCCGCTGTCACCGGGCCGGGCTGCGGGTGCACGTCGTCACGGGTGACAACGGCACCACCGCCGCCGCAGTGGCCCGCGAGGTGGGCATCGGCGATGCCGGGTTGAGCGTGCTCGCGGATTCCGAGTCGGTCGGCGAGCAGCGGCTGGACGAGCTGCTCGCCGCGCCCGGTGAGGTGGTGTTCGCCCGGGCCTCTCCGGAGACGAAGCTGCGGGTGGCGGACGCGCTGCGCGACCAGGGGCAGATCGTGGCGATGACCGGGGACGGGGTCAACGACGCGCCCGCCCTGCACAGGGCACACATCGGCGTCGCGATGGGTCTGTCGGGCACGGACGTGGCCCGGGAAGCCTCCACGATGGTGCTCACGGACGACAACTTCGCCACCATCGTCAAGGCGGTGGAATCCGGGCGCCGGGTCTATGAGAACGTCCGCAAATTCATCCTCTACATCTTCGCGCACGCCGTTCCGGAGATCGTGCCGTTCCTGGTGTACGCGCTCAGCGGCGGTGCGATCCCGCTCCCGCTGACCGTGTTGCAGATCCTCGCGATCGATCTCGGCACGGAGACGCTGCCCGCCCTGGCTCTGGGCCGCGAACCGGCAGAACCAGGACTGATGACAAGACCACCCCGGCGCTCCGGGCACGGCTCCGGGGTGATCACCAGAGACATGCTGGTCCGCGCGTGGGCCTTTCTCGGACTGGTCTCCGCGGTGCTCGTGATGGGAGCCTTCTTCTACGTGCTGTGGCGGGCCGGCTGGACGCCCGGCGCCGCCACCGCCGAGGGCAGCGCTCTGCACCAGGACTACCTGACCGCCACCACCGCCACCTTCGCCGGTATCGTCATGTGCCAGGTCGGCACCGCGATGGCTGCCCGCACCGACCGGGCGTCCCTGCGTGACGTCGGGCTGACGACCAACCCCCTGCTGCTGGTGGGCATCGCGTTCGAGCTTGCCTTCACGGCGGTGCTGATCTGGGCACCGCCATTCCAGAGCGTCTTCGGGACCGCTCCACTGCCCTGGGACGTCGTACTGCTGCTGCTGACGTTCCCCGTACTGGTGTGGGGCACCGACGAGCTGCGCCGTTGGCTGCGGCGACGCCGGATGGCGCGCTGAGGGGCCCGGTCTCCGGTTGCCGAGACCCGGGGGATGCGCGAGCGTGCAAAGGAGCGCTTCTGACATCGGCCGAGAGCGAGGCGGTGGTATCCCGTGCAACTGCCGCTGACAGTCGTGGGTGCGGACGGTTCGGCCCCGGCCAGGACCGCGGTGGAGCAGGCCGCCCGGGAGGCCGCGTGCCACGGTTCGCGGCTGAGGATCGTGCACACCGTCAACTGGGTGCCGCCTCCCGGATTCGCCTCCGTGCTGAACGAAGCCGGGGAGAAAGCACTCCGGGAGGGCGGGGAGCGGGTGCTGGCCGAGGCCGAGACGACCGCGCGGTCCGTCGCGCCGGAGGTCGAGGTCAGCACCACGCTGGCGATGGGTGACCCGCGGGCGGTCCTCACGGAGCTGTCCCGGGAGGCGCTGATGACAGTCGTCGGCAGCAGTGGGACCAGCGGCATCGCCAGTGGCCTGCTCGGCTCCGTCGCCAGACATCTGGTGACGCATGCCGAGAGCCCGGTGATGGTGGCCCGCGAGCCGTCCGCCCCTTCCGCGCCCGTCGTCGTGGGCGTCGACGGCTCTCCGGAGGCGGAGGCCGCGACGGCTTTCGCCTTCGCCGAGGCGGCGGCGTGCGCGGAGCCTCTCGTTGCCCTGCACGCCTGGTCGGAGTGGAGCGTGCCGCTCTCGCCTCCGGACGATCCGGCACTGAGATACGCACGAGCCCCCGGAGAGCTCGAAGCAGGCGAGGAGAGGCTGCTGGCTCAGCTGCTGTCGGGGTGGGGCGAGCGCTACCCCCAGGTCACCGTCGAGCGTCGAACGGTGCGGGAACGGGCACGTCAGGCACTGATCGAAGCGAGCGGTTCGGCGCGGCTTCTCGTACTCGGGCGCAGAGGCAAGGGCGGCTTCGCCGGTCTCCGGCTGGGCTCGGTCAGCAACGCCGCACTCCACCATGCGCACTGCTCCGTGGTTGTGGTCCACGGCCGGAGGACCGACTCGGCGTCCGGTGGCCAGGCGCCGCTGTTCGGCAGGCCGGCTGTCTGAGGCCCCGGCATTCTGAGGAAGGGCCCGTGGGCAGGTGGCTCTTGCTGATGGGTGGATCAGCTGTGCGGGACGATCGCGACCGGGGTGCGGGAATGGTGCATGGCCGCGTGCGGGACCGGCCCCACGTGCGGGCCGAGCCGGTGTGCGCGGTGCCGCCGCCCGACCACCAACAGGGAGGCGTTCTCGGCGGCTTTCACCAACATCGGCGCGGGGTGTTCGAGCACCGCCCGCACGTCCACGTCCACGCCCGGGTATTTCTCGCACCACGGCCGCACCATCTTCGCCAGCGCGTCGGCCCGTTCGTCCAGCAAGTCCTCCAACGCCATGGGAGCCAGGGGCATGGGGCGCGAGCCGTAGACGGGAGGCGGCTCCCAGCCGTGCCGGATGTTCAGCGTCATCGACCCGCGTTGCGCCGCCTCGAAGGCGAAGGCGAACAACTCCTCGCACGGGTGGCCGAGCTCCACGCCGAGCACGATTCCCGGCGAGATGCCTTCCCGGCCTTCCCGGCCTTCCCGATCCGCGGCATCGTCGGTCCGGTCCCGGGGCCCGGACTCCGCACGGACGAGCACAACGGGGCACTGCGTATGCGCGACAGTGGGCAGCGCGACGGACCCGACCAGAAAGCCTCCGAGAGTGCTGAGCCCTCGTGAGCCGATGACCAGGAGGTCCGACGTCTTCGACAACTCCGTGAGCGCCCATGTCGGCTCTCCCGCCGCCACTTCCGTGGTCACGACAAGGCTCGGGAACCGCTCGGCCAGCACAGCAGCCACATCACCGACGAGCTGTTCGGCCTGCCGCCGCGGCGCATCGTCCTCTTCCGGAACCACCATCCGGTCGAGTGCGCTTTCCGCGACGCGGATGTGCGCGAGTTGCAGCGAGCAATGCCTTGTCATGGCTTCGCGAGCAGCCCAGTGGGCGGCAGCCGCGCTTTCCGGCGTTCCATCGATCCCCGCCGTGACGACCCGAGTCATATCCGCTCCCTCCTGACGGGAGTGACGCCTGCTTGCGACGCTTCCGCTGAAAATGACGGTCCCTAAGCGGCCCTTCCGGGAACACCGGCAACCGAAAGATCGAGTTGGACGTCGACCACGCCGTCGATGTTCCGGCAAAGCCGTTCGATCAGCGGCAGCGAGTCCTCGCTGCCGATCTCTCCACGGAGTCTCACCACTCCGTCGGTGACGTCGGCCGTCACCTGTGCCCGGGACAGGCCGAGAGCTCGGCCCAGCACCTCGTCGACCACCTCGTCCTCGATGGCGCTGTCCTTGCGGAGGAAGACGCGCAGCAGGTCGGCGCGGCTCAGCACACCGGTCACCCGGCCCGTTTCGCTCACCACGGGCAGCCGCTTCACACCGTGCTCCTGCATCGTCCGAGCGGCCTCCACCACCGTCCATTCCGGACTGGCGACCACCGCGGGACTCGTCATCAGGCCGTCCACCGTACCGCTGCGCTCCCCTGCCCCGGCGCGCTCGCCGCGTCTCCTCCGCACAGTCGGCAGCAGGCCCGCCGGCTCCGGCAGCTCTGCCTGTGCCCGCAGCAGGTCCCCCTCGGAAACCACCCCCAGCGGGCGGTCATCGTCGTCGGTCACGGGCAACGCGCTGATGTCGTGCTCGGCCAGCAGTCGGGCGGCGTCCTTGAGCCCTGTTCCGGTGTGCGCACACACCGCTGGCCGGGTCATGAGGTCCCGGACTCTTCTGTGGCTCATCGGTCGAATCCTCCTCTCGCTGTCCTCGCCTCGGCACCGCCACGACAGGGCATGGCGCATACCTGAACGCCGTGTGATCGACCAGGCCGAGTCCGGGCCGAAGACGCTCAGGCCTGCGGGCTCCGTCGCGGACGACGACCGTCGCGAAGGCTCAAGGAGTGACCTCCAGGACATCCCGTACGGCGCGGCGCGGGGCACGGGCTCCCATCGGCCCGTAGCCGAGGCGAAGAATCATCTGGACAGGACCGGCACCGCTGACCGGGTCCCGCAGCAGCCAGCGCAGATAGGGCCGCTCCAGGGCCTGGGTGGCGAAGCTGCTGGCCACATCTTCCCGAGTGGCCAGCAGAAGGACACGTTCCATGGCCTGTCCGGCGGCCAGCCACTCCTCCGGGGCGTCGTCGCGCGTCGATACGACGGCCAGCTGCGGCATACGCTCGAAGGCAGCCGAGCCCCGGTCCGTGGCCGCGTGGCCGCGGGCGAAGTCGCGTACCGGTGCCCGCCCCTCCCGCTTCCGCGCTCCGAGGCTGTACTCGGGGATACCGTCCCTGGCGGTGTCCGACTCCGCCGTACCGGTACGGACCCACCGCTGCTCATCCGGATCGCCGGTGTACTCCGACTCCGACTCGGCTTCCTCGATGACGTCAAGGATCAGCGAGAGGTGCCACCCCGTGGGAAAGCTCAGCGACGCGCCCTCGGCCTCCGCCTGCGCGGTGAGGCGCTGCCGCAGCCGGTCGGGCAGCGGTTCGTCCGCGTACGGATACCGGCTGGTGTGCCGCTTACCGATCATCTCGAAGAGCCCCGCGAGGTCGTGATCGATCTCCCGCGGCGCCGCCTCGGCCAGCCGCACGGTGGCCAGAGGACCAGCGTCGTGAGAC
Source organism: Streptomyces sp. 891-h (assembly GCF_022760275.1). Classification (NCBI taxonomy): domain Bacteria; kingdom Bacillati; phylum Actinomycetota; class Actinomycetes; order Kitasatosporales; family Streptomycetaceae; genus Streptomyces; species Streptomyces sp. 891-h. The sequence goes on along the minus strand of NZ_CP050693.1, from coordinate 6,528,094 downwards.
AGGTCCGAGGTGCCGGAGACCGTGACGTCGGGGCGCAGCCCGGCGTGCCAGGCGGCGACCCGCAGATTGAGCAGCGCGGCTCCGCAGCCGATCCGCAGCGCTCTGCCCTCCGGGTCGGCTGTCGGCATCGCCCGCAGCGGATCCGCGTACAGATCGAGTACGCGGTCCCGGCGGTGGTAGAGGAACCGCCACGGCTGGGCGTTGTGCATCGACGGAGCGGCGACCGCATCGCCGACCAGCTCCCTCACCGTTTCCTCATTGATGGCCGTCGCCGGCATCTGACACCTCCTGCCCTCCCCCTCCTCCAGCGTGCCCCCTCGGCTCGACGGCGGCCACCGCAGCGCACAGCACACAGGTCTCACGGTCAGCGGCGAGTCGTACACCGACTGTGGTCGACAGCCGCACCCGCGCCTCCAGCAACCCGGCTCGCGGCGCCGAGCCGGGCACTCGCGTCAGCTCCCGGCCGAGTTCCCGAGGCTGATGGTGCGGGTCTCGCCCGGAGGCACGGTCACGGCACGGCCGCGTACGGAGAAGCGCAGCGGAGACCTCTCCGACAGCGGGAGGCCTACTTTGAGGGTGTCGCCACGGATCTGGACACTCACGCCCCAGTGCTCGCGGAAGCGGACCGAGAAGCCATACGTGCACAACTCCGGGAGGGGCGCCGGGTCGACATGGAGTGTGTTGTCCCGGACTTCCAGCCCGGCCAGCCCTCGCTGCACGAGATCGAGCGTGCCGCCCATGGCGCCCAGGTGGATGCCTTCGGGCGTCGTCCCACCCTGGACGTCGGCCACATCTCCCACCAGCGCTTCCTGCGTGTAGCGCCACGCGTCGGGGCGGCGTTCGCGCGAGAGCAGCCAGCCGTGCACCAGACCGCTGAGCGTTGAACCGTGGCTGGTACGGGGAAGGTAGAAGTCCACCGTACGGTCCCACGTCTCGTCATCGAGGCGGTATCCCAGCCGGTGGAAGACCGCAGCCAGTTCTCTCGGCGAGAAGAGGTAACCGAGCATCAGGGCGTCTGCCTGCTTGGAGACTCGATATCGGTTGACGGTGTCGCCCTCGGCTTCGAGGAGACGGTCGAGCCGGCGAACCTCCCCGTAGCGGGCGCGACAGCGCTCCCAGTCCAGCTCGGCCAACGCGTGATAGCCGTCGAACTGGTCGATGACGCCGCGGTGGAAGGGGACACGCAACCGCCGGGAGACGTCCTCCCACCGCTCCAGCTCTTCCTCGGTGAGCGCCATGTCCGCGAAGAGGTGGTCTCTTCGCGGCTGCGGGAGGTCCCCTGCCAACTCCAGAGCCCGGGTGAGCACCCAGGAAGCCGTCACATTGGTGTACGCGTTGTCATCGATCCCCGGCCGGTCGGAGTCGGGGTATGCCTCGTGGTATTCGTCGGGGCCCATCACTCCCCGGATGCGGTACCGCTCGTACGTGGAGTCGTATTCGGCCAGCCCGGACCAGAACCTGGCGATCTCCAGCAGCATCTCCGCACCTCTCGTGTGGAGGAACTCCCGGTCCCCGGTGGTCTCCGCGTACCGCCAGACGTTGTACGCGATCGCCGAGCCGACGTGGTGCTGCAACCGCGACCTGTCGGGCAGCCACCGTTGGGAGCGGGGGTTGAGATGCAGCGTCTGTGTTTCCTCCCGGCCGTCACTGCCGCTCTGCCACGGGTACATGGCGCCGGCGTGGCCGGCCTCGGCCGCATTGCGCCGGGCCGCGGGCAGTCTGCGGTGGCGATAGTCGAGCAGGGCCTTGGAAACCTCGGGAAAGTGCAGGTTGAGGTAGGGGAGAACGAACAGCTCGTCCCAGAAGACGTGCCCCCGGTACGCCTCTCCGTGCAGCCCTCGGGCCGGGACGCCGACGTCCAGGGCTGCCGTGTGCGGGGAGAGCGTCTGGAGGATGTGGAAGAGGTGGAGCCGCAGGATACGGCCTGTCAGCCCTGGAACATCGAGGTGGGCGCGCTGCCACAGGTGCCGCCACGCCCGATGGTGCGAGGCCAGAAGGTGCGGGAAGCCCGGAGCCCGGCCGACCGCCTCAGTGGCGGCGCCGAGGGGTTCGCTGATCCCCCGGTCTCCGGACATGTACATCGCCACCGTCTTGTCCACGTGCACGCTCACGCCGGAGCGGAGAGGCAGGCGGAGCCTTTGACGGGCCCGCCCGTCGCAATGCGGTCCGGGCCGTACCAAGCCCTCCCCCGCCGAACACCACAGCCGCGCCGCCTGCGCCACCGTGATGCCCGAGTTCCGCGTGCGGCAGCGGACCCACACCGCGTCATCGCCGGCCTCACCGGCCTCGAGCGACGCCAGGTGTCTCCCCTCCAGGTCCTGGTACCGTGCCACGCCGCTGTTGGTGACAGTGGCGTCCAGTTCCGCCTCGACCTCCAGCTCACCGGACCAGTTCTCAGCAGTGAACGTGGTACGCAGAGCAGCGAGATGCGGCTCGCCCATATGCACGACACGCTGCTGCCCGACCCGCAGCCGGCGCCCGGCCGCATCCTCCCAAAGGAGGTCTCTCGCCAGGCTTCCTCCCTTCAGGTCGAGAGACTGCCGGTACCTCAGGAGACCGCGCTGGTCCGGCGACCACCAGTCCGAGGCCCCGCCGCCTGCGTCCCGGATGCGGAAGCGCAGGGGCAACCAGTTCGGGAGGTTGACCATGTCCTCGTTCTCCACCTGGTGCCCCGCCACGACCGACCGCAGCCGGTCGTAGCAGCCCGCCGCATAGGTGCCGGGGTAGTGGTGGCCGTCGGCGACGGACTCGGGTGCCGCTCCGCGGGTGGCGAAGTAGCCGTTTCCCAGCGTGCACAGCGCTTCGCGCAGGCGCTCCTCAGCCGGGTCGTACCCTTCGTAGATCCACGACCATTCGGCGCTCATCGCCCTCCAAGCCAGTCACCCGAGATTCAGCAGAACCTGTTGTCTCAGGCAGAAGCTACTCGTCCAACGTTGCGGGAGCAGACGACACGGCCGTGTGTCAGGGCCGGTGGCAGTCAGCTGCCAAGGAGAGGCCACCGAGGAGGGGCCAGTAGGCGACTCCGTTCCGGGAAGCAGGCCGCCAGTGGCTCGTCGGCGGCGAACGCGTTCGGCTGGAGACTGCCACCCGACCGCTGTCAGTCGGTCAGCGCGGCAAGTGTGACTTCCAGGTCGGTGGCCCGGGGCCGGTTGTGGGGGAGCTTGGCCAGGACACGGGCCATGCCGCAGGTGTCGGTGAGGGCGGAGAAGACCAGCCCGCCGGCGACGCCCGCGGATATCCAGCGGGCCCTGGGCCAGCGGCGGGCGGCGAGCAGTCCGGTCAGCACCAGTGATCCGGCGGCGAGGCGGACCTGGCGTTCCATGGCCCAGGCCGTGCGGGAATCCGCGGGGTGGTGGAGGGTGTGGCCGAGCCGGTCCCAGGCAGTGGTGCCGCCGGTGAGCGTAGCGGCGGAGATGCCGTGCTCGGTCAGGCGCTGGGATGCTTGCGCGGAACGGGCGCCGGAGGCGCACACCAGGAGCAGGTCGCAACGGCCGGCTGCTGCCTTGAGGGCGTCGAGTGCCGCGTCCAGGTGGTCGAGGGGGACGTTGTGGGCGCCAGGCAGGTGCCCGGAGGCGTACTCGCCCGGCGTGCGCACATCGATCACGGTCAGCTTGTCCAGGCGGGCGTGTGCCTGCTCAGGGGTGAGGGCGGTGGTGGCTGTCACGGGCGTCTTTCCGTTTCTCTTCGGGTGTTCCCCTCCGGGTAGAATACCCGCAGGGGTATCCAGCAGGAGGAGGAGTAGCGGTGGAACTGACGATGGCGGCCGAGGAGCTGAAGAAGGCGGTCAACCGGCTGCGCAGAGCCCAAGGCCAGATCGCCGGGGTGATCAAGATGATCGAAGAGGGGCGGGACTGCGAGGAAGTGGTGACGCAGCTGGCGGCTGCCTCCCGGGCGCTGGACAAGGCGGGTTTCGCGATCATCGCCACCGGCCTTCAGCACTGCATGACGGACGTGGAGGGCTCCGCTCCCGGCGACCGGGAGGAGATGCGGGCCCGTCTGGAGAAGTTGTTCCTGTCCCTTGCCTGACCGCCCCCCGCGGCCGCCTCCATCGCTGCGGAATCATGTCAGGGCGTCGATGAGCATGAAGGCGGCCACGGCCAGCAGCACGACAGCGAACGCACGTCGCAGCAACGTACCGGAGATCCTGGTCGCCAATTTCCTGCCGTCCCAGGCGCCCAGGATCGCCGCCCCGGTGAACGGCGCGATCACCGCCCACTCCAGTCCTCCCAGGGTGGCTCCGCGGGTGGCGAGGGAAGCCAGTGCGTTCGTCGAGATGACCAGCAGGCTGGTGCCGACGGCGGCCTGCATCTCGAAGGCCAGAACCGTGACCAGAGCAGGAACGGCGAGGAAGCCGCCGCCCACCCCGAGCAGCCCGGTCAGGGCACCCAGCCCCGCACCGGTGCCGGCGGCTCTGGCCGGCCGCACGGGCTGCGATTCCCGGTCGGTGGCTATGCGGCGCGAGCGCAACATCTCGACGGCCGCGAGGGCTGCGACGGCGGCGAACGCGGCCGTCAGGACCGGCTGTGGCAGGCGGTCCGCGGCGGCCCCGGCTGCCGCGGCAGGCAAGAGGCCCGCCGCGGCGAACAGCGCGCCGGTTCGCCACCGTACGTTCCCCGCACGGCTGTGGGCGTAGAGAGCGGTGAGCGAGGTGACGGTGACGATGACCAGACTCGCGGTAGTGGCCGCGACCGGGGTGAAGCCGAGCAGGTAGATCAGAGCGGGCACCGCCAGCACACTGCCGCCTCCGCCCAGCGCACCGAGGGCCAGCCCGACCACGCCACCGGCGACAAGAGCAAGGAGCAGGGCACTCACGCTGTGGAACCGCTGCTCTCCTCGGTGTCATTGACCGGAAGGCCGCGCTCCACCGTCTGCTCGTCACGCATGTGCTGGAGGGGCTGGGTGAGGGTGAGCCCGGCGTCGGAGGCGGCATCGAAGCCGTCATCGACGGCGATCACCTCGCGGCCGACCGCGTCCAGGAGGGAGGCGGCGATCGCCGCGCGCATCCCGCTGGCGCAGTGCACCCACACCTGGCCGGGCGGCACCTCGCCGGTACGGTCGGGCAGTTGGTGGATGGGGATGTGAACCGAGCCGTCGATGTAACCGTTCGCACGCTCCGAGTCGCGCCTCACGTCCAGCACGACCAGGTCCTTGCCCAGTTCCTTGCCGCTCTCACGCGCGTCGGCCAGGTCCGCGAAGCGGGCCCGGGGGAAGGAGGCGAGCCGGCCGGGGTCCCGGACCCAGGCGTGCGGTCCGCCGGTGGCGGCAGCGGCCGGCCGGTCGATACCCACCCGGGTCAGCTCCCGCTGCGCGTCGGCGAGCTGCTCGGGAGTTTCGGCCAGCAGCGTGACGGGCTTGCCCCACGGGATCAACCACGCGAGGTAGGTGGCCAGCTTGCCCTCGCCCTCGAAGTTGAACGACCCGGCCACATGCCCCTCGGAGAAGGCGACACGGTTGCGCAGATCCACCACCCACTCCCCTGCCGCGAGCCGCTCGGAGATCTGCTCGGCGTCCGCCTGCCGGGGTGGTGTGAGGTCGACGGGCGCCGGCCCGGCGGCGTTGACCGGCCCCATGTGGGTGTAGTACGCGGGCACGTCGTCCAGTCCGGCGAGCATCTCGGCGACAAACGTGTCCACGTCCTTGACCAGCGCCTCGTTCGCCCTGCGTTCCGCCCCGATGGTGGTTGTGTCCCCTTCGGCCTGGGAGCTGGAGCAGAAGCTGCCGAAGCCATGGGTGGGCAGCAACCGCACCGCGTCGTCCAGCTGGTCGGCCAGCCGGTGAGCTGAGGCGTGCTGGGCGCGGGCCAGTTGCTCGGTGAGCCTGGGCTCGACCAGGTCCGGCCGCCCGACCGTGCCGATCAGCAGTGACCCGCCGGTGAAGGCTGCCACCGCCTGTCCGTCCTGTTCCAGCACGTACGAGGTGTGGTGCGGAGTGTGACCGGGGGTGGCCACCGCACGCAGCACCAGCCCCTCGTCCAGGGCGACGGTGTCACCGTCGTCGACGGACGTGTGCTCGAACGAGACCGAGGCACCCGTCGGCACCAGGTACCGGGCGCCGCTGACGCGGGCCAGCTCCAGGCCGCCGGTGACGTAGTCGTTGTGCAAGTGGGTCTCGGCGACGAGGGCGATGCGCACACCGCGCCGCGCGGCTGCGGCCATGACCCGGTCGATGTCACGAGGCGGGTCCACCGCCACGGCAGACGTGGAGCCCCCGACCAGATAGCTGCGATTGCCCAGGCCCTGGACTTCCAGGGTGTCGATGAAGAACACAGGCTGCGCCTCCTCTCGTGCGTGTACCCCGGGGGGTATTACGCTCCACCATAACAGGGATACGGGAGGGGGTATTCCTGAGCGGTGGGCGTCACCGGGCCGACCGGCAGCGGTCCTGCCTGGTCCCGGTGGCCGCCGACACCTGTGAGCCACATCGCCGACTGCCCCGGACACGCGGGTGCCTCACGGAGCGAGGGAGAAGAAGGTCTCTTCCTCCTGTGCGAAGTGCAGGCGCAACACGCTGTGCAGCCCGTACAAACAGGCGCGCAGGTCATCGAGTTGCTCCAGCGCCAGGCCACCCTCAGCGGCGGCCAGTTCCAGATGGGTTGCGATGCGCCGGGTGAGGCGCTCGATCTCGGTGTGAGCACGACTCATGGTGGCGGTCGCTTCAGGGCCCCCGAGAGTGGGTGCGAGGGCGGGATAGAGCTGATGCTCCTCGGCGTACTCATGCGGGAGGAGCCGTTCGGTGAGCAGCCGGTGCACCTCGCCCACGGCCGTGAGAGCCTTCGGGCCGGAACTGTCCGACAGCTGATCGGCGGCGTCCCGTACGGCTTCGAGGACGTCCTGGAGGTCCTCGTGCTCGGCCGCGAGACGGTGGACGAGCGCTTCCGCTGCGGGCTGGAGCGCGGGGCCGCGCGCGGCCCGGTCGAGGCGCAGCGCACGCAGCGCGTTGAGGATGACCGCGACGTCAATGCCCTCCTGAAGCAGCGCACCGACGGCTGGCGGGAGCAGACCCACGGCAGCCGCTGCCATGGCGGCAAGGGACATCAGCATGCCGCCGAGCGCACTCTGTACGGCGATGCGACGTGCTCGCACGGCGATGGCGACAGCGTCGGCGAGACGGTCCACACGGTCGGTGGTCAGAACGACGTCAGCGGCCTCGGAGGAGGCGGTGGAGCCGCGGGCCCCCATGGCCACGCCGACGTCCGCCGCCGCGAGCGCCGGGGCGTCGTTCACTCCGTCGCCCACCATCACTGTGACCGCGCGCTCGCGCTCGGCACGTACGGCGGCGACCTTGTCGGCCGGGGTGAGTTCGGCCTGCACGTCGTCGAGGCCGAGGACCGCCGCGATCTCGCGGGCCGGTTCCGGCCGGTCGCCGGTGAGCAGCGTCAGCCGTCCGATGCCCGTCGTACGTAGTCGCCGGAGCGTCCGTGGCGCATCGCGGCGCAGCGGGTCACGAAGGAGGACGGCGCCGACGGGACCGCCGTCGACAGTGAGCCAGGCGACGGCCGCCCCGTCCAGGAGCGCCCGGTTCTCGGCGGCTCGTGCCCACTCGGGCCTCTCGGAGCCGGTCTCGAGGCGGCCGACGGACATGCGGTGCCCGTCGAGAGTCGCGGTGGCGCCGCGTCCGGGTTCCTCGGTCACGTCCGCGGGGGGCGAGAGTTCCAGTCCGCGATCGCCGGCCGCGTCGACGATGGCCTGCGCGAGGACGTGCGGGGAGTACTGGTCGAGCGAGGCGGCCAGCCGCAGCACGTCCGCGGGCTTCCAGCCGGGTGCGGCAACGACGTCCAGGGCGCGTGGGCGTCCGCTGGTCAGGGTGCCGGTCTTGTCGAGCAGTAGGGTCCGGGCCCGGCCGAGGCTCTCCAGCGCGCCGCCGTCGCGGATCACCACACCCAGGCGGGAAGCCCGCGACAGGCCGGAGACGACAGCAACCGGTGCCGCGAGGAGCAGCGGACACGGAGTGGCGACGACCAGGACCGCCACTGCCCGTACAGCTGAACCGCTGATCAGCCAGGCCATCCCCGCCACTGCGAGGGACAGCGGCAGGAACCAGGCCGCGTAGCGATCGGCCAGCCGGACGACCGGAGCGGACTCCGCGCCGGCCTCGCGGGCCAGCCGCACGATCCCCGCGTAGGTGCTGTCCTGCGCGGTGGCAGTGGCCCGCAGCTCGAAGGCGCCACCGGCATTGACCGCGCCACTGCGCACCGTCCCGCCCGCGGGGCACTCCCGGGTCAGCGGCTCTCCGGTGAGTACCGACTCATCGAGTACGGCAGTTGAGCCGACCACGCGGCCGTCGACGGGAACCACTTCTCCCGGGCCGACGACGAGCACGTCAGCGACAGTGACCTCGGCCAGCGGCACCGTCTGCACGTCGCTGCCGATACGGCGGCGGGCGGAGCGCGGTGCGTGTTCCAGGAGTGCCCGCAGATCGTGGGAGGCGCGGCGCTGTGCCGCCGCCTCCAGTGTGCGCCCGGTGGCGAGCATCAGCGCGATCAAGGCCCCCGCCAGGTACTCGCCCACGGCAAGCGTGCCGCCGAGAGCGAGTACGGCGATCAGGTCCACCCCGGCGCGGTGCTGCCGCAGCGCGCTCACCACCCATGCCACCGCGGGCCCGATGGCCGCAACGGTCCCCAGGGCCCAGCACAGGTCGGCGATACCGCGGGCGCCGACGAGCCAGGCGGCCCCGCCGGCGGCCAGGGCTGCGGCTGTCACCCACAGGAGTGCCTGCTCGAGGCGCGAGCGCGGGACCGCTGAGAACACACGGCGGACGGACTCGACGGAGATGAAGCGGAGGAGGTGATCCATGGCATTCCTCGGTCCGACGCCGACCCTGGGCCTGCTGCTCTTCCAGCACACTGCCACGGCTTGTGCCAGCAGCGAGGGACGCTCCACCAACAGCGGAGCCACTCGGACGTATGGCCGGATCGTACGGCGCCGGACGCGGCACCGAGGAACCATGGCACGCCGGTGCGGCCGTCTGACGTACGACGTACGACGGCCGCAGCCTGGGCGAGCCGCGCCCGTGGCAGGCTCAGCAGACCCCGTGCTTGTGCAGGACCCGGCGCTGGGCGTGTGTCGGGTTGACGGGCCAGTAGAGGTAGCAGACGCCGCCGGTGCCGCTGAGGACCTTGCCGTCGGCGTTCTTGCGCTTGGTCCTCAGCCAGATGTTCTCGAACTGCCGGCGCTTGTAGACGTGGCGGACCGAGGGGTTGTCCGGGGAGTTGGGGTCATTGGCGATGACGTCGCCGGACTTGGTGAAGCCGATGACGGTCATCAGGTGGCCTGAGGTGCCGTAGCCGGCGCCGTCGAGTTCGGACTCGATGAAGGACTGCGAGGTGATCAGCGGGATGCCCGCGGCGATGAACTCCTCGGCGTCGTTGAGGGAGTTCAGACGGGTGACGACCGCGTTCATGTTCCGGTAGGTGCTGGCGTAGGCGCTGTTGAAGGGCCAGTTGCCGCAGCCTTCGTACTGGTAGTCGTAGGTGTAGCGGGCCGCGTGGCAGACCTGGGGGTCGGCGTAGTCGGGGTTGACCCAGGCGAGGTCCTCGGCGGTGGGCTTGCGGCCCCAGTACTCGATGATCATCTGTGAGGAGGTGGGGCTGCACCAGGCCTCGCCGCCGTTGTCGTACTCGGGGTACTGGCCCTTGTGGATCTCCTGCGAATAGCGCGGCACCTTCAGCTCGACCGCCCTGCCCAGACCGGGTTCGGAGGCGGGGACCTCGAAGCGGTCGGGTACGTCGGAGCACATCACACCGGCCCGCCACACCGTGGGGGTGGCCTCGCTGCCGGGGGTGCGGCACAGGGTCAGCCGCAGCCGGTAGGCCTTCAGCCGCAGCCCGCTCGCGGAGTCGTCGATGGAGAAGGTGTCGGTCCAGATGCTGCTCTTGCCGTCCTTCTGCCCGTCGACGGAGGTGCGGCGCGGTACATCGGCTCCGTCCCCCGAGGTCCAGATGCCCATGGTGTACCAGGGGGTGGACGTGCCGTCGGAGTAGGTGCCCCGCAGCTCGATCCGGATCCAGGTGCCCTTGGGTGTGTGGGCGTTCCAGGAGGCGATGGCCTCCCCGGCGGGTACGGCGCACTCGTGTACGGGCGAGGTCCAGGTGGCGTACTCCCAGTCGGCCTTCTTGCCGGTGTGCGGGTCCTTGTAGGAGGTGGTGCCCGCGGGGGACGCCAGGACGATGCCGGGGCGCCCGCTGGAGAGTACCCGGGTTCCCTTGCCACGGCCCGAGGCCCACTCGCGCTGCGAGGCCCAGTCGTGGAACTCCACGTTTCCTGCCTTCCCGGGCCGGTGCCGCCAGGCCGGGCGGCCCGTGCCGTAGGTGCCCGCGGTTCCACCCGAGCGGGTGTCGGCCGCCAGGGCGGCGGGGGCTGCGACTGCTGAGGCCGCCGCGGCGACGGCGGCGGCCAGAACGGTACGGCGGTTGGCGGATCTGCTGGTCATGCGGAGTGCCCCCAGTCGTGGGTCGGTGCGGCGTTCGTCACAGGTGGTGCGTCGGATCGTGGTCCAGGCGGTGGGCGGTTCCGTACGCGGTCGTACCCGGCAGTCGTACCCCGCGGTCGTACCCGGCCGTGCGCGGAAGCCAACTATTACGGCTCAGCACGGTGCGTGCCAGAGCTTCGGCCTCTCGGCATGCCGTCGTCATTGGCCCGGCCAGTGACACAGCGTGGCCGGTCCCGGGGAGGAGACGGCACCGCACATCTGTCCGAGCCGGACGTACGCTGGGGGAATGCCCGCTCCGCTCACCCTCGAAGCGCTCGCCGAACGGCTGGCCGCGCTGCCCGCTTCCTGCGGCCCGGTGCGGCTGGTGGGGCTGGACGGGCACGCGGGGTCCGGCAAGACGACGCTGGCGCGGCGGCTCTCTCAGCTGCTGGGCGGGGCGCCGGTGCTCCACCTGGACGATCTGGCCAGCCACGAGGCGCTGTTCGGCTGGACCGAGCGGCTCACCCGGCAGGTGCTCGAACCATTGGGGCGTGGCGAGCCCGCACGCTATGTGATGTACGACTGGGTGGCGGGCGCGTATACGACCGAGGCCGTGCTGCCGCCCGCTCCGGTCGTCCTCGTCGAGGGCGTGGGAGCGGGACGGGCAGCGCTGCGACCGCTGCTGGCCTGCCTGTTGTGGTCCGATATGGCGGCAGAGGACGCGTGGCGGCGCGGCCGGCGGCGGGACGGGCCCGGTCAACGGGGCTTCTGGGCGCGGTGGGTTCCGGCGGAGCGCGCGCACTTCGCTGCCGACCCCTCGCGCCCGTTCGCGGACTTCCTGGTGCGCGAGACGGGCGAGGGACGCACGGGGTACGAGGTACGGGAGAGCGCGGGCGAGGCGCCGGACGCCCCGTTGAATATGACCCTCCGTATAACTCGTGGCAGTTGACAGCCATCCGACGGCACCGAGTGCAACCGGGCGGCTTGACCATTGGCGCCGGACCGATTACGTTTCCAACAAGCGGCCTACGCAGGCCGTCTTCATACGCGAAGCCCCCGGTTGTTCCCCCGTGACCGGGGGCTTCGTTCTGCCCCGGGACAGTCAAGCGGAATGACTTCTTTCCGTTTCTCTTACTCTTCGTAGCGCTCTTATGAAAGCCTCCGCGCCCGAACCCCCTCTCGTGCTCTGCTCGGCCGCCCTGTTCCGCGCCCCGTGATGCGGCCTGCGGCGCCCTTCGACAGCGCCCTGAGCACGGGTACGATGCGAAACAGCGTGGGAACCCCGGGTGATACCCGGCAGATCGGGGGACGTTTCGTGGGGGACGTGATGAACTTCGGCACGCAGGACCCCCAGGGCCTGCACGCCCCGGCCGAACTCGCCTGGCTTCGTGGGGTGGACGCGTACACCGTCGGCGGATACGCCCAGGCCGAGGAGGAGTTCCGCACGGCCGTGCGGCTCGATCCGGGAATGGCGGACGCCTGGCTGGGACTGCACGCGCTGCGCGCCGACACCGCGACCGCGCTGCTGCGGATGTACCACCACAGGGACCGCTTCGGGGAACAGCGCACCCGGCACGGACGCACCCTCAACTCCTGGTACTGGCTGGGCTGGTGGGTTCAGCCGGTGCTCGAGTACGAGCGCGATCTGCTGCTCGCGCACGCCTCGCACTGGCTCGACGGCCGCCATGTGGCCGAACTCGACCGCGCCCTGGCCGGCTGCCCCCCGGTCGACACCGACCCGCAGGTACGGTTCCTGCACGCCTGCCGCGCCTACCTGGCCAAGGACTGGGAGGGGCTGGTCGCCCACACCGAGCCGCTGGTGGACGACCCGCTGCTGGGTATCGAGGCCGGACTGTTCGCGGGCATGGCCCGGGTGCGGCTGGAGATGTACGGGCAGGCCGAGCCGCTGCTGGCCGCCGCGCTGATGCGCTGCCGCAGCGAACAGCCGCAGCGCAAGGAGCTGCGCTACTGGCTGGCCCGCGCCCGCGAGGGCACCGGCCGCAGCGCGGCGGCCCTGCCGCTGTACCGGGCCGTGCACCGTATCGACCCGACGTTCATGGACACCTCGGCCCGGCTGACGACCATCGCCGAGAACGACGGCATAGGCGGCTCGGCCGAGGATCTGGCGGCCGCCGTGCTCTCCGGCGGCCTGGGCGGACCGGACGGCGCCGCCGGCAACGCGACCCAGGAGCGCTTCGACCGGGGCCCCGAGGCGCCCGGCGACCCGGCACAGCCCGCTGACCCGGCCGAGCCCTCCGACGGCGCCCTGCCCACCGACCGCGGCAGGCGTCTGGACGACGACCGGACCTGGCCCGGGGACGGCGCGGCCCCCCGGGACGGCGCCGGGCTCCGGGACAGCGACACCGAGCGCCGTCAGGACACCGGGCCCCCGGGAGGCGGGGCGCAGGAGACGGGCATACCGGACCCGGCCCAGGACGGACCCCCGGCGGGGCTGCGGGACGCGGCCGAGTCCGCCGACCCGGTGGTGGACCCGGAGGCCGACGGACTGCGGCTGGAGGACTCCGGCGACCCGGCCGAACCGATCCGGGTGGACAGCAGCGTGCTGCTGCGGCGCGGATCCCCGCCCGGCGACGGCAGACTGCCCTCGGGCCCCTCCGATCCGGTGCTGCTCGCCCAGGCGCTGGAGGAGCTGGAGCGGATGGTCGGCCTGGAGCCGGTCAAACGCCAAGTACGGGCCCTCTCGGCGCAGTTGCACATGGCACGGCTGCGGGCCGGCCAGGGCCTGCCGGTGCAGCCGCCGAAGCGGCACTTCGTCTTCTCCGGCCCCTCGGGTACGGGCAAGACCACGGTGGCGCGCATCCTGGGACGGGCCTTCTACGCGCTGGGCCTGCTCGACGGCGATCATCTGGTCGAGGCCCAGCGCGCCGATCTGGTGGGCGAGTTCCTGGGGCAGACCGCGGTCAAGGCCAACGAGCTGATCGACTCGGCGCTCGGCGGTGTGCTGTTCGTCGACGAGGCGTACGCGCTGTCCAACTCGGGCTACACCAAGGGCGACGCGTACGGCGACGAGGCGCTGCAGGTGCTGCTCAAGCGCGCCGAGGACAACCGGGACCAGCTGGTGGTGATCCTGGCCGGCTACCCGGAGGGGATGGACAGGCTGCTGGCGGCCAACCCGGGGCTCTCCTCCCGCTTCACCACGCGGGTCGACTTCCCCAGCTACCGGCCGCTGGAGCTGACGGCCATCGGCGAGGTGCTGGCGGCCGACAACGGCGATGTGTGGGACGAGGAGGCGCTGGAGGAGCTGCGCAGCATCAGCGGGCACGTGGTCGACCAGGGCTGGATCGACGAGTTGGGCAACGGCCGCTTCCTGCGCACCCTCTACGAGAAGAGCTGCGCCTACCGCGATCTGCGGCTGTCCGGCTACGCGGGCAACCCCACCCGTGACGACCTGGCCACGCTGCGGCTGCCCGACCTCATGCAGGCGTACGGCGAGGTGCTGTCGGGGCGGGGTCCCGACGGTCCTCGTCCCGGCCCGCAGCCGCCGCTGGGCTGAAGTCGTCCGGCAGGTGCCGGGCGGTGGGCAGCCCATGTCCTGGCCCGCTCCCTGCAGGTTCCGTACGGGTGTCGGTGCACGTCTCCGTGTGGGTGTCGGTATGGGCGGGGTCGTGCACCTCGCCCACCAGCATCTCCAGCACGTCCTCCAGCGCCGCCAGGCCCAGCACCCGGCCCGAGGCGTCCGCGACGGCCGCCAGATGCGAGGCGCCGGCCCGCATGGCGGTGAGGGCGTCGTCCAGCGGCAGCTCGCCTCGCAGTGTCGTCATCGGCCGCCAGAGCCGCTGCGGCACCGCGCGGTCCGCCTCCTCCAGGTCGAGTACGTCCTTGACGTGCAGATATCCCAGGAAGCCGCCGTCGTCGGCGCGTACCGGGAAGCGGGAGTAGCCGGTGCGTACGGTCAGCTCCTCCACCTGGCGCGGGGTGACATCGGTACCGACGGTGACCAGCTCGGTACCGCCCAGCAGGACCTCGGTCAGCGGCCGGGAACCCAGCTCCAGGGCGTCGGCCAGCCGTTCGTGTTCGTCGGCCTCCAGCAGCCCGGCCTGCCGGGAGTCCTGCACCAGTTGGTTGAGCTGTTCGCTGGTGAAGGCGGCGGCGACCTCGTCCTTGGGCTCGACGCGGAAGAGCCGCAGGATGACGGTCGAGCACGCCCCCAGTGCCGCGGTGACGGGGCGGGTCAGCCGCGCGAAGGCGACCAGCCCGGGGCCGAGCCACAGCGCGGTGCGCTCGGGCGCCGCCATGGCGAGGTTCTTGGGCACCATCTCGCCCACCACCAGGTGGAAGAAGACCACCACGGCCAGGGCGATCACATAGCCCACGGGGTGCACCAGCGCATGCGGCAGCCGCACGGCGTGGAAGGCGGGCTCCAGCAGGTGTGCCAGCGTGGGCTCGGCGACGGCGCCCAGGGTCAGCGAGCACACCGTGATGCCGAACTGCGCCGCCGCCATCATCTGCGGCAGCGTCTCCAGCCCGCGCAGCACGCGCCGGGCACGCGCCGAGCCGTCGGCCGCGAGGGGTTCGATCTGGCTGCGTCGTACGGACACGAGCGCGAACTCGGCGCCGACGAAGAAGCCGTTGGCCAGCACCAGCAGCGCGGCGAACAGGAGTTGGAGGACGCTCATGACGCCGCCGCCTCCATGCTGCGCGCCGGGAGCGGGGGTTCGCCGTCCCGCCGGCCTGCGGGTCCGCCCGTGGCGGGGCCCGCGGCGCGGTCCTGGGCCACGATGCGGACCCGCTCGGCACGGTGGTGTGCCACCTGCCGCACCTTCAGCTGCCACTCCCGGCCGCCGTCCCCGGTGCGGGCGTGCGGCACCCGCAGGCGTGCGGTGTCGCCGGGCGCCGGGATGCGGCCCAGCAGGTCGGCGACGAGTCCCGCCACGGTCTCGTAGGGCCCCTCTGGCACCTCCAGGCCGATACCGCGCAGCGCGCCCACCCGGCAGCTGCCGTCGGCGTCCCAGGCGGGGCGGCCCTCCTGGTCGGGCGGGGCCGGGGCCAGTTCGGGCAGTTCGGCGTAGAGCTGCCCGTCGTGTTCGTCGCGTACCTCGCCGACGATCTCCTCGACGATGTCCTCCAGCGTGACGACGCCCGCGGTGCCGCCGTACTCGTCCACGACGACCGCGATGGGCTGTTCGCTGCGCAGCCGCGCCAGCAGCGGCCGGACGGGGAGGGTCTGCGGGACGTGCAGCGCGGGGACGGCGATACGGACCGCCGGTGTGTGCAGCCGCAGGTCAGCGGGGACGGCGAGGGCGTCCTTGAGGTGCACCATGCCGACGACCTCGTCGAGCGTGTCCTGGTAGACGGGGAAGCGGGAGAGCCCGGTGGCGCGGGTGAGGTTGAGGACGTCCTCCGCGGTGGCCAGTGCCTGCAGGGCGCTGACCCGCACCCGGGGTGTCATCACGTGCTGCGCCGTCAGCCCGCCCAGCGCCAGGGTGCGCACGAACAGGTCGGCGGTGTCCTGTTCGAGGGCGCCGGCGCGGGCCGAGTGGTGGGCCAGCGAGACGAGTTCGCCGGGGGTGCGGGCCGAGGCCAGCTCCTCGGCGGGCTGGACGCCGAAGAGCCGCACCATACGGTTGGCCGCCGCGTTCAGGCCCGCGATCACGGGCCGGAACGTGCGCGAGAAGAGGCGCTGCGGCCCGGCCACGAACCTGGCCACCGCCAGCGGCCGGGAGACGGCCCAGTTCTTGGGCACCAGTTCGCCCACGACCATCTGGACGGCTGAGGCGATCAGCATGCCGGTGCCGACGGCGACCCCGCCGACCGCGCCCGGTGGTGTCCCCACCGCGGTCAACGGGCCGTCCAGCAGCCGGGCCAGCGCGGGTTCGGCGAGCATGCCGGTGATCAGGGAGGTGAGGGTGATGCCGAGCTGTGTGCCGGAGAGCTGGAAGGACAGCTCCGGCAGGGCACGGACAACGGCGCGGGCCTTCCGGTCGCCCTGTGCGGCGGCGCGTTCGGCCTCGGGTTTCTCGACGGTGACGAGCCCGAACTCCGCCGCGACGAAGAAGCCGTTGGCGAGGACGAGCAGGAACGCCACACCGAGCAGCACTAGCGGGAGGGTCATGCCACGCCCCCGTTCAGCCGGGACGCGGCGCACGTACTACAGGACGATCCGTCCATCGCTGGAGGTGGTCACTCCTCGGTTCGCAGGTGCCCGCGCGCGAGCGCGGGGCGGCTCATGCCGGTGTGCACCAGAGTAGACACTGGTCGACACCCCGCGAAGACGCGCGGCACCGTGCCGTAGGTTGCCGGACCCGGCGGCGGAGCTGCTACTTTCCGGCGTCGGTCCCGGTCTCGCCCGCGGCGGGGTTCGACGTGCCGTTCGAGGCGTCCTGGGACGTGCCCTTGAGCTCGACGAGAGCGCGCAGGGTACGCGCTTGGGCGAGCGCCTGCTGCTTGGCGATGCCCGGCTGGATGCCCATGGCGGGCAGGTTGGTGCCGTCGGCCAGGTCCAGCAAGACCCACGGGTCGCCGGGCCGCAGCCGGACGGCGAGCACCTGCGCCCATGCGAGACGCCGCTTGGTCGTGAGGTTGACGACCGTCACCCCGTCCTCGTCGGCCGTCACCCGGGGGCGGCTCAACAGCACCAGCACGCCGAGGAAGAGCACGCCCGTGCAGATGAAGCTCGCCCGCTCGCCGCCGCCGATCTGGAGCATCAGCGAGACGACGGTGAGGACCAGGAAGGCGGCGAGCCCCGCCGTCAGCAGCACCGCGCGGGTGCGGGTGGGCCGGAAGGTGACGGGAAGCGCGCAGGGCGCTGGGCTGTCGGTCATCAGTGAGCTCCGGACGCGGGTCACAGGCGGCAGGCGTGGATGCCGGTGGTGAGGATGGCACGGGCGCCCAGGTCGTAGAGGTCGTCCATGATCCGCTGCGCCTCGGTGGTGCGCACCATGGAGCGGACGGCGACCCAGCCCTGGTCGTGCAGCGGGGAGATGGTCGGCGACTCCAGGCCCGGGGTGAGCGCCACGGCCTGCTCCAGGTGCTCGGCGCGGATGTCGTAGTCCATCATCACGTAGCTGCGGGCCACCAGGACGCCCTGGAGGCGGCGCAGGAACTGCTGCACCTTGGGCCCGTCCGGGTCGGCTCCGGTGCGCCGGATGACAACGGCCTCTGACTGCATGATCGGCTCGCCGACGATCTCCAGACCCGCGTTGCGCAGCGAGGTGCCGGTCTCCACGACGTCCGCGATGACCTGTGCCACACCCAGTTCGATGGCCGTCTCCACGGCACCGTCCAGGTGCACGACGGAGGCGTCGATGCCCTTGTCCGCCAGGTGCTTGGCGACGATGCCCTCGTAGGAGGTGGCGACCGTCAGCCCGGTCAGGTCGTCCAGCGTCTCGACGGTGCCGGGCTTGGCGGCGTAGCGGAAGGTGGAGCGGGCGAACCCGAGCGGGAGGACCTCTTCGGCCTGCGCCCCGGAGTCCAGCAGCAGATCCCGTCCCGTGATGCCGATGTCGAGCCGGCCGGAGCTGACGTAGATCGCGATGTCGCGGGGGCGCAGATAGAAGAACTCGACCTCGTTCTCCGGGTCCACCAGGACGAGTTCCTTGGTCGCCTTGCGCTGCTGGTACCCGGCCTCATGCAGCATCTCCCCGGCAGGGCCGGAGAGGGAACCCTTGTTGGGGACGGCGATGCGCAGCATGAGCTTCCTTTGTTCGTGAAGTGGAGGAGGAGCGGGAGGAACGGAAAGGGGAGCGACGGCGCTCAGAGGTGAGCGTATACGTCGTCGAGGGAGAGGCCCTTGGCGGCCATGAGCACCTGCAGATGGTAGAGGAGCTGCGAGATCTCCTCGGCGGTGCGCTCGTCGCCCTCGTGCTCGGCCGCCATCCAGACTTCGGCGGCCTCCTCCACGATCTTCTTGCCGATGGCGTGCACGCCCTGCGCGGCGAGCTCGGCGGTGCGGGAGGTGCTGGGGTCGCCGGTGGCGGCCTTGTGCTGCAGCTCGGCGAAGAGCTGCTCGAATGTCTTGTTCGCCATGGTGCCTGACACCCTACGCGGTGGCGCAGGGCGCTCACCGCCAGGGCTCCGCGACGGTGCGCAGGGTCGCGGCCGTGGCCACGGCCGCGGTGACGGCCTCGTGGCCCTTGTCCTCGGTGGAGCCGGGCAGTCCGGCGCGTGCGATGGCCTGCTCCTCGTCGTCGCAGGTCAGCACGCCGAACCCGATGGGGACGCCGGTACGGACCGAGACCTCGGTGAGGCCCTGGGTGACGCCCTGGCAGACGTAGTCGAAGTGCGGGGTGCCGCCCCGGACGACGACGCCGAGCGCCACGATCGCGTCGTATCCGCGGTCGGCGAGGACCTTGGCGACGACGGGCAGCTCGAAGCTGCCGGGGACGCGCAGCAGGGTGGGCTCGTCGATGCCCAGCTCGCCCAGCGCCCGCAGGGCGCCGTCGACGAGGCCGTCCATGACCTGCTGGTGCCACTGCGCGGCGACCACGGCCACGCGCAGGTCCTGGCAGTTCTTGACGGTCAGTTCGGGTGCGCCCTTGCCGCTCACGGTGCTCCTCGGGTTCGAAGTGTGGTGGTGGTGTCGTCGGTGGCCTACGGGGCCGGTTGTTACTGCGTACCGCAGGGTGAGGTGCGGTCGGCGTCCAGCCACGGCAGGTCGTGGCCCATCCGGTCGCGCTTGGTGCGCAGGTAGCGCAGGTTGTGCTCGCCCGCCTGCACCGGCATCGGCTCCCGGCCGGTGACGCGCAGCCCGTGCCGCACCATCGCGGCGGTCTTCTCCGGGTTGTTGGTCATCAGCCGCAGGGACCTGACGCCCAGGTCGGTGAGGATCTGCGCGGCGGCCGCGTAGTCGCGGGCGTCGGCGGGGAGGCCCAGTTCCAGGTTGGCGTCGAGGGTGTCGCGGCCGCGCTCCTGCAGCTCGTAGGCGCGCAGCTTGGACATCAGCCCGATCCCCCGGCCCTCGTGCCCGCGCAGGTAGAGCACCACGCCCCGGCCCTCCTGCTGGACGCGCTCCAAGGACGCCTCCAGCTGGGGCCCGCAGTCGCAGCGCTGGGAGCCGAAGACGTCACCGGTCAGGCACTCGGAATGCACCCGTACGAGCACGTCCTCACCGCCCGCGGGGTCCCCCGGACCGGTGAGGTCGCCGGTGACCAGGGCGATGTGCTCCACCCCGTCGACGGTCGAGCGGTAGCCGTAGGCGCGGAACTCGCCGTGCCGGGTGGGCAGCCGGGTCTCCGCCTCGCGCCGCACGGTGGGCTCGGCGGAGCGGCGGTAGGCGATCAGGTCCTCGATGGAGATGATCCGCAGCCCGTGCTTGCGCGCGAACGGCACCAACTCGGGCAGCCGCAGCATGGTGCCGTCCTCGCCGGCGATCTCCACGATCGCTGCGGCGGGCCGCAGCCCGGCCAGCCGGGCCAGGTCGACACCCGCCTCGGTGTGCCCGGCGCGGGCGAGCACCCCGCCCGGCTTGGCGCGCAGCGGGAAGGCGTGCCCGGGGCGGACGAAGTCCTCAGGGGTGGTGTCGGGGTCGGCGAGCAGCCGGATGGTGGCGGCGCGGTCGGCGGCCGAGATGCCGGTGGTGACGCCGTGGGCGCGCGTCGCGTCGACGGTGACGGTGAACGCGGTGCCCATGGACTCGGTGTTCTCGGCGACCATCTGGGGCAGTGCGAGCCGGTCCAGGTCGGCGCCCTCCATGGGGGTGCAGATCAGGCCGCGGCACTCGCTCATCATGAAGGCGACGATCTCGGGGGTGACCAGCTCGGCTGCCATCACCAGGTCGCCCTCGTTCTCCCGGCTCTCGTCGTCGACGACCACGACCGGACGGCCCTCGCCGATGTCGCGGATCGCCTCCTCGACGGGGTCGAGCGCGAGCACGAACTCCGCGTCGGCCTCCGCCGGTTCCCCGGGGACGGGGAGGCGCGGGGCCGGCGGTGCGTCGTACCAGTTCGGCAGCGCGGTCATGGGCGTGCTCCTTCCTTGGTGGTGCGCTCGGGTGGCGTGCTCCGCGTCCGCTGCGCGGCTCCGGCCGGCGTTCACAGGGCGGCCCCGGCGGAGTTGAGCGCGGGCTCCGCGCGCGCTGCGGCCAGTGCGCGGGCCTCCACGCGGGAGCGCTGCCACCAGGCGCGCAGGCCCCACAGGACGAGGCCGAGGTAGACGACGTAGACGAGGCCGGAGAAGGCCAGCCCGCTGCTGAAGGCGAGCGGCACCCCGACCACGTCCACCAGCAGCCAGGCGAACCAGAACTCGACCAGGCCGCGGGCCTGGGCCACCATCGCCGCCAGCGTGCCCACGAAGATGTAGGCGTCAGCCCAGGGGCTCCACGAGAGAGAGGGGACGAGGGTGAAGAGGGTGCCGACGGCGGCGGTGCCCAGCGCGGTGCCGAGCGCCAGCAGGCCCCGTTCGCGCCAGGTGGCGAACCGTACGGCGATGGAGCCGTCCTGCGCCCGCTGGTTGCCGCGCCGCCACTGGCGCCAGCCCCACAGCGCCACCCCGATGACCAGGAGCTGCTTGCCGACCCCGCCCGCCAGATGCGCGGAGGCGAAGGCGCTGACGAGTATCAGCCCGGACAGCAGCTGCGCGGGCCAGGTGCCTATGGAGCGCCGCCAGCCCAGCGCCAGGCCGAGCAGCCCCATGAGGTTGCCGAGCATGTCGGACCAGATGACGTGCTGCCCGAAGGCGGAGAACGCCTCCTGGTTCAACCAGTGGAAGCCGCTCATCGGGTCGCCTCGCTTCGGCGGAGCTCGTTGGCGAGGCCCGGCGCCGAGGCGCCCAGCAGCCGCTCGACGTACTTGGCCAGGACGTCGACCTCCAGGTTGACCGGATCGCCCGGCTGCTTGGTGCCCAGCGTGGTGAGCGAGAGCGTGGTGGGGATGAGGGAGACGGTGAAGTGGTCGTCGGCGGCCTCCACGACCGTGAGGCTGACGCCGTCCACGGTGATGGAGCCCTTCTCGACCAGGTACCGCCCCAGCCCCTCGGGCAGCGCGACCGTGAGCTCCGTGCCGCTGTCCGCGTCGTGCCGTGCGGTGAGGGTGCCGGTGCCGTCGACGTGGCCCTGGACGAGGTGGCCGTCGAGCCGCCCGCCGAGCGCCATCGGGCGCTCCAGGTTGACGGGCGAGCCCGCGGTGAGTGCTCCGAGGCTGGAGCGGTGCAGGGTCTCGGCCATGACGTCGGCGGTGAACTCGCCGTCCCCCGTCTCCACGACGGTCAGGCACACGCCGTTGACCGCGATCGAGTCGCCGTGCCGCGCGTCGGCGGTGACGCGCGGTCCGCGCAGCCGCAGCCGGGCCGAAGCGCCCTGGTCCTCTACGGCGACGACCTCGCCCAGCTCTTCCACGATTCCGGTGAACACTCAGGACTCCTCGGGCTGCTCGGACTGCTCGGACTGCTCGGCCCGCGCGGTGGCGGGGCCGGTGGCGGTGCTCGCTGTGGTGCTCGCGGCGGCGGCCGTGCGTACTGTCTGGGGCGCGGTGGCGCCCACGGCGGTGATCCGCAGGTCGGGCCCGAGCCGCACGGTCTCGCTCACGGTCAGCCGCAACGCCTGTGCGATCGTGCTGATTCCGGCCCCGCCCAGAGCGGGCGGTCCCGCGCCCAGCAGTACGGGGGCGAGGTAGCCGACCACCCGGTCGACCAGCCCGGCGGCGACGAAGGAGCCCGCCAGGGTGGCGCCGCCCTCCAGCAGCACGGCGCGCACATCGCGGGTCTGCAGGGCGGTCAGCAGCGCGTCCAGGTCGAGCCCCGCGCCGTCCGCCGAGCGGGGCAGCCGCAGCACCTCGGCCGGGCTCGCGCCTGCTGCGGCCTCCAGTGCGGCGGTGTCCGCGTCCTGGGCGACGGCGATCACTGTGGGCGCCGCGTCGTCGAGCACGCGCGCCCCGGCCCGTACGACCGACGCCTCGGTGTCGAGGACGACGCGGAGCGGCTGGACGGCGCCGGGCACATCGCGCACGGCCAGGTGCGGGTCGTCGGCGCGGGCGGTACCGGCACCGACCAGGACGGCGTCGGACTCGGCGCGCAGCCGGTGCACGTCGGCACGGGCCTCGGCCGAGGTGATCCAGCGGCTGGAGCCGTCGGCCGCCGCGGTTCTGCCGTCGAGGGTGGCGGCGTACTTCCAGGTCACATACGGACGGCCGTGCAGTACGGAGGTCAGCCAGGCGGCGTTGCCCGCCGCGGCCTCGTCGGCCAGCAGACCGCCCTCGACGTCGAGACCGGCGGCGGCCAGCGTGAGCGCGCCGCCCGCGGCGTCGGGGCTGGGGTCGGCGACGGCGTAGACGACACGGGAGATGCCCGCGTCGATGAGCGCCTGCGCGCAAGGGCCGGTGCGGCCGGTGTGGTCGCAGGGTTCGAGAGTGACGACAGCGGTGCCGCCGCGGGCGTCCTCGCCGGCTTCGGCGAGCGCGTGCACCTCCGCGTGCGGGCCGCCTGCGCGCTGGTGCCAGCCCTCCCCCACGGTGCGTCCCGCCTGGTCGAGAACGACGCAGCCGACGACGGGATTGGGGCTGGTGGAGCCGAGTCCCCGCGCGGCGAGGGCGATGGCACGGCGCATCGCGTCGCGCTCCGCCTGCGGCGCGTACGGCGCTTGGGGGTGGGGGGCCACCGGGTCCTCCTGCCTCTTCGGGCACGGACTCCGGGGCTGCTTCGGGACTTTGTGACGGACGCGCGCCTTGGAACGACCCGGCCGGACGGGAGGGGCCCGATTCCGGTTCTGCCTTCTCCGGAACGGGACCGCCGCCGACGGCGGTGCACCGGTTGCGGTCCGCCGCGCACTGCCTCCCATCCGGACTTTAACCGTCGGTCCAGGAATCTCACCTGGTCAACCGGCCGCTGGCTGCGGCCGGGTCGCGGACTGTAACCGCCGGTTCGGACTTTCACCGACCCCGGAGTGCGCTGACGTCACTGGTACTCCCCCAGCCTGTGGCCGGGAGGTACCCCCAGTCTGCCACGTGGTGCCGGGGACTATGCGAGTCGAGCCTGTGTGGTGACTCACAGCAGCCCCGGAGATCCCATGCGTTGCCGGGCCCGCACGGGTTCGAGCGGCGGGCGAGCGGGGCACGATCTGCCGGGGGCCCGCAGGCGGCACCGGTACGGCTGGGAGGCGAGATGCGTACGGGCGAGAGCGGGCCGGGGCGGCGGACCGGGGCGCGGACGGGTTCGAGAGCGCCTGCCGACTCGCCGTCGGGGCGCCAGGTGGAGGGCGTTCCTACTGGGCACCCGGCCGACACCGGCAGCGGTGAGCGTCCGGCGCCTGCCGTACGGGCCGCGCGTGCGGCGGTCTCCGTGAGCTTCGCGGTGCACGGGACCGCGAGCGGCACCTTCGCCACCCGGATTCCCTGGCTGCGCGAACATCTGGGCCTCAGCCCCGGCTGGCTGGGCCTGGCACTGGTGTTCATGACGGTCGGCGCTTCGGCCGCCATGCCGCTCTCGGCACGGCTGGCACACCGCTACGGGCCGCGCAGGGCGCTGGCCGCCGTATCACTGGCCTGCTGCGCCGGACTGGCGCTGCCGCCGCTCGCCCCCGCGCTGGGCTGGCTGTGCCTGGCGCTGTTCGTGTACGGCTGCGGCCTCGGGCTGATGGACGTGGCGATGAACGCCCAGGGGGTGCGGGTCGAGGCCGCCTACGGCCGCTCGGTGATGTCGGGGCTGCACGGTCTGTGGAGCGTGGGCACCCTGGTGGGCGGCGCCGGAGGCGTGGTCGCCGCGCACGCCGGGCTGGACGCGCGGGTGCATCTGGGGGTGGCTGCGCCGCTGCTGGCCGCGGTGGCGGTGGTGGCGGCGAGGTGGACGCCGGGAGGGGACGGCTGGGGCGCACGACGGCCGGACGTCGCCGACGGAGCCGACGGAGACGACACGGCCGGGGAGGCCGGCGAGCCCGGGGAGGCTCAGGCCCCGCCCCGATTCGCGCTGCCCTCACGCGGAGTGCTGGCGATCGGTCTGCTCGGCTTCTGCGCGGTGTTCGCCGAGGGCGCCTCGATGGACTGGTCGGGCATCTACCTGGCCGATGTGACGGGTGCCGGGCCCGGTCCGGCCGCCTCCGCGTACACGGCGTTCGCCTGCACGATGGCGCTGGCGCGGCTGTGCGGGGACGCCGTGGTGCGGCGGTTCGGGCCGGTGGCGACCGTACGCGTCGGCGGGGTGCTGGCCTCGGCCGGCGCCGCGCTGGTGGTCGCAGCGCGGACGCCGCCCGCGGCCGTGGCGGGGTTCGCACTGATCGGGGTGGGGATCGCGGTGATCGTGCCGCTGTGCTTCGCGGCGGCGGGTCGCCTGTCCGCCGCGGCGCCCGGGCAGGGCATCGCGGGGGTCGCCACGCTGGCGTACGCGTCGGGGCTCGCGGCGCCGGCTGCCGTGGGCTGGATCGCCGAGTCGACGAGCCTGTCCGTGTCGTTCGCCGTGGTCACGGCGCTGTTGCTGGCGCTGCCGGTCGCCGCTCGGGTGCTCCGTACCTAGCTTCTCCCGGAGGGGGCTGCCCTCCAGAGCAGCGCCCCCGCACCCGGCGGAGGAGCCCCGTGCGGTCGAACTAGTATGTGGGCCGATCAAAATCGGCCAAGGAAGCGGGAGCGACATGGGCGGGCTCGGCGTGCGGTGGAAGGTGCACGGCGACGGGCGCGTCCCGGCGCCCGGCGCCGTGGTGCGGCCGGACGAGCGGCTGTCCTGGCCGCGCACCGCGGGGCTCGGCGCCCAGCATGTGGTGGCGATGTTCGGGGCCAGTTTCGTGGCACCGGTCCTGATGGGCCTGGACCCGAATCTGGCCATCATGATGTCCGGGCTGGCGACGATGATCTTTCTGCTCGCCACCCGCGGCCGGGTACCGAGCTATCTGGGGTGCAGCCTCTCCTTCGTCGGGGTGGCCGCGGTCATCCGCGGCCAGGGGGGCAGCAGCGCCACGGTGACCGGCGCGATCCTGGTGGTCGGCGCCGTGCTCTTCCTCGTCGGGCTGGCCGTGCAGCGGTTCGGTGCGCGGATCATCCACGCGGTGATGCCGCCGGTGGTGACCGGCGCGGTCGTCATGCTGATCGGCTTCAACCTGGCTCCCGTGACGGCGTCGACGTACTGGCCGCAGGACCAGTGGACGGCGCTGCTGACCATGCTGCTGACCGGGCTCGCCGTGGTGTGCCTGCGCGGCTTCTGGTCGCGGATCGCGATCTTTCTGGGGCTGGTGGCCGGGTATCTGATGTCGTGGGCGTTCGACACCGTCTTCGGCCGGATTCATTCGCCGGACGCGAGTGGCAAGACGGTGGATCACTGGCGGCTGGATCTGTCGGGTGTGGGCAAGGCCGACTGGTTCGGGCTGCCGTCCGTGCACGCGCCCGACTTCTCCTGGTCGCCGGTGCTGGTGGCGCTTCCGGTGGTGATCGCGCTGGTGGCGGAGAACGCGGGACATGTGAAGGCGGTCGGCGAGATGACCGGCGACCCGCTGGACGACAAGCTCGGCACGGCGATCTCCGCGGACGGTGCCGGCAGTGTCCTCTCGACGGCGTTCGGCGGCCCGGCCACGACGACGTACTCGGAGAACATCGGCGTCATGGCCGCCACCCGGGTCTACTCGACGGCCGCGTACTGGGCTGCCGCCTGCTTCGCGCTGCTCTTCGGGCTCTGCCCCAAGTTCGGCGCCGTCGTCGCGGCCATCCCCGGCGGGGTGCTGGGCGGTATCACCGTGATCCTCTACGGGATGATCGGTCTGCTCGGCGCGCAGATCTGGATCAACAACGGTGTCGACATGCGCAATCCGCTGAACCTGGTACCGGTCGCCGCGGGCATCATCATCGGGATCGGCGGCGTCGATCTGAAGATCACCGAGAACTTCGAGCTCGGCGGCATCGCCCTGGGCACCCTGGTGGTGCTCACCGGCTACCACGCGCTCAAGGCACTGGCCCCGGCCCATCTCAAGCGGCAGGAGCCGCTGCTGGACGAGGGGACCAGCGGCTACGACGAGGGGTACGACGAGCCGCGCTGAGCCGACCCCGCCGGCACGGCCGTCGCTGCGGCGCCGTCCTCCGTCCGGGGGCCGTACCGGCCGGGCTGCCCGCACGGCGTGCGAGTGGCTGTCAGGCTGCGGGCATGACCTCAACGGACCAGGTTCCGGCGCAGCGCGTGGCCTCGTCGGCGCCCATCGCCGAAGTGACGGCCCAGATGCGCGAGATCGGTGCGACTCTGCCCAGACAGGACGGTGTGGCGGTCTTCAACCGGGTGTATCTGTCGGTGACCGAGGAGCTGGAACGGCGCCTGGTCGCGGGGTATTTCGAGGACCGGGCCGCCACCGGGGAGCTGGGCACCCGGTTCGCGCGGCGCTTCCTGGACGCGGTGGACGCCGAGGCCGCCGGGCTGCGGCTGCCCTCCTGCTGGCGGCCGCTCTTCCGCTTCCGGCGCCATCCCTCCGTCCACCCGCTGCAGTTCGCCCTGGCGGGCATCAACGCGCACATCTGCCACGACCTCCCGCTGGCGCTGGTGGACACCTGCCGGGCGCTGTCGGCCGTTCCGGAGGATCTGGAGGCGGACTTCGAACGGATCGGGGAGTTGCTGACCGGGCTGGAGGAGCGCATCCGCGAGGAGCTGATGCCGGGGCCCGACCTGCTGGATGTCGCCGATCCGCTCACCCATCTGGTCGGCTCGTGGAGCCTGGAGCGGGCCAGGGGCGGCGCCTGGGTCTCGTTCCGTGCGCTGTGGGGACTGCGCAGGTGCGGGGAGCTGCTGGAGGAGATGGCGGAGGGGCTGGACGCGACGGTCGGGACGGCCGGGCGGTGCCTGCTGACGCCGCTGTGGCACTGAGCAGGCACGCCCGGGCACGCCCCCGTACGTCCGGTCAGTCCTCCGGGAGCTTCACCGGCTCGATCTCGTCGAACACGTCACCGGGCCCGGGGTTGGCCGGGTCGGTGCTGCCGCCCAGGTGGTGCATGACGCCCCAGACGGCGTTGAGCGCGGTCTGCACGGCGCCCTCGGCCCAGCCGGCGGTCCAGGAGATGTCGTCACCGGCGAGGAAGAGGCCCCGCCGGTCGGCGGGCAGCGTCTCCTGCATGAAGTGGGTGAACAGCCGCCGCTGGTAACGGTAGTGGCCGGGCAGGTTCGCCTTGAACGCGCCCAGGAAGTAGGGCTCGTCCTCCCAGGAGACGGTCAGCGGGTTGCCCGTGATGTGCTTGCGGATGTCGACGCCGGGATAGATCTCGCCGAGCGACTTGAGCATGACCTCCATCCGCTCGCCCGCGTCCAGCGGCAGCCACTTGAGGCTGTCGTCGCACCAGGTGTAGGAGAGGCAGATCACGGCCGGCTTGTCGGGGCCGTCGTCCAGCAGGTAGGTGCCGCGGGTCATCCGGTCGGTGAGGGTCATGCTCATCGTGTCGCGCCCGGTCTCGGGGTCCTTGTCCAGCCAGAACGGCCGGTCGACCGGCACGAACAGCTTGGAGGACTCCATGTAGTGGGTGCGCTCCACCGCCGTCCAGTGGTCGATGGGCAGCAGCGCGTCGTCGCAGTCGATACGGCTCAGCAGCAGCCAGGACTGCGCGGTGAAGACGGCGGCGCGGTAGGTGCGGATGTCACCGTCCGCGTCGGTGACCGTCACGCGGTTCCCGGCCGTACGGTGCAGCCTGGTGACGGCGGGGCGGTGTACGCCGCCCGGGTGCAGCGACTTGAGGCTGGTGCCCTGCGGCCAGTGGACGAGCTTGTCCGGCTCGCGCTCCCACAGCCGCAGCGGAAGCTGCTGGCAGCCGCCGACGATGCCGCGGTGGTCGTCGTCGGCGCCGGTGTAGACGACGCGCAGGATCTCCAGGATGGAGTTGGGGAAGTCGGTGTCCCAGCCGCCGGTGCCGAACCCGACCTGGCCGAAGATCTCCCGGTGTCGGAAGGAGGCGAAGGCCGCCGAGTCGCACAGGAAGCCGTAGAAGGTCTGGTTGTCCAGCTTCTCCACCAGCTGGGACCAGATCTCGCGGATGCGGGGCACGTCCCGCTCGCGTATCGCCTGCTGCATCGCGGAGAAGTCGGCGCCCTCCTCCAGGCACGCGTTCCAGGCGTCCATCACCTGGTGGTAGACGGGCGGCAGGTCCTCCAGCGTGCGCGCGTAGTGCGTCTCGCCCTTGAGGTCGATGACGGTGGAGGGCGTATCGGGTGCCAGCGGGTTGGGGAACGGCTTGGTCTCCAGGTCCACCAGGTCGATGTAGTGCTGGAGCGCGGTGGAGGACGGCGGGAACCGCATGGCGCCCATCTCCGCGTTCAGCGAGGGGTCGCCGCCCTCGAATGTCGCCGTCCGCAGCCGCCCGCCGAGCTGGTCGGCCTCGTAGACGACCGGCTTGAGCCCCATCTTCATCAGCTCGTAGGCGGCCACCAGGCCCGAAAGGCCGCCGCCGATGACGGCGACCTCGGTGCCGTGTTCGGTCGGCGGCACGGCGCCGAGACCCGCGGGGTGCGTGAGGAAGTCATCGTAGGCGAACGGGAAGTCGGGCCCGAACATGGTCAGCGGGGGCTGCGGGCGCTGCTGGGCTTCCTGCCGCTCGTCGTGCTCGTGGGCAGCGTTGGGCACGGTGGGCACGGTGGACGTCATGAGGGGTCGGCTCCTGGGTGGTGCGGGAGTGCTTGAGGGCGTGCGCGCGTGAGGCTTCGGCGGCTAGCGCGGGTACAGCTCGGGGCGGCGGTCGGCCAGATACGGGTTGCGGTCGCGGGAGGCGCGCAGCGCCACCGGGTCCGCGTCGGCGACCAGCAGGGCCTCGCCGCTGCCGTCGGCGCGCACGGGGACGCTGCCGTCGGGTGCGGCCAGGCAGCTCAGTCCCGCGAAGTCGAACTCGCCCTCACGGCCGACGCGGTTGGCGTAGGCGACATACAGCTGGCTCTCCACCGCGCGCGCCACCACCAGCGTCTCGGCGACGGTGTCGTACGGGCGCATCAGCGCGGTGGGCACCAGCAGGACGTCGGTGCCCGCCAGCGCGTGCGCGCGGACCGCCTCGGGGAACTCCACGTCGTAGCAGATCAGCAGCCCGAGCCGGAGACCGTCCAGCTCGGCCTGGACGGGCAGCAGCTCGCCGGGCGTGTAGTGCTTGGCCTCGTAGGGGCCGTACAGGTGCGTCTTGCGGTAGTTGGCGAGTGCGGTGCCGTCCGGGCCGACGAGCTGTGCGGAGTTGTGGACCGCGCCGTCCTCGCCCCGCTCGGGGTAGCCGTAGACGATGGCCACGCCGTGCTCGGCGGCGATCCGGGAGACGGCGGCCGCGCCGTCTCCCGCTGCCGGTTCCGCCGACCGCGCCGGGTCCTCGAGCGCGTAGCCGGTGAGGGACAGCTCCGGGGTGACCAGCAGCCTGGCACCCCGCGCCGCGGCTTGCTCGGCGGCGCCGTCGAGGGAGGCCAGGCCGCCGGAGCCCGCGGTGGAGGGCTGGGCCTGGGACTGGTGAAGAGCGATTCGCACGCCTTCGACGCTACGGTCGGCCCAGGTGCGCCACAAGCGGGGGATCTTGCGAAGTGACCCGCGGTCTGTTGCGTGTCAAGCCGGGATCGCGTCGATCTGTTGCGCACAGCTCGTGAGAATGGCGCCGCTCACAGCGGCGGGCCCGCGGTGTAGCGGCGCAGCAGTGGGGAGAGCACCAGAACGGACTTGGTGCGCTCGACGAAGGGCTCCCCCGCGATCCGTTCCAGCACGGCCTCGAAGTGCCGCATATCGGCGGCGAACACCTGTACGAGGGCATCGGCCTCCCCGGTGACCGTGGAGGCCGCCACCACCTCGGGATAGGGGGCCAGCGCCCGGTGGATGTCCTCCGGCGAGGTACGCGAGCGGCAGTACATCTCGATGAACCCCTCCGTCTGCCACCCCAGCGCGGAGGGGTCGACCCGTACGGTGAACCCGGTGATCGCGCCCCGCTCCCGCAGCCGGTCGACCCGCCGTTTCACGGCGGGCGCCGACAGGCCGACCTCGGCTCCGATGTCGGCGTACGTACGGCGGGCATCCTCGGCGAGGGCGTGGACGATGCGTTCGTCGAGATCGTTCAGTGACACGGCGCTCAGTAGAACACGGGTCATGTTCCGGCCACGGGGTGCCACTGTTCGTTGTTTGCGGGCTGCGGGTGTTGCGTGGCTGGTCGTACGGCACCCCGCACCCCTTCGGGGCGCCGCCCTAGCCGCGTGCCGGTACCGCACGCACCCAGTCGTGCCGGTCCGTCAGCCAGCGGTCCACCTTCAGGCCCGAGGCGGCCAGCACCTCGGTGAAGACGGGTTCGGGCAGCACTCGCGAGAAGTACGTCTGCGTCCAGGTGTGTTCCTCGACCACGTACTCCACGCGGGTACGCACGACGCCGTCCCCCACGGGCTCCACCTCTGTGGTGGTGATGGAGATGCCCTCGCCCCTCCAGCCGTGTCCCGGGCGTACGTCCTCGTTGCGGGTGTCGTGCTGGCGCTGGATGACCACGCAGCCGTCGTCGGCGACGTGCCGGGCGCAGGCGGACAGCAGCCCGGTGCGCTGGTCGTCGTCGGCGCTGTTGACGAGGAAGGAGGCGAGGGTCACCACGTCGAAGCGCTCGCCCAGGTCGAGGTCCTCGATGGTGGAGCGCACGGTCCTGGCGTCCTCGATCAGGTCGAGCATGCCGGGCGACTCGTCCACGGCCGTGACCCGGAAGCCCTGCCGGACCAGAGCCCTGGTCATCCGCCCTGCGCCCGCGCCGAGTTCGAGCAGGGTGCGGCCACGGGGCTCCGCGACGGCGGAGGCGACGATCGCCGCCTCGCCCATGTCGGGCAGCCGGGAGTAGACCTCGACGGCACAGCCGTCCGGAGTGATCTCACCAGGACCCGTACCGGCGTTCGCATGACGCGTATATGTGCTCATGGGCGCCATCCGATCATGCAACGGGCGCCCGGGGAAGGGCAGTTGTGCAACCGGCGCCGCACCCCCTGCGGGGCGCGGCGCCGGCGTGGTGGGGCGGCGGTGAGGTCACCGGCCGACGTGCGGGGAGATCACCAACTGGCGTGCAGCGGCTTGCCCTCCGCGTAACCGGCGGCGCTCTGCACGCCGACGACGGCGTTCTCGGCGAACTCGTCCAGCGTGGCGGCTCCCGCGTAGGTGCAGGCGGAACGGACCCCGGCGATGATCGAGTCGATCAGGTCCTCGACGCCGGGACGGGCCGGGTCCAGGAACATCCGGGAGGTGGAGATGCCCTCCTCGAACAGCCCCTTGCGGGCCCGGTCGTAGGCCGACTCCTCGGCCGTACGGTTGCGTACGGCACGCGCCGAGGCCATGCCGAAGGACTCCTTGTAGAACCGCCCGTCGGCGGACTGCTGGAGGTCGCCAGGCGACTCGTAGGTGCCGGCGAACCAGGACCCGATCATCACATTGGAGGCACCGGCGGCCAGGGCCATGGCGACATCGCGCGGGTGCCGCACACCGCCGTCGGCCCACACGTGCTTGCCGTGCTTGCGGGCCTCGGCCGCGCACTCCAGCACGGCGGAGAACTGCGGCCTGCCGACGCCGGTCATCATGCGGGTGGTGCACATGGCGCCGGGGCCGACGCCGACCTTGACGATGTCGGCGCCCGCCTCGATCAGGTCGCGTACGCCCTCGGCGGCCACCACGTTGCCCGCCACGATCGGCACGGCCGGGTCGAGGCCGCGGACGGCGCTCAGCACCTCGAGCATGCCCTCCTGGTGCCCGTGCGCGGTGTCCACCACGAGGGTGTCGACGCCCGCGTCGAGCAGCGCCTTGGCCCGCGCCACGGCCTCGCCGTTGATGCCGACAGCGGCGGCGATGCGCAGAGCTCCGTCGGCGTCGACGGCGGGGGTGTAGAGCGTGGCCCGCAGCGCGCCCTTGCGGGTGAGGATGCCGGCGAGCCTGCCGTCGGAGTCCACGGCGGGCGCGAACTTGAAGTGCGCCGCGTCGAGCTTGTTGAAGGCGTCGCGCGGGTCGATGTCCGCGTCGAGCACCATCAGCTCGCTCGTCATGACCTCGGAGAGCTGGGTGAAGCGGTCGACGCCGGTCAGGTCCGACTCGGTGACGACGCCGACGGGCCGGCCGTCGCGGACCACGACACCGGCGCCGTGCGCCCGCTTGGGCAGCAGCGAGAGCGCGTCGGCCACGGTCTGCGTGGGGGCGAGGGTGATGGGGGTGTCGAGGACGTGGTGCCGTCGCTTGACCCAGCCGATGACCTCGGTGACGACGTCGATCGGGATGTCCTGGGGGATCACCACGAGCCCGCCCCGGCGGGCCACGGTCTCGGCCATCCGGCGTCCGGCGATGGCGGTCATGTTGGCGACCACCAGCGGGATGGTGGTGCCGGTGCCGTCGGGCGAGGACAGGTCCACGCCCTGCCGGGAGCCGACCGCTGAGCGGTTCGGCACCATGAAGACGTCGTCGTACGTCAGGTCGTACGGGGGCCGCTGATCATTGAGAAAACGCACGTACTTAAGTCTCCCACGTCCGCACATCCATGCGACCACGGACGATCCGCCGGAGTGCCGCGAGGGCTCTGGTGGGATCGCACAGCGCGGTTACGCACCCCGGGGCGGCCGGTTCCGAAGGGTGACCACGTGGGAGGCCGAACCCACGGTGGGTGGCCGCTCATGACGAGTGGCCGGCCCCCGCCACCTGGTCCGGGGTGCGCTCCTCGGACCGGCCCGCGGAGTCCTCATGCCGGGCGCCGTCCGTGCGTCCGGCCTCCCGGCGCGTACGACGAGTGTCGGCCAGGCCCTTGAGCCCCCGTACGGCGGGCTCCGTCCAGCGCGCTGTCAGCGGCCCGAAGATCACCAGGATCATCACATACGCCGTCGCCAGCGGAGTGATCCGCGGATCGGTGCCGGCGGCGAGCCCCGCGATGACGATGGAGAACTCGCCCCGCGCCACCAGGGCCCCGCCCGCGCGCAGTCTGCCCTTGCTCCCCACACCGGCGCGCCCCGCCGCGTACCAGCCGGTCATCACCTTGGTGATCACGGTGACGACCGCCAGTGCCAGCGCGGGCAGCAGCACCGGCGGGATATCGGCCGGCACGGTGTTGAGCCCGAAGAAGACGAAGAACACCGCCGCGAACAGATCGCGCAGCGGGGTCAGCAGGCTGCGCGCGTTCTCCGCCGTCTCCCCCGACAGCGCGATACCCACCAGGAAGGCCCCGACAGCCGCGGAGACCTGGAGCTTGGCTGCGATACCGGCGATCAGCAGGGTCAGCCCGAAGACGACGAGCAGCAGCATCTCGGGGGTGTCGGAGCTGACGGCGCGGCTGATGTGGCGGCCGAACCGCAGCGCCACGAACAGCACGAGGCCCGCGCTGCCGACCGCGACGACCATCGTCAGGCTGGTGCCCGCCACACCGAGCCCGGCCACCAGCGCCGTCAGCAGCGGCAGATAGAGGGCCATGGACAGGTCCTCGATCACCAGCACACCCAGGATGACGGGGGTCTCCCGGTTGCCCAGCCTGCCCAGGTCGGTGAGCACCTTGGCGATCACACCGGACGAGGAGATCCAGGTGACGCCGGCCAGCGCGACGGCCGCCACCGGCCCCCAGCCCAGCAGCACTGCGGCCACCGCGCCCGGCACCGCGTTCAGCGCGAAGTCCACGAGCCCGGACGGGTACTGGGTCTTCAAGCTGGTCACCAGCTCCGAGGCGCTGTACTCCAGGCCGAGCAGCAGCAGGAGCAGGATCACCCCGATCTCCGCGCCGACCTCGATGAACCCCTCGCTGGCGGTCAGCGGGAAGAAGCCGCCGTGTCCGAAGGCCAGGCCGCCCAGCAGGTACAGCGGGATCGGGGAGAGCCCGATCCGGCCCGCGAAGCGGCCGACCAGCCCCAGGCCCAGAATGACGGCGCCGAGCTCGATCAGCAGAACGGTGGTGTCGTGCACAAAGGGCCTTTCAGTTGTCCAGCGGCTGCCTGGTCCTGCTCAGGTGCCGGCGATGATCCGGGTGAGCTCCTCCACGCCCTCCCGGGTGCCGACCGCGACCAGGGTGTCGCCCGCCTCCAGGCGGAAGTCCGGTCCCGGCGAGGGAACGGCACCGGTACGGCGCAGCACGGCGACGATCGAGGCACCGGTGCGGGTCCTGGCCCGGGTCGCGCCCAGCGGCTCCCCGCTGAACGGCGACTGGCCGGACATCGGGATGCGGACGGTGACCAGGTCGATCTCCATCTCGCACGTCCCCAGCCTGGGGTTCTCCCCCGGCGCGAGGATCTCGGCGAGCGAGGCGGCCTCCTCCTGGTCGAGCTGCACCGTCGCCTGGCAGGCGTCCGGGTCGTCCTCCCGGTAGAAGCCGAGGAACCTGCGGCCGTCCTGGTGCGCCACCACCGAGATGTGCCGGCCGCCGCGGGTGGCGATGTCGTACTGCTTGCCGAGCCCTGGCAGCTTGGTGCTCTTGGTCGTCATGGCGTGCTGCCCTTCTGAGAACCTTCCGGGACGCGAACCGCTAGGAAGCGGCGGTGCTGTCCGGGTCCGTACGCTCCAACGCCGGACGGGGGCCCGGCTGTTCCTCGTTCAGCAGCCAGTCGGCGGCCGCCGTGTCCGTGACCAGGCTGGTGACCAGGCCGGAGCGGAGCACGGCACCGATGGCCGCCGCCTTGCGGTGCCCGCCGGCGATGGCGACGACCTCCGGGATCCGGCGCAGCCGCTCGGCCTCCACGGTGATGCAGCGCTCCCCCAGGTCGCGGCCGATCCGCCGGCCCTGCGCGTCGAACAGGTGGGCCGACATCTCGGCGGCCACCCCGAGTGACGAGTAGTGGTCGCGCTCCTTGTCGCTGAGCATGTCGTGCACCGTGGAGATGCCCGGCTCCCAGGAGCCGATGGAGACTGCGGCGACGGTCACCTTGTCGAAGTACTCGAAGGCGCGTGCGATGCCGGTCTGACTGCGCAGCGCGGCCGCCGTGGCGCTGTCCGGGAGCAGCATCGGCGCGTAGATGGGGTGCGCTTCGCCCCCGGCCACCTCGGCCGCCCGCCGTACGGCCTCGACCGAGCCGCGGTCGGCCGTTCCGGCGTCGTACACCCCCGTCAGTTGTACGACCGTGCAGGGCGGCAACTGGCGTAGCGCGGTCGCCATGTGGATGGTGGAGCGGCCCCAGGCCAGCCCCAGCACGTCGCCGTCGGTCACCAGCTCGCCGAGCAGATCCGCTGCGACCTCGCCGAGGTTCTCCGGGTCCGCCGCGTCGTCCACGGCCTCGGTGGGCGACTCGACGACGACCGCGTGCCGCAGCCCGAAGCGGGCACGCAGCGCGTCCGAACGCTCGGCGTCCAGCTCGGCGGGCACCCGGATCTCGATGCGCACCAGGTCACGTTCGAGCGCTGTCTCCAGGACCCTGGCCACCTTGAAGCGGCTCACCCCGAACTCGTCAGCGATCTGGATCTTGGATTTGCCCTCCAGATAGAAGCGGCGCGCCATCGCCGCAGCCTGCATGAGTTCGGCGGGTCCCATTCGCGTGGCTCGCCCCGACGACACCGCTCTCACCTCACTGTCTTGCCGTGTCCGCGCTCTCGGCACAGTCGCGCCGCGCGTTCATCCTTGCAGATCCCCTGACGTGTGTGACCGTGGTCACCCAGCGTTCACCTCAGCCCTCCCGGCCCGACCCCGCCGCTTCCTCCGCCTGCTGCCGCAGCGCGCGGACGGCTGCCGCCGGATCGTCCGCGCCGTAGACGGCCGAACCCGCGACGAACACATCGGCGCCCGCCTCGGCGCAGCGCTCGATGGTGGAGGCCGAGACGCCGCCGTCGACCTGCAGCCACATCTCGAGGCCGTGCTTGTCGATGAGCTGCCGCGTTCTGCGGATCTTCGGCAGCATGATGTCCAGGAACGCCTGCCCGCCGAAGCCCGGCTCCACCGTCATCACCAGCAGCATGTCCAGCTCGGGCAGCAGGTCCTCGTACGGCTCGATCGGGGTGGCGGGCTTCAGCGCCATCGAGGCGCGCGCTCCCTTGGCCCGGATCTCGCGGGCCAGCCGCACCGGCGCGGCCGCGGCCTCCGCGTGGAAGGTGACCGAACCGGCCCCGGCCTCCACATAGGCGGGCGCCCAGCGGTCCGGCTCCTCGATCATCAGATGGCAGTCCAGCGGGATGTCCGTCGCCCTGCGCAGCGACTCCACCACGGGCACGCCCAGGGTCAGATTGGGCACGAAGTGGTTGTCCATCACATCGACGTGCAGCCAGTCGGCACCGGCCGCCCCGTCGGCGCCTTCGACGCGCCGCGCCTCCTCGGCGAGGCGTGCGAAGTCGGCGGACAGGATGCTGGGGTTGATCTGAGCCATGACTACCAGTATTCCGTGTGGGTGTTCGAGGTGATCACGCGGTACGGCGCAGCAGCGCCAGATACATCGCGTCGGTGCCGTGCAGGTGCGGCCACAGCTGGATGTCGGGGCCCTCCCCCAGATCCGGCACGCCCGGCAGCAGCGGACGCGCGTCCACCCGCTCAGCGGCCGGTGTCCCCGGCTCCGTGGTGTCCCGCTCCTTCTCCAGCCCGCGCAGCACGTCGTCCACCACGGCGCGGGTCTCCGCCAGATGCGGCGAGCAGGTCGCATACGCCACCACACCGCCGACCCGGGCCGACTGAAGCGCCTGCCGCAGCAGTCCCCGCTGCAACGACGCGAACCCCGCCAGGTCCTCAGGGGTGCGCCGCCAGCGCGCCTCGGGCCTGCGCCGCAGCGCCCCCAGCCCGGTGCAGGGCACATCGACCAGCACCCGGTCGAAACTGCCGGGCGCCCAGGCGGGCCGGGTACCGTCCGCGGCGACAACCGCCCACGGCCCCGGGTTCCCCTCCAGAGCGCGGGCGACCAGCCGGGCCCGATGCGGCTGCTTCTCGGACGCCAGCAGCGCCGCGCCCCGCTCGGCCGCCAGCGCGCCCAGCAGC
Source organism: Streptomyces sp. 891-h (assembly GCF_022760275.1). Classification (NCBI taxonomy): domain Bacteria; kingdom Bacillati; phylum Actinomycetota; class Actinomycetes; order Kitasatosporales; family Streptomycetaceae; genus Streptomyces; species Streptomyces sp. 891-h. The sequence goes on along the minus strand of NZ_CP050693.1, from coordinate 6,490,976 downwards.
GCCGCCTTGCCGCCCGGACCCGCACAGGAGTCCAGCCAGCGCTCGTCGGCACCCTCCAGCGGCGCCTGCGCCAGCGCGAGCGCCACAAGCTGGCTGCCCTCGTCCTGTACCCCGGCCCTGCCCTCGCGTACGGCGTCCAGCGCCCCGGGCTCGCCGCCCTCGGCCAGCCGTACCGCGTACGGCGACCAGCGGCCCGGCGCCATCCTTCCGGTGCGGTCCGCCGCCGCGCTCAGCTCCTCGACGGTGGCCCGGCCGGGGCGGGCGACCAAGGTGACCTCGGGCCGCTCGTTGTCGGCCTCCAGCAGCGCGGTGATGTCCTTGCGCCCGCCTCCGAGCGCGTCCCACAGCGCGGAGACCACCCAGCGGGGGTGTGCGTGACGCAGCGCGAGGTGCTCCTCGGGGTCCTCGTCGTAGGGCGGTGCGATCCGCTCCAGCCAGCCGTCCAGATCGTCGGCCGTGACGCGCCGCAGCACCGCGTTGACGAACTTGGCCCGGCCGTCCCCCAGCACCACGCGGGCCAGCTCCACCGTGGCGCTGACCGCGGCGTGCTGCGGAATACGGGTGCCCAGAAGCTGGTGGGCGCCGAGCGAGAGCACGTCCAGCACGGGCGGGTCCACCTCGCGCAGCGGCCGGTCGACGCACTCGGCGAGGATCGCGTCGTAGGTGCCCTGCCTGCGCAGGGTGCCGTACACCAGCTCGGTCGCCAGCGCGGCGTCCCGCGCGTCGAGGCCGCCGTCGGCCGGGTCCTTCTCGCGGGCCTTCCGCAGCAGCGGCGGCAGTACCAGGTTGGCGTAGGCGTCCCGCTCGTCCACCGCGCGCAGCGCCTCGAAAGCGAGGATGCGGACGGGGTCCTTGCGCGGACGCCGGTACCGGTTGCCGCCCCGGCGGTTGCCGCCCCGGCGGGGTTGAGTGCTCACAGGTGAAGGTGCTCCGCAAGATGGGGGTTTCGAGACCTCCACCCTACGACCCCGCTGCCCGGAGCCGGTCACGGGTCGTGCGGGGCCGGGCGGCGGCGGACGCGACCGGGGGTCCTACGGCGCGCCCGCACGGCTCGTACGGCGCGCCGGCGTGGCTCGTACGCGGGAACAGAGGACTCAGGCGGCAACCGAGGGCTCAGGCGGCCGGGGCGTCGAAGCGGGCGCCCTCCTCGATACGGGTGCCGCGGGCCCAGTCGGCGGCCCGCATCGGCTTCTTGCCCTGCGGCTGCACCCACTCCAGCTCCACCGGGTGCGAGCCCGTACCGACGTGCACCGCGTTCTTGCCGGCCCGCAGCTGCCCGGGGGGCAGCTCGTCGAGGCCCGCGTCCGCTACGGGCATGAGCGAGCGCACCTTCAGTCGCTCCCCGCGGAACTCGGTCCACGCGCCGGGAGCCGGCGAGCACGCCCGCACCACCCGGTCCACCCGCAGGGCCGGCGCCGTCCAGTCGATCCTCGCGTCCTCCACCGTGATCTTCGGGGCGAGCGAGACACCCTCCTCCGGCTGCGGCACCGCCTGCAGCGTGCCGTCCTCGATGCCGTCCATGGTGGCCGCCAGCAGCCCGGCGCCCGCGAAAGCGAGCCGGGTGAGCAGATCGCCGCTGGTGTCCCTGGGCCGCACCTCTTCGGTCACCACCCCGTAGACCGGTCCCGAGTCCAGCCCCTCCTCGATCAGGAAGGTCGTCGCCCCGCTCATCTCGTCCCCCGCCAGCAGCGCGTGCTGCACCGGCGCGGCGCCGCGCCAGGCGGGCAGCAGCGAGAAATGCAGGTTCACCCAGCCCCTGGCCGGTACGTCCAGCGCGACGCGGGGCAGCAGCGCCCCGTAAGCGACGACGGGGCAGCAGTCGGGCCCGATCTCGCGCAGCCGCGCCAGGAAGTCCTCGTCCCTGGGGCGTGCGGGCTTGAGGACCTCGATGCCCTCCTCCTCGGCACGCTGGGCCACCGGGCTGGGCACCAGGCGCCTGCCGCGCCCCGCACGGGCGTCGGGCCGGGTGACCACGGCGGCGACCTCGTGCCGTTCGGAGGCGATCAGAGTGTCGAGCGCGGGGACGGCGACCTCGGGGGTACCTGCGAAGACGAGCCTCATCAGTGGCGAACTACCTCTCACCCGTGGGAAGTGCGGGAAACACGGAAAACCGGCTCCCGGGCCCGGGAGCCCCGACGGCCGGAACCGGAGCCGGAGCGCCGGAGCGGGAGCCCCGGAGCCGGAGGCCCGGAGCCGGAGGCCGGAATCCCGGAAAGCGCGGAAAGGCAGTCAGTTTACGGTCAGCGCGATGTCGCTGTCCGAGGGGGCGTGCGGGCCCCCGCGCGCCCTGTCGGTGCTCCTTCCGCGCCCCCGCAGCGTGACCAGAGAGCCCATCGCGGCGTTGGTCAAGTCAGATTGACCGAACCGAGCGCCGCCCCGCCCACCGCGCACCGCGGCCTCGCCCCCCTTTTCCCACAGCCAGTCACCCCATCCAGCACCACAGCTGAACACCCCCATGTCAGCCGGTCCGAGAGGCTTCTTCATGGCCGACCACGCAACCCACGACGCCCAGGCGCGGGCAAGCCTGCACCTTCTGGTGCGGGACATCGAGCGGGTCCGCCGGCAGGTGGACGCGCTGCGCACCCTCACCGCGCAGTTGGGCAACGTCTATCGCCCACGGCGCACCGGCCCTTCCGCGGGCTTCGTCGTCTACGGCCGCGCTCCTGCGCCGACCGTCAGGCTCGCCCAGGAACTACGTGACAGCGTCGAGACGCTGGTCACCGCGGCGGTGGACTTCGACCGCTCGCTCGGCTTCTCCTGGGACGCCGTGGGGTCGGCCCTGGGCGTCACCAAGCAGGCCGTGCACCGCAGGTACGGTTCTGCACGGCGCGGCAGCGCCCGGAACGCGCCCGAGAGCGCGGAGACCTCCCCTTCGGCTCCGTCGGCCCCGGCGGCCGCACCGGTCCCGTCGACCGCCTCGGGGGTGCCCAGGCAGCCCGAGGGCGGACCCCGGCAGCCCGAGGGCGGACCCCGGCAGCCCGAGTCCGTTCCCGCCGCTGCCTCCCGCACCCTCCCCACGGCTCCCGGCACGGCGACGGCGCCCCGTACGCCCGCGGTGCCCGCCGCCCGCGCGATCCCCCCACAGCAGCCGGGCCCGGCACAGCCGTACGACACGCGCCGCGAAGCGCGGGAGCAGCGCCCCGGAGCTCTGCCGTCCCCCCGGAACGGCTAGCCCTCCCCGACGCGGGGCGCGGGGCGCTGACCCGCTGGGCGCTGGGCGACACGGTGCAGTAGCGCCGGCACGGTGCAACGGCGTCGGCACGGTGAAGCCGCGCCGGCACGGTGCAGACCGACCGGCCACCGTGCAGACGAACGTGCAGCAGACCGGCCACCGTGCAGACACGCCAGCCACGGCGCAGCGCCCCGCGCGGTCGGTGGCTCAGCCGATGTCGAGCGGGTCGATCCGTACGTGGGCGATGGGCCCCTCCCGCCGGGTCAAGCGTCCCACCTGGGCGGTCTTCAGCGCCGCGGCCAGCGCCGCGCCACTGCCGCGTGGCACCCGCACCAGCGCCCGCTCCCACAGCTCGCCGGGCGGCGGGTCGCCCGGGTTGCGAGGGCGGCCCGGCTCCGGCACGGGAAGCGGCACCGGCCCCAACACCTGTGCACCCTCGGGCAGTCCGGCGTCCCCGGCCGCGGCCAGCAGTCCGGCGACGGCCTCCGGGGGGCCGGTGACCGCGGCCATCCGGGACACCGGCGGAAAGCCGAGCTCCGCACGGTCGGCCAGCTCCCGCAGCGCGTGCCCCGCCGGGTCCCACCGCACCAGGGCCTGCACCGGCCGCATCGACTCCTCCGCGACCACCACCACACTCCCGCCCTCGCCCTGCGGCCGCACCAGCGAGGCGGCGCCCAGCCAGCGGCGCAGGGCCTCCTCGCCCGACCGCAGATCGGGGCGGCTCAGCAGCGCCCAGCCGTCGAGCAGCAGCGCGGCCGCGTACCCCGCCTCCCCCTCGGGCACCGGCTCGGCACCCGGGGTGGCGACGACCAGCGCCGGGCGGTCCGGCACCGACTCCAGCACGTGCTCACCGCCCGACGTGCGGATGGGCACCGAGGGGAATGCCCGCCCCAACTCCTCGGCCGTCCTGCGGGCGCCGATGACGCTGCCGCGCAGCCGCGTCCCCGAGCACATCGGGCAGCGCCACTGCGGTGTCTCCCTGGCGCACCAGCCGCAGCGCAGCGCGGTGCCCTCGCCCGCTGCCTCCAGCGGACCCGAACAGTGCGCGCAGCGCGCCGGCTCCCGGCACCGCTCGCACACCAGCCGTGGCACATAGCCGCGGCGCGGCACCTGCACCAGCACCGGTCCGCGCTCCAGCGCCTCCCGCGCGGTGCGCCAGGCCAGGCTCGGCAGCCGGGCACTGCGCGCCGCCGGGTCCCGCCCCTCGTCCCCCTCGGCCGCCGTACGGACCCGGGGCATCACCGCCCGCACGGTGTCCCGGTCTGCGGCCAACGGCCGGGCGAAACCGGACTCCACGAGCTGCGCCGCCTCCACGGTGCAGCTGTGGGCGCCCAGCAGGAACGCGGCCTGCTCGGTGACCGCACGCTGGAGCAGCACTTCACGGGCGTGCGGCTGCGGCGCGCGCTCCTCGCTGTGGCTGCTGTCCCCGTCCTCCCAGATCGCGGCGAGGCCCAGACGGCGCACGGGTGCGAACATCGCGGCTCGGGTCCCCACGACGGCCCGTACGGCGCCCCGGCTGACGGCCAGCCAGCGCCGGTAGCGCGGCTCCGGCCCGGCGTCCGCCGTCAGCAGCACATGCTGTCCCTCGCCGACGAGTGCGGTGAGCGCGGCGTCCACCCGCGCCGCCGACTTCCCGTCGGGCAGCACCGCCAGGGCGCCCCGGCCCGTCGCGAGGGTGGTGGCCATCGCGCGGGCCAGTTCGTCAGCCCAGCCGCCGGGGCCGGGCAGCGCCGTCCACACCGCACGGGGCGCGGCCTTCTCGGCGAGCGCCCGCAGGAAGGCCGGGCCCTCCGGGTAGCGCTCCCACCCGCCGGGTTCGGGCACCGGCGGCTTGGCCGGGCGGCGCGGCGAGGGCTGCTTCTCCGCCTTCGCCCGGCGCGGCGGCACGGCGAGCTGCACCACGTCGGCCAGCGAGCCCGCGTACCGGTCGGCCACCGCGCGGCACAGCTGCAGCAGTTCGGGCGTGAGCACCGGTTCGGGCGACAGCACCTGGGCGAGGGGCGCGAGCCGCCCGGTGAAGTCGGTGTCGGCCCGCCGCTCCACGATGAACCCGTTGATGAGCCCGCCTCCCTCACGGCGCCCCTCCCGCTCCCCCGCCCCGAAGCGCACCCGGACCCGCACCCCGGGCTGGGCCTCCTCGTCCATCGCCGCGGGGACGGCGTAGTCGAAGTACCGGTCGAGATGGACCAGCCCCTTGTCGACCAGCACCCGCGCCACCGGCAGCCGCTCGGCCATCTCGGCGCCCCGCCAGGTACGCGGCTTGGCCCTGGGCTGCCGCTCCTTGCGCTCCCGCACGGTCTCCCGGATCAGCGCGAGCTGCTCCGGCGCATGCCGCTGCGAGCCCCCTTCACCGTTCCCATCGCCCCTGCTCACAGCCTCAGTCTCGCAAACACCACCGACACCCGCCGCCGGTCACCGCTCGTCCCCCTTCTGTCCTTTTCCACCCTCGGCACGGTGACATCCGGCATCATCAGCAGCACCCCCAGCGCCAGCAGACCCCCGACGGCGCCCGTCCACCCGACCGTCAGACCGATCGCGGACGCGTCCGCCGTCATGGCGCCACCGTGCGTGCCATGCGCGCTGTGTGGGCCGCGCCCGCCGTACTGGGCCAGCAGCGTCTGCGCGACGGCCAGTCCGACGGCCCCACCGAGCTGCTTGGTCAGCGCGGACCCGGCCGTGGCCGTGCCCATGTCCCCACGGGGCACGCTGTTCTGGGTCGCTATGGTCAGGCCGCCCATGGCAGGTCCGGTGCCCAGCCCGGCGAGCAGCAGCCATACGCCGGTCAACGCGACGGGGGTCCGGGACCCCAAGGCGAGGAAGGAGCCCGCGCCGAGCGCCAGCAGCGTGGCGCCCGCGAGCAGCACCGGTTTGGTGCGGCCACTGCGCAGGACGGCCGCAGCCGTGACCCGATTGCCCACGGTCATCCCTATCAGAAGCGGCAGCAGCAACAGCCCGGAGACAGTGGCTGAATGGCCACGCACCTGCTGGAAGTAGAGGGGCAGCAGAACACCCACCGGCAGCGCCGCAATCTGGAAGAAGAAGCCCGCCCCCAGCAACGCCCCATAAGCACGGTGGCCGAACAGCCGCAGCGGCAGCACCGGCACTTCGGCGCGACGCTCCACCGGGAGCAGCAGCCCCAGCAGCACCGCCCCGACGGCCAGCGGCCCGGCAACCACGGGATCGGTCCAGCCCACAGGGTGCTCCCCCGCGTTGCCCCTGAGGCTGAGGCCGATCAGCACGAGTGAGAGTCCGCCGGTCAGCAGCAGGATGCCGAGCAGATCCAGCCGACCTCCGCCCCGACCGGCCGGACCGGCGTTCGCACCGGGCGTACCGACTCGGCCCGGCGGCCCCCCGGGCGGTCTCCGGTCAGGAAGGACAACGACCAGGACCGACGCGGCAGCCAGCCCGAGCGGAAGATTCAGCCAGAAGGCCCAGCGCCAACCCACATGGTCGGTCAGCAGCCCGCCGACGAGCGGCCCGCCCACCAGCCCGAGCACCATCATCCCGGCGAGCACCGTCTGCATACGCACCAAGCCCGCAGTGCGCTCGGGCGGATACAGGTCCCGGATGAGAGCCATGCCGAGGGTGAGCAACGCTCCCGCGCCCAGGCCCTGCACAGCGCGCGCCGCGATCAGCGTGGCCGGCGTTCCGGCGAGTCCGCAGGCCAGAGAGCCGACAAGGAACAGCCCCAGCCCGCCCAGCAGCAGCCGCCGGCGCCCGTGCAGGTCCGAGAAGCGGCCGTAGACGGGAACGCTCACCGATGAGGTCAGCAGATAGGCGGTGACCAGCCAGACGTACCAGGACTCTCCGCCGCCGACCTGCTCGACGATCCGGGGCAGCGCCGTGCCCACCACGGTGCCATCGAGCATGGCCAGGAACGCACATCCCAGCAGCGCGAACGTCACCAGGCGCCGACGCGCGCGGCCGAGCGCCTCGTACGGGTCCTCAGGGCCCTCGGCCGTGCCCGGCCGGGTATTCATCCCTCGGCTCCCGGTTCGGCGGACTGCCCGGCCAGGGCCCCGTGCAGAAAGAGGTCGACGAGCTCGGCATCGCCCAACGGCTCCGGCGAAGGCGAACGTCCGGCGCTCATCAGCATCAACTGGAAGATCTCGGCGAGGCGCTCGGGCGCCAGTCGCAGCACCTCCCGGTCGGGCTCCAGCAACGCCGCCAACGCGGCACGCGGCGCTGCCAGCCCGGCCTCACGCTGCCGCTGCCCCTCCTCCATGCCCTTGGCACCCGGACCGGGCGGCCGTGTCGCCTTGCCGAGGGAGGCCAGGGCCCCGGCCACGTCCCCTATCCGGTTCATATAGCCCCGCAACACCTCTGCCGCCTCGGTCAGCCGCGCGGCCAGCGGCTGGTCCAGCGAGATGCCCTCCAGGTGCGCGACGGTGTCGTCGGGCCGCAGCGCCTCATCCATACAGGCGGCGAGCAGCGCTTCCTTGTCCGTGAACACCCGGAAGATCGTCCCCTCCCCGATACCGGCGGCCCGCGCGATCTTCGCCGTCGTCACCAGCGGCCCGTACTCCACCACGAGCGGCAGCGCAGCCGAAACGATCATCGCCCGCCGCTGCTCAGGATCCATCGCAGGCGCCCTGCGCCTGCCAGTCGTCTCACCCATGCCCCAGAGCATACGGAGTGAGTCCTCACTCCGTCAATGAGTGAGGACTCACTCCGTTCTGCCGCCCTCTCGACGTGCAGGGCTCTTCCTGCTTGCCTGCCCGTGAGGGGGCGTCGCCCGTGGGAGCTCACAACCGAGATGAAGAGCGGTGCTCCGGCGGAGACAGGAGAGGTCGAGAGGAAACGGGAAACGCCTCCCGCGACTTGTTGGTCCGGGCGGGCGCAACCAAGCTGAAGTCCTGGCGAGGGGCCGCCTTACCGGAAGGAGAGACACGGAGGTCATCAGTGCTTCGACGGGAGCAAGCGCCCCTCTTCGGTCCGGAACTCCGCAGACTCCGCCTCGCCAGAGGGCTCACCCTCGGCCAACTGAGCGCAACCGTCCACTACAGCAAGAGCCAACTGAGCAAGGTCGAACGAGGCCTCAAAGCACCGTCACCCGAGCTCGCTCGCCTGTGCGATGCCGCGCTCGGAGCAGAAGGCGCCCTCGCAGCGCTGGTTCCGCCACCTCGCTTGGGAACTCCCACGCCCGAGTCCGATCCCGACGAAGACGAGACCTGGCTGATGCATCTGGACCCCAGTGGCAGTGCCTCTTTCCAGTCCGTGCCCCGCAGGACGGTGATGGCCGCGGGCGCGGCCTCAGTCATCCCGCTGGGCCAACCGACGCCGCAGACGGACTGGGCCACGCTTCTCCGGACGGCCCGTTCGCTGTTCACCCACTACCGCCGTCTGGGGCAGAGCGCGGGCTCCCAGCTCGTGCTGCCGCCGCTCATCGCCCAGACCCACACACTTCGCGCGCTGGCCGGGCAAGCGGGGCCAGGCACGCGCGAGGCGTTGTTGTCGCTGGCCTCCCGCTATGCGGAGTACATCGGCTGGCTCGTGCAGGAAACCGGGGACGAGCGGGGAGCCGTGTGGTGGACCGACCGCGCAGTCGAACTCGCGGAGGCCGGTGCTGATCATGGGCTGGCCGCCTACGCGCTGGTGCGCCGCGCGCTGATCACTCTCTACCGGGGCGACGCGGCACAAACCGTGGAACTGGCCCGCCGTGCCCAGCGGCTGGCCGACAGCGACCGAGTACGCGGTCTCGCCGCGCAGCGCGAGGCACAGGGTCATGCCCTGGCCGGCGACCATCGCTCGTGCATGCGTGGCCTCGACGCCGCGAGGGCATTGCTGGTCGCCGCCGACCGTCCCTCGAACAGCGACCCGCAGGCTCTCTCGCCGGTCTCGCCCGTCATCGGCCCCAGCACGCTCACCGACCCGGTATCGATGATCACCGGCTGGTGTCTGCACGACCTGGGCCGTCCGGCCGAGGCCGCTGAGGTTCTCGACCGCGAGACGGCAAAGCTCCCCCACAGCGCCCTCAGGTCGCAGGCGCGGTACGGGATACGGCGTGCACTCGCCCACGCGACAGCGGGCGAGATCGACCACGCGTGCGCCCTGGTCCAGAGCCTCATCGCGGCAACGGACGCCGTCGCCTCCGCAACGATCACGACAGACCTGCGCCGCCTCGCCCACGTGCTGCGCCGCCATCCCACCCGAGCCACCCAGGACCTCTCACCCTGGCTGGCCACCCACATCTGACCGCACTCCGGCCGCGACCCGACCAGGCCACTCTCGATCACCGACAAGGAGCCCTCATGCCGCATGTCTTTGTCAACTACCGGACCGGCGACGGTGAGCAGGCCGCCACTACCGTCGCCCGCGACCTGACGCACCGGTTCGGCCCCGGACTGGTCTTCCGTGCCAGCGAATCCATCCGTCCGGGACAGCTCTACCCGGAGGAGCTACTGGCGGGGGTCCGCCGCAGTGACGCGCTTGTGGCCCTCATCGGGCCGCACTGGCTGGAGGCGCCCGACACCTCCGACCCGCACAGCAGGGCACTGGACAACCCGGAGGACTGGGTGCGGAAGGAAATCCTCGAGGCGTTCTCCCGCGGTCTTCCGGTGATCCCTGTACTGCTGGGCCGCCGTACGGAACGTCTCACCGCTGCCGCGCTGCCTCGACCGCTCGCTCGGCTGGCGTATGTGCAGTCCCTGCGCTACGACCATCAGCAGGCCTCCACCGACCTCGACCGTATCGCCGAGGTACTGGTCGAACTCGTTCCCGGCCTGGAGGATGCCGGCTCCCCGGAGCAGGGCGCGGGCCCAGCACCCGGCACCGTCACCAACGCACTCAGCGGTGGCGGTGACGGCCACACCCAGGCTCGCGACATCAGCGGTGGCCTCAACTCCACCGTCATCCGCGATTCCCACGGGCCTGTCAACACCGGCTCAGGCCCACAGAACGTTCACCAGCCGCATCTCAACGGCGACGGATCCACCTACATCAGTGGCGACAACGAGGGAGGCGTCAACCACCGATTCGGGGGACGACGGTGACGACCAGCTCACATATCGACAGCTCGCACGGTCCCGTCAACTCCGGCTCGGGCCCCCAGTACATCTCCTACTACCAGGACATCAGGGCGTCCGCGGCGAACGACAGAAGCGGCCGGGACCCGCGCCGAGCAGCCGTGGAAGAGCTCCGCAGTCTCAGGCAGCGATTCGTGTCCCCGCCGGGCTCCGACCGGGCCCGGCGGCTGCTGGAGGACAAACGTGCCGTTCTTCTCCATGCTCGCCCCGGCCACGGTGCTGTCACGGCTGCCAAGGTTTTGCTGTGCGAACTGCCCCAAGGGGCACGGCGGTTCCAGGAACTCGTCGACCAGGCCGAGGAGGAGGACGTCGGCCGAGCGATTGACACAGACCACGTGGACGAGGGTGCTGCTCTTCTGCTCGACCTGTCCGTAGTCTCCGGCAGCCGCTACGCCGCCTTCATGGCCGAGCTGCCCGGCTTCCTCGAAGTGGTGCGTGAGCGAGACGCATGGCTGGTCACTGTGCTCCCCGGGGAGTGGCGAACAGGTTTCGACCACCTGTTGCAGGGGCTCGTGGCTCCACTGGGACGTCCTGACGCCCTGGATGTACTGCGAGCGCATTTGCGGGAACACCACATCTGTCCTTCCCCTTCGGAACTGGCCGGGGAAGAGCTGGGACTCCTGCTGGAGAAGGCCACCATGGCCGAGGTGGCCGATCTGGCCCAGGGAATCGCCTCGGCCGCCGAGGACGCCTCCAGCGAGTCCGGCTTCGGCTCCTGGCTCAGCACAGCCCTCACAGCACGCCGCCCGGGTATGGACGACGTCGAGAAGCATCTGGCGGAATTGCACAGCGGAACGCAACGTGCCCTGTTGTTGGCGACGGCGCTGTTGCACGGAGCGCGCACCGATACCATCCATGAGGCAGCGATCCGGTTGATGAGAGCAGCGAAGCACCCGGAAGTGGTCGCACCGCCCCTCCAGCACCGCACGCTGTCCGCTCGGCTCAGCGACATCAGGGCAGCCGCTGACACCGCCTCTCGCGTCCAGTTCGAGGCGCCCGCGTACGACGACAGGGTGCGCACGTACTTCTGGGACAACTACCCGCAGCTGCGTGCTCCGCTCGGTCACTGGGTGTCGCAAGCAACGGAGTTTCCCGCTCTCGGCACATCCGACCGGCTCGATCTGGTCACTCGCTTCGCCCGCGAGTGCCTGCGCACGGGGCCGCCGCAGGAGCTCGGCAACCTGGCCGAACGCTGGACCAGGTCGTCCGCCTCGAAGGAGGAGCTGTCCATGGCCGCTCGCGCTCTCGGGGAGGGTGTCGCGCATTCCCGGTACGGCAGCGTCTTCCGGCACCGGCTGTACGCCTGGGCGCAGGATGCGGCGCTGCCCACACCCCGTGCCCACGTACTGATCGGAGTGTGCTCCGAAGTGCTCTCCCGGAGATTCCCCGATCAGGCGATGGTCCGGCTGCGTCATCTGAGCCGGCACCAACAGCCCGACGTCCGCGAAGCGGCACGTGAGGCCCTGTCGCGCATCACCGACTCGGACGACCGCCTCTACCGCAGCCTGCTCGGACGACTGCGGCCCGGTGCGGACCCCCGGGGCCGCCGCGACGTCGAAGTCTTCCTCCGCGTCGCCGATCCGTTGCGTCTCAGGGACGACAGTGACCTGCACACCCTGCTCGCCGACCACTGGACAGCCGCGCTCGCTCATACGCCCCGCGCCGGCTGGGAAGCGCCGCTGTGCGGATGGCTGGACCGCGCCCACTCCGAGCCCGATGCCTCACCAGCGGCGCTCGGCATCCTGGCGGCGGCCTGCGCACGCCACCGGGCGGCCTTCAGCGCCGTCTACGCCGCCGCCTGTGCCTGGGCCGGTACGGATCAGTTCCGCACCCGCACGGTGGACATGCTCTGGGCCGCCACCCGCTCCGCGCCGTCACCCCGTACCCCGGCGTCGCCATGACCGAGGCCGCACACCACATGATGTGTCAGGAGATTCCATGAGTTCTGGCCACAAGACGGTGACAGGTTTCTGCACCGTCCTCCTGGGCCTCGTGCTGGCCCTGGTCGGCCTGGTCGTGCACTGGCCCGTATGGGCATGGGCCGTTGCCACGCTTGTCTTCGCAGCCCTCGCCCTGGCGCTGCCACGGCTGACGACTCCGGCTGTGGACCCTCTTGCACACGAGTTCACGGCAGAGCCCGACCGCCCCACCGATCCACCCGAGCGCCGCGAGCACACTGTGACCGACGTGGTGCTCCCCTCAGCAGCCGAAGACTACGACTTCCGCTTCTCGGCCACCGTGCGCTGGTGGCCGCAGGACCTGCCCAAGGACAGTCCGCCCTTCTCCTCCGTCGGTGTAGCCGTCAGCGCGGTGCTCGAGCGGGCCCGCGCGGTGACCGAGAGCTGGCAGCCGGAGCGTGCCTCACTGGCGCAGCATCGGCTCGTCGGCGAACTGGCGGTCATGCTGCCGGATCCTGCCGGCCGCCTGCTCGCCATGGCGGAGAATGTGACGCTCGGTCTGGCGGAGGCCGACGCGGTACGGCTGCGCAAGCTCGCCACGGTCCGCAAGGACGAGGTCCTGTGGTCTCATGAACGCCGATACGAGCGCGACCGGCGTGAGTACCTGGGCAAGGATGTGCTCCGGGACGCCGGCAGCGCCGTGGTGTGGTGGCTGGCCAAGAACGACGACCAGATCCACAAGGCCGTCGACGACCTCGGGGTGCTCGCCCAGCTCTCCGCTGCCGCCAACGACAAGGACGTCCCGGACCGCTATGCCCATCTCGTACCGCACCGGCGCACGCCGGAGACGGAGGACCGGCCCGGCGGAGATCCCGGCCACAATGGGCACCATGGCATGCCCCATCCGTGCGAGCCGTTCACGGTGAACGGCTCAGCGACTCCGGAACCCGTGAACGCGTTCGAGCGGCTGCTGGCCACCATGGACGTGCCGACCGGGCACGAGGATTCCGGTGTCCTGGCCCGCGCACTCCATGAGGGGGCGGCGCAGGTCGGCCGGGAGCAAGCCACCGAAGCCATCCGGCAACGGTTCGATCCGGGTGCCGCCCGGGAGCCGGAACCACCGGACGCGCACGCCGAAGGTGGCTGGGCGGACGCGCCCGAGGTCTGAGTGGGTGGGGAGGGGGCGTACGCCCCGGCCACTGCCTTCGGCCGCTCGGCCACGCCGCGTCGCGCGGGGCGACGGCGGTGACGGGATTCGAACCCGTGAGGAGTAGGAACTCCGGTGGAGAAGTATCCCCTGCCCGCGCACCGGGCGCGTCCGCGCTCAGCCTAGGGGCGTGACCGGCGGCACGGCGAGTGGATTGCGGAGGGGCGGGTGATCATCGGCGGTGCGTGCGCGCAGCCGCCGGGCGGGCGCGGGAGGGGGAACGCCGGAGGCCCGGCACCCCGCCAGCATGGGGTACCGGACCTCCGGTTGTGAGACGTGCCGAGACGGAAGGACGTCGGCGCGGGCGGTGGGCTAGAGCCCGGCCGCCTTGCGCAGCGCGTCCACCCGGTCCGTACGCTCCCAGGTGAAGTCGGGCAGCGCACGGCCGAAGTGGCCGTAGGCGGCCGTCTGCGCGTAGATGGGACGCAGCAGGTCGAGGTCGCGGATGATCGCGGCCGGGCGGAGGTCGAAGACCTCCGAGATGGCCTGCTCGATCTTCTCGACGTCCACCGTCGCGGTGCCGAAGGTCTCCACGAAGAGACCGACCGGCTCGGCCTTGCCGATGGCGTACGCGACCTGCACCTCGCAGCGGGAGGCGAGTCCGGCGGCCACCACGTTCTTGGCGACCCAGCGCATGGCGTAGGCGGCGGAGCGGTCGACCTTGGACGGGTCCTTGCCGGAGAAGGCACCGCCACCGTGGCGGGCCATACCGCCGTAGGTGTCGATGATGATCTTCCGGCCGGTGAGGCCGGCGTCACCCATCGGGCCGCCGATCTCGAAGCGCCCGGTCGGGTTGACCAGCAGCCGGTAGCCCTCGGTCTCCAGCTTGATGCCCTCGTCCACCAGGGCCTTCAGCTCGGGCTCGACGACGAACTCGCGGATGTCGGGTGCCAGCAGCGAGTCCAGGTCGATGTCGGCGGCGTGCTGGGAGGAGACCACGACGGTGTCCAGCCGCACGGCCTTGTCACCGTCGTACTCGATGGTGACCTGGGTCTTTCCGTCGGGGCGCAGGTAAGGGATGGTCCCGTTCTTGCGGACGGCCGAGAGCCGCTCCGAGAGCCGGTGTGCCAGTGTGATCGGCAGCGGCATGTACTCGGCGGTCTCGTCGCAGGCGTAGCCGAACATCAGGCCCTGGTCGCCGGCGCCCTGCTCGTCGAGCTCGTCCTCGTCGCCTTCCACCCGCTTCTCGTAAGCGGTGTCGACACCCTGCGCGATGTCGGGCGACTGGGCACCGATGGACTCGGAGACGCCGCAGGAGGCGCCGTCGAAGCCCTTCTTGGAGGAGTCGTAGCCGATCTCGAGGACCTTGTTGCGCACGAGCGTCGAAATCGGGGCGTAAGCCTTGGTCGTCACCTCTCCGGCCACGTGCACGAGGCCGGTGGTGATCAGCGTCTCGACGGCGACCCTGGAGTGCGGGTCTTCCTTGAGGAGGGCGTCGAGGATGGTGTCGCTGATCTGGTCAGCGATCTTGTCAGGGTGACCCTCGGTCACAGATTCCGAGGTGAACAAGCGGCGCGACACATCGCTCCCTGGGGTTGCAGCGGCTGCTGGCTGAGCATGGGGCGGACCGGTCGGGGGCTGCGCCCAAGCACGGTCCGCGGCCAGTTTATCCATCTCCACCGGCATCCAATCACGGACTCTCGAACTACGAGACGACCATGACCTGCTCAATCCGAACTCCAATGGCGCCGGAAGGCCACCTGAGATCCGGATATGTCGGGGCGTGTCGGTCGGCGAAGGTGCTGGTCAAGAGCGCCGTTCCGGCCTCGTACGACGACTTCCGGCCCACTCGGGCGCAGGGCCGATTTTCTTCCGGCGAGCACCGGAAGGAGCCATTCCGTCCCGGTCGGCCCCCGGCACGCCGCCCGCTCACTCGCCCGGCCCGGCCGACGCTCACTCCCCCTGCCCGGCCCGCGCTCGCTCCCCCCGGCGCCGCCCGGCGCTCACTCCCGCGGGGCCGCCGGGAGACGCTCCGCGATCAAGTCCCACACCGTCTCGGCGAGCGTCTCCTTCGGCCCGTACGGCACCGGCGTCTCGCTGCCGTCGGCGCCCAGCACCACGGCCTCGTTCTCCTCCGAGCCGAAGGTCTTGCTCTCCCCGACCTCGTTGACGACCAGCAGATCGCAGCCCTTGGCCGCGAGCTTGGCGCGGCCGTGGGCGAGTACGTCGTCCGTCTCGGCGGCGAAGCCGACCACCACCTGACCGGGCCGGGGGCGACTCGCGGAGAGTTCGGCGAGGATGTCCGGATTGCGGACGAGCGCCAGCGGCTCCGGTTCCCGGTCGTCCTTTTTCTTGATCTTCCCGGTGGCGTACACGGCGGGGCGGAAGTCGGCCACGGCGGCGGCCATCACCACCGCGTCCGCTTCGGCGGCCGCCTTGGTGACCGCCTCCCGCAGCTCCAGCGTGCTCCCGGCCCGTACGACGTCCACCCCGGCGGGGTCCGGCAGTGCGCTGTTGGCGGAGACGAGCGTCACGCGGGCGCCGCGCGCCGCGGCCGTACGGGCGAGTGCGTAGCCCTGCTTCCCGGAGGACCGGTTGCCGAGGAATCGCACCGGATCGAGTGGTTCCCGGGTGCCGCCCGCGCTGACGACGACGTGCCGCCCCGCGAGATCGGCGCTGCTGCCCGCCGCGCCGCGCAGCAGCGCCCGGCGGCAGACGTCGAAGATCGCGTCGGGGTCGGGCAGCCGCCCCTTGCCGGTGTCCTTCCCGGTCAGCCGGCCGACGGCGGGCTCGATGACCAGGGCGCCGCGCCGCCGCAGGGTGGCCACGTTCTCCTGGGTCGCGGGGTGCTCCCACATCTCGGTGTGCATAGCGGGAGCGAAGACGACGGGACAGCGTGCGGTGAGCAGCGTGTTGGTGAGCAGGTCGTCGGCGAGGCCATGGGCTGCCTTGGCCAGCAGATCGGCCGTTGCGGGTGCGACGACGACCAGGTCGGCCGTCTGACCGATGCGCACGTGCGGCACCTCGTGCACGGACTCCCACACCTCGGTGGCGACCGGGTGACCGGTCAGCGCCGACCAGGTGGCGGCGCCGACGAAGTGCAGCGCCGACTCGGTGGGCACGGCGCGCACGTCGTGGCCGCTCTCGGTCAGCCGCCGCGCCAGCTCGCACGCCTTGTAGGCGGCGATTCCGCCGCTCACGCCGAGCACGACCTTCGGCTTGCCGGTGGCTGCCGCCTGTCCGTCGTCCCGCTGCTGCGTCACTCGTCTCTCCCCGGATGCCACACGCGTCGTTATGCCTTATGACACACCAGGGGCCCGGCAGCCGCGCTGCCGGGCCCCTGGTGGAAAGTGGTGCCGACCGGCTACTGGGCGACCGGCGGAGCCTCCACGGGCTCGGAGGTGAGAAGGCCGGCGTTGATCTCGCGGAGCGCGATGGACAGCGGCTTCTCGTGCACGTGGGTGTCCACCAGCGGGCCGACGTACTCGAGGAGACCCTCACCGAGCTGGGAGTAGTACGCGTTGATCTGACGCGCGCGCTTGGCGGCGTAGATCACAAGGCTGTACTTGGAGTCGGTGGCCTCGAGCAGCTCATCAATCGGCGGGTTGATGATCCCCTCGGGCGTGGTGATGGAAGAGGCCACTCTCTGCCTTCCGTTTCGATGCTCGCTCGGTGCCCTTGGGCGTCTGCCGAGCGCTGGAGGTCAGGTCAATCGATACGCATCAAGGCTAGCAGCTCAGCGCTGACCTCTTCGACGGAGGTGTTGACCAGGGTCCGGTCGAACTCGGCCTCGGCCGCCAGCTCGGTACGGGCGACCTCCAGCCGGCGCTCGATGACCTCGGGCGCCTCGGTGCCGCGGCCGGTCAGCCGCCTGACCAGCTCCTCCCAGCTGGGCGGAGCCAGAAAGACGAGCTGCGCCTCGGGCATGGACTGCTTGACGAGCCGCGCGCCCTGCAGATCGATCTCCAGCAGGACCGGCTCCCCGCGCTCGAGGTGCTCGAGCACCGCGTTCCGGGGGGTGCCGTAGCGATTGCCCGCGAACTCGGCCCACTCGAGCAGCTCACCGTTGGCGATCAGCTTGTCGAACTCTTCGTCGCCCACGAAGAAGTACTGCACCCCATGGCGCTCGCCGGGGCGGGGCCTTCGGGTGGTGGCGGAGACGGAGAGCCAGACCTCGGGATGGGCCTTGCGCATATGTGCGACGACCGTGCTCTTACCGACCCCGGAGGGGCCGGAGAGCACGGTCAGCCGCGATGTGCCGACCGGGGGTGCCGGGGTCTCCCCCCGGGGAACTGCAGAACTCATGCAGCGATTATCCCGGTTAACGCGAGTGCCTGAGACCTCAGGCGTTGGCACCGCCGAACTCGCGCTCCAGGGCAGCGATCTGGTTGGAGCCGAGGCCGCGGACGCGCCGGCTCTCGGAGATCCCCAGCCGCTCCATGATCTGCTTGGCGCGGACCTTGCCGACGCCGGGCAGGGACTCCAGGAGAGCCGAGACCTTCATCTTGCCGATCACGTCGTTTTCCTGGCCCTGCTTGATGACCTCGTGCAGAGACGCGCCGGAGTGCTTGAGCCGGTTCTTGACCTCGGCGCGCTCCCGGCGAGCCGCGGCGGCCTTTTCGAGCGCGGCTGCGCGCTGTTCAGGGGTAAGGGGCGGAAGAGCCACGCCTACGTCACCTCGGATGTCGAACTGTCGGATACGGATCGGTGAGGAACCTAGTAGGCCCGCACCTGCGGAGCAATGAGCAACGCGCCTGTTCGCGGTGCTCTGGACGGAGACTAGCGGGCGTGAGCGCCACAGTCAGCGAGAACAGACGAAAAGTCCTGGTCAGCCTCTGTCGACCTGGGCTTTTTGGGACATAACCGGCACATTTTCCGCTCTCAGCGAGGGCGCAGCCCGCTCTCAGCGAGGACGCAGCCCGCTCCCGGCGCCGGTCTCAGCCCACCGCGGACCAGTCTCAGTCCACCGCGCCGCGCACCTCGTCCGCGAACCTGATCGCCGAATCCCGCAGTCCTGCCACGTCCGGACCGTGTCGCAGGACTCCCCGGCTGACGCTCGGCACCACATTGCGGACCGCGTCGCCGAAGACGGCGGGCAGGTCGCCGGGGGTCGCGCCCTGCGCCCCGATGCCCGGCGCCAGCAGGGGACCGTTCACCGCCAAATCGAACGCGGACAGATCGCCCAGCGTCGCGCCGACCACCGCGCCGAAGGAGCCGAGCGGCTCGGCACCCGCGTTCCGGTCGGCGAGGTGCCTCAGCACCGTCTGTGCCACCGTCGTGCCGTCGGCACGGACCGCGCGCTGCACTTCCTCGCCCTCCGGGTTGGAGGTGAGCGCCAGGACGAACAGCCCGGACCCGCTCGCCGTGGCCGCCGTGACGGCGGGTTCCAGGGCGCCGAAGCCCAGGTAGGGGCTGACGGTGAGCGCGTCCGAGAACAGCGGGCTGCCGCTGTCGAGGAACGCCGCGGCGTAGGCGTCCATCGTGGAGCCGATGTCGCCGCGCTTGGCGTCCATGACGACGAGCGCCCCGGCCTGCCTGGCCTCGGCCACCGTCCGCTCCAGCACGGCGACGCCGCGCGAGCCGAAGCGCTCGAAGAACGCCGCCTGCGGCTTGAGCACGGCCACCCGGTCGGCCAGCGCCTCGACCACCGTACGGCTGAACCGCTCCAGCCCCGTCACATCGTCGTTGAGGCCCCAGGAGTGCAGCAGGGAGGCGTGCGGGTCGATGCCGACGCACAGCGGGCCCCGGGTGTCCAGGGAGCGGCGCAGGCGGGCGCCGAAGGACTCGGGGGCCGGGGTGTCGGGCCCGGTCGTCCCGGTGGCTGTCATGCGGCGGCCTCCTGCTGCTCGGTGTCCTGCGGGCGGTGCTCGGCGCCGACGGCCTCGGCGAGGGTCGCGTAGGGGCTGGCGGCCAGCAGTTCGGCCAGTCCCCGGTGCATCCTGCGCATCCAGAACGGGCCCTCGTACAGGAACGCGGTGTAGCCCTGGACGAGCGTGGCGCCGGCCAGGATGCGGCGCCAGGCGTCCTCGGCGGTGGTGATGCCGCCGACGCCGACGAGCGTGAGCCGGTCCCCGACCCGCGCGTAGAGCCGGCGCAGCACCTCCAGGGAGCGGTCGCGCACGGGGGCCCCGGACAGCCCGCCGGTCTCGGCCGTCAGGGCCGGGTCCGAGGTGAGGCCGAGCCCGTCGCGCGCGATGGTGGTGTTGGTGGCGATGATCCCGTCCAGTCCCAGCTCGACGGCGAGATCGGCCACCGCGTCGATGTCCTCGTCGGCGAGGTCGGGCGCGATCTTGACCAGCAGGGGGACACGGCGCCCGGTGACCGTGCGGTCGGCCGCCTCGCGTACGGCGGTCAGCAGGGGGCGCAGGTGTTCGGTGGCCTGGAGGTTGCGCAAGCCGGGTGTGTTGGGCGAGGAGACGTTGACGACCAGGTAGTCGGCGTGCGGGGCCAGCGCCTCGGCGGAGGTGACGTAGTCGGCGGCAGCCTCGGCCTCCGGCACGGCCTTGGTCTTGCCGATGTTGACGCCGACAGTTGTGCGGAAGATCGGATTCCGGTCGGCCAGCCGGGCGGCGACGGCGGCCGAGCCCTCGTTGTTGAAGCCCATCCGGTTGATCAGCGCCCGGTCCTGGACCAGGCGGAACAGCCGCTTCTTCGGATTGCCCGGCTGGGCGCCGCCGGTGACGGTGCCGACCTCGACGTGGTCGAAGCCGAGCATGGCGAGCCCGTCGACGCCCTCGGCGTTCTTGTCGAACCCGGCGGCCAGCCCGAACGGGCCGTGCATCCGGCGGCCCAGGGCCTCGACCCGGAGCTGCTTGTACCGCGGGGCGAGGGCCGCTGCCGCGAAGGTACGGAGAACGGGGGTGCGGGCTGCCCTGCGGATCCAGGAGAAGGCCAGGTGGTGGGCGCTTTCCGGGTCCATGCGGCAGAAGACGGTGCGGAAGAGGAGTCCGTACATGGAGTGTGGTGGGTTCCTGTGGAGGGGAGCGGCCCTGCCCTCCCCCGGCCGGAGGCCGGAGGAGGGCGGAGGGGTCAGCTCCGGCGGGCGGCGACCAGGTGCTCGGCGTGCTCCTGCAAGGACCGGACGCTGACCTCGTCGCGGGCCATGGCGTCGATTCCCTGGACGGCCGCGGCCAGCGCCTGCACCGTGGTCAGGCAGGGCACCGACCGGGCGACGGCCGCGGTGCGGATGTCGTAGCCGTCGAGCCGGCCGCCCGTGCCGTACGGGGTGTTGACGATCAGGTCGACCTCGCCGTCGTGGATGAGCTGCACGACGGTCGGCTCGCCGTTCGGGCCGGGGCCCTGGCTGTGCTTGCGGACGACCCTGGCGTTGATGCCGTTGCGCTTGAGAACTTCCGCGGTGCCGGAGGTCGCCAGCAGCTCGAAGCCCATGGCGACCAGTTCCCTGGCGGGGAAGATCAGCGAGCGCTTGTCGCGGTTGGCGACCGAGACGAAGGCGCGGCCCTTGGCCGGCAGCGCCCCGTACGCGGCGGTCTGCGACTTGGCGTACGCGGTGCCGAAGACCGAGTCGATGCCCATGACCTCGCCGGTGGAGCGCATCTCCGGGCCGAGCACGGTGTCCACGCCGCGGCCCTGCACATCGCGGAACCTGCTCCAGGGCATGACCGCCTCCTTGACGGAGATCGGCGCGTCCAGCGGCAGGTCGCCGCCGTCGCCCTCGGCCGGGAGCAGCCCCTCGGCGCGCAGCTCCGCGATGGTGGCGCCCAGCGAGATCCGGGCTGCCGCCTTTGCGAGCGGGACGGCCGTCGCCTTGGAGGTGAACGGCACCGTACGGGAGGCGCGCGGGTTGGCCTCCAGCACATAGAGGATGTCGCCCGCCATCGCGAACTGGATGTTGATCAGGCCCTGGACGCCGACGCCGCGTGCGATGGCCTCGGTGGATGCGCGCAGCCGCTTGATGTCGTAGCCGCCGAGGGTGATCGGGGGCAGGGCGCAGGCCGAGTCGCCGGAGTGGATGCCGGCCTCCTCGATGTGCTCCATGACTCCGCCGAGGTAGAGCTCGTGGCCGTCGTAGAGCGCGTCCACGTCGATCTCTATGGCGTCGTCGAGGAACCGGTCGATGAGGACCGGGTGCTTCTCGATCAGCCCTGCGTGCCGCTGGAGGTAGGACTCCAGCGAGGGCTCGTCGTAGACGATCTCCATGCCGCGGCCGCCCAGCACATAGGAGGGGCGGACCATGACGGGGTAGCCGATCTGAGCCGCGATGCCCTTGGCCTGTTCGAAGGAGAAGGCGGTGCCGTACTTGGGGGCCGGCAGTCCGGCCTCGGTGAGCACCCGGCCGAACGCGCCGCGCTCCTCGGCCAGTTCGATGGCCTCGGGCGAGGTGCCGACGATCGGCACACCGTTGTCCTTGAGGGCCTGGGCGAGGCCGAGCGGGGTCTGGCCGCCGAGCTGCACCAGGACACCGGCGACGGGCCCGGCCTGCTGCTCCGCGTGCACGATCTCCAGCACGTCCTCCAGGGTGAGCGGCTCGAAGTAGAGCCGGTCGGAGGTGTCGTAGTCGGTGGAGACCGTCTCGGGGTTGCAGTTGACCATGACGGTCTCGAACCCGGCGTCCCGCAGCGCGAAGGAGGCGTGGACACAGGAGTAGTCGAACTCGATGCCCTGGCCGATGCGGTTGGGGCCCGAGCCCAGGATGATCACCGCGGGCTTCTCGCGCCGCGCGACCTCGGTCTCCTCGTCGTAGGAGGAGTAGAAGTACGGCGTCCTGGCGGCGAACTCGGCGGCGCAGGTGTCCACGGTCTTGTAGACGGGGCGCACGCCCAGCGCGTGCCGTACCTCGCGCACCACGTCCTCGCGCAGCGAGCGGATGCCGGCGATCTGCGCGTCGGAGAAGCCATGGCGC
The DNA here is from genome assembly GCF_022760275.1 of Streptomyces sp. 891-h. Taxonomy (NCBI): domain Bacteria; kingdom Bacillati; phylum Actinomycetota; class Actinomycetes; order Kitasatosporales; family Streptomycetaceae; genus Streptomyces; species Streptomyces sp. 891-h. The sequence continues at coordinate 6,468,871 of NZ_CP050693.1, read as the reverse complement.
TTAGCTTCTGCGAACATCGTGGAGCTCAGCTCGGGCGCAGCCGCGATCTCGTCGGCGATCTCCTTGACGAGGAAGAGCTGATCGACGAACCAGGGGTCGATCTTCGTCGCGTCGAAGACCTCCTGCCGGGTGGCGCCGGCCCGGATGGCGGCCATGACGGTGTTGATCCGGCCGTCGGTGGGGCGCTCGGCCTCGGCGAGCAGCTCGTCCTTGTCGCCGAGTTCGGGGACGGGGGTGGCGAAGTCGAACTGGCTGCCCTTCTTCTCCAGCGAGCGGAGCGCCTTGTTGAACGCCTCGGTGAAGTTGCGGCCGATGGCCATGGCCTCGCCGACGGACTTCATGGTGGTGGTCAGCCTGGAGTCGGCGGCCGGGAACTTCTCGAAGGCGAAGCGGGGCGCCTTGACGACCACGTAGTCGAGCGTGGGCTCGAAGGAGGCCGGGGTCTCCTCGGTGATGTCGTTGGGGATCTCGTCCAGCGTGTAGCCCACCGCGAGCTTCGCGGCGATCTTCGCGATCGGGAACCCGGTGGCCTTGGAAGCCAGCGCCGAGGACCGCGAGACGCGCGGGTTCATCTCGATGACGACGACCCGCCCGTCGGCGGGGTTGACGGCGAACTGGATGTTGCAGCCGCCGGTGTCGACGCCGACCTCGCGGATGACGGCGATACCGATGTCCCGCAGGATCTGGTACTCGCGGTCGGTGAGCGTCATGGCGGGCGCCACGGTGATCGAGTCGCCGGTGTGCACGCCCATCGGGTCGAAGTTCTCGATGGAGCAGACGACCACGACGTTGTCGTTCTTGTCCCGCATCAGCTCCAGCTCGTACTCCTTCCAGCCGAGGATGGACTCCTCCAGGAGCACCTCGGTGGTCGGCGAGAGCGTGAGGCCCTGCCCGGCGATCCGGCGCAGCTCCTCCTCGTCGTGTGCGAAGCCGGAGCCGGCGCCGCCCATGGTGAAGGAGGGGCGGACCACCACCGGGTAGCCGCCGAGCTCCTCGACGCCGCGCAGGACGTCGTCCATGGAGTGGCAGATGTAGGAGCGCGCGGACTCGCCGTGGCCGATCTTGCCGCGGACGGCCTCGACGACCTCCTTGAACTGGTCGCGGTCCTCGCCCTTGTGGATGGCCTCGGGCCGGGCGCCGATCAGCTCGACGCCGTACTTGGCCAGCGTCCCTGACTCGTGCAGGGAGATCGCGGTGTTGAGCGCGGTCTGGCCGCCGAGGGTGGGCAGCAGCGCGTCGGGCCGCTCCTTGGCGATGATCTTCTCGACGAAGTCGGGGGTGATCGGCTCGACGTAGGTGGCGTCGGCGATCTCCGGGTCGGTCATGATCGTCGCCGGGTTGGAGTTGACCAGGATCACGCGCAGGCCCTCGGCCCTGAGCACGCGGCACGCCTGGGTGCCGGAGTAGTCGAACTCGGCGGCCTGCCCGATGACGATCGGTCCTGAGCCGATGACCAGGACGGACTGGATATCGGTGCGCTTAGGCACGCTGGTCCTCCATGAGGGATACGAAGCGGTCGAACAGGTAGGCGGCGTCGTGCGGACCCGCGGCTGCTTCGGGGTGGTACTGGACGCTGAAAGCCGGCCGGTCGAGGAGCCGCAGGCCCTCCACCACGTTGTCGTTGAGGCACACGTGGGAGACCTCGGCGCGGCCGTAGGGGGTGTCGGAGATCCGGTCGAGCGGCGCGTCGACGGCGAAGCCGTGGTTGTGCGCGGTGACCTCGACCTTGCCCGTCGTACGGTCCTGGACCGGCTGGTTGATGCCGCGGTGGCCGTACTTGAGCTTGAAGGTGCCGAACCCGAGGGCGCGGCCGAGGATCTGGTTGCCGAAGCAGATCCCGAACAGCGGGGTGCCTCGCTCCAGCACTCCGCGCATCAGGGCCACGGGGTGCTCGGCGGTGGCCGGGTCACCGGGGCCGTTGGAGAAGAAGACCCCGTCCGGCTTGACGGCGTAGATGTCCTCGACGGTCGCGGTGGCGGGCAGGACGTGCACCTCTATGCCGCGCTCGGCCATCCGGTGCGGGGTCATGCCCTTGATACCGAGGTCGACGGCGGCGACGGTGAACCGCTTCTCGCCGATCGCGGGGACGACGTACGCCTGCTGGGTGGCGACCTCCCCGGCGAGGTCGGCGCCCTTCATGGCGGGCACGGCCCGGACGGCGGCGAGAAGTTCGGCCTCGCTCCGCGCCGCGGCCTCGCCGGAGAAGATGCCGACCCGCATGGCGCCGCGCTCGCGCAGGTGCCGGGTCAGGGCCCTGGTGTCGACGCCACTGATTCCCACCACGCCCTGGTCGCGCAACTCCTGGTCGAGGGAGCGGGTGGCGCGCCAGTTGGAGGGGGTGCGGGCGGGGTCGCGTACGACGTAGCCGGCCACCCAGATGCGGCCCGACTCGGGGTCCTCGTCGTTGACGCCGGTGTTGCCGACGTGCGGGGCCGTCATGACGACGACCTGGCGGTGGTAGGAGGGGTCGGTCAGGGTTTCCTGGTATCCGGTCATGCCGGTGGAGAACACGGCCTCGCCGAACGTCTCCCCCACGGCCCCGTAGGCACGCCCGCGGAAGGTGCGGCCGTCCTCCAGGACAAGAAGGGCGGGATTCGCCGTGGTTCCGGTCGCTCCCCTGGCGGAGGTCGTCATCATGCGCCTTCCTTGTGCTGCTGCATTGCCGCGACGCCGTTGTCGCCGCACATTGCGTTGATCTTCTCGACCCATCCGGCCTGCTCGGCCGAGTGGTCGAAGCGGAATCCGGAGTCGAGCCGCCGGCCGCCGTGCTCCCAGGTGACGATCAGCAGACCGCCCTCGGTGAGGACCTTGCCCGCGATGCCGGTGTCGAGCCGGGCTCCGCGCAGCCGGTCCGCGGGGACGAAGAAGTCCTGCGCCCCGGGGCGCACGACGTCCAGCCCGCGCTCGGTCAGGGTCAGCTCGGCACGGCTGCGGGTGCCCAGGCCGTGCGCGACGATCCGGTCGAGCCACTGGCCCGCGGTGGTGGAGCCGTGGTACCGGCCGCCGGCGCTCAGCAGCGGCTCGCCGCTGCCGTGCTCGGGCGGCTGCGGGAGCTCGGGCAGGTCGCCCTGGAGGGTGCCGCGCCACTTCCAGCCCTGGCGCATCAGCCAGTACAGCAGCGCGACGAACAGGACGAGCCCGACGACCCACCCGATCCGGGCCGCCCAGTCGGTGACTTGCTGTGACTCCCGATCGGCGGCGAGGCCGATCAGGGGGAGGTTTGTCGTACTCACACTGCTCACACCGCTCACGCTGCTCCCACGAGTTTCCCGTCCACGACCGTCGGGCGGCCCCGCAGCCAGGTGTGGGTGACGCGTCCGGGCAGCTCACGGCCCTCATAGGGGGTGTTGGCGCTGCGGGAGGCGAAGCCCGCGGGGTCCACCTGTCCACGGTAGTCCGCGTCCAGAAGAACGAGGTTGGCTGGCTCGCCGGGTGAGACGGGGCGGCCGTGGCCCTCCAGCCGGCCGATGGCCGCGGGCCGGAAGGACATCCGGTCGGCGACCTGCGCCCAGTCCAGCAGCCCGGTGTCGACCATGGTGTGCTGCACCACCGACAGGGCCGTCTCCAGGCCCACCATGCCCATGGCGGCCGCGCCCCACTCGCAGTCCTTGTCCTCGTGCGGGTGCGGGGCGTGGTCGGTGGCGACGCAGTCGATGGTGCCGTCGGCCAGCGCCTCGCGGAGCGCCATCACATCGGCCTCGGTGCGCAGCGGCGGGTTGACCTTGTAGACGGGGTTGTAGGAGCGCACCAGCTCGTCGGTGAGCAGCAGGTGGTGCGGGGTGACCTCGGCTGTGACGTTCCAGCCCTTGGACTTGGCCCAGCGGACGATCTCCACGGAGCCGGCCGTCGACAGGTGGCAGATGTGGACGCGGGAGCCGACGTGCGCGGCGAGCAGCACGTCACGGGCGATGATCGACTCCTCCGCCACGGCGGGCCAGCCGGCCAGACCGAGTTCGGCGGAGACGATGCCCTCGTTCATCTGGGCGCCCGCGGTCAGCCGGGGCTCCTGGGCGTGCTGGGCCACCACACCGTCGAAGGCCTTCACATACTCCAGGGCGCGCCGCATGATCACCGCGTCGTCCACGCACTTGCCGTCGTCGGAGAAGACCCGCACCTCGGCGGCGGAGTCGTGCATGGCGCCCAGCTCCGCGAGCTGCTTGCCCTCCAGGCCGACGGTGACGGCGCCGACGGGGCGCACGTCGCAGTAGCCGTACTCCTTGCCCAGCCGCCACACCTGCTCGACCACGCCCGCTGTGTCGGCGACGGGGAAGGTGTTGGCCATGGCGTGCACGGCGGTGTAGCCGCCCTTGGCCGCGGCCCGGGTGCCGGTCAGCACGGTCTCGGAGTCCTCGCGGCCGGGCTCGCGCAGATGGGTGTGCAGGTCGACCAGGCCCGGCAGCAGCACGGCGCCGCCGGTCTCGACGACCTCGGCGTCCGCCGCCTCCAGCTCCCGGCCGATCTCGGCGACGGTGCCGCCCTCGATCAGGACGTCCTGCGGCTCGCCACCGAGGATCCTGGCACCGCGCAGCAGTGTCTTGTTCTGCTCAGTCATCTCAGTTGTTCTCCTCTACGACTCGGCGGCGCGCAGCGCCTCCATCCGGGGCGGCGGCGGGTGACGGGTGGGCAGTCTCGTCGCGGGACAGGGCGGGCTCGGAGCCGCCCAGCAGCAGGTACATCACGGCCATCCGGATGCTGACCCCGTTGGCGACCTGCTCGACGGCGGTGCAGCGGGGCGAGTCGGCCACCTCGGCGGTGATCTCCATACCGCGGTTCATCGGCCCGGGGTGCATCACGATGGCCTGCTCGGGCATCCGCGCCATCCGCTCGCCGTCCAGGCCGTAGCGGCGGGCGTACTCGCGCTCGGTGGGGAAGAAGGCGGCGTTCATCCGCTCCCGCTGGACGCGCAGCATCATCACGGCGTCGGACTTGGTCAGTACGGCGTCCAGGTCGTAGGAGACCTCGCACGGCCAGCTCTCCACACCGATGGGCACGAGGGTGGGCGGCGCGACGAGGGTGACGTGGGCGCCCAGGGTGGACAGCAGGTGGACGTTGGAGCGGGCGACGCGGCTGTGCAGGATGTCGCCGACGATGGTGATCCGCCTGCCGTCGAGCGCCGCGCCCTCCTCGCCCACCAGCCTGCGGCGCATGGTGAAGGCGTCCAGCAGCGCCTGGGTGGGGTGCTCGTGGGTGCCGTCACCTGCGTTGATGACCGAGCCGCCGATCCACCCTGAGGTGGCCAGGCGGTGCGGAGCGCCGGAGTCGCCGTGCCGGATGACGACGGCGTCGGCGCCCATCGCCTCCAGGGTGAGCGCGGTGTCCTTGAGGGACTCGCCCTTGGAGACGGAGGAGCCCTTCGCGGAGAAGTTGATGACGTCGGCCGAGAGCCGCTTGGCCGCCGCCTCGAAGGAGATCCGGGTGCGGGTGGAGTCCTCGAAGAAGAGGTTGACGATGGTGCGGCCGCGCAGCGTGGGCAGCTTCTTGATCGGCCGGTCGGCGAACCTGGCCATCTCCTCGGCGGTGTCGAGGATGAGGACGGCGTCGTCGCGGGTGAGGTCGGCGGCCGAGATGAGGTGGCGCTTCATCTGTTGCCTTGTGCCTTCCGTGGGTGGGATGTGAGTCGTCGCGAGGGCGGGCGCGCCGAGGGGCGCATCCGGGCAGGGCGCGCTTGCGGGCAGCGTGCGCCGGGGTGGGGCGGGGCAGGGTGGGTCGTGGCGAGCCGCACGCGGGCGTGCGGCGGCGCTCCGTGCGCCGGGGGTGGTACCGGCTCGGCACGCTCGCGGGAACGCCGGGCGCGGTCCGGTGTGGTGCGCTAGCCGGCGGGGGCCGTGCCCCGGCGGGGACGAGTGCTGCCTTCGGCGTGCTCGGATTCGGACGCGCGGGTGCCGAGCAGGACGCCGTCGTGGCCGTCCTCCTCGGTCAACTGGACCTTGACGGTCTCGCGCTGCGAGGTGGGCAGGTTCTTGCCGACGTAGTCGGCACGGATCGGAAGCTCGCGGTGACCGCGGTCCACGAGGACGGCCAGCTGTACCGCGCGGGGACGCCCGATGTCACCCAGGGCATCGAGTGCGGCGCGGATGGTGCGGCCGGAGTAGAGCACGTCGTCGACGAGGACGATGAGTCGTGCGTCGACGCCTTCGGCCGGGATCTCGGTGTGCGCGAGCGTCCGCGCGGGGCCCAGACGGAGATCGTCCCGGTACATGGTGATGTCGAGCGAGCCGACCGGGATCGCGCTGCCGGTGATCTCTTCGAGCTTGGCGGCCAGCCGTCGGGCGAGGAAGACGCCGCGGGTGGGAATGCCGAGAAGTACCACGTCGTCGGCGCCCTTGGCGCGTTCGACGATCTCGTGGGCGATGCGGGTGAGCACCCGCTTGATGTCCGGCCCCTCCAGTACGGGGCGTGCCGGATGCAGGCTGGAGCTGTTGTCGTCCATGGAAATCGGACCTCCTTCCCCGCCTCACGGGACGGGCCTTAAAGGACGTCTGTGCTGTCGTCGCTCAACGCTACCAGGACCCGCCGACGAACCCGCGCGGGGGCGGTGCCAGCCGTTCGGACCCCCTCGGCTTGACGCGGCACATTACGCTGCGTAACCTCACAGTGAGTTACGAAGCGCGAGGCGCGCGGCGCAGCGAACCGCCTGGCGCAGCCGCTTTAGCGATACAGCGTCCGGGGAGCCATATGTCCAGCGAATACGCCAAACAGCTCGGAGCCAAGCTCCGCGCCATCCGCACCCAGCAGGGCCTCTCCCTCCACGGTGTCGAGGAGAAGTCCCAGGGCCGTTGGAAGGCGGTCGTGGTGGGCTCGTACGAGCGCGGCGACCGGGCCGTGACCGTGCAGCGCCTCGCCGAGCTCGCAGACTTCTACGGAGTACCGGTGCAGGAGCTGCTGCCCGGTACCACTCCCGGTGGAGCCGCCGAGCCGCCGCCGAAGCTGGTGCTCGACCTGGAGCGCCTGGCCCACGTACCGGCCGAGAAGGCGGGTCCGCTCCAGCGGTACGCCGCGACGATCCAGTCGCAGCGCGGGGACTACAACGGCAAGGTCCTCTCCATCCGCCAGGACGACCTGCGCACGCTGGCCGTCATCTACGACCAGTCGCCGTCCGTGCTCACCGAGCAGCTGATCAGCTGGGGCGTGCTGGACGCTGACGCGCGTCGAGCCGTCTCGCATGAAGAGGTCTGAGCGCCGGCACCGGTCCGACAAGCGACAAGGGGGTGCCCCCTCACACCCGGTGTGAGAGGGCACCCCGTCCTGTCTTTCGGTCCCTGACCACCAGGGGTCACCGCAACAGCGTCGGCTTCAGTTCTTTCAGCCGGCCCAGCAGGCCGTTGATGAAGCCCGGGGATTCATCGGTGGAGAACTCCTTCGCCAGCTGGACCGCCTCGTCGATGACGACCGCGTCCGGGACGTCGTCGGCCCACAGCAGCTCATAGACGCCCAGCCGCAGGATGCTCCGGTCCACATCGGGCATCCGGTCCAGGGTCCAGTCCACCGCGTAGGTGGACAGCAGTTCGTCGATCCGGGGGGCGTTGTCCGCGTACCCCTCCACGAGCGTCATCGAGTACTCGGAGACCGGCGGCTGCCGGGAGTCCGTCCGGGCGAGCCGCAACCAGTCCGCGAGCACGGTGCGCACATCGGCACCGCGCTGGTCGGCCTCGAAGAGGATCTGGAAGGCGCGCTTGCGGGCCTTGTTGCGTGCGGCCACGGTTAGCTGTTCACCCGACCGAGGTACTCACCGGAGCGCGTGTCGACCTTGATCTTCTCGCCGGTCGTGATGAAGAGCGGGACCTGGATGCTGTGGCCCGTCTCCAGCTCGGCCGGCTTGGAGCCGCCGGTGGAGCGGTCGCCCTGGACGCCCGGCTCGGTGTGCTTGATCGTCAGCTCCACAGCGGCAGGCAGCTCGACGTAGAGCACCTCGCCCTCGTGCTGCGCCACCGTGGCGTCGAAGCCCTCGACCAGGAAGTTGGCCGCGTCGCCCACGGTCTTGCGGTCGACGTGGAGCTGGTCGAAGGTCTGCATGTCCATGAAGACGAAGTAGTCGCCGTCCATGTACGAGAACTGCATGTCCCGTCGGTCCACGGTGGCCGTTTCGACCTTGGTGCCCGCGTTGAACGTCTTGTCGACGATCTTGCCGGAGAGGACGTTCTTCAGCTTCGTACGGACAAAAGCCGGCCCCTTGCCGGGCTTGACGTGCTGGAACTCGACAACGGACCAGAGCTGGTCGCCGTCGAGCTTGAGCACCATGCCGTTCTTGAGGTCGTTCGTGGATGCCACGGTCGCGGAATCTCCTGAGACTGCTGCGGAGACCAGGGCGCCTGCCCGCCTCCGACGACCCGTGGGCCGAGCCCCCGCGGGGGCTAGAGGGCGAGCAGCTCCTTGGTCGTGATGGTGAGTAGCTCGGGTCCGCCGTCCGCCTGCGGGCGGACGACGAGCGTGTCGTCGATCCGGACGCCGCCCCGGCCCGGGAGATGGACCCCCGGTTCGACGGTGACCGGCACACAAGCGTCCAGTTTACCCACGGCCTCAGGTGAGAGCCGAGGGTCCTCACCGATTTCCAGCCCGACCCCGTGCCCCGTCGACTCGCCCAGCGCCTCGCCGTGCCCCGCCGCGCCGAGAACCTGGCGTGCTGCCCGGTCCACCTCCCGGCACTCGGTACCCGGGCCCAGCGACTCCCGCGCGGCCCGCTGAGCGGCGAAGACGGTGTCGTACAGCTCGATCTGCCACGCCTCGGGCGCGGTGCCGATGACGAAGGTACGGCCGATCTGGCAGCCGTAGCCCCGGTAGCGGGCGCCCAGCCGGACGGAGAGGAAATCCCCCTCCTCCACCCGCCGGTCGGTGGGACGGTGACCGGCGAGGCCCGAGTTGGGGCCGGTGGCGACCGAGGTGGGCAGCGCGGCGCCCTCGGCCCCGTGGTCGATCAGCCGGCGCTCCAGTTCCAGGGCCAGATGCCGCTCGGTGCGGCCCACCAGGATCGACTCCAGCAGCTCGCCGAGCGCCTGGTCGGTGATCTCGGCGGCGATCCGCAGCGCCGAGATCTCCTCCTCGTCCTTGACGACCCGCTGCTGCTCCACCGCCAGGCCGAGGTCCGCGAGCCGCACGGAGGGCGCCACATCGGCCAGCGCCCGGTGCCGGGCCACGGTCAGATGGTGCTCCTCGACAGCCAGCGCACGGGCTCCACTCTTCTCGGCGAGGCCGGCGGCGGCCACGGCGGCGTCGTTCCGGGCGCCGCCGTGCGGCTCAGCGGCGTAAGCGCCGCTCGGTACGTCCAGGACGACCTCACGGAGGTCGTCGGCCGGGTGGGCGCCGTTGGCGGGCCCTTCGCCTGGGGCCGAGACGAGGGTGTCCTGGCCGTCCGGGCCGAGCAGCAGCACGCTGCCGGGCGCCGCGCGGCCGGTCAGATACCGGACGTTGGCGGGGCGGGAGATCAGCACCGCGTCCGCGGAACCGTCATGGGCGGTGTTCGCCGCACAACGGTCGCGCAGCCGGGCGCGGCGGGACACATGCACCTCGGACATATGCCGAGGGTACGCAGCGCCGGGCCCGTCGGCCCGCCGGGACACGGCCGTGTGGGCGAGGCAATGAGGATTGTCAGCTCAGCACGGAGGGCTTCGCCCCACCCGGGCCCCCTGACGGGGCGCCGACCGTCACGTCACCAGCTCACCGGGCTGGCCAGGCTGCGGGCCACCACGTTGTCGAGCATCTGCGCCGTGCTGGCCACGTCCTGCCGGGAGTTGTCGATGATCGGGAGTCCGGAGCTGTACCAGCCCGCCATCCGGCCGTGGATGTGCGCCACCTCCTCGTCGGCCAGCCGCCTGTTGCCCGTACGCTCGGCGTTCCGCTCCAGGACGATGTCCAGCCCCGGCAGCAGCACCACCGGGATGAGACCGGGGCCCACATGCCGCTTCCAGCCACCGAGGCCGATGACGGGCCAGTCGGGGAAGACGGCGTCGTCCAGGATGCAGGAGATGCCGTTGGCCAGGAAGTTACGGGCAGCGAAGCCGCAGGTGCGGCGGGCGAGGCGGTACTGCGCCTCGGAGTTGTCGTTCCAGCCCGTCTGCGGGTCGGCGAAGCCGGAGCGCACCCACTCGCGTACGTCGTCGAGGCTGATGTGCGCGGTGGGCACGGCACGGTGGTCCGCCCAGTAGCGCGCCACGGTCGTCTTGCCCGCGCCCGCCGGACCGATCAGCAGCACGGCGACGGCGGCGCGGGTGGCGTCCAGCTGGGCGGGGGACGCGCCGGGGGCCGGGACCTGGACCGGGGCGCCCGGCGGCAGCTTCACATGGCCCGTCGACTCGCCGGCCGGAGCGCCGGTCGGTGCCCCGCCGGCCGGCTGCGGGGGCGCGCCCGAGGGTGGTGCCGGTGCGGCCGGGGGCTGGGCCGGGAGCGGGCGGGTGTGCTGCCGGGGAGGCTGGTGGGGCTGCTGCGGCTGGTGCGGGGGCTGGGGTGGCTGGGGTGCCGGAGCGGGCGGGTGCGGCGGCTGGGAGTGGGGGTGCGGGGGTTGCGGCTGCGGCGCCTGGGTCTGCGGGGGCATCTGGGTCTGCGGGCGCGACGGGGGCGCCTGCGGATGGGGGTGCGGCTGTCGCTGTGCCGGGCCCTGGGCCGAGCGGGCACCGGGGGCCGGCGGGGGTGCGGGCCACTGTGCCCCGAAGCCTCCGTAGGCGCCTTGGGCACCGCTGTGCTGCATCCGGACCCCAACTCCGTCCCACGTGTGAAGGCGCTGCGACGCAACGCCAGGTGTTGTGCGAATACTGACGGTACCTTCCCCGACCGTCTCCGTGTGAACGGCCGGGTCGGCTCCCGAGTGCCCGACGCTCCCGAAGACCCACCCGGTTCCCCGCGTGACGAACGTCAAAGGGCTTCGGGGCTGCGGGACTTCAGGCGGCGATCTCGGCGTGTGCCGCCAGCAGCATCGCGGGGTCGGGGCTCTCCAGGACCGCCGGTTTGGCGAGCCCTTCGAGCACGATGAAGCGCAGCCGGTTCCCGCGCGACTTCTTGTCGACCTTCATGGTCTCCAGCAGCTTGGGCCACTGGTCGCCGCGGTAGGTGACGGGCAGCCCCACCGACTCCAGCACCGTGCGGTGCCGTTCGGCCGTGGCGTCGTCCAGCCGTCCGGCGATCCGCCCCAGCTCGGCGGCGAAGACCATACCGACCGAAACGGCCGCGCCGTGCCGCCAGTTGTAGCGCTCGTTCTTCTCGATGGCGTGCCCGAGGGTGTGCCCGTAGTTGAGGATCTCCCGGCGGCCCGACTCCTTCAGGTCCTCGGAGACCACCTCGGCCTTCACCCGGATCGAGCGCTCGATCAGTTCGGCGGTGTGCGGCCCCTGCGGGGTGCGCGCCGCGGCCGGGTCGGACTCGATCAGCTCCAGGATGGCCGGGTCGGCGATGAAGCCCGCCTTGATGATCTCCGCGAGGCCGCTGACGTAGTCGTGCACGCCCAGCGACTCCAGCGCCGCCAGATCGCACAGCACCCCGGCCGGCGGGTGGAAGGCGCCCACCAGGTTCTTGCCCTCGGCGGTGTTGATGCCGGTCTTGCCGCCGACCGCCGCGTCGACCATGGCCAGCACCGTGGTGGGCACCGCGATCCAGCGCACTCCGCGCAGCCAGGTCGCCGCGACGAACCCGGCCACATCGGTGGTGGCCCCTCCCCCGACGCCGACGATCACATCCGTGCGGGTGAACCCGGTCTGGCCCAGCGCCTTCCAGCAGTACGCCGCCACCTCGGCGGTCTTGGACTCCTCGGCGTTGGGCAGCTGGACCGCGATGGCCTCGTACCCCTGCGCCGCCAGGTCCTCGCGCAGCGCCTCCCCGGTGGAGGCCAGCGCCTCGGGGTGCAGTACGGCGACCCGCTGCGCCCCGTCGCCGATGAGACCGGGGAGTTCGCCGAGGAGCTGCCGTCCGACGAGCACCTCGTAGGGGTCCGTGCCCGCCGTGCCACCGACGGCGATACGGGTCACGGCGGGGTCCTGGGTGGTCATTGCTGCTTCTCCGGCTGGGTGGACGGTGGCTGAAGGGCGGCGAGGATCTCGTCGGCGACCTCGTCGGGCGTGCGGTCCTCGGTGCTGACGACGGCGCGGGCCACCTCGGTGTAGAGCGGCCTGCGCTCCTCCATCAGCTTGCGCCACTGCTGGCGCGGGTTGATGACGAGCAGCGGGCGCGGGGCGTCCAGTCCGACGCGCTTGACGGCCTCCGTCACCCCCATCTCCAGGAAGACGACCGGGTGTCCGGCCAGCAGCTCCCTGGTCTCCTCGGCCAGTACGGCGCCGCCGCCCAGCGCGAGCACGCCCGTGTGCTCGGCCAGCGCCCTGCGGACGGCCGCCCGTTCCAGCTCGCGGAAGTGCGGTTCGCCCTCGTCCAGGAAGATCTCCGAGATGGGCTTGCCCGCCTGCTCCTCGATGTCCTTGTCGGTGTCGCGGCAGGTCACCCCGAGCCGCTCGGCCAGGATCGCGCCGACGGTCGACTTGCCGACCCCCATCGGGCCGACGAGCACGACGGCGGGCCCGGTCACTTGACCTCCAGGTTGTCCAGGAAGCCGCGGACGTTGCGCCGGGTCTCGGCGACGCTGTCCCCGCCGAACTTCTCGGCCACCGCGTCCGCCAGCACCAGTGCGACCATCGCCTCGGCGACGATCCCGGCAGCGGGCACGGCGCACACGTCGGAGCGCTGGTGGTGGGCCTTGTCGGCCTCGCCGGTGCGGACGTCGACCGTGGCCAGGGCGCGCGGCACGGTGGCGATCGGCTTCATCGCGGCCCGCACCCGCAGCAGCTCGCCGGTGGACAGCCCGCCCTCGGTGCCGCCGCTGCGCCCCGAGGCGCGGCGGATGCCGTCCGGGGTCGGCAGGATCTCGTCGTGCGCCTGCGAGCCCGGCACCCGGGCGAGGCCGAAGCCGTCGCCCAGCTCCACGCCCTTGATGGCCTGGATGCCCATGAGCGCCCCGGCCAGCCGCGAGTCCAGCCGCCGGTCCCAGTGCACATGGGAGCCGAGCCCGACGGGCACCCCGTGTGCGACGACCTCGACGACGCCGCCGAGGGTGTCGCCGTCCTTGTGGGCCTGGTCGATCTCGGCGACCATCGCCTCGCTCGCCTCGGCGTCCAGGCAGCGCACCGGGTCGGCGTCCAGCCGCGCCACGTCGCCGGGCTCCGGGACCGAACCGTACGGCGCCTTGGCCGCGCCCAGCTCGACAACATGGGAGACGATCTCGATACCGGCGGTCTCCTTGAGGAAGGAGCGTGCGACGGTGCCGAGCGCGACCCGCGCGGCGGTCTCCCGCGCCGAGGCGCGCTCCAGCACCGGGCGGGCCTCGTCGAAGCCGTACTTCTGCATACCGGCGAGGTCGGCGTGGCCGGGGCGGGGCCGGGTGAGGGGGGCGTTGCGGGCCAGCTGCTCCAGCTCGGCGGGGTCGACCGGGTCGGCCGCCATGACCTGCTCCCACTTGGGCCACTCGGTGTTGCCGACCATGATGGCGACCGGGGAGCCGAGGGTGCGTCCGTGGCGTACGCCGCCGAGGAAGGTGACCTCGTCGCGCTCGAACTTCATCCGGGCGCCGCGGCCGTAGCCGAGGCGGCGGCGGGCCAGCTCGTCGGCGACCATGTCGGTGGTCACCGGTACGCCGGAGGGGAGGCCCTCCAGGGTCGCCACGAGTGCGGGGCCGTGCGACTCCCCCGCGGTCAGCCAGCGCAACCTGCTCAACGGTGCTCCTCTCGGCCGCTTCGCGGCCCGTCCCACTTCCTGGGGTTTTCCTGGGACCGATCCTCCCATGCCGCCGGGAGGAGCCTTTCCCCGAGCCGTCTCCGTCTCGGAATGTGGGCGGCGGGCTGGTCAGACGGCGCGTCGGCTCACGCGGCGCGGGCCCGCAGTTCGGCCTCTCCCGCGGCCCGCATGGCGGCCAGCGGGGCTGGGCCGCACCCTGTCATCAGCTCCACCTGGAGCACCGCCTGGTGCACCAGCAGATCGAGGCCGCCGATGACAGCGCCTCTCCAGGCTCCGGCCAGCGCGGTCGGCCACGGGTCGTAGAGGACGTCGAAGAGGGTGCCGCCCGAGGCGGGCACGGCCTGGGCGAGCCCGTCGGTGGCGCCCGCGGGCGTGGTGGAGATGACGAGCGGCGCCCGCAGCCCCTCGGCCGCCCGGACCCAGTCGGCCGTCCGCACGGCGACCCCGAGCCGCTCCCCCCAGCCCCGCATCTCGCGGGCGCGCTCCTCGCTCCGTACATAGGCGGTGACCTCGCCCTCGCAGATCCGGGCGAGGGCTGCCAGCGCGGAGGACGCCGTGGCGCCGGCGCCCAGCACGGTGGCGCTCTCGACCGCGCGGATGCCGCGCTCCTCCAGCGCTGCGACCATGCCGGGGATGTCGGTGTTGTCCCCGGTGCGCCGCCCGTCGTCGCTGAAGAGCACCGTGTTGACGGCCTCCACGGAGGCGGCCGTGACGGTGATCTCGTCCAGCAGTGGGATGACGGCGCGCTTCAGCGGCATGGTGAGGGAGAGCCCCGCCCAGCGCCGGGCGCCGGGCTCCGGCTCGTCCAGACCGGACAGAAAGCCCGCGATGCGCTGTTCGTCCACGTCATAGCGGTCGTAGGTCCAGCCGCCGAGGCCGAGTTCGGCGTAGGCGGCCCGGTGCAGCACCGGGGAGAGGGAGTGCGCGACCGGCGAGCCGAGGACGGCGGCACGCCTGGCCTCGTGCGAGGAAGTGGTGGGCATCAGCCGCCGTGCTCCTTACTTCTTGCGCTGTTCCTTGTTGAAGTCTTCGACATTCCTCTGATGTTCGTGCGCATCGTCGGTGAACCGCGTGTCGCCCGGTTTCACCGTGACGAAGAACAGCCAGTCGCCCTTGGTCGGCTTGAGTGCCGCTTCTATCGCCTGGTGGCCCGGGTTGCCGATGGGGCCGGGCGGGAGCCCCTTGTGCAGATAGGTGTTGTACGGCGAGGGGTACTTGGTGTCGGCGACCGAGGTGTTCAGCGTGGAGCGGCCCATCGCGTAGTTGATGGTGGAGTCGAAGCCGAGCCGCATGTCCTTGTCGAGCCGGTTGTAGATGACGCGGGAGACCTTGCCGAACTCGTCGTCCTGCTGCGCCTCCGCCTGTACGAGGGAGGCGATGGTGATGATCTGCTCCGGCGTCTTGCCGATGCTCTTGGCCTTCTGCTCCAGACCCACCTTGGCGTACTCGGACTCGGCCCGCTTGACCATCTGCCGCAGCACGTCGAGCGGCTTGCTCTTCTTGCTGACGCTGTACTTGGAGGGGAAGAGGAAACCTTCCGGCTTGCCGTGTGCCCACTTGGGAAGGCCCAGATCGCCGGATTCGGCGGCCTTCTTCGTCGTTCCCTTGGCGACGTCGAGCTTCTTGTCGATCTCCGCGTAGACCTTGGTGGCGCGCCAGCCCTCGGCCACGATGAGGCCGTTCTGGCTGGCCGGGTCGAGCATCATCGCGACGGCACTGGCGCCGGACATCTTCTTGCGCAGCGTGTAGGTGCCGGCCTGGATGCTCCGCGCCTTCTGATTGCTGCCTGCCGCCTCGACGAAGGCGCCCGGGCTCTTGACCACACCCTCCTTCTCCAGCACCGCTCCCATCTCGGCGAGCGAGGCGCCCTCGGGGATGTCGACCATCACCTCGCCGGTGCCGTCGCCCGCGTAGTCGGGCGCGGGGCCGAAGTGGGTCTGGTAGAAGTCGTAGCCCACGTATCCGACGACGCTCACCCCGGCCACCAGGGCCGCCGTGATGACCAGCCCGCAGCCGCGCCCGCGCTTGGTCCTGCCCCCGCGCCCTCGGCGGCGGCGGTCCTCGTCCTCGCCGTAGTCGTCGTAGTCGTCCTCGTACGGCTCGTCGTCGCCGTCGCGGTCCTGGAAGAAGGCGTGTTCACCCTGGTCGGGCCCGGGGTCCCAGCCGGTCTCCGGGTCGGCCGTCGGCTCGGGCCCCTGCCGGGGCCGGGGCACGGTCTGCTGCTGCGACGGGTGCGGCTGGGAGGGCTGCGCCGGATAGCCGCCCTGCTGGGCGTAGGGGCCCGGGTGCTCCCCGGTGGGGTACTCCCCGGTGCCGTACCCCCCGGCGGTGGGGTACTCGCCCGTCCCGTACCCGCCGCCGGGGTACTCGCCGGTGCTGTACTCGCCAGTGCTGTACTCGCCGCTGGGGTGCTGCATGTACTGCTGACCCGTGGCGTACTCGCCGGTGCTGTAGTTCCCGCTCGGGTACTCGCCGGTGTGGTACTCCCCGGTGGGGTACTCGCCCGTGCCGTACTCCCCGGTGGGGTACTCGCCCGTGCCGTACTCCCCGGTGGGGTACTCGCCCGTGTGGTAGTCGGCTGTGGGGTACTGGCCGGTGCCGTACGGGTCGGCTTGCCCTCCGGCGTGCGGCTGCGCGGCGTACGACGGGTCGTAGTAGGCGCCCGGCGCTGCCTGCTGGGTGCCGTCCCAGCTGCCCTGCGCGTACTGCTGCTGCGGGTCCGGGTAGGGCTGCTGCTGGTACTGCTGTTCCGCGTACTGCTGGGGGCCGGGGTGGCCGGAATACTCCCCCTGCTGGGGAGCCTGGTTCCAGCCACCCTGATATTCGGGCTGCCGGCCACCGTCCCACTCCTGGTCCCCGTAGAGGGGGTCGTCAGGGTGCCACGGTTGGGAGCCATGTCCCCGGCCATAGTCAGTCATCGATCCCCTTGCGACGCGAGAGCGGCAGCCGGTGACGCGCCGGACGCCCCGCCGGGCCCCCGCACCGGGCGGGTCCCGTACGCGTGCGTCACGCAGGTGCGTCGACGGCTGCCGTGTCGCGCGGAACGTTACCGTACAGCGATCAGACAACCACCTCGACGCAATGGCCCGGGGGGCGGCCCGAGGTGTGCTCCGTGTCCAGCGCACTCTGCAGGATCACCACTGCGGCCGCCTGGTCGATACGTGAACGTCCCTTTTTGGAACTGACTCCCGATGCCCGCATCCCCTGCGCGGCGGTGACCGTCGACATCCGTTCGTCGACGAGTCTGACCGGAACAGGTGTGATGTTTTTCGCCAACTGCTGAGCGAATTCGCGGACCTTGGCCGCCGCCGGGCCCTCCCCGCCGCTGAGCGAGCGTGGCAGTCCGACGACGACCTCCAAGGGCTCGTACTCCTCCACCAGCGCCCTCAGCCGACGCTGGGCCGCCGGGACGTCACGCCCCGGCACCGTCTCCACCGGAGTGGCCAGCAGCCCGTCGGGGTCGCTGCTCGCGACCCCGATCCGGGCGTCTCCGACGTCGACTGCGAGGCGCCTGCCGCGCCGGAAGGACTCCGGACCTTCGGCGTCCTTACCGGCAGCGGCGTCGTCGGGGACCATCAGGCGTTGCCCCCGGCCTCGGCGACCAGGCGCTCGACGGCGGCCACGGCGTCGTCCACGGCCTCCGGGTTCTGGCCGCCGCCCTGGGCGACGTCCGGCTTGCCGCCGCCACCGCCACCGAGCGTCTTGGCCGCCGTGCGCACCAGGTCACCGGCGCGCAGCCCGGCGTCCCTGGCGCCCTCGTTGGTGGCGATCACCGTGAGCGGACGCCCGCCCGTGACGGCGAACAGCGCCACGACCGCCGGGCGGCTGCCGAGCCGCTGGCGTACGTCCAGCACCAGGGTGCGCAGGTCGTCGGCCGTGGTGCCGTCCGGCACCCGGGCCGCGGCCAGCGCGATACCGCGCACGTCCTCGGCGTTCTGGGCGATCCCGGCGGCGGCCTGGAGGACCTTCTCGGCCCGGAACCGCTCGATCTCCTTCTCGGCGTCCTTGAGCCGGGTCAGCATCCCGGAGATCCGCTCGGGCAGCTCCTCGGCCCGGCCCTTGACCAGCTCGGTCAGCTGCGAGACGACGGTGTGCTCGCGGGCGAGGAACTTGTAGGCGTCCACGCCCACCAGGGCCTCGACGCGGCGCACGCCCGAGCCGATGGAGGACTCGCCCAGCAGCTTGACCAGGCCGAGCTGCGCCGTGTTGTGCACGTGCGTGCCGCCGCACAGCTCCTTGGAGAAGTCGCCGATGGTCACCACGCGCACGGTCTGGCCGTACTTCTCGCCGAACTCGGCCAGCGCGCCCTGCTTCCTGGCGTCGTCGATGCCCATGTACTCGGCGTGCACATCGAGTTCCCTGGCGAGCACCTCGTTGATCTTCTGCTCGACGTCGGTGAGCACCGTGCCGGGGACGGCGGTGGGCGAGCCGAAGTCGAAGCGGAAGCGGCCGGGGGCGTTCTCGGAACCGGCCTGGGCTGCCGTCGGGCCCAGCGCGTCGCGCAGCGCCTGGTGGGTGAGGTGGGTGGCGCTGTGGGCGCGGGCGATGGAGCGGCGGCGGTCGCCGTCGATCTGCGCGTAGGCGGACGCGCCGACGGTGACCTCACCGACCTGGACGGAGCCCTTGTGCACGCTGACGCCGGGCACCGGCTGCTGCACGTCGCGGACCTGGATGACGGCGCCGCCCTCCAGCCGGATGCGCCCGGTGTCGGCGAGCTGGCCGCCGCCCTCGGCGTAGAACGGGGTGCGGTCCAGGACGACCTCGACCTCGTCGCCCTCACCGGCGGCCGGCGAGGAGACGCCGTCGACCAGCAGTCCGACGATGGTGGCCTCGCCCGCCGTCTCGCCGTAGCCGGTGAAGTCGGTGGCACCGGCCGTGTCGGCGATCTCGCGGTAGGCCGACAGGTCGGCGTGGCCCGTCTTCTTGGCCTTGGCGTCGGCCTTGGCGCGCTCCCGCTGCTCCTTCATCAGCCGGCGGAAGCCCTGCTCGTCCACCGACAGCCCCTGCTCGGCCGCCATCTCCAGGGTGAGGTCGATGGGGAAGCCCCAGGTGTCGTGGAGCTGGAAGGCCTTGTCGCCCGGCAGGACGGTGCTGCCGGTCTTCTTGGTCTCGGCGACGGCGGTGTCGAGGATGTTGGTGCCGGCCTTCAGCGTCTTGAGGAAGGCGGCCTCCTCGGCGAGCGCGACGGTCTCGATGCGCTTCCGGTCGGTGATCAGCTCGGGATACTGCCGGCCCATCGTCGTGATGACGACGTCGATCAGCTCCTCGGCCACCGGCCCCGTGGCGCCCAGGATGCGCATGTTGCGGATGGCGCGGCGCATGATGCGGCGCAGCACATAGCCGCGGCCCTCGTTGCCGGGGGTGACGCCGTCCCCGATGAGCATCACGGAGGTACGGATGTGGTCGCAGACGACGCGCAGCGACACATCGGTGTGCTCGGCGGCACCGTAGGCGACGCCGGTCAGCTCGGTGGCCTTGTCGATGACGGCACGCGAGGTGTCGATCTCGTACATGTTGTGCACGCCCTGCAGGACCATCGCCAGGCGTTCGAGGCCGAGACCGGTGTCGATGTTCTTGCTGGGCAGCTCGCCGAGGATCTCGAAGTCGGTCTTGGTGGAGCCCTCGCCGCGCTCGTACTGCATGAACACCAGGTTCCACAGCTCCACATACCGCTCGTCGTTGACGGCGGGGCCGCCCTCGGGGCCGAACTCGGGCCCGCGGTCGTAGTTGATCTCCGAGCAGGGGCCGCACGGGCCAGGCACGCCCATCGACCAGTAGTTCTCCTCCATGCCCAGGCGCTGGATGCGTTCGGCGGGCACGCCGACGACGTCCTTCCAGATCCGCTCCGCCTCGTCGTCCTGCTCGTAGACGGTGATCCACAGGCGCTCGGGGTCCAGTCCGTAGCCGCCCTGCTCCTGCGAGGAGGTCAGCAGCTCCCAGGCGAGCTTGGCCGCCCCCTCCTTGAAGTAGTCGCCGAAGGAGAAGTTGCCGCACATCTGGAAGAAGGTGCCGTGCCGGGTGGTCTTGCCGACCTCTTCGATGTCCGGCGTGCGCACACACTTCTGCACGCTGGTGGCCCGCGGCCAGGGCGGGGTGGTCTCGCCCAGGAAGTACGGCTTGAAGGGCACCATGCCCGCGTTGACCAGCAGCAGCGTCGGGTCGTCCGCGATCAGCGACGCCGACGGCACGACGTGGTGCCCTCGCTCCTCGAAGAAGCGCAGCCAGCGGCGGCGGATTTCAGCCGACTCCATCAGTGGTCCTCATTCCGGTCGTTCGGGTGGTTGGGGGTGGAGGGCTGGTCCTGGCGGTCCAGCCGGTCCGGGTCGCGCGGCGGAGCCTGCGGGTTTCTCCCCGCCTCAGGCCGGGGGGCGCCGCCGAGCTGCCGCTTGCGCTGCTGGCGCGGGAGGGGCTTGCCGCGCTGCGACGCGACGGAGGCCGGCTGCGCGGCGGGCAGCTCCCGGAACCTGTCGGCCTCCCCGGCCGACAGGCCCAGTGCGTCCTTGAGTTCGCTCTCCCGCTGGACCATGCCGGCGCGCACGTCGAGCGCGAACTCGCGCAGCCGGTTGCCGCCTTCGACGGCCTTGTCGGCGGCGCGCAGCGCCAGCGCGTCGGGCGCGAGGCTGCGGATCTTGCGCTGGACCTTGGTGGTGGCCCAGACACCGGCGGCGGCGCCGGTGGTGAACCAGAAGGCACGGCGGAACATCTGCGCTCAGCCCCTTCCACGCTTGCGGCCGCCGCGGCGCGCTGCGGGCACGGTGCGGCGGACGACGACCTTGCGGCCACCGCGGCTCCGGCCCTCGGGCGCCTCCTTCCGCCCCAGCGCCCGCCTCACGCCGTAGCCGAAGGCCGCGACCTTGACGAGCGGGCCGCCGAAGGCGGTCGAGACGGTGGAGGAGAGCGCGGAGGCGTTGGAGGTGACCTCCTGGACGTCCGTCGCGATGGCGTCGACGCGGTCGAGCTGGGTCTGCGCGGAACGGACGGTCGCCGATGCCTCTCCCAGGAGGGGGACCGCCTGTTCCGTCACGCCTGTCACCAGCTTGGTCGCCGCCTTGAGCGTCTGCGCGAGCCTCACCAGCACAACGGCGAGGAACGACACCAGAATCGCCCAGAAGACGGCCACGAGGAGGCCGGCCACTTCTCCACCGGACACGCTGCACCGCTTCCCTTGATGGTCATGGGGGTCGGCCGCCGCTCGCCGGGGGCCGACCGCGGCGGCGTACGAGGTATCGACCTTATCGCGCCGGGCCGCTCGCTCCGTACCGCATTAGGGGGCGGCGCCCGGGAACGCCGCAGCCCGCCGTGCCCTGCCGGAGGGAACCGGCGTCGGGCAGGCGGGCTGGCGGGGCTGAGCCGAAGCGGGCGGTCAGCGGGCGTAGTACTCGACGACCAGCTGCTCGTCGCAGATCACCGGGATCTCCTTGCGGTTGGGGTCCCGGTCCAGGCGGAAGGCGAGCGCCTGCAGGTTGACCTGGAGGTAGCGGGGGGTCTCCCCCTCGCCCGCGTAGCCACCCTCACGGGCGACCTGGAAGGGGTACTTGTCGCGGCTGCGCTCGCGGACCATCACCACGTCGTCGGGACGGACGCGGAAGGACGGCTTGTCGACCTTCCGGTCGTTGACCGCGATGTGGCCGTGCACCACCATCTGGCGGGCCTGGTAGATCGTGCGGGCCAGGCCGGAGCGCAGCACGAGCGCGTCCAACCGCCGCTCGAGCTCGACGACCAGGGCCTCGCCCGTCTTCTGGCCGGTCTTACGGGCGCGCTCGTAGGCGCGGCGCATCTGGCTCTCGCTGATGTCGTACTGCGCGCGCAGGCGCTGCTTCTCCAGCAGACGGACCTTGTAGTCACTGTTCTGCTTACGGCCCCGGCCGTGCTCCCCGGGCGGGTACGGGCGCTGTTCGAAGTACTTGACGGCCTTCGGGGTCAGCGCGACGCCCAGGGCACGCGACTTCTTGACCTTGGGACGCGACTGGTTCACGTTGAACGGACCTCCGTGTAAGTTAGGTGAGCCTTACCTTAGCTGAGGAGCACGTATGTTTCGACCTGGGATTTCCCTGCCTGGCACCGACGCCGAGGAGGAACAGCCGCGTCCCGTGGAAGACGACCGGCGGCCCACCGCCGCCGAACGTGTACGAACCCTCGCGCAATCCAGCGTATCCGCCCTGCTGACCATTCCCGGGGCCGAGCCCGACCTGCGGGAACCGGGCTCAGGCGTACCCGAGGCCCGCACCGTGACCCCCGACGGAGACGTCCTGTTGCTGGTCCCCGCGGACTCGCTGGAAGCGCGCGTGAGTTCCTACGCGCACGACGACGACCTCGCCGCGGTGATGGAGATCACGGATGTGGCGCCGGTCTCCGTACCGCACCGGGTGCGGGGCCGCGCCTGGGTCGCCGGCTGGCTCACCCCCGTACGCGGTGACGACCGCGCCGCCTGCGCCCGGCTGCTCGCCGAGGCCGCCCCCTCGGCGCCCGTCGCCGGAACCTCCCGGCGGATGCTGCGGCTGGAGGTCGGCGAGGCCTACGTCGACGACCTGTGGGGCGAGGAGCCCGTGGAACCCGACGACTTCGCCGCCGCCCTTCCCGACCCGCTCGCCACCCACGAGGCGGAGCTGCTGCAGCACCTGGCCGCCGCGCACCAGGAGCAGGTGCGCGGGCTGTGTGCCTGCCAGGGCTGGGAGCGAGCCGTTCCACTGGCGCTCGACCGCTTCGGGTTCCGCGTACGCGGATGGAGCGGTACGGGACCGTGCGTGGACGCCCGCTTCGACTTCGCGGAGCCCGTCAGCACGGTGGCTGAGCTCCGGCATGCGATGCACACCTTGTTCGCCGCGGGCGGTTAGCGGAACGGACGCAGGTCAGTCCGCCTCGCCGCGCAGGCGGGCCCGCACGCGGTCGGCGATGTCCGCGTACCGCGCCTCCGCCCCATAGCGGGTGGGCTCGTAATAGCGGCGCCCATGCACCGCGTCCGGCGCGTACTGCTGGGCGGCGATCCCCCCGGGAAGGTCGTGCGGGTACTGATACCCCTGCCCGTGCCCCAGCTTCTGGGACCCCTTGTAGTGGCTGTCCCGCAGGTGCGGCGGAACGGGCCCGGCGAGCCCGGCCCGTACGTCCGCCAGCGCCGCGTCGATGGCGAGGTACGCCGCGTTCGACTTGGGCGCCAGCGCGAGCGCGACCGTCGCCTGGCCGAGGGTGATCCGCGCTTCGGGAAAGCCGATCATGGCGACGGCCTGCGCTGCGGCCACAGCGGTCTGCAGCGCGGTCGGATCGGCGAGTCCGATGTCCTCGCTGGCGGAGATCATCAGGCGCCGCGCGATGAACCTCGGGTCCTCACCGGCCTCGATCATCCGCGCCAGGTAGTGCAGCGCGGCATCCACATCCGAGCCCCGGATGGACTTGATCAGCGCGCTGGCCACGTCGTAGTGCTGGTCTCCGGCACGGTCGTACTTCACGGCCGCGCGGTCGACGGCCTCCTCGACGGTGGCCAGCGAGATGGCGCTCTCGCCCTTGGCGAGCGCCGCCCCGGCGCCCGCCTCCAGCGCCGTCAGCGCGCGCCGCGCGTCACCGCCCGCGATCCGCAGCAGATGGTCCTCGGAGTCCTCGGGCAGCGTCACCTCTGCGGCGAGGCCGCGCTCGTCGGCCACCGCGCGGCGCAGCAGACCGCGGATGTCGTCGTCGGTCAGCGGCTCCAGCGTCAGCAGCAGGGAGCGGGAGAGCAGCGGCGAGATCACCGAGAAGTACGGGTTCTCGGTGGTGGCCGCGATCAGCGTGACCCAGCGGTTCTCCACGGCGGGCAGCAGGGAGTCCTGCTGGGCCTTGCTGAAGCGGTGGATCTCGTCGAGGAAGAGGACGGTGTCCTTGCCGTAGGCGCCGGAGGCGCGGCGGGCGCCGTCGATGACACTGCGCACCTCCTTGACCCCGGCGGTGATGGCCGACAGTTCGACGAACCGCTTGTCGGTGGCCTTGCTGACGACGTACGCGAGGGTCGTCTTGCCGGTGCCGGGCGGTCCCCACAGCATCACCGAGGACGTTCCGGCCGGGCCGCCGCCGCCCTCCCCCACCAGACGGCGCAGCGGCGAGCCGGGGCGCAGCAGATGCTGCTGCCCCACCACCTCGTCCAGGGTGCGCGGCCGCATCCGGACGGCCAGCGGGCTGGCGGACGGGTCCTTGGCCTGGCGGTCCTCTGCTGCTGCGGTGAAAAGATCGGGCTCCACACCGGAAACCCTAAGTCAGGGCGCTGACAACCGCGCCGCCCGCGGCCCGCGACTCAGCTGGTCCAGAAGTCCCACCAGCGGGTCAGGATCAGAATGCCGATCACCCCGATGTGCAGCACCGGGATCACCCACGGGAACTCGTCGGCGAAGCCGCGCACGGCGGCCGGGGCGGGCAGGAAGCGGTTGCGGACGTTGTGCGCTGTGACGTACCAGAACATGATGATCGTCGCGACCCAGGCCAGCGAGCACCACAGGCACAGGTTCCCGATGGTGTACAGCGACTCGTACTGGAGCCAGGTCACGAAGCCGACGCCGAACAGGCAGCCCGCGTTGAAGGTGAGCCAATACCAGCGCGGGAAGGTCGCGCGGGTGAGCAGGGTGACCCCGACACAGATCACGATGCCGTAGGCCACCAGCCCGATCATCGGGTTGGGCACACCGAAGGCCGAGGCCTGGTCGCTCTGCATGATGTTGCCGCAGGAGACGACCGGGTTGATGCTGCACGCCGGCTTGAAGTTCTTGTCCTCCAGGAGCTTGAACTTGTCCAGCGTGATGACCCAGGCCGCGAGCAGTCCGGCGGCACCGGTGACGATGAGCATCCAGGCGAAGCCCCTGCTCGCGCCGACGGCACCCCCCTTCGGTCCGTCCACGCCCATGTGCGCCTCGTCAGGGGGTGCCGTCGTCGTCATAGCCTGTCTCGTCCCGTCATCTGGTCCATGGCCGGTACCGGGGCACATTCTGCCCCAACCGGCCGCGCGGTCACCGCAGCTTGGCCCGCACTTCGGCCACCACGCGATCGAGTGCGAGGGCCGTCTGCTCGCCGCTGGCGAGGTCCTTGAGCTGGGCCACGCCCTCGGCCAGATCCCGCTCCCCGAGCAGCAGCGCGAACCGGGCGCCGGAGCGATTGGCCGACTTCATGGCGTTCTTCATGCCCTTGCCGCCGTACGCCATGTCCGCCGCGACGCCTTCCCGGCGCAACGCGGTGACCAGGCGGAACAGCCGCCGGCGCGCCTCGTCGCCGATCGGTACGGCGAACAGCTCGGTGGGCGGCGCCAGTTCGAGTCCGACCCCCTCGGCCTCCAGCGCCAGCACCGTGCGGTCCACGCCCAGCGCCCAGCCGACGGACGGCAGCGCGGGACCGCCGATCATCTCGGAGAGGCCGTCGTACCGGCCGCCGCCGCCGATGGCCGACTGCGAGCCCAGGCCGTCGTGGACGAACTCGAAAGTGGTACGCGTGTAGTAGTCCAGGCCGCGCACCAGCCGCGGGTCGTCCTCGAAGGGCACGCCCGCCTCGGTGAGCAGCGCGCGCACCTCCTCGTGGAAGGCCTTGCACTCCTCGCACAGGTGGTCGCGCATCATCGGAGCGCCGGTCAACTGCCGCTGGACGCTCTCGCGTTTGTCGTCCAGGACGCGCAGCGGGTTGATCTCGATCCTGGCCCGGGTGTCCTCGTCCAGGTCGAGCCCGCGCAGGAAGTCCTGGAGCGCGGCCCGGTAGACGGGGCGGCAGGTGCGGTCGCCCAGCGAGTTGAGCAGCAGCCGGAAGCCGGTCAGCCCCAGCGAGCGGTAGGCGTCGTACGCCAGGATGATCAGCTCGGCGTCCAGCGTCGGGTCCTCGGTGCCCAGCGCCTCGGCTCCCACCTGCGAGAAGTGCCGGTAGCGGCCCTTCTGGGGGCGCTCGTAGCGGTAGTACGAACCCGAATACCACAGCTTCACCGGGAGGTTGCCCGCCTTGTGGAGGTTGGCCTCCAGCGCGGCGCGCAGCACCGAGGCGGTGCCCTCGGGGCGCAGGGCCAGCTCGTCGCCGCCCTTGGTGGTGAGGGTGTACATCTCCTTGGTCACGATGTCGGTGGACTCACCGACACCGCGCGCGAACAGCTCGACGCTCTCGAATCCGGGGGTCTCCACATAGCCGTAGCCGGACCTGCGCAGCGGCGCGGCGATCGCCTCGCGCACGGCGAGATACGTCGCGGAGTCGGGCGGCAGCAGATCGTAGGTGCCCTTGGGGGCCTTGAAGGTGCTCACGTGGCTTCTCGTCACATTCCTCGTCGCGGGGTGGCGGCGGCGTCCGTGCCCCCGCCTCCCGGGCCGTGCTCCGCCACCTGTCGCAGAAAGGGATTGGTGGCACGCTCGCGGCCGATGGTCGTCTGGTGCATGTGCCCGGGCAGGACCACGGTCTCGTCCTCCAGCGGAAGGCACACACGCGCCAGGGACCGGAGGATCTCGTCCGGGTCGCCGCCGGGCAGATCGGTGCGTCCGATGGAGCCGGGGAACAGCAGGTCGCCCGAGAACAGCACGGGCGGCACATCCGCCTGTTCGGGCATCCTGAAGGTCACCGACCCCTTGGTATGGCCCGGCGCGTGCGCGACGGTCAGCTCCAGCCCTGCCAGGTTCAGCACGGCGCCGTCGGACAGCTCCTGGACGTCGTCCGGCTCGCCCACCGTCAGCTCGCCCATCAGCGGCTGCCCGATGGTCATTCCCAGCGCCTTCTCCGGGTCGCTCATCATGTAGCGGTCGTCCGGGTGGATCCAGGCGGGCACGTCGTGCGAGCCGCAGACCGGGACGACGGAGGCGACGTGATCGAGGTGCCCGTGGGTGAGGACCACCGCGACCGGCTTCAGCCGGTGCTTGGCGACGACCTCCTCGACACCCTGCGCGGCCTGGTGGCCCGGATCGATGATCACGCACTCCTCGCCGGCGGCGGGGGCGACCAGATAACAGTTGGTCCCCCAGGCCCCGGCGGGGAACCCGGCAACGAGCACGATCGTCCTTCATTCGTCCGACAGCGGGGTCGGCGACACGGCCGAGCAGGCCCGTCGCCGGTCAGGCAGCTGCCAGCCTACCGGCGCGGGTCCGCGCGCGGCGAACCCGTAACGGGCGGGGCGAGCCCGTGAGGGTCGCGTATACGGTACGTGAGGCCCGCAGGTGCGACGCCTTGAAGACGCCTCGCCAGACGCCTCGAAGGAGACGAGACCGTGGTCAGCAGTGAGCAGCGCAGAAAGCAGCTCGCCCGGCAGAAGTACGAGCGGCAGCTCAAGCGGCGGGAAGCGGCCCGCCGCAGGGCCCGCATACGCAATATCTCCATCGCCCTCGGCCTGGTGATCGTCCTGGCCGCCGGAGGGGCCTACGCCGCCTCAGGCGGGCTCAACGGCGACAAGAAGGACGACGCCGAAGGCGCGGCCGAGAAGCCCTCGGCGCCTCCCACCAGCAAGGCCCCGGACCCCTGCGACAAGCCCGCCAAGGGAAGGCCGACGGGCAAGAAGTGGAAGAAGGAGCCGGCCATGAAGGTGGACAAGTCGGCCTCCTACACCATGGAGCTGAGCACCACCTGCGGTGAGATCGACATCGCCATGGACGCCGCCAAGGCGCCGCACACCGTCAACTCCTTCCACTTCCTGGCAGGCGAGAAGTACTTCGACCACACGGCCTGCCACCGCATGACCGGCCCGCCCCAGCAGCTCTACGTGTTGCAGTGCGGCGACCCGACCGGCACCGGCAGCGGCGACCCCGGCTACGAGCTGCCCGACGAGAACCTCAAGGGCGCCGAGTACCCGGCCGGTACCGTGGCGATGGCCAACAGCGGCCCCGACACCGGCGGCAGCCAGTTCTTCCTCGTCTACAAGGACAGTCAGCTCCCGCCCAAGTACACGCCGTTCGGCAAGGTCTCGGCGTCGGGTATGAAGGTGCTGAAGAAGATCGCCAAGGCCGGGCTGACCCCGATGCAGGCCCAGGGCGACGGGCGGCCCAACGCCACCGTGGTGATCGACAAGGCTACGGTCCGTAAGTCCTGACCGGGCCCGGCCGCCGCCGCGCGCGGTACCGTTCGCCGAACCGCTCCCGACCGGCAATTCGCCGCTCGCCGGATGCGGACAGCGCGGGCGCCGGTCGCCTATGTTGGCTGTGACGAGATACGTGGACGATGCCGGGGGGCCGCAGCCCCCAGGCATCTTGTGGAGGAGGCGCTGTGAGCAGCGACCCGTGGGGCCGCGTCGACGACGCGGGGACTGTGTACGTGCGTACGGCGGACGGCGAGAAGGTCGCCGGCTCGTGGCAGGCCGGCTCGCCTGACGAAGCCCTCGCCTACTTCAAGCGCAAGTACGACGGTCTGGTCGTGGAGATCGACCTGCTTGAGCGCCGGGTGAAGACCACCGACCTGTCGGCCAAGGACGCCACAGCGGCGATCGACCACCTGCGCGAGCAGATCGACGCGCACAACGCGGTGGGCGACCTGGACGCGCTGCGCGGCCGGCTCGACGGCCTCACCGAGGTCGTCGAGAAGCGCCGCGAGGAGCGCAGGGCCCGCAAGGCCCAGCAGGCCGAGGAAGCCCGCCGCGCCAAGGAGGAGCTGGTCGCCGAGGCCGAGGAGCTGGCCCGGAGCGAGCAGTGGCGGGCCGCGGGCGAGCGGCTGCGGGCCCTGGTCGACACCTGGAAGGGCCTGCCGAGGCTGGACCGCAAGAGCGACGACGAGCTGTGGCACCGCTTCTCGCACGCCCGCTCCGCGTTCTCCAAGCGCCGCAAGGCCCATTTCGCGCAGCTGGACGCACAGCGCGAAGAGGCACGGCAGCGCAAGGAGAAGCTGGTCGCGGAGGCCGAGGCGCTCTCCGGCTCGCGGGACTGGGGCCCCACAGCGGCCAAGTACCGCGAGCTGATGCAGGAGTGGAAGGCCGCGGGCCGGGCGCAGCGCGAGCACGAGGACGACCTGTGGGCCCGGTTCCGGGGCGCCCAGGACGTCTTCTTCCAGGCCCGCAGCGAGGTCTTCGCCGAGCGCGACAGCGAACAGCGGGAGAACCTCGCCCGCAAGGAGGAGCTGGCCGCCGAGGCGGAGAAGCTGCTGCCGATCACCGATCTGAAGACCGCACGGAGCGCTTTCCGTGCGATCAACGAGCGCTGGGACGCCATCGGCCATGTGCCGCGTGACGCCCGGCCGAAGATCGAGGGCCGGATGCACGCCGTCGAGCGGGCCATCCAGGACGCCGAGGAGGCCGAGTGGCGCCGCACCAACCCCGAGGCGCGGGCCCGCGCCACCGGGCTGGCCGGTCAGCTCCAGGACGCGGTCGACAAGCTGAAGGCCCAGATCGAGCAGGCCCGCTCCGCCGGGAACGAGGCCAAGGCCGCCAAGCTCGAGCAGGAGCTGGCCGGCCGCCAGGCCCTCCTGGACCAGGCCCTCAAGGGCCTCCAGGAGTTCCAGGGCTGACCGCGCGCCCCTGGCGGGGCCGCCCCTCCTCTCAGGAGGGGCGCCGCGCCGAGGTGACGCGGTAGACGTCGTAGACGCCCTCCACGCCACGTACTGCCTTCAGTACGTGGCCGAGGTGCTTGGGGTCGCCCATCTCGAAGGTGAAGCGGGAGATGGCGACCCGGTCGCGGGAGGTCTGCACGGCGGCCGAGAGGATGTTGACGTGCTGGTCGGACAGGACCCGGGTGACGTCCGACAGCAGGCGGGAGCGGTCCAGGGCCTCGACCTGGATGGCGACCAGGAAGACGGAGGACTG
The DNA here is from genome assembly GCF_022760275.1 of Streptomyces sp. 891-h. NCBI lineage: Bacteria > Bacillati > Actinomycetota > Actinomycetes > Kitasatosporales > Streptomycetaceae > Streptomyces > Streptomyces sp. 891-h. Next base: position 6,439,479 of record NZ_CP050693.1, on the reverse strand, counting down.
GGTGGGCGCCCACTCGACCTCCAGGATCCGCTCGGGTTCCCGGGTGAGGGAGTCCACGTTGACGCAGTCGGCGCGGTGCACCGAGACACCGTTGCCGCGGGTGACGAACCCGATGATCGGATCGCCGGGAACCGGCGTACAGCAGCGGGCGAGCTTGACCCACACGTCCGAGCCCGCGCCCTTGACGACGACCCCGGGGTCCGCGCTGGAGCGGCGCCGCGCGCTGCGGGCCGGCATGGGGGGCGCGGTCTCGGCGATGTCCTCCTTGGCCTCGTCCTCACCGCCGAGCGCCTGCACCAGCTTCTGGCAGACGTTCTGCGCTGAGACATGGCCCTCGCCGATCGCCGCGTAGAGCGCGGAGATGTCCGGATAGCGCATCTCGTGGGCGAGGGTGACCAGCGAGTCACCGGTGAGGATGCGCTGGATGGGCAGGTTCTGCTTGCGCATGGCCCGCGCTATGGCGTCCTTGCCCTGTTCGATGGCCTCGTCGCGGCGCTCCTTGGTGAACCAGGCGCGGATCTTGTTGCGGGCGCGCGGTGACTTGACGAAGCCCAGCCAGTCACGGGAGGGCCCGGCGCCGGACGCCTTGGAGGTGAAGACCTCGACCGTATCGCCGTTGTCGAGGGTGGACTCCAGCGGCACCAGGCGGCCGTTGACCCGCGCTCCGATGGTGCGGTGCCCGACCTCGGTGTGGACGGCGTAGGCGAAGTCCACGGGGGTGGCGCCCGCCGGGAGCGCTATGACGTCGCCCTTGGGGGTGAAGACGAAAGTCTCGTTGCGGGAGAGGTCGAAGCGCAGGGACTCCAGGAACTCGCCGGGGTCCTCGGTCTCCTTCTGCCAGTCGAGCAGCTGCCGCAGCCACGACATGTCGTTGATCGTCTCATCGCCGGCCCCGCCCTTGCCCGTGCTCTTGGGCACGTCGGTGCGCACCTTGGAGGCCCCGGCGACGGCCTGCTGCTTGTACTTCCAGTGCGCCGCGATGCCGTACTCGGCGCGGCGGTGCATGTCGAAGGTGCGGATCTGCAGTTCGACCGGCTTGCCGCCGGGCCCGATGACCGTCGTGTGCAGCGACTGGTACATGTTGAACTTGGGCATCGCGATGTAGTCCTTGAACCGCCCGGGAACCGGGTTCCAGCGGGCGTGGACGGTGCCCAGCGCCGCGTAGCAGTCACGGACGGTGTCCACCAGGACGCGGATGCCCACCAGGTCGTAGATCTCCGCGAAGTCCCGGCCGCGGACGATCATCTTCTGGTAGACGCTGTAGTAGTGCTTGGGCCGCCCGGTGACGGTGGCCTTGATACGGGCGGCGCGCAGATCGGCCTGGACCTCGTCGGTGACCAGGGCCAGGTACTCGTCGCGCTTGGGCGCCCGCTCGGCGACCAGCCGCACGATCTCGTCGTACATCTTGGGGTAGAGGATCGCGAAGGCGAGGTCCTCCAGCTCCCATTTGATGGTGTTCATGCCCAGCCGGTGGGCCAGCGGCGCGAAGATCTCCAGCGTCTCGCGGGCCTTCTGCTCCTGCTTGGACCGCTTCAGGTAGCGCATGGTGCGCATGTTGTGCAGCCGGTCGGCGAGCTTGATGACCAGGACGCGGGGGTCCTTGGCCATGGCGACGACCATCTTGCGCACCGTCTCGGCCTGCGCGGCCTCGCCGAACTTGACCTTGTCCAGCTTGGTGACGCCGTCGACGAGGAGGGCGACCTGGTCGCCGAAGTCGCGGCGCAGGGTGTCGAGGCCGTACTCGGTGTCCTCGACGGTGTCGTGCAGCAGCCCTGCCATCAGCGTCGCCGGGTCCATGCCGAGCTCGGCGAGGATGGTGGTGACGGCGAGTGGATGGGTGATGTACGGGTCGCCGCTCTTGCGCTTCTGGCCGCGGTGCCAGCGCTCGGCGACCTGGTAGGCGCGCTCGATCTGGCGGAGCGTGGAGGACTCGATCTTGGGGTCGTTGCTGCGGACTATCCGCAGCAGCGGCTCCAGAACGGGGTTGAACGGGCTGGAGCGCTGCACCCCGAGGCGTGCCAGGCGGGCGCGTACGCGGTTGGAGGAGCCGGAGCGGCCCGATACCCCGGAGACGGCCCGGGCGGGCGCCACACGGTCGCGTGCGCCGTTCTCGGTGCCCTTTCCGCTCCGGTCGGAGCCCTTGCCGCCACGGCCCGGAGAGCTGTGCGCGGTGCCGGACTGCTTGCCGCCCGTCTGCGCTGAGCCGTCGGCGGAACGGGAACGCACGGTGCCCTCGCCCTTGGCGGGCAGCCCGCCGTCGGCCGCGGCGCCGGACCGGCGCCGGGCCGCCTCGCCGGCGGCCTCCGCTTCCTGGCGCTGAGCGGCGGTGAGCTGCTGGGCCTCTTCTGGCAAGAGCACTCCTCGGTGGACCCCAGGTCGGACTGCCATGGTAGCCACCCGCGCGGCGCCGGGCCCGCCCGCAGGGGAGCGGGGACGGCGAAGGCGGCCACCCCTCATCGCGTGAACGTATCGGGTGGCCGCCTTATGCCGACGGCTGTCTCAGACGGTGACCAGGGCGTCGAGCGGGGCACCCGCCAGGGCACGCTCCACCCGCTCCCGCCCCGCGAGGAAGCCGAGCTCCAGCAGTATCGCCACGCCCGCGACCTCCGCGCCGGTGCGCCGGATCAGTTGGACGGACGCCTCGGCGGTGCCGCCGGTGGCCAGGACGTCGTCGACCACCAGCACCCGGTCGCCCTCGGCCAGACCGGCGGAGTGCACCTCGATCTGGGCGCTGCCGTACTCCAGGTCGTAGGCCTGGGAGAGCGTGGTGCCGGGGAGCTTGCCGGACTTGCGTACGGGCACGAAGCCGACGCCCGCACGCACGGCGGCGGGGGCGCCGAGGATGAACCCGCGCGCCTCCAGACCGACGATCTTCGTGGCCCCGTGCCGCTCAGCGAGCCCGGCGAGCACGTCCGTGAGGACGGAGAACGCCTTGGCGTCGGCGAGCAGCGGGGTGATGTCCTTGAACATCACCCCGGGCTTGGGGTAGTCGGGCACGTCGTGGATCAGATCGGTCAGCAGGGTCCGCACATCGGCGGGGACCAGCGGCGCCGCTGAGGATTCCATCGCGCTCACCGGCTCACCTGCGCTTTCCGGACGGCCTGCCGCGACCCCGGCCCCGGGAGGGCGGCTGACGGCGCTGTCCTCCGACTCCGGCGCCGGCGGCCGCCGGGCCGCCGTTGTCCACGGCCACGGCGGGGCGTACGCCGCCGTCGTCAGCCGGCGGCTCGTCGTTCGGTTCCGCACTCTCGTCGTCCGCCTCGTGCGCCTCGCGCTGGGCGGCCTTCAGACGCTTGGTGCGCACCCGCTTGGCGAGGGACTTCATCTCGGGCTGGCGCTCCTTGAGGTCGGCGACCAGCGGGGTGGCGATGAAGATCGAGGAGTACGCGCCGGCGGCGAGGCCGACGAACAGGGACAGCGCGATGTCGTTGAGCATGCCGCCGCCGAGCATCCCGCCACCGATGAACAGCAGGCCCGCGACCGGGAGCAGCGCGACGACGGTGGTGTTGATGGAGCGGACCAGCGTGGCGTTGATGCTGCGGTTGGCGATCTCGCTGTAGGTGAACTTGGTCTGCTTGGTGACGTTCTTGCTGCCCTCTCTCAGACCGTCGAAGACGACGACCGTGTCGTAGAGCGAGTAGCCGAGGATCGTCAGCAGTCCGATCACCGTGCCTGGTGTGACCTCGAAGCCGACGAGGGAGTAGACACCGACGGTGATGGTGATGTCGTGGATCAGCGCGACGAGCGCTGCCAGCGCCATACGCCACTCGAAGGCGATGGCGAGATAGATCACCACCAGGATCATGAAGATCCCGAGCCCCTGCCACGCCTTGTTGGCGATCTGCTCACCCCAGCTGGGTCCGACCAGCTGTGCGTCGATCTTCTCCGGGTTCACATGGAGCTCTTCGGCCAGCTTCTCCTTGACCTTGGTGGAGGTCTTGGTGTCGACGCTGGCGATCTGCACCCGCATACCGCCGTCGCCCAGCTGCTGGACGATGGCCGTGTGCCCGGAGATCTTCTCCGCCGAGTGCGTGGTCTGCTCCACGGAGGAGCTGGTCCTGGGCGTGGTGAAGACGGCACCGCCCTCGAACTCGATGCCCATGTTGAGGCCGCGGACGACGACACCGACGATGGCCGTGATGGTGATCAGGATCGAGAGGCCGTACCAGAGCTTGCGGTGCCCGACGAAGTCGTAGCCGACCTCACCGCGGTACAGCCGGGCGCCGAGACTGCCGAGACGGGACACCTCAGACCTCCTTCGGGTCGGTGCTGACGGTGCGGCGACGGCGCCGCAGGGGTGGCCTGGCTCCGAGCCGCTTGGGGTCGAGACCGGACCAGGGGTGCCCATCGGCGAAGAACTTCCTGCGGGCGAGCAACGTCATGATCGGCTTGGTGAAGAAGAAGACCACGACGACGTCGAGCGCGGTGGTGAGGCCCAGGGTGAAGGCGAAGCCCTGCACCTTGCCGACCGAGACGATGAACAGCACCGCCGCGGCCAGGAACGAGACGAAGTCGGAGACGAGGATGGTGCGCCGGGCGCGCGGCCAGGCCCGCTCGACCGCCGGCCGCAGCGTACGGCCCTCGCGGACCTCGTCTCTGATGCGTTCGAAGTAGACGATGAACGAGTCGGCCGTGATGCCGATGGCGACGATGGCGCCACAGACCGCCGGCAGGTTGAGCGCGAAGCCGATCGCCGGGCCCAGCAAGGTCATGATCATGTAAGTCATGGCCGCGGAGACGATCAGACTCACGATGGCGATCAGCGCGAGGCCGCGGTAGTAGGCCACGAGGTAGACGACGACCAGGGCGAGACCGATGGCGCCCGCGATGAGCCCCGCTTGCAGCTGGTCGCTGCCCAGCGCCGCGGTGACCGTGGTGACGTCCGACTCCTCGAAGGAGAGCGGCAGCGCACCGTAGGAGAGGATGTTGCCCAGTTCCTCGGCGGACTCCTGGGTGAAGCTGCCGGAGATCTCCGCGTTGTTCGTCAGCTTCTGGTTGACGGTCGGCGCCGACTGCACCTGGCCGTCCAGCACGATGGCGAACTGGTTCTGCGGCTGGGGCTTCTTCATCAGCTTGCCGGTGATGTCACCGAACTGGTCGGAGCCCTTGTCGTTGAACGACATCTGGACGATCCACTGACCGCGCTGCTGGTCGAAGACCGCCTTGGCCTTGCTGACGTTCTTGCCCCGCACGGAGACCGGGCCGAGCGCGTACTTGACCGGGTCGTGCGCGTCACAGGCGACGACCGGCTCGGAGCCCTTGGTGCCAGCGGCCTTCTCGCTGGCCTTGGCCCGGGCTTCCTCGGTGCTGCAGTCCAGCGCGCTCAGCTTCTTGGCGAGCGCCGCCGAGACACCGGGGGCCTGCGGCTGCTGGGGCGGGGTCGTCGGCTTCGGGCTCTCCTTCTTGCCGCCGGACTCGCTGGGGTCAGGGCTGGGGCTCTTGTCCGCGGTGGCCTTCAGACCCTCGGTGACGGCGCGGCCCTGGCCGCCGGCCGAGGGGGAGGCCGAGGACGAGGCCGAGGGCGACGAGGAGGGGTTCGCCTTCTCGTCCTGCTTGCCCTTGTCCTGCTCTCCGCTCTTGTCCTGCTTGTCGGAGCCGGACTGCTTGGCCGAGCCGGACTTGGAGGGCTTGGGCTGCTGGGGCTTCTGGGCCTGCGCCAGGGTCAGCACCGGACGGAAAGCGAGCTGCGCCGTGGTGCCCACCTGTTCGCGCGCCTGCTTGGAGTTGGTGCCCTTGGGGATGTTGACGATGATGTGCCGGTCACCCTGGGTCTGGACCTCGGCCTCCTGCACACCAAGACCGTTGACGCGCCGCTCGATGATGCCGACGGCGGTGTTCATATTGGTCTTGTTGATCGCGTTGGGCTTGCCCGGCTGGTTCTTCGCCTCCAGCGTGATGCTGGTGCCGCCCGCCAGATCGATGCCCAGCCGGGGCGTCATATCGGTCGTACCGGCCGAGGCGAACATCCCCACGACCAGCCCGGCGATGATCACCAGAATCAGCCCTAGGGCGCGCCATGGACTCCCCTTGGCGCCGGAGGCCCTGCGACCCCTCTTCGGTGCTGCCACCTTCTCGTCTCTCCCTGTCCAACCGCCCGTGCCGCCCCCGCGAGTTCGGCCGGGCGCGGCACAGCGGCGCGCGAAGTGGTCTGTGGACGTGCTACGCCGCCGGACCCGGTCCTGCTCCCCCAGTCCGGCGGCGCTGACCTTACTTGGAGTCGGCGTCCTCGTCCCGCTTGCCGTCCTTTGCCTGGACGGTGTCGGACTCGTCCGCTTCGGCCTTCGGCTCGTCGGACGCCGCGGCGTGCTCCTCGCCGTCCTTGTCCTCGGCGGCGTCGGAGGCGTCGTCGGCGTCCTTCTTGGCCAGGTCGAGCTTCGCCTCGGAGGAAGTGTCCTCCTGGGTCAGCGAAGAGGCGTCATCGGGAACCACCGTGTCGACATCGAACTCTTCGCCCTCGGGGCCGTTCGTGATGCGGTCGAACTCCTCATCGGAGAGCACGGCGCCGATGGCGTTCTTGGCGAAGAGCGCGTGCGTGCCCGGCTCGATCTCCACAAGGACGCTGTCCTCGCGGATCTCCTTGACGACGGCGTACATGCCCCCGATGGTGCGGATGCCCGTGCCAGGCTGCATCTGGTCACGCATCTGCATGGCCTGACGCTGCTTCTTCTTGGCGGAGCGAGTCATCAGGAACATGGCCCCGATGATCACAATGAACGGGAGCAGAGCAATAGGATCCACGGCGGAAGATATTCCTTCGCATGGCCGCGTCTCAGCGGCCTGGGTATTCGGGGTGGGCAAGCCTCCGCAAAGGGAGGGCGTCGGCGGAGTCTAAGCGAGCCTTCGCCGATGGAACAACGTCAAGCATGGCACCGAGGTTCCCGGCCCGACGAGTCCCCGCGCCGTCACGCTCCGAACAGGCCTGGTTGCCCCGGCCCTCCGGCGGCCGGCCGCGAGGACTGCTGAGGCGGGGTGAGACCCATATGAGTCCAGGCGGCGGGTGTGGCCACGCGACCACGGGGAGTGCGGGCGAGCAGCCCCTCACGTACGAGGAACGGCTCGGCCACTTCCTCCACTGTCTCACGCTCCTCGCCAACCGCGACGGCAAGCGTGGAGAGGCCCACTGGACCGCCGCCGAACAGCTTGAGCAGCGAACCGAGCACCGCGCGGTCGAGCCGGTCGAGACCGCGCCCGTCCACCTCGTAGACCTCCAGCGCGGCCGCCGCCACCTCGCGGGTGATGACGCCGTCCGCCTTGACCTGTGCGTAGTCCCTCACCCTGCGCAACAGCCGGTTGGCGATACGCGGCGTGCCCCGGGAGCGCCCGGCGATCTCGACCGCGCCCTCCGCGTCCGTGTGCACCTCCAGCAGCTCCGCTGACCGGCGTACGACCTGCTCCAGCTCCTCGGGCTCGTAGAACTCCATGTGGGCCGTGAACCCGAAGCGGTCCCGCAGCGGCGGCGGCAGCAGTCCCGCCCGGGTGGTGGCGCCCACCAGCGTGAAGGGCGGCAGCTCCAGCGGAATGGCCGTGGCGCCCGGCCCCTTGCCGACGATCACATCGACGCGGAAGTCCTCCATGGCCATGTAGAGCATCTCCTCGGCCGGGCGGGACATCCGGTGGATCTCGTCCAGGAAGAGCACCTCGCCCTCCTGGAGCGAGGAGAGGATCGCGGCGAGGTCGCCGGCGTGCTGGATGGCGGGGCCCGAGGTGATGCGGATGGGCGCGTTCATCTCCGCCGCGATGATCATCGACAGCGTCGTCTTGCCCAGCCCCGGAGCGCCGGACAGCAGCACATGGTCGGCGGTGCCGCCGCGGGCCCGCGCGGCGCGCAGCACCAGGTCGAGCTGCTCGCGGACCTTGGGCTGGCCGATGAACTCCCCCAACTGCTTGGGGCGCAGCGCGGCTTCGACGGCCTGCTCTTCGCTGTCGACCTCGGCGCCGACGAGCCTTTCCTCCGGACTCACGGCGTCACCTGGCCCGGTTCAGCGACTGGAGGGCGGCCTTGAGCAGCGCGCCGACCTGGGGCTCACCGCCGTCCGCGACCACGGCCTCCGCCTGCGGGGCCACCGCCACGACGGCGTCCTCCGCCTCCTTGGCTGCGTATCCCAGACCGACCAGGGCCGCGTGGAGCTGCTCCTGCCAGCCCGGCGCTGCGGCTGCCGCGGCCCCCCGCGACGCCGGGACCGTGCCGAGCGGCTTGCCCAGCCGGTCCTTGAGTTCCAGCAGCAACTTCTGCGCGCCCTTCTTGCCGATGCCCGGCACGGCCGTCAGCGCCTTCTCGTCGCCGCCGGCGACGGCGCGCCGCAGTGCGTCGGGACTGTGCACAGCCAGCATCGCCTGGGCCAGCCGCGGACCCACCCCGCTGGCGGTCTGCAGCAGTTCGAAGGTCTGCCGCTCGTCGTCGTCGGCGAAGCCGTAGAGGGTCAGCGAGTCCTCGCGGACGACCAACGAGGTGGCGAGCCTTGCCGGTTCGCCCATGCGCAGCTGACCGAGCGTGCCGGGCGTGCACTGCACGGCCATGCCCACCCCGCCGACCTCGATCACGGCGGAGTCGGGACCGAGCGCGGCGACGGAGCCCGAGACGGAGGCGATCATCGAACAGTGCCCTTCCTGCGGTGCTGCGGATGGTGCGCGCGGGACGCGGGGTCGGCCTGCCGCGCCGCGACGGCCTGTTGGAGCCGGTTCTGCGCCGGGCCGCGCCAGATGTGGCAGACGGCGAGTGCCAGCGCGTCCGCCGCGTCGGCGGGCTTCGGCGTGGCGGACAGCCCCAGCAGGCGCGTCACCATCGCGCCGACCTGCGCCTTCTCGGCCCGCCCCGAACCGGTGACGGCGGCCTTGACCTCGCTGGGGGTGTGCAGCGCGACGGGGAGTCCACGCCGGGCCGCGCACAGCATGGCCACGGCGCTGGCCTGCGCTGTACCCATGACGGTGCGGACGTTGTGCTGGCTGAACACCCGCTCCACCGCGACGGCTTCGGGCCGGTGCTCGTCCAGCCACTCCTCCAGCCCGCGCTCGATCAGCACCAGCCGCTCGGGGACGTCCGCCTCGGCGGGGGTACGGATGACGCCGACGCCGGCCATGGTGAGCCGGCGCCCTGCGACTCCTTCGACCACGCCGATGCCGCAGCGGGTCAGCCCCGGGTCGACCCCCAGCACGCGCAATGCCATCCCTCTCTGCGGCCGTTTCCTGTGTTCCCGCCGCAGGCTACCGGCAACCTCTGACAGAACCGGGCACCCCGCAAGGGGCGCTGCGCTTGCCCACCCTGCTCCCCCAACCTTCGGCCGGGAGGTACCCCCAGGGCGCAGACTGCCCAGGCTTCGCGGGTGGCAACGTCAGGGGCGCGGGGAACTGCGCGCGCAACCCCCAACGTGCCCGCAGGCTGCGGGATCGAGCAAGGGGCAGCCCCTCATCAGCACAAAGCGAGGGACCTACGCGTCGACCTTGGCCATCACATCATCCGGCACATCGAAGTTGGCGAAAACGTTCTGGACGTCATCACTGTCGTCCAGCGCGTCGATCAGCTTGAAGATCTTCCGCGCACCCTCCTCGTCCAGCTCCACCTGCATGCTGGGGACGAAGCTGGCCTCGGCCGAGTCGTAGTCGATCCCGGCGTCGACGAGTGCGGTACGCACATCGACCAGATCGGTGGCCTCGCTGATCACCTCGAAGTTCTCGCCGAGGTCGTTGACCTCTTCCACACCGGCCTCCAGCACGGCGGCGAGGATGTCGTCCTCGGTCCGGCCGTTCTTCGGGACGATGACGACGCCCTTGCGGTTGAACAGGTAGGAGACCGAGCCCGGGTCGGCCATCGAGCCACCGTTGCGGGTCATGGCGACCCGCACGTCGGAGGCCGCGCGGTTGCGGTTGTCGGTGAGGCACTCGATCAGCACGGCGACACCGTTGGGGCCGTAGCCCTCGTACAGGATCGTCTCGTAGTCGGCACCGCCGGCCTCCAGGCCGGCGCCACGCTTGACCGCGCTGTCGATGTTCTTGTTGGGAACCGACTGCTTCTTCGCCTTCTGAATGGCGTCGTAGAGGGTCGGGTTGCCCTCCGGGTCGGCACCGCCCATCCGGGCCGCGACCTCGATGTTCTTGATCAGCTTCGCGAAGAGCTTGCCGCGCTTGGCATCGATCACGGCCTTCTTGTGCTTGGTGGTAGCCCACTTAGAGTGGCCGGACACAGCCTCGCTCCTTCACAGTCCCAACTTCTTCTCGACGCGGAGATCCTACCGCCAGCAACTCACTGTGCTGACCGCACCATCTCCGTGAACAGCGCGTGCACCCGCTGGTCGCCGGTCAGCTCCGGGTGGAAGGCGGTGGCCAGCAGCTGACCCTGGCGGACCGCCACCGGGTGGCCGTCGTAGGAGGCGAGCGTCTCGGCCGCCGCGCCGGTCGACTCGACCCAGGGGGCGCGGATGAAGACGCCCTCCACCGGGCCTCCGGGGACGGCGGGCATGTCGAGGGCCGCCTCGAACGACTCGTTCTGACGTCCGAACGCGTTGCGGCGGACGATCATGTCGATGCCGCCGATGGTCTCCTGCCCGGAGCGTGGGTCGAGAATCTTGTCGGCGAGCATGATCATGCCGGCGCACGATCCGTAGGCGGGCATCCCCTGGGACACCCTCTCGCGGAGCCGGTCCATCAGACCGAATGTGACGGCGAGCTTGCTGATCGTGGTCGATTCGCCGCCGGGGATGACGAGGCCGTGGACCGCGTCGAGCTCCTCGAGACGCCTGACCTGTACGGGCTCGGCTCCCGAGGCACTGAGAGCTGCGAGGTGTTCGCGGACGTCGCCCTGGAGGGCGAGCACGCCGATGGTGGGCACAGACACTGTGCGGGTCCTTCGTTGTCGCGGTGCGCTACGCGGGGTGGTGGTGCGGTGGTGGGCGGGCACACCGTGCTCGTGCCCGCCCACCGGCAGTCAGCCCTTACCAACCGCGGCTTGCGTAGCGCTCCGTCTCCGGGAGGGTGTCGCAGTTGATGCCGACCATGGCCTCACCGAGACCACGGGAGGCGTCGGCGATGATCTTGGGGTCGTCGTAGAAGGTGGTGGCCTTCACGATGGCCGCGGCGCGCTTGGCCGGGTCGCCCGACTTGAAGATGCCGGAGCCGACGAAGACGCCCTCGGCGCCGAGCTGGCGCATCAGCGCCGCGTCCGCCGGGGTGGCCACGCCGCCCGCCGAGAAGAGGACGACCGGCAGCTTGCCCGCCACCGAGACCTCCTTGACCAGCTCGTACGGCGCACGCAGTTCCTTGGCCGCCGCGTAGAGCTCGTTGTCGTCCAGGACGGTCAGCTTGCCGATCTCGTTCTTGATCTGGCGCATGTGCCGGACGGCCTCGACGACGTTGCCGGTGCCCGCCTCGCCCTTGGAGCGGATCATGGCAGCGCCCTCGGCGATCCGGCGGAGGGCCTCGCCCAGGTTGGTGGCGCCGCAGACGAAGGGAGTGGTGAAGGCGAACTTGTCGCTGTGGTTGACCTCGTCGGCCGGGGTGAGGACCTCGGACTCGTCGATGTAGTCGACACCGAGCGCCTGGAGGACCTGGGCCTCCACGAGGTGGCCGATGCGGGACTTGGCCATCACCGGGATCGAGACGGCCTCGATGATGCCCTCGATCATGTCGGGGTCCGACATCCTGGCCACGCCGCCGTCCTTGCGGATGTCGGCGGGCACACGCTCCAGCGCCATGACGGCGACGGCGCCGGAGTCCTCGGCGATCTTCGCCTGCTCCGGCGTGACGACGTCCATGATCACGCCGCCCTTGAGCTGCTCGGCCATGCCCCGCTTGACCCGGGCCGTGCCGGTCTCGGGGCGCTGCTGCGCGGCGGACGCCGCGGTGGACTCAGTGGCGGTGGACGGAGTTGACACGTTCGACCTCGCTGCAGGGGTGGTGTTCGACAGGACTTCTCAGGTCCTCGGCCACCCTCCTCGAACAGGCTTGCCCGCGAAAAGGGCCAATCGCGGGGATGTGGCCTGCATGGCGCCTGCCACTTTCCCCGGAAGGGGCCGGGTCAGCCTTCGGCGGAGTGCCCGCGCACGGTCAGTACCGGCGGTGGCTCGTCGTCCATCTCGAAGGCCAGCGGCGAGGCGGCGTGCCCGGCCAGCCGGAACCAGCGGACCGTACGGTGCCGGCGCAGCGCCCTCGCCGCCCGTACGGCGTCGTTGTGGAACCGCCGCGCCATCGGCACCCTGCGCACCGCGGCGCTCAGCTCGGCGGCCGTCTCGTGCCCGCCGGGGGCCTCCCGCACCGCCTCCAGCTGGGCGCTCTCGGCGAAGACGGCCCGCAGCGCCTGGCTCAGCTCGCTCTCGGCGACCTCGCGCTGCTCCTCCTCGGCCTGCCGTGCGCCGTGCGCCGCCTGGTAGAGCACCATCGAGGCCGCGGGGTCGAGGACACCGGCCGTGGCGAGCTCCTGCGCGATGGAGGCGCGGCGCAGCAAGGTGGCGTCCAGCGCCGCCTTCGCCGCGTCGATCCGCGCGTGCAGCCGGTCCAGGCGTCCGGCTGTCCAGCTCAGGTAGACGCCGACGAGCAGCAGCGCGACGACGATCCAGATGAGAGTGGTGAGGGTCGGCATCTCGGGTTCCGGGTCCTAGGGCTCAGTCCCTGGCGAGGCCGAACCGGGCCCACAGCCCGGTGCGCTCGTCGGGCGCTACGGAGGCGGCACCGTCCGTGACGGTTTCATAGACAGCGAGGATGTCCGCGCCGACGGTGGACCAGTCGAACCGCCGCACGTGCCGGGTGCCGCGTTCCCGCAGGTCGGCACGGTGTGCGGAGTCGGCCAGCAGGCGTACGGCAGCGGCGGCCAGCGCGTCGGCCTCCCCCACGGGGAACAACTCGCCCGCCGCTCCCCCGTCGAGCACCTGCTCGAAGGCGTCCAGGTCGCTGGCGAGCACCGGGGCACCGGCGGACATGGCCTCCACCAGGATGATCCCGAAGGACTCGCCGCCCGTGTTGGGCGCCACGTACAGATCCACGCTGCGCAGCAGCCGGGCCTTGTCCTCGTCGCTGATCATGCCGAGGAACTCGACGCTTTCCCGCATGGCGGGCGGAAGCTGGGCCACCGCCTCCTGTTCGTCCCCCCGTCCGGCGACCAGCAGCCGGGTGCCGGGGGCCGCCTCCAGGATGGCGGGCAGCGCCTTCATCAGCACAGGCAGGCCCTTGCGGGGCTCGTCGATCCGGCCGATGAAGCCGATGGTGTGCCGGTCGGGACCGCCCTGCCACTCGGGTTCGGGTTCGGCGTCGGCGAAGAAGCCCACATCGACGCCGTTGGGGATGGTGACGGCATCGCCGCCCAGGTGTTCGACCAGAGTGCGGCGCGCGTACTCGCTCACCGCGATCCGGGCGCTGATCTTCTCCAGCGCCGGCTGGAGGATCGGGTAGGCCGCGATCATCGCCCTGGAGCGCGGGTTGGAGGTGTGGAACGTGGCGACGATGGGGCCCTGCGCCGCCCAGCACGCCAGCAGCGCCAGCGAGGGCGTGGCCGGCTCGTGGATGTGCAGCACGTCGAAGTCGCCCTCGTGCACCCAGCGGCGCACCCGCGCTGCGGACAGGAAACCGAAGTTCAGCCTGGCCACCGAGCCGTTGTACGGCACGGGCACGGCCCGCCCCGCCGAGACGACGTAGGAGGGCAGCGGAGTCTCGTCGTCCGACGGCGCGAGCACGGACACCTGGTGCCCCAGCCCGATCAGATGCTCGGCCAGGTCGCGGACGTGGAACTGGACACCGCCGGGCACGTCCCACGAGTAGGGACAGACGACACCGATCCTCATCCGCTCCCCCGCTCGCGCGCCTGAGGCGCCTTCCCCCGGCCCTCCGCCGCCTTCCCCGGCGCGGCTTCCAGGTCGGCGAGCCAGAAGCGCTGCAGCATGTGCCAGTCCTGCGGATGCTCGGCGATCCCCGCGGCGAAGGTGTCGGCGAGGGTCTGCGTCATGGCTGCGACCCGCTCCCTGCGCCCCTCGATGTCCGGCACCGGAATCGGCTCGTGGACCCTGGCCTTCATCCGCGGCGGAGCCTCGTACCACAGCGTCACCGGCATCAGCAGCGCGCCGGTCTGCTGGGCCAGCAGTGCGGGCCCTGCGGGCATCCGGGTGGCCTCGCCGAAGAACTTGACCTCGATCCCGCTGGCCGACAGGTCACGGTCGGCTACCAGACAGACCAGTCCGCCCGCGCGCAGCCTGCGCGCCAGCGTGCCGAAGGCGGAGCCGCCGCCGTGCGGCAGCACCTCCATCCCGAGGCTCTCGCGGTAGGCGACGAACCGGTCGTAGAGGCTCTCCGGCTTGAGGCGCTCGGCGACGGTGGTGAAGGGCCTGCTGGTCGCGGTCACCACCCAGGCGCCGGCCAGGTCCCAGTTGCCCATGTGCGGCAGGGCCAGTATGACGCCGCGCCCGGAGGCGAGGCCCTCGGTGAGCCGGTCGGCGTTCTCGACGTCGACGCTGTCGAGGATGTGCCGTTCGCTGTAGGCGGGCAGCCGGAAGGACTCCATCCAGTAGCGCAGGTACGAGCGCATCCCCGCGCGCGAGAGCTGCCGCAGATGGGCCGGGGAGGCGTCGGGCACCACCCGGGCGAGATTGGTCTCCAGGCGCGTGACGCCCTTGCCGCGACGGCGCCACACCGTGTCGGCGAGCCGACGGCCCAGCGCAGCGGCAGCCGGCTCGGGCAGCCGCTTGACTCCGGCCCAGCCCAGCCCGTAGAGCGAGTCGGTGAGCCGGTCCCGCAGCGCGCTCAAGCGGTCCTCCCCTTCTCCTCCGCCTCGCCCGCGGCCTCCGTCCCGCCCGCGGCCCGCTGCCCTTCGTCGGCGGCCTGCCGCTCCTCAGCCTCGGCCACCTCGGCGGCCTCACGGCGTACCGTAACCACCCGCTGGCCGAGGGTGACGGCGCTGCCGACGGCGACCACCCACAGGGCGATCGGCAGCAGTACCCCGATGTGGGGGACGCCGAAGGTGGCCTCGAAGCCTGAGAAGCCCGCGAGCACCAGGGTGATCACCAGTCGCTCGGACCGCTCCACCAGCCCGTTCACATTCACCGGCAGCCCGATGCTCTCGCCGCGCGCCTTGGTGTACGAGACGACCTGTCCGCTGGAGAGGCAGAACAGCGTCACCGCGCACAGCACCAGATCGTCGCCCCGGCCCGCGTACCACATGGCGATCCCGCCGAAGACGGCCGCGTCGGCCACCCGGTCGAGCGTGGAGTCCAGGAAGGCACCCCACCGGCTGGAGCGGCCCAGCTGCCGCGCCATGTTGCCGTCCACCATGTCCGAGAAGACGAACAGCGTGATGACGACGGTGCCCCAGAAGAACTCCCCGATGGGGTAGAAGATCAACGCTCCCGCCGCCACTCCGACGGTGCCGACCAGGGTGACGGCATCGGGGCTCACGCCCCGGCGCAGCAGCAGCGCGGCAAACGGGGTGAGGACACGCGTGAAGAAAGCACGCGCGTACTTGTTCAGCATGACCGTCCCTGGTACGTCGAGGGCGAGCCGGATGACGGTGTGGCCACCGGGTGGCCCATCGTAGTCACGCCGCGGAAGCACACGGTGCACACGGTCGGGTATGCGGCGGCGCACACGGTCGGGCCGTGCGCCGCCGGTCGCGGTCCCACGTATGGACGGCTGTCGGCAGCGGTGTAAAGCTCGAAGGAACGGTGGTCTTCGCGACCGCTCGGCCCCTCCAGCGTGCTCCAGCAGGTGACAACCGGAAGGCGGGACACATGGCCGACAAAGCGAACGCACACCCCGGAGCCGCCGGCAGGGCAGCGGCGGCCGACCACCCCGCCGCGATACGGAACGTGGTGCTGGTCGGCCACAGCCAGTCAGGCAAGACGACTCTGGTCGAATCCCTCGCACTCGCCTCGGGTGCGATCAACCGGCCGGGCAAGGTGGAGGACGGCACATCGCTGTCCGACTACGACGAGATCGAGCACCGGCAGCAGCGCTCGGTCCAGCTCTCCCTGGTACCCGTCACCTGGAACGGCATCCGGATCAACCTTCTGGACACCCCCGGCTACGCGGACTTCGTCGGCGAGCTGCGGGCCGGACTGCGCGCGGCGGACGCCGCCCTGTTCGTCGTCTCCGCCGCCGACGGCGTGGACGGAGCGACCCGCCTGGTGTGGCAGGAGTGCGCAGCGGTCGGTATGCCCCGCGCCATCGTCCTCACCCACCTCGACGCCGCCCGCGCGGACTTCGACGAGATGACGGCCGTCTGCCAGGAGGTGCTGGGCGGCGACGACCCCGACGCCGTCATCCCGCTCTACCTGCCGGCCCTGGGCGAACGCCGCTCGGACGGCACGGCCCCGGTCACCGGACTGATCGGGCTGCTCACCCGGAAGCTGTTCGACTACGGCAGCGGACAGCGCACCGAACGCGACCCGGACGAGGGACACCTTCCGCTGCTCGCCGAGGCCAGGAACCGGCTGATCGAGGGCATCATCGCGCAGAGCGAGGACGAGTCGCTGATGGACCGCTACCTCGGTGGCGAGGACTGCGACGTCAAGACGCTCATCGAGGACCTGGAGAAGGCCGTGGCCCGCGGCACCTTCCACCCCGTACTGGCCGCGGCGCCCGCCGCCGAGGGCGCCAAAGCGGGCCTGGGCACCGTCGAACTGCTGGAGCTGATCACCGGCGGCTTCCCCACCCCCGACGAACACGGCATCCCCGCCGTCACCACCCCGGACGGCAAACCCCGGCCGGCGCTCAGCTGCGACCCGGCCGGCCCGCTCGCCGCCGAGGTCGTCAAGACCTCCTCCGACCCCTACGTCGGCCGGATCTCCCTGGTACGCGTCTTCTCCGGCACCCTGCGCCCCGACGAGACCGTCCACGTCTCCGGACACGGCCTGGCCGACCGGGGCCACGAGGACCACGACGTGGACGAGCGGATCGGCGCCCTGTCCGCGCCCTTCGGCAAACAGCAGCGCTCCCTGGACGCCGCCATCGCGGGCGACCTGGCCTGCGTGGCCAAGCTCGGCCGCGCCGAGACCGGCGACACCCTCTCGGCCAAGGACGACCCGCTGCTGATGGCGCCCTGGGTGATGCCCGACCCGCTGCTGCCCGTCGCCATCGAGGCGCACAGCAAGGCCGACGAGGACAAGCTCTCGCAGGGGCTCGCCCGGCTGGTGGCCGAGGACCCGACGATGCGGCTGGAGCAGAACCCCGACACCCACCAGCTCGTCCTGTGGTGCATGGGCGAAGCGCACCGGGACGTCGCCCTGGAGCGGCTGCGCTCCCGCTACGGGGTGCAGGTCGACACCGTCGAGCACAAGGTCTCGCTGCGCGAGACCTTCGCCTCTCCCGCAGGCGGGCGCGGACGGCACGTCAAACAGTCCGGTGGGCACGGGCAGTACGCCATCTGCGACATCACCGTCGAACCCCTGCCGGGCGGCTCCGGTATCGAGTTCGTCGACAAGGTGGTGGGCGGCGCGGTACCCCGCCAGTTCATCCCTTCGGTGGAGAAGGGCGTCCGGGCCCAGGCCGCCAAGGGCGTGGCCGCCGGCTACCCGCTGGTGGACGTACGGGTCACTCTCGTCGACGGCAAGGCGCACTCCGTCGACTCCTCCGACGCGGCCTTCCAGACTGCCGGTGCGCTCGCGCTGCGCGAGTGCGCGGCACAGGCGAAGATCCATCTTCTGGAACCGGTCGCCGAGGTCGAGGTCATGGTCCCGGACGACTACGTGGGCGCCGTGATGAGCGACCTGTCCTCCCGGCGCGGCCGGGTGCTGGGCACCGAACAGGCCGGCGGGGGCAGCACCTTGGTCCGCGCCTCGGTACCGGAGATCGAGATCAGCCGCTACGCGATCGACCTGCGGTCGATGTCGCACGGCACCGGTCGCTTCGCGCGGGCGTACGCCCAGCACGAACCGATGCCCCAGCAGCAGGCAGCGCGCATCTTGGAGGCGGCGGACTGAGCGTGCCCCGCATGGGGGCTGCGCTTGCCAGCCCTGCGCCTCTGGCGCAGACCTCCCAAGCTTCGCGGGCAAACCATTCAGGGGCGCGGGGAACTGCGCGACGAGCCACAGACGACCCGCAGACGGGGGACGACGGGCAGAGGCAGACTGCTCCCCATCGGTTGCGGCAAGATGTGTGCGGACCACGGCAGTTGGGAAGCCGTCTGTCGTGGTCGGCCAGAACAGCGCGGCGGAGTGGGGGCCCAGTGGCCGGATTCGACGATCTCAGCAGCCATCCGGACGTGGCGGCGGAGTTCACACCAGGTGCCCAGGTGCCCATCTCCGGGTCGGGCGGCCAGACGGCGGCGACCCAGGCGCTGGCCTCCGCCGCCTACCGCGACGACGAGGTCGAGAAGCTCATCGCGGCCAACCCCGAGGCGAGTTTCAAGAAGCCGCGGCTCTCGCTGTTCGAACCCAACCTGGGCGAGGCGTTCTCCCGGGCCGTACAGACCCGGCTGCTGGGCGGTGCACGCAAGCCGCTCATCCAGTCCTTCGGCATCGAGCCGCAGACCGTGGTCGAGCACTGCCTGGCCGCCACCCGGGTACGCAAACAGCGCGACGCGCGGCTGACCTTGGTGATGACCCTGTTCGGCCTGCTGTTCCTGCCCGGCGTGCTGCTGTGGCTGCTCGCCTTCCAACTGCGCCGTATGATCGCCGGCTCCAAGGACAAACGCGCCGGGGCCATCGGCATGGTGGTGCTGGTCGCCGTCGGCGCGCTGGTCGTCCTCTTCGCGATCAAACTCCCGGTCAGCGGCTTCTGGGGGATATACCTGAGGGCCATGCTGGTCGCGCCGATCATCGGCGGAGTGTGGGCCAAACAGATCTGCGAGCGGTACGCCAAGGATCTGCGCGGCCGTTGGGAGAGCCTGCTCGGCGGCGCGGGGGTCGGCGCCAAGATCCCCGAGGCGGTGCCCCAGGACCCGGGCGACGCGGGCGCCGAACGCATCCGCCTCGGCCTGGCCAAGGTCGCCGCCGAACAGGCCAGCAACCTCGTCTACTACGCAGGGCCCAAGGGGATACTCGGCATGGGCACCCGCTGGGGAAGCTGGCAGCTCGCCGAGGAGCTGTCCCCCGCGCGTGAGGGTGAGGACATCAACCCGTTCCGCAGCTGGGACGTCATCCGCGCCATCCACGACCAGCTCCGCATGCTGGAGCGCGGCCCCCTGCACACCGGCGGCTTCCCCACCCCCTCCATACGGCACTGGATCGTCTCTCCCATCGCGGAGGGCGCCAAGGAGGTCAAGCGCCCGGACGGCCAGGAGGTCGAGGGCTACCGCATCAAGGACTTCGAGATACAGCGCATCTGCAACGAGCAGCAGTTCGGCGCCGGCAACCGGCACTATCTGGGCGTCCAGTTCGTGCTGTGGGACGGCCAGTTGGTGATCACCCTGCTGATCAGCGTCACCGTGCTGCACCACACGCTGCGCATCGAGGTCACGGGCCACGCCCTCGGCCCGGTCGACGGCCTGTTCACCAGCGGCCCGAAGGCCAAGACCAAGGAGGTCGCCAAGAGCGTCAAGTTCTGGGAGACCCGCACGGTCAAGCTGCCGCTGGTGGAGACCAACGAGGTGGTGCGCCTCGCCGCGCGCGCCCCGCTGACCTGGTTCCCTCCGGTGCTGGACTTCCTCGGCGGCAAGCTCAGCCTGCCCGAGCCCTTCGGCCTGCGGCACGCCTGGGCCAAGAAGCCCTGGCGGCACCGGTTCATGGCCGACGACGCGATGCGCGCGGCGACCCCGGTGCTGCGGGTAGTGCACACGGCGGCCATCAAGGTGCTGGAGGAGAACGGCTGCAACGTCGAGAAGTTCGGCAGCCGCTCGCTCAACCTCAGCGCCGCGGTCCAGGACGCCAAGCCGTTCAAGGCGGACGTCTACGACGCGTGAGCCGGCGCGGCAGCGCCCGCGCCGGCGGGGCGGCGGGCCTGCCGGCGTGGCGGCGGGCCTCCGGCTACCAGGCCTCGGCCAGCATCGCCCGGGTGTCCGCCAGCAGCTGGGGCAGCACCCGGGTGTGGCCGACGACAGGCATGAAGTTGCTGTCCCCGCCCCAGCGCGGCACCACGTGCTGGTGCAGATGCGCGGCGATACCGGCGCCCGCGACCGCGCCCTGGTTCATGCCGAGATTGAAGCCGTGCGCTCCGGAGACGCGGCGCAGCACCGTCATGGCCCGCTTGGTGTACGCCGCCATCTCGGCGGTCTCGCCCTCGTCGGTCTCGGTGTAGTCCGCGATGTGCCGGAAGGGCACGATCAGCAGGTGTCCACCGGCGTAGGGGTACAGATTGAGCACCGCGTAGACGTGCTCCCCCCGGGAGACGATCAGCCCGTCCTCGTCGGACTTCTCCGGGATGGCGCAGAACGGGCAGCCCTCGTCGGCACCGGGACCGGTCGGCTTGTTCTCGCCCTGGATGTACGCCATCCGGTGGGGCGTCCACAGGCGCTGGAACGCGTCCGGCGTCCCCACTCCGATCTGCTGCTCCGGCTCACTCGTCATGTCCGCCAGCTTATGCGCCGGGCGGCTCCGGGGACGAGGAGGGGCGGCCCCGCACCGGGACCGCCCCTCGCCCTTGGGTGACCGTGTGCTCACACCTGGATACGGCGCTCCACGGCGTCGGCGATCTCTGCCAGGGCCTGGTCGCGCGGAATGCCGTTCTTCTGCGAGCCGTCCCGGTACCGGAAGGAGACCGCGCCGTTGGCGATGTCCTCGTCACCCGCGATGACCATGAACGGCACCTTGGCTTTCTGGGCGTTCCTGATCTTCTTCTGCATCCGGTCCGACGACGAGTCCACCTCCATCCGCAGCCCCTTGGCCTTCGCCGCTGCGGCGAACTCCGTCAGATACGGCACGTGGTCGTCGCCGATCGGAATGCCGACCGCCTGCACCGGCGCCAGCCACGCGGGGAAGGCGCCCGCGTAGTGCTCCAGCAGGACGGCGAAGAACCGCTCGATGGAGCCGAACAGCGCGCGGTGGATCATCACCGGCTGCTGGCGGGAGCCGTCGGCCGCGGTGTACTCCAGCTCGAAGCGGGCGGGCTGCTGGAAGTCGACCTGGATGGTGGACATCTGCCAAGTGCGGCCGATGGCGTCGCGGGCCTGTACGGAGATCTTCGGCCCGTAGAAGGCGGCGCCGCCCGGGTCCATGACCAGCTCCAGGCCCTGCTTGCCCGCTGCCTGCCGCAGCGCCTCGGTGGCCTCTTCCCACTCCTCGTCGGTGCCCAGGAACTTGTCCGACTCGGGGTCGCGGGTGGACAGCTCCAGATAGAAGTCGGACAGGCCGTAGTCGCGGAGCAGGTTGAGGACGAAGGTGAGCAGGTTGTCCAGCTCGTCCGGCATCTGCTCCTTGGTGCAGTAGATGTGCGAGTCGTCCTGGGTGAAGCCGCGTGCGCGGGTGAGCCCGTGCACGACGCCGGACTTCTCGTACCGGTAGACGGTGCCGAACTCGAACAGCCGCATCGGCAGTTCCCGGTAGGAGCGTCCCCGGGCCCGGAAGATCAGGTTGTGCATCGGGCAGTTCATCGCCTTGAGGCGGTAGTTCTGCTCGTCGAACTCCAGCGGCGGGAACATGCCGTCCGCGTAGTGCGGCAGGTGCCCGGAGATCTCGAAGAGCCGCTCCTTGGTGATGTGCGGCGTGTTGACGAACTCGTACCCGGACTCCTCGTGCCGCCGGCGGGAGTAGTCCTCCATCACCTTGCGGACGACGCCGCCCTTGGGGTGGAAGACCGCGAGGCCGGAGCCCAGCTCCTCGGGGATGGAGAAGAGGTCCAGTTCGGTACCGAGCTTGCGGTGGTCGCGCTTCTCGGCCTCGGCGAGGAACTCCAGGTACTGCTTGAGCTCGTCCTTGGTCGGCCACGCGGTGCCGTAGATCCGCTGCAGCTGCGGGTTCTTCTCACTGCCGCGCCAGTACGCGGCGGCCGACCGCATCAGCTTGAAGGCCGGGATCAGCCGGGTGGAGGGCAGGTGCGGGCCCCGGCACAGGTCCTTCCAGCACAGCTCGCCGCTCTTGGCGTCGAGGTTGTCGTAGATCGTCAGCTCGCCGGAGCCGACCTCGGCCGAGGCGCCCTCGGCGGCGTTGGCCGCGTTGCCCTTGAGGCCGATCAGCTCCAGCTTGTACGGCTCGTCCGCCAGCTCCTCGCGGGCCGCCTCGTCGGTGGTGACGCGGCGGGAGAAGCGCTGCCCCTGCTTCTGGATCTGCTGCATCTTCTTCTCGATGCGCTTGAGATCGTCCGGGGTGAAGGGCTCGGCGACGTCGAAGTCGTAGTAGAAGCCGTCCTTGACGGGCGGGCCGATGCCGAGCTTGGCCTCGGGGAAGAGTTCCTGGACCGCCTGGGCCAGGACGTGCGCGGTGGAGTGGCGCAGGATGTTCAGGCCGTCGTCGCTGGTGATCTCGACGGGCTCGACCTCGTCGCCGTCGCCCAGCGGGTGGGTGAGGTCCTTCAGCTCACCGCCGACGCGTGCGGCCACGACGGAGCGCTCGCCCTCGAAGAGCGCGGCGGCCGTAGTGCCCGTCGTCACCACGCGCTCTTCCCGCTCGGAATCGCGTTGGATGGTCACACGGACATCTGACACCGGTCTCTCCTGACTCTCACCTGGGACGCGTGGCCGTCGCCACACCGTGAGCGCGGGCATACGCCGCGCCGTCGAATCGTACCGAGCCGAGCGGCCCGACCGCGAAACGGTAACGGCCCCCGGACGGTGACCGGCCGCCCATTGCGAGGGGCGCGGGTGGGCAGGCTTCGGCCGGGCCGTTCAGCGGTGCATGCCACGCTCGAAGTCGTCGAGGCCGTTGTGCAGCCGCTTCAGCAGCCGCTCCCTCGCCTGGTCCGGCACCGGGGCGGGCGCGATGTCGTGACAGCCGCTGAGCCGCCGGAAGCCGCCTCTGCTCTCCAGCAGTCCCGCGATCCGCAGCGGCAGCCCCGCCAGGTGGGCATGGACGGCCCGGCGGTAGCCCTCCTCCTCCAGCCGGGCCCGCACCTGGGTCACCTCGGCGCCCGCGAGCACATCCAGCCGTACCGACCCCGGGCCGTCGGGCCGAGCGCGGCGCAGCCGTACGACGGTGCCCGTCAGCCGGACCGGGACGGAGGGCTCGGCGCGTTCGTAGTGCCGCCCGGCCAGCTCCAGCGCCGCCAGGTCACCGGGGGTGAAGACCACGGGCAGCGGCCGCTGGGGGCAGCCCTGCGGCGTTCCGGCCGTCCGCGACCAGCCGAGGGTGATCCGCACGCCTTCGGTTCCGCGCACCATCTGGCAGAGGGATTCGGTGAGTTCGGCGCAGCAGCCGTCGGCGACAGCGGCGTCGAAGTGCTCGGTGGCGCCGGTGGCGCGGTAGCGGCAGACGGCGTCGGCTGTCGCCCGCAGGGCGCGGCTCAGCACGGCGAGTTCCCGGTCGCCGTGCTGAGCCTCCGGTGGGACGCGGGCGCTCAGCTGACGGCCGGCGCTACCCTCCTCCGCGCTCTCGGCGTAGCGCACGCGGTCGGCGAAGGCGTCGGCCAGGCGTTCGCCGCGTGCCCCGTGGAAACCGGTGCTGCGCTGGGCCGCCAGGGCAGCGGCGCGCAGCATCGCCCGGGCGGCCGTGCTCAGCTTCTGCCGCGCACGCCAGGTGGCTGCCGTGTTGCTCGCGGGCAGTTCGCGTCTCCAGTGGATCTCATCGTCGTCGGCGGCGACTCGCATCACGCTCTCCGTGTCCCGGCCACTCCCCTCTTCTCCTGACCACGGAACGGTGCCGCAAACGGCCGCTCGGGGATGTGGAAAAACCGGAGATGACACGGAAATCGGGGAAAAGGAAAGAGGCCGTTCCGCCTGCTGGCGGTCCGGCCTCTGCTGCTCTCAGCTGAACACGGGGTGGGCGATACTGGGTTCGAACCAGTGACCTCTTCGGTGTGAACGAAGCGCTCTCCCACTGAGCTAATCGCCCCGGGTGTTCCGCCGTCGGTGCGGCGGCACGCACAGAACAATACAGTGCGTCTCACTCTTCATCCAAACCCCTTTCCAGCAGGGCCCGCAGACCGCGGTGTCCGCTGCGCATCATCAGCTTGTGGTTGGCGATGAACAGGGGGCGGCCCGGTATGGCGAGCAGGCGCAGCAGCCGCTTGTTGACCTCCACGTCCTGCTCGAAGAGGGCGACGGCTCCGGTGCCTGTGGCGCGTATGGTCCAGCGGGCCCAGCCGTCCAGGTCGCCGCTCATACCGATCTGGAGAACCCCGGCCGCCGGGTCGCGGCGCGAGAGGCGCATCGCTACGGAGAGTTCGTAGGGCAGTACGGACCGGATGCGCAGGGTGCCGCTTTCGGTGCCGGTCCGGGCGAGGCGGCGCACCTGGGGCCACCACTCGGGATAGCTCTCGGCGCGTTCCAGCACGGCGAAGACGCGCGTCGGCGGAGCCGGGACCCACCATGCCGTGCGGAAGCTGTAGTGGTTCCGGCCCCCGCTCGCGCCCATGCGCTCCCCCTCCCGGCAACGCCTCGGGGCCCGGAAGCTGGTCGCTTCCGGGCCCCGGTGCACAGTGTGGGCGATACTGGGTTCGAACCAGTGACCTCTTCGGTGTGAACGAAGCGCTCTCCCGCTGAGCTAATCGCCCGCTGGCGCGCACAACATTACCGCATGTCAGCGGGTGCTCATGACCATCAGCGGGACTGCCGCCCGGCGCGCTGGGCGATCTTGCGCTCCTTGCGTGCCGCCCGGCGCTCCTTCATCCACTGGGTGCCTTCCCGGTACTTGCGCTTGGTCCACCGCAGGACGTGCTGTGCCCAGACGAACTCGGTCGCCCACACGGCCATCCCGCCGAAGATCACCAGCCAGCCAGGACCCGGCAGCGGCAGCATGATCACGCCGCCGGTCACGATCGCCAGACCGACGATGAAGATCCCGACCCGCCAGCTCATGTGCAGCGGCCGGGAGGCCCGCACGAACTTCGGCGCACGGGAGCCGAGAGGCTTCTCCTCCCGGATATCACGCGGCATCGCGTCACTCTCCGCAGTCATGAGGGACAAGGTACCCGACGCCTTCCGGTCGGACCGGATTCACTGGAATGGGCGCACTCCTCAAACCTACAAGAGCCGTATGAAGGATTCGATTCCGTACAAATCAGTCAGAGGGGTTTACAACCGGCGCGTAGGTGGCATGTCGATTTCGCCGACGTGCGAATCCCCGAGCGCACACTGAGCGAAAGGCCCTGGCGCTTATGAACACAACGGTGAGCTGTGAGCTGCACCTGCGCCTCGTTGTTTCGAGCGAGTCCTCACTGCCTGTACCAGCGGGCCTGCGGTACGACACGGCGGACCCCTACGCCGTGCACGCCACTTTCCACACCGGTGCCGAGGAGACCGTGGAGTGGGTCTTCGCCCGCGATCTCCTGGCCGAGGGCCTGCACAGGCCCACAGGCACCGGGGACGTCCGAGTCTGGCCGTCCCGCAGCCACGGCCAGTCCGTGGCATGCATCGCCCTCAGCTCTCCGGAGGGCGAGGCCCTGCTCGAGGCCCCGGCGCGGGCACTGGAATCCTTCCTCAAGCGGACCGACGCGGCTGTGCCGCCCGGTACCGAGCACCGCCACTTCGACCTCGACACCGAGCTCTCGCACATCCTCGCCGAGAGCTGAGACCGCCGGTCACCGCGGCCGTCCGACTCGGGGCGACGGCCGACGGTCCCGGCAGCCGTGTGCCACGGCACCACTTCGTGTAACGGCACACTGCGACGCCGCCGCCGCGTGACTTCACGTGGCGGCGGCGTCGCTGCGTTCGGCCACCGGGCCGCCACCGTCCGGAACCGACCGGCCCCCGACCGGCGGGCAGCGACTAGGCTTCCGCATCAGGCCGGAGATGTTCCCGGACACGGCAGGAGCGGCCCGTGCAGATCAACCACGACACCCGGTGTGCGCTCGACCAGGCGGTCGAGCTGCTCAACACCATGGCGGACGGCGACACCCCCGACACGCTGGTGTCCGTGGCGGATCTGCGTGCCTACGTCCAGCAGAACGACGTCAGCGGGGTCGGTGACCTCACCGAGGACGACCTGCGGGCCGTACGCGAGGTGCGGGACCGCTTCGCGCAGGTGTTCGCGGCGGAGGACTCGCGAACGGCCGCCGGGCTGATCAACGCGCTGGTCGCGGAGGCCGGGACGACACCGCAGCTCACCGACCACGACGGCTACGACTGGCACGTCCATTACTTCGCCCCGGACGCCTCCCTCGCCCAGCATCTGGCGGCCGACTGCGGCATGGCGCTGGCGTTCGTCCTCGTCTCCGGGGAGCGCGACCGGCTGCGGCGCTGTTCGGCACCGGACTGCCGGCGCGCTTTCATCGACCTGTCCCGCAACCGCTCCCGGCGCTACTGCGACAGCCGCACCTGCGGCAACCGCCTCCATGTGGCCGCCTACCGCGCACGCCGCCGGGAGTCGGCAGAGGCCGGCTCCAGCAGCTGAGGCGGAGCGTTCACAGCAGCAGCAGGTCGTGTGCCCCGGCCGCGCCGAGCAGTACCGCGATCACGGCGAGGAACAGCATCAGCGGCGGCTGGGAGAGTGCGTAGAGGCATCCCTTGGGCTCGGGCGGCAGCTCGTCGAGCTCGATCGTGGAGTTCGGCGTCGTGTCCATCTCGCCGCGATCATGTCGCAGCCCCCGCGACCCCGTCCGACCGCGCACCCCCATTACCGGTGGTTTCCCGGTAAAAGTCCCTCATTGTCCCGATCGGCCTGCTAGAGGGGCCGACGTACGCCCGGAGGGCGTGTCAGATCCCGTGCTTCTTGAGGATCGCTTCGATGTCGGAGAAGTCCTCACCGGGCTCGGCGGACTTGCCCTTGCCGGGCTTGGCCTTCTCCGCTTTGGACTTCTCGGCCTTGGGCTTCTCGGCCCTGGGCTTCGGCTGGGTCGCAGGCTGGTTGGCGGCCCCGAGCGCGGGGGCAGCGGCGGCGGGCTCCGCCGCTCGGCTCCCGCGGGCGGACCGCGCCGCGGTCCGTCCGGCCGCGGCGCGGCCGATGATCCACAGCACGACGGCGCAGGCCAGCACGGCGAAGCCGCCCCACACGGTGGGCTTGAGCACCAGGTCCGCCGCCCAGCTACCGAACGCCCTGCCGATCTTGCCGCCGAGGCCGACCAGCCCCGACATCGCCAGCCCGACCGGCACCAGCGCGACGGCGGCGATACGCGTCGCGGCGGCGAAGCGGCGGCGCCACGCCGTCAAAAACGCGACGGCCAGGCCCGCGGCGGAGAGCGCGGCGCAGACGGTGGTGGTGAGCATGTCTCCATCGTCGCACCGGCCGGGCGGTGGCCGCCACGGTCGGGCACGGGGATCAGGGACATCTCGGGGTAGGGCCCCTCCCGGAGGCTGAGAGACTGTGACCATGGACAACTCCACCGACTCCGGCACCACCCTCCCCCAGCCTTCGGCCGCGAGGGACCCCCGTGCCCGCGCCACCCTCGACGTGTGGTGCGACCTCCAGTGCCCGGACTGCCACCTGGCCCAGGACGATCTGCGGGCCCTGCGCGAGCGGTACGGCGACGCACTGGAGATCCGGCTGCGGCACTTCCCGCTGGAGAAGAACAAGCACGCCTACGCCGCGGCACAGGCGTTCGAGGAGGCGTACGAGCAGGGCAGGGGCGAGGAGTACGCCGGGGCTCTGCTGGAGCGCACCAAGGAGCTGTCCCAGCGCGGCGAGGAGCTGCTGACCCAGGTGGCGGGCGAGCTGGGCCTGGACGCCGAGGAGGTCTCCTCGGCGCTGATCGACGGCCGGCATCTGCTGGTGGTGGACGCCGATCAGGCCGAGGGCAAGGCTCTCGGGGTGACGGGCACGCCGACGTACGTCATCGACGGGCAGCGGCTGGACGGCGGCAAGAGCCAGGAGGGGCTGCGGGAGCGCATCGAGGAGATCGCCGACCGGCTCCTCGGCCGCTGACCGACGGCCGGACGGCCACAGCGGCCTGCTGACGTGGCGGCGGCTTCAGCGCGGCTAGAGCAGCGTCTTGACGTAGCAGCCCTGCACCGGGCGGAAGCCCAGCGAGGTGTAGAGCCGCCGCGCTGTCGTGTTCCCGGCGAAGACGTTGAGCCCGAGCCGCCGGGCCCCCGCGTCCAGACAGACCTGCTCGGCGGCGAGCATCAGCGAGCGCCCATGGCCCTCGCCGCGCCGCTCGGGCGTCACGTTGATGTCGTACACCCAGGCGTCCACGTCGGTGCGGGGCAGCCCGGTGAAGCCCAGCCAGACGGAGCCCACGTCGGTGCCGTCGCGGGTGAGGACCCGGAGCGCGGTGCCCGGTGAGGCGGCGCTGTCCGGCAGTTGGGTACGCCGGGCGGCCGCGGACCTGGCCGCGGCCTGTTCCGGGGTGAAGCCGCGGGCGACCAGTCCCTCGATGAAGGTGGCGGCCCCCGCCTCCCACCAGGCGTCGAACTCGCCCTCCGTCAGCGGCCGGACGGCGCTGCCAGGCGGCAGTCGGGGCCGCTCGCCGAGCTGCTTGATCATGTGGCGGCTGTGCTCGGTGTAGCCGAGCACGCCCAGCAGGCGCACGCCCGCGGGTATCGCCTCTCCGGCACCGCCGGCGTCTTCCCCTTCCCCGAGGCCGTCGAGCCGGACGTTCGCCTCCACCTGGGTGCAGCCCCAGCCCCGCAGCGCCTCCTCGGCGGCCAGCGCCGCGACGGTGCCGCGTCCCCGGCGCCGTTCGCCCTCCTCGATGAACAGCCGCTCGAGCCGTCCCACCGCCGGACCGTCGCCGGACGGGCCCAGGAGGGTGACGGCGCCCACCGGGCGGGAGTTGACGCACACCTCGTACGCGCGCGAGCGTCTGCCCTCGGCAGTGCGGCTCTCGGGGCCGGTGGGGCGAAGAGTGGTCGTCACGGTCCGGTTCTACCCGGCGGACGCGGCCACCACCACTTCTTTACGGATCGACGTCGGCGGCCGAGCGCTCCTCGAAGACCCGCATCGCCTTGGCGGTCACCGGTCCGGGGGCGCCGGGCAGGGTGCGTCCGTCCAGCCGCGCCACGGCCTGGACGTCGCGCAGGCTGGAGGTCACGAAGATCTCCTCGGCGCGCTCCAGCGCCTCCATCGGCAGCTCGGTCTCGCGGGCGCCCGTCCATTCGAGGACCAGGGCCCGGGTGATGCCCGCCAGGCAGCCGGAGGACAGCGGCGGGGTGTGCAGCTCGCCGTCGAGAACGACGAAGACGTTGGTGCCGGTGCCCTCGCACAACAGGCCGTGGGTGTTGGGGAAGAGGGCCTCGGTGGCGGCCTGTTGGCGGGCGCGGGCGAGGGCGACGACGTTCTCCGCGTACGAAGTGGTCTTCAGCCCGGCGATGGCGCCGCGCTCGTTGCGGGTCCAGGGGACGGTGACGACGGAGGTGGTGTCCGGCCTGCGGGCCGCCTGGCCCAGGGCGACGACCAGGGTGGGCGTCGCCTCACCGCGGTCGGAGCCGAGCGGCGAGAGACCGCCGGTGTAGGTGATCCGCAGCCTGCCGTACGGCATGGGGTTCGCGGCGACGACGGCCTCGCAGGCCCGCCGTACCTCGTCCAGGTCGGGCTCGGGAAGGCCTAGGCCGCGCGCGGAGGAGGTGAGCCGGTGCAGGTGGCGGGTGAGCGCGAACGGGGTGCCGTCCGTGGTCTTGACGGTCTCGAAGACGCCGTCGCCGACCGTGAGCCCGTGGTCGAGCACGGAGACGTTCGCGCTGTGCTCGTCCCGCAGTCCGCCGTCAAGCCAGATCTTCACTGTTCACCTCAGGGAGCCTCGAGGAGCCGCTGTGTCACGGTCGTCGTACTCCCCCGACGCTACCGCGAGCAGCCGGGAAGCCTTCAGCTCGGTCTCCCGCCACTCCTGCTCCGGGTCGGAGTCCCAGATGATGCCCGCGCCGGCGCCGAAGCGCAGCAGCGGGCGCGGGTGGTCGCGCTCGATCCAGAAGGTGCGGATGCCGACGGCCAGCTCGCCCACGCCCCGGTCGGCGTCGACCCAGCCGATGCCCCCGGTGTACGGGCCTCTCGGCACCGTCTCCAGCTCGTCGATCAGCCGCAGGGCGCTGGATTTGGGCGCTCCGGTGATCGAGCCGGGCGGGAAGGTGCCCTCCAGCAGCCTGGCCCACACCCCGGAGGCGGGGTCCACAGAACCGGGATCCACCGTTCCGGCGTCCGCGCCCCCTGCGACGGCGGGCCCGGCGGTGTCCGGCAGCTCCCCGCGGACCGTGGAGACCAGGTGGACCAGCCCCCGGTAGGGCTCCGCCGCGCACAGCTGGGGGACGGTGATGGAGCCGGGCACACAGACCCGGCCCAGGTCGTTGCGGACCAGGTCGGTGATCATCACGTTCTCGGCCCGTTCCTTCTCGCCCAGGTCCGCCTCGCGGCGGCCGGTGCCCTTGATGGGGCCGGACTCGACGGTGCTTCCCGCGCGGCGCAGATACAGCTCGGGGGAGGCGGTGGCTATCTCCACCCCGTGCGCGGGCAGGCGTACGGTGCCCGCGTACGCCGCCGGGGTGCCGAGGGCGAGCCGAGCCGTGAGCTGGTCGATGTCGGCGGCCCGGGGTGAGGGGTCGGGCAGCGGCGCCGACAGGACCCGGCAGAGGTTGACCTGGTAGACGTCGCCCGTGCCGATGGCCGCACGGATGCGCCGTACGCCCTCGGTGTAGGCGGCCCGGTCCAGGGAGCTGACCCAGTCGTCGGGGGCGGGGCCGCGCCAGCGGCCGGGCACCGGCGTGGGCAGGGGGGCGGGGCGCACGTCGCCGAAGCGGGCGCAGCACAGCCCGCCCTCGTAGTCGGCGACCACGGCCCACCAGCCCGAGGAGTCGAGGGCCTCGGGGTCGCTGGTCACGTCGCGGAGGTCGGTGGCAAGGTGGCCGCCCAGCCGGGCGAGCGGGGTCAGATCGGACACGGTTTCGAGTCTATGGGGCCGGTGAACGGCCGCCCCTCGGACCGCTGGGCGGCCACGCTGCGGAAACGGAATTTGAGCTGGCCCGGGAATCCGCTAAAGTTCAACACGTCGCCGAGGCGCGGAAGCGCTCCGGGGACGGCCTCCCGGGCACGGCCCGGACAGGCGCTGCGGACGTGGCTCAGCTGGTAGAGCATCACCTTGCCAAGGTGAGGGTCGCGAGTTCGAATCTCGTCGTCCGCTCGACGTGGGGGACCTCCCGGACCCCCGCACCTGGTGGAGTGGCCGAGAGGCGAGGCAACGGCCTGCAAAGCCGTCTACACGGGTTCAAATCCCGTCTCCACCTCCAAGGACGATTAGCTCAGCGGGAGAGCGCTTCCCTGACACGGAAGAGGTCACTGGTTCAATCCCAGTATCGTCCACCAGGTCCGGTCACCACCGGACCTCCCGCGCGGTTAGCTCAGCGGGAGAGCGCTTCCCTGACACGGAAGAGGTCACTGGTTCAATCCCAGTACCGCGCACGGACGATTAGCTCAGCGGGAGAGCGCTTCCCTGACACGGAAGAGGTCACTGGTTCAATCCCAGTATCGTCCACGAAGGCGAGGGCGAAGTGTGCCCGCGTAAAGCGCGGGCCACTTCGCCCTCGTTGTTTTTGCTCGGCTTCGCCTCGCGTTGCGGGGGCTTCGCCACCCGCACCCCCGCAGAGGAGCGCGGCCCTCGTCTCTGGGCTCAGGAGGAGAAGAGCATCCGCCCGAAGCCGCGGTGACCATGGTGGCCGTGGTGTCCATGGTGCCCGTGACCGTGCTGCCCGTGGCCGTGCGAGCCGTGGTGCGCGGCGCCCCAGGCGGGACCGGCCGGGTAGGCCTGCGGACCCGGCGGAGGCGGCGGTGCGGACTGCGCCCACTGGGCCTCCAGCCTGGTGAGGGCCTCCAGCTCGCCGTAGTCGAGGAAGATTCCCCGGCAGCTGTCGCACTGCTCTATCTGCACGCCGTTGCGGTTGTACGTGCGCATCGGCGCACCGCACTTGGGACACTGCATCATTCGTCGGCTTCCTCTCGCTACCGGTTGGACCCCAGCCTACGGCCCCTGAGGCGCGGGGAGTTCGGCCCGTGCGAAGAGAGCCGCGATCCGGGCGCACGCGGCCACACACGCCTCCTCCGCCTCGTCCAGCTGCCGTTCCTCGGTGCGGGCCTTGGCGACGCCGAGCGCCGCGCCCTGCACCGTCAACGCACGGGCGGGCGCGTCCAGATACGGCCACGGGTCCGGACCGGCGAGCCCTGCCGGGATGCCGCGCTGCCGGGTCGGGCCGGCTGCGGCCGCCCGGACCGTACGGGCGTAGGCGCCGAGGAAGCGCTCCCAGTCGGCGGGCGCCAGGAGACCGGCCGCGTACCAGGCGGCCGGGCGCGCCAGGTCCCACGCCGGGTCGCCGAGGCCCAGGTCGTCGACGTCGATGAGGTGCCAGGGGCCGTCGGGCGGCGGGTACCGGACGAGCTGGCCGAGGTGGAAGTCGCCATGGCACAGGGTGCGGGCCTCACAGGGCGGCTCCTCGTCGCGGCACCACGGTGGCAGCACGGCCCAGGCGCGCTCGACGACCTCGGCCGCACCGGTGTGCGCGCCCCGCGGAGCGCTCCGCATCCGCGCCAGCGCGCGGGCCGCCTTGGCGGGCCCGCGCATCGGCGGCAGCGGGCCGGGGAGTTGGCCGGCGGCGGGCAGCGGCGCGATGTGCAGCCGGGCCAGCAGCTCGCCCGCCGCCTCCCAGGGGGCGGCTGCCGCGTCGGCGGGGTCCACGGGGGCTCCGTACGGCCAGACGCTGCCGACCCGTCCGCCCGGCAGCGGAACCGTCCGGCCGCCCGAGGCGGGCGGCAGCAGAATCCCCCGGTATCCGGCGGCTGCCGCGACCCGGACCCGGACGTGCAGCGGGCCCGCTTCCGCGTCGGGTGCGTGCGCTTTGGCGACCCGGTCGCCGGCCCGCACGACGGTGGCGTCGGCGCGCTCGGCGATCACCTCGCCGTGGCCCCCGGAGCCCCCGGCGAGCCCGCCGAGTGCCCGGTGCAGCGCCGTATGGCGGGCGGGGGTACCGGGGAGGGCCACGAGATCTCCAAGTGTCGACGACCACAACGTACGGCGAGTGCCTGTCCGGCCGTACAGCTCCCCGGGCGGGTGGCAGGCCGTGGATACGCGAGGGCCCGGGCAGCTCCCCAGCTACCCGGGCCTCGTGCCGTCCGCCGCACCCCCGTCCCCACGGGGCTGTTGAAGCCGGAAGTCCCCGACCCGGTCCGCTCCACCGGGCCTGGGATCGCTCAGGACCCCAGCATTCCGGCCACGGACGACGCCTGTGTCAGCACCATCCGGCCCCAGCCCGTGACGAGGCCGAGGAGGAGGGCGAGCGGCAGCACCATGGCGGCTGCCACCAGCGGATGGCGACGGCCGCCGGGACGGGTGCCGAAGTCGGCGAGTGCCGCGAGCCTTCCCTTCCCTGTGGGCGTGGGACGCCCAGCCGTGTGTGCCATGTCCGCTCCTGATCGTTGTCTGGGGCGGCGGACGTCTGACCTCGGGGGACGAGTGCTGCGTCCGCCGCTTGACCACAACATTAGGCAAGGGCGTACTCAGTGGCGTCATGCGCGCGTACCGAGTCAGGGGCCTCCGGAAGGATGACGTGGCGTGGGGACACCTACTCCCCAGGGTGGAGGCATCGTCAGCTTTGCCGGGGTCTTCCCCCAGGGGACGGGCAGCCTGGCCGCCCGGCCGCCCGAGGGGGTGAGTTCGCTCACTCCCCCGCCGGGTCCCCGCCCGGGTCCGGCGGCCGCGTGCGCTCCCGGACGTGCGGGCATGTGGGTACTCCGCCGTAGCCGGCGCGGCTTCGACTCCGTACCCGTCACGCCGTCAAACGCCGTATGCCGCCGCCGGTTTGACGCGGCCGGGCCGGGGGCGCACGGGCGCACGGGGTCGGCGCGCCCCGGGGAATTCCCGTCCTGCGCCGGGCTCTGACATTCCGTCTGGCGCCGCGTGCGCGGCCTATCGTCGCCTTGCCACGGCAGTCCGTAAGCTGTGGTCGTCAGACGGACCGGTCGGCGGTGGGCTGCTCCCCCACCGGGCGCCGGAGGTGGGGGCACTCGCCCACCGGACACCGGAGGTAGGAACGGACATGGCGATGATGCGGCTCCGGCGCGAGGACCCGCGAGTCGTCGGCTCGTTCAGGCTCCACCGGCGCCTGGGAGCCGGCGGCATGGGCGTGGTCTACCTCGGTTCCGACCGGCGCGGCCAGCGGGTCGCGCTCAAGGTGATCCGGCCCGACCTCGCCGAGGACCAGGAGTTCCGCTCCCGCTTCGCCCGCGAGGTGTCGGCGGCGCGGCGTATCCGGGGCGGCTGCACGGCCCGCCTGGTGGCAGCGGACCTGGAGGCCGAGCGCCCCTGGTTCGCCACCCAGTACGTCCCTGGCCCCTCGCTGCACGACAAGGTGAACGAGTCGGGCCCGCTGCCGGCCGCGCAGGTCGCCTCGATCGGCGCCGCGCTCGCCGAGGGCCTGGTGGCGGTGCACGAGGCGGGCGTCGTGCACCGCGATCTGAAGCCGTCGAACATCCTGCTGTCCCCCAAGGGCCCGCGCATCATCGACTTCGGTATCGCCTGGGCGACGGGCGCCAGCACCCTGACGCACGTGGGCACCGCCGTCGGCTCCCCCGGCTTCCTGGCGCCCGAGCAGGTACGGGGCGCGGCCGTGACCCCGGCCACCGACGTCTTCGCGCTGGGCGCCACGCTGGCGTACGCGGCCACGGCCGACTCGCCGTTCGGGCAGGGCAGTTCCGAGGTGATGCTCTACCGGGTGGTGCACGAGGAGCCGCACCTGGACGCCGTGCACGCCGCGCTGGCCCCGCTGATCCACGCCTGCCTCGTCAAGTCGCCGGAGGACCGGCCCAGCACCCTGCAGCTCTCGCTTCGGCTCAAGGAGATCGCCGCGCGCGAGGCCCGGGGCCTGACCGACGGCGGGGAGGCCGCCCTGGGGGACCGGCCCCGCGCCGGTGCCCGGCCGGCCGCCGGGGGGCCGGCGTCCGGCAGGTCGGCGCCCGGCAGGTCGGCCCCTGGCCGGCCGGTGCCCGGCAGACGGCACGAGTCGGCCCCCGGGGAGCGGCACGCGCACGACCACGCGCAGCAGCGCACCCAGCGGGACGGACTCGGCCGGGAACGCGAACGGGCAGCGAGCGCGCCCCGTGCCTCCACTCCGCGCGCCCCTCGGCCGACCACTCCCGGCGCCTCGCGCGCCGGGCGCCCCGCACGGGACGCCGGGCATACGACCGGCAACGGCAGCCGCAGGGCCGGGGAGCGCCCCGCCCGGCGTCCCGCGGACCCGCCGCACCCACGCGGTGGCGAGCGGACGGGCAGCGGCAGGCCGGCCACCGGCGCCCGGCGCCCCGCCACCCGGGGCGGCCGTCCGGGCGGGCTCAGCCCCGCGGCGCGCAAGCGACGGCTCCTGCGGCAGCGCCTCATCGTCTTTGTGACGGTGACGCTGCTGGTCGCCCTCGGGATCGCGGCGGCCCAGGGCTGCGAGGGCCCCACCCGTGGCCTGGGCAGCGTCTCCTCGGAGCAGGGGCCGCACGGGCAGGTGCGGTAGCGGGCACGGACAGGTGCCGCGGCTGCAGTGCCCGGTCCGGTCCGGGTGCGGTCAGCGGGTCACCGCGTAGAAGGCGACGGCCGCCGCGGCGCCCACGTTGAGGGAGTCGACGCCGTGGGCCATCGGGATACGGACCCACTCGTCGGCGGCGCGCAGTGCGCGGGTGCTCAGACCGCCGCCCTCGGCGCCGAGCATCAGCGCCGTGCGGCCCTGACCGCCGGTGGCGACGGTGTCGAGGGGAACGGCCTTCTCGTCCGGGGTGAGGGCGAGCAGCGGGAACCCGGCGTCGCGTACCGTCTCCAGCCCCTGCGGCCAGTTCTCCAGCCGGGCGTACGGCACGGCGAAGACGGCGCCCATCGAGACCTTGACCGAGCGGCGGTAGAGCGGGTCGGCGCAGTCGGGCGAGAGCAGCACCGCGTCCATGCCCAGCGCGGCGGCGCTGCGGAAGATGGCACCGATGTTGGTGTGGTCGTTCACCGACTCCATGATCACCACGCGGCGGGCCGTGGCCAGCAGTTCCTCCGGTGCGGGGAGGGGCTTGCGCTGCATGGAGGCGAGGGCTCCGCGGTGCACGTGGTAGCCGGTCACGCGCTCGGCGAGCTCGGGGCTGACGGCGTAGACGGGCGCGGGCACCTCGTCGATGACGTCGCGCATGACGTCGATCCACTTGGCGGACAGCAGCATCGACCGCATCCGGTACCCGGCGTGCCTGGCCCGGCGGATCACCTTCTCGCCCTCGGCGATGAACAGCCCCTCGGCGGGCTCGCGCTTACGGCGCAGCTCGACGTCGGTCAGGCCGGTGTAGTCGCTCAGCCGGGGGTCGTCGGGATCGTCGACGGTGACGAGCCCTGCGGGTGCGCCGTCGGAGGATGGTGTAGCCACAGGCCGATACTGCCCTCTCCCGCTCGAAGTTCCAATGCGTTCGTTACTGCCGCGTAAAGGGGCGCCCCGTAGGGGCACGGGGAACTGCTCCCCCAGCCTCCGGCCGGGAGGTGCCCCCACAACCACGACGAACCCGCAGCCCGCAGCGGACAGGCAGGAGCAGCCCCCACCGGGAGGAC
The DNA here is from genome assembly GCF_022760275.1 of Streptomyces sp. 891-h. Classification (NCBI taxonomy): domain Bacteria; kingdom Bacillati; phylum Actinomycetota; class Actinomycetes; order Kitasatosporales; family Streptomycetaceae; genus Streptomyces; species Streptomyces sp. 891-h. The sequence goes on along the minus strand of NZ_CP050693.1, from coordinate 6,403,080 downwards.
CTACTGAGGGCCGCCTCCCAGCGAGGTACCCACCGAAACCACGTCTCCGATCACGACGACGGCCGGGGGACGTACCCCCTCGGCGGCGGCGCGCTCCGCAGCCGTCGCCAACGTGGCGTCGACACGCCGCTCCGTCGCCATGGTGCCCTCCTGGATGATGGCCACAGGCGTGTCATCCGCGCGGCCGTGCTCACACAGCGCGGCCGCGATCGCCCCGAGGTTCTCCACGGCCATCAGCAGCACGAGCGTGCCGCGCAGCCGCGCGAGCGCCGGCCAGTCCACCAGCGACCGCGGGTCGTCGGGGGCGACATGGCCGCTGACGACGGTGAACTCGTGCGCGACGCCCCGGTGGGTGACCGGGATACCGACCGCGCCGGGCACACTGATCGAACTGGAGATGCCCGGGACGACGGTCACCTGGACGCCCTCGGCCGCGAGCTGTTCGGCCTCCTCCATGCCCCGGCCGAAGACGAAGGGGTCGCCGCCCTTGAGGCGTACGACGGACCGCCCGGCCTTGGCGTGCTCGACGAGAACGGCGTTGATGGCCTCCTGCGCCATCGCGCGCCCGTAGGGGATCTTGGCCGCGTCGATGATCTCGACGTGCGGCGGGAGCTCGTCCAGCAGATCGCGGGGCCCGAGCCGGTCGGCGACCACCACATCGGCCTGTGCCAGCAGCCGACGGCCCCGCACCGTGATCAGATCCGGGTCACCGGGCCCGCCGCCGACGAGGGCCACACCCGGGGTGCGGGGGCCGCGCTGCTCCCCGACGAGCGTGCCGTCCCCCAGGCCGGAGACGATGGCGTCCCTGATCGCGGCCGCGCGGCGCGGATCGCGGCCGCCCGCGCCGTGTACACCGCTGGTGAGGACGGCCACGGTGACTCCGTCGCTGCGCCCGGTCGCCGGGGTCCAGGCGGTGCCCTCGTCCGCGTCGTCGGTGCGTACGCACCACACGCGGCGGGCCTCGGCCTCGGCGACGATGGCGGCGTTGACGTCCGGGTCGTCGGTGGCCGCCAGCGCGTACCACGCCTCGGCCAGATCGCCGTCCCGCCAGGTGCGGCGCTCCCAGGTGAGCTCGCCACCGGTCACCATCGCCTCGACCGAGGGCGTGACCTCGGGCGCGATGACCGTGACGTCCGCGCCCGCCGCCAGCAGCGCCGGGAGGCGGCGCTGTGCCACGGTGCCGCCGCCGACCATCACGACGCGGCGCCCGGCCAGGCGGAGTCCTACGGGGTAGGCGGGAGTGGCGGAGGTTTCCGACATCTGGGACGGCATCCTTCTCGGGAGGGCGAGTCGGCTCGCATACCGAGCCGACGACGATGCCGCTGCGGCGATGGAGCGGCCGGGGGACGGTGGGGACAGCCTATGCCGGACCAGCCGGACGGTGCTGTCTCGCAGGTCACGGGGGGGGAACGGCCACGGGCACAGGCACACGGGTACGGGCACGGGCATGGCCGACGTGGGCGGCCGGGGGTGCCCCCGGCACCCGGGGTGCGGGTGCGGTGCCGGGGACGCCGCCGGGTCGGCGGTTCGCGTCAGCCTTTCTCGGTGACACCCGCCGCGTCGAACGTGGCGACCTCGTGCATCGCGCGGGCCGCGCTCTGCACCATGGGAAGGGCCAGCAGCGCGCCCGTGCCCTCGCCCAGCCGCAGGTCGAGGTCGACCAGCGGCCGCAGCCCCAGCTTGGTGAGCGCCGCGACATGGCCCGGCTCCGCGCTGCGGTGCCCAGCGATGCACGCGGCCAGCGCCTCGGGCGCCACGGCACGCGCCACCAGCGCGGCGGCTCCGGCGCTGACGCCGTCCAGGATGACGGGCGTACGCAGCGAGGCGCCGCCGAGGATCAGTCCGACCATCGCGGCGTGCTCGAGACCGCCGAACGCGGAGAGCATGCCCAGGGGGTCGGCCGGATCGGGCTGGTGCAGCTCCAGCGCCCGGCGGACGACCTCGACCTTGCGGGCGTGCGTCTCGTCGTTGATACCGGTGCCGCGCCCTGTGACCTCGGCCGGGTCGGCGCCCGTACAGGCGGCGATCAGCGCGGCGGACGCCGTGGTGTTCGCGATGCCCATCTCGCCGGTGAGGAGCGCCTTGTTGCCCGCCGCGACAAGATCGCGAGCGGTCTCGATGCCCACCTCCAGAGCCCGCTCGACCTCCTGCTGGGTCAGCGCGGGACCCGCGGTCATGTCCGCGGTCCCCGGCCGGACCTTACGGGGCAGCAGGCCGGGCGTGGCGGGCAGTTCGGCGGCCACTCCCACGTCCACGACACACACCTCGGCGCCCACCTGGTTGGCGAACGCGTTGCAGACGGCCCCGCCGCCCAGGAAGTTGGCCACCATCTGCGCGGTGACCTCCTGCGGCCAGGGCGTGACGCCCTGCGCGTGCACCCCGTGGTCCCCCGCGAAGATGGCGACGGCGGCCGGCTCGGGCACCGGCGGCGGGCACTTGCGGGAGAGCCCGCACAGCTGCGCCGAGATGATCTCCAGCATGCCCAGCGCCCCGGCCGGCTTGGTCATCCGCTTCTGCCGCTCCCACGCCTCGCCGAGCGCCTTCGCGTCCAGCGGGCGGATGGTGCCCAGCGTCTCGGCGAGCATGCCGGTCGGCTCGGCGCCGGGCAGCGCACGGCGCCCGTACGACTCCTCGTGGACGACCCACGACAGCGGTCGCCGCTTCGACCAGCCCGCCTGCATCAGCTCGGGCTCGTCCGGGAACTCGTCGACGTAGCCGATGCACAGATAGGCCACGACCTCCAGGTGCTCCGGCAGCTCCAGGGTGCGCACCAGCTCCCGCTCGTCGAAGAAGCTGACCCAGCCCACGCCGAGGCCCTCGGCCCGCGCCGCGAGCCACAGGTTCTCCACCGCCAGCGCCGAGGAGTACGGCGCCATCTGCGGCTGCGTCTGGCGGCCGAGGGTGTGCCGGCCGCCGCGCGTCGGGTCGGCCGTGACGACGATGTTGACCGGGGTGTCGAGGATGGCCTCGATCTTCATTTCCTTGAACTGCTTGGCCCGGCCCTTGGGCAGCGACTTGGCGTACGCCTGCCGCTGCCGCTCGGCCAGCTCGTGCATGGTCCGCCGGGTCTCCTCGGAGCGGATGACCACGAAGTCCCACGGCTGCGAGTGGCCGACGCTGGGCGCCGTGTGCGCCGCCTCCAGCACGCGGAGCAGCACCTCGTGCGGGATCGGGTCCGGCCGGAAGCCGTTGCGGATGTCCCGCCGCTCCCGCATCAACCGGTGCACGGCCTCCCGCTCCGCCTCCGCGTACCCCGGCGCGGGCTCCCCCTCGGGAGCGGCCTCGGCAGCGACGGCCCCACCCTCGGCCACCTCGTCGCCGGGCTCGGTGACGGTGGCCTCGGTGGTGGGGGCTTCGGCGGTGGAGGACTCGGTGACGGGTGCTTCAGCCGTGGGTGCTTGCTCCTCGGAGGCGGCGGCAACGGGGGCCGCTGCCGCTTCGGCATCCGATGCGGCTTCTGCGGGAGGTACTTCGCCGGTGGGCGGCGCTTCCCCACCGGAGGCCGCTTCGTCGCTGGGTGCGGCCCCGGCGTCGACAGCCTCCGTCCCCCTCTGCTCGGCGCCGGGCGCCTCTCCTGTGGAGGCTTCGGCGACGGGTGCTTCAGCTGTGGGTGCTTGCCCGTCGGGGGCGTCGGCGGCCGATGCCGCCTCGGGCGCCTCGGCCTCGGCGGGCTCTGCGGCGGGTACCTCACCAACGGGCGCCTCGCCGTCATCGGCCTCGGCGCCGGGCGCGGCAGCGCCGGGCGCCACCTGCACGTCACCGGGCTCCGTCGCAGAGGCCTGCCCACCGGCAGCCTCGGCGGGCTCAGCGGGGGCGGGCTCGCCGGTGGACACCTCCGCCTCGGAGACCTCACCTGCCGGTGCCTCGCCGCCATCGCTCTCCGCGTCACCGGACTCGGCGTTCACGGCGCCGGCGCTCCCGGCGTCAGTCCGCTCGGCCTCAGCGGGGGTGTCCCCGCCGGTCTCCCCGCTCCGGTCCGCTTCCGCCTCCGTGACGGCGGCAGGTTCGGCGCCGTCGGGTGCCGGGGCCGTGACCTCGGCCGACTCGGGGTGCGGCTGGGGCTCGGATGCGTCGCCCGGGGAGGCGGGGGCTGTTGCCTGTTCGGGGATCGCGGCGCTGTCCGCGCGAGCACCGCCCTGCTCCTCGCTGCCCTGGTCTATCGGCGGTGCCATCGAGGCGGTGGGCTCGGTGCCGTCCTGCTGGGGCTGGGACTCGCCGCCCTGGGCGGGAACCGTCGGCACTCCGCCGGGCTGCGCCTCCTGACGGGGGCCGGGCACCGTCTCGTTGGGGGCGGAGCCTTCCTGCGCGGGCACGGGCCCTGGCAAGGGTCCGGCAACCGGCGCGGGCGTCTCCTGCGCGGCGGCCGGGCCTTCGGCCTGACCGCCCTCGGCCGGAGCGGTCTCTTCGGGAGCGGCGTGCTCGGGCGCCTGGGCCTGCTGGGTGGCCCAGCCGTCCTGTTGGGGCGGAAGCTGGCCGAGCTGGGGGCCCGGCAGCGGCTCCTCGACGACCGGTTGGGGCGCCGGCTGCGGGGTCTCCGGCTGCGGGGCAACGGGCGCCTGGGCGCCTGCGGCCGCCTGCGCGGGCTGCTCGTCACCCGGCTGCTGAGCGCCTTCCGGCTGAGGCTGGGGCTGAGTCTGAGGCCGGATCTGCGCCTCCGGCTGCTGCGGCAGCGGTTCGGCCGGTGCGGGCTGGGGACCGGCGGGCTGCACGGCTTCCGGTGCCTGCACGTTCTGCGGGTCCATGACAGCGGGAGCTGTCGGCTGCTGGCCGGACGCTGCGGCATCCTGCGCCGCCGTCGCCTGCTGGGGCTGTTCCGCGGGAAGCCGACCGTCGGCGGGCGCGGCGAGCTGCGGTGCGGCGGCCCCCACGGGCCCGTTCGGCGCGGCCTGTACGGGAGCGCCCTGTACGGGTGCGGCCTGCGGCGCGACGGGCGCCGCGGGTGCGGCGGCCCGTTCGGAGAGGGGACGTACGGTGCCCGACTGTTCGGGCACCGGCGGGCCGAGGTGCAGCGGACGCCGTGGCCCCTGACCGGGCGCCCCGGGCGTGCCCGACGTGCCGGGCGCCGAGGCGGGTGCCCCGGACGGCTGTTGGGGCGTGGGAGCTGCGCTCATGTCGGGGGAGCCGGAGTCGCCGCTGTCGGCCACGTGCGGTCCCGACGCGTCAGCGGGCGCGGGCCCGGCCTCCGGCTGATCTGCGGAGGCGGGTGCGGGTGCACCCTCGGGCTGCGGGGCGGACGCGGGCGCCGCGTCGGGCGACGGCTGTTCCTGCTGGGTGGCCTGCGCGTCCTGGACGTACGCGGCGGCGGCGTCGTGCACGTACGCCGCGTCCTGCGGCTGATATCCGTGCTGCGCGTACCCGTTGACGGCGTGTTCCTCGCCCTGCACGGGGCCGCCCTCGTGCGCGTACGGCGCCTCGGGGGTCAACTGGCCGTCCTGCGGGAGCTGCTGGCCGGCGACCGGCTGCGGCCCGCCCTGCGCGTCGTACGCGTACGGGGTCTCCGGCTGAGGCTGGGCTTGAGGCTGGGGGATCGGCCGGCCCGGCGCCGACGCCGGCTGCTCGTTCCAGGCTCCCTGTGCCGAGGGCATCAGCAGGTCCTCTTCCTCGTGCGGTTCGTGGTGAACCTGCCCGCCTGCGTTCTCCGGCAGCCCCTCTCCCGGGATCTGGCCGGTGTCAGTCATGCGATCCCCTCGCCCATCGCTAGTGCTCCTTCCAACCCGGCGGACGGACCGCCGCGCCCCGCAGATGAAGAACGAGCACGCACTCTGTGCGGCACGTGCCTCCGCCTACACCATTCGGACAATGACGGACGAAGCGTCAACCCCGAACAGTGGCACAACAGTCCACCAGCCTACCCGTCCAACCAGGGCCCACCGGCCACGGGTGGGCGAGAATGCGCACTTCGCCGGGGTTCGTCACGCACGACGTCACACCGCCGTCACACCGGCGCCGAAGAGGCTCAGGCCCGGACGGCGGACAGCAGGAAGACGACGGAGCGTTCGGTCTCCGTCCACTGCGCGGTCTCCAGCTCCACCGACTGGAGGAGGGCGCACTCGACGGTGTAACCCCGCTCCCCGAGCGCCCTTCCGACCGCCTCTGCCTCATCTCTGGTGGTGGCGTGGGTGACGATGCGCGTGGGGCGGCGGTCGGCGACCGCGGTGACGGTGACCGCTCCCCCGCCTCCCACCCGCACCACATCGGGCTCGGGCAGATCCTCCAGGATGTGCGGCGCCAGGCCGTGCACGGTCTCCAGCTGGACGCCGAACCGCCGCGCTGCCGCGTAGATACGGGCGCAGGCGTCCGCGTCGCTGTCGACGGCGATGACGGCGGCACCGAACCGCGCGGCCTCCACGGCGAGGGCCCCGCTGCCCGCACCGATGTCCCAGACCAGATCGCCGACGCGCGGTCCCAGCCAGGCGAGTTGGGCCGCCCGCAGCTGCGCCGACTCGCTGTCGCGCGGTGCGCCGCCGTCCCCTTCCGGTGCTCCCGTGTACTCGACCGTCGGCAGCGCCCAGCCGCGCACGGCGGGCGGGTAGCCGACCTCGTGACCGGCGAGCCAGCCGCTGCCCTGGGTGGCGCCGGTGTCGGCGCCGGCTCCGGTGCCGCCGACGACGATGACCACGTTGGGGTCACGCCAGGTGTGGTCGGCGACCTTGTCGGAGGTGAGGACGGTGACCTGCTCGCGCTCGGTGCCCAGTGCCTCGCAGATGACGAAGGTGCGGTGCACTCCGGTCAGCAGCAGCGCGAGTTCGGCGGGCCCGGCGCCGGGCGAGGTGAGCACCGCGACCTTGTTGTGGGCGCGGCAGACGTTGACGGCACGGCGCAGGGTGCGGCTGGTGGCGACGACGAGCTGGGCGTCGTCCCAGGGCATTCCGGCGCGTGCGAAGGCCGCGGCGACCGACGAGACGGCGGGCACGACCTCGACCTCCAGGCCGTGCTCGGGGGCGCGGAGGGTGCGTACGACGCCGAAGAAGCCGGGGTCTCCGTCGGCGAGGACGACGGCCGTGCCGCGGTGGCGCGCGATCCGGCGCGCGGCGAGGGAGGTGCTGCCGAGCCGGATGCGCTCGGCGCGCGGCGGGACCTCGGGCAGGGCGAGGTGGTGCGCGGCTCCGGCGACGAGGGTGGCCGCTGCGAGTGCCGAGCGGGCGGCGTCGGTCAGCGGCGAACCGTCCCACCCGATCACGGTGACGCGGTCGGCCATGGCGGGTGTCTCCTGGCTGTCTGTGCTCATCGCAGGTCGGGGCCCACTGAGGGTACCCCCTGCGGCGGCGGACGGCTCCGGCACCCGGCGCGCGGGGCGGTCAGTGCCGCTGGGGCCAGCCCGGGTAGGGAGCGTAGCCGCCCGCCTCAGCGGACTGGTCGAAGGTGCCCTCGAAGGATCCGTCGAGGTCTTCGGGGAGCAGGCTCCAGACGATGAGGTCGGTACGGATGTCCGCCCAGCCGCCGCCGGAGTCCGGCCGCGACGAGTCCCAGTTCTCGGTGCGGGTGCGCGCTATCCAGGCGTTGCGCAGCACTCCCTCGCTGATGCAGCCGAGCTTCTGGGCGACCTGCTGGGCCGCGGTGTTGTCGGCGGCCGTGCGGATCTCCAGGCGTTCGAACTTCTGGTCCTGGAAGAGCCATTGCGCGACGGCCGCCAGCGACTCGGAGGCGTAGCCCTCGCCGCGGGCCCAGGAGGCTGTGGCGTAGGAGGCGTGCGCGGAGAGCACCCGCCAGTCGGTGTCGCGCAGTTCGACCAGGCCCACGAGGCGCTCGGTGAGCAGTTCGGTGACGGCGAAGACGATGCCGTCGCCCGAGGTGCGCCGGGCGGGGGCGCCGCGGGTGATGAAGGTACGGGCCTCCGCCTCGGTGTAGGGCACCGGCGCCGCCATCCAGGCGGTGATCTGGTCGTCGGCCATCATCGCGGTGAGCGCTGGGACGTCCGCTTCCTCGAACGGGCGCAGCACGAGCCGGTCCGTGCTGATCGAGATGTCCGGGAAGGTCGAGGTCATGCGCCGCTCCTACACGTCGGGGTGCACAGCATGCAGCATCGGCACCGGGATGTGCAGCGCCGGGCCCCCTCGGCGGATGGGGCCCGGCGCTGATCAGAGACTTGTCGACACGGGGACTTTCCCCGGCTCAGTCCATGGGGTTCGCCGTGGTGTTCACGATCCCACATTCCCGAAGACCGGTTCGATGGCCCCCTGGTATTTGTCCTCGATGAACTTCTTGACCTGCTTGGAGTTGAGCAGCTTGGCCAGCTTCTTGATCCGCGGGTCGTCCTGGTTGCCGTCCTTGACCGCGAGGAAGTTGGCGTACGGGTTGCCCTTGGCCTGCTCGGCGACCAGCGCGTCCTTGGCCGGGTTGAGGCCGGCGTCGACGGCGTAGTTGCCGTTGATCACGGCGGCGTCCACGTCGTCGAGCGCGCGCGGCACCGCGGCGGCCTCCAGCTCCTTGAACTTCAGGCCCTTGTCGTCGGCGATGTCGCCCAGGGTGGCCTCCTGGCCGGCGCCGGGCTTCAGCTCGATGAGGCCGTGCTCGGCCAGCAGGTGGAGGGAGCGGCCCTCGTTGGTGCTGTCGTTGGGGACGGCGAGGGTGTCTCCGGGCCCGATGCCTCCGGCGCTCTTCTCCTTCTTGGAGTAGAGGCCCAGCGGCTCCAGCTCGACGTTGACCACCGGCCTGATGTGGGTGTGCTGCTTCTTGTTGAAGTCGTCGAGGTAGGGCTTGTGCTGGAAGAAGTTCGCGTCGACCTCGCCGCTCTCGGTGGCCGTGTTGGGCACCACGTAGTCGTTGAACTTGCGGATGTCGAGGTCGAGCCCCTCCTTGGCGGCCAGGTGCTTCTCGACGTACTCCAGGATCTCGGCGTGCGGGGTCGGCGAGGCGGCGACCTTGAGGGTCTGCTTGTCCTCGCCGCCCTGGCCGAGCCCGTAGCCGATCAGCGCCAGCGGGACGACGACAGCGGCGGCCACCGCGACGGTACGGCCGCGGCCCAGCCGGGCGAGCCGCCGGCCGGCTCCCCCGTCGCCGCCCGCACCGCCCCGGCGCGCGGCCAGCAGCCGTACGACGGCGTCACCGACGAGCTGCACGGCGGTGACGATGACGATGAGCGCGACGACCGTGGCGATCATGACGCTGGTCTCGAAGCGCTGGTAGCCGTACTGCACGGCCACCGAGCCGAGGCCGCCGCCGCCGACGGTGCCGGCCATCGCCGAGTAGCCGATCAGTACGATCACGGTCGTGGTCAGCCCCGCCACCAGGGACGGCAGCGCCTGCGGGAGCAGCGCCTTGAAGACGACGGTGGGGGTGCCGCCGCCCATCGCCTGCACGGCCTCGACCAGCCCCCGGTCGACCTCGCGGACGGCGGTCTCCACCAGCCGGGCGAAGAACGGGATCGCGCCGATGGCCAGCGGCACGATGGCGGCCGTCGAGCCGACGGACTGGCCGACGACCAGGCGGGTGAAGGGGATCAGCGCGATCAGCAGGATGATGAACGGCAGCGACCTGCCGACGTTGACGATCGCGCCGACGACCTTGTTGACGGGCGCGTTCTGCAGCATTCCGCCCTTGTCGGTCAGCACGAGCAGCACGCCGAGCGGCAGGCCCCCGATGAGCGCGATCAGCGCCGACCAGCCGACCATGTAGAGGGTGTCCCAGAAGCCCTGGAACAGCAGCGGCTGTATCTCCGACCAGGTCACTTGGCACCCTCCTTGACGAGGCCGGCGGTGCTGCCGGCGGCGTCGGTGTTCGCGTCTTCCTTGTCGCCCTTCGCGTCCTTGGTGACGTCCGCGACGGCCGCGACATCGACGGTCAGGCCCTGCTCGCGCAGAAAGCCGATGGGCACCACGTTGTCCTCGAAGCTGCCGGGCAGCTCGATCCGCATCCGGCCGACCTGCCTGCCCGCGACGGTGTCCATGGCGGCGCCCAGGATGGAGATGTCCACCTCGTAGGTCCGGGCCAGCTTGGAGATCACCGGCTCGGTCGTCGTCTCCCCGTGGAAGGTGACGTCCACGACCGTACGGTCCGGTGCCGAGGGCACCCCGCCGACCGGGAAGAGCTCGCGGGCCAGCTCGGAGCCGGGGGTGGCCAGCAGCTCGGGAACGGTGCCGGACTCGGTGATCCGCCCGTTCTTCATCAGCGCCGCCGAGTCGCAGACGGCTTTGACGACATCCATCTCGTGCGTGATCAGCAGCACGGTGAGGCCGAGTTGCTCCTTGAGGTCGCGGAGCAGCTGGAGGACGGAGCGGGTGGTCTCCGGGTCGAGCGCCGAGGTCGCCTCGTCGGAGAGCAGCACCTTGGGGTCGCCCGCCAGCGCACGGGCGATGCCGACGCGCTGCTTCTGGCCGCCGGAGAGCTGCGCCGGGTGGGCCTTGGCCTGGTCGGCGAGGCCGACCAGGTCGAGCAGCTCGTGCGCCTTGCGGGTGCGCTCCTGCCCGGAGTGGCCCAGGATCTCCAGCGGCAGCTCGACGTTGCCGAGCACGGTGCGCGAGGACAGCAGGTTGAAGTGCTGGAAGACCATGCCGATCCGGCCGCGTGCCGCGCGCAGTTCCCTGCCCGCGCGCTTGCCGTTGCCGGCGAGCTCCGTGAGCTCCTGGCCGTCGACGGTGACGGTCCCCGAGGTGGGGCGTTCGAGGAGGTTGACGCAGCGGATCAGCGAGGATTTCCCGGCGCCGCTCTGGCCGACGACGCCGAAGACCTCGCCTTCCCTGACGTGGAGGTCGACGCCGTCCAGTGCGGTGACCTCGCGGTCCCGCGTGCGGTAGACCTTGGTGAGGTCCGTTGTCGTGATCACAGAAACATCCGTGGTGTCGGTGGGATGAGCGCTTACGGTGCCGTCGAGGCAGGCGCGCGGCGCGGTCCGCTGCGGTGCGGGCAGAGTGCGCCCACGGCTGCCGTGTTCGCGGTGCGCGTGGGAGTCCGCCACGGCTTCGGCCGGCAGCCCGGAAGGGCTCGGCGGGGTGGCGGGGGGCTCTGCCCGCGGTGCTCGGTGCGCGGGCTCGTGACTCGCTTCGGGGCGCGAGTCGCCTCGGTCAGCTCAGGCGGGGGCCCTCAGCAGGCACACATTCGCCGCGCGGTGCGCGACGGCCAGGCGCTCAGAGGCATACAACGAGCACCGGGCGTCAAGGTCGCCTCGGTCGCAAGTGTGCGGCAGCTCGTCGTGTTCATGGGCCAAAGTAAACCAGACGGTGAGGACGGCACGGAGACCGCTGTCCGCATTCCGGACGCTGAAATGGACAGGTACCCGGTGCGCCGGGGCTCGCTCAGTCCTCTGCGACGAGCGCCACGCCCGAGGCTGTGACCTGCGCCGTTATCGAGCCCAGATGGTCGACGACCACCTCGGCCGCCAGCTGCTCGCGGGGGTGCGTTGTGGCCAAGCCCACGGTGCGCATCCCCGCCCTGCGGCCCGCCTCCAGCCCTGCGGGCGCGTCCTCGAAGACCACGCAGCCGGCCGGATCGGCGCCCAGCTTCTCGGCCGCCAGCAGATAGGGCTCCGGGTCGGGCTTGCCCCGGGTGATGTCGTCGGCGGCGACGACCAGCGGCGCCTCGATGCCCACGGCGCGCAGCCGGGCCTCGGCCAGCTCGCGGGTGGCCGAGGTCACCACGGCCCAGCTCCCCTTTGGCAACGAGGCCAGCAGTTCGGCGGTGCCGGGCAGCGGCACGACGCCGCCCCGGGGCACGTCCTCGACCTCCAGCCGCTCGATCCGGGCCAGCGCCTCGGGTATCAGCTCGGCGGGCAGCAGATCACCGACGATCTCCGCGGCCGGCCGGCCGTGCAGTTCGACGGCGGCGAAGTCCTCCGCGCTGATCCCGTACTCCCGCGCCCACTGCGTCCAGCACTTGAGCACCGAGTCCATGGACGAGAGCAGCGTGCCGTCGTTGTCGAACAGCAAGGTCAGAGGGGCTTCGAACTTCATGCCGGGCAGCGTACGCGGGCGCTCGGGGGCGCGCGTCGGCGGGTCGAGGCGCCCTTTTAGACTCCTTCACATGCTCACCCCGCTCACCGTCACGCTCGCCGTGGCCGCGCTCTTGCTGGCCGCGTGGTGCGGCTGGGCGGCCTATCGCGACCAGCCCACCAAGGACTGGCACTTCATCGGCATGGCCGTGGTGACGCTGCTCGCGCTGGCACAGCTGGTCGTCGGCATCGTGCAGGCAGCGCGCGGGCAGACAGCTGCCGACGGCTCGGTGATCTTCTTCTCGTACCTGGTCGGCGTCGTCGCCTGCGTACCCGTGGTGGGACTGGTCTCCCTCACGGAGCGCACCAAGTGGGGCTCGCTGACGGTGGTCGCGGGCGCCGTCGTCCTGGCGGTGCTCCAAGTGCGGCTCTACGACATCTGGGGAGGCGGCGCCGGTGGCTGAACCGACGACCCCGAAGACCGAGTCCGCGCCCCGGCGCGCGGGCATCAACACCGGCCCGGGCAAGCTCCTGGTCACGCTGTACGGCATCTTCACGGTGGGCGCCGCCTCGCGCTCGGCCGTCCAGCTGTCGACCCGCTTCCACGAGGCGCCGCTGGCCTACATCCTCTCGGCGATCGCCGCCGTGGTGTACGCGTTCATCACGCTCTCCCTCGTCCGCGGCGGTGAGGGCGCCCGGAAGGCCGCCCTCACCTGCTGCGCACTGGAGCTGTTCGGCGTCCTGGCGGTGGGCACCTGGACTTTGGTGGAGCCCTCCGCCTTCCCGGACGCCACCGTCTGGTCCGACTACGGAATGGGCTATCTCTTCATCCCGGTCGCCCTACCGGTGACGGGCCTGTGGTGGCTCCGGTCCCGTCACGATTAGCTCTGCCTACGCGCTGGTTGCGTACTCCGTCGCGTCCTTGGCGAGAGCCACCAGCGTCACCCGGCGGTCGCGCTCGGTCCCCACCGGGGTGTAGCCCAGGCGGCGGTACAGCCGCAGATTGCCCTCGCTGCGGCTGCCGGTCACCAGGTGGTAGCGCTTGGGCGCGAACTCCTCGGCGAGTCTCGACTCGACGGCGGCGAGCAGCCGCCCGCCGAGGCCGTGGCCCTGGAGACGGGGGTGCACACACAGCCGGCCGATCCGCGCCGTTCCCTCGGCGTCGACCTTGCCGCGCACGGTGCCGACGACCTCCTCGCCCAGCCGGGCCACCATCACGCAGCCCCCGGCCAGTTCGTCCCGGAGTTCGTCCAGCGTCTGGACGAGCGGCTCGATGCGGTAGTCGCCGTACAGCTCTGCCTCGCTCTGGAAGCAGAGGTACTGCAGCTTCAGTATCTGTTCGGCGTCGCGCTCGTCCGCCGCAGAGATGGTCACGCTCATGCCCATGTGCGCATGCCTCCCCAAGTTGTGTGCGCACGGGCACGGGAGAGTGAGGGTGCCGTGTCCGTGCAGTCTGCCCTGGTGACGCCGGTTGCCTCTCGCACCCTTCCCTGAGTTCCGGGTGGTGGAACCTTTGCCGCGAGCATTCTGCGCAGGCATTCCAGACAGCGGGAACGCAGCGGGCCCAGCGCACCCTGTGAGATTTCCAACTCATGGGCGATTTGGGGGTATGTGGGCTCTTTCCGGGAGAGCAGTGCCCGCAGTACCGCGGGGCAGCGCCCCGGCAGTCCGCCGAGGGCGGCCACCAGTTCGCGGCGCCGTTCGGCGGCCAGCAGCGGCGCCTCGGTGTCGCTGACCGGGTCGCCGGTGCCGTCTGCTGCGGTGATCCGCCGCTGCCGGGGCGGGTGGGGCGCGGGCTCGGCACCCCGCGGCACCTCGCGCCCCCAGGCGCCCGCCGCCACCCGTGCCTCGGCCCGCACGGCGGTGGCCAGCCAGCCGGCGGGCTCCGCGGGCGGTCCGGCCTCCCGCAGCCGCTCGAGCCAGCGCAGCCAGACGCCCTGCCGCAGATCGTCGGCGTCCGCGCCGGGCCGCACCGCGGCTTCCGCGGCGCACTCGGCGTCCAGCAGGGCCGCCAGGCCCGGCTCCATCAGTGAGGAGGGTGGGGTCATACGACGCTGCACGCGCGCCGCCCGCTCCCGGTTGCGGAACGGGCGGCGCCTCACTCGTGCGGGTGGAGTCGGACCCCGTCGGACCCCGTCGGCTCAGTGGTCGCCGCGGAAGTCCGCAGCGGCCAGCAGCGCAGTGTCGCAGTTGTCCGAGAAGATGCCGTCGATACCCGTCTCGAACCAGCGCTTGAAGGCGCCGAACGCGTCGCCGTACGCGTTCGGGTCGTCGCCCACCCGGAAGTCGGCGGGCAGGAAGGTGTTCTCGTTGCGCATGGTGTACGGGTGCAGCACCAGCTTCCGCGCGTGCGCGTCCCGCACGAGGGTGGTCTCCTCGCCGAGGGAGCCGTCCTCCTTACGGGGGATGATCAGGTCGAGGGTGGGGCCGATGCCCTGCGCGAAGCCCGCTATCCACTTCAGGCCCTCGGGCTTGACCAGGTCGGCGACGGTGCGCGGGTCGCCCGCCTCCACGAAGTCCCAGGGGCGCGAGGTGGGGCCCGACAGCAGGACGACGCGGGGACAGTCCACCAGCTCGCTCAGCTTCTGGATGCTGCTGGGCTCGAAGGACTGCAGGAAGTTGGGCGAGTGCGCCTTGTGCCGGCCGTACCGGCGCAACAGCTTGGCCAGCGGCTTCTCCAGACCGAGGCCCAGCTTGCCGAAGTACGAGGGATGCTTCGTCTCGACGTGGAGCCATACCGGACGGCCGCGCCGCCTGCCCTCCTTCTCGGCCCACCGGAGGACCTCTTCGAAGCTGGGCACCTCCCAGCGGCCGTTGTAGAGGGTGTTGTGCTGACGCTGCTGCGGGATGCGCTCCTTGGCGCGCAGCGTCTTGAGCTCCTTGAGGGTGAAGTCCTCGGTGAACCAGCCGGTGATCTTCCTGCCGTCCACCGTCTTGGTGGTCTTGCGGGAGGCGAACTCCGGGTGGTCGGCGACATCGGTGGTGGCGGTGATGTCGTTCTCGTGCCGGCACACCAGGTGACCGTCCTTGGTGGGCACCAGGTCCTGCTCGATGACGTCGGCGCCCATGTCGAGAGCGAGCTGGTAGGAGCCGAAGGTGTGCTCGGGGCGGTAGCCACTGGTGCCGCGGTGCGCGATGACGGCCGGGGTGGGCAGACCGCGGTGGCCTCTCCCGCGCCCGTCGGTACGGGTCCGCGAGCGGTCCGCTGCCTGCGCGGTACCGCCGCCGAGCGCGACCGCGCCCGTGCCCGCCGCGCCCAGCACCGCCGCCGCCCCGAGCACGGTTCTGCGGCCCGGCTGCTGCTCCTGTCCCATGCGCTCTCCCCTTCTCCCGGTGGCACCGATGTCCGGCCCTGCCACGCGTCGGGGTGATCGTAGGACCGCCCCGGCGGCGCCGGGGAGACGTGCGTGCGAACACGGCGGAAACACAGGCGAGTCGGGAACCGGGGATCGCGGCAATACGGAGGTAAACCGCGTCAATTCCCCGTAACGGTGCAAGCGACCCGGTGTACCGGGTACCCGAAGCGGCGAGTATCGTCCTCATCTGCGCGTCCGTGCGCATCGACCAAGCGCACGGCCATATCGACTTGGGCGGAGGGTCCGTTGTCCCGTTTCCGGCTGATCAAGGCAGTGCTCGGCCCGCTTCTTCGCGTGCTGTTCCGGCCGAAGGTCGAAGGGGCCGACCGTATCCCTGGCTCGGGTCCGGTGATCCTGGCCGGCAACCACCTCACCTTCATCGACTCGATGGTGCTGCCGCTGGTCACCACCCGGCAGGTCTTCTTCATCGGCAAGGACGAGTACGTCACGGGCAAGAGCCTGAAGGGCCGGCTGATGGCGTGGTTCTTCACCGGGGTCGGCATGATCCCCGTCGACCGGGACGGCGGCCGCGGGGGCGTCGCCGCGCTGATGACCGGCCGCCGCGTGCTGGAGGAAGGCAACATCTTCGCCATCTACCCCGAGGGCACCCGCTCCCCCGACGGCCGGCTCTACCGCGGCCGTACGGGCATCGCCCGCCTGGCGCTGATGACGGGCGCGCCCGTGGTGCCGTTCGCGATGATCGGCACGGACGAGGTGCAGCCGGGCGGCAAGGGCCTGCCGAGGATCGGCCGGGGTCGCCGGATCACGGTCCGCTTCGGCGAGCCGCTGGACTTCTCGCGGTACGAGGGCATGGACCGTGACCGCTATGTGCTCCGCGCGGTGACCGACGAGGTCATGAGCGACGTGATGCGGCTGTCCGGCCAGGAGTACGTCGACGTCTACGCGACGAAGGCGAAGGCGGCCTGAGGGGCGGTAACCATTCCCGCCGCGACGGCGAGAACCCCGACGGCGAGGGTCCGGCGGAACGAGCGACGGCCGCAGCCACCGCGTCCGACGCCCCTCACAAGCGCTGGCCGCGCAGCAGGCGCCAGGCCAGTACCGCGGCGGCCAGCAGGACGACGGCACCCGCGGTGGCGCCGTACCGCAGGCCCTCCGTGAAGCTGTCACGGGCGGCCGTCAGCAGCGCCTCACCCTGCGCGGGCGGCAGCGCGTCTGCCGTCCGTACGGCCTCGCCCAGCGACTGCCGGGCGTGTTCCGCGGCGCCCTCCGGGACGCCCGCGGGGGTCGTGAAGGAGCGGTAGACGCCCGTCACCACGGAACCCAGCAGGGCGATGCCCAGCGCCGCGCCCAGTTCGTATGCGGTCTCCGAGACCGCGGAGGCTGCGCCGGCCTGCTCCTTGGGCACCGTGGAGAGGATCACGTCGGCGGTCACCGTGAACGCCAGCCCCGCGCCGACGCCGACGACCAGCAGCACACTGCCCAGCAGCAGGTAGCTCGTGGTCGCCTGGAGCCACAGGAAGGCGCCCAGGGCCAGCCCCACGGCCGTCAGCCCGCCGGAGACGGCGCCCCGGACCGAGGTGCGGCGCGCGGCCCACCCCGCGAACAGACCGGCGACCACCGAGCCGATCGCGGCGGGCAGTTCGGCCAGACCGGCCTCCAGCGGGGTGCGGGCCTGCACCATCTGGAGGAACTGGGAGAGGAAGAAGACCAGTCCCGACAGGCCGAAGATGGTCAGCAGGTCGGCGAGGACGGCACCGCTGAAGCCGCGGTGGGCGAACAGCCGCATGTCCAGCAGCGGGGCGGGCAACCGCAGTTGGCGCCGTACGAACGCGTACAGCGCCGCCGGCCCGAGGACGGCGGCCGAGGCGGCGTCCCAGCGCAAGCCGTAGGCCGCGCTCTCCTTGACCGCGTAGACGAGTGCGACCAGACCCACCATCGACAGTCCGACGCTCGGCAGGTCCCACGGTCCGGGCGCCGGGTTCCTGGACTCCGGCAGCAGCCTGCTGCCGACCAGCACCAGTACGGCCATCACCGGCAGGTTGATCAGGAAGACGGAGCCCCACCAGTAGTGCTCCAGCAGGAACCCGCCGACGACGGGGCCGACGGCCGTGCCGGCCGCCGTCATGGCGCCCCAGATACCGACGGCCAGGCTGCGCTCGCGCGGGTCGGGGAAGATGTTGCGGATCAGCGCCAGGGTTGCGGGCATCAGGGTGGCGCCCGCCACGCCCATCAGGGCGCGCCACAGGATCATCGCCTCGGGGCTGTGCGCGTAGGCGGTCAGCACCGACAGCCCGCCGAACGCCGCCGAACCGGCCAGCAGCAGCTTCTTGCGGCCGATCCGGTCGCCGAGGCTGCCCATGGAGACCAGGAGTCCGGCGATGACGAACGAGTAGACGTCGCCGATCCACAGCAGCTGGGTGCTGGAGGGCCGCAGATCCTCGCTGAGGAAGGGCGCCGCCAGGCCGAGCACGGTGACGTCGATACCGACCAGCAGCACAGCCAGCACCAGCACCGAGAGAGCGACCCAGCGCAGCGGCGAGGGGGTGGGGACGACGGTCTCGGTGCTCATTTCTCCCCGCTTCGCCGTGCGCCGCCGAGCAGCAGCTCGGCCGTCATCCGTACCGAGTCGCGGGCCGCGACCCTGCCGTCCTGGACGGCCCAGGCCGAGGCGGTGATCAGCGCGTAGAGCGCTTCGGTGAGCCAGGCCGGGGACAGATCGATCCGGAAGGTGCCCTCCTGCTGTCCCCGCTGGAAGAGGGCGCTGATGCGCTCGTCGATCCGGGTCCAGCCCTCGTGCTGCTCGCCGGGTTCGAACAGCTGGTTCTCGGTGACCAGGAAGCCGAGGAAGCCGGCGAGCGGTTCGGTCGCGGCGATGACGCGCCGTACGGCGTCGGCGGCCCCGCCCTCCTCCATCCGCGCGGCGTCCAGGGCCGCGTCCAGGCGGCGCAGGCCGAGCTGTTCGAGCGCCCGGACGAGCGCGTCCCGGCCGGCGAAGTGCCGGTGCAGTGTCGCCCGGCTGATGCCCGCCGCCTTGGCGATGTCGTCCATCGAGGACGTCGGCCGCCGCGTCAGGACGTCGGCGGCGGTGCTCAGCAGCTCTTCCCGGTCCAGGCTCATGAGACAACCATACTTCAGATGAGACATGGATGTCGCATAAGAGACACCGGTGCCTCCGAGGCGGCGGACCGCACAGCAGCGCCCCGCCACACAGGGTGACGGGGCGCGGATGGGATCGGGGCCGCTGCGCTCGGGCAGACCCAGGGGGCCTGCAACTTCGACAGGTCAGGGTCGTCACTGCCACGGCAGCTCCGAGCGGCGCCGCCAGTACACCTCCGGCTCCTCCACCAGCTCGGCCAGCAGGGCCAGTTGGGCCTCGTCCAGTTCGACCGCTGTGGCCAGCAGATTGGCGTGCAGCGCGGCGACGGTGGCCGCGCCCGAGAGGACGACGCCCGCCCACGGCTGCCGCAGCACAGCGGCCAGCGCGACGGCATCCGGCGTGGTGCCCGCCGCCTCCGCCACCAGATGCAGATCGCGAGGCTCCTGACCACCCGCCAGCCGCCCGTTGGCCATCGCCTCCTTGACGATCACCGTCAGCCCCGCCTCGTGCGCCTCGGCCAGCGCCTCCCCCGCCGAGGTCTCCAGCAGGTTGTAGGTGCTCTGGACGGTACGGAAGAGCGGCTCGCCATCCGCGGTGACCGCCAGCGCGGCGCGGATGGCGTCGGCCTGTGCGGGGCCGCTGGTGCTGAAGCCGACGGTGACGCCCTCGGCCGCCAGCCGGGCCAGCCGCTCGTGCAGCGCCGTGTCGGTCAGCGCGGGGCTGTCCGGGGTGAGGGAGTGGATCTGGTACAGGTCCAGCCGGTCACCGAGCAGCTCGCGGCTCTCGGCCGACTGCCGTTCGAACACCTCGAGGGAGTGGTCCTTGACCTCGTGCACCTCGGCTTCCGTGCGCCACTCCCCCACGTAGGTGTAGCCCCACTTGCTGCCGACGACCACGTCGTCGGCCTCCGGGTGCTCGCTCAGCCAGGCCGCCAGGAACTCCTCGGCCCGCCCGTAGGACCGCGCCACGTCGAAGTAGCGCACGCCCTGCGCGTAGGCGGCGTCGAGCAGTTCGTGCGTACGGGCGCGCATCGCCTCCGGCGTGCGGTTGCCGGGAAGCTCCGCTTCCCGGCCGAGCGTGATGTACGCGGGGCGGCCGACGGCGGCCAGGCCGAGGCCGAGGTGGGCCGTCGGTGTGGTGGCGGAAGCGAGACGGGTGAAGGGCATCGGCATCTCCCGGCGCGGCGGTGGGGCGGCTGTTTGCCGCCCCACCGTACTGGGCGGATGACGCCGCGCCCCGTACCTCGGCCCGGGCCCCCTCCCCATGTCTGGTGAGGGGGTGCCCCTTTGCTGTGCGCTGCAGACCGCGGGTGCTCCCCCGGCCTCCGGCCGGGAGGTGCCCCAGGCCGGTCGCGCTCGCGCGGCGGAGCCGCATCTCAGCACAGCCCCGCGCCCCTGACGGGGCGCGGCTCAACGCTTGGCGTCGGCCCACTCGCGCTGGAGGTCCAGGTCGGCGCGGAAGTCGGCGAGCTGGGCCGCAACCGCGGAGGGCGCCGTTCCGCCCTTGCCGTCCCGGGCGGCCAGCGCGCCCGGGACGTTCAGCACCTCGCGCACCTCGGGGGTGAGGTGCGGGGAGATCGCGGCGAACTGCTCGTCGGTGAGCTGGTCCAGCTCGATACCCGTACGCTCGCACTCCTTCACGCACGCGCCGGCCACCTCGTGCGCCACCCGGAACGGGACGCCGCGCTTGACCAGCCACTCGGCCACATCGGTGGCCAGCGAGAACCCGGCGGGTGCCAGCTCGGCCATCCGGTCGCCGTGCACGGTCAGCGTCGCCATCATGCCCGTGAAGGCGGGCAACAGCAGCTCCAGTTGGTCGATGGAGTCGAAGACCGGCTCCTTGTCCTCCTGGAGGTCCCGGTTGTAGGCGAGCGGCAGCGCCTTGAGCGTCGACATCAGCCCGGTCAGATTGCCGATCAGCCGGCCGGACTTGCCGCGCGCCAGCTCCGCGATGTCCGGGTTCTTCTTCTGCGGCATGATCGAGGAACCGGTCGAGAAGGCATCGTGCAGGGTCACGAAGGAGAACTCCTTCGTGTTCCAGAGGATGATCTCCTCGGCGATCTTGGAGACATCCACGCCGATCATCGCGGTGACGAAGGCGAACTCCGCCACGAAGTCGCGCGAGGCCGTTCCGTCGATGGAATTGGCTGCGCTGCCGCCCTCGAAGCCGAGGTCGGCGGCGACGGCCTCCGGGTCGAGGCCGAGCGAGGAGCCGGCCAGCGCACCCGAGCCGTACGGGGAGACCGCGGTGCGCGCGTCCCACTGGCGCAGCCGCTCCGCGTCCCGGGCGAGCGCCTGGGCGTGCGCCAGCACATGGTGCGCGAACAGCACCGGCTGTGCGTGCTGGAGGTGGGTGCGGCCCGGCATCGCCACGTGGGGGTGGGCCTCAGCGAGCCCGACGAGCGCGGCCTGGAGGTCGGCGAGCAGGCCGCCGATGACCCGGGCGTGGTCCCGCAGATACATCCGGAAGAGCGTGGCGACCTGGTCGTTCCTGGACCTGCCCGCGCGCAGCTTGCCGCCGAGGTCCTTGCCGAGCCGCTCCAGCAGGCCCCGCTCCAGCGCGGTGTGCACATCCTCGTCCGCGATCGTGCCCTGGAAGTCCCCGGAGGCCACGTCCCGCTCCAGCGCGTCGAGCCCGGCGATCATCTGCCGCAGCTCGTCCTCGGTGAGCAGTCCCGCCTTGTGCAGGACGCGGGCGTGTGCCCGCGAGCCCGCGATGTCGTACGGCGCCAGGCGCCAGTCGAAGTGCACCGATGCGGACAGTTTCTCCAGGGCCTCCGCCGGTCCGTCCGCGAAACGTCCACCCCAGAGGCGGACATCACCCTTGTCTTCGCTGCTGCTCACTTGTTCGCGCCTGTTCGTGTGAGTTGGTGGAGGTGCCACGGCTTGCTCGTCTGGTGCGCACGCTGACTGGCATAAGTATGCGGACCTCTGCATTATTTTGTCAACGCACCCCCCTGACCCCGCCCCCTATCCGGCGCGCCCCTCCAGCTCCTCGGCCAGCACGCGGGTGTGGCCGATCGACGGGTCCTTGACGGCGGTCAGCAGAGTGAGCACCCCCGCCCCGGAGGCGGCCTCCAACAGCTCACCCGTCGCCCGCTCACCCTCGTCGGTGGCCAGCTCGGCGCGGTAGCGCTCGGCGAACTCCTCGAAGCGGTCCGGATCGTGCCCGTACCACTTGCGCAGCTCCGCACTGGGGGCGACCTCCTTGTGCCAGGCGTCCAGCGCGGCCTCTTCCTTGGACAGGCCGCGCGGCCAGACCCGGTCGACAAGGACGCGCGTGCCGTCCGAGCCGGGATCGGGCTCCTCGTAGACGCGGCGCACCTGGATCCGCAGTTTCCCGCGCGCCTTCTTGGCGCCCTTCTCGCCATCCTTCTTGGCAGCCATGACGCCAGCGTGCGGCCGACTGCCGCCCGCTCGCATGTTGACGGCGTTCACATTGGCGGCTAGCTTACCGCCATGGCCGACTTCCCGAGTCTCGCGCGACAGACGTGGCACCAGCTCGAACCCGTCTACGCGTCCGTCTACTTCGCCCCCGAGGTCTACGCACAGACCGCCGCCCTCGGCTACGCCGACACCGAGCGCTGGCCCTCCTACTTCGCGCTGCGCGCGGCTCCGCTCGGAGCGGCGACGGCCGAGCTGGTGACCGCGACCTTCTACAGCTTCAGCCCGCGCACCGTCGCGGCCCATGTGCCCGGCGTCTGGCGGACCGCCTCGCCCGAGGCCGTACTGGAGGCGCGCACCCGGGGCGTGGACGCGACCCTGCGCGCCATGCTCGGTGACCGGATCGACGACCCCGGCCTCGCCGAGGCCGCCGAGCTGGCCCGTACCGCTGCCGAGAGCGCGGACCTGGCCGGGCGCCCGCTGGCCGCCGCCAACGCCGCGCTGGGCCGCCCGAGTGAGCCGCACATGGTGCTCTGGCACGCGGCCAACGTCCTGCGCGAGCACCGCGGCGACGGCCATCTGGCCGCGCTCCAGGCCGCCGGACTCGACGGCTGCGAGGCGCTGGTCTCCTTCGCGGGCATCGGTGCCGCGCCGGTGGCGAACTTCGCCTCACGGGGCTGGAGCGAACAGGAGTGGGCGGCGGCCCGCACCAGGCTGCGGGAGCGCGGTCTGCTCGACGCCGACGGCACGGCGACCGAACGCGGACGCGAGGTGCGCGACGAGGTGGAGCGGATGACGGACGAGCTGGCCGCCGCGCCGTACCGGGCTCTCGGCGCGGACGGCTGCGCCCGGCTGGCGGAGCTGAACCGCCCGGCGTTCACGGCCGTCGTCAACTCCGGACGGCTGCCGGCTCAGTCCACGCTGGGCATCCTCACCGTCCAGGCACCCGGGCCGCGGTAGGGCCTACGCCGCCCCGGCGGGTCACATCGCGAGACGGCCTTGCCAACCGGCCGCGCCGGGGCGTTTTCTCTCCGGGTGCGAACCGAACACCAGAACACCTCGCCGAGCGCTCCGGAACCCTCCGACTCCCCGGAGGCCGCAGCCGAGCAGCGCGGGGCGCGCCGCGCGGTCACCCTCTTCCCCCTCCTGGTCGTCCTCGCGGGCGCCCTCGGCCTCGTGAGCCCGGGGAGCTTCACCGGGGGCGGCGAAGCGGTGCCGTATCTGCTCGGCGTCGTGATGTTCTGCATGGGGCTGACCATGACGCTGCCGGACTTCCGGGGCATCGTGCGCAGGCCCTGGGCGGTCGCGCTCGGACTCGCGGCGCAGTACCTCGTGATGCCGGGGCTCGGCTGGCTGGTCGCCCAGACGCTGGGCCTCTCCCCGCAGCTCGCGGCGGGGGTGATCCTCGTCGGCTGCTCACCGGGCGGCACGGCGTCGAATGTCGTCACCTATCTGGCCCGCGGTGATGTGGCCCTCTCCGTCTCCGTCACCTCGGTCTCCACGCTCGTCGCGCCGCTGCTGACCCCACCGCTCACCCTGTTCCTCGCGGGCGAGTTCCTGCCGGTGGACACCGGCTCGATGTTCGCCGACATCCTCAAGACCGTACTGCTGCCGGTTCTGGGCGGGTTGGTGGTACGGCTGCTGGCCGGGCGCCACGTGCGGCGGGCGCTGCCCGTCCTCCCCTGGCTCTCGGCGGTCACCATCGCGGCGATCGTCACCATCGTGGTGGCCGCCAGCGCGGACACGATCAAGTCGGCCGCTGCGCTGGTCTTCCTGGCCGTCGTCCTGCACAACGGCCTGGGCCTGACGATCGGTTACGCCGTGGGGCGGCTGTCCCGGCTCGGTGAACCGGCGGGCCGCGCCATGGCCTTCGAGGTCGGTATGCAGAACTCGGGGCTGGCCGCCTCCCTGGCCGCGGCGCACTTCAGCCCGCTCGCGGCGCTGCCGGCCGCCGTCTTCTCCGTGTGGCACAACGTCTCGGGGTCGCTGGCCGCAGCGTGGTTCGCCCGCCGCGACGGCAAGGGGAAGCCGTAGCACTCAGCGGGCGATCCCGCTCACCAGCCGATCCCGCCCACCCGGCGTGGGGGCCCGCCCACGCCGGAACGGGTCCCCCAAGGGCGAAGCCCTCAGCGCTCCTTCTGCGCCAACGCCAGCAGGTGGTCCGCGAGAGCCTGTCCGCCGTCCGGCGCCCGGCTGATCAGCAGCAGTGTGTCGTCCCCGGCGATGGTGCCGATGATCTCGTGCACCCCGGCCTGGTCGATGGCCGAGGCCAGGAACTGCGCTGCGCCCGGAGGGGTGCGCAGCACGACGAGGTTGGCGGACGCCTCGGCCGAGATGAGGAGTTCACCGGCGAGCCGCGCCATCCGCGCCTCGGTGGCGGACTCGCCCAGCGGCGCGCGGGGGGTGGGATCGCCCCCCTCGGCGGGGACCGCGTAGATCAGCTCGCCCCCGGTGTTGCGGATCTTGACGGCGCCCAGTTCGTCGAGGTCCCGGGAGAGGGTGGCCTGGGTGACCGTGAGCCCGTCGTCGGCCAGGAGCTTGGCGAGCTGGCTCTGCGAGCGGACCGGCTGCCTGCTCAGAATGTCGACGATGCGGCGGTGCCGGGCCGTCCGCGTCTGCGGGACGGCCTGTCCCCCGTGCTGCTCCTCGGTCATCGTGCGCGTACCCCTCTGGCTCATCTGCTTCAGCTCATCGCTGTCTGTCGGACGCGGCGTCGGCCGCTGCCGCCTGGCCGGCCGCTGCCCGTTCCCCGGCCACTGCCGCGTCGAGAACGGCGGGCAGCGCACCGACGAGCGCGTCCACCTCCGCCTCGCCGACGATCAGCGGCGGGGCGAGCCGGACGACGTCCGGGGCGACCGCGTTCACCAGGAATCCCGCGTCCTGTGCCGCCTGCTGCACGCGCGGCGCGACCGGCTCGGTGAGCACGATACCCAGCAGCAGCCCCGCACCACGGACCTGTGCGACCGCGGGGTGGCCGAGGCCCAGTACGCCCTCGCACAGCCGGGCACCGGCGCGCTTGACGTGGTCGAGCAGCCCATCGGCCGCGATCGTCTCCAGCACCGCGAGGCCGGCCGCGCAGGCCACCGGGTTGCCGCCGAAGGTTGAGCCGTGCTGGCCGGGCTCCAGCAGTTCGGCTGCCGGACCGAAGGCGAGGGTGGCGCCCAACGGCAGTCCGCCGCCCAGCCCCTTGGCCAGCGTGATGAGATCCGGTTCGACACCCTGGGCCTGGCATGCGAACCAGTGCCCCGTCCGGCCGATGCCGGTCTGGATCTCGTCCACCACCAGCAGCGTGCCGGTAGCGGCGGTGATCTCGCGGGCCGCGGCCAGATAGCCCTCGGGCGGTACGACGACGCCGTTCTCGCCCTGGACGGGTTCGACGATCACCAGCGCCGTCTCCTCGGTGACCGCGGCGCGCAGCGCCTCGGCGTCGCCGTAGGGCACGTGCGTGACGTCGCCGGGCAGCGGGCGGAACGGGTCCTGCTTGGCCGGCTGGCCCGTCAGGGCGAGGGCGCCCATGGTGCGGCCGTGGAAACCGCCCTGGGTGGCGACCATGTGGGTGCGTCCGGTGCGCCGTGAGATCTTGACCGCGGCTTCGACGGCCTCGGCGCCGGAGTTGGCGAAGTAGACCCTCCCCGGCCGGCCCGCCACCTCCAGCAGCTTCTCGGCGAGCGCGACGGGCGGCTCGGCGATGAACAGGTTGGAGACATGGCCGAGGGTGGCGACCTGGTCGGAGACGGCGCGCACCACGGCGGGGTGCGCGGTGCCCAGCGCGTTGACGGCGATGCCGCCGACGAAGTCGGTGTACTGCTTGCCCTCGGCGTCCCACAGCTTGCTGCCCTCGCCGTGGGTCAGCGGGAGGCGCGGGGTGCCGTAGTTGTTCATCAGCGCGCCCTGCCACCGGCCGGTGAGGGCGGAGTTGTCGTGCGCGATGGTGGTCATACGGGGCCCTCCGCGTTCGGTGCGGCGCTCTGGTGAGCGTCACGTGGGTCGGGGACGGCGTCGGGCACGACCATGGTGCCGATGCCCTCGTCCGTGAAGATCTCCAGCAGGATGGAGTGCGGCACCCGGCCGTCCAGGACGCGCGCGGTGTGCACCCCGTTGCGCACGGCGTACAGACAGCCCTCCATCTTGGGGACCATCCCGCTGGCCAGTTCGGGCAGCAGCTTCTCCAGCTCGGCGGCGGTCAGTTCGCTGATCACGTCGTCGCTGTTCGGCCAGTCCGCGTACAGGCCCTCCACATCGGTGAGGACCATCAGCGTCTCGGCGCCGAGCGAGGCGGCGAGCGCTGCCGCGGCCGTGTCGGCGTTGACGTTGTACACGTGGTCGTCATCGGCGCTACGGGCGATGGAGGAGATGACCGGAATCCGGCCGTCGTCCAACAGCGCCTCTATCGCACCGGTCTCGACGGAGCTGATCCGGCCCACCCTCCCCAGGTCGACCTCTTCCCCGTCGACCTCGGCCAAGTGCTTGGTGGCAGCCATGATGTGGGCGTCCTCGCCGGTCATGCCGACGGCGAGCGGGCCGTGCTGGTTGAGCAGATTGACCAGCTCCCGCTGCACCTGGCCGGCCAGCACCATCCGTACGACGTCCATCGTCTCGGGGGTGGTCACCCGCAGCCCGGCGCGGAACTCGGACTCCAGGCCGAGCCGGTCGAGCTGCTTGCTGATCTGCGGGCCACCGCCGTGCACCACGACGGGACGCAGCCCGGCGTGCCGCAGGAAGACCACGTCCTGCGCGAAGGCCGCCTTCAACTCCTCGTCCACCATGGCGTTGCCGCCGAACTTGATGACGACGGTCCTGCCGTGGTGCCGGGTCAGCCAGGGCAGCGCCTCGATGAGGATCTGCGCCTTGGGCAGCGCGTTGTGTTTACGAGCGGTGCTCGGTTTCCGGATGCTCATGACGAGTAGGCGCTGTTCTCGTGGACGTAGTCGGCCGTCAGGTCGTTGGACCAGATGACCGCGGAAGCGGAGCCGGCGTGCAGGTCGGCAGTGATCCGGACCTCGCGGAAGCGCATGTCGACCTTGTCGCGGTCCTCGCCGACAGCGCCGCCGCGGCAGACCTGGACGCCGTTGATGGCCACGTCCAGCTCGTCCGGCTCGAAGGCCGCGTCGGTGGTGCCGATGGCGGCCAGCACCCGGCCCCAGTTGGGGTCCTCGCCGTGGATGGCGCACTTGAGCAGGTTGTTGCGGGCGATGGTGCGGCCGACCGTGACGGCCTCGTCCTCGCTGGCCGCGCCCACGACCTCGATCCTGATGTCCTTCGAGGCGCCCTCGGCGTCCCGGATGAGCTGCTGACCCAGGTCCGCGCAGACCGCGTGCACCGCCTCGGCGAACTCGGCCTGCTCGGGGCGCACCCCGCTCGCGCCGGAGGCGAGCAGCAGCACCATGTCGTTGGTGGACATCGCGCCGTCCGAATCGATGCGGTCGAAGGTGGTGCGGGTGGCGGCGCGCAGCGCGGTGTCGAGCTCGTCCGCCGTCAGGTCGGCGTCGGTGGTCAGTACGACGAGCATGGTGGCCAGGCCCGGCGCCAGCATCCCCGCGCCCTTGGCCATGCCGCCGACGGTCCAGCCCGCGGGGCTGGTGACGACGGCCGTCTTGTGCACGGTGTCGGTGGTCTTGATGGCGAGCGCCGCCTTCTCGCCGCCGTGCTCGGACAGCGCCGCGGCTGCCGTCGCTACGCCCGGCAGCAGTTTGTCCATCGGCAGCCGCACCCCGATCAGCCCCGTGGAGGCGACCGCGACCTCGCCGGCGCTGTGCTCGGTGCCGGTCGCTGCGGTCAGCGCCTCGGCCGCCTTCTCCGCTGTCGCGTGGGTGTCCTGGAAGCCGGGAGCGCCCGTGCAGGCGTTGGCGCCGCCGGAGTTGAGCACCACGGCGGAGACCCTGCCGCCCTTGAGGACCTGCTCGGACCAGAGCACCGGCGCCGCCTTGACGCGGTTGGCGGTGAAGACGCCGGCGGCCTCCAGGCGCGGCCCGTTGTTGACGACGAGCGCGAGGTCGGGGGCCCCGCTCTCCTTGATTCCGGCGGCGATGCCCGTCGCCGTGAATCCGCCGGCCGCTGTGACGCTCATGGTGCGACTCCGATCGTGGAAAGTCCCAGTCCCTCGTCCAGGCCGAGGGCGATGTTCATGCTCTGCACGGCACCGCCGGCGGTGCCCTTGGTGAGGTTGTCGACAGCGCTGACGACGATGATCCGGCCCGCCTCCTGGTCGTACGCGACCTGGAGATGCACGGAGTTGGAGCCCTGCACGGCGGCCGTCGCGGGCCACTGGCCCTCCGGGAGCAGGGTGACGAACGGCTCGTCCTGGTACGCCTTCTCGTAGGCGGCCCTCAGCTGCTCCCCGCCGACGCCGGTGGCGGCCTTGGCGCTGCAGGTGGCGAGGATGCCGCGCGGCATGGGGGCGAGGGTCGGGGTGAAGGAGACGCTGACGCGCTGCCCGGCGGCGGCCGAGAGGTTCTGGATCATCTCCGGGGTGTGCCGGTGGGTGCCGCCGACGCCGTAGGGGCTCATCGAGCCCATGACCTCGCTGCCCAGCAGGTGCGGCTTGAGGGCCTTGCCCGCCCCGGAGGTGCCGGTCGCGGCGACGATCACCGCTTCGGGTTCGGCCAGGCCCGCGGCGTAGGCGGGTGCCAGTGCGAGCGAGACGGCCGTGGGGAAGCAGCCCGGCACGGCTATCCGCCTGGCCCCGCGCAGGGCCTCGCGAGCGCCGGGCAGCTCGGGGAGCCCGTAGGGCCAAGTGCCGGCGTGCGGGGTGCCGTAGAACCGCTCCCAGTCGGCCGCGTCGGCCAGCCGGAAGTCGGCGCCGCAGTCGATGATCAGCGGCCCCTGGCCGGCGGAGCCGAGCTGCTCGGCGAGGGCGGCGGACTGCCCGTGCGGGAGGGCGAGGAAGACCACGTCGTGGTCGCGCAGCACCTCGGCGGTGGTCTCCTCCAGCACGCGGTCGGCGAACGGGACCAGGTGCGGCTGGAGCGCCCCGAACCGCTGTCCGGCGTTGCTGTTGCCGGTCAGCGCCCCGACCTCGACCTCCGGGTGCCCGGCGAGCAGGCGCAGCACCTCACCCCCCGCGTATCCGCTCGCTCCCGCCACCGCCGTGCGCACTGCCATGAATCCTCCTCCTTGGAGGCATGACTATACGCATCGCAGCAGTTTTATGCAATGAATCATGTGACCGGCGGCTGTCCGCGACCGGCGGGAACAATCGTTCTCCCGGCCCGCTGAAGCACTCACGTCAGCGCCCGCCCGGCCCGGGCCCGAGGGGTGGAAAAGCGGTCGCACGCAGGAGGTACCGGCCGCGATACTCGCGCGCATGCTTGATTTCTCCGACTTCGACACCCGCGGCTACCGCACCGTGGACGTCGCCACCGGGTACGGCCAGTGGGTCGACACATACGAGGACACCGTCGAGGACGTGATGGACCTCGCGCTGCTGGACGAACTGACCGTGCCCCGCTGGAGCAGTGTGCGGCGCGCGGCCGATCTGGGGTGCGGGACCGGGCGGACCGGTGCCTGGCTGCGGCGGCAGGGGCTCGCCGGGACGCTCGACGGGGTGGACCTCACGCCCGGGATGCTGCACCGGGCCCGCGCCAAGGGCGTCCACGACCGGCTGCTGGAGGGCGACGTACGCGCCACCGAGCTGGCGTCGGGCGCCTACGACCTGGTGATCTCCTCGCTCATCGACGAGCACCTGCCGGATCTGCGGCCCTTCTACCAGGAGGCGTGGCGGCTGGCGGCGCCGGGCGCCCACTGCGTGGTCATCGCCTTCCACCCGCACTTCATCATGGCCTCCGGGATGCCCACCCACTTCACCGACTCCTCGGGTGAGCACGTCGCCATCAGCACCCACGTCCACCTGCTCAGCGACCATGTGACGGCCGGGCTGGGTGCCGGATGGCGGCTCGCGGAGATGCGGGAGGGAGTCGTCGACGAGCGGTGGCTGGAGCGCAAGCCGAAGTGGGAGAAGTTCCGGCACCACCCCGTCTCGGCCGCGCTGGTGTGGGAGCGGGAGCCCCAGGACGGGTGAGACGGCGGGCGAGGCGGGGCGGCGGGAAACGGGGGTTTGCGTTGGAGTGCGCTCCAACGCCTAGCGTCAGCGACCAGATCGCAGCAACCGGCGCCCGGACACGAGATCAACCGGCCGGCGCCCCCGTAGCAGGAGGTATCAGCATGACCGCCCTTCCCACCCGCCGTCTGGGACAGCTCACCGTCTCCGCGCAGGGTCTCGGCTGCATGGGGATGAGCCACGGCTACGGCTCCTCCGACGACGAGACCTCCATCGCCACCCTCCACCGGGCCCTCGACCTGGGCGTCAACCTCCTGGACACCGCCGACTTCTACGGCTCCGGGGCCAACGAGGAGCTGATCGGCCGGGCGATGGCCGGCCGCCGCGACGAAGTGGTGCTGGCGACCAAGTTCGGCTTCGCCAACAAGCTGGGCGAGCCCACCGTCATCCGGGGCGACGCCGCGTACGTACGCCAGGCCTGCGAGGCGTCGCTGCGGCGGCTGGGCACCGACCACATCGACCTGTACTACCAGCACCGCGTCGACCCCGAGGTCCCCATCGAGGAGACGGTCGGCGCGATGGCCGAGCTGGTGGCCGAGGGCAAGGTGCGCCACCTGGGGCTGTCCGAGGCGAGCGCGGAGACCATCCGGCGCGCCCACGCGGTGCACCCGATCAGCGCGCTGCAGAGCGAGTGGTCACTGTGGACCCGCGACCTGGAGGACGAGGTGGCGCCGGTCTGCCGCGAGCTGGGCATCGGCGTCGTGCCCTTCTCCCCGCTGGGGCGCGGCTTCCTGACGGGGCGCTACTCCTCGGTCGAGACGCTGGAGGAGGGTGACGCCCGACGGAGCATGCCGCGGTTCGCGGGTGACAACTTCGACCGCAACCTGGCCATCGTCGAGCGGCTGAACGAACTGGCCGAGCGGCGCGGCGTCACGGCGGGACAGCTCGCCCTGGCGTGGGTCCAGCACCGGGGCGACAACGTGGTGCCGATCCCCGGCACGCGGCGCCAGAAGTACCTGGAGGAGAACGTGGCGGCTCTCTCGATCTCCCTTACCGCCGAGGAGCTGGCCGACATCGAGGCGGCGGCGCCCCGGGACGAGATCGCCGGTGCCCGCTACGACGAGAGCGCCCTGTCCTACGTCAACCGCTGAGCGGACGAGCCGACGGCAGCTCGGCCGCGGGCTCTGCGCTGTCGGTCCCCGCGTCCATACTTGTCACCGTGACCGAAGGCGCTGAAGGTAGGGAACTGCTCGACGAGCTGGGCCTGGCGGACTCGTCCCTGGCGGATTCGTCCCTGGCGGCGGAGGAGCCCTTCCGCTCCTTCCTCGCGGGGTTGGGACCCGGCGTCGTGCCGGAGATGGAGCGCTACGGCGCGGAGCTGGCCGCGCGGCACAACGGCCTGGCCGACGACGCGCTGTGCACCCTGGCGCTGGCCGTCCTGGACGGCTGTGGTCCGCCCGAGGGCCGCAGCGGACTACGGGCCGACCTCGCGTCCCGGGCCGCGGCAGGCAGCGGTCAGGAAAGCGGCGAGGCGGCCGAGCGCCGCGCCGCGGTGTGGCGGGCGCTGGGGGATCTGCTGGCCCGCGAGGAGGGCGCTCCCGGCGACGGACCTGAGCCCTTCTCCCGGCTCGCCCGCGCGATGGCCGACGGCCGGCGTACCCCGGAGTCGGAGCGCTTCGAGCTGCTGCGGGCCCTCCACCGGGCCGCCCTCGCCCGGTCACAGCAGACCTAGCCGCCACTCTCCCGTGCGGCCGGTCAGGGTGAGGGTGGCGAGGGGCTGCGTCTCGATGTGCCAGTAGGCGTGCGGCGGGGCCTTGAGGACGTAGCACAGCGCCGCCCGTAACACGGACGGTTCGGTGACGGCGACTGCCCACTCCCCCGCCGCCGTCGGGCGGGTGTCCAGCCAGCCGCCGATCCGGCGGATGAAGGACAGCAGGGACTCGCCGCCGTGCGGGGCCGAGCGCGGGTCGGTGCACCACTGCTGGACCGCCTCCGGCTCGCGCGCCGTCACCTCGGCGAGGGTGGCGCCGCGCCAGCGGCCCATGTCCCAGTCGAGCAGCGCCGGCTGGGCGAGCGGGGTGAGGCCGAGCACGGCGCCGGTCTCCCGGCAGCGGGGCGACGGCGAGCAGTAGCGCAGCTCGGCCGCGGCGAGGTAGGAGAGCGAGGGGGCTCTCCGGACGACCTCCTCCCACCCGGTGGCGTCCAGTGACCGGTCGTCGTCGAAGCGCACGTCCGCCACGGGGGAGCTGCGGCCGGCGGCGAGCAGCGTCATACGCACGTGCATGCGGTGAGAGTAGAGCCGTGGCGCCAGGTGTTCGAGAGGCGGACACCCGGCAGTTTTCCGCGAATCGGAGCGGAAGGGTCTCATCCGCCGGGCAGCGTGTCCGCGCAGGCTGTACGGAGGCGTCGTACCCCCTCCAGGATGTCCCCCGCGGCCGCCGTGGGCCCGAACGCCAGCCGCAGGTAGGGCGCCGGGGGTTCGGCGGCGAAGTAGGAGCGGCCCGGCGCGACGGCGACCCCCGCGCGCAGTGCCGCGGCCATGAGTGCGTGCTCGTCCGTCCCGTCGGGCAGCCGCAGCCACAGGTGATAGCCGCCGCGGGGGAGGTGGTCGAGGCCGAGCGCGGGCAGCTCGGAGGCGAGCGCGCCGGCCATGAGCGCGCGGCGGGTACGCAACTCGGCTGCGATGGTGCGCAGATGCCGCGGCCAGGCGGGAGCGCCGACCAGTTCGACCGCCGCTTCCTGCAGCGGCCGGGGCACGAAGAAGCTGTCGACGATCTGGATGGCGCGCAGCCGCTCCAGCACGGGCCCGCGCGCGGCCAGCGCGCCCACCCGCAGGCTGGGCGAGGTCACCTTGGACAACGAGCGGACGTGGACGACGACGCCGTCGCGGTCCTCGGCGCGCAGTGCGGGCGGGAGCGGCCCGGCGTCCTGGTGGGCGAGGTACCGGGCGAAGTCGTCCTCGATCACGAACGCTCCCGACGCGCGCGCCACCCGCAGCACCTCGCCTCGGCGCTCGGGCGCGAGGACGGCCCCGGTGGGGTTCTGGAACAGCGGCTGGCAGACGAACACGCGCGCGCCGCTGGCCCGGAACGCGTCCGCCAGCAGCTCGGGGCGTACGCCGTGGGCGTCCACGGGTACCGGCACGGGGCGCAGTCCCGAGGCCCGGGCGGCGGCGAGCATGCCGGGGTAGGTCGGGGACTCCACGAGTACGGCGGCGCCCGGGGCCGCGAGGGCGCGCAGCGCGGTGGTGAGCGCCGCCTGTCCGCCCGCGGTGACCAGTACGTCCTCGGCGGCGACGGTGCCGGACGGTCCGCCGATCTCCCGGGCGAACCAGCCACGCAGCTCCTCCATCCCTTCCAGGGGCGGCCGTCGCCACGCGCCGGGCCGGCGCCCCGCGCGGGCGAGCGCGGCGGCGAGGGCCTTCTCCGGCTGGAGTCCGGGCGGCAGATAGCCGCCGCCCAGGTCGAGCACGCCGGGTGGGGTCTCGAGCGTGGTGGTCAGCCCGCTCGCGTCGACGCTGCGGGGCACCTGGTCGGCGGAGGCCTCGGCGCTCAGCGTCACCTCCTGCCACGAGACGTCGCCCTGCTGCTGGAGCGCGCCCGGTGCCGGACGCGGCTCGGCGCGGAACGCGCCGACTCCGGGCCGGGTGACCACCAGGCCCTCGGCGGCCAGCACGGCCAGTGCCCGCGAAACGGTGACCGGGCTGGCTCTGAACCGCTCGACCAGCGCCCGGCTGGACGGCAGCTTCTCTCCTGGAGAGTAGCGGTCCAGCTCACTTCGCAAGGAAGCGGCCAGGTCGGCAACGCTGCTACGCTCTGACATGAGAGCCAACGATAGCGCTACTCCCGTCACCACGATAGCGGCGCCGGCCCCGGAGACGCGGATATGCGCCCCCTCAGGGGCGCGGGGAACCGCGCACTCGGCCACGAGTCACCCGCAGTCCGCAGCGGACGGGCAGGGGCAGCTGCTGACCGGGGCCCCGCGAAGCTCCCGCGCCGGGGTCGTGTTCGCCGTGCTCGGGGTCGTCCTCTTCTCGCTGACCTTCCCCGCGACCAGTTGGTCGCTGGAGGGGTTCGGCCCCTGGTCGGCGGCGTCGCTGCGGACCCTGATCGCGGGGCTCGTCGCCGGCGGAGTGCTCCTGGTGCGGCGGGTACCGCTTCCGGAGCGGCGGCACTGGGGCGGGCTCGCGCTTGCCGCCTCCGGCGTCGTGATCGGATTCCCGCTGCTGACCACCCTCGCCCTGCAGACCTCCACCACCTCGCACGCGGCGGTGGTGGTCGGCCTGCTCCCGCTGACGACGGCCCTCTACTCCTCGGTCCGTACCGGGTCCCGGCCGGCGCCGCTGTTCTGGGTGGCGGCGGTGGCGGGCGCCGCCGCAGTGGTCGCGTTCGCGCTCCACCAGAGCGGTGGTGCCCCCGGCGTGGGCGACCTCTACCTGTGCGGGGCGCTGCTGATCTGCGCCGCCGGGTACGCCGAGGGCGGCAGGCTGGCACGGGAGCTGCCCGCGCTGGAGGTGATCGGGTGGGCGGTGGTCTGCTGTCTGCCGGTCGCCCTGGTCGGCGCCGCTCTCGCACTGGCGCACGAACCGGTGACGCTGACCGCACACTCCGTGCCCGGACTGGTATGGGGCGCGGTCTGCTCGCAGTTCGTGGGGATGTTCTTCTGGTACCGCGCGATGGGGCTCGCCGGAGTGGCTCGAACCAGCCAGGTGCAACTCGGGCAGCCGCTGCTTACGCTGGTGTGGGCGGTGCTCCTAGTCGGTGAGCGCCTTACTCCCGCCGCGCCGGCGGCGGCGCTCGCCGTGCTGGTGTGCATCGTGGTCGTACAGCGCAGCCGCGCCTGACCACCGGGAACTGGAGGGCATGTGTCATGCGAGCGAACAGAGGCGACCAACTGCTGATGCACGGAAGGACCGTGGGGCAGCACGACCGTACGGCCGAGATCGTCGAGGTCATGGGCACCAAGGGCGAGCCCCCGTACCGTGTGCGTTTCGACGACGGCCACGAGGCCGTGGTCTCCCCCGGCCCCGACTCCGTCGTGCAGGGCCGCCGGGAACCGCACGAAGAGAAGCGCTGAGCCACCGGGAGGCCCTGCGGCCCCTCGTCCTCCACGGCGCCCGCACCTGGTGCGGGCGCCGTTGGCGTATCCGCCTGTACTGCGCGCGCCGGTGCTGTGCGCGCCCCGGGCGGAGGCTACCGGCCGGTTCAGACATAGGTGACCTTTCGCCCCCGGCCGCCCTACCCCGCCGTCGCACAGGTAACGTCGGGCGGCGAGGCGGCGCGTCCCGGCGCCCTCGGTGGAGGCGGGGCGATCCTGCCGAGGACCGTGAAATTCAGCGAAAGGCACGAGGTGACGGAGTCTGTAGCCGGCGTGGAACGCGTCGGAGTGGTGGGCTGTGGCCAGATGGGTGCGGGTATCGCGGAGGTGTGCGCGCGGTCCGGCCTGGAGGTGATGGTCGCGGAGACCACCGGTGAGGCCCTGGAGCTCGGCCGCACCCGGCTGGTCAACTCGCTCGGCAAGGCAGCCGACCGCGGCAAGATCACTCAGCAGGAGTGCGACGACGCGCTGGAGCGGCTCTCCTTCACCACCGACCTGGGCGACTTCGCCGACCGGGACCTGGTCATCGAGGCCGTGATCGAGAACGAGCAGGTCAAGACGGAGATCTTCCAGGTGCTCGACCAGGTGGTGACCCGTACCGACGCCATCCTGGCCTCGAACACCTCCTCGATCCCGCTGGTGAAGCTCGCCGTCGCGACCTCGCGCCCCGACCAGGTCATCGGCATCCACTTCTTCAACCCGGCGCCGGTCCAGCAGCTGGTGGAGCTCATCCCGGCGCTGACCACCGGCGAGGAGACCGTCAAGCGTGCCGAGGCCGTGGTCGGCCAGGTGCTGGGCAAGCACACCATCCGCGCGCAGGACCGCTCCGGTTTCGTGGTCAACGCGCTGCTGATCCCGTATCTGCTTTCCGCCATCCGGATGTTCGAGTCGGGCATCGCCAGCCGCGAGGACATCGACAACGGCATGGAGCTCGGCTGCGCCCACCCCATGGGCCCCCTCAAGCTCACCGACCTCATCGGCCTCGACACCGTCGCCTCGGTCGCCGACTCGATGTACTCGGAGTTCAAGGAGCCGCTGTACGCCGCTCCCCCGCTCCTCCAGCGCATGGTCGACGCGGGCCGCCTGGGCCGCAAGGCGGGAGCCGGCTTCTACACCTACTCCTGAGCGGGGCCCCACCGCATCCGGACGCCACCGCACCGGGACCCCGCCCCCGGGCACCCCCGCCCTCAGACCGCGGGGGTGCCGGCGTGTGGCTCGTCGCCGGGCGAGTCCGGTTCGTCGCCGGGCGGGTCCGGCTTGTCGCCGGGCGGGTCCGGCTTGTCGCCCGGCTTCTTGAGCTTGTTGACCGTACGGCGGCCTGCCGCGCCGACGGAGGTCCGTACCACCGAGAGGGGCCTGGCGACCGACTCCAGCGACTTGCGCTCGGCGTCCACCCCCAGGAAGGTCTCCGCCAGCCCGCCGACGACCATGATGACGGCGCCCATCAGAAAGCCGATGTAGAGCCTGCCCCGCTCGGTTCCGTCGCCGATGAGCCAGCCGTAGAAGTAGGGCCCGGTGGCTCCGGCCGCCTGGCCGATGGCGAAGAAGAGCGCGATGGCCTTGCCCCGTACCTCCAGCGGGAAGATCTCGCCCGCCGTCAGATAGCCGGAGGAGGCCCCGGCCGAGGCGAAGAAGAAGATGACGCACCAGGCCAAGGTCTGCGTGGTGGCGGTCAGCACATCGGCCACGAACAGCGTCGCGGTCACCGCCAGCGCGCACCCGGAGAAGAGATAGGTCCCCGCGATCATCCAGCGGCGGCCCACGATGTCGAACAGCGGTCCGAGGACGATCGGGCCGAGCAAGTTGCCGGCGGCGAACGCCAGCAGATACATCGGCGCGTCCTTGTCGGAGACGCCGTAGAACTTCGTCAGCACCAGGGTGTACGTGAAGAAGATCGCGTTGTACAGGAACGACTGCGTGATCATCAGCGTCGAGGCCAGCACGGCCCGTTTGGGGTACTCCTTGAAGAGCACCCGCAGCAGCGTGACGTAGGTGGCGTGCTCCGACTCGCTGATCTCGATGGCGTCCCGCTCGTCCACCGGCGGCAGCTTCTTGCCGTGGCTGCGCACCGCCGACTCGATCCGCTCGATGGCGGCCTCGGCCTCGGCCTCCCGCCCGTTCATGATCAGCCAGCGTGGGCTCTCCGGCAGATGGCGGCGTACGAACAGCACGGAGAAGCCCAGCACCGGGCCGAGCAGGAAGCCGATCCGCCAGGCGACCGAGTCGTCGAAGGTGGAGAGGATCATCAGCTCGGCGATGGTGCCGACCATGGCCCCCGCCCAATAGGTGCCGTTGACCAGCAGGTCGACCCGGCCCCTGAAGCGCGCCGGCATCATCTCCTGGATGGCCGAGTTGATGGCCGCGTACTCGCCGCCGATGCCCGTTCCGGCGATGAAGCGGGTCAGGTACAGGTACATGTCCCAGCCCGGCCCCTGGCCGTAGGTCAGCGCGGTCAGCCCGCTGCCGAACAGATAGACGCCGAACGTGAGCAGGAAGAGCTTCCGGCGTCCGAAGCGGTCGGCCATCCGCCCGAAGAAGAGGGCACCCGTCACCTGGCCGACCAGGTAGACGGTCGCGATCAGCCCGGCCTCGCTGGAGGAGAGCCCCAGGGTCTCCGAGCGGGTGAGGACCGAGGTGACCGAGCTGGCGACCGTGATCTCCAGGCCGTCCAGGATCCACGCACAGCCCAGCGCCGCGATCATTTTCGTATGGAAGCCGGACCAGGGCATCCGGTCGATACGTGCAGGGATCAGGCTGCGGAGCGGTGAGTCCGCCGGACGGGATGATGAGTTCGCTGCTGCCACGCCGTCACCCGTAACCGCCACCGACCGTCCGTCAGAAGATCGTCCGGGCTTCTCACCCGAAAAGATGAGGGGACATCCGCCAGTGACGGATGTCCCCTCGAACGCCGTGGCGAGGCTCGCTCAGGCGCCCCGCAGCACCGCGCCTGTCCGCTCGACCGCCTCGGCGACCGCCGCGTCCCGCGCGGCGGAGGCCTCCTCGGCCTTCAGCGTGCGGTCCGGAGCACGGAAACGCAGCGCGTACGCCAGCGACTTGCGGCCCTCACCCAGCTGCTCGCCGGTGAAGACGTCGAACAGCCGCAGCGACTCCAGCAGCGCGCCCGCGCCCGCGCGCAGCGCGCTCTCCACCTCGGCCGCCGGAACCGACGCGTCCACCACGAGGGCGACGTCCTGGGTGGCCACCGGGAAGGTGGACACGTGCGGGCTCCGCACCGGTCCGGCCGCGGCGCGCTCGACCAGATCGAGGTCGAGCTCCATGGCGCAGGTGCGCTCCGGCAGCCCCAGGGCCTTCACCACGCGCGGGTGCAACTCACCCGCGTGCCCGGCCGCCACCCGCTCGCCGTCCAGCCGGACGTACAGCGCCGCGCACCGGCCCGGGTGCCAGGGCGCGAAGGCGGCGCTCTCCACGGTCAGTTCCGCGCCCGCCTCGGCTGCCACGGTGCGCGCGGCCTCGATGGCGTCGGCCCAGTCGGCGGGGCGGCCCCCGCCCCACCAGCCGGCGCGCTCCCGGGCGCCCGCCAGCACCACGGCCAGGTGGCGGGGCTGCTCGGGCAGTGCCGCGTCCAGCCCGGCCAGCTCCTCGGCGGTGGGCCGCTGGGTGACCGGCAGCCGCTCGGCGGCGGTCTCGGTGCCGGTCGGCAGGAAGACCAGCCCGGTCTCGAACAGCGCGAGGTCGTGGCTGCCGCGTCCGTCGTTGCGGCGCAGCGCGGCCAGCAGCCCGGGCAGCAGCGTGGTGCGCAGCCCCGGCTCCTCGTCCGAGAGCGGATTGACCAGCTGCACGGTGCGGCGGCGCGGGTCGTCGGCCGCCAGGCCCAGCGCGTCGAAGACGGCGTCGCCCACGAAGGGGTACGACAGCGCCTCGACGTAGCCGGCGCCCGCCAGCGCGCGGCCGACGCGGCGGTGCAGCCGCTGGCGCTCGGTCAGCCCGCGCCCCGGCAGCGGCCTGGGCAGCGTGGAGGGCAGGTTCTCGTAGCCCTCCAGCCGGATGACCTCCTCGGCCAGGTCGTTCGGGTCGGTCAGATCGGGCCGCCAGGACGGCACGGTGACCGTCAGCTGCTCGTCCTGCCCGGTGCCCCCGTACACGTCGCAGCCGACCTGCTGGAGGCGGCGCACGACCGTCTCGCGGCCGTAGGCGACGCCCGCGACCTTGTCCGGGTGGTCGGCGGCGATCCGTACCGTACGCGGGCCCGACGGCGTGGTGATCTCGGTGACGCCCGGCTCGGCGGTGCCGCCCGCGAGCAGCACCAGCAGGTCGACGGTACGCTGCGCCGCCGCCGACGCCGCCTCCGGGTCGACACCCCGTTCGAAGCGGCGCGACGCCTCGGAGGAGAGCTTGTGGCGGCGCGCGGTACGGGCGACGGAGACCGCGTCGAAGTGCGCGGCCTCGATCACCACCTCGGTGGTCCGCTGCGCTTCGCCGTCACCGTCCGCGATCTCGCTGTTGGCGCCGCCCATCACCCCGGCCAGGCCGATGGGGCCGCGGTCGTCGGTGATGACCAGGTCACCGGGGGCCAGCACCCGCTTGGTGCCGTCGAGCGTGGTCAGCTTCTCGCCGTCCTCCGCCCTGCGCACCCCGATGGCGCCCTCGATCCGAGCCCTGTCGTAGGCGTGCAGCGGCTGGCCCAGCTCCAGCATCACGTAGTTGGTGATGTCGACGGGCAGCGAGACCGGGCGCATCCCGGCCTTCTGCAGCCTGCGCTGGAGCCAGATCGGGGACTGCGCCTCGGGCCGCAGCCCGGTGACGGTGCGCGCGGTGAAGCGGTCGCAGCCCAGCGGGTCGGCGACCTTGACCGGGTAGCCGTGCGCGTTGGGCGCGGGCACGTCCAGCAGCGCCGGGTCGCGCAGCGGCACCCCGTAGGCGGTGGCCGTCTCGCGGGCGATGCCCCGCAGCGACAGGCAGTAGCCGCGGTCCGGTGTCACCGCGATGTCGAGGACCTCGTCGACGAGCTCCAGCAGCTCGATCGCGTCGGTGCCGACCTCGTGCTCGGGCGGCAGCACCAGGATGCCTCCGTGGTCCTCGCCCATGCCCAGCTCGCGCTCGGAGCAGATCATGCCCTCCGAGACGTGCCCGTAGGTCTTACGGGCGCTGATCTTGAACCCGCCGGGCAGCTCGGCCCCCGGCAGCACGACGACGACCTTGTCGCCGACGGCGAAGTTGGTGGCACCGCAGATGAGGTTCTGCGGGTCGTCGGGGCCTCGGCCGACATCCACCTGGCAGTAGCGGATCGGCTTCTTGAACTCCGTCAACTCCTCGATGGCCAGCACCTGGCCGACCACCAGCGGGCCCTTGAGCCCGGCACCGGTCTGCTCGACCGTCTCGACCTCGAGACCGGCGGCGATCAGCCTGGCGGCCACATCCCGGCCGGTCTCGGAGGCCGGCAGGTCCACGTACTCCCGGAGCCACGACAGCGGCGCCCGCATCAGATCTCCATCCCGAACGGCTGGGTGAAGCGCACATCACCCTCGACCATGTCTCGCATGTCCTCGACGTTGTGGCGGAACATCAGCATCCGCTCGATGCCGAACCCGAAGGCGAATCCGCTGTACTTCTCCGGGTCGACGCCGCAGGCGGTCAGCACCCGGGGGTTGACCATGCCGCAGCCGCCCAACTCGATCCAGCCCTCGCTGCTGCACGTACGGCAGGGGTTGTCCGGGTCGCCGACGGACTTGCCCCGGCACACGAAGCAGACCATGTCCATCTCGGCGGACGGCTCGGTGAAGGGGAAGTAGGACGGGCGCAGCCGGGTGCCCAGGCCCTCGCCGAAGAGCGCCGAGACCATGTGGTCGAGGGTGCCCTTCAGATCGGCCATGGTCAGCCCCTCGTCGATGGCCAGCAGCTCGACCTGGCCGAAGACGGGGGTGTGCGTGGCGTCCAGCTCGTCGGTGCGGTAGACCCGGCCGGGGCAGATGACGTAGACGGGCAGCTCGCGGCCGAGCAGCGAGCGGATCTGCACCGGCGAGGTGTGGGTGCGCAGCACCACGCCGGAGTTCTCCCCGCCGTCCGTGCCGCGCACGAAGAAGGTGTCCTGCATGGTGCGGGCCGGATGGTCGGGACCCAGGTTGAGGGCGTCGAAGTTGAACCACTCGGCCTCCACCTCGGGGCCCTCGGCGACCTCGTAGCCCATCGCCACGAAGACGTCCTCGATGCGCTCCGAGAGCGTGGTCAGCGGGTGCCGGGCGCCTGCCGGGCGGCGGTCGTAGGGCAGCGTGACATCCACGGCCTCCTCGACCAGCACCCGCTCGTCGCGCTCGCGCTCCAGCTCCTCCTGGCGGGCCTTGAGGGCCTTGTTGACGGCCCCCCTGGCCTGTCCGACGCGCTTGCCCGCCTCCGCCTTGGCGTGCGGGGGCAGCGCGCCGATCTCACGGTTGGCCAGCGCCAGCGGGGAGCGGTCACCCGCGTGTGCTGCCTTGACCTCGCGCAGCGCCTCCAGATCCCCGGCGGCGGCGACGGCGGCGAGCGCCTCGTCCCTGGCCCGGTCGATCGCTTCCGGTTTCAGTGCCTCGACCTCGACAGGGTCGTACGACTTGTTGGGTGCCGACATCTCTTCCCGTGTTTCCGATAGTCCCCCAGCTGTCGCTGGGAGGTGCCCCCAGGCTGCGCCCTGCCCATGACTGCTGACATGACTGCCGACTGCGTGCCGAAGCCCGAGTCTAAAGGGGGCCGCCTGGTGGCGGATGAGCGGAGGCCAGGGGCCCGGCCTCCGATGCTGGCTGCGGGGTCGGCCCGTGGGCGCCGTGCGACCGGACAGGTCAGGCCATGAAGGCCGGGGCGCCCACGGGCAGGATAAATCGGAATCTGGCGCCGCCTTCCGGCGCCCGGTCGACGGTGATGACCCCGCCGTGCGCCTCGACGATTCCCTTGACGATGTAGAGACCCAGGCCGGTGCCGCCGCGCCGGCTGCCACGCCAGAAGCGGGTGAACACGCGGCTCATGGACTCCTCCGGAATGCCTGGGCCCTCGTCGCTGACCGTCACGGCCGTCGCCGTACCGCCCGGCTCGCGCGGGGAAGAGGTGGGTTCGACCTCGATGGTGACAGTTCCCTCACCGTGCCGCACCGCGTTTTCCAGCAGGTTGGCCAGCACCTGGTCGACCTTGTCCGGATCGGCCCACAGATCGGGCAGCTCGTCGGCGATCCGGATCTTGAACCGGGAGGAGGGACGGCCGGCGGCGACGTGCGCCTCCACGTGCCGCCGCACTGCGGCCGCCATGTCCAGCCGCTGACGCCGCACCTCCAGCCGTCCGGAGTCGATACGGGAGATGTCCAGCAGCTCGGCGATGAGCCGGGTGACGCGGTTGGCGTCGGCGTTGACGGTCTCCAGCATCAGCCGCTTCTGGTCGTCGGTGAACCGCTCCCACTTGGCCAGCAGCGTCGCCGTGAACCCTTTGACCGAGGTCAGCGGCGAGCGCAGCTCGTGCGCGACGGTGGCGATCAGCTCGGCGTGACTGCGTTCGGTACGCCGTCTGGCCTCGGTGCCGCGCAGGGTGACCACGACCCGCTCCACCGGCCCCAGCGGGCGTTCCCGCACGTAGCGCGCCGCGACCAGCACCTCGTGGCCGCCGGGCAGCAGCAGGTTCCGCTCGGGCTGCCCGGTGCGGATGGCAGGGCCGCCGTAGGGGTCGGTCAGCTGCCACCAGCGGCGCCCGTCCAGGTCCTCCAGCGGGAGCGCGGCGTGCAGGGGGGTGCCCAGCGCCTCCTCGCGCGTCCGCCCGGTGATCCGGACCGCCGCGGCGTTGAAGCAGACGACGTGCCCGGTGCCGTCGGCGATCACGAGCCCGTCGGGCAGGTCGTCGGGCCGCACATCCATCCCGTTCCGCCCCTCCTCCTGCGCCCTCGCTGCACGGCACCCTACTAGCTCTCAGTGACCGCGTGGCACCCTCAGCGGGACCGCTGGGCGCGGGCGGAGGCGTAGAGGCAGACGGCTGCCGCCGTCGCCAGGTTGAGGCTCTCGGCGCGGCCGTGCAGGGGCACCCGCACCACCGAGTCGGCCAGCGCACGGGTCTCCTCCGGCAGCCCCCAGGCCTCGTTGCCGAACACCCATGCGGTGGGCCCGGCCATCGCGCCGGAGTCCAGTTCCTCGTCCAGGTCCCGCTCCCCCGCGCCGTCGGCGGCCAGCACCCGCACCCCGGCCCCGGCCAGCCCGCGGGCGGCCTCCTCGACGGGCACGTCGACCACGACCGGCAGGTGGAAGAGCGATCCGGCCGAGGCGCGCACCGCCTTGGGGTTGTAGATGTCCACCGAGGCGTCGGTCAGCACCACGGCGTCGGCTCCGGCGGCATCGGCGCAGCGCAGCACGGTCCCGGCGTTGCCGGGGTCGCGTACGTGCGCGAGGACGGCGACCAGCCGCGGCCGCGCCGCGAGGACCTCCGTCAGCGGCCGGTCCAGGAAACGGCACAGCCCCACGATGCCCTGCGGGGTCACGGTGTCGGACATCTCCGCGACGACCTCGTCGGACGCGGTGAGCACCGGGACGCGCGCCGAGCGGGCCGCGTCGAGCAGCTCCGCGTGCCGTTCCGCGGCCTCCGGTGTCACATACACCTCGACCAGATGCTCCAGCGCCTCCCGCACCGCCTGCGGCCCCTCGGCGAGGAACCGTCGCTCCTTGCCGCGGAAACTCCGCTTGCCGAGCTTGCGCGCGGCGGTGACACGGGGAGAGCGCAGGGAGGTCAGCTCGGGGGGCATGGGAGGGCCTTCGCTCGCTTTCGCAAAGAGGGATTCGCAAAAAAATTTCTCGCCGCCGCGGCGAGGAACCACGACGGCGAGAGTTGGGGTACCGCCCGGCCGGAGGCTGGGGGGATACCGACGGCGTCAGTCCCCACGTCCGGTCAACGGCGAAGCCGAAGCGCTCAGGCGGCCTTCGGCGCGTTGACGTCGCTCGGCAGTGCCTTCTGCGCGACCTCGACCAGCGCGGTGAAGGCGGCGGCGTCGTTGACCGCGAGGTCGGCCAGCATCTTGCGGTCGACCTCGATGGAGGCGGCCTTCAG
This sequence comes from Streptomyces sp. 891-h, assembly GCF_022760275.1. Classification (NCBI taxonomy): domain Bacteria; kingdom Bacillati; phylum Actinomycetota; class Actinomycetes; order Kitasatosporales; family Streptomycetaceae; genus Streptomyces; species Streptomyces sp. 891-h. Next base: position 6,359,324 of record NZ_CP050693.1, on the reverse strand, counting down.
ACCCTGGATGAAGCGGTTGTAGGTGATGCCGTTGGCGCGGGCAGCGGCGTTGATCCGCTGGATCCACAGCTGACGGAAGTCGCCCTTGCGCTTCTTGCGGTCGTTGTAGTTGTAGACGTAGGAGTGGGTGACCTGCTCCTTCGCCTTGCGGTACAGGCGGGAACGCTGGCCGCGGTAGCCGCTGGCCTGCTCCAGGATCGCCCGGCGCTTCTTCTGAGCGTTTACTGCCCGCTTGACGCGTGCCACGTGATTACTCCTTGTTGGCGGGGCCGGGAGGGGACCTCACTCCGGCCCAGGTCGATGGGGTCCCGGTCGTGCGGGGACTTACTTGCCGAGAAGCTTCTTGATCTTCTTGGCGTCGGCCGGGGCCGCTTCGGTCTTGCCGGCAAGGCGGCGCGTCAGCGTGGACGGCTTGTGCTCGAGAAGGTGGCGGCGGCCGGCGCGCTGGCGCATCACCTTGCCGGAGCCGGTGACCTTGAAGCGCTTGCGGGCACCACTGTGCGTCTTGTTCTTCGGCATGTCGCCGTTTCACTCCTCGTCAGTGACGCTCCCGCGCTCGTGTGGGCAGGCGGAAGCGCCAGTTGTTCGTTATGGGTTCCAGGGCGGGTGCCCCGGGAGGGCTCACGCCTCGGCAGGCTCCTCGGCGGACTCCTCAGCGGGAGCTGACCCCTGCTGGCGCTCCGCCTTGCGGGCGGCCTGCGCCTCACGGGCCTCGGCCATCGCCTCGGTCTTCTTCTTGTGCGGACCGAGAACCATGATCATGTTGCGGCCGTCCTGCTTCGGGTTGGACTCCACGAAGCCCAGGTCCGACACGTCGTCCGCGAGCCGCTGGAGCAGCCGGAAGCCCAGCTCGGGGCGGGACTGCTCACGACCGCGGAACATGATCGTGATCTTGACCTTGTCACCCTGCTTGAGGAACCGGACGACGTGACCCTTCTTGGTGTCGTAGTCGTGCGGATCGATCTTCGGCCGGAGCTTCATCTCCTTGATGACCGTGTGCGCCTGGTTCTTGCGCGCTTCACGGGCCTTCATGGCCGACTCGTACTTGAACTTGCCGTAGTCCATGAGCTTGCACACCGGCGGACGGGCGTTCGCCGCGACCTCGACCAGATCGAGGTCGTACTCCTGGGCGAGCTCCAGGGCCTTGGCAAGCGGCACGATGCCGACCTGCTCGCCGCTGGGACCGACGAGTCGCACCTCGGGGACGCGAATGCGGTCGTTGATGCGGGGCTCGGCGCTGATGGGGCCTCCTCGGGTACACCGCGCGAGCGTCTGGCGGACGGCCGCGCATGAGTTACGTAATCAGTGGGTGACCACCGCTCGCGAGCGCAAAAAACGCCCCGGACGGGTCACAGGCGGGGCTCCTCACAGACCGGGAGCACCGCCGCGGAACTCCGCGGGGCGCAGCCTGACCGTTGACCCGCGGCCCGCAGGGCCACCAGGTGGGAGATCGGAGCCTCCACTTGCGGGCTGGAGCCCGGCCCCCGTCGTTGCTGACAAGGGACAGTCCTCAGCCGGTCGATATCCCAGCATAGCAGCAGAGCCTGCGGAGCGCCGCGCGCGGCACCGGTGGGGGCGTCCGGCGCGGCCCCCGCGGGGCCACCGGCCGCTACGGCGGCGGGCGGGACGGCCCGTACGACAATACGGGAGCGGCGGGGCTTAGGCTGACCCGCATGAGCGACGCCGCAGCCGCCGGGCAGCCCTCCGGTGAGAACCCCGACTTCGACAGCCTGACCCGCGACATCGCGGATGTTCCCGCGGTCGAGGTGATCACCACCGTCGCGGTGCACCTGATGAGCTCCGCCGCGGTCAATCTGGGCCTGGCCGAGGAGGGCGAGCAGCACAAGGACCTGGACGAGGCGCGCAAGCTGATCCACGCCCTGGCCGGGCTGATCACCGCGAGCGCCACCGAGATCGGCTCCTACCACGCGGCACCGCTGCGCGACGGCCTCAAGTCGCTCCAGCTCGCCTTCCGTGAGGCCTCCACCGTGCCCGACGAGCCGGGCCAGGGGCCCGGCGAGAAGTTCACCGGGCCCGTGCACGGCTGAGCCTCCGGGGCGCACCGGTCTCAGCTGACCCTCATCTCGCGCCGGGGCCGCCGGTTCGGTTGCGGGTGCGTGATCATGTGCACATATGCCGCGACGGCCGCGCCGACCAGCGGCGCCACGATGAACATCCACAGCTGGGTCAGCGCCGCTCCACCGGCGAAGACGGCCGGGCCCAGGCTCCGCGCCGGGTTCACCGAGGTGCCGGTCAGCGGGATGCCGACCAGGTGGACGGTGGCCAGCGCGATCCCGATGGGCAGCCCGTCGAAGCCGACGACCGCCACCTTGTGGGTCACCGCGAGCACCGTGTAGACGAACAGGAACGTCAGGATCAGCTCGGCGACGAAGGCCCCGCCGGTGTTGATGTGCACCGCGGAGCGGTCGCCGAAGCCGTTGCTGCCGAAGCTGCCGCTCGTCTCCAGCCCCGGAACCTGCTTGGCGACCAGGAAGAGCAGCGCGGCTCCCGCGATGCCGCCCACCAGCTGTGCGACCCAGTACTTGACGGCCAACTCGATGTCCAGCCGTCCGGCCAGGAACATCCCCAGCGTCACCGCCGGGTTCACATGGGAGCCGGAGATCGGGCCGATGGCGTACGCGAGCGCGAGCATGACGAAGCCGAAGGTGAGCGCGATGCCCAGCGAGCCGACGTACTCGGCCGCCAGCACGGCCGCACCGACCCCGAAGAACACCAGCAGCAGGGTGCCCAGGAACTCCGCGGCGATCGGTTGTGGCTTGTCTTCCAGGTCTCTGAGCTGTTCCGGGCTCGCCTGGAGCGACTTGACCTGCATGTCGACCTCCCGTGGGGGTCGTAGGAGGCAGCCGGGACTCGGAACTGTCCCGGCGCTCTCCTGAGTGTCCGACGCGTCCGCCGGGCTCGCACGTCGGCGAGGTCAGTCCTGCTCCGAGCGGTAGAAGGCCGCCTTCGGCAGCGGGCTGCCCGGCGGCAGCAGCGCCAGGTCGAGCCCGCCGACCAGCCGGGAGCGCAGCGTCTCGTCGGTGGCCAGCGCCCCGGCGACCCGTTGCGCGACGGCCGAGACCTCTGCGCCCGGTTCGAGGGCGAGTGCGAGGGTGCCGTCCGCGGCTCCCTCGCCGTCGGGCGCCCCTGGCATCAGGTGGGCGCCGGTCACCGCGGGCTCGGCCGCGAGCACGGCCCGCAGCGCGTCGGCGACGGCCGGGTCTGCCGACGCCGGGGTGCGCACCCGGCCCTCGGCGAGCGCGTGCAGAGCGGGCCCGGTCACCTCGAAGGTGACCGGCCCGGCCACGTCGAGGAGCAGGGTGTCCGCCTGCTCGTGCGCCACGGCCTGCAGCGCCTGGTGCAGCGGTACGGCCACCGGGCGCGCGTCGGGACGCCAGCGGGCCAGCGCCCCGGTCGAGGTGAAGGCGGGCAGCGCCCTGCGGCCACCGGGTGCGTTGAGGGTGGGGACCGCCATCTCGCTGGTCTTGTCCCGGCGCAGCCCGTCCTCGCCGGTCTCGGCCTCGGTGAGGACGGCGACGACCGGCACCAGCAGCCGGGCGCCGCGCAGCGCCGCCAGGACGCGGTTCTCGGCCCCGGGCGCCCGGCGGTCGCCCTGCCAGGCGGCGAGCGCGTCCGTGAGCTCGGCGTCGGCGGTGCCGTCGTCACTGGAGAAGGCCGACTGAGGAATGTTCTTGAGCGCCACGCCCCGAGCGTATCGGGTGCCCCGCGGCAGACACCCCGTCAGGGGCGCGGGGAACTGCGCGAGCAACCACAATCAGCCCGCAGCCCGCAGACAACGGGCAGGGGCACCCCCTCCACGGCACAAGACCGACCGAGAACGGTCTAACGTCGTCGCGGTGAACAAGCGAAGCGCAACCGCGTCGGCACGCCTGGCCATCGCCGCGCAGCCCTTGAACGGGGGCGGCCTCGAACCAGTGGCCCGGGCCGAGCGCCGGCGATTCGTCGCGGCGAGCGTGATGAAGGTGCACATCCTCGCGGCCCTGCTCCTACGGGTGCGCGGCACGCGGGAGGTCACCCCTCAGGAGAGAACGTGGGCCGCCGCGATGATCGAGCGGAGCGACAACGAGGCGGCGAACGCGCTGTGGCGGGCCGCAGGGGGCGCCGAAGGCGTGGCCGCCGCCGGCCGTCTGCTGGGACTGGCCGATACCCGCCCGGCCGAGGACGGACGGTGGGGCCTGACCACCACCACGGCCGCCGACCAGTTGGCGCTGCTGCGCGCCGTGCACGGGCGCGGGCCCCGGGCGCAGGTCCTCACGCCGCGGGAACGGCTGTGGGTGCGCGAGCTGATGCGCGGCGTCGTCCCCTCGCAGCGCTGGGGCGTGACGGCGGCCGGGGACAGCGCGGGCACGGCCCCGGGCGCCGCGGCCGACGAGGTGAAGAACGGCTGGCTGCCGCGTACGGCGACCGGGCTGTGGGTGATCAACAGCGTGGGGCGGGTGACCGTGGCGGGCCGCCCCTGGCTGCTCGCCGTCCTCTCGGACGGGCATCCCACGGCCGAGGAGGGCATCGCCGCGGTCGAAGAGGCGGCCCGCGCGGCCGTCGGCGCACCCACGGACACCCTCGCGGCTCCCCTCACGGCCACACTCGCGGCCCCTTTCACAGACGGCCGGGCGGCGGCCCCTGACCCCCCGGGCCGGAGCCCGGCCAGCCGACGCGGGCCGACGGCCGACGCGGAATCCGCGGGGTGAATCCGCGGTGGACGGCGAGGGCGGTGCCGATCAGCACGGCGCCCAGCACGGCCGCCAGGATCGCGAACCAGCCCGGCCCGCCGCCGTCGCCCGGCCGCGCCGAGCCGAAGAACTTCTTGCCGTACGTACCGACGGCCGGGCGCTGTTCGCGGGGCTCGACGTGTGAGCCCATCTCGATGGCGGCGGCCGGGTCCACGATGCCGGTGCCGACCGCGTCGCTGCGCCCGCCCTCCGGGGTGTGCCCGGCGGTGTCCGAGATCAGCTTCTTGATCTGCGCGGGACTCAGGTCGGGGTGTGCGGCGCGGACGAGCGCCACCGCGCCCGAGGTGAAGGCCGCCGCCGCGCTGGTGCCCCAGCCCTGGTAGTAGGTGCGGTCCGGGTCGGCGATCAGGATGTCCTTGCCGGGCGCCGCCACGGTCGCGTACCAGCGGCGGGTGGAGAAGGCGGCCCGCGCGCCCTTGCGGTCGACGGCGGCCACCGCGATCACACCCGGGTAGGCGGCGGGATAGGAGACGTGGTCGCCGTTCTCGCCGCCGTTCCCGGCCGACGCGACGACCACGGCGCCCTTGCGCAGCGCGTAGCGCACGGCGGCGTCCTCGCGGGCGTCGGGGTGCGCGGAGTCGCTGTCGTCGCCGAGGGAGAGGTTGATGACGTCGGCGCCGTGGTCGGCGGCCCAGCGGATACCGTCGGCCAGGGCGGACTTGCGCTGGGCGCGGGCCTTGGCGCGGTCCGGATCCTTCTCCTCCAGCAGTACCCGCACCGGGAGGATGCGCGCCTCGGGCGCGATGCCGAGCACCCCGTCCTTGCCGCCCTCGCCATGGCCGTGACCGGCGATGATCCCGGCCATCGCGGTACCGTGCCGGGCCCAGTAGCGGTCACCCTTCTCGGCGCCCATGCGGATCATGTCCTTGCCGCCGCGGACGTTCCTGCGCAGGTCGGGATGGCTGCCGTCGACCCCGGTGTCCAGCACCGCGACGGTGATGCCCCGGCCCTTGGTCGTCTTCCACGCCTCCTTGGCGTGCAGCGCTCTGAGGGCCCACTCCTGCCGCTGCAGGCCCTCGCCCTCGGCGTGTGCCGTGCCCGCGGTGACGGGCAGCAGGGCGAGCAGGGCGCACAGCATGGTGACCAGGGCGCGACCGGCCGCCGCGGGGCGCGGAGGGCGCTGCGAGCGCGGCGCACGCTTCATCGGGCCTTCCCTTCCGCCTCGTCGTCCTTGCCTTTGCCGTCCGAGCGGTTGCCGTCCCGGCCCTTGCCGTCGCCGTCCGCCTCGGACTCCCGCTCGCCGGGCTCCCGCCGGGTGGTGGCCTCGCGCAGGCCGCGCTCGATGCGGTCGGCGATGCCCTGGGCGTCGTGACCGAGCCCTGCCTGCGCCGCAGCCGACGTCTCGCCCTTGCGGGTGGCGTCGTTGGCCGGCTGGGGGTCGGTGACGACGCGGCCGTCGGCGAAGCCGGAGACGGAGTAGACGACCACGGGCGCGTCCCGCAGCACGCGTACGGTCCAGCTCGCCCGCTGCGCGTCACCGAACTCGGCGGCGACCGTGCCGCGCGCCGCGTACGGACGGGGCATCAGATCCGTGCGCTCCGCGAGGTTCTGGGCCGCGAACCGCTCCCGCAGGTCCCGCATGGCTGCCGGGTCGGCCTTGGTGAACATCAGGCCGACCGTGGTGACGCTGGTGGAGGTCTCGTCGGTGTAGGTGGCCCGCACCAGCCTGCCGCAGCCCACCGGGGCCAGCGCCTTGGCCAGCAACGGGTCGAAGGCGCGCGCGCAGCCGCTGTCGGGTGCCACAGCGACGCGCGTCCAGCGCCGGTCCGCGCCGCCGGGCCCTGCGCCCTTGCCCTTGAGGGTGCGGGGGAACAGCTCGTCGACGGGCAGCTGGTGCCAGGCGGCACGTGCGCCGTCGAAGCCCGCCGCCACGGCGGGCCGTTCGGCGGCGTCCCCGGAGAGCAGCACGCCCGTGCCCGCACCGCCCAGCAGACCGACACCGAGCACGAGGCAGACGGCGACGACGACCGAACGGATGGTCAGCTGCGCGTGCCCGCCGCCGGAATCCGCGGCCGACGCCGGTCCGAAGAGAGTGACGGCGGGCCGCGGAGGCGGCGGGACGGACGCGGACGGAACGGTGGAGGCGGACGGCGCAGTGGGGGCGGACGGCACAGCGGACGTGGACGGCACAGCAGACGTGGACGGCACGGGCGGCGCCGCAGGCGCAGGCGGTTGGACGGGGCCGGACGACGGGTCCGGCGCGGCAGGTGCGCCCAGCCGTCGTTCGGCCGCGCCCGTGCGGGCCCGGCCCTCCGGGTGGCCGTTGTCGAGCGGACCGGCGGCGCTGTCACCGGTCCCGGTGCGGTCCCCGTTGGAGAGGCTGTCCTGGGCCTGGGCCGGGGCGGCGGACGCGGGTCTGTCGGCGCGGCCCCGCCCTCGCGGGGCGGGTCTGCGGGGGGTTGTGAGGGGTTCGCCGGTGGGGGGCGCGGGCTGCGGCGGCGGGGTGGGGACGGGGGGACGGAGGGTGTGCGCGGGGTCGCGGGGGGCGGGTACCGAGACCTGCTCGGAGCGCTCCGCGACGTCCCCCTCTTCCCTCTCCTGTGCCCTCTCCCTGAAATATGACATCTGTGGGCTGGACTCGTCTTCCGTGGGCGGCTCCGCCTCCGGCTCGCGCCCCTTCTCCCGGCCGGTACGGGCCGTACCGTCACCGGCCGGTTCCGCGGCCGACGGCGGGGAGGGGGGACGTGGGGGGACACCAGGACGCGGAGGGACAGCGGGGCGGGGCGGGACGGCGGGCCTGGGTGGGGTGGCCGGGGGCTCGGGGACTGCGGCGCGGTCGGCGTCGGTGCCCATGTGCGCCCCCCTTCGCGCCCTACCGCCACGCACGAACGCCGGGCTGAGCGGGCATGTTCGTCGTGGCCACAGTGAACTGTTCGCCGTGCGCCGTCCCGTCACGGCGTGCGGCGTCACTCTACGGTGCGCACCGGGAGGGACGGCAACCCGGCCGAAACAGCGGTGACCCCCTTGTCAGGTGCGCGAACGCGCTCGTCAGATGCGCGAACGCGCCGTGCGGGGCACGGTGCCGCGGTTCCGGGGCTGTGCGGCGGCGGACGCCCGTGGCAAGCTGCGAGGGTGTTCGATACGACTGCCGATCCTGTCGCCGACCGCGCCCGGTACGACCGGGCGACGGCCCAGCTGGACGCGCCGCTCGCGCTGGTCGACCTGGCCGCGTTCGACGCCAACGCGGAGGACCTCCTGCGCCGTGCCGGGGGCAAGCAGCTGCGGGTGGCCAGCAAATCGGTGCGCTGTCGCGCGCTGTTGGAGCGGGTGCTGGCGAAGGACGGCTTCAGCGGGGTGATGAGCTACACCCTCGCCGAGTCGCTGTGGCTGGCCCGGTCGGGCATCAGCGATGTGCTACTGGCCTACCCCTCGGCCGACCGCGCCGGGTACGCGGAGCTGGCCTCGGACCCGAAGCTGGCCGCGGCCGTGACCGTGATGGTGGACGACCCGGCGCAGCTCGCACTGATCGACGCGGCTCGGGACGGCGGCCGCGAGGAGATCCGGGTCTGTCTCGAACTCGACACCTCGCTGCGGCTGCTGGGCGGCCGGGTCCGCATCGGTGCCCGCCGCTCCCCGCTGCACTCCCCCGCCGACCTGGCCGAAATGGCCCGTACCATCCAGCGGCGCCCCGGTGTCCAGCTGGTGGGTGTGATGGGGTACGAGGGCCATGTGGCGGGAGTGGGGGACGCCGTTCCCGGCGCTGCCCTGCGCTCGCGCGCCGTACGGCTGATGCAGGCGGCGGCCCGGCGCGAGCTGGCCGGGCGCCGCGACGCGGCGGTGCGTGCCGTCCGCGCGGTGGCGCCGGACCTCGAGTTCGTCAACGGCGGCGGTACGGGCAGCGTCCAGCACACGGCGGCAGAGGAGACGGTGACGGAGGTGGCGGCCGGCTCCGGCCTGTATATGCCGCATCTGTTCGACAACTTCACCTCGTTCACCGGCCGCCCCGCCGCGCTGTTCGCCATGCCGGTGGTGCGCAGGCCCGGGGTGGGGGTCGTCACGGTGCTGGGCGGCGGCTACCCCGCTTCCGGCGCCGCGGGCCCCGACCGGCTGCCCCGGCCCTATCTGCCCGGCGGGCTGCGTTACGACCCGCAGGAAGGGCCCGGCGAGGTGCAGACCCCGCTGCTGGGCCAGGCCGCCGACGATCTGCTCATCGGCGACAAGGTGTGGTTCCGGCACGCCAAGGCGGGCGAGCTGTGCGAACGGTTCGACGCGCTGCACCTGGTGGAGGGCGACCGGGTGACGGGTTCGGTGCCCACCTATCGGGGCGAGGGCATGACGTTCCTGTGACGACGGACGCGGGACCACCGCGTCCGCGTCCGTCGGACGGCCCGGCGTCCCCGTCCCTCTGGAGGTCTGGCGTGGGCCGTCCTCGTCAGACGGTCTTCCTCGGGCCCTCGTCCTGGCCGGTGCCGGTCGCGACCACGCCCTTGCGCAGGTCGTCCAGGACGGACACCGGCGAGGCGTCCTCGGCGTCCGCCATGTCCACGCTGCTCCACAGCACGAGCGTGCTCGCCGAGCTCTCCGGCGAGCGGAAGACGACGGCCTCCACGTAGGCGTCCGGCTTGAGCTTGTTCTTCACCCGCCATCGGACGCGGTAGCCCTTCTCACCGGCGACGGTCACGGCACCGGACTCGACGACCTTGTGCGACGTGATACCGCCGTACGACTTCTTCGGGTACGACGCCTTGGCGTTCTTCGCCACCTGGGCCTCGGTCAGCTCCCGCAGCTCGTCGTCGTCGCTCCAGGACCCCCTGGTCTCCTTGATGAAGCCGCCGCCGCGGACACACTTCTTCCCGGCGGAGTCCGCGGGACACCGGTAGGCGCTCTTGCTGAGCGCTGCTGCGTTGTGGTCGTTGGCCCGCTGCCAGCCGTCCGGGACGGTGAGGCCGATACCGAGCAGCGGGTCGCGGGCCACTCGGGGAATCGGGGACGGCGAGTCCGAGGGCGGGTTCGAAGGCGAGTCCTCGTCCTCGGGCGGAGCGGACTCGCCCTTGCCCTTGGACCGGTCCGGCTCGGAGGACGAGGAGCGGGCCGCCTCCGGCTTCTCCTCGTCCGAGCCGCCGCCCAGCAGCAGCACCCCGCCGAGCGCGAGTGCGGCCGTCAGCACGACCGCGCCCAGGATGCCGGCGATGAGCGGTCCGCGCCCGGCAGCCGCGCCGTTGCGGCCCGGCTGCCCGGCGGTGCCGGCGCCCGTGCCCGTGCCCGACCGCGTGTGGCTGGTCCAGGCGCTGCCGTCCCACCAGCGCTCCTGCGGCGGGTGTTGGGGCGTCTGTCCGGGATCGGGGTACCAGCCGGGCGGGGTCGTCATACTCACGGTCGCAGCCTATGGCACACCTGTACGACTTTGCGGGGCGGCCCTGACATGGGACTCCGTCGGGCCCCTATGCCTTTTCGCCGTACGCGGTGTCCTTCTGGTCGGGGACGATCGAACCGTCGCTCCTGCGAACCGGGCCCAGTGAGCCGTCAGGGTTGGTGAAGCCCTCGGTGGCGCACGGGTACGGCCCCTTCTTGCGGGGCAGCGGCTCGATGAACATCGGATTCACCGCCCAGCGCCCGTCCGCGTCGTCGTAGCCCCGGCACATGATCTCCGGCTTGTTGCGGTTGAGCACGAGGTGGGTGCCCGTCGCGTCCCCCACAAAGGTCACATCGGTGTCCGCGTCACCGCCGCCGATCGCGATGCGGTGCCGCCAGTCCTGCTTCTGCCAGGCACGGGCGCCCTTGATGCCGAAGATCTCCTGGTTGACGACGCAGCGCTTGCCCTCGATGTAAGGGATCATCTCCCCCTTGCTGGGCGGCATGCCGCCGCAGCCCTCGGTGTAGGTGGTGATTCTGCCGTGCTTGACGACGCTGCGGATCGCGAGGGTGTGTTCGCGGTCGATGCCGACGCCGGCCGCCCACTCCTCGGCCACCGGCTCCGAGCCCGCCGAGACGATGTAGACGTCGAACCCGGCCTTCTCGAGCGTGCGGAGCAGGTCCTGCTGCTGCGCGTAGTAGCGGCTGTAGGCGGGCACGGTGTGCGTGCCGACCTTCTGCTCGCTGCCGATGGGGGCCGCCAGCGCTTCGTCGCGCGCGGCGCGTGCGTAGGCGCGGAGCTCTTCTACTGTGTGGCCCGCGAACAATTGGGGGACCCAGGCGTACTCCGGAACGGTGCGGCGGTGGTTCCACTTTCCGGCGAACGCCGGGTCGCCGCTCATCGTCTCGGCTTCGCCGCGCACCTGGAGGATCTCGTCGGCACATGCGGCGTTGCTGGAGGTGGGGAGGGGGTGCCCGACAGGTACGTCGGTGCCGCACGCCTCGGTGAGGGCCCGGTCGGCGGCGGGCGTGAGCCACTTGCTGGTGGCCGCCCAGTCCTCGGGGCGGAGGATCTTGTCGTGCTTGAGGGCCCAGGCGATGGTGGCGTCGGTCGCGTCGTTCTTGACGATGGTGTTGTCCCAGTCGAACGCGGCCACGGGGCGGTGCCCTCGTTTGCCGCCCCGCCAATGGGACGAGCACTTGCCGCGCTCGTCGATGGTGCGTTGGAGTTTGGCGCGGTTCGCCCCGTACCACGTCAGCTTCGCTGAGAGCCGCGGACAATGGTGCCTGTCTCTTGAGGCCTCCGCTTGGGCGTCGGCCGCTTGGGCGTTGGCCGGGATGAGGGTTGCGGCGAGGGCCGCGGCCGTGGTGAGGGCGGTCAGGACGGATCTGCTGCGCATGTGGCGCCCCTCCTGGTGATCGAGTTGACTCTGTGTACGCTACACGGATTGAGGCCCCCGCCCCTGGAGCTCCACCCCGTGGTGGCCCGCCCCGTTTGTGTCCCGGCTCGCCGCCGAGTGGTCGTGTCGGGGGGCGAACCCCTCACGGGGTGGCCCCCCGCTTGTGGACGCACGCCCCGTTTGTTGCTTCGGCTCGCCGCCGAGTGGTCGTGTCGGGGGGCTCCGCCCCCCAACAGCCCCCCGCCAGGTGGGCTTCGCCCCCCTAGAACCCCCCTGCCGCATGGGACCACCCCATTGCCTTTCAAGCATCCCCTCAGTGGTGCGGGTCCTTGGACCGGCCGGTGACGACCCTGCGGGAGTCACCGACCGGACCAAGGGCCTCAGGCCTGAGCCGGGATGAGTGAACGTCTACCGGATTGTGCTGTTGCGGAAGGGGGCTCCTAGGGGGGGCGAAGCCCCCGTAGCGGGGGGTGGTTGGGTGGGGGTCCCCCCGGACGGAGTCTGGGGGAGGAGCCCCCCAACGCCCGTCCGGCGAGGACCCGGGGGTATGGGGGCGGGAGCCCCCAACAACGGAGAGGGTCAGAGGGCTGGGCCCTCAGCCATTGGCGGCGGTCACACAGGGGTGACGTACGCCCCCGCAATGCCGCCGTCCACCAAGAACTCCGCGGCGTTCACAAATGACGCATCATCGCTGGCGAGAAAAGCAACCGCCGCAGCAATCTCCTCCGCCTCGGCGAACCGCCCCACGGGCACATGCACCAGCCGCCGCTGAGCCCGCTCCGGGTCCTTCGCGAAGAGCTCCTTCAGCAGGGGGGTGTTCACAGGGCCGGGGCACAGCGCGTTCACCCGGATGCCCTCCCGCGCGAACTGGACTCCCAGTTCGCGGGACATGGCGAGGACCCCACCCTTGGACGCGGTGTAGCTGATCTGCGAGGTGGCGGCGCCCATCACGGCTACGAAGGAGGCAGTGTTGATGATGGAGCCCCTCCCCTGCTCCCGCATATAGGGGAGCACCGCCTTGCAGCACAGGTAGACCGACGTGAGGTTGACGTGCTGGACGCGCTGCCAGGCGTCCAACCCGGTCTCCAGGATGGAGTCGTCGTCGGGCGGCGAGATGCCGGCGTTGTTGAAGGCGACATCGACGGAGCCGTACGTCTCGTTCGCGATGCGGAAGAGGGCTTCGACCTGTTCGGGGTCGGTGACGTCGGCTGCGACGTACAGCCCGCCGGTCTCCGCGGCCGCAGCCGCACCACGCTCGGCGTCCACGTCGGCGCAGACGACATGTGCTCCCTCGGAGGCGAGGCGGCGGGCGGTCGCCAGACCGATGCCGCTGCCCGCGCCGGTGACGACGGCCGTACGCCCGACCAGGCGACGGCAGACGACGGCCTCGGTTTCGGTGGGGCTCACTGGCTCTCCTCAGTGCTGATGAAGACGTTCTTGGTCTCGGTGAAGGCGGCGAGCGCGCCGGGGCCGAGTTCGCGGCCGAGTCCGGACTGCTTGTAGCCGCCGAAGGGGGTGGAGTAGCGCACGCTGCTGTGCGAGTTGACGGAGAGGTTTCCGGCGGCGACGGCGCGGGAGAGGCGCAGGGCGCGGGCGCTGTCGCGGGTCCAGATGGAGCCGGAGAGCCCGTAGTCGGTGTCGTTGGCGAGCCGTACCGCCTCGTCCTCGTCGTCGAAGGGGATGACGACGGCGACGGGTCCGAAGACCTCCTCCACCGCGGCCCGCTCCCCCGCGGTGCCCTCCAGCACGGTGGCGGGGTACCAGTAGCCGGGGCCGTCGGGGACGGTGCCGCGGATGAGGGCCGGGGTGTCCTCGGGTACGTAGCCGCGTACCCGCTCCCGGTGGCGGGCCGAGATGAGGGGTCCCATGGAGGTGGTGCTGTCGGCCGGGTTGCCGGCCCGGAAGGCGTGGACCGCGGGTTCCAGGAGTTCGAGGAACCGGTCGTGGACGCTGCGGTGGACGAGGATGCGGCTGCGGGCGCAGCAGTCCTGGCCGGTGTTGTCGAGGAAGGAGCCGGGTGCTGCGGCAGCGGCGCGCTCCAGGTCGGCGTCGGCGAAGACGATGTTGGGGCTCTTGCCGCCGAGTTCGAGCGTCACGCGCTTCACGGAGGCCGCGCACTGGGCCATGATGCGTTTTCCGACGGCGGTCGAGCCGGTGAAGACGACCTTGGCGACGCGTGGGTGTTCGACCAGTGCGGTGCCGGTGACGGGCCCCTCGCCCGGCAGCACCTGGAAGAGGCCCTCGGGCAGTCCGGCCTCCAGGGCCAGCTCGGCCAGGCGCAGCGCGGTCAGCGGGGTGGTCTCGGCGGGCTTGAGGAGTACCGCGTTGCCGGCGGCGAGCGCGGGAGCGGTGCCCCAGGCGGCGATGGGCATCGGGAAGTTCCACGGCGCGATGACGGCGACGACGCCGAGCGGTTCCGCGAAGGTGATGTTGACGCCGCCGGCGACCGGGATCTGCTGTCCGGTCAGCCGTTCGACGCCGCCCGCCGCGTAGTCGAGCAGGTCGCGTACGTTGCTCGCTTCCCAGCAGGCGTTGCCCAGCGGGTGTCCGGCCTCGCGCATCTCCAGGACGCCGAGTTCCTCGATGTGTCCGTCGACGACGGAGGCGAACCGGCGCAGCATTCCGGCCCGGTCGGCCGGGGGCAGCGCGGCCCACTTCGACTGGGCCGCGGTGGCCCGGGCGACCGCGCGGTCGACTTCCTCGGGGGTGGTGACGGGGACGGTGGTGATCAGTTCCTCGGTCGCCGGGTTGACGATCTGGAGCTTCTCGGCCGGTGGTCCGGCGGGTTCCTCTTGCTCGTGCTGCACTGCGGTGAAGTCCTTACCTGCGCTCGGGAGGGTTACATACGTTCGAAGGAGCGGTAGCGCTCCCAGTCCGTCACGGCGGTGTCGTAGGCCTGCTGTTCCACCCGGGCCATGTTGCTGTAGTGCTCCACCACTTCGCTGCCGAACGCCTCCTGGGCCAGGGTGCTCTCCTGCCACAGCGCGGCGGCCTCGCGCAGGGTGGTGGGTACGTGTTCGGCGTCACCGGTGTAGGCGTTGCCGGTGCAGGGCCGCGGGAGTTCCAGCTTGTTGTCGATACCGTGCAGTCCGGCCGCGATCATTCCGGCGACGGCGAGGTAGGGGTTGACGTCGCCGCCGGGGACGCGGTTCTCCAGCCGGTGGCCCTGGCCGTGGCCGATGACGCGCAGCGCGCAGGTGCGGTTGTCGGGTCCCCAGGCGACGGCGGTGGGCGCGAACGAGCCGGGCTGGTAGCGCTTGTAGGAGTTGATGTTGGGCGCGTACAGCAGGGTGAACTCGCGGAGGGCTGCGAGCTGTCCGGCGAGGAAGTGCCGCATCAGCGGCGACATCCCGTGCTCGCCCGTCTCGTCGGCGAGGACCGCGCCGCCTTCCTCGTCGCGCAGCGAGAGGTGGATGTGGCAGGAGTTGCCCTCGCGCTCGTCGTACTTGGCCATGAAGGTGAGCGCCTGGCCCTGCTGCGCCGCGATCTCCTTGGCGCCGGTCTTGTAGATGACGTGCTGGTCGCAGGTGGTGAGCGCGTCGGCGTAGCGGAAGGCGATCTCGTGCTGCCCCAGATTGCACTCACCCTTGGCCGACTCGACGACCATTCCGGCCACGGCCATCTCGTTGCGGATGCGGCGCAGCAGGGGCTCGACGCGGCCGGTGCCGAGGATGGAGTAGTCGACGTTGTACTGGTTGGCGGGGGTCAGGCCACGGTAGGCGCTGTCCCAGGCCTGTTCGTAGGTGTCCTGGAAGACCATGAACTCCAGCTCGGTGCCGACGTACGCGTGCCAGCCGCGCTCGGCGAGCCGGTCGAGCTGGCGCTGGAGGATCTGCCGGGGCGAGGCGGCGACGGGTGAGCCGTCGTGCCAGGCCAGGTCGGCGGTGAGCAGCGCGGTGCCGGGGTTCCAGGGGACGCGGCGCAGGGTGGCGGTGTCGCCGTGCATGGCGAAGTCGCCGTAGCCGCGCTCCCAGGAGGACATCTCGTAGCCGTCCACGGTGTTGAGCTCGACGTCGACGGCGAGCAGGTAGTTGCAGCCTTCGGAGCCGCCGTCGAGTACGTCGCTGAGGAAGAAGGGCGCGGCGAACCGCTTGCCCTGGAGGCGTCCTTGCATATCGGTGAAGGCCAGGACGACGGTGTCGATCTCGCCCGCGTCGACGAGTCTCCTCAGCTCGGAAACGCTGAGCGGTGGTGTGCGGTCTGCCACGAGTGGGCCTCCTGTCGGTCCGCGGAAGCCATAAGGTAGCCGTGCAGACCTTTGGAACGGAAGAGGGTCATCGAAACGGAAGGGGGTTCCATGCCGGAGGACGACAGGCTGGCCACGGTGCTGCGTACCGTACACGCGGGAAACGGGTTCGAAGAGGCGCTGGAGCAGATCCTGCAGATCATCCGGCTGGGCCTGGTGGCCGAGGGCGAACGGCTGCCCGCCGAACGGGAGCTGGCCGAACGCCTCGGCATCAGCCGCGTCACCCTGCGCGAAGTGCTCAAGGTGCTGGCCGAACAGGGCGTGGTGGCCAGCAGGCGCGGCAGGTACGGCGGCACCTTCGTGCTCCCCCAGCCGGTCACCGGCGCGGCGGAAGGCGCGGCGGGCGGCCGGGTGCGGCTGCCGGCCGGGGCCCCGGATCTGGCGGACACCCTCACCTTCCGCGAGGTCCTGGAGGCGGGCGCCGCCGAGCTGTGCGCCGCGCGCGGGCTGTCCTCGGCCGAGGCGGCACGGCTGCGGGAGGCGCTGGACGCCACGCGCGAGGCGACGCCCGGCGACTACCGCCGGCGCGACACGCTGCTGCACCTGACCCTGGTCGAGCTGGCCGGCTCCCCCTCGCTGACCGCGCAGTACGCCGCCGTACGGGCCAGGCTCAACGATCTGCTGAACCGCATTCCGCTGCTGGTGCGGAACCTGGAGCACGCCCAGCGGCAGCACGCGGCGCTGGTGGCGGCCGTACTGGACGGGGACGGCGAGGAGGCCCGCGCCATCGCCCGTGAGCACTGCGCCGGCACGGCGTCGCTGCTGCGGGGGTTCCTGGCGTGAGGCGGAGCGCGGCCGCGGCGCCCGGGATGTCCGGTGCGCCCCGCGGTGCCGCTTGCGGTTACAGCTCCTTCACGCACAAGGGTTGCGCTCGGCCGTCTCCGGCCACAAAGGTATGCCAGCACACCAATGGCTGACGGCGGGAGTGTGGCACATGTCCGAACAATCCGAGTCCCCCACCCGGGACGGCACCCCGAGCACCCCGAACTCCTCGAGCGCCCCGGACATCCCGGGCGCCCGGAACGCCCCGAGTCCGGAAGCGGCGTACCTGGAGCGCCGCACACTGCGGCGCGGCAGCGCCGGCCCGCTGCTGCTGACCGGGCTCGGCGTCGCCTACGTCGTCTCCGGTGACTACTCCGGCTGGAACGCCGGTCTGGCCGAGGGCGGCTTCGGCGGCCTGGCCGTCGCGGCAGTGCTGATGGGCCTGATGTACACCTGCATGGTCTTCGCACTGGCCGAGCTGTCGGCCATCCTGCCCACGGCGGGCGGCGGCTACGGCTTCGCACGGCGCGCCCTGGGGCCCTGGGGCGGCTTTCTGACCGGCACCGCCATCCTCATCGAGTACGTCCTCGCACCGGCGGCCATCGTCTGCTTCATCGGCGACTACATCGAGTCCCTCGGCCTGTTCGGACTGGAGTCCGGCTGGCCGGTCTACCTGGCCTGCTTCGCCCTGTTCATCGGCGTCCACCTGTGGGGCGTCGGCGAGGCGCTGCGCTTCTCGCTCATCGTGACCGCCGTCGCCGTCGCCGCGCTGCTGGTGTTCGTCCTCGGCGCCCTCACCGACTTCCACACCAGCGCCCTCGACGACATCCCGGTCGAC
This sequence comes from Streptomyces sp. 891-h, assembly GCF_022760275.1. Lineage (NCBI taxonomy): Bacteria > Bacillati > Actinomycetota > Actinomycetes > Kitasatosporales > Streptomycetaceae > Streptomyces > Streptomyces sp. 891-h. Next base: position 6,342,035 of record NZ_CP050693.1, on the reverse strand, counting down.
CACAGCGCGTTCGGCTCCGGCTCCTGGCTGCCGTTCGGCATCCTGGGCATCTGGGCGGCGTTCCCGTTCGGCATGTGGTTCTTCCTCGGTATCGAGGGCGTACCGCTGGCGGCCGAGGAGACCCGCGACCCCGCCCGTACGCTGCCGAAGGCCATGGCCTGGTCGATGGGCATCCTGCTGCTGCTCGCGCTCCTCACCTTCGTGACCGCCACCGGGGCCCGCGGCTCGGCGGCCATCCAGGACGTCGGCAACCCGCTGGTCGAGGCGCTGCAACCGGACGGCAAGGCGACCGCGCTCTCCCGCGTCGTCAACTACGCGGGCCTGGCCGGTCTGGTCGCCTCGTTCTTCTCCCTCATCTTCGCCGGATCGCGCCAGCTCTTCGCCCTCTCCCGGGCCGGCTACCTGCCCCGCTTCCTCTCGCTGACCAGCCGCCGCAAGGCCCCCTACCTGGGTCTGCTCCTCCCCGGCGCCCTGGGCTTCGCGCTGGCGGCGGGCAGCGGCGACGGTGCGACGATGCTGAACATCGCCGTCTTCGGCGCCACCATCTCCTACGCGCTGATGTCCCTCTCCCATATCGTGCTGCGCAAGCGCGAGCCGCACCTGGAGCGCCCGTACCGCACCCCGGGCGGCATCCTCACCTCCTCCGTCGCCCTGGTCCTGGCTCTCGCGGCGCTGGTCGCCACCTTCCTGGTCGACAAGCAGGCCGCACTGATCGCTCTCGCGGTCTACGCGGTCGCCGTCGCCTACTTCGCCTTCTACAGCCGCCACCGCCTGGTGGCGGCAGCGCCGGAGGAGGAGTTCGCGGCGCTGGCCGAGGCGGAAGAAGAACTGAAGGGCTGAACCGAAGGGCGGACGGGAGGCCGCGGGCCACCGGCCCGGACCCCCTCCGCGAAGGAGAACCGTGAAACCACCCCTCATCGGCATCACCACCTACCTCGAACCCTCGGCCCGCTGGGGCGACTGGGACCTGCCCGCAGCACTCCTCCCGGCGGGCTACCACCGCATGGCACAGCGGGCCGGCGCCCGCGCGGTGCTCCTCCCGCCCGACGACGACCCCGCGGCGGCGGCCGAGACCCTCTCCCGCCTCGACGGCCTGGTCACAGCGGGCGGCCCCGACATCGACCCGGCCCGCTACGGCGCCGACCGCGACCCGCGTACCGGCCCGGCCTACCCGGAACGGGACGCCTGGGAGCTGGCCCTCACCCGCGAGGCGCTGGCCCGGCGGGTGCCGCTCCTGGCGGTCTGCCGGGGCATGCAGCTGCTCAACGTCGCGCTAGGCGGCACCCTCGTCCAGCACATGGCCACCACGGAAGCGCATCGCGGGCCGCGCGGCGTCTTCACCCCCCACGACGTCTCTCCCGTCCCGGGCAGCCTGCTCGCCAAGGTGCTGGGCCACGAGGCGGTGGTCCCGGTTCCGACGTACCACCACCAGGCGGTGGACACTCTGGGCGAGGGCCTTGTCGCCACGGCGCACGCCACGCACGACGGCACCGTCGAAGCCCTCGAACTGGTGGACGCCTCCCACTTCGTGCTCGGCGTCCAATGGCACCCGGAGGCGGGCGAGGACCTGCGGCTGATGCAGGCCCTGGCCGACGCGGCAGCGGCCCTCAGCGGGTGAGGGCCAGCAGCTGACGTGCGGGCCCGGCCGGTCTGGCCCCGTGGGGCCAGACCGCACGCAACGCGCGGCCGAGCTCCGGTCCGGCGACCGGCACCTCGGCCAGCCGCCGCGCTGCCAGTTCCTCGCCCACGGCCAGTTCGCTGAGCACGGCCGGGCCCGCGCCGCTGACGGCCGCCGCCTTGACGGCCGTGGTGGAGGCCAGCTCCAGCAGCGGTGGGGCCAGTCCGCCATGTGCGGCCAGCGCGGCGTCCAGGACCTGCCGCGTGCCGGAGCCCGGCTCGCGCAGCACCAGCCCGGTGGCGGCCAGCTCGGCGAGACCGACCGGCTCGCGGCGCCGGGTCCACGGGTGGCCGGGGGCCGCGACGACGAGCAGCCGGTCGCGGGCGATGACGGTGCCGTCCAGCCCCGCCGGTACGCCGAGCCCCTCCACGAAGCCCAGGTCGGCCTCGGTGTCCAGCACCATCCGGGCGACGGCCGCGCTGTTGCCCGCGCGCAGCGAGACGGCGGTGTCCGGCCGCTCGGTGCGCAGTGCGATCAGCCAGCCGGGCAGCAGGTATTCGGCGATGGTCATGGAGGCCGCGACGGCCAGCCGGGAGTCGCGCCGGTCGCGCAGCGCGCTGACGCCCGCGTCGAAGGACTCGGCGGACTCCACGATGCGCCGCGCCCAGTCGGTGACCAGCACCCCGGACGCCGTCAGCCGCGAGCCGCGCGGCGAGCGCTCCAGCAGGGTGACGCCCAGCATCCGTTCCATGGCGCGGACCCGGCCGCTGGCGGCGGGCTGGCTGACGCCTGTCGCGCGTGCCGCGCGGCCCAGGCTGCCGAGCCGGGCGACGGCCAGCAGCAGCTCAAGAGCGCCCAGGTCCGGCACCCGGTGTGCCAGACCGCCCGGCACACCCTCCGTCTCACTCATAGGTTCAGCTTATGCCCTCATAGGGAGGTGCTCCCTGGCGGCGGATTCCGGCCCCGGGGAGCGTGAGGGCATGACCACGTCCGCCGTACGCACCGCCTCCACCGGGCGCGCCACCGCCGTGAGCGCCACCCCTGCCGTACGCGCCACCCCCGAACCCGCCGCCTCCGGCTCACGCGCTCCTTCCCGGCTGCGCGCTCTGGGCCCGAACTGGTACGCGGCGGTGATGGGCACCGCCATCGTCCCCGCCGCCGGCACCGTGGTGCCCGTACGTCCGCCGCACGCCGTGCTGGCGGGCGTTTGGGGGCTGGCGGCGGTGGGGCTGCTGGTGCTGCTGGTGGCCCGCGCCGGGCACTGGCTGCGCCACCGGGACCGGGCCCGCGCCCAGTTGCTCGACCCGGTGGAGGCGCCGGCCTCCGCCCCGTTCCACGCCTGTACGGCGATGGCGCTGCTGGCCGTCGGCGGCGCGGCACTGGCGCTCCGGGTGCCGGGCGCCGTCGGCGTCGACGCGGCGCTGTGGACGGCCGGTACGGCGGTGGGTCTTGTGGCGGCGGTGGGCGTGCCGTATCTGATGATCACCCGGCACGAGGTGGGCCCGCGGGACGCCGGGCCGGTGTGGCTGCTGCCGGTGGTGGCGCCGATGGTCTCGGCGGCGCTCGGTCCGCCACTGGCGGCGCACCTGCCCGCGGGGCAGCCCAGAGCGACGATGCTGCTGGGCTGCCTCGCGCTCTTCGGGATGAGCCTGCTGGCGACCCTGCTCATCCTGCCGCTGGTCTTCGGGCGGCTCCTGTTCCACGGCCCGCTGCCGGTCCCGGCGACTCCTCTGCTCTTCCTGGTCCTCGGCCCGTTGGGGCAGTCCACGACGGCGCTGGGCAACCTCGCCGACGCCGAGCCCGGCTCGTACGGTGCGCTGTCGGTGCTGTACGGCGTGCCGGTGCTGGGCTTCGCGCTGCTGTGGCTGGCGCTGTCCGGCGCGCTGGTGGTGCGGGCCGCGCGGCGGGGCATGGGTTTCTCGCTGACCTGGTGGGCCTTCACCTTCCCCGTCGGCACCTGTGTGACGGGAGCCGCGGCGGTGTGGCGGCACACCGGCGCCGAGGTGTTCGGCTGGCTGGCGACGGGTCTGTACGTCCTGCTCGTCGCCGCCTGGGCCACAGCCGCCGTACGGACTCTGGGCGGGCTGTTCGGCGGAGCGCTGCCCGCGGCGCCGCGCTGAGCACGCCGGGCGCCCGCGCCAGGAAGGTGAGGATCTGCCCGATCCGTTTCGGTAAGGCGTGAAACGGTACCTCTTCTGGCATGGTCAGCATCGGATACTTTCTTGCCTGCGAGGAGTTCGGACCGCAGGAGCTGGTCCGCCAGGCGCGGATGGCCGAGGAGGCGGGCTTCCAACGGCTGTGGATCTCCGACCACTTCCACCCGTGGATGGACGCCCAGGGCAACAGCCCCTTCGTCTGGTCCGTCATCGGGGCGCTCTCCCAGGCCACCTCGCTCCCGGTGGGCACCGCCGTCACCTGCCCCACCTTCCGGATGCACCCGGCGATCGTCGCGCACGCCTCGGCCACCGCCGCCGTGCAGCTGGAGGGCCGGTTCACCCTGGGGGTCGGCAGCGGTGAGGCGCTGAACGAGCACGTGCTGGGACAGCAGTGGCCGCCCGCGCGCGAGCGGCTGGAGCGGCTGGAGGAGGCCGTGGAGATCATCCGGCTGCTGCACCGCGGCAAGCGCACCACCTTCCGCGGCACCTACTACCGGGTGGACGAGGCGCGCCTCTACACCGTCCCCGACGAGCCGGTGCCGATCTCCGTCTCGGCGTTCGGCCCCAAGGCCGCCGAGCTCGCCGCACGGATCGGGGACGCCTTCTGCACCGCCTCGCCCGACGCCGGACTGGTGGAGCACTACCGGGCTGCGGGCGGCGGGAAGCGCCCGGTGCAAGGCGGGATGAAGGTGTGCTGGGCGCCCAGCGAGGAGGAGGGGCTGCAGACGGCGCACCGGCTGTGGGCCAACGAGCTGCTGCCGGGCCGGCTGCCGTCGACCCTCACCCGGCAGAAGGACTTCGCGGCCGCCGCCTCCCTGGTGCCGCGCGAGGCGGTGGCCGGGCAGATGGTGTGCGGACCCGACCCGGCACACCACCGCGAGCGGGTGCAGCGGTACGCCGACGCCGGGTTCGACGAGGTGTACGTCCAGCAGATCGGCAGCCGGCACGAGGACTTCTTCCGCGTCTGGCGGGACGAGGTGCTCCCGGCGTTCCATTCGGGCTGACGCCTCAGCCCGGGCGGCCGTGGGGCCCGCGGCAGTGCGGGCCCCACGGTGCTACATGCGGCTCTCCCAGGGCCATCCGACGGCGCGCTCGCCCTCGCTCAGCAGCGCCATCATGGTGAACAGCTTGTCGGAGAAGCCGCCGATCTCGAACCGGTTGGGCCGCGAGGTGTCCAGCGCGGCCGGTGCGTAGCCCGAGGTGTTGACGCCGAACACCGGCACGGAGTCCGGCACCGCCTCGGAGACGGAGACGCCGCGCGCGTCACTGCCCGGGTAGTGGAACGCCTGCATGTCCGAGACGATCACGACCCGGTCGTGTCCGTCGTAGGTCGCCCGCAGCGCGGCCACCGTCTCCGTGCCGTAGCCGACCTCCCCCAGCCGGGAGCGGAACGCCTCGACGGCCGGGAGCACCGAGCCGCCCCGGGGCAGCTCGTGCCGGAAGTGCCCGTTGGCGAACCCGTACATCTCCACCTGCTCACCGCGGTGGGCGAGCGTGGCGCCGAACAGGGCGCCGACGTCCGCGTGCGAGACGGTGGAGCGGGCCGAGACCGAGCCCTGCATGGAGCCCGAGGAGTCGACCAGCAGCAGCGTACGGCCGGGCAGCGACGGCACGTTCGCGGTGGAGTGGGCGAGTGCCTGTTCCAGCGCGTGCGCCCAGCGCAGCGACGGCGCGGCACGGTAGGCGGACAGGAAACGGTACGGGAACTGCCGGGAGCGGGCGATCTGCTCCGGGTCCCGCAGCCGGTCGAGGACCTGCTGCGCCGCCTCGTCCGAGACGCCGACGCGGTCGAAGTTGCGCAGGTTGCGCAACTGCGCCATCAGCCCCATCGAGGGCAGCACGGCCTCCCACGCCGCCGCGTCCATCGGCCCCTGGAGCCAGCCCGCCAGCGCCTCCCACGTCATACCGGCGCGGGCGAGGACGGCGGGGCCGTCGGGCTGGGTGGGCACGAACTGCCGGTCGACGGCGGGTACGGCCATCAGCTCGGCGCGCGCCGCCACCGTCGGCAGTGCCTCGGGAACCGGCGCCCCGCGGCCGTGCCTGCGGTCGATCGCGTGCCGGAACAGCTCGCCCTGCCACGGCTTGTCCGGGTCGGGGGCCGCGTGGATCAGCTCCAGCACGTCGCCGAACCGGAAGGCGTGGCTGTCCGTGTCGTACTTCAGCAGCGCCTTCTCGGTGTAGAGGCGGCGCACCGCGTCGCCGAGGCCCCGCTTGACGGGCTTGGGCACGGCGCGGCCGAACGTGGCGGTCCAGAAGGCGAGGAACTCGCCCGGCTCGTCGGCGCGCCGGCAGGCGGCGGCCACGATCCGGCGGTTGTCCCCGTGCGCGCCCTCGGCCAGCCGTGCCCAGACGGCGTGCGCTGCGGCGACCAGCGAGGCGGAGCGCATCTGCGCCTCGTCACGCAGCCACGCCACGAAGCGGGCCGTCCAGGCGCCGTCCTCCACGGCGACGGTGTGCACGAGGTCCGCGTAGCGGTTGTCGCGGTCGGCGGCCGACTCGTAGAAGGTGTCCTCACCGACCATGTTGACGACGGCGAGCAGGACCAGCTCGGACTTGGCGTCCCGTACGTAGGACTTGCCGCCCTCGTGGGTGACGGTCAGCGCGTTGCGGGCATGCGTGTGCTGCTTGTTGAACTTGCTCATGACTCCCCCGAATTGTCTGCACAGTGAGCGGAACGGCATACGACTCGGGGAGAGCTCGACGAAGCGGCGTGCGGCATTCCGGAAGCGCCCGAGGACAGAGACGTAACGACGGGCCGGTTCAAGGAGAGTGAAGTAACCGTCGTCCACGCACCGGGCGCTCCGGTGAGTGCCGAGCACGCCTCCCGAGATCGATGCGACGACGGGTTGTCAGGATTCGAACCTGTTTCCACCCAAAGGAGTAACCGTCGTCTGCGCACCGGGAGGTGCGTTCGTTCACGTCTACGACGGTAGAGCCCGCCCGGCGGCGCGTCATACGAATTTCCGCCGCCCCGCGCCTGCGATGCGAATTCACCGCCCGGCGCCTGCGCGCGTGCCCGCCAAAGGCGTGCTGTCAGTGCGGTACGGCATCATCGTCCCGTGACCATCACCCCATCTGACGCAGCCGACGCGGCGAGCACGGCCGAGGCCCCGGGCGGCGGCCGGCTGATGCTCCTGGACACCGCCTCGCTCTACTTCCGCGCGTATTTCGGCGTCCCGGAGAGCGTCCGGGCGCCGGACGGCACGCCCGTCAACGCCGTGCGCGGACTGCTCGACTTCATCGCCCGGCTCGTCCAGGACCACCGCCCCACGGCGCTGGCCGCCTGTATGGACGCCGACTGGCGCCCGCAGTGGCGAGTGGAGCTGATCCCCTCCTACAAGGCGCACCGGGTGGCCGAGGAGGTCCCCGGCGGCCCGGACGAGGAGGAGACACCCGATACCCTCGGACCGCAGATCCCGGTGATCGAGCAGGTGCTCGACGCCATCGGCCTGGCCCGGCCGGGCGCCGAGGGGTACGAGGCGGACGATGTGATCGGCACCCTCGCCACTCGCGCCACCTCCCCTGTGGACGTGGTCACCGGCGACCGCGACCTGTTCCAGCTGATCGACGACGCGCGCGGTGTGCGGGTGCTCTACCCCGTCAAGGGCGTCGGCAGCCTGGACGCCTACGACGGTGCGGCGCTGCGCGCCAAGTACGGGGTGGACGGGGCCGGGTACGCCGACCTGGCCGTACTGCGCGGTGACCCCAGCGACGGCCTGCCCGGAGTGCGGGGCGTCGGCGAGAAGACGGCCGCCAAGCTGCTGGCCCAGTACGGCGACCTGGCCGGCATCCGCGCGGCGGCCGCCGACCCGGTCTCCCGGCTCACGCCTGCCCAGCGCACCAAGTTCAAGGAGGCCGCCGCCTATCTGGACGTCGCACCGACGGTGGTGCGGGTCGCCCGGGACGTCTCCCTCCCCGAGGTGGATCTCGCCCTGCCCCGGACCCCGCGCGACCCGGCGCTCCTGGAGGAGCTGGCCGGGCGCTGGGGGCTGGGCGGCTCCCTGCGACGGCTGCTGGAGGCACTGGAGGGCTGATCTTCGCTGATCTTCGCTGATCTTTCCGGCCCTCCCGGACAACAGTCTGTTAGCTTAGGTATACCTAAGTTGCTCTGTGTCCAGGGAGGCCCTGTGCCCGAACGCCCGGCCCGTCCGGCCCGCAACGCACCACAGCTCCACCACGCACGCGTGGTCCGTACCGAGCAGCTGACGCCGCACATGGTGCGCGTCGTCCTCGGCGGCGAGTCCCTTGCGGGCTTCCCGGCCGGTGACTGCACCGACCACTACGTCAAGCTGCTCTTCCCGGCCCCGGGTGTGCGCTACCCGGAGCCGTTCGACATCGCCCGGATACGCGCCGAGCTGCCGCGCGCGCAGTGGCCCTCGATGCGCACCTACACCGTGCGCGCCTGGGACCCGGCCGCGCTGGAGCTGACCCTCGACTTCGTCGTCCACGGCGACCAGGGGCTGGCCGGGCCGTGGGCCCGCTCGGCAAAGGTGGGCGATCAGGTGCGCTTCCTGGGCCCCGGTGGTGCCTACGCGCCCAGCCCGGAAGCCGACTGGCATCTGCTGGCCGGGGACGAGAGCGCGCTCCCGGCCATCGCGGCCTCGCTGGCCCGGGTGCCCGCCGGAGCCCCGGTGCGGGCGCTCATCGAGGTCGCGGGGCCCGAGGAGGAGCAGCCGCTCAACGCACCGCCCGGGGCCCAGCTCCGCTGGCTGCACCGGGGCGCTGCGCCGGTGGGCGAGCGCCTGGTCGCCGCCGTCCGCGCGCTGGAGTTCCCTCCGGGGCGGGTGCACGCCTTCGTCCACGGCGAGGCGAACTTCGTCAAGGAGCTGCGCGGCCATCTGCGGCTGGAGCGGGGCATCGCACGCGAGCAGCTGTCCATCTCCGGCTACTGGCGGCTCGGCGCCGACGAGGACGGCTGGCAGGCCTCGAAGAAGGAGTGGAACGCCCGCGTCGAGGCGGAGCAGGAGCACCAGCCGGCCGCCTGAGTACCTTCGCCCCGCCGGGCCCGGGGTCGGGCAGGCGGGGCGGGGCGGGAATCAGCGCGGCTCCAGCGGACCCCGCGGGCAGTGCCGGGGGCCCGTCACCGGATTGCATCGTACGGCGCGGTCCCGGTCCCCCGGCAGCTCGGCGACGTAGTCGGAGCCGTACCGGGCCGCCAGTCCGGGCACCGGGAAGTCGGTGCTCACCATCTGCGCCCCGGAGGAGAGGGCGTCGCGCAGCATCCCGGTGTCCCCGCTGCGCGCCTGCTCCAACGGCACGTCGGAGCGGGTTCGGACGAAGAACCCGCGCCGCACCAGGTCGCGGATGACGGCCTTGTTGGCTCCGGTGGGGTCGTTGACCTTCATGAACGCCGCGTCGGGCCGCCCCGGCTCGGAGTCGGTGAACAGCACCCTGCCCTGCAGGCTCTCGCGGCCGCCGGCGCGGTAGGCGTCCTGGATCTCCTTGCCGTCGTTGTCCATGAAGAACATCACCTGACCCCGGGTGTCACGCACCTTCGGCCACCCGTGGCGCAGTACCGACTCCTCCAGGGTGCGGCCGGGGCGCCGGATGTCGTCCGGGGTGACCGTCTCGTCGTCGGGGAAGACCGAGCGGATCTCCTTGTCCAGCGCGTCGAGCATCGCGGTGTCCCACGGCGGGCTCTTGGCACCGCCCTGCTCCTCCAGCCGCGGATCGGTCTGCTTCAGCTCCAGCAGGATCGGCACGGCCACATGTCCGGGCCGGCGCTCGGACCACTTCTTGACCTGGCGCAGACAGCTTCGCAGCGTCACACAGGTCGAGCGGTAGTCGAAGTCCGCCCAGTGCAGCACCTTGAAGCCGGGCTTCTTCAGCTCGGGCTCGTCGAGCGGGGGCAGCCCGGCGCGCTTGCGCAGCAGCGGGTCGGCGTAGAGCCCGCCCTCGGGGTCGGGGAAGACGTCCAGCTCGATGCCCCGGGCGCGCTGGCGCTCGAACTGCACGGGAAGCGTGGAGTGGCTGTAGAGCAGCGTCTGCCAGTTGGGGTCGTACCGGGACATCAGGTTCTGCTCGGCCAACGAGGTGGTCTCGCGGTGGTAGCTGTTGTGCGTGGCCATCGCCTGGAGCTGGGTCAGCCGCAGATTCCCGGCCGGGTCCCGGTGCCCGCCTCGTCCGGCGGCGGTGTCCGGCTGGGCGGTGGCTGAGGTGACGGAGAGCGCCGCGACCGCGGCGACGGCGGTCACGGCGCAGGCCCAACGGCGGATCAGGGATCTGGCTCGGCTGGTCGTGCTCGTACGCACTTGGCCCCCTGTCGAGTACGGGATACGCGCGGGTGGCGCGCGCCACGGAAGACTGCCGGGCCCCTACTACCTCTCGGTGCCCGGCAGTTGACGCACGCCTGAACATCCCGCCCCGCGCGACGGCCGTCAACACCGCCCGCCCGCCCCGGCCGCGCCGCGGCTCTCACCGCACCTTGGCGAAGAACTCCCTCATGTCCGCGGCCATCGCCTCCGGCTGATCCATGGCCGCGAGCCAGGCCAGCGCTCCGGCGGGCGAATGGCCACCCGTCACCCGACGCTGGAGTACGCCACCACGCCGCGCAGCATGCCGTCGATCGCTCTGCGGGCGTTCCTCGGCACCGTACCGGCCTCCGGTGCGGCAGCCGCCAACTGGCCGAGGACATCGATGACTTGCTTGCACCAGCGCACGAAGTCGCCGGCGGGCATGTCGGCCTCGCGCAGCACCTCGTCCAGGCCGTGGCCGTCCGCCCAGCGGTAGGCGGCCCAGGCGAAGCCCAGATCCGGCTCGCGCTGGCCGACGCCCTCGGTCGCGGTGATGCGGTGCTCCTCCTCCAGCGCGTCCAGCCGCCCCCAGATCCGCACCATCTCACCGAGCGCAGCCCGCGCCCGGCCGCCCGGCAACTTGGGGGGCAGCGCCTCGTCGTTGCTGCGGGCCTCGAAGACCAGCGCCGAGACACACGCGGCCAGCTCGGCGGGCGGCAGGCCCTCCCAGACGCCCTCGCGCAGGCACTCCGAGGCGAGCAGATCCAGCTCGCCGTAGAGCCTGGCCAGCACCCGGCCGTCGTCGGTGACGTGGTCGCCCGAGAGGTAGCCGAGCTCCGAGAGCAGCGCGTAGACCCGGTCGAAGGTGCGGGCGATGGTGTTCGTCCGGCCCTCGATGCGCCGCTCCAGCTGCCGGGTGTCCCGCTTGAGCCGGTGGTAGCGCTCCGCCCAGCGGGCGTGGTCCTCACGCTCGTCACATCCGTGACAGGGGTGCTGCCGGATGGCCTTGCGCAGCTGCTCGATCTCGGGGTCGTCCGCGGCGGCCGAGCGCTGCTTGCGGTGCCGCTCGGGCGCGTAGTGGCCCGCCTTGCTGCGCAGCGCCGAGGCCAGATCGCGGCGGGACTGGGGGCTGCGCGCGTTGAACGACTTGGGGACGCGCATCCGGTCCAGCGGCTCGACCGGCACCGGGAAGTCGATCGGCCCCAGCCGCTTGACCTGCCGCTGCGCCGTCAGCACCAGCGGCCGCGGCCCTTCGTTGCCCGTCGATCCGTCGTACCCCCGGCGGGCGCCGGACCCGCGGCCGCCCGCCACACCCGGGTCCAGCACCAGCGCCAGCCCCGCGTACTTACCGGTGGGGACATGGATGACATCGCCGGGCTTGAGCCTCTCCAGCGCTGCCGCCGCCTGCGCGCGGCGCTGGTTGGCGCCCTGCTTGGCCAGCTCGTTCTCACGTTCCTTGAGCTGTCTGCGCAGCCTCGCGTACTCCTCGAAGTCCCCCAGGTGGCAGGTCATGGAGGCGCGGTAGCCCGCCATGCCCTCCTCGTTCTTCTGCACCTGCCGGGAGATGCCCACCACCGAGCGGTCGGCCTGGAACTGCGCGAAGGACGTCTCCAGCAGCTCGCGCGAGCGGTGCCTGCCGAACTGCGAGACGAGGTTGACCGCCATGTTGTACGACGGCTTGAACGAGGAGCGCAGCGGATAGGTGCGCGCACCGGCCAGGCCCGCGAGCGCGCCCGGGTCCATACCGCGCTGCCACAGCACCACGGCATGGCCCTCGATGTCGATGCCGCGCCGCCCCGCGCGCCCGGTGAGCTGGGTGAACTCGCCCGGGGTGATGTCGGCGTGCTGTTCGCCGTTCCATTTGACGAGCTTCTCCAGCACTACCGAGCGAGCCGGCATGTTGATACCGAGAGCCAGCGTCTCGGTGGCGAAGACGGCCTTGACCAGACCGCGCACGAACAGCTCTTCGACCACCTCCTTGAAGGTGGGCAGCATGCCCGCGTGGTGCGCCGCGATCCCCCGCTCCAGCCCCTCCAGCCACTCGAAGTAGCCCAGGACGTGCAGATCCTTGTCGGGGATGTCGGCGGTGCGCTCCTCGACGATCTCCCGGACCCGGGCCCGGGCAGCGTTGTCGTTGAGCCGCAGGCCCGAGTAGAGGCACTGCTGGACGGCGGCCTCGCAGCCCGCTCGGCTGAAGATGAACGTGATGGCCGGGAGCAGCCCCTCCGAGTCCAGCCGGTCGATCACCTCGGGACGGCTCGGTGTCCAGATCCGGGCGCGCTGGCGGCGCTCCCGCTCACGGTCGGCCTCCCGCTGGGGGCGGCCCCGGCGCCGGTCGCGCCCGTTGCCGACCCGGCTGTTCTCCATCCGGGCCATCCGCACCAGGTCGGGGTTGACCTCGCGCTTGTCGCGGGACTCCTCGAACAGGTCGTACATCCGCCGGCCGGCCAGCACGTGCTGCCACAGCGGCACCGGACGGTCCTCGGAGACGATCACCTGGGTGTCGCCTCGCACGGTGTCCAGCCAGTCGCCGAACTCCTCGGCGTTGGAGACGGTGGCCGAGAGCGAGACGATGGTGACCGACTCGGGAAGGTGGATGATCACCTCTTCCCATACGGCGCCCCGGAACCGGTCCGAGAGGTAGTGGACCTCGTCCATGACGACATAGCCCAGGCCGAGCAGCGACTTCGAGCCCGCGTAGAGCATGTTCCGCAGCACCTCGGTCGTCATCACGACGATGGGCGCCTCGGAGTTGACGCTGTTGTCGCCGGTCAGCAGGCCGACCTTGGCGGGGCCGTACCGCTTGACCAGATCGCTGAACTTCTGGTTCGACAGCGCCTTGATGGGCGTCGTGTAGAAGCACTTGCGGCCCTGGCTGAGGGCCAGGTGGACGGCGAACTCGCCCACGATGGTCTTTCCGGAGCCGGTCGGCGCCGCGACCAGCACACCCTTTCCTGCTTCGAGGGCTTGGCACGCCTCGATCTGGAAGGGATCCAGATCGAAGTCGTACAGGTCTCGGAAGGGCGCGAGAGCGGTGGCCTCATCGGCGGCACGCCTGCGCGCCGCCGCGTACCGCTCCGCGGGGGACAGATCCTCGGTCATCGTGTCTACGAGCGTACCGGTCACCGCCGACAGAACTCACGATCTTTACCCGACCATGAGGCGAACCCCGTGGTCAGAGCCGCTCACAGCGGCGAGCGGCAGGCCGCGGCCGCGCCTGGCTCCTGCCGGGCTCGTGCCGGGCCCCTGCCCGGGTTCACGCCGGGGCCGACGGCGCGGTCCGGCCGGCTCAGGTGGCGTCGTCGTAGCCGTTCGGCCGCTGCGGGCCGCCCGAGCCGCCGTCCGGCGAGCCGCCCTCGGTGTCGGGGCGCGGGCCCGGCACGGACTCGGCGGCGCCCACCGCCTCCGGGGTGTGGTCGAGCGGCGACGCCTCGTCGTCGTCCAGCCCGGCGTAGGGATTGCTGCGGCTGCGGCGGCGGTCGTTGAACAGGCTGATGCCCACGGCGGCGAAGTAGAGCAGCACGATGGGGGCCGCGAGCGCGCACATCGTCAGCGGGTCACCGGTGGGGGTCGCGACGGCGGCGAAGACGGTGATGCCGATGACCATCCCGCGCCACCAGCCCAGCAGCCGCTTGCCCGTCAGCACGCCGCCGAAGTTGAGGAGCACGAGCAGCAGCGGCAGCTCGAAGGCGAGGCCGAAGACGATCACCAGTCGGGTGACGATGTCGAGGAAGTCGTCCAGCGGAATGAGGTTGCCCGCACCGTCCGGGGAGAAGTCCAGCAGCGTCTTGGCGGCCTTCGGCAGCAGCACATAGGCCAGGAAGGCGCCCGCCAGGAACAGCGGGACGCCCGCCGCGACGAAGGAGCGCGCGTACCGCTTCTCATGTTTGTGCAGGCCGGGGGCGAGGAAGCCCCACAGCTGGTAGAGCCAGACCGGGGAGGCGAGGACCACGCCGGTGGTCAGCGCCACCTTCAGCATGATCGTGAACGGCGCGATCAGCCCGTTGATGGTGATCTCGGCGCAGGTCTCGCCGTCCTTGGCGGCCTCGCCGAAGCCCTTGGTGCAGCCGACCGACTCCCGCACCGGGTGCATCAGGAAGTCGGCGATCTGCTTGTAGTAGACCATCGCCACGATGGTGACGACGAGGATCGCCAGCACCGACTTCATCAAGCGGTTGCGCAACTCCCGCAGGTGGTCCGCGAGAGGCATCCGCCCCTCGGGGTCCTTCTGCTCTTTACCCTGCTTCCGGGCCGACTTGAGCAACCCTCGTCCTCAGTCTCGAAGTGTCGGATACGGCTGGCTCCGCCACTCCGCGGCAGGCCACGGAGCGGTACGGCCGGCGGAACGGCCGCTGCTGCGGCCGGGTCGCTCAGCTCTGCTTGGGCTGGTCCGCCGGCTCGGTGACGGGGCGGGACGTCGAGACGTCGCCGGGAGCCGCCTGAATCGTCTTCGGAGCGGACTGCTGCGCCTCGCCCGACTTGTCGGCCTCGGCGTCCGAGCCGCCCTCCTTCTTCATCTGCTTGGCTTCGCTCTTGAGGATGCGGGCCGACTTGCCCAGCGAACGCGCCATGTCCGGAAGCTTCTTGGCGCCGAACAGCAGCAGGATGACAAGGAGAATCAGAACGATCTCCATGGGCCTCAAACCGTTGAACATTGCCACTACCTTCTCGCCGGGGCGGCGCGTTCCGTGCCTGCCGGATGAATCGGACTGGCTCCATCTTGCTGACGTGCCGACATCGATCGTAACCCTGCGGAGTGAACACCAGGCAATCCCCGTGCATCCGCCCGATTGCGCGCTCCGCGCCCCTCGACGCGGCACCTGGCAGCCTACCGCTCCCGGAATTCCGACCGAAGACCGCCCGTACGTCGGCTATGTCTCGTTCCGCACATCGGTTATGTCTCGTCCCCGTCTTGCGCCCCGCCGGAGCCCGTCCCCCGGCCGGTCCGCGCGGCCAGCGGGACGGCCGCCCGCTCCAGGTTCTCGGCGGCCCGCGTGATCCGCTCGGAGCTGTCACCGACCGCCCGGGAGAAGCGGCGCACCTCCAGGCCCACCCGCACGGCGAGCACTCCGAGCACGGCGATCCCGCAGAAGGCGAGCGCCAGGAAGAACATCGGCCAGAGCATGAGGGCAGCCTAGTGCTGCTCCTGTTCCTGCGACGGCCATGGGGGTGCCCCTTGACGGGGCGCGTCCGCTACGCGGTTCTACGCGCCGTACGCCGCCAATGCCTTGCGTGCCGCGTCCCGTGCGCTCTCGGCGAGCTCCTGCGGCGCCGTGATGCGGCCGTCCGGGCCGAGCCGGAGCGCCAGCCTGCGCAGCGAGGCCGGGTCCGGCGTACGCAGCGTGATGCGCAGGCCACCGTCGGGCAGCTCCTCGGCGCTGTCGTGCGGGTAGTACTCGGCCACCCAGCGCCCGCCGGGGCCGACCTCGACGACCACCTCGGGGTCGGTGGCGGCCGGCTGCACCAGCCCCGCACTCAGATCCCGCGGCTCTATCGGCGGCGGGTCGGAGCGCTCGTCCAGCAGCTTGATCTCGGCCACCCGGTCCAGCCGGAAGGTGCGCCGCGCCTCCGAGAGCCGGCACCAGGCCTCGACGTAGGTGTGGCCGACGGCGAACAGCCGGATCGGGTCCACCTCGCGCTCGGTCAGCTCGTCCCTGGCAGGCGAGTAGTAGCGGATCCACAGCCTGCGGCGCTCGGCGATGGCCCGGTCGACATCGGCGAAGACGCCGCCCTCGGACTCGAAGGTGACCGACAGCCGCGAGCTGGCGCCCGCGCTCTCGCCCGCCGCTGTCTCCAGCTTCGCCACCGCGCGCTGCAGCGCGTCCCGGTCGCTCTCGCGCAGCCCCGGCAGGGTGGCCACGGCACGGGCCGCGACCAGCAGCGCCGTCGCCTCGTCGGCGGCGAGCCGCAGCGGCTGCGCCGTGTCGCTGCCCAGCGCCTCCGCGTTGCGCCACCAGATGCGCTCGCCGTCGGTGTCGATCTCCAGCAGATCGCCGCCCCGGAAGCTGGTGCCGCACATCGGCAGCACGTTCAGATCGGAGATCAGCTCGTCCGCTGAGATCCCGAAGGCGCGCGCGACCTCCTCGACCCGGGCTCCTGGCCGGTCCTTGAGATAGGTGACCAGCGAGAGCATTCTGCGCGTCTGGTCGATGGCGTTGACCGCCATGTGCCGCTCCTCCCCCTCAGCCCTGTGCCACGGCACGCAGCCGCTCGATGACGTCGGCGCGCAGTTCGGCGGGCTCCAGCACGACGACGTCCGGGCCGAACTCCACCAGCCAGGCGTCCAGACCGTGCCCGTACGGAATCTCCAACTCGTCCCACCCGTCACCGAGTTCCCTGGTGTGCAGCGCCCGTGCCCGCAGCGGATAGCCGGCGCCGGCGCGCAGCCTGATCCGCGCGGTGCTCGTGGCGCCCTCGCCGGCCCAGCGCTCCACGGTCTCGCGCACCGTCACCTGATCGGGTACCGGCACGGTGAAGGCAGCCGCGCGGGAGCGGACGGGCCCGGTGATCCGCGAGAGCCGGAAGACCCGCTCGGCCTGCCGCTCCCGGTCCCAGCCCGCCAGGTACCAGTGACCGCGCCAGCACTCCAGTGTCCAGGGCTCGACGTGCCGCTTCTCGGAGTGTGCCGCGTTGGACTTGCGGTAGTCGAAGGCCACCGGGCGGCGGTCCCGGCAGGCCAGCATCAGCGGCTCGAACGCGGCCTCGCGCGCCGGGATGTGCGGCTCCAGGGTGCTGAGCTGGCGCTCCCCGCCCTGCTCCGGGATGGCGCCGGGGGGCATACCGCCGGCCGCGTGCAGTTTCTGCAGCGCGCCGCTGGCCGCCGCGGCCAGCCGGGCCTGCTGCCAGACGCGGGCCGCCAGCCCCAGCGCGGTGGCCTCGGCGGCGTCCAGCGTGACGGGTGGGAGGCGGTTGCTGTCGCGGCGGGCGACGTAGGCGGTCTCCCCGTCGAGGTTCTCGACGGTGTCGATGACAAGGCCGAGCTCGCGCAGGTCGTCCTTGTCGCGCTCGAACATCCGGCTGAAGGACTCCTCGGTCCCGGCGGCTCCCTCGCTCCGGCCGAAGGCAGCGCCGGCGCCTCCAGGGCCGTGGACCGCTGCCTCTCCAAGGCCGTAGGCCGGATTCGCGGTCTCCCCCGAGCCGTAGGCCGCTGCCTCCCCCGAGCCGTACGCCTCGACATAGGCCTCGATCGAGGCCCGCAGCTCACGCTTGGTGAGTGGGCGGCGGGCCCCCAGCAGGCACAGCGCCAGATTCATCAGCCGCTCGGCCTTGGCAATCGCCATGGGTTCCCTCGTGCCCTCTCTCATGCTGTTCTGGGCCCTCGACCGTACCGTCGGCGCGGCGAGAGGCAAAAGCCGGGAGCCCCGCGGTAGGCGGGGCTCCCGTTCGGTGTGATATGCGGCCGTCAGACCGCGACGAGGTCGCAGACGAAGATCAGCGTCTCGTTGGGCTTGATCCGGCCGCCGCCCGCGCCGTGCTCCCCGTAGGCGAGGTGCGGCGGGATGGTCAGCCGGCGCCGGCCGCCGACCTTCATGCCCTGGACGCCCTTGTCCCAGCCCTCGATGACCTGGCCGGCGCCGAGCTGGAACTGGAGCGGCTTGCCGCGGTTCCAGCTCGCGTCGAACTCCTCACCGGTGGAGAAGGAGACGCCCACGTAGTGCACGGAGACATTGTCCCCGGCCTTGGCCTCGGCGCCTTCCCCCTCCCACAGGTCCTGGATCTCCAGGTCGGACGGCGGCTCGCCGTCGGGGAAGTCGACCTCGGGCTTGTCGATGCTCACGAAATTGCTCCTACGAACGTATCTGCGGGACAACCGCGCCAGTCTGCCACGGACGCGGTCACTTCACGTCGAGCACGTCCACCGAGAAGACGACCCCGTCCTTGAACTGCTTCCGCTGCTGCTTGGGGAACTCGCTCTGCGGTACCGAGATCACCACACGGCTGCCGGCCTTGACCCCCTTCAGCCCTTCCTTCCAGCCGGGGATCTGGGCGACGGGGATGTCCTGCGGCGCCCCGTTCTGCGCCCAGGTGTCGTCCAACTGCTTGCCGCCCTTCCACGTCTTGGCGGTGAAGTGCGTCAGGATGGTGCTGTCCGCTTCGACCTTCTTCTTGCCCTCGCCCTGCACGATGGTCTCGCTGATCAGCTTGTCGGGCGCCGTCTCCTTGCCCTTGGGCATCTGCATCGACGGGGCCTTGTCCTTCTCGACCTTGGTGCTCACCTCGGGCAGCTGCGGGTTCTGCGGCTTGTCCACCGGCTTGCCGTCGATCTTGCTCGGGGCGATCTTCTCCAGGTCCACCACGAAGACCAGCGTGGAGTTGCCGGGAATCGTCGGCGGCTGCCCCTTCTTGCCGTATCCCTTGTCCGGCGGAGCGACGATCTCGATCCGGCTGCCGGTCTTCTTGCCGACCAGCGCCTCGTCCCAGCCCTTGATGACCTTTCCGGTGCCGATCTGGAAGGTCGCCGGCATCTTCCGCTTCCAGCTGCTGTCGAACTCCTTGCCGTTCCACAGCTGACCCACGTACTGGGCGCTGACCGCGTCGCCCTTGCGCACCTTCTGCCCGTTGCCGCTCTTGAGCACCTTGGTCTTGAGCTCGGAGGGCGGGTCCCCCTCGCCCTTCTCGATCTTGGGCTTCTTGCCCCAGGAGCCGCTCACCGCCGGTGGGGCACCCTTCCCGTCGTCACTGCCGCAGCCCGCCGCCGAGACGGCCAGCAGCGGCACGGTCAGCAGGGCTGCGATACGGCGCGCACTGTTCCTGCGCGGCGTCCGAAGGGCTCGGGGGGTGCGGGGGGACGAGCCCCCGGAGAAATACAACATGTGTCCCACTCGCGGGTATAGGGATGGTCCTGCAGTCCTGACAGCCTACGACCCGGCAACGAGAGGCCCGTCGCGCACGACACGGAAGCCGCCCGGCGCCGGTCAACTCACGCTGACGCAAGCTGCGGAGGGCGCCCCGGAAGCCCGGGCCGCCCTCCGCACAGCATCCATGACGCGACCTCAGCGCGTCTGTAGGACCGTCACATCCCCGCGATCAGTTTCTCCACCCTCTCGTCCACCGAGCGGAACGGGTCCTTGCACAGCACCGTGCGCTGCGCCTGGTCGTTCAGCTTGAGGTGCACCCAGTCGACGGTGAAGTCCCGGCGCTGCTCCTGCGCGCGGCGGATGAAGTCGCCGCGCAGCCGGGCCCGGGTCGTCTGCGGCGGCACCGACTTGCCCTCGAAAATCTTCACGTCGTTGCAGATCCGGGCAGCCTTGCCGCTGCGCTCCAGGAGGTAGTAGAGGCCCCGGCGGCGGTGGATGTCGTGGTAGGCGAGGTCTATCTGGGCGATCCTGGGGTGCGACATCGTGATGTTGTGCTTGTTCCGGTACCGCTCGATGAGCTGGTACTTCATCACCCAGTCGATCTCGGTGTTGATCTTGTCCAGCTCCTGGGTGCGGACCGCCTCCAAGGCGCGGCCCCACAGCTCCAGGACCTGCTCGACCCGGCCGGTACGGATGCCGCGCCGGTCGCAGAAGTCCAGCGCCTTGTCGAAGTACTCCTGCTGGACCTCCAGCGCGGACGCCTCCCGTCCGCTGGCCAGCCGTACCTTGCGCTGGCCCGTGATGTCGTGGCTGACCTCGCGGATCGCCCGGATCGGGTTCTCCAGCGTGAGGTCCCGCATCACCGTGCCGGCCTCGATCATGCGCAGCACCAGGTCGGTGGCGCCGACCTTGAGCAGCATCGTCGTCTCCGACATGTTGGAGTCGCCGACGATGACGTGCAGCCTGCGGTACCGCTCAGCGTCCGCGTGCGGCTCGTCACGGGTGTTGATGATGGGGCGGGAGCGGGTCGTGGCCGAGCTGACGCCTTCCCAGATGTGCTCGGCACGCTGGCTGACGCAGTAGACGGCCCCGCGCGGGGTCTGCAGCACCTTGCCCGCGCCGCACACGAGCTGCCGCGTCACCAGGAACGGGATGAGGACGTCCGCCAGCCGGGAGAACTCCCCGTGCCGGGCCACCAGATAGTTCTCATGGCAGCCGTAGGAGTTGCCGGCCGAGTCGGTGTTGTTCTTGAAGAGGTAGACGTCGCCCGCGATGCCCTCCTCGTGCAGGCGGCGTTCCGCGTCGACCAGCAGGCCCTCGAGGATGCGCTCGCCCGACTTGTCGTGCGTGACCAGCTCGGTCACGCTGTCACACTCCGGAGTGGCGTACTCCGGATGTGAGCCCACGTCCAGATAGAGGCGCGCGCCGTTCCGCAGAAACACATTGCTGCTGCGGCCCCATGACACAACACGGCGGAAGAGGTACCGCGCCACCTCGTCGGGGGACAGCCGGCGCTGGCCCCGGAACGTACATGTGACGCCGTACTCGTTCTCCAGCCCGAAGATTCGGCGGTCCATGACTGAACAGTACGCCTACGTGGAGGATCTGAAACCGGGTTCGGGGCAGGGGTTCGGATCGGTTTCCGCACCTGGGGGACGCCCCTGGCGTTCGGTTCCGGTCTGCGGAAGGCCCGGCCGGGGCCCCTCCTCGCCGCCCGCGGGCACCGCACCGGCGGGCGCGGATCCGGCCACCGCCCCTGAAGGGGGGACCGAGCCCGCGACCACCCCGCCGTGCCCTGAGCCGTCGGGAGGCTCCAGGAAGCGGCGCGCCGCCACGATGACGGCCAGCGCCGCCAGCCCGCCGGCCCCGGCCAGGCCGAAGCCCGTCCCGGTGCCGCCCCACTCGATGACCGAGCCCACCGCGGCCGTCCCCGCAGCGGCGCCCACCCCGAACGTGGTGACCAGCCAGGAGAACGCCTCGGTCACCGTACCCGACGGAGCGTGCCGGTCCACCACGACGAAGGCGCAGGCCAGCGCCGGGGCCAGGAAGAGCCCTGAGAGGCCGCCGAGGACCACCATCACCGGGATGCCGGGCACCAGGGCCAGCGGCAGGTTTCCGGCCGCGAACAGGCCCACCAGCACCCGCAGCCGCCCCTCGTGGCTGCCCGGCCAGCCCCGCGCTCCGTAGCCGACCCCGCCCACCAGCGCTCCCGCCCCCTGGGCCGCCAGCAGATAGGTGGAGATCAGCTTGTCGTGGTGGTCGTCGGCGTAGGAGACGGCGGCCAGCGCGAAGGTGCCCAGCGCCAGGCCCACGAAGAAGAACGAGGCCAGCAGGGTCTTCAGCCCGGACGAGCGCAGCGCGCCCAGCCAGTGCGGCTTGCGGGGCGAGGAGCGCCAGCGGCGCGACGGGGGCGAGACGACAACCGAGAGGGCGCCGAGCACCCCCAGCGCGTTGACCACGAGCAGCGCCGCGGCCTCGCTCCACCCGGCGACCAGCAGCGTCACCAGCAGCGGCCCGGCCGCGAACATCACCTCCTGGGCTACCGCGTCCAGTGCGTAGGCGCTGTGCACCTGCTCCTCGCGCCGCAGCACGCTGGGCCACAGCGCCCGCAGCCCGCCTTCCAGCGGCGGGGTGAACAGTCCGAAGACCAGCACACAGGCGTAGGCCAGCGGCAGCGAGCCGATACCCGCGAGCGCCAGCGTGGCCGCGCCTGCCGCGGAGACCACCGCGGCGGGCAGCATCACCCGCGGCTGTCCGTACAGGTCCACCAGGCGGCCGAGCATCGGCTGGCCGAACGCGGTGGCCAGCCCGTACATCGCCGAGAGGGCCCCGGCGACCGCCATGCTGCCGCCCTCGGCGCGGATGAACAGCGCAATGGCGATCGGCCCCGTGGCGTTCGGCAGTCTGCCCAGCAGGGTCCCTGCCAGCAGGCGCATCGCGTGTCTGGCCCGCAGCAGCTCGGCGTAGCCCGTCCCCATCCGCCACCCCTCTCGTTTTACGTATAACTGGACGACCATACGTACCATGCCAGGGCAGCAGCGGTGAAGGAGTTTTTCCGTGCCAGGACGACACGCACCGGCCGCCGGGGACCATGGCACCCGGTCCCGCGGCCGCTCCAGGCCCACCGGCCATGACGTGGCCGGCGCGGCGGGCGTCTCCCAGGCCACCGTCTCGCTCGTACTCGGCGGCAAATGGGAGGGCCGGGTCTCCGCGCGCACCGCCGAGGCCGTCCGCACCGCAGCCCGCGAGCTCGGCTACCGGCCCAACCTGGCTGCCCGCACCCTGCGGCTCGGCCGCACCCGCACGGCACTGCTGGTCGTGCCCGCGCTCACCAACGACTTCTTCGCCACCGTGCACCGGGGAGCCGCCGAGGTCGCGGGCGCGCACGACTTCGGGCTCGTCCTCTACCCCTCACCCGAAGGCATCGACGCGGCCCCCGACCCGTTCGCCTCGGCACGTACCGCGCTCGACGGCGTCATCGCCTCCTCGATGGCCCCGGAAGCCCTCACGGCGCTGCGCGGCGAGGGACTGCCGCTGGTGATGCTGGACAGCGACGAGGGCGCCTGCGACGCCACCGTCAACGTCGATCTCGCCGACGGCATCCGGCAAGTCGTGGCCCACCTGCGGGACATGGGCCACCGCCGGATCGCCCATATCGCGGCCGATGTGGACTCCTGGACCTTCGAGGTGCGGGCCCGGGCGCTGGAGGAGGAGCTGCACGCCGGCGGAGCCACACTGGTGGGCGCCGCGCGCGGGCCACTGAGTGTCGCGGGGGGCCTGGAGGCGGCCACCCAGGTGCTGACGGCGGCATACGGGCCGCACGCCGCTGACACCGCCGAAGGCCCGCCGACCGCACTCATGTGCGACGACGACCTGCTGGCGGTCGGCGCGCTGAAGGCGGCGCGGCGGCTCGGGCTGCGGGTGCCGGAGGATGTGTCGGTGACCGGGATCGACGACGTCGCGCTGGCCACCGCCGTGGAGCCGGAGTTGACGACCGTACGACTGCCCGCCGAGCGGGTGGGGGCCGCGGGCATGCGGGCACTGCTGGCCGTACTGGACGGTCAGCAGGTGGAACCGGCCCGGCTGCCGGTACAGCTGGTGGTGCGGGGGTCGACCGGGCCCTCCCCGTCCGGCGGCCTCCCGCGCCCCTGACGGGGCGCGGGAAACCGGGCCGGGCCCTACTTCTCCTCGCCGCCCTCGCTCTCGTCCTCCGTGCTCTCCGGCGCCGGGGTCTCCTCCAGGAGGCGGGCCACCTGACCGGCGGGCACGCGCTTGAACTTGCGGCGCTGGGGGCGCGAACGGTCGAGCACGGCCACCTCCAACTGCTCCGCGGTCAGCGTCCGTTCACTGCCGTTGCTGTCCCGCTTGAGCGCTTCGACGGCGAGCTTGAGCGCTTCGCCCAGCGACATTCCCTCCCGGTGCCGCTGGTCCATGTAGCTGCCGATCTGGTCGGAGTTGCCACCGACGGCGACCGAGCCGTGCTCGTCCACGATCGAACCGTCGTGCGGCAGCCGGTAGATCTGGTCGTCCTCGGGGGCCGGGCCCACCTCGGCGACGATCAGCTCCACCTCATAGGGCTTCTCCGCGTTCGCCGAGAAGATGGTGCCCAGCGTCTGGGCGTAGACATTGGCCAGACCGCGCGCGGTGACGTCCTCGCGGTCGTAGGTGTAGCCGCGCAGGTCGGCGTAGCGGACACCGCCGATCCGCAGATTCTCGAACTCGTTGTACTTGCCGACCGCGGCGAAGGCGATCCGGTCGTAGATCTCGCTGACCTTGTGCAGTGCCCGAGAGGGGTTCTCGGCGACGAAAACGATGCCGTCCGCGTACTGCAACACGACCACGCTGCGCCCGCGCGCGATGCCCTTGCGGGCGTACTCGGCGCGGTCCGCCATTGCCTGCTGGGGTGACACATAGAACGGCGTCGACACCGGCTATCCGTCCCTTCCTGTCCGAATGAGTGCTCTAGGAGACGGGGGCCTGCGGCCCGTTGGGCAGCCGGAGACGGCCGTCGTACACCGTCTGCGCCAGCCCGGAGACCTCCTCCTCGCTCAGCCTGCGGTAGCCGTCCTCGGTGATCGCCACCACGACCGGGTAGATACGGCGCGTCATATCCGGGCCGCCGGTGGCCGAGTCGTCGTCCGCGGCGTCGTAGAGCGCCTGGAGGACCACCGTGGCGGCCTGCTCCTCGGTCATCTCGTCGCGGTAGAGCTTCTTGAGCGAGCCGCGCGCGAAGACCGAGCCGGAGCCGACTCCGGCGAAGCCCTGCTCCTCGGAACGGCCACCGGTCACGTCGTAGGAGAAGATGCGGCCCTTGCCGCGGTCCAGGTCGTACCCGGCGAACAGCGGCACCACGGCCAGCCCCTGCATCGCCATGCCCAGATTGCTGCGGATCATCGTGGAGAGGCGGTTCGCCTTGCCCTCCAGGGAGAGCGTGGACCCCTCCACCTTCTCGAAGTGCTCCAGCTCGAGCTGGAACAGCTTCACCATCTCCACCGCCAGGCCCGCGGTGCCCGCGATCCCCACGGCGGAGTGCTCGTCGGCGGGAAAGACCTTCTCGATGTCCCGCTGCGCGATGACATTGCCCATCGTCGCCCGCCTGTCCCCGGCGAGCACCACGCCGCCGGCGAAGGTCGCGGCCACGATCGTGGTCCCGTGCGGCGCCTGCACGGCACCCTCCACGGGGGGCAGCGGCCGATTGCCCGGCAGCTGCTCGGGGGCGTGAGCTGACAGAAAATCCATGAAGGAGGACGATCCCGGCGTCAGGAAGGCAGCCGGTAGACGCCCGGTGCTACCAATTTCGGCTTCCACACGTTTCCTTCCACGTAGGCAATAGCCCGGCGCATGGCATTGGGGTCATCCCGCAACTTGCCAATTGCCGAGTTGCAGTTGAAGCACAGTACGCCTCGAACCTTACCCGTAGCATGATCGTGATCAACGTGCTCGGGGTCCGGCTTCAGGCAGATGGGACAGATCCCGAACTGTCCGTCGACCAGCTTTTGCCGCTCCTCGACAGTCATGCCGTACTGGCGCTTGAGATGCCCCGCCCGCCCCTGCAAAGCCCGGCACGCTTTGCAGCGCGTCGAGAGGCCGTCAGAGGCCGTGGCGTTCCGGTGCCACTCGGAGTGCGGTTTGATTTTGTCGCAAACGCGGCAAAGCTTGTGGCCAGCGGGAACCAGCACCTTTTCCCGCACCTTCTTCCCCATGGCCTCACGGCGCCGCCGATAGTGCGTGGCGGAATATTCCGCCACGCACTTCCGGCAATACGGCTGGAGCCCGTCACGGCGTTTCCGATTCGCAGTAAAGGACGCCAGCGGAAGCATCCTGTCACATTTGCGACAGTGCTTCTTGCTGAACGAAACGGACATTACTCACTGTCCACCCTTTTGCACGAAACTCCGAACGAAGTCCTCCGCATTTTCCTCGAGCACGTCGTCGATCTCGTCCAGCACCGAGTCCACGTCGTCCGAGAGCGCCTCCTGGCGCTCCTTGAGGTCCTCGGAGACCTGCGCGTCCTCGGTCTGCTCCTCGGTCTCCTCGGTGTGGCGCGTGGACTTCTGCTGTCCGCCGCCGGTGTCCTTGGTCGCCATTTCCCTCACCCCGCTCGGTTCGGTGGTGTACGCGGAACGTACAAGATCAGACCCTACAAGCCGGGACTGACATCGGCTCCTTCGTTGTTACAACGTCCGGCAACCACCTCGATGATTCCCGGACCGGGGACCGAATAGCCGCGATTCAGCCGCCCGAAAGCACCTTCACCAGCTCTTCCGCGGTGCGGCAGCGGTCGAGCAGCTCCTTGACGTGGTTACGGGTACCCCGCAGCGGCTCCAGGGTGGGGACCCGTTGCAGAGAGTCACGGCCGGGCAGGTCGAAGATGACCGAGTCCCAGGACGCGGCCGCCACGTCGTCGGCGTACTGCTCCAAGCAGCGGCCACGGAAGTAGGCCCGGGTGTCCTCCGGAGGCTTGAAGGTGGCCTCCTTGACCTCCGCCTCGGACAGCAGCCGCTGCATGCTCCCACGGGAGACCAGCCGGTTGTAGAGGCCCTTGTCGGGGCGTACGTCCGCGTACTGGAGGTCCACCAGGTGCAGCCTGGGGGCGTCCCAGTCGAGCTGGTCGCGGCGGCGGTAGCCCTCCATCAGCTCCCGTTTGGCGACCCAGTCCAGTTCGCCGGCCAGGCTCATGGGGTCGCGCTCCAGCCGGCCCAGCACGTCCTCCCAGCGGGCCAGCACGTCCCGGGTCTGGTCGTCGGCGTCGGCGCCCCAGCGCTCCTCCACGTACTTGCGGGCCAGCTCGTAGTACTCCATCTGGAGCTGTACCGCCGTGAGGGTGCGGCCGTTGCGGAGAGTGATCAGCCGTTCGAGTGTCGGGTCGTGGGAGACCTGGTGCAGAGTGCGGACCGGCTGGTCGACGGCGAGGTCGACGGCGATGAAGCCGTCCTCGATCATGGACAGCACCAGCGAGGTGGTGCCCAGTTTGAGGTAGGTCGAGACCTCCGAGAGGTTGGCGTCCCCGATGATCACGTGGAGCCGCCGGTATTTCTCGGCGTCCGCGTGCGGCTCGTCCCTGGTGTTGATGATGGGCCGTTTGAGCGTCGTCTCCAGCCCGACCTCGACCTCGAAGTAGTCGGCCCGCTGGCTGAGCTGGAAGCCGTGCTCGCTGCCGTCCTGGCCCAGCCCCACCCGTCCGGCGCCGCACACGACCTGCCGGGAGACGAAGAAGGGCGTCAGGTGCCGCACGATGTCCGAGAAGGGGGTCTCCCGCTTCATCAGATAGTTCTCGTGCGTGCCGTAGGAGGCGCCCTTGTTGTCGGTGTTGTTCTTGTAGAGGTGGATCGGGCTGGTGCCGGGCACCTCGGCCGCGCGCTCGGCGGCCTCCGCCATGATCCGCTCGCCCGCCTTGTCCCACAGCACCGCGTCCCGGGGGTTGGTGACCTCGGGCGCGCTGTACTCGGGGTGTGCGTGATCGACGTAGAGCCGGGCTCCGTTGGTGAGGATGACGTTGGCCAGGCCGATGTCCTCGTCCGTCAGCTGGCTGGCGTCGGCCGACTCGCGTGCCAGGTCGAAGCCGCGGGCGTCCCGCAGCGGGTTCTCCTCCTCGAAGTCCCAGCGGGCGCGGCGCGCCCGGTGCATCGCCGCCGCGTAGGCGTTGACGACCTGGGACGAGGTGAGCATGGCATTGGCGTTGGGGTGACCGGGCACGGAGATGCCGTACTCGGTCTCGATGCCCATTACGCGCCGTACGGTCACGCTTCCCTCCTTGCCTGACGGCGGCCCGCCGGTGGACCACCGTCCAAGTCCCGCTGCGCATCCGTCCCGTGTGCGGCCCCCTCCTGCGCACTGCGCTTCGCGGCGGTAGGGAAGAGCCTATGCCGCACGCACTGGAGTGGGGAGATCACTCTGCGGACTTCCTTGGTGCTCCGGGAAACAATCCGGCTGCGGGTGCCCCGCCCGGGGTCCCGCAGCCGGACTCGATCCTCGTTACAGGTACTGACCCGTGTTGGCGACGGTGTCGATGGAGCGGCCGGTGTCCGCACCCTGCTTTCCGGTGACGAGGGTGCGGATGTATACGATCCGCTCGCCCTTCTTGCCGGAGATGCGGGCCCAGTCGTCCGGGTTGGTGGTGTTGGGCAGGTCCTCGTTCTCCTTGAACTCGTCCACACAGGCCGACAGGAGATGGGAGACGCGCAGACCCTTCTGGTTGTGGTCCAGGTACGCCTTGATGGCCATCTTCTTGGCCCGGCCGACGATGTTCTCGATCATGGCGCCGGAGTTGAAGTCCTTGAAGTAGAGGACTTCCTTGTCCCCGTTGGCGTAGGTCACCTCGAGGAAGCGGTTCTCCTCCGACTCCGCGTACATCTGCTCGACGACCGACTGGATCATGGCGTCGCAGGCGGCCTCCACATTGCCGCCGTGCTCCGCGACGTCGTCCGCGTGGAGCGGCAGGTTCGGCGTGAGGTACTTGGAGAAGATGTCCTTGGCGGCCTCGGCGTCCGGACGCTCGATCTTGATCTTCACGTCCAGCCGGCCGGGGCGCAGGATCGCCGGGTCGATCATGTCCTCGCGGTTCGAGGCACCGATGACGATGACGTTCTCCAGGCCCTCCACACCGTCGATCTCGGAGAGCAGCTGCGGGACGATGGTGTTCTCCACGTCCGAGCTTACGCCCGAGCCGCGGGTGCGGAAGAGGGAGTCCATCTCGTCGAAGAAGACGATCACGGGCGTGCCCTCACTGGCCTTCTCCCGGGCCCGCTGGAAGACGAGCCGGATGTGGCGCTCGGTCTCACCCACGTACTTGTTGAGCAGCTCGGGGCCCTTGATGTTGAGGAAGTAGCTCTTCCCCTGCGGCTTGCCGGTCACCTCGGCGACCTTCTTGGCCAGCGAGTTGGCCACCGCCTTGGCGATCAGTGTCTTGCCGCAGCCGGGCGGGCCGTAGAGCAGGACACCCTTGGGCGGGCGCAGTTCGTGCTCCCGGAAGAGGTCCGGGTACAGGTACGGGAGCTCGACGGCGTCTCTGATCTGCTCGATCTGTCCGCCGAGGCCGCCGATCTTGGTGTAGTCGATGTCGGGGACCTCTTCGAGGACCAGTTCCTCGACCTCGCTCTTGGGCACGACCTCGAAGACGTAGCCGGAGCGGCTCTCCAGCAGCAGGGCGTCCCCGGCCCGCAGCGTGGTGCCCAGCAGCGGCTCGGCGAGGCGTACGACGCGCTCCTCGTCGGTGTGGCCGACGACCAGCGCTCGCTCTCCGTCGTCGAGTACTTCCTTGAGGGTGACGATGTCACCCGCGCGCTCGAACTCCATGGCCTCGACCACGTTGAGCGCTTCGTTCAGCATGACCTCCTGGCCGCGCTGGAGCGACTGCAGGTCGACATTGGGGCTCACGTTCACCCGCAGCTTGCGGCCGCCGGTGAAGATGTCGGCCGTGTCGTCCTCGTTGGCCTGCAGGAAGACGCCGAAGCCGGCCGGCGGCTGGGCGAGCCTGTCGACCTCTTCCTTGAGGGCCACGATCTGGTCACGCGCCTCGCGGAGCGTGTTGGAGAGCCGCTCGTTCTGGGCGGACACACCGGCCAGGTTGGTCTGCAGCTCGACGATCCGCTCCTCGAGAATACGAGTGTGCCGCGGAGAGTCGGCGAGCTTGCGGCGCAGGACGGCGATTTCCTGCTCAAGGTAGGCAATCTGGCCGGACGGGTCTTCGGAACCCCGACCGGGCCGGATGCCGCGGTTGGTGTCGTCGTCGTGGGCTGCCACGGTCCTCACCTCCTCCAGGGGGAGCTGGACGCTTCGACCCTACCTGGGCCGGTGCGGGTTGAAACCCCTAGATCACAAAGACGGTCGGGGTGTGTCCGATCTTCACCCTTGCGCACTCCCTCAGGACTGGGAATACCCACCCACAACCATCTGAAAGCGACGGGTATGTGACCGGTTGCGGTGCCGAGGCGTTCAACACCCTTCAAGGGCCGCACTATTTCGGCCCGAGCGGGGCCCGAGGCAGCGGCTCCCGCCGGGCGGCCGGAGGGCGGCCGTCGCCACCCGTCAGACGCTGACGCCACCGCCCGCCACCGGCCCTGGACGGAGGGCGAACTTCCCCTGGCTCCACTCCCACTTGACCGTGCGTCGCTTGTCGGGGCAGCAGCGCGGCACATCAGCCGAGGAGTAGCCGAGGAGGGTGGCGGAGATGGTGGTGCCCCGCACGGCGAGGTCGTCGACCGACATCCCCTCGCGCTGCTCGACGAGGGTGGCGCCGATCCGCGGCTGCCCGGGCGCTCCGGTGAGCACGAAGACCGCACTGGGCGGGGTCCCCCCGCGCGCCTGGCAGCGGACGACAGCGACGGTCTCCTGCGCGCCGTCGCCGTCGAAGTCGGCGGCGGCCTTGTCGAGTACGTCGACCCCCGCTTCGGCGGGCCCGCAGTCCAGCGGGTAGCGGGCGCGCTCCGGGTCGGGGGCCCGGCCGGGGGCGGTGGCGGGGGTGGCGGTCGCGGGCTGGAGGAGGGCCGTACCGCCGAGCACGGCGGCGAGGGCTGCTGCGGTGGCGAGCCAGTGGAGGGCGCGGCTACGGGTGTGCGGCAGTTCCGTCACGCGGGGTGACTCCTGTGCGGGACGAGGCGGAAGCGGAGCGCTTCGCATCGTGCCACAGGTCACACTGGCGCGGAACGGCGGCCCCCTCTTGTGAGGGGCCGCCCCGCCTCAACCACGCTGCCCCGCGCCCGGGTTCGGGGCGTGCAAGGGCGCGGACCCGCGCAGGGGATGCGCGGGGGAGAAGGGCGCCCCCTCCCCGGGACAGTCCTACGCCCGGCCCCCGCCGGACTGGCTGCCCGGACCCGTGTAGTCCTCCCCGTACGCGCCCTTCGCCGGGCGCCGTCGGCGCAGCGGCGGCTCGACACCGTCGGCCAGCCGGCGTGCGGTGAGCAGGAAACCGGTGTGTCCGATCATGCGATGGTCGGGGCGGACGGCGAGGCCCTCGATGTGCCAGTTGCGCACCATCGTCTCCCAGGCCTGCGGCTCGTTGAACGTCCCGAACTCGCGGATGGACTCGACCATGCGCGCCATCTGCGTGGTGGTGGCCACATAGGCGCACAGGATGCCGCCGGGCACCAGGGCCTTGGAGACGGCCTCCAGGCACTCCCAGGGGGCGAGCATGTCGAGGATGACGCGGTCCACGTCGGTGTCGCTGAGGTTGTCCTGGAGGTCACCGACGGTGAGCGTCCAGGCCGGGTGCGGGCTGCCGAAGTAGCGCTCCACGTTCTGCCGGGCGATGTCGGCGAAGTCGGCACGGCGCTCGTAGGAGTGCAGCATGCCCTGGTCGCCGATGGCGCGGAGCAGGAAGGTGCTCAGCGAGCCGGAGCCGACCCCCGCCTCGACGACGCGTGCGCCGGGGAAGATGTCGGCCATGGCGAGCACCTGGCCGGCGTCCTTGGGGTAGACGACGGCGGCTCCCCGCGGCATGGACAGGACATAGTCGGGGAGCAGTGGACGCAGCGCGAGGTAGGCGACGTTTCCGGTGGTACGGACGACACTCCCCTCGGGCGCACCGATCAGCTCGTCGTGGGGGAAGGCTCCCTTGTGGGTGTGGAAGCTCTTTCCCTCTTCGAGGGTGATCGTGTAGTGGCGTCCCTTGGGGTCGGTGAGCTGGACCTGGTCCCCGACCTTGAAGGGCCCGCGACGGCGGGCGGCACCGGTCGGTTCGGACATACGCACAGCCTAGCCGGTCCGCGGGGCACGGCCGCGCGGAGGGTTGCGGGCGCGGGGCAGGCGGGCCCGCCGGGTCAGCCGGAGGGCTTGGTGCCGCCCTGGTCCGGACGCTTGGACATGGCCTCGACGAACGCGCGCTCGACATCGGCGGTGGACAGCACCCCGTAGATCTCGCCGGTCTCCTCCACCACCAGGTACTCGGTGGCCGGAGTGGCCCGCAGCCACTCCAGCAGGTCCTCCCCCGCCAGCTCGGCGGGCACCCGCATGCCGTCCTTCAGCTCCTGCGCCAGGGTGCTGACCGCGACCCAGGGGCGCCGGTGCTCGGGCACGGAGGCGATGGCGGCCTCCCGGACCAGCGAGAGCGGGTCGCCCCTGCCGTCGACGACGACCAGCCCGCGGGCGCCCGCCGCGTTGGCCCGGCGCAGCGCCTCGGAGAGGGGGGTGTCCGTCTCCACGGGGACGGCGCGCCGGGTCAGCGTACGGGCTCGCAGCTGCGGGAGGCGTTCGCGCAGCCGGGCCATCCGCAGGCTGTTGCCCGCCCCCGTCCAGATGATCGCGGCGAGGATCGCGGCGAGCAGCGCG
Organism: Streptomyces sp. 891-h; assembly: GCF_022760275.1. Lineage (NCBI taxonomy): Bacteria > Bacillati > Actinomycetota > Actinomycetes > Kitasatosporales > Streptomycetaceae > Streptomyces > Streptomyces sp. 891-h. The sequence goes on along the minus strand of NZ_CP050693.1, from coordinate 6,310,465 downwards.
TCGGTGAGGGAGTCCGTGCCGCTGACGCGGTCCCGCGCCAAGCCGCCCGCGTGGGTGGCAAGCGGGAGGCCGATCAGCACGGTGACGGCCAGCGCCCGGCCGATCCAGGCGGCCGCGACGGTGCCGGTCATCGGCTTGCCGCTGATCTTCCAGATGATGGCGCGCAGCATCCGGCCGCCGTCCAGCGGGAGGCCGGGCAGCAGGTTGAAGGCGGCGACGAGGAGGTTGGAGAGCATCAGCCCGGCCAGCAGTACGCCGGGGACGCTGCGGGGCTCCACCGTGCGCATCGCCCCGTAGAAGACGCCGGCCAGGGCCAGGGAGAGCAGCGGGCCGACGAAGGCGAGGACGAATTCGCGGCCGGGGGTCTCCGACTCCTTCTCGATCTCCGAGACACCGCCGAAGAACTGGAGCTGGATACGGCGCACCGGCAGCTTGAAGCGGAGCGCGGCGACCGTGTGCGCGAGTTCGTGGACGAGCACGGAGGCGTAGAAGGCGACGGCGAAGAAAAGCGCGATCAGATAGCGGACGGCACCCAGCTGGGGCAGTACGCGGTCGAGCTGGCCGCCGAAGACCCAGGTGATCAGGATGGCGACCAGGAACCAGGAGGGTGCCACATAGACGGGCACCCCGAAGGGACGGCCCATCAGGATGCCGCCGCCGGGCGGCGCGGGACGCACTGGCTTGCGGGGGAGGGGCTGGCGGCGCCGCTGGGGCTCCTCGGGGCCCGGGGCGCTCCCCTGGCCGGAGCCGCCGGACCGCGGCCTCCCGTCGTTGTCCTCGTCCGCCACGGGTTCCCCTCTGCTGCTTCCCTCGCGCCCCGCCGCGCCGCGCGGCTGCCGGTCGTCTTCACGTTGGCGATCATCCGGTGCGAGGGGGTCTGCCGTCGATGGTAAGTGTCCGCTGTCAGTGGTGGGCCGTAGGGTCTTACCCCATGAGTACCAGCGCGGCCACACCGCCGACCTCGCTGTCGCCCTCCAGGGCAGGGGACTTCATGCAGTGCCCGCTGCTCTACCGCTTCCGGGTGATCGACAAACTGCCGGAGAAGCCTTCGGCAGCCGCCACCCGGGGGACGGTGGTGCATGCGGTGCTTGAAAGGCTGTTCGACGCCCCGGCGCAGGAGCGCGACGCGCGGCGGGCGCGGGCCATGGTCGCCGGGGAGTGGGAGCGGCTGCTGGCCAAGCGCCCGGAGCTGGCCGAGCTGTTCGCCCAGGACACCTCCGACGGTGCCCAGTTGGCGCAGTGGCTCGCGGAGGCCGAGGCGCTGGTCGAGCGGTGGTTCACGCTGGAGGACCCCACCCGATTGGAGCCGGCGGAGCGGGAGCTGTTCGTGGAGGCGCGGCTGGATTCGGGGCTGCGGCTGCGCGGGATCATCGACCGGGTCGATGTGGCGCCCACCGGCGAGGTGCGGATCGTCGACTACAAGACCGGCAAGGCGCCCCGGCCGGAGTACACCGACGGCCCGCTGTTCCAGATGAAGTTCTACGCGCTGGTGCTGTGGCGGCTGCGCGGTGTGGTGCCCCGGCGCCTGCAGCTCGTCTTCCTGGGCAGCGGCGACGTGCTCACCTACGACCCGGACGAGCGCGATCTGCGGTCCACCGAGCGCAAGCTGCTGGCCCTGTGGGACGCGATCACGCGGGCGACGGAGACGGGCGACTGGCGCCCCAGGCCGAGCAAGCTGTGCGGCTGGTGCGACCACCAGGCCCACTGTCCGGAGTTCGGCGGCACTCCCCCGCCGTATCCGCTGATGATCCAGCCACGGCTTCCCGAACCCCGGGAGCCGGACCGGGCCCCGAGCCCGGCGGAGTCGGCCTCCGACTCGGCCTCGGACTCCGAAGGGGCAGCGGGCCACAGCCTCGGGGGCTGAGTGAGAATAGGGCGACCGCTGCCGTCCCCTTGAGGAGTTCCCGTGGCAATCCGCGTTCTGCTGGTCGACGACCAGCCGCTGCTGCGCACCGGCTTCCGGATGATTCTGGAGGCCGAGCAGGACATAGCGGTGGTCGGTGAGGCGGGGGACGGCCTGCAGGCGCTCGACCAGGTGCGCGCCCTGCAGCCGGACGTGGTCCTGATGGACATCCGGATGCCCCGGATGGACGGGGTCGAGGCCACCCGCCGGATCACCGGGCCCGCCAAGGACGGCCCCGCGAAGGTCCTGGTGCTGACCACCTTCGACCTGGACGAGTACGTGGTCGAGGCGCTGCGCGCCGGGGCCAGCGGCTTCCTGCTCAAGGACGCGCCCGCCGGCGAGCTGGTGCAGGCCATCCGGGTGGTGGCCGCGGGCGAGGCCATGCTGGCGCCGAGCATCACCCGCCGCCTGCTGGACAAGTACGCGGGCAAGCTGCCCTCGGGCGAGGAGCCGGTGCCGGACACGCTGCATCAGCTGACCGAGCGTGAGGTCGAGGTGCTCAAGCTGGTGGCGCGCGGGCTGTCGAACGCGGAGATCGCGGCCGACCTCTTCGTGAGCGAGACGACCGTCAAGACGCACGTCGGCCATGTGCTGACGAAGCTGGGGCTGCGCGACCGGGTGCAGGCGGCGGTGTACGCGTACGAGAGCGGACTGGTGCGGCCCGGTTCGTCCTGAGCCGGCGGCCGGACGTGCGGGTTGCGGCCCCGGACCCGGGGCGCCCCCGTACCCCGGGGCTTCGGCCTCCTCCCCTGCTCCCGTAGCCGGGGCGAGGCCGGAGGCCTTGCGGCCCCCTGGCCCTGGACGGTTCAGTCCGCCTGGCCCCTGCCCAGCTCCCACAGCTGGAGCACCGAGGAGGAGTTGAGGGTCCATTCGACGCCGGTGATGTCGTCGCGGGCCGCCAGGTACTGCTTGCCCTGCCAGAGCGGAAGTACGGGCACGTCCTCGGCGACGATGTCCTGGACGCGGCCGAAGGTGCCCGTGGTGGCGGAACGTTCGGTCTGGCGGCGGGTCCGCGGGACGAGCTCGTCGCGGATCTCGTGGTTGGCGTAGGGCGAGCCGAGGAAGTTGTCCTTCTCGAAGAAGGGGGCGACGAAATTGTCCGCGTCGGGGAAGTCCGGGTACCAGCCGTAGCCGAATACCTGGTACTTGCCGTCGGTGGCCGCGGGGCGGAACCGGTCCCACTTGACGCCCTTGATGCGCACATCGAAGAGGCCGCTGTCGTTGAGCTGCTTCTTGAGGACGGCGAACTCCTCCGCGGTGGCGTCGCCGTAGTGGTCCGTGGTGTAGGTGAGGGTGAGCTTGACGGGCTTGTCGATGCCCGCGGCGTGCAGGGTCCGCTCGGCCGCCGCCTTGCTGGGGTCGCCGTACTTGTTGAAGAACGAGTTGCGGTGAGCGGGCAGCCCGGCCGGCACGATGCTGTAGAGCGGCTCGGTGCTGCGGTCGTAGGCGTCCCGCACGATCTTCTTGCGGTCGACCAGCTGGGCGATGGCCTGGCGGACGGCCTTCTTGCCCGCGGTCCCGTCGTCGGTGTCGAAGGCGAGGTAGCGGATCTCCTGCCCGGGCTGCTGGACCAGCTCGATCCCCTGGTCCTGGGCCTCGTCCAGCCGGCTGACCTGGTCGGGGGAGATGGTGCGGCCCATGACATCGATGTCGCCGGACTTGAGCGCCTTCTCCATCCCCTCGGCACGGTCGAAGAAGCGCAGCTCGATCCTGCTGTTGTGCAGCTTCAGGCGGCCACTGTAGTGCGGGTTCTTGGCCAGCACCGCGGACTTGGCGTCGATGTGCTCGAGGGCGTAGGGGCCCGAGCCGGTGAGCTGGTCGCCCTTGGTGAGGGAGTCGGCCGGGTAGGTCTCGCTGTCGACGATCGCTGCGGCCGGGGTGGTCAGCTTGTACGGGAAGGTCGCGTCGGGCTTCTTGAGACGGAAGACGACCTCGTTCTTCCCGTTGGCCCGGACGCTGGCCAGGTTGCTGAAGAGGACGGCGGGGCCGCCCTTGTGGTTGATGCGCTTGAGGCGCCGCAGGGAGAACTCGACGTCCTCGGCGTCCAGCGTGTGTCCGTTGGAGAACGTCTGGCCCTTGCGCACCGTGCAGCGGTACTGCTCGTTGTTCGCGTCGAGGAAGCCGCACTCGCCGGCGGCGTCCGTCACCGGGGTGGTGCCGGTGCGCGGGAAGCGCAGGAGCGTCTGGAAGGTGTTGCGCATGACCCCCCAGGCCGCGACGTCGTACGCGGCCGCCGGATCGAACGGGGCCGGCGCGTCCTTGCCGACCGCGAAGTGGTCCGTCGTACCGACGACGATCGCATCGCCACCGGCGCTCCCGCCCTTCTCGGACCCGCACCCGGCGAGCAGAGGCGTGAGCAGCCCGGCGGCAAGCACGGGCAGCACCACAGTTCTACGGTTCATGGTCGACGATCTCCTCGGCCGGCCAGGGTTTGCTGCAGGGAGGAATGGCCGGTACACCGACATTAATGGTCTACTCCGGTCGCTTCTGAATCGCGGGCCATGGAATCGGTTTCACAGACAGAAACCGCGGCCTTCCCGTCCGCTATCCGGACGCCGGAACGATCTTCGCTTCATCCCACCAATGGGGACACAAGGGAAGGACAATTCCCCCACCAGCCCCAGGGGCACCACGTCTTCGCCCCGCCGTCGAGGGGGTAGCGCGTGACGAACGTCACTGGACCAATCTCGGCACCGGACACTCGAGTTCGGCCGTTTCTGCCCCGGCGCCGGGCTCGGCACAGGCCCGCGCGGCGGGATTTCCGCAGTCCGCGAAAAGCGGTCTGCGAAATACAGGTTCCGGACGGAAGTAGTCCGCTCAGCGCACGACCATGATCCGCGAACGGAGGAATTCGAGATCGACTTCTTCGAGCGAACTCACAATGGTGCGGCCGGACTTCGGCTCGATCGGCGCGAGGGACGGCACGGCCACCACATGGCAGCCGGCGGCCTCGGCGGCGGCGACACCGGTGGCGGTGTCCTCCAGCACCGCGCAGCGCGCCGGATCGGCGCCCAGCCGCCGTGCCGCGGTCAGATAGGGGTCGGGGTGCGGCTTGGTACGGGCCAGCTCGTCGCCCGCGACCGTGAAGGCGAAGTGCTCGGGGCCGATCCAGGTCAGCATCCGGTCGACGACCGTGCGGTGCGAGGCCGAGACGAGCGCGGCGGGGATACGGTGCGCCGACAGCTCCGCCAACAGGCGGCGGGCGCCCGGCATCAGCGGAACGCCCCGCTCCAGCCGCTCGACGAACTTGGCGTTCAACAGCACGCTGAGCTCCTCGAGACCGATGTCGGCGGCCGTGGCCTCGATCAGGAAGCCGGCGCTGCGCGACATCGGTCCGCCGACCACCACCGAGCGCCACTCGTCGCGCAGCTCGTGCCCCAGTTCGGCGAAGACCTCGACCTCGGCGTCCCACCAGAAGTCCTCGGTGTCCACGAGGGTGCCGTCCATGTCCAGCAGGACGGCCTGAAGCGCTGGCTCTTCACCCGTCAGAGTGGTGACGGCGGGGGATGGATCGGCCATCCGCGGCACCTCCTTGAAAGACGACTCCAAAGGGACGACAAGGCCGGCCGCCCCCTGCCGACGGGCCCGGATGGCTCCGGGGACTCCGCCGGAAAGGGACGACCGGCCTCTACCGGACCGATCAGTGTATGACGTATACCCTCATCGGGCGTTGAAATACTTCGCCTCGGGGTGGTGCAGCACGATGGCGTCGGTCGACTGTTCGGGGTGCAGCTGGAACTCCTCGGACAGCTCGACACCGATCCGCTCGGGGCGCAGCAGCTCAGCGATCTTGGCGCGGTCCTCCAGGTTGGGGCAGGCGCCGTAGCCCAGGGAGAAGCGGGCGCCCCGGTACTTCAGGTCGAACATGCCCTGCATCTGGTCGGGGTCCTCACCCGCGAAGCCCAGCTCGCCACGGACCCGGGCGTGCCAGTACTCGGCCAGCGCCTCGGCGAGCTGTACGGACAGACCGTGCAGCTCCAGGTAGTCGCGGTAGGCGTCACCGGCGAAGAGCTCGGCGGTCTTCTCGCCGATCCTGGAGCCGACGGTGACGACCTGCAGCCCGACCACATCCGTCTCGCCCGAGTCCTCCGGACGGAAGAAATCAGCCAGGCAGAGCCGGCGGCCCCGCCGCTGGCGGGGGAAGGTGAAGCGGGTGCGCTCGTTGCCCTGTTCGTCCAGCAGGATCAGGTCGTCGCCCTTGGAGTAGCAGGGGAAGTAGCCGTAGACGACGGACGCCTCCAGCAGGTTCTCCGTCTGCAGCCGCTCCAGCCAGCCGCGCAGCCGGGGACGGCCCTCGGTCTCCACCAGCTCCTGGTAGGAGGGGCCGTCGCCCTTGCGGGACTCCTTGAGCCCCCACTGGCCCTTGAACAGCGCCCCCTCGTCCAGCCAGGAGGCGTAGTCCTGCTGCTGGATGCCCTTGACGACCCGGGTGCCCCAGAAGGGCGGCTCGGGAACGGGATTGTCGAGAGCCACATCGGAGCGGATGGAGCCGTCGTTGGCCTCGGGCTCGGGGATGTCGAGATCCCGCTTGGCGACCCTGCGCTGCTTGAGCTCGGGCAGCTTGGCGCCGGGCACCCCGCGCTTGACGTCCATCAGGGCGTCCATGAGGCTCAGGCCCTCGAAGGCGTCCTTGGCGTAGCGGACCTCGCCCTCGTAGATCTCGTGCAGGTCCTGCTCGACATAGGCGCGGGTGAGCGCGGCGCCGCCGAGGATGACCGGGAAGTCCTGGGCCATCTTGCGCTGGTTGAGCTCCTCCAGGTTCTCCTTCATGATCACCGTGGACTTCACCAGCAGGCCCGACATGCCGATCACATCGGCGCGGTGTTCGGCCGCGGCCTCCAGGATGGCGCTCACCGGCTGCTTGATGCCGAGGTTGACGACCTGGTAGCCGTTGTTGGACAGGATGATGTCCACCAGGTTCTTGCCGATGTCGTGGACGTCGCCGCGCACGGTGGCCAGCACGATGGTGCCCTTGCCCTGCTCGTCCTCCTTCTTCTCCATGTGCGGTTCGAGGTGGGCCACGGCGGCCTTCATCACCTCGGCCGACTGGAGCACGAACGGCAGCTGCATCTGGCCGGAGCCGAACAGCTCACCGACGACCTTCATGCCCGCCAGCAGCGTGTCGTTGACGATGTCGAGCGCCGGCCGCTCCTGCAGGGCCTCGTCCAGGTCGGCCTCCAGGCCGTTGCGCTCGCCGTCGATGATGCGGCGCTGGAGGCGCTCCTCCAGCGGGAGCGCTGCCAGCTCCTCGGCCTTGCCCGCCTTCATCGACTTGGCGGTGGCGCCCTCGAACAGCTCCATCAGCTTCTGCAGCGGGTCGTAGCCCTCGCTGCGGCGGTCGTAGATCAGGTCGCGGGCCGTGGTGACCTGCTCCTCCTCGAAGCGGGAGATCGGCAGGATCTTGCTGGCGTGCACGATCGCGGAGTCCAGCCCCGCCTTGACGCACTCGTCGAGGAAGACCGAGTTGAGCACGATGCGGGCCGCCGGGTTGAGGCCGAAGGAGATGTTCGACAGGCCCAGCACTGTCTGCACGTCCGGGTGCTTCTGCTTGAGCTGCCGGATGGCCTCGATGGTGTTGAGACCGTCCTTGCGGGACTCCTCCTGGCCGGTGCAGATGGTGAAGGTGAGGACGTCGATGAGGATGTCCGACTCTTGGATGCCGTAGTTGCCGGTCAGGTCCGCGATGAGGCGTTCGGCGATGGCGACCTTGTGTTCGGCGGTACGGGCCTGGCCCTCCTCGTCGATGGTCAGCGCGATGAGGGCCGCGCCGTGCTCGGCCGCCAGCTTGGTGACCTTCGCGAAGCGCGAGTCGGGGCCGTCGCCGTCCTCGTAGTTGACGGAGTTGATGACGGCTCGGCCGCCCAGCTTCTCGAGGCCGGCCTGGATGACGGCGATCTCGGTGGAGTCCAGCACGATCGGCAGCGTGGAGGCCGTGGCCAGCCGTCCGGCCAGCTCCGTCATGTCGGCGACGCCGTCCCGGCCCACGTAGTCGACGCACAGGTCGAGCATGTGGGCGCCCTCGCGGATCTGCTCGCGGGCCAGCTCGACGCAGTCGTCCCAGCGCTCGTCCAGCATCGCCTCGCGGAACTTCTTGGACCCGTTGGCGTTGGTCCGCTCCCCGATGGCCAGATACGAGGTGTCCTGCCGGAAGGGCACGGCCTGGTAGAGGGAGGCGGCCGCGGGCTCGGGCTGCGGGTTGCGCTCGGCGGGCTCGCGGCCGCGCACTCGCTCCACCAGCTGCCGCAGGTGCTCGGGCGTCGTACCGCAGCAGCCGCCCACCAGGGAGAGGCCGTAGTCGCGGACGAAGGTGTCGTGCGCGTCGGCCAGCTCCTGCGGGGTGAGCGGGTAGCTGGCGCCGTCCTTGCCGAGCACCGGCAGACCGGCGTTCGGCATGCACGACAGCGGGACGCGGGCGTGCTGGGCCAGGTAGCGCAGGTGCTCGCTCATCTCGGCGGGCCCGGTCGCACAGTTCAGGCCGATCATGTCGATGCCCAGCGGCTCCAGGGCCGCGAGCGCCGCGCCGATCTCGGACCCGAGCAGCATGGTGCCGGTCGTCTCGACGGTGACCGAGCACAGCAGCGGCAGGTTCACGCCCGCCGCCTCCATCGCACGGCGGGCGCCGATGACGGCCGCCTTGGTCTGCAGCAGGTCCTGGGTGGTCTCCACCAGCAGCGCGTCGGCGCCGCCCGCGATCATGCCTTCGGCGTTCTGCTGGTAGGCGTCCCGCAGTGTGGGGTACGGGGCGTGGCCGAGGGTCGGCAGCTTGGTGCCCGGGCCCATGGAGCCCAGCACCCAGCGCATCCGGCCGTCCCCGGATTCGAACTCCTCGGCGACGTCACGGGCGATGCGTACGCCCTTTTCGGACAGCTCGAAGATCCGGTCGGTGATGTCGTACTCCCCCAGCGCCGCGTGGTTGGCGCCGAAGGTGTTGGTCTCCACACAGTCCACGCCGGCGGCGAAGTACTCCTCGTGCACCGTGCGGATGATGTCGGGGCGGGTCACGTTCAGAATCTCGTTGCAGCCCTCCAGCTGCTCGAAATCCTCCAGCGTCGGGTCCTGCGCCTGGATCATCGTCCCCATCGCGCCATCGGCGACGACCACGCGCGAGGCCAGCGCCTGGCGGAGGGCATCGGCCCGGGTGGGGTTCGAGGATGCGGACGTGCTGCTCGGCGACGAGGCCATGGAAGAGGCTCCCTGGGTTGCGACGGCTGTCGGCTTTGCGCGCCGGTGAGGCAGCGCACCCGGTCAGCGTAGCGGGCGAACGCAAGAGTGCCGGTCGACATTCCGACCATCGGACACCCCGCTACTCGATCCCGGCTCGATCCCGACTACCGTCGCGTCGGCATCAAGCGATACCGTTCGGCATTGTCGAATTCAGAAGGCAGCAGGTCAGGGAGGACCGATGGCCCGGACCATCCAGTCGCTGGAGCGTGCGGCGGCCGTACTACGGCTGTTGGCCGGCGGCGAGCGGCGGCTCGGGCTCTCCGAGATCGCCTCGGCGCTCGACCTTGCCAAGGGTACGGCGCACGGACTCCTGCGCACCCTCCAGCAGGAGGGCTTCGTGGAGCAGGAGCAGGTCACGGGCCGCTATCAGCTGGGAGCCGAGCTGCTGCGGCTGGGCAACAGCTATCTGGACGTCCACGAGCTGCGGGCCCGCGCCCTGGTGTGGACCGACGACCTGGCCCGGTCCAGCGGCGAGAGCGTCTATCTCGGCGTACTGCACCAGCAGGGCGTGCTGATCGTGCACCACGTCTTCCGCCCGGACGACAGCCGCCAGGTGCTGGAGGTGGGCGCCATGCAGCCGCTGCACAGCACGGCGCTGGGCAAGGTGCTGTCCGCCTACGACCCGGTGGCGCTGAGCGAGGCGCTGGAAGGGGAGCGGCCGGCGTTCACCGAGCGCACGGTGACCGAGCCCGACCGGTTCGAGAAGCTGCTGGAGACCGTGCGGGCGCGCGGCTGGGCGGCGGACGTGGAGGAGACCTGGGACGGGCTCGCCTCGGTGGCGGCGCCGATCCACGACCGGCGCCGGATGCCGGTGGGCGCGGTGGGCATCACCGGTGCCGTTGAACGGGTGTGCGAGGGCGACGAGCTGATCCCCCGGCTGGTCGCAGCCGTCCGGGACACGGCGCGTGCGGTCTCCCGCGACCTGGGAGCCCAGCGGTTCTGAGCCGGGTCCCGGCGCCCTCCTCGGAGCCGGGGTCCCGGTGCCCTCCTCCGAGCCGGGCACGGGGCTCCCTCCCGGGCCCGGGCGCGGGCCCTCCGGAGGGAATCGGTCACGCCGTCTGGCCGCCTGCGGGGTGCCGCATCCGCTGTGTGCCCGCAGGATGACAGCCAGGAGTCATCTGTCACAGACCCTTGACGGGACCCCCACGAAGGAGAAAAGTTGCCGTTCGGCGGTCGACATTGTCGAACACCGGACGAACGACCGGCCCGCCGCACCTCCCCGCCCCCGGCCGGGAGGCAGCCAGGACAAAAGGACAAAGGAGTCTCGCGGGTGTCCAGCTCCGACATTTTCACGAGTGAGGTCACCGGCACCATGGTGCTGATCCTCCTCGGTGGCGGCGTAGTGGCCGCAGTCAATCTGAAGCGTTCCAAGGCGTTCGCGGCCGGCTGGGTCGCCATCGCCTTCGGCTGGGGCTTCGCGGTCCTCACCGGCGCCTACATCGCCCAGCCGTCCGGCGCCCACCTCAACCCGGCCGTCACCCTGGCCCTCGCCATCAAGGGCGACACCCCCTGGAGCGACGTACCGCTCTACATGGGCAGTGAGCTGCTGGGCGCCATCCTCGGTGCCGTACTGGTATGGGTCGCCTACTACAGCCAGTTCCAGGCCACACTGCACGAGCCGGACGCGGTCGAGTTGAAGGACGCGAATCCCGGGCCCGTGCACGGCGTGTTCTTCACCTCCCCCGAGGTGCGCCACAGCCTGATGAACTTCCTCACGGAGGTCATCGCCACCTTCGTTCTGATCTTCGCGATCCTCACCCAGGGCCTGGTCAAGGACGCCGACGGGACCGTCGGTCTCGGCAAGCTGGGTGCCTTGATCACCGCACTGGTCGTCGTCGGTATCGGTCTCTCGCTCGGTGGCCCCACGGGCTACGCCATCAACCCGGCACGAGACCTCGGTCCCCGGATCACCCACTCGCTGCTGCCGCTGCCCAACAAGGGCGGCAGCGACTGGAGCTACGCCTGGGTGCCGGTGGTGGGCCCGCTTGCAGGCGCCGCCATCGCCGGCGGGCTCTACAACCTCGCCTGGGGATGAGCGGTCCGCCCGCACACTGAGACGAACCGATGACGCAAGGGAGCACACACACCATGAGCGAGACCCACGGCACCCACGCCTCCGCGCACGGCGGCGGCCCCTTCATAGCCGCGATCGACCAGGGCACCACCTCCAGCCGCTGCATCGTCTTCGACAAGGACGGCCGGATCGTGGCGGTCGACCAGAAGGAGCACGAGCAGATCCTCCCGAAGCCGGGCTGGGTCGAGCACGACGCCGCCGAGATCTGGACCAACGTCCAGCAGGTGGTCACGGGAGCGCTGGAGAAGGCCGGAGTCACCAAGAGCGACGTCCTGGCCCTGGGTATCACCAACCAGCGCGAGACCACCGTCCTGTGGGAGAAGGCCACCGGCAAGCCGGTGCACAACGCCATCGTCTGGCAGGACACCCGTACCGACACCCTCTGCAAGGAGCTGGGCCGCAACGTCGGCCAGGACCGGTTCCGCCGCGAGACCGGACTGCCGCTGGCGTCCTACTTCGCCGGGCCGAAGATCCGCTGGCTGCTCGACAACGTCGAGGGGCTGCGGGAGCGCGCCGAGCGGGGCGAGATCCTCTTCGGCACCATGGACTCGTGGGTCATCTGGAACCTGACCGGCGGGCCCAACGGCGGCAAGCACGTCACCGACGTCACCAACGCCTCCCGCACCCTGCTGATGAACCTGCACACCATGGCGTGGGACGAGAAGATCTGCGCCTCCATCGGGATCCCCATGGAGGTGCTGCCCGAGATCCGGTCCTCGTCCGAGGTGTACGGCGAGGCCACCGGTGAGCTGGCGGGGCTGCCCGTCGCCTCCGCTCTGGGCGACCAGCAGGCGGCGCTGTTCGGCCAGACCTGCTTCGCACAGGGCGAGGCGAAGTCCACCTACGGCACCGGCACCTTCCTGCTGATGAACACCGGCCACGAGCCGGTCAACTCCTACAACGGGCTGCTCACCACGGTCGGCTACCGCATCGGCGACCAGCAGCCGGTCTTCGCGCTGGAGGGCTCCATCGCGGTCACCGGCTCGCTGGTGCAGTGGATGCGCGACCAGATGGGGCTGATCAACAGCGCTGCGGAGATCGAGACGCTGGCCAGCTCCGTCGAGGACAACGGAGGCGCCTACTTCGTCCCGGCGTTCTCCGGTCTGTTCGCACCGTACTGGCGCTCGGACGCCCGCGGTGTCATAGCGGGCCTGACCCGCTACGTCACCAAGGCGCACCTGGCCCGCGCGGTGCTGGAGGCGACCGCCTGGCAGACCAGGGAGATCGTCGACGCGATGCAGAAGGACTCGGACGTCGAGCTGGCGGCCCTGAAGGTGGACGGCGGTATGACCGCCAACAACCTGCTGATGCAGACCATCTCGGACGTGCTGGACGCGCCTGTCGTCCGTCCGATGGTTGCCGAGACCACCTGTCTCGGTGCGGCGTACGCGGCCGGTCTGGCCGTCGGTTTCTGGTCGGACACCGACGAGCTGCGGGCCAACTGGAAGCGCGCCGCTGAATGGACCCCCCGCATGGACGCGGACACGCGTGAGCGGGAATACCGGAACTGGCTCAAGGCCGTGGAGCGGACCATGGGCTGGATCGAAGAGGAGAACTGAGTCAGATGAACACCTCGCAGAGCGTCCCCACCCTCGGGACGCACCCGACTGCCGGCAGCAACCCGGGCCGCGCAGAGACCAGAGGGCTGCTCGCGAACGCGACGTACGACCTCCTGGTCATAGGCGGCGGCATCCTGGGCACCTCGGTGGCCTGGCATGCGGCGCAGTCGGGACTGCGGGTGGCCATGGTGGACGCCGGCGACTTCGCCGGCGCCACCTCCTCCGCGTCCTCCAAGCTGGTGCACGGCGGCCTGCGCTACCTGCAGACCGGCGCGGTCAAGCTCGTCGCGGAGAACCACCACGAGCGGCGTGTGCTGGCCAAGGACGTGGCCCCCCACCTGGTCAACCCGCTCACCTTCTACCTGCCCGTCTACAAGGGCGGTCCGCACGGCGCCACCAAGCTGGGTGCCGGCGTCTTCGCCTACTCGGCGCTTTCCGCCTTCGGCGACGGCGTCGGCCGGGTCATCTCCCCCGCCAAGGCCGCCGCCGACAACCCGGCGCTGCGCACCGACAACCTCAAGGCCGTCGCGGTCTACGGCGACCACCAGATGAACGACTCGCGGATGGCCGTGATGACCGTCCGCGCCGCCGTGGAGTCGGGTGCGGTCGTCCTCAACCACGCCGAGGTCACCGGGCTGCGCTTCACCCGCGGCCGGGTCACCGGCGCCGAGCTCAAGGACCGCACGGACGGCACGGAGTTCGGCGTCGACGCGCGGCTGGTGCTCAATGCGACCGGGCCGTGGGTGGACCACCTGCGCAGGATGGAGGACAGCGGTGCGGCGCCCTCCATCCGGCTGTCCAAGGGCGCCCACCTGGTGCTCAAGCGCAAGTCGCCGTGGCGGGCCGCGATGGCCACCCCCATCGACAAGTACCGCATCACCTTCGCTCTGCCGTGGGAGGACCAGCTGCTGCTGGGCACCACGGACGAGGAGTACACCGGCGACCCGGCCGACGTACGCGCCACCGAGGCCGACATCCAGCAGATCCTGGACGAGGCCGCGTTCTCGGTGCGGGACGCCGACCTGAACCGCGACCTGATGACCTACGCGTTCGCCGGGCTGCGCGTGCTGCCTGGCGGCCCCGGCGGCGTGGAGTCGGCCAAGCGCGAGACCGTCGTCACCGAGGGCAAGGGCGGCATGCTGTCGGTGGCCGGCGGCAAGTGGACCACCTACCGGCACATCGGCCGCACGGTGATGAACAAGCTGGAGAGGCTGCCCGGCGGGGGCCTCGCGGAGGACAGCGTTCCCGTCAAGGAACTGGTACGGCGCACCCCGCTGCCCGGCATCGCCAACCCCAACGCGGTCGCGCACCGGCTGCTGGTCGACCGCGAACCGGGCGTCCGGATGGACCCGCTGACCGCCCGCCAGCTGGCCACCCACTACGGCTCGCTCTCCTTCGACATCGCCCGGCTGGTCAACGAGGACCCGTCGCTGGGCGAGCGCATCCACCCGGACGGGCCGGAGATCTGGGCCCAGGTCGTCTACGCCCGGGACCACGAGTGGGCGGAAACGGTCGACGACGTCGCCCGCCGCCGCACCACCCTGACCATCCGCGGTCTGGACACCGAAGAGGTCCGCGGCCGCATCGAGGACCTCCTCAAGCAGCGCGGCTGACACACCGGCGGCTGAGACCGCACAGCCGGCAAAGGTGGGGGCGTACGACGATTCCGTCGTACGCCCCCACCTCTTTTTACCGATCACCAGTTCGGCAACGTCCGTAACGACTCCGTTCCGAACCGCCCTTCCGCGGCAAACGCCATGGCACCGTCCTGGCCATGGATGGGGCGGATGGACCGGAACGACGCGGACCACGGCTGCGGATGCCGAGACGGCCGCGTCCGGCGGGACGGCCGTGGATACGGATGCCCGGGCGCACGCGCGCGCGGCGGATACTGGGCTGGGTCGCGGTGGTGCTCGTCGTTTTCGTGGTGCTGCCGGTGGCGGGTGCGGCGACGGCGTTGCGGGTCTCCTACGCGGGTGAGCCGCGGGCGGACGCGCACACCCGGGGGCGTGACGCGATCTGGCTCGGGCACGCGTGGGTGGACGGGCGCCGGGGTGAGGACGATCTGAAGGCCCTCAAGCGGCGGTTGGCGGGGACCGGGATCCGTGATCTGTACGTCCACACCGGCCCGCTGGAGCACGACGGCTCCCTCCCGGCGAAGCGGTACCCGCGCGCCAAGTGGCTGCTGAGCGCGGTCAAGAGGCAGCTTCCGGAAGTACGTGTCCAGGCGTGGCTCGGTGACCGGCTCGTCTACGACGAGGGCGAGCGCGGCGGGCTCCGGCTCGCCGACGGCGCGGCGCGCCGCGCGGTGGTGGGGAGCGCGCGGCAAGTGCTGAAGGCGGGCTTCGACGGGGTGCACTTCGATCTGGAGCCGCTCCGCTCGGACGACGGCGACTATCTGCGGCTGCTGGAGAGGCTGCGCCCGGCCGTGCGGGCGCGGGGCGGGCTGCTGTCCGTCGCCGCGCACCAGATCGACCCGCTGCCGGGCCTGCACCACGTCTCCGGCACCCTGGCCGGGCACGGCAAGTGGTGGTCGCAGGAGTACTTCGGCAAGGTGGCGCGCCGGGTCGACCAGATCGCGTTGATGTCCTACGACACGGCGCTGCCGGCGGAGAGTCTGTACGGCGGCTACGTGGCACAGCAGACCGCGCTCGCCCTGGAGGCGGCACCCGCGCGGGTGGACGTGCTGATGGGGCTGCCCTTCTACCACACCGACGACGTGGGCCACCACGCCTCGGCGGAGACCGTCGCGGCCGCGGTGCGCGGGGTACGGCTGGGCCTTGGCCGCGAGGCCCCGGGGCGCCGCCGGTTCGGCGTCGCTCTCTATGTCGACTTCGCGGCGACGGAGCAGGACTGGAAGGACTACCGGCGCGGCTGGGGCGCGCCGGCGGAATCGTGAGCGAGCACACCTCGACCAGCACACAAGCGTCGGACGTCCGGGGGGGGAGACGACATGGCCGTCACCGATGAAGCGATCGGAAAGATCAAGGAGATGATCGTCACAGGGGCGCTCGGCCCCGGTGACCGGCTGCCCAAGGAGAGCGAGCTGGCCACCGAACTGGGCCTGTCCCGCAACTCGCTGCGCGAGGCGGTCCGCGCGCTGGCGCTGATCCGCGTACTCGACGTACGCCAGGGCGACGGCACCTATGTGACCAGCCTGGACCCGCAGATCATGGTGGAGGCCATGCGCTTCGTGCTGGACTTCCAGCGCGGCGACACCGACGGGGAGCTGTGGACCGTACGCCGCATCCTGGAGCCCACGGCGACGGCGCTGGCGGGAACCCGGATCGCGGTGGCGGAGCTGGACGCGCTGGAGTCCCGGCTGGACGCACTGGAGCTCCGGCTGGAGCCGCCCGCTCCGGAGCTCTCGGCGGAGGAACTGGTCGCCGCCGACCTGGAGTTCCACCACCGCATCGCGACCGCCTCCGGCAACTCCGCGCTGTGCGCACTGCTGGACGGCCTGGCCGAGGCCACCACACCGGACCTGTCCCGGCAGGGGCCCGGCCCGGCGGACGCCGTCGGCCGCACCCTGCACGAGCACCGGCAGATCGTCTCGGCACTGCGCGCAGGCGACACCGAGGCCGCACGCGCCTGGGCAACCGTGCACCTCGTCGGCGTGGAAGCGGCGCTGCGCCAGGTGCCGGGTTCGAGATCGGGAGTGTCCGGGGGCTGCGGTGCGGGTGTCGGCACGCCGTAGGCTGGGCCCCGCACGAAACGACCGGCAGCCGTCCGCGGGCAGGGCCGACGGCGGGGTCGGCGGCAGGCGACAGCAAGGTTAAGGAGGAGCTGGGTGATCGAGCTGGAGGGGGTTCCCGAGCTGGTCGACCCAGTCATGGTGGCCGCGTTCGAAGGGTGGAACGACGCCGGAGACGCCGCCTCCACCGCGGTCGCGCACCTGGAGCGGGAGTGGAAGGGCGAGGTGTTCGCCGCGCTGGACGCGGAGGACTACTACGACTTCCAGGTGAACCGGCCGCAGGTCTTCATGGACGGCGGGGTCCGCAAGGTGACCTGGCCGACCACGCGGCTGTCCGTCGTCCGGGTGGAGGACGCCGACGGCAAGGGGAAGCGGCGCGATCTGGTGCTGGTCCGCGGGATCGAGCCCAGCATGCGGTGGCGCTCGTTCTGCAACGAGATCCTGGGATTCGCGCACGAGTTGGGCGTGGAGCTGGTGGTCGTGCTGGGCGCGCTGCTCGGCGACACCCCGCACACCAGGCCGGTTCCGGTCACCGGCGTGACCTCGGATTCCGATCTGGCCCGCACGATGAACCTGGAGGAGTCCCGGTACGAGGGCCCCACCGGCATCGTCGGCATCCTCCAGGAGGCCTGCACCCACGCGGGCGTCCCGGCGGCCAGCCTGTGGGCGGCCGTACCGCACTACGTCTCCCAGCCGCCCAACCCCAAGGCGACGCTCGCGCTGCTCAACCGGCTGGAGGATCTGCTGGGCATCCGGATTCCGATGGGTGAGCTGCCGGAGGACGCCCGCGCGTGGCAGATCGGTGTCGATCAGCTCGCGGCCGAGGACAGCGAGGTCGCCGAGTACGTGCAGTCGCTGGAGGAGGCGCGGGACACCGCCGAGCTGCCGGAGGCGTCGGGGGAAGCGATCGCCAAGGAGTTCGAGCGCTATCTGCGCCGCCGCGACGGCGGCGGCTCCGCCGATGGGGGCTCCGCGCCTGGTGCTCCCCCTTATCTGCGGGACCCGGGACAGCAGCCCCCGCCCCCGCCGAAGCCCGGCGGTGAGCCGCCGCGCCCTGACGACTCCGACGAGGAGTAGGGCTCGCCCCCTTCGCAGGGGGCAAGCCCTCAGGCGTTACAAGGCCACGCCCAGCAGCGCGTCCACCGTGCGGGACGCCAGGCCAGGGGATCCCTCGTCGGCGCCGCCCGCGGTGGCCTGCTCCTCCACCCAGGCGTCGACCGCCGCCAGCGCGGCAGGCGTGTCCAGGTCGTCGGCGAGGGCGACCCGTACCGACTCCAGCATGGACTCGGCGGGCGGCCCGTCAGGCCGCGAGACCGCCGAACGCCAGCGGGCGAGGCGGGCCTTGGCCTCGTCCAGCACCGCGTCGGTGTACTCCCAGTCGGCGCGGTAGTGGTGCGCC
Organism: Streptomyces sp. 891-h; assembly: GCF_022760275.1. Taxonomy (NCBI): domain Bacteria; kingdom Bacillati; phylum Actinomycetota; class Actinomycetes; order Kitasatosporales; family Streptomycetaceae; genus Streptomyces; species Streptomyces sp. 891-h. Next base: position 6,292,612 of record NZ_CP050693.1, on the reverse strand, counting down.
AGCAGGGCGAGCCTGATGGCGGCCGGGTCGACGCCGTCCTTCCGCAGCTGGGAGACGAAGACGAGATTGCCCTTGGACTTGGACATCTTCTCGCCGTCCAGACCGACCATTCCGGCGTGCACATAGGTCCGTGCGAAGGGGAACTCGCCGGTCAGCGCCTGCGCGTGCGAGGCGCCCATCTCGTGGTGCGGGAAGGCGAGGTCGGAGCCGCCGCCCTGGATGTCGAAGCCCATGCCCAGGTGTTCGAGCGCGATGGCCACGCACTCGATGTGCCAGCCGGGGCGTCCGGGGCCGAGGGAGGCGCCGTCCCAGTGCGGCTCGCCCTCGCGGGCCGCCGTCCACAGCATCGGGTCGAGCGGGTTCTTCTTGCCGGGCCGCTCGGGGTCGCCGCCGCGCTCGGCGGACAGCAGCCGCATCGTCTCGGCGTCGTAGCGCGACACCTCGCCGAAGTGGGCGTCGGATTCGACGGAGAAGTAGATGTCGCCCTCGAGCTCGTAGGCCGCACCCATGTCGCGCAGCCGTTCGACCAGCGGGACGATCTTCGGGATGGACTCGACGGCGCCGATGTAGTGCTTGGGCGGCAGCATCCGAAGAGCCGTCATGTCCTCGCGGAAGAGCGCGGTTTCACGCTCGGCGAGCGCCGTCCAGTCCATGTTCGTCGCGGTGGCCCGCTCCAGGAGTGGATCATCCACATCGGTGACGTTCTGTATGTAGTGAACCTGGCGCTTGGTGTCGAGCCACACGCGCTGCACGAGGTCGAACGCGTTGTAGGTCGCCGCGTGTCCGAGGTGAGTGGCGTCGTAGGGGGTGATCCCACACACATAGATACGGGCGACGGGGCCGGGGGTGAGGGTCACTCGACCACCGGTCGCGGTGTCGTGGATGTCGAGGTCGCGGCCCTGCCCAGGCAGGACGGGGACCTCGGTAGCGGGCCAGGCATGCATGCCTTGAGCCTAACCCGGACTGGTGTTCCGTATCCGGCCGGATGGGCGCCGATCGGGGCGCCCGGGGCGGCCGTCCGGGGCTAGACGGGTGGCCAGGGGATCGCGGGCCACTCGCCGCTCGGCAGCGGGTGCCGTCCCGAGCTGAGCAGCGCCTCCACGCGCTTGCGCACAGCGTCCACCTCGGCGCCGGTCAGCAGCGCGGAGAGGCGCTCGGCCAGCGGTACGTCCCGGGACAGCGCGGCCGACAGCGCACGCAGGACCTCGACGGCCTCGCCGGTCAGCTCCTCGCCCGCCCAGCCCCACAGCAGAGTGCGCAGCTTGTCGTCCACATGGAAGGTCACGCCGTGGTCGATGGCGTAGAGCGCGCCGTCCGCGCGTGGCAGCAGATGGCCGCCCTTGCGGTCACCGTTGTTGATCACCGCGTCGAGTACGGCGAGGCGGCGCAGCCGGGGGTCGTCGGCGTGTACGAGCAGCGCCGTGCGTCCCTCCCCCACCTCCGCGAAGCCGACCGCCTTCCAGCCCTCGCCTGGTTCGTCGCCGTCGACCAGCGCGAGCAGCGGAGCGGGCTCGTCCGCCGCCGGGTCGTCACCGGCCGCAGCGGCCGCGTCCGCCGCAGCCGCTTCCGCGTCGTCCCCCTCCGGACCCGCCTCGTCGTCCGCCTCCGCGTCCGGTGGCTCGCCGACCCACGCCTGGCACATGCCGAGCCCGTACGGGCCGTCGCGCAGCACGGTGGCCGGTATCAGATCCCAGCCGGTGGCGCGGGAGATCTCGTAGGCGGCGACCTCCCGTTGGGCGAGGTTGCCGTCGGGGAAGTCCCACAGTGGACGCTCGCCCGCCACGGGCTTGTAGACGCACGGGAGGCTGCGCCCCTCGTGTTCGACGGTGCCGAACAGAACGGCGTTGGAGGCCGCCCTGATCTGCCCGCGCACCGTCAGGGTGCCTTGTGCCAGCAGCTCGCGGGTGGCCTCGGCCGCGGGAGCCGCGGCGAAACCGGGTACGGGTGGTGGTGTGCCTTTCATTCGCCCCGGCGGTATCCGTTCTGACGCGGACATACGTGTCCCTCCGGGTCGAGCGGCAGGCTGCACAGGGGGCACGGCGGGCGGCCCGCGTTCACGACCTCCATCGCCCGTTTGGCGAAGGCCCGTGCCATGCTCCCGCTGATCCGGACCCGCAGCATCGGGGGGCCGTTCTCGTCGTCCTGGAGCAGCCGCTCCTCGGCCTCGGCGAGGTCCTCGTCCTCGCCGGGCTCCAGCTCCACGATGGCCTGGGCCTCGACGACCATCCGCTCGCCCTCGCCGTCCCAGGCCAGTGCCATGGTGCCGACCCGGAACTCCTCCTCGACCGGCGTCTCCAGCGGCCCGGTGTCATCGACCTCGGAGGGGGCGACGGCGGGGACGGGCGCGCTGCCGCCCGAGCGGCGCACCACCTCGTCCAGCAGCTCGTCGATCCGTTCGGCGAGCGCTTCCACCTGTGCCTTCTCCAGGGCCACGCTGGTGGTGCGGCCTCCTGCGCTGGCCTGGAGAAAGAAGGTGCGGCGGCCAGGCAGACCGACGGTACCGGCGACGAACCGGTCCGGCGGGTCGTACAGAAATACCTGACGGGACACGTTCTGCTCCGTTGGGTTCGACGGCTTGAGTGGCTTCGGACATCCGCACCCTACTGTGCGTTCCGATCATCGTGCTCAGGCGCTTCCGCCCACGGTCGCGTCGCCCTCCCCGGCACTCCCCCCGGTACTTCCAGTGTCGCCCTCACCGTCCGTGCGGTCCGGTGGCGCGAGGGAGGCCAGCTCCCCGGTGTCCCCGAGCCGCAGCAGGAAGGGGCGCAGCGGCGTATAGGCGATCGCGGTCACCGAGCAGGGGGCCACGGATATCCGCTGGAAGAGATCGAGATGCATGCCGAGCGCGTCCGCGACGATCGACTTGACGATGTCACCGTGCGAACACATCAGGTAGACGGCGTCGGCCCCGTGCTCGGCCTCGATGCGCGCGTTCCAGTCGCGTACCGCGTCCACGGCGCGCGCCTGCATGGCGCGCATCGACTCGCCGCCCGGGAACGCGGCGGCCGAGGGGTGCCGCTGGACCGTGGTCATGAGGGGCTCGTCGTTGAGCTCGGCCAGCTTGCGGCCCGACCAGTCGCCGTAGTCGCACTCGGTGATGCGCTCCTCGGTGTGCAGCGGCAGCTCGGGGCGGGCCTCGGTCAGGGGCGTGAGGGTCTCCTGACAGCGGCGCATCGGGCTGCTGACGGCCGCCGCCAGCGGGAGGTCACGGAGCCGGCCGGGCAGCGCGGCCGCCTGCCGCTGGCCCTGCTCGTCCAGGGCGACTCCGGGGGTGCGGCCGGCCAGCAGCCCTTCGGTGTTCGCTGTGGACCTGCCGTGGCGTACGAGGATCAGCGTGGGCATGCGGCAACCCTAAGCGAGGCGCGGCCGGGAGCGCTCTCCGGTTGTGGTGCCGCGCTGGGGCGGGAGAATTCGAGGAGTGATCGTCGATTGTGCGCTCTACCGGCAGGGGCACCGAGCGGAGCGCCCGCAGGACTTCTCGGCGGCGCTGCGCGAGGCCCGGTCGTCGTCCGACACCTTCTTGTGGCTCGGTATGCACGAGCCGACCGAGGCCGAGTTCGACGAGGTCACCAGGGCCTTCGGGCTCCATCCGCTGGCCGTGGAGGACTCGCTCCACGCCCACCAGCGGCCCAAGCTGGAGGTGTACGCGGACTCGCTGTTCCTGGTGCTCAAGCCGGTGGGCTACGACGAGGCCGGCGGCGGGCTCAGCACGGGTGAGCTGATGGTGTTCGTGGGCGACTCCTTCGTGCTGACGGTGCGGCACGGCGAGGCCAATCCGCTGGGCTCGGTGCGGGGGCGGCTGGAGAAGGAGCCGGAGGTGCTGCGGCACGGCCCGACAGCGGTGATGTACGCCGTCAGTGACACCGTGGTCGACCACTATCTGGAGGTCGCGGCAGCGCTGCACACGGACCTCGACGAGCTGGAGGCAGCCGTCTTCGCCAAGGACGCCCGGCTGGGCAAGGGCACGGCGACCCGGATCTACGAGTTCAAGCGGCGCGCGCTGGAGTTCCGCCGGGCGACGGTGCCGCTGACGGACCCGGTGACCCGGCTGACGGGTGCGAGCTTGCCGTTCGTGCACAAGGACGCGCGGCTGTTCTTCCGGGACGTCGCGGACCATCTGTCACGGGTGAACGAACAGGTGGAGTCCATCGACCGGCTGCTGACGGACATTCTCTCGGCGTACCTGGCGCAGATGGGTGTGCGGCAGAACGACGACATGCGCAAGATCTCCGCGTGGGCGGCGATGTTCGCCGTGCCGACCGCCATCGCGGGCGTGTACGGCATGAACTTCGACCACATGCCGGAGCTGCACTGGGTGTGGGGCTATCCGGCCACGCTGCTGCTGATGGTGACCATCTGCGTGGTGCTGTTCCGGATCTTCAAACGCCGCGACTGGTTCTGACGGCCGCGGCCTTCGTCCGTGGGCGGTCAGGCGTACTCGGGCGCCCCCCGAGGTCGGTCAGGCGTATTCGGGCTCCGCGTCCGCCCGCCCGGTGCCCAGCGCGTTGCGGCGCTCGGGCATCCGGAGGCTGACCATCCGCCGCCAGCCGCCCAGCCGCTCCCAGACGTACCGCCCGTGGATCCCCAGCGCGACGAGCCCGTACTTGGCGCCCGACCAGCCCAGAATGCGCGCCATACAGCTCATGACGGCCAGGCTGACGTCGCGGTAGACCTTGATCTCGGCGAGCGCGCTCTCGCGCAGCAGCGCCCGAATGGCACGGGAGTGCCCGGCCTCGGCCAGGCGCAGCAGTTCTTCGTGGCAGTAGGCGAGGTGGTTGTCCTCGTCCTTGGAGATCATCTTCACCGCGCGGCCGAGCTCCGGATGGTCCCCGGCCACCTTCTTGAGCAGGATCATCTCCTCGGCGGCACGCTGCTCGGTGACCCGGCTGTGGGCGAGATAGGTGAGGATGTCGTGCTCGGTCAGCGGCTCGTCGCGGCGCAGCTTCTCGTGCGCGAGGCCGATGCCCAGGCCCTCCAGAATCATCGTGTAGTCGGTGTCGTCCGGGATCTCGGCCGCTTCCAGACCGCGCTTGTGCAGCAGAGCCATGAAGATCCGGCCGTGTTTGTCCTCGTCGGCACCGTGCCGGACGATCTTGGGGGCGAGGTGGCGCTGGGACTCGGGGACGAGCGCGGCGATCCGGCCGTTCTCCCAGCCGCCCTGCGCCTCACCGCTGGCGGCGATCGAGCAGAAGAGCCGGAACGACTCGTCGTTGTCGAGGATTTCCTGGAACAGACTCCTGGCCGAGAGCATCTCTGCCACCTCCGTGCGCGAGTTCCCGTACAGCACGACATCCGCAAAGAACGAGTCAAATGCCGCCTACGCGAACGGGCAACAGGTGAGCGGCCGGCCTGCGCCGAATGTGGGAGCCGCGCCGCCAACCCGCGTAACCGGGCGGGTGGCGCCGCGTTGTGCTCCGTGACGGCCGTGGCGGGGTAGACCCCGAGCCCCCACCACGGCCGCGGACCTCTCCGGCGCTCCGCGCCGTACGGGACCGGCCCCGCCTCCTGCGGGGCCGGTCCCGTTGTCCGGAAGGCCCTCGTCTTCTGGGGGCCGGGTTCCGGCAGGTCCTCGTCTCAGGAGGCGAGTCCTGCCCGCTCCAGCGCCTCGATGCCGGCACGCAGGCTGGTCAGCCGCTCCTCGCGGGAGAACCCCGCGGGCGCCAGCGACAGCGTCGTCACCCCGGCGTCGGCGTAGGCCCGCATCCGGTCGGCGATCCGGTCGACGGGGCCGATCAGGGTGGTGGAGTCGATCAGCTCGCGGGGAACCGCCGCCGCCGCGCCCTCCTTGTCGCCGGCCAGGTACTTCTCCTGGATCTCGGCGGCCTCCTTCTCGTAGCCCATGCGCTGGGCCAGCTTGTTGTAGAAGTTCTGCTTGCGGCTGCCCATACCGCCGACGTAGAGCGCGGTGTAGGGGCGGAAGAGGTCGGCGAGTGTGTCGATGTCGTCACCGACGGCCATCGGGACGGTCGGACACACATCGAAGCCGTCCATCGTCCTGCCCGCCGCCTCCCGGCCCGCGCGCAGGTACTGCAGGGTCGTCTCCTCGGCGTGTTCCGGGGAGAAGAAGACCAGCAGCACACCGTTGGCGATCTCGCCGGTCTGCTCCAGGTTCTTGGGGCCGATGGCGGCGATGTAGAGCGGGATCTCCTCGCGCTCCGGGTGGACGGTCAGCTTGATCGGCTTGCCGGGGCCGCCGGGCAGCGGCAGCGTCCAGTGCTGCCCCTCGTAGGACAGGCGCTCGCGGGACATGGCGCGCCGGATGATCTCTACGTACTCGCGGGTGCGGGCGAGCGGCTTGTCGAACTTCACCCCGTACCAGCCCTCGGACACCTGCGGGCCCGAGACGCCGAGGCCCAGCCGGAAGCGACCGCCCGAGAGCGAGTCGAGGGTGGCGGCCGTCATGGCGGTCATGGCGGGGGCCCGGGCCGGGATCTGGAAGATCCCGGAGGCCACGTCGATCCGCTCGGTGTGCGCCGCGACCCAGGTGAGCACGGTGGCCGCGTCCGAGCCGTACGCCTCCGCCGCCCAGCACACGTCGTAGCCGAGCCGGTCGGCCTCCTGTGCGACGGCGAGGTTGTCCGCATCCATCCCGGCGCCCCAGTAGCCGAGGTTGATGCCCAGTCGCATCCCCATCCCGCACCCACTTTCCCTACTGATCAGTAATGTCCCTGTCCCCGGGACTCTAACGCCTGCCACAACTACGCTCAACGCCCATGGAGCGAAGGCACCTCGGCCGCACTGGCCTGCGCGTATCCCGGATCGGACTGGGCACTCTCAGCTGGGCGCGCGGCGGCGGCACGGGTGGCGCGCCCGATCGCGCGGGGCGCGGCGGGCAGCACGACACCTACCAGCAGCACGACCAGCACTTCCAGCTCGCCGCCGACCAGCTCAAAACGTTCTGGGAAGCCGGCGGCACGCTGGTGGACACCGCCGACGTGTACGGCGACGGCGAGGCCGAGTACCTGCTGGGCCGGCTGATGCGGGACTTCGTACCGCGCCGCGACCTGGTCATCGCCACCAAGGCGGGCAGTGTCCCCGAACCCGACCGCCGCTTCGACTGCTCGCGCGGCCACCTCCTCGCCGCACTGGACGCCTCCCTCGACCGGCTCGGCACCGACCATGTGGATCTGTGGCAGGTGCACGCCTGGGACCCGTACACACCGCTGGAGGAGACCCTCCAGGCGCTGGACGAGGCCGTCAGCAGCGGGCGCGCCCGCTACGCCGGGGTGTCCAACTTCTCCGGCTGGCAGCTGGCCAAGGCGGGCACCTGGCAGCGCGCGGCCCCGGGCGCACGCCACCCGCTGGCCAGTACCCAGATGGAGTACTCGCTGCTCCAGCGCGGCATCGAACGTGAGGTACTGCCCGCAGCGCTGGACCTGGGCATCGGACTGCTGCCGTCCTCACCGCTGGGCCGGGGCGTGCTCACCGGCAAATACCGGCAGCCGGGCCCGCCACCCGCCGGATCGCGGGGCGCCGACGAGCGGCTGGCGGCGTTCGTAGAGCCGTATCTGGACGAGACAGCGGGGCGGATCGTGGATGCCGTTGCCATAGCGGCCGACGGGCTCGCCCTGCCCCCGCTCCAGGTGGCACTGGCATGGGTGCGCGACCGGCCGGGGGTGGTGGCGCCGATCGTCGGCGCGCGGACATCGGAGCAGCTCGCGGAGGCTCTGTCAGTGGAGGGCCTTAGTCTTCCAGACGAAATCCGCGCGGCGCTGGACGATGTCTCGGCTCCCGTGCACCGCTACCCCGACCATGACTGGAGCGAGCTGTGAGCAACGACAAGGCAGCCGAACTCCTCGCGGCCGTCCGCGCGGTGGAGAGCGGCGAACGCTCCGCCGCCTCCTTCTTCAACGAACCCGCGCCCGCCGAGCGGGCGCGGGCGGGCCACGGGCAGGCCACAGGACGGGGCCGGGAACAGCCACGGAGGGCCGGGGCACCGCCGCGCCAGGGTGCCGGTGCCGACGCGGCCTCCGGCCGTCCCGGGGCCGGAGGTCTGACGGGGGACGGGGATCGGCCGGTCGCCGTGCCGGACGAGATCAGGGCGCTCCTTGCGCAGGGCGGGGCCCCCGAGTCCCTGGCGCGGCCCGTGGCCGAGACGCTCGGCGAGGGCGCGGCCGGACTGCTGCGGGCCGACCCCTGGCAGCTCCTGGCGCTCCCCGGAGTCCGTCCCGAGCAGGCGGACGGCTTCGCGCGCGCACTGCTCGAAGGCGAGGCGGCACCCGGGGACCCGCGCCGCGCTGTCGCGCTGGTCGGCCATCTGCTGGAGCGCGCGGCGCTGCGTGGCGACACGGTGCTGGCACCCGAAGCGCTGGCCAAGGGCCTGGCCCAGCACGCGGTGCCGGACCCCGAGCAGGCGGTGCGCGAAGCCGTGGACGCGGGAGCCGTGCTGGTCTTCGAGGACGCGCTGGACGCGGGCCCGTCCGCCCCGGCCGCCGCATCCGCTTCGGCCGCCGCGTCCGCCGCCCGGTCGGCGGCCGGAGGGGAAACCGACGAAGAGGAAGAGCGCCCGGTCAACGTCCTGGTGGGGCTGGACCGGTACGCGCTCGCGGAGGAGAGCCTGGCCGACGGGCTGGCCCGGATCGCGGGCACGTTCCGTTCCGCGCAGGCAGTGGGAGAGGGACCGGCGGCCGAGGGGATGACGGCTGGGGGTGCGACGGCCGAGGGGACGACGGCCGAGCGTGGAACGGCCACGGGGACGACAGCATCTGAGGGGAAGACGGCTGAGGGCCCGGCGGGCGGTTGGGCGGCGGCGGCCGGGGACGCCCGCTCGCCCTCCGCCCGCGAGCTGATCCGGGCCGTGGCCGGGCACGGCCTGGTCACCCACGCGGGCGGTGAGGCCTCCCGCGCCGAGATCGCCGCCCTCGCCGCCGCGGCCCGGGGGCTCGGCCTCCGCTCCTGGGTCCTCACCCATACGGAGGACGGCAGCGCCCGGATGTCACACCTCCTCGCGGAGCAGCCGGCCTTCGGTCCGTACGGGGCGTACGGGGCGGGGGACGCGGCGGCAGAGCACGCGGCCGATGAGGCGGAGGCGGGTGCCCGCGGGGACGCTGTCACTGGCCCCGGCTGCGCCACCGTTGCGGGGCTGCTGGCGGGGACCGAGGGGCCCGGCCGGGACGAGGAAGGGGCGCTCGCCGTCGACCTGCTGGCCGTCTGCGACGCACCGCAGCTCGACGCGGAGACCGCCGCAGCGCTGCTGGAATCCCTGCCGGACGGGGTGCGGCTGGTGCTCAGCGGGGACCCCGGAGTGCTGGGCGCCGCCGGTCCAGGACAGGTGTTCCGGGACCTGATGGCGGCCAAGTTCTGCCCGCACATCGCCTCGCGCACCCCGGACCCTGGGCCGGTGGGCGAACTGGTCTCGGGCATCGGTATCGGCGAGCTGAACCAGGTCGAGGCGCCGGGCAAGGAGGTCGTCATCGTCCCGGTGGCCGACCCGGGTGAAGCCGTGCACCGCACGGTGCAGCTCGTCGCGGACTCGGTGCCCCGGGCGCTCTCGGTCCCGTCAGCCGAGACGCAGGTCATCACCCCGGGGCACGGCGGCCCGGCGGGTACGCGCGCGCTGAACGCGGCCCTCAAGGAGCGGCTCAACCCCGGCCCCGGCCGCTTCGGCGGCTTCGACCCCGGCGACCGGGTCGCCTACTCCCCCGCACCCGGCCGCACCACCATCTGCACCGTGGCCTCAGCCGACGACCGGGGCCTCCACCTCACGCACGGGGAAGGCGGTCTGACGGTCCCGCCCGAGCGGGTCCCCGAAACGGTGCGGCACGGCTGGGCGGTCACGGCCCACCAGGCAGCGGGCATCCGCTGGCCCGCCGCCGTTGTCGTGCTGCCCGGGGACGCGACAGGAGCACTGAGCCGGGAGTGGGTCTACACCGCGTTCAGCCGCGGCGAGCGCCATCTGTCGGTCGTACACGGCGCGGGCGACGCGCTCCCCCGCGCCGTCGCCTCGGTGGTCGGCCGGGAGCGCACCACGCGGCTGCGCACCCTCCTGACGGAGTCCGCCCGCGCGGCCGAGGCAGGGCGGGCGGCGGAGTCCGGTGGACAGGACGGGGAGGGAGAGCAGGCCCCGTAACGGGGCGGCGGGGCTTGACCTCCCGGCCGGGGGCCGGGGGCGACTCGCGGCCCGCAAGCTCCGGACGGGGGCACTCCCTCACCCCGGGACGGTCACCAGGAACGGCCGGGGCGGCCGACGCGCCGCCTCGTCACCTACCTCGCCGGCCGGTGGGAGCGGCCCCGCTCCCGTCGAGACCGTCGGTGTCCTCGGCCTCCTCCTCGGGGTCCTCCGCGTCGTCCTCGTCCTCCCCCTCGTACCCCTCTTCGTCCTCGTCCTCTTCCTCGTCTTCGTCGTCGCCGCGGGCCTCCAGGACCAGGTCCTCCTCGTCCTCGTCGAAGACGGAGCTGACGTCGAAGCGGCAGATCACCCGCTGGGTGTCGGCCTGGTCGAACGGCGAGGAGAGCCACTCACCGGGCTCGGCGGGTTCGTCGGCTGCCGTGACCCACAGCGTGGAGTCGCCCTCCTCCAGGCCGAACTCCTTGTGGCGGGTGGCGATCTCGTCCGGCTCGTACTCGCCGAAGAGCACCCCGAGTGCCGCGTGCACGCTGTTGCCCGGCGCGGCGCTCTCGACGCGTTCGTCCTCGGCCGCCTCCGGGTCCAGCTCGGTGACGCGCTCGGCCTGGGCCTGCAGCCGCTGGGGCTCGGAGATGACGTAATCCCGCCGGATCAGGACGCTCAGCGCATGGGGCACCTCGGGACCGGTGTATGCGGGCAGGCCGTCGCTGCTGGGGATCTCGAAGGGGGTGACCTCGTCGTAGACCTCGTACAGCATCTCGTCGTAGTGCTCCCCCGCGGCGGCCAGCGCGTCGAAGGCGGCGTAGACGGCGGAGTCGAGTTCGGCGGCGTACTGCTCCGCCGAGGAAGCGTCCCGCTCAGCCGCACCGGCGGGCGCCCGGGATTCCCCCGCACGGCGCTCGACGGCCTCGAGGTGCCGGTCCAGCGCGGCTTTGACCGCCTCGGCAGCGGCGCGTACGTCGGCAGCGGTGGGCTGCGCAGCATCAGACATAGTGCAGACGCTATCGGCAGACGGGGTCCATACGCACAATAGAGAGGATGCCGGAATACGAATTTCGCGATGTGTACGTCCCTCGGGGCGTGTCCCGCAAGGCTGCGACCCAACTGCTGACCGACCACGCCGAGTACGGGCACTGGGAACTGGCACGGATGCGCCTGTACCCGGACGGGAGCCGCCGGGTGCGGCTCCGCCGCCGCATCATCCGTCAACTGCGCCCCACCTGGTGATCACCCACCACGGCTGAACGGGGGAGCGGCAGGGTCTCCGGGGCCGGGTGAGTGGCCGGGCCGAGAGGCCGAGGGCGAGAAGCCGAGGGCGAGAGGCCAGCGCACATGGCCTGAGGGAGCGGTCCGCTGGATGCGGGACCGCTCCCTCTGCTGTGCCCGGTCGCCGAACCTGCGGTCCAGGGCCCGTCAGCGACGGGTGGCCGCCCTGGAGCGCCGGTAGAGCACGTAGCCGCCCGCGAGCATCCCCACGCTGAGCGGCGCTGCCAGGCCGAGCTGGGAGCCCGCGCCCGTGTGCGCCAGCGAACCGTCGGAGCTCGGCTCCTTCGCGCCGGACTTGTCGGACGCCGCTACGGCCTCCGGCTCGGACGGGGCGTGCACCTCGCCGGTGCTGCCGGGCTCGTTGGGCGCACCCGGCTGCGAGGGCTTCCCGGGCTCACCCGGCTGCCCAGGCTTCCCGGGCTCTCCCGGATTCCCCGGCTCACCCGGCTGTCCAGGGTTGCCCGGCTCGCCCGGCTCGCCCGGCTCACCGGGATTACCCGGCTGTCCAGGCTCCCCGGGCTCTCCCGGGTTCCCCGGCTCGCCTGGCTCGCCCGGCTCACCGGGGTTACCCGGCTCCTCCGGGTACCCCGGGTCGACCGGCGGCCCGGGGTGCGACGGCTTCGACTCATTGGCGCAGCCGTTTCCGTGCGCCGGGTTGAGCGCTCCTACGACGTCGACGGTGTTGCCGCAGACGTTCACCGGTACATCGACCGGAACCTGCGCGGTGTTGCCCGAGCCGACGCCCGGCGAACCGTGCGCGGAGCCCCCCGCATGGCCCCCGTGTCCGCCCTGCGGGCTGTGGCCGTCACCGCCGCGGCTTCCATTGCCGCAGGCGTTGCCGGACGCGGGGTTGAGTACCCCGACGACGTTGACGGTGTTGCCGCAGACGTTGACCGCGACGTTCACGGGCGCCTGCACGGTGTTGCCGGAGAGCACGCCCGGCGAGTTCGCGCTGCCGCCGTGGGCGCCCGAGTCGGCGAACGCGGTCCCCCCTGACATCGCGAGGAGGCCGCTCGCGGCGGCCATGGTCATCAGGCCCTTTCTGGTGCCCTGTCGCATGCTGTGGATTCCCCTGCCTTTACTGGCTGTCGTTAACCGGCCAGGGGGAGGCGCCCTGCGCGCCGTCCCGCCCCCTCAGAACCCGAGGACCCCGGAGCGCGTGGCGCGTGCTCCGGGGGCACTCGGATGAATTGCTCACCGAACAGGTCGGATGAGGCTCGGCGTCAGTCGTTGACGCAGGTGTTGCCGAACGCGGGGTTCAGCAGCCCGACCACGGAGATGGTGTTGCCGCAGGCGTTCACCGGAACGTGGACCGGGACCTGCACGACGTTGCCGGAAACGACGCCCGGGGAGTGCACGGCGGCACCCTGCGCACCGGAGTCGGCGACGGCCATACCCGCACCAGCCAGCACAAGACCGCTGGTGGCAGCCGCGGCGGCGATGACCTTCTTGAACATTGATCCTCCTTGTTGGCAATACGGTCCCGGCCGGGGACCGCACTCCCTGTAACGAGGATGGCGGAATCGGGCTACGAACTGACTAGATCATTCACTCGTCTCAGTCAGCTCCGTACAGGTGGCCGATTAACCGATTACCGCCCTGAGCGGTCAACGCGACGCGACGGCAGCCGCTCTCAGGCCTGATCCAGGAACCGGTCCAGTACCCGGACCCCGAACTGGAGTCCGTCGACCGGAACCCGCTCGTCCACCCCGTGGAACATCCCGGCGAAGTCCAGCTCCGGCGGCAGCTTCAGCGGCGCGAAGCCGAAGCAGCGGATACCCAGATCGTCGAAGGACTTGGCGTCGGTGCCGCCGGAGAGCATGTACGGCACGGCACGCGCGATGGGGTCCTCGGCGCGCAGCGACGCCTGCATGGCCTCCACCAGCGCGCCGTCGAACGTCGTCTCCAGCGCCTTGTCGGCGTGCACGTCCTCGCGCCGTACCCGCGGCCCCAGCAGCCGGTCCAGGTCGGCCAGGAACTCCTCCTCGTGCCCCGGCAGGAACCTTCCGTCCACGTGCGCGGTCGCCTGCCCGGGGATGACGTTGACCTTGTAGCCGGCCCCGAGCTGGGTGGGCGCCGCGGTGTTCTGCAGGGTGGCGCCGATGATCTTGGCGATGCCACCGAGCCGGGCGAGGGTCTCCTCCATGTCCTCGGGGTCGAGCTCGACGCCGAGCGCGTCGGAGAGCTCGTCCAGGAACGAGCGGACCGTCTTGGTCACCCGCACCGGGAACTTGTGCCGGCCCAGCCGCCCCACGGCCTCGCACAGCTCGGTGATCGCGTTGTCGTTGTTGGTCATCGACCCGTGCCCGGCCGTGCCGTCCACCGTCAGGCGCATCCAGTGCATGCCCTTCTGGGCCGTCTCGACGAGATACAGCCGCAGATCCTCGTTGACCGTGAAGGAGAACCCGCCGACCTCCCCGATGGCCTCCGTGACCCCTTCGAAGAGGTCGGCGTGGTTGTCGACCAGGTGCCGCGCCCCGTAGACACCGCCGGCCTCCTCGTCCGCCAGGAAGGCCAGCACGATGTCGCGGGGCGGCTTACGGCCGGTACGCATCCGGTCCCGTACGACCGCCAGCGTCATGGCGTCCATGTCCTTCATGTCGACGGCGCCGCGCCCCCACACACAGCCGTCGGCGATCTCCCCGGAGAACGGATGATGCGTCCAGTCGTCGGCGTTCGCCGGCACCACGTCGGTGTGCCCGTGGATGAGCAGGGCGGGACGGGAGGGGTCCTCGCCTGTGATCCGCGCCACGGTCGAGGCGCGCCCCGGACTGGACTCGATGATCTGCGGCTCGAGCCCGACCTCGGCCAGCTTCTCGGCGACGTACTCCGCCGCCACCCGCTCCCCGGGGCCCTCGTTGTTGCCGTAATTGCTGGTGTCGATCCGGATCAGCTCGCGGCAGAGATCGACGACCTCGCTCTCGGCGCTAGCGGCACTCGCGGTCGCGGCACTATCGGCACTCACGCTGCCTCCTCTTCTCGCAGGTAGGCCCCCATCCTCCCGCCCACACCCCGGCACCCCAAGAGCCGGGTGATCGCAGTCCTCATCGGGTGCTAAGGTTTAACCCGTCGCAAGGCCACCCACCGGCCCTGCGGCACACCCGGTCGGGGTGGCGGAATGGCAGACGCGCTAGCTTGAGGTGCTAGTGCCCTTTACAGGGCGTGGGGGTTCAAGTCCCCCTCCCGACACGCACCATACGTACACGCGGCGGCAGATCGTGACCGAAAGGTCACAGTCTGCCGCCGCGAGTCGTATGTGAGGGCAGGCCGGAGCGGAGCGCTTCGGGGATCGGGCCGCTCATCTGCGGGGACGGCCGCGAGGAGCCGACTTCCATGTGCCGCCGGCGCGCCGAGGGAGCCCAGCGTGACTGCGTGTGTCCGGCTGGGCGCGTCGCACCGCTCGTCGGTGGGGCCTGTCCGTCAGGCTGCCGTCAGGTGCGGACGCGCCCGGGCATTCCGCGGGCGGGTGGCGGAACCCTCGCGTTGGGTACCGCCACCCGCCCGTCGGCCTCTTACCTGGTGTAGTCCGTGATCCAGTAGGAGCAGTCGATCCACCCCGGGAGCCTGCCGCTGAAGTCCTTCGCGCAGGCTTTGAACTGGACTTGGGAGCGATGCGGGATGTTGCTGATCCTGCAGTACTCGACCCCGTTGTTCGCACCGTTCCGGTCGTCGCACGACGTGATCTCGGAGCGGCCGGGGAACTTGATGCGGAGCACCATGCCGTAGCCGTCCTTCTTGGTGTCCGCGATCCGGAACTTGTTGTTGTCGATGCTGTTGAATCCCCCGGTTCCGCGACCGTTCGACGCGTCCGCGATGTGCCAGGACCCGACGGCGTTCGCCGGTGCCTGCGCCAGGGCGGCACAGGCGGCGGCGCCGACCGCCACGGTCAGAACACGCTTGATACGGGACATACGCCCCCCACTTTCCTCATTCAAAGCTCCCCGAGCGGCTGATCCGTCGGGTGGTCAGAGAGGATCATGCCCCGGACAAGCGCGATTTGCCAGCGTTGCATGGGTACTTCTTTGCCGACGCACTGTGTGCGGTATGTCGAATAGATGAGTTCGCAGAGGCACGCATGTGAAACGCCCGGACGCGGGGCTCCCGCCCGCCCGTAGAGCCGCCCAGAGCGCCGCCCGCTCTCTGTCACGGCGCCCTTGACGGGCGATCGGCCGGTGCGGGGCGGCGAGTGGTTGTTCAGCGCAGGTGGAGCACGCTCCGGACGCCGGCATGGTCGGAGGGCCACAGGCCCGACGGAGTGCGGTCAGCCGGGTCCTCACCGACTCGGTTTGCCGTCGACGCGGTGAACCCGCCGCTGTAGAGCACATGGTCGAGGCGCTGGCTGCGGCCGGAGTCCTCGTTACGCAGGTCGGCGGCTGGCCGCAGGTGAAGCCCGGGTCGTCCCGGTGGGCGTCCGCCCAGGTGTCGCCGCGGCCGTTCTTCAGCAACGCGTAGGTCTCACTGCCAGGCGGCGCGTTGAGGTCGCCCAAAAGCACGCTGGGCTGTTCCGTGTGCAGCGGGCCGTCGAGGAGTTCCCGGGCCTGCGCCTGCTGAACGGCGGCGTTGACGTTCTCCAGGTGCGCGCTGACCACCCTGACGGGTCTGCCGTGCAGCGTGACGTCGGCGGAGATCCAGCAGTGCAGGACCTCGATCGGAGGCAGCTGAGGGGCCACCGGGTTGGGCACGGTCACGCGGGCGGTGAACCCGGCCATGTCCGTACGGGTGACGGCGAACACGTTTGCGGGTAAGTCGGTGCGGGCCAGCATCGCCTCGCGGTCGGTCAGACGAATGTCCTGCAAGCCGTGCTCCGAGGGGCCTCGTAGTCGCCTGCCGTGAGGGTGGCCACGGCGCTGTAGTGCAGGCCCCGCTCGGCCGGCTCACTGAGCAGGGTCTGAAGGAAGTCGTGTTCGACTTGCCTCGCCTGTGGCCACAGAGAATCCTCACCTACGCCGTCGGAGAGTTTTCGGGTTGCCTCGGATCACGCGCCGTGGTGCGGGACACGCGGAGCGTGCGGGAGGTCAGGATGACCCGAGCCGGAGGCCGAGCGGTAGAGGGCCCCACGTGGGGCGCCTCCTCACCGGCAAACCAGCCCACCGGCCAACCAACCGGCCTACCACCCAACCGGCCAACCGGCGCCCAGGGGCCCGGTGTTCAGCGTGATGCCGCCGCTCAACGCGTTCCCGCTGTCACCGGCGTTCCCGCTGTCACCCGATCGAGGTGTTTGACCTCGAACCCGGTTTGCGGAGCGTGTGCCCGCCGAGGATGACGGTGCGATCAGAAGACCGGCTGCAAAGGATCACCATGGGCCCGACTCCCGAACAGATCCGCGCCGCACTGCCCGAACGCTGGCACAAGGAGTACGACAGGAGCATCTCGGGACTGACCGGCTCGCCACTGGAGGTGACGCTCGACTTCTGGGACCACCACTCCAGGACGCTGACCGCGCTCGGCCCCGTCACCGAGCAGGAGCGCCACACCGGGGAGCTGTTGCGTCAGCGCGACGCGGTCCTTCAGCGCAGCCCGGACGCGCGTGAGGCATTGCGACTCGACGGCGAAGCCAGCGGCGGCTACCGCATCCGTTTCACCGAGACGGCCAAGGAACAGGTGCGGGAGCGGTACCACGAGGAATACGACATGCGCCGAGTCATCTCCGAGAGACTGCCCGATCCACGCGCTGAGAGCACCGTCGTGCGCCCAGGCGCCGAATCGGACGACTTTCGCGAAGCGCTGATCTACAAGTGGGCCATCGCCTACATCGCGGGCAGCGACGGCAAAAAGCCGCTCATCATGGTGACGACGTTCAACTGCTGACCACTGGAAGCGTCAGCCGGTGACGGCCATCTCGTGCGGTGCCGCCTTCCGTGCTGTGGGCTCCGGCAGCAGGTCGGGGCTCTCCGGCTCGCGCAGCCGCCGCAGGAAGGTCAGGATGCCGGCGTAGCCCTGTGCCCAGGAGTAGGGGGCCTCCTTGGTGAGGTTGTTGGTGACAAGGGCAGGCGCGTCGTCGGGGCCGTGGCTGCGGCGGAGCAGATGGCGGGCGGCCTCGTGGGCGGCGTCGAGGTACTGGTCGTCCCCGCAGTCCACGGCCAGGTCCAGCAGCGCCGAGCCCAGACCGGCCGTGCCGCAGCACTGGCCGAGTGTGCTGAGCCTGGTGCTCCAGGTCAGACAGCCCTTGGTGGCGCTCTCGGCGGCCCGCCGGAATGCGGGTTCGTCGAAGATCAGCCAGGCGTGGCGCAGCACCCGCGCGAGGCCGCCGAGACCACGGCACCAGGAGACCGCCATCTGGGAGGCGGAGGGCGCGTCGGCGGCAGCCACCAGGTCGGGGACGAGACCGGCCAGCTGTCCGGCCCGTCGCCTACCGGTCCGCAGCAGCTCCCGGTCCGCGGTGCGGGCGGCGAGCAGGAGGAGGAAGTCGGTGATGCCCAGGTACCCGTGCGCGTAGCCGAAGGCGGTCTCCTTCCCCAAATCGTCGGCCACATGGGCGGGCAGGACGGCCAGGTCCTCGCGCGCCAGCAGCGGTTCGGCGAGCGATGCCGCGGCCTCCAGGGCCCCCGTGTCACCGAGGTCGGCCAGGAGAAGCCTGCCCAGTCCGACGCCCGCGTGACCGGAGACGACGTCGAAGTCGACGGCCTTCAGTACCTCGGGCGCCTCCGCCGAGGGGGGCGCCGGGCTGCGGGGGACGGCGGGCAGTACGGGCTCGGACGGGACCTCGACTCCGGCGCGGCGGGCGGCGGCGAGGAACACCTCGGTGCCGGTGCGCCCGGAGAAAAGGCCGTCGGCGGTGGGAACCGCGGCCAGGCTGTGGTGTGCGTGCCGCGCCAGCCGCCGCAGCAGGTCCGGGACGCCCGGTCGGTGGCGGTGGTGCAGCAGTTCGAGGCCGATGCCCGCGCTGCCGGTGTAGAGACTGGCGTCGACGGCGGGGAAGTCGGATGCCTCTCCCCCGAGGTGGTACTCCCCCGCTTCCGCCAGCAGTACGTCCAGCACCCGGTCCGCCAGGTCGGCGACCTGGTCCGCGGTGGCGGCCGGAGGCGGCGCGCCACGGTGCGCGGTCGTCCCACGGGTGCGCCACGCCCCGGAGACGAGATCGGCGAGCGCCCGGGTGGAGCGTTCCGGCTCGCGCGAGAGGAGGTCGCCGACCACGGCGAACAGGCCCGGCCGGCGTCCGGCGTGGACGGCATCGAGGCACTGGAGCGCCCGGGTACGGGCGAGGGCGGTCGACGCCTCCCCGGTGACGGGCGGCAGTCCGGTGGCGGCGAAGACGAGGACCATGCCGAGCGCGTAGTGGTCGTCGACCACCGACGGCCCCTGGCTGCGGTCGAGTTGCTCCCTGGGGGCGTAGCCCGGCGTACCGCCCGGCAGGTGGAGGCCGTCGAGCGCCGAGATGCCGAAGTCGATGAGGTGGGCGCGCCCCGTGCCGTCCAGGACGATGTTGCGCGGCGTCACGTCCCGCATGACCACGCCCCTGGAGTGCAGCGCCTCGAGCGTGGTGGCGAGTTCCCTCGCCAGGCGGGCGAAGGTCTCGTCGTCGCCCGGGGTGGTGGCGGAACCGGCTGGGAGCAGTGCGCCGTTGCGCCCCACGTGCTCCAGGAGGTTCAGCTCGCCGACATCGCTGGTGACGAGGTATTCGTCGGTGTCGTGGGCGAAGTGGTCGAGGAAGACGGGGATGCCCGGCGTGCCGGCGCAGGCCGTCAGGATGCGGCGTTCGTTGCGCAGTCTGACGCGTACGTCGTTGCCGTCGCGATCCTCACTGACGTGAGCGCGGGCGGTCTTGACGATGACGGTGCTCGCTCGTGGAGCGCTCTCCCGCCCGTCGACTTGTTGCCCGTCCTCTTCTCGGGTCCGGGCGGGGACTTCTCGCGGGACGTCTTCGGCGCCGAGCGCGGTGTCCACAGCACGGTAGACGTTGCCACGGGCCGACTCGTACACCCCTTCGACGGCGCGGTACCTGCCGCCCAGCAGCACGTCGGCGCCGGACCGCGGGGCGCCCTCGTCCGGCCGCGAGCGGTGTGCCGTGTGCGTCGCGGCGGCGGTGTGCGGTGGTCCGCCCTCTCGGAAGGGATCGCTCACCCAGGGGGGCTGGCGGTAGCCGAGGGAGGCGGCAGCCTCGAACTCCTCGCCGTCCGGCCCGTCGATGACGGCGACCAGGGTGCCGTAGGGGCCGCTGCGCCAGTGGGTACGGAAGGGGCCGTAGCGGTAGTACACGGGGGCGTCATCTGCCACCCGCCGGTCGCTGGGCACCACCGGCCCGTGGTGCCCGCGCAGCAACTCGGCGAGGGACAGGCCGAGGTCGCGTACGCGCTCAGGTCGCGGGTAGACCGTGACGGCCTTCCCCACGGCACCCGAGCCGACTTCGGCGCCGTTGAGCCGGCGCAGCACACGGTCCGAGCGCGCCACCTTGAACGAGCATCCCTCGGCGAGAAGGTACGGGAAGAGCGTCTCGGCCAGCTGCGGCAGCCCGTCGACCCGGGAAGAGACATGGAGCTTCCAGCCGTGGTCGGGAAGGCGGGGCGTGGGCTCGCACCGCACGCGGGTCCAAGTGGCCCCCGTGGCCAGCGAGTGCGATGTCCGATGGTCCTCGATCAGCCGGCGGAGTACGTCCTCCGCGTTCCAGTCGGCCACGCTGCTGCTCCTCGATCGTTGCGACCCGGGCTGTTGCGGTCCCGCGCAGGCGTGCGCCGTTCGCCGGCGCACGTCGCGGACAGACCGACGGCCCGAGGCGGCACCGGCCGCGAACGCCGTGGCGTTCGGGACGGGGTTCTCCTCGGGCCGTCGTGAGGTGCGTCGGCCACCGCGCGGGGGCCGACGCAATCAGGGGTGACGCGCCGGGTCAGCCAGTGTTCCCGGTACCCATGCAGGTGTAGTCGCAGTAGGTGATCGGACAGCGGTCGGTGGCTCCGGCAGCGAGGTCGTTCTCGTGGAACGACACCTCGGGCTCTTGGTTCAACACCCCGGCTTCCCTGGGGGTGAACTGGGACAGGAATTCCATGGTGTCTCCCGGGTTGGGGAATCTATGAAATCCGTTCTGTGCCACGGCACTTGAGGTTCCAGGGCCGTGTGATGCGAAAGAGCCTAAAGTACCGGTTGAGCGTGCGGCAATACCTGCGCCGGGCATCGACAGCAGCCTCATACGGGTGGCAAGTGTCCGCCCCGGCCGCCCTCGCGCCCCCCCAACCCACCCGGTGGAGCCCGGCCGCCTCTCGTGCCGCTCGTGGCTCCGGCCCCCAGCTCCCGGTCCCCAACCCCCACCCCGCACCCGTCTCCAGAAAGTCGGGGCATGTCGTGAACTTTCTGCGGGGACTCGGCATCGAACATCCCGGAGACCGACGCACCAGCACCAGGGGGGACATTCCGATGCGTTCACGACTTGGCACCCGGCCCGTCCGAGCCGTGCCGGCCGCCGACGCGGCAGCGGCCCTCACCGCGCCCGCGACGGCCCTCGCCGCAGACGCGACAGCCCTCACCACGGACACGGCGCCCTTCACCGACTGACAGGCGCGCGCGTCGAGGGGCGGCGCGCACGCGTCGAGGAGGCGGCGCGCGCGGCGCCCCTCGTGGTCCCTCGCTGCGGTGACGCGGCGCCCGGGGGCACATCTTTCCAAACCAGAGCACAAGAATGAGGGTCAATGCACATCTCGTTTCTCATCTTCAGCGCGTACGGGATGGGCGGAACCGTCCGCACCACGTTCAACCTGGCGCAGGCGCTCGCCGAGCAGCACGACGTGGAGGTCGTATCGGTCTTCCGCTACCGGGACAGGCCGTTCTTCGAGCCGGGCAACGGCGTACGGCTGAGATCGCTGGTCGACATGCGGCGGCACCAGCCGACCTACGAAGGCGACGATCCCGAGCACGCCCGTCCTGCCCGGGTCTTCCCGTCGGCCGACGGCCAGTTCTCCCAGCACAGCGCGTTGACGGACCGCCGGATCGGTGAGTACCTCGCCCACACCGAAGCGGACGTCGTGATCGGCACACGGCCCGGGCTCAACGTTCACGTGGCCCGGCAGACGCGCCGTGGCCCCGTGCGGCTGGGGCAGGAGCACCTCACGCTCGCCACGCACTCCACACGGCTGAAGCTGCTGCTGCGCCGCACCTACCCCCGGCTGGACGCGGTCACCACGGTGACGGAGGCCGACGCCCGTGACTACCGCAGCACTCTGCGACTGCCGGGCGTGCGCGTCGAGGGGCTTCCCAACAGCGTGCCCGAGCCGGACGTCGCCCCGACCGACGGCAGCGGCAAATGGGTCGTCGCCGCCGGCCGGCTCGCCCCCGCCAAGCGGTACGACATGCTGATACGCGCCTTCGGCGAGGTCGTGCGCGAGCGTCCCGACTGGGGTCTGCGCATCTACGGCCACGGCCGCGAGCACGACAAGCTGCGGGCCCTCGTCGACGAACTCGGCCTCTACAACCACGTCTTCCTGATGGGCTCGGCACATCCCATCGAGGCCGAATGGGTGAAGGGCTCGGTCTGCGCCGTGACTTCGAGCCTCGAGTCCTTCGGCATGACCATCGTCGAGGCGATGCGGTGCGGTCTTCCGGTCGTGGCCACCGACTGCCCGCACGGCCCCCGGGAGATCATCCGCGACGGCGAGGACGGACTCCTGGTTCCCACGGGGGATGTGAGCGCGATGTCCGGGGCGCTGCTCCGGCTCATCAACGACGAGCAGCTCCGGGTACGGATGGGACGAGCCGCTCTCGCCGCGTCGGCCCGGTTCGATCCGGCGCAGGTGGCCGCCCGCTACGAGGATCTGCTCACCTCGCTGGTCAAGCGCCCGGCCGGGACACTGCACCGAGCACGCGGCACCGTTCTGGGCGGAGCGTACGCGGCCCGGGAGAGGGTCCGCCTGGGACTGGGACAAGCGCTGGCGGGGGCACGGGCATGAGCCGGCGTATCCACGACATGTCATCGGACGGCGCGGCGGCGAGCGCCCCGGCAAATGGCGCTACTTCCTCCGGCAGACCCCACCACGCGCGCGCGGACTGCACGGCCGACGGCGCCGGAGGGCTCACCTTCGACGTACGGTTCTTCGACCGGAACGACGCGGAGACCCCTGCTCCGTATCCGCCGGAGCGCGCGGCCGTGCTTCTGCGCCCGCGCCATCACAGCGGCCCGGACGACGGCCTGAGGCTGCCGCTCGGCCGTTCAGGGGCGGGTGGCAGGCTGCGCGCCACGCTGCCCAGTACCGCCGGGCTGCGGGAGGGGCGTTGGGATGCCTATCTCGCCTGGGCCGACGAGGAGCCCCAGCGGCTGCTGCCCGGAGTGGTCGACCTGCGCTCCCTCGTCGACCGGGTGCCGGTCGATACGCACACCGGGCTCGTCGCCCGCATCCCCTACACCACCAAGTACGGCAATCTCACCGTCCGCGCGTGGCATCGCCGGCCGCACGCCGAGGCCGGGGCGCTGCACGTCGAGGACGGCGCGATGGCGCTGGAAGGCAGGCTCTACGGCGCGCGGCTCTCCACGGCCGCTCAGCTGGAGGCGCGGTCCCGCGACGCGTCGGTGTCGCCGGTGCGTGTACCGGTGCGCCGGGAGAGTGAGGACGAAGCCGGAGTGAGTGCAGCACCCGGCGACGGCGACAGTGACGGCGACGGGGACGGCGGAGGCGGGGGCCATCCGGGCAGCGGGTTCACCGCAGAACTGCCCTTCGGCCCCCTCGTGCCCGGAGATCAGGTCTGGGATCTGTGGGTGCGCCCTTCCGACGACGAGGAGCCGGTTCGTCTCGCCCGGATACTCGACGACGTTCCGGACAAGAAGCGGATCTTCCGCTATCCGTCGCGGCGAGTGGCAGGCCCCGACGGCGCCGTCCACTCGGTGAGGCCGTATTACACGGTCAACAACAACCTGTCCGTGGAGGTGAGTTCTAAGGCGTCGGAGGAGTAGCCGTGCTGGTGTGGCGGAGCGCCAGGACGGTGGCTGCCGACTCGAGCCAGCGGGCGAGCTGCTCCTCGCCGTCCAGGTCGGTGGGCTTCAGTACGGAGGAGGCGGTGGCCAGCCACTCCTTGGCGGTACGGGACGCCTCCAGGCCCGGCAGGGGTTCCGGGAGTCCGGCTGCGGCCCGCAGGCCGTCGCGGCGTACCACCTCGGCGAGGAACGCCAGCGCGCGGGGCAGGACGCCGAGTTCCTCCGCTGTCAGTGCGGCCGCCACGGCGCCGTCGCCGAAGAGGGCGGTGCGATGGGGGCCGCCCAGGGTCAGTCCGTAGCGGAGCATGAGGGGGATGTCGAGGGCTCGCAGTTCGGCGTCGGTCGTCCGCTCCTGTGACATGGGGGTGTCACTCCTTCACCGTGATGCGGAAGACGACCTCGGGGCCCTTCTTGCCGGCTTTCGGGGACTTCTCCGCTTCGTCGTCGCACTGGAAGCAGTTCTTGCGCAGGCGCACTTGTGCTCTTCCCTCGGTCCTGGCGCGGTAGTCGAGGAAGAGGGAGCCCGGGGAGCCCATCCGGTCCGGTGAATCCGCCTCCTCGCGCTGGCCGATCTTGACCACCACGCCGGTGCCGGGCTCCGGGTCCACAGGCTGCCAGTCGTATCCGGCGCTGGGATTGATGCGCATTGTCAGTGTGAACCTGTCGCCGGGTGCGACCCGCACGTCGGTGTGCTTCCTGTCGAAGACCTTGTCGGGGGTGGGCGACGCGGTGGGCGACGCTGACGTCGGTGCAGTGGAGGCGGAGACGGGCGATGATGCGGCCGGCCTCCCCTCGCTGTGCTCCCCGCCGGTGTCGTCCGCTCCTCCGCAGGCGGAGAGGGCCAACAGCAGTGGGAGGGCGGCGGCCGTGACCGCCGGGGCGGTGGGCCGACTGCGGGGGCTTGTCATCGTGGCCTATTCCGTACGAGGAAGGTGAACTTCTGCGGGGGTGGTGTACTTGTAGTTCGACGCCCCGGCCATGGTGCCGTTGACGAAGTCGTCCTCGGTGACCCAGGTGGTGAATCCCCAGGGATTGTAGATCTGGAGCCGGCCGCCTTCCTCGCCGATGATCATCATCTGATGGCCGCCCTTGTAGCTGCCGTCTACGCCCACGGGTACGGGCTGGCCGCTGTTGACGGCGTCGCGGACCTGGGGCAGAACGTCTGCGCGGGCCTCCTTGCTCTTGAGGAAGTGGGTGTCGTAGTCGGCACCGGTGTGGGCGCCGATCTCGTCGTCAGCGATCATCTCGCTCTCCCGGGGCACCATCCCGACCTGGCCCTCGGCACGCCTGTCGTAGACCCTGGTCTCCTCGTCGCGCAGCCGCTCCTCGAAGGCCTCACCGTTGTCGTAGTCCGGGTCCCCGGGGTGCCCGCCGGTGGTCAGTTCCAAGGCGTACAGCGGGTCGCTCTGCGCGTGCATGGTGACGGTGGAGAGCGCCACGCAGGTCGGGCCCTCCTGATCCCACATCTGGCCGTCGAAGGTCACCTTGTTCGACTGGTCGCCCTCCCGGCGGGAGTCGTCGGAGCGGGTGACGATGGGCGTCAGATGCTTCTGCAGCCAGGCGGGCTTGTCGCCGTACGGGTGGATCTTGTGGGCGAAGTCCTGGATGCGGGACATCGGATAGCCGGCGGCCAGCGCCTTGACCAGATAGGCGCGCTCCTGCGGTGACTTGGCGCCGTCGAGCAGCTTGTCGTAGGCCGCCCGGTCGTGGGCGCTGAGGCTGTTGAGACGTACGCCGGAGCGTTCCAGGTCCCGGTTGGTGAGGATCTCGTTCTCGTCGGGGTCCCCGCCGTGTGCGGCCGCGTCGGTGAGC
Source organism: Streptomyces sp. 891-h (assembly GCF_022760275.1). NCBI lineage: Bacteria > Bacillati > Actinomycetota > Actinomycetes > Kitasatosporales > Streptomycetaceae > Streptomyces > Streptomyces sp. 891-h. Next base: position 6,267,578 of record NZ_CP050693.1, on the reverse strand, counting down.
ACGACGCGGTCGGCGTCCGACAGGTGCCGGGTGTCCAGCCTGCCGGAGCGGGCCTCGGACGCCAGCTTGTCCAGCTCCCGTTCGGCCCGCTTGCCCGCCTCCTCGGCGGCCTCCACGCCCGACTCCAGGTAGCCGATGCCGTCGAGCGCCGCCTTGCGGGCCCGTTTGGCGTCCTCGGCGTTGGCGAAGAACGCGTTGTCGCCCTCGGGCAGCATGTTCCGTGCGGCGCGCAGCGCGTCGAGGCCGAAGCCGTGTTTGCTCTGCGCGGTGCCGATCCCCTCGGCCAGTCTGACCAGCTCGCGGGCGGCCGTGCCGAACGTCTCCGACATGCGCTCCGCCGACCGCGCGGCGGCCTTGGTCACCTCGCTCGCCTTGGAACCGGCCTCCCCCACCCAGGTGTTCGGGAGCCCCGCGGTGGCCACGGCGCTCACTCCGCTGCGGACCTCGTCGGCCAGCGTGGCGGCCCTGCGGTAGTCGGCGGCCTTGCCCGCGACCGTGTCCGGGGAGCCGTCGGGGGCGGGAAAGCCGAGCGCCTCGTCGATGAGGTGGGCGAGCTTGATGTTGTCCGTGTCGCCGTCGAATCCGCCCTTGCCGTCGAAGTGGAGGGCTTCGAGCTTTCCGCGCAGCTTCTCCAGCGCTCCCTTGCGCCGCCGGCCCAGCGCGGTCACCGCTCCTTCTCTTTCGGCACCGAGATGGAGTGCAGCTTGCTGCGGATGCCGTGGTCGTTGTTCGCGTTCAGATTGACGCCGTCCCCGATCTTGCGGTGGATCTCCCGCAGCGCCCCGGCGAGCACCTCCATCTCCTCGTGCCAGGCCTGGGCGAAGGAGGTGAACGCCTGCTGGCCGCCGTACTCACCGAAATCCGCGCCGCCGAAGGGGTTCAGGACCCACGTCGGGAACGCGGACCACGGCGCGCCGCCGCCCAGGGACTTCCCCATCCCGTCGAGCGTCCGGGCGGCCTCGTCGAGCCGGTCGCCCTGGCTGAGCGTGGGTTTGCGCTGCAGCCCCAGGTCCGCCCTTCCCTGCCCCATCGCCTTCTCCGCCCTCCCGCGACATACGCCGCCCCGGCCCCGGCCCACGACACCCAGGGGCCTACCAGGTCCACGTCAAATGGCCGTCATCATAACGAGTCCCGGGCAGCCGGCCGCCGACGGCCCATCCGTCCGCTGCGCGAGGGACAGGCCGCTGACCAGTGAACTCTCCCATAGGTGCGCAACTGCGCTGCTAACGTCGCCATTTGCGACGAGAGGGAAGAGTGAATCGATGGCAGCAGACACGTTCCGCATCGGCGGAACGCTCGAGGTGGGGCGGCTCGGTTTCGGAGCGATGCACTTGCCGACCGGAACCGGCCCCGAGCGCGACGCCGCCCGCGCGGTCGCCCGGCGGGCGGTCGAGCTGGGCGTCACGCTCATCGACACGGCCCACCTGTACGGCGGAGGTGCCAACGAGGAACTCCTCGCCGAAGCCCTGCACCCCTACCCGGACGGTTTGCTGATCACGACCAAGGTCGGTGTCGCACGCACCGGCCCAGGGGGCGAGTGGAAGCTCGACGCCCGTCCGGCCGTCCTGCGCGAGCAGGTCGACCAGGCGCTGCGCCGACTCCGCGTCGAACGCCTGGAACTGCTGCAACTGCACCGCATCGACCCGGACACTCCGATGGCCGACCAGCTCGGGACGCTGCGGGAGCTGCAGGACGAGGGCAAGGTCGGGATGATCGGCCTGTCCGAGGTCGATGTCCATGAACTCGGCCGCGCCCGGGAGCTCGTGGAGGTCGCGAGCGTACAGAACCGCTACAACCTGCTCGACCGCGCGCACGAGCCCGTCCTCGCGGCCTGTGAGGCGGCGGGGATCGCGTTTCTGCCGTGGCGGCCCGTGGCGTCTGGTTCCTCGGAGACACGGGAGGAGGTTGCCGCAGTGGCGGCCGAACTCGGCGCCACCGGCAGCCAGGTCGCCCTCGCCTGGCTTCTCGGCCGCTCTCCGGTCATGCTGCCCATCCCCGGCACCGGACGGGTGGAGCACCTGGAGGAGAACCTCGCCGCGGCGGACCTCCAGCTGACACCGGCACAGCGCGAGCGGCTCGACGGGATCGGTGCCACCGGCCATCTCGACGCGCCGGCCCCGCACCGGCCCGGCAGCTGAGGGTGGCGTGGCGGTGAGCGGCTGGCCCTGAAATCGCTTGTCGAGTGCGGTGAGCTCCGGGATGCTGCACCGATGCTGACTTCAGTGCTCGCTTTCGTCGGTGCGGCCTTTCTGATCGCGATGGTTCCGGGGCCCAGCACGGTGGTGATTCTGCGCCGTGCCGTGGTGGACGGCAGAAGAACGGGGATGGCCGCCGTGCTGGGCAACGAGTGCGGGGTGCTGTTGTGGGGGCTCGCGGCGGCTTTCGGGCTGTCGGTCCTGTTGCTGGCCTCGCAGGTCGCCTACGACGTCATCCGGATCACCGGCGCCGCCGTGCTGGTCTGGATGGGAGCGCGGGCGCTGTGGCAGGCACGGCGGGCCGCGGGTCCTGGCCGAGAGGAGGCACAGGCAGCGCCGGTGTCGTACCGGCGGGCGTTCTGGCAGGGCCTGGCCACCAACGCCGCCAACCCGAAGGCGGGCCTGTTCGCGGTCTCCTTCCTCCCGCAGTTCGTGCCGGACGGCGCCCCGGTTCTGGCGATGCTGCTCGCCTTCTCCGTAATCTGGGTGGTGGCCGATCTGATCTGGTACGTGCCGCTGGTCGCCCTGGCCGGACGGGTCGGCGGCGTGCTGCGGCGACCGTCCGTCCGCCGCCGGATGGAACAGGTCTCGGGCGCGGTCCTGGTGGGGCTCGGCGTCAGGCTGGCCGTCGACGCGTAGGCGTACCGGCGTGAAGGGGCTGCACCCCGAAGGGGCGCGGGGAACTGCGCGAGCAACCACGCACACGCCCGCAGCCCGCGACCTTTGCTCGCAGCGCGCGGATGCTCGAACAGTGCCGGGATCACTCCGCCGGTTTGCGGCCCCAGATACGGACGGCGTCGCCGACCCTCATCCAGTTCCACAGGCGCTCCGCGTCCTCGTAGCGCATATTGACGCAGCCGTGCGAACCGGGCGGGTCGTAGATGTTCACCCGCGTCCCGTGGAAGGCCTGGCCGCCGCTGAAGTACTGGCTGAACGGCATGGGCTGGTGGTAGAGGGTCGAATAGTCGTCCCGTACCCGGCGCTGGATCTTGAAGCGTCCGGTGCGCGTCTCGTACCCCGGCGCGCCGCTGCGGATGGGCACCGCGCGGATGACGACCTTGTGGTTCTTGACCAGCCACATCACCTGGTGCGTCAGATCGAGGCAGGCCAGCCGCGCGCGCGTCGGCGGACAGTGCTTGTCCGCGAGCAGCGCCTCCGGATGGCCCGCCGCCCAGCGCGCGTACAGGGCCCGGTAGGTGGCCGGGGACGCGTAGCCGTCGGCGGGCAGCACGCCTTCCACTTCCTGGAAGTGCTGGATCGCCGCGCAGTCCTCCGGCGACTGCCGGCCGTCCACCGGGAGCCCCAGATACTTCTCGACCTCCCGCTGTTGCGGGCCGGTCCGGGTGGAGCACGCCGCCGCGGAGGCGTCCGGGCTGCCCTGCCCCGCCGGTTGCGGGGCGTGCGCCTGGGAGGGTGCGGCCTCGGCGAGGCCGAGCACCAGCAGCAGCGCCAGGACGGGCAGCTGCGCTGTGCGGGTCGGGAGAGGGAAATTCTTCGCTGGCATGCCCGGGCATCTGCCCAAGCTGCTGCGAACGCAGCAGCGGAACCGCGCGGATTCACCCGACCGCCGCACTCGGGTTGCTCCGTCCCCGCGTCCGTGCCCCTTCCTGTCCGGGGCTCCGGGCTCGGACCCACCGGCCCCGGGAGGGCCGGAGCCGGTGGGTCCGGGCGGTCGAGGGGTCAGGCCGTCAGTGTGGCCGGGTCGCTGACGCCGGTCCCGCCGGTCTCGACATGGCCCGCGAGACGGCGCTGCCAGTCGGTGCCGGTGTCGGAGGTGACCGTCAGGTCGTACCAGCGCTTGCTCGCGCGCAGACTCACCGTGCGCACCACCGTGCCGCCGGCCGGCACCTTGTGGGTGGCCTTGGCGCCGCCGTAGGCATTGGTCACCGTCAGTTCGCAGTCGGTGTCGCCCGCGTTGGTGAGGGTGAGCTCGATGTCGCCGCTCTTCTCCAGGTGGCGTGCCATCACCTCGGGCCCCGCCTGCTTGCCCGGGCCCTTGAAGGTGCGCAGAAAGCCGTTGGGTCCATGCGCTGTCAGGTCGTAGCTGCCATGGGAGTAGGCGCTGTTCCAGGTGTCGGAGAGCCGCTTGCCCGCCTCGGTGCTGTAGGTCCAGGGGCCGTCGGTGCGGTTGGCCGAGGTGACCAGGAAAAAGGCGCCCGCCGAGGGGCCGCCGCTGAAGGTGAGGGTGAACTTGCCCTGCTCCGGGTGGGCCGTGCCGTCCACCAGCGGCGCGTACGGCAGCGGCCGCGTGGGCCGGGAGCCCGCCTCCTGCTTGGGCAGCGCCGGCTTGGCCGGCGGCTTGGGCACATAGCTGTCGTGCCGCTCGTTGTCCGGCGGCTCATAGGCGTCCGTGCTGGGCAGGTCAGCGGGGTCGGTGTCCTTGAGAGTGAAGTCGAAAGCGGAGGTCAGGTCGCCGCACAGGGCGCGCCGCCAGGGCGAGATATGGGGCTCGTGCACACCGAAGCGGCGCTCCATGAAGCGGATGATGGAGGTGTGGTCGAACAGTTCGGAGCACACATAGCCGCCCGTGCTCCACGGGGAGACCACGAACATGGGCACGCGCTGGCCGAAGCCGTAGGGTCCGGGCTCGTAGCCGGCGACGCCGCCCTTGTAGTAGTCGGGCGCGGTGTCCACGGTGGAGCGGCCCTGCGCTGCGGAGGCCGGCGGGTAGGGCGGGACGACGTGGTCGAAGTAGCCGTCGTTCTCGTCGTAGGTGATCAGCAGCGCCGTCTTCGCCCACACCTCCGGGTTGGAGGTGAGCGCGTCCAGCACCTGCGAGATGTACCAGGCGCCGTAGTTGGCGGGGAAGTTGGGGTGCTCGGTGAAGGCCTCGGGGGAGGCGATCCAGGAGACCTGCGGCAGCCGGTCGGCCTTGACGTCGGCCTTGAGGAGGTCGAAGAAGCCGTCGCCTCTCTTGGCGTCGGTTCCGGTGCGGGCCTTGTCGTAGAGGGGATCGCCGGGCTTGGCGTCGCGGTACTTGTTGAAGTACAGCAGCGAGTTGTCGCCGTAGTTGCCCCGGTAGGCGTCCTCGATCCAGCCCCAGCTGCCGTCCGCGTCGAGGCCGTCGCCGATGTCCTGGTAGATCTTCCAGGAGATGCCGGCCTGCTCCAGCCGCTCCGGGTACGTCGTCCAGCCGTACCCGGCCTCCTCGTTGCCCAGGACGGGTCCGCCGCCCTCGCCGTCGTTTCCGGCGTAGCCGCTCCACATGTAGTAGCGGTTGGGGTCGGTGGCGCCGATCATCGAGCAGTGGTACGCGTCGCAGATGGTGAAGGCGTCGGCGAGCGCGTAGTGGAAGGGGATGTCCTGGCGGGTCAGATACGCCATGGTGCCGGTGCCCTTGGCGGGGATCCACTGGTCGTACTTGCCCTCGTTCCACGCCTGGTGGCCGCCGCCCCAGTCGTGGTTGAGGCCCGCGATGAACTGCATGCCCAGGTTCTCGGCGTCCGGGTGGTAGGGCAGTACGTCCTTGCCGCCGCCGGACTGCTGCCAGACCGTCCGCTTGCCGGTCGGCGCGGCCGGACGCGGGTCGCCGAAGCCCCGGACGCCCCTCAGGGTGCCGAAGTAGTGGTCGAACGACCGGTTCTCCTGCATCAGCACGACGATGTGCTCGACGTCGTCGATCGTGCCGGAACGGCGGGCTGCGGGGATGGCGGCGGCGCGCTCGATGCTGCCGGACAGGGCCGAGAAGCCCGCGGTCGCGCCGGCTATCTGCAGGAACCGGCGCCGGTTGAGTTCTGGCATGGGTCTGCTGACCTCACAGGGGGTGGTCGGAAACGTCGGACCGGCAGAGTGTGTCAAGGACACCCGCCCCATGGAAGGCAACCTGTATGAACAAGTTGACAACAACTGAGGACGGAACCGAGCGAACACGCCCCTGCTACCAGTGAAGACGCCAGCAGCAGGCTGGTCGATTTGCCGCCGTGCTGCGTTCCGTTACCCGCGAATCCAGCACAGTGACCACCGCCACACGCCGCCGACCGGGAAAACGGGCACCCCGACACCTGCCCGGTCGCAGCACCGAGGCTTCGCAGGACGGACGATGGCGCGGTGAGGGAGCCGCGATGAGCGAGGAGGCGGATGTGTCCCACGACGAGCGGGCACCACGTACCCAGAGCCGGCCTGCGCGGGCACGGCAATGGCTGGCACGCGCCAGGGGGACGGCGGGACACGAACGCCACCTCCTGGAGATCATCGGCAAGAGCACCCTGGCGGCCTCCGCCTCCTGGTACGTGGCCCACGCTCTGATGGCCGCCCAGTCTCCGGCGTTCGCCCCCTTCTCCGCCGTACTGATCATGCAGGTGACCATCTACCAGTCACTGCTCCAGGCGCTCCGCTATCTCGGCGCGGTATCCGCCGGGGTGTTCGTGCAAGCCGCGCTGGGCTTCCTGGCCGGGCCCGACCTGCTCACCTTTGTCCTGGTCGCACTGATCGCGATGACGATCGGCCGCTGGAGGCGGCTCGGCTCGCAGGGCTCCCAGGTGGCGACCGCCGCCTTCTTCGCCTTCTCCACCTACGCCGCAGCCACCGACAACACACAGCGGATCGAACAGCTCGGTCAGATCCTCGCGCTGGTCTGCATCGGCTGCGGGATCGGCGTACTGGTCAATCTCACCGTGCTGCCGCCGATGCGCTACCGCGGCGCCGAAGAGGGCATCCGTGCCCTGGCCCACTCCCAGTGCGACCTGATGAGCGACATGTATCCCGCACTGCGCGAGGGCGACATGGACGAGGAGCGCACCCGTCACTGGCGGCAGCGCGCCGCGACGCTGGGCCCGCTGGTCACCCAGGCCCGCTCGGCTCTGCACACCGCGGTGGAGAGCAAGTACTACAACCCCCGGCGGCTGCTGCCCGGCCGTTGGGGGGACGAGGACTTCTCCGGCTACATCGAACTCGTCGACGCGCTGGAGCGCGTCACCCACCAGCTCACGTCCATGGCCCGGACCCTGGACCAGTGGCCGCAGGACGAGGACGGCGAGGAGTGCCGCGCGTTCCTCACGGACTACGCCGCGCTGTTGGAGGCGCTCGCCGAGATCACCCGCCAGTTCGGCGAAATCGAACAGCGACAGCTCACCCAGCAGGCCAAGCGGTTGTGCCAAGCGGCGGAGACGGCACAGGAGACCCGGAGGACCCTGGTCGAGAACGCCCGCGAGACCTCACTGCCGCTGAGCGACCCTTCCCGTCCCTATGGCATCCTCCTCACCGAGGCCACCCGGCTGATGGACGAGGCGCAGCACTCCTGTGACACCCTCCAGCACTCGGTGCGGGAAGCCGCACAGACCGGCGAACTGCAGGAGAAGGCCGCCCAGTGAGCAGGCGAGAGGCCCTCGTGGCCGCCTGGTCAGCGCCGCAGGCTGTAGCGGATGATCCGGGATCTCGCCTCCCGTTCGCTCAGGCCCAGCGCCTCGCCCGCCGCCTCCCAGGGGATCTCGTCGGCGTGGATGTTCCGGGCCGCCAGATGGCCGACGTCCACGGTGATGCGCTCCAGCTCGGCCACGGCGCGGACCGCTGCCAGCGGCGCCTGGTCGGCGAGGGCTAACAGCTCGTCACCCAGCTGCTCCAGCCGTTCCGTCAGCCCGACGGGCAGCGGCACCGAACGCCGCTCCACCTCGCGGATGTGCCGGCTCCACTCCTTGCGGGCGGCCGAGTCGTCGAACCCGGCCCGGCTCCGCCACCGCTCCCAGTCGAGGGGGTAGCGCTGCTCGCCCCGCCATCCGCAGGCGCACGCCGCACGCGCCCAGGCCGCACGAGGGGTGGACGGCAGCCGACCGTCGTACGCCCACCACTCGGTGGTCTTCTCCATCCGGGGACCACTGCCGGCGTCCAGGTACACCGGCCCCGGTTCGCTGCCGTCCGCAAGCAGCGCTCCCGCCCACCCCTCGTGCGACGCGCCGAACTCCTCGGTTCGCCATCCCATCGACGTCCCCCTGTCCCCCTCCGTGCCGCTGGCCCGGTGCCCCGGCTCCCTGCCGAGCATGCCCCAGCAGGGCGCGCGGGACCCGGGGAACGGTCAGAAGACCCGGGGAAGTCCGGAAGAAGCTGGAAGAAGGCGGAAGAAGCCCGGGGAAGGGCAGAAGGTGGGAAGGTCAGAAGAAGGAGGAGTCTCCGGCGAACTGGACCGCCAGGTAGTAGGCCTTCGACGCGTTGACGCAGTTGGTGTGGCGCAGCGGTGTCTTGTAGCTGTCGTCGCAGATGCGCCGCATCTCGGTGCGGAAGCGGCCGTCGATCCAGTTCTTGGTCTTCCGCGTCGGGTCCAGCTTCAGCTCGTGGTTGCCGCCGTAGTTGCGGTAGCCGAAGTCGTGCTGGACGCAGGCGGGGCGGAAGACCTCGCTGTAGGGCGCGTATCCGGTCGGCACGGAGCAGCCGTCCGTCGTCCAGTTGAACGGCGGCACATGGGGGGCGCGCGCGAACTCGCCGTAGGTGAGGTTCATCAGCTCGTCCGCCTTGGCCCGGACCGCCGGTGGGGCCGGCGCGACGGCCACGATTCCGCGGCCGGCGGTCGGGTGGGAGCGGGAGTGGGAGTGGGAGTGGGAGGCCGCGACGGCGGTGCCGGGGGCCGCGAGGGCGCCGCCCAGGGCGGCGGAGACGGCGAGGGTGCCCGCGGTCAGCGTGGTGGAGAACTTCGCGCGCATCGTGACCCCCAGGTCTCGGCTCGGAGCGCTGTCGGCCTGGGCAACGAGCCGCCCCCGCCCTCAGGTGCGCCGCTTCCCCCCTCCGGGTGAGAGGGCTGTCTCCGAGGCCGGCTCCGCGTGAGAGGGCCCGTCGGGCGGTCAGCGGAGTGCGGCCGTCAGCAGGGCGAGCAACTCCTCCTCGGGGACCTCGCCGCCGTTCACCAGCCGGTCGAAGACCAGGCCGTCCACGCAGGCCAGCAGGGTGAGGGTGCGCTCCTCGCAGTCCGGGACGCCGCGGTCGGCCAGGAAGGTGCGCATCGCGTCGCGGGCGGCGTTCTCGCGGGGCGTCAGGATCTCGCGGAGTTCGGGGTGATGGACGCTCTCGACGGTGCACGCGTAGCGGGCGAGGGTGCGGCGGCGCCCCTCGCCCGTCAGCCGGCGCCGTACGAACTGCGCCAGCGCCGAGGCCATTTCCTCGGCGCTCCGGGGAGGGGGCAGGCGGCGGCCGGCCGCCTCCAGCTCCGCCTGGTCGCGTTCGACCAGGCGGCTGACGAGCGCGGTCAGCAGCGCTCGGCGGGTGCGGTAGTAGGCGGAGGTGGTGCCGGGGGGCAGCTGGGCGGCCCGGTCCACGGCGCGGTGGGTCAGGCCCCGGATGCCCTCGTCGGCCAGCACGTCGATGGCCGCGTCGGCGAGCACGGTGCGGCGGTGGCTCTCTTTCTGCACCCCCCATTTCTACACCTGTAGAGGTCCTTCTCTAGACTCCTTCTACAACTGTAGAAACAGGAGGCTCGGACATGGGACAGCGTGCGGTGGTCGTGGGCGGCGGCATCGGCGGGCTGGCCGCCGCCATCGGGCTGCGGCGGATCGGCTGGGAGGTGACGGTCGTCGAGCGGGCCCGCGAGCTCGCCGACGCGGGCGCCGGGATCTCCCTGCACGCCAACGGCATCCGCGCCCTGGAGGCGCTGGGGGTGGACGGCCCGGTACGCGAGGCCGCCAGGCCCCAGTACACCGGCGGCACCCGCAGCCCGGGCGGCCGGTGGCTGGCCCGGATGGACGGGGCGGCGCTGGAGCGCGAGCTGGGCACACCGATCGTCGGCATACCCCGCGCCGCGCTGCACCGGGCGCTGCGTCGGGCCCTGCCGTCCGGCGCCCTGGTGACGGGTGAACAGGTGCTGTCCGTCGAGGACGACGCGGCAGCCGACCGGGTACGGGTGCCGCTCGGCGACACCGTGCTGTACGCCGATCTGGTGGTGGCGGCCGACGGCGTCGGCAGCAGGCTGCGCCCGCTGCTCTTCCCGCACCACCCCGGTCCGGTGTACAGCGGATCGACCGTGCTGCGCGCGCTCACCGACGGGCCGTTCGAGCCGGGGACCGACTTCACGCTGACCTGGGGCGGGGGCGCGGAGTTCGGGCACATCGCGTTGGCCGACGGCCGGGCCGAGTGGCACGCGGTCCTCACCACGCCGCCCGGTGTGCGGCACGCCGACCCGCTGGCAGTGCTGCGCCGCCGCTTCGGGAGCTGGCACGACCCGGTACCGCGGCTGCTGGACGCCACCAGGCCCGAGGCCGTTCTGCACCACGACATCCACGAACTGGCCACGCCACTGCCGCGCTTCACCAAAGGCCGGGTCGCACTGCTCGGCGACGCGGCCCACGCCATGACACCCAACCTGGGGCAGGGCGCCTGCCAGGCCCTGGAGGACGCCGCGGTGCTGGCCGCCGCGCTCGCCACGGCACCCGACGTGGCGGCGGCGCTGGCCCGCTACGACGCCGAACGGCGCCCCCGCAGCCAGGCGGTCGCCCGCGACGCGCGGCGGGCCGGCCGGCTGGGACAGCGGCTGTCCCACCCCGTGGCCGTAGCGCTGCGCAACACGGCGCTGCGGCTCGCTCCCTCGGGTGCGACGCTCCGTACCGTGCTGCGGCACGCCGACTGGCGACCGCCCGCGCTGGACCGGTGAAACCCCCACCGAGCCACCGGACTGCCGGACCGCCCGCTCCCGGAGGGTGCGAGCGGTCCGGCAGAGGGGTCGAGTCAGAGGAGCCCGAGCATGCCGAGCCCGAGAAGCCCCTTGCCGTCACCGAGCTTCAGCAACTGCGGGGTGCCCTCGGAGCGCACCTCCTGATACGGCACCGGGGCCGAAGCGGTGGTCCCCCGGTCGTCGGACGGGGCGGCGGCCTGGGCGACCCCGCACAGCGGCACCAGAGCGGTCACCGTGAGGGCTGCGAGGGCGGTCGCGGTGCGGGACAGCTGAGGAATGCGGCGCATGGGAACTCCTTCTGTTCGGCTGAGCCGCGTCCGGCGGTCGGGCCGAACGCGGTCGTGCACCTGGTCGTAGCGGTGATCGAGCGGTCCTCCCCGTTGGACGGCCGAAACCGGACCGCTCGGCTGACCCACCGGGCGGGACCTGGCTGCGGGCGCTGACTCCACGCTGCCCCGCCCCGGGGGCGCGTGCGCGCGCTGTTGAGCCGGACAGGGCACGCGATACCCCTGGGTGGCCCACTCCGGGGGCCGGACCGCGCCGCGTGGCGGCTCGCCTCAGCGCCCCGCGCGGGCAGCGGCCCAGCGGCGCACCCCGAAGACGCCGACGCCGAGGAGGAGGACGGCGGCTCCGGAGACGACGGACGACAGCGGCAGCGCGCACGCCAGGGCCAGACAGCCGGCCAGCCCGACGACGGGCACGATCCTGCGCGGCCGGCCCTCGTCGGAAGTGAGGGTCCAGGCGGAGGCGTTGGCGACGGCGTAGTAGACGAGCACGCCGAAGGAGGAGAACCCGATGGCACCGCGTACATCGGCCGTCGCCGCGGCCACGGCCACCACCGCGCCGACCGCCAGCTCGGCCCGGTGCGGCACCCCGAAGCGCGGGTGCACCGCAGCCAGCACGGGCGGCAGATGCCGGTCGCGGGCCATGGCGAGGGTGGTACGCGAGACGCCCAGCACGAGCGCCAGCAGCGAGCCGAGCGCGGCGACGGCGGCTCCCACCCGTACCACCGGAACCAGCTGGTCGGCACCCGCGGCACGCGCCGCGTCGGCGAGCGGCGCGGTGGCCTCGGCCAGCCGACCGGGACCCAGCACGGCCAGCGCCGCGCCCGCCACCGCCGCGTAGACGACCAGGGTCAGGCCGAGCGCGAGCGGGACGGCGAGCGGGATGGTGCGGCGTGGATCGCGCACCTCCTCGCCCAGGGTGGCGATACGGGCGTACCCGGCGAAGGCGAAGAACAGCAGCCCCGCCGCCTGGAGGACGCCGCCGGCCGAGACGTCGCCGCCGGGCGCCAGCCGGCCGGCCGCCGCGCCGGGCGCGGTGAGCGCGGCGACCACCACGGCGGCGAGGACCGCCAGCACCACGGCGACGATCGCCCGCGTCAGCCAGGCCGTCTTCCGCACGCCCGCGTAGTTGACCGCGGTCAGTGCCACCACAGCGGCCACCGCGACCGCGTGCGCCTGCCCGGGCCATACGTAGGAGCCGACGGTCAGCGCCATCGCCGCGCACGAGGCGGACTTGCCGACGACGAACGCCCAGCCCGCCAGATAGCCCCAGAACTCGCCCAGCCGTTCGCGCCCGTACACATAGGTGCCGCCGGAGGTCGGATAGCGTGCCGCCAGCCGCGCCGAGGACGTGGCGTTGCAGTAGGCGACGACGGCCGCCAGCGCGAGAGCGGGCAGCAGCCCGGACCCGGCGGCGCGGGCCGCCGGTGCCAGAGCCGCGAAGATTCCGGCGCCGAGCATGGCGCCGAGGCCGATGATGACGGCGTCCGGTACGCCGAGTCGCCTTTGCAACTCGTCCGGGACTCCTCGGGTCCCGGACGGCGATTCCGGCATCGCTTTTCCCTCCCTGCGTGGACGGTCCGCGTCGGACCCTAGCCGAGTGAGGTTGCGGGCTCTTCTTCCCGTACCTGCGCCGGGGGTGCCCCTTGCTCGACGTCGCAGGCTGCGGGCGCGTGGGGGTTGCCCCTGCATTGCCTCCCCGCTACGCCACGCCGGCCGGAAACTGGGGGACGGCCTCAGGAGTCAGCTCCGCGCGCAAGCGGCGGGCCTGTACGGGGTGGCGCCAGCGGCCCTCGTCGAAGGCGACGTCCGCCTCGAACTCGACGACCCGGTCGGGGACGACGCAGCGGTGGTCGAGGATGTCGCGGGTGCCCCAGCCGGAGCGGAAGCGGGTGTGGGTCCAGGGGTGGTCGGGGCCCGCGGGGGTGAGCAGGGGGCCGAGTTCGCGGCGCAGCGTTTTGGTGACAGGGGCGCTCTGGGCGACCAGCCGGAGTACTCCGTCGGCGTCGTACCGGCCCAGGAGGAGCACATCGGGCGAGGTCACCGGGCCGGTCACCGCGCCGACGACGGCCTCGGCGGTGGCGCGGGCGCGCAGCTTGCGCCAGCCGCGTTCGCCGGGCCGGTAGGGCTGGCCCAGGCCCTTGACGACCATGCCCTCGACGCCGACGGCGCCCCAGGCCGGGTCGAGCCATTCGGCGGCCCGGTCCGGGTCGGTGGTCATCGGGCACAGGGCCCACGGGGGCTGCAGGTCGCGGCGGGTGAAGACTTCTTCCAGCAGGGCGCGGCGCTCCCGGTAGGGGCGTGCCATGGTCACCTCGTCGCCGAGCTGGAGCAGGTCGAAGGCGATGAAGTGGGCCGGGTGCGCGGCAGCTGCGGCCCGGGCGCCGGGGCCGGTGCGCTGGGCGCGGGACTGGAGCGCGGAGAAATCGACGGCTCCGTTCTCGATGACCACCAGCTCCCCGTCGAAGACGGCCTCCTCACCGAGTCCGGCGGCTGCCCGCAGGATGTCGGGGAAACCGGGGCCGAGGTCGGTGCCGCGGCGCGACTGGAGGTGGGGCGCGTCGGCGCGGGCGAAGAGCAGCACCCGGTAGCCGTCCCACTTGGCCTCGTAGGCGAGGCCGGGCGCGCGGGGCGGCACATCGACCGTGCGGGCGGTCATCGGGGAGATGGGCGGGACGAGCCGCCTCACGTTCTCACCCATAGGTCACATATAGCCCGGAATATTCGGCCTCGCGAGCCGGGGTCCCGTCGCCCCGAAGGGGCGCGGGGAACTGCGCGCCCAGCCACAGCGTCACCCGCAGTCTGCAACGAACAGCAAGGGGCAGCCCCTGTCCAGCACGCACCCGGCGGCGTACACAGGGAAGCGCGGCGTATGAAGGGAAGCTGCGGGCGAGGTTAAGAAATCCTCGATGGACCCTGGAGCACCCGTACGGCACATTCGTCCCGGCGGCGCGCGCGGAACCCGGCGCCCGCCCCCATCCCGTTCCAGGGCACAGGGCCGGCCGGCCCTGTGCCCTGCCGTGGCGCGAGACGACAGGAGCCGTGGCGTGAAGGCGCTGGTCAAACAGAAGGCCGAACCGGGACTGTGGCTGGCCGATGTGCCGGAGCCCCAGGCCGGGCCCGGCGAGGTGCTGATCAAGGTGGAGCGGACCGGTATCTGCGGCACCGATCTGCACATCCGCGACTGGGACGGCTGGGCCCGGCAGGCGGTGTCCGCGCCGCTGGTGGTGGGGCACGAATTCACCGGCGAGGTCGTGGAGACCGGCCGGGACGTCACCGACATCCGGCCCGGCGACCGGGTGAGCGGCGAGGGCCACCTGGTGTGCGGCAAGTGCCGCAACTGCCTGGCCGGGCGCCGGCACCTGTGCCGCGCCACGGTGGGGCTGGGCGTCGGTCGCGACGGCGCCTTCGCCGAGTACGTGTCGCTTCCCGCGGAGAACGTATGGGTGCACCGCGGCCCGGTGGACCCGGACATCGCGGCGATCTTCGACCCGTTCGGCAACGCGGTGCACACCGCGCTCTCCTTCCCGCTCGTCGGAGAGGACGTACTGATCACCGGCGCGGGCCCGATCGGGCTGATGGCGGTGGCGGTGGCCAAGCACGCCGGGGCGCGGAACGTCGTGGTCACCGATCTGAGCGAGGAGCGTCTGGAGCTGGCCCGCAAGGTCGGCGCCTCGCTCGCGCTGGACGTCTCGCGGGAGAGCATCGCCGACGGCCAGCGGAAGCTGGGGCTGCGCGAGGGCTTCGACGTCGGTCTGGAGATGTCCGGCAACCCGGTGGCGCTGCGCGACATGCTCGCCAACATGACCCACGGCGGGAAGATCGCGATGCTCGGCCTCCCCGCCGAGGAGTTCGCCGTGGACTGGGCGCGGATCGTCACCTCGATGATCACGCTCAAGGGCATCTACGGCCGGGAGATGTTCGAGACCTGGTACGCGATGTCGGTGCTGCTGGAGGGCGGGCTCGACCTCTCCCCCGTGATCACCGGCCGGTACGGCTACCGCGAGTTCGAGGCCGCCTTCGACGACGCGGCCAGTGGGCGCGGCGGCAAGGTCGTCCTCGACTGGACCTGCTGACCCCCCGACCCCTTCCACCTCCTGGAGACCCCTGGCATGTTCGATTCCGTACGCGACCAGCTGCGCGCCACCCTCGACGAGATCACCGCGGCCGGGCTGCACAAGCCCGAGCGGGTCATCGGCACCCCGCAGTCGGCGACCGTCGAGGTGACCGCCGGCGGCCGCCCCGGCGAGGTGCTCAACTTCTGCGCCAACAACTACCTGGGCCTGGCCGACCACCCCGAGGTACTCGCCGCGGCGCACGCGGCCCTCGACCGCTGGGGCTACGGAATGGCCTCGGTCCGCTTCATCTGCGGCACCCAGGAGGTGCACAAGGAGCTGGAGGCCCGGCTCTCGGCCTTCCTGGGCCAGGAGGACACCATCCTGTACTCCTCCTGCTTCGACGCCAACGGCGGCGTCTTCGAGACGCTGCTGGGCGAGCAGGACGCGGTGATCTCCGACGCCCTCAACCACGCCTCGATCATCGACGGCATCCGGCTCTCCAAGGCCCGCCGCTTCCGCTACGCCAACCGCGACATGGCCGACCTGGAGAAGCAGCTCGAGCAGGCGCAGGACGCGCGGCGACGGCTGATCGTCACCGACGGCGTCTTCTCGATGGACGGCTACCTGGCACCGCTGCCCGAGATCTGCGACCTGGCGGAGCGCTACGACGCGATGGTGATGGTCGACGACTCGCACGCGGTCGGCTTCGTGGGCGCCGGCGGGCGCGGTACGCCCGAGCTGCACGGCGTCATGGACCGGGTGGACATCGTCACCGGCACCCTCGGCAAGGCGCTGGGCGGCGCCTCGGGCGGCTATGTGGCGGCCCGCGCCGAGATCGTCGCGCTGCTGCGCCAGCGCTCGCGCCCGTATCTGTTCTCCAACACCCTGGCGCCGGTGATCGCGGCGGCCTCGCTGAAGGTGCTCGACCTGCTGGAGTCGGCCGGTGACCTGCGGGAGAGGCTGAGGGACAACACCGAGCTGTTCCGCCGCCGGATGACCGAGGAGGGCTTCACCCTCCTCCCGGGCGAGCACCCCATCGCGCCCGTGATGATCGGGGACGCGGCCGAGGCGGCGCGGATGGCCGAGCTGCTGCTGGAGCGCGGCGTGTATGTGATCGGGTTCTCCTATCCGGTGGTGCCCCAGGGGCAGGCCCGGATACGGGTGCAGCTCTCGGCGGCCCACTCCACCGAGGACGTGGACCGGGCGGTCGACGCGTTTGTCGCATCCCGGGCGGAGCTCGCGAAGACGACTGGGGGACAATCGGCAGCGTGATCGAAGCGCGGCGGCTGCACATCCTCCGTGCGGTGGCCGACCACCGCACGGTGACCGCCGCTGCCGCCGCGCTCTATCTGACCCCCTCCGCCGTCTCCCAGCAGCTGACCGCGCTGGAGCAGGAGACCGGCCACCGGCTGGTCGAGCGCGGCGCCAAGGGGGTGCGCCTCACCCCGGCAGGGGAGATCCTGCTCGCCCACACCAACGAGGTCCTCGCGCAGCTGGAGCGGGCCGAGGCGGAGCTGGCCGCGTACGGCTCAGGCGCTGCGGGCCGGGTGGACCTGGCCTCTTTCGCGACCGGGATCGGCCTCGTGGTGGCCCCGGCGCTCGCCCGACTGGCCCGCACGGCGCCCGGTATCCGGGTACGGGTGCAGGACGCGGAGGGCGACGCGAGCCTGCCGATGGTGCTGGACCGGGAGACGGACGTGGCGGTGGCCGTCGAGTACCGGGGCGCGCCGAGCCCGGACGACCCGCGCCTGACGCGGGTACCGCTGTACGCGGAGCCGTTCGACGCGGTGCTGCCGCAAGGGCACAGGCTGGCCGGTGCCGAGCGGGTGCCCCTGGGCGAGCTGGCCAAGGACACCTGGATCGGCCCCTTCCCCGGCAACCCGTGCCACGACGTGGTGGTGCTGGCCTGCGAGCACGCGGGTTTCGAGCCGGTCATGGAGCACTTCTCCGACGACTTCAGCGCCGTGGTGGCGCTCGCCTCGGCGGGCGTGGGCGTGGCCCTGGTACCGCGCTCCGCGCTGCTCGGCACCGAGCCGGCCGGGGTCGCCGTGCAGCCGGTCGAGGGCGCGGCGCCGACGCGGCGGGTCTTCGCGGCCGTACGGCGCGGTGCGGAGGAGCACCCGCTGATCAGCCCGGTGCTGGACGCGCTGCGCGAGGCCGCCGGCTGAGGAGCCCGGCAGCGGACGCAAGAAGTTTCCCCGCATGACCTTCACCGGCGCGTGGTAGCCGGTACCCACCTCCCGCGAGGCGCATTTTCCCCACTCGCGAGATGGGCGACGATACGGCACATTCCATACGAACTGCTCAGGGTGGCGTCACCGATGGTTGAGACGGCTCAGGAAGCACCGGCCCCGGCGTCCTCCCGTCACCACGGCAAAGCGGTGGGCATCTCCATCGCCGCCGCGGTCGGCGGGTTCCTCTTCGGCTTCGACTCCTCCGTCATCAACGGCGCCGTCGGCGCGCTCTCGGGCCACTTCGGGCTGGGCGCGTTCCTGTCCGGGTTCGTCGTCTCCATCGCCCTGCTGGGCTGCGCGGTCGGCGCCTGGTACGCGGGACGCCTCGCCGACGGCTGGGGGCGGCGGAACGTGATGCTGCTGGGCTCGGGCATGTTCGTCCTCAGCTCGGCCGGCTCGGCGTTCGCCTTCTCGGTACCGGATCTGCTGCTGTGGCGGGTGATCGGCGGGCTGGGCATCGGCATCGCCTCGGTGATCGCGCCCGCCTACATCTCCGAAGTGGCCCCGGCCTCGGGGCGCGGCGCGCTCGGCTCGCTCCAGCAACTGGCCATCACCATCGGCCAGCTGGTGGTGCTCAGCTCCAACAAGGGGCTGGCGGGCGCAGCGGGCGGCTCGGCGAACGAGCTGTGGTTCGGGATGCCCGCGTGGCGCTGGATGTTCCTGGTCGGCGTCATCCCGGCCGCCGTCTACGGGGTGCTGGCGCTGCTGATCCCCGAGTCCCCGCGCTATCTGGTGCTCACCGGCAAATACGAGCAGGCTGCCGCGGTGCTGGGCCGGGTCAGCGGTGAGCGCGACCCCGAGGCGAAGGTGGCCGAGATCCGTGACACGCTCCGCAAGGAGCACCGCAGCAGCTTCAGCGACATCCGCGGCGACCGGTTCGGCCTGCATCCGCTGGTGTGGGCGGGCATCATCATGGCCGCCTTCCAGCAACTCGTCGGTATCAACGCGATCTTCTACTACTCGACGACCCTGTGGAAGTCGGTCGGCTTCAGCGAGTCCAACTCCTTCACCACCTCCGTCATCACCGCCGGCATCAATGTGGTGATGACGGTCGTCGCCATGTTCTTCGTCGACCGGGCCGGCCGGCGCAGGCTGCTGACCATCGGCTCCCTCGGGATGTTCTGCGCCCTGGCGCTGACGGCGCTGGCCTTCTCCCACCAGCGGGGCAGCGGCAGCGATGTGACGCTGCCCGACCCGTACGGGCCGATGGCGCTGATCGGCGCCAACGCCTTCGTCGTCTTCTTCGCCCTGTCCTGGGGGCCGGTGATGTGGGTGATGCTGGCGGAGATGTTCCCCAACCGGATGCGGGCGATGGCCCTGGCCATCGGGACCACGTCCAACTGGCTCTTCAACTTCCTGGTCACCTTCTCCTTCGAGCCGATGACCCGCAAGGTCGGACTGACGTGGCTGTACGGCGCGTTCGCCGCCTTCGCGCTGCTGTCGTTCTTCTTCGTACGCGCCAAGCTCCCGGAGACCAAGCGGCGGGAGCTGGAGGAGATGACGGGCGAGACCTATCGGCGGCCGTGATCCCTTTGAACCGGTGAGCCGGTGAGCCGGACGGCTCCAGCCCCGGCCCGGCTCCAGCCCTCCGGTCGGCTCAGCGCGTCGCCAGGCCCGCCTCCTGGGCAGCCGCGCGCAGCACCTCCCGCAGCATCGCGGGGGTCAGTCTGCCGGTGAAGGTGTTGCGCGGGGTGACGTGATAACACCCGTACACCGCGAGCGGCGCCGCATCCCCCTCGGCGGGCGCCAGTTCGACCCGCAGGCCGTGCCCGAACGCCGGGCGGGGGCGCGGGACGTGCCAGCCTCCCAGGGCCAGTACGGGAAGCACCGCCTGCCAGCCGAAGGCACCGAGGGCGACCACGGTGCGCACCGTGGGGTGCAGCAGTTCCATCTCCCGTACCAGCCAGGGGCGGCAGGTGTCGCGCTCGGCCGGGGTCGGCTTGTGGGCAGGCGGCGCGCAGTGCACCGGCGAGGTGAAGCGCACCCCGCGCAGTTCGAGCCCGTCGCCGCGGTGGGTGGAGGTGGGCTGTGAGGCCAGCCCGAGGTCGTAGAGCGCCGCGACCAGTGCGTCACCCGAACGGTCGCCGGTGAACATCCGCCCGGTGCGGTTGCCGCCGTGCGCGGCCGGGGCGAGGCCGACGAGCAGCATCCGCGCGTCCACCGGGCCGAACCCGGGCACCGGCCGCGCCCAGTACTCCCAGTCCCGGAAGGCGGGCCGCTTGACCCGGGCCGCCTCCTGGCGCCACTCCACCAGCCGCGGACAGGCCGCGCACTCGGGCAGCGTCGCGTCGAGCGCCCGCAGATCCGGGGAGAGCGCCGCCTGCCTGCTGGGGTAGCTCATCGCCGCGTGCCCTTCCGCTCCGTACCGCCGGTGGCCCTGCCGTCCGCCACGGCCCGGCGCCCTGCCGTGCGCCGCCGGGCCGTCAGCCGGTGTAGTCGTCCAGATAGCGCTCGACGCGAGCCACATGCGACCGCACCCGTGCCGGGACGCCCCCGGCCTCGATGACCGTACGGGAGCTGGTGCGGTACCCGGCGGCCATCAGCGCGGGCAGGTTCTCGCGCATGCCCTCCTTCTTGTACTGCTGGTCGAGCCAGCATACGAAGTCGGACATGGCCGAGATCGCGTCGGCCGGTGACATATAGCTCTTCCTGCCGTCGCGGTCGCCGTCCCTGGCCCAGCCCTTGAAGACGGACGGGGTCCACATCGCGATGCCGTACTCGTCGGTTGCGGGCCGTCTGGCGTCGGCGTCGAAGCCGCTCTCCGCCTTCAGCATGGCGGCGAGGAGGGCGGGGGTGACCTCCTGCTCGGCGCACTGCAGCGCCGCCCTGGTGATGACCGGCCGCAGCTTGTGGGGCACGTCGGAGTCCGCGGGGATGGCGCCGGAGACGGACGGTGAGGCGCTGGGTGCTCCCCCGCCCTGGGAGGTGCCCCGGTCGTCCTCGGCCTGGAGCAGGACGGTGCCGACGGCCACGAGCGGAACGGTGACGGCGGCGGCGGCGAGGGCGGTCAGGCGCCGCCCGCGGCCCGTACGCAGCCGGCCGAGGACGCGCGGGCGCGGCCTGCCGGTGCGCTCCAGTTCCCGGACCCGGGCGGCGAGTCGTCCGGCGTCGAGCGCAGCGCGTGAGGTGTGGTCGGGCGCCAGGCAGTCGGAGATCAGCTCTCGCCAGTGCTGCGGGAGGCCGTTGTCCAGCCGGAGCTCGGCGTTGCCGCGCGCGTAGGCCTGGGCGCCCAGCGCGCGGGCCCGCGGGGTGCTGCCGGGGAAGGGGTGCAGTCCGCCGGTGAGCACCTGGTGGGCCAGGACCCCGAACGCCCAGATGTCCGCGGTGGGCCGCACCACGCTGCGGCCGCCCTCGCGGTCGGACCACCACTCGGGCGGTACGTGGTCGAGGGAGCCGAGCGGCGGCACATAGGCGTGGGTGCCGTCCAGTTCGGCGGTGAGTCCGAAGTCGCCCAGCCACACCTCACCGTCGCGGGACAGCAGGACGTTGCCGGGCTTGAGGTCGCCGTGCACCCAGCCGCGTGCGTGGATGTGCGCGAGCCCCGCGCTGACACCGGCGAGAACGCGGGCGGCGTCCGGCAGCGGCGCGCGCCCCTCGCGGGCACGCGCCGTCAGCCGTTCCTGGAGGCTGGTCTCGGCCCGGTCCATGACCAGCACGGTGACGCCGTCCAGCTCGGGGCGGTCGGCGTCGTTGACGGTGCGGGCCTCGCGGGTGCGCACCACGTTGGGGTGCCGGGTCTCCAGGCTGAAGCGGACCTCGCGCCGCACCAGTTGGGCCATGGACTCGCGCTGTCCCGGCGGCAGCAGGTGGGTCGGCAGGAATTTGACCGCGGCCCGGGTGCCGTCCGCTGTCCCGCGCGCCGCGTAGACGACGCCCCAGCTCCCCCTGCCGATCGGTCCGGTCAGCTCCCAGTCCCCCACCCGGTAGCCGACGGGCAGGTCGAGTCGGCCGGCCGGGTCGCCGTCAGTCATGCGCGCTGCTCTTGCTCCGGCCGGGCCGCGCGGGGCGCAGCAGCGTGAGGTGCTCTTCGCGTACGAGGTCGAAGCGGAGGGCGAGGGCGACGAGTTCGGCGCGCTTGTGGTGGGGCCCCGTGGCGCGTTCCCCGTCGTTGCGCAGCCGCAGCTTCACCGTCGCCAGGTACTCGATGTGGTAGTTGACGGCGGAACGCGTCAGGTCCTGGCAGCCCTCCACGGCGCGCAGCCGGTCGAGGATCTCGCTGACGCCGGGGACGGCCCCGCTGGAGGGGTCGCGCAGCCGCGGCTCGCACAGGGCGAGCAGCACCATGAAGTACTTGGCCGTGTGGTCGAGTGTGAACGGACTCTGGGTCGGCTCCCCCGACCGCACCACGCCCAGGCCGCCGTCCAGGTACATGTGCTCGGGCGCGAAGACCTTGAAGTGGACCTCGCCGTCGCGGGAGGGCAGCACGACGCGGGAGAACTCGAACGGTACCGGCGCGCCCAGCCTGCCGGGCGCGACCTTGATGTGCTCCCCCGCGCCCTCCATGTTCTCCACCACGTAGGTGACGTTCCCGCTGTAGTTGGACAGCCGCCAGTAGTCCTCCGCCGCGGTGATCTGGCCGGCCCGCCGGGAGACGCCCGGGTCGGGCAGGGGGACCTGCACCGGGCTGTCGGGGCCGCCCCTGCCGAAGTCCGCCGTCTCGCCTGGGCCCAGGTGCAGCAGACGCGGCCGCTCGGTGAACTCGCCGGTGTGGTCGTCCTGTTGTTCCGGCAGCTGAACGATGACCGTGTCCAAGATCTGCCTCCCCCTTCGGCCGCGGGCATCCTATATCGGCCCTGACATCTGTCAGGGACCACGCTGAACGCTCACCTGCCAGTGTGGAAGGTTTTCCGCCGCGGCCCCCCGCTCGTCACCCTTCAGGGTTACTCACCACTCGGCGAACGATCCGTCCGGGTGACGCCACACCGGGTTGTGCCAGCTCGCGGCATTGCCGTCGGCCTCGCGCACGGCCTTCTCGTCCACGGTCACCCCCAGCCCCGGCCCGGTGGGGCGGAGCAGATACCCGTCGTGGAAGCGGAAGACCTCGCGGTCCACCACGTAGTCCAGCAGCTCGGCCCCGGCGTTGTAGTGGATGCCGATGGACTGTTCCTGGATCAGGAAGTTCGGGGTGCAGAAGGCCAGCTGGAGGCCGGCAGCCAGGGCCAGCGGGCCGAGCGGGCAGTGCGGGGCGAGCGCCACGTCCCACACCTCGGCGAGCGAGGCGATCCGCCGTACCTCGGACAGGCCACCCGCGTGCGAGAGGTCCGGCTGGAGGACGGCGACCCCGGCGCGGAGCGCGGGCAGCACCTCGGTACGGGAGAAGAGGCGCTCCCCCGTGGCGATCGGCACCGTGGTCGCGGCGGTCACCCGGTCCAGCAGATGGGTGTACTCGGGCAGTACGGGCTCCTCCGCGAACATCGGTCCGTACGGTTCCAGCACGGCCAGTGCCCGGACGGCCCCCGCCGCGGAGAAGCGGCCGTGGAAGTCGACGGCGAAGTCCCGGTCGGGGCCCAGCACTTCGCGGGCCGCTTCGGCGCGCGCCGCCAGCGCGTCGAGAGCCGCCGGGGTGGGCAGCCGGTCGGTGCGCCCGGAGGCGTTCATCTTGACGGCGGTGAAGCCGGCCGCCACCTGCGCCGCCACCTGCTCGCGTACCTCGGCCGGCTCGTCGCCGCCCACCCAGCCGTAGGCGCGCGCCCTCTCGCGCACCGGCCCGCCGAGGAGCTGGTGCACGGGCGCGCCGTACGCCTTTCCCGCCAGGTCCCACAGGGCCTGGTCGAGGCCCGCGACGGCCGAGGAGAGAACGGGTCCGCCACGGTAGAAGGAGCCCTTGGTCATCACCTGCCAGTGGTCCTCGATGCGCAGCGGGTCGGCGCCGAGCAGGAACTGCTCGGCGAGTTCGGCAACGGCGGTGCGCACGGTCCGGGCCCGGCCCTCGACCACGGGCTCGCCCCAGCCGACGAGCCCGCTGTCGGTCTCGATCCGGCACAGCAGCCAGCGCGGCGGTACGGCGAAGGTCTCCACCCTGGTGATCCTCAAGTGCGTCTCCTCCTGCTACTCCTTGACGCTTCCCTCGGTCAGCCCGGTGCGCCAGTAGCGCTGGAGGACGAGCATGGCGACGGCGAGCGGGATGACGGAGACGAACGCGCCTCCGACGGTGTACTGGGTCAGTTCCGGCGCCCGGTCGGCGGCCTCCTTCCAGGTGACCAGGCCGAGAGTGATCGGGTACTTGCGGTCGTCGGAGAGCATCGCCAGGGGCAGGAAGTAGTTGTTCCAGATGTGCACGAACTGGAACAGGAAGACGGTCACCAGCGCCGGGGTCATCAGCCGCAGCACGAGGGTGAAGAAGATCCGCTCCTCCCGCGCGCCGTCCACCCGGGCGGCCTCCAGCAGATTGTCGGAGATCGCGGACTCGGCGTAGATCCGGCACAGATAGACGCCGAAGGGGCTGACGACGCTGGGGATGAGAACGCTCCAGTAGGTGTTGGTCAGCCCCAGTTTGTTGAACATCAAGTAGAGCGGCAGCGCCAGCGCCGTCGACGGCAGCAGGACACCCGCCAGCACGCACCTGAAGACGGCCTCCCGGCCCCGGAAGCGGTACTTGGCCAGGGCGAACCCCGCTGCGGCCGACAGCAGCGTGGCCAGCACCGCCCCCACGCCCGCGTACAGCAGGGAGTTGAGCACCCAGCGGGGGTAGATGTGGCCGTTGTAGGTGAAGACCTGGGTCAGGTTGTGCCACAGCCGCGGGTTGTCGAACCACAGCCCGAAGCTGCCGTAGAGGTCCGCGTTCGACTTCGTGGCGGCGACGGTCAGCCAGTAGACGGGCAGCAGGAAGTAGCAGGCGGCCAGCGCGAGGAACGCGACGAGCAGAATCCGGCCCGGACGCGGTCCCCCGCCCGGCGGGGAGGCTGTCATCGGTCGTCCTTCCGCTTGCGGTTGACCAGACTGAGGAACGTGAAGGACAGCACCATCGCCACGGCGGCCAGCAGCACCGACTTCGCGGCTGCCAGATAGACGTTGGCGTTGCCGAAGGCGTCGAAGTAGGCGCTGAGGTTGGGTGTGTAGTCGCTGGTCACCGCGGGTGCCAGTCTCTTGAGCACCAGTGGCTCCGCGAACAGCTGCATGGTGCCGATGATCGAGAAGACGCAGGTGAGGACCAGGGCAGGACGCACCAGCGGCACTTTGATCCGCAGCGCCGTCTGCCACGGGCCGGCTCCGTCGATCCTCGCCGCCTCGTAGAGTTCCTGCGGGACCGACTTGAGCTGGGCGACGATGACCAGCATGTTGTAGCCGGTGAACTCCCACACCACGATGTTCGCGATGGACCACAGGACGTTGTCGTAGCCGAGGAAGTCCGGCTGGACATCCAGCTTGCCCAGCAGATCGGTGACCGGGCTGATCCCCGGCACGTACAGAAACCCCCACAGCAGGGTGGCGATGACGCCGGGGACGCCGTACGGCAGGAAGTAGGTGGCCCGCAGCAGCCCGGCCCAGCGGTCCTTCACCTGGTCGAGCAGGAGGGCGAGGACGAGCGCCAGCAGCAGCATCACCGGCACCTGGACGGCACCGAACAGCAGCACGCGGCCGAAGCTCTCCAGGAAAGCCGTCTGCTCCAGCGCCAGCGCGTAGTTGTCCAGCCCGGCGAAGACCACCGACGGCTCGCCGAGGCCCAGCGGACCGGAGCGTTCGACCTTCAGCAGGCTCTGGTAGACCGCGTAGCCGATCGGCAGGATCATCGCGAACAGATAGACGGCGAGGAACGGTGCGAGGAACGTCCACGCCTTGCGGTCGGGCCGGGCGCTGCGCCGGCGGCGGGCGGGTCCGGCTGCGCCGCGACCGGCGGGTCGCGCTCGGGTGGCAGGCGCGCCGGTGGGAGGCGCTCCGGTGGGACGCGGTGGCTCGGTCTCGGGGCCGGAGGTCGTCATCGGGCGCTCCTCGCATCCAGGCCCTTGGCCTGGAGGTCGTCGACGAACATGCCCTGCGCGTCGGCGAGCGCCTGCCGGAGGGTGCCGTGACCGGCGACGGCGCGGCCGATGTTGTCCTGGATGTGGGCGTAGGACTGGGTGGTGGTGGGCGCGAAGCGCCAGCTGGTGTCCACGTTCCGGTCCGAGGTCCGGAAGACCTCGTTGTAGACCTGGCCGCCGAAGAACGGGTCGGGCTTGTCCAGCGGGGAGCCCGCCAGCTCCAGCTCGGCCGAGGGCCAGCCGTATCCGGCGGCCACCAGCAGCTCGATGCTCCCGGGGTCGGTGTTGAGCCAGTGGGCGAACTTCAACGCCTCCGCCGGGTGCCGGGTGCCCTGCAGGATCGCGGTCGCCGAGCCGCCCCAGTTCGCCGAGGCGTGCTCGCCCCGCTCCCACTGGGGCAGCTCGGCGACCCGCCACTTGCCCTTGGTGCCGGGTGCGTTGCCGCGCAGGAGGGCGTCCTGCCACTGGGCGCCGAGCCAGCCGGCGAGCTGTCCGGTCTGCAGGCCCTTGAAGAAGGAGCTCTGCGAGTCCTGGAGGGGAGCGACGAGCTTGTCGCGGACCATCCCGTCCCAGAAGTCGGCGACCTGGCGCGTCTTCTCGTCGGTCAGGTCCACGATCCAGGTGTCGCCCTCGGTGCGCACCCAGTGAGCACCGCGCTGCCAGGGGAACGAGGCGAACCACTGGGCGTTGACGGGCGGGAACGCGGTGACGAACGAGTCACCGCCGCTCAGCTTCTTGATCCTTTTTGCGGCCTGCCGGAACTCGTCCCAGGTGCGGGGCGCCTCCAGATCCCACTTGTCGTACAGGTCGGCGCGGTAGAAGAACCCCATGGGTCCCGAGCCCTGCGGGATGGCGTACGTCCGGCCCGCGAAGACGCCCTGCTGCCACTGCCAGTCGACATAGTGCTTCTTGAGCCGGTCGGCGCCGTACGCGGTGAGGTCGGTCAGGCCGCGTACCAGCATGAACTCCGGCAGCGCGTAGTACTCCACCTGCGCCAGGTCGGGCGGGTCGCCTGCCTTGAGTGAGGCGTGCATCTTCTGATACCCGCCGGAGGTGTTGGCCGGGACCGTCTGCACGGTGACGTGGATATCCGGGTGCAGCTTGTTCCACAGGGCGACGGCCTTCTGCAAGGGGACCCAGGTCCAGAAGGCGAGGTTCACCCTCTCGCCGGGTGCGCGGTGTGCTTGGCGCGTCATCCGGGCGGCGCCCGCCTGTTCGCCGCAGGCCGCTAGCGCGGGGCTTGCGGCCGCTGCAGCTGTGGCCGCCA
The DNA here is from genome assembly GCF_022760275.1 of Streptomyces sp. 891-h. NCBI lineage: Bacteria > Bacillati > Actinomycetota > Actinomycetes > Kitasatosporales > Streptomycetaceae > Streptomyces > Streptomyces sp. 891-h. The sequence goes on along the minus strand of NZ_CP050693.1, from coordinate 6,240,995 downwards.
GGAGTGTTCTTCGGGTTGGCATCCGACCTCCTTGTCGGAGAGGCTCAATTTCTTTCCGCCGCGACCCGTTGTGTGAGGGGAGTCGGCCGACTGCGGGTGCGTTATGGCTGGTCGCGCCGTTCCCCGCGCCCCTTACGGGGCGCCACCTCTTCCAGTACGGCCACGCCGCGCGGCGGCAGGGTGAGAGTGGTGGCGGGCTCAGCGGAGGTGAGCAGGTTCCGCATGGGGTGCGGCAGAGCCGGCGTCGCCGGGGTGGAGCCGTGGTTGAGGAGGAACAGGAAGCGGCCGTCCGCTCCCTCGCGCCTGGTGGCCTGGACGCCTGGTGGCAGGCCGGGCAGTACGGGGGCCGCGCCGGATTCCTCGCGTACCCGGTCCATGAGGGTGCGCATCAGTCCAGGTTCCGGGCGGGTGCCCGCGTACCAGGCCACGCCGGCGCCGAAGGGGTGCCGGGTCAGTGCCGGGCGCCCGGCGAGTTCGCCGTCCCCGAACGTGGCAACGGCCTGGGCCCCTTCCAGGTCGATGGCCTCCGACCACAGGTCGGCCCTCCCGCTCAGCTCGCCGCGCAGGGACACCTCGGCGCCCTCCGCCAGCGGCCAGAACTCCTCGACGCGCAGCCCCAGCACCTCGCGCAGCGGCGCCGGGTAGCCGCCTGGGTGGAGGCGGTCGTACTCGTCGGCGATGCCGGTGAAGTACGACACGAACAGGTGGCCGCCGTCGCGTACGTAGGCCGTGAGCCGTTCGGCTGTCTGTTCGCTCATCAGATAGAGATTGGGGACGACCAGCAGCCGGTAGCGGTCCAGTTCCCGGTCGGGCGGCAGGATGTCGCAGAAGACTCCGGCCTCGAACAGCGGCGCGTAGTGGCGCAGCAGCGTCTCGCGGTGGCTGAGGGCCGAGGAGGGGTGAGAGCTCTGCTCCAGCGCCCACCAGCTGTTCCAGTCGGCCAGCAGTGCGACTTCGGCCGTGCAGCGGGTGCCGGCGAGCTGCCCCACCGTGGCCAGTTCCTGACCGAGCGCACTGACCTCCCGGAAGATCCGGGTGTCCGTCCCGGCGTGCGGCACCATCGCGGAGTGGAACTTCTCGGCGCCGCCCCGGGACTGGCGCCATTGGAAGAAGAGCACCGCGTCCGCGCCCTGGGCGACCGCCTGCCAGCTCCACAGCCGCATCGCTCCGGGCGGCTTGGGGCTGTTGCGTGCCCGCCAGTTGACGGCGCCCGGTGCCTGTTCCATCAGCATCCAGGGCGCTCCGTCCCCGGCGCAGCGTGTCACGTCGAAGGCGGCTGCCGCGTCGATGTGCGTACGGAGGTCGTAGGGCTCGTGGTAGTAGTCCAGCGCAGTGACGTCCTCGTAGGCGGCCCAGCGGAACGGGTCGACCGGCTTGTGGTGCGGCATGTGGTTGGTGGTCACGGGCACGTCGGGGGTGATACGGCGCAGCACCTCGCGCTCGGCCAGACAGCACCGCAGCAGCGCGTCGTCGCTGAAGCGGGCGTAGTCCATCTGCTGGGTGGGGTTGGGGTGGGTCGGCGTGCTGCGCGGCGGCAGGATCTGCTCGAAGTCGCCGTAACGCTGTGACCAGAACGTGGTGGACCAGGCGGAGTTGAGGGCTTCGACGGTGCCGTAGCGCTCGCGCAGCCAGCGGCGGAAGTCCTCGGCCGAAACGTCGCAGTAGCAGACCGGGTTGCTGCAGCCGTACTCGTTGCCGATGTGCCACAGGGCCAGGGCCGGGTGTCCGGCGTAGCGGGTGGCGAGCTGTTCGACGAGGCGGACGGCGTACCGACGGTAGACCGGGCTGGAGGGGCAGTAGTGCTGCCGGGAGCCGGGCCACCTGCGGACGCCCTCGGCGGTCACCGGCAGGATCTCGGGGTGCTGCCGGCTGAGCCAGGGCGGCGGTGAGGCGGTCATGGTCGCGAGGCAGACCTGGATACCCGCGTCGGCGAGGCCCGCCATGACGCGGTCGAACCAGTCGAAGTCGTAGGAGCCGGACCGCTGTTCGACCAGACCCCAGGAGAAGATCCCTGCGGTGACCATGGTGACCCCGACTTCCCTCATCAGCCGGAGGTCCTCGGCCCACACCTCCTCGGGCCAGTGCTCGGGGTTGTAGTCGCCGCCGAAGTGCAGACGGTTGGGCTCGAAGGCAGGGATACCGGTGCGGGTTGTCGGATGGTGGTCGGCTGCCGTCATAGTGTCGCGCCCCCTGCGAGAAGTCGGGTGCCGGGCGGAGCGGAGGACCGTGATGACGCCGGACCGTACAAGAACTCGTTATTTATGAATAGTTCCTTGACGGCCATCCGTCCGGGATCGTGGACTGGAACCGCGGGTGTACGGGGACGCAACGGGAGGTCGGATGGCGGGGTACGCGCCACGGGGTGTGCACGGACAGACCGTGGAGGCCCTCGCCCACCGGGTGCTCAGCGGCACCCTCCGCGAGGGCGCCACCCTCGACCTCGGGGCGCTCCGTGCCGAGTTGGGCGTCAGCCTCACCGCGCTGCGCGAGTCCCTGAAGGTGCTGGCTGCCAAGGGCATGGTCGACGCCAGGCAGAAGCGCGGCACTTTCATCAGGCCGCGTACCGACTGGAACCTGCTGGACGCGGACGTGCTGCGCTGGCAGTTCCAGTCCGCCACCGCCGCGTCCGAGGCCGCCCCTCCCCTGCTGCGGGACCTGGACGAAGTGCGGGGCATCGTGGAACCGGCCGCGGTGCGGCTCGCGGCCGTGCGCCGTACCGAAGCCGATCTGGTCGCGCTGGAGCAGGCGCTGGCCGCGATGTGCGAGGCCGCCGACGGGGCGCCCGAGGCGGTCGAGGCGGACCTCGCCTTCCACCGGGCGCTGCTGGCCGCCTCGCACAACGAGCTGCTCGAGCGGATGGAGATGGTCATCTCCTCCGCGCTGGCCGCGCGGGACCGGCTCGTCCACGGTCCTGGGCACCACCCGCTCGATCCGGTGCCCAGCCATCGGGCGGTCCTGGACGCGGTGCGCGCCGGAGAGGCGGACGCCGCGGAGGCTGCGATGCGCGGGTTGCTGGCGCAGGCCGCGGAGGACGTGGCGCTGCTGCGGGAGGGGACGCCTGACGGGTAGAGGGTGCCCCTGTGCGTTTGTTCGCGGGCTGCGGGTTCATTGTGGTCGCTCGCGCAGTTCCCCGCGCCCCTTCGGGGCACGGCTCACAGTTCGAACGGCTCCAGGTGGCGGGGGTCGATGACGCGGGTGCCGGGGCCGACCGCCTCGCGGAGCCGGTCGACCGCCCCGCGGTTCACGCTGTCGTGAACCGCGGGATCGTCCAGTGGCGTCACCATGTCGTCGTGGTGGCTCGGCACGACGACGCGGGGCCGGCCGAGGGCTTTGACGGCGCGGGCGAAGTAGTCGTGCACGGCCGCGTGCCCGCTGGCGCCCAGCACCAGGACGTCCGGGGTGGCGCCGGAGACCTCGCGCGCGGCGAAGTTGGCCGTACCGCTCAGGAACATCACGCACAGCCGGTCGCCCACCGTCACCTGGTAGCCCAGCGTGCCGCCCTCCACCAGGTCGCCCAGCGTCCGGGGCCGGGCGGGCGGTGCGGTCAGGGTGCCGTACGGGTCGAAGCCGTAGCCGCCGACCTGGCTGTGCAGGCTGCGCACCACCTCGACGGTGTAGTCGGGGCGTGTGCGTTTACCGGACGGCTGGAGCGGATGGCGCAGCACCTCGCCGCCGGAGACCGGCACGGGCCGGTGAGCACGCCCCTTGCCGGGGACGCCCATGGCCTTCAGCAGGTGCAGATGCGTCTCGGTGCCCAGCACGTTGATCTCCGCTTTCCGCCAGGACGGATGGTCCAGGAGGTAGGGCACATCCGCGATGTGGTCCCAGTGGCCGTGGGTCAGCAGCAGGAACTCGGGAGCGCCGGTGAGGTGTTCACCGAGCACCTGGTCGATGATGCGCTGATCGACCTCCAGCTTCCTGGTCATGTCGGCGTTGCCCGCGGAGTCCGTGAAGCGCTGCCGGGTCAGATACGGGTCGACCAGCAGCCGGTGCCCGTCGAACGTCAGCTCCCAGCCCGCGACCCCGAGCCAGCGCAGCCGGACGCCGCTGCGCCCCCGGGCGCCGCTGCCGCGTGCGGGGCTTTCCTCGCGCGCCGCCGCCGGGGCGGTCGCGGCCGCTCCCGTGACACCGGCGGCCCCGGCGGCGACGCCGGTCCGCAGCACGCTGCGACGGCTCGGTCTGCTGTGCGCTGCTGCGGGCTGCTGAGTGGACATGGCGGTACTCCTTCATCTGGTGCGGTTTCGACTGCTGTTCGTGTCCGGGCCCGGGGAAGGGAGTCAAGCCGCAGCCGCCGCCCGGTGTCGAATACGCTCTCGACCGTGTGCCGATTCGCTCGGCGTATCACCGCAGACCATGGGGGGCGCATGCTGACGGAGCGGCACCTGGAAATCTTCGTCGCGCTCGCGGAGGAGGGGCACTTCGGCGACGCCGCACAGCGCGTGGGCATCACCCAGCCGCCGCTCTCGCAGGCGCTGCGGCGGCTGGAGGCGCTGCTGGGTGTGCGGCTGTTCGACCGGGAGCGCGGGGTCTCCCTCACCGAGGAGGGCGCGCTGCTGCTGCCGCACGCCCGCCGGGCGCTCCTGGCGCTGACGGAACTGCGGGAGACCGGTGCGCGGGAGCACACCGACGGGCAGCGCCTGCGGCTCGGCCTGCCACCCGAACTGCCGCCGCCGCTGGGCGCGTCCGTCGCCGCCGCGCCCGTCCGCGCCGGTGTCCGCGGCCGGGTGTCGGTGCTGACGGCTCCCACGGCAGCGCTGCTGACGGACGTGTCCGCCGGCCGCCTCGACCTGGCCGTCGTCCGCCACCCCGCGGTGCTCCACGGTCTGGCAGCGGGTCCGGTGACGCTGCTGCCGACCTGGCTGCTGAGCCCGGACGGCGCTGACATCCGTCCGGGAGGGCGGGCGGACGGAGCACGGGCCGCGCGCCCGCTGCCGTACGCCGTCCGTCCGCGCGCCGAGGCGCCCGCGGCGCACGACCTGTTCCTGGACACCCTCGCGGGACGCGGGCGCCGGGTGGAGACGGTGGTGATCTCGGACGAACGGGCCGGGCTGGCCCTCGTCGCCGCCGGTCAGGCCGTACTCGTCACGGCCGACGAGACGCTCACGGCCGACGGCGTCACCCGGCAGCCCACCAGCGACCCGGAGCTGCCACTGCGGCTTCGGGTGGTGTGGGACGCCCGGCGGTCGGCCACCGGGCAGGCGGGCGAGGCAGCCGAAGGCCTGATCGGCGCGCTGGCGGCGGCCGGCCGCACGGCCCGGGCGGGAGCCCGGTGAGCGCGGCGGCGCCCGGCGGGGCGATCGCGCGCAAGCTGCGGGAGATGTTCGACGACGCGGGGGTGCGCGGCTGGCTCCACGTGGCCGAACTGCGCAGGCCCGCGGCGCGGATCACCGTGGACGCGGACGAGGCGGTGCTGATGGGCTCGGTCTACAAGGTGCCGCTGATGGTGGCCTACTGCCGCCAGGTGGACGCGGGCACGCTCGACCCCCGGCACCGGGTCACCCTGCCGCCCGGGGACCGGCTACCGGGCCCCACCGGCATCTCGCTGCTCCAGGACGAGGTGTCGATGTCCCTGCGGGATCTGGTCGTGATGATGATGAGCGTCTCCGACAACGCGGCCGCCGACGCGGTCCTCCGCCACGTCGGGAGTCGGGCGGTCGAGGCCACCTGCCGGTCGCTCGGGCTGCTCCGTACCCGGATCGGCGGCGGGGCCGCGGACACTTTGCGGCGGCTGGTGGCCGAGACCGGCGCGGAGTCGGTGGACGCGGCGATGGCCCGGATCGCCGACAACGACCGGGCGGTGCCGCCCGGCGTCTACGACCCCGCGTGGGCGACCTCCACCACGCCCGCCGAGATGGCGCACCTGCTGCGCGCCATCTGGCTGGACGAGGCGGCCTCCCCGGACAGTTGCGCCTTCATGCGCCGCACGATGGGCCTGCAGCCCTGGCAGCACAGGCTCGCTTCCGGTTTCCCGTACGACGACGTTGCGGTGTACGGGAAGACCGGGACGTTCGGCGCCATGCGGCATGAGGCCGGGGTCGTTCAGCTGGCCGACGGCCGGCTCTACACGGCCGTCGTCTTCACCCAGGCCGCCCGCGCCGACCGGCGGCTGCCGCGGGCCGACGCGGTCGTCGGCGAGGCGGCCCGCGCCGCGGTCGAGCATCTGCGAGGCGCCGAGTAACGGCGGGGCGCGCGGGGCACCCCCGGCCGGAACGTCAGCGGGTGAGCGGCAGTTCGCGCAGCGCGTGCGAGCGGAAGGAGGTCTGCCAGCGCAGTTCGTCGGGTTCGACTGCCGGCCGCAGCGACGGAAAGCGGTCGCGGTCCAGCAGCGTCTCCAGCGCCAGCCCGATCTCCATCCGCGCCAGCGGAGCGCCCAGGCAGTAGTGCATGCCCTGCCCGAAGGCCAGATGCGCGCCACCGGCCGGGCGGCGGATGTCCAGCCGGTCCGGCGCCTCGTAGCGCTCCGGGTCGCGATTGGCGGAGGCCAGGCAGAACAGCACCGTGTCACCGGCCGGGATACGCACCCCGCCGTACTCCACCGGCTCGGTGGGGAACCGGCGGATCGCCGTCAGGTTCGGGTGTGCGTACCGCATCAGTTCCTCGACCGCTTCCGGCAGCAGCGAGGGGTCGCCGCGCAGCGCCTCGAGCTGCCTCGGGTGCCGCAGCAGGGCGAGGATGCCCGCGCTCAGCAGATGCTGGACGTTCTCGATGCCGGCGCCCAGGACGAGGAAGGCCAGGGAGCACAGTTCGTCCTCGGAGAGCCGGTCGCCCTCGTCGCGGGCCGCGACGAGCGCGGAGAGGAGGTCGTCTCCGGGTGCGCTCCTGCGCTCGGCCACCAGCCGGCGCAGGAAGTCGTGCATGGCGCCGATCGCCTCGCCCACCTGCTGCGGGCTCTCCATCGCGAGCATCGTGGTCACCCAGGAGGCGAACGGCTGCCGGTCGGCCTCGGGTACCGCGAGCAGGTCGCCGACGACGGTCAGCGGCAGCGGCGTGGTGAATTCCCGTACCAGGTCGGCTGCTTCGCCGTTGTCCAGCCTGCGGGCCAGACCGTCGGCGAGCCGGTCGGCGACCGCCTGGATACCGGCGCGCATCGCCTCGGCACGCCGGGGGGTGAAGCCCTGCGCGACGAGCCGCCGCAGCCGTATGTGGTCGTCGTGGTCGAGGTTGAGCAGGTTCGCGTCCAGCGCGGGCGGCAGCGAGAAGCCCTGGTAACCACCGTTGGAGTGGGCCTTGTTGACGGACAGCCGGGCGTCGGCCAGACCGGCGCGCACATCCTGGTCCCGCGTCACGAGCCAGACGGCCGACCCGTCGGGCAACGCGACCTGATGCACCGCGCCCTCGTCGCGCAGTTTGTTGCAGACCGCGTGCGGCATGGCGCGGAACGACTCGTCGAAGGGCTGCGGCAGTGCCGTCATCTCTCGTCTCCGTCAGTCTGTGAGCCGGCTCGTAACTGGCGCGAACGTGCTGGCGCACAGGCTAGAACCCCGCCTCCCGGTCCCGGACGACACCCCTGGGCCGGGGGCTGCGCGAGCCGCCCTCAGCTCTCCGGTGGCGCGGCGGGCGGATCGAGCAGTTTCCCCGCCACCTCGGTCAGGTCCGCTCCGACGACGTGCGGCCCCGCGAACATGTCGCCGTGCCGGCCCTCCAACCGGGCGCACCAGCCGGCCAGGCATCCGGCGCGTACCGCACCGTGGCAGTCCCAGGCGTGCACCGCCACCACGGCTGTCGCGGCGGGCGGCGCGCCCAGCCGTTCGGCCGTCGCGTGGTAGACGGCCGGTGCGGGTTTCCAGGCGCCCGCCTGGGCCGCGGTGACGACATGACCGACGTACGGGGCGAGGCCGTTGCGCTCCAGGAACGCGCGGGTGACGGCCGCGTCGCCGACCGTCAGACAGCCCACCGTCACGCCCGCCTCGTGCAGCCGGCGTACGGCCGGCAGCGCGTCCTCGTACGAGGGCAGCCCGGGGAAACCGTCCAGTACGTGGGCGATCTGGTCGTCGGAGGCGGACTGGCCGCTCTCCACCTGAAGCGCCTGCCGGGCCGCGAGGAGGAAGTCGGCGCTGTCCCCGCTGAGCGCGAGCGCCATGCAGTCGCGCTGAACTCGCAGGAACCAGGGGTGGAGCGCCGCCGGCGGCTGCCCGATCTCCTCGAAGCGGTCCGCAAGCGGGTCGAGCCGCATCAGCGTCTCCAGTACATCGAACGCGACGGCTCGTGGGCGTTGGAACGGCGCTGCCATACTCGTCTCACCTCCGGTCGGCCGGAACCACCCGGGTACCCGGCATGGGGGGTTGCGAGGCGAGGACTCCGACAGAGCAGCGGTTTCAGGCCGCGGCACGCGGCGGCTTGGCAGGAGCCTCCTCGTCGCGTTCCTCCTCGATCTCCTCCCGTACCCGGCGGCACGCCGCCGCCAGCAGGCGGGAGACGTGCATCTGGGAGACGCCCAGCCGACGGGCTATCTGCGACTGGGTGAGCTCGCGGAAGAAGCGCAGGTAGAGCAGGCGCTGCTCCCGCTCGGGGAGCCGGCACAGACAGGACCGGACGGCTTCGCGGTCGACCACGTGGTCGTAGCCGTTCTCGTCGGAGCTGAGGGTGTCCATCAGACAGATGGCTCCGTCACCCGTGCCGTCCCCTCCCCCGCCTGCCTCGGAGGAGACGGGCGCGTCCAGGGAGAGGGAGTTGAAGCACTGGAGGGCTTCCATGCCGGTGAGGGTTTCCTCCTCGGAGAGACCACTGTGCGCTGCCAGTTCGGCGACGGTGGGTGACCGTCCCGAGGAGGTCAGCTCCAGTTCCCGCATGCTCGCGCGGACGCGGTTGCGCAGGTCCTGTACGCGGCGGGGGACGTGGATCTCCCACATGTTGTCCCGGAAGTGCCGCTTGAGCTCGCCGTAGATCGTGGGGATGGCGAAGGTCTCGAAGGCGTTGCCCCGGGCCGGGTCGTAGCGCTCGACCGATTTGACCAGCGCGAGCGCGGCGACCTGCTCCAGGTCCTCCAGTGACTCGCCGCGGTTGCGGAATTTGCGCGCCAGCCGGTGTGCCATCGGCAGCCAGGCCGTGACCACGCAGTCCTGGAGCCGCTGCCGCTCGGGGCAGCCTTCGGGCAGCTTCACCAACTCGGCGAAGTCGGCTGCGGTATCGGGTGCGTCGTGGTGGGTACGCCGAGGGGCGTGGGACGCGGTGGTGGTCCCCTCCGTGGCGTCCGCGGCGCTTGCAGCGTCCACGGTTGCTCCGTCCACGGTTTCCGTGTCGTCCACGGTCTCCGTGTCGTCCGTGGCGCCTGGGGCGTCCGCGGCGCCAGGGGCGTCCGTGCCCTCGGTCGGAATGGCGGGGATGGTGCCGTTCTCGGTGGTGCGGAACCGCGTGGTGGTGTTCATGGGCTGCTCACTCCACGTCTCACATGGGTGCCGTGTAAGACAGGCGAGAAGCGATCCCCCAGTCCGCTTCCGGACAGGATTCACAAGAGGTGCCGCCGGGTCCCCAGCGGCCCGATTTCACCGTGACACAAACCACGCCACGCGGCATCTTCGCAGGTCATGCCCGTTTGCAGGGGGTGAGCGGGTAGCCGACCCACCGTAGTCGCCCGGCCGGGGCGGCGTTTGCCACTGATCGGGAACGGGCACCCGGGCCCTCTGCGCGGCGGCCTCCCACAGCCGCCGCCGCTGCGATGTGTGGTGGCCGCGGAGGAGGAACGCGATGAGGGTCCGACCAGGGGCGCCGTGCTGGGTCAGTCTGACGACTCACGACCGGAAGGCCACCGAGGCGTTCTACGGCGGCGTGCTCGGCTGGTCCTTCGAGGACGGCGCCCTGGCGCCGGAGTTCCGGGTCGCCACCGCGGCGGGCCGGCCGGTGGGCGGGGTCAACGAGGCCGCAGCGGCGCGCGGACTGCCGGCGCGGTGGACGGCGTTCTTCCTGGTCGAGGACGCGGACAGGGCGGCAGAGCTGATGGCCGAGCGCGGTGGCACGGTGGCTGTCGGCCCGCTGGAGACGGGCAGCGGCCGTACGGTGCTGGGCGCCGATCCGTGCGGAGCGGCGTTCGGCCTGTGGCAGGGCGAGGCCCCCGCCGAGTGGGGCGCGGGCGCCGGTTCCGCTCCCGTGGAGCTGTGTCTGCGCACCTGCGACACGGGCGCCATGGAGGCGTTCTACAGCACGGTGCTGGGATGGCCCGGGAACGGGGACGGGGACGGGGACCGGTGGCCGGATGTCCGGCTGCGGGGCGGGGCGCGGCCCGGGGACGCCGATCCGGGCGCCTGTCCCCGGTGGGAGATCGCGTTCCGGGTGGCGGACCCGGGAGGGATCGTCCCGGCGGCCGTCCACTCCGGCGGGGCGGTCGGCTCGGCGCCGGAGGAGGTCGCCGAGGGGCGCCGGGTCACGCTGTACGACCCGCACGGGGCACTGTTCACCGTCGTCGGGGCGTGAGGCCCCAGACGGCGGCCTGAGAGCCCCGGGCGGCGGCGTGCGACCCCCTGGGCAGCGGACAGCTCCCGGGCGCGTGAGGCGCCCAGAAGGGCTGCTCGTGGGACCGTCGCGCAGGCCCGCTGCCGCAGGCCGCTACTGCAGGCCGACGAGGTAGCCCACGAAGAAGACGAGCATGGCCGCGACGACGAGCCCGATCAGGATGAGCGGCACCGTGCTCCAGCCCTTGGTCGGGTTGTGCGTCTCACGCGGGCCGGCCTCGGACAGACCGCCCTCGCCGGGCGGCGTCTCACCGGGCGGGACCTGGCCGCCCTTCTCCAGGCCGGTGGTCTGCTCCGGGTCAGGATCAGGATTGGCGTACCTCATGCCTTCCGGGTGGACCCCGACGCACCCTCGTACACCTGGGTCACCGAAGCTAGACTGTTCGGAGCTTCGATCGATTGTTGATATCTCGAACAGGAGGGGCCATGGGACGGCTCGTGCCCGCTGTGACCCGGGCGCTCGACATTCTGGAGCTGTTCCTGGAAGGGGACGGCACACTCTCGGCACCCGACATCGTGCGCAAGCTGCGCCTGCCCAGGACCACGGTGCACGAGCTGGTCGGCACCCTGGCCGCCCGCTCCTACCTCGTGCCCGTCCCGGGCAGGGCCGGCCACTACCGGCTGGGAGTGCGCGCCTACCAGCTCGGCAGCCGCTACGCCGAGCAGCTCGACCTCGCGGCCGAAGGGCAGCAGGTGGCCCGCTCGGTGGCCGAGACCTGCGAGGAGACGGTACACGTGGCGATCCTGGAGGACACCGACGTCATCTATGTCGCGAAGGTGGACTCCACCCAGGCCGTGCGCATGGTCTCGGCCGCCGGCCGGCGGCTGCCCGCGCACTGCACGGCGGTCGGCAAGATGCTGCTCGCCTCGCTGCCCGACGGCGAGCTCGCCGCACGGCTGCCCGACAGTGCCGAGCTGCCGGCCATGACGCCCAACAGCATCACCGACGTGGCCAGGCTGCGCGAGGAGCTGGCCAGGACAGCCGAGCGCGGGTTCGCCGTCGAGGAGAGCGAGTCCAACCCCGACGTCAGCTGTGTGGCGGCGCCCGTACGGGACCGCTCGGGCCGGGTGGTGGCGGCCCTGTCCATCTCCGTACCGTTGATCCGGTGGAGCGAGGAACGCCGCGCCGAGCTGGCGGAGTTGGCGCGGCGCGGCGCCGGACGGCTGTCCGAACGACTGGGTCACAGGGGGCTGTGATGAGGGTGGAGACGGCACTGCGCGCGTCCGCCGAGCTGGGCGAGGGACCGACCTGGGACACCGCGGCCGGACGGCTGATCTGGGTGGACATCCTCGCCTCCCGGGTCCACACCTTCGGCCCTTCGACGGGCCACCGCACGCTGATGAGCACCGAGCAGCACGTGGGCGCCGCCAAGCCGCGCGCGGGTGGCGGAGTCGTCGTCAATCTGCGCGACGGTGTCGGGCTGTACGACGCGGACGGCCGCTTCTCCTGGCTGCGGCGCGCCCCGGTGCCGGGCCGCCGCGGCAACGACGCGGCGGTCGCTCCCGACGGCGCGCTGTGGGCGGGGACCATGCGCTACGACGAGGAGGCCTCAGGCGGCGACCTCGTCCGGTACGCGTCGGACGGTACGGCGACCACCGTCCTCGACGACGTCACCGTCTCCAACGGCACCGGCTGGAGCCCGGACGGTACGCGGATGTACTACGTCGACACTCCTACGCGGCGCATCGATGTCTTCGACGTCCGCGACGACGGGTCGGCCACCGGCCGCAGGCCCCTGGCTCAGGTCGAGGAAGGCGCCGGCTTCCCGGACGGGCTGACCGTGGACGCGGACGGCTGCGTGTGGGTGGCCCTGTGGGACGGCGGCGCCGTCCGCCGCTACACCCCCGAAGGGGCGCTGGACCGGGTGGTGGACCTCCCCGTCCGGCGCCCCACGGCGTGCGCCTTCGGCGGCACCGACCTGAGCGACCTCTACGTCACCTCGGCCCGCGTCGGCCTTGCGGCCCCCACCCCCCAGGACGGCTCCCTCCTGGTGGTGTCGGACGCCGGCACAGGGCTGGCGCAGCCGCCCTTCGCGGGGTGAGGCCGCGCCCCAAAGGGGCGCGGGGAACGGCGCGCTCAGCCACGAGGCACCCGCACCCCGCAACGCACAACCAGGGGCAGCCCCTTCCCGGGTTTCGCCGGGAAGGGGCTGCCCCCTCACGCGAGAGAACCGCCGGTCAGCGGCCGGCTTTCCGCTTGTTCCAGACGTCGAACCCGACCGCCGCCAGCAACACCAGCCCCTTGATGACCTGCTGGTAGTCGGTGCCGATGCCCACCAACGACATACCGTTGTTGAGAACACCCAGCACGAGGCCGCCGATGACGGCACCCATCACGGTGCCGACGCCACCACTCATGGAGGCGCCGCCGATGAAGGAGGCGGCGATGGCCTCCAGCTCGAAGTTGAGGCCCGCCTGCGGGGTGCCCGCGTTGAGCCGCGCGGCGTAGACACAGCCGGCCAGCGCCGCAAGCACGCCCATGTTGACGAAGACCAGGAAGGTGACGCGCTGGTCCTTGACGCCGGACAGCTTGGCAGCCGCCTTGTTGCCGCCGAGCGCGTAGACGTGCCGGCCGACCACCGCGTTGCGCATCACATAGCCGAGGCCGAGCAGGAGTCCGGTCATCACCAGCATGACGACGGGCACGCCGTGGAAGCTGGCCAGCGTCAGGGTGAAGGCGACGACGGCCGCGGTCAGCGCCACGCACTTGGCGACCCACAGCCCGGTGGGCAGCACCTCGAGCTCGTACGCCAGCTGCCGCTTGCGGTCGCGGCGCTCGCGCAGCAGCAGGAAGACGATGGCGACGAGGCCGATCACCAGCGTGGGGTTGTGGTACTGCGTGTAGGGGCCCATCTCGGGGATGAAGCCCTTGGCGAGGTTCTGGAAGCCGCTCGGGAAGGGCGAGAGGGACTGGCCCTCCAGCACGATCTGGGTCAGACCGCGGAAGAGCAGCATCCCGGCCAGCGTCACGATGAAGGACGGGATTCCGACGTAGGCGATGAAGAAGCCCTGCCACGCTCCGGCGACGGCGCCGATCAGCAGCGAGAGCGCCAGCGCCAGCACCCACGGCATATCGTGTTTGACCATCATCACGGCGGCCATCGCGCCGACGAAGGCCACCAGCGAGCCGACCGAGAGGTCGATATGGCCGGCGATGATGACGATCATCATGCCCATGGCCAGGATGAGGATGTAGCCGTTCTGCTGGATCAGATTGGAGACGTTGTTCGGCAGCAGCAGCGTGCCGTCCGTCCATATCTGGAACAGCACGATGATGAACACGAGCGCGGTGAGCATGCCGTACTGGCGCATATGGCCGCGCATGTTCTCCAGCAGCACGGCGCCCGCCGAGCGCGCGGCGGCCTGCACGGGGGGCGGCGCGTCCTCGGGTGGGGTGGGTGAGGAAGGCTTGGTCGTGGTGGTCATGGCGGGCCTCAGCTTCTGTTCCGGGTCATGTGGCGCATCAGGACTTCCTGGGTGGCGTCCGCACGGTCGATCTCTGCGGTGAGGCGGCCCTCGGCCATGGTGTAGATGCGGTCGCACATCCCCAGCAGCTCGGGGAGTTCGGAGGAGATGAAGAGCACGGCCTTCCCCTGCGCGGCGAGTTTGTCGATGACGGTGTAGATCTCGTACTTGGCACCCACGTCGATGCCCCGGGTCGGCTCGTCGAGGATGAGCACCTCGGGGTCGGCGTGGATCCACTTGCTGAGCACGACCTTCTGCTGGTTGCCGCCGGAGAGCCGGCCGGTCTGCTCGTGGACCGTGGGGGCCTTGATGTTCATGGACTTGCGGTAGCGCTCGGCGACGGAGCGCTCCTCGTGCTCGTCCACCAGGCCGTGCCGCGCCATCCCGCTCAGCGAGGCCAGCGAGACGTTGCGGTTGATGGTGTCGAGCAGGTTGAGCCCGTACTGCTTGCGGTCCTCGGTGACATAGGCGATACCGGCGTCGATCGCCGCCGGCACGGTCTTGGTGCGCACCTCACGGCCGCCGACCTGTACGGTTCCTGACTCGTAGCGCCCGTAGGAGCGGCCGAAGACGGACATGGCCAGCTCGGTGCGGCCGGCGCCCATCAGCCCGGCGATCCCTACGATCTCGCCCCTGCGCACCGTCAGCGAGGCGTCGTCGACGACCTTGCGCTGCTGGTCGACGGGGTGCCGCACCGTCCACCCGGATACTTCCAGCGCGGTGGTGTGCTCGCCCTCGTAGGGGGTGCGGTCGGGGAAGCGGTGGTCGAGGTCGCGGCCGACCATGCCGCGGATGATCCGGTCCTCCGACAGCTCGGGGGTGTCGCCGGGGTGTTCGCGCACGGTCAGCGTCTCGATGGTGCGGCCGTCGCGCAGGATGGTGAGGGAGTCGGCGATCCGGCGGACCTCGCCCAGCTTGTGGGAGATGACGATGCTGGCGATGCCCTGCTCGCGCAGCTCCAGGATGAGGTCCAGGAGGGTGGCGCTGTCCTCGTCGTTGAGCGCGGCCGTCGGCTCGTCCAGGATGAGCAGCTTCACCTCCTTCGACAGCGCCTTGGCGATCTCCACCAGCTGCTGCTTGCCGACGCCGATGTCGGCCACGGGGGTCTGCGGGTTCTCCCGCAGACCGACCCGCCGCAGCAGCTCGGTCGCCCGCCGCATGGTGGCGTTCCAGTCCACGAGGCCGCGGGCGCCGGAGCGCTGCTCGTTGCCGAGGAAGATGTTCTCGGCGATGGACAGGAACGGCACCAGCGCCAGCTCCTGGTGGATGATGACGATGCCGCGCTGCTCGCTGGCGCGGATGTCCTTGAAGGCGACCGGCTCGCCCTGGAAGAAGATCTCACCCTCGTAGCTGCCGTGCGGGTGGACGCCGCTGAGGACCTTCATCAGCGTCGACTTGCCCGCGCCGTTCTCACCGCAGACGGCGTGGATCTCACCGGGGCGCACCGTGAGGTTGACGTCGCTGAGCGCCTTGACGCCGGGGAAGGTCTTGGTGATGCCCCGCATCTCGAGGACCGGGCGCTCCTGCTCGGTGCGCTCGGCGCTGTCGGCTGCCGGGCTCACTTGAGCTGCCCCTTGGTGAAGTAGCCCTCGTCGATGAGGAGCTGGGTGTTGGACTTGTCGACGGAGACGGGCTTGAGCAGGTAGGCGGGTACGACCTTCTTGCCGTTGTCGTAGTCGGTGGTGTTGTTGACCTCGACCTTCTTGCCGGTCAGTACGGCGTCGCCCATCTGGACGGCCTGCTTGGCCAGCTTGCGGGTGTCCTTGAAGACGGTCTGGGTCTGCTGCCCGGCGATGATGGACTTGACCGAGGCCAGCTCGGCGTCCTGGCCTGTGACGATGGGCAGCGGGTGGCGCTTGCCGCCGTAGCCGGCGCTCTTGAGCGCGGAGATGATGCCGATGGAGATGCCGTCGTAGGGCGAGAGGACCGCGTCCACGTCGGCGCTGCCGTAGTTCTTGCTGATCAGGTCGTCCATCCGCTTCTGCGCGGTGCCGCCGTCCCAGCGCAGTGTGGTGGCCTGGTTCATCTTCGTCTGCTTGCTGCGCACCACCAGCTGGCCGGACTTCATGAAGGGCTTGAGCTTCTTCATGGCGCCGTTCCAGAAATACTTGGTGTTGTTGTCGTCCGGCGACCCGGCGAACAGCTCGATGTTGTAGTGCTTGTCCGCGTCCTTGTCCGGCTTCTTCAGCTTGAGCTTGTCGAGGATGTACTGGCCCTGGAGTTCGCCGACGCGCTCGTTGTCGAAGGACGCGTAGTAGTCGACGTTCTTGGTGCCGAGGATGAGCCGGTCGTAGGAGATGACCGGGATGTGCGCGTCGGCGGCCCGCTTGAGGACGTTGGTGAGGGCCGAGCCGTCGATGGCGGCGATGACCAGCAGCCGGTGGCCCTTGGTGATCATGTTCTCGATCTGGGCGATCTGGTTCTCGACCTTGTCGTCCCCGTACTGGAGGTCGGTCTTGTAGCCGGCCTTCTGGAACTGCTTGGCCATGTTCCTGCCGTCGGCTATCCACCGCTCGGACGACTTGGTGGGCATGGCCAGGCCGATGGTGCCGCCCTTGCCCTTGTCGGGCTGGTAGCGGCTGCCGCCGCGGGCCTCCTGGCCGCAGGAGGCCAGTCCGGCGACGAGCGTGGTGGCCAGCACCGCCGAAGCGGCGATGCGGGCTCTGCGGGTGCGCATGTTCAGTTCCCTCCAGGCTCGGTGTGCTCGAAGCGGTGCAGCGGGCCCGGCAGCCGGGAGCCGAGCGGGGACATACCGCCGTCGGCGCCGTGCCTGGCCAGCAGGTCCAGGGCGAGCCGGCCGCGGCGCACCCGCTCGCGCGCCGTGTCCAGCACGGTGTCGCGCATATGGCGGCCCGACGGGTAGATGCCGGGTGCCTTGGCCAGCCCGAACTTCAGATAGAGCGGGGCTCCGCGGCGGATCAGCTCGGCCAGCTCGTACATCCGCACATAGCCGCCGAGGTCGTCGGGCGCCTCGATGTACATGTCCATGGGCGCCGCGCTGACCCGCCTGATCTCGGTGAGGTGGTCGAGCGTCAGATCGCTGGGCACGTTCAGGGAGTCGGCGCCGAGCCGCTCGTAGACGGCGTAGGAGGCGGGGTTGACCGGCCCGATCAGCGCGGAGACCTTCAGGGTGGTGTCGGCGGGGAGGATGCCGGTGGCGCGGGCCCGGTGCAGAGTCCACAGCACCCCCTCGTCGGCGACGAGCAGGCAGCGGACCCCCAGTTCGGTGGCGCGCACGGCGTCCTCGACACAGCCGGCGAGCGCGCTGTGGCCGCGGGCCCGCAGCCCGGCGCCGCCGGAGTCGGTACGGGTCGCAGCGCCGGTGTCCCAGGTGCCGCGCGGCCCCGTGAACAGGCACAGCTCGATGTCCCGTTCGGCACACGCCTCGACCATCTCGGTGATCTCGGCATCGGTGAGCATCCAGATGCCGCTGCCCTGGCTGATGCGGTGCAGCGGTACGTCGAGCCGCGCGGACTCCTTCAGTACGACGGCCAGCGCCTCGGGTCCTTCACAGGAGGGCACCTCGGTGCGCCACAGGCCGCCGTCGGGGAAGGTGTGTGGGGAGGCGTCGGCGGGCTCGGGCCGGGGTACGGCCATCTCCAGCGCGCTGAGCGCGGGTTCGCCGGGGAGGCGAGGGGTGGTGCTGGTGGTCACGGGGCTCCTTCGGTACGGGGGCTGGGGCCTGGTGCCAGGCGGGTCTTCAGGGGTGCAGCAGCACCTTGCCGACGGCCGGGTCGCCGTCGGCCACGAGCGCGACGGCCTTGTCGAACTCGGAGAGCGGCAGCCGGTGGGTGACCAGCGGCAGCGGGTTCAGCAGCCCGCGGGCGAAGGTGCGCACCGCGTGCGCCCAGGCCGCGGGCGGGGCACCGAAGACGGTGTCCACCCGCACCTGGCCCCAGACCAGCGCCGCCGGGTCGAGCTCGGCCTCTCCGGCGGGCGGGATACCGGTCAGCACCAGCCGTCCACCGCGCCGCAGCAGTCCGGCCGCCTGCCGCGCCGCGCCGGGCACGCCCGCCGCCTCGACGACGGTGTCGTAGCCGCCGAGCCCTTCGGTCTCCCGGTGGTGGCGGTAGGCGGTGGCGCCGAACTCGGCGGCGAGCGCCGCGCGTCCGGTCCTGGCGCCGACCAGCAGCAGCTCGGCGGGCGAGCCCAGCCCCAGCAGCTGGACGGCGAGCATCCCCAGCGTGCCGTCACCGACGACGGCGACCCGGTCACCGGGCCTGACCCGGGCCCGCAGCGCGGCGGCCGCGACACAGGCGGCGGGCTCCAGCAGCGCGGCGGCCGTCAGGTCCGCCTCGTCGGGCAGCGGGTGCAGCAGGCGGGCCGGGAGGGTGAGGGTGGGTGCCATGGCGCCGGGCTCGGTGAACCCGGTCTCCGCATATCCGGCGGTGCACAGCGTGGTCTCGCCGACGTGGCAGCGCTCGCACACCTGGCAGTTGCGGAACCCCTCCCCCACCACCTTGCGCCCCACCAGCCCGCCGGGTACGCCCTCGCCGGCCCCCTCGACCGTGCCTGACCACTCGTGGCCCGGAGTGACGGGGTAGCGCGCGTACGGAGCCGGACGGTTGCCCTGGTACAGCTCGCGGTCGCTGCCGCAGATCCCGGCCGCGTGCACCCGCACCAGCGCCTCTCCCGGGCCGGGCGGTCGCGGGGTGTGCGGGACGAGGCGGGCGGCGCCGGGCGCGTCCAGTACGACGGCCAGGCCCTCGCCCTGTGCGGCGTTCACCGGTCGCCGCCGTCGGGGTTGCGGGTCTCCCAGCCCTCGGCCCACAGGTCGAAGCGGGCGCGCTGCTGAGGGAACTCGGCCGCCGCGTCGGTGTCCAGTTCGACGCCGAGCCCCGGCGCGTGGGGAAGGGTGAAGCAGCCGGTCTCCGGGTCGATCTGCGGCGCGCCCTTGACCACCTTCTTGATCTCGGCGTCGGCGAAGTCGTTGAAGTGCTCCAGCACCTTGAAGTTGGGCGTCGCGAAGCCCATCTGGAGGCTGGCGGCGGTCAGCACCGAGCCGCCCACGTTGTGCGGGGCCACGAGCATGTAGTGGGTCTCGGCGGTGGCCGCCAGCTTGCGGGTCTCCGCGATCCCGCCGAGGTGGCCCAGGTCGGGCTGGACGATGTCGGCGGCCTGGCTCTCGAACAGCTCCCGGAACTCGATCCGGTCGTGGATGCGCTCGCCGGTCGCCACCGGCATGTCCACCTTCCCCGCGACCTTCGCGAGCGCCTTGAGGTTCTCCGGCGGCACCGGCTCCTCCAGCCAGGCGGGCCGGAACGGCGCCATCTCGTGGGCGAGCCGGACGGCGGTGGCGGGAGCGAAGCGGCCGTGCATCTCCAGCATCAGCTCGGCGTCGGGGCCGATGGCGTCCCGTACCGCCTCGATGAGGGAGACCGCGTAGCGGGTGTCCTCGTGCGAGAGCTCCAGGTGGCCGGTGCCGAACGGGTCGATCTTCAGGGCGCGGTAGCCGCGCGCCATGACGTCCTTGGCGGCCTGGTGGTACGCCTCGGGGGTGCGCTCGGTGGTGTACCAGCCGTTGGCGTACGCCTTGACGGAGTCGGTGACGTTGCCGCCCAGCAGCTGCCATACGGGCACGCCCAGCGCCTTGCCCTTGATGTCCCAGCAGGCCATCTCCACACAGGCGATGCCGGACATCACGATCTCGCCGGCCCGCCCGTAGTCGCCGTACTTCATCCGGCGCACCAGGTCCTCGATGCGGAACGGGTCGGAGCCTGCGATGTGGTTGACCTCGGCCTCGCGCAGGTAGCCGAGCAGCGCGTCGGTGTGGCCCAGCATCCGCGTCTCTCCGACGCCGGTGAGCCCTTCGTCGGTGTGGACCTGGACGTAGGTCAGGTTCCGCCAGGGTGTCCCGACCACATGGGTGCTGATACCGGTGATGCGCACGAGAGCCGCTCCTGTGAAGTCGTTCGCTACGTTCGATATTTCGTCACGCGTTCGAAATAGCGATGTGACACTAAGGAGGGGCAAGAGGGGTGTCAATGGTCGCGGCGCGCTTTTCTGTGCGAGTTTCTGGTCGGCGCTGATCGACCTTGTTGCCCGGTGTCAGGTATACCCAAAACTGGCGCCCGGCGCCCCGACGCCGGGCGCCCGATTCACTGCGGCGGCCCCATCAGGGGCGCGGGGAACTGCTCCCCCAGCCTTCGGCCGGGAGGTGCCCCCAAACCACAGCGCGCCCGCACCCCGCGACACACAGCCAGGGGCACCCCCTCCCTGCAAGCGTGCCCCGCACGGGGGCTGCGCTTGCCAGCCCTGCGCCTCTGGCGCAGACCTCCCAAGCTTGCGGGGAAGCATTCAGGGGCGCGGGGAACTGCGCGACAAGCCACAACGCACCCGCACCCCGCAAGCGGCGGACAGGGGCACCCCCTCAGCGGCGGCGGGTCTCGACGTGGAGGCCCATCGCTTCGACCAGCTCTTGCACATTCCTGAAGCGCGCATCCGCGGGAAGGCCCTGCGCCATCTCCACCAGGCGGTCCGGCGCGTGCTCCGCACGCAACGCGTCCAGCACTTCCTCGCGCCCGGTCGGGTACAGATGCCTGCCCAGGTACTGCGCGATCTCCGAGCGGAGCTCGACATCGCGCGGAGTCATCCCGTCGGGCGTGCCACCGCTGCGCAGCGACTGCGGGTCCCTGAAGGGCTCGGGCTGGTCCTCACCGGAGGGCTCCATCTCGCGGGCTTCCTCGCGGTTGGAGCGCAGATCGCCGCGGAGCCGCTTCTTGGCCTCGTCGTCCTGGATCGGTCCGTTCTTGTCGTTCTCCTGCATGGTGTGCTCCTTAGGTGCTGAGCAGACAGAAGGAGGCTCCCTTGTGGTCGCGGAGCGTCGCCGACCGCCCCAGAGGTCCCTCCCGGGGCGGGGAGACGACTTCGCCGCCCTCCCGTTCCGCGACGCTCACCGCCGCGTCAAGATCGGGTACCCGGAAGTACGGCTCCCATCGCGGCCGGATGCCCGGGTCGGGCGGCGACTCCAGCGCGCCGCCGCGCAAGCCGGCCACCGGGTGACCGTCCACCCGGACGACGATCTCGTCGTACTGCTCCTCGTAGGTGACCCCATGGCTGGGGTCGTCCATCCAGCCGAAGATCTCGCCGTAGAACACTGCGGCGGCGAAGGCGTCGGCGGTGTGGAGCTGGAGCCAGGCGGGTGCCGGGCCGGAGCCGACCCACCAGGAGGCGGGTCCGTCGCCCTGCCACAGTCCGAACGGCGCGCCCGACTGGTCGGCCGCGATGACGGCACGGCCGCCGCCCTTTCTGAGCGGGCCCACCGCCACGGTCGCACTCCGCTCGGCGATCCTCTCGGCCACCAGGTCGGCGTCCTCGACGTGGAAGTACACCGTCCAGCGCTCGGCCTCGGGGCCCGCGCCGGCTGCCAGCTGGTTGATCCCGGCGACCGGCTGCCCCTCCACGGTGGCGATGCGCGCGTCGGGGCCCGCGTCCGAGGAGACGAACGTCCAGCTCAGTACGGGTCCGTAGAACTCCTCGGCGGCCCGTTGATCGGGGGTCATCAGACTCACCCAGCAGGGCACTCCGCCGACCGAAGCCATGTGTCCGCCTTCCCGCCGCGTGGCGACATCGTGCGTGCTCCACTCAGGGTACCTACCGGTGCGGAACGGGCATAACGGACAGAGGTCCCTGGGTGACACCAGGCCCCAAGGCCCAGGGCTCAGGGCTCAGGGCCCAGGGCTCAGGGCTCAGGGCTCAGGGCTCAGGGCCCAGGGTTCAGGGCCGCCCAGACCCCAGGCCCCCTCACCGGCGCTTGACCCCGATGCCCCCGTAGGCGTCCACAGCCGGGACCTGCACCTCGCCGCCCTCGGGGCGCCACTCGGGGCAGGGCACGACCCCGGGTGCCACCAGCTCCAGCCCCTCGAAGAACGCCGCGATCTGCTCCGGCGACCGCAGGAAGTACTGCACCTCTCCCCCGGCGTTGTGCCGCCGCTGCGCCTTCAACAGCTCCGCGTTCGTACTGGTGCCGTCGCACACCAGCAGATAGCTGCCGGGCGCCAGTCCGGCCAGCAGCTTCCTGACGATGCCCCGGGCCTCGGCGTGGTCGGCCACATGCCCCAGGATGCCGCTGAGGATCAGCGCAACGGGACGTTCGAAGTCCAAGGTGGCGGCGGCCTGCTCGAGGATGGCCGCCGGCTGCCGCAGGTCGGCGTGGAGGTAGGCGGTGAAGCCCTCGGGGTGGCTGGTCAGCAGCGCGTTCGCGTGCAGCAGCACCAGCGGGTCGTTGTCGACGTAGACGATCCGCGCGCGGGGGTTCACCCGCTGTGCGACCTCGTGGGTGTTGTCGACGGTGGGCAGCCCCGTGCCCACGTCGAGGAACTGGTCGACGCCCGCCTCGTCGGCCAGCCAGCGGATACCGCGCGAGAGGAAGAGCCGGAAGGAGCGGGCGTTCTCCACGATGCCGGGGAACGCCTTGCGGAACTGGTCGCCCGCCACCCGGTCGGCCTCGTAGTGGTCCTTGCCGCCGAGCCAGTAGTTCCAGATCCGCGCGGAGTGCGGCCGGTCGGGGTCGATCTCCTCCGGCCGCTCGCCGGGCGCTGCTGTCAGGTCGTCAGCCATGAGAACTCCACGTGTGCGGGCCGGTGTTGACCCGCACAACTTAGACGCTGCCGCCGAGCACCCCACAGTGCCCCCCGAGGGCGGTCAGGTCGAGGACGAGACCGGGAGCAGCGGTACCGAGCGGCCCCTGCCAGGCTCGCGCGGCCGCTTCGTGAGCGGCGTGCGGATCGGTGCCCGGCCACAGGTGGGTGAGCAGGAGCGCGGCGGCCCCCGCCAGGGCCGCGTACTGGCCCGCCAGGCGCGCCGTCAGCAGATACGGCGCGTCGGCGGTCGGCACCTGGTGGACATAGGTGGCCTCCGACAGCAGCAGGTCGGCGCCGCGTGCCAGGTCGGGGATGTCGGGGCTGGGCCCGGTGTCGCCGGTGTAGGCGAGCACGGCGTCCGGGGTGGTCAGCCGCAGACCGGCGTTGGGCACGAAGTGCGGCAGCAGCCAGGTGCCGACCGCGAACGGACCGATCTCGAACCCGTCGCCGGGCCGGAACTCACACAGCCGGTAGGCCGCTCGCAGCATGCTCGGCTTGTCCAGCGCGAGGACGGCGTCGAGGGCGCCGTGCGGGGCGTGGACCGGCAGCGCGGGCGGCGGGGTGTCGCTCAAACCCCTGGCGCGCAGCAGCGGGTTGAGGTCGGCGCAGTGGTCGGGATGGCCGTGGCTGACCAGCACGGCGTCGACCGCGTCGGCCGTGCCGCTCGCGAGGAGCCGCGGCAGCGTGGCGTACCCGGGGTCGACCAGCAGCCGGAATCCCTCGTGTTCGACGAGGTAGCCGCTGCACGCCTGGTCGGCCGTGGGCCAGGCGCCGCAGCCGCCGAGAACAGTGAGTCGCACGCAGCGGACCCTAGCGCGGGACGGCAGCGGCGAGCAGCCGCATTTCCGAGCCTGTGCTGCAGCGCTTCGCCGACGGTCAGCGTGGTCGGCGGCGGGTGGCCTTGCTGGTGATCCGGTAGGCCGCGTAGAGGAAGGCGATCAGCGCGACGAAGATGCCGATGATCAGCAGATAGAACAGCCCTTTGACGACCGAGCCGAAGATCCCCAGCGCGATCGCCACCAGGACCAGGAACAAGAACAGCGCCATGTCGGCCTCCCGGCTTCTCAGCGGCGCGCGAGGCGGCGCTCGCCGCCCGCGCCCGGGGTGTACTCGATCTCGTAGTGCGCGAAGACGGAGGGCTCGTCCGAGGCGGGCAGCACATCGTCGGTCCCGATGGACGGAGCGTCCTTCACCAGGTTCCTGGGGTACCGCACCTTCAGATATCCGGGCCCCACACCGGCCCCCGCCAGCGGCACGAAGACGAGCCGGCGCCGGGTCGGCGCACCGACCGTCACGGTCGCGAAGGACGGCTGGTCGGTCGCGGTGTCCACGTAGACGGACTCCAGCGAGCCGATCTTGCTGCCGCCCTCGTCCACCACGTCGTGCCCGCGCCACTCCCGGATGTCGTCCGGCTCGAACATCTCTTCCTCCACGTCGGCGAGCCCTGTTCCATGGTGGCACCGCCTCCCCCGCCGCTCGCGGAGGCGCCCCGGGGCCGTACAGGTGTTTGTCGGCGGTCGCAGTCGCGTACTCGCGGTAGCGGTCGAGCTTTTCCTCAGGCTTGTTGCAGTGGCGTTTCCAGGGTCGGCATCGCGGGTCAGAGGTACATCTGTACGGATATCGGCCACTTGAGCGAGCCCTTCGAGCGATCAATTCTCGCCGTTGCGGCTGAAAACAAGAGGCTGTGAGCAGAACTCCCCGTATCTCCCAGGCGAGTTCACCTTTCGTTCACCTTCGCCGTGCGGGTTCGTCACACCCTGTGGGTGAGGATGGAATCGGCCCAGCTCGGAGCCATGAATCGAGGGGAGGACGATGCGACGCAGCGTGACCATTATCCGGACATGCGTCTCCGCCCTCGTCCTGCTCCTCTCCGTCCTGCTCGCCGTCGACTGCGCCGAAGCGCGGCCCGCTCCGCCGGGCGGCACCGAGGTCGCCACCGGGACCGCCTCGGCCCCCGTGGCCGACGAGACCGAGCACGGTGCCGACGACTGCCATCCGCGCCGCACCGTCCGGCACCAGCAGACGCCCCCGGCTCCCGGCGAGCGTCCGCTCCACGCCGGAGGCCGCCAGGCCCGGTCCCTCGCCGCGGACTTTCCGGCCGCGCTGCCCGGGAACGGCAGCGCCGGCATGCCGTGGCGCAGATCCGTGGAGGTTCCCGTACTGCACCAGGTGTTGCGGCACTGATATCGGCCGCGGCAGCCGCGTAACGGCGCGCCTGTCCGCGACCAGCCGGTACCGGCCCACGCTGCCGTGTCCGACTTCTCGCCGACTTCCGACCGCAGAGTCCGTACCGCGACCACGCGCACCGCGGAGTCCTCCCCCGGCTCCCGAGTGCCGCGGGGTCCGTACGCCGACTCCGTACGCCGACTGCGTACGCACCTGAACGCAAGGTAACCCTGATGCGCTCTCTCATTCCTCACGCGCGCGCCTTTTCCGCACGGATAGGCGACCGCACCGACGAACGCGAACGCTACCGCCGGCTGGCCCAGGGCCAGTCACCGGAAGCCCTCTTCATCTCCTGCTCCGACTCCCGCGTACAGCCCGCCGTCTTCACCGGAGCCCGGCCCGGGCAGCTGTTCGAGCTGCGTACCGCGGGCAACGCGGTGCCGCCCTACGGCGGAACCGACCGGCCGCACGGGGAGTCCGCCACCATCGAGTACGCCGTCCGGGTGCTGGAAGTGCCCGAGATCGTGGTGTGCGGGCATTCGCACTGCGGCGCCGTCGGCGCCCGGGTGCGCGGCGAGGACCTGGCCGCCGTGCCCGCCGTACGCGGCTGGCTGACCACCCAGCTGCCGTCGCCCGGCGAACTGGCGCCCAGCGACGACGAACGCGGGCAGCCCGATGTGGCCGCCGCCGTGCAGCGCCACGTGCGGGCGCAGCTGGCCCGGCTGCGGGAATACCCGTGCGTCGCCGAACGGGAAGCAGCCGGCCGACTGGGGCTGCGCGGCTGGTTCTACACGGTCGACACCGGACGGATTCTCGAACTCGACACGCGTTCCGGCGCGTTCCTCCCGCTGTGAGAGGTGGCGTCATGACGTACTCGAAAAGCCTGCTGCGGGCGGACTTCACCGCCTCGCTCGTCGTCTTCCTCGTCGCGGTGCCGCTGTGCGTGGGCATCGCCGTCGCCTCCGGGGTTCCGGCCGAACTCGGTCTGGTCACCGGCATCGTGGGCGGGCTGGTGACCGGCTTCCTGCCGGGCAGCAGCATCCAGGTCAGCGGCCCGGCCGCCGGGCTGACGGTACTGGTGTACGAGGCCGTGCAGACCTACGGCGTCAGCGCGCTCGGCGCCCTGGTGCTGCTGGCCGGGCTGCTGCAGCTGCTGATGGGCGCGCTGCGGCTCGGCCGCTGGTTCCGGGCGATCTCCGTATCGGTCGTCCAGGGCATGCTCGCCGGTATCGGCCTGGTGCTGATCGCCGGTCAGCTCTACTCGCTGGCGGACGCCAAGGCCCCCGGCAGCGGCCCGGAGAAGATCCTCGGTCTGGGCGGGCTGGTACTGGACACGGTGGGCGACGGCGCCGCGCTGACCGCCTTCGCCGTCGGCGCCGGGACGATCGCCGTGCTGCTGTTGTGGCCCAAGTGGTCCGCCGGTGCCCGGGTGCTGCCCGCGCCGCTGGCCGCCGTTCTGCTGGCCACCGCCGCTACGGCGGTCTTCGACCTGCCCATCGCACGCGTCGAGGTCAAGGGCCTGCTGGACGCCGTACAGCCGCCAGGGCTGGGCGACTTCGGCAATCTCGCCTCGATCGGCATGCTGAGCACGGTGCTCGCCTTCACCCTGATCGCCTCGGCCGAGTCGCTGTTCAGCGCGGCCGCCGTCGACCGGCTGCACGACGGGCCGCGTACCGACTACGACAAGGAGCTGATGGCCCAGGGCGCGGGTAACACCGTGTGCGGTGTGCTGGGCGCGCTGCCCATGACGGCGGTCATCGTCCGCAGCTCGGCCAACGTGGCCGCCGGCGCGAAGACGAAGGTCTCCCGGGTGCTGCACGGCGTGTGGCTGCTGGTGTTCGCCGCCGCGATCCCCGGCGCGCTGGGCATGATCCCGCTCTCCGCGCTGGCGGGCATCCTGGTCCACGCGGGCTGGAAACTGATCCCGCTGCGCGAGCTGGGCCCGATGTGGCGTCAGCACCGGGCCGAGGCGGTGGTGCTGGCCGTCACCGCGCTGGCCATCGTCCTCACCAACATGTTCGAGGGCGTGCTGCTGGGGCTGCTGATGGCGGTCGTCAAGACCGCCTGGGAGACCTCGCACATCCACGTGGAGACCGAGGACCCGGGCGAGGACCTGCCGCTGCGGGTCACCGTGCTGGGCAACGCCACGTTCCTGCGGCTCCCCAAGCTCCAGGACCAGTTGGACGCGCTCCCCGCCGACCGCCGCGTCGAGCTGCGCCTGGAGAAGCTGCGGCACATGGACCACGCCTGCGGACTCGCCCTGTCCACCTGGGAGGAGCAGCACAACAAGATGGCCGACCAGACGGCGGAGCGGGCCCGGACGGCGGAACCCGCCGCGGCCGAGCGGGAGGGAGAGGACCTTCTGACATGATCGGATGATGCGATTCGACGGGTACGGGGCGCTGGTGACCGGCGCCGGACAAGGCATCGGGGCGGCCGTGGCACGCCGCCTCGCCGAGGAGGGCGCCCGGGTCCTGGTCACGGACCGGGACCCGGAGCGCGCGGCCCGGGCCGCCGACGGCATCCGCGCCGACGGCGGCCGGGCCGAGTCCCTCGGCTGCGACGTGACCGACGGCGCGGCCGTGCAGGCTGCTGTCGACCGCGCCGCCGAGGCGTTCGGCGGGCTGGAGGTCCTCGTCAACAACGCCTACGCCTGCCACCGCGACCCGGCCCGGTTCGAGGAGGGCGAAGAGGCGCCCTGGTACGAGGACTTCGAGGTCTCCCTGCACGGTGCCGCACGCTGCGCCCGCGCTGCGCTGCCGCTGCTGACCCGGGCCCCGGGCCGGGGCGCCGTCGTCAGCATCGGCTCGGTCAACGCCGAACAGCACTTCGGCAACCACGCCTACAGCGCCGCCAAGGCCGCGCTGGCCTCCCTCACCCGCACCCTGGCCGTCGAATCCGCACCGCGCGGGGTGCGGGTCAACCTGGTGGAGCCCGGCACGGTGCGCACCGACGTGTGGCGGGACCGGGCCCAGGTGCTGGAGGATGTCCGGGAACACTATCCGCTGGGCCGGGTCGGCGAGCCGTCCGACATCGCCGCCGCCGTGGCCTTCCTGGCCTCCCGCGACGCGGCCTGGATCACCGGCGTCAGCCTTCCGGTGGACGGCGGACTGCTGGTGTCCAACCTGGCGATGAACCGCACGATGGCACAGCCGTGACCGCCTGAACCGCCGGTCGGTGCGGGGTGTGCGGTGGAAACAGCGGCCGGACTCCGCCCTGATGTGCTTGCGGACCGAGGCTGCTCAGACGTTCACCCCGCGGCTGCGCAGCCACGGCACCGGGTCGATGCCCGAGCCCACCTCGGGGGTGAGCCGTACCTCGAAGTGGAGGTGCGGGCCCGTCGAGTTGCCGGTGTTGCCGGAGAGGCCGATCTGCTCCCCCGCCCGTACGTGGTCGCCCGGCCTGGTCTGGATACGGGACAGGTGCGCGTACTGGGTGTAGTAGCCGTTGGGGTGCCTGATGACGATGTGGTTGCCGAACGGCCCGCCGCAGCTCGTCTTGACGACGGTGCCCGCGCCGACGGCCCGCACCGGGGTGCCGACGCCGACCGCGAAGTCCTGGCCCGTGTGGCTGCCGGCCCAGCGCTTGCCCGCGGAGGCGAACCCCGCCGACAGCTGGTAGTCCTTCACCGGCGCCACCCAGGTCGCGTCGACGGCCCGGTGCTTGGGCGGCGGGCTGTAGGCACAGCCGCCGGAGCCGGGGTCGGCCCGCAGCGCCGCGCGGGAGATCGGCCCCGCGGCCCGCGCCGCGCGCTCCTCGCGCGCCTGGCGCATCCGCTCCCTGGCCTGCGCCAGCCGCTCCTCGACGACGTGCTTGGCGCGGCGCTGCCGCTCGGCGTTGGCCTGCAGCCCGGCCAGCTGGGTCCGCTGCCGCGCCCGGTCGCGGACCAGATGGCGCTGGGTGTCCTGGGTGGTGTGCAGCAGCCGCCGGAAGGCGTGGTCGCCCTGGCGCTGGGAGCGCAGCTTGTCCAGCAGGGTGTCAGGGGCGCTGGTCATCAGCAGCCGGGTGGCGGGGGCCCAGCCGCCGTCCCGGTACTGCTTGCGGGCAACGGCGCCGAGTTGCTGGTGCAGCAGCCGCAGCTTGTGCTCTCCCGCTCTGACGGCCCGGCTGGTGCGGGCGAGATCCGCGCGCTGCGCAGCCGCCTTGCGGTGGGCGGCCTCGTAGCGCGCCGAGGCCGCCGCGGCCTCCCGGTAGAGCGAGGCGATCCGGGCGGGCAGCGGCTGCGCGGCCTCGGCCGCGCCCTTCGTGGGGGCGTCTCCCGCCGCCCGGGGGGCACCGCTTGCGAGAACCACGGCACACACCAGTGCGGTCAGCGGAGCCGCCGTCCGTCTCTTGCGTACGACCTGAGTCATGCCACGATCGTGGGGCCGCGAACCGGGTGGGAGCGGGTGCGGCGGCGCGGCACGCGGGGGGCTTGAGCCGTTCGTCGCAGCGTGCTGTCCCCAGGACGGGTGTACTTCGGCGCCGGTGCGGGAGCCCCCGGACTGCTGCGGGAGCGCCTGCGCACCGGCGCCGGATGCGGCTGGTGGCCGTCAGTGGCGGACGGCCCGGGTCAGCCGGGGCCTCCGCTGCCGAAGGATCCGCTCTTGCCGGGCTCCCACTTCTTGCGCTTGGGCGGTTCGTCGGGGTGGCTCTCGCGGTCGCCGTGGTCGTACACACCGCTGTGCGGCAGCCTGCGGATGCCGTCGCGGGGCAACTCGTCCGGCTCGCGGTTCTCCGTGACCTCCACTGTCGGGCCGCTGTCCGGCAGGTGCGGCTGCTCGTCGGGCTCGGGCGGTTCGGGCTCGCGGTTCTTGATCCGGATGCCGAGCCAGACGGCACCGATCAGCGCGGCCACGATCAGCAGCCCGATGAGCCCGGGCACCAGGCCGATCAGGTGGTCACGAGCGGCGAGGTCCATGGCCGTCCCGGTGACGTCCGCGTTCATGTGCTCAGCCCCCTTCGGCTCGCGGTGTCACCACTCGGGGTTTCCGTGGGGGACAAAAGGAAACGTGGTTCCCACCCCGGAGGCGAACAACTGAACGGGACGCGGTACGGCACGACGCTCAGTCCCCCTCGTGCGCTTCTGCGGCGGACCTGCCGTTGACCGCGAGCACACCGGGCACCGTCATCAGCTCCCCCACCAGCTCCGGCACCGAGCCGGGTCCTGACACCGAGAGGGTGAGCTTGGTCAGCTCGGGGCGCGGCTCCTCCATCTGCTCGATATTCGTCTCGGTCACCACGAAACCGCGCTCCGTGCACATGGTCAGCGTGGTGGCGAGCACTCCTCTGCCCTCCTCGTAGGTGAGCCGCAGATGTCCTGGCTCCACACCGGGCAGCCGGTCGCTGAGCTTGGTGAACCCCCACACCGTGAGGAAGTGCATCGCCACCACCGCAACGGCCAGCAGCGGCAGCCCGGCGCCGCACGCCATCCCGACCGCCGCCGAGAGCCAGACGATCGCCGCCGTGGTCAGCCCGCGCACCACGTCGCGGCGCAGGAAGATGACGCCGGCGCCGAGGAAGCCGACGCCCGAGACCACCTGGGCCGCGACCCGCGACGGGTCGAAGGAGACGTCCTCCATGCCCATCAGATCGGCGAAGCCGTACTTGCTGACCAGCATGAAGAGCGCGGCACCGAGCCCCACCAGCGTATGGGTGCGCAGCCCGGCGCTCTTGCGCTTGGCCCGCCGCTCCAAGCCGATCAGCGAGGTCAGGACGAAGGCCAGGGCCAGGTCGGCGAACTGCGGCCAGCCCTGGCCCAGCGAAGAGAAGAACGCGTCGTTCATAGGCGAGATCCAACAGTTCGGGGAGGATTCAGTCGGTAGGCAGCAGGGGACCCAGCGGGCCGAGGTCCAGGTTCAGCTCCTCGGGTGTCAGCCCGAATCGTTCCCGCAGCAGCTCCATGCGGTCCTCCAGGAGCATCAGCGTCATTCCGATGCGCTCCTCCTGCTCCTCGTCCAGGTCCCCCACCTCCACGCGGCGGAGGGCCTGCCGCTCCACCAGTTGCCGCAGCAGCTCGACGACGGTCAGCACCAGCGCGGCGAGGTCGTGCTCGACCGTGTCGGGGTCGAAGTCGAGCCGCCGGGTCGCCGAGCGGGTCTCGGTCGTGCGTGTCACAGGGGCTGCCCTCCCTCCCAGGGCGAGGGGACGCGTGCGTTGACGGAGCTGATCAGGGCGCGCAGATCGATCCGCACCAGGTCCACATCGGCGATCCCCAGGGTGAGCGACCCGGTGAGCACGGCGCCCGTGCCCAGCAGCCGGTCCAGCAGATCGACCAGGGCGACCTGCCGCCGGGCCAGCGGCTCCTGGGAGTCGACGGCCACCGGGCCGCGCGGCGCGGCGGGCTCGTACGTCGCGTACGGCTCGTACGGCTCAGGAGACGGCGCTGTCATGGACACCCTCCCGGCGCCGGTCCGGCGTGTCCGCCGCCGCGAACGAGTACGGCGCCCACGGGCCGGTCAGCTCGACCCGCACCGTGGGGTCGTGCGCGCCCAGCCGCTCCACGCGGGCGACGAACTCCTCGGACCGCTCGCGGGGCACCAGATAGGCGGCGTTCAGCAGATTCTGCCCGGGCACCCGCGAGAGCTGCGGGTTCTGCGCGGGGTACACCCGCACGTCCTCGGCCTGGGCCGTGAGCGCCGCGTGCAGCGTACGGCCGAGCTCCTCGGCCTCGGCCAGCGCGTTCTCCCGCGAGGTGACCTCCTGCCTGCGCCGGCGCAGGAACTCCCGCCCGCTGGCCGGCGCCGACCCCGCCGCTGCGGCCGGTTCGGGGGCCGGGCGCGCGTAGACCTTCACGCCCCACTCGACGCGGCCGTCCAGCCGGTCGAGCGTCGCCCTGAAGTCCTGACGGCCGTCCTCCAGCGCGCGCCGCACGCCCTCCTCGTCCCGGTAGACGGTGGCCAGGCGCAGCGGCAGGGGGCAGGTGAGTGCGGTGAGCGCGTCCACCACCGCCTGGTGGGCCCTGGCCGTCTCCTCCAACCACGCCAGGTCCTCCAGATGGGCGCGGAGCGACTCCTCGCCGAAGTCCGCCTCGGGGACCCGGCTGACGACGGCCTGCAGTCCCGCGTGGTGGACGGCGTACGGGACGGAGCCGCTCACGCCCCGTACGCCGTCGGGCAGGGGCGCCCGGAGGGGCGCGGTCACCGCGTAGACGTACCGCAGCTCACCGTTCATGGCGCTCTCCCTCCAGGCGTTCCGGCTCGCGCTGCTCCAGTTCTGCGACACGGCGGCGCAACTGTTCGTTCTCCTCGGCCAGTTGCCCCCGCCGGGCGTGGGAGCTGAGCGCGGGGTCGGTCTCCCACCAGTCGATGCCCATCTCCTTGGCTTTGTCGACGGACGCGACGATCAGCCGCAGCTTGATGGTCAGCAGTTCGATGTCGAGCAGGTTGATCCGGATGTCACCCGCGATCACCACGCCCTTGTCCAGGACGCGCTCCAGGATGTCGGCGAGGTTCGCGCTGCTGCCGCCCTCATAGCGCTCGGGCAGCCTGCCGGGCATCGTCATGAGCGCTCACCCGCCGCCGCGTACGGCCCGTCGGCATCGTCCGCCACGCCGGCGCCGCTGCCCGCCTCGTCGGCGTCATCGGCCTCGTCGGCCTCGTCGGTCTCGTCGGCCTCATCGGAAGCTCCGGACTCACGCTGCTCGCCGGGCGTCTCGTGCGGCGCGCGGCCGGTCAGCGCTTCGACCTTGCCGGCGGCCCGGCCCAGTGTGCGGCCCAGCGCCACGAGCAGCCGCTGGGTGCTCTCGGGGCGGGCGGCGGCGAGCACCAGCGTGGCGGCGACCCCGAAGGCGAACGGTGCCCTTCCCGCCCGGCCACCGCCCGTCCGGCCCAGGACGTATCCTCCCGCGACGGCGAGCGCCGTCGTCAGTCTGTCGTTCATGTCCACGGGTTCCTGTTCTCCAGCCGCGCGAGGAGCTCGTCCTCGCGGCGGTCGAACTCGTCTTCGTCGATCTCGCCGGCGAGCAACTGCCGCTCCGCCTCCGCGAGCTCGCGCTGGACGGTGGCGGGGTCGCGGTACTGGCGCTCCGCCTCGGCCTGCACCTGGCGCAGCACCCAGGCGGTGCCGCGCAGCGGGGCCGCGGGCAGTAGCAGCAGTTCGCTGATCAGCCCCATACGGACCTCCCGGCCGCTGCCGCCCCGTCAGCCGGCCGCCGGTGCGGTGCGTGCACCCGCGGCCGCGTCGGCCGAAGCGTCGGTCTTCTCCACGAAGCTGTAGGGCGGCAGCGGCCCGTTCACCTTCAGTTCCAGCTGCGGTGCCGAGGTGCCCAGCTCCTCGACCGCGGCGAGCAGCTCGTCGGCCGCCTCCCGTTCCACCAGGACGGAGAGGTTCGTCAGCCAGCCCGCGCTCTGCGGGCCCTCGCTCACCTCGGCGGCCAGCGGCTCCAGCGCGCGGCGCAGCAGGGCCGCGTCCACGGGCTCGCGGGCCTGGACGGCACGGGCCACCTTCTCGCCCAGCGCCAGCTTCTGCTCGTAACTCCCGCCGCCCGCAGCACGGTTGGCCTCGCTCTCGGCGCGCAGCTCCGGCTGCTCGGCCATCACGATGTGCAGCACGGCCTCCTGGTCGTGGCTGGCCTTGATGTTGTACTCGACCTTGCCCTCGAGCGTGTCGAGGCGTTCCAGGAAGTGCTCGGCGCGCTCCACCAGCACCTCGCCGACCGTGCTGTCGTCGTCCGAGACGCTGCCGAAGCGCATCGGAAGCACCACCCGCTCGGCGTTCACCTGCGCGAGAACCTGCTGGTGTGCGAGCAGTTCACGGCGCTTGGGCCGCAGGTCGGCCGGGGCGTCGCTGACCACCGCCACCAGGCCGTCCCGCTGGAGCACCCGCACCGGGCGTGGCGGATCGCCCACACCGGTCAGCCCGTCGGGCAGGGGTGGTGCCGGGGTCCGGGTGATGCCGTAGACGTAGGTGCTCACTCCCGCTCCTCCTTCTTGCGGGTGGCGGTGCGCCTGCGCGTGCCGCTCTCCTGGGACTCGTCACGCGCCTGCTGGAACGCGTCGGACACGGTCTGCGCCGCGCCGCTGAGCGCACCCTTGGCCTTTCCCTGGGCGCCGGACTCGGTGACCTGGCCCACCACGTCGGGCAGGCCGGGGCTCTTGTTGCGGCCCGACTCCAGGTCGAGGCGGTTGCACGCCTCGGCGAACTTCAGGTAGGTGTCGACGCTCGCGACGACGACCCGGACATCGATCTTGAGGATCTCGATGCCGACGAGGGACACTCGCACGAACGCGTCGATGACCAGACCGCGGTCGAGGACGAGTTCCAGTACGTCGTAGAGATTGCCGGTTCCGCCGCCTTGTTGCTGTGCCGGAGCGACAGTCATGAGGCATAGCCTCCTTCGCTTCTTCTGGCGCCGCTTGTGGCTTGGCTTCACGGGACAACTCCCGTGCGGCCCGGGACGGGTAGCCTCCGCGCCCCGGACCAAACCCGCTGCGGCCCGGAGCCGCCCGTCCCCCCGCCCGTCCCTCGCCGGACCTTCGCCCGTCCCCGCCGGTCAGCCGTCCGTCAGCCAGCGGGCCGCCTCGGCGCCCAGTGCGCGCAGTTCCCGGCGCCCGAGCTGTGCCCGCAGCGGCGCGAAGACCTCGGCCTCCTCACGTGCGGCGTGCTCGCGCACCTGGTCGAGCAGGGCGCTCATCCGCTGCCGCGCGGCGGCCGAGTCCGGCTCGACGGCCCGCAGCTCCCGCACGGTCGCCGCCGTCTCCTCCCAGCGCCGCCGGGCCGCGGTGACGAGCCGGTCGCCGTCGGGCAGCACCCGGCGGACGGCGGGGTGCAGCGCGTGCCCCTCGGCGAGGGCGTGCCGCTCCAGACCGGTGGCCAGTTCCGCGGCGAGGGCGGCGCGGCGCTGCGGGTCGCGGGTCGCCTCGTAGGCGGCGACGAGGCGCTCGGCCTCCGCGCGCTCGTCCGTGAGCAGTTCGAGCAGGTCCGGATGGTGCGCCATCGCCCCTCCTTGGTCCGCTTCCGGCCACGGCGACCGTTACCTCCCGGTCGCCGTTTCGCCCCCGGGAGGCTGGGGACCCGCCAGCGTGAGCCGACAACGGAGGTGATCTCACGTGCAGCAGGACCAGTCGACCACCCGTGACGAGACGACCCGCGAACCCGGCACGACGGTGAACGTCTCACGGACAGTACGCCGCCCCGACGGCCCCATGGGCTACGGGCCGCACGCCACGTCCGGGGACCGGGACCCCGAGTCCCACATCTTCCGCGGCGAGGACTGATTCCGCGGGGCGAGGGAGCGGGCCGCTCTTCCGCCTCTTCCCGGTACCCGGCTCCGGCCGGTTCACTCGGCGTGCAGCGGGCACCCGGCCTCCCACCGGAAGGACGGGGAAGGACCGGGAAGGACGAGGAGGAGGATCGCGCGTGAGTGACGACAAGACGCCCGCCGTCGAGCCCAAGGCCCCTGGCACCGCACAGGTCCTGCGCTCCGCGCGGGAGGCCATCGAGGAGCTGACCGGACTGGAGTCGGAGTCGGTCTCGTCCGTGACCAGAGGCGAGGACGGAAGCTGGACGCTGCACGTCGAAGTCGTCGAGCTGCGCCGGATCCCGGACAGCGTCAGCATGCTCGGCTCGTACGAGATGTCGCTGGACCCGGACGGCGAGCTGACCGGCTACCGCAGGCTCCGCCGCTACGAACGCGGCAAGGCGGACCCGCGCTGAGGTGCCGGGCCCGGGCAACGGACAGGCCGGGCAACGGACAGGCCGGGAAACGGACTTCAGGACTTCAGGACAGATACAGGGCGAGGACGGTCGCGTCGTCCTCCGCCTCGTCGCTCAGCAGGCTGGCGACCAGGCAGTCCGTGGCCGCTTTGGCCGACCTGCCGCGCGCCGCGCACTCCCCTGCCGCCGCCAGCAGCGCCTCGACCCCCTCGTCCAGGTCCATGCCGCGGCGTTCGATGACGCCGTCCGTGTAGCAGAGCAGCAGGTCACCGGCGCGCAACTGGGTTTCGTTGATGGGGTACGCCGTGTGGGGTGTGACGCCCAGCATCAGGCCGTGCTCAGCCTCCAGCAGCCGTGGTACGCCGTCCCGTACCAGGACCGGCGCGGGGTGCCCGGCGCTCGCCCAGCGGAACAGGCGGGAGGCGGGGTGCAGATGCCCCACCACGCAGGTCGCTGTGGTGTCCAGTCCGCCGTAGTAGACGACCTCCCCCAGCGCCATGGTCAGCTCGGCCGCGTCCTCGTCCGTGTAGGCGAGCCCGGCCAGCGCGGAGCGCTGCTGCACAGCACGGTGCGCCGCGTCCACGCCGTGTCCCGAGGCGTCACCGACGGCCAGCAGCACCCGGCCGTCGGGCAGCTCCCGGCACTTGTACCAGTCGCCGCCGACCCCGGAGTCGGACGGCACATAGGCGGCGCTGACCGACAGCCACTGCGGGGTGAGCACGCCCAGTGGCGGGGTGAGCGCCTTGCGGAACGTCTCGGAGACGCGGTGATCGACAGCCGCCTCCTCGCGCAGCCGCTCTGTCTCGCTCAGCGCCCGGCGCAGCTGCTCCTCCTGGCCGCTGACGTTCCGCGCGGCGAACAGCAGGGACTCGGGCACCTCGGCGCCTTCCGGCTGGGCATGACCGAACCAGCGCACGCGACGCGTGGCCTCCCCCACGTGCACGGTCAGCTCCCGGTCTGGGACCTCGCCGCCGGCCAGCAGCGTGCGCATGTCGTCGACGAACGCGGGCAGGTCCGCCACGTCGACCATCCGCCCCACGGTGAACAGGTCGGCGGCGACCTCCTTGGCCGAGGTCACCGAGCGGGCGGCACCCTCCAGCTCGTGGCTCCGCCCCGCCGAGTGCCCCTCCGGCGGCGGCGCGGCGAGGCCCAGCAGCTCGCGCATCCCCTGTGACCAGCGGGCCCGGCCGGTGACCAGGTCCCACTCCACCCATCCGAGGCGGCCCCGCTCCTGGATACGGCGGCTGAGCCTGGCCTCGCCGATCGGCTCCCAGTTCGTCAGCAGCAGTCCCTCGTCCGGCAGCAGGGTCACGGTGCCGCGCAGCCGGGCACGCTGGAGGACGCCGTCGATGATGTCGACGTAGTCGATGGTGTCGCCGGAGACCGGGCCGCCGCTGGTCAGGGCCGCTCGGTAGACGTCGTACATCCCGCTGGTACGGACGCCCGGTCTGGTCTCGGACAGCCGTTTGCCGAGGAAATCGTAGGAGCCGCGTTCGATGCCGCTCAGCTCGAAGTGGTTGGCGCCGACGACGATGAAGTCGCAGACCGTGCCGTCCGGGGCGTACTCGGGGCGCAGCAGCGTCGAGCTGCCCCGCAGCACGCCCAGCACGGCCGGCATCCAGGACGGCAGTCCGGGCAGTACCGCCACGTCGCTGGGCGGTGCGGTCTCCGCGCCGTCGTAGGCGAACGGCCCGGTCGTCGGCCGGCCCGACCGGGCCGAGCAGGGGCCGGTGCGTGCGGGGTGTGCGGGGTTCGCCTCGGCGATCCGGACGCGGGCCCGGTGCCGGGCACGCGCCTCCGTGCGCATCGCCACCTGGTTCAGCTCCTGGAGCGCCCGCTCCGGAACTGCCGCGGCGGCTGCGGGGTCGCGCTCCACAGATGAAGCGTTCATATATCACCATTGTCGCCCTTGCGGCGATTCTCCGCCGGGTGACGGGCCGCCGGGGAGACCGAGCGGGGCACACTTCGCAGCCCCGCTCGCCTAAAGTCGGGACCATGACGGCAGACGAGGGGTCGGTACGGGTCGACAGCTGGATCTGGTCCGTACGGCTGGCGAAGACGCGCTCCCAGGCGGCGACCGCGGCCCGCGGTGGACACGTCAAGGTCAATGGCGAGCGGGTGAAGGCCGCACACGCCCTCCGGGTGGGCGACGAGGTACGGGTGCGCCAGGCGGGGCGGGAGCGCATCGTGATCGTCAAGCGGCTGATCAAGAAGCGGGTGGGTGCCCCGGTCGCCGTCGAGTGCTACCAGGACAACAGTCCGCCGCCGCCGTCACCGGTGGAGGTCCCCGTCGTGGCCCGCCGCGAGCGGGGGGCCGGGCGCCCCACGAAGCGTGACCGGCGCGAGTTGGACCGGCTCCGCGGGGCGAATCAGCGGAGCCGCGCATCAGCACAGCCCCCGCTCTCCTGACGGGGCGCTCAGGACTCGCGCAGGCGCTCCGCGATGACGGCGGCCTGGACGCGGCGGCCCACACCCAGCTTGGCGAGGATGGCGGAGATCCGGTTCTTCACCGTCTTCTCCGCGAGGAACAGCCGCTCGCCGATCTGCCGGTTGGTCAGCCCCTCCCCGATCAGCGCGAGCACCTCCCGCTCGCGCGGCGTGAGCCGGGCGAGCTCCGGCGGGGCCGCCCGGTTCTCGCGGGCCCGCACCCGCGCCATGACCCGCGCCCGCGTCTCCGGGTCGAGCAGCGGGACCCCGGCCGCGACCGTCCGGATGGCGCTGACCAGGTCGGCGCCCCTGATCTGCTTGAGCACATAGCCGGCGGCCCCTGCCATGACCGCGTCCACCATCGCCTCGTCGTCGTCGAAGGACGTCAGGATCAGGCAGACCAGGTCGGGCATCCCGGCCCGCAGTTCGCGGCAGACCTCGATGCCCGCGTGGTCACCCTCCGGCTCGGCGCCGCCCAGCCTGACGTCGAGCACGGCGACGTCGGGGCGCACCGCCGGGACCCGGGCCAGCGCCTCCTCGGCGCCGCCCGCCTCGCCGACGACCTCCAGATCCGGCTCCGCCTCCAGCAGATCGCGCAGCCCTCGGCGCACCACCTCGTGATCGTCGAGCAGGAAGACCCGGACAGGGGCTGGGGGATGGACGGACTCGCCGCCCGGGCTGTCGGAACCCGGCACTGGACCTCCTCGGGACGGGCGGCTTCCAGCCTGCGCCACCGGTGGCCGGAAGAGTAGGGGCCGTTCGGTCCCGCTCAAAGGGGGCGGTCTAGGGTTCCGGTATGACCGAGCGGAGCCGACGGCCGCTGGCGGGCGTGCTGGCGGCGATGGCCGTGTCGTTGACCG
This sequence comes from Streptomyces sp. 891-h, assembly GCF_022760275.1. Taxonomy (NCBI): domain Bacteria; kingdom Bacillati; phylum Actinomycetota; class Actinomycetes; order Kitasatosporales; family Streptomycetaceae; genus Streptomyces; species Streptomyces sp. 891-h. The sequence continues at coordinate 6,202,415 of NZ_CP050693.1, read as the reverse complement.
GCACCCGGATCTCGGCCGTCGCTCTCCCCTGGTTCGTCCTCGTCACCACCGGCAGCACCGCGCGGACGGGGCTGGTGGCCCTGTGCGAGATGACCCCGTACGTACTGGTCAAGGCCTTCACCGGGCCGCTGGTGGACCGGGCGGGGCCGCGTAGGGTCTCCTGGCTCACCGATGTGGTCAGCGCGGCGGCGGTGGCCGCCGTGGGGCTGCTGCACCTGGTGGACGTGCTCTCCTTCTGGCTGCTGCTGCTCCTCGTCGCCGTGATCGGAGCGGCCCGCGGGCCCGGCGACCTGTCGAAAGAGATCATGGTCCCGGAAGCCGCGGAGCGCGCCCGGGTGCCGCTGGAGCGGGCGGCGGGGCTGGCCGGGGTGACCGAACGGCTCGCCTCCACGGTGGGCCCGGCGGCCGGCGGTGCCGTGGTGGCCCTGCTCGGCGCGCAGGCCGCGCTGTTCGCCATCGCCTGCTGTTTCGCGTCGGGTTCTGCCGTCATCGTCGTGCTGGCTCCGCGCCGCAGGACCAGCGGCCCGGAGGACGGCAGTCCCGGCACCGCGGCCGCTGAACCGGCCGGCTACTGGCGGCGGCTGGCCGCGGGATTCCGCTTCCTGCGCGGTGACCCGCTGCTGCTGACGGTGATCGCGATGGTCGGGGTCACCAATCTGCTGGACGCCGCGTTCGCCACGCTGCTGCTGCCCGTGTGGGCCCGGGAGTCGGGGAACGGCCCGGCTGCGATCGGGCTGGCCAACAGCGCGCTGGGGATCGCGGCGGTCGCGGGCAGTCTGGTGGCCGCCGCGATCGGGCACCGGATGCGCCGCCGTCCCGTCTTCTTCGCCGGGTTCCTGCTGGCGGGCGCGCCCCGGTTCCTGGTCCTGGCCGTGGACGTGCCGCTGTGGGCGGTGCTCGGGGTCTTCGCGCTCGGCGGCTTCGGGGCCGGCTTCCTCAACCCGATACTGGGGGCGCTCAACTTCGAGCGGGTGCCCGGCGAGTTGCGGGGCCGGGTCAACGCGCTGGGGGACTCGCTGGCGTGGGCCGGTATCCCCCTCGGCGGCCTCCTGGCCGGTGCGGCGGTCGCCTCCTTCGGGTTGGCGCCGGTGCTGCTGGCGTGCGGCGCGGGGTACTTCCTCACCACGAACCTGACCGGATTGCGACCGGAGTGGCGTGAGATGGACCGGCCGCGGCCCTCCTTCCGCCGGAGCGGGAACAGCCGGACCGGGAACGGCAGTACGAGCATCGAAACCGAGTCCGAAAGCGCCGAGGTCGAGACGGAAACGACCGGAGATTTGTCGCCTGTTCGGCCGTAGACTGCCGGTTCCGGGGTTCGTGCGGGGGCCCGGGTGAAGTACGGCCTGCGGAGGTGCGCATGGCAGAGGCTGCCAGAGCGGGGCAGCGGCATCCGGACCAGCGAGAGGACCGGGACGAGGACCGGGACGGCGACGAGGGCCGGGCCGAGGCCGAGAGCCGCGAGGAACTGCCGCACTTCCGGCTGGACGAACTGCTGGACGAACTCCAGACCCGGCTGGATGCCGCGCGCCTCACCCAGGACCGGATGCACAGCCTCCTGGAGGCGGTGCTCAGCGTCGGGCGGGAGCTGGATCTGGACCAGGTGCTGCGCCGCATCGTGGAGGCGGCGCTGGCGCTGACCAACGCGGAGTACGGGGCGCTGGGCGTCATCGGGGAGGGGCAGCGGCTGTCCACGTTCCTGCCCGTGGGCATCTCGCCCGAGCAGGCCGCTCGCATCGGACCGCTGCCCTCGGGACACGGCGTGCTCGGTGAACTGATCCGCGACCCGCGGCCGTTACGGCTCACCGATCTGAGCGAACATCCGGCCAGCCAGGGCTTCCCCGAACACCATCCGCGGATGCGCACGTTCCTGGGCGTGCCCGTACGGGTGCGCGACGAGGTCTTCGGCAACCTGTATCTGACCCAGAAGCGCGGGGGCGCGCACTTCGACGCCGACGACGAGGCCGTCGTCACCACCCTGGCCGTCGCCGCGGGCGTCGCCGTCGACAACGCCCGGCTGTACGCGGAGAGCCGGCGCCGCGAACAGTGGCTGGAGGCGCTGGGCGAGATCACCCGACTGCTGCTGAGCGGCGCGACGTCCAACGAGGTGCTGCGGCTGATCGCGCAGCGGGCCCTGGAGGTCGCGCAGTCCGACACCTCGTGCGTGATGCTGCCGGACACCGAGGGCGGCGCCGAGGCGCTGCGGGTCGTGGTGGCGGTCGGCAACCTGGCCGAGGAGCAGACGGGCGTGGTCGTGCCCTACGACGACACGCTCTCCGGGCTCGCGGCCCGTACCGGCGAGTCGGCCGTGACGGCGGACATCTCCAGCGACCCGCGTACCCACGCGTTCCCGGACGGGGAGGTGGAGCACGGCCCCGTCGTCGCCGTACCGCTGCTGGCGCAGCAGGACGCGCCCGGCGCGCTGCGGCTGAGCCGGCTCAAGGGACGTCCGCCGTTCGACGAAACCGAGGTGCGGCTGCTGAAGGACTTCGCCGCGCAGGCTGCCCTCGCGCTGGAGATGGCCCAGCACCGCGCCGAGTCCGAGCAGCTGGCACTGTTGCACGAGCGCGACCGGATCGCCCGCGACCTGCACGACCTGGCCATCCAGCGGCTGTTCGCCACCGGGATGACGCTGCAGAGCGCGGGGCGGCTCATCGACCGGCCGGAGGCTGCGGAGCGGGTGAACCGCGCCGTGGACGACCTGGACGAGACCATCAAGATCATCCGCTCCACCATTTTCGCCCTGCGCACCTCGGGGAAGGGCGCGCAGTCCGGCCCCAGCCTGCGCAGAACCCTGGCGAAGGCCGTCAGCGACGCGGCCGACCGGCTCGGCTTCCTGCCCTCGCTGCGGATGGAGGGGCCGGTCGACACGGACGTACCGGCCGAGGCGGCCGAAGAGGTGAGCGCCGTGCTGGCCGAGGCGCTGAGCAACATCGTGCGGCACGCGCGCGCCCACCGGGCGGATGTGGCGCTGCACGTCGGCAAGACGATCGCCCTGACCGTCACCGACGACGGCGTGGGGCTCGGCGACACGGCGCAACGCCGGGCCGGACGGCACGGGGGAGGGCTCGCCAACATGCGGTCGCGTGCCGAGCTGCTCGGCGGCACGCTGACGCTGTCGTCGGTGCCGGGCCGGGGTGACGGCACCCACATCGTGTGGGAGGTGCCGCTGCGCCAGGGGTAGCCGAGTCGGCGCCTTCGCACGACAGGCGTGGGCACCCCCTCACCGGACAGACGCCCAGCCGGGCGGCAAAACGCGGGGGCAGGCATGGCGAGTGGGCGGCCGGGGGACCCGGCACGCATGACGAACCTCGGTCTGCCGGACAGCATCCGCGCATGTCTGTTCGATCTCGACGGCGTCCTCACCAGGACGGCCGTCGTCCACGCCGCCGCCTGGAAGGAGATGTTCGACGCCTATCTGCGCGGCAGGGACGGACCCGGCTTCCGCCCGTTCGACCCGGTGGCGGAGTACGACGCGTACGTGGACGGGCGACCGCGTGCCGACGGGGTCCGCACCTTCCTCGCCGCGCGCGACATCCGGCTGCCCGAGGGCACCCCCGACGACCCGCCCGGCGCGGAGACCGTCAACGGGCTGGGCAACCGGAAGAACGAGCTGCTGCTGGAGAAGATCCGCAAGGACGGCGTCGAGGCGTACGACGGCTCACTGCGCTATCTGCGCGCGGTACGGGAGGCCGGGCTGTACACGGCCGTGGTCTCCTCCAGCGCCAACTGCCGCGACATCCTCGCCTCGGTCGGCATCGAGGACCGGTTCGACGTGCGGATCGACGGCATCGTGGCCAGGGAGCGCGGCCTGCCCGGCAAGCCGCGTCCCGACACCTTCCTCGCCGCCGCGCGGGAACTGGGCGTCGAGGCGGGCGAGTCGGCGGTCTTCGAGGACGCGCTGGCCGGAATGGACGCCGGACGCTCCGGCCACTTCGGGTACGTCGTCGGCGTCGACCGAACCGGACAGGCCGACGCGCTGCGCGCACACGGCGCCGACACGGTCGTCCAGGACCTGCGAGAACTGCTCGAAGACGGCGCCGCGCAGCAGACCCGGCAGGCGCGGCAGACACAGCAGGTCCGGCAGACACAGCAGGTGCCGGGACAGGAGGAGCGCCCGTGATCAGCCACTCGTCCTACGCCGTCCAGCCCTGGTCGCTGCGCGAGAGCACACTCAACCTCGATGTGCTGCCGCAGAGCGAGTCCGTCTTCGCCCTCTCCAACGGCCACATCGGCTGGCGCGGCAACCTCGACGAAGGAGAGCCGCACGGCCTGCCGGGCACCTACCTCAACGGGGTGCACGAGCTGCGCCCCCTGCCGTACGCGGAAGCCGGCTACGGCTATCCGGAGTCCGGACAGACCGTCATCAACGTCACCAACGGCAAGATCATGCGTCTGCTCGTGGACGACGAGCCGTTCGACGTCCGCTACGGCAAACTCCGCTTCCACGAGCGCGTACTGGATCTGCGCACCGGGCTGCTGCGCCGGGTCTGCGAGTGGAGCTCACCGGCCGGCTGCACCGTACGGGTGACCTCCACCCGGCTGGTCTCCTTCAGCCAGCGCGCCATCGCCGCCGTCGCCTTCGAGGTGGAGCCCCTGGACACCGACGCGCGGGTGGTCGTGCAGTCCGAGCTGGTCGCCAATGAACAACTGCCGAAGAAGAGCGGCGAGGACCCGCGGGTCGCCGCCGCGCTGGAGGACGTGCTGCTGCCGGAGGAGGACTTCGCCTCCGACATGCGGCTGCGCCTGGTGCACCGTACCGACCGCAGCGGACTGCGGGTCGGCGCTGCGGCCGACCACACCGTGCACGGCCCCGAGTCGACCAGCACCTCGAGCGAAAGCGGGGAGAACGTCGCCCGGCTCACCGTCACCTCCGAGCTGCGGCCCGGCGAACCGCTGCGGGTGGAGAAGCTGGTCTCCTACGGCTGGTCCGGCGTCCGCTCGCTGCCCGCCGTACGCGACCAGGTCGACGCGGCCCTGGCCGGCGCCCGCAGCAAGGGCTGGCAGGGGCTGGTCGACCAGCAGCGGGAATACCTGGACAGCTTCTGGGCGCGCGCCGATGTGGAGGTGGACGGCGACGCGGAGATCCAGCAGGCGGTACGCTTCGCGCTCTTCCACGTCCTGCAGGCGGGCGCGCGCGCCGAGAAGCGCGCCATCCCCTCCAAAGGGCTCACCGGCTCCGGCTACGACGGCCACTCGTTCTGGGACAGCGAGCAGTTCGTCCTGCCGGTGCTCACCTACACCTCACCGGACTCGGTGGCCGAGGCCCTGCGCTGGCGGCAGGAGACACTGCCCCCGGCGCGCGACCGGGCACGCCAGCTGGGCCTGCGCGGAGCGGCCTTCCCCTGGCGGACGATCGACGGAAGCGAGTGTTCCGCCTACTGGCCGGCCGGCACCGCAGCCTTCCACGTCAACGCGGACATCGCCGACGCCGTCACCCGGTATGTGCAGGCCACCGGCGATACCGAGTTCGAGCGCGAGACGGCTGTGGAGATCCTGGTCGAGACCGCCCGGCTGTGGCACTCGCTGGGCCACCACGACCACCACGGCATCTTCCACTTCGACGGGGTGACAGGCCCCGACGAGTACAGCGCCGTCGCCGACGACAACCTCTACACCAATCTGATGGCGCAGCAGAATCTGCGCGCCGCCGCCGACGCGGTGGAGCGCTACCCCGAGCAGGCCGCCGCGCTGGGCGTGGACGACGAGGAGGCCGCGGCCTGGCGGGACGCGGCCGAAGCGGTGGCCATACCGGTCAACGAGACACTGGGGGTGCACGAGCAGTCGGCCGGCTTCACCGGGCACCAGATGTGGGACTTCGCCTCCACCCGGCCCGACCACTATCCGCTGATGCTGCACTTCCCCTACTTCGACCTGTACCGCAAGCAGGTCATCAAACAGGCCGACCTGGTGCTCGCCCTCTACAAGCGCGGAGACGCCTTCGACGCGGACGAGAAGGCACGCAACTTCGCCTACTACGAGCAGATGACCGTCCGCGACTCCTCCCTCTCGGCGTGCTGCCAGGCCGTGATGGCCGCCGAGGTCGGCCATCTCCGGCTCGCCTACGACTATGTGGGCGAGGCGGCGCTGATGGACCTGGAGGACCTGGAGAGCAACACGCGTGACGGGCTGCACATCGCCTCGCTGGCCGGCGCGTGGATCGCGCTGGTCGCCGGGTTCGGCGGGATGCGGCTGCGGCACGGGGGTCTCGACTTCTCCCCGCTGCTGCCCGACCAGCTCACCCGGCTGGCCTTCCGGGTACAGGTGCTGGGGCGGCGGCTACGGGTGGAGATCAGCGGTACGCAGGCGACGTACACGCTGCTGGAGGGCGAATCGCTCGAGCTGTGCCACTGTGGGCAGCCGTTCACGGTCGCGGCCGGTGAGTCGCAGTCCTTCCGGGTGCGGAGGCCGCCGCCGCGCGATGAGCCGACGCCGCCATTGGGGCGCCAACCGGCACGGCGCCATGGGAGGGCGGGGGCCCCGGAGTAGGGCCCCCGTTCCAGCTGTGCTGCGCTTGGGCAGTCTGCGCCATGGGGGTACCTCCCGGACGGAGTCTGGGGGAGCAGGGTGGGCAAGCGCAGCCCCCATGCGGGGTGCCCTACGCGCTGTACCGCTTCAATTCGCGGCGGGCGAGGGAGCGCTGGTGGACCTCATCGGGGCCGTCAGCCAAGCGCAGCGTCCGCGCTGAGGCCCACAGGTGCGCGAGGGGGAAGTCCTGGGAGACGCCGCCGGCGCCGTGGAGCTGGATGGCATCATCAATGATGCGCACCACCGCTCGCGGGGTGGCGATCTTGATGGCCTGGATCTCGGTGTGCGCCCCCCGGTTGCCGACGGTGTCCATCAGCCACGCCGTCTTCAGCACCAGCAGCCGCAGCTGCTCCACCTGCACCCGCGCGTCGGCGATCCACTCGTGCACCACGCCCTGCCGGGCCAGCGGCTTGCCGAATGCCGTACGGTCCACCGCGCGCCGGCACATCAGCTCGATGGCCCGCTCGGCCATCCCGATCAGCCGCATGCAGTGGTGGATTCGACCGGGGCCGAGCCGGGCCTGGGCGATGGCGAAGCCGCCGCCCTCCTCGCCGACGAGGTTGGCGACGGGTACGCGTACGTCATCGAAGACCACCTCCGCGTGGCCGCCGTGGTAGTGGTCCTCGTAGCCGTAGACGGACATCGCACGGCGCACCTCGACGCCTGGCGTGTCGCGCGGGACGAGCACCATGGACTGCTGGCGGCGCACGTCCTCGCCGTCCGGGTCGGTCTTGCCCATGACGATGAAGATCTCGCAGTCCGGGTGCATGGCCCCGGAGATGTACCACTTGCGGCCCGAGATGACATAAAAGTCGCCTTCGCGTCGGATGCGGGTGGCGATGTTGGTGGCGTCCGAGGAGGCGACCTGTGGCTCCGTCATCGCGAACGCCGAGCGGATCTCACCCGCGAGCAGCGGCTCCAGCCACCGCTTCTTCTGCTCGGCGGAGCCGAACTGGGCCAGCAGCTCCATGTTCCCGGTGTCGGGGGCCGCGCAGTTGAGGGCGGTCGGCGCGAGCTGCGGGCTGCGCCCGGTGATCTCCGCCAGCGGCGCGTACTGGAGGTTGCTGAGCCCGGCACCGTACTCCGTATCGGGCAAGCTGTGCTGGTCCACAAAGAAGAGGTTCCACAGGCCCAGCTTCCGCGCCGTGGCCTTGAGTTCCTCCTGGACCGGCACGGTGGCCCAGGGGGAGTCCTGCGCGGCACGCTGTTCCTCGGCGACCTGCTCGGCCGGGTACACGTGCTCGTCCATGAAGGCGAGCAGCCGCTCGCGGAGCTCCTCGGTGCGCGCGTCGTATGCGAAGTCCATGTGCTGCTCAGCCCTTCCGCAAGGTGGTGAGTCCGTTGTCGATGAAGACCGGCACCAGCTCGCCGATCCGGTCGAAGCCCGCGCCGACGGTCTGGCCGAGCGTGAAGCGGTAGTGGATGCCCTCGAGGATCACGGCGAGCTTGAAGTAGGCGAACGCGGTGTACCAGTGGACCCGGGAGACATCGCGCCCGGACAGCTCGGCGTACCTCTCGATCAGCTCTGCCGCCGAGGGGTGGCCCGGGGCCCCGCTGGTGGTGCTGACCGGCGAGTCGGGCACCTCCTGGCGCTCGCTGTACATCGCCAGCAGCCCGAGGTCGGTCAGCGGGTCGCCGAGCGTGGACATCTCCCAGTCCAGCACCGCGGCCACCTTGTCGTCGGCGCCGACCAGCACGTTGTCGAGGCGGAAGTCACCGTGGACGACGGTGGGCCGGGGCGAGTCGGGCAGGGTCTCGGCGAGCCCCGCGCGCAGCTCGTCGATTCCGGCGAGGTCGCGGCTGCGGGACGCCTCCAGCTGTTTGTTCCAGCGCCGCAGCTGCCGTTCCAGGAAGCCCTCGGGACGGCCGAAGTCGCCCAGTCCGACGGCTTCGGGGTCGACGGAGTGCAGCGCCACCAGTGTCTCGGGCAGCGCCAGTACGACCTGGCGGGTGCGCTCCGCGCCGAGCGGCGCGAGCTGTTCGGCCGTGCGGTACGGGGTGCCCTCGACGTGCTCCATCACATAGAACGGCGCGCCGATCACCTCCGGGTCCTGGCACAGCAGTTCGGTCCGCGGGACCGGGACGGGGGTCTCGCTCAGCGCGCTGATGACGCGGTGTTCCCGGCCCATGTCGTGCGCGGTGGCCAGCACGTGCCCGAGCGGCGGCCGCCGCACCACCCACCGGCCGCTTCCGTCGGTGACCCGGTAGGTCAGATTCGACCTGCCGCCCTGCACGACCTCGGCACTCAGCGGCCCCTGCACCAGCCCCGGACGTTCGCGCTCCAGATGCGCGGCCAGCCGTGCCAGATCGAGCCCGGGCGGATTCTCTTCCCTCATCGTGCGCGCTCCTTCAGCATCGGTCGCACCCGATCATGCCGACTAGTCGGTATGTGCGTCCACCCCTTGTTCCCGCCACACCGCAGGACGCCCTGTTTGACCCGTATGTGACCGGCTCGGTGTGCGATGCACCGCTTTCCGCCCGTAGGCCCATGACACACACCCCGGTCGCGCCCTAGCCTCGGGGCATGCCCATGGGTGACAACGAGCCGCTGTTCGTACGCGACGAGCGCTCAAGGAACGGCTACGTACTCAACCACCGCAACCCCTCAGGTCTGGCCCTGATCATCGTCCTCACCGTCGGAGTGCTGATCCTGACCGCCGTCACGCTCGCCTGACGTCCGCTCAGCGCTCCCCCGCGTCCTCCAGCGCACCGCGCACCGCGGCGCGGGTCTCGTCCGGCGTACCGGCGACGGACACCGTGGCCCCCCGCTCGTCCCGGCCCAGCGGCTCCAGGGCCTCGAACTGCGAACGCAGCAGGCTCGACGGCATGAAGTGGCCCCGGCGCCGGGCCACCCGGGCCGCTATCAGCTCGTAGGAGCCGTCCAGGTGGACGAAGAACAGCCGCGGCGAGGCCCGGCGCAGCCGCTCGCGGTACCGGCGCTTGAGCGCCGAGCAGACCAGTACCGCGCCACCGGCGGTACGGTCGGCCAGCCAGTCGGCCATCGCGTCCAGCCAAGGCTCCCGGTCCGCGTCGTCCAGCGGGACGCCGGCCGACATCTTCCGGATGTTGTGCTCGGGGTGGAAGTCGTCCGCGTCGGCGAACGGCAGCTCCAGCACCTGCGCCAGCCACTCACCGACGGTGCTCTTGCCCGAGCCGGACACCCCCATCACCACGACGAGCGGCCCCTGCTCCCCCTCAGCGCCGTTCACAGCACCATCATCCCTCCCACGCCGATCAGCACCAGCACACAGGCCAGCGTTCCGACGGTCTCGGCCGCACCCATCGTCTCCGGCCTGGGCCGCGAGAGCCCGCGGATCCGCCGGTGCGCTGTCACCAACAGGCCGATCCAGGCCAGCGCACCGAGGCAGGCGGCGCCCGCGGCGAGGCCGAACGGCTGCGCGACCGCCACCCGTGCCGCCAGCGCCACGGAGACCGCACAGGTCAGGGTCGTACGCCGCCAGGCCAGCCAGGTGCGCTCCGGCTGCGCGCCCGGATCACGCGGCGGCTCCCCGGTCACCGGCCCGCCAGACCGAGCACCACGACGGCGATGATCAGCAGCGCCGCGAACGCCGTGCCGCTCGCCAGCAGCACCGGGAAGCGCGAAGCCGGCAGGTCCTCGCCGCGCCGCATGGCCCGCTCGCACCGCACCCAGTGGTTCACGGCACGGAAGGCGCACAGCGCCGCACCGGCCAGCAGCACGATCGCGACGCCCGTCCGCACCCCCCAGCGCAGGTCCGTCAGGAACTGGTCGACGGCGATCCCGCCCGCGACCAGGGCCAGGGCCGTGCGGATCCAGGCGAGGAAGGTGCGCTCGTTGGCGAGCGAGAAGCGGTAGTCGGGCGTGGAGCCCTCCTCCCTGAGCCGCTGGGGGGCGAGCCACAGCCGGGCAGTCACCCGGATCCGGTCAAGCATGCTTCAACCGTACGCGGTGACCTGCGGCTCCTCCCCCAGGGGGCGCAGCCGCACCGGGAGCGGGTCAGCGCGCGGTCAGCCGGCGGTGGCACTCCAGCCCGTCCGGGACGACCTCCCCCCGGGCCTCCCAGCCGGTCAGCCGCCGCTCCAGCGCCTCCTCGGGCAGGAAGTCCCACCACTCGACCTCCTCGGGCTGCGGCCGGACGGGCAGCGTGCACACCACCTCGTACACCTGGAGGAACCAGGAGAACTCCGGCGTCTCGAAGAGGAACTTCAGCCGCCGCTCGGGCTGCGGCAGCCCGCTGACACCCAGCTCCTCCTCGGCCTCCCGCAGCGCCGCCGTGTCGTAGTCCTCGCCCGCGCCCAGGACACCGCCCACCACCACGTCGTACATCCCCGGGAAGATCAGCTTGGTCGGGGTACGGCGGTGTACGAAGATCCGGCCCGCCGCGTCCCGCACCCGGATGGAAGTGCTGCGGTGCCGAAGCCGCTGCGCGTAGACCTCGCCGCGCGGCCGCTGCCCGACGACCCGGTCCTGCTCGTCCACGATGTCCAGCAGCTCGTCCGCCGCCCGCCCCTGCATCCGCTGTCGCTCCGTCATACGCCCATCCAAGCAGCGCGGCGGGGCGCGAACCGCTCCGGAGGGGTGCCCGTCGGTCCGCGGGAAGGTTACTCTCCGGTCACCAGCCGGTGCAGCCGTAGGAGAGGTGGGAGCATGGCGTACGACGCCGATGTGATCGTGGTCGGAGCCGGGCTGGCGGGTCTGGCCGCGACGGCCGAACTCGCCGACGCCGGACGGCGCGTCGTCCTCCTCGACCAGGAGCCCGAGCAGTCGCTCGGCGGCCAGGCCCACTGGTCCTTCGGCGGCCTCTTCTTCGTCGACTCCCCCGAACAGCGCCGGCTGCGCATCAAGGACAGCCGCGAGCTGGCCTGGCAGGACTGGCTCGGCACGGCCGGCTTCGACCGCCCGGAGGACCACTGGCCGCGCCGCTGGGCCGAGGCGTACGTGGACTTCGCCGCCGGCGAGAAGCGGTCCTGGCTGCGCTCCCAGGGGCTGAAGCTCTTCCCCGTCGTCGGCTGGGCCGAGCGCGGCGGCTACGACGCGGGCGGGCACGGCAACTCGGTGCCCCGTTTCCACATCACCTGGGGCACCGGCCCTGGACTCGTCGAGCCGTTCGAGCGCAGGGTGCGCGCGGGCGTGGCGAAGGGCCTGGTCGAGCTGCGCTTCCGGCACCGCGTCACCGGGCTGTCCCGTACGGCCGGAGCGGTCGACACCGTGACCGGCGAGGTACTGGTGCCCAGCGACGCGCGGCGCGGCACCGCGAGCAGCCGTGAGGTGACCGGAAGCTTCCAGCTGCGCGCCCAGGCCGTGATCGTCACCTCCGGCGGCATCGGCGGCAACCACGGCCTGGTACGCGCCAACTGGCCCGACCGGCTGGGCACTCCGCCCGAGAAGCTGCTCTCCGGCGTCCCCGCGCACGTGGACGGACTGATGCTCGGCATCACCGAACAGGCGGGCGGACGGCTCATCAACCGCGACCGGATGTGGCACTACACCGAGGGCATCGAGAACTGGAACCCCATCTGGGACCGGCACGGCATCCGCATCCTGCCCGGCCCCTCCTCGCTGTGGCTGGACGCCACCGGAAGACGGCTGCCGGTACCGCTCTTCCCCGGCTTCGACACCCTCGGCACCCTCGACCACATCATGCGGACCGGCTACGGCCACACCTGGTTCGTACTGAGCCGGAAGATCATCGAGAAGGAGTTCACCCTCTCCGGCTCCGAACAGAACCCCGACCTGACCGGGCGGTCCGTACGCGACGTCCTCGGCCGGGCGCGCCAGGGTGCGCCAGGGCCCGTGCAGGCGTTCATGGACCACGGCGCCGACTTCGTGATCGAGCACGATGTCGCCGCACTGGCCCGCCGTATGAACGAGCTGACCGGCGACAAGCTGATCGACGCCGACGCGCTGCGCCGCGAGATTGCCGCGCGCGACCGCGAGATCCGCAACCCGTTCACCAAGGACCTCCAGATCACCGCGATCCACGGCGCCCGCCGCTATCTCGGCGACCGCCTCATCCGCGTCGCACCCCCGCACCGCCTCCTCGACCCCGCCGCCGGGCCACTGATCGCCGTCCGCCTCAACATCCTCACCCGCAAGACGCTGGGCGGCCTGGAGACGGACCTGTCCTCGCGGGTGCTCACCGAGGGCGGCGAACCCCTGCCCGGCGTCTACGCGGCAGGTGAGGCCGCCGGCTTCGGTGGCGGCGGTGTCCACGGCTACCGCTCCCTGGAAGGCACCTTCCTGGGCGGCTGCCTCTTCTCGGGCCGCACAGCGGGCCGCGCCGCTGCCCGCGCTGTCGGCTGACGCGTCAGCCGACCGTCACCACCACGCGCCCCGTGGTCACGCCGTCGAAGACCCGCTGGACGGCGTCGGCGGCGGCGTCCAGTGCCACACGTTCGCTCACCAGGGGCTTGACGGTGCCCTCCGCCGCGAGGCGGGTGAGCTCCTCGTGACAGCGGTCGACCGCCGAGGGGTCCCGTTGCGCGTACAGACCCCAGTGCAGCCCGAGGATCGAGTAGTTCTTCACCAGGGCGTGGTTGAGGCCGGGGGTGGGCACGGCGCCGCTGGCGAAGCCGACGACCACGATGCGCCCCTCGAAGGCCACACACTTGGCTGACGCCTTGTAGGCGTCGCCGCCCACCGGGTCGTACACCACGTCGGCACCCTTGCCGCCGGTGGCCTCCTTGACGGCGGCGACGACATCGTCGCTGCGCCGGTCGATGACGACGTCACAGCCCAGTTCGCGGGCCGCCTCGGCCTTCGCAGCGCCGCCCACCACGCCCAGCACCCGGGCCCCCGCCGCCTTGCCGAGCTGGACGGCGGCGCTGCCGACGCCGCCTGCCGCGGCGTGCACCAGCAGGGTCTCGCCCTTCTGGAGGCCGGCGCGCCGGTGGAGGCCGAACCAGCCGGTCTGGTAGCCGATGTGCAGCGCGGCGGCCTCGGCGTCGTCCAGCGCCTCGGGCGCGGGCCGGGCGCTCTCCTCGCTGATGACGGCCAGTTCACCGAAGGCACCGCAGGGCAGCACCGGCTGGCCCAGCACCCGCTCCCCCGCCCTGGGCCCCTCGACGATCTCGCCGCACAGCTCCACACCGGGGGTGAACGGCAGCGGGGGACGCACCTGGTACTCGCCCCGGCACAGCAGGGCGTCGGGGTAGTTGACGTTGCCGGCCCGCACTCGCACCAGCAACTGGCCGGTCCCCGGCTCGGGCTCCGGTATCTCCTCCAGCCGCATCACATCGCGGGGTTCGCCATTGCTGTGAACGCGCCAGCCCTTCACGGGGGTGTCCTTTCTGCCGAACGTTGTGGTTGAGCTTGTCGTAGTTGCCGCCGGACCCTCACCGTCGTGGTTGCTCGCCGTTGCGGCGGGATCGAACGCGGGGGCTACGCCCCCGCTCCTCCACCGCGCCGCGCGCCCCGCCTCACGGCCTGAGCGCCCGCAGCAGCAGATCGGCCAGGTGGTCGGCGACCTCTTGCGGGGTGAGCGGACCGTCGGCGCTGTACCAGCTGCCGAGGTGGTGCACGGAACCGAAGTGGTAGTCCACGACCAGATCCGCGGGGGTGGCGTCGCTGAACACCCCGCAGCGCCGGCCCTCTTCGATCAGGGCACGGAACCGCTCGTGGTAGCGGCGCCGCTCCGCCCGCACCTGCTTCTGCTTCTCGGGCGAGAGCTGGTGCATGGAGCGGAAGAAGATCATGGCGTCGTCGAGGTTCTCGATGGTGGTGACGACGACATCGGCGGCGGCCAGCCGCAGCCGCTCCTCGACGGGTGCCTCGCGCTCGGCGAGCAGATCGAGGCGCTCCTGCTGGAGCCGCAGCAGGCGGCCGTAGATCTCGTGCAGCAGGTCGTCCTTGGAGCCGAAGTAGTGGTAGAGGGCGCCCTTGGTGACGCCCGCGGCCTCCACGATCTCCTGTACGGAGGTGCGGTCGTAGCCCTGCTCGGCGAAGAGGCGGGTGGCGGCCGCCAACAGCCGCTGCGGTACGGGGGCCGGGGTGCCGCCCCGGGAGTCGGGGCCCGCAGCTCCCGTCTCGCCCCCGCGCGCCTGACGTCCCGTACCGGCCCTGGTCGCCATGGCCGCCACCTGCCTCTCGTTCATCGTTCACCGACCGGGGTCGCTCGGCTCTTCCCGGTCCTCGCTCGTGTGCCGGGAGCCGCCCGGCTGCCGGGAACGCAGCTCCCGCCGCAGGATCTTGCCACTGGTGGTCTTGGGCAGCTCCCGCAGGATCTCCACCTCACGCGGGTATTTGTAGGCGGCCAGCCGCTCCTCGCAGTACGCGCTCAGTTCCTCGGGCGCGGCGTCGGCACCGTCGCGCAGGCTGACGTACGCCTTGACGGTCTCGCCCCGGTATTCGTCCGGGACGCCGACCACCGCTGCCTCGCGGACGGCCGGGTGCGCGTAGAGGACGTCCTCCACCTCCCGCGGCCAGATCTTGAAGCCGGAGGCGTTGATCATGTCCTTCTTGCGGTCGACGACATACAGCCAGCCGTCCTCGTCCATGAACCCGATGTCGCCGGTGCGCAGCTCACCGCCGGGCATCCCGGTGGCCGTCTCGGCGGGCCGCCGCCAGTAGCCGGGGACGACCTGCGGGCCGCGCACGGCGATCTCCCCCTGCTGCCCGAGGGGAACAGGCTCGCCCGCCTCGTCCAGGATGCGGACGACCGTGTCCGGGCCGGGTACGCCCACCGCGAGGGTGCCGGATTCCGGGTCGACCGGCGCCTGCCTGCCGGGCGGTACCGAGGCACACGGGGCCGAACACTCGGTGAGCCCGTAGCCGTTGCCGATGTAGGGGCCGAAGGCGGCGCGGAACTTCTCCACCAGCGCGGGCGGCAGCGGTGCGCCGCCGGAGGAGATGTGGTGGAAGGAGGCGAAGTGCTCGCGGGTCACTCCCGGGTGCGCGGCCAGCGCCATGAACGCGGTGGAGGGGCCGACGGTGTACGCGGGCCGGTGCTCGTGGAAGGCGTCGAGGACGACACCGGGCTCGAAGCGGTATGCCAGCGCGAGAGTGCCCCTGTTCACGATGCAGCCGCACAGCTGTACGACCATGCCGGTGATGTGGAAGAGCGGTGCCAGCGCGAAGACGCAGGAGCCTTCGGGGATGGCGTGACCGACGCGCTGCCGCTCGGCGTTGTGGGCGAGGTTGGCATGGGTGTTCATGGCGCCCTTGGGCGCTCCGCTGGTGCCGGAGGTGTAGCTGATGAGGGCGATGTCGTCGCCGGCCGGTTCGCGCCCGGTGGGCGCGGGCGCGCCGGTGCGCGCGACCGCGAGCAGGTCCTGCGCGTCGTCGGCTGGCGCACACCGCTCGAAGTCGAGCACGCGGGCGTCGTCGCGGGTCTGCAGGTCCAGTTCGCACGCCGTCAGTACGGTGTGCACGGTGCTGCCGGCCGCGGTGGCGCGCAGCCGGTCCTCCCAAGCGCGGTCGGAGCACACCAGCGCGGCGACCTCGGCGTCCTCGAGTACGTGCGCCACCTCGCGTTCCTTGTACATCGGATTGACGGGCACGACGATGGCGCCCGCCTTCCACGCGCCGAGCAGCGCGAGGACGTAGTGCGGGGTGTTCTGCAGCATGAGGGCGAGCCGGTCGCCCTTGCGCAGCCCGCGTTCGGCGAGGTGCGCTGCGACGGCGTCGGAGAGCGCGTCGGTCTCGGCGTAGCCGAGCCGGCCGTCGAAGTAGGTGAGCGCGGTGCGGTCGGGCACTTCGCGGGCGGCGGCGCGGAAGGCGTGCAGCACCGTCTCGGGGGGCGTGACGGGGGCGCGCTGGGCCTCGGTGAGCTGTGCGAGCCAGGGCTTGTCCTCGTAGCGCGCTGCGGCCGCCGGTGTCATGCCGGCTCCCCCTCCCGCGCTGCGGCGGGCGGGGCCGGTGCGTTGCGCGTGTCCGGGATATCCGGTGCGGCGGCGCCCGTGCGGCGTTCGACCTTCTGCTGGAGGTGGTTCATGGCGCCGAGCCAGTCGTCGGTGCTGGTGGCCCGCGCGGTGTAGTGGCCCTGGGTGGTGGCGTGCGGGAGGACGAGGAAGCGCCCGTCGGCGAGCGCGGCGAACAGCGCTTCGGCGACGGCCTCGGGCGCTATGGCGCCCGGCCGCAGCACCACGTCGCCCGCCGTGCCGGTGGCCTCCAGCATGTCGGTGCGTACGCCCTCCGGGCAGATGGCGTGGACGTCCACACCGCGGTGCCGGTAGGTGACCGAGAGCCACTCGGCGAAGGCGAGCGCCGCGTGCTTGGTGACGCTGTAGGGGGCCGAGCCGACCATGGTCAGCAGACCGGCCGCCGAGACGGTGGAGACGAAGCGGCCCCGCCCGCGCTCCAGCCAGCCGGGCAGCAGTTCACGCGCGGCCCGCACGTGTGCCATCACGTTGAGGTCCCAGGCCGCGTTCCACTGGGCATCCGGGGCCTCGGGGCCGCCCTCGGTGCCGACACCGGCGTTGGCGCAGAACGTGTCGACGGCGCCGCCGAGCGCCTCCTGCGCGCGGGCGACGATCGTGGCCGCGTCGCCGGGTACGGCGATGCCGCCGATCTCCTCGGCGACGGCGCGCGCCCGGCCGGAGTCGAGGTCGTTGACGACGACCCGCGCCCCCTCGGCGGCGAATCTGCGGGCGAGGGCCGCCCCTATGCCACCGCCGGCTCCGGTGACGACGACGCCACTGTCGCGCAAGGACTCCATCGGCTGCGCCTCCCACTTCCTCGGGCTTGTGCATTTGCGGCCCCGTTCGGATACGTACGGCACGACGGCGTGGCCGTGGCCGGGCCCGCATCCGTCGAGCAGACTAACCAGTCGGTATGTCGTTGCGGAAGGGGCGCCCGGCGATCCGGGAGAGCCGGTTCCCGCGCCGGTCCCACGTCGTTCCCGCGCCAGTCACGCGCCGGTCGGGCGCCGGTCCCCGCGCCGGTCCGGGAACGACAGCGGCGCAAGGCTCGTTCTTCTGCTGTGTGCGGCGCGCGACGCCGCCCATGCGTGACAGGTGGAGAGTTCCGGAAGCGACTGCGCCCGCTGAGGTGGGAAACCGGCCCTTACAGGAATAGAGGGCCACATCCGGGGTAATCCGCCACGCCGAAGCAAGTACGCGCTCTCCGCGCGAAAAAGCATCGCCGGAGACGGATCCGAACTGCGGGGCCGTACGTCACATCCCCGACGACACGGGTCCTCTCCGCCGGAGGTGGGATGATTGGCCGGTTTCAGAGCGCTCGCCCGACAAGTCCGTGACCCAGACAGAGATCCGTCCCAGCGGCGGCAGGCACTGCGCAAGTGCCTGGAACGGTTCGCCCCCTACGGCCACCGCGCCACCTGGCAACACCTGTGCAGAAACGCCGGGTTCCATCCCGACGACCGGGAACCGGACCCCGCGCTGCTCGTCGCGGCCCTGGAGGAGCTGGAGGAGGCCCGCGCGGTCTGGCTCGCCTACGAGTCCGAAGTGGCGGCCCGCCGCAAGCGGGAGAAGCGCGAGGGGATCAGACAGCCCACCGCGCTCGACGAGTGGCACCGCCGCACCTGGGGCGGCAGGTCGCTGATGCGGTGCGACCCGGCGCAGCCGCCCACGCCCCGGCTGGCCGAGGTGCTGCGGCGCATGATCGCCATGACGGACGACCTGTGCGAGACGCCTCCGCAGCGCCGCGGGCTGCTGATGGACCGGGGTGTGCGCACGGAGATCCGCACCGACGGCACCGGCCGCCGCGAGAGCCGCAACCCGCACCGGCAGGGCGCCGGCTCCCGGCTGGGGTTCAGTAGTCCGCTGCCTTCCCAGGGGTGACCTCCCGGGGACGGCCCCCGCATGTTCCGGGGTGATCCTCCAGGGGCCGGGCCCCGGGGGCGGGGTGGCGCCCTCCCGGCGCTGCTGGCATGCTGACGTGGCACGTGCTGAGCGGTCGCTTATTCGCGAGACGCTCATCCGCACCTGCTCCGTACACACGTGACACAGCTGCGTGGGAGGTTGTTTCCATGGCGGAACCCCGGGTCTTCACCACGGCCGACGAACTGCGGGCCGCGGTCGGCCAGGAGCTGGGCACCAGCGACTGGCTGGAGGTGGACCAGAAGCGGATCGACCTCTTCGCCGACGCCACCGGCGACCACCAGTGGATCCATGTGGACCCGGAGCGTGCCGCCGAGGGGCCGTTCGGCAGCACCATCGCCCACGGCTATCTGACGCTCTCGCTGCTGCCCGCCCTCGTGCCGCAGGTGCTGCGCGTGGAGGGCATGCGGATGGGCGTCAACTACGGCACCAACAAGGTGCGTTTCCCCGCACCCGTACCCGTCGGCGCCCGGCTGCGCGCCCGGGTGACCCTGTCCGACGTCAGCGAGACGCCCGACGGCGGGGTGCAGCTCGCCGCTCAGGTGTCCGTGGAACGGGAGGGCGGCGACAAGCCGGTGTGCGTGGCGGAGAGCCTCAGCCGCTACTACTGGTGAGACCGGCGGACCGGTGCCCCGCCATCCGCAGGGCGAGGTCGGCATACAGCTCGCCGATCTCGCCCGGCGTCCTGCGCCCTTCCGGGCTGAACCAGCGGGCGACGTCGATGCACAGCGACATCACCGCCAGCGCCGTCCCACGGATGTCCGGAATGTCGAACTCGCCTGATCTGACGCCCTCTTCGAGAACCCCGCGCAGGATCTCCTCGCTGCGGCGGCGCAGCACCACGATCCGCGCGTAGTGCTCCTCTCCCAGCGCCGCGAGCTCGTACTGGACGACGCGCGCCGTGGTGTGGTGCTCGGCGTGCCAGCGCACGAAAGCGCGGACAGCGCGGGCGAGGCGCTCCGCGCTGTCTGCCGCGCCCTCCACGGCCTCCTCCAGGACCGCGACGGACCGCTCGTGACCCACCCTGCTGATGTGGAAGAGCAGCTCTTCCTTGGTCTTGTAGTGGATGTAGAGCGCCGCGGGGGACATCCCGGCGCGGCCTGCGATGTCGCGGGTGGTGGTGGCATGGAAACCCCGCTCGGCGAAGGCCTGTACAGCGCCCAGGAGAAGGCGGCGGGCGGCATCGGGGGTGACGCCGCCAAACGATTCGTCGATCTCGCCCGTCGTCATCCGGCCAGCTTACCGGGAACTGAGCGATTGCTTAGCCCCCTGGCCCCGGCAGCCACTCCCCTGGCCTCAGAACACCACCAGGGTGCGCCCGCCCCGCCCGGCGCGCATCGCGGCGAAAGCCTCACCGATGCCCTCGAGACCGACCCGCTCGGTCACCAGCGCCCCGAGCTCCAGCCGCCCGTCTCTCACGTGCTGTGCCAGCACCGGAACGTCCCGGGCCGGGTCCGAGTCCCCGTAGACGCAGCCCCGCAGCTCCCGGGCGAAGTGGAAGATCTCCAGCGCGGAGAACGAGACCTGTTCGTCCTTGCCGCCGATACCGACGACGGTGGTGCGCCCGCCCCGCCGGGTGGAGTCCCAGGCCGCGCGTACGGTCGCCGCGCGACCCACGCACTCGATGGCCACATCGGCCCCGAAGCCGCCTTCGGTCAGCCCGCGGACGGCCTTGGCGGTCTTCTCCCCGGCCACGACGTAGTCCGTCGCCCCGGCGGCCCGCGCCATCTCCTCCTTCTCCGCCGAGACGTCCACCGCGATGATCTGCCCGGCGCCCGCCAGCCGCGCCGACTGCAAGGTGGCCAGCCCGACCCCGCCCACGCCGTACACCGCCACCGACTCGCCCACCCGCACCCGGGCGCTGTGGTGCACGGCCCCGTACCCGGTGAGCATGGCGCAGCCCAGCAGCGCCGCGTCCTCCAGCGGCACCCCGGCGGGTAGCGGGAGGACCGCGCGCCGGGGGACGACCGTCTCCTCGGCGAAGGCGGCGACGCTCAGCCCGGGGTAGAGGCCGTCGCCGCTGCGGGTGCTGGCGTAGGGGGTCGTGGTGGCCTCGTTGGCGCGCACGCACAGCCACGGCTCCGACAGCTGAGCGCAGAAGTGGCACTCGCCGCAGTTCGGCGCCCAGTTGAGCACCACGCGGTCACCGGGCGCCACGTCCAGCACGTCCTCGCCGACGGCGACGACGGTGCCGGCGCCCTCGTGGCCGAGTACGGCGGGCACGGGCTGGCGCAGGGTGCCGTTGGCCAAGGACAGGTCGGAGTGGCAGACCCCGGCGGCGGCGAGCCGCACCCGCACCTGGCCGGGCCCGGGCTCCGGCAGGGCTATCGAGGTGACCTTGAGCGGTGCCGAGACGGCGGGCAGTACGGCGGCGCGAACCATGGGAGCTCCAAGCGGCGTGCGGGGTCGGGGGGTTGCCTCGGCCGGTCGGCGGGTCGAATGGACGTCACAGCTGAGCGGCCAAGGGCTTCAGAGCTGTAGGGACTTGGTCTGCAGGTACTCCTCGAGGCCGTGGACGCCCAACTCCCGTCCGACGCCCGACTGCTTGTAGCCGCCGAAGGGCGCCAGCGGGTTGAACCGGCCACCGTTGATGTCGACCTGCCCGGTCTCCATCCGGCGTGCGAAGGCGACGGCCTCCTCCTCGTCCTCGGACCACACGGCGCCCGCGAGGCCGTAGACGGTGCCGTTGGCGATGCGCAGCGCGTCCTCGGTGTCGTCGTACTCGAGGACGGACAGCACCGGGCCGAAGATCTCCTCCTGCGCGATGGTCATCTCCGGGGTGACGTCGGCGAAGACGGTGGGCCGCACGTAGTGGCCGCGCTCGTGTCCCTCGGGGGGCTCGGCGCCGCCCACCACGAGCCGGGCGCCCTCTTCCTGGCCGCGCCTGATGTAGCCGGTCACGCGCTCGCGCTGCTTCGCGTTGACGACGGGACCGACGCGGGTGGCCTCGTCCAGGGGGTCGCCGGTGACGTACTTGGCCGCGGCCTCGGCGGCGAGCCGTACGGCCTCGTCGTAGCGCTCGGAGTCCACCAGCATCCGGGTCCAGGCGCTGCACGTCTGGCCGGAGTTGGACATCACATTGGCGACGCCGACCTTGACCGCCTTGGCCAGATCGGCGCCGGGCAGGATGACGTTGGCCGACTTGCCGCCGAGTTCGAGCGCGACGCGCTTGACGCCGGCCGCCGCGAGCGCGCCGACGCGACGGCCGACGGCCGTCGACCCGGTGAACGAGAGCAGGTCGACACCCGGGTGTTCGGCGAGCGCCTGCCCGGCGACCGGCCCGAGCCCGGTGACGAGGTTGAAGACACCGGCCGGCACCCCCGCCTCGTGTACGGCTTCCGCGAACAGTTGGGCCACCAGCGGCGTGTCCTCGGCCGGTTTGAGCACCATGGTGCAGCCGGCCGCGAGCGCCGGGGCCGCCTTGGCGACGATCTGGTGCAGCGGATAGTTCCACGGCGTGATGGCCCCCACGACACCGACCGGCTCGCGCAGCACCCGGGAGTTGCCCGTCTCCTGCTCGAAGGCGTACTCGGCGGCGAGTTCGGCGTAGCTGCCGCACACCGCGATCGGCACGGCGGCGTGCACCTTCCGCGAGAGGGTGAGGGGCGAGCCCAGCTCGGCGGTGACGGTCTCGGCCATCTCCTCGCGCCGGTCGACGAGTATCCCCCGCAGCGCTTCGAGGCGTGCGGCCCGTTCGGCGGGTGGGGTGGCGGCCCAGCCCGGCAGGGCGGCGCGGGCGGCGCGCACGGCGGCTTCGATGTCCTCGGGCCCGCCCGCGGGCACGGTCGCCAGCAGGCTCTCGTCGGCGGGGTTGGTGACCTGGATCGTCCCGGTGCCCGCTGCGGGCCGCCAGGCGCCGTCGATGTACATGCCATCGTGTGCCTTCATGGGGCCAACCTACTGTCGAGTCACCTAGGTGTCAGCACGGCGTCGGAGTGCCCTGGGTCACCGGCGCGCGGCGCCACGGCCCGCGCCGGTGGCGCGTTGACGGGCCCTCGGGATATTCCTATGGTCACCTATAGGAATCCTTGATGCGGCGGGAGTTGGCGATGGGCCAGGGCACCGACAGCACCACCAGCACCTCCACCGACCGGACCCGGGAGCGGGCACGCAAGGCCGCCGAGGGCCTGGCCTACCTGTCCGGCTTCGGCAACGAGCACAGCAGCGAGGCGGAACCGGGCGCGCTGCCCCTCGGCCGCAACTCTCCCCAGCGCGCCCCGCTGGGGCTGTACGCGGAGCAGCTGAGCGGCAGCGCGTTCACCGAGCCCCGGGCGCAGAACCGGCGCTCCTGGCTCTACCGCATCCGCCCCTCCGCTGCGCACCCGCGGTTCTCGCGCACCGGCAACGGCAATCTGCGCAGCGCCCCCTTCGAGGAGACGGTGCCCGACCCGAACCGGCTGCGCTGGAGCCCGCTGCCCGAGCCTCCCGCGGGCACCGACTTCCTGGCGGGTCTGTGGACGCTGGGCGGCAACGGTGACGCGCGGCAGCGCAGCGGTATGGCCGTGCACCTGTACGCCGCCAACGCGTCGATGACCGACCGGGTGTTCAGCGACGCCGACGGCGAGCTGCTGATCGTCCCCGAGCGCGGCGGGCTGCTGCTGCGCACCGAGTTCGGCCTGCTGCGCGTCGAGCCGAGCCAGGTGGCCCTGATCCCGCGCGGGGTGCGCTTCCGTGTCGAACTGCTGGAGGAGCACGCGCGCGGGTACGTCTGCGAGAACTACGGGCGCCCCTTCGCCCTGCCGGACCTGGGGCCGATCGGCGCCAACGGGCTGGCCAACGCCCGGGACTTCCTGGCGCCCACGGCCGCCTACGAGGACGTGGAGGGCCCGGTCGAGGTCGTCAACAAGTTCTGCGGAAACCTGTGGGCGGCCACCTATGACCACTCGCCGCTGGACGTCGTCGCCTGGCACGGCAACCACCTCCCGTACGTCTACGACCTGCGGCGCTTCAATGTGCTGGGCACCATCAGCTACGACCACCCCGACCCCTCGATCTTCACCGTGCTGACCTCGCCCTCGGACACCCCGGGGCTGGCGGGCGTGGACTTCGTGGTCTTCGCGCCCCGCTGGCTGGTGGGCGAGGACACCTTCCGGCCGCCGTACTTCCACCGGAACGTGATGAGCGAGTACATGGGCCTGATCGAGGGCGCCTACGACGCCAAGGCCGAGGGCTTCGTCCCCGGCGGCGGCTCGCTGCACAACATGATGTCGGCACACGGCCCCGACCGGGAGACCTTCGAGCGGGCCTCGGCCGCCGAGCTGAAGCCGCAGAAGGTCGACGACGGACTCGCCTTCATGTTCGAGACCCGCTGGCCCGTCACGCTCACCGAGCAGGCGGCCGGGGCCGGCCGGCTGCAGCCGGACTACGACGCCGTGTGGCAGGGTCTTGAGCGCCATTTCCCGGCCCCCTGACGCTTGGGGGCGGTCGGGACAGGCCGTGCGCACGGCCTGTCCCGACCGCCGGAAGGGCCGAGCTCACCCGTGGAGGCACCGCCCATGACGCCGCTGTTCACCCCGGACTCCGTCGAACTGAACCGGAAGCTGCCGCTGTGGTACCAGGTCTCGCAGTCGCTCCGGGCCTCCATACTCGGCCGGCCGCCACAGGCCCCCGACCGGCTGCCCCCCGAGGACCAGCTGGCCGGCCACTACGGGGTCAGCGTGCTGACCATGCGCCAGGCCCTCAAGGAACTGGAGGCGGAGGGGCTGATCAGCAGACACCGGCGGCGCGGCACCTTCATCGAGCCGGACGCCCGCCGCTCCCGTCCGGTGCGGCTGCTGGGTTCGGTCGACACGATCGTGGCCCAGCAGTCCGGGGAGCCCACCACGCTGCTGGGGTACGGCCCCGAGCCGGTGCCAGCCGAGCTTGCCGAGCACTTCCCCGGCCAGCAGGACGCGATGGCCTACCGCAGGCTGCGCTGCGAGCGGGAGAGCGGTGAGCCGACCAACTGGGCGCTCAACCTCATCCGCCGGGACGTGGCCGAGCACATCGACCCGGCCGATCTGCGCCGCGGCTGGCCGATGACGAAGGTGCTGCGGGACGGGGTGGGGGTGCGCATCAGCAGGATCACGGACACGGTCGAGGCGCGGCTGGCCGATCCGGAAACGGCCCGGCTGCTGCGCGTACCGCTGCTGAGCCCGATCCTGCACTACACGGGGGTGACCTACGACGGGGAGGGAGCGGTGGTGGACGTCGTACGCATCCACTACCGGGGCGACCGCTTCGCCTTCTCCGTCACGCTGGAGAACGTCTCGGACTGATCCGCGCTGCTTCGGAGTGACCCTGTCGGCAGTCGCGGGGTGGGGCCCGGGGGAGAACGGCCGCCGGGAGAAGTTCCGGCGGCCGTCTTCAGCCGCGCCCGCCGAACAGCGTTCGGCGCAGCTTGCGCAGCGGGGCGAAGAGCGAGACCCGCGCGCCGCGGTTGCTCGCCCGGCTCCGCACCGCGTCGCGCTGCGTGATCTCACGCATCAGCGTGGTCGCGTCCTCCGTCTCGCCCTGGGGGACGGCGGGGCCTGCGAGCACGGAGAGGTGCCGGTCGAGGCGCGAACTCGTCGCACCCGTACCGCATTTGATCGCGGGCACACGCGCCCTGCTGCCGACTGTTATCTGTTCCATGTCACTCCCCACCCGTACGAGGGCACCCGGCCCGGGCAGAGTAACCCTATCTCCCGACTACGACATGCGTGTATCTCGGCCACAGCATTCACCTGCCCCACAAGGCTGTTGACCAACACGGTACGCCGTCCAGGCACCTGCCGGGCACCCCGGGAAACGCAGCAAAACCGGACATACCAGCCGGAGTTCGGAAGCCGACCGGCGCACACAGGGGGCGGACGGCAGTTACCGGTGCGCGGGTGGCGCGCCGCGAAACCCGCGTGCAAGGGAAGCCATGATGCCGGATCATGGCCCTCATGTGTACCGACCGCCGACCCGACGACAGGAGCGCGGCCCTGGCTTCCGAGACCTCGACGACGCCCCCGACCACGCCTGACCCGGGCTCCGCCGCGCACGCGTCGCCGCAGGCCGTGCCCCATCCTACGACCCCGCCCGAGCAGGCGCTGGTCTCCCGGCTGCAGATCGACGACAGCGACTCCACCAGCGACATCATCGACGCCCTCTTCCTGGGCCGCTTCACCCTGGGGGAACAGCCGTACTCGCGCAGCCACACCGTCGACCATGTCAAGAAGGGGCGCACCCTCCTGCCGCCGGGCGCGCAGGTGCTGCGCGAGGCCAAGGACGACAACTCCGGCTCGGTCCTCGCCGAGGGGGACGGCTGGACGGTACGGGTCTCGCGCTGGAACCGCGGCGCCGAGGTCACGGTCACGGCGGTCAGCGACGAGCTGGCCGAGCAGCGGCTGAAGCAGGCCGTCGACGGCGCGGAGGACGAGCCCGAGCCCCAGGAGGACCAGGTCTCCATGGGGTTCTGGTACCACTCCCCCATGCGCGGCCCGCGCCGCACCTCCCGCACCATCAGCGCCGGGTCGTGGGCCGATGTGCGGCAGAACTACACCACGCGGGTGGCCACCGCCATGGACGACCTGATGAAGGTCACCCCGGACGACATCTCGGGGCGCCTCCTGCTGCTGCACGGTCCGCCGGGCACCGGCAAGACCTCGGCGCTGCGCACGCTCGCCCGCTCGTGGAGCGACTGGTGCCAGGTCGACTGCGTGCTCGACCCCGAGCACCTGTTCAACAACATCGGCTATCTGATGGACATCGCCATCGGCTCCGACGACTCCGACCCGGAGTCGGGGCGCTGGCGCCTGCTGCTCCTGGAGGACTGCGACGAGCTGATCCGCGGCGAGGCCAAGTACGCGGCGGGGCAGGCGCTCTCCAGGCTGCTGAACCTCACCGACGGGCTGCTCGGGCAGGGCCGCAACGTGCTGGTCGGCGTCACCACGAACGAGGACCTGGAACGGCTGCACCCGGCGGTCGTCCGGCCGGGGCGGTGCCTGGCCCGGATCGAGGTCGGCTCACTCAGCCGGGAGGAGGCCGTCGCCTGGCTCGGCACCGAGGAGGGCATCGGCCGCGACGGTGCCACCCTGGCCGAGCTCTACGCGCTCAAGAAGGGCAAGCGCCCCGCCGGCGTCCCCCACCAGGAGCGAGAGGGCTCGGGCCTGTATCTGTGACCGACCGCAGGTGGCCGGCCCGGCCGCCTGCGGACAACCATCGGGCGCGCTCGGCGGTCTGTTCCCACAACAGCCCGCCTCAGGGGGAGGACCCACCCATGCGCACTCGCCCGATCGCCGTCGCGGCCACCGCCGTCGCGGCCACCGCGTTGCTCACCTCCGCGACGGCCACCGCCACCGCGGCGCCGGCCTCGCCCCGGACCGCGGCACCCGGCTTCCTGACCGCCGACGATCTGCCACCACACGCGACCTCGCCCTGGTACGCGGGCCCGGTCACCAAGGGCCTGCCGGAGGAGCTCTTCTGTGTGGACGGCGCGCTCCCGAAGCGGCCCGGCGCCTACCACCGGACCTTCCACACCGAGTACGACACCCACGCCTCGCAGGTCGCCGTCAAGACCGCGTCCGCGAAGGCGGCCGGAAAGCTCGCGGCCAAGTTGGAGAAGCGGGTCGCCAACTGCGCGGCCGACTGGCTGCGCGACAACCCCGGCTCCACGGCGTCCTGGGACGACTACGGCACGGTGGAAGCGGGGAACAGCGCCCACATCTACGGCGTGCACACCGCGCCGCCGGAGTCGGAGCACGGGGTCAACCTGTTCGCGGTGGTCCGCAAGGGCACCAAGGTCACCGTGGTCCGCTGGGCCCAGATGGGCACCCTCCCGGACGCCCCGGTCCCCGCGTTCCGCCAGACGACCACCATGGCGGCAGCCCGCCTCTGAAGGGGAGGCGCCCCTTCAGGGGCGCGCCCCGAAGGGGCGCGGGGAACGGCGCGACCAGCCCCCCCCCACCCGCAGCCTGCGAACAACAAACAGGGGCAGACGCTGACCAGAAACACCGGAAGAGGGTCACAAAAAGCGCCGCCCCAGCATCAAGTGCCGTACTCCGCACGAAGCGCATCCCGAACCGCACCCAGCGCCGCGTCCTGCCCGGCGCCCAACCGCCGAGCGCGGGCCGCGAACACCCGTGCGGCCTCCGCCAATTCACGCTCGGCCGCACCACCCGCCGCGGCGACAAAAGTCCCATTGCGGCCCCGGGTCTCGATCACACCGTCGGCCTCCAGCGCCCGGTATGCCTTGGCGACCGTGTTCGCCGCGAGCCCCAGCTCCTCGGCGAGCCCGCGCACGGTCGGGAGCTTGTACCCCGTGGGCAACTCGCCGCCGCGCGCCAGCGCGGCGATCCGCGCCCGCACCTGCTCGTACGGTGCCTCCGGCGCGTCGGCGTCGAGGGTGATGCTCAGGGCGTTCGATGGGTTCCGCGGCACGGGTCCTCCGGGGAGCGAGGGGTTACGGGGGCCGATTCTCCCCCACCCGGGAAATCTCCCCCACCCGGGAAATCTCCCACCCCGGGAAATCGGGCAGCGGCGCGCCGTGTCGCCGCCGTAGCCTCCGCGCCATGACGTTCACGGTCCGCTCCCTGCGCCCCGACGATCCCCGGGACGCCGAGTCCTGTGCCGCGGTCCGCCGCGCGGCGATTCCGTATCTGGTCTGCACCGCCGAGACGCTCGCCTGGCAGCTGGCGCACGGTGCCGCCGGCCAGCGGCTGCACCGGTTCGTCGCCGAACGGCCGGACGGCACGGTCGCGGGCTGCATCGAGGCGGGCCTGGTGGCGGGCAGCACCGAGCCGGGGCAGGGGTTCGTGCACACGGCGGTGGAGCCCGGCGCGACCGGCCGGGGCGCCGGCTCCGCGCTGGTGGCCGCGGGCGAGACGTATCTGGCGGGGCTCGGGGTGCGGCGGGTGTTCAGCTGGGTGGCCGACGAGGAGCATGCCGCGCGCTTCGCCGAGCACCGCGGATACGCCCGCTCCAGGCAGGCTCGCTTCCTCGGCCTGGAGCTGCGCCGTGCCGCCCTTCCCGAGCTGCCCGATCCGCTGCCCGCGGGTGTCACCCTGCACCGGGTCGCGGAGTTCGCCGACGATCTGCGGCCGCTGTACGAGGCGGACACCGAGTGTTCGGCGGACGAGCCGGGCGATGTGCCCGTGGGCCGTACCCCGTTCCCCGAGTGGCTGCGGCACAACTGGCAGCGACCCGACTGGAACGCCGAGCTGAGCAGCGTGGTGCTGGTGGATGGGCAGGTGGCGGCATACAGCGTCGCGCAGACGGACGGGGTGGACCGCTACTGGTCGGGGATGACCGGCACCCGGCGCGCCTTCCGCGGCCGGGGGCTGGCGCGGCTGGCCAAACTGGCCGCGCTGCGCCGGGCCCGGGCCGCGGGCTACGCGCACGCCTACACCGGGAACGACGCGGGCAACGCGCCCATGCTGGCCGTCAACCGACGCCTGGGCTACACCGAGGTCGCCACGGAGTGGCGGTGTGCCAAGCGGCTGTGCGAGCCGACAGAGAAGGCCGGGCCCGGGCGCGACTGACCGCCCGTCACAGCGCCGAGCGGTCCCCGGTGTCGACCGCGGCGGTGGCGTGCTCGGCCTGCTGTGCGGCAGCCCGCACCTGGTCGGCCGTGAGCGCGTACCCGGTTCCCGCGTCGGTGGTGGAGCGGGCGAAGACGACTCCGTACACCCGTCCGCCCGGCGTCAGCAGCGGGCCGCCGGAGTTGCCGGGTCTGACCTGGGAGCGGATGGCGTAGATGTCGCGGGTGGTCAGCGCGTCGCCGTAGATGTCCTGGCCGCGCGCCGGGGTGCGGGCCGCCACGGCTGCCGCCCGCAGGTCGAGGCCGCCGTTCTCCGGGTATCCGGCGACCACGGCCTGGTCGCCCCGGCTCGCGTCGCCTGCGAAGTGGAGCGCGGGCGCGTCCAGGCCCGGCACGTCGAGGACGGCGATGTCCTTCTCGGGGTCGAAGAGGACGACCTTCGCCGCGTACGGGCGGCCGACCCCGCCGACGCGAACCGTCGGCTCGTCCACCCCGGCGACGACGTGCGCATTGGTCATCACATGGCCGCGGGCATAGACGAAGCCGCTGCCCTCCTGCCCCTGGCGGCCGCCGTTCACATCGGCGACGCCCTCGATCTTGACGGTGCTGCGCTGGGCCGCGGCCGTCGCCGCCTTGGTGACGGCGTCGCCGGAGGGCTGGGGCACCGAGGCGCCCGGCTCCTGCTCGAACGGGTTGAAGACCGGCGGGAAGCCCGCTGTGGTGAGCGCTCCGGTGGCGCGGTTGAACCATGTCGCCGCGCTGCTGGGCATCCGCTCGTGCACGCCCTCCAGCAGCGAGGAGCCTCTTATCGCCTGGTTGAGCGCCGGTGAGGGCGAGGCGGCGAGCGCGCTGCCCGCCACCCAGCCGACGACGAGCACGGCGACGACGTTGACGAGGGCACCGCCCACCCCGTCCACCCAGCGGGCGGGGGTGCGGTCGAGCGCCTCACGTATCCGCCAGCCGAGCGGCGCTGCCAGCGCGTGCCCGGCGAGCGCGGGCACCAGCACGGTCAGCAGGGCCAGGACGGTGGCGGTCGTCGTTCCGCGCTCCGCGAGGTCGAGGACGAACGGCAGCAGCCAGACGCCGAGGACGGCGCCCGAGACGAAGCCGACCAGCGAGACGAGCCCGGCGACCAGCCCCCGGCGGAATCCGGAGCCCGCGTAGGCGAGGGCGGCGAAGATCAGGAGCAGATCCAGCAGGTTCACGGCCCGCTCCCTCCCTTCGTGCTCTCGCCCTCTGCACCGTCGGCCCGCACCGTTGTTCGCAGGCACGGCCAGGCGGGGCGTTCAGGGAGAAAAACGCACAACACCAGCTCGCGGTTCCCCCGGGCGGTGATCCCACCCGTGTGAGAGAGCGCACCCCGCTCCGCTGTCTGTGCGGGTGCTTAGACGCGCCTTAAGCGATCCCTAAAGATCGCCGGAGTGGCGCTCGGCGGGCACTTTCGGGCCTCTGGCGTGGCTAACGTGCCGGTCACCGGGGCGGGTCGCACGGTGCGTCGCTGGGGAGGCGGCTCCCGTGGGCCTGTCCCGGACCCCCCACGTGCCACGCCCGTGTGGCACTCCGTCCCTGTGACAAGGAGCCATTCAGATGACCGTTCGCCGCACGGCCGCAGGACGTACCGCCGCCGGGATCGTCGCGCTGGGCTTCGCTCCGCTGGCACTCAACCTGGCGACGGCCGCTCCCGCCGCCGCGCACGGTTCGATGGAGGACCCCGTCAGCCGGGTCTCCACCTGCTTCGCCGAGGGGCCGGAGAGCCCCGATTCGGCGGCGTGCAAGGCCGCGGTGGCCGCGAGCGGCACCCAGGCCTTCTACGACTGGAACGAGGTCAACATCCCCGACGCGGCGGGCAAGCACCGGGAGATCATCCCGGACGGGAAGCTGTGCAGCGCGGGCCGCGACAAGTACAAGGGGCTGGACCTGCCCCGCGCGGACTGGCCGGCCACGGCGATGAAGCCGGGCGAGCACACCTTCCGCTACAAGGCCACGGCACCGCACAAGGGCACCTTCGAGCTGTACATCACCAAGGACGGCTACGACCCGGCCAAGCCGCTCAAGTGGTCCGACCTGGAGCCGAAGCCGTTCGCCAAGGTGACCGAACCGGCGCTGAAGGACGGCAGCTACGTCATCGACGGCACCGTGCCGAAGAAGGAAGGGCGCCATCTGATCTACAGCATCTGGCAGCGCTCGGACAGCCCCGAGGCGTTCTACACCTGCTCGGACGTGACCTTCGGCGGAAAGGGCGGCGCCAAGGCCGGGAGCAGCCCCGAGGTCCCCGACGAGCAGCAGATCGCGGCGGACAGGGACAAGTCGACCGTCGACCACGGCGGCCACGGCGGTGACCAGCACGGCGCCGGGCACCGGGCGGGGAACGGCGCGGCGCCCGCTTCGGCCGGCGACGACCGGTCGGCGGAGCCCGGCGCCGAAGCCGGCTCAGGCCCCAACGCGCCCGCGCCCGCCGGCGGAGCCGAGAAGGCGAACCTCGCCGAGACCGGCGGCGACGACAGCACGGCGCCGCTGGCCATCGGCGGTGCCGCCGTGCTGGCCGCCGGTGCCGGGGTGCTCTTCGCCACCGCGCGCCGCCGGGCCGCCAGGTCGCGCGGCTGAGCGGACATGACCGCCGGACGCCGCTTTCCCCGGTGCGCCCGGGGGAAGCGGCGTCGTACGCTCTTTCCCTCTACGGCCGGAAGGGCGGAGCGTTCATGACGATTCCGGAAGCGATGGTGGAGGTCACCAGCGAGGAGGAGCTGCGCGGCCTTGTCGGGGAGCCCGCCTCGCACACGGTGAACAAGGCCAGGACCGCGCTGCACCCCTTGGACCGCGACTGGCTGGCGCACTCGCCGTTCTGTCTGGTGGCCACCTCGGCGGCCGACGGAAGCTGCGACGTCTCCCCCAAGGGCGACCCGCCCGGTTTCGCCAAGGTTCTGGACGACCGCACGATCGCCATCCCCGACCGGCCGGGCAACAAGCGCATCGACGGACTGCGCAACATCCTGTCCAACCCACATGTGGGCCTCATCTTCTTCCTGCCGGGCCGCGGCGACACCCTGCGGATCAACGGGCGGGCACGGATCGTGCGCGAGGCGCCGTTCTTCGACGAGATGGTGGCGCGGCGCAACCGCCCGAAGCTGGCGCTGGTGGTGGAGATCGAGGAGGTCTTCCACCACTGCTCCAAGGCCTTCCTGCGCTCCGGCACCTGGCAGCCGGAGACCTGGCAGCCGGACGCGCTCCCGAACCGCGCCCGGCTGGCCAAGGCCCTCGACCGGGCCGAGGACTCGCTGGAGTTCCTGGAGGAGTACTACGGCCCGTCGTACGCCGAGAAGATCCACACCGAGGGCTGAGCCCCTCTCCTCAGGAGAAGCAGGTCGTGGGAGTGGCGTGGGCCGGGTCGAGCGCGTTGGCCGTCTCGTGCCACGCCATCCGGTCGACGAGCGCGACGGCCAGGTGCTCGGAGATGTTGAGGGGGCACAGCTCCTGGAGCGTCACGTTCTTCACGTCCGGCCCTTCGAGGAACTGTGTCTTGTAGGGCGTGACGACCTCGTCGTACCTGGTGGCGATCACGGTGTACTTGACGCCGGGCACCGTGTCGCCGCCCGCGTTGAGCTTCTTGAGGAAGTCCGATCCCTCCTTCTGCTGGAGCAGCGCCGGGCCGATCTCGTCGACCACGTCGCCGATGGGCGGGAACTTGTCGGCCAGCTCCGCAAGACCGCTGAGGGTGGTCCCGTGGTTGCTGGGAGCGATACCGATGAGCGCATTCACCTTGGGGGCGCCGCCCAGGAACTTGAGGTACTGGCGGGGCATCATGCCGCCCTGTGAGTGGCCGACGATGTCGACCTTGTCGGTGCCGGTCGCGGCGAGCACCTTGTCGACGTAGGCGGCGAGCTGCCGGGCGGAGTCCTCGATGGGGCCGAGCCCGTGGAAGAAGGGCTTGCCCGGCAGCTGCCCGTAGTCCAGGGAGAAGACGCAGTATCCCCGCCTGACCAGGTAGGGGGCGAGTCCCAGCCAGTTGTCCACGGAGTTGCCGAAGGTGCCGTGGACCAGGACGACGGCGCGTGGGTGCGCGGCCGAGGGCTTGCAGGAGTAGTCGTTCCAGCCGCCGGTGGTCCCGCTGCGCGTCCCGGCGCTCTCGGACGCGGGGGCGGCGGTGGGGGTGGCGGCCGCTGTGGTGGTGGCGGGCATGGCCACGACCGCGACGGCCATGGCCACAGCCGTGGCCGTTGAGCCGCGCACTCGCTTCGACGGTCTGCGTACTCGTTTCGACGGTCTGCGCACTCGCTCCGACGGCAGCATCGACTGCTTCGGCTTCATGTCCGGCTCCTCGTGCTGTGAGGGGAGGGGGGTGGGAGCGGAGCTGTGGGAAACGCCGTCAACTTACGCGCGAGTAAGGTCACTGACCAGTACCCGCGTACGACCAATTTCGGACAGCCGAGAAGCCGTGCACTCCTTGCACTGAGTACCCCTAGGGGGTATACATGAGGGCGGCGCTACTCATACCCCAGGCGGGTATGAAACAGTAGTGCGGAGGCACTCGTGACCCGGGCCGCGCCGGGCACCACCGAGGAGAGACGATGACCGCGACGCATGAGAGCACCGAGAGCACCACGGCCACCGGCCCGGCCGCCGGCACCGAGGTCGAGCTGGCGATCGGCGGTATGACCTGCGCTTCCTGCGCCGCCCGCGTCGAGAAGAAGCTCAACCGGATGGACGGCGTCACCGCCACGGTCAACTACGCCACCGAGAAGGCCAAGGTCAGCATGGGCGAGGGCGTCCAGGTCGCCGACCTGATCGCCACCGTCGAGGCCACCGGCTACACCGCGGCCCCGCCCCCCGAACCGCGCCGCCCGGCCCCGGAAGGGGACCGGAGCAGCGCGGGCGCGGCCGAGGAGGGCGGCCGGGACGACGAGCTGCGCTCCCTGCGCGAGCGGCTGATCGGCTCCGTACTCCTCGCCGTGCCGGTCATCGCGATGGCGATGGTCCCAGCGCTCCAGTTCGAGTACTGGCAGTGGCTGTCCCTCACGCTCGCCGCGCCCGTCGTCGTCTGGGGCGCCTGGCCCTTCCACCGCGCCGCCTGGACGAACGCCCGGCACGGCGCGGCCACCATGGACACCCTCATCTCGCTCGGCACCTCGGCCGCCATGCTCTGGTCGCTGTGGGCGCTGTTCTTCGGTACGGCGGGCATGCCGGGGATGACCCACCCCTTCGAGCTGTCGATCGAACGGAGCGACGGCGCGGGGAACATCTACCTGGAGGCCGCCGCCGGAGTCACCGCCTTCATCCTGGCCGGGCGGTACTTCGAGGCCCGCTCCAAGCGGAAGGCGGGCGCGGCGCTCAAGGCGCTGCTTGAGCTGGGCGCCAAGGAGGTGACCGTCCTGCGGGACGGCCGCCAGGTGCTGATCCGCACCGAGGAGCTGGCGGTCGGCGACCGCTTCGTCGTCCGCCCCGGCGAGAAGATCGCCACGGACGGCACCGTGGTCGAGGGCAGCTCGGCCGTGGACGCCTCGATGCTCACCGGCGAGTCCGTGCCCGTGGAGGTCTCCACCGGCGACAGCGTCACGGGTGCGACGCTCAACGCGGGCGGCCGGCTGGTGGTCGAGGCCACCCGCGTCGGCTCCGACACCCAGCTGGCGCGGATGGCCAAGCTGGTCGAGGACGCCCAGAACGGCAAGGCCGCAGCCCAGCGGCTCGCTGACCGGATCTCCGCCGTCTTCGTGCCCGTGGTGATCCTGCTCGCGCTGGCCACCGCCGGCTTCTGGATGGTCAGCGGCGCCGGGCTGACCGCCGCCTTCACCGCGGCGGTCGCCGTCCTGATCATCGCCTGCCCCTGCGCCCTGGGGCTGGCCACGCCGACCGCGCTGATGGTCGGCACCGGGCGGGGTGCCCAGCTCGGCATCCTGATCAAGGGCCCGGAGGTGCTGGAGAACACCCGCAAGGCCGACACCGTCGTCCTGGACAAGACCGGCACCGTGACCACCGGCGAGATGACGCTGCTGGCCGCACACGTGGCGGACGGCACCACCGAGGAGGAGGTCCTGCGGCTGGCGGGCGCCCTGGAGAACGCCTCCGAGCACCCCATCGCGCAGGCCGTGGCCAAGGGCGCCGAGCGGGAGTACGGCACGCTGCCCACCCCCGAGGACTTCGCCAACGTCCCCGGACTCGGCGTCCAGGGCGTCGTCGAGGGCCACGCGGTGCTGGTCGGCCGCGAGAAACTCCTCGAAGTGGGGGCACCCTCTGGACCGGAGCTTGCCGGAGGTCCTTGGGGGAGGGCGATGACACTGCCTCAGGAGCTGGCCGCCGCCAAGGAGGCAGCCGAGCGTGCCGGTCGTACGGCCATCACCGTCGCCTGGGACGGCGAGGCGCGCGCCGTCCTGGAGGTCGCCGACGCGGTCAAGCCGACCAGCGCCGAGGCCATCCGGCGGCTGCGCGAGCTGGGTCTGACGCCGATGCTGCTGACCGGCGACAACCGCGCCGTGGCCGAGTCGGTGGCAGCCGAGGTCGGCATCCCTGCCGGGGACGTGATCGCCGAGGTCATGCCCGAGGACAAGGTCGGGGTCGTCAAGCGCCTCCAGGACGAGGGCCGCTCGGTGGCGATGGTCGGCGACGGCGTCAACGACGCGGCCGCGCTCGCCCAGGCCGACCTCGGCCTGGCGATGGGCACCGGCACCGACGCGGCCATCGAGGCCGGTGACCTCACCCTGGTGCGGGGCGACCTGCGCGTGGCAGCCGACGCCATCCGGCTCTCCCGCCGCACGCTGGGCACCATCAAGAGCAACCTCTTCTGGGCCTTCGCCTACAACGTCGCAGCGCTGCCGCTGGCCGCGGCCGGCCTGCTGAACCCGATGATCGCCGGGGCCGCGATGGCCTTCTCCTCCGTCTTCGTCGTCGGCAACAGCCTCCGCCTGCGGAGCTTCCGGGCGGCGGGGTGAGCCGACGCCGGGCACGGCCTGTGATCCGTACCGGCCTGTGATCCGTACGACTCCCGCTGCCGTGGCGACCGGCCACGGCAGCGGGTTCTCCCATGACATCCTGACGGGATGCGGTGGGGAACGGGGAACAGAAGAGCGGGAATCGCCGCCGGAGCGGGCCTCGTGGCTCTCGCTGCCGCCGGCGGCTGGTACGCCCTGTCTCCGTCCGCGTACTCGGTCGAGGCAGCGCCCTTCGCCGACGACCCGGCCTGTTCGGACGTGCTGTCCAAGGCTCCCCGGACCCTGCTGGGAGAAGGCCGGGACGAGGTCGACGGGAAGAGCGCCGCCGCGTGGGGTGACGCCTCGGTCGTCCTGCGATGCGGCGTCGAACCGCCGTCCTCAACCCTCGATGTGTGCGTGGCCGTCGACGGCGTGCACTGGGTGCTCGACGAGAAGAGACTCGACAGCGACGGGGACAAGGTCCTCAGGACATTCGGCCGCGACCCCGCCGTCGAGGTGACCATCGACGCGAAGAGCGGACTGAGCGGCGACGCGCTGGTTGTCCTGAACCGGACGGTCGAGAAGATCCCGCAGAAGTCGAAGTGCACCGATCTGAGCGACGTCCCGCTCTGAGCCCCCTGCCGGGGCGCCTCCCTCCCGCTGCGGACACCCTCTAGGCCGCCCTCGGTGGGTGCGAACCGGCTGGGCGTACGGCGGAGACGCCGAAGCGGCGGCGGGCGCGGTCGGCTGCCGCCTCGGCCCGGCGGGCCTTCTCCTCCCGTACGTCGAACGAGAGCTGGTGCGCGGCGAGTTCCGCGGCCGTCAACTCCTCGGCCCGCAGGGTGACGCCGCGGACCCGGGCACGCTGGAGGGCCAGCGCGTCGTGCAGGGCGTAGGCCACGGCGGCCAGCGCGGGGGTGTGCGCGGTGGGTTCGGGCAGCGCGCGGGTACGGGTGGTGGCGGTGCGGTCGGCGTACCGGACGGTGAGCGTGAGCGCCCGCGCCACCTGCTCCTCGGCACGCAGCCGGAACCCCAGGTCGTCGGCGAGGGTGAGCAGTGCGCCGCGGCGGCGTCCGGCGTCGAGCTCGTCCCGCTCGAAGAGGTGTTCAGCACTCGCCGAGCGCGGTGGCGCCGTAGGAGTGACGGGCGTGGGGTCGATGCCCCGCGCCCGCTCGTGCAGCCGGCGGCCGGCCGCGGCGCCGAGGATGCGCTGGAGGGTGGCGAGCGGCGCGGCGGCGAGACGGCCGACGCTGTCGAGCCCGTACCCGCACAGCGCCCGCGCCGTCGCCGGACCGACCCCGTGCAGCGCCGCCACCGGTCTGCTGTCGAGGAAGGCGGCGGTCTCCTCCGGGCGCACCTCACGTACCTGCCCCGGTGCGCCCGCCTGTGCGGCCATCCGGGCGAGCAGCGGTCCTGCGGCGACGCCGACGGTGCAGTCGACGCCGTACAGCGCGAGCGCGCGCAGCCTCACCAGCCGCGCCAGCTCGACGGCGTCCCGCCGGAAGTACCGCAGTGCCCCCCGGACATCGGCGAGCGCAGCGTCCGGCGGGAGGGCCTGGACCACCGGCGTGATGTCGGTGAGCAGCGCCAGGAGCGCCTCGTAGTGCTCATCCCCGGCGTCCGCCGTCGGACCGCCGAAGTGCACATAGAGCACATGCGTCTCCCCGCGCTGGTGCGTGTTCTCCCCCGCGTGCCCGCTCATCCCGCGCTCCCCGGGCTGGAGTGCCACATCTTGCGGAGCGCCTTGGGAGAGCCCGCGGCCTCACCCGCGGGACGCAGGTCGGCCCACGGGTGCATCTCGTAGCCGGGCGCGACCTCGATGGTGCGGCCGGGCCCGGTGGCGGATTCCCCCGCACCCTCCGGGGGCTCCCCCAGCCGCGCTGTGACCGCCTCCAGACCGCCCTCGCGGCGCAGTTCGACCAGTTCGGCCAGGTCCCAGGCGGCGGAGCCGACGACAGTGAGGCTGCGCGGGCCGCGCCGCTGGACGACGCCGCGCACCAGCAGCAGCCAGGAGTGGAAGACGGTGTGGGCGCAGGCCGCGTGCGAGTCCTCGAAGAAGGCGAGGTCGGACAGGCCGGTGCCGTCGTCCAGGGTGGTGAAGATGACGCGCTTGCCCGAGGCGAGCGGCGGCGTCTGGGTGGCGGCCTTGGCGCCCGCGATCAGTACCGTCTCGCCGTGCCGCGCCGAGCGCAGGGTGCGGGCCGAGTGGGCGCCCAGCTCCCGCAGGAAGGCGACGTGGTCGGCCATCAGATGGCGGGAGGTGTCCATGCCCAGGACGTCGAGTTCGGCGCCGAGGCGTTCCTCGCTGTCCAGGTCGGGCAGGTGGACGGGCTCCGCCTGCCGGGCCGTGCCCGCGGTTCCGCTCGCGGCCTCGCTCTCCCCCAGCGCCAGCTGGCCCTCGCGCGCCCCGGCAGCGCGCTGGGCGCGGTGCAGTTCGGCGATGTGCAGCAGCAGGTCACGGCGGTTGCCGCCGGGTGCGAAGGCGTCCAGCGCGCCGACCTGGGCGAGCCGCTCGGCCACCGGCCGGGAGGGGCGGGCCCGGCGCCAGAAGTCGGCGAGCGAGTCGTAGGGCTGCCCGGCCTCGATCCGGGCGGCGTCGGCCTCGCTGATGCCGTGCACCTCCGCGAGCGCGAGGCGTAGCCCCCATACGCCGGAATCGGACTCCAGTTCGATCCGATAGGCGACCGAGGACCGGTTCACCTCCAGCGGCAGCACCGGCACCCCGCGCCGCCGCGCGTCCGCCAGCAGCAGCCGCTTGGGGTACATACCCGGATCGTGCTCCAGCAGCCCGGCGTAGAAAGCCGCAGGATGGTGCGCCTTGAGCCAGGCCGACTGGTAGGTCGGCACGGCGAACGCCACCGCGTGCGCCTTGCAGAACCCGTACGAACCGAACGACTCCACGACCTCCCAGGCGTGGGCGATCACCTCCGGCGCGACCCCCCGCCGCGCGGCCGCCCGCTCGAACCAGAGCTTCGCGCCCGGCCGCTGCTCGTCGTCCTTGAGTACCCGCCGCACCTCGTCCGCCCGGCCCCGGTCGCAGCCGGTCAGCCGGGAGAGGATGCGGATCACCTGCTCGTGGAAGATCGCCACCCCGTACGTCTCGGCCAGCGGCTCGGTCAGGCCGGGGTGCGGATGACGGATACGGCGCCGCCCGTGCCGCGCCTCGATGAAGGGGTGGACCATGTCGGCGCCGACCGGCCCCGGCCGGAAGAGGGAGATGTCGACGACCAGATCGTGGAAGGTCTCCGGCTGGAGCCGCCCGATCAGCTCGCGCTGCCCCGGCGACTCGATCTGGAAACAGCCCAGCGTCTCGGAGGAGCGGATCAGCTCATAGGTCGCGCTGTCACCCTCGGGGACCGCGTCCAGCTCGATCCGCTCCCCCGTCGCCCGCTCGACCTCGGCGACCGCGTGCGCCATCGCCGACTGGAGCCTGACACCCAGCACATCCAGCTTGAGCAGCCCGAGGTCCTCCACGTCGTCCTTGTCGAACTGCGCCATCGCGAAGCCCTCGCCGCTGGTGGGCACCACAGGCGTACGGGCCCGCAGCGAAGCGTCCGACAGCAGCACTCCGCACGGGTGCATGGCCACCCCGCGCGGCAGCCCGTCCAGCGCCTCCACCAGCTCCCAGAACCGCTCCCCGTGCTCCGCGGGCGCCCCCTCCCGCCGCAGCTGCTCCAGCTCCGGCAGCTCGGCCAGCGCCGCGCGCGCGTCCCGCGCCCTGATGTGCGGAAACGCCTTGGCGAGCCGGTCGGTCTCGGCCGGGTCCAGACCCAGCGCCGCGCCCACATCGCGGATCGCGTGCCGCACCCGGTAGGTCTCGGGCATCGCCACGGTGGCCACCCGCTCCTCGCCGAACCGTTCGAAAATGGCGCGGTAGACCTCCAGTCGCCGGGCCGACTCCACATCGATGTCGATGTCCGGCAGCTCGACGCGGCGCGGCGAGAGGAACCGCTCCATCAGCAGCCCGTGCTCGACCGGGTCGGCGTGCGCGATGCCCAGCAGATGGTTCACGAACGACCCGGCACCCGAGCCGCGGGCCGCCACCCGGATGCCCCGCTCACGGATGTCCTCGACGATGCGCGCGACGGTCAGGAAGTACGAGGAGTAACCGAGCCCCTCGATGATGGCCAGCTCCTCGTCGAGCCGACGCCACCGCTTCACATCCCGGTCGTAACGCCGGGTGACCATCCCGGCGGCACACCGTGAGCGCAGGGCCCGCACCGCCGTACGGCCGCCGGTCCCGGCCAGGCGCGACTCGGGAAAGTGCACCCGGCCCAGCCCCAGGTCCTCCTCCGGATCGACCCGGCAGGCCGCCGCGGTCTCCTCGGTGAGAGCGAGCAGCCGCCGTGCGGTGCTGTGCCCGTACCCGGCGGCCTCCGCGATCCGCTCCGCCGCCCCGGCCATCTCGTCCGGCCCCTTCAGCCAGCGCTCCCCGTTGTCGAGCCCCCTGCGCGGGTCGACGGGGACGAGGCGGCGGGCGGCGTCCAGCACATCGGCGACGTTCACCTCGGCCGCCGGGGCCGGGTCGGCGTAGCGCACGGCATTGGTCAGTACGGGTTTCACCCCCTCTTGAGCCGCCAGCCCCAGCATCCTGGCCGCCTCCCGCAGCGGCCCGGAGCCGGCGACCGCCAGCCGGAGCGCGTCCCCGTAGATCTCCCGCCATCCGGTGAGGAGGGCCGCCGCGCGGTCGGGACGGCCCGCCGCGAGGGCGCGGCCGATGTCGGAGTCGGCGCCCAGCAACACGGTTACGGCTTCGCCGTGCAGCGCCGCCCACGGGAGGAGCGGCTTGTCCTGGTTGATCCCCATTTGGGAGGAGGTGTCGGCCCCATGGTCGTGGGCTGCGGTGATCATCCGGCACAGTTCGGACCAGCCGTGTGCGCCGTCGCGAGCGAGGAAGACGGCCCGCTGGGCCGACTCGTCGATGAAGCGCCCACCCCTGGTCGGCGTACGCCCCTTGTTGGTGCCGCCGCCCCTGATACCACCGCTCCGGTCCGGCTGCCGCTCGACGGCGAGCTCGACCCCGTACACCGGGCGCACGCCGGCGCGGGTGCAGGCCTTGGTGAAGCGGACGGCGCCCGCGAGGGTGTCCCGGTCGGTGAGGGCGACCGAATCCATCCCCCGTTCGGCGGTGCGCTCCGCGAGGGTTTCGGGGTGGGAGGCTCCGTATCGCATGGAGAAGCCCGAGGTCACGTGCAGGTGCGTGAAGCTGAGGCCTGGCCTCATCTGTGCCACCTCCTGCCTCTGCGCCCCCTCTCTCTGTCCCGAGCCACCACAATAAACCAGCCATCGAAACTTTATTCGAATCTCGCCGCCACCCTTGGCACCCCCTCCCTGCGGGGTCCGTGGGTTGTGGACACACACCCCGTTTGTTGCTTCGGCTGCCGCCGAGGGGTCGTGTCGGGGGGCGAGCCCCTCACGGGGTGGCCCGCCGCTTGTGGACGCACGCCCCGTTTGTTGCTTCGGCTCGCCGCCGAGGGGTCGTGTCGGGGGGCTCCGCCCCCCAACAGCCCCCCGCCAGGTGGGCTTCGCCCCCTAGAACCCCCCTGCCGCCTGGGACCACCCCATTGCCTTTCAAGCATCCCCTCAGTGGTGCGGGTCCTTGGACCGGCCGGTGACGACCCTGCGGGAGTCACCGACAGGTCCAAGGGCCTGGGGCATGAGCCGGGATGAGTGAACGTCTACCGGATTGTGCTGTTGCGGAAGGGGGCTCCTAGGGGGGCGAAGCCCCCGTAGCGGGGGGCGGTTGGGGGGCGGAGCCCCCCAACGCCCGTCCGGCGAGGACCCGGGGGTTTGGGGGCGGAGCCCCCATCAACGACAGACGGTCAGAGGGCCGGGCCCTCAACCGATGGAAGCGGCGCCCACCCACCCGCGGAGCCCCCATGAACGGGAGGGGGCCCAAGAATGGGCCCTCAGCCAATGGAGGCGGGCCCCAGCCCTTGGCAGCTGTGACTCAAATCAAAGTGCTGGCCCCCCGTACCCGACACCAGGCAGGGTAGAAGCGGAACACGCACGTAACCCGAGCACACAGCGGCGGCCCCAGGCGCCGCCGCCCCCGCTCAGCAAGGCAAAAGGAGCCCCATGAAGGTCGGGATTGTCGGAGCCACCGGTCAGGTCGGCACAGTGATGCGCGAGATTCTGGCCGAGCGCAATTTCCCGGTCGACGAACTGCGCCTGTTCGCCTCCGCCCGCTCCGCGGGCCGCACGCTGCCCTGGAAGGACGGCGAGGTGACCGTCGAGGACGCGGCGGCGGCCGACTACACCGGGCTGGACATCGTCCTGTTCTCGGCGGGTGGCGCCACCTCCAAGGCGATCGCTGAGAAGGTCGCGGCGCAGGGTCCGGTCGTCATCGACAACTCCTCGGCCTGGCGGCTGGACCCCGAGGTGCCGCTGGTCGTCTCCGAGGTGAACCCGGAGGCCGCCAAGCGTCGCCCCAAGGGGATCATCGCCAATCCGAACTGCACCACCATGGCCGCGATGCCGGTGCTGCGTCCGCTGCACGAGGAGGCGGAGCTGACGGCGCTGGTCGTCGCCACCTATCAGGCGGTCTCCGGCAGCGGTCTGGCGGGCGTCGCGGAGCTGGAGAGCCAGGCCCGTAAGGCGGTGGAGAACGACGCCGCGCGGCTGACCTTCGACGGCGAGGCGGTGGACTTCCCCGAGCCGGACAAGTTCAAGCGTCCGATCGCCTTCAATGTGCTGCCGCTGGCCGGCTCGATCGTCGACGACGGTCTGGCCGAGACGGACGAGGAGCACAAGCTCCGCAACGAGAGCCGCAAGATTCTGGACATTCCGGACCTGAAGGTGTCCGGCACCTGTGTGCGGGTTCCCGTCTTCACCGGCCACTCGCTCCAGGTCAATGCCCGGTTCGCCCGTCCGCTCAGCCCGGAGCGCGCCGCCGAGCTGCTCGGGAAGGCGCCGGGTGTGGAGCTCTCGCCGATCCCCACCCCGCTCCAGGCGGCGGGCAAGGACGCCAGCTACGTGGGCCGTATCCGCGCTGACGAGACGGTGGAGCACGGCCTGTCGCTCTTCCTGTCCAACGACAACCTCCGCAAGGGTGCCGCGCTCAACGCCGTGCAGATCGCGGAGCTGGTCGCGGCCGAACTGGGCTGACAGCCCACAGCCCCCGGCCGAAAGCCGCACGGAACCCCCCGGACCTCGTCCGGGGGGTTCCGCTGTGGGGGGGGGTGAGCCCCTCCACGAGGGGCTCACCAGAATCCCGCAGGGGGGCCGGGCACCGAACCGGCCGACGCGTCAGCCGGAGGCACAAGCCGGAGGCACAAGCCAGCGGCGTCAGCCGATCTTGGCTCCGAGCGCGTCCAGCGCGGCAGGCACCGGCTGGAAGTACGTCTCACCGCCGGAGGAGCAGTCACCGCTGCCGCCGGAGGTCAGACCCAGCGCCTTGTCGCCGGCGAAGAGCGAGCCGCCGCTGTCGCCGGGCTCGGCGCACACATCGGTCTGGATCAGCCCGTTGACGGTGCCCTCCGGGTAGGAGACGGAGGCGTCCAGCGCCTTGACCGTGCCGTCGTGCACCTGGGTGGTGCTGCCGCTGCGGGTGACCTTCTGGCCGACCTGCGCCTCACCGGCGCCGGAGATGGCCTGGGTGCCGCCGTCGTAGAGGTTGACCTCGCTCGGGTGATCGGTGTCGCCGGTGTAGGTGGCGATGCCGTAGTCGTTGCCAGGGAACTTGCCGTCGCCGCTCTTGGCGATCTCCTGGCCGCCCTGCTTGTCGGACCAGGACGAGATCGCGGTGGTGCAGTGGCCCGCGGTCAGGAAGCCGGGCTTGCCGTCCTTGGTGGTGACGTTGAAGCCGAGCGAGCAGCGGCCGCTGCCGCCCCAGATGGCGTCGCCACCGGCGATCTTGGTGGTGAACTTGCCGTTGGTGCGCTTGAGTTCGGCCTTGCCGTCCTGGGCCTTGATCTGCTTCTTCAGCGCGGCGAGCTCGGCGCCCTTGACCGTGCTGTCGGCGGTGACCACGACCTTGTTGGCCTTCACGTCGACGGCGCGGGCCGTTCCGGTGACACCGTGCTCGGTGAGGGTCTCCTTGGCGGAGGCGAGCTGGGAGAGGGTGTGGTCGACAACCCGCGCCTTGGCGCCCGCCGCCTCGACCTTCTTCTTGGCCGCGTCGTCGGTGACGTTGACGACGAGTTGCCTGGCCTTGGCGTCGTAGTAGGAGCCCGCGTGGCCCTTGAGGCCCGAGGTGAGCTTCGAGGCCAGCTTGGCCGCCGAGGCGGAGGAGAGGGTCTTGGCCGTGGGGGCTTCGGGTGCGGCGTTGGCGGTGGTGACCGTCAGCGCTCCGGCGGCGAGGGCGGCGGCGCCCGCACCGGCGAGCAGAATCCGCCGTTTGGGTACGCGTCGGTGGTTGGACAACGTGATACCTCCAGTGGGGGGTTGGGCCCGCCCGAGGCGTGGGCGGTCCCGGAGGATGTACGGACACGGCCCTCTTACCCAAGAGGAAGTCGCGTCCATGCCAACTTGTGCGCCGAGTATTGCGAGTCGGCGATCTCCGCACAAGACTCAGATCG
Source organism: Streptomyces sp. 891-h (assembly GCF_022760275.1). Taxonomy (NCBI): domain Bacteria; kingdom Bacillati; phylum Actinomycetota; class Actinomycetes; order Kitasatosporales; family Streptomycetaceae; genus Streptomyces; species Streptomyces sp. 891-h. The sequence continues at coordinate 6,158,232 of NZ_CP050693.1, read as the reverse complement.
CGTCAGCCGACCGGAAGTTCGGTCTGCCGGTCAAGGTGCCGAACGTCCCTTCCTGTCCCTGACGTCCGGTAGAACGAACACGCGGGGCAACGCGGTGTGTTCAGCACGTAAGGCATGGACCTGTCCGGTATTCGTCCCCTCCAACGGCCGGATTTCGGCGAGGAATCGAAGCATCCGCGACAGCCGGCGCCCGCGCGGACAGCGCGTCCGCGCTCGCGCACGCGAACACACCCGCGCAACGGCACACAAAGACGCGCGCACCCAGGGAGATGCGCACCCGCCGCCGAACCCGGAGGCGGCCGGCGCCGGCGTCGGCACGCGGCACGCGGCACGCGGCACCGGTACCGGTACCGGCACCGGCACCGGCACGCGGCCCGTACACGCGGAAGTGCCCGTGCACGCACCCAGGGGGCGCGCACGGGCACAGGGTGACCGCGCCGCGTTCAGCGCGGCTGGTGACGGAGCGTCAGTAGACGTTCACGCCGTACCTGCTGAGCGCCTCGGTCACCGGCTGGAAGAAGGTCGTCCCGCCGGTACGGCAGTTGCCACTGCCGCCGGAGGTCAGACCGTAGGCGGTGCTGCCCCGGTAGAGGGGGCCGCCGCTGTCGCCCGGCTCCGCACAGACGGAGGTGCGGATGAGGCCGTAGACGATGTCACCGCCGCCGTAGTTGACGGTGGCGTTGAGCCCGGTCACCGTGCCGCTGTGGGTGCCGGTGGTGCTGCCGCGCCGGGTCACCGTCTGGCCGACGGACGGCGTGCCGGCGCTGGTGATGTCCTGGCCGCCGACGGTGCCGGGGTGCGAGACGGAGGAGTTGCTGTAGCGGACGATCCCGTAGTCGTTGCCGGGGAAGCTGGAGCCGGCGGTGGGACCGATGAGAGTGGAGTGGCTGGAGTTGGTGTACCAGTTGCCTCCGCCCTCGGTGCAGTGCCCGGCGGTCAGGAAGTAGTAGGTACTGCCGCTGCGCACGTTGAAGCCCAGCGAGCAGCGGTAGGACCCGGCGTAGATGGCGTCCCCGCCCGAGATGTACTTCTGGAACTTGCCCTTGACGTGCTCGATCTTCAGGGCGCCCGCGTTCTTGCCCGCGGCCTGCCGGATCTCTGCGATCTCGGCACGGGAGACGCGGCTGTCGACGGCGACGACGAGCTTGTTGCTCTTCTTGTCGACGTGCCACGCCGTGCCCGCGACATCGGCGGCCCGCACGGCGTCACTTGCCGTGCTGAGCTGGCTTGCGGTGAAGGTGTGGGGGGCCGGAGCTTCTGCTGAGGCGGTGGCCGGCGCGATGAGCGCCCCCGCCGCCGCCATGCCCGACGCGACGGCGATCAGCCCGTTGCGTCTCCGGCGTGCCAAGCTGCCGTTGGCTTTTGTGCGTTTGATCCTCACTTTTCCTCCCGATCAGGGAAACCAAGCGTGCTCCTGACAAACGCTGCATGGAGTATTCGCAGCGGCTTTCCAGCCCCGCAAGGGCGTCTTTCGGACTCCTTGGGTCCAGTTCGCGTGCCGTCCACGCCGTTTGGCAACGGGAGGAGTGGGGGAGGAGACGATTCTGGCCTACAGCCGGCCAGCCCCCGGTCAACCTGGGAACACGGCGGGGCAGTCGCTCACTCGGATGGCATCGACGGCCACCCGTCCGGCCGGAACGGGACAAGGCGGAACATCCCGCACCCCGTCACCTGCCGCTCGGAGCAACAATCTTGGTCGAGCGCCACCCCGTTGTGCACCAGAACCGTCACGAATGCCGTGCTGGACGGGTAACCGCTTGGCGCATCATCAGCATCATGGACGACCATAGGGGTTGCGGACCCGCGGCGGAGCGCTAGAGAACGGTGGGACACCGCGCAGAGGAGAGGAGGCGTCCATGGGATCGGTGCGCAAGGCGAGTGCCTGGCTGGGCCTCGTCGACGACAGCGAGATGCGGTACTACGACTACGCCGACGGGGCGGACGGCCCCGCCGAGGCTCCCGAGCCCGGGGACGCCGCACGCGAGCCGTGGGTCACCGACCCCAGAGTGCGCGTCACGGCCGAGACGGCGCAGGACCAGGGCACCAAGATCGCGACGGTCAGCCCGGAGTGCTTCCGCGACGCCCGCGGCATCGGCGAACTCTTCCGGGACGGGGTACCGGTCATCGTCAACCTCACCGCGATGGAGCCCGCGGACGCCAAGCGGGTCGTCGACTTCGCTGCGGGGCTGACCTTCGGGCTGCGCGGCTCCATCGAGCGGGTCGCCAACCGGGTCTTCCTGCTCACACCGCCCGACTACAGCGTCGTCACCAACGAGGACCGCCGCGACCCGGGCGGCTTCTTCAACCAGAGCTGACCACCGCAGGGGCTACCCGGTAGCCCCTGCGGGCCGGCGGGCGTCTCCCCGAGGGGAGACGGAGCCCCGCTACCCCCGGAACGCGTCGATCCCCGTCAACGCCTTCCCGAGCACCAACTGGTGCATCTCCACGGTCCCCTCGTAGGTGAGCACCGACTCCAGGTTGGTGGCGTGCCGCATCACGGGGTACTCCAGCGAGATCCCGTTCGCCCCCAGCACGGTCCGTGCGGTGCGGCAGATCTCGATCGCCTCCCGCGTGTTGTTGAGCTTGCCGAAGCTGATCTGCTCCGGCCGCAGCCGTCCCGCGTCCATCCGCTGCCCCAGGTGGTGCGCGAGCAGCACGCCCTTGTGCAGTTCGACCGCCATGTCGGCCAGCTTCGCCTGGGTGAGCTGGAAGCCCGCCAGCGGTCTGCCGAACTGCTCGCGCTCCTTGGCGTACGACAGCGCTGCCTCGAAGCAGGACCGTGCCGCTCCCATCGAGCCCCACACGATGCCGTACCGGGCGTGGCTCAAACAGCTCAGCGGGCCGCGCAGTCCCTCGGCGCCGGGCAGCACCGCGTCCGCCGGCAGCCGCACCTCGTCCAGCACCAGCTCGCTGGTGACCGAGGCGCGCAGCGAGAGCTTGTGCTTGATCTCGGGTGCGGAGAAGCCCGGGGTGTCGGCGGGTACGACGAACCCGCGCACGCCCTCGTCGGTGCGGGCCCAGACCACGGCGACCCCGGCCACCGAGCCGTTGGTGATCCACATCTTGCGCCCGGTGAGCACCCAGTCCGAGCCGTCACGCTTGGCGAAGGTGCGCATGCCGCCCGGGTCGGAGCCGTGGTCGGGCTCGGTCAGCCCGAAGCAGCCGATCACCTCGCCGGCGGCCATCGGCGGCAGCCAGCGCTGCTTGTGCTCCTCGCTGCCGAACCGGTGGATGGCGTACATCGCCAGCGAGCCCTGGACGGAGACCAGGGAGCGGATACCGGAGTCGGCGGCCTCGAGCTCCAGGCAGGCCAGGCCGTACTGGACGGCACTGGCGCCCGCGCAGCCGTAGCCGGTCAGCGACATCCCGAGGGCGCCGAGGGAGCCGAGTTCACGGGCGAGGTCACGGATGCCGGGCAGCTCGCCACGCTCGTACCACTCGGCGACGTGCGGCAGAACGCGGTCGGCGGCCCAGGAGCGCACGGTGTCCCGCACGGCGCGGTCCTCGTCGCTGAGCAGGTCGTCGATCCCCAGCGGATCGTGCGCGTCGAACGCGGGCAGTGAGCTCATGGGCAGCGCCTTTCGTGAAGAGCACGCGTCGTGAAGAGCACGCGTCGTGAAGAACACGCGGTGGGGGCATCACCCGGTGGGGAGACACCCGGAGGGGACGGTCCCGGCACCGAGCCGACGCTACGACCCGGTAACGCCCCGCGACAAGGGGTGCCCGGAGCGTCGTGGCCGGTCATGTGGCGCCCTCTCGCACTTTTCCGCACCACCGTGTGCGGCCCCGTGGCTCGCACCGCAGCGGGCGGCGCTGCCGGTGCTCTCCATCCGGCGCGGCAGCCGCAGCGCCGCCAGCGCGCCGAGCAGCAGCAGGCAGGCGCTGACCAGCAGCGTCACATGGAGTCCTGTGACGAACGAGGAGCGTGCCGCCGACCGCAGCGCCTCCCCCGGGCCGCCGCCGAGGTGCCCGGCGACCTCGTACGCCTCCCCCAGCGAGTGGCTGGCGTCGGCCCCGGTCGTCCCGGGCAGCCCGAGGCGGTGCGCGGCGCTGCGTACGCCAGGGCCGTACGCGGCGTTCATCACGCTGCCCAGCAGGGCGATGCCGATGCCGGCGCCGAGCTGGTAGGCGGTCTCGCCGACGGCCGCCGCGCCGCCGGACTGGCCGGGCGGCGCCTCGCTCAGCATGGATTCGTAGCAGCCGAACAGAGTTGTCTCCAGGCCGAAGCCCAGCAGCACGAAGGCGCCGATCAGCAGGCCCGGCCGGTCGTGCTCGCCCACTCCGGTCAGGCACAGCACCGCCAGCGCCGTGACCACGAAGCCGAGCGCGACCATGAGGCGCGGCCCCAGCAGCGCCAGCAGCCGGGAGCCGAGGAGCCCGGCCGCGATGGCGGCGACCGACAGCGGCAGCAGCCGCAGCCCGGTCTCCAGCGGGGAGAGCCCGAGGACGAGCTGGAGGTACTGGGCCGCGATCAGCGCGAGACCGACCAGCGCGAGGACGGTCAGCACGATGCAGCCGACGGAGGTGCCGAAGGCGGCGCGGGTCAGGGTGCCGAAGTCGATCAACGGGTGGGGGCGCCGCTGCTGCCTGCGTACGAACAGCGCGATCAGCACGGCACCGGTCAGCAGCGGGAGCCAGCACAGCGGGGTGAGCACCTCGCCGCCGCCCGCCTGTTTGACGCCGAGTATCACCCCGAAGAGGCCGAGTGCCGCCATTCCGGCGCCCAGCACGTCCCAGGGGCCGTCGCTGCCGGTCGCGGACTCCGGCAGCAGCCACCGTCCCACCGGCAGGCCCGCGGCCATCAGCGGAATGTTGATCAGGAAGACCGAGCCCCACCAGAAGTGTTCCAGCAGCGCCCCGCCCACGAGCGGGCCGACGGCCGCGCCGACCGCGGCGACGGCGCTCCAGATGCCGACGGCAAGCGCGCGCTCGCGGCGGTCGGGGAAGACCTGGCGGAGTATCGAGAGCGTGGCCGGCATGATCATGGCGCCGCCGACGCCGAGCAGCCCCCGGGCGCCGATCAGCACGGCGGGGGTGGCAGCGTAGGCGGCGACGGCCGAGGCCGCGGCGAACAGCGCATAGCCGAACAGCAGCACCCGGCGGGTGCCGATCTTGTCGCCGAGCGTGCCGAAGAGGATCAGCAGCGAGGCGCACACCAGCGGATAGGTGTCGACGATCCACAGCAGCTCGATGGAGCCGGGCCGCAGGTCCTCGGAGACGGCGGGCACGGCGACGTGCAGCACGGTGGCGTCCACGGCCACCAGGAGCAGGCTCGCGCACAGCACGACGAGCACGGTCCACCGGCTCACGTCCCGGCCCGGCCGCCGTGCTCCCGCTCCGCTTACGGGGACGTCCGCCGCCTTCCGCGATATGGCCGTGGTCGTCCCGGACATGTACGCACCTCCTGTTGCTCTCGCACCCGCGGGGCGGACCGTGGGGGTGGGGGACGGTCACCCGGGTCGCGGCACCTGCCCGCGCGGCCCGTTCGGCGTCGGCGTCCGGCCCCGATGGAGAGGGGCGAGTGCCGGTCAGCGTACGCGAACCGGCGCAGGCGTCCAGCGCTCCCCCATACATCTGGTGGATCGTCGCCGGTGCATCTGCCCGAGACGCGGCCGTCCATGACCGCGATTTTCCAGCGGTTTCCCCGCGTCGGTCACCTTCGCGAAGGTTTCCGTCCCGCCGCGCGGCGCTGCGCAGCGGTGGCCAATAATCGTCCGAATGACTGACCTCGCCGACCCCGGCAAGCCCCGGACGCGGAGCGGGTCCGCCGCGCGCGACCCCATCCGGACCCCGCCCGGGCCCGCCGGCGCGCTGCTGGCGTACGTGGGCGTGCGCGCGCTGGGCCTGCTGGCGCTGGCCGTCTGGAGCGCCGCCCGTGGCACGAGCGCGCACACGCTGCTCACGGCCCGCTGGGACTCCCTGTGGTACACCAGGGTCGCCGAGGGCTGGTACGGCTACCAGGTACGGCTGCCGGACGGCGGGGTCCACTCCGACCTTGCGTTCTTCCCGCTGCTGCCGGCGCTGGAGCGGGGGCTGTCGCAGCTCTCGCCGCTGGCCGCGCCCGACGCCGGGATGGTGGTGAGCTGGCTCTCCTCACTGGCGGCGGCCTGGGCGCTGTATCTGACCGGCACGCGGCTGCACGGGCACCGGGCAGGGGTGTGTCTCGCGGTGCTGTGGGCGGCGGTGCCGGTGGGTGTGGTGCAGTCGATGGCCTACAGCGAGTCGCTGTTCACCGCGCTTGCCGCGTGGGCGCTGTGGTCGGTGCTGAACGGCCGCTGGGTGTGGGCCGGCACGCTGGCGGCGCTGGCGGGGCTGACCCGCCCGGTCGGGGCCGCGGTGGTCGCCGCCGTGTGGATCGCGGCTCTGCTGGAGCTGCGCGGCCGGTGGCGGGCGCCCGGTGCCCGGATGGTGCTCGGACTGCTGCTGGCGCCGGTGGGCTGGTTCGGGTACGTCGTGTGGGTGGGGGTGCGCACCGGAAGTGTCACGGGATATCTGGACATCCAGGGTCAGTGGGGCAACGGCTTCGACGGCGGCTGGGCGTTCGCCGGTTTCATCTGGGAGAACCTGACCGGCACGGTCGTCGGCGGCCTCGGACTGCTCGCGGGTGTCGCGCTGGTGATCTGGCTGTACGTGCTGTGCGTACGGCAGCGGCAGCCCGCCGCGCTGCTGGTGTACGCGGGCGTGGTGGTGACCCTCGCGCTGTGCGCCAAGGGGTACTTCGGCTCCAAGCCGCGGCTTCTGCTGCCCGCCTTCCCGCTGCTGCTGCCGGCGGCGGCCGCGCTGGCGCGGTGGCGTCCGGCACGCGCCGCGGCGGCGCTGGCCGCGCTGGCGGTGGTGTCGGCCTGCTACGGCGCCTGGTGGCTCAACGGCGCGGGCCCGCCGTGAGAAGTGGGACGGGAGGTGTGCGGGAGGACAGAGGTGCACTGGGGGCGGGAGGTGCGCAGGGGACGTTTGTACCCGGAAAACAGCGCGCGGGAGCGGGGAATGAAGGAATTTCCCGTCAACCCGCCTGTGACCAAAGTCGCTTCACGGCCCCGTCCGGACAATCAATCGGCGCCGGAAACGCGGGAGATAAACAGAACCTAAGCCCGCGCGGGACGCTTTTGCACATCACATCGGCATCACGAAGGGGCCGTCATCGCCGGAGCGGCTCTTCACGCCCGGTAATCTCGATTAGGTGCGTACCGACCGAATCTTCTCCCGGCTGGAGCAGGAGCCTCATCGCCCCCGCGGGCCCTTCCCGCGCATGAGCCCTGTCCGGCTGGGCCTGTTCAGCGCCACGGTCGCCTTCTATCTGGCGATCGTGGTGGCCGTGCTGGGTACGACGTGGCTGGTGCGGCTCGACTGGCAGGTCATGCTCTTCCGCCCGTACAAGCAGTGGCCGCAGATCCACGGCTTCCTGGACGCCTTCGTGGTGCTGGGACAGCGCGGCCCCACCGCGGTGCTGGTGGCGGCGTGGCTGGGCTGGCGCTCCTGGCGTCAGCGGACGCTCCGGCCGCTGCTGGCACTGGGGTTCGCACTGCTCCTGCTCAACGCCTCGGTCGGCGCCGTCAAGATCGGCCTGGGCCGCCTGGGTCCGCACTACGCCACGGAGATCGGCTCGGCCGAACTGTGGGCCGGCGGCGATATATTTCCTTCCGGCCACACCGCGAACGCCGTGGTGACCTGGGGCATCCTCGCCTACCTGGCCACCACCCCGCGGGCTCGCCGATGGCTGTCCGTGGTGGCGGCCGTCTTCGCGCTCGGTGTGGGCGCGACCACCGTCTACCTCGGTACGCACTGGGTGAGCGACGTGCTCCTGGGCTGGGCCGCCGGGCTGCTGATCCTGCTCGGGCTGCCCTGGTGCGAGCCCGCGATCGCCCGGGTCGAGGCGTTGGTCTTCGCCCTGCGGGAGCGATTCGGCACCGCCGGCTCACCGCTGGCGCCCAAACCGTCAGCGGCGTCCTCGCCCGCCGCGCAGCCGGTGCCGGCCCGGCAGCCGCTGGTCGGCGCGCGGGTACCGGCGCAGGACTCCGGAAGCGGGACCCGCGCGGCGCTGCCGCGTACGGCCGAGGAGACGCGGGCCCCGGCCTCCTCGCGGTACTGAGGCACCGGCTGAGGCTTTCTCCGCCACCGGGAGCTGCCGGCCTGCCGAGCCGGGCCGTCAGCCCGCCCAGCAGCGCACCACCTGGCCGTTCTCGACCGCCAGGTTCAGCCGTCCGGTGACGTACTCCATGGTGATGATCGCGTCCGGCGCCAGGTGGCGCACGCTGGACCAGCCGCGTTCCCGGGCGCGCCGTTCGGCCTCCTGTGCGGCGAGGCCGACATAGCTGTCCGGGTCGTCGTCGGGCGGTTGCGGTGCGAAGGATTCCGGTGCCATGGGGCCACCGTATGCGGACGGGAAGGCAGCCGGAAGTCCCGTCCTCGCAGCGGCGGCGTCACGCTTGCGTCACAACGCTCGGTGCACGCCTGTGCGTTGTCGGCTTCACTCGTCCGTGGCTTCCGCTCACTCGTTCCACTCGCAATTCGACGCATTCGATATTCCGCTTCCGGCTCCGGAATCAGCGGCGTCGACAGCGCTCTCGGGTATTTCCGAACTGCGCGGGAAGGACATATGAAAAGCGGTGGAAGAGTTACCGAAGAGCCGATTACCTGCCCTCCCCGCCCGGCGCCGCGGGGGTCAGCGAGCGGGACAGCCGGTCCCGCAGCGTGCCGACGTACTCCGTCAGCTCAGCGGGCTCGCGCACCTCGAAATCGAAGCCGAGCATGAGGATGTGGACCAGAATCCCGTCCAGCGAGACGGCCCCCGTGCGCAGCAGGCAGCTGTGCTCGTCGACCGGCTCCAGGGTTCCGGCCGACATGGAGATCCGCTCGGCGGCCTGTTCCATCGGCGCACGCAGCAGCACGGTCGCCCGCGCCGGGTAGACGCGGGTGGAGACGCCCTCGGAGACCCAGGCGGCCAGGTCCTCGGCCGGGGGCGTACGGGGTTCGAAGCGCGGCCCGTGCGGCGGGGTCAGCGTGATGCGGTCGGCCCGGAAGGTGCGCCAGTCGGCCCGGTCCAGGTCCCAGCCGACCAGGTACCAGCGACGGTGTGTGGTCACCAGCCGGTGCGGCTCCACGGCGCGACGACCGCTCTCGCCGCCGTGTGTCTCGTACCGGAAGCGGAGCCGTTCGTGGTCGCGGCAGGCGTGAGCGAGCTCGGCCAGGGTGGCGGCGTCGACCGCGGGGCCGCGGTGGGCGCCGACCATCGGCACGGTGAACTCGCTGAGCGCGCTCACCCTGCGGCGCAGCCTGTGCGGGAGGACCTGTTCCAGTTTGACCAGGGCGCGGGCCGAGGCGTCGCTGATGCCGTCCACGCCGCCGTCGGCAGCGCCGCGGAGCCCCACCGCGACGGCCACCGCTTCCTCGTCGTCCAGCAGCAGCGGCGGCAGCTGGGCCCCGGCGCCGAGCTGGTAGCCGCCTGCCGTGCCGCTGGTGGAGTGGACGGGGTAGCCCAGCTCGCGCAGCCGGTCGATGTCCCGCCGCACGGTGCGGGGGCTGACGTCGAGCCGCCGGGCCAGGTCGGTGCCCGACCAGTCGCGGTGGGTCTGCAGCAGTGAGAGCAGCCGTAGCAGGCGTGCCGAGGTCTCCAGCATGCGCCGAGTCTGACACCGCTCGCGGACAGCCCGCGTCCGCGAGGGCCTGCGGGGAGCCGGCACTCACCGGGACCTGGGGGCCGCTCAGGGGGGCCGCCCAGGGGGGCCGCTCAGTCCACGCGGTCCACGCGTACGGCCAGGTCGTTGTTGAGCGTGTAGTAGGGCTTGGCCCTGGCCGTGGGCTGCTCGTCCGCCGGCTGCGGTCCGGTGTGCGGTTCGAGGGCGTGCGCGGGGTAGGTGAAGATCCGCTTCTTGTCCGGGATGTCGTCCAGGATGCGCGCGATCCGCACTGCCTCAGCGCCCTTCTCGGGGCGCAGCCACAGGTCCCACAGCCGGTTGGCGGCCAGCGGCGGGTAGGGCAGGACGGCGGTGAACTCCCGCGGGTCGGTACCGGCGAGGGCGTCCGCGACGACCGGCTCGACCTCGCCGCGGCGCGGCCACGCCTCCAGCCGCGCGGTGTCGGTGACCTCGGTTCCGTACAGCCGCCCCGCCAGCTCCAGCGCGCCGTCGCCCACCTGCAGCGTTCCGGCCTCGGCGTGCGGCCAGCGCATCCAGGCGCGGACGCTGAGATTGCCGTGCTTGGTGGCGTAGGGGATGCGGACGCCCAGCCAGCTGCGGGTCTCCTGCGGGACGCGGTCGACCAGCGAGCGCAGGTCGTTGACGCCGGGCGCCAGCCTGCGCGGCGGCCGCCCCGGGAGCGCGAGGAAGACGTTCCAGCGGCCCTCGGCCATCCGCACCGTGCTGGGCAGCGCGGCACGCAGAGTGCCGGGTTCCGCCTCCTGTACGGGCGTCAGCGGCAGCCGGATCTCCTCGGTCTCGCCGGAGAGGGCCGGACGGCGGCGCAGCAGCAGCCCCACGTCGCCGCCCTGGGCCTCGGCGACGGGAAGTCTCAGATCGAAGGTGAGGCCCCCGGCGCTGTCGGCGGTGCAGTCGACGGCCGGGCCGCGCTGGGCGGACTGTGAGGGCAACGGTTCTCCAGCGTTGTGGCGGTGCTTCTCCCTGGCGGTGGCCAGCGGCGCGAGCGGGCTGTCGGCGGTGGTGGCCGCCGGCGGTGGAACGGTCTCGGTGGTGCCGCCGCTCACGCTGTGTGTCCTCCCTGGAGCGCTCCTGGCCCGGTGCCGGTGAGGGCGTCCTTGACGGCGTAGGCCCCGCCCAGCAGCGAGGCACGGGTGCGGTGCAGTCCGCGGCTGCCCTTGCCGACCAGGTCGCGCAGTATCGACTCGTAGCGGGCGCCGATGTGCGCCGGATCGAAGCGCGCGGAGTCGGCGAGCGCCGCCCGGCCCATGCGGTGCCGCAGTTCGTCGTCGTTGATGAGGCCGAGCAGCGCGCCCGCGACGGCGTCCTCGTCCCCCGTGGGCACCAGGCGGCCGTCGACCCCGGGGCGGACTATCTCCGCGGGGCCGTGCGGGCAGTCCGTCGCCACGACGGGCAGTCCGCAGCGCATGGCCTCGACGATGGTCATGCCGAAGGACTCCAGGCTGGAGGTGACGGCGGCTATCGATCCCTTGGCCCACTCCGGCTCGATGGGATGTATGGGTCCCATCAGGAAGACGTGGTTGTAGAGGCCGAGTTCGTCGATGAGCGCACGCAGCCCCGGCTGCTCCCGGCCGCCCCCGTAGATCCGCAGCCGCCAGTCGGGGCGCTCGGCCACCACCTTGGCGAAGGCCCGCACGAGCAGGTCGTACCGTTTGGCCGGGGCGAGGCGGCCGGCCGCGACGACCCATTTGCTGTTGCCGTCGGCCGGGGTGACGCCGGGCTCGGGCACGCTGTTGGGCACGGCGTCTATCCGCACCCCGGGCAGCCGCAGCATGCGGCGGTAGTCGGCGGCGTCGGCCTCGGTGACGGTGGTCAGCGCGTCGAGCCGGGGATAGACGCTGCGCAGTACGAGTTTCAGGCGGCGGGAGTGGGTCGCGAGGGTGAGGTGCTCCTGCCCCAGCCGCACGGGACCGCGCCTGGTCTGGCGGGCGATATGGGTGTTGAGGCCGGGGCGCGTCCCGATGACGACGTCCGCCTCGGTGCTGCCCAGGTGTTCCCCGATGAGGCGGTCGGTCAGCGCGCTGTACATCGGGTACTTGCCGTCGGCCTCGGGGAAGACCTCGGCGGGCCGGGCATGGTCGGTGCCCAGCGCGTCCGGGGTCCGCACTCCCCTGGTGTCGACGAGATGGCGCAGCTTCACCCCCGGCCCCGGGTCGAAGACGGGCCGGTCCCGGGTCCGGAAGACCGAGACGACCTCCACGTCGTGGTGCTCGGCCAGGGTGCGGGCCAGGTTGTAGGTGGTGCGGACGGTTCCCCCGATGGCATACCCGTTGTGGAGCAAAAAGGAAATGTGCATTTTTACCCGAGTCCCACGCATCCTCGCGGTCAGTCCCCCTCTGTCCGCCTGTCACCGAGCTAGACCGTTAAGTACCGGCGAGGGTTGGGCACTCTGAGCAGGTTGTTTCAGAAGAGTTCTGAATAGTTTTACTTTTGTGACCCTGTGCGGGGAACTTCCGCTGTGGGTGGGACGTTCGCGGACCGCGACAAGTGGCGGCCCCGCCAGGCAGGTGCCTGGCGGGGCCGCCACTCCTCTCGGCCGGAGCTCCCGTCGGTCGGAGACCGGCCGCCGGACGGGCTCAGACCTTGAGCTTCTGCCCGACGAGGATCAGATCGGGGTCGCCACCGATGACGTCCTTGTTGGCGCTGTAGACGTCCTTCCAGCCCTTCCCGTGCGCTGCCGCGATCGAGCCGAGCGTGTCACCGGTCTTGACGGTGTAGTTGCCGGAACCCCCGCGTCCGGAGCCCCGGTCGGGGTGCGAGGCAGGGCGGTCGTCCGACGGGGACCCGGCCTGCGGCGCCGACTGCTGTCCGGACCCCTGCCCGGACTGCTGCGACCCGGCGGCCGGCTGGGAAGCCTGCGGCGGCGTGCCGGAGGCCCCGGCCTTGACCGAGCAGTTGGGCCAGGCACCCCAGCCCTGGGCCTGCTGCACCTTGGTGGCGACAGCGATCTGCTGCGCCTTGCTGGCCTTGTCGGCGGTGGGGGCGTAGGCACCGCCGCCGTACGCCCGCCAGGTGCCGGCCGAGAACTGCAGGCCGCCGTAGTAGCCGTTGCCGGTGTTGGTCTGCCAGTTCCCTCCGCTCTCGCACTGGGCGATGCGGTCCCACACTCCGTCGTTCGGCGCCGCCGAGGCCGTCGGAGCCGTGGCGGCGAGCAGGGCGAGCGGGGCGGCGAGACCGGCACCCGTGAGCACTGCTGTACGACGCTTGGACAAATCAAACCCTCTCGACGAACCCGGGCAACCCCCGTTGCTCCCCCGTGTGGACGAGTGCCGGTGGACGCATCCGGCGCCCGCACTCGGCTCCACCTGTCCCGGGTGGTGCTCGTTGCACCGCCGAGGAATGTAGGGAGCGTCTCGCCCGAGTTTCAACCAGAACCGTGTCTTTGCAGGCCATGCGCCGGTTACCGGGTATAACAGCGGTTTTAGGACACCCCGCAAATGCATATAATCCGGGCGATAGTTGACAGCCCGACACCTCTTCTGTGAGTCACTTCACCCGTCGAACCTTCTTGCCTACGGCAGATATTGACGGGGTGTGAACTCTTCCGCCTCCTATGTGACCGGTTGCGTACGAACAGGGGACGCGCGCAGGCGCCCGCGCGTGACCGTGACCACAGCTCGCCCGTTGTCCAGGCGAACCGGAACCCAACGCCAGGAGCTCCCGTGTCCCCCATGCTCGATGTCAGCGACGCCGTACGCGCCGAGATCGGCGAAGCAGAAGCCGACAGGCTGCTCGCCGGAGAGAACGACCCAGGAGACTACGACTGCACCTCGTGCCGCACCCGGGGCAACACCAACCAGGAGCGCACCAGCACCGTGCTGTTCGTCGGCGAGGAGACCGCCGTCCTCGCCTTCGCCCACGCCGCGTGCATCCCCTCCCAGGTGGTGACGGTCAGCGAGGACCAACTCCAGGGCGCCGTGCGCTCCATCACCGCGAACGAGACCGCGCCACCCGCCGGTCAGCCCGCCTCGTCACTCGCGGGGCAGCCCGCCGCGCCGTCCGCCGGACAGCCCGAGCCGTCCGCCGCGCCCGCCCCGCCCTCCCCCGGCGTCCCGTCACCGGCAGCGCCGCCCGCCACGGCGCCGCAGGACTCCGGGGCGCGCCAGGCGGTACTGGGCGTCACCTGCGGTCAGGTCCTCATCGACGACACACCGCACCCGGCCCTGGTCGTCGAGCCCACCGGACCCATCGCGCGCCCGGGTTCGGACGGCCCCGGCGACGACTTCCTGCCGCTGCTGATCGAGCAGGGCTTCATGCCCGTCACCGAGGTCGGGCGGCTGCCCGCGCCGGTGGCCGGCTGGTCGGTGCTGGTGGCCATGGGCCGGCTGCACGCCGTCTTCCAGCCCCCCGCCACCCCGGGCGGGCAGCCGGTCCCCTGGTGGCAGGCGCACCAGCCGCTCGCCGTCACCGAGGGCTGGCGTACGGCGGCGGCCAAGAACCACACGGTCGTGGTCTATGCGGCACCCGCCGGTTCGATCGGCCAGCAGCCCCGTGAGGACCTGATGCGGGAGGCCCTGGAGAAGGCGGCGGCGAGCGGCGTCCTGGTCGCCGGCACGATGCCGCTGACGGGCACATGAGCCGCCCTCAGCCGCCGCACCCGAACCGTGCCAGGGTCCAGGGGGCGGCGGGGAACGACGCCGGCAGAAGACAGGGACAACCCGTACGATCCGGTCATTCGTCACACGGGCCCGCATCCGGGGCGCCGCACGGTCGTTGGGCAGACGTGCAGCAATACGAGCCTCTACGAGCCCACCACCCCCACCTCGGCCACGGGCGCGCGGTGTCCGCATCCGGAGCCCCGGCGGTTCCCCGGATGCGGACACCGCACAGCGCGGCCCCGGAGGGGTCCACGCCCATCTACGACTCGCTGTACGCGGAGTACCGCAGACTCTTCCGCGCGCTGCCCGGGGACCGGACGGGCGAGGAGGAGCTGCGGTTCGAGGGGTTCGGCACGGTGCACGGTACGGGCACGGGCTCCTGGGGCGACCAGGAGACGTCTGCCGGCTCCTGGCACACCCCCTCCTGGCACCTGCCCGCGCTGCCCCCGGCCCCCCGCCACGGCCACCCGCACTGAGACCGGCCGTCGGCCGGGCGGGCGCGGGCTGGGGGGCGGTGCGGGTCGGTACAGGCGGGGCGGCGCGGGCCCCCGCCGACGGCAGCCCCGGGCCGGCGGCTACTTCTTGCGGCCGCGCTTCTCGCGCACCCGCACCGAGATCTGCACCGGCGTCCCCTCGAAGCCGAACTCCTCACGAAGCCGCCGCTCCACGAACCGGCGGTAGCCGGCCTCCAGGAAGCCGGAGGCGAACAGCACGAAGCGCGGCGGCCTGGTGCCCGCCTGGGTGCCGAAGAGGATGCGGGGCTGCTTGCCGCCGCGCACCGGGTGCGGGTGCGAGGCGACGATCTCACCGAGGAAGGCGTTCAGCTTGCCCGTGGGAACCCGGGTCTCCCAGCTGGCCAGCGCCGTCTCGATCGCCGGCACCAGCTTCTCCACATGACGGCCCGTGCGTGCCGAGACATTGACCCTGGGCGCCCAGCGCACCTGGACGAGCTCCTGCTCGATCTCCCGCTCCAGGTAGTAGCGGCGCTCCTCGTCCAGGGTGTCCCACTTGTTGTACGCCAGCACCACGGCCCGCCCCGACTCCACGGCCATGGTGATGATGCGCAGGTCCTGCACGCTGATCGACTCGCTGACATCGATCAGTACGACCGCGACCTCCGCCTTCTCCAGCGCCGCCGCGGTGCGCAGCGAGGCGTAGTAGTCGGCGCCCTCGGTCATATGGACCCGCCGCCTGATGCCCGCGGTGTCGACGAACTTCCAGGTCTTGCCGCCCAGTTCGATCAGCTCGTCCACCGGGTCACGGGTGGTGCCCGCCTGCTCGTTGACGACGACGCGCTCCTCGCCCGCCACCTTGTTCAGCAGCGAGGACTTGCCGACGTTGGGGCGGCCGATCAGCGCGACCCGGCGCGGCCCGCCCAGCGGGGTGCCGCCGAAGGTCTGCTGGGGCGCACTGGGCAGTGCCTTGAGCACCTCGTCCAGCATGTCGCCCGTACCCCGGCCGTGCAGCGCCGAGACCGGATACGGCTCGCCAAGCCCCAGCGACCACAGATAGGCGGCGTCCGCCTCGCCCGAGGGGCCGTCGACCTTGTTGGCGCACAGCACCACGGGCTTGCCGGCCCGGCGCAGCAGCTTGACGACGGCCTCGTCGGTGTCGGTGGCCCCCACCATGGCGTCCACCACGAACACCACGGCGTCGGCGGCCTCGACGGCGAACTCGGCCTGCGCGGCGACGGAGGCGTCGATGCCCAGCACGTCCTGCTCCCAGCCGCCGGTGTCCACCACCTTGAAGCGGCGGCCCGCCCACTCGGCCTCATAGGTGACCCGGTCCCTGGTGACCCCCGGGCGGTCCTCAACCACGGCCTCACGGCGGCCGATGATCCGGTTCACCAGCGTCGACTTGCCGACATTCGGGCGGCCGACGACGGCGAGGACGGGCAGCGGCCCGTGCCCCGCCTCGCCGAGCGCGCCCTCGACCTCCTCCTGGTCGAAGCCCTCCTCGGCGGCGAGCTCCATGAACTCGGCGAACTCGGCGTCACCCAGCTCACCGTGTACCGGCTCGGTGCCGTCGTCGGCGGGGTGCATCTGGTCGTTCATGACGTCTCGTCCTCGTCGTTCAGCGGGGTCTGCTTGAGCTGCTGCCGGTGCCGCGGCTCAGGTTGCGGATCTGCGGGTCAGCGGCCGGTGAACCGCCTGGCCTCGGTCAGGTGCCCGGCGAGCCGCTCCTGGAGCCGTACGGTGGCCTCGTCCAGCGCCGTCCGCGTCCGGCGCCCGGAGCCGTCGCCCACGGTGAACGGCTCACCGAACACCACGTCGACCCGGCTGCGCAGCGGCGGCAGGGCCCGTATCACCCGGCCGGGGCGGTCCGCGCTGCCCAGCACCGCTACCGGGACCACGGGCGCGCCGGAGCGCAGCGCGAAGTAGGCGAGCCCACCGCGCAGCGCCGCGAAGTCGCCCTCTCCCCTGGTGCCCTCCGGGAAGATGCCCAGCACCCCACCGGCCTCCAGCACCGCCAGCGCCCTGGTTATGGCGGTGCGGTCGGCGGCGCTGCGGTCCACCTCGAGCTGGCCGATACCGTGCAGGAACTTGTCGAGCGGCCCGACGAACGCCTCTTTCTTGATCAGGAAGTGCACCGGGCGGGGCGCCGTGCCCATCAGCATGGGTCCGTCGATGTTGTGCGCGTGGTTGACCGCCAGGATCACCGGACCCGTCGGCGGCACCCGCCAGGCGCCCAGCACCCGGGGCCGCCACAGCGAGTACATCAGCCCGATGCCGATCCGGCGGCCGACGGCGGCGCCGCGCTCGCTGGGCGCTCCGCCCCCGGCCGGGTCGCTCGTCGTCACCTGGCCGCCTTCTCCATGCCCGTCGCGTTCTGCGCGGACCCCGCCTTGCCCGCCGCCGCCTTCTCCACCAGGGTGACGACGCACTCGACGACCTGCTCCAGGGTCAGCTCGGTGGTGTCCACCTCGACCGCGTCGTCGGCCTTCTTCAGCGGCGAGGTCTTACGGCTGGAGTCCGCCTTGTCCCGCGCGGTCAGCGCCTGCTGGGTGGCGGCCAGGTCGCTGACGGGTTTGCCGTCGGCGGCCTTCAGCTCGCCGTTCCGGCGTGCGGCCCTGGCCTCGGGCGAAGCGGTGAGGAAGACCTTCAGATCCGCGTCGGGCAGCACCGTGGTGCCGATGTCCCGGCCCTCGACGACGATGCCGCCGCGCGCCTCGGCAGCGATGGTCCGCTGCAGCTCGGTGATCCGCTCCCGCACCTCGGGCACCGCGCTGACGGCGCTCACCGCCGCGGTGACCTCCTGGGTACGGATCGGGCCCGAGGCGTCCACGCCGTCGGCGGAGATCGCCGGGGCCAGCGGATCGGTGCCCGAGACGATGCTGGGCTTGCCGGCGGCGGCCGCGATCGCGTCGGGGTCGGCCACGTCCACGCCGTTGTTCAGCATCCACCAGGTGATCGCCCGGTACTGCGCGCCGGTGTCGAGGTAGCTCAGCCCCAGCTGTGCCGCGACGGCCTTGGAGGTGCTCGACTTGCCCGTGCCGGAGGGGCCGTCGATGGCGACAATCACCGAAGACGCTGAAGACGCTGCCGGGGTTGCAGACACGGTTGTGAGCACCTTTCGTGGGTCTGAGGCTCGGCGCACGCGGCGCACGGACTGACGGGGACCGGTCCGGGTCCCCGTACAGGACGGGCCTGGGTCCTCGCACAAGGCTACCGGCTGCCATGGACGCGCTGGGCCGCGCGTCCGGGCCGCTGCCGTCACGTCGGGGCCACTGCCCTCACGTCCGGGGCACTGCCCCCTCCCCGCCGGGCCGCTGCCCTCACTGCCGGAGGGACCAGCCCCGTTCCCGTAGCACCTGCTCCAGCACCGGCACCGCGCCCGGCTCCACCATCAGCTGCATACGGCCGGCCTGCTGTCCGGTCGCGTGCTCGATACGGACGTCCTCGATGTTGACGCCCACGGAACCGGCGTCGGCGAAGATCCTGGCGAGCTGCCCGGGGCGGTCGCTGATCAGCACCGTCACCGTCTCGTACGTGGTCGGCGCCTGGCCGTGCTTGCCCGGCACCCGGGCCCGCCCCGCGTTGCCGCGGCGCAGCAGCGCCTCCACGTCAGCGGCGCCGCCGGCCCGCTTGGCCTCGTCCGCCGAGTCCAGCTCGCGCAGCGCCCGGACCGCCGCCTGGAGATCCGTGGCCACCTCGGCCAGGATGTCGGCCACCGGGCCCGGGTTGGCGGACAGGATGTCCACCCACATCGCCGGGTCGGACCCCGCGACCCTGGTGACGTCCCGGATGCCCTGGCCGCACAGCCGCACATCCGTCTCGGCGGCCTCCTCCAGCCGCGCGGCCACCAGGGAGGAGAGCAGCTGCGGAGTGTGCGAGACCAGCGCGACCGCCCGGTCGTGCGCGTCCGCGTCCATCACCACCGGCACCGCACCGCACAGCGCGATCAGCTCCAGCGCGAGGTTCAGCACCTCCGTGTCGGTGCCCGGCGCCGTGTCGGTGCCCTGGGTGGGGGTGAGGACCCACGGCCGCCCCTCGAACAGGTCGGCCGTCGCCGCGAGCGGTCCCGACTGCTCACGGCCCGACATCGGGTGGCTGCCCAGGTAGGTCGTCAGATCGCCGCCCAGCTCCACCAGCTCCCGGCGCGGGCCGCCCTTGACGCTGCCCACGTCGATCACCCCGCGGGCCAGCCCCCGGCGCTGTACGTCGGCCACGGCCGACGCCAGGTGAGCGGGGGGTACGGCCACGATCGCCAGGTCGACGGGGGCGCCCGGCGCCGGCTCCCCCTCCGTCCCGGCGCCCAGCGCGGCGGCCGTCCTGGCCCGCTCCGGGTCCCGGTCGCTGAGGTGCACCTTCACGCCCCGCGCGGAGAGGGCCAGCGCGGCCGAGGTGCCGATGAGTCCCGTGCCGAGCACGAGGGCGGTGCGCATTGCCGGGGGATGTCCTTACGCGGTACTGAGGGAGGTCCCTACTGAGCGATGTCCTTGCGGAGGGCCGCGGCCGCTCCGAGGTAGACGTGAGAGATCTCCGACCTGGGCAGCGTGGTCTCCGTGTGAGCCAGGATACGGACCACGCGGGGCATCGCACCCTCGACCTCCAGCTCCTGCGCGCAGATCAGGGGCACGTCCACGAGGCCCAGCCTGCGGGCCGCGGCCGCGGGGAAGTCGCTGTGCAGGTCCGGGGTGGCGGTGAACCAGATGCTGATGAGGTCCTCGGCGGAGAGGTTGTTCCGCTCCAGCACCGTGGTCAGCAGCTCGCCCACCCGTTCGGCCATGTGTTCGGCCTCGTCCCGGTCGAGCTGGACGGCGCCACGCACCGCACGTACCGCCTGTCTGGAACCCGTGGCGTGTTCGGACACCGCCGCTCCTCTCCTGGACCGGTACCTGGCCGGGTCAGGGTAGATACGCCCACGCGCGGATGTCCGGGCCGCCCGCCCACTGAGACGGTACAAGTGAAGCATGCTCTTCCACGTGGTCCCGCTCGACGACTGGTTGCTCGCCCCGGACCGCCCTTACGCGCCGCGGGCGCTGGCCGAGGACGGGTTCATTCCGTGTACGGAGGACGAGGCTCGGGCGCTTGCCGTCGCCGACTCCCATTTCCGGGACGCCGTCGGGCCTGTGATGGCGCTCATGATCGACGAGCGGCGCCTGGACGCCCGGGTGTGCTGGGAGCCGGAGCCGCGGATCCGTGGGCGGGTGAATCGGTCCGCGGTGGCGGGGATGCTGGAGATTCGGCGCGACGCGGATGGGAGGGCCGTCGAGTTGGCCCTCTGGTCCTGAGACCTTTCCCATTGGTGCCCCCGCTTGTGGACGCACGCCCCGTTTCTGTCCCGGCTTGCGCCGACAGGTCGTGTCGGGGGGCTCCGCCCCCCAACAGCCCCCCGCTAGGTGGGCTTCGCCCCCCTAGAACCCCCCTGCCGCAATCCCGAACCCCATCGACACAAAGAGCATCCCCTCATCGGTGCGGGTCCTTGGACCGGCCGGTGACGACCCTGCGGGAGTCACCGGCACAAGCCAAGGGCCTCAGGCATGAGCCGGGACGAGGGAACGTCTACAGGGGTGCCCTTTTGCGGAAGGGGGCTCCTAGGGGGGCGAAGCCCCCGTAGCGGGGGGCGGTTGGGTGGGGGTCCCCCCGGACGGAGTCTGGGGGAGGAGCCCCCCAACGCCCGTCCGGCGAGGACCCGGGGGTTTGGGGGCGGAGCCCCCATCAAAGGAAGAGGGCCACAGGGCTCGGCCCTCAGCCAACGGCGGCGGCGCCCACCCACCCGCGGAGCCCCCATAAACGACAGACGGTCAGAGGGCCGGGCCCTCAGTCATCAGAGGTCGACCTCTTTCATGAGCATGCCGACTTCAGTGTTGGTGAGGCGCCGGAGCCATCCGGACTTCTGGTCCCCAAGGGCGATGGGCCCAAAGCGGGTCCGCACCAGCTTGTCCACCGGAAAACCCGCCTCGGCCAGCATGCGCCGCACAATGTGCTTGCGACCCTCGTGGAGGGAGACCTCCACGAGGTAGTTCTTGCCGGTGTTCTCGACGACCTTGAAGTGGTCGGCCCGCGCATAGCCGTCGTCCAGCCGGATACCGGCCTTCAGCTGCTTGCCCAGGTCCCGGGGTAGGGGCCCCTGGATCGCGGCGAGGTAGGTCTTGGTGACGCCGTAGCGGGGATGCGTGAGGCGGTGGGCCAGCTCACCGTGGTTGGTGAGCAGGATGATCCCCTCCGTCTCGGTGTCGAGGCGGCCGACGTGGAAGAGCCGGGTCTCCCGGTTCTGTACGTAGTCGCCCAGGCACTGACGGCCCTCGGGGTCCTCCATGGAGGCGACGACCCCGGCGGGCTTGTTGAGGGCGAAGAAGACGTAGGACTGGGTCGCGATGGTCAGCCCGTCGACCTTGATCTCGTCCTTGGCTGGGTCGACGCGCAGGCCCTGCTCGCGGACGATCTCGCCGTTGACCTCGACCCTGGCCTGCTCGACGAGTTCCTCGCAGGCGCGCCGGGAGCCCATACCCGCGCGGGCCAGCACCTTCTGCAGGCGCTCGCCCTCCTGCTCGCCGAAGGTCTTGGGGAGCTTGACCGGGGGCTTGGTGTGGCGGGCCCGGTTACGCTCCTCGATCTTGGCGTCGTACTCGCGGGGGCGCGCGGGCGCGGAGGCCTTGCGGGCCCGCGCCTTGGGTGCGCCGCTCTTGGTCACATCCTTGCGGACGTTGCTCTTGGCACCACCGGGCTTGCTGCCGGGCTTGCCGCCGGAGCTCTTCGGCGCACCGGGCCGGGGGCCACCCGTCTTCGGGGCACCGGCCTTGGGCGCGCCAGGCTTCCCCGCCGGCTTTCCGCCCGCCGGCTTTCCGCCCGCGGGCTTCCCGCCCACTGGCTTCCCGCCGCCGGGCTGGCCGCCGCCCTGGGTGTAGCGGCGCTCCTCGGGGCGGAGCGGCCGGGAGCCCGAGGACTGCTGCCGCCCTCGCTGCCCGCCGCCCTGGCCCCGCTCGCCGCGGGGCGCGCCCTGGCCTCGGGGGGCGCCCTGACCGCGCTGGCCGCCTTGCCCGCGCCGGCCCCCCTGGCCGGCGCGTCCCGCGCCGCCCTGCTTGCCGCCTCGGTTTCCGCCGGTGTTCCTGCCACTGCTTCGCATCAATGTTCCGTCTGGGAGTCGGGGGAAGGATCGTCTACGTCGAACGACGGCATACCTTCCTGGGTCTCCCCCTCCACGGCCTCCGCTTCCGGAAGGAAGGGCGCCAGCTCCGGAAGCTCGTCCAGGCCGCGCAGGCCCATCCGCTCCAGAAAGTAATGCGTCGTCCTGTAAAGGATCGCACCTGTTTCGGGTTCCGTGCCCGCCTCCTCCAGCAGACCCCGCTGGAGGAGGGTGCGCATCACGCCGTCGCAGTTCACTCCGCGTACGGCGGAGACCCGGGAGCGGCTGACCGGCTGCCGGTAGGCGACGACGGCGAGGGTCTCCAGCGCGGCCTGGGTCAGCCGGGCCTGCTGCCCGTCGAGGACGAAGCGCTCGACCGCGTCCGCGTAGTCACCGCGTGTGTAGAAGCGCCAACCGCCCGCGACCAGGCGCAGTTCGAAGCCGCGGCCCTGTGTGGTGTATTCGTCGGCGAGCTCACGCAGCGCGTCCGAGACCTCACGGGGGCGCCGCTCGAGGACCTTGGCCAGGTGCTCGGGAGTGGCGGGCTCGTCCACGACCATCAGAACGGCCTCCAGCGCGGGCTTGAGCGGCAGCTGTGCGGCCTCCAGGGCTCCGGCCGGCTCCGGGTCCGCCCGGTCGTGGGCGGTCTCGGCGACGGCTTCCTGCACCTCGTAGCCCTCGGACCTCTCGTCGGTCCCGGTGCTCTCAGTCATCCTTGCGCTCCCCTGGCTCCTGGTCGAACTCGTCGGTCACCAGCGGTTCGGTGTCCGCCGTGCCGCTCCATCTGACGAGGAGCGCGCCCAGCGCCTCGTCCTGCTCCAGCGCGACCGCCCGCTCCCGGTACAGCTCCAGCAGCGCAAGGAAGCGCGCGACCACGGTGAGGGTGTCGGGGGCGTCCTCGGTGAGCTCCTGGAAGCTGGCCTCGCCCCGCTCCCGCAGCCGGGCGACGACCACTTCGGCCTGTTCGCGGACGCTGACGAGCGGGGCGTGGATGTGCTCGACGTACACCTGCGGTCTGGGCTTGGGCCGCATCGCCTTGACGGCCAGCTTGGCGAACCCCTCGGGGCCGACGCTGAGCGCCACTTCGGGCAGCAGCTCCGCGTGGTGGGGTTCCAGCCCCACGGTACGGGGGTGGCGCCGGGCCTCCTCGTCCAGCCGGGCCGCGAAGATGCCCGCGATCTCCTTGTAGGCGCGGTACTGGAGCAGCCGCGCGAAGAGCAGGTCGCGGGCCTCCAGCAGTGCCAGGTCCGCCTCGTCCTCCACTTCGGCCTGGGGCAGCAGCCGCGCGGCCTTGAGGTCGAGCAGGGTGGCTGCGACGACGAGGAACTCGGTGGTCTGGTCGAGATCCCACTCCGGGCCCATGGCCCGGATGTGGGCCATGAACTCGTCCGTGACCTTGGAGAGGGCGACTTCGGTGACGTCCAGCTTGTGCTTGGAGATCAGCTGGAGCAACAGGTCGAAGGGGCCCTCGAAGTTGTCGAGCACGACCCGGAAACGGCCGTCGTCGGGCTCGTCCTCACGCTCCTTCGCCGGTTCGTCCGGCGCCGGTTGCGCGGCAGCCTGCTCCGGTTCGGCGGCAGCCTGCTCCCGTTCGGCCTCGGGCTCATCCCGCTCCGCGGCAGTCTGTTCCGGTTCGTCCGCGGGCTGTTCCGGTTCGTCCGCGGGCTGTTCCGGCACGGGGGCCGGGGCGGCCGGCGGGGGTGTCTGGGCCGGTGCGGCGGGCGCCGCTGCCACGGGCTCCGGTTCCGACTCGTACGCCGCTCCGGGCCCCCGCCCCAGCGGTCGGCGGGAGCCCCGGCTGCGGAGTGCGTCGTCAGGAGTGGGCATCGCAGGCAGCGTACTGGCAAGCAGGTCAGCGCCCGCGCAACCGCCGTACGAGAATGCTCGCGTCTCCTCGCGATTCGAGATCGGCCAGCACGACGGCGACGGCCTCGCGCACGATCCGGCCGCGGTCGACGGCGAGTCCGTGCTCGCCGCGCAGCACGAGCCGGGCGTGCTCGAGGTCCATCAGCTCCTCGGCCGAGACATAAACGGTGATCTTCTCGTCGTGCCGTTCGCGTCCGCTGGGGCGGCGGGCAGCCCGGCCGCGGCGGGAGGCGGCGGGTGCCGGCGCCGCGGAGGACGAGGCGGCCGACGCCGAAGCGCCTGTCGCCTGGCGGCCCTTGGCAGCGCCACCGCGTCGGCCGGTCCGTTCGGCCGGTGCGGGGACGGACTGTTGGGGCGGTGCGGCGGCGCGCTGCTCGTCCGTCTTGGCTCCACCGCGCGTCCCGCGGGCCGTACGACGGCCGCCGCCCACCGGCTCGGCGCCGAGCTCACCGGTCCCGGCCGCCACCGCCTGTCCGTCCGTGCCGACCTCCGGGTCGGGCTCGGAGGCGGGTGCGGGCACCTTGGGCCCCGGGGACGGGGCGGGCGCGGCCGGGCCCGGCTGCGGGGTCTCCCCGTTGGTCTGGCCGGCCTGTGCGGACGGCTCCTGTTGCGGCGCGGAGGGCTGTACGGCGGCACCGCCGGTCGTACGGAACAATTCGTCGGCTGCCGGGAGACTCACTCGGCGTGGCACCGGGCGAGCACCTCCCTGGCGAGCTGGCGATAGGCGGCGGCACCGACGGAGTTGGAGGCGTAGGTGGTGATCGGCTCGCCCGCGACGGTGGTCTCGGGGAAGCGGACGGTGCGCCCGATGACGGTGTGGTAGACGTTGTCGTCGAACGCCTCCACGACCCGGGCGAGCACCTCGCGGCTGTGCACGGTACGCGAGTCGTACATCGTCGCCAGGATGCCGTCCAGCTCCAGTTCCGGGTTGAGCCGCTCCTGCACCTTCTCGATCGTCTCGGTGAGCAGCGCGACACCGCGCAGCGCGAAGAACTCGCACTCCAGCGGCACGATCACCTTGTGCGCCGCGGTGAGCGCGTTGACGGTGAGCAGGCCGAGCGAGGGCTGGCAGTCGATGACGATGAAGTCGTAGTCGTTGAGCAGCGGGCCCAGCGCGCGCTGGAGTGTCGACTCCCGGGCCACCTCGCTGACCAGCTGCACCTCGGCTGCCGACAGGTCGATATTGCTGGGCAGCAGGTCCATCCCGGCCACCGCGGTCTTCAACAGCACCTCGTCGGGTGCCAGACCGCGCTCCATCAGGAGGTTGTAGACCGTCAGGTCCAGCTCCATGGGGTTGACGCCGAGGCCGACCGAGAGTGCGCCCTGCGGGTCGAAGTCGACGAGCAGTACGCGGCGTCCGTATTCGGCGAGGGCCGCTCCCAGGTTGATGGTCGACGTCGTCTTGCCGACGCCGCCCTTCTGGTTGCACATCGCGATGATCTTGGCCGGGCCGTGTTCGTTCACCGGCCCCGGGATCGGGAAGTACGGCAGCGGGCGCCCGGTCGGACCGATCCGCTCGCGGCGCTGGCGCGCGGCGTCGGGTGCGAGCGTGGCCGCGTACTCCGGATCGGGTTCGTACTCCGCGTCCGGGTCGTAGAAGTGACCCTCGGGCAGTTCGCCGTAGTTGGGGTCGTAGTGCGGGTCACTGTAGTCGGCGAAACGCTCGGCGGACTGACCGTTCGTAGCGTCGCCGGCCGTGGCGTTCACGTGTTGGCCGTCCGTGCTCTGGTTGGCTGTCATGGTGGGCGTCGGGTTCTGGTGGGCTGCGAAGGTGCGGACAGCGACGGAGCCGACACCCTCGGGTCCTGTGGGACCTGAGGACCCCTGGCCTCGTACAGGCGCTCCTGGTTGACCACCCCCGGGAGAAAATGTCGACTCGTTCACAAGTCGTCGTACCTCCAATGGTGACCAGGAAATTTCTCGACTAGTCAGCGTGACACCATGCCGACGGTTGGCGACTCTATGGCGTGTCGGCGGTCCGCAGCAACACAATCCGCCTCAGACGGCCCGATGTGTCGGTATGCGAGCCCCCCGATGTCAAGAGGCTCCCGGGTGACGTGCGGGTGGTTTCCCGGGTGGGCAAAAAGGTCGGACAGTTACGTTACGGGCAAGTTGGGTCGGCGTCCCGGGGACACGACGACGTCACCGTCCGGACCTTCCCTCCAAGGTCCGGACGGTGACGTGAGGTTGCCGACGTTGACGCCGGGGGTTGACCCCGGCTACGGGCCCTGTCCCAGCCCGTTGCCGTCAGCGCGCCGGTGGGCCGGGAGTCAGCCCAGCAGCGTGGCGATGTCCCGCACCGGGAGACCGTGCGCCTCGCCGACGGGGCCGTAAGTGACCTCTCCCTCATGCACGTTGAGGCCCTTGGCCAGCGCCGCGTCGCGGCGCAGCGCGTCCCGCCAGCCGTGGTTGGCCAGCTCCACGATGTAGGGCAGCGTCGCGTTGGTCAGCGCGTGCGTCGAGGTGTTGGGCACGGCGCCGGGCATGTTGGCGACGCAGTAGAAGACCGAGTCGTGGACGCGGAAGGTCGGCTCGGCGTGGGTGGTCGGCCGCGAGTCCTCGAAGCAGCCGCCCTGGTCGATCGCGATGTCGACAAGAACACTTCCCGGCTTCATCCGGGAGACCAGCTCGTTGCTGATCAGCTTCGGGGCCTTGGCGCCCGGGATGAGCACAGCGCCCACCACGAGGTCGGCGTCGAGCACCGCGCGCTCCAGCTCGAAGGCGTTGGAGGTGATGGTGCGCACCCGGTTGCCGAAGATCTTGTCGGCCTCGCGGAGCTTGTTGACGTCCTTGTCCAGCAGCGTGACGTGGAAGCCGAGGCCGACGGCGATCTGGGTGGCGTTCCAGCCGGAGACGCCGCCGCCGATGACGACCGCGCGGCCCGGGTTGACGCCGGGCACGCCGCCGGGCAGCACGCCGCGGCCGCCCGCCGAGGCCATCAGGTGGTAGGCGCCGACCTGCGGTGCGATGCGGCCCGCGACCTCCGACATGGGGGCGAGCAGCGGCAGCGTCCGGTTGGCCGGCTCGACCGTCTCGTAGGCGATGGCCGTGGTGCCCGACTCCAGCAGCGCGTCCGTGCACTCACGGGAGGCGGCGAGGTGGAGGTAGGTGAAGAGGGTCTGGTCCTTGCGGAGCCTGTGGTACTCCTCGGCCACCGGCTCCTTGACCTTCAGCAGCAGGTCGGCGGTGGCCCACACCTCGTCCGCCGTGGCCAGGATGGTGGCGCCGGCGGCTGTGTACTCGGCGTCGGGGATGGAGGAGCCGGCTCCGGCCTCCTGCTCCACGAACACCTCGTGCCCGTTCCGCACCAGTTCGTTGACCCCGGCCGGGGTGATGGCGACACGGAACTCGTTGTTCTTGACCTCGCGGGGGATACCGACCTTCACGTCGATCACGGTCCTTCACTCAGGGTGCAGAAGGCAGAGAAAGCCGGGTCGCGCATGCTCGAAAACACCGGGGGGACCGCGGCTCGACCAGTCTAATGAAGGAAGCTGAGCTGTCCAGCCTTACAAACGGTCGATCTTTTTCGAGATTGCTATACGTTTCGCAGGTTGCTGGTGGGGAGGCGTGGACAGGCCGCCGTGGGCGTCGCGGACGGCCGTCCAGTGGCGCTCGTCACGCCGCACACCGGGTACCCAACGACGCGGTTCCGCTTCTCCGCTGTCACGTGCCGGGTACTCGCCCAGTCAGGACCGGCTCAGCACCGGCTCAGGACCGCTCCGCCCCGGCTCAGGTCCGGCTCACGGCCGCTCCACCCCGGCTCAGGTCCCGCTCAGACCCGCTGCCGCGCCCCCGCCCGGCCGGGCTCCGCCTCGGCGCCGTCCCGCTCGGCGTCGGCTCCCACCGGCCGGGCGCCCGCCCACAGGTCCGCCTCCGCCCTCGGGTCCGTCTCCCCGGCCCAAGCCGTCGGGCCCAGCAGCCGGGTGGCCGCCGCACGGTGCCGCTGGGCAGCGCGCAGGTGCCCGGCGCCCGCCGAGGCGTCGGCGGCCCGCAGCTCCAGGGCCGCCTCCAGCCGGGCGTCCCCGGCGCCCCGGGAGACCTCCAGGGCCTGCCCGACCGTGCGCAGCGCGTCCCGCGGCCGGCCCGCGTACTCCTGCACCCTGGCCGCCTCCGCCAGCGCCCGCGCGTGCGCCCCCGGGTCCGGGAGCCTGCGGAACGCCGCCGCCGAGGCCCGCCAGGCCCGCAGCGCCTCCTCCCACCGCTCCGCCTGCGTATGGACGGCGCCGATCCGGCCGTGCAGCCGCGCGGTCGCCTCGCGGTCGGCCCGCTCCTGGCGGGTCAGCCGCAGTGCCAGCGCCCTGCCGTACCAGTCGGCGGCCCGGTCCCAGTCGCCCAGCTCCGCGTAGCAGCCGCCCAGCGATTCCAGGGCCCGGCCCGCAGCCCGCTCGTCGTCCGCCTGGCGCGCCGCGTCCAGCGCCGTGCGGTACCGGACCAGGGCCTGCTCCAGACGGCCGGTGCGCGCGTCGAGAGCGGCGAGGTTGAGCAGCGCCGCGGCGCGCTCGCGGTGCGCCCGGTTGCGCTCGGCCACCCGCAGCACCAGCTCGTGCAGCCGGTACAGCTCGGCCTCGGCGTCCTCGGGTTCGCAGTGCGCGTCGAAAGCGCGGGCCAGCCCGGAGACCAGCCGGCGGGCCAGCGTGTCGAGCCGGCCTTCGCCCTCCGAGACGGCGGCCCTGGCCGCGGCCAGCAGCACCGTCCGCCGCTCCTCCAGCCAGCCCCGCGCTTCCAGAGGGTGCAGAAAGCGCAGCGCGCGCGGCATCTCCGCCAGCTGCCCGCGGGCCTCGGACCCGGAGGGCTCGCACACCGCCCAGCAGGCCTGGACCCGGCGGATCAGCCGCTCCAGCATCCGTGCCCGCGCCAGCAGCGCCTCGCCGGGCCGCTCGTGCACCGCCAGCTGGGCCCGCAGCAGCGGATCCAGGCAGCCGGGCACCTGGTAGCGCTCGCCCTCCAGCGGGCGCAGCAGGCCGAGCCGTACGTACTCCTCCAGGGCAGCCTGCGCGGTGCTCACCGAGCAGCCACCGAGCGCCGAGGCCAGTTGCGGATCGACGAACCCGGCAGGCGCGAGGACCAGCAGCCGCAGCAGCCGCGCGTGCGAGCGGGACAGGGAGTCGTGGACGAGCCGGAAGGCGCGCACCAGCGGAGCGGGCGGTGCGGGGGGCGCGGCGGAGCGGTGCCCGGCGGAACCTGCGGGATCGGCGGCCTCCTCGCCCTCCCGCCCAGCGGACGGGGACGGGGACGGGGGCGTGGACGACTGCGACTGCGAGTGCGCCGTGGAGCTCTCCGCCGGCTCGGCCTCCGTCGCAGCCAGCATCTTGACCGCGTCGTGCACCGAGACCTTGGGGTGGGCGCCGAGCCAGCCGCCCATCAGGGTGAGCGCCGCCGGAAGGTCGCCGCACTGCTCGGCCAGCACCTCGGCGCTGCGCGGGTCGACGGTGATACGGGGCGAGGAGCCCGCGTGCCGGGCCAGGAGGGCGACGGCCGTGGCCCGGCCCAGCCCGCCCAGGGTGCAGGGGCGTACGTCGGGCACCTCGGTGAGCGGCCCGGAGGAGACGGCGACGACGAGGCAGTCCCGGCTCTCCGGGGCCAGGTCGAGAAGCTGGTCGGAGTGTGCCACGTCGTCGAGCAGCAGCACCGTGCGGCCGCGGCGGGCCAGAGCGGTACGGAACGCCTCCGCCACGGTTTCCTCGTCGGCGCCCGGCGGCGGTGTACCGGGGCGGGTCCGACCGGTTTCGCCGGACTCCCGGGGGCGTGGCGTGCTCGACCGGGCGAGGGCCGCCAGCAGATCGCGCGCTGCGCGCTCGGTGGTGACCGGGGTTCCGCCGGGTTCGGTCAGCCGGGCGCGCAGTACACCGCCCGGGTAGCGGTCGGCGATCCGGCGCACGAACTCCTCGGCGAGCGCGGTACGGCCCGAGCCGGGAGCCCCGGCGATCAGCAGTACCCGGCTCTGCTGCGGTGGATGGCCGGAGAGGGTGTGCAGCCCGGCGCGTTCGATGTCCTCGCGCAGTGCGCGCAGTTCGCGATCGCGGCCGGTGAACGAGTGGGGGCCCGGCCCCGCGGTCGTGGGCTGCACCGCCTGATCTGTCACGGGCTACGCTCCCGTTCGCTGTTCACCTGGTGTGTGCGCGGACGAATTGCTGCGAGCGTAGTTCACCGTCCGGTGCGGAAAGCCGCCAACGGCCGCCCCACCCGGCCCGAAAATCACCACATCGGCTCAGGTGACCTGTCCCCTCCCCCGCCCCCGGGCCCCGCACCGGGGGAGGAGAAGCGGTCACCTCGGGTCGAAGGGCCGCGCCGGCCACGGCGCTTGCGCGTGACGCAGCGCGCCCAGGCCGCCGCCGCTGCTCAGTGCGGCGTTCAGCGCCAGGCACCCCACCACGAGGCAGTTGTTGTGCAGCTGTCCGGCCAGCGCTCCGCGTACCAGCTCCTCCAGCGGCACCCGGGCCAGCTCCATGTCGGCCTCTTCCTCGGCGACCTCGAAGCGCTCGCCCTCCACCTCGGAGAGCTGCCGGGCCAGGAAGATCCGTACGGCCTCGTCGCTGCCGCCGGGGGTGGTGTAGACGTCGACGAGGACGCGCCAGTCCTCGGCCTTGACGTGGGCCTCCTCGTACAGCTCACGCTCCGCGGCGGCCAGCGGGTTCTCACCGGGGACGTCCAGCAGCCCGGCCGGGATCTCCCACAGCTTCTCGCGGACCGGGTGCCGGTACTGGCTGAGGACCAGGACGTGGTCCTGGTCGTCGAGGGCCAGGATGGCGACAGAGCCGGGGTGGGTCTGGTAGTCGCGGCTGACCACCGAGCCGTCCGGCATGACGACCTGGTCGGTACGGACCCCGGTCTTGTTGCCCTGGAAGGGGGAGGAGGTCGCGGTGACCTCCCACTCCTCCGGGGTGTCGGCGATACGGCTGGCCATGGCGGTCACTCCCCCTGCTGGCGCTCGACGGCGGCCTTGACCAGGCCGGCGAAGAGCGGGTGCGGGCGGGTGGGGCGGGAGCGCAGCTCCGGGTGGGCCTGGGTGGCGACCAGGTAGGGGTGGACCTCGCGCGGGTATTCGACGTACTCGACCAGCTTGTTGTCGGGCGAGGTGCCGGAGAAGACCAGCCCGGCCTTCTTCTCCAGCTCGGTGCGGTAGTGGTTGTTGACCTCGTACCGGTGCCGGTGGCGCTCCTCGACGTAGGGCTCGCCGCCGTATGTCTCGCGCACGATGGAGCCCTCGGCCAGCTTGGCCGGGTACATGCCCAGCCGCATGGTGCCGCCCATGTCGCCCTCGCCGGCGACGATGTCGAGCTGCTCCTCCATGGTGGAGATGACCGGGTGCGCTGTGGACTGGTCGAACTCGGTGGAGTTGGCGTCCTTGATCCCCGCCAGGTTGCGGGCGCCCTCGATCACGATGCACTGCAGGCCCAGGCAGAGGCCGAGCAGCGGTACGCGGTTCTCCCGTGCGTAGGTGATGGCGCCGACCTTGCCGTCCACGCCGCGCTCGCCGAAGCCGCCGGGGATGCAGATGGCGTCACAGTCGCCGAGCTGCCGCTTGGCGCCCTCGGGGGTCTTGCAGTCGTCGGAGGTGACCCACTTGATCTTGACGCGGGCCCGGTTGGCGAAGCCGCCGGCGCGCAGCGCCTCGGTGACCGACAGATAGGCGTCCGGCAGGTCGATGTACTTGCCCACCAGCGCGACCGTCACCTCGTGGTCCGGCTGGTGCACCCGGCGCAGCAGGTCGTCCCACTGGGTCCAGTCCACGTCACGGAAGGGCAGGTCGAGCTTGCGTACGACATAGGCGTCCAGCCCCTCGGAGTGCAGCACCTTGGGGATGTCGTAGATGGAGCGGGCGTCCTTGCAGGCGACCACCGCGGCGTCGTCCACGTCGCACATGAGCCCGATCTTCCGCTTGATGGAGACGGGCACGTCGCGGTCTGCGCGCAGCACGATCGCGTCCGGCTGGATACCGATGTTGCGCAGCGCGGCGACCGAGTGCTGGGTGGGCTTGGTCTTCAGCTCGCCGGACGGGCCGATGTAGGGCAGCAGCGAGATGTGGACGACGAAGACGTTGTCGCGGCCGACCTCGTGGCGGACCTGGCGGACGGCCTCCAGGAAGGGCAGCGACTCGATGTCGCCGACGGTGCCGCCGACCTCGGTGATGACGACATCCACGTCGTCGGTAGCCATCCGGCGGATGCGGTGCTTGATCTCGTTGGTGATGTGCGGGATGACCTGAACGGTGTCGCCCAGGTACTCGCCGCGCCGCTCCTTGGCGATGACCGTCGAGTAGACCTGTCCGGTGGTGACGTTGGCGGTGCCGTTGAGGTCGACGTCGAGGAAGCGCTCGTAGTGGCCGATGTCCAGGTCGGTCTCGGCGCCGTCGTTGGTGACGAACACCTCACCGTGCTGGAAGGGGTTCATCGTGCCGGGGTCGACGTTCAGATAGGGGTCCAGCTTCTGCATGGTGACCCGCAGGCCACGCGCCTTGAGCAGCGCACCCAGGCTGGAGGCGGTGAGCCCCTTGCCGAGCGAGGAGGCGACACCCCCGGTGACGAAGAGGTGCTTGGTCGTCATGGATGTAGGCGGCATGGCCAAGAGGGGGCTCCCGTGGTCGCTTGGTGGGGTGCGGAGGCTGCATCCTGGGATCGTCCCGAAGGGGCTTTCCGGGGTGGCCTCGCTGCGGTTCGGGGGGCTGTCGTCTCGAACAGAACGCGTTCACGTGCCCACCGCTCCACGGGCTACCAGCGTAACAGTGCCGCCGGGTCGCCGCGGCTGCCCGTGCCTACGGCCGGGTAGCCGAGCAGCCGGGCGCGTCCCAGCGTGACAAGGGAGTCGCAGCAGGTGAACGCGGTAGCGAAGGTCACCTAATCGGCGCATCCGGACCCAGCCGACCGTCGGGCGGAAGGGATCGCTGCGTCGTATCCTTCACGGACACTTGCCACTGACAGGCAGAAATACACACGTCACCAGCACGTCCCGCGGGGGCGTCGCAGTTCGTTCGACTGGAGATGCACGTGGCTGGGCGCATCGAGGATTACGCACTCATCGGAGACATGCAGACTGCCGCCCTCGTCGGCAGGGACGGCACGGTCGACTGGCTCTGCCTACCCCGCTTCGACTCCCACGCGGTGTTCGCCGGCCTGCTCGGCACCGAGGAGCACGGCTTCTGGCGGGTGGGCCCCGCACACCCGGCCGGCGGCGATCCGCCACCCGCCGACCGCCGCCGCTACCGGGGCGACTCGCTGGTGCTGGAATCGGAGTGGGACA
The DNA here is from genome assembly GCF_022760275.1 of Streptomyces sp. 891-h. Taxonomy (NCBI): domain Bacteria; kingdom Bacillati; phylum Actinomycetota; class Actinomycetes; order Kitasatosporales; family Streptomycetaceae; genus Streptomyces; species Streptomyces sp. 891-h. The sequence goes on along the minus strand of NZ_CP050693.1, from coordinate 6,125,312 downwards.
CCCCGCGGGGTACCGTCCGGATCATCGACTTCATGCCTCCGCGTGAGAACCACGCGCCCCAGTTGGTGCGGATCGTGGAGGGCGTCAGCGGGCGGGTGCGGATGCGCTCGGCACTGCGGATGCGCTTCTCCTACGGCTGGGTCGTGCCGTGGGTGCACAAGGCGGGGAACCGCACGGTGGCCGTGGCAGGGCCCGACTCGGTGTGGCTGGACACCGAGGCCGACACCTACGGCAAGGACCTGACGACCTACTCCGACTTCACCGTCGGCCCCGGCGACCGGATGGCGTTCACCATCAGCTGGGAGGCGTCGCACCGGGAGGCACCGGAGCTTCCGGAGCCGGAGGAGGCGCTGCGCACCACCGAGGACTTCTGGCGCGACTGGGTCGAGACCTGCACCTACCACGGGCCCTACCGGGAGGCCGTGGTCCGCTCGCTGATCACGCTCAAGGCGCTGACCTACGCGCCCACCGGCGGAATCGTCGCCGCGCCGACCACCTCGCTGCCCGAGGAGATCGGCGGGGAGCGCAACTGGGACTACCGCTTCACCTGGCTCAGGGACGCGGCCATCACCCTCTCCTCCCTCCTGCGCACCGGCTACCGCGAAGAGGCCCGCGCCTGGCGCGAATGGCTGCTGCGCGCGGTCGCCGGCGACCCGGAGAACCTTCAGATCATGTACGGCATCGCGGGCGAACGCGAGCTGTCCGAGGCCGAGTTGACCTGGCTGCCGGGGTACGAGGGCTCCAAGCCGGTACGGGTGGGCAACGGCGCGGCCGGCCAGCTCCAGCTCGATGTGTACGGCGAGATGGTCGAGGCCCTGCACCTGGGCCATATGACGGGCCTGGCGCGCAACGACTACGCCCAGCTCCTCCAGCTCAAGCTGATCGGCTATCTGGAGAACCACTGGGAGGAGAAGGACGAGGGCATCTGGGAGGTGCGCGGCCCGCGCCGGCACTTCGTGCACTCGAAGGTGATGGCGTGGGTGGCCGTCGACCGTACGGTCAAGCTCATCGAGTCGGGCGACGTGGACGGGCCGCTGGAGCGCTGGCGCAATCTGCGTGACGAGATCCACCGCCAGGTCTGCGAGAAGGGGTACGACAAGGAGCGCAACACCTTCACCCAGTCCTACGGCTCCAAGGAGCTGGACGCCTCGCTGCTGCTGATCCCGCAGATGGGCTTCCTGCCGCCGGACGACAAGCGGGTCATCGGCACCATCGAGGCGATCCAGCGGGAGCTGACGACCGAGGACGGGTTCGTGCTGCGCTACCCCACCAGCAGCGAGGCGGGCGCCGACGGGGCTGCCGAGAACGTGGACGGGCTCGCGGGCGAGGAAGGCGCCTTCCTGGCCTGCTCGTTCTGGCTCGCCGACGACCTCGCGATGATCGGCCGGGTCGACGAGGCCCGCAAGCTGTTCGAGAAGCTGCTGGCCCTGCGCAACGATGTGGGTCTGCTGGCCGAGGAATGGGACTCCGCGCGCCAACGCCAGGTCGGCAACTTCCCCCAGGCCTTCAGCCATGTGCCGCTGATCGACACGGCCCTGCGGCTGACCGCGTCGGGGGCGTACGGGGTGTAGACCCGCGCCCCTGAATGGTCACCCGCAAGCTTGGGCAGTCTGCTCCCCCAGCCTTCGGCCGGGAGGTGCCCCCAGGGCGCAGGGTGGGCAAGCGCAGCCCACCGTGCGGGGCAACACACCTGCACGGGTCAGCCCAAGAGCTCGTCGTAGACAGTCAGAACTTGCGCGGCGACCTGGTCCTCCGTGGGCCAGGTCCGCGCCTGGGCGCGCCCGGCGGCAGCCAACTCGGCGCGCCGGTCCGGATCGGCGAGCAAACTCACAACGGCCGAGGACAACAAATCGGCGTCCCCGCAGGGCACCAGCACGGCGGCGGAGCCGACAAGCTCCGGTACCCCGCCACCGTCGGCGGCAACCAACGGCACCCCGGCCCGCAGCGCCTCCTGCGCCACCAGCGAGTGGCCCCGGCAACGGGCAGGCAGCAGAGCGATGTCGGCGCCCGCCAGCAACCGCAGCGCGTCGGCCCGCCGCCCCAACAGCCGCACGGGCAGCCGCTCCTCCTCGATACGGCGCTGGAGCGCGCCGCGCTCGGGGCCTTCTCCCGCGATGGCGAGCAGCGGTTGCGGGGTGAGGCCGCGCCAGCCACGGGAGGCGGTCAGCGCGCTGTCGTGGCCGCGCCGCCCGTCGAGCCGGCCGACGGTGAGGATCAGGGGGCGGTCGAGGGCGCCGATACCCGCGCGCGCCTTGTGCCCCAGCACCTCCTCGCCGTCCGGGCTCTCCTCCCCCGGCGTGGCCTCGGCGTCGGGCACCGGAATGGGCGCGGGGGCGAGCCGCGCGTCGCGTGCGCCGCCGCGGCGCGCCATGTCGACCAGTTCGGTGGTGGCGCCCAGGACGACGGTGGCGGCCCTGGCCACCCGCCGCACCAGCAGCCGGGTCACCAGTTCGCGGGCGGCCTCCGTACGGGATGCGGGTGAGGCCGCGGCCCGTGGCAGGGCGTGCCAGGTGACCACCAGCGGCACGGTGCCGCGCCGTCTGCCGAGCGCCAGCGCTGCCAGCAGTCCGGCGCGCAGGCCGTGGGCGTGGATCAGGTCGGCGTCGGCGCAGACGGTGCGCAGCCGGGCGGCCGCGTCGGCCTCCGTCCGGCCCGGCAGGGCGGCGAACTCGGCGCCGGTCCCGGTGATGGCGTGCCGCAGCGGTCCGTCGTGCCGGGCGCACACGGTCACCCGTACTCCGCGTGCTGTCAGGCCCCGGGCGAGGGAGCGCGCATGGGCCGCCGTACGCGCCGAGGGTGTCTCGGTGCCGTCGGCCGCAGGACCGCCGCCGAGCACATGCACGGCGTGCGGCGGCCGCGCACCGACCGCGGGCCGACGCGGTGCATGAGTACGACTCGGGCTCACGGCAGGCGGGCTCCCTGGGTCGGGCGGTGGGGGCGGGGCCTGCCCAGGATGCCAGGCGAGGGGGCCCCGCCGCGCCGCCGTACGGTCCCGACGGCCGTCACAGCGGGGCGCACACCAGACGCTCTCACTCACACGAGTGACGGCGCTCGCAAATCAGCCATGCGCCCCTCGAAAGCCCTGCACGCCGCCCCGCGCACCATGGCGCCCCCAGCTCGCCGGCTCGGCGTACGGTCGCCGCCGTGGCGGCCGTCAGGCTCCGGTGCGGGCCGCCTCCAGAAGCTCCTCCGCGTGGGCGCGGGCGAGTTCGGAGTCCTCCTGGCCCGCGAGCATCCGGGACAGCTCGCGCACCCGGTCCTCGCCCTCCATGGCCCGTACGCCGCTGCGGGTCACCGAGCCGTCATCGGTCTTCTGCACCACCAGGTGACGGTCGGCGAACGCGGCCACCTGCGGCAGATGCGTGACCACCACGACCTGCGCCGACTTGGCCAGCCGCGCCAGCCTGCGGCCCACCTCCACGGCCGCCTTGCCGCCGACCCCGGCGTCCACCTCGTCGAAGAGGTAGGTCGGCACCGGGTCGGAGTCGGCGAAGACCACCTCGACGGCGAGCATCACCCGGGACAGCTCACCGCCCGAGGCGCCCTTGGCAATGGGCCGGGCCGGTGCGCCCGGGTGCGGCGCGAGCAGCAGTTCGACCTCGTCCGTGCCGTGCGGGCCGAAGGCGAGGGTGCGCCCGTCGACCTCGAGGCCGTCCGGGTCCTCGGTGTGCTTGAGTTCGAAGGTCACCCGGGCGTGCGGCATGGCCAGCTCGGCCAGCTCCTCGGTGACCGCGTCCGCGAACCGCTTGGCGGCGTCCGCGCGCGCCTCGGTGAGCGTACGGGCGAGGGAGGCGAGTTCGGCGCGGAGCGCGTCCCGCTCGGCGGTCAGCTCACCGATCCGGTCGTCGTCGCCCTCCAGCTCGGTCAGCCGCTCGGTGCTGTTCTCGGCCCAGGCCAGGACGGCGGTGATGTCCTCGCCGTACTTGCGGGTGAGCTGGGCCAGCGCGGCGCGGCGCTCCTCGACGGCGGCCAGCCGGAGCGGGTCCGCGTCCAGGTCGTCGGCGTATCCGGCCAGTTCGCCCGCGATGTCGGAGAGCAGGATGTGCACCTCGCCCAGCCGGTCGGCGAGCGCGGCCAGCGCCGGGTCGTGGGAGCGCACCGCCTCCAGGGCGCGGTGGGCACCCGCGACCAGCGTGGCGGCGTCCACACCCTCCGGGTCGGCCGGATCTCCGGCCAGCGCGCCGTGCGCTGTGGTGGCCGCGGAGGCCAGGGCCTCGGCGTGGCCCAGCCGCTCGGCCTCGGCCGCGAGTTCGGCGTCCTCGCCCGGACGGGGTTCGGCGGCCTCGACCTCCTGGATACCGAAGCGCAGCATGTCGGCTTCCTGGGCGCGCTCGCGGGCGCGGGTGGTCAGCTCGGCCAGCTCCGCAGCGACGGTGCGCAGCCTGCGGTACGCCTCCTGGTAGGCGGCCAGGTGCCGCGCCACGGCGTCCCCCGCGTAGCGGTCCAGCGCGGCGCGCTGCCGCGCCGCGCGCAGCAGGCCCTGCTGGTCGGTCTGGCCGTGTACGGCCACCAGGTCGTCACTCAGCTCGGCCAGCAGTCCGACCGGCACCGAGCGCCCGCCCAGGTGGGCCCGCGAGCGGCCTTCGGCCGAGACCGTACGGCTGACCAGCAGCGCCCCCTCGTCCAGCTCCGCGCCCGCCTCCTCGGCGCGGCGGGCGGCCGGGGCGTCCGGCGCCAGCGCGATCCGTCCCTCGACCAGAGCCGACTTGGCGCCGACCCGGACGAGCCCGGCGTCGGCACGCCCACCGAGCAGCAACCCGAGGCTCGTGACGACCATGGTCTTGCCCGCGCCGGTCTCGCCGGTCACCGCGGTGAAGCCGGGCGACAGCTCGACAACGGCGTCGTCGATCACGCCCAGGGCTTTGATCCGCATCTCCTCCAACACGGATACGACCATACGAGGTCTCCTCGTGTCGGCCACACCAGTGGTCCGCCCGGCACCCGGACGTGGGGCACCCCACCATGCCGATCCGTCACCATTCACCCGCCTTGGCGGTTTTCTCCCCTCACTTCGGGCGCCCCTCAGCGCGGCGCCCCTCGCCAGCCCGTGACCGGAAGAGCGAACTTCGCCACCAGGCGATCCGTGAACGACGCGTGGTGCAGCCGTGCCAGCCGCACCGGCACCGCGCCGCGCCGCACCTCCACCCGCGCCCCGGCCGGCAGCTCGACGCTGCGCCGTCCGTCGGCCCACAGCACCCCATGCGGCGTCTGCGGCTGCACCTCGACGGCCAGCACCGAATCGGGCGCGGTCACCAGAGGCTTGGCGAACAGCGCGTGCGCGCTGATCGGCACCATCAGCAGCGCCTCCACCTCGGGCCACACCACGGGCCCGCCCGCCGAGAACGCGTAGGCGGTGGACCCGGTGGGGCTGGCACACACCACGCCGTCGCCGCCGAAGCTGGAGACGGGGCGGCCGTCGACCTCGATGACGACCTCCAGCATCCGTTCGCGGGCCGCCTTTTCGACGGAGACCTCGTTGAGCGCCCAGTCGGCGTGCACGATGTGCCCGCTGCCGGGGCTGTGCGCGTTGTAGCCCGCGTTGCGTACGATCACATCGAGGGTCATCCGCTCTTCGACCTCGTAGGCCCGGGAGACCACGCGGTCCACGACCTTGTCCAGGTCGTCGCGCTCGGCTTCCGCGAGGAAGCCGACCCGGCCGAGGTTGACGCCGAGCATCGGCACCCCCGAGGCCCGCGCGAACTCGGCGCCGCGCAGCAGCGTCCCGTCGCCGCCGAGCACCACCAGCAGCTCGCAGCCCTCGGCTGCGTCCGGCTTGGCGCTCACCGTCTGCACCCGGTCGGGGAGCGGCAGGTCGGCCGCCTCCTCGGCGAGCACCCGGACCCCGATGCCGCAGCGCAGCAGCCCCTGGACGACCAGTTCGGCGCTGCGCACGGCGGCGGGTCTGCCGGTGTGCGCGAGGAGGAAGACCGTGCGGTCGCCGTCCTGGGCGGCCGGACGGTCCACGCTGACCGGGTAGGTGCTCCCGGAGGGCTGTGCTGGCTGTGCAGCTCGGCTGTCCTCGGTCACTTGGGCCCCTCTGCCACCGCTCGCTCGACTTCGGCCGGGTCGAGGTCGTCGGCCCCGGCGCGCAGCCACAGAAAGTATTCGACGTTTCCCGAAGGTCCTGGCAGTGGGCTGGAGGTGACGCCCAGCGCGCCCAGACCCAGGGCTGCCGCGTGTCCGGCGACCGTTCGCACGGCCTCGGCACGCAGTTCGGGGCTGCGGACGACACCGCCGCTGCCCAGCCGCTCCCGGCCCACCTCGAACTGTGGTTTCACCATCAGCACCAGGTCGGCCTCGGGTACGGCACAGCGGACGAGCGCGGGCAGTACGAGCCCCAGGGGGATGAACGACAGGTCACCGACGACCAGTTCCACCGGCAGGCCGCCGATGTCCTCCACGGTCAGTTCCCGGACATTCGTACGGTCCTTGACGGTGACCCGGGGGTCGCTCCGCAGCGACCAGGCGAGCTGTCCGTAGCCCACGTCCACGGCCACGACGTGCTCTGCTCCCGCGCGCAGCAGCACGTCGGTGAAGCCGCCGGTCGAGGCGCCCGCGTCCAGCGCACGCCGGCCCTGGACCCGCAGCCCGCGCGGAACGAACGCTTCCAGCGCTCCGGCGAGCTTGTGGCCGCCGCGCGAGACATAGTCCGGATCGCTCTCGTCCGTCTTGACGACCAGCGCCGCGCTGGTCTCGACCTGGGTGGCCGGTTTGGCCGCCACATTGCCCCCGACCGTGACCCGTCCCGCGGCGATCAACTGGCCGGCGTGCTCCCGCGAACGGGCGAGGTTGCGGCGCACCAGCTCCGCGTCGAGTCGGCGTCGTGCCACGGCTCAGCTCCGGGGGGTGTGGGGTCGGTCCAGCGCGGCCAGGCTCTCGCGCAGGCCACGGTGGACATCTTCGTACACCTCCAGATGACCGGAGACAGCGAGGTGGTCGGCGTCCTCCAGCCGCCGGAGGTGGGCGTCGACCGGACCGTGGCCGGTGGGGCGCAGGGACACGCCGAGGGGCCGCGGGCCGTCGTCGGGCCCACCGGGCTGCTCCTGGCCGCCTCCGGCGTCTTCGGCTTCCTCGGCCTGCTCCGTCCGCCCGTACGGCTTCTCGGGCTGCGCTGTCTCGTCGTACCGCTCGGTGCCGTCTGCCGAGGGCTGCTGCTCGGGGGTGGGGGCGTGCCCGGGCCCGGGTCCCTGCGCGAACTCGCTCATGCCCCGACGCTACCTCCCGGGTCCGACAGACCGCCGGGTCGACAGACTGCCGACTCGACAGCCTGCCCGGTCGACGGACTGCCGGGCTCAGCGCCGGGCCGCCGGCACCACCAGCGGAGTGCCGGTCTCCGGGTCGTCGATCACCCGGCAGGGCATCCCGAAGACCTCCTCGACCAGCTCCGCCGTCACCACCTCGCCCGGCTCCCCCTGTGCGACGATCCGGCCCTCCCGCATCGCGATCAGATGGGTGGCGTAGCGGGCCGCGTGGTTGAGGTCGTGCAGTACGGCTACGAGGGTGCGCCCCTCCTCCTCGTGCAGGCGCGCGCACAGGTCGAGAATCTCGATCTGGTGCGCGATGTCCAGGTAGGTGGTGGGCTCGTCCAGCAGCAGCAGCGGCGTCTGCTGGGCCAGCGCCATGGCGATCCACACGCGCTGCCGCTGGCCGCCGGAGAGCTCGTCCACGAACCGGTCGCCGAGTCCTTCGACGCCGGTGGCCGCCATGGACTCCGCCACCACCTGCTCGTCGTCCCGCGACCACTGGCGCAGCAGCCCCTGGTGCGGGTAGCGGCCGCGGGCCACCAGATCGGCGACGGTGATGCCCTCGGGAGCCGTGGACGACTGGGGCAGCAGACCCAGGGTGCGGGCCAGGGCCTTGGCCGGCATGCCCGCGATGTCGCCGCCGTCCAGCAGGACCTGCCCCTCGGCGGGCTTGAGCATCCGGGAGAGTGCCCGCAGCAGCGTGGACTTTCCGCAGGCGTTGGGGCCGACCACGACCGTGAACGACCGGTCGGGCACCGCGACGTCGAGTTCGCGGGCGATGGTTCGCTGGTCGTAGGCGAGGGTGAGACCGTGCCCGGTCAGCCGGGGCTCTCCGGCCGCCTGCGCGGCGCGGCCGGAGGCGGCCGCCTTGTCTCCGGCAGCGTCTCCGGCGGCCTCCGGCCGGGAGATGTCCCCAGTGGCGGTCTTCATCGTGTCCCCGCTTCCGTCGGGTGCGTGCATTTCTCCGAGGCCCGAGCCGGTGCGTCCGGCTCCCTCATATCCGGCTCCCTCATATCCGTCCGGCCCTGCGCTCGGTGGCCAGCAGCCACACCAGATACCCACCGCCCACCACTCCGGTGATCACGCCGACGGGGAGCTGGTGCTCTCCGAAGGCCCGCCGGGCCACCAGGTCGGCGCAGATCAGCAGCGCCGCGCCCATGCACAGCGAGGGCAGCAGGTTGGGCCCCGGCGTCCTGGTGAGGCGCCGGGCGAGCTGCGGTGCCGTCAGCGCGACGAAGGAGACGGGTCCTGCGGCTGCGGCGGACAGTGCCACCAGCAGCACCCCGGCGGCCAGCAGCACGAGCCGGGTGCGTTCCACACGGACGCCGAGCGCGCAGGCTGCGTCGTCACCCATCTCCATCATCCGCAGGGCGCGTCCGCAGCCCAGCAGCACCATCGGTACGAGCACCACCATGCCGACGGCCAGCGGCACGACGTCGTTCCAGCCGCGCCCGTCCAGGCTGCCTGTCATCCACAGCACGGCGCGGGACGCCTCGGTGATACCGGCGCGGGTGATGAGATAGCTGTTGACGCCGGTCAGGATGGCGGTGGCGCCCACTCCGACGAGCACCAGCCGGTAGCCGTGCATACCGCGCTTCCAGGCGAGAGCGTAGATGAGCGCCCCGGTGACGACGGCTCCGGCGACGGCGCCGCCCGCCAGCAGTGCGCTGCTGCCGCCCGCGGCGAAGATGACCAACAGCGCTCCGGCGGCGGCCCCGTTGGTGAAGCCGAGGATGTCCGGGCTGCCGAGCGGGTTGCGCACCACGGCCTGGAAGACGGCGCCGCACAGTCCCAGGCTCGCGCCGACGAGCAACGCGGTGACGGTGCGGGGCAGCCGCAGTTCGTTGACGATGAACGCGTCGGCGGGGTCGCCCTGCCCGAGCAGGGTGCGGATCACCTCGCCCGGTGCCATGGGGTATTCGCCGCTGCCGATCGCGAACACGGCGGCGACCAGCGCGAGTACCAGACAGCCGGTGCCGACGAGCAGGGCGCGCGGCCGGTAGTTGACCGAGAGACCGCCCGGGGTGCGCAGGACGTTCTCACGGGTGCCGGTGAGGCTCATGCGTGTGCCACCCTCCGCCTGCGCACGAAGTAGAGGAAGAACGGGCCGCCGAGTACGACGGTGACGATGCCGACCTGGAGTTCGCTGGGCCGGCCGAGGATGCGTCCGAGGACGTCGGCGCCGAGCAGCAGCACGGGCGCCAGGACGGCGCAGTACGGCAGCAGCCAGCGCTGGTCGGGGCCGGTGAGCGCGCGCACCATGTGCGGCACCATCAGCCCGACGAAGACGATCGGCCCGCAGGCGGCGGTGGCGGCCCCGCACAGCAGAGTGATGGCCACGATGGCGGCGGCGCGGGTGCGGCCGGGCCGGGAGCCGAGGGCTCGTGCCGCGTCGTCGCCGAGTGCGAGCGCGTTCAGCGGGCGGGCCAGGGCGAGTGCGAGAAGGGTGCCGACGGCGATGAAGGGCAGCGCCTGGAGGACGGTCGAGTCCTGGGCGCGGGCCAGGGAGCCGACCATCCAGAACCGCATCCGGTCCAGCGAGGCGGTGTCCAGGAGCTGAACGGCGCTCACATAGGAGATCAGCGCCGCGTTGAGCGCCGTCCCCGCGAGGGCCAGCCGCGCGGGGGTGGCGCCGCGTCCGCCGCCGACGGCGTAGACGAGTACGGAGACGGCGGCGGCGCCGAGGAAGGCGAAGCCGATGTAGCCGGTGTACCCGGCGACGCCGAAGAAGGAGATGGCCGTGACCACGGCGGCAGCCGCGCCGGCGTTGATGCCCAGCAGTCCCGGGTCGGCCAGCGGGTTGCGGGTGAGCGCCTGCATCACGCCGCCCGCCAGACCGAGCGCGGCACCGGCGAGCAGGCCCAGGAGAGTGCGCGGCAGCCGCATCTCGTGGACGACGGTGTAGTCGGCCGACCCGCTGTCGACGAGCCCCGACCACGCCTCGCCGAGCGAGAGCGGCCGGGCACCGAAGGCGAGGCTGAGGAGGACGACGAGCAGCAGCACGAGGGCGGCGGCCAGCAGCCCGGCGGCCCGGGCGAGCGGGGTCCGGGCACGCGCCGGCTGTTCCGCTGCGGCCGTCGGCTGTCCGTCGCCACGGCGTACTGCCGCTGAATCCCCTTGGACCTGCGGGGACTTGGTGAAAGTCACGTACGCGCTCCGGTCGGGGCCGGGGAGGCGGGGGCGCCCGGCCACTGGACAACAACAACTTTGGTTAGGTTAGCCTAACTGCGAACTCGGCCCCACGGCCGCCCCGCAGGTACGTCCGCGGCATGCCCGCGGGCCGTCCCCGTACCTGGTCCCCAGTACGTCGAGAGAAGGCCCAAGAAATGCCCAGCTCTTCCCCTGTGCCCTCCCTTTCCCGCCGCGGTCTGCTCGCCGCGGGCGGTGCCGCCGGTCTCGGGGCGCTGCTCGCCGCCTGCGGCAGTGAGGGGTCAGGTTCCGGTTCGGGTGGCGACGCCAAGGGCGAGGGGTGGGCCTTCACTGACGGCCGCAAGAAGAAGGTCACCCTGGACGCCGTTCCCGAGCGGATCGTCGCCTATACGGCCACCGCCGCCGCGCTGTGGGACTTCGGAGTGCGCGACAAGGTCGTCGGTGTCTTCGGTCCGACGAAGAAGAAGAACGGCGAGCCGGATGTGCTCGCCGGCGATCTGGACATCTCCAAGGTGAAGATCATCGGCAACGCCTTCGGCGAGTTCGACCTGGAGAAGTACGCCAAGCTCCGTCCCCAGCTGCTGATCAGCAACATGTACCTCAAGGACGCGCTCTTCTACGTCCCCGAGGAGAGCAAGGACAAGATCTACAAGCTCGCGCCCCAGGTGGCCATGAAGGCCGCGGGCATCCCGATGAACGAGGTCATCCAGCAGTACGCGAAGCTCGCCGAGTCGCTGGGTGCCGATGTGAAGGCCAAGTCCGTCACGGACGCCAAGGCCCGCTTCGAGAAGGCGGCCGAGCGGCTGCGCAAGGCGGCCAAGAGCGGAATCCGGGTCCTCGCCGCCTCGGGCGCCCCCGACCTGTTCTACGTCTCCGACCCGGACGCCAACTCCGACCTGCAGTACTTCAAGCAGCTCGGCGTCGACCTGGTGAAGCCCAAGAAGCTCAGCAAGCAGGGCTTCTTCGAGGAGCTGAGCTGGGAGAACGCCGACAAGTACAAGGCGGACCTGATCATCCTGGACAACCGCACCCAGTCCCTCCAGCCCAAGGCCCTCAAGTCGAAGCCGTCCTGGAACGACCTGCCGGCCGTCAAGGCGGGCCAGGTCGCCTCGTGGGCGGCCGAGCCCCGCTTCTCGTACGCGGGCGCGGCGCCGCTGCTGGAGGACCTCGCGGACGCGATCGACAAGGCCAAGAAGCTCGGCTGACGCCTCCGCCCTCCGGCTCTGCCTGCCGCCCGCACCACACGCACAGGCCGCACCCCCATCCCTTTCGCCGAGGAGCAGACACGATGAGTACGGTCAGCACGGCGCAGTCCGCGCCCTCCACCGTTCCGTTCGAGTTCTTCGATCTGCACGTCGTACGGACCCGCCGGCTGGGTCCGACCATGCTGCGGATCACCTTCGGGGGCGAAGGGCTGGATCGTTTCGCCTCCGGCGGCCGGGACCAGCGCTTCAAACTCTTCCTGCCGCAGCCGGGACAGACCACCCCTGTGGTGCCCACCGAGGCGGGCGAGGACTGGTTCGCGCAGTGGCGTGCGATGGACGAGAACATCCGCGGCATCATGCGGAGTTACACGGTGCGGGCGCTGCGCAGGGGCGGCCGGTACGGGGCCGACGACGAGTTGGACGTCGACTTCGCGCTGCACGGCGAGACCGGCCCGGCATCGCGCTGGGCGCTGCGGGCCATGCCCGGGGACCGGGTGACGCTGCTCGGGCCGGTCGTGGAGGACAACGCGGGCGTCGACTTCCGGCCGCCCGAGGGCACCGACTGGGTGCTGCTGAGCGGCGACGAGACCGCGCTGCCCGCCATCGGCGCCACCCTGGAGTGGCTGCCTGCCGGGATGCCCGCGCGCGTGTTCGTCGAGGTGGCGCACCGGGAGGACGTCCAGGACCTGCCGACCCTGGCCGACGCCCGGTTCACCTGGCTGGTGCGCGACGAGGCGGCCGAAGTACCGCGCACGGAGCGGATGGTCGAGTCCGTGCGCGGTGACCGGTTCCCCGACGGCACGCCCTACGCGTGGATCGCGGGCGAGTCCGGCACCGTCAAGGCGCTGCGCCGCCACCTGGTGAGCGAGCGCGGCTTCGCCCGGCGCGCGGTCACGTTCACCGGCTACTGGCGGCTGGGCGCGACCGAGGAGCAGCTGGTCGCCGAAGCCCTGGCTGCCGCCGGCTGACAACGCCGCTCGTGTGACCCGGCCGGGCCCTCAAAGGCCCAGCCGGGTCAGCGCTTCGCCCGCGTCCAGCCGGCACTCCCCCTCGCCCGCCGCCGACCAGGCGGCCCCGCACAGGGCGCGCAGGCCGTCCACCGGATCGCCGTCGCCCACCAGCTCCAGTTGCTCCGCGCCCGCGTGCGCCGTCCAGCCGCCGCACCCGAAGCCACTGCCGGCGTCCCCCGTCACTTCCGGCTGGGCCCGCAACAGACCGCGCAGGTCGCGGGCCACATAGGTCGGGCGGTGCACCGGGCGGGCGGCGATCAGCTGGGCGGCGTCGGTCACCCCGGTGAGGACGAGAAGTGAGTCCACGCGCCCCGCGTGCGCCCCCTCGATGTCGGTGTCGAGCCGGTCGCCGACCACCAACGGCCGCCGCGCGCCGGTCCGCAGGATGGACTCCCGGTGCATCGGCGGCAGCGGCTTGCCGGCGACCACGGGTTCGGGCGGGGTGCGCATCCACCGGGTGGCGATGCGGACGACCTCGACGGCCGAACCGTTGCCCGGCGCGATGCCGCGCCCGCTGGGGATGGTCAGATCGGTGTTGGAGGCGAACCAGGGCACGCCGCGCTGCACGGCGATCGCCGCCTCGACCAGGCGCCCCCACTCCATCGAGGGCCCGCCGTAGCCCTGCACCACGGCCGCGGGCTCCTCGTCGGCCGTCTCGACGACGGTCAGCCCGCGCTCCTCCAGCGCGACCCGCAGCCCGTCGGCGCCGACGGCCAGTACCCGCGCGCCCCGGGGGACGCGCTCGGCGATCAGCCGGGCGACCGCCTGCGCCGAGGTGATGATCTCGTCGGCAGCCGCCGGCACCCCCAGCCGCGTCAGATGTGCCGCGACGGTCTGCGGTGTGCGGGCCGCGTTGTTGGTCACATACGCCAGCCGCAGCCCGCTCCCGCGCGCCGTGGCCAGCGAGTCGACCGCGTGCGGCACGGCCTCTCCCCCGGCGTACACCACCCCGTCCAGGTCCAGCAGTGCCGTGTCGTACGAGGTGTGCAGCGGCTCCTCGGCGGCCAGCGGGCGGGACGGCTCAGCCGCGGTGGCGGTGCCGGCAGCGGGGCTGTGGTGCATGAGGGCTCGCTCCTTGTGCTCTCTCCCGGGGCAGACGGCGGCCGTGACCGTGCCGCGCGCCGTACCGATCCTCTCGTATGCCCCGGGCGCGCTCCGCACCCCTGCGCCCCCTGTGCCCCGGTCCACCGGCTATCGGGCACCGGCATACCATGCACAGATGACCGTCCGAGGACTGAGACTCGCCCCGTTCCGGGGACTGCGCTACGCGCCGGAGAGGATCAGCGGCCTCGCTGCCGTGACCTCGCCGCCGTACGACGTGGTGGTCAGGCCGGACGGGCTGCGTCACCTGGAGACGGCGGACCCGTACAACATCGTGCGGCTGATCCTGCCCCAGGCCGCGGACCCGGCGGCCCGGCACCGCCAGGCGGCCGAGACGCTGGACCGCTGGCGGGCCGACGGGGTGCTGGCCCAGGACGCGGAACCGGCGCTGTACGTCTACGAGCAGCGCAAGGGCGAGTTGCTGCAGCGCGGCCTCATCGGTGCGCTGCGGCTGACGGCTCCCGAGGAGGGAGTCGTGCTGCCGCACGAGGGAGTGATAGACGAGGTCGTCGCCGACCGCGCTGAGCTGATGCGCGAGCTGGCCGCCAATCCCGAGCCGCTGCTGCTGTCCTACCGCGGGGACGGCACCCGCACAGGGGCCACGGCGGTCATCGAGCGGGCGACGCGCGGGGCACCGCTGATGGCGACGACGACGGAGGACGGTTTCGCCCACCGGCTGTGGGCGGTCACGGACCCGGCCGAACTCGCCGAGGTGGACGCGGAGCTGTCCCGGCACAGCGCGCTGATCGCCGACGGCCATCACCGCTGGGCGACGTATCTGCGGCTGCGTGCCGAGCAGGGCGGCGGCGAGGGTTCGCCGTGGAACTACGGCCTGGTCCTGCTGGTCGACACCGCGCGCTACCCCCTCCAGGTGCGCGCCATCCACCGGGTGCTGCCCCGGCTCCCGTTGAAGCGGGCGCTCGACCTCCTCGACCGGGCCGGCGCGGCGCACGGGGAGGGTGCCGCCTTCCGTGTCCGTACGCTGGAGGCACCGCTGGACGAGGCGCTGGAAGAGCTGGAGGACACCCCGGGGAACGCGTTCCTGCTGACCGAGGGCGACGGCGTCTTCCACCTGCTGGACAGACCCTCGCCCGCGCTGCTGGCCCGCACGGTCGACGCGCGCCGGCCGTCGGCGTGGCGGGAGTTGGACGCCACGGTGCTGCACTCGACGCTGTTGGACGCCGTCTGGCAGGTGCCGGACCGCCCCGAGCACATCGGCTATCTGCACCACATCGAGGCGGCCGTGGAGCAGGCGGCGACGCACGGCGGTACGGCCGTGCTGATGCGCGCCGTTCCGGAGGAGACGGTACGGTCGCTCGCCGAGCAGGGCGTCACGATGCCCCGTAAGTCCACTTCGTTCGGCCCGAAGCCCGCCACGGGTCTGGTGCTGCGCACCCTGCACTGACCGCGCCTTCCCTCGGCCCCACCAGCGCCTTTCCGGCGAGGGTGGGGCCGGTTTGCGTGCCGACCGACGGGTTTAGTTAGGGTAGCCTTACCTAACTTGGTGCATCCCACTTCCACGGAGGTAGCCCCCGATGAGCAGCAGGTCCCACCTGCTCAACGACAGGACGGCGGAGCAGTACCGGCGCTCCGTCACCCACGGCGTCGAGCGCGTCGCCGCGAAACTCGCCGACGCTCAGCAGCCGTTCACCGGCGTCACACCGGCCGAACTCGCCCCCACCGTCTCCGCCGTGGACCTGGACAAACCCCTGGGCACCGCCGGCGAGGCGCTGGACGAACTGGAGCGTGTGTACCTCCGCGACGCCGTCTACTTCCACCACCCGCGCTACCTCGCGCACCTCAACTGCCCCGTGGTCATACCGGCCGTCCTCGGCGAAGCCGTCATCGCCGCCGTCAACTCCTCCCTGGACACCTGGGACCAGAGCGCGGGCGGCACCCTGATCGAGCGCCGCCTCATCGAGTGGACGACGCGGCGCATCGGCTTCGACACCGCTGCCGACGGCATCTTCACCAGCGGCGGCTCCCAGTCCAACCTCCAGGCGCTGCTGCTCGCCCGCGAGGAGACCTGCCGCCTGGTACGCAAGAACTCCGAGACGCCGCTCAGCACCGCGCAGCTCCTGCCGAGACTGCGCATCCTCACCTCCGAGTGCAGCCACTTCAGCATCGAGAAGGCCGCCGTCCTGCTGGGGCTGGGCCCGCAGGCCGTCATCCCGGTGCCGTGCGACGAGCGGCGCCGGATGCGCCTCGACGCGCTGGCCGAGGAGCTGGCGCGCTGCGAGAGGGCGGGTGAGACGGTGATGGCCGTCGTCGCCACCGCGGGCACCACCGACTTCGGCAGCATCGACCCGCTGCCGGGCATCGCCGACCTGTGCGACCGGGCGGGCACGTGGCTGCACGTGGACGCCGCCTACGGCTGCGGCCTGCTCACCTCGCGGCGCCGCCGCGCGCTGCTGGACGGTGTGGAGCGCGCCGACTCGGTGACCGTGGACTACCACAAGTCCTTCTTCCAGCCGGTCAGCTCCAGCGCCGTCCTGGTCCGCGACCGGGACACCCTGCGCCACGTCACCTACCACGCCGACTACCTCAACCCGGCGCACAGCGTGGAGAAGGAGATCCCCAACCAGGTCGACAAGTCGATCCAGACCACCCGCCGCTTCGACGCGCTCAAGCTGTGGATGACGCTCCGGGTGATGGGCGCCGACGCGCTCGGTGAGCTCTTCGACGAGGTGGTGGACCGCGCCGCCGACGCCTGGCGACTGCTGGACGGCGACGACAGGTTCGAGGTCGTCGTGGAACCTCAGCTGTCCACCCTCGTCTTCCGCTACCTGCCCGGCGAAGGGGCCGGCGAACGGCCCGGCGACGACGGGACGCTGACCGACCGGGCCAATCTGCACGCCCGCGAGGCGCTGTTCGCCTCCGGCGAGGCCATCGTCGCGGGCACTGTCGTCGACGGCCGCCACTACCTCAAGTTCACCCTGCTCAACCCGGAGACCACGCCGGCCGACATCGCCACGGTCCTCGAGCTGATCGCCGCGCACGCGGACAGCTACGTCGCCCAGCACAGCACCGTACCGACGCCCGCTCTCAGCGCCGCCCAGGCAAGCTGACCGACCACACGGAGCCCCCACGTGACTCCCTCCAGCGCCCATCCGGCCGACGCACCGGTCCACGACTTCGTCGCCATCGGTCTGGGCCCCTTCAACCTGGGCCTCGCCTGTCTGACCGCACCGATACCGGAGCTCGACGGGGTCTTCCTCGACGACAAGCCGGAGTTCAGCTGGCACCCCGGCATGCTGCTGGACGACAGCACCCTGCAGACCCCGTTCATGTCCGACCTGGTCACCCTCGCCGACCCGACCTCGCCGTTCTCCTTCCTCAACTACCTCAAGGAGTCCGGCCGGCTGTACTCGTTCTACATACGCGAGAGCTTCTACCCGCTCCGCGCCGAGTTCAGCGACTACTGCGCCTGGGCCGCCGGTCGCCTCGGCGAGACCGTCCGCTTCGGCCACCGCGTCAGCAGCGTCGAGTACGACGAGGCCGCCGGGCTCTACCTCGTCCACGCCGAGCACCGGCCCGACGGCGAGCGCCCGGTGTCCCGCACCTTCCGCGCGCGGAAACTCGTCCTGGGCACCGGCACCCCGCCCTACCTCCCCGAACCCTGCCAGGGCCTGGGCGGCGACCTGATCCACAACTCCCGCTACCTGGAGCACAAGGAAGCCCTCCAGCAGAAGAAGAGCATCACCCTGGTCGGCAGCGGTCAGAGCGCGGCGGAGATCTACTTCGACCTCCTCCAGGACATCGACAGCCACGACTACTCCCTCACCTGGCTCACCCGCTCCCCCCGGTTCTTCCCGCTCGAATACACCAAGCTGACGCTGGAGATGACCTCGCCGGAGTACGTGGACTACTTCCACTCCCTCCCGCCCGACACCCGGGACGCGCTGGTCGCCTCGCAGAAGAACCTCTACAAAGGCATCAACTCCGAGCTGATCGACGCGATCTTCGACCTGCTCTACCAGAAGAACCGCCGCGAGCCCTGCCCCACCAGGCTGATGACCAACACCACGCTCACCGACGCCTCGTACGACGAGTCGAGCGGCACCTACACCCTCGGGCTGCGCCAGGAAGAGCAGAAACGGGACTTCAGCCTCACCACCGAGGGACTGGTCCTGGCAACCGGCTACCGCTACCAGCGGCCCGCCTTCCTCGACCCGATCGCCGACCGCATCGAGTGGGACGCCCGCGGCCGCTTGGCCGTACGCCGCGACTACAGCATCGACACCGCGGGGCAGGAGATCTACGTCCAGAACGCGGAGCTCCACACCCACGGCTTCGTCGCCCCCGACCTGGGGATGGCCGCCTACCGCAACTCCTGCATCATCCGCGCACTGCTCGGCCGCGAGGTCTACCCGGTCGAGAAGTCCATCGCCTTCCAGGAGTTCGCAGCGCCGGAGGCCGCACTGTGACAGCCGCCGACACCTCCGCGGTCTTCACCCGCACCGACGAGACGCTGGGCACCTTCGAGCTGCGCCCCCTCGACCCGCTCACCGACGCCGAACTGCTGCACCACTGGGTGACCCACCCCAAGTCCGCGTTCTACCTGCTCCAGGACGCCACCCTCCCGGACGTCGAGCGCGAGTTCATGAGCATCGCGGCCTCCCCGCACCACGACGCCTTCCTCGGACTGCACAACGGCTCACCGGCCTTCCTCATGGAGCGCTACGACCCGCGCCACGTGGAGCTGGCCGGGCTCTACCCGCACCAGCCGGGCGACATCGGCATGCACTTCCTGTGCGCACCCACCCGACAGCCCGTGCACGGCTTCACCCGCGCCGTCCTCACCACCGTCATGGCGATGCTCTTCGCCGACCCGGACACCCACCGCGTCGTCGTCGAGCCCGACATCCGCAACACCGCCGTGCACGCCCTCAACGAAGCGGTCGGCTTCCGCGTCGATGCCACCCTCACCAAACCGGAGAAGGAAGCCCTGCTCAGCTTCTGCACCCGCGAGCAGTTCCGGACCGCCACAGGAGTGACCCCAGCATGACCCTCCCCGTCACACCCCAGCCGACCCAGCCGTACGAGGCCGTCAGCCACCTCACCCCCGGGCGCTGGGCGCAAGCCACCCGGCTCCTCATCCGCAAAGCACTGGCCGAGTTCAGCCACGAGCGACTGCTGAGGCCGGCACCGCTGGACGAGGGCGCGAACCGCTACGCGGTCCGCTCCGACGACGGCGCCACCGAGTACCGCTTCACAGCCCGCCGCTTCGCCCTCGACCACTGGCAGGTCGACCCCGACAGCGTCACCCGCCACCGCGACCGGGCCGAACTCCCCCTGGACGCCCTCGCCTTCATCACCGAGCTGCGCACCACCCTCGGTCTCGGCGAGGAGATCCTCCCCGTCTACCTGGAGGAAATCAGCTCCACCCTGGCGAGCACCGCCTACAAACTGGCCGCCCCCTCGGTGACCGCGACAAAGCTGGCCGCCGCCTCCTTCCAGGACATCGAGTCCGGCATGACCGAGGGCCACCCCTGCTTCGTCGCCAACAACGGCCGCCTCGGCTTCGACATCGCCGAGTACCGCGCCTACGCGCCCGAGACCGGCTCGCCCGTACGCCTCATCTGGGTCGCGGCCCGCCGCGACCGCGCCACCTTCACCGCCTGCGCGGACTTCAGCTACGACAAACTGCTGCTCTCCGAGCTCTCCGCCGCCACCCTGCGCCGCTTCTCCGCCGCCATGACCGAGCAGGGCCTGGATCTGGACGACTACTACCTGCTGCCCGTCCACCCCTGGCAGTGGTGGAACAAGCTCGCGGTGACCTTCGCCGCCGAGGTCGCCCAGCGCAACCTGGTCTGCCTCGGGCACGGCGACGACGAACACCTCGCCCAGCAGTCCATCCGCACCTTCTTCAACGCCACCAACCCCGCCAAGCACTATGTGAAGACCGCGCTCTCCGTCCTCAACATGGGCTTCGTACGCGGCCTGTCAGCCACCTATATGGAAGCCACCCCGGCCATCAACGACTGGCTGGCCGAGCTGGTGGCCGGGGACGACATCCTGCGCGAGACGGGCCTGGGCGTGCTGCGCGAACGCGCCGCCGTCGGCTACCACCCGGCCCCCTACGAGGCAGCGGCCCCCAAGGGCTCCCCCTACCTGAAGATGCTGGCGGCCCTGTGGCGCGAGAGCCCCGTACCGTTCCTGCGGGAGGGCGAGAACCCCGCCACCATGGCGTCCCTGCTGCACGTCGACCGCGACGGCAACTCGCTGGCGGCCGCCCTCATCCGCGGCTCAGGCCTGGAGCCGACCGAGTGGCTGCGCACCTATCTGAACGCCTATCTGACCCCGCTGCTGCACTGCTTCTACGCCTACGACCTGGTGTTCATGCCGCACGGTGAGAACGTGATCCTCGTCCTGGACGAGCACGGCGTCCCGCGCCGCGCCCTGTTCAAGGATCTCGCCGAGGAGATCGCCGTCATGAGCGAGGACGCCGAGCTGCCGCCCGAGGTGGAGCGCATCCGCGCGGACGTCCCCGAGGACATGAAGATCCTCTCCCTCTTCACCGACGTCTTCGACTGCTTCTTCCGCTTCCTGGCTCCCACGCTCGACGCGGCGGGCGTACTGGACGAGGAGGCGTTCTGGTCCACGGTGGCCGATGTGACGAAGAGCTACCAGAAAGCGACCCCCCACCTGGCGACCCGGCACACCCGGTACGACCTCTTCGCCGAGGAGTTCGCCCTCTCCTGCCTCAACCGCCTCCAGTTGCGCGACAACCAGCAAATGGTCGACCTCCAGGACCCCGCCGGCGCCCTCCAGCTGACCGGCACCCTGAAGAACCCCTTGGCCCGGTACAAGTAGCCGGCAGACGGCAGAAGAAAGGGCGGACCCCCCACGGGGGTCCGCCCTTCGCTTCGGCTTCGGCGTGCGACGCGCCGCCAGGGGCCAGCCGCGTCAGCCCTGGCGGGGCTCGCCCTCGTCTGTCTCGCCCTCGCTCTCGCCCTCTTCCTCGATCGCGTCATCGGGCGCTTCCTCGTCCAGCGCGTCGATGAACTCGACACCGTCCAGCTCGGCCAGCCGGTCGGAGGCGTCGGTCACCCCGCCCTGATCCGCCTCCAGCGCCTTGGCGAACCACTCGCGGGCCTCTTCCTCCCGCCCGACCTCCAGCAGGGCGTCCGCGTACGCATACCGCAGCCGGGCCGTCCACGGCTGCACGGAGTTGGACGCCAGCTCAGGGCTCTGCAGCGTCACCACAGCGGCGTCCGGCTGCCCCATGTCACGACGGGCGCCCGCCGCGACCAGCCGCATCTCGACCTGGCCGGCCTTGTCCAGCTTCTGCACCTCGGGCTCGCCCGCCATCGCCAGCGCCTTCTCCGGGCGGCCAAGACCGCGCTCGCAGTCGGCCATCACCGGCCACAGGTGCTGCAGCCCGGTCATCCGCCGGGCGGCTCGGAACTCCGCCAGCGCCTCGGCGTACTTCTGCACCCCGTACGCGGCGAACCCGGCAGCCTCGCGCACCGACGGCACCCGCGAAGCGAGCCGCAGCGCCACCTTCGCGTACGCGTAAGCCTGCTCGGGGTCCTCGTCCAGCAGCCGCGCCACCATGACCAGGTTCCGCGCGACGTCCTCGGCCAGCGTCTTGGGCAGGCTCATCAGCTCCTGCTTGACGTCCTTGTCCAGCTCGTCACCGGTGACGTCCTCATCGATCGGCAGCCGCCGCAGCGGCTCACGCTCCGGCCGCTCCCGGCCCCGGTCACGATCCCTGTCACCCCGCCCGTACGGCCGGTCCCGGTCACCGCCCCGGCGGAAGCCGCCACCACGGCTGTCGTCCCGGTCCCGCCGGAAGCCGCCGCCACCACGGCGATCGTCCCGCCTGTCGTCCCGTCCACGGCCGCCGCCCTGGCCGTAGCCCTGGCCGTACGGCCGACGCCCGGTGCGGTCGTCGTCGCGACGCGGCCCCCGGCCATCCTCGCGGTCGTCCCGACGGTACGGCGCGCGCTCCCGGTCCCGGTCACTCCGCTGCGGCCGGTCGCCCCGGAAGCCACCACGCCGGTCGTCCTGCCGCTCACCGCGGCCACGGTCGTCACGGCGCCGATCGTCGCGGCTGCGGTCGTCACGCCCACGGTCGCCCCGGCCCCGGTCGTCGCGCCGGAACTCCTCGCGCCTGCGGTTGTCACGGTCGCCGCCCCGTGCATCGCGCCCGCGCTCGGACGCGCCACGGTCCGGGCGGCCGGCGGAACCCGGCCGGCCCCGCTCGTCACGCCGCTCCGCGCGGCCACCGTCGCGGCGGTCGTCACGCCGGTCGTCACGGCGGTCGTCACGGCGAAAGGGAGGGCGGCCCTGGCCCTCGCCACGTCCACGGCGATCGTCACGCCCCCGGTTGTCGAACGTGCGCTCCCCGCGCGGCCGGTCGTCCCGACGCCGCTCGTCTCCACGCCGCTCACCACCGCCCCGGCGCTCATCCCGGCGCTCGTCCCGACGCAAGCCGCCTGGGGAGCCACCTCGCTCGTCGCGCCGGAAGCCCCCGCCGGGCCGGCCACCCTCGTCCCGCCTGGGTCCACGGCGCTCACGGCTGTCGCCGCCGCGCGGGGCGGACTGTCGGGGGCGACGTTCGGATCGGCCGCGATCGTCGGAGGAACTGGGGGACATGGTGACTCCTGTCTGCGTGCCTGCGGCAGCACTTCTCTCGCAGGCGGTGGAACGACGTTCTTCGGAAAGCAAGGGAAAAAC
Organism: Streptomyces sp. 891-h; assembly: GCF_022760275.1. Taxonomy (NCBI): domain Bacteria; kingdom Bacillati; phylum Actinomycetota; class Actinomycetes; order Kitasatosporales; family Streptomycetaceae; genus Streptomyces; species Streptomyces sp. 891-h. Next base: position 6,102,917 of record NZ_CP050693.1, on the reverse strand, counting down.
AAAAAAGCCCTTGGCCTTCAGCGCATGCACGCTGAAGGCCAAGGGCCCTAAAGATTGTTCGGCGGCGTCCTACTCTCCCACACGCTCCCGCATGCAGTACCATCGGCGCTGAAAGGCTTAGCTTCCGGGTTCGGAATGTAACCGGGCGTTTCCCTCACGCTATGGCCACCGAAACTCTGATCGGGACGACCGGATCAAAGATCCAGGTCCCGGAGTCTCCAAGCGAACAAGCACACTCTTCAATTTGAAGTGCGGTTGTTGTCTCAGAACCAACACAGTGGACGCGAGCCTCTATGGACAAGCCCTCGGCCTATTAGTACCGGTCACCTCCACCCATTACTGGGCTTCCAGATCCGGCCTATCAACCCCGTCATCTCCAGGGAGCCTTAACCCCTCAAAGGGGGTGGGAGTCCTCATCTCGAAGCAGGCTTCCCGCTTAGATGCTTTCAGCGGTTATCCTTCCCGAACGTAGCCAACCAGCCATGCCCTTGGCAGAACAACTGGCACACCAGAGGTCCGTCCGTCCCGGTCCTCTCGTACTAGGGACAGCCCTTCTCAAGACTCCTACGCGCGCAGCGGATAGGGACCGAACTGTCTCACGACGTTCTAAACCCAGCTCGCGTACCGCTTTAATGGGCGAACAGCCCAACCCTTGGGACCGACTCCAGCCCCAGGATGCGACGAGCCGACATCGAGGTGCCAAACCATCCCGTCGATATGGACTCTTGGGGAAGATCAGCCTGTTATCCCCGGGGTACCTTTTATCCGTTGAGCGACGGCGCTTCCACAAGCCACCGCCGGATCACTAGTCCCGACTTTCGTCCCTGCTCGACCCGTCAGTCTCACAGTCAAGCTCCCTTGTGCACTTACACTCACCACCTGATGACCAACCAGGCTGAGGGAACCTTTGGGCGCCTCCGTTACCCTTTAGGAGGCAACCGCCCCAGTTAAACTACCCACCAGACACTGTCCCCGATCCGGATCACGGACCCAGGTTAGACATCCAGCACGACCAGAGTGGTATTTCAACAACGACTCCACGAACACTGGCGTGCCCGCTTCACAGTCTCCCACCTATCCTACACAAGCCGAACCGAACACCAATATCAAGCTGTAGTAAAGGTCCCGGGGTCTTTCCGTCCTGCTGCGCGAAACGAGCATCTTTACTCGTACTGCAATTTCACCGGGCCTATGGTTGAGACAGTCAAGAAGTCGTTACGCCATTCGTGCAGGTCGGAACTTACCCGACAAGGAATTTCGCTACCTTAGGATGGTTATAGTTACCACCGCCGTTTACTGGCGCTTAAGTTCTCAGCTTCACCAGGACGAATCCTGACTAACCGGTCCCCTTAACGTTCCAGCACCGGGCAGGCGTCAGTCCGTATACATCGCCTTACGGCTTCGCACGGACCTGTGTTTTTAGTAAACAGTCGCTTCTCGCTGGTCTCTGCGGCCACCCCCAGCTCACCAAGCATGTTGGATCACCAGGCGTGGCCCCCCTTCTCCCGAAGTTACGGGGGCATTTTGCCGAGTTCCTTAACCATAGTTCACCCGAACGCCTCGGTATTCTCTACCAGACCACCTGAGTCGGTTTAGGGTACGGGCCGCCACACAACTCGCTAGAGGCTTTTCTCGACAGCACAGGATCACCCACTTCACCACAAACGGCTCGGCATCAGGTCTCACCCCTATGCCAGGCGGATTTACCTACCTGACGGGCTACACCCTTACCCCGGGACAACCATCGCCCGGGCTGGACTACCTCACTGCGTCACCCCATCACTCACCTACTACAAGCTCGGACCGTCGGCTCCACCACACTCCCACTCCGAAGAGCAGAAGGGGCTTCACGGACTTAGCATCACCTGATTCGATGTTTGACGCTGCATAGCGGGTACCGGAATATCAACCGGTTCTCCATCGACTACGCCTGTCGGCCTCGCCTTAGGTCCCGACTTACCCTGGGCAGATCAGCTTGACCCAGGAACCCTTAGTCAATCGGCGCACACGTTTCTCACGCATGTATCGCTACTCATGCCTGCATTCTCACTCGTGAACCATCCACAACTCGCTTCCACGGCTGCTTCACCCGGCACACGACGCTCCCCTACCCACCCACACACCCGTTAGAGCTATTGTGTGAGTGACACGACTTCGGCGGTGTACTTGAGCCCCGCTACATTATCGGCGCGGAATCACTTGACCAGTGAGCTATTACGCACTCTTTCAAGGATGGCTGCTTCTAAGCCAACCTCCTGGTTGTCCCTGCGACTCCACATCCTTTCCCACTTAGCACACGCTTAGGGGCCTTAGTCGATGCTCTGGGCTGTTTCCCTCTCGACCATGGAGCTTATCCCCCACAGTCTCACTGCCGCGCTCTCACTTACCGGCATTCGGAGTTTGGCTAAGGTCAGTAACCCGGTAGGGCCCATCGCCTATCCAGTGCTCTACCTCCGGCAAGAAACACACGACGCTGCACCTAAATGCATTTCGGGGAGAACCAGCTATCACGGAGTTTGATTGGCCTTTCACCCCTAACCACAGGTCATCCCCCAGGTTTTCAACCCTGGTGGGTTCGGGCCTCCACGAAGTCTTACCTCCGCTTCACCCTGCCCATGGCTAGATCACTCCGCTTCGGGTCTTGAACACGCTACTCAAACGCCCTCTTCGGACTCGCTTTCGCTACGGCTCCCCCACACGGGTTAACCTCGCAACATGCCGCAAACTCGCAGGCTCATTCTTCAAAAGGCACGCAGTCACGACAGACAGTGCGAACACTGCCTGCGACGCTCCCACGGCTTGTAGGCACACGGTTTCAGGTACTCTTTCACTCCGCTCCCGCGGTACTTTTCACCATTCCCTCACGGTACTATCCGCTATCGGTCACCAGGGAATATTTAGGCTTGACGGGTGGTCCCGCCAGATTCACACAGGATTTCTCGGGCCCCATGCTACTTGGGAACAACACAAGCGAGCCGTGCAGATTTCAGCTACGGGGGTCTTACCCTCTACGCCGGGCCTTTCGCATGCCCTTCGCCTATCCACACGGTTTCTAACTCACCCAGCCGCCGGCAGACGACTGAAGCGCAGTCCCACAACCCCGCATGCGCAACCCCTGCCGGGTATCACACACATACGGTTTAGCCTCCTCCGGTTTCGCTCACCACTACTCCCGGAATCACGGTTGTTTTCTCTTCCTACGGGTACTGAGATGTTTCACTTCCCCGCGTTCCCTCCACACCGCCTATACATTCAGCGGCAGGTGACAGCCCATGACGACTGCCGGGTTCCCCCATTCGGACACCCCCGGATCACAGCTCGGTTGACAGCTCCCCGGGGCCTATCGCGGCCTCCCACGTCCTTCATCGGTTCCTGGTGCCAAGGCATCCACCGTGCGCCCTTAAAAACTTGGCCACAGATGCTCGCGTCCACTGTGCAGTTCTCAAACAACAACCAGCCACCCACCACCCCAACCACACAAGCTGAGTTCACTGGGACCGGCGCAGAAGGACAGCTCAACGGCCGCACCCTCAGACACCCAACAGCGCGCCCGACACGACCAGATCACCTGCGTTCCACGCCGAAGCAGTACTAACAGACACCCTGACCGTGCCGAATAGTCAACGTTCCACCCATGAGCAACCCACCGTCAGACACTCGCTGACGCAGTGGGCCTCTGGACCGCCGAAGCGGCCAAAGATGCTCCTTAGAAAGGAGGTGATCCAGCCGCACCTTCCGGTACGGCTACCTTGTTACGACTTCGTCCCAATCGCCAGTCCCACCTTCGACGATTCCCTCCCCACAAAGGGGGTTGGGCCACCGGCTTCGGGTGTTACCGACTTTCGTGACGTGACGGGCGGTGTGTACAAGGCCCGGGAACGTATTCACCGCAGCAATGCTGATCTGCGATTACTAGCGACTCCGACTTCATGGGGTCGAGTTGCAGACCCCAATCCGAACTGAGACCGGCTTTTTGAGATTCGCTCCACCTCACGGCATCGCAGCTCATTGTACCGGCCATTGTAGCACGTGTGCAGCCCAAGACATAAGGGGCATGATGACTTGACGTCGTCCCCACCTTCCTCCGAGTTGACCCCGGCAGTCTCCCGTGAGTCCCCAACCACCCGAAGGTGTTGCTGGCAACACAGGACAAGGGTTGCGCTCGTTGCGGGACTTAACCCAACATCTCACGACACGAGCTGACGACAGCCATGCACCACCTGTACACCGACCCAAAGGGGGGCACTGTCTCCAGCGCTTTCCGGTGTATGTCAAGCCTTGGTAAGGTTCTTCGCGTTGCGTCGAATTAAGCCACATGCTCCGCCGCTTGTGCGGGCCCCCGTCAATTCCTTTGAGTTTTAGCCTTGCGGCCGTACTCCCCAGGCGGGGCACTTAATGCGTTAGCTGCGGCACGGACGACGTGGAATGCCGCCCACACCTAGTGCCCAACGTTTACGGCGTGGACTACCAGGGTATCTAATCCTGTTCGCTCCCCACGCTTTCGCTCCTCAGCGTCAGTATCGGCCCAGAGATCCGCCTTCGCCACCGGTGTTCCTCCTGATATCTGCGCATTTCACCGCTACACCAGGAATTCCAATCTCCCCTGCCGAACTCCAGCCTGCCCGTATCGAATGCAGACCCGGGGTTAAGCCCCGGGCTTTCACATCCGACGCGACAAGCCGCCTACGAGCTCTTTACGCCCAATAATTCCGGACAACGCTCGCACCCTACGTATTACCGCGGCTGCTGGCACGTAGTTAGCCGGTGCTTCTTCTGCAGGTACCGTCACTTGCGCTTCTTCCCTGCTGAAAGAGGTTTACAACCCGAAGGCCGTCATCCCTCACGCGGCGTCGCTGCATCAGGCTTGCGCCCATTGTGCAATATTCCCCACTGCTGCCTCCCGTAGGAGTCTGGGCCGTGTCTCAGTCCCAGTGTGGCCGGTCGCCCTCTCAGGCCGGCTACCCGTCGTCGCCTTGGTAGGCCATCACCCCACCAACAAGCTGATAGGCCGCGGGCTCATCCTGCACCGCCGGAGCTTTCCACCACCAGACCATGCGGCCGGTGGTCATATCCGGTATTAGACCCCGTTTCCAGGGCTTGTCCCGAAGTGCAGGGCAGATTGCCCACGTGTTACTCACCCGTTCGCCACTAATCCACCACCGAAGCGGCTTCATCGTTCGACTTGCATGTGTTAAGCACGCCGCCAGCGTTCGTCCTGAGCCAGGATCAAACTCTCCGTGAATGCTTATCGCTTCGCGGAAGAGCGGAACCAAGGGGAGGAATAATCCCCACGGTTCACAGCGTCCTCGCTGTTAATTTTCCAAAGGAACCTCAACCCACCACTGAAGGATGGGCCGGGGTATCAACATATCTGGCGTTGACTTTTGGCACGCTGTTGAGTTCTCAAGGAACGGACGCTTCCTTCGAAACCGTTTCACCGGTCTCTCCGGACGTTTGCCCTTTCGGTGTCCACTACGTTAGCGCGTTTCCTCGGAGACTCATAATCGAGCCCTCGGAGTCAGTTTTCGGCGTACCGAAAGTGACCCCGAATCCGGGGTACGTCGAAGGTAGTGAATGTCCGCTTCCGGGGGCCGCTCTCACTGAGTCTTCAGACCCGTGGCAAGCCGTCCCGTTTCCAGCGGCTCGTCCAACGTTAGGTGGTCGAGCGGCTTGCGTCAAGCGAGGGTCGGCGCCGGTTCCGGGGCTTGTGGGCCCGGTAGGGGCTGACCGTCGGGTCGTCCGCGAGCCAGAAGCGCCACGGGTAGTGGGCGGCGTCACCGCCCACGCCGGTGCGGGGACCGCTCTTGACCGTATCCGGGTCGGCCGGCTCGCCCGCCAGCACGCTCAGCGGGGCGTAGTCGTCATGGGTGCACACGTCGGCGCCGTTCAGCTCGCGGTCCACGGCGAGGGCGGTGGCCAGCCGGGCCGGGCCCTTGGCCAGCTCCAGGTCCTTGCGCGCCTTGGGGCGTCGCTTGCGTGCCTGCTCCACCCCTTCCAGCACCTCTCCGGCGCGGATCAGCACACCGCTGGCCTGGCCCTCGGGTCCGCAGACGAGGTTGAGGCTGTACCACATGCCGTAGATGAAGTAGACGTACGCATGACCGGGCGGACCGAACATCGAGGCGTTCCGTTCCGTCCTGCCCCGGTAGGCGTGGGAGCCGGGGTCCGCCTCTCCTGCGTAGGCCTCCACCTCGGTGATGCGCAACCGCATTCGGCCGTCCGACGTCGTGCGTACCAGGACGCGTCCGATCAGGTCGGGGGCGACATCCAGGACAGGACGGTCGAAGAAGGCCCGGGGTAGGTGCGGGTCACCGCTGGTCGTGCTGGGGTGGCGGTCTCGGCCTGCGATCATGCCGTCCGAGCGTACAAGAACCGCGTACGCGACCGCGTGGGCGCGAGCCGCGCGGGGAACGTCGTGCTTCCCGGCGCGAAGCGGACGGGGAGCGAAAGGGGAGGACAAGAGGATGGGCTTCAAGAAGCTGTTCGCGAGCATGGGGATGGGCGGCGCGTCGGTGGACACGGTGCTGCACCAGCCGCACGCCGTGCCCGGTGGCGTGGTGCAGGGCGAGGTGCGGATCGAGGGGGGCTCGGTCACCCAGGAGATCCAGTCGCTGTCGGTGGGGCTGCAGGCCCGCGTCGAGGTCGAGACGAACGACGGTGAGATGCACCAGAACATCGAGTTCGGCACCCAGCGGCTGGGCGGGGAGCTCACCCTGCACGAGGGGGAGTCGCACGTGGTGCCGTTCACTCTCGAGGTGCCGTGGGAGACGCCGATCACCGCGTTCATGGGGCAGCAGCTGCGGGGCATGCAGATCGGGGTGACCACCGAGCTGGCGATCGCGCGGGCGCTGGATTCGAGCGATCTGGATCCGGTGGAGATCCACCCGCTGCCGGCCCAGGAGGCGATTCTGGACGCGTTCGGGCAGCTCGGGTTCCGCTTCAAGTCGGCCGACATGGAGAAGGGCCACATCCGCAACACGCGGCAGCGGCTCCCCTTCTACCAGGAGATCGAGTTCTTCGCGCCGCAGCAGTACCGGGGGCTCAACCAGGTCGAGCTGTCGTTCGTTGCGGACGCGCGGGGCATGGACGTGGTGCTGGAGATGGACAAGAAGCCGGGGCTGTTCTCCGAGGGCAGTGACACCTTCCGGGCGTTCCCCGTGGACTTCGACTCCTACCAGCAGACGGACTGGGCCGGGTACCTCAACCAGTGGCTGGCCGAGGTCGGCGGCAAGCGGAACTGGTTCTGAAGCCGCCGCGCGGACCGGCCGTCCGGTGACGGGACCCCGGTCAGCCTGCTGGTCAGCCCAGCAGGATGCTGAGCGGGGTCTCGCGTACCGCCCAGAAGCCGACTGCCGCGGTGAAGACCTCCGCAGCTGCCGCGGCGTCCTCCGGGTCGGCCTGTTCGAATTCGGACCAGCCGGTGGCCAGCATCAGATAGCCGCGGGGCTTGCCCCACCAGGACAGGTCGGTGAGGAGGTCGGCCAGCGCGTCCCAGTTGCGGCCGAAGTAGTCGGGGAGCTCCAGACCGGTGGCGCAACGTTCCATGAAGTCGGCTTTGTTGTCGACGCCGGTCAGGTCGACCACGGTGCCGAACCAGCCCGCCGCGTCCGCCTGCATCAGGGCGTCGGGTCCCACGGAGGGCAACCGGTAGACGCCGGGGGGCACCGAGTCGTCGAAGAGGCCGGGGAGGTCGGCCTGGGGCAGCTCGGGCAGGTCCACGGGGCTGGTCATGGTCGCACCACCGCTTCGGGGTCTCGTCGTGGTCACTCACCTGATGGCGTTGACGGCTGCGGGCACAGGGCTGGGGTGTACGGGGTGTGCTCTCGCACCCCGTCATGGTGGCAAAGAGAGGCTGTCCGGATCGTTAGGCTGGCCGTTGCAGCGATTCGCGTGACGAGGAGGTTCCCGACGTGACCGACCAGCAACGGCGCCCGCTCCCCCATGACTTCCACCCCCCGGTGCCGTCGATTCGCGTACTGAGCAACGATCTGGCGGATGGCGGCCATCTGGGTACCGCACAGGTGTACGCGGAGGGGAACACCTCTCCGCACCTGCGCTGGGAGGGCTTCCCCGAGGCGACGAAGAGCTTCGCCGTGACCTGCTTCGATCCGGACGCGCCGACCGGGAGCGGCTTCTGGCACTGGTCCGTCTTCGACATCCCCGCCTCGGTGACCGAGCTGCCCACGGGCGCCGGTACGGGTGAGATGCAGGGGCTCCCCGAGGGGGCCGTGCATGTGCGCAACGACTTCGGGACGCGTGACTTCGGCGGGGCCGCGCCGCCGCCCGGGGACGGGCCGCACCGCTATGTCTTCACCGTGTACGCCGTGGACACCGAGAAGCTCGGGCCGGACTCCGGCGCGTCGCCGGCCTTCGTCGGGTTCAACCTGCGCTTCCACACCCTGGCGCGCGGGCACCTGATCGGCGAGTACGAGATCCCCGCCGAGGGCTGACCCCGCTCGCTCGTCCGCCCGTCCGTCCGTCCGGAAGAATTCCGTTGCGCCGCGCTCCCCGCGCGGCGCAACGTGTATGTGGGCAGTCGGCACCGCGCCGCGGACATCACCGCGAGCGGGGGCGGCAGGCGCTTGTCGGCGCCGCCGTCCGCCGGAGTCCGGCCGGGGGCCGGACGACCGCGCCGGCTGCCTTCGGTCCCGGCGGGGCTCCTCCCGGCCCCAAGCGCAAGGCAGCCCCGGATTTGTCCCTTGCTGATCCTTTTCTTCCCTCTGTGACCTGGCGTTCCCGGGTGCTTCATCTCTTGGACAGCCCCGGGAAATTGCGTTGTCGGCCTGGGTGGACAGCGGCACAGTTGGTGCCACCCGGCGCGGGCGCGTCCGGGCCGAGACGGGAGAAGGGGAGGCGGTCGGGATGCGGGAGACGCTGGTGCTGAACGCGAGCTTCGAGCCGCTGTCGACGGTGTCGCTGCGGCGAGCGGTGGTGCTCGTGATGCGGGAGAAGGCCGTCGTCGAGCAGTCGCATCCCGGTCTGCGGGTGCGCGCTGCGCAGGTGGAACTGCCGGTGCCGCAGGTGATCAGACTTCGCCGGTACGTGCGGGTGCCCTTCCGACAACGGGCACCGTGGTCGCGGCGGGGCGTCCTGGTGCGGGACCGGCACCGGTGTGCGTACTGCGGGCGCCGGGCGACCACGGTGGACCACATCGTTCCGCGTTCGCACGGCGGTGGGAACACGTGGCTGAACACGGTCGCGGCGTGCGCGGCCGACAATCACCGCAAGGCGGACCGTACCCCGGGGCAGGCGGGGATGAGGCTGCTGGTCAAGCCCTTCGAGCCGACGCCGGCCGACGCGCTCCTGCTCGCGCTGGGGCTCAAGGAGGGCGAGTCGCTGCCCGAGTGGCTGGCGCTGCCCGCCACCGCCTGAGCTGTGCGACAGCTGCGGCTCGCGGCGCCGTACCGCGCGCTCAGCGCAGCAGGAGCTGCACGATCGCCACGACGCCGACGGCGACGATGACGCCTCGCAGCACTCCGGGGGCCAGCTTGCGTCCGACCCGGGCGCCGAGCTGGCCCCCTGCTGCTGAGCCGACGGCGATCAGCAGGACGGCCGTCCAGTCGAAGTCGGCGACGAAGAGGAAGAAGACGGCCGCCGTGCCGTTGACGACGGCGCCCAGGACGTTCTTGACGGCGTTGATGCGCTGCAGGTCGTCGGGGATGAGCAGGCCCATCAGGGCCAGGTAGATGACGCCTTGGGCGGCGCCGAAGTAGCCGCCGTAGGCGCTGGCGCACAGTATCCCGCCCTGGAGGGTGGCGCCGCCGTGCGGGTGGCCGCTGTCGTTGTCGCGTTCGCGGCGCCGGCGGACGGCGGCGGCCAGCTTGGGCTGGAGTACGACGAGGACGAGGGCGAGCGCGATCAGGACCGGAACGATCGCGTTGAAGGCGCTGGAGGGCAGGGTGAGCAGCAGGATGGCGCCGATCAGTCCGCCGAGGAGGGCGACGCCGCCCAGCCGGAGGACGCGGCGGCGCTGGCCGCGCAGCTCCCTGCGGTAGCCGATGGCCCCGCTGATGGAGCCGGGGACGAGGCCGAGGGAGTTGGAGACGTTGGCGGTGACGGGTGGCAGGCCGACGGCGAGCAGCACCGGGAAGGTGATGAGGGTGCCCGAGCCGACGATGGTGTTGATGCCTCCGGCGCCGATGCCTGCGGCGCAGACGGCCACGGCCTCCCATATGGTCACGCGTCAGCCCCTTCGGTGATCGGTTTCTCGCTGCACCGATCATGCCCGAAGGGGCTGTTCCGACGCGTGGGCGGTCCGGCTGTTGGACTCGCGATCCCGGCTCACGGTCGCGGCTTCGGGCTCGCGACCGGGGAGTGCGGTGAGTGAGGCGAGAGGGCCCAGGGGCGTCAGGAGTCGAGCGGGGGCTGCTCGCGCGGGGGCTTGGTGACGCTGGGCGGGGCCGGGGTGCCGCCGCCGTTGCCGCCGGTCTCGGGACGGAAGTTGTCGAGTGCGCCGCCGAGGCCCTTGAGGGCGTCGCCGATCTCGCTGGGGACGATCCAGAGCTTGTTGGCGTCGCCCTCGGCGATCTTCGGGAGCATCTGGAGGTACTGGTAGGAGAGCAGCTTCTGGTCCGGGTCGCCGGCGTGGATGGACTCGAAGACGGTCCGGATGGCCTGGGCCTCGCCTTCGGCGCGCAGCGCGGCGGAGCGGGACTCGCCCTCGGCGCGCAGGATGGCCGACTGCTTCTCACCTTCGGCGGTGAGGATCTGCGACTGGCGGACACCTTCCGCCTGGAGGATCGCGGCGCGCTTGTCACGGTCGGCGCGCATCTGCTTCTCCATCGAGTCCTGGATGGAGGTCGGCGGCTCGATCGCCTTGAGCTCGACGCGGTTGACGCGGATGCCCCACTTGCCGGTGGCCTCGTCGAGGACGCCGCGCAGCGCCGCGTTGATCTCCTCGCGGGAGGTCAGCGTCCGCTCCAGGTCCATGCCGCCGATGATGTTCCGCAGGGTGGTGACGGTGAGCTGCTCGATCGCCTGGATGTAGCTGGCGACCTCGTAGGTGGCCGCCCGCGCGTCCGTCACCTGGTAGTAGATGACGGTGTCGATGTTCACCACGAGGTTGTCCTGGGTGATCACCGGCTGCGGGGGGAAGGGGACGACCTGTTCCCTCAGGTCCACACGGTTGCGGATGGTGTCGATGAAGGGGACGACGATGTTCAGGCCCGCGTTGAGTGTCCGGGTGTAGCGTCCGAAGCGCTCGACGATGGCCGCGCTCGCCTGTGGAATGACCTGGATCGTCTTGATGAGTGCGATGAAGACAAGCACCACCAGGATGATCAGGACGATGATGATGGCGTCCACGGCCTTGCCCCCTGCTTGGTTGTGAAAGACGCTGCCAGAAGAGTTACTGCCCGTGTGCGGTTGCTCATCGACATCACATCACGACAGCCGTCGCGCCGTCGATCTCGACCACGTCCACCTGAGCGCCCGGTTCATAGGCCGTTTGCGAGTCCAGCGCCCGGGCCGACCAGATCTCACCGGCGAGCTTGATGCGGCCGCTGTCCCCGTCGACCCGCTCCAGCACGACCGCCTGCCGCCCCTTGAGCGCGTCGACCCCGCTGGCCAGCGCGGGGCGTTCGGTGCGCATCCGGCGTGCGATGGGCCGTACGGCCAGGATCAGGGCCGTGGAGACGATCGCGAAGACGATGACCTGGGCCACCGGGCCGCCGCCGATCCCGGCCGTACCGGCGGCCGCTACGGCGCCGACCGCGAGCATGCCGAACTCGGGCATGGCCGTGATGATGAGCGGGATTCCCAGCGCTGCGGCGGCTACGAGCCACCAGACCCATGCGTCCACACCGCCATGGTAGGCGCACGCTCAGCGCAGCGGCAGGCCCTGTGCCGTCCAGCGGCCGTTCTGCGTCTCGACGACCAGCGGCAGGCCGAAGCAGAGCGAGAGGTTACGGGAGGTCAGTTCCGTCTCCAGCGGCCCTGCTGCCAGCACGCGTCCCTGGCGGAGCATCAGAACGTGGGTGAAGCCCGGCGGGATCTCCTCGACGTGGTGCGTGACCATCAGCATGGAGGGCGCGTACGGGTCGCGCGCGAGCCGTCCGAGACGGCGCACCAGGTCCTCACGGCCGCCCAGGTCGAGTCCGGCCGCGGGCTCGTCCAGGAGCAGCAGTTCGGGGTCGGTCATCATGGCGCGGGCGATCATGGTGCGCTTGCGCTCGCCCTCGGAGAGGGTGCCGAACTTGCGGTCGAGGTAGTCGGACATGCCGAGCCGGTCGAGGAAGGCGAGCGCGCGGTCCTCGTCGACCTTGTCGTAGCTCTCCTGCCAGTGCGCCGTCATGCCGTAGGCGGCGGTGAGGACGGTCTCCAGCACGGTCTGGCTGCGGGGCAGCTTCTCGGCCATGGCGATGCTGGCCATGCCCACGCGGGGCCGCAGTTCGAACACGTCGACGCTGCCGAGGCGTTCGCCGAGCACGCCGACGGTGCCGGTGGTCGGGAAGAGGTAGCTGGAGGCGAGGTTGAGCAGGGTGGTCTTGCCCGCTCCGTTGGGGCCGAGGATGACCCAGCGTTCGCCCTCCTTGACCGACCAGGAGACATCTTCCACCAGAGCACGTCCGTCGCGGACCACGGATACGTCCACCAGCTCCAGTACTTCGCTCATGAGCGCGTTGTCTCCTATTGCAGTCGCGTTTAGGTGCCTGTGGGCACATTCCCCAGGGGAAAACCTACGCCACCGTGTGCGAAGCCTGTTCCCTAGGCTTGGTTCATGCTCACAGAACCTCGTTCGGGGCGGCTCGCCGCCTGGGGAAACGCACTGCTCGCCGGACTGGTCTCGCCCGACGAGGCGGCCGAGCGCATCGCGGCGCAGGACGCGCGGCACCGGGTGGTGCTGCCGGATGACGACTCGGACCCGGTGGGGCTGACGCTGGCCCTGGGGCGGCTGCGGTCGCTGGGCGCCGTCGGGCTGCGGGTCGCGCTACCGGTGCCGGGGCATCCGCTGGGGCTGAGCGGGCCGCCGGAGTTCAACGCGCGGGCGCTGGAGGCCGAGGAGGCGGTACTGGTGCACGGCACGGCGCTCGGTCTGGTGCCCACGGTGTACGAGGCGGGACCGGCGGACGCCGACCCGCAGGATGTGCACACGGAGGTGCTGTGGGAGTGCCTGCCGGTGCGGGAGGGCCCGCCCGCCGACGTGCCCTCGCTGGCGGAGGCCGAGCGGGAGCTGGCCGAGGCGATGCGGGAGGCCACCGAGGTGCTGACCCGGCTGGATGTGGCCGGCTCGGGTCCGGTGGCCGAGGCCGCGCTGGAGGCGTACCGGGCGCGTATGGAGGCGGGCAGGCAGCTGCTGGCGCCGGGCTATCCGCCGCGTGCCGTGCGGGTGCTGGAGCTGGCACAGCGGGTGACGGCGCTGGTGTCTATCGCACACGGCGACGGAGGGGGCACCGGCGACGGGAGGGAGCACGGCGGCGCGGTGAGCGCAGCGGAGATGGCGGCCCGTGCCGAGGCGCTGCGGCCGGTGGAGCGCACCGCGCGGCGGGCGCAGGTGGCCGCGTACAACGCCTACGCGGAGGAGCTGGAGCGGCGGCGGGAGGGCGGACGGGCCTGAACGGCGCCGCCCGGCCCTCCGGGGCCCCGCCCGGCGGGGTCAGCTGTTGTGCGTGTGGTTGCCGAAGACCGGGTTGAGGACCCCGACGACGTTGACCGAGTTGCCGGTGAGGTTGACCGGGACGTGGACCGGGGCCTGCACCAGGTTGCCGGAGCCGACGCCCGGCGACTTGACGGCCTTGCCCTGCGCGTCGGCGCTGTGCGCGAACGCCGAGCCGGCCGAGGCGCCGGCGGCGACTCCGGCGGCGGCGAGGACCAGGGCGGCCTTTTTGGCAGTGTTCATGGGGTGTTCTCCCTGTGGTTCTGCTGAACGGTGCCCGCGGCCGACCGCCGCGGGCACGCCATGGAGAACGGGGCATCCGCCGGGAGGGTGCGCGGAAAAGATGACGACCACACGACGGTATGAACGGCTGCCCCTGTGCGAACTACTGACCGAATAGTCGGGTTATCCGGTCACCCCGTGGCGGACCGCCCACAGGGCCGCCTGCGTGCGGTCGGCCAGGTCGAGCTTCATCAGGATGTTGGAGACGTGGGCCTTGACCGTCTTCTCCGACAGCACGAGGGCGCGGGCGATCTCGCGGTTCGAGCGGCCGTCCGCTATCAGCCCCAGCACCTCGCGCTCACGTTCGGTCAGCGCCGGACCGCGCCCCGACCCGCCGCTCTCCTCCTCGCTGAGCAGCGCCCCGGCCACCTCGGGCTGGAGCAGCACGTGGCCCGCGTGCACGGAGCGGATGGCACCGGCCAGCGCCTCGGGGTCCACGTCCTTGTAGACGTAGCCGACGGCACCCGCACGCAGCGCCGGGACGACCGTCCGCTGCTCGGTGAAGCTGGTGACGATCAGCACCCGCGCCGGGTTGCCCCGCTCGCGCAGGCTGCGCAGCGCCTCGACGCCGTCGGTCCCGGGCATCTTGACGTCCATCAGCACCACGTCGGGCCGCAGCTCCTCGGTACGTGCCACGCCCTCGGCGCCGTCGGATGCCTCTCCGACCACATCGATGTCGTCCTGCACCTCCAGAAAGGTGCGCAGCCCACGGCGTACGACCTGATGGTCGTCGACGAGCAGCACACGGATCGCGTCAGCCACCGGGCACCTCCACTTCCACAACTGTGCCCTTTCCGGGCTCCGACTGGACGGTCAGTGTGCCGCCGACGCCGGAGGCACGGTCGCGCATCGAGACAAGGCCCAGGTGGCGGCCCGCCGAGCGCACGGCGCCCGGATCGAAGCCCCGGCCGTCGTCGGTGACGACGAGGGCGACACAGCAGCCGCGGCGGCTGAGGGAGACGCGGACGTGTGAGGCGTCCGCGTGCCGCAGCGCGTTGTGCAGGGCCTCCTGGGCGACCCGCAGCAGCGCCTCTTCCTGGGCCGAGGGCAGCGCGCGGACGCCCTCGCACTCGAAGTCCACCTGGGCGCTGTGGGCGCGGTCGAGGACCTGGGCCTGGGCACGGAGGGTGGCGACCAGGCCGTCCTCGTCGAGTGCGGCGGGCCGCATCTCGATGACGGCTGCGCGCAGTTCGTCGGCCGCCTCGCCGGACAGCCTGGCCACCTCGTGCAGCTCCGCCTTGGCGCGCTCGGGGTCGCGGTCGACAAGCGCCGTGGCTGCCTGGGCCGTCAGGCGCAGCGAGAAGAGTTTCTGGGCCACCGCGTCGTGGAGTTCGTGCGCGATGCGGGTGCGCTCCTCGGCGATGGTCAGCTCGCGGCTGCGCTCGTACAGGCGTGCGTTGGTGAGCGCGATGGCGGCGTGCTGGGCCAGCAGCCGCAGCAGTTCCTCGTCGTCCTCCGTGAAGGAGCAGGGCCGCTCGCTGGACGCCGGGCGGCGCTGCTGGGCGGTGGCGGGGTCGCACCGCTTGTTGGCGAGGAAGAGGGCACCGAGTACCTGCTCGCCGTCGGCGATGGGCATGCCGAGGAAGTCGGCCATCTTGGGGTGCGCCGAGGGCCAGCCGCCGAACCGGGGGTCCTTGCGGACGTCGGCGAGGCGCTGCGGGGTGGCGTCGTGCAGCATCGCGGCGAGGATGCCGTGCTGGCGGGGCAGTGGGCCGATGGCCTTCCACTGCTCATCGGTGACGCCCGCGACGACGAACTGCGCGAAGCCGCCCTGGTCGTCGGGTACGCCGAGCGCCGCGTACTCGGCGTCGAGAAGGTCGCGGGCCGAGGCGACGATCGTCTGGAGGACGTCACGCACCTCGAGGCGGCGGTTCATGGCGAGCAGCGCCGCGCTGACGGCGGCGAGTCCGGATCGGGGGACCATGCTGAGCACGGTACTCGCGGGACCGTCAGCCCGGGATCGGGCCGGGGTCAGGGGCGGTGCGGGACGCTGGTCCTAGGTCCGAGGGGGTAGGAGGCCGCGCTGCGCCGCCGGGCCGCACGGGAGGGCCACCGGGCCGCGCTGTGGAGGGCCACCGGGCCGCGCTGCGGACGGCCGCCGATCTGTGAGTGCTGCCACAGGCGGCCGTCGCCGCCGCGGAGCCCCTTCGTCGCCCGGAAGTGCGGCGTGCGCTGCGAGGAAGCCGCCACGCAGCGCCCTGTGACGAGGCTGCCGGGGCAGCCCGCGGCCTTGATCGCATTTTGCCCGGCAATCGGCGGGCCGCTAAGAATGTCGCTCGCCGCAGACGCCCTGCGGTCCAGAACCCCGTCAGCGACCGGAAGAGGCCCCTCCCCATGTCCCCGCAGCCTCCGCAACCCGCGCAACCCGACCGGCCGCGCCGCTTCACCCGGCGGCAGCAGGTCACCGCAGCAGCAGGTGTCGCGGCGGTAGGGCTGACGGCCCTCGCCCTCGGGCTGGTGCAGCAGGGCTGGGGCGGCGAGGGCGAGGTGCGCGTGCCCGGCGACGAGCTCGCCGCGGGAGCCGCCGCCTGGCAGACGACGACGCAGCACAGCATGAGCGAGCAGCGCCGGAGCATCGCGGCGCAGTCCGCGCAGGCCACCGAGCGCGCCGAGGCCGCAGCGCGGCGCGAGGCAGCGGCGCGGCAGGCCGCTCGGGCGCGGCATGCGGCCGAGGCCCGTAAGCGCGCGGAGGCCGAACGGGCCCACAAGGAGGCCGAGGCGAGCCGTTCGGCCCGGCGGAAGGAAGCGGCGGCCGAGCAGTCGGCGCCGTCCGGGTCGCCGCAGCAGATCGCCCGGCAGCTCATCGGCGACGCGCAGCAGTTCCAGTGCTTCGCGAACATCGTGGAGCACGAGAGCGGCTGGAACGTCACCGCCGAGAACCCCAGCAGCGGCGCCTACGGGCTGGTGCAGGCGCTGCCCGGGTCGAAGATGGCGTCCGCCGGCGCTGACTGGCGCACCAATCCGGCCACCCAGATCAAGTGGGGGCTGCAGTACATGAAGTCGACCTACGGCAGCCCGTGCGGCGCCTGGTCGTTCTGGCAGAGCCACCAGTCGTACTGACCCAGTCGTACTGACGGCGAAGGGGGCTCCCTCGTGCGAGGGAGCCCCCTTCTTCCGCGTCTTGAGGTTCTGCCGCGTCTCAGGCGCTCACTTGCGCATGATCTCCGGCTCGTGGCGGCGGAGCAGCCGGATGATGACGAAGTAGCACAGGATGCCCATCGCCACCAGGACGCCCATGTCCATCGTCCACTGGTCCAGGGAGTGGTCCCACAGCGGGTCGGTGTTGGTGGGGTCCTTCTTGTCCTGCGGCATCAGCCGGCCCAGCTCGACGGTGGCGCCCATGGCAGCCATCGCCCACCGGGAGGGCATCAGCCAGGCGAACTGCTCCACACCGGGGCTGTCGAAGAGCTTGAAGAGCACACCGGTGAAGACGACCTGCACGACGGCGAAGAGCACCAGCAGGATCATCGTCTTCTCGGAGGTCTTCACCAGCGAGGAGATGATCAGGCCGAACATCATCGAGGTGCCGCCGAGCGCGATGGCCACCAGGGTCATCTCGATGGCCGGGTTGGAGGCGAGCAGCCCCTCCTCGGGAAGGTCGCGGGGGAAGAAGCCGACGATGCACATCAGCACACCCTGGACGGCCGCGACGAGGCCGAGAACGAGCACCTTCGACATCAGATAGGCCGACCGGGACAGCCCGGTGGCCCGTTCCCGTTCGTAGATGACCCGTTCCTTGATCAGCTCACGGACCGAGTTGGCCGCGCCCGAGAAGCAGGCGCCGATGGCCAGGATCAGCAGGATGGGCCCGGCGTCTCCGTTGGTCTTGCCCGGTGGCGCCGTCAGCCCGTAGTCGGACGGCATCAGGGTGCTGACCAGGCCGAGGAGCAGCGGGGTGACGAAGGACAGCACGAGGAAGGAGCGGTCCGAGGAGATCACCGAGACATAGCGTCTGATCAGCGTCCACAGCTGGCTGCCCCAGCTCTGCGGCTTCTGGAGCCTGGTCGGCTGCATCGCCTGCTGCTGTGCCGCGTAGGGGTCCTGGTGCGGCGCCTGCTGGTCGATGTCGGCCGCGTACATCTGGTAGTGCTGCGAGCCCTGCCAGCGGCCCATCCAGTCGTAGTCGCGGTAGTTCTCGAAGGCGGAGAAGACATCCGCCCAGGAGTCGTAGCCGAAGAAGTTCAGCGCCTCCTCGGGCGGGCCGAAGTAGGCCACGCCACCGCCCGGAGCCATCACCAGGAGCTTGTCGCACAGCCCGAGCTCGGCCACCGAGTGGGTGACGACCAGCACCGTACGGCCGTCGTCGGCCATACCGCGCAGCAGCTGCATCACATCGCGGTCCATGCCCGGGTCGAGACCCGAGGTGGGCTCGTCCAGGAAGATCAGCGACGGCTTGGTGAGCAGCTCCAGTGCTACGGAGACGCGCTTGCGCTGGCCGCCGGAGAGGGAGGTGACCCGCTTGTCCGCGTGGATGTCGAGCTTGAGTTCGGCCAGCACCTCCTCCACCCGGGCGTTGCGCTCGGCCTCGGCGACGTCGCCGGGGAAGCGGAGCTTGGCCGCGTAGCGCAGCGCGGTGCGGACCTTCAGCTCCTTGTGCAGGATGTCGTCCTGCGGGACGAGCCCGATGCGCTGGCGCAGCTCGGCGAACTGCTTGTAGAGGTTCCGGTTGTCGTAGAGGACCTCACCGACGTCGGCCGGACGGTATCCGGTCAGCGCGCGCAGCAGTGTGGACTTGCCGGACCCTGACGGGCCGATCACGCCGATCAGCGACTTCTCGGGGACACCGAAGGTGACGTTGTTGAGGATGACCTTGCCGCCGTCGACCTTGACCGTCAGATGGCGGGCCGAGAAGGAGACGTCACCGGTGTCGACGAACTCCTCCAGCCGGTCGCCGACCAGCCGGAAGGTGGAGTGGCCGATACCGACGATGTCCTGCGGCCCGATGGCCACCGTGCCGGACTTGGGTATCGGCTGACCGTTGACGTAGGTGCCGTTGTGGCTGCCGAGGTCGCGGATCTCGGCACGGCCGTCGGGCGAGGCGCGGAACTCCGCGTGGTGCCGGGAGACCTGGAGGTCGGAGACGACCAGTTCGTTCTCCAGCGCACGGCCGATGCGCATCACCCGGCCCAGGGAGAGCTGGTGGAAGGTGGTCGGGCTGCGGTCGCCCGCGGCCTGCGGTGCGCCACCGCCCTGGCCGCCGGGTGCCCCGCCCGCGCCGGGGCCGCCCGCACCGGGACCGCCCATGCCCTGGGGGCCGGGGCCGCCCTGCTGCGGTATGTGCGGCTGCGGCGGCTGCTGCGCGTACTGCTGCGGGGGTGCCTGCTGCATCTGCTGCGGCATCTGGGGGGCCTGCTGCTGCCAGCCGGGGTGCGGCTGCTGGGGCGGCGGCTGCTGTCCCCAGCCGGGGCCGCCCTGGCCGCCCTGGCCGCCCTGGCCGCCGACCTGCGGCTGCTGGGTCGGTGCGCTGTGGTGGGCTGCGGCCTGCGCCGCCTGGGGCTGCCCGTGCTGCTGACCCTGCTGCTGGTGCGAGGGCGCCGTCTGTCCGCCGTACATACCGGCGGCCGGCGCCTGGCCACCGGGTGCCCCGCCCGAGAAGCCCAGGCGCGGGCCGTCGGTGGCGTTGCCCAGATGGACGCTCATGCCGGGCGCGAGCTCCAACTGCTGGATCCGCCGCCCTTGCACATACGTGCCGTTGGTGCTGCCGTGATCCTCAATGACCCAGGCGCGCCCTCCCCAGCGCACCGTGGCGTGCCGCCAGGAGACCCTGGCGTCCTCGATCACCACGTCCCCCTGCGGATCGCGGCCGAGGGTGTAGGCCCTGGACGGATCGAGCGTCCAGGTCTGTCCGTTCAATTCCAGTACGAGTTCCGGCACTCCATGCCCCACAAAGTTGTCCCCCGAGGTACCCCCTGCAGAGAGGGAGTCTAGGGATGGCGAACATCGTGAGGAACTATTTCAGGCTCGGCCGCCCGACAGGAAGCCGGGCCAGCAGTAGGAACCAGGCTGTGACCGTTCCGTCCAGGGAATGTCGGAGAGTCTCCAGCGGCACCGGAGAGAAACAGCCAGGAAAGGGGAGAGAAAGGGCTCCCGACGCGTATGTCCCCATGAGTTGCCGCTGATCACGACTGATCGCCACTGATCACCACCGACAGGGGCAACAGGAGCCCGGGTGGGTGTCAGCGGCCGGGTACGCCAGGGCCCCGGAATGCGGCCGGACCAGGCGGCGGTACTGTGAGAGGACCATGAGCACACCTGTGGCCCAGCCTCCGTCGTACGCCGACACCCCGACCCTGCTCGTCAAGATCTTCGGCAAGGACCGGCCCGGCATCACCGCCGGTCTCTTCGACACCCTCGCCGCCTTCGCCGTCGAGGTCGTCGACATCGAGCAGCTCGTCACCCGTGGACGCATCACCCTGTGCGCCCTGGTGACCGCGCCCAGCGCCGGCACCGGCACGGAGGGCGAGCTGCGCGCGACCGTGCACAGTTGGGCCGAGTCGATGGGCCTGACCGCCGAGATCATCTCCGGCACCGGCGACAACCGGCCCCGCGGCACCGGGCGTTCCCACGTCACCGTGCTCGGCCACCCGCTCACCGCGGAGTCGACCGCCGCCATAGCGGCCAGCATCACCTCCACCGGCGGCAACATCGACCGTATCTTCCGGCTCGCCAAGTACCCGGTGCTCGCTGTCGAGTTCGACGTCTCGGGCACGGAGACGGCGCTGCTGCGCACCTCCCTGGCACTGGAGGCGGCCAAGTACGGGGTCGATGTGGCCGTCGTCGCCTCGGGCCTGCAGCGGCGGGCGCAGCGGCTGGTCGTGATGGACGTCGACTCCACCCTCATCCAGGACGAGGTGATCGAGCTGTTCGCCGCCCACGCGGGCTGCGAGGCCGAGGTCGCCGAGGTGACGACGCGGGCGATGCGCGGCGAGCTGGACTTCGAGGAGTCGCTGCACGCCCGGGTGGAGCTGCTGGCGGGGCTGGACGCCTCGGTGGTGGACAAGGTGCGCGACGAAGTGCGGCTCACCCCGGGGGCCCGCACCCTGGTCCGTACGCTCAAGCGGCTCGGCTTCCAGGTGGGTGTCGTCTCCGGCGGCTTCACCCAGGTGACGGACGCACTCCAGGAGGAGCTCGGGCTGGACTTCGCCTCCGCCAACACCCTGGAGATCGTCGACGGCAGGCTGACCGGGCGGGTCACCGGGGAGATCGTCGACCGCGCGGGCAAGGCACGGCTGCTGCGCAGGTTCGCGCAGGAGGCGGGGGTCCCGCTGGCGCAGACCGTCGCCATCGGCGACGGCGCCAACGACCTGGACATGCTCAACACCGCGGGCCTCGGCGTCGCCTTCAACGCCAAGCCCCTGGTGCGGGAGGCCGCCCACACGGCGGTGAACGTGCCCTTCCTGGACACGGTGCTCTATCTGCTGGGCATCACACGCGAGGAGGTCGAGGCAGCGGACGGCCCCGAGGCGGAGAGGATCGAGGGGAGCCTGACCGAGGCACCCTGACGGAGGGGCCTCGACCGAGGGAGGCCGGCCGAGGAGCCCCGACCGAGGAGCCCGACCCTCACCGCCGTCCGGTGCCGTCACCGGGGTGCCGCCGGGCGGCGTCACTCGTGCGGTGACCAGAAGCGGGTCAGCTCCGCGCTGCCGGCCTCCACCGACTTCCAGGAGCCGGTGTACCGCAGGATGGCCACGCCCGCCGTGGGGAAGCCCCGGGCCATCCGCTCCTGTGCTTCCTCGTCGGCGGCGCCGGCGAGCACATCGGCGACCGACTGCATTCCTGGGTTGTGACCGATGATCAACAAGTCCCGCACTTCGTCGGCGACTTCGTTGATGACTTCGATGATCTGGCCGGGAGGCGCCTCGTAGAGCCGCTCCTCGTAGACCGTCTTGGGGCGCTGGGGGAGGTGCGAGACGGCCAGTTTCCATGTCTCGCGGGTACGGGTCGCTGTCGAGCAGAGGGTGAGTTGCGGGGTGATGCCCTGACCGGCGAGCCATTCGCCCGCCGCGGGGGCGTCCAGGCGGCCTCGCTCGGAGAGGGGCCGCTCGTGGTCCGCCACCTGGGGCCAGTCCGCCTTGGCGTGCCGGAGAAGGACGATACTGCGGGGCACATCGACGCTCATGTGTCCCAGCTTCGCATGAAACCCGCTGTCAGGCGCGGGGTGTTGAACGGTCGGTCCCCTACGGGTGACGGACGGTGATGCGCTGCTCACCCGGTCACCGGGACGGCTCAGCCGGGGCCCCTGCCGGCAGGACGTCCCCGGGCCGGATTCAGCCCAGTACAGCGCCCCACAGATGGGTGAAGAAGGACAGCAGCGGGCTGTCGGCGGCGCGCTGCGCTGCGTCCGCCTGTCCCCCGCCCACCACGAGGACCAGCAGCAGGACGAAGCCGAGTGCCGGGAGCAGCACGCCCCACCAGGGCAGCCGCGTCTGCGCTGCTTGCTGCCGGGTGGCGTCCGGCCGCGTGCCGCCCGGGGCCGGGCGGCTCCTGCTCCGGTCCGATGTGTGCGCGGGGGCCGTCATGGGTCTCGCCTCCGGGTCCGTGGTGGCTTCGCTGGTCTTTCCCGTACGCCTCGACGGTACGGAGCGCGTGAGGCCGGTCCCATCCGGTGAGCCACCCAGTTACCCCTGAGGCAGGCCCCCTAGATGATTGAGTCCGATGTTCTTAGTGGTCGTAGGCGATCAGGGATCGTTTGACCGTGGCGCCGGTGGTCCAGTTGTGCCAGATGCCGGTGGCGAGGGCGAGGAGTCGTTGGCCGGTGCGGGCGAAGACCCCTGCCGGGGATCTGGCGCCGTGCTGTTCGAGGCTGAGCTGGCCTTTGAGGGTGTCGATGACGGCTTCGATCCACTGCCGGACCCGGGCGATCTTCCCGTGCCGGACCGGCTCGTCCTTGCGGTCCGGCCGCACGAGGCGGGCACCGAACCGCTCGCTCACGAAGGCTTCGAACTCCTTCCCGGCGAAGCCCTTGTCCGCGAGGATCACCTGTCCCTGGCGGATGAGGTGGTGATCGCGTTCCAGCAGCGCGGCCATCACCTCCCGCTCGCCGAGCTTCGGGGTGGCCAGACACCAGGTGACGGGCATGCCCTCGGCGGTGGTGACCAGGTAGAGGCGCAAGCCCCAGAAGAAGCGCGAATGGCTGCGGCAGTAGCCGTAGCCGGCATGCCCGGCCAGGTCGGAGCGTTTGACGGTCTCGCGGGAGGCCGCGCACGGCAGCGGGGTGGAGTCGATCAGGCGCAGGTCGTCGTCCCAGGTCGGGACCTGCCGGGCGAGCATCTCGACCACCTGGCTGATCAGCGGTCCGGCCGCGTTGAGGCGCTTGTTGTAGGCCGACTGCTGGGGCAGGTAGCGGAAGAGGTGCCCGAGCCGGGCGTGGGCGAAGCGGATCCAGTGCCGGGCCGAGGGAAAGCCCAGCAGGACCTGGGCGACTGCCAGGCACAGCAGTTCGGCGTCCGTGAGTTTCGGTGGTCGCCCGATCCGGCGACAAGGCGCCACATGGTCGTCGATGAACACGTACAGTGCCGCCAGAAGGGCGTCCAGGTTTGTCTTCACACACTGACCAACGGGCGCCCTTCGCCATGGTCGCGACCAGCACACACATCGGACTCACTCATCTAGGGGATGGTGGTGCCGGCTACACCCCGCCGTGCGGCCAGGAGCCCCCGACGCCGTGCGGCCAGGGCCCCGAAGGCGCGGACCGGGCGCCGCAGGCGGCCTCAGCCCGCGGCGATGCTGGCGACCACCGCGATGACGACGGTGACGGCGATCATCGCGCCGAAGATCAGCAGCAGCTTCTTCCGCGGTTCCGGGGGGTTCGGTTCGAGCACTGGCATGTGAGCCAGTGTCGCACTCAGCGCCCTTCCTCGATGACCCGGTCCCTGCCCGCCAGCAGCCCGGTCGCCATCTGCGCCAGCATCAGCGCGGCCATCAGCAGGAGCGGCACGTGCCAGCCGCCGCTGACGTCGTGCAGCGAGCCGACCAGCAGCGGGCCGGGGATGGAGATCAGATAGCCGGTGCTCTGCGCGAAGGCGGAGAGCTTGACGACACCGGTGTGGGAGCGGGAGCGCATCCCGATCATGGTGAGGGCCAGCGGGAAGGCGCAGTTGGAGACGCCCAGCACCAGCGCCCACACCCAGGCGCCGGCGGCGGGCGCGAACCACAGGCCCGCGTAACCGGCCAGGCCGCAGACGCCCAGGGCGAGCACCAGCGGGCCCTGGTGCCGCATCCGGGCGGCCAGCTTCGGCAGGACGAAGGAGAGCGGGACGCCCATGCCCATCGTCACCGCGAGCATCACCCCGGCCGCCGAGGCCGAGACTCCCGCGTCCCGGAAGATCTGCGGCAGCCAGCCCATGGTGATGTAGGCGGCGGACGCCTGGAGCCCGAAGAAGACGCCGAGCGCCCAGGCGGTGGGCGACTTGGTGATCCGCAGGCCGGTCGCGTCCTGTTCGCCGGGCTGCCCGGGAACGGTCTCCGGTGCGCTCCGCGCCCCGGGGGCGTGGACGGAGCGGCTGCGGGAGATCACGGCCCAGGGCACGACGGCGACGGCGGCCAGCACCGCCCAAGCCCCCAGGCCGACGCGCCAGCTGCCGCCGAGCGCGTCGGTCATCGGCACGGTGACGGCGGCGGCGCCTGCCGTGCCCAGGGCGAGCGCCATCGAGTAGAGCCCGGTCATGGAACCGACCCGGTCGGGGAACCAGTGCTTGACGACCACGGGCATCAGCACGTTGCTCACCGCGATTCCGGCCAGAGCGAGCGCGGTGGCGGCGAGGAAGGCGGCAGTGCCGCCCGCCAGCGGCCGCAGCGCGAGCCCGAGGGCGATGGCGACCATCCCGCCCAGCACGACGGTTGCCGGGCCGCGGCGGCGGGCCAGCCGGGGGGCGAGTCCGCCGAAGACGGCGAAACAGAGCGACGGCACGGAGGTCAGCAGGCCGGCGACGGTGCCGTTCATGTGCAGACCGCGCCGGACCTCCTCCAGCAGCGGGCCGAGTCCGGATATGGCGGGGCGCAGGTTGAGCGCCGCGATCACCATTCCGGCAGCGACGAGGCCGAGCAGCCAGCGGGGTCCCGCAGGGGCGGCGGCACCGGGTCCGGGCGGCGCCGCGGGGGCCGCGGCGGGGGGCTCGGGGGCGGTGCGGGTACTCAGATCCGTGGAAGGTGTCGGGTTCCTGCTGTCATCGTCTGCCGGTGCCATGCGGCCCATCATAGAATCATGGGATGAATAACGGCCAACCGATTACCCCGCCCCGGCTTCCCTCGCTCGCCGCTCCCCAGCGCGCACCCCTGGCCACCCAGGTGATCGCCGCACTGCGGCAGCAGATCACCTCGGGCCAGTGGCCGGTGGGCAGCCGCATCCCGACCGAGCCGGAGCTGGTCGAGCAGTTGGGGGTGGCCCGTAACACGGTGCGGGAGGCCGTGCGCGCCCTCGCGCACAACGGGCTGCTGGACATCCGGCAGGGCTCGGGCACCTACGTGGTGGCCACCAGCGAGCTGGCCGGGGTGATGCACCGCAGGTTCGCCGGGGCCGATCTGCGGCACGTGGCGGAGCTGCGCTCGGCCCTGGAGACGGCCGGAGCGCGGCTGGCGGCGCGCCGCCGTACGGAAGCCGACCTGCGGCAGCTCGACGGGCTGCTGGAGCGCCGCGAGGCGGCATGGGACTCGGGCGACGTCGAACGCTTCATCGACGCCGACCGGAGCCTGCACATGGGCGTGGTGGCCGCTTCCCACAACGAGGTGCTGGCGGCGGTCTACGCCGACCTGGGCGAGGTGCTGCGGGCCTATCTGCGGCAGGACGTCGGCGACGAGCTGCGCCCGGAGAACCACATGGACCACGCGCGGCTGCTGGAGGCCATCCACGGCCAGGACGCGGAGGCCGCCTCCGAGGAGGCGGCCTCTCACACGGCGGAATGGGGCGAGGGCGCGCTGTAGACGGCGGCGCCGCGGCGGAACACCCGCCCCGCGAAGGGACTTACGCCCCCCTGAAGGGACTTACGCCCCCATCATGTGGACGCCGCCGTCCACATGGACGATCTCGCCCGTGGTCTTGGGGAAGAAGTCGGACAGCAGGGCGACGACGCCGCGGCCCGCGGGCTCGGGGTCGGTGAGGTCCCAGCCGATGGGCGCGCGGGTGTTCCACACGTCGGACAGCTCCTCGAAGCCCGGGATGGACTTGGCGGCCATCGACTTGATGGGCCCTGCGGAGACCAGGTTGCAGCGGATGTTCTTGTGGCCGAGATCGCGCGCGAGGTAGCGGGACGTGGCCTCCAGCGCCGCCTTGGAGACGCCCATCCAGTCGTACTTCGGCCAGGCGAGCTGCGCGTCGAAGTCCATGCCCACGACGGAGGCGCCGCGCTTCTCCAGCAGCGGCAGCAGCGCCATCGTCAGCGCCTTGAGCGAGAACGCCGAGACCTCGACGGCCGTGGCGACGGACTCCCACTCGGTGTTGAGGAAGTTGCCGCCCAGCGCGTCCTGCGGGGCGAAGCCGATGGAGTGCACGACCCCGTCGAGCCCGGCGTCGTCACCGAGGTGCTCGGTGACCTTGGCGGCGAGCCCGTCCAGGTGCTCCTTGTTCTGCACGTCCAGCTCGATGACCGGCGCCTCCTTGGGCAGCCGCTTGGCGATGCGCTCCACCAGGGAGAGCCGCCCGAAACCGGTCAGCACCACCTCGGCGCCCTCCTCCTGGGCGACCTTGGCCGCGTGGAAGGCGATCGAGGAGTCGGTGAGCACTCCGGTGATCAGGACGCGCTTTCCGGCGAGGATTCCGCTCATGTTCAGTGACCCATGCCCAATCCGCCGTCCACGGGAATGACGGCTCCGGTGATGTATGCGGCCTCGTCGGACGCCAGGAAGCGGACCGAGGAGGCGACCTCCTCCGGCGCGGCGTAGCGGCCCAGCGGCACCTGCTTGACGATCTCCTCGCGCTGTTCGTCGGTGAGCGCGCGGGTCATGTCGGTGTCGACGAAGCCGGGCGCGACGACGTTGCAGGTGATGTTGCGGGAGCCCAGCTCACGGGAGAGCGAGCGGGCGAAGCCCACCAGACCCGCCTTGGACGCCGCGTAGTTGGCCTGTCCGGCCTGGCCCATCAGCCCGACGACCGAGGAGATCAGCACGATACGGCCCTTGCGGGCACGCAGCATGGCGCGGGAGGCGCGCTTGACCACCCGGTAGGTACCGGTGAGGTTGGTGTCGACGACCGAGGCGAAGTCGTCCTCGGACATCCGCAGCAGAAGCTGGTCACGGGTGATGCCCGCGTTGGCGACGAGCACCTCGACCGCGCCCTGCTTCTCCTCGATCTCTTTGTACGCCTGCTCCACCTGCTCCGGCTCGGTGATGTCGCACTTGACGCCGAGGAAGCCCTCGGGCGGCTCTCCGGAGCGGTAGGTGACGGCGACCTTGTCGCCTGCCTCGGCGAAGGCACGGGCGATGGCGAGGCCGATGCCGCGGTTCCCTCCGGTCACGAGCACTGAGCGGCTCACTGTGTGACCACCCTTTCTGCTTCTGCTGTCGCGGTCTGTCGCAAGAAGAACCTATCCGCCATGACCAGGTCGCGAGCACTCGGGCACGGACAGGGGGTCCCGCGGCCTCCTGTGGGGTCCCTACAGAAACGCCGATTCCGCGGCGGCGCGAACCGCGTCGTACGGCCGCGCGGACGCCGCGGACGGCCGCGGGTTGGGGTGGGGTGCCGGGGTGGAGCTGCCGCGGGCCGTCGGTGTCGGTGCGGGGGCATAGACTTTCCCGGACCGTATTCAGCAACCACCACACCAGGACAGTGACGTGACACGCCTCGGCGACTCCGTACAGCGCGCCAGTGAGCTGCTGGCCCAGGACCTCTCCTCCGACATCAATGTCGAGCGGCTGCTCGAGGAGACCGGGGCGCGGCGCTATCTGGACCTGAGCGATCTGCCGGCCAAGGAGCAGGCCGAGTTGATCGGGGCGCGCTCGGTCGAGCTGCTGCCGTCCGTGGACAAGCTCGCCGAGCGGATCGAGGAGCGCGCTGCCCAGGGCAAGGGTCTGCACATCAAGCTGGGCATCGACCCGACGGCGGCGGATGTGCACCTGGGCCACGCCGTACCGGTGATCGTGCTCAGCCGCTTCCAGCGGATGGGGCACGACGTCACGCTGATCATCGGCGACTTCACCGCCAAGATCGGCGACCCCTCGGGCCGTACGGCCGAGCGCCCGCCGCTGACCGACGAGGACATCGCACGGAACCTGTCCGGCTACCAGGAGCAGGTGCGGCCCTTCTTCGACTTCGAGAAGGTGCGCTTCGCCCGCAACAGCGAGTGGCTGGCCCCCGTCACGCTGCCCGACCTGCTGGGGCTGCTCGCGCAGGTGCCCGTCTCGGCCCTGCTCCAGCGGGAGGACTTCCGCAACCGGCTCTCCGAAGGCTCCGGGCTGACCATGTCCGAGCTGCTCTACCCCGTCGCGCAGGCCCTCGACTCGGTGGAGCTGGCCTGCGACGTGGAGCTCGGCGGCGTCGACCAGCTCCTCAATCTCCAGATGGGGCGCCGGGTGATGGAGGTGCACGGGCAGCAGCCGCAACTCGTGGTCACCATGCCGCTGGTCGAGGGCACGGACGGCTCGGGCGCCAAGATGTCCAAGTCCAAGGGCAACTACGTGGGCCTGGGCAGCGCGCCCGACGAGGTCTTCGGCAAGATCATGTCCATCCCCGACCGGCTGATGGTGCCCTACCTGCGCGCCTGGACCGAGTGGACGGACGCCGAGATCGACCAGGCGACAGCCCGTATCGAGGCCGGCTCGCTGCACCCGATGGACCTGAAGAAGGTCCTGGCCGGCGAGGTCGTCGCGGCGCTGCACGGGGTGCAGGCCGCGATGGCCGCCCGCGCGCACTTCGTCGCGCAGTTCTCCAAGAAATCCTTCTCCGACCTGGAGACCCTGCCCGTCGTGGACGTGACCGAACACGGCGAAGAGGGCGTCGCCGCGGTACTGACGAAGGTGCTGGAGTTCACCCCGAGCGCCTCGGCCGCCCGCCGGATCGCCAAGCAGAACGGACTGCGGCTGATCATCGAGAGGAGCGGCGAGAAGCAGCAGGCCGTGGTGGTCTCCGAGGCCGAGGCGCTGCGCCCGCTGGCCGAGGTCGCCAGGGAAGCGGTCTCCTCCGGGGGAGGCACGGCCGACGCGGTCTATCTGAAGGCGGGCCGCAAGGTCGCGGAGCTCCGCGGTCTGTGACGGCGGCCCGGCAGCGCTGTGGACGCGTGTACCCCGGCCCTCCGGCCGGAGTACGCAATCCACCGGAGCCGCCGGGCCCGCGTCGTACGCAGGCCGTCCGGTCCTCCGGGGCCGCCGCCCCGGTCTCGTAGCGGACGCGTCCGAGGCGTACCGTAGGAAACGTCCGGATCTCCGTGCACAGCCGCGGAGAACGGCAGGTGAGCAGGTGGTGGAATGTGATGCGGAAGCAGCACCAGCCGGAGGTTTTCCGGATCACCGGGGCTCGGCAGAGTCTGCAGGAAGACGTGCGCGGAAGGCAGCGTCGCTATGTGATCTCCATGCTGATCCGCACGGTCGCCGTCCTGCTCACTGTGGTGCTGTGGAACGTCGAGCGCCCGCTCGCGGTGGTGACGCTGGTGCTCGGCCTCACCCTTCCGTACATCGCCGTCGTGATCGCCAACGCGGGCCGGGAGAACGCACCGTCGGCTCCCCCGACGGTGCCGCCCGACCCGATGCACCAAGAGCTGGAGCCCTCACGGGTGAGCAAAGCGGAGGACGAAACCGGCACTGCGAGGGCCGAAACCGGCACAGCGGAGGGGGAAACCGCTCCGGAAGAGGCCGAGTCCGCCCCGAACGAGACGACGGGCGACCGCAGTTGATCTGGCTCTTCGCACAAAGCTCAAGAAAACCTCAGATCAATCCTGCGGTTCCGGTGCACTGCGGCCGCTCCCGCATGCCATACTTCAGGTGCGCTCCGCATCCCCCGTCGGAGCGATGGACCGACGCCGGGCGGCTCCCCCCGTGGCTGCCCGGCGTCGTTTAATGTCCGCAGCGTGAAGGAAGACCGTGAGGGAAGATGAAGGCGTGATCCCTTCCGCCTCCCCCTCAGCCGAGGGGCCCGATACCCCGATCTGCTCCGCCAAGGGCTGCCGTGAGCCGGCCGTGTGGGTGCTCGCCTGGAACAACCCCAAGCTGCACACCCCCGACCGCCGCAAGACGTGGCTGGCCTGCGAGGAACACCGCGAATACCTCGCGAAGTTCCTCGGCGTCCGCGGCTTCCTGAAGGACACCGTGCCGCTGGCCGACTGGGACCCGAAGCCGTCCGAGGACAGCTGACACCCCTCGCGCACGGCAGGGCACTTTCTCGCGGGCGCACCCTCCCGCGGGCGCGCCGGTGCCGGGACCTCAGCCACCGATCGCCGACATCGGGCGCTGCGGCTGGACGAACGAGGGGTCGTCGATCCCGGCCCCCGCCTTCTTGCCCCACATCGCCTTGCGCCACAGCGCCGCCACCTCGGCATCCGAGGCACCGCCGCGCAGTGCGCCCCGCAGATCGGACTCCTCCGTGGCGAACAGGCAGGTGCGCACCTGTCCGTCCGCCGTCAGCCGGGTGCGGTCGCAAGCCCGGCAGAACGGCCGGGTGACCGACGCGATCACCCCGACCCGCTGCGGGCCACCGTCCACCAGCCAGCGCTCCGCCGGTGCCGAACCACGCTCCTCCTGCCCCTCCGGAGTGAGGGCGAAGCGGGTGCGCAGCGACTCCAGGATGTCACCTGCGGTGATCATGCCCTCACGCTGCCAGCCGTGCTGGGCGTCGAGCGGCATCTGCTCGATGAATCGGAGCTCATACCCCTCTTCCAGTGCCCATTCCAGCAGGTCAGGGGCCTCCTGGTCGTTCATCCCCGGCATCAGCACCGCGTTGACCTTCACCGGAGCCAGGCCGGCCTCCCGGGCGGCCGCCAGCCCGCCAAGGACGTCTGCGTGGCGCTTGCGG
Organism: Streptomyces sp. 891-h; assembly: GCF_022760275.1. Lineage (NCBI taxonomy): Bacteria > Bacillati > Actinomycetota > Actinomycetes > Kitasatosporales > Streptomycetaceae > Streptomyces > Streptomyces sp. 891-h. The sequence continues at coordinate 6,072,108 of NZ_CP050693.1, read as the reverse complement.
CGCGTCATCCGCTGGAACGTCTCCGGGTCCAGCGTGTCCAGCGAGACATTCACCCGGTCCAGGCCCGCCTCACGCAGCGCCACCGCCGTGCGCTCCAGGCCGATGCCGTTGGTGGTCAGCGACATCCTGGGACGGGGCTCCAGCTCGGCACAGCGCGCGACTATGCCGGTCAGCCCTGGGCGCAGGAGGGGTTCGCCGCCGGTGAAGCGGACCTCGGTGACGCCGAGGTCGGTGACCGCGATCCGGACCAGACGGACGATTTCGTCGTCCGTCAGGAGTTCGGGCTTGGCGAGCCACTGCAGGCCCTCCTCCGGCATGCAGTAGGTGCAGCGCAGGTTGCAGCGGTCGGTCAGCGAGACGCGCAGGTCGGTGGCGACCCGGCCGTAGGTGTCCAGCAGCATGCTGACGGCCTCCCAGGAACGTGAGCTGCTTCGCAGCGTAGGTCACGGCTGTGACATCCGACAGCGCCGATTGTTACGCCCCTCGCACATGAGAGGGCTTCGCCCTCTGACACCCCGCAACTGCTGAGCGTCCCACTGGTTCCCGTCTGGGCTTGTGGACGCACGCCCCGTTTCTGTCCCGGCTCGCCGCCGAGTGGTCGTGTCGGGGGGCGAACCCCTCACGGGGTGGCCCGCCGCGTTGTGGACGCACGCCCCGTTTGTGTCCCGGCTCGCGCCGAGTGGTCGTGTCGGGGGGCTCCGCCCCCCAACGGCCCCCCGCCAGGTGGGCTTCGCCCCCCTAGAACCCCCCTGCCGCATGGGACCACCCCATTGCCTTTCAAGCATCCCCTCATTGGTGCGGGTCCTTGGACCGGCCGGTGACGACCCTGCGGGAGTCACCGCCGGACCAAGGGCCTGGGGCGTGAGCCGGGGCGAGGGAACGTGAACAGGGGTGCCGTTTTGCGGAAGGGGGCTCCTAGGGGGGCGAAGCCCCCGTAGCGGGGGGCTGTTGGGGGGCGGAGCCCCCCAACGCCCGTCCGGCGAGGACCCGGGGGTTTGGGGGCGGAGCCCCCATCAACGACAGACGGTCAGAGGGCTGAGCCCTCAGCCAATGGAGGCGGCGCCCAGCCAGCGTCGGGCCCTCATCCCGATGGTGGGGCGGCGCAACCGCCGGAGGCTTCAGTGGGCGCCGACGCCCGTCATGGAGCGGACCTCCAGTTCGGCGTACTTGGCGCCTCCGGCGCCCTCGTCCTTGGAGAGGAGCGAGCCGATCCACCCGAGCAGGAACCCGAGCGGAATCGAGATGAGCCCCGGATTCTGCAGCGGGAACCAGGCGAAGTCGACGTCGGGGAACATCGACGTCTCCTTGCCGGTGACGACCGGCGAGAAGAACACCAGGAACACCGAGGAGATCAGTCCGCCGTAGATCGACCACAGCGCGCCCGTGGTGGTGAAGCGCTTCCAGAAGAGGCTGTAGAGCAGGGTGGGCAGGTTCGCGGAGGCGGCTACCGCGAAGGCGAGGGCGACGAGCCCGGCGACGTTGAGCTTCCCGGCGAAGATGCCGAGCCCGATGGCGACGCCGCCGATGATCACGGCGGAGACGCGGGCGGCCTTGACCTCTTCCTTCTCGGTGGCCTTGCCCCTGCGGATGACGTTGGCGTACAGGTCGTGGGCGAAGGAGGACGAGGAGGCGAGGGTCAGTCCCGCCACCACCGCCAGGATGGTGGCGAAGGCGACCGCGGAGATCATCGCCAGCAGCACCGCGCCGCCGGTCGAGTCGGCTCCGCCGCCGATCTCCTGGGCGAGCAGCGGTGCCGCGGTGTTGCCGGCCGCGTTGGAGTCGGTGATCGTCTTCTGGCTGAGCAGCGCCGCGGCGCCGAAGCCGAGTGCGATGGTCATCAGGTAGAAGACCCCGATGATGCCGATGGCCCAGTTGACGGACTTCCTGGCGGCCTTGGCGGTGGGCACGGTGTAGAAGCGGATCAGGATGTGCGGCAGTCCGGCCGTGCCGAGGATGAGCGCGAGACCGAGCGAGATGAAGTCGATCTTCGAGGTGGTCGACACGCCGTATTTCAGCCCCGGCTCCAGGAAGGAGGCACCCTTTCCGCTGTTCTCGGCGGCGGCGCCGAGCAGGGAGGAGAGGTTGTAGTTGAACTTGTGGAACACCAGGAAGGTGATGATGACCGTGCCGCCGATGAGCAGGCACGCCTTGATCATCTGGACCCAGGTGGTCCCCTTCATGCCGCCGATCGTCACGTAGAGGATCATCACGACGCCGACGAAGACGACGATCAGGTTCTTGCCCGTCTCGCCGGTGATGCCCAGCAGCAGTGCGACGAGCGCGCCGGCGCCGACCATCTGGGCCAGCAGGTAGAAGATCGAGACGACGATGGTGGAGACCCCGGCGGCGGTGCGGACGGGCCGCTGCCGCATGCGGTAGGCCAGTACGTCGCCCATGGTGTAGCGGCCGGAGTTGCGCAGCGGTTCGGCGACCAGGAGGAGGGCGACCAGCCAGGCGACGAGGAAGCCGATGGAGTAGAGGAACCCGTCGTATCCGGCCAGCGCGATGGCGCCCGCGATGCCGAGGAAGGACGCGGCAGACATGTAGTCGCCGGAGATGGCGAGCCCGTTCTGGAAGCCGGTGAACTGCCGCCCGCCTGCGTAGAAGTCGGTGGCGTCCTTGGTCCTGCGGCCCGCCCAGATGGTGACGCCGAGGGTGATGACGACGAAGACCGAGAAGAGCGTGATGATCAGCGGGCGGTGTTCGCTCGCGCTCTCGGCGGCCAGCTGGGTGGCGGGCGCGGCGACCTGGTGGGTGAGACTCATGCGTCGTCCTCCTGACCGGCGAGCTCGCCCTTGTCCTTGCCGAGGCGGTCGGCCTGGTGGCCGATTCCCCCTCCGGCGGAGCGCTGGAGGTTCTCCGCCTCCAGCCGTGTCTTGAGCGCTTCCGCCTTGGGGTCGAGCTTCACGGCGGCGAACCGCGAGTACCACCAGGCGATCAGGAAGGTCGTCAGAAACTGTGCGAGGCCGAAGACGAAGGCGATATTGATGTTGCCGACGACCTTGGTGCCCATGAAGTCGCCCGCGTAGTTGGACAGCAGGACGTAGAGCAGGTACCAGACGATGAAACCGACGGTGAGTGGGAAGACGAAGGAACGGTAGCCGCGCCGCAGTTCCCCGAACTCGGCGCTGTGCTGCACGTCCGTGTAGTCCCGGGGCCCCGGTGGGCCGGGACTCGCGTGCTCTGGGGCGGTGTCCACAGTGACTCCAGACGGAATGTGAGGCAGATGGTGGGGGACGGTGCCGATAAGAGTGTGATCCACGTCTCAGTGGACGTCACGGTGCGCGCATCGTAGATCGTCCCTCGGTTCCACAACAGGGGGTCGGTAGTTGAAAGTGGTAACACCGATCACGGTTGTGCACAGCCTTCGGACTTTCTTCATCAATCCATTGCAGTTACCTGGCTCGCAGGGATAACTTCCGTCGTCTGTGGACAAGTTCAGACGACATGGAGACCCCATGGATTCGAGACCATCCAGACGGCGGCGTGCTCTCGCGGTGCCGTTGGGACTGGTACTGACCGCCTCCCTCGGCCTCGCGGGCGCGGCAGCCGCGAACGCGCAGGACACCGACGGTGCCGCGGCGCCCAAGGCGAAGGCCGGCGAGAAGCTCAGCTACATCGTCAACACCGAGACCGACGGCAATACCGTCAAACGTGTCAAGAGGGAGATACGCGAGGCTGACGGCAAGATCGTCGCCACGTACAAGAAGATAGGCGTCATCGTCGCGCACTCCAGCAACCCGGAGTTCGGCGAGACGCTCCGCGCGGTCGACGGAGTGGACTCGGCGGGTGCCACCCGCACAGCCCCGCTCAAGGCCGCGACCACCACCGAGGTGGGCAAGCCGCACTTCGTCAAGGAGCCCAAGGCGAAGTCGACGCTCCTGAAGGCGAAGGCCAAGGACCAGGAGCCGCTGGAGTCCCTGCAGTGGGACAAGCGGGCCATCAAGGCCGACAAGGCAGCCAAGATCGACGAGGGCAGCCGGAAGGTCACCGTCGGCGTCATCGACACCGGCGTGGACGACACCCACCCGGACCTGAAGGCCAACTTCTCCGCCAAGCAGTCCGCGAACTGCGTCGGCGGCAAGGCCGACACCTCGCCGGGCGCCTGGCGCCCGTACGACCCGAGCGAGGACTACCACGGCACGCACGTGGCGGGCATCATCGCCGCGCCCCGCAACGGTGTCGGCATCGCGGGCACCGCGCCCGGTGTGAAGGTGGCCTCCCTCAAGGTGAGCGAGCCCGACACCGCGCTGTTCTACAGCGAGGCGGTCGTCTGTGCGATGGTCTTCGCCGCCGACCACGGCATCGAGGTGACCAACAACAGCTACTACGTCGACCCGTGGCTCTACAACTGCGACGACCAGGCCGACCAGAAGGCCATCGCCGAGTCGGTGCAGCGCGCCATCAGGTACGCGCAGGGCAAGGGTGTGACCACGGTCAGCTCGGCGGGCAACTCCTCGCACGACCTGGCGGCGTCCGAGATCGTGGACGACACCAGCCCGGACGACACCACGCCGGTGAAGCGCACCATCAACCCGGCCACCTGCCCGGACGTGCCCACGATGCTGAACGGCGCCACCTCGGTCTCGGCGACCGGCCCGGAGAACCTGAAGTCGTACTACTCCAACTACGGGCGCTACGAGATCGATGTGACGGCCCCGGGCGGTGACCGCGCGTTCCAGACGCCGGAGGAGCCCGCCAAGGACGGTGGCGTGCTGTCGACCATGCCGAACGGCGACTACGCCTACCTCCAGGGCACCTCGATGGCCGGTCCGCAGGTCGCGGGCGTGGCGGCGCTGATCAAAAGCAACCACCCCAAGGCCAGCGCCCAGGAGGTCTCCTGGATGCTGAAGGCGCAGGCGCAGACCCTGCCGTGCCCGGAGAAGTACGACCCGGGCAACCGCGGCACCTACGCCGCCAAGTGCACCGGGGTGAAGGGCAACAACAGCTTCTACGGCCACGGGCTCGTGGACGCGCTGGCGGCCGTCACCAAGTGACGACCGCCCTGTGCGGGGCCGGCTTGCCGCCCCGCAAGCCCTAGGACAGCTCCTGGAGGGGGCCGGACCGTTCGCGCGGTCCGGCCCCCTCTGCCGTGGGACGGGCCGGCTCCGGCTGCCACCCCGGGCCGCGGAAGAGGCGTCCGGCGCGCTCCCGCCAGCTGCGCGCCGCGCGCAGGTCGCGGGCGATGGCCGCGTACTCGTGGGTGGCGACCCGCAGCGGGTTGTAGGTGTTGATGTTCTTGGTCAGCCCGAAGACACAGGCGTCCGTCTCCGGTACGAACGAGCCGAAGAGGCGGTCCCAGACGATGAGGATGCCGCCGAAGTTGCGGTCCAGATAGCTGCCCTGGGAGGCGTGGTGCACCCGGTGGTGCGAGGGCGTGTTGAAGACGAACTCGATGGGTGCGGGGAGCTTTCCGATGCGCTCGGTGTGGATCCAGAACTGGTACACGAGGTTGGCCGAGGAGCAGAACGCCAGCGCGGCCGGATGGACCCCGCAGGCGATCACCGGTATGTAGAACGGCCACACGGTCCAGGTCGTCCACGGCTGGCGGAGCGCCGTGGTGAGGTTGAACTTCTTGCTGGAGTGGTGCACGACATGGCAGGCCCACAGGATGCGGATCACATGGTGGCCGCGGTGGGACCAGTAGTAGAAGAAGTCCTGGGCGAGCAGCATCAGGGGCAGGGTCCACCACAGGACCGGGACGCGGAGCGGAGTGAGTTCGTAGATCGCCGCGTACACGGCGACGATCGGTATCTTCCACAGCGCGTCGAACACCAGGCTGCCGAGCCCCATGGTGATGCTGGTCGCGGCGTCCTTCGCCTCGTATCCGGCGGAGTCCTCGTCCGGGTGCAGGCGGTAGCTCACCATTTCGAGGACGGTGAGCAGGACGAAGGCCGGGATGGACCAGAGGACGACATCAGGCAGGCTAGACGGCATGTCAGCAAGGTAAGGCCGCCGGAGGGCGCGCGCCAGGGGTTGTTACCGGTTGGTATGCATTCCTCGGCCCCGCCCCCGTGCCCGGCCCACCGCCCCGCACCCGGTCCTGGCGCCTCACCACACCCGCACTCCCCCTCCCGGTGCGAAGGCAGGACTGGTGGCGTCGGCCGGGGCCTGGACGAGCGGCTCGGCGATCTGAGCGACCGTGGGCCCGACCCGCGCGGCGATCGGGGCCAGGAACTCCGGATCGAACCCGTACACCCGGGCGGCGTTGCCACCCACCATGGCGGCGACCTCCTCGGCCGGCAGTCCGGCGTAGGCGGCGCGCAGCCCCTCCCGCGAGTAGGGGTGGGTGCCCTCGTCGTGGGGATAGTCGCTGCCCCACATGATCTTCCCCAGGCCGATGCGCTCGCGCAGCGGCACCTCGTGCGGCCGCATGAAACTCGCCCCCACATGGACGTTGGCACGCCACACTTCGCTGGGCCGCGGCCCCATCGACTCGGCCAGCCCCGCGCCGAACTTGGACTCGGCGGTCGCGGCCGACCGGCCGGCGGCGGAGACCAGCCGCTCGTGGTAGTAGTCCAGCATCTCCAGTACGCCGGGAATCCAACCCGACCCCTGCTCGGTCAGCACCAGCCGCAGCGTCGGATGGCGGCGGAAGACGCCGCCGAAGACCAGATGCCACAGGGCGCGGTGCGAGAACCAGGTCGTCTCCACCATGAAGACGGCGCGCGCGGCCGGTTCGTCCCCCAGCGGCGGCGACGCCGAGCCGCCGTGGTGGTTGACGGGGACATCGAGTTCGGCGCAGACGGCCCACAACGGGTCGTACGCCTTCGAGTACAGCTCGGGGATGCCCGAGCCCGGCGGTACGCCGGGCAGCAGCACCCCGCCCGTCAGCCCCGCCTCCCGGGCCCACCGCACCTCCCGGGCTGCCTGCTCGACGTCGTTGAGGAGGATCTGCGCGACACCTGCCCGCCGCCCCGGTACCTGGCCGCAGAAGTCGACGAGCCAGCGGTTGTGCGCGCGCAGCCCGGCCCAGCGCCTCTCCAGCTCCTGACGGGTGGGCACGGGCGCCAGCAGGGATGCGGAAGGGAAGAACGGCGGGATGGTGTTGGGAAAGACGACCTCAGCGACGATCCCGTCGGCCTCCAGCTCGGCCAGCCGTCGCCCGGAGTTCCAGTTGCGGTCGGCGGTGTCGGCGAGCAGATCCTCGTACGGGTTGACATAGGTGGCCGCCCAGGCGTCGAAGTCGTCGTGGTACCGCTTCTCCAGGTACGGCTTGTAGTCGAGCAGGTCGGCGCCCGCGTGGCAGTCGGCGGAGACGACGGTGTAGCGGTCGGCGGTGCGGCCGACGGCGGTGCGGCCGTCGGCGGTACGGCCGTCGGCGGTACGGCCGTCGCCGGTGCGGGTCATATCTCCCTCTCCCATGTCTCCCTCCCCACGAATGGGAAGTCGTGCCCGGTCAGCCAGTGCCGACCGGTCTCGCGGGCGCGGCGCCAGGACTCCTCGACCGGGCCCTGGCCGGCGGGCTGGCCCAGGTCGGCGGGGGTGGGGCCGATCCGCCGGGCGAGGGGTGCCAGCGCAGCCGTGTCGAAGCCGAAGACCTCAGCGGCGGCCTGGCCCAGCATCCGCCGGGTCTCGGAGACCGGGATGTCGTGGAAGGTCTCGCGCAGCCACTCCCTGGTGCGCGGCCAGGTGCCCTCGGGGTGCGGGAAATCGCTGCCCCACAGGATGTTGTCGACGCCGATCTCGTAGCGCTGGGCCAGCTCGCGCCGTTTGGTGTTGGTCGCGCAGACGAAGATCTGGCGGTCGAGGTACTCGTGCGGCGGGCGCTTGAGCTCGGCGAACGGCGAGAGCTTCTTGCCGCCGTGCGCACCCAGATAGAGCCGGTCCATGAACCACAACAGGTTGGGCAGCCACCAGCAGCCGGACTCGGCGACGCCGAACCGCAGCCCCGGGTGCCTCTCGAAGGCGCCGGACCACAGCAGGAACCACAGCGGGCGCGCGGGCCACCAGGTGACCTCGCTGACGTAGATGCCCAGATGGTCGCCGTACTCGTGGCGGGGAGCCGCACCCGAATGAGTGATGACCGGCATGCCCGTCTCAGCGGCCGCCGCCCACACCGGGTCGTAGCGGCGGTCGTGGTAAGGGGCTTTGTCCACCCACATGGCGGGGATCATCAGCGCCCCCAGGCCGGACTCTCTCGCGCGGTGGATCTCCGCGACAACGCGCTCCACCTCGTCGGTCACCGGCAGCAGCGCCACGCCGCAGTGCCGTTCCGGATGGGTGGAGCAGAACTCGGCCAGCCAGCGGTTGTGTGCCCGCGCACCGGCCATCCCCAGTTCGGGGTCCTGGTCGCCGCTGAGGCCCAGGCCGACGCCGAAGGGTGCAGCGGTGCCGCTGTCGACGGCGTCGGCGTCCGGGAAGACCACCTCGCCGGCCACCCCGTCGCCGTCCAGCTCCTTGACACGCCGCACCGCGTCCCAGCCGCCGCGCAGCCCTTCCTCGTTGTCCTCGAACCACTTGCGGGCGAACGTCTCGTTGCGGATGCCCAGGCGCGTGGACTCCTCGATCCGCGCGTCGCGCTGGGCGAGGAAGTCGTCGAACTCGCGGTGGAAGGCGCTCTCCAGATAGGGCCGGTACCGCTCGGTGGGCAGCCCGGCGTGGCAGTCGGAGGAGATGATCAGATACGGGTCGTCGTGCGTCGTCTGCATGGCTGGGGCCTCTCTCCGGCCGGTCGCTGGTCGCTAATCGAGTACGAAGCTCTCCAGGTAGCCCGGGTCGGCGCGCTCCAGCATGGAGCGGGCCCGGGCGCGGATCTGGGCGTCGCTGTGCTCACTGGGCGGGAGCATCCAGAAGCGGTCGTCCCTGATCCCGGCGACGACGAACTCGGCGACATCCTCGACGGGCGTGAAACGCACCTCCTGTCCGGACGCGCGCATGGCCGCCTCCCACTGGTCGAGCGTGCGGTAGGGGGTCTTGCGCGGACGGGTCTTGGCGTAGCGCTCGGGGCGGTTGCGGTAGGACTCCCACAGGCCGGTGCGCAGCATGTGCGGGCCTGGGAAGAGCACGGAGGCGCCCACCGGCGCCGACTCGGCCCGCAGCTGGGCGTAGAGGGACTCGGTCATGGTGACGACGGCGGACTTGGTCACCGCGTACACCGAAGCAGTGGGCAGCGGCGCGATTCCGCCGTCGCCCGAGGAGGTGTTGACGACGTGGCCGGGCCCACCCGATTCCAGCATCCGGGGCACGAAGGAGCGGATGCCGTGGAAGACGCCCCAGACATTGACGGCGAACGCCCACCTCCAGTCGTTGAGTTCGTGGTCCCACATGGGGCCCTCGGCGCCCGAGCCGACGCCGGCGTTGTTGCACAGCACATGGACGGCGCCGAACTCCTGCCACGCGGCCTCGGCCAGCGCCTCGACGGACTCGGGCTCACTCACGTCGGTGAGGTGCGCCAGCACCCGAGCACCGTCCGCGCGCAGCGCGTCTGCGGCCTTCTCCAGCGGGGCCCGCTCCACATCGGCCAGTACGACCCGCAGCCCCTCGGCGGCGAATCGGCGCGCCAGGGCGAGGCCGATGCCGCCGGCCGCACCGGTGACCACGGCTGTCTGTCCCGCTCGCAGCCGCATCAGGCGCTCCCCTCCGCGCTCGCACCCGTCGGCTGCGGGGGTGCGTCGTGTGCCTGCGCGGCGTCGTCGTAGCGCTGGTGCAGATAGGGCAGCAGCGCGTGCGCACTGACGCGTTCGACGACACGGCCGCGCTGGTCGCCGGTCTTCTCACCGAGGGTGATCTCGACCATCCGCCGTACGGGCAGATCGGCCACCGGGTCCTGCGGTGACTCGCGCAGGACGACCTCGCCGGTGACCGACTCCAGTTTGCGGACCTTCTCGCGGCGCAGACAGTGCACCAGCAGGGGATCGCCGTCGAAGCCGTCGCCGTCCACCGCGGGCAGGAACTTGAAGTAGAAGTCGAGCTTCTCGGCGGGCGGCGGCAGCGGGAGCGCCCCGCCCACCGTGCCGGTGACCTCGACGAAGGTGATGCCGTGCCGGGCGAGGCCGGCCCTGACCGTGCCGTCGGGGCCGGTCCGAAGGGTGACGTCGCCGAGTTTCTTGGGCTCGCCGAAGACCTCGCGGCCGCCGACGAGGGCCCGCTCGTGGGTCATCGGCATCACCAGCGGATACCAGCCGTCGGTCTCCCCGTGGCGTGCGGCAACCGCGACCGAGCCCGCGCCCAGCGGACAGCCGGGCAGCCGCACCTGGCTGATACCGGCCCGCACCAGCGGGCGTCCGGCCGGTTCGAGAGGCGGCGGGAGCACGGCGGCCACCACCTCGGGGTCGGTCTCCCAGACGGCCAGCACGCCGGTGGACCAGATGTCCGGGAGCGCGGAGCGGGCCTGGCTCGTCCGTCTGATCTCGGTCTCGTCGCGGGGGCCGTACCGGACACGTGCCATCTGCGACACCTCCATGGGACAGCACGGGACAGCGCGCGGGAGGCGCTGTGGCTGCAACGCCGATAACGCTGTGACGCTGTAACACCGTTACAGCAGACTCCGTGAAGGGTAAAGACACACGAACGTCCGGAATTGGGGGAACATGCCGAGACCGACAGACCCGCTCAGCCGCGAGGCGGTGCTGGACGCCGCCGCTGCGCTGGTGCGGCAACACGGCCCACAGGCGCTCACCATGCGCAGGCTCGCCGCCGAGCTCGGCACCGCGGTGACCTCCATCTACTGGCACGTGGGCAACCGCGAGTCGCTGCTGGAGGCTCTTGTCGAGCGCACCGTACGGGAGTTGGGCGAGATCCGCGCACATGGCCGCACGCCGCGGGCCAGGACGGTCTCCATCGCGCGGGCACTGCGGCGCGAACTGCGCGCCCGTCCGCATCTGATCGCGATGGTGCACGAACGGGGCCTGACGGAACGGATGTTCCTCGCGGCGCAGCGGGCGCTCGTGCGGGAGGCGCACGCCGCCGGGTTGCGCGGGGCGCGGGCCGCGGAGGCGGTGCGCGCCGTACAGTTCGCGGTCGTCGGTCAGGTCCTGGTCGAACGCAACCGGGAGCGCGCACCCGCACAGCACCCCGGTGAGCCGGAGCTGTGGGCGGGCGCGAGGGCAGGCGAGGGAGAGCTGGACGATCCGGCGCTGGTACGCGCGCTTGCGAGACCGCCGGACGCCGGGAAGGTGTTCGAATCGACGATACGGGCGCTGGTCGACGGCCTCTTCGCAGTGCCCGATTCGCCCCCGGAGCTGGAGATTTGAGGCATCTGAGGCGACGGCCGTGAAGCGCTGTCAGTACCGCCCCGTATTCTCTGTGACCATGCTCGAAGACCAGACGGCACGCACGGACGGGACGTCCACGCGCATCCCCGCGCAGCCCGCCGCCGACGCCCGGCCACCCCTCGACTGGCCGTCCGGATATCCGGACGGCTACGCGGTGGTGGACGTGGAGACCACGGGCCTGGCCCGGGACGACCGGATAGTGTCCGCGGCCGTCTACCGCCTGGACGCCCGTGGCGAGGTGGAGGACCACTGGTACTCGCCCGTCAATCCGCAGCGCGATCCGGGCCCCACCTGGATCCACGGGCTGACCGCCGAGGCGCTGGCCGACGCGCCGCTCTTCGCGGACATCGCCGAGGAGTTCGCCACCCGGCTGGCAGGGCGTGTCCTGGTCGCGCACAACGCCATCTTCGACTGGTCGATGATCGCCCGGGAGTACGCGCGGGCCAGGCGTGAGGCGCCGGTGCGCCAGCGGCTGTGCACCATCGCGCTGTCCAAGGAGCTGTCCCTGCCGCTGCCCAACCACAAGCTGGAGTCCCTCGCCGCGCACTACGGCGTGGTCCAGCAGCGGGCGCACCACGCGCTGGACGACGCCCGGGTGCTGGCCGAGGCGTTCCGTCCCAGCCTCCATCTGGCGGCACGCCAGCAGGTGCGGCTGCCGCTGCTGGCGTGCCAGCCGCTGAGCGAGTGGTCGGACGCCGTGGTGCCGCGCCGCGCCTCGGGCGGGGCGAGCACCAGGGGTGGATACCGTCCCGGCGGCGGCTACGGCACCTGGCGGCCCTCGCGCAAGCGCCCCGCCTGCCCGTATCCCAATCCCGGCCGGTACGAACCGGAGGGGCGGCTGGTGCAGGGGATGCGCGTCGCCATCTCCGGGGACACCTCGGTCGACCGGGAGCTGCTGGAGGACCGTGCCATCGAGGCGGGGCTGCACATCGCCACCAGTGTCTCGCGTCTGACCAGTCTGCTGGTCACCAACGATCCGGACTCCCCCACCTCGAAAGTGGTCAAGGCCCGCACCTACGGCACCCCCGTCATCGACGAGGCCGCCTTCACCCAGCTCCTCCAGGACGTGGCCCCCGCGCCGGAGGGCTGAGCGGGGCGGGGTACCGTCAGTAGACGTGTACCGCTTCCTGTTGTCCCGGCAGTGGGTGATCCTCACCCTGCTCGGTCTCGTGCTGATCCCCACGATGATCAAGCTGGGCTTCTGGCAGCTGCACCGCCACGAGAGCCGGGTCGCGCGCAACGAGGCCGTGGCCGCGAGCCTGGCGGCGCCCACGGTGCCGGTCACCGAGCTGACCGGGAAGGGCCGGGAGCCCGCCGAGGAGGACAAGTTCCGCACGGTCACCGCGCGCGGGACGTACGACACGGCGCACGAGGTCGTCGTACGGCACCGCACAGGGCCTGACCGCGACACCATCGGCTACTTCGTGGTCACCCCGCTCGTCCTCGACGACGGCTCGGCGATCCTCGTCAACCGCGGCTGGATCCGCGCCGACCGCGACCTGACCGCGTTCCCCGAGGTGCCCGCGCCGCCGAAGGGCCGGGTCGGCGTGGTGGGCCGGATGATGCCCGACGAGACGACCGAGGCCAGCGGCATCAAGGACACCAAGGGCCTGCCCGACCGCCAGGTCATGCTGATCAACAGCCACAAGCAGGCCAAGGAGGTGGACCGCCCGCTGCTGGGCGGCTTCATCCAACTGGTCAGGACCTCCCCCGAGCCGGCGGGCAAACAGCCGGCGGTGCTGCCCGAGCCCGATCACAGCAGCATCGGGCCGCACATGGCCTACGCCGTGCAGTGGTGGCTGTTCACCGCAGCGGTGCCGGTCGGCTGGGTCGTCCTCGTCCGCCGCGAGGCCAAGGAACGGCGCGCGGCCGCCGCCGGTGCGGAGCAGCCGGACGTAGTGGCTGAGCCCGTCTGACCGCCGCCGGACCCTCACCGTCGTGGTTGCCCGCCGTTGCGGCGGGAGGTAGGTGCGGGGCTGCGCCCCCACCCCCGGGCACTTTCGGCCGAGAAGTCGCGATTCCCGCCACCGCGGCAGGCGACGGGCCGGATGAGCCCGTCTGATCTTCCGCCGGACCCCCGCCGCCGTGGTTGCCCGCCGTTGCGGCGGGAGGTAGGTGGGGGGCAGCGGATCGGGGGCGGTGACCATGCCGTTCGGCGTTCAGGCAGACTGCTCGTATGGACCTTGGACTTTCAGAGCGCGTCTATGTCATCACCGGTGGAACCCGGGGGCTCGGGTTCGCGACCGCTGCTCAACTGCTCGCCGAGGGGGCCCGGGTGGTGGTCACCGGGCGCTCGGAGAAGTCGGCCGAGGAGGCGGCCGCGCGGCTCGGGGTCGAGGCGTCCGGGGCCGAGGGACGGGCGCTGGGTGTCGCCGCCGACAACGCGGACCCGCAGACCCCCGCCCGGGTGATCGCGGCGGCCCGGGAGCGGTTCGGCCGGTTCGACGGCATGCTGATCAGCGTCGGCGGCCCGCAGGCCGGGGTGCCCGCGGACCAGCTCACGGACGAGCAGTGGCAGACGGCCTTCGACAGCGTCTTCCTCGGCGCCGTCCGGCTGGCGCGCGCGGCCGCGGCCGAGCTGGGCGAGGGCGGGGCGATCGGCTTCGTCCTCTCCGGCTCCGTACGGGAACCGATCCCCGGGCTGACCCTCTCCAACGGGCTGCGTCCAGGGCTGGCCGGGTTCGCCAAGACGCTGGCCGACGAGCTGGGGCCGCGCGGTATCCGGGTGCTGGGACTGATGCCCGGCCGGATCGCCACCGAGCGGCTGCAGTACCTCGACTCGTTGTCCGGCGACGGGGACGCCGCCCGTGAGCGCAACTCGGCGGGTATTCCGCTGCGCCGCTACGGCACCCCCGAGGAGTTCGGCCGCACGGCCGCCTTCGTCCTCTCCCCCGCCGCCTCGTATCTGACCGGGGTGATGCTCCCGGTGGACGGCGGAGCGCTGCGGGGGATCTGACGGCGCGCGTGCCGCGGGTTTCCGCGGCGGCCGTCAGCTCACGCGCTCCGCGCGGTGGCGCGCCGCGCGCATTCTGACCTCGGCCGGGAGGGACTCCAGCCCTGCCGAGGTCACCGCATGGGCGAGGGTCTCCCGGCGGAGCTGGTGAACGGCGGGTCCCGGCCTGGCGTGCGCGGTCAGCACCAGGCCGATCCGGGCCCGGGGCCGGCCGCGCCGTCCGGTCAGCGTCACTCGGGCCCGGTCGACGCCCGGCTGGGACTCCGCCTCCGCAGCGATGACGTCCTCGATGGCGCGCCCGCGCAGGGTGGCGCCTTCGCCGTCCCGGCTGTCGATCAGGACCTCGTCCAGCCGCTGCCGCCGCAGCTGCGCCAGCAGCCACCACAGGCACAGCACGAACAGCGCGGCCAGGACCGCGAGAGCCACCGGCCACCACCAGCCCTCGTCGGTCCACCGGGTGCGGTCGGCGTCGCTGAGCACCACGTCCCCGGGCCGGTCCCACGGCCAGCCGGAAGGCATATGGACGTCCCAGCGGCGTGGCAGGTCGAGCCCGGCGAAGAGCACGGCGAGGCCGAGCGCGAGCAGCGCCAGCCCGAGGAGTGCGGTCAGCACCCGGTTCACGATCCGCAGCATCGCTCTCGCCTCACCGTCGTCTCGGTCGTCACCGCCGTCACCCTCGTCTCAGTCGTCACCGTCGTCTCGCGGTCGTCACCGTCGTTTCCCCGGCCGACGTACGTGTACGGACAGGTTCGGCCGCCTGGCCAGGCCCAGGTCGCCGATGGTGTCGCCCAGCACGGCGTCCAGGTCGCGGCGTACCTCTTCCAGGTCGCGGAAGTGCGCCGTCGCCCGGGCGCGTACCCTGCGGCGCGTGACGTCGACCCGTACCGACTGCACGCCGGAGATCTCCATCGCCCGGTCGCGCAGCACCAGCGCGGCAGCCGACCGTTCCAGTCCCGCGCGCACCTGCGGGATGTCGGGCCGCATCGTCAGCAGCGACCTCTTCCCCGGGGTGAGCGCCAGCACCAGCAGCCACAGCCCGATCGCGGCGAGCGCGGCGGCGCCCGCCAGCAGATAGGTGTCGTCGAGGCGCCGGCCGGCCAGCTCGTCGGTGAGGGTCCGCCGCCAGGCCATGCCGGGACGGTCGGCCCGCACAGAAGCCACGTCGTACAGGAAGACACCCGTTCCGGCGAACAGCAGCAGCGCGGCGATCCCGGCCGGGGCTCTGCGCACCGACCAGAACCGGCCCGCCTTCCCCTCCCCCGCGCCAGGACCGCCCGCTGCCCCGTCCGGCGCCGTCTCGGAGCCGGGGGGCTCGGGGCCTGGCGGCCCCGGGGGCTCGGAGTGCCCGGCGCCTCCCGGCGGTTTCTCCAGCGTGGTGCCCGCTCCCCGGCTGTGCGCCGAGCCGTGCGCCGCGGGGTGTCCGGCCGCCGGGCCGCCGCCGCTCGCGTCGGCTTCCGGGGTCACGACACCCTCCCGGAGCTGCCGCCCTTGAGATGCGCCGAGTGGAGCCGTTCGATCTCCAGGGTCACGTCCGGTACGTCCATGCCGACCAGTTCGCCCACCCGGGAGATGACGCGGCGCCGTACGGCACCGCACTGGGCACCGATGTCCGAGGGGTAGCCCAGCTCCAGCCCGAGCCGGACCCGCGCCGTCCGCTCGCGGACAGTGACGGCCGCATGGGGGACTGTTCGGCGTACCGGCGGCCCGGCCGCGGACCGGCCGTCACCTGCCCGCGCCCCGCGCAGCGCTTCCCGCGCCGCCTGGGCCGCGACCTTGGTCACCACCTTCTCGGCGATCCGGGTCGCCCCCCGCTCGCCCGCGGGGACCTGCGCGTGAGTCACCTGTCCACCTGCCGTCCCGACGTCACCTGCGGCGCTCGCTGTCCCGGCCGCGGAAGAAGTCCCCCGCGTCCAGATCCCCGTCCACGAACCTGCCCACCAGGAAGCCGACGGCGCCCAGCGCCGCCACCAGCACGAAGGCTCCGAAACCGCCGAAGTATCCGGCGAAGCCCAGCGCCAGGCCGGCGATCATGCCGGCAAAGGCCATGCTCATCGTGCGCTCCTTCGCTCGGCACCGCGGCAGGGCACGCGGCGCGCGATCACTTCGCCAGGTCCGCCGCCGGTGCGCACCGCTCCGCGCTGCCGCCGGCCGCGCCGCTCACCGCTCCTGCGCGTACTCATTGCAGACGGGGCCGTTCCTGGTCCTCTTCTTCCTCGTCCTCCTCGTCCGGCAGCTTGACGTCGCTCACGGCGATATTGACCTCGACCACCTCGAGGCTCGTCATCCGCTCGACGGCCGAGATCACGTTCTCCCGCACCGAGCGCGCCACATCGGAGATCGACACGCCGTAGTCGATGACGATCTCCAGATCGAGCGCCGTCTGCACCTCGCCGACCTCGGCCTTGACGCCTCGGGTCACGGAGCGGCCGCCGCCGGGCACGCGGTCGCGGACGGCGCCGAGGGTGCGGGCCATGCCGCCGCCCATCGCATGGACGCCGACCACGTCGCGGGCGGCCATGCCCGCGATCTTCTCGACGACTCCGTCGGCGATGGTGGTGCGCCCGCGAGAGCCCGCCGACGGCAACCCACCGGGTCGGCGCGAGCGTTCGGTCGCGCCGCCCGCCGGCTGGTTGGCCGTGCTCGCGGTGGGGGTCTCGGAGCGGGCGGACGTACTGGTGTCGGACATCTCTGCGCCCCTTTCGGAGGTTCGAAGCGGTCTGCCGCTCCGCTGCTCACCGTAAGCACGGCACGGAGCCCCCCGCGCGCGCAGATCCGGCGCGCGCCGCCAACCGGGTGACTGCGCCCCCCGTACGCCGTGCGGCACGCGAGGGAGCACCGTCGACGCGGAAGGGTCTCCTTGCGGCACGGCTACGGCTAGGGCTACGGCAGCGAAGGCGAAGGGAAGTGCACGCCATGACGGCGGAACGGCTGACCCACGCGGTACGGCGGCAGATCGGTCTGGGACGGCTCCTGCCGCTGGGCGAGGCCGCCGACGGTGCCTGGGTGACGGAAGAGGCGGCCCTCGCCGTACTCGGCAGATCGGTACGGGCGGTGCCGGGCGCGCGGCTGAGCGCTGTGCGGGTGGAGCTCACCAGTCCGCGGGCCGCGGCGGAACCCGCCGTACCTCCGCCGCCCAGCGCCCTGCCGCCCGGCCCGTTGACGCTGACCGCCGAACTGGCGGTACCTGCCGGAAGGCCGGTTCCCGCAGCCGCCGACGACGTACGGCGCTCGCTGCTGACCGCCGCCGAGGAGGAGCTGGGGCTTCCGCTGGAGACCGTGGATCTGCGGGTCACCGAACTGCTGGAGACGGAGGCCGTGGAGGCCGACCCGGGACCGGGGGGCGGTCCCGGCCCCGGGTCGGCCCCCGAAGCGGGGGTCTCCGGGTCAGCCGGGGTTGCCCACAGCCGTGCGGCCGAGCGGGTGTCGCGCGCTGTACTCGCCGTGCAGGGCGTGGTCCGGCTCGCGCCCGTGGCGGGTCCGGCCCTCTCCCACGTCGCCGCGGGGCCGGCGGCGGCCGCCGTCCAGATCGAGGGTGACCCGGCGACGGACCGCCGCTGTCACGTCCTGCTCCAGTTGGGGCTCGCCCCTACCCGTCGGGCCCTGGACACCGCGCGGGCGGCCGCCGATGCGGCGCGCTCCGCGCTTGGTGCGTCCGGCAAGGTGACGGTCGCCGTCGTGGTGGCCGCCATCGAGCGGGTGTGACCAACTCGCGCACCCCGCATGGGGACTGCCCCGTCAGGGGCGCGGGGAACTGCGCGACCAGCCGAACACGACCCGCAGCCCGCAAACAACAGCAAGCGGCACCCCCTCATCGGGCGCCATAAGAGGGCAGCCCCTCAGTCGGTGAGGCCCGCCAAGGCGCGAAGGCGGCGCGCCTGAGCGCCCCGCTCGGCGGCGCGCTGCTCCTCGTACGTACGCGCCCCCGCCCCGGCGAGCAGGGCCTTGGTCTCGATCACCGCATCCCGCGGCGCAGCCAACAGCGCGGCGGTCAGATCGGTCACGGCGCCGTCGAGTTCCTCGGCGGGGACGACCAGATTGGCGAGGCCGAAGCGCTCGGCCTCCTCGGCGTGGACGAAGCGGCCGGTGGCGCATATCTCCAGGGCCCGCGCATAGCCGACCAGGCCCACCAGCGGGTGGGTGCCGGTCAGATCGGGGACCAGTCCGAGACTGGTCTCCCGCATGGCGAACTGCACGTCCTGCGCGCACACCCGCAGATCGCAGGCGAGAGCGAGCTGGAATCCGGCGCCGATGGCGTGCCCCTGGACCGCGGCGATGCTGATCACATCCGGGCGGCGCCACCAGGTGAACGCCTGCTGGTACTCCGCGATGGCGGCGTCCAGCTCCTCGTCGGTGTCGCGTGCCAGTTCCAGGAAGGACCGCTCGCCTTCGAAGCCCTCGGGCTCGAACGCCTGGCGGTCGAGCCCTGCGGAGAAGGACTTGCCTTCGCCGCGCAGCACGACGACCCGGACCGTCCCCGGCAGCACGCGTCCCGCCTCGGCCAGCGCCCGCCACATGGCGGGGGTCTGCGCATTGCGCTTGGCCGGGTTGGTGAGGGTGACCGTGGCCACCTCACCGTCGGCGGCGACGTGTACGCCGTCCTGGTTGAGCAGGGTCATCGAGGTTTCCTCCGGTGGTTACCCAGCAGTATTGCCAACCGAAGAGTAACCACAGGAGGGAACGCCCGAAAGCCTCCTTCAGGAGGAGCTCGACTTCTTGCCTCGTGTCGCTCCGCCGCGTCCGCGCAGGGTTACACCCGACTCGCTGAGCATCCGGTGCACAAACCCGTAGGAACGACCCGTCTCTTCGGCCAGCGCCCTGATGCTCGCTCCGGAGTCGTACTTTTTCTTGAGGTCTGCCGCGAGCTTCTCGCGCGCGGCGCCGGTCACCCGGCTGCCCTTCTTCAGAGTCTCGGCCACCCGTGCCTCCTCATGGGAAGTGCGCTCTGTGACTCTCATGATCACCCCTCCCCCCACATCTGGCCACCCATTCGGCAAGGTCTTCGTGAGCGGCTCGGGAACTTGTGCACGCCAACGGTGTGCCGTGGCAACCGTTCGGGGCCGCATGCAGATGCACGTGCACGACCCGTTCCGAGCCGGGACAGTGGGGAAACCGCCAGGTCAGCGGCGCACCGTGAGGAGGGGGTGAGCGCGGCGAGGGCTCCTGCCACGGACGCTCGGCGCGGCCGTGGGGCCGCGCCGGGGTACGAGCCGCTCTCACTCAGATGAAGGATCAACCGTCGGCCGAATGATCCATCCCGGATGGATCAAGCAAGGGCGACGAGGTCCGCGTACTCCGCGCCCCACAGGTCCTCGACACCGTCCGGGAGCATGATGATGCGCTCCGGCTGCAGCGCCTCGACGGCGCCCTCGTCGTGGGTGACCAGCACGACGGCCCCGGTGAAGGTGTGCAGGGCGCCCAGGATCTCCTCGCGGCTGGCCGGGTCGAGGTTGTTGGTCGGCTCGTCCAGCAGCAGCACATTGGCCGAGGAGACGACGAGGGTGGCCAGCGCCAGCCGGGTCTTCTCACCGCCGGAGAGCACCCCGGCGGGCTTGTCGACGTCGTCACCGGAGAAGAGGAAGGAGCCCAGCGTCTTGCGGATGGCGACCAGGTCCATGTCGGGCGCCGCCGAGCGCATGTTCTCCAGCACCGTACGGTCCGGGTCCAGCGTCTCGTGCTCCTGCGCGTAGTAGCCCAGCTTGAGGCCGTGCCCTGGGACGACCTTGCCGGTGTCGGGCTCCTCGACACCGGCGAGCAGCCTCAGCAGCGTCGTCTTGCCCGCGCCGTTGAGGCCGAGGATGACGACCCGGGAGCCCCGGTCGATGGCCAGGTCGACGCCGGTGAAGATCTCCAGCGAGCCGTAGGACTTGGACAGGTCCTCGGCCATCAGCGGCGTCTTGCCGCAGGGCGCCGGGTCGGGGAAGCGGAGCTTGGCGACCTTGTCGGACTGCCGCTCCCCCTCCAGCCCGGACAGCAGCTTCTCCGCGCGGCGCGCCATGTTCTTGGCGGCCACCGCCTTGGTGGCCTTCGCTCGCATCTTGTCGGCCTGCGAGTTGAGGGCCGCCGCCTTCTTCTCGGCGTTGGCCCGCTCGCGGCGACGCCGCTTCTCGTCGTCCTCGCGCTGGGTGAGGTACTGCTTCCAGCCCATGTTGTAGATGTCGATGGCCGACCGGTTGGCGTCCAGATAGAACACCTTGTTGACCACCGTCTCCACCAGGTCGACGTCGTGGGAGATGACGATGAGGCCGCCGCGGTAGGTCTTGAGGAAGTCGCGCAGCCAGACGATCGAGTCGGCGTCCAGGTGGTTGGTCGGCTCGTCGAGGAGCAGGATGTCGGCGTCCGAGAAGAGGATGCGGGCCAGCTCTACGCGGCGCCGCTGGCCGCCGGAGAGGGTGTGCAGCGGCTGGCCGAGCACCCGGTCCGGCAGCCCGAGGCTGGCCGCGATGGTGGCGGCCTCGGCCTCGGCCGCGTAGCCGCCCTTGGTGAGGAACTCGGTCTCCAGGCGCTCGTACTTCTTCATCGCCTTCTCGCGCGTGGCGCCCTTGCCATTGGCGATGCGCTCCTCGTTCTCGTGCATCTTGCGCAGCACCACATCCAGCTCGCGCGCGGACAGGATGCGGTCGCGGGCCAGCACGTCGAGATCGCCGGTGCGGGGGTCCTGCGGGAGGTAGCCGACCTCGCCGCTGCGGGTGATGGCGCCGGAGGCGGGCACGCCCTCGCCCGCGAGGCACTTGGTGAGCGTGGTCTTGCCCGCGCCGTTGCGGCCCACCAGGCCGATGCGGTCGCCCTTGGCGACGCGGAAGGTGGCCGACTCGATGAGGACGCGGGCTCCGGCGCGCAGCTCAAGACCGGTTGCGGTGATCACTTGAGGAACTCCAAGGCAGGACTGTGGACGTGCGTACGGAAAAAGTGCGGAAGCGGCGTACGCACGCCTAATGCACGAGGAGATGAGGCATGAGAGCCAGTCTACCGGCGCGGCGCAAACGCTTTTCCGGCGCGCGGTCGAACGCTCGACGGCGCCGGTGCGCCGCCTGCCCCGGCCGGCCCGCCGGAGGCGGTCACCCCCCGCCGGTGTGCACCTGGAAGGCGGCCCGGCGTACGGCCTTGGCCAGCGCCGGGTCCGGGTGTGCGGCGGCCAGCGCCACCAGCACCTGCACGGTGCGCGGGTGGCCGGTGGCGCGCACGTCCTCCAGCAGCTTGGGCACCGAGCCCTGTACGGCGGTGCCCAGGTGGTCGACCAGGAGCCGCTCCTCGCCGTGGTCGGTGACGGCGGCGGCGGTGTCCACCCACAGCCAGGTCGCCTCCTGCCGGGTGAGCACGCCGGGTGCCCCGCCCGCCAGGTCCTCCGGGTCGGTGCCCGCCTGCTCGGCCAGCCACAGCAGCGCGTAGGGCCGCAGCGTCGGCTCCTCGGCGGCCTGCTGCACGGCCTCCTCCGCGGGCGCACCCACCACCCGCAGGGCCTCGAAGGCGAGTCCCCGGATGAGCGCGTCCTCACCCCGCGCCGCCTCCAGCAGCTCGGTGACGGCCGGCCCCGTGGGGCGCGCGGCGAGCCAGGCCCGGTACTCGTCACGCGCCGGCCCGGGGGTCATCCGGGCGCAGCCGCGCAGCATCTCCTCGGCCGACTGCTCGATGTTCCCCGCCGGGCTCTGCGCGGCGACGCAGATCTGCTCCAGCTTGGTCCACACCGCCCAGTTGCCCAACGGGGTGAGGACCGCGGAGCCCTGCCGCACGCCGTTCTCGTCGGCGGGCTCCTCGTCCGGGCAGCGGGTCAGCGCCCCTACGGCGGACAGCCCGTCCAGCGCCCAGTCCAGCAGTCCTGGCAGGGCGACACCGACCATGGCGCGGCCCGTCCCGTTCTGATTGGTGTCCCGTTCCGCGCGCAGCTCGGCGATGCGCTGGGCGAGCAGGTCGTGCAGCAGCGAGAAGGTGACGGGGCCGCCGGAGAGGTGCATCACGGAGAGGAACTGCGGCACCGCCTCGACGATCTCCGCCACCAGGCTCTGCTCGTGCGGCAGCGGCGCCGGGTGGGCCAGCGACCAGGCGTCGAAGAGGGCGACCCAGCCGCGCAGCACGGCGCTGTCGTCGCGGTCCCAGGCGCGCAGCCGCCAGCCGGCCCTGGCGGTGTCCCCGTGGAGCTCGATGAGCCCGGCCAGCTTGGCCCGGTCCCAGTGGGTGCGCACCAAGGGGACCGTCATTCGCAGCGCTTCGGCCGCGCGTTCGGCCTCGGGCCCGGGCTGCGGGGAGCGGCCGGTCTCGGCGGCCCACTGGGCCACCCGCACGGCGTCGGCGAGGCAGGCACGCGCGTGCCGGGCCAGCTGGTCGCGCGGCAGCACACCGTCCGGGGGCGGTGGCGTCCTGGCGGAGCGCCTGGTCGTCACAGTGCGCCGGGCGGCGGCGACGGGCTGTCGGGGAACGAGGCGGAGCCTGTTGTCCCCCGGGGTACGGGACGTCGTCACAGGAGCAGTCTTCATGCTGTGCCGTTGAAACCCAAACCTGGGGTGCCGTTTCCGGTCGCCGGCACTCTCCGCACGGATGTGCGCGGGGTTCTGAGGAGGGCTCAGCGTGACACGGTTTCACCTGCGTGACGCGGCCGGAGGGGTCCCTCACATGAAAGGCAGGAGGGTCCCTCACATGAAGGGGGTGAGGAAGCGGCGCAGCTTCTCCTCGTAGCCGTGCGGGTCGGCGTTCCACATGGCGGCGTGCGGGGCGTGCGCGATCTTGTGCAGGGAGACCAGCTTCTGGCGGTGTGCGGCCAGCGCCCGGGAGCCGTCCCAGGGGGCGATGGTGTCGGCGGGGCCGTGCAGCAGCAGCGTGGGCACCGTCAGCTTCGCCGGGTCCACCAGCGGCGCATCCCGGCCCTCGGGCAGACCGGCGCGCCCCTGGACGGCACGCACCACCAGCGGCAGCAGCGCGCGGGGGGTTCCCCGTGAGCTCGCCAGGGCACGCACCGTGCGGGACCACTCCAGTACGGGCGAGTCCAGCACGAGGCCGACCACACGGTCCCGCAGCGGGGAGTTCGTCGCTGCGTGCAGGGCCATCGTGGCGCCGCTGGACCAGCCGTGCAGGATCACCCGCTGGGCGCCGTGCTCGACGGCGTACCGGATGGCGGCGTCCAGGTCGCGCCATTCGGAGTTGCCCAGGTGGCCGATGCCGTCCAGGGACGGCGGCGCTCCCTCGTCGCCCCGGTAGGCAAGGTCGAGCACCGGGAGGCTGTGGCTGCGGTAGAACGGGAGCAGCGTCAAGGGGTGTTCCCGAGTGGCACCCAGGCCGTGCACGGTGATCACCCAGGCACTGCGGTCCCCGGGTACGAACCAGGCGGGCAGCGGGCCGAGTTCGCCGGGGATCTCGACGTCGGCGTACTCGATGCCGAGCGCCTCGCCGGGGTCGCCGACGTAGACCTGCGGGGTGAGGCGGACGGTGGCGCCGATGCTCAGCCGGCCGCGGTCGACACGGCGCAGCTCCCGTACGACGGCGTGCGGGCGTGGTTCGGCCGCCGTCGCGTCCTCCAGCACAGGTCCGACGACGGCGTGGACGCCACGCCCGGTCAGCCCGTAGACCCCGGGAAGCCTGGCCGCCAGGGAGCGGGTGACCGCGATCCGCGCGTCGTCGTGCGAGTGCACGGTCAGCCGGGTGCCCTCGAAGCCCGCTGTGGGTCTGCTGCCGCCGTCGTTCCGTGGGCGCGGCGGGCGCAGCGCGGCGTCGGCGGCGTACCGTCCGGCCGCCAGGGTGGCCGCGCCGGTACCGAGCACGGAGGTGGCGGCCCATGCCGCGGTTCGCAGACGCATCTTCCTCAGTGTTGACGCGATCGGGCGGGCGAAACCAACGGAGCGGTCCGGGAGGGTGACCACCGCACGGGGGAAACGCCGGGGAAACGGGGCCGGTCGGCCGGGTGCCGCCGGGGGGCCGGCCGAATTGGCGCCGCGTCCTGTTGCCCGGGGGAGAACCGCCGCCTCTACGGTGTGACGTGACCCACACAACAGGCGTCAGGGGCCGACACCTGGATGCCCGCCCCAGTTCACCTGCCGTTCACTCGCCGTCCTTACGTTCACGATGTCACTGCCCCTCGAACTGATTGTGCCTGGTGAATGGAACACATCACGCTTCTCATCGGGATCGTGATCGTCACGGCCTTGGTGTTCGACTTCACGAACGGCTTCCACGACACGGCCAACGCCATGGCCACGACCATCTCCACCGGGGCACTGGCTCCTCGGGCGGCGGTGGCCATGTCCGCGGTCCTCAACCTCCTCGGGGCCTTCCTGTCCGTCGAGGTGGCCAAGACCATTTCCTCGGGACTCATCGATGAAGGTTCCGGTATCAAGCCCGAAGTGATCTTCGCGGGGCTGGTAGGCGCGATCATCTGGAACCTGCTGACGTGGCTTGCGGGGCTGCCCTCCAGTTCCTCGCACGCGCTGATGGGCGGCCTGCTCGGCGCCACCCTCGCCGCTGTCGGCACCGGGGCCGTCAACGGCGACGTGGTCGTCATGAAGGTCCTCATCCCGGCGCTCGCCGCTCCGCTGGTCGCGGGCATCGCCTCGATGTGCGCCACCCGGCTCACCTACCGGGTCACCAAGAACGCCGACGAGGAGCGGACCGCCAAGGGCTACCGCGCGGGCCAGATCACCTCGGCGGCGCTGGTCTCCCTCGCCCACGGCACCAACGACGCGCAGAAGACCATGGGTGTCATCACGCTGGCGCTGGTCACCGGCGGCGCCCTGGCTCCCGGCTCCGACCCGCCGGTCTGGGTCATCGCCTCGGCGGGCCTGGCCATCGCGCTGGGCACCTACCTCGGCGGCTGGCGCATCATCCGCACCATGGGCAAGGGCATCACCGACATCCAGCCCCCGCAGGGCTTCGCGGCCCAGACCAGCGCGGCGGCCACCATCCTGGCCTCCTCGCACATCGGCTTCTCCCTCTCGACCACCCACGTGTGCTCCGGTGCCGTCATGGGCTCCGGGCTCGGCCGCAAGGGCGGCGTCGTCCGGTGGGGCACGGCGGGCCGTATGGTCATCGGCTGGGCACTGACCCTTCCCGCCGCAGGCGGGGTCGCCGCGGGAGCGGCGCTGCTGGCCGAGCAGGGCGACTGGGGTGTGACGACGGTCGCCGTCCTCGCCCTCGCACTCTGCGGCGCCATCTGGGCGCGTTCCCGGCGGGCGCCGGTCGACCACACCAACGTCAACGAGGTGGAGCCCGCCGCACAGGGCGCGGAGATCCCCGGCCCGGCTGCCGAGCCGGCGCCCGGCGCCGAGCCCGAGCCGGCCGCTGTGCCCGAGCCGGCGGGGGTGGTCACCACCGCCATCCGGGCCGTCTCTCCGCCCCCGCCCCCGGCAGGCGTGAGCGTCGCCGTCACCCCCTCCGAGGAGGAGCCCGTGGCGGAGACCCAGAACTCGACAGGCCGCCCCGCGTCGGCCGGCACCCTCAGCTAGGCAGAAGGACGACCGTATGGACATCGACTGGGCCGCACTCGGCCAGGTATTCGGCGTCAGCCTGGTGGCGACGGTGGGACTCGTGGGCATCTTCACCCTCGGCATCGTCTCGGGCTCGCCCCGCACGGCGGGCTCCACGCCGTCGGTGCTGGCGCGCACCGGCGCGTACGCCTGCTACGCCGTGTGCGTGGCTGCGGTGGCGTACGGGATCTATCTGATCGCCGCGTAGCCCTCGCGCCGCGTAGCCCTCGGCGAGGATCCGTATCCGTGGCTTCGCCTTCGCTCCCTTCCGGCAGCCGGCCGGGGGTGCGGGGGCGGAGCCCGCGTACGTTCTGCCGCCGCGACGGCGAGCGATCACGCCCGTGAGCGTCCGGCGGCCTCGTCGAGCCGCCCCGCCACCACATTCGGGTTTGCCCACCGCAGGTCCCACGTGGTGGACTGCCCGTGCCAAACGGCGGCATGGAGAGGAAGCCGGTGCGAATCCGGCGCGGTCCCGCCACTGTCACCGGGGAGCGCCCCCCTCAACGAAGCCACGGCCCACGCGGGCTGGAAGGCGAGGGTGGTGCGGATCCGGGAGCCAGGAGACTCTCGCCGCCGGTCGAGTCGAGCCAGGGCGAGGACCCTGAGTGAGGACACCGTGATGCGTGGCCCTGCCGCCATAGTCGCTGCCCCCATAGTCGCTGCCGTCGTACCCGTCGGCGACGCACCTGTCTGCGACGCACTTGTCGCCGCCGTACCCGCTGCCGCCCCCGCCGCCGTCGTGCGGGCCGCGGAACTGCCCGGCGCCCTCCCGTGCACCGTCGGGAGCGCGTGCGCCGGACCCGCCGCGTGATGCGGGCCTTTGACGTCCAGGCAGGCGGCATCGCGCTGGGGTTCGCCGCGGACGCGCTGCTGGGCGACCCGCGGCGCGGCCACCCCGTCGCCGCCTTCGGGCGGGCCGCCGCCGCGCTGGAGCGCCGTATGTGGCGCGACCACCGGGGCGCTGGAGCGCTGTACGTGGTGCTCTGCGCGGGAGGCGCCGTCGCGGCGGCCGGGGCAGCCACGGCAGTCGCCCTCGCCACCCCCGGAAGCCCCGCAGCCGGTGCGCGGGAGGCGCTCGGGTCGGTACGCGCGCCCGCGCGCGCCCGTGACCGGCACGCGGTTCCCGCTGTCGTACTGACCGCCGCCGCCACCTGGGCCGTCCTCGGGGGCACTTCACTGACCCGGGAGGCCAGGGCCGTGGCCGCGGCGCTCCAGGCCGGGGATCTGGAGTTGGCACGCGAGAGGCTGCCCGCGCTGTGCGGGCGCGACCCGCAGGCCCTGGACGCCCCCGCGGTGGTCCGCGCCGTGGTCGAGTCCGTCGCGGAGAACACCTCGGACGCCGTGGTGGGAGCGCTGGTGTGGGGCGCGCTGGCAGGCGTCCCAGGGCTGGTGGGCTTCCGCGCGGTCAACACGCTCGACGCGATGGTCGGTCACCGCTCCCCGCGCCACCGCCGCTTCGGCTGGGCGGCCGCGCGGCTGGACGACGTGGTGGGCCGCCCCGGGGCACGGCTGACCGCCGCGCTTGCCGCGCTGGCCGGGCCGGACCCGCGCGGTGCCGTACGCGCCTGGCGCGCCGACGCGCACCGGCACCCCAGCCCCAACGCGGGCCCCGTCGAAGCGTCGTTCGCGGGCGCGCTCGGGGTGCGGCTGGGCGGGACGCTCTCCTACGGCGGGCGGGTGGAGCACCGGCCGGTGCTCCACGGCACCGGGCGCGCTGTCCGCACGGCGGACATCGAGCGAGCTGTGCGCCTGTCGCGGCGGGTAGGACTGCTGGCACTGGCCACGAGCTGCCTGGTGGGTACGGCAGTACGCCGGTTCGGGCGGGGCCGCGGAACGGGAGGGGTGCGGTGAGCAAGCGCACAACGGGCGGCCTGCTGGTCGCCGGGACGACGTCGGACGCGGGCAAGAGCGTGGTCACGGCGGGCATCTGCCGCTGGCTGGCCCGGCAGGGCGTGCGGGTCGCGCCGTTCAAGGCGCAGAACATGTCGCTCAACTCCTACGTCACTCTCGACGGCGCCGAGATCGGCCGTGCGCAGGCCATGCAGGCGGCCGCGGCGCGGGTCGAGCCGAGCGCGCTGATGAACCCGGTGCTGCTGAAGCCGGGCAGCGACCGCACCAGTCAGGTCGTACTGCTGGGCAAGGCGGTCGGCGAGATGTCGGCTCGCGGGTACTTCGGCCGCCACACGGACGGCCCCGAGGGGGGCGTGCGCCACGGGCGGCGCCAGGAGCTGCTGGAGACCGTCGCGGGCTGCCTGGAGGAGCTGCGCAGCACCCACGACGCGGTGATCTGCGAGGGCGCGGGCAGCCCGGCCGAGATCAATCTGCGCCGCAGCGACATCGTCAACATGGGGCTGGCCCGCGCCTGCCGGCTGCCGGTGCTGGTGGTGGGGGACATCGACCGGGGCGGGGTGTTCGCCTCGCTCTTCGGGACCACGGCACTGCTGGCGCCCGAGGACCAGGAGCTGCTGGCGGGCTACCTGGTCAACAAGTTCCGCGGGGACGTCTCGCTGCTGGAGCCCGGTCTCGAGATGCTGCGCGAGCTGACCGGACGGCCCACGCTGGGCGTGCTGCCGCACCAGCACGGGCTGGGCATCGACGAGGAGGACGGGCTGAGGGTGTCGCTGCGCGGGACCGTGCGGGAGTCCGCCGTCGCACCGCCGCACGGGGCCGACGTGCTGCGCGTCGCCGTGCTGCCGGTGCCGCTGATGTCCAACTTCACCGATGTGGACGCGCTGGCCGCCGAACCCGGTGTGGTGGTGCGGTTCTGCG
Source organism: Streptomyces sp. 891-h (assembly GCF_022760275.1). Lineage (NCBI taxonomy): Bacteria > Bacillati > Actinomycetota > Actinomycetes > Kitasatosporales > Streptomycetaceae > Streptomyces > Streptomyces sp. 891-h. The sequence continues at coordinate 6,043,726 of NZ_CP050693.1, read as the reverse complement.
ACCGCCCCGAGGAGCTGGCCGACGCGGACCTGGTGGTGGTGCCCGGCACCCGGGGGACGGTCAAGGCGCTGGAGTGGCTGCGCGCTCGCGGACTGGCCGAGGCACTGGTACGGCGCGCGGCCGAGGGGCGGCCGGTGCTGGGCGTCTGCGGCGGCTACCAACTGCTGGGCGAGCGCATCGAGGACGACGTCGAGTCGCGTGCCGGTGTGGTCGACGGGCTCGGAGTGCTGCCGGTGCGGGTGGAGTTCGCCCGCGACAAGACGCTCGCGCGGCCGCACGGTGCGGCACTGGGCGAGTCCGTCGAGGGCTACGAGATCCACCACGGGGTGGCCGAGGTGTACGGCGGTGAGCCGTTCTTGTGCGACGCCGACGGGGCCCCGCTGGACGGCTGCCGGGTGGGCGCCGTATGGGGCACCCACTGGCACGGCTCGCTGGAGTCGGACGGCTTCCGTCGCGCCTTTCTGCGCCGGGTGGCGGCCGACGCGGGCCGCGCCTTCGTACCGGCGCCGGACACCCGGTTCGCCGCGCTGCGCGAGGAGCAGCTCGACCGGCTCGGCGATCTGATCGAGGAGCACGCGGACACGGACGCGCTGCTGCGGCTCATCGAGAAGGGGGTCCCGGAGGGGTTGCCGTTCGTACCGCCGGGGGCGCCGCCGTGAGCGGCCCGCACTCCGCCGCCCCTGACTCAGCCAAGCCACTCGAAGGAGTGACCGTCGCGTGACCCCCTACCCTTTCACCGCCCTCGTCGGCCAGGCGGACCTCCAGCTCTCGCTGCTGCTGAACGCCGTCTCGCCGGCCATCGGCGGTGTGCTGGTGCGCGGTGAGAAGGGCACCGCCAAGTCGACAGCCGTCAGGGCGCTGACAGCGCTGCTGCCCGGTGTCGACGTCGTGCCCGGCTGCCGCTTCTCCTGCGACCCCGCCGCACCCGACCCCGCGTGCCCGGACGGCCCGCACGAGGGCGCCGGCGCCGCCGAGTCACGCGCGGCGCGCATGGTCGAGCTGCCCGTCGGCGCCTCCGAGGACCGGCTGGTGGGGGCGCTGGACATCGAACGGGCGCTGTCGGAGGGCGTGAAGGCGTTCGAGCCCGGGCTGCTGGCCGACGCGCACCGGGGCGTCCTGTACGTGGACGAGGTCAACCTCCTGCACGACCACCTGGTCGACCTCCTGCTGGACGCGGCCGCGATGGGCGCCTCGTACGTGGAGCGCGAAGGTGTCTCCGTACGGCACGCCTCCCGGTTCCTGCTGGTGGGCACGATGAACCCGGAGGAGGGCGAGCTGCGCCCGCAGCTGCTCGACCGGTTCGGGCTGACGGTCGAGGTGGCCGCCTCGCGCGAGACGGACGAGCGGGTCGAGGTCGTACGGCGGCGGCTGGCGTACGACGACGACCCGGAGGGCTTCGCGGCGCGCTGGGCGGACGACGAGCGGGAGTTGCGGCAGCGGATCGCCGCTGCCCGGGACCTGCTGCCCCGGGTGCGGCTCGGTGACGCGGCGCTGAGGCAGATCGCGGCGACCTGCGCGGCGTTCGAGGTGGACGGCATGCGCGCCGACCTGGTGATGGCCCGCACGGCGACGGCACTGGCCGCCTGGGCGGGGCGCGCCGACGTGGAGTCGGCGGATGTGCGGCAGGCGGCGCTGCTGGCCCTCCCCCACCGGCGGCGGCGCAATCCCTTCGACGCCCCCGGCCTGGACGAGGACAAGCTGGACCGGACGCTGGAGGAGAACGCCGGCCAGGACGACGACAGCGGCCCTGAGCCGGAGGGTCCGGACGACGGCGGCCCTGACGGCGGCCCCGACGGCGGTGGCGGGGTACCACCGCAGGGCGCTCCGCAGGACGAGGCACAGGCCCCGCAGGGCGAGCCCTCCATCCCCGGGCAGCCGCAGCCCGAGCCCGCCGAGCAGGCGGCCCCGCCGCAGTCCCCGGAAGGCGCCACGGGCGAGCCGGACCCGAACGCTCCGGCGCCCCCTCAGCAGACCGCCGCACCCGCGGGCGAGCCGTTCAGGGCCCGTACCCTCACCGTGCCCGGGCTCGGCGAGGGCGCGGCCGGTCGGCGCTCGCGGGCCCGCACGGCGCACGGCCGTACGACGGGGGCGCGCCGCCCGCAAGGCGCGCTGGGCAAGTTGCATCTGGCCGCCACCGTGCAGGCGGCGGCCCCGTATCAGCACGCTCGTGGCCGTCGGGGCAGCGGTCTCCTGGTGCGCAGGGACGATCTGCGGGAGGCCGTGCGTGAGGGCCGCGAGGGCAATCTGGTGCTGTTCGTCGTGGACGCCTCGGGTTCGATGGCGGCGCGGCAGCGGATGAGCGCGGTCAAGGGCGCGGTGCTGTCGCTGCTGCTGGACGCCTATCAGCGGCGGGACAAGGTGGGGATGGTGACCTTCCGGCGCGGTGAGGCCGAGGTGGCGCTGCCGCCCACCTCGTCGGTGGACGCCGCCGCGGCCCGGCTGGAGTCGCTGCCGACCGGTGGGCGTACGCCGCTGGCGGCCGGGCTGCTGCGGGCGCGCGAGGTGCTGCGGGTGGAGCGGCTGCGGGACCCGGCCCGGCGGCCGCTGCTGGTCACGGTGACGGACGGGCGTGCCACGGGCGGCCCCGAGCCGCTGGTGCGGTCCCGGCAGGCGGCGCGGCTGCTGGCGGCGGACGGCACCGCCTCGGTGGTGGTCGACTGCGAGGCGGGGCATGTGCGGCTGGGGCTGGCCAGGGAGCTGGCGGCCCAGCTGGGCGGCAGCGCGGTCACGCTGGACGAGCTGCGCGCGGACGCGGTGACCGAACTCGTCCGCAGTACAACCGACTCACGTAACGCAGGGCACGCAGGGAGGGCGGCGTAATGCCGAAGGGACAGCCGAGCGTCGTACCGCAGGACGGCCTCACCACGCGGCAGCGGCGCAACAGGCCGCTGGTGGCGGTCCATACGGGCGTCGGGAAGGGCAAGTCGACGGCCGCTTTCGGGCTGGCGCTGCGCGCCTGGAACCAGGGCTGGCCGATCGGGGTTTTCCAGTTCGTCAAGTCCGCCAAGTGGAAGGTCGGCGAGGAGCGCGCGCTCAAGGTGCTCGGCGACTCCGGCGAGGGCGGCAGTGTCACCTGGCACAAGATGGGCGAGGGCTGGTCGTGGATCCAGCGCAACGTCCAGGACGGCGAGATGAGCAGCGAGGCGGCGGCCCGCGAGGGCTGGGAGCAGGTCAAGCGGGACCTGGCCGCCGAGACGTACCGGCTGCTGGTGCTGGACGAGTTCGCCTACCCGATGCACTGGGGTTGGGTCGACGTCGAGGAGGTGGTCGCCGTGCTGCGGGACCGCCCCGGCACCCAGCATGTGGTCATCACCGGGCGGAACGCGCCGCAGCAGTTGGTCGACGCGGCGGATCTGGTCACCGAGATGTCCAAGGTCAAGCACCCGATGGACGCGGGCCAGAAGGGGCAGAAGGGCATCGAGTGGTGACCGTACGGGATGCGCGCCCGGCGGGGGCGCCATGATCGGCGTGCCGCGTCTGGTCGTTGCCGCGCCGTCCTCCGGAAGCGGCAAGACGACGGTGGCGACGGGGCTGATGGCCGCGTTCGCCGAGCGCGGGCTGACCGTCTCGCCGCACAAGGTCGGCCCGGACTACATCGATCCCGGCTACCACGCGCTGGCGACCGGGCACCCCGGCCGCAATCTGGACGCGTACCTGTGCGGTCCCGAGCGGATCGCGCCGCTGTTCGGCCATGCGGCGCGCGGCGCCGACCTCGCGGTCGTCGAGGGCGTGATGGGGCTGTACGACGGCGCCGCCGGGCAGGGCGAGCTGGCGTCGACCGCGCATGTGGCCAAGCTGCTGCGAGCGCCGGTGGTGCTGGTGGTCGACGCCTCGTCGCAGTCCCGTTCGGTGGCCGCGCTGGTGCACGGTTTCGCCTCCTGGGACCCCGAGGTGCGGGTCGCGGGCGTGGTGCTGAACAAGGTGGGCTCCGACCGGCACGAGGAGCTGCTGCGCGAGGCGCTGGACGGCTCGGGAGTGCCGGTGCTGGGCGTGCTGCGCCGTACCAAGGTGGTACGCGCTCCCTCCCGGCACCTGGGGCTCGTCCCGGTGGCCGAGCGGCGCGCCGAGGCAGTGGAGTCGGTGGCGGCGCTGGCCGAGCGGGTGCGCGAGGGCTGCGATCTGGAGGCGCTGCTGGCGCTGGCGCGGCAGGCTCCGGCGCTGCCCGACGAGGTGTGGGACCCGGCAGCCGAGGTGGGGGCCGAGCCGGTGGCCCGGGCGCCGCGGGTGGCGGTGGCGAGCGGGGAGGCGTTCACGTTCTCCTACGCCGAGCACGCCGAACTGCTGCGCGCCGCCGGTGCCGAGGTCGTCGGTTTCGACCCGCTGCGGGACGAGGCGCTGCCGCACGGTACGGCGGGGCTCGTGATCGGCGGGGGCTTCCCGGAGGTATACGCTCCGGAGTTGGCCGAAAACCGACCCCTGCGCGAGCAGATCGCGGCCTTCGGCGGCCCGGTCGCGGCCGAGTGCGCCGGACTGCTGTATCTGTCGCGGGAGCTGGACGGGAAGCCGATGTGCGGCGTACTCGACGCGCACGGCCGGATGGCGGAGCGGCTGACGCTGGGCTACCGCGAGGCGGTGGCCGTCGCGGACAGCGTCCTCGCTGAGACCGGTACCCGGGTGCGGGGACACGAGTTCCACCGCACCGAACTGCTGCCGGGCGCGGGGCAGGTGCCCGCCTGGGGGCTGGTGCGGCCCGAGCGGCGCCCCGACGGCTTCGCACAGGGCAATGTGCACGCCTCCTATCTGCATGTGCACTGGGCGGCAGCGCCCGGGATGGCGGCGCGGTTCGTGGCGCGGTGCGCGCGGCAGTGGGAGGCGGAGGACACGGCCGGCCGCGAAGCGGGAGAGGCCGCGAAGGACGAGAAGACAGCGGCAGGAGAGGCCGGGAAGGCGGCGAGGACAGCGTGAGCCCGTTCGGCGCGGGCGCGGCTGCGAGTCCCCGGCTGGTCACCGTCGGCGTGGGCACCTGCGCGGGTGTGCGGGCCGAGGAGGTGCTGGGGCTGATCCGGGGTGTCCTGGCGGCCGCAGGGCTCGCGGAGGGCGCCGCTGCGGCGCTGGCGACCGTCCGGGCGCGTGCCGAGGAGCCGGGGCTGCTGGCGGCGGCGCGCAAGCTGGGGCTGCCCCTGATCGCCTACGAGGCGCGGACGCTGGCCCGGGTGCGGGTACCGCACCCCTCGGATTTCTCCCGCACGGCTGTGGGCACCCCCTCGGTCGCCGAGGCGGCCGCGCTGCTGGCCAGCGGCGGGGGCAGCGGGACGACCGTCCAGTCAGGCGCTCCTGTGCTGCTGGTACCGAAGACCAAGTCGCGGCCGCCGGCCGGTGCTCCGGTGCGGGCCACAGCCGCCGTCGCGGCCATCGCCGTCCCCGGGAGGGAGCCGTGAACACCGACGGGACCGCTTCGGGCGAGGCGCTGCGGCACCACGGGGACGCGGAAGTACGCGGCGTCGGAAGCGGATTGACCGATCTGGCCGTCAATGTGCGCACCGGCACTCCCCCGGCGTGGCTGCGCGACCGGCTGGCCGCCTCGCTGGAGGGACTGGCCGCCTATCCGGACGGCGGTCCGGCACGGCAGGCGGTCGCCGAGCGGCACGGGCTGGCCGAGGACCAGGTGCTGCTGACGGCGGGCGCCGCGGAGGCCTTCGTCCTGCTGGCCCGGGCTCTCCCGGCCGACCGCCCGGTCGTGGTGCATCCGCAGTTCACCGAGCCCGAGGCGGCGCTGCGGGACGCGGGGCACCGGGTGGAGCGGGTGCTGCTGCGGCCGGGGAACGGCTTCCGGCTGGAGCCGGACGCGGTACCGGACGGTGCCGACCTGGTGGTGGTCGGCAACCCCACCAACCCGACGTCGGTACTGCACCCCGCAGCGGCCCTGGCCGGGCTCGCACGCACGGGGCGCACGCTGGTCGTCGACGAGGCGTTCGTGGACGCCGTGCCGGGCGAACGGGAGTCGCTGGTGCCGCTGCTGGGACGGCTGCCCGGCCGGACCGTCGTACTGCGCAGCCTCACCAAGACCTGGGGCCTGGCCGGACTGCGCGTCGGCTATGTGCTGAGCGATCCGCGCACCGTGCGGGCGCTGGCACACCACCAGCCGCTGTGGCCGGTGTCGGCTCCAGCGCTGGTGGCGGCACAGGCGTGCAGTACGCCGGACGCTCTGCGGGAAGCACAGGCGGCGGCCCGGCAGTTCGTGGCGGACCGCGACCATCTGCGGGAGCAGCTGGCCCGACTGCACTCGGCGGGGGTGCGTGAGGCGACGGACACGCCCGAGGGCCCCTTCCTGCTGGTGCGGCACCCGCGCGCTGCCCTGTTGCGCGACCGGCTGCGCGAACTGGGCTTCGCGGTGCGCCGCGGGGACACCTTCCCGGGGCTCGGCCCGCAGTGGTTCCGGACAGCGGTACGGGACCGGGCGACGACCGACCGCTTCATTGTGGCTCTGCACAAGGCGCTGGAGGAGTGATATGCCGACCACCCTGCGACACCCCGGCACCGTACTGACCGACCATGTCTTCCCCGTACCGCTGGACCACGCCCGTCCTGAGGGCGAACAGATCGAGGTGTTCGCCCGCGAGGTGGTCGCGGCGGGGCGCGAGAGCGAGGAGCTGCCGTGGCTGCTGTTCCTCCAGGGCGGTCCGGGGGGCGGCTCTCCGCGCCCGGTGGGCCAGGACAGCTGGCTGCGCGTGGCGCTGCGGCACTACCGGGTGCTGCTGCTCGACCAGCGCGGCACCGGCCGCTCCACACCCGCCAACCGGCAGTCCCTCGCACTGCGCGGCACGGCGGCACAACAGGCCGCGTATCTGACGTACTTCCGCGCGGACTCGATCGTGCGCGACGCGGAGCTGATCCGCAGGCGCCTGCTGGGCGAGAACGTGCGGTGGACGACGCTGGGACAGAGCTTCGGCGGCTTCTGCACGCTCACCTACCTCTCCCTGGCGCCCGAGGGCGTACGGGAGGCGTTCGTGACGGGCGGGCTGCCGGGACTGCGCACCAGCGCAGAGGACGTCTACCGCGCGGCCTACCCGCGGGTGGCCGCCAAGAACGCGGCGCACTACGCGCGCTACCCCCAGGACGTCGAGACGGTGCGGCAGATCGCCGCGCACCTGGCCGAGCACCAGGTGCGGCTCCCGGACGGCAGTCCGCTGACGGTGGAGCGGTTCCAGTGCCTGGGCATGCTGCTGGGCGAGGGATCGGGCTCGCACAGGCTGCACTATCTGCTGGAGAGCGCGTGGATCCGGGGCGCTGCCGGGCCGGAGCTGTCGGACACCTTCCTGGAGGGCGTACGGGCGCAGGTCTCGCTGGCGGCCAGACCCCTGTTCGCCGTACTGCACGAACCGATCTACGCGCAGCGCTCGCTCAGCAGCCAAGGCACCGGGTGGGCGGCGCAGCGGATCAGGGCGGAGTTCCGTGAGTTCGACGCGGAGCGCGCGCAGGCCACCGGCGAACCGGTGCTGCTGACCGGCGAGATGATCTACCCCTGGATGTTCGGCCTCGACCCGGCGCTGTCACCGCTGCGCGAGGTGGCGGATCTGCTGGCCGAACGGGGCGACTGGCCGGATCTCTACGACACCGAGCGGCTGGCCGGCAACGAGGTGCCGGTGTACGCGGCCGTCTACGACGGCGACATGTACGTCGACCGCGACCACTCGCTGGCCACCGCACGTGCCGTGCCCCGTATCCGCACCTGGGTCACCGACGAGTGGGAGCACGATGCGCTGCGGGTCAGCGACGGCGAGGTGCTGGAACGGCTGTTGGCGATGGCACGCGGTGAGCGGTGAGCGGTGAGCCGGAGCGTGACCGCTATGCCTGCCCCCTGGAGCGGTTGGAGCGCCACTCCCGTACGGCGCTCTCCACGTCGAACGGGACGAGGCGGTGCGGCGGTCCCTCCGGCGGGTTGCGGATCGCCTCGTCGATCCTGGCGTTGATCTCGGTGAGGAGCGAGCGCACCTCGGCCTCCGAGCGGGCCTCCGCGGCCCGTTCCGCGGCCTCCTGCGCCTCCTTCCGCAGCGCGAGGGAGGGCGGCAGGTAGGAGAGGTTCTCGTCGCGCATCTTGCGCTCGACCCACCACTGCTCGGTGTACGGCTTGTCGAGGGCGGGCAGCGGCTTTCCCGCGCCGGGGAGGCCGGCGAACTCGCCGCGCTCCTCGGCCTCCCTGATCTGCCGGTCCGCCCAAGTCTCGAAGCTGACCCCCGGCGGCTTGCGTTCGGTCATCACACGCCCTTCGTGCGGTGTGCGGGCACCTCGCAGGCTCCATCCTCACACGCGGCGCCCGCGTCCTGCCCGGAGGCGTCGGCGGCGGCCGCTGACTGAGCCGGACTGGGAGCAGGTGTTTCCCGACGGAGTAGACACAGATCTCTTGCGGCAGATCGCTGCTGATGTTTGGAGCCGGACGGCTCCCGCTTTCTGCCAGCGTAGGGCTGCCCGATCACATGCGGGAGTTGGTCGCTCAGCGCTGTGTCGCTATTGCGCAGATCGCCCAGGCTGAGCACATCTCCATTGCCGTACACGGGCCTGTGAGTCCCGGCGAGCGGGGAACTCCCGTCCGTTCGCCGTGGTCCCAGGTGCTTCGCGACCTGCGTACCGTGCGAACGACGCAGGCAACAGCAGCATGCATGACAACGCCCCTGTGTCTCTCCCCTCTGCGGGAGAGACAGGGGCGTTCTCGCGTTTTACGCTGCCTCCGCCTCGTCCCACAACGCCTCAGCGTGCGTAGCGAACCGGTCAAACAGTCCCTCCGGTTGGAGCCTGCGAAGGTGCAGCATCGGGGAATCGTGCCCGACCAATCCGTGCAGGTGGGGAGTGACTAGCATCTGCTCATCGAACCGGAAGACCGACAAAGGCAGATGCCCTTCGCTGAATCGGTGCTCAATCCCGCTGTCGGGAATCCGCGCCAACTCATCCAAGGTGATACGGATACGCGTCGAGATGGTGAAAGCCACATCTTCTACGGCTTCCCTGCTGCGTGTCGCGTCGCTGTCCGGTTTCCCCATCAGAAATCGGATGCGAGCACCCTCCGCAGCCTTATCGGACAGCAATTGCGCCACTCGCGGTCGCTGCTGCCAGATGAAGTAGTTCGTGTATCCGCCGTAGTAGATCTCTTTCCGCGCGTCGTCCAGCAGCTTGACCCACACAGACGTCGGGCACGCAGCACGGTATGGGTAAACGGAGACGATTTCCCGATCGGGCCCGAGCTTTACGGCGGACTTCACCGCATCCGGCCAGAGCTGTTCCATGGGGACTCCTAATGCCACTGCTACTCGCTGTCGCGTCTGTGGCCTAGGTGACACTGAAGGGTCAGCGAGCCAGGAAGCCACAGTCTTTGGCGCTACCTGTACCCGCCTAGCTAGCTCATGCTCACCTACGCTGGCGCGCTCCATAGCACTCGCGAGCATCGTGTTCAAGATGCACCCCCTGTCGGTTTCTCCAGGAAGTCAGCTTAAGGCGCTTCTGGAGCTACCGACAGCGCACCGACGTATCCCGCCTGCATGCAAGGGGAGTTGGTTGGTCAAGACAGACCCCGGCGACTGTGTGCGCAGCCCCGGGGCATGGCCCACGCTGCAAAGGAGCGCAAGCATGGCCGACCCTACCCGGACTGATCTAGAACCGGCAGTACTCCCGCTACGCAGCCGCAAGGACTGCACGGATTGCGCGCTGTTCCCAGCCCTCATTCGCCGCGAGCTGGGCGGAGCGCTGGCGAACAGGTTGGCGGAGGCGTTTCAGCGGCACCTGACAACCCCGAAGCACGGTTTCTCTCACGCGGCCGCGTGGATCATCGTTCGCGCTGATGTCGGCGGGGAGGGCGAGTGAGCCTCAAGCGTCGGCCGACAGTGCGCGTAGTCGGCTCTGAGACGGACTACCGGCTGCTGGCAGTCGAGAACGTCTACGACTCCAGCCGACACCCCGGAAAGCAGGGCTCCGCCACCGTTACGGCGTTCCTCAGGCCGCTTGCTGGCGGTGTCGAAGTGGGTGTCCCGCTGGACTCTGTAGAGACAGTCTGCGACCACCCTGGGGACCTTGAGCAGCGCCGCGACGGGCGCCATTGCCGGTACTGCGGAGCGCTCATCTACTCGGCCCGCAGAGAAGGGAGGTGACAGCATGGGAGGCAACGACCCGATCAACGGATACGACGTGGCTGGAGAAGAGATCATCAGCGCGCCGGAACCGGAGCCGGATGAGGGAAACGACGATGAGGAGTAGGCGCAGCCAACTCGTGAAACTGATCAAGCGCGATCTGCCGGATCGCCAAGGGCCTTCCCAGTGGTGCGGTAAACACCCAAAGGAGCAAACCCGGTTGGTGGCCCGTAAGGGCTGGGTCTGCCTGGGTTGCGTCCGGGAGCAGAGCCGGTAAGTCAGCCCCGTTCACGCGTGAGTCCCCCGTAGCGCGTGAGCGGGGCTTCTTACTGCCCAGCCGTAGCCCCAGGTCAGACGCTCGCGGTGAGCTGTGGGTCCCTTGGTCCACGGGCAGGCGATATCCGACCAGATCTCTACGCGCATGTCACCTCGAACCGCCGCCGCGCACCCGCTATTCCCCGTCCTCCGCCCGCGGTGCCCGGCCGCCGCGCACCGCGCTCGTCACGCCGGGCGTCCGCGCGGCCTCGTGCGCGGTTTCCGCCACACCTTGGGCCACGCCCAGTTCGACGGCGTCCTGGGGGCGCAGCCGCAGCTCCTCGGCCGTCCGTGAGACCTGTGCGGAGTCGCGTTTGAGGATGGCGGCCGCCGCCTCCGGCGCGATGACGGAGAAGTAGCTGTCCGGGGTGGTCCACAGCCTTCCCGGTGCTGCCAGCGCCAGGGCTCCACCGGAGCCGCCTTCGCCGATGAGCAGCGAGGTGACCGGCACGGTGGCCTCGGCGACGGCGGTGAAGACCTCGGCGATGGCGGGGCCCGCGCCCGCCCGCTCGTCGTCCGGCCCGTTGGCGGCGCCCGGGGTGTCGATCAGGGTCAGTACGGGCACGCGCAGCTGCCCGGCCAGCCGGATGAGCCGCGCCGTCGTGCGGTAGCCGGCCGGTCTTGTGGGGGTGCCGCACTGCGCCGCGTAGGCGACCGTGCGCCCCTCGTGCAGGCCGAAACCGCACAGCATGCCCGCGTCGGTGCCCGAGCAGCGGTCGCCGCTGATCTCCTCGCGGTCCTCGAAGTACGCGTCCAGGTACGCCTCGGCGCGCGGGCGGGCCGCGGCCCGGGCACGTGCGACGGCTTCGGCGCCGCTGTCGGGCAGCCGACCGCAGGCGGTCGGCCCCGGCAGCGCGTGCGGCACCGGTGCCGGCTCGGGTTGCTGCCGCGGGTCGGCACCGGTGCGCACGCGCAGAACGGTGAGCCAGTGGGCGAGGACGCCGGGGAGCTCCGTCTCGGGAACGACGCGGTCGATGTGCCCGGCGGCGTGCTGGGCCTCCACGGTGTACGCGGCGGGGTCGGCGGCGCCGGGCCGTACGCGCGAGCCGGCGAACGCGGCCTGCGCGCCGGGCAGACCGAGCACCACGTCGGCGCCTGCGGCGAGGGTGGCCCAGCCGCCGCCCGTCGTCGGGTCGCGGACGACGGCGAGCTGCGGCAGGCCCGCGGCGCGGGTCAGCGCGGTCTGCCGGGAGACGCGCTGGAGCTGGGCGAGGGCGCGCATGCCCTCCTGCATACGGCTGCCGCCGGTGGCCACCAGGGTGACGACGGGCAGCCGCTCTTCCCGGGCCCGGGTGTGGGCCGCCTCGATGAGGTCGCCGGTGCGTTCGCCGAGGGAGCCGCCCAGGTAGCCGAACTCGAAGCAGAGCAGGACGGCGTCGGCTTCGCCGATGCGGCCTGTGCCGCACACCACGGATTCGGTTTCCCCGGTGCGGGCTTGCGCTCGCGCGCGCATCTCGTCGTATCCGGGCCACCCCAGGGGGCCGTCCGTCGACGCGGGGCGGTCCTTCGGGGGGTCGAGCTCCGTGAACCCACTCACTACCTGGGACAGCAAGGTGCGTGCCGTTGGCCTCATGCCTCCAGATTGCCGTACCTGTGGCCCGCATGGGGGGGGCTGCGCTTGCCAGCCCTGCTCCCCCAGCCTCCGGCCGGGAGGTACCCCCAGGCGCAGACCTCCCAAGCGCAGCGTAGAGGAGGCCCGTCCCGTCAGGGGCGCGGGGAACTGCGCGACCAGCCACTACACACCCGCAGTCCGCGACGCGCAGCAAGGGGCACCCCCTCCCCGTCAGCGGACCACACGCCCCCGCAGCACCACATGGCTCGGAGCCTCGAGCACGCGCACATCCGCCCGTGGGTCGGTCTCATAGACAACGAAGTCCGCGGGGGCGCCCTCGGACAGGGCCGGGCGGCCCAGCCAGCTGCGGGCGCCCCAGGTGGCAGCGGAGAGCGCGTCCCGCACCGGTATGCCCGCCTTCACCAGCTCGGCGACCTCCTGGCCGACGAGGCCATGCGCCAGGGAGCCGCCCGCATCGGTGCCGGTGAAGACGGGGATGCCCGCTTCATACGCGGCCCGCACGGTCTCGTAGCGGCGGGCGTGCAGCTCGCGCATGTGCGCGGCCCAGCGGGGGAACTTGGCCTCGCCGCCCGCCGCGAGGGTCGGGAAGGTGGCGATGTTGACCAGGGTGGGCACGATGGCGACGCCGCGCTCCGCGAAGAGGGGGATGGTCTCCTCGGTCAGCCCGGTGGCGTGCTCGATGCAGTCGATGCCGGCTTCCACCAGGTCCGTCAGCGAGTCCTCGGCGAAGCAGTGCGCGGTGACGCGGGCGCCCTCCTCGTGGGCAGCCGCGATGGCCTCCTCGATGGCCCAGCGCGGCCAGCAGGAGGTCAGGTCGCCTTCCTCGCGGTCGATCCAGTCGCCGACGAGTTTGACCCAGCCGTCGCCGCGCCGCGCCTCACGGCGCACGTAGGCGGCCAGGTCGCCGGGCTCGATCTCATGGGCGTAGTTGCGGATGTAGCGTCGCGTACGGGCGATATGGCGGCCGGCGCGGATGATGCGGGGCAGATCGTCCCTCTCGTCGATCCAGCGGGTGTCGGAGGGCGACCCGGCGTCGCGCAGGAGCAGCGCGCCCGCCTCCCGGTCGGTGAGGGCCTGCTTCTCGCTGGTCGAGTCGTCCACGGGGCCGTGCGCGTCCAGTCCGACGTGGCAGTGCGCGTCCACCAGGCCGGGCAGCACCCAGCCGGTCAGTACAGTGGGCTCGGTTCCGGCGCCGGGGGCGCCCGGCCGCTCGTAGGTGAGGTGTCCGTCCACCACCCACAGCTCGTCCCGTACGTCCTCGGGTCCGACCAGCACCCGCCCCTTGATATGCAGCCTCGCGCGCTCGCTCATGCCCGCACTGTACGAGGGCGGCACAGGGGGGGCGTCCAGAACACGGCCCCTGGTCCGAGCCGTGGGCGGGACCCGCGCCACCCGCGGACGGCCGTGGGGTGAACACCGGCGGGACCGAAAGCGAAGAAAGAGCTCCGCGAAAACACAGACAGGCCGTAGGCTCCGGCTTTACGATGCAATCCAGGCCGCTTTTCCGGTACAGGTGCCCGTATTCTTCTGCCCGCTTTCCGTCAGCTCAAACGCTAAGATTTCGTTAGCTTCATCGCAGGTCAGCGGCGCTAATCACGGGCAGTTCTCGCGGACGTTATCGGACTGTGACGCACTCAACAAGTCGGCCGCTATATACCGACATGTCGGCTCAAACAGGGGGTCGGCGCAGCGGTCCAGCGCGCCCGCACGCCCGCGCGCGATAACACATGACCCCCTTCTCGCGTAACCCCTTTCGCCCGTGCAGTTTTGGATTTCGCTGGGTAAGTTGAATTCACATGACCGCCGCACAAGCAGACCATGCACGTGCCCACAGAGACTTTCTCGAAATGCCGGAGGGACTGAAGCTCGACACACCCCGTGTGGACGACGGAGCCGCGATCTGGCGCATCGCCCGCGACTCGAAGACCCTCGACCTGAACTCCTCGTACAGCTACCTGCTGTGGTGCCGCGACTTCGCCGCCACCTCGGTGGTCGCCCGCGACGGCGCGGGCGAGCCGGTCGGCTTCATCACCGGCTACGTACGGCCCGAGCAGCCGCGCACCCTCCTCGTCTGGCAGGTCGCCGTCGACGAGGCGGCCAGGGGCCGCGGGCTCGCGGCGGCGATGCTGGACGGGCTGACGCTCCGCGTCGCCGAGGAGTACGGCACCGACACCGTCGAGACCACGGTCACCCCGGACAACACCCCTTCCAACCGGCTGTTCACCTCCTACGCGGAGCGCCACTCGGCTGCGCTCACCAAGGACGTGCTGTTCGACGCCGCGCTCTTCCCGGAGGACGGCCACCTGCCGGAAGTGCTGTACCGGATCGGTCCGGTCGTGTTTCCCGGCGCATCGAAGCGCTGACGTATACGGCCCCGGACCCGCGGGTAGGCACCGTCGCCGACCGCCCATCCGCTCATAAGCAGACTTTTCTTCCCACGCGACTCACTCCCAGGAGCAAGCTGTGACCATCACCCAGCCGGACCTCAGTGTCTTCGAAACCGTGGAATCGGAGGTGCGCAGCTACTGCCGTGGCTGGCCGACCATCTTCGACCGGGCGCAGGGCGCGCACATGTACGACGAGGACGGCCACACCTACCTCGACTTCTTCGCCGGAGCAGGCACTCTCAACTACGGCCACAACAACCCGGTTCTCAAACGGGCCCTCCTGGACTACCTCGAGCGCGACGGCGTCGTGCACGGGCTGGACATGTCCACCACCGCCAAGCGCTCCTTCCTGGAGACCTTCCAGGAGTTGGTCCTGGCGCCGCGCGGGATGAACCACAAGGTGATGTTCCCGGGTCCGACCGGCACCAACGCCGTCGAGGCGGCGCTGAAGCTGGCCCGTAAGGTCAAGGGCCGCGAGTCGATCGTCTCCTTCACCAACGCCTTCCACGGCATGTCGCTCGGCTCGCTCGCCGTGACCGGGAACGCCTTCAAGCGCGCCGGCGCCGGTATCCCGCTGGTGCACGGCACCCCGATGCCGTTCGACGACTACCTCAACGGGACCACCGAGGACTTCGTCTGGTTCGAACGGCTGCTGGAGGACCAGGGCTCCGGGCTCAACAAGCCGGCGGCCGTCATCGTGGAGACGGTGCAGGGCGAGGGCGGCATCAACGTCGCCCGCGCCGAGTGGCTGCGCGCCCTGTCCGAGCTGTGCGAGCGGCACGACATGCTGCTGATCGTCGACGACATCCAGATGGGCTGCGGCCGCACCGGCGCCTTCTTCTCCTTCGAGGAGGCGGGCATCAAGCCGGACATCATCACGCTGTCGAAGTCCATCGGCGGCTACGGGATGCCGCTGGCGCTCACCCTGTTCAAGCCGGAGCTGGACATCTGGGAGCCGGGCGAGCACAACGGCACCTTCCGCGGCAACAACCCGGCCTTCGTCACCGCCACCGCCGCGCTGCAGACCTACTGGGCCGACGGCCAGATGGAGAAGCAGACGCTCTCCCGCGGTGAACAGGTCGAGGCCGTCCTCAAGGCGATCACCGAGGAGCACTCCGAGGAGATCGCCGACTACCGCGGCCGCGGCCTGGTGTGGGGCCTGGAGTTCCACAACAAGAGCCGTGCGAACGCCGTGGCCAAGCGCGCCTTCGAGCTGGGGCTGCTCATCGAGACCTCGGGTCCGGAGAGCGAGGTCGTCAAACTGCTGCCCTCGCTGACCATCACCCCCGAGGAGCTGGACGAGGGTCTGCGCATCCTGGCGCGGGCGGTCCGAGAGACCGTCTGACCCACAAGACGTGGCCCGTCCCGGCTGTCTCAGCCGGGACGGGCCTCTTCCTTAACGGACACCTATGGCAAGGACTTTGTCCGGAATGGACAACAAAAGCCCTCTTCCATAGGAGACAGAGAGAAAGGCACCATCAGACCGTGATCGTTCGTTCCTTCAAGGACATCGAGAACACCGACCGACACGTCAAGGCGGCGTCGGGCACCTGGGAGAGCAAGCGCATCGTTCTCGCGAAGGAGAAGGTGGGCTTCTCCCTGCACGAAACGGTCCTCTACGCGGGCACCGAGACCTCCATGTGGTACGCCAACCACATCGAGGCCGTGCTCTGCGTCGAGGGCGAGGCGGAACTGACCAACGACGAGACCGGCGAGAAGCACTGGATCTCTCCCGGCACGATGTACCTGCTCGACGGGCATGAGAAGCACACGATGCGCCCGAAGACCGACTTCCGCTGCGTGTGCGTCTTCAACCCGCCGGTCACCGGCCGCGAGGACCACGACGAGAACGGCGTCTACCCGCTGCTCACCGAGCCCGACGACGACTGACCCGAGGGCCGAGCGGCGACGCGCCGCAGCACCACCGAGCCGAAGCGCCCAGGTGCTGACACGCTGAGGCACAGCCCCTCCGTGATGGGGACCGTTCGCCGGTCCACTTCGGCCGTCCAGGCCGTTTCGCCAAGTGAACAGGGCCGTACGAGAGGAGAGGAAGGCACTTCCATGACCACCGCACCCGAGCGCACCGCCGACCTGTACCCGACTCGCGGAACCACCGAGGTGGCCATCCCGCGGATGGACCCCGTCGTGTGGTCCGAACCGGGTACGCCGGGGCCCATCGAGGCCGCGGACCTGGCGGGCTACGAGCGGGACGGGTTCCTCGCCATCGACCAGCTGATCGAGCCGCACGAGGTCGACAAGCTGCGCGGGGAACTGGAACGGCTCACCTCGGATCCGGAGATGCGTGCGGACGAACGCTCGATCGTCGAGCCGAAGTCCCAGGAGATCCGGTCCGTGTTCGAGGTGCACAAGATCAGCGAGGTCTTCGCACAGCTGGTGCGTGACCCGCGTGTCGTGGGCAGGGCACGGCAGATCCTGGGCTCGGACGTCTACGTCCACCAGTCCCGGATCAACGTCAAGCCGGGCTTCGGCGCCACCGGGTTCTACTGGCACTCCGACTTCGAGACCTGGCACGCGGAGGACGGTCTGCCCCGGATGCGGACCGTGTCGGTCTCGATCGCGCTGACGGAGAACTACGAGACCAACGGCGGCCTGATGATCATGCCGGGGTCGCACAAGACCTTCCTCGGCTGCGCGGGCGAGACGCCGAAGGACAACTACAAGAAGTCGCTGCAGATGCAGGACGCGGGGACGCCGACCGACGAGTCCCTGACCAAGTTCGCCGAAGCACACGGCATCAAGCTGTTCACCGGCAAGCCGGGTTCGGCGACCTGGTTCGACTGCAACTGCATGCACGGAAGCGGTGACAACATCACTCCGTACCCGCGGAGCAACGTGTTCATCGTCTTCAACAGCGTCGAGAACCAGGCGGAGGAACCCTTCGCGGCGCCGATCCGCCGTCCCGAGTTCATCGGGGCGCGGGACTTCACGCCCGTGAAGTGACGCGGCCGGAATCCCACTGATGCGGGGACGGGACCGGACGCGGTCCCGCCCCCGTTTCACCTGGGGGCCCGGCGCGGCGCGCGCTCAGCCCGACAGCAGGTCGAGCAGCCGGTCCACGTCCCCCTCCGTGTTGTGGACGTGGAAGCCCGCGCGCAGATTGCCGTTCCGCACCGAGACGGTCACTCCGGCGGCGGCCAGCCCCTCCGCGGCGTGGCCGAGGCCTGGGACCGCCACGATCGCCGAGTCCCCCGGCACCGGTTCGTATCCGCGGCCGAGCCCGGCGACGCCCTTGCGGAACCGCGCGGCCAGTGCCCGGTCGTGCGCCCCGATCGCCTCCGGTCCGCCCAGCTCCTCGAGCAGCCCGAGCGAGCGCGCGGCGCCCAGATACGGCAGGTAGGGCACCGACTCGGCAAATGCGCGCGCGTCCGGGGCGAGCCGCGCGATGGGGCCGTAGCAGTCGTCCCAGGGCGAGGCCCCGGCCACCCAGCCCGCGTTCTGCGGCAGCAGCGCCCGCTCCTCCTGTGCCTCCCGCGAGACGACCAGGAAGGAGGCGCCGCGCGGGCACAGCAGCCATTTGTAGGCGCCGCACACCACGTAGTCGTAGTCGTCGGCGCTGAAGGTCAGCCAGCCCGCCGCCTGCGTCGCGTCCAGCAGCACCCGCGCGCCGGCCGCGCGGGCGGCCGCCCGGACCGCGGGCAGATCGGCGATACGGCCGTCCGCCGACTGCACCGCGCTGAGGGCCACCAGTGTGGTGGAGGGCTCCACCGCCTCCGCGATTCCGGTCAGCGGCACGGTGCGCAGGGTGATGTCGTCGCGCACCGTGAACGGGTTGACGACGGAACTGAACTCGCCCTCCGGGGCGAGGACTTCCGCACCGGAGGGGAGGGACGCGGCGATCAGCCCGATGTGCGTGGAGACCGCGGTACCGGCCGCCACCCGGTCGGTCGTCGTACCGGCGATCCGTGCGAAAGCGGCCCGCGCCTTGTCGACTTCCGCGAAGTAGGAGACCAGGTCGATGCGGCCGGTGGACATCGCGGCGGCGGCCTCGGTGACGGCCGCCGCCGCACGGGCCGGGAGCAGCCCGTGGGACGGAGTGTTGAAGTAGGTGACCTCGGGCTTGAACTCGGCGGCAAGCAAGCGTTGATCCATCCGCCCAGTCTCCGCGCGTGACCGCGCGCGGTCCACCGAGTTACCCGGCTCTCACTCCCGGACGCCGTCGACCCTGCGCGGCAGGCCCAGGGGGTTGGCGTCCCGCAGCTCCTCGGGCAGCAGCGCCTCGGGCGTGCCCTGGAAGGCGACCGGCCGCAGCCAGCGCTCGATGGCGGTGGCTCCCACGGAGGTCGAGGTCGAGGTGGTGGCCGGGTAGGGGCCGCCGTGGTGCTGGGCCGGAGCCACCGCGACCCCGGTGGGCCAGCCGTTCACCAGCACGCGCCCGGCGATCCCGGTGAGCCGGCTGAGCAGCGCGGCGGCGTCCGCGTCACCGGCCGCCTCGGCCGAGGAGAGGTGCACGGTGGCGGTGAGACTGCCGTCCATCTTGTCCAGCACCGACTCGATCTCGGCCTCGTCCGCGTACCGGACGACGACGCTCACCGGACCGAAGCACTCCTCCAGCAGCAGCGCGTGCTCCTCGCCCAGTTCGGCCGCGCGGATGGTGAACAGCCCGGCCCGCACGGTCCGCTCGTCCTCACCGGCGCCCGCGGCGACCGGGGCCTCGACCTGCCGGAGCGCCGACCGCTCGGTGACACCCGACAGGAAGGCGTCCCGCATCCGGTCGTCCAGCAGGTGGCCGGGGGTGGCGGCGCGCAGCGTCCCGGCGAGCTTGTCGAGCATCCGGTCGCCGTCCGCGCCCTCGGGGACGAGGACCAGGCCGGGCTTCACGCAGAACTGTCCGGTGCCCAGGGTCATGGAGCCGCCGAGGCCCTCGCCGATCTGCTCGGCGCGCTCGGCGACGGCCTCGCGGGTGACCACCACGGGGTTGAGGGAGCCGAGTTCGCCGTGGAAGGGGATGGGCCGGGGCCGCGCGGCCGCGGCGTCGAAGAGGGCGCGGCCGCCCTTGACGGAGCCGGTGAACCCGGCGGCCGACACCAGCGGGTGCCGCACCAGTTCCACTCCGGCGTCGAACCCGTGGACGACCGAGACGACGTCCTCGGGCAGCCCCGCGTCGGCGGCGCCGGCCCGCAGCGCCGCCGCGCACAGCGCGGAGGTCGCGGGGTGGTCGGGGTGGGCCTTGACCACGACGGGGCAGCCGGCCGCGAGCGCGCTCGCGGTGTCGCCGCCGGGGACGGAGAAGGCCAGGGGGAAGTTGGAGGCGGCGTAGACGGCGACGACGCCGAGCGGCAGCTTGTACCGGCGCAGGTCGGGTCGGGGCGGGGTGAGCGCGGGGTCGGCGTGGTCGATGATGACGTCGAGGTAGCCGCCGTCCTCGACCTCGTCGGCGAAGGCCCGCAGCTGTCCCGTCGTACGGGCGAGTTCACCGGTCAGCCGGGTCCCGCCCAGGGCGCTCTCGGCATCGGCCGTGGCGACGATCCGCTCGCCGTCGGCCTCCAGGCGCTTGGCGGCGGCGCGCAGGAAGGCGACACGTGTCCCGCGGTCGGCGAGCGCGGGGAGCGTCTGGTGGGCGGCGCGCACGGCGGCGTCCACATCGGCCGCCGTGGCCTCGTCGGCGACCCGTTCCCGCTGCTTCCCGGTACGGGGGTCGACGCTCCACACTGGTACTGCTGCTGCCACCGGAGTCCTCCTGGTCCTGCGAATCCCCTCGCCTACAGGAGTCTCACACGGCCCTCCTGGCCTTGCGGAGCCCTCTGTTCGGTATGCTGAACAATATCCCTGTAGGTGAATTCCTTTGGGACTGTAGGTCTGCGCGAACAGAGGGGTCAAGGTCGATGACTGGTACCGAGGCGGGGGGTTCGCAGGTCAAGTCGGCTGTGCGGACAGTGGAGCTGCTGGAGTTCTTCGCGGGGCGGCCCGGGATGCACACGCTCGCCGCCGTGCAGGAGGCGGTCGGCTACCCCAAGTCGAGCCTCTACATGCTGCTCCGGACGCTGGTCGACCTCGGCTGGGTGGAGACGGACGCCACCGGCACCCGCTACGGGATCGGGGTACGGGCGCTGCTGGTGGGCACCTCCTACATCGACGGCGACGAGGTCGTGGCCGCCGCGAAGCCCACCCTGGACCGGCTCTCGGACGACACCACCGAGACCATCCACCTGGCGCGCCTGGACGGCACCAACGTCGTCTATCTGGCCACCCGCCAGTCCCAGCACTATCTGCGCCCCTTCACCCGCGTCGGACGACGGCTGCCGGCGCACTCGACGTCGCTGGGCAAGGCCCTGCTGGCGACGTACTCGGACGAGCAGGTGCGCAAGATCCTGCCCGAGACCCTGCCGCAGCTGACCGAGCACACCCTCACCGACCGCGAGAAGCTGATCGAGGAGCTGCGACTGGTGCGCGAGCAGGGGTATGCCGTGGACCGGGAGGAGAACACGCTGGGGCTGCGCTGCTTCGGCGTCGCCATCCCCTACCGGACCCCGGCCCGGGACGCCATCAGCTGCTCGGTGCCGGTCGCCCGGCTGACGACAGCGCACGAACAGATGATCAAGGACGCGCTGTTCGACGCCCGGGACCGGCTGATGCACGCCACCCGGACGCTGTGACAGCAGCCCGCTCACCGAGATGAGAATGCCCTGAGAAGTCCCCTCGGGGTGGAACCCCGGCCGCCGCGCGACGCGTTCTCGTACGGATGAACAGGACGATCAGGCGCGCGGGCACCGTCACGCTGCTGCTGGTGATGGCGCTGCTGATGCGGCTCACCTGGCTGCAGATGGTGGACGGGGAAGCCCTCGCGGACAGTGAGAAGAATCGACGCAACGCCATCGAGCAGTACGCGCAGCCCTTCGGGGACATCTATGTGGGCGGGGAACCGGTCACCGGCTCCGAGCGGGCCGAGGACGGCGGTGATCTGCGCTACAAGCGCACTTACACCGACGGCCGGCTCTACGCTCCCGTCACCGGCTTCGCCT
This sequence comes from Streptomyces sp. 891-h, assembly GCF_022760275.1. Classification (NCBI taxonomy): domain Bacteria; kingdom Bacillati; phylum Actinomycetota; class Actinomycetes; order Kitasatosporales; family Streptomycetaceae; genus Streptomyces; species Streptomyces sp. 891-h. Next base: position 6,022,415 of record NZ_CP050693.1, on the reverse strand, counting down.
CGCAGGTGCGCGGCGCCACCCAGCTGGAGGGGATCTACCAGGACGTGCTCAACGGCAGCGACGACCGCCTCAAGGACCCGCTGCAGATGCTGACCGGCGAGCATGCCGAGCCGGGGAACGTCCTGACCACCATCGACCCGAAGGTGCAGCGCACCGGTTACGAGGCGCTGGGCGACAAGAAGGGCGCCGCGGTGGCGATCGATCCGGACAGCGGCGAGATACTCGGCGCCGTCAGCTCCCCCTCCTTCGACCCGTCGAAGATCGGCGGCAGCGGCGCGGACGACACCGCGGCCTGGAAGAAGCTGACCGCGCGCAGCGGCAACGACAAGAGCGACGACAACCCGACGCTCAACCGCGCCCTGCGGCAGGCCGTCCCGCCGGGCTCGACGTTCAAGCTGGTGGTGGCCGCGGCGGCGCTGGAGAACGGGCTGTACTCCTCGGTGGACGAACGCACCCACAGCCCCGACCCGTACACCCTCAAGGGCACCTCCACGAAGCTGGAGAACGAGAACAAGTCGGCCCCCTGCGAGAACGCCTCCCTGCGCACCGCGCTGCGCTACTCCTGCAACAACGTCTTCGCCAAGCTGGCGACCGACCTGGGAGTGAAGAAGCTGCGCGCACAGGCCGAGAAGTTCGGCTTCAACGACGAGAAGCAGGACGTGCCCGTGCGCGCGGCCGAGAGCAACTTCCCCACCGGGATGGACGAGGCACAGACCGGGCTGTCCGGCATCGGGCAGTTCGAGGTCACCGCGACCCCGCTGCAGATGGCGATGGTCTCGCAGGCCATCGCGCACAACGGCGAACTCGTCGACCCGCACATGGTCTCCCGCGTGCAGGACGGGGGCGGGCACACGCTCCAGTCCTACGAGGACCCGGACTCGCGGCGGGTGATGAGCGGGCGCACGGCCGGGCAGCTCCGCTCCGCCATGCGCACGGTGGTCGAGAAGGGCACCGGCACCAACGCGCGGATCGCGGGGCTCACGGTGGGTGGCAAGACCGGCACGGCACAGCACGGCGTCGACAACAGCGGTACGCCCTATGCCTGGTTCACCTCCTGGGGCGAGACCGACTCCGGCAAGAAGGTCGCGGTGGCGGTCGTGGTGGAGGACTCGGACGCCGCCCGCGCCGAGGTCAGCGGCAACGGGCTGGCGGCCCCCGTCGCCGAGAAGATGATCCGGGCAGCGCTGCGGTGATTCAGTCCCGGGGCGCTTGCCCGGCGAGGGCCAGGGCCTCGGTCACCGCGGCGAGGTCCTGGTCGGAGGCGAGCCCGGCGTGGTAGAGCCGCAGTTCGGTCGCGCCGAGTGCGCGCGCGTGTGCGGCGTCGTCGGCGAGGGTCCGCGGGCTGCCGCCCATGCCGGAGACGACGGTGAAGTTGGCCGCGAGCGTCGCCCCGGAACCGCAGTGCGCGGCGAACGGTCCGAGCGCGTCCCGGCGTTCGGCCGCGCCGCCCGCCCCTCCCGGGCAGGGAACGACGACGCCGTCGGCGTGCCCGAGCACATCGGCGGGGCGGGTACCGGCGTTGGCACCCGTACGGTGCGGGGCCGGATCGGCGTGCAGGAGCACCTGGAAGCGGCCGTCCTCGGACGCCGCCCGCCGGGCTTCCTGGCGTACCGCCGCGACGGCCTCGTGCTGGAGGCGGCTGGCCGCGGCGTCCCGCCAGCCGGCGAACAGGGCCGTGGCCTCGGCGCCGAGCAGCGCCTCGACGGCAGCGCGCTCCCCCGCCCTGCCGCCGGCCCGCGGCGCCGGGGTGTACTCGCCCCGCCAGACCTGTTCCAGGGCGCGGACCACGCTGTTCCGCAGCCGTTCGGGGTCGCCGCCCAGGGTGGCGTAGCCCTCCTGGCACACGTCGCAGAAGCACAGCGACATCAGCGCGGTCGCGGCGCCGTCCAGCGGCACGCCGCCGGTCTTGTCGTGGGCGTGCAGATGGGCGAGCCCGTACCAGCCGCAGGACTCCAGCTCGGTCCCGCGCGTCCTGGTGCCCGGGCGAACGGCCCCCTCGGCCGCCAGTGCGACGGCGTAGGCCCGCACCTCGGGGCGGGCGACGCAGGGGGCCCACGGGTAGCGGTCGCCGTACGCGTTGCGGACGCTGGTGTGCGGAAACTCCTCGCCCAGCCGTGAGTTGTGGGCCAGAACCACCCAGGAGTGCACTTCGAGACCGGCCTCGGTCAGCGCGCGTGCGGCCTCGGCGTAGGGGCCGCCGGGGTCGTCGCTGTCCACCCAGTCCTGGGTGTACGGACGCGGAGCGCCGCGCCGCCAGCGGGTGGGGTCCGGCGGGTAGAGGACGGCCGAGTGCCGCGCGGTGACGACGCGGTGCCGCGGGTGCCTGGGGGTCAGGGCGCGGGTCGAGTGGTAGGCGGAGGCCAGGGTGACCTGCTGGATTCCCAGCGCCGCGAGGCGGGCGGGTGCCTCGGGGTCGCCGACCACGTCCCAGGGGTAGCAGAACGCCGCGGCGCGCATCAGTGTGCCCCTCCCCCGGCTCTGGTCCCTGAGGTGCGGCCGGAGAGGGCTGCGGCCAGCTCCAGACCCCGTTCCAGCAGTACCTCCAGCTCTTCGACATGCTCCGGTGGCGGGTCGGACAGCGGGGGGCGCACCCCGCCGACGTCGAGCCCCCGCAGCCGCACGCCCGCTTTGACGAGCGAGACGGCGTAACCGCGGCCCTGGTTGCGGAGTTCGACGAACGGCACGTAGAAGCCGTCCAGCAGGGCTCGTACGGTTGCCTCGTCGCCGGTCTCCAGCGCGCGGTGGAAGGCCAGTGCGATCTCGGGCGCGAAGCAGAAGACGGCGGAGGAGTACAGCGAGACGCCGAGGCCGCGGTAGGCGGGTCCGGTCAGCTCCGCGGTGGGCAGCCCGTTGAAGTACCGGAACGTCCCGTCCAGGCCCGCGCCGCGCACCGCGGTGATGATGCGCTGCAGCAGGTCGGGGTCCCCGAGGCCGTCCTTGAGGCCGATGACGCGGGGGTGGCGGGCGAGGCGTACGACGGCCTCGGGGGTGAAGAGGGCGTTGTCGCGCTGGTAGACGACGGTGGGCAGCCAGGTGGCGTCCGCCAGTTCGGTGTAGTGGCGTACGAGCCCGTCCTGGTCGGCCGCCACCAGGTACGGCGGCATCGCCAGCAGCCCGTCGGCACCGGCCTCCTCGGCCCGGCGTGCGAACTCGCGGGCGAGCGCGGGACCGTAGCCGGTACCCGCCAGCACCGGCACCCTGCCGCCCGCCTCGGCCACGGCCGCGGCCACGCAGGCGCCGAACTCCTCCGGTGCCAGCGCGTGGAACTCGCCGGTGCCGCAGCACGCGAAGACGGCTCCCGCACCGGCCTCCACTCCGCGCCGGACATGCGTACGGAAGGCGTCGAGGTCGAGGGTGCCGTCCGGGGCGAAGGCGGTCACGGGGAAGAAGAGCAGTCCGTCGAGCCGTTCGGCGAGCACTGCCGGGCCCGGGGCCGGGGAGCCGGGGCTCGGGGTGCCGGGTTCCGGAGAACCGGGTTCCGGGGTGCCGGTGGCCCAAGAGGGCGGGGGCGAGGGCATACGGCGCTCCTTGTGGCCTGGACGGGCGGGCGGGAGAGCCCTCCAGCCGTGCACTCTTGTGATAGTTGTCTACATTCCTGAACGACAGTCACGCTAAGCCAGCGGCGCGCCACCGGTCAAGACCGAAGCCCCCTACGACGGGCCGGACTTCACCGTGCAACGGCAGGCGCGACCCGACGCGCGGCTCCCTTGACGGGGGTGCGGGCCCTCCCTAGCGTCTCCCCGTATATGAACCGTGTCCATGGACGGAGACCGACGGTTCCATGGCGAGACCGGATGGAGACCGCACCGTGCCCGAGAGCCCCGCAGCGGAGTCCGCGCCCCGCACCGTCCTGCTCACCGGAGCCGCCGGGGGACTCGGCACCCTGATGCGCGGCCTGCTGCCCTCCTACGGCTACACGCTGCGCCTGCTGGACATGCGCCCCGTCGAGGGCGAACCGGAGGCGCTCACCCTCGATCTGGGCACGGCGGACAGCGACACGCTGCGCGCTGCCGTACGGGGCGTGCACGCGATCATCCACCTGGCGGGGATCTCGCTCGAATCCAGCTTCGAGAAGATCCTCGACGCCAACATCCGGGGCACCTACGCGCTCTACGAGGCGGCACGCGCCGAGGGCGTACGCCGTATCGTCTTCGCCTCCTCCAACCACGCCGTCGGCTTCACCCCGGTACCCGAGACCGGCGCCGCCCCGATCCCGGTGCACACCCCACGCCGCCCCGACACCTTCTACGGCCTGTCCAAATCCTTCGGCGAGGACCTCGCCCAGCTCTACTGGGACCGGCACGGCATCGAGACCGTCTCCGTGCGCATCGGCTCCTGCTTCCCCGAACCGACCTCCGTGCGGATGCTCTCGATCTGGCTCAGCCCCGCCGACGGCGCCCGCCTCCTGCACGCGGCACTCACCGCCGAGGACGTCGGCCACACCGTCGTCTACGGCTCCTCCGCCAACACCCGGCTGTGGTGGGACCTCGGCTCGGCCCGCGCCCTGGGCTACGAGCCACGCGACGACTCCGAGCCCTACGCCGCGAAACTCGTCGCGGAGCACGGCGAGTTGGACCCGGCCGACCCCGACCAGGCACATCTGGGCGGCCACTTCTGCACCCGGCCGCCCATCTGGCCACGCTGAGGGGGAGCTGAAGGGGGCACCCCGGGGGTCCTGACCCGGCAGGCATCATGGGGCCGCAACCGATCACCGACGGGGAGGCCACACATGCCCGCCACACCGCTCGCCCACCTCGCTGCGCTCACCCAGCTCGCCGACGGCGACGACTCCGGCTCGGACGTCCTCTCCGAGCTGGCCCACTCCGGCGTGCTGAGCTGGATCATCCTCGGGCTGGTGGCGGGCACGGTGGCCAAGGTCCTGCTGCCAGGGCGCGACCCGGGCGGCCTGGTGGGAACCGTCCTCATCGGCGTCGCCGGAGCCTTCGTCGGCGGCTGGCTCTCCGCCACCTTTCTGGACCGCCCGATAGCCAACAATGTGGTCGACCCCGGCCTGTGGGTCGCCGCCATCGCCGGCTCCCTCGTCCTGCTGATCGTCTACCGGCTGCTCTTCGGCCACTCCCGCGACCGCCGCTGACCGCGACCGCCGCTGACCGCGTTCGCGGACGACCAGCCTTGGAAGTCCGCACCATTGCGGCGGGTAGCGCTTCGGCACTCACCCGGGGTTCGGGCTCCGGGTCAGGTGGGTGGTAGAAACGCGGGGTATTGATCCGCACGTGAAAGGAGGCGCCATGTCGTCGAAGCGTCGGCGCAAGAAGAAGGCCCGCCGCAAGAACGCGGCCAACCACGGCCGCCGGCCGCAGTCCTGAGTGCGGCTCCCCGCGTGCCGCACCAGGTGCGCGGGGAGCCCACACGCCGGTCCGCCGCGCGTGTCCTTCCGGCCCCCGGCCTCGTTGAGAGGCCGTGAGCACTCGAATCTCCACCCGGCACCTCGTCCGCACAGCGCTGGCCGCGGCCGCGCTGGCCCTGCCGCTGCTGGCCCCGCAGCCGGCGCCCGCAGCCGACGCAGCGAGCGCCCCGAGGAGCGCCAAGCCCGACCGCGGCGACCAGGGCGTCTTTTTGACCGTCTCCCGCTCCGGCAAGTCCACCATCCGGGGCGTCCTGCTGCAGTGCGAACCCTCCCCGCGCGGCAAGCACCCGAAGGCCGCTCAGGCGTGTGCCGCGCTCGACAAGACGCGCGGGAACCTGAACGCGCTGCCCGGCAAGCGCGGTCACTGCACCATGAAGCACGACCCGGTGACCGCCGAGGCGCGCGGCAGCCACCGGGGGAAGGCCGTCAACTGGAAGAAGACCTTCCCCAACGCCTGTGCCATGCACCGGGCGACGGGTCCCCTCTTCGACTTCTGACCGCCGCCCGGTGAGCCGCGGGCCCGGGGCTACAGCGCCGCGGCGCCCGGCTTCACCATGCCGCGCACCGTACGCGAGTCGACGTACTCGCCGAGCGCCGTCATCTCCCACTCGCCGGAGAACTGGCGGATGAACTTCGCCATCAGCACGCCTGTCCTGGGCTCGGACTGGGTCAGGTCGAAGCGGACCAGCTCCCCGCCCGAGGCGTCGAGCAGTCGGCAGTAGGCCTTGGCGACATCGGTGAACTTCTGTCCCGAGAAGGAGTTCACGGTGAATACCAGACCTGTGACCTGGGGCGGGAGATCGCCGAGGTGGACGGTGATCACCTCGTCGTCCCCGGCGCCCTCGCCCGTGAGGTTGTCGCCGGAGTGCTGGATGACGCCGCCCAGGATGGCCAGCTTGCCGAAGTAACAGGCGTCGATCTTCTTGCGGTTGGCGTCGTAGGCGATCACCGAGGCGTCGAGGTCGATGTCCTTGGCCCGCCTCCCGGCCCGGAAGACCGGCTCCCAGCCGAGGCCCATCCGCACCGAGGTGAGCAGCGGCCGGCCTCCCTTGACCAGGGAAACCGTCTGGTTCTTCTGAAGGTTGACCTTCCCCTTGTCCAGGTTGATCTTCCCGGCCCCGGCCGCCATGCCTCCCGCCCCTGCGGGAGCCGCCGGAGCGGCGGGAGCGGAGGCAGTGGGGGCGGGCGGCGCCGAGGGAGGAGCCGCCGGGGCGGCGGGCGCGGGAGGCGCCGGGGGTGCGGCCGGGGCGGCGGGTGCCGAGGGAGCGGCCGGAGCTGCCGGTGCGGCGGCTGCCGGGGGTTCCTCCACGTTCACGCCGAAGTCCGAGGCGATACCGCCGAGCCCGTTGGCGTACCCCTGTCCGACCGCCCGTACCTTCCAGGCGCCGTTCCTGCGGTAGACCTCCACCACCAGCAGCGCCGTCTCGGCACCCAGCTGCGGCGGGGTGAAGGTGGCCAGCACCGCACCGCTCGCGGCGTCGCGCACCGTCGCGGTGGGTTCGGTACCGGCGAAGGTGGCCCCGGGCGCGTCGAGGCTCGCGGTGACGACGACCTTGTCGATCGCGGCGGGCACCGCGCCGGTCTCCACGGTGATCGTGTCAGTGGCACCGCTGCTGTGCGTCACGCCGGGAGCGGTGGGCTGGTTGTAGAAGACGAAGTCGTCGTCCGAGCGGACCTTGCCCTCCGGGCTCAGCAGCAGGGCCGAGACGTCGAGCTTGCTGGGTGCGGTCACGTCCACCGCCACGCGCTGAGCGGTCAGCGGCAGGTTGGAGCCGGGAGTCATTGCGGTCATGCCGGGAGTAACGACTGGCCGGGCTTTGCGGTTCCTTTGCCCTGGCCGGGGTTTCCACCGTCGCCGCCACCACGCCCGCCACACACACCACCATGCCCAGCACGGCCCCGCCTCCGGGCGCCTCACCGAACATGGCGTACGCCCACAGCAGGGTGGTCGGCGGGGTGAGGTAGATCAGGGCGCTGGTCCCGGTCACGCCGTTGCGGCGCAGGCTCATCCAGTAGAAGCCGTAGCCGCCGACGGTGGAGAGCAGGACGACCCAGCCGACGGCGAGCCAGAAGGCGCCGGAGGCGGCGGGCGGCGCCGCATGGCCGAGTCCGGCCGCTACCGCCGTGAAGACCAGCGCGCTCACGGCACAGTGGAGCGGCACCGTGTCCACGGCGGGGAGCTGGTGCCGGGCGCGGCGCTCCAGAAAGCTGGCGGCGAGCAGTCCTGCCATCCCGGCGAAGGGCAGCGCGTACGCCCAGTTGGGCGCCGCTCCGGGGGCTGCGAGGTCGTCGCGTACGACGAGGGCGACGCCGCCCAGGCCGACGAGGAGCCCGGCCCACTGGCGGCGGCCGACCCGCTCGCCGAGCAGCCGTCCGGCCAGCGCCCCCGCGGCGAGCGGCTGGAGCGCGGCTATCAGCGCTGAGGTGCCGGAGGGGACGCCCAGTCCGACGGCCCACACGGTCGAGCCGAGGTAGGTGCCCTGCGAGAGCAGTCCGACGGCCGCCTGCTCGGCGAGCGCGCGCGGAGGCAGCCGGCGGCGGCGCCACAGCAGCCAGGCGCCGCCCAGCAGCGCCGTCGCGGCCAGGAACCGCCACATCAGCAGGGTGTCGGCGGTGGTCTGCCGGGTGCCGAGCTCGGCGCCGATGAAGCCGGAGCTCCACATGACGACGAGCCCGGCGGAGACGGTGGCGGAGGCGACGGGGGCCGGGAGGGACAGGGGTTGGACTGGCACGGGGGCTCCTCACGCGGTGGTCGGTGCACGGGCTGCGGTGGTCGGTGCACGGGCTTCTGACAGCTGTCGGTAGACCGATCGGTTTACCCGCCCTGGGAGTACAGTGAAGTAGACAGATCTGTTTACTGCAAGCGCGCTGGTGAGCGAGTACGCCGGCGCGCATCGGCCGAAGGGAGCCGGGAGGCAGTGGAGACCAGGCCGGACATCAGGCCGGACATCAGGCGGGAGGCCGGGGACGCCGGGCCGGAGGGGCTGACACCCGGCGCGCGGAAGATCCTGGACGCGGCGAGCGCCCTCTTCTACGAGCGCGGCATCACGGCCGTCGGCGTCGATCTGATCGCCAAGGAGGCGGGGACCACCAAGAAGACGCTCTACGACAGGTTCGGTGGCAAGGACGCGCTGATCGCCGCGTATCTGCGCGAGCGCGACCGCCGCTGGCGCTCCTGGCTGACCTCATGGGTGGACACACAGGCCCCCGGGACCGGCACCGGCCCCGGGCCCGGGCCCGGGCCCGGCGAGCGGCTGCTGGCCACCTTCGACGCGCTCGCGGAGTGGACCCGGCAGCACAACCCGCGCGGCTGCGGCTTCGTCAACGCCGCGGCCGAACTCCCCGATCCCGCGCACCCGGGCCGCCGCGTGATCAACGAGCAGAAGCTCTGGCTGCGCGGCTATCTGTACGAACTCGCGGTCGCGTCCGGTGCGGACGAGCCCGACCGGCTGGCCGACGAGCTGGCGCTGCTGCACGAGGGCGCCGTGGTGCTGCGCGGGCTGGCAGTCGTCGACGACCCGGTGGCCAGGGCGCGCGCGCTGGCGGCGCAGTCCCTGGAGCGGGCGCTCAGCCGTCCGCGCCGCGGCGTGCCACCAACTGCAGACACTCCGCCTGGTGACCGTTCAGCGTAGGCGCCGTACCCACCCGTTCCTCGGCGACCGTGAACCCGTGGTCGCGCAGCAGCGCCCGGAGCCGGTCCGCGGGAAGGTGCCGGAAGAGGCCGCCGTCTTCGGTGGTGAACGTGCCGTACGCGCTCCCCGGCACGGACGCGTGGTACTGCTCGTAGCGGGCCACATTCCGCGCGTCGCGCTGCAGGGGGACCTCGCTGACGTACAGGGCTCCGCCCGGCCGCAGCACCCTGGCCAGCTCGGCGAGGGTCGCGCCCTGAGCGGCGTCGTCCGGCACGCAGGTCAGGACGGCGAACAGCAGCGCGGCGTCGAAGGTGCCGTCCCGCTCGGGCAGCGGCAGCTCGGGCTGGTGGTACAGCGCCAGCCGCGGGTTCTCCCGCCGCCCGCGCTCGATCATGGCGCGCGAGGGATCGACGCCGACGACGTGTGCGTACCCCAGCTCGCCGAGCCGCGCCGTCAGCCGCCCGTAGCCGCAGCCGTAGTCCAGGACGCGCGCGGTGGGCGGAATGTGGGCGGCCAGCAGGCCGGGGTCGAGGGAGTGCGTGAACGTCTTCGTCGCGCCGTCGGCCTCCCAGAAGCCGTGCACATCAGGACGGACTCCAGCCATGCCGGGACACTACCCCTCCCGGGCCCCGAGGTGCATCGGCGCGGCACCGGGCGCAGCCTGGAAGTATGAGCGCGCTTGTCGTCGTCCACCCTCCCGCCCCCGACGGCGGCCGCCGCGTCACCGCGCGCGGCGAGACGCTGGGGACGGCCTACGGCCTGACCGACCTGATCGAGTACCTTGCCCGCGCGGGCCTGGACATCGCCACCGTCGATCTCTACGACGAAACGGTCTTCGAATGGCAGGGCGGCAACCACCTTGTCTGGGGCCGCCAAGCGGAATAGGCGCCGCCCCGGGGGAAGCGGAATGGCCGCCGCTTCCAGGGGAAGCAGAGCACCCGGACGACACGGGGAGAGACAGGACATGGGCGGGGATCGGGACAAGGACGGTGCCGGGCAGCGCAGCGGAGGCGGCGCGGACTTCCCCTGGCTGTGGCTGGCGCCGGGGCTGCTGATGCTGGTGGGGCTCCTGGTGTGGGGGGTCGTGGTCTACCCCGACCTTCCGGAGAGGGTGCCGCAGCACATCGGCAGCGACGGCGTCGACAGATACGGGGACAAGTCCGTGGGCACCGTCTTCCTGCCCGTCTTCGTCCACGCGGGAGCGCTGGCGCTGCTGGCCGGAAGCGCCTACGCCACGCTGCGCATCACCCCGGCCGGGGAACTCCGCCCTGAGCAGCGGACATCGAGCCTCGTCAACCGGCCCAAGGACCGGGCGAGCGCCCGGCGCACCGCCCGGCTGGTGCTCCTCCTCGGGTTCTGCCTGGGGCTGACGCTGGCCGTCACCTGCACCGTGATGTGGAGCACCACGCCGCCGAAGCAGGGCGAAGAGCTGACCGGGAAGCTGGTCCTGGCGCTGCTGCCCGTCGCCCTCGGCACGCTCGCCCTGGTGGTGACGGCCCTGAGAGACCGGGCGGGAGGCCCCGGGCGCAGGCGTCCTACCGGCGGCTGACCGGCTCGGTCTCCGGCCGCGCTTGCATGCCTTGCAGATCGCGGCTGGTGGAGATCAGCTCCTTCGCCTCCTGCTCGGAGCTGACCATGGGCTGCGAGCCCTGCAGCGGGACCCCGGCGCTCTCCGGCATGAACCGGACGGCGAGCAGGCCGATCAGACCGCTGACGACCAGATAGAGGCCGGGCGTCAGATCGTTGCCGGTCGCGCTGACCAGGGCCTCGGTGGCGAGTGGAGTGGTACCGCCGAAGGCGGCGACGGAGAAGTTGAAGCCGATACCCATCGCGGCGTAGCGCACGCTCGTGGGAAAGAGCGCGGGCAGCGTCGCCGCCGAGGGCGCGGCGAACCCGGCCAGCAGCGTGGCCAGGGTCAGCACGCCCAGCGTGGGCAGCACCCAGCCGTCCGCACGGAGCAGCATGAAGGCCGGAACCGCCAGCACGATCTGGCCGACGGCCGCCCAGCGGTACACCGGGCGCCGGCCGATGCGGTCGCTGAGACGCCCGATGAAGGTGATCAGCAGCACCACCCACACCATGCCGACCAGCACCAGCACATCGGAGGTGGTGCCGGCCCGGCCGAGCACTTCCGTCTGGTAGGTCGGCAGGTAGCCGGTGACCATGTAGTTGGTCACGTTGTAGAGCAGCACCAGGCCGACGCAGATGAGCAGGGGTGCCCAGTGGCGGCGCAGGATGGTGCGGAACTCGTGCCGTTCGGCCTCGCGCGCCGCTACGGCCTGGTCGTGCTCGTCCAACTGCTGCTGGAACGCCGGGGACTCCTCCAGCTTGAGCCGCATGTACAGGCCGATCAGCCCCAGCGGACCGGCGATCAGGAACGGTACGCGCCAGCCCCAGGAGAGCATCTGGTCGTCGGTCAGCCCCATGTTCAGCAGGGTGACGAGGGCCGAGCCGAGGGCGTAACCGACGAACGTGCCGAAGTCGAGCCAGCTTCCGAGGAATCCGCGCCTGCGGTCCGGTGAGAACTCCGCGATGAAGGTGGTGGCGCCGCCGTACTCACCTCCTGTCGAGAAGCCCTGCAGCATCCGGGCCAGCAGCAGCAGAATGGGCGCCGCGATACCGATGGTGGCGTAGCTGGGGATGAAACCGATCACAAAGGTGCCGAACGCCATCAGGATCATCGTCGCGGCGAGCACCTTCTGCCTGCCCAGCTTGTCGCCGAGCGGGCCGAAGAAGAGCCCGCCCAGCGGGCGGACGACGAAGGCGGCGGCGAAGGTCGCGAACGAGGCCAGCAACTGCGCCGCGTCGGAGGCTCCCGGGTAGAAGACCTCGCCGATGGTGGCGGCCAGATAGCTGTAGACCCCGAAGTCGAACCACTCCATGCAGTTGCCGAGCGCGGAGGCGGTGACCGCCCGCTTGAGCAACGGCTCCTCGACGACCTGCACATCCTCCTTGGTGAAGGGCCGGCCCTTGCGCCGCAGCCTGTGCGCCAGCTCGTCGCGCACCTGACGGGGCAGCTCGGCGACCGCCCGGGGGACGTGCCGGGCCGCCGTCATGCCCCCGGGTTGACGCTTGGGGCTCTCTGTCACGTCGGCATTCACACCCTTTGCTCTGTGTGGCCGCAAGGCCGAAGCGGAACAGGTAGCGAGTTACCTGCCTCGACGCTCCTCACACGAGCGGGCCCCCGCCGCGTGCGATCCACGCGGCGGGGGCCTGCCAGGGGACTTAGCGGACGAGGGGTTGCTACGGCCCGGGACGCGGGTCGGTGCACGCGGTCACCCGGCTTCGGGCCGTCGCCCGGTGTCGGACCATCGCCCGGTGTCGGACCATCGCCCGGGCCATCGGCCGGTTTCGCGCCGTCGCCCCGCGGGTACCCGCCCGGACGCGGCTCACCGGGAGCGTGCCTTGAAGGCGGCCTTGCGGGCCTCCTTGGCCACTCGCTTGTCCGGGTGCACCCGGCCCATCGTCTCCAGCACATCGCCGGTGGCCGGATGCTCCACCCGCCAGGCCTTCTCGAAGAACCCGGCGTGCTGGTCGACCAGATCCCGCACCAACTCGCGCAGCTCGTCCGGTTCGCCCGCGGTCGCGACCTGCGCGGCGATGGTGTCGATGGTCAGCCAGAAGACCATCTCCTCGTCCGGCTGCGGCACCTGCGCGGCGCCGCGCTCGGCGAGCCAGACCCGGGCCAGCCCGCCCAACTGCCGGTCGTCGAGCACCTCGCGCAGCGCGGGCTCGGCCTCCGGCCCCGCGAGTGAGAGCGCCTGCTGGCAGGCCAGGCGCCGCACGGGTGCCGCCTCGTCCACGCCCCGCGCCGCCGCCAGCAGTTCGCGCGCGGCGCCCAGGGTGCCGCCCTCCCCGCTTGCCCCGTCGGTGCCCTCGGCCGCGGCGGCGCGGGCGGCGAACCACATCTCGATCTCGCTGCGCGCGATCTCCTCGGAATAGACGGGCAGGGCCGCCAGCAGCTTGTCGGCACCGGCGCCGGCGAGGTCCCCGACCGCGGGCACCTCGAGACCGGCCTCCCGCATCCGCTCGCGTACGCCGTAGAGGCCGAGCGGGGTGAGCCGCACCATGCCGTACCGGGAGACGTCCTCGTCGTCGAGGTCGGCGCTCAAGTCGTCGGCGCCGTGCACCTCTTCGCCGTCCGCGGCCTCCTGGGTGAGGGCCTCGTCCACCGGCTGGTAGGCGACCAGTCCGGTCGGCTCCAGCATGCGGAACTGTTCGTCCAGCCGCATCATCGTGGTCGAGACCTCCTCCAGCACCTCGTCGGTGGGCTCGTCCATCCCCTCGGGCACCGTCATCGAGGCGGCCAGCACGGGCAGCGGCACCATCGAGCCGGCGGCGACCGCGGGGTCGGTGGCGGTGAGCAGATAGAGGTTGCCCAGGGCGCTGTCGAGTGCTTCGGTCTCCTCCTCGGGATTCCAGTCGATGGCGTCGAGGTCGATGGCGTCCGGGTCGATCTCGCCGTCCTCACCGACCGCGCCCTCGATGCCGCCCAGCAGCTCCTCGAAGCTGGGGGTCGCGGCGTCCGCGAGCACGGTCTCCAGGCCGGTGCGCCACAGTTCGAGGATCTCGCCCGGGGCGGGGGCGGCGGCCCCGGGGTCGCCCGTCAGACCGCCGAGTTCGGCGTCCGGCGTGGCCACGCCCACCGGTTCGTCACTGCCGGGTCCGGTCTCCCCTGCGGCTCCCGCGCCGCCTCCGGCCGCGCGTCCCCCGTCGCCCGCGTCGCCCGCTGTCTCCTCGTCCTCGTCGATCGCCAACAGCCCGGTGTCCACCGCGAAGTTCCAGGCGTCGGCCGCCAGGGCCGGTGCCTCCTCATCGCCGCTCAGGCCCAGGTGCGCGGCCGCCTCCTTGAGCTGCTGGGAGAGGAGTTCGCCGCCGGCGCCCACCGGGATGCCCGCGCCCGCGGGGCTGCCCGCGCGCGCCCAGCGGGTGAGCTCCACAGCGCGCGCCAGGAGCGGTGCGGCCAGTGCGTCCCGCGCCAGTTCGGCATCGGAGGGCAGCCGTACGGGCGGCAGGGTGGGACGGTCGTCACCGGTCATGTGCGGGTTCATCTCCTACGGGTCCTACGGGTTGCCGGACGGTGCGAGGACCCAGCGTAGACGGGTTCTGTCCCCAGGTGCCCGAATCGTGCACCGGGCACGTAACGAGGTGGCGGCGCGCCCCCGCCCCAGGCTGTCACGACCTTGACAACTCCTGTTGGCCCGCCATGCTTTACGCGCGTAGAGAATGCCCGCGTACAGCTGTCCGTGTCCCCACGCATCCCGGAGGCCCTCCGTGCCGTCCCACCTCCCGTCCCGCCCGCTCTCCCGCCGGAGCACCCGGACCGCGGCCCTCACCGTCGCCGCCGTCTGTTCCACGCTCCTCGTCCTGCCCGCCCCCGCCGGCGCAACGGCGCCCGCCGCCGGCGCGGACTCCGCTTCGTCGCCCCGCATCCACGACATCCAGGGCAGAACCCGGCTCTCGCCGTTCGCCGGGAAGAGCGTCACCGGCGTGGCCGGAATCGTCATCGGCGTACGGGACTTCGGCGGGTCGCGAGGCTTCTGGCTCCAGGACCCGCGCCCCGACCACGACCGCGCCACCAGCGAGGGGATCTTCGTCTACACCGGGGGCAGGAGCCCCGGGGTCGCGGTCGGGGACGCGCTGCGTGTGAGCGGGAAGGTCCAGGAGTACTACCCGGGCGGCAAGGAGGCGGGCAACCAGTCGGTCACCGAGCTGACCGGCGCGTCCTGGGAGACGACGGGCAGCGTCGCGGACGCCGAGCTGCCGCGCCCCGTCCGGCTGACGGCGCGCTCCGTCCCCGATGCCTACGCGCCCGACGCGGACGGTGGCAGCATCGAGGACCGCAGACTGCGTCCGAACCGGTACGCGCTCGACCGCTACGAGTCGCTGGAGGGCATGCGGGTCTCCGTCCGCGACGTCCGCGTCACCGGCCCCACCTCGCGCTACCACGACCTGTGGGTGACCACCGACCCCCGGCAGAACCCCACCCCACGCGGCGGCACCCTCTACGGCTCCTACGAGGACCAGAACGGCGCCCGGATGAAGGTCTCCTCGCTCCTCCCGCTGGCCGAACACCCCTTCCCGAAGGCCGATGTGGGCGACGAGCTGCGCGGCACCACCGAAGGCCCGCTGGACTACGAGCAGTACGGCGGCTACACGCTGCGCGCCACCACGCTCGGCGACCACCGCGACAACCACCTCCAGCGTGAGCGCACCCGCGCACAGCGCCGGAACGAACTGGCGGTGGCCACGTACAACGTCGAGAACCTCTCCCCCAGGTCCGAGCCGGCCAAGTTCGAGCGGCTGGCCGACGGGCTGGTCACCAACCTCTCCTCACCCGACATCGTCACCGTCGAGGAGGTCCAGGACGACACCGGGCCGACGGACGACGGCACGGTCGGCGCAGGCAAGACGCTCGAGATGCTCACCGACGCCATCCGGAAGGCGGGCGGCCCCTCCTACGAGTGGCGCCAGATCGACCCGGCCGACAAGGCCGACGGCGGCCAGCCCGGCGGCAACATCCGCGTGGCCTTCCTCTACAACCCCGAGCGGGTCTCCTTCACCGACCGCCCCGGCGGCGACACCACGACCCCGGTGAAGGTCGTGGACAAGGGCGGGGAGCCCGCGCTGTCCGCATCGCCGGGCCGGATCGCGCCGCAGGACCCCGCGTGGAAGGCCAGCCGCAAGCCGCTGGCCGGCGAGTTCCGCTTCCGGGGCCGCACGGTGTTCGTGATCGCCAACCACTTCAGCTCCAAGGGCGGCGGCGACCTGGACGGCGACCAGCCCATGGAGGGCCGCTTCCAGCCGCCCGCCCGGCACTCGGAGCCGCAGCGTATCGAACAGGCCAAGGTGGTGAACCGGTTCGTGAGGGACATCCGGGCAGTCGACCGGAACGCCGTCGTCGTCGCGGGCGGCGACTTCAACGACTTCCCGTTCTCGCCCGCGCTCAAGACGCTGCGCTCCGGCCACGCGCTGACCAGCCCCATGAACCGGCTGCCCGCCGACGAGCGCTACGGCTACGTCTTCAACGGCAATTCCCAGACCCTGGACCACCTGCTGACCAGCCCGGGCGCGGGCCGCCCCGAATACGACATCGTCCACATCAACGCGGAGTTCGCTGACCAGACGAGCGACCACGACCCCTCGGTGGTCCGCATCCGCTGATCGCCTCTCAGCGGGGCGCCCCCGGCCGACCGTACTGCGGCGTACCGTACGCAGGCGGCGGCCCCCCATAAGGCGCCGGGCCACCCATGGCGGGGCCCGGCGCGGGCGGCGCCCCGACAAGATCCCGCACCAGCAGCGTCGCCCCCGCGACAGCGCCCGGCATCAAGGGGACAGCGAGCAGCGGCACCAGGAAGGCCAGGACCAGGGGCGCCCCGAAGCCGAGCGCCAGCGCCTTGCGCTGCCGCAGCATCGCAAGGCGCTCCCGTACGGGTACGCCCCGGCGCTGCAGTCCGACCGAGGCGAGCTCCAGGGTGAGGAAGAAGCCGGAGACACAGATGCCGACCACCGGTACGACCGTCTGCCCGATGAACGGCACGAAGCCGAGGAAGAACAGCGGGACCGTGAACAGCAGCGTCCGGAAAAGGACGTAGAGGCTGTCGCACAGCGAGGTCCACAGCCCGCGCAGCAGTGACTCCTCGACCATGCCCGCGGGCAGCCCGCCCTCGCTCTCCTCCACCTGCTCCGAGAGCTTCTCGTAGAAGGGATCGCCGATCAGCAGCGCGACGGCGGCGAAGGTGACCACCGCCAGCATCAGCACGCCGAGCCACAGCATGACAGCGAAGACCCCCCGGGTCAGCGCCCGTCCGGTGGTGCCCCAGTCGTCGGCGAAGGGCGTGGCCCAGGTGGCGATGTCGTCGGCCCAGAAGCCGAGCGCCGTGAGGGCCGCCGCGTAGAGGACGAGAGTGATCAGCGCGGGCAACAGCCCGAACCCGAACCACCGCCCGTGGGTGAGCACCCACTGCTGTCCCCGCCCCAAGTACCGCATTCCGGCCCCAAGATCGCGCATGCCCGTAAGCCTATGGCCTACGGGCATGCGCGCGGGACGGCCGTCGGGGCTGCCGCCCGATCGGTTGCCCAGTTGTGACTGATCCCAGCGGGGCTGCTCAGTTGTGGCTGTGCAGCGCCTCGTTCAGACCGCCCCAGGAGCCGCTGCGCTGCAGGGCCTCGACGGCGCCGGTCACCGAGTTGCGGCGGAAGAGCAGGTTGGTGGCGCCGGACAGCTCCAGCGCCTTCACGATCTTGCCGTCCGGGAGGGTGACGCGGGTGCCGGCCGTGACGTAGAGACCGGCCTCCACCACGGAGTCGTCGCCGAGCGAGATGCCGATGCCGGCCTCGGCGCCGATCAGGCAGCGCTCGCCGATGGAGATGATCTGCTTGCCGCCGCCGGAGAGGGTGCCCATGATCGAGGCGCCGCCGCCGAGGTCGGTGCCGTCGCCGAGGACGACGCCCGCGCTGATCCGGCCTTCGACCATGGAGGTGCCCAGGGTTCCGGCGTTGAAGTTGCAGAAGCCCTCGTGCATGACCGTGGTGCCGTCGGCCAGGTGTGCGCCGAGCCGTACGCGGTCGGCGTCGCCGATGCGCACGCCCTTGGGCACCACGTAGTCGGTCATCCGCGGGAACTTGTCGACGCTGGTCACGGTCAGGTGCGCGCCCGAGGCGCGGGCGGCGAGCCGGACCTCTTCGACCTTGTCCACCGGCACGGGGCCGAGGTTGGTCCAGGCGACATTGGCCAGGTGGGCGAACTGCCCTTCGAGGCTGAGGCCGTGCGGCTTGACCAGCCGGTGGCTGAGCAGGTGCAGCCGCAGATAGACGTCGTGGGCGTCCAGCGGCTTGTCGTCCAGGGAGGAGATGACCGTACGGACGGCCACGACCTCGACCCCGCGGCGGGGGTCCTGGCCGAGGGCCTGCGGCGCGCTCTCGCCGAGCAGCTCAGCGGCGCGCTCCGCGCTCAGCCGCTCGCTTCCGGCGGGCCCGGGCTCGGCGACGAGCTCCGGCTGCGGAAACCAGGTGTCCAGAACGGTTCCGTCGGCGGCGACGGTGGCGAGGCCGGCGGCGACGGCGCCGGTGGTACTGGGAGAGGTGGGTGCTTCGGTCATACCTGGAACGCTATCCGGCCCGGGTAGGGAATGACGAACCGGTCCACAGGTCGGGCAGCGGCCGTCACGGTTCGTCACGGCCGGTGGGCGGTGCCGGTTCGCCGAGCACCCGGGCGAGCGCCGAGCGCACCTCGGCCCGGTCGAAGGGCCGGTCGGTGAGCAGGAACTGCAGCAGCAGCCCGTCGATCAGTGCCGCCAGCGCCCGCGCGGTGGCGAGGTCGGCGGTGTGGCGGCCGACCACCTCGACCCAGTCGTCGATCCAGGCCGCCGCGACCGGCTGGAGGGCGGGGCGGCGCAGTGCGGCGAGATACAGCTCGTACTCCAGCCGGATCCGCCCGTGCGCGCCGGAGGTGTACTCCTCCAGGATCCGGGTCAGCGCGTCCAGCAGCGGCTCGTCGCCCGACAGCTCGGCGTCCCATGTCTCGAGCCCGGACTGCGGCCCGCAGGTGACCTGCCGCAGCGCCGCGACGAGCAGGTCGTCCAGGCTCGCGAAGTGGTACGTCGTGGAGCCTAGCGGCACATCGGCCTCGGCTGCGACCGAGCGGTGGCTCAGCGCCGAGATGCCCTTCAGCTCCACTGTCCGGATCGCCGCGTCGATGATGCGCTGCCGCCGCTCGGGGTCGTAGCGCCGGCCCATCAGTGTGCTCCTCCCAGGTTGAGGACGACCACGCCGCAGATCACCAGCAGCAGGCCGAGGATCTTCATGGCGGTGACCGCCTCTCCGATGAACACCATGCCGATCAGCGCGATGGCCGCGGTTCCGGCCCCGGACCAGATGGCATAGGCGGTCCCCACGGACATGCTCTTGAGAGTCTGCGCGAGCAGCACGAAGGCCACCAGATAGCCGGCCGCCGTGACCAGCGAGGGCACCAGCTTGCTGAAGCCGTCGCTGTACTTCATCGCGGTCGTCCCCAGCACCTCGGCGAGGATCGCGCCCGCCAGCGTCATATAGACCATGCGTACGAGCGTACACAGCGATACGTACGGTCGTACACAAGTTTTTTCGTACCGCTCTCGCGCGGGATCGTGCGGCCGCGTACGAAAACGGCCGCGCACCCGGTGGGTGCGCGGCCGTTTCGGCGTACGTACGCAAGTCCCGGAGCGCTCAGACGTTGAAGCCCAGGGCCCGCAGCTGCTCGCGGCCGTCGTCGGTGATCTTGTCCGGGCCCCACGGGGGCATCCAGACCCAGTTGATCTTCAGCTCGTTGACGATGCCCTCGGTTGCCGAGCGCGCCTGGTCCTCGATGACGTCGGTCAGCGGACAGGCCGCCGAGGTGAGCGTCATATCGATGGTGGCGATGTTCGAGTCGTCGATGTGGATGCCGTAGACCAGGCCGAGGTTGACGACATCGATGCCCAGCTCGGGGTCGACGACGTCCATCATCGCCTCGCGGACCTCGTCCTCGCTCGCGGGCTTGGTGGTCATCTCGGTCATGCGGTCTTCTCCTTGGCCGAGTCGGCTTCGGTCCCCAGCGCCTGCGCCGTCGCGTCCTTCCACGCCATCCAGCTCAGAAGCGCGCACTTCACACGCGCCGGGTACTTCGAGACCCCGGCGAACGCCACGGCGTCCTCCAGCAGGTCCTCCATTTTGTCGTCCGGCTCCAGCTGGCCCCTGGACTGCATCAGCTCCAGGAAGCTCTCCTGGATCCTGCGGGCCTCGGCCAGATCCTTGCCGACCAGCAGCTCGTTCAGCACCGAGGCGCTGGCCTGGCTGATGGAACAGCCCTGGCCCTCGTACGACACGTCCTCGATGGTGTCGCCGTCGTACCGCACACGCAAGGTGATCTCGTCACCGCACGTCGGGTTGACGTGATGCACTTCGGCATCGCCGTCGCGCAGCCCACGCCCATGCGGATTCTTGTAGTGGTCCAGGATCACTTCCTGGTACATCGAGTCCAGCTTCACCGACAGCCCCTAAGCGAAGAAATTCCGTACGTGCTCCAGGCCGTCCGCCAGGGCGTCCACCTCGGCGGGCGTGGAGTACAGATAGAACGACGCTCGTGTCGTCGCAGGAATTCCGTACCGCAGGCAGACCGGGCGGGCGCAGTGGTGGCCGACGCGCACCGCGATGCCCTGCTCGTCCAGGACCTGACCCACGTCGTGCGGGTGGATGTCACCCAGCGTGAACGAGATCGTCGCGCCGCGGTCCTCGGCCGTGGCCGGGCCGATGATCCGCAGGTCCGGGATCTGATTGAGCTTGCGCACCGCGTACTCGGTCAGCGCGTGCTCGTGCTGCTGGATACGGTCCATGCCGATCGCCGAGAGGTAGTCCACGGCGGCGCCCAGCCCGACGGCCTGGGCCACCGGCGGAGTGCCCGCCTCGAACTTGTGCGGTGCCGGAGCGTACGTCGACGAGTGCATCGTGACGGTCTCGATCATCTCCCCGCCGCCGAGGAACGGCGGCAGGTCGTTGAGCAGCTCCTGGCGCCCCCACAGCACGCCGATGCCGGTGGGACCGCACATCTTGTGCCCGGTGAAGGCCACGAAGTCGGCCTGCAGCGCCTGCACGTCCAGCACCATGTGCGGGGCCGCCTGCGAGGCGTCCACCACGACCAGGGCGCCCACCTCCTGGGCCCGCCGCACGATGTCCTCGACGGGGTTGAAGGTGCCCATGATGTTGGAGACGAGCGTGAGCGCCACCACCTTGGTGCGCTCGGTGATCAGCTCCTCGATCCCGGCCAGGTCCAGCCGGCCCTCGTCGGTGAGCCCGAACCACTTCAGCTTCGCGCCGGTGCGCTGCGACAGCAGCTGCCACGGAACGATGTTGGAGTGGTGCTCCATCTCCGTGATGACGATCTCGGTGTCCCGCTCGACGCGGTAGGGCTCGTCCGCCCAGCCGAGCATGTTCGCCACCAGGTTGAGCGACTCCGAGGCGTTCTTGGTGAAGATCACCTCGTCGCGGCTGGGCGCGTTGATGAACGCGGCGACCTTGTCGCGCGCGCCCTCGTACAGCGCCGTGGCCTCCTCGGCCAGCACATGCACGCCCCGGTGGACGTTGGCGTTGTGCTTCTCGTAGTAGTCGGCCAGGGCGTCGAGCACCTGGGTCGGCTTCTGCGAGGTGGCGGCGTTGTCCAGGTAGACGAGCTTCTGCCCGTCGTGCACCAGGCGGTCCAGGATCGGAAAGTCCTTACGGATCGCCTCGGTGTCCAGAAGACCCGGGAGCTGTGTCACGCAGTGGCACCACCCTTCACGTACTCCTCGTAGCCCTCTTCCTCCAGCTTGTCGGCCAGCTCGGGGCCGCCGGACTCGGCGATCCGCCCCTTGGCGAAGACGTGCACGTGGTCCGGCTTGATGTAGCGGAGGATGCGGGTGTAGTGCGTGATCAGCAGGGTGCCGACCTCGCCGGTCTCGCGGACGCGGTTGACGCCCTCGGAGACGACACGCAGCGCGTCCACGTCGAGCCCGGAGTCGGTCTCGTCCAGAATCGCGATCTTCGGCCGCAGCAGTTCCAGCTGCAGGATCTCGTGGCGCTTCTTCTCACCGCCGGAGAAGCCCTCGTTGACGTTCCGCTCGGCGAACGCCGGGTCGATCGAGAGGCGCTCCATGGCCTCCTTGACCTCCTTGACCCAGGTACGCAGCTTGGGGGCCTCGCCGCGGATGGCGGTCGCCGAGGTGCGCAGGAAGTTGGAGACCGAGACACCGGGGACCTCGACCGGGTACTGCATGGCGAGGAAGACACCGGCGCGGGCGCGCTCGTCGACGGACATCTCCAGGACGTCCTCGCCGTCGAGCTTCACCGAGCCGCTGGTGACGGTGTACTTCGGGTGCCCCGCCAGCGAGTAGGCCAGCGTGGACTTGCCGGAGCCGTTCGGGCCCATGATCGCGTGCGTTTCGCCCTGCTTCACGGTCAGGTCGACGCCGCGCAGGATCTCGTTCGGGCCGCCTTCGGTTTCGACGGAGACGTGCAGGTCGTTGATCTCAAGCGTTGCCATGGGGACTTCAGGACTCCTGTGTGACGGAGACGAGCACATCGTCCCCTTCGATCTTTACGGGGTACACGGGGACGGGGCGGGTGGCGGGCAGTCCGGAGGGCTTACCGGTCCGCAGGTCGAAGCGGGAGCCGTGCAGCCAGCACTCGATGGTGCAGTCCTCCACCTCGCCCTCGGAGAGCGACACGTTGGCGTGCGAGCAGATGTCGTTGATGGCGAACACCTCGCCCTCGGTCTTGACGAGGGAGACCGGGACGCCGCCCAGCTCCACCCGCAGCGGGGTGTCCTCCTCCAGCTCGCTCAGCGAAGCCGCTTTGACAAAGGCTTCCTCGCTCATGAGACCGATGCCTCCAGCTCCGCCTCGATCCTGGCGATGAGGCGCTCCTCCACATCCGGCAGGCCGACCTGCTGGACGAGCTCGGCGAAGAAGCCGCGCACCACCAGGCGGCGCGCCTCACGCTCGGGGATGCCGCGCGCCATCAGGTAGAACAGCTGCTCGTCCTCGAAGCGGCCGGTGGCCGAGGCGTGCCCGGCGCCGACGATCTCGCCGGTCTCGATCTCCAGGTTGGGCACCGAGTCGACCCGCGAGCCGTCGGTGAGCACCAGGTTCCGGTTGAGCTCGTAGGTGTCGGTGCCGGTGGCCTCGGCCCGGATGAGCACATCACCGATCCACACCGCGTGCGCGTCGTCGCCCTGAAGTGCGCCCTTGTAGGCGACATTGCTGCGGCAGTTGGGGGTGTCGTGGTCGACCAGCAGCCGGTGCTCCTGGTGCTGCCCCGCGTCGGTGAAGTACAGCCCGTACAGCTCGGCCTCGGCGCCGGGGCCCGCGTAGCTGACCCGGGGGTTGAGCCGCACCAGATCGCCGCCGAAGGTGACCACGACCGATTTGAACGTCGCGTCCCGGCCCACCAGCGCGTTGTGCTGCGAGCAGTGCACGGCCGTGTCGTCCCAGTCCTGGACGGAGACCACGGTGACCTTGGCGCCGTCGCCGACCACGAACTCCACGTTGGCCGAGCGCACCGCGTCACCCGTGTGGTCGATGACGATGACGACCTCGGCGAAGGCTCCGATGTCGAAGACGGTGTGCCCGTAGGTGACCCCGCCCTCGCCGTGCAGGCTGACCCGCACCGGCTCGGTCAGCACCGCGTCCTTGGGCACCGAGATGACACTGGCCTTCTCGAACGAGGAGAACGCCTGGGCCGCCACCCGGTCCACCGGCTTGCCGGCGCGGCCGATGCGCGCGTCGTCGCGGGACACCTTCTCGACGGTGACGCCGTCAGGCGCCGACACCTCGGTCTTGACCGTGCCGGTCGCCTGCGCCGTGCCGTCGTGCAGGCCCTTGAGCCGGTCCAGAGGAGTGAACCGCCACTCCTCCTCGCGGCCGTGCGGCACCGGGAAGTCCGCCACGTCGAAGGACGGCGGAGCGCTCATCCTCGTGGCGGTGGTGGACTCTGCGGCCACCGCGATGGCTCCGGCGGTGCTCGAACCAGCCGGAATGTTCTGGGCCTCAGCCATGGCTGTCGTGTTGCTCGCTTTCTGGGATCAAGGACGGTGCTGCCTCAGGGGGGCGGGGCGGAGGGCGTCAGCCCACGGCCCCTTCCATCTGCAGCTCGATCAGCCGGTTGAGCTCCAGCGCGTACTCCATGGGCAGCTCCTTGGCGATCGGCTCGACGAAGCCGCGCACGATCATCGCCATCGCCTCGTCCTCGGACAGCCCGCGGCTCATCAGGTAGAAGAGCTGGTCGTCGCTGACCTTGGAGACCGTCGCCTCGTGGCCCATCGTCACGTCGTCCTCGCGGACGTCGACGTAAGGGTAGGTGTCGGAGCGCGAGATGGTGTCGACCAGCAGCGCGTCGCACAGCACGTTGGACTTGGAGCCCTCGGCGCCCTCGCCGATCTCGATGAGACCGCGGTACGAGGTGCGGCCACCGCTGCGGGCCACCGACTTGGAGACGATGTTCGAGGAGGTGCGGGGGGCCATGTGGACCATCTTGGCGCCCGCGTCCTGGTGCTGGCCCTCGCCCGCGAAGGCGACGGACAGCGTCTCGCCCTTGGCGTGCTCACCCATGAGGTAGACCGCCGGGTACTTCATCGTCACCTTGGAGCCGAGGTTGCCGTCGACCCACTCCATGGTCGCGCCCTCGTAGGCCACGGCGCGCTTGGTGACCAGGTTGTAGACGTTGTTCGACCAGTTCTGGATCGTCGTGTAGCGGCAGCGGCCGCCCTTCTTGACGATGATCTCGACGACGGCCGAGTGCAGCGAGTCCGAGTTGTAGATCGGCGCCGTGCAGCCCTCGACGTAGTGCACATAGGCGTCCTCGTCGACGATGATCAGCGTCCGCTCGAACTGGCCCATGTTCTCGGTGTTGATCCGGAAGTAGGCCTGCAGCGGGATGTCGACGTGCACGCCCGGCGGCACGTAGATGAAGGAGCCGCCCGACCACACCGCGGTGTTCAGCGCGGCGAACTTGTTGTCCCCGGCCGGGATGACCGTGCCGAAGTGCTCCTGGAACAGTTCGGGGTGCTCGCGCAGCGCGGTGTCCGTGTCCAGGAAGAGGACGCCCTGCTTCTCCAGGTCCTCACGGATCTGGTGGTAGACGACCTCCGACTCGTACTGCGCGGCGACACCGGCGACCAGGCGCTGCTTCTCCGCCTCCGGGATGCCGAGCTTGTCGTAGGTGTTCTTGATGTCCTCCGGCAGGTCCTCCCAGCTCTGGGCCTGCTTCTCGGTGGACCGGACGAAGTACTTGATGTTGTCGAAGTCGATGCCCGACAGATCCGAGCCCCAGTTCGGCATCGGCTTCTTCTCGAAGAGCTTGTGGCCCTTGAGCCGCAGCTTGAGCATCCAGTCGGGCTCGTTCTTCTTCCCCGAGATGTCGCGGACGACATCCTCGGACAGGCCACGCTTGGCGGCTGCGCCCGCGGCATCGGGGTCGGCCCAGCCGTACTCGTACTTGCCCAGCCCCTCAAGCTCGGGGTGAGCAGTCTCCGTAGGAGCGGTCATGCGGGGTTCCTCCCGGCCTCGTTCGCGTTGGTGGCGTTGCTGGCGTTGCTGTTCTTGGGTGGTGTTACCGGCGTCCTGGCCGCCGGGGGCTTCGCCGCGGCGGACTTGGGGTGCGCGTGCGTCCTGGGGATGAACGTCGTGCACACTCCGTCGCCGTGCGCGATGGTCGCCAGGCGCTGGACGTGCGTGCCGAGCAGCCGGGAGAAGACCTCGGTCTCCGCCTCGCACAGTTGGGGGAACTGCTCGGCTGTGTGGGCCACCGGGCAGTGGTGCTGGCAGAGCTGCTCGCCGGCTTGGGCGGGCGCGGCACGCGCGGTGGCAGCGTACCCGTCCTCGGACAGCGCACGCGCCAGCGCCTGCGCCCGTTCCTCCGGTGGGACGCTCGCCAGCGCCTCGTGGTATTTCTCCGCCTGTGCCTCGACGCGCGCACGAGCGAAGGCCGCGACAGCGGCCTCCCCGACCTCACCGCCACCGGCGGTGCGGGCGATCCACCGCAGCGCGTCGGCGGCCAGCTGGTCGTACGCCTGGTCGAAGGCGTCCCGGCCGCAGTCCGTCAGAGCGAAGACCTTGGCGGGGCGTCCCCTGCCGCGCGAGCCGTAGACCCGCTTGGCGCGGGCCTCGACGACGCCCTCGGCGACGAGCGCGTCCAGATGACGGCGTACGGCGGCCTGGGTGAGTTCCAGGCGCAGCGCCAGCTCGGCCGCGGTGGACGGACCGTGGTCGAGAATGGAGCGCGCGACCTTGTTCCTCGTGCCGTGCTGTTCATCCTGGGCTGTGGAGGGGCCGGACGCGGCGGCGGCCCCGGTGGCCTGTGCGGCCATCGGTCGGTCCTCCCGAGCCTGCTCCCTCTTTTTCACAACGTCATTGTTGCTTAATTCGGCTGACCCCGGCAAGCGGTGGCTGTGACCAGCCGCAATGGGGTGCATCACGTAAGGCATGCCTAACCAGGAGGGGTCGCCCCAGGCCCGTACAGCCCGCCAGAAGAGTGGCGCGGCGCCCTCCTTAGACTGCCCTGCATGCGAAGTTCAGCGGCTGTGGAAGTCGCCGGGCTGGTGAAGCGGTACGGCAGCAGGACCGCCGTCGACGGGCTGGACCTGACCGTCGAGCGGGGCACCGTCACCGCGTTCCTCGGCCCCAATGGAGCGGGTAAGACCACCACCATCGAGACCTGCGAGGGCTACCGGCGGCCGGATGCGGGCACCGTACGGGTCCTCGGCCTCGACCCGGTGACCCAGGGCAGCGAGCTGCGGCCCCGGATCGGGGTGATGCTCCAGAGCGGCGGTATCTACCCCACGGCCAGAGCCGAGGAGACGCTCCGCCATATGGCGGCCCTGCACGCGCACCCGCTGGATGTGCCCGCGCTGATCGAACGCCTGGGCCTGGGCGGCTGTGGCCGCACCCCCTACCGCCGGCTCTCCGGCGGCCAGCAGCAGCGCCTGGCGCTCGCGCTGGCCCTGGTCGGCCGGCCCGAGCTGGTCTTCCTCGACGAGCCCACGGCTGGGCTCGACCCGCAGGCCCGCCACGCCACCTGGGACCTGGTCCGCGAGCTGCGCGCCGACGGTGTGACGGTGCTGCTGACCACCCACTACATGGACGAGGCCGAGGAGCTGTCCGACGACGTCGCCATCGTCGACGGCGGCAAGGTCATCGCCCAGGGCGCGCCCGAGGTGCTGTGCAAGGGCGGCGCCGAGAACACGCTGCGCTTCGCCGGGCGCCCGGGACTGGACCTGACGTCCCTGCTCAAGGCGCTGCCCGCGGAGACCGTCGCGGTCGAGCTCAGCCCCGGAAGCTACCGCCTCACCGGCACCGTCGACCCGCAGCTGCTGGCCACCGTGACCTCCTGGTGCGCCCAGAACGGCGTCCTGCCGGACCGCATCTCGGTGGAGCGCCGGACGCTGGAGGACGTCTTCCTGGAATTGACGGGGAAGGATTTGCGGTCGTGAGTGGTACCGAGGCAGCCGGCACCTATGCGCCGAAGCCGGGTGCGGCACCGCTGGGGCGCATGGTGCGGGCACAGGCGTGGCTGGAGACCCGTACGCAGCTGCGGAACGGCGAGCAGCTGCTGCTCACCGTCATCATTCCCACACTGCTGCTGGTGCTCTTCAGCGCCGTGGACATCGTGGACACCGGCAAGGGCTCGCGGGTCGACTTCCTGGCGCCCGGCATCCTGGCGCTGGCGATGCTCTCGACCGCCTTCACCGGGCAGGCCATCGCCACCGGCTTCGAGCGCCGCTACGGCGTCCTGAAGCGGCTCGGCGCCTCGCCGCTGCCCCGGTGGGGGCTGATGACGGCGAAGACCTGCTCCGTCCTGGTCATCGAGGCCCTGCAGGTGCTGCTGCTGACCGTGGTGGCGCTCGCACTGGGCTGGTCACCGCACGGCAATCCGGCGACGGTGCTGCTTCTCCTGCTGCTCGGCACGGCCGCGTTCTCCGGGCTGGGCCTGCTGATGGCCGGCACGCTCAAGGCGGAGGCGACGCTGGCGGGCGCCAATCTGGTCTTCATCCTGCTGCTGGTCGGCGGCGGTGTCATCGTCCCGCTGGACAAGTTCCCCGGTGCCGCGCAGAGCGTGCTGCAGCTGCTGCCGATCTCCGCACTCTCCGACGGCCTGCGCGAGGTGCTGCGGCACGGAGCCGGGGTGCCGTGGGGCGACCTGGGGGTGCTGGCGGTGTGGGCGCTGCTGGGGCTGGGCGCGGCGGCGCGCTTCTTCAAATGGGAGTGAGGCCCCCTTCTCGGCAGGACCCCTTCTCGGCGGGGACCCTCGTGAATGCGCGCACAAGCGGCGCCCTACCATGGCTCCGTGCCGAAACTGCTCGAACTCGTACGTAACCCCATCGCGTACATCGCCGCGCGCTGGACGCCCTCGCACCGCACCGTCGAGCGAGCGGCTCTCCTCTCGCTGCTGATGAGCATCGTCATCGTGGTCACCGGCGGTGCCGTGCGGCTGACCGGCTCGGGACTGGGCTGCGACACCTGGCCCAAGTGCAGCGCGGACAGCCTCACCGCCACCTCGGCGATGGGATTCCACGGTGCCATCGAGTTCGGCAACCGGATGATGACCTGGGTCGTCTCGGCCGCGGTCGGCTGGACGATCATCGTCGTACGGGCGGCCAAGCCGGCGCGCAGGGGGCTGAGCAGGCTCGCCTGGTCGCAGTTCTGGGTGGTGATGAGCAACGGCGTCGTGGGCGGCATCACCGTATGGGTGAAGCTCAACCCGTTCGTCGTCGCCGGGCACTTCCTGGCCGCGACCGCGCTGCTGACCGTCACCACTCTCACCTGGCTGCGCGCCCGGGAGGGTGACGACCCGCCCCGTCCGCTGGTGGGCAAGCCCGTCAAGAAGCTCACCTGGGTGCTGACCTTCTTCGCGGCCTGCCTCATCGTGGCGGGCACCGTGGTGACCGGCGCGGGGCCGCACGCCGGCGACAGCAGCAAGGTCGACCGGATGCCGGTCTCCGTGCAGCTGGCGACACAGACGCACGCCGCCTTCGCCTGGATCGTGGTGGCCCTGACGGTCGTGCTCTACGCGGGCCTGCGCGTGATGGACGCGCCCATGGGGCCCCGGCGCACCGCGCGCAATCTGATCCTGGTCCTGCTCGGGCAGGGCGTGCTCGGCTATGTGCAGTACGTCACCGATCTGCCCGAGCTGCTGGTCGGCCTGCATCTGCTGGGCTCGACGCTGGTGTGGATCGGCGTCCTGCGGGTGCTGCTCTCCACCCGGGAGCGCGGTCTCCCGGCGGTGGCCGAGGAGACCGGTCCTGCCGCCGAGCCCTCCGCCGCCACCCCTCTCGCCGGTTTGGCTACCCGCGGGTAGCATCTGCCGTATGGCAGCAGACAGCAGCAAGCGGGCGGCGCGGCTCGCCCAGCGGATCGGTGCGTTCACGCGGCGCCACGGCGGGAGCGCCGAGGCGCAGATCGCGTACGTGGGTCAGGTCGGTTTCCGTATCTCCCTCGTCGGCGCGGACGGCACCTGGGGCGACCAGATGGCGCCTACGAAGGAGATCGCCGAGGAGGCGGTGCGGGCCTGCCCGGACGTCACGCTCAAGGAGAGCTTCGACGGAGAGATGGCCGAGCACATGCGGACCGGGCCATACGAGTGGTCCCGTATGGCCGGCTCACAGCTGGGCGGCCCGGCGAACCGGTAGCTGCGCCCGGCCCGCGCGACGGCGGTCAGCCGCATCACACCTGACCGGCGGTGCCGAACCGGCCCAACCGACGGTTGTACGGCACCGCCGGACACGCCGGTGGGGGTGCGCCGCCGCTGCGGCGGGAAGAGGTGGCCCCGGTGCTGGAAGAGGTGGCCCCGGCGGAGAGAAGTGGCCCCACCGGCGAAGAGAAGCCCCTCCCGGCGTCGGGAGGGGCTTACTCGTGTGCGGCCCAAAGCGGAGCGCAGCGCTCAGCGCAGCTTCAGCGAAGGAAGGGGTCGATGGCCACCGCTGCGAAGACCAGGGAGACGTAGGTGATCGACCAGTGGAAGAGCCGCATCTCCTTGAGCTTGGCGCCCGTGAGGCCGGCGCGGGCGCGAGCCCGCAGCGCGTGCGCCTCCCACAGCCACAGTCCGCCCGAGAGCGTCGCGACCAGCGGGTAGAACCAGCCGACGTACCCCAGCGGCCACAGCAGCAGGGAGACGAGGACCATCACCCAGCTGTAGATCACGATCTGGTTGGCGACCACGACGTTTCCGGCGACGGCCGGGAGCATCGGAACGCCGACCCGCTTGTAGTCCTCGGTGACCTTCATGGACAGCGGCCAGTAGTGCGGCGGCGTCCAGAAGAACATCACCAGGAAGAGGATGACGGCGGCCCAGCTCACCTCGTTGGTCACCGCCGACCAGCCGATGAAGACGGGCAGGCAGCCGGCGATGCCGCCCCACACGATGTTCTGCGAGGTGCGCCGCTTCAGGAGCATCGTGTAGACGACGACGTAGAAGAGGACAGCACCCAACGACAGCGCCGCGGACAGCCAGTTGACCAGCAGTCCGAACATCAGAGTGGAGACCACCGCGAGGCTGATCCCGAACACCAGGCACTCGGCCGGGCTGACCATTCCGGTCACGACGGGGCGCCGCTCGGTGCGGTGCATCAGCGCGTCGATGTCGCGGTCGATGTACATGTTCAGCGCGTTGGCGCCGCCCGCTGACAGATAGCCGCCGAGACAGGTGATCACCACGAGCCAGAGGTCGGGGACGCCCTGAGCCGCCAGGAACATGACCGGGACGGTGGTCATCAGGAGCAGCTCGATGATCCGCGGCTTGGTCAGCTCGATGAACGCCTTCACGCGGGCACCGAGCGGCCGGTGACCGCTGGGCTCCAGCGTCCCCGCAGGACGGGATTCGACGGCCGTCACGGACACCTCTGATCGCCTCATAAGGAACCAGCGAACCCGCACGGGCGCACGGAAGGAAAAGGGTGCATGCCCGGGTCAAGCTCGCGCGTACCACGCCACTTTAGACGTTGGCGATACCTCGCCAGTCATGGGGGGTCACCGTGTTGGCTCCGGCGGCGCGGGCCGGGCCTGTGGCCGGTCCCCGAGGTGCCGTGGGCAGGTCCAGGGGGAATCGGGCCGTGTTCGACGGGCGAATCAGGGGAACAGACGTCAGCCTGGGAGTGGTGCACCGGCGCCGCCCGGCAGAAATCGATGGGAATAGCAACTATGTCTTTCGCGTTCCTGTGGTCGGTGGCGGCGACGCGGGGGGTGACCAGCGAGTGACGACGCCCGACGACCACAGAGTGAACTGTCGAAAAGTCGCACGTCCCGGCAGAGGTACGCTCGACACCGCCCGGTGAGCGCACACACACCGGCCATCGAACATGTGGAGAGGAGCCCTGACGCAGGGTGAGCACCAAGCCGACCACCACAGACCTTGAGTGGACCGACCTGGACCAGCAGGCCGTGGACACGGTTCGAGTCCTGGCCATGGATTCCGTGCAGAAGGTCGGTAACGGCCATCCCGGTACGGCCATGAGCCTGGCGCCCGTCGCGTACCTGCTCTACCAGAAGCTGATGCGCCACGACCCGACCGACCCGGACTGGACGGGCCGCGACCGCTTCGTCCTCTCCGCAGGGCACTCGAGCCTGACCCAGTACATCCAGCTCTTCCTGGCCGGGTACGGCCTGGAGCTGGACGACCTCAAGGCGTTCCGCACCTGGGGCAGCCGCACCCCCGGCCACCCGGAGCACGGGCACACGGCGGGCGTCGAGACGACGACCGGACCGCTGGGCCAGGGTGTCGCCAACGCCGTCGGGATGGCGATGGCCGCGCGCTACGAGCGCGGGCTGTTCGACCCCGAAGCGCCCGAGGGCGAGTCCCCGTTCGACCACACCGTCTGGGTCATCGCCAGCGACGGCGACCTGGAGGAGGGCATCTCGGCGGAGGCGTCCTCGCTCGCGGGCCACCAGAAGCTCGGCAACCTGATCGTGCTGTGGGACGACAACCACATCTCCATCGAGGGCGACACGGCCACCGCGTTCTCCGAGGACACCCTCAAGCGGTACGAGGCATACGGCTGGCACGTCCAGCGCGTCGCCCAGCAGGAGGACGGCGACCTCGACCCCAAGGCGCTGTACCGGGCGCTCAAGGCGGCGCAGGCCGAGACCGAGCGCCCCTCTTTCATCGCGATGAGCTCCATCATCGCCTGGCCGGCCCCGAACGCGCAGAACACCGAGGCGGCGCACGGCTCGGCGCTCGGCGAGGAAGAGGTCGCGGCCACCAAGCGGGTGCTGGGCTTCGACCCGGACAAGCACTTCCACATCGCCGACGAGGTCCTCGCACACGTCCGCAAGGCCAGCGACCGGGGCCGCGCCATGCAGGCCGAGTGGGAGAAGCGGATGGCCGTCTGGCGCTCCGCCAACCCGGAGCGCGCGGCCGAGTTCGACCGGATCAGGGAAGGCCGGCTGCCCGAGGGCTGGGAGAAGGCGCTGCCCGTCTTCCCCGCGGGCGAGTCGGTGGCCACCCGTAAGGCGTCCGGAAGCGTGCTCAAGGCGCTGGGCCCGGTCATCCCCGAGCTGTGGGGCGGCTCCGCCGACCTCGCGGGCTCTAACAACACCACGTTCGCCAAGTCCTCGTTCCTGCCGGAGGACAACCCGCTGCCGGGTGCCGACCGCTACGGGCGTACGGTGCACTGGGGCATCCGCGAGCACGCGATGGGTTCGACGATGAACGGCATCGCGCTGCACGGCAACACGCGGGTCTACGGCGGAACGTTCCTGGTCTTCTCCGACTACATGCGCCCGGCCGTCCGGCTCGCCGCGCTGATGAAGGCGCCGGTCACCTACGTGTGGACGCACGACTCCATCGGCCTGGGCGAGGACGGTCCGACGCACCAGCCGGTCGAGCACCTGACCGCGCTGCGCACCATCCCCGGCCTCAACGTCGTCCGCCCGGCGGACGCCAACGAGACCTCGGAGGCCTGGGCGGAGATCATGCGACGGCACGGCAGCAAGCCGGCGCCGCACGGCCTCGCGCTGACCCGGCAGGGCGTGCCGACCTACGAGGCCAACCCGGCCGCGGCCAAGGGCGGTTACGTGCTGTTCGAGGCCGAGGGCGGGCACCCGCAGGTGATCCTGATCGGTACCGGTTCCGAGGTGCAGCTCGCCGTCGAGGCGCGCGAGCGGCTCCAGGAGCAGGGCGTGCCGACCCGGGTCGTCTCGATGCCGTGCCTGGAGTGGTTCGAGGAGCAGGAGCAGTCCTACCGCGACAGCGTGCTGCCGCCGGACATCAAGGCGCGCGTCGCCGTCGAGGCGGGCGTGGGTCTGACCTGGCACCGGTACATGGGCGAGGCGGGCCGGATCGTGTCGCTGGAGCACTTCGGTGCCTCGGCCGACGGCAAGGTCCTCTTCCGGGAGTTCGGTCTCACCGCCGAGGCCGTGCACCTGGCTGCCAAGGAGTCGCTGCAGGCGGCTTCCCGCTGACAGCCCGAGGGCGCCGGGCGGCACCGCTAAGGCCGCCCGGCGCGCCCCGACAAACTCAAAGCCAACAAGCACAGGAGATGCGAATCCCATGACAGACGCACTGAAGCGCCTCTCCGACGAAGGCGTCGCGATCTGGCTGGACGACCTGTCGCGCAAGCGCATCACGTCGGGCAACCTCGGCGAGCTGATGGACGAGCAGCACGTGGTCGGCGTGACGACGAATCCGACCATCTTCCAGAAGGCGATCTCGGCGGGCGACGGCTACCAGCAGCAGGTCTCCGACCTGGCGGCCCGCCGGGTCTCGGTGGAAGAGGCCGTCCGCATGATCACCACGGCCGACGTGCGGGACGCCGCCGACATCCTGCGCCCGGTCCACGACGCGACCGGCGGCAAGGACGGCCGGGTCTCCATCGAGGTCGACCCGCGCCTGGCGCACAACACCAAGGCCACCGTCGCCGAGGCCCGGCAGCTGGCCTGGCTGGTCGACCGGCCCAACACCTTCATCAAGATCCCGGCCACCGAGGCGGGTCTGCCCGCGATCACCGAGACGATCGGCAAGGGCATCAGCGTCAACGTCACGCTGATCTTCTCGCTGGAGCGGTACCGCGCGGTGATGGACGCCTACATGGCGGGCCTGGAGAAGGCCAAGGGCCTGGGCATGGATCTGTCGCAGATCCACTCCGTGGCCTCCTTCTTCGTCTCGCGCGTCGACACCGAGTTCGACAAGCGGCTCGCGGCGCTGGGCACCGACGAGGCCAAGGCGCTCAAGAGCAAGGCGGCCATCGCCAACGCGCGCCTCGCCTACCAGGCGTACGAGGAGGTCGTCGCCTCCGACCGCTGGCAGGCCCTGGAGAAGGCCGGCGCCAACCAGCAGCGCCCGCTGTGGGCCTCGACCGGTGTGAAGGACCCGGAGCTGCCCGACACGCTGTACGTCACCGAGCTGGTGGCACCCAACACGGTCAACACCATGCCGGAGGCCACACTCCAGGCGGTCGGCGACCACGGCGAGATCACGGGTGACGCGGTGCGCGGCACCTACGGGGAAGCCAAGGCCGTCCTGGACAGCATCGCCGAGCTCGGCATCTCCTACGACGACGTCGTCAAGGTGCTGGAGGACGAGGGCGTGAGCAAGTTCGAGGACTCCTGGAACGACCTGCTCAAGTCCACCGAGGCCGAGCTTCAGCGCCTTGCCCCGAAGGAGGCGTAACGCAATTGAGCAGCGCGAGCGGCACAGCCAACCCGCTGCGTGACGCCCAGGACCGACGGCTCCCGCGCATCGCGGGGCCGTCGGGCCTGGTGATCTTCGGCGTCACGGGCGATTTGTCACGGAAAAAGCTGATGCCTGCGGTGTACGACCTCGCCAACCGCGGGCTCCTGCCCCCGGGCTTCTCCCTCGTCGGCTTCGCCCGGCGCGACTGGGAGGACGAGGACTTCGCCCAGGTCGTACACGACGCGGTCAAGGAACACTCCCGCACCCCCTTCCGCGAGGAGGTCTGGCAGCAGCTCGCCCAGGGCATGCGCTTCGTCTCCGGCGAGTTCCACGACGACGACGCCTTCGAGACGCTCCGGACCACCATCGAGGAGCTGGACAAGTCCCGGGGCACCGGCGGCAACTTCGCGTTCTACCTCTCGGTGCCGCCCAAGTTCTTCCCCACCGTCGTCTCCCAGCTCAAGAAGCACGGCCTGTCCGACGGGGGAGCCGACTCCTGGCGGCGCGCCGTCATCGAGAAGCCGTTCGGCCACGACCTGAAGTCGGCACAGGAGCTGAACGCCGTCATCCACGAGGTGTTCCGGGCCAGCGAGGTCTTCCGGATCGACCACTACCTCGGCAAGGAGACGGTCCAGAACATCCTGGCCTTGCGCTTCGCCAACACGCTGTTCGAACCGCTGTGGAACCGCAGCTACGTCGACCACGTGCAGATCACCATGGCCGAGGACATCGGCATCGGCGGCCGGGCCGGCTACTACGACGGCATCGGCTCCGCGCGCGACGTCATCCAGAACCACCTGCTGCAGCTGCTCGCCCTGACCGCCATGGAGGAGCCCACCTCCTTCGACGCCAAGGCGCTGCTGACCGAGAAGCTGAAGGTCCTCAACTCCGTACGGCTGCCGAAGGACCTGGGCAAGTACACGGTGCGCGGCCAGTACGCGGAAGGCTGGCAGGGCGGCGAGAAGGTGCCCGGCTATCTGGACGAGGAGGGCATCGACCCCAACTCCAAGACCGACACCTACGCCGCGATAAAGCTGGAGATCGACAACCGGCGCTGGGCAGGCGTGCCCTTCTATCTGCGCACCGGCAAGCGGCTGGGCCGCCGCGTCACCGAGATCGCGGTGATGTTCCAGCGCGCCCCGCACTCCCCCTTCGATGCCACCGACACCCAGGAGCTGGGCAAGAACGCGCTGGTCATCCGCGTCCAGCCGGACGAGGGTGTCACCATCAGGTTCGGTTCGAAGGTGCCCGGCACCCAGATGGAGATCCGGGACGTGACCATGGACTTCGCCTACGGCGAGTCCTTCACCGAGTCCAGCCCCGAGGCGTACGAACGCCTCATCCTGGACGTCCTGCTGGGCGACGCGAACCTCTTCCCCCGGCACCAGGAGGTCGAACGCTCCTGGGAGATCCTCGACCCCGTCGAGGAGTTCTGGGAGACACACGGCAAGCCCGAGCAGTACCCCGCCGGCACCTGGGGACCCCAGGCAGCCGACGAGATGCTCGCACGCGACGGACGGATTTGGCGGCGGCCATGAACATCGATCTGACGGACACCACGTCCAGCCGCATCAACGCCGAACTGGTCAAGGCGCGCCGCTCCCTCGGCTCGCCTGCCATGGGCATGGTGCTGACCCTGGTCATCGTCACCGACGAAGGCAACCACTACGACTCGCTCAAGGCCGCCAGCGGCGCCTCCAAGGAGCACCCGTCCCGGATTCTCGTCGTCGTACGGCGCCCCGGCCGCTCCCCCCGCGACCGGGCGCAGCACCGGCTCGACGCGGAAGTGCGGGTCGGCAGCGACGTGGGCGAGGCGGGCTCCGGCGAAACGGTCATCCTGCGGCTGCACGGCGAACTCGCCTCGCACGCGCACAGCGTCGTGCTGCCGCTGCTGCTGCCGGACGCGCCGGTGGTCGTGTGGTGGCCCGAGGACGCGCCAGTGAACCCCTCCGAGGACCCGCTGGGCAAGCTGGCCCAACGGCGCATCACCGACGCCTCCTGCACGGAGGACCCGGTCGGTGCGCTCGGCCTGCGGGCCAGCACCTATGCGCCCGGCGACACCGACCTGGCGTGGACCCGCGTCACCCCCTGGCGGAGCATGCTCGCCGCCTCGCTGGACCAGAAGCACGCCACGGTCAACTCGGCGGTCGTCGAGGGCGAGGAGTACAACCCCTCCAGCGAGCTGCTCGCCCTCTGGCTCGCCGAGCGGCTGCGGGTCCCCGTCGAGCGCCGGATCTCCGAGGGCCCCGGCATCACCGGGGTGCGGCTGGAGACCGCCGACGGCCAGATCTGCCTCGACCGCGCCAACGGCTCCCTGGCCGAACTCGCCGTCCCCGGCCAGCCCGACCGGCACGTCGCCCTCCAGCGGCGCAGCACGGCCGAGCTGCTCGCCGAGGAGCTGCGGCGGCTCGACCCCGACGAGGCGTACGCCGAAGCCATCAGCTTCGGCATGAACAGGATCTCAGGGCCCGACCCGGCACACCCGACTCCGTCCGCACCGGCCCCGGCACCGGGTCCGGCCGAGGCCCCGGGTGACGCCTCCGCCTCCGGCGGGGCGGCCGGGGACCAGCAGCCTGCCCCCGCGGAGCCGACCGGGGACGCCGCTGCCGAGCCGAGCGGGGAGTCCGCGGCCAAGCCCCCGGCGGTCAAGAGCAGGTCCCGCTCCAAGGCGGCGAGTTCGAAGAAGGCCGCGAAGTGAGCGCCGCGCGCGAGGTGCTGGTGCACCCCGGCAAGGACGCGCTCGCGCAGGCCGCAGCGGACCGGCTGACCGCGCGGCTGAGCGACGCACAGGCCGCGCGGGGCACCGCGTCCGTCGTCCTGACCGGGGGCCGCAACGGCAACGCGCTGCTGGCCGCGCTCGCCGCCTCGCCCGAGGCGCGGGAGCGCATCGACTGGTCGCGGCTGGACGTGTGGTGGGGCGACGAGCGGTTCCTCCCCGAGGGTGACCCCGAGCGGAATCACACCCAGGCCCATGAGGCCCTGCTGGACGCGGTACCGCTGGACCCCGCGCGGGTGCACGCGATGCCGCCGTCCGACGGGCGCTACGCGGGCGATGCGGAGGCCGCCGCCGAGGCGTACGCGACGGAGCTGGCCGCGGCGGGCGGGGACCCTGCCGTGCGGGTCCCGTCCTTCGATGTGCTGCTCCTGGGCGTCGGCCCGGACACCCATGTGGCGTCCCTCTTCCCTGAGCATCCCGCGCTGCGGGAGACCGAGCGGACGGTCGTCGGCGTCCATGGGGCGCCCAAGCCGCCGCCCGTCCGGTTGACGCTCACGCTGCCGGCAATTCGCGCGGCTGAGGAGGTGTGGCTGCTCGCGGCGGGTGAGGACAAGGCCGACGCGGTCGCCTTGGCCCTCTCGGGGCCCGGCGAGCTCCAGGCTCCGGCCGCCGCCGCGTACGGGCGCTCCCGCACCCTGTGGTTCCTCGACGAGGCGGCGGCCTCCCGGTTGCCGGCCGACGCCTGACCGGGCTCCCGCTCGGGTGCCCCGCGCCGGGGGCTGCTGAGGGGCTGCCCCTTGCTCAGCGATGCAGACTGCGGGCAGACGCTGGTTGCGCGCGCAGTTCCCCCGCGCCCCTGACGGGGCGCGGGGTCACTGCTATGCGCGCCCGCGCAGCGAGCGGTAGCGGGTGACCAGGGCTTCCGTGGAAGCGTCCAGGCCCGAAACACGCGCTCCCTCGGTAAGGGCCGGCTCCAGGCGCTTGGCGAGGACCTTGCCGAGCTCGACGCCCCACTGGTCGAAGGAGTCGATGTTCCAGATGGCGCCCTGGACGAACACCTTGTGCTCGTAGAGGGCGACGAGCTGCCCGAGCACCGAGGGGGTCAGCGCGGAGGCCAGGATGGTGGTCGTGGGCCGGTTGCCGGGGAACGTACGGTGCGGCACCTGGGCCTCGGGGACGCCCTCGGCCCGCACCTCCTCCGCCGTCTTGCCGAAGGCGAGGGCCTGGCCCTGCGCGAAGAGGTTCGCCATCAGCAGGTCGTGCTGGTCCCGCAGATCACCGAGCTCGGCGATGGGGTCGGCGAAGCCGAGCAGGTCGGCGGGGATCATCTTGGTGCCCTGGTGCAGCAGTTGGTAGTACGCGTGCTGACCGTTGGTGCCGGGGGTGCCCCAGACGACCGGTCCCGTCTGCCAGTTGACGGGCCCGCCCTCGCGGGTGGTCGACTTGCCGTTGGACTCCATGTCCAACTGCTGCAGATACGCGGTGAACTGGGACAGGTAGTGGCTGTAGGGCAGCACGGCGTGCGACTGGGCGTCGTGGAAGTTGCCGTACCAGATACCAAGCAGGCCCAGCAGCAGCGGCGCGTTGGACTCGAAGGGCGCGCTGCGGAAGTGCTCGTCCATGAGGTGGAAGCCGGCCAGCATGTCGCCGAAGCACTCGGGGCCGATGGCCACCATCAGGGCGAGCCCGATGGCCGAGTCGTAGGAGTAGCGGCCGCCGACCCAGTCCCAGAACTCGAACATGTTGTCGGTGTTGATACCGAACTCGGCGACCTTCTCGGCGTTGGTCGAGACGGCCACGAAGTGCTTGGCGACGGCGGCTTCTTCGCCGCCCAGGCCCGCCAGCAGCCAGGCGCGCGCCGCCTTGGCGTTGGTGATGGTCTCGATGGTGGTGAAGGTCTTGGAGGCGACGATGAACAGCGTCTCGGCCGGGTCCAGATCGCGGAGCGCCTCGTGCAGGTCCGCGCCGTCCACATTGGAGACGAAGCGGAAGGTCATGTCCCGGCGGGTGTACGGGCGCAGCGCCTCGTAGGCCATCTTCGGGCCGAGGTCGGAGCCGCCGATACCGATGTTGACGATGTTCTTGATGCGCTCGCCGGTGTGCCCGCGCCAGTGGGCCTCCCGGATCCGGTTGGCGAAGGTTCCCATCCTGATGAGGACTTGGTGCACCTTGCGCATCACGTTCTCGCCGTCCACCCGGACGGTCGCCGACTCCGGCGTGCGCAGCGCGGTGTGCAGGACGGCGCGGTCCTCGGTGACGTTGATCTTCTCCCCGGCGAACATCGCCTCCCGCAGCCGGGCGACACCGGCCGCCTCGGCGAGCTGCCGCAGCAGCCGCAGTGTCTCGTCGGTGACCAGATTCTTCGAGTAGTCGATGTGGAGGTCACCGACCCGGACGGTGTAGCGCTCGGCGCGCTCCGGGTCGTCCTCGAACAGCCGCCGCAGGTGCGTGAGGCCGAACTCGTCGCGGTGCTTTGCCAGCTCCTGCCACTCGGGCATCTGGTCGAGCCGGGTGCGGCCTTCAGCGTTCATCAGCGAAACCAGCCCATTCCTCTCGTAACGAACCCCGCCGATCTCCAACCTAGACGATGGACGCCTCGGCCACGCACCGCCCCTCGGTGCGCTGCCCGACCGACCGTCATTCGGTGTCACGTCGACGCCGATCCGGTGGGGCTTCTCCGGGCTCCGGCTCGGCGTCGGCCGTTGCGTACAGTGCCTCCCGCGTACGGAACACGCCCGACTCGACGGGGGACACAGTGAGCGAGCAGTCGACAGAACCGTCCGGCCGAGCGGATGCACACGGGCCTCCCGCCCCTGGCGCCGCCATCGGCCCGAACCGGCGCCGGAGGGCGGGAGTCAGCGCGGTGTTCGCCGTGCTGGCGCTGGTGGCAGGCGTCGTGATGCTGAAGACCGACTATCTGGATGCCCGGTCCGTCCTCGACGACGGCCGTCCCGGCGTCTTCACCCTGGACCGGTGCGAACGCGCCGGAGGCTCCGGCACCGGCCCCAGCACCTTCTGCTACGGCGACTTCCGCTCCCGCGACGGGAAGGTGGAACTGGAGCACCTGCGGCTGCCCGAGGAGCACGACGCAGCCGGCATGAAGCCTGGTGAGACCTTCCCGGCACACGCCGTGGAGCACGAGTCCGGCCCGGATGAAGTGATCCGCTCCGACGACAAGGGGCGCGCCGACCTGACCGCGCGGGCGGTCGGTGCGTCGGGCATGGTCCTGCTCGGGTTCATGCTGGTCGGTTTCGCGGTGCGCGCCACCCTGGAAGCCGGCAGCAAGCGGCACTCCCGGCTCGGAGCCTGGTGCGGCTTCGGGACCGTCGTGTCGCTGCTGCTGTGGTTCATCGGACGGGGTACCGGCGGCGGCTTCTGGGCCTGATGCCGGGTGCTGGTCTGCCGGGCCGCGGCCCACTCGACTAGATCTCGCCCCTGAGCTTGGCGAGCGCCTCGGCGAGGATGGCCTCGCCGTCCGCGTCGCTGCGCCGCTCCCGCACATAGGCGAGGTGAGTCTTGTACGGCTCGGTGCGCGGAGGGTCCGGGGGGTTGTCCCGGTCCTTGCCCGCGGGGAAGCCACAGCGCGGACAGTCCCAGGTCTCCGGGATCTGCGCGTCACTGGCGAAGCTCGGCTGGGTCTCGTGCCCGTTGGAGCACCAGAAGGAGATGCGGAGGCGGGGCGCGGACTCGCCTCGCTCGGCCTCCCCCATCGGCCCCGCTCCGACCCGGCTGCCCCGGATCGCGTTGCCACTTGCCACGGTCGTAACTCCCTGCCTCACGGTGCCACGGAGCGTAGGCACTGCGCGCTCCGCTGAGGGCGCCCTAGTGTACGTAGGGCCCAACGCGCGCCCGGTGACCGGAGTTACTGCGTCGGTACCGGACGCGGACCCTCATGATAGGCAGGGGGTGCAACACTCTGTCAGCCGTTGTGCACGCGACAACCGTGCGA
Organism: Streptomyces sp. 891-h; assembly: GCF_022760275.1. NCBI lineage: Bacteria > Bacillati > Actinomycetota > Actinomycetes > Kitasatosporales > Streptomycetaceae > Streptomyces > Streptomyces sp. 891-h. The sequence goes on along the minus strand of NZ_CP050693.1, from coordinate 5,981,601 downwards.
GTGTGTCACTTGAACTTCATCAGCAGGCCGAGCACGACGATGAGGGCGAACCACACCAGCCCGACAACGACCGTGATCCGGTCGAGGTTGCGCTCGGCGACCGACGAGCCGCCGACGGAGGACTGCATGCCGCCGCCGAACATGTCGGAGAGGCCGCCGCCCTTGCCCTTGTGCATCAGCACCAGCAGCAGCAGAAGCGCGCTGAAGACGATGAGGGCGATTGAGAACCCCATGACCACGGCTGGACCAACTCTCTCGGATCGTGGCTGGATACTTGACGTATGCGATTGCTTACGGGGCCGCGGCGCGAGCCCCGGCCCCGTAAGACTACGACGCGCGACAGTCGATCGTCACACGCCGCTACTGCTCACCGGTCGCGGCTGCGCTCACTGGTCACGGAAGCGGACGATCTTGACGAACTCGTCCGCGTCCAGCGAGGCACCGCCGACCAGCGCCCCGTCGATGTCGGGCTGCGCCATGATCTTGGCGACGTTCCCGGCCTTGACGGAGCCGCCGTACTGGATGCGGACCCGCTGCGCGGTCTCCTCGTCGTACAGCTCGGCCAGCCGGCCGCGGATCGCGCCGCAGACCTCCTGCGCGTCCTCCTCGCCGCAGACCTTGCCGGTGCCGATCGCCCACACCGGCTCGTAGGCGATGACCAGCTCGGCCACGGCCTCGGCGGGGACGCCCTCGAGGCCGCCGTCCACCTGGGCGAGAGTGTGGGCGACGTGGTTGCCCGCCTCGCGGACGGCCAGCTCCTCGCCGACGCACACGATCGGGGTCAGGCCGTGCTTGATCGCCGCCTTGACCTTGGCGTTGACGACCGGCTCGTCCTCGCCGTGGTACTGGCGGCGCTCCGAGTGGCCGATGGCGACGAAGGAGCAGTTGAGCTTCGCCAGCATCGCGCCGGAGATCTCACCCGTATAGGCACCGGAGTCGTGTGCCGAGACGTCCTGCGCCCCGTACTTGATCCGCAGCTTGTCGCCGTCGACCAGCGTCTGGACCGAGCGCAGGTCGGTGAAGGGCGGCAGGACCGCGACCTCCACGGCTTCGTAGTCCTTGTCCGTGAGCGCGAAGGCGAGCTTCTGGACGTGCGCGATGGCCTCGAGGTGGTTGAGGTTCATCTTCCAGTTGCCCGCCATCAGCGGGGTACGGGTAGCCATGCCCCTCCTTCCTTGTTCGCTTCTCCGCCCGCGCGGCGCAGTGCGAGTCTCGTAGTTGTCTGCGGCCCGGCAGCCGCGCGTGCGACGCTCACGGCGTCAATCCTCCAGTGCGGCCAGGCCGGGAAGCGTCTTGCCCTCGAGGTATTCGAGGCTGGCGCCACCGCCGGTCGAGATGTGTCCGAACGCGTTCTCGTCGAAGCCCAGCTGACGGACCGCGGCGGCGCTGTCGCCACCGCCCACGACCGTGAAGGCGGGAGAGTCGAGCAGACCCTGCGCGACGGCCTTGGTGCCCTCGGCGAAGTCCGGGTGCTCGAAGACGCCCATCGGACCGTTCCAGAAAACGGTGGCCGCATCCGCGAGCTTCGCGGCGTAGAGCTTACGGCTCTCCGGGCCGATGTCCAGGCCCTCCAGCTCGGCCGGGATGGCATCGGCCGCAACGGCCGTGGGGTTGGCGGGCGCCTTGGTCTTCAGGTCGGGGAACTCGGGGGCCGCCAGCACGTCCACCGGCAGCACGAACTCCACACCCAGCTCCTCGGCCCGCTCCAGGTAGCCCTTGACGGCCGGGAGCTGGTCCTCCTGGAGCAGCGACTTGCCGACCTCGTACCCCTTGGCCTTGAGGAAGGTGTAGGCCATGCCGCCGCCGATCAGCAGCCGGTCGGCCTTGCCCAGCAGGTGGTCGATGACGCCGAGCTTGTCGGAGACCTTGGCGCCGCCCAGGATCACGGCGTACGGCCGCTTGACGTCCTCGGTGAGCTTCTTCAGCACGCCGACCTCGGTGGCGATCAGATACCCGGCGGCGTGCGGGAGGCGCGCCGGGAGGTCGTAGACGGAGGCGTGCTTGCGGTGCACGGCGCCGAAGCCGTCGCTCACATAGGCGTCGGCGAGCGCGGCCAGCTCGTCGGCGAAGGCGCCCCGCTCGGCGTCGTCCTTGCTGGTCTCGCCGGCGTTGAAGCGGAGGTTCTCCAGCAGCGTGACCCCGCCGTCGGCGGTGTCGCCGACGGTGGCCTTCGCGCTGTCCCCCACGGTGTCGGTCGCGAACGCGACCGAGCTGCCGAGGAGTTCGCCGAGCCGCCGCGCCACGGGCGCGAGCGAGAACTGCGGGTCCGGGGCGCCCTTGGGGCGGCCCAGGTGGGAGGCCACGACCACCCGCGCGCCGCTGTCGGCGAGCTTCTTGATCGTGGGAACGGCGGCCCGGATGCGGCCGTCGTCGGTGATGGTGTCGCCGTCGAGCGGGACGTTGAGGTCGGCACGGACGAAGACCCGCTTGCCGGACACGCCCTCGCCGACGAGTTCGTCGATCGTCTTCATGGATGGCTCCTGTGGTGGGCCCGGGGAGGCGCCCCGGGAAGTACGCAGCAGGCAGAGCATGGGACGGGGCTCGTGCGCGGCGCACGAGCCCCGTGACTCACCTCGGTCGGCGCGGGTTCTAAAGCTGCGAGCCGACGTAGCTGGTGAGGTCGACCAGCCGGTTGGAGTAACCCCACTCGTTGTCGTACCAGCCGATGATCTTGGCCTGGTTGCCGTCGACCATGGTGAGGGAGGCGTCGAAGGTGCAGGACGGCGGCTGGTTGACGATGTCCGAGGAGACGATCTGGTCCTCGGTGTAGTCGATGATGCCCTGCAGCTGGCCCTCGGCGGCCTTCTTGAAGGCGGCGTTGACCTCGTCCTTGGTGGTCTCGCGCTTGAGCTCGAGCACCAGGTCGGTGACGGACCCGGTGGGGACGGGGACGCGCATGGCGATGCCGTCCAGGCGGCCCTTGAGCTGCGGGAGGACCAGCGCGGTGGCCTTGGCGGCACCGGTGGTGGTCGGGATGATGTTCTCGGCGGCGGCCCGGGCGCGGCGCAGGTCCTTGTGCGGGAAGTCCAGGATGCGCTGGTCGTTGGTGTAGGCGTGCACCGTGGTCATCAGACCGCGCTCGATGCCGAAGTTCTCGTCCATGACCTTGGCCATCGGCGCCACACAGTTGGTGGTGCAGGAGGCGTTGGAGATCACGTGGTGCTCGGCGGCGTCGTACTTGTCCTGGTTGACGCCCATCACCACCGTGATGTCCTCCTCCTTGGCCGGAGCCGAGATGAGGACCTTCTTGGCGCCCGCGGCGAGGTGCTTGGCAGCGTCCTCGCGCTTGGTGAAGATGCCGGTGGACTCGACCACGACGTCGGCGCCCAGCTCGCCCCAGGGGAGCTTGGCCGGGTCCTTCTCCGCCATCGTCTTGAAGGTCTGCTTGCCGACCGTGATGGTGTCCTCGGTGTGGCTGACCTCGTACGGGAGGCGCCCGAGGACGCTGTCGTACTTGAGCAGGTGCACCAGGGTGGCATTGTCGGTCAGGTCGTTGACACCGACGATCTCGATGTCCGCACCCTGGTTCAGCAGCGCGCGGAAGTAGTTACGACCGATACGGCCAAAGCCGTTGATGCCTACGCGGATCGTCACGAACCGATCTCCTCGCTAGGTACGCCGGTAAGGACACCGGCGAGGGCTGTTTGGGATGTCCCCGACCGACTCCGACCCTACCTCTCCATTGCGGCCGGGCTCACATCGGCTGGGCGGGCAAATCCGGACGGCTCAGGCGAGCACGAGGTGGCTCAACTGGCCATCCCGCCGGGCCGTTCTTCGCCGCTCTCCGGTCGTATCAGCCGACCATTTCCTCGGTCAGATTGGACTCGGTTCCGGGGATGCCGAGGTCCTGTGCGCGCTTGTCCGCCATGGCCAGCAGCCGCCGGATACGGCCCGCCACCGCGTCCTTGGTCAGCGGCGGGTCGGCGAGGGCGCCCAGCTCCTCCAGCGAGGCCTGCTTGTGCTCCATCCGCAGCCGCCCGGCCGCGGCCAGGTGCTCGGGCACCTCGTCACCGAGGATCTCCAGCGCGCGCTGCACCCGGGCACCGGCGGCCACCGCGGCACGGGCCGAGCGGCGCAGGTTCGCGTCGTCGAAGTTGGCCAGCCGGTTGGCGGTGGCGCGCACCTCCCGGCGCATCCGCCGCTCCTCCCACGCCAGCACCGACTCGTGGGCGCCCAGCCGCGTCAACAGTGCGCCGATGGCATCACCGTCCCGGACGACGACCCGGTCCACGCCGCGTACCTCGCGGGCCTTCGCAGCGATCTGGAGTCTGCGGGCCGCGCCGACGAGGGCCAGCGCCGCCTCCGGGCCCGGGCAGGTGACCTCCAGGGACGAGCTGCGCCCCGGTTCGGTCAGCGAGCCGTGCGCCAGGAAGGCGCCGCGCCAGGCGGCCTCCGCGTCGCAGGTGGCCCCCGAGACCACCTGCGGGGGCAGCCCCCTGATGGGGCGGCCGCGGCCGTCCACCAGACCGGTCTGCCGGGCGAGCTGGTCACCGCCGGCAACCACCCGTACGACGTACCGGCTGTTGCGGCGCAGCCCGCTGGGCGCCATCACCACCAGGTCGGAGGAGTGTCCGAAGATCTCCAGGATGTCCTTGCGCAGCCGCCGGGCCGCGATGCCCGTGTCCAGCTCCGCCTCGATCACGATCCGCCCGCTCACCAGGTGCAGCCCACCCGCGAAGCGCAGGATCGACGAGACCTCTGACTTCCGGCAGCAGGTCCGGGTGACGGGGAGCCGGGAGATCTCGTCCTTCACCGCAGGCGTCATCGCCATGGGCCGATCCTTCCATGCATCCGAAAAATACGGTCGTACGCGGCGGCCAGCAGCTCCGGGTCGTGCCGGGCGGTCCCTCCCTGGGGCTCCCGCTCCGGCCTGCGGCCGGGCGGTGTCCGGTGGGAGGTTCCCCCGGCCGCCGCCACCGGCGCCAGCTCGACCTTTCCGCCGAGCTGGTCGGCGGCCTCGCTCAGGGAGTCCTGGTCGGGCACGGCGTCCTGGTCGGCCAGCACCACGTCGAAGGTGAGTTTAGGGGCGTGTCGGGCCAAAACCTCCAAATGACGCTGCGGGGAAAAACCGTCCGTTTCTCCCGGCTGCGGAGCGAGGTTGAGAGAGAGGACCTTCCGGGCCTTGGTCTCGGTCAGCGCCTCCAGCAGCTCCGGCACCAGCAGATGCGGGATGACGGAGGAGAACCAGGAGCCGGGGCCCAGCACCACCCAGTCGGCGTCCAGCACGGCGCGTACCGCCTCGGGGACGGCCGGTGGATCGTTGGGGACCAGGTGCACCTCCTGGACCTCGCCGCGGGTGAGCGCGACGGTGGCCTGGCCCCGGACGGTGGACAGCTCATCGGGGCGCGCGGGGTCGTGACCGCGCACGCTGGCGCGCAGCTCCAGCGGCACGGCTGACATCGGCAGAACCCTGCCGTGCGCCCCCAGCAGCTTGCCGACCAGGTCGAGCGCCTGGACATGGTCGCCCAGCTGCTCCCACAGGGCGACGATCAGCAGATTGCCGACCGCGTGCTCGTGCAGCTCGCCCCGGCTCTCGAAGCGGTGCTGGATGACCTGGGCCCACGTGCGGCCCCATTCGTCGTCCCCGCACAGCGCCGCGAGCGCCTTGCGCAGATCGCCGGGGGGCAGCACACCCAGTTCGTCGCGGAGCCGCCCGCTGGAGCCGCCGTCGTCGGCGACGGTGACCACCGCCGTGAGGTCTCCGGTGATCCGGCGCAGCGCCGTCAGCGAGGCCGACAGGCCCATGCCACCGCCGAGCGCCACCACCTTGGGCTGCTTGGAGGTCAGACCGCGCAGCGTCGCGCGCCGGCCCAGATGCCGCAGGCTCCTACGGGCCATGGGCGTCACTCACGCCCCATGTCACGGTGGACGACCACCGTCTCCACGCCCCCGTCGGCCAGCCTGCGGGCGAGCTTCTCGGACATGGCGACGCTGCGGTGCTTGCCTCCGGTGCAGCCGACGGCGACGGTGACGTACCGCTTGCCCTCCCTGCGGTAGCCGGCGGCGATCAGCTGCAGCAACTCCGTGTAGCGGTCCAGGAACTCCTTGGCGCCGGGCTGGTTGAAGACGTAGTTGGAGACCTCCTCGCTGGTGCCCGTGTAGGGGCGCAGCTCGGGGACCCAGTGCGGATTGGGCAGGAAGCGGCAGTCGACCACCAGGTCGGCGTCCACGGGCAGTCCGTACTTGTAGCCGAACGACATGACGGTGGCGCGCAGTTCGGGCTCCTCCTCGCCGGCGAACTGGGCGTCCAGTTTGGCGCGCAGCTCGTGCACGTTGAGGCTGGAGGTGTCGATCACCAGGTCGGCGTCCCCGCGCAGCTCGCGCAGCAGATCGCGCTCGGCGGCGATGCCGTCCACGATCCGCCCGTCGCCCTGCAGCGGATGGGGCCGGCGCACCGACTCGAAGCGGCGCACCAGGGCGTCGTCGGACGCCTCCAGGAAGACGATGCGCCGGGCGACGTTGTAGGCGGCCAGGTCGGCGAGGGAGCCCTTGAGGTTGTCGAAGAAGTTACGGCCGCGTACGTCCACCACGACGGCGATCCGGGCCACATTCCCCTGGGATCGGGCGCCCAGATCGACCATCGTGGGGATCAGCTCGGGCGGCAGGTTGTCGACGACGAACCAGCCCAGATCCTCCAGACACTTGGCTGCGGTGCTGCGGCCGGCGCCCGACATCCCGGAAATGATCACCAGCTCCGGGATCGTCCCGCCCGCCTCCTGCGGCTGCGCCGGGTTGAGGGTACTCACCACTGCTCCGTCTCCGCGCTGCTCGCGCTCCGCACTCATGCTGTCATTCCCCGACTGTCGGTCTTCGTGCCGGCTGTGTCGCTCTCCGTGCCACAGGTTCACTCTTCTTCGCTCGTCACTCTTCTTCAACGATCTCACCGGTCGCGGTATTCACCGCGGGACGCGAGGGCGCCGCCTGGGACAGCGCCGCGGCGACCGTCTCGGCCGTCTTCCGGCCCACCCCGGGGACCTCGGAGATCTCCTCGACCGAGGCCGCGCGCAGCTTCTTGACCGAGCCGAAGTGCTTGAGCAGGGCCTTCTTGCGGGTCTCACCCAGGCCGGGGACGGTGTCCAGCGGGCTGCCGCGGAGCCGTTTGCCTCGCTTGCCGCGCTGATAGCGGATCGCGAAACGGTGCGCTTCGTCACGGACGCGCTGCAGCAGGTAGAGGCCCTCGCTGCTGCGCGGCAGCACCACCGGATCGCTCTCGCCGGGCAGCCAGACCTCCTCCAGCCGCTTGGCCAGGCCGCACACGGCCACATCGTCGACCCCGAGCTCGTCCAGCGCGGCCTGCGCCGCCGCCACCTGCGGCAGGCCGCCGTCGACGACGACCAGCTGCGGCGGGTAGGCGAACTTCTTGGGCCGGCCCTCCTCGTCCCGGCCGGCGCCCTGCGCGGGCTGCGCGTCCTGCGCGGGCTGTTCCCGGCCGGGCTCCGGGGTGGGCCGGGGAGCGGGGGCCTCGCCGGCCGGGCCGCTCTCCAGCTCGCCGCCCAGCTCCTCCTCCGGCCACTCCCCGGTCTTCTGCTTCTCCACCAGATAGCGCCGGAAGCGGCGGCTGATCACCTCGTGCATGGACCGCACGTCGTCCTGTCCCTCGAACGACTTGATCTGGAAGCGGCGGTACTCGCTCTTGCGGGCCAGCCCGTCCTCGAAGACGACCATGGAGGCCACCACGTCGTCGCCCTGGAGGTGCGAGATGTCGAAGCACTCGATACGCAGCGGCGCCGAGTCCAGGTCGAGGGCCTCGGCGATCTCCTCCAGGGCACGGGAGCGGGTGGTCAGGTCCGAGGCGCGCTTGGTCTTGTGCAGCACCAGGGCGTGCTCGGCGTTGCGGTTGACGGTCTCCATCAGGGCGCGCTTGTCGCCCCGCTGCGGAACGCGCAGGCTCACCTGGGCGCCCCGGCGCTCGGACAGCCACTGCGCTATGGGCTCGACGGGCTCGGGCAGCGCGGGGACCAGCACCTCCTTGGGGACGCCTCCGCTGCCGCCACCGGCCGCCGCGTCGCCCTGCTCGGCTCCGTAGAGCTGCTGGAGCGCGTGTTCGACCAGCTCGGCGGTGCCGACGGCCTCCACCTTGTCGGTGACCCAGCCGCGCTGGCCGCGCACCCGGCCGCCGCGTACGTGGAAGATCTGGACGGCGGCCTCCAGCTCGTCCTCGGCCACCGCGATCAGGTCGGCGTCGGTGGCGTCGGTGAGCACCACCGCGTTCTTCTCCATCGCGCGCTTGAGCGCGTCGATGTCGTCCCGCAGCCGGGCTGCCCGCTCGTACTCCAGCTCCTCGGCCGCCTCCTGCATCTCGCGCTCCAGGCGGCGCAGATGGGAACCGGTGTGACCGGCCATGAAGTCGCAGAACTCCTCGGCCAGTTCGCGGTGCTCCTCGGGGCTGACCCGGCCCACACAGGGGGCCGAGCACTTGCCGATGTAGCCCAGCAGACAGGGCCGGCCGATCTGCGCCGAGCGCTTGAACACGCCCGCGGAGCAGGTGCGCACGGGGAAGACGCGCAGCAGCAGGTCGACCGTCTCGCGGATGGCCCACGCCTGCCCGTACGGGCCGAAGTAGCGCACGCCCTTCTTCTTGGGGCCGCGCATCACCTGGACGCGCGGGAACTCCTCGTTCATCGTCACCGCGAGGGACGGGTAGCTCTTGTCGTCGCGGTATTTGACGTTGAACCGCGGGTCGAACTCCTGGATCCAGGTGTACTCCAGCTGGAGCGCCTCGACCTCGGTGCCGACCACCGTCCACTCGACGGAGGCGGCCGTGGTGACCATCGTGCGGGTGCGCGGATGCAGCCCGGCCAGGTCCTGGAAGTAGTTGTTGAGCCGCTGACGGAGGCTCTTCGCCTTGCCGACGTAGATCACCCTGCGGTGCTCGTCGCGGAAGCGGTAGACCCCGGGCGAGTCGGGGATCTCTCCCGGTTTCGGACGGTAGGTGGAGGGGTCTGCCATGGTGCCCACCCTACTGGCGCGCACCGACAACGATCAGCGTGCGCAGCTCCCGGGCGGGCGCGCGGCCGCCGTGCCCGCACCCGCCCGTACCGCGCCGCCGGCTACCAGCCGCGCTCGCGCCACTCCGCCAGGTGGGGGCGCTCGGCGCCCAGCGTGGTGTCGGCGCCGTGGCCCGGGTACACCCAGGTCTCGTCGGGGAGTTGGCCGAAGAGCTTGGTCTCCACGTCCTCGATGAGCCGGGCGAAGTTCTCCGCACTGCCGAAGGTGTTGCCCACTCCGCCGGGGAAGAGGCAGTCACCGGTGAACAGGTGCGGGTGGCCGCTCGGGTCGTCGTAGACCAGGCAGATCGAGCCGGGGGTGTGGCCGACCAGATGGCGCGCTGTCAGCTCCACCTCGCCGACCCGCACGGTGTCGCCGTCGTCCAGCGGCACGTCGGTGGGAACGGGGATGCCCTCGGCGTCGTGGCGCCCGGCGTACGTACGCGCGCTGGTGGCCCGCACCACCTCTTCGAGCGCCTGCCAGTGGTCGCCGTGCCGGTGGGTGGTGACGACGGAGGCGATGCCGTCGTCACCGATGAGCTCCAGCAGGGTGCCCGCGTCGTTCGCGGCGTCGATCAACAGCTGCTCGCCGGTGGCCCGGCAGCGCAGCAGATACGCGTTGTTGTCCATCGGGCCGACGGCGGCCTTGGAGATCATCAGATCCCGCAGCTCGTGCACGTCCGCGGGGCCGCCGACCTGAACCGTTCCGCTGTATGGCATGCCGCCAGCCTATGGGGTGCCCTCCACATTTCGGGTGCCCGGCACGGGGGGCGTCTCAAAGCGCGGGAAGCGCCGGAAGAGGGCCCCGTGCCGAGAGGCCGCTCCCGTTCGTGCGGCCGGTCAGCCAGCCGACGAGGGCGACAGGGCTGCCGGCCACGACGAAGGGGCCCTCCGGGCCTGCCTCCGCTGCGCCGGTGCGCCAGCTGCGGCCGTCCTCGGCGCGCAGCTCGATGGCGACGGGCACCTCGGGGTGCTCCGTGAAGCGGCGGGCCATGTTGGTCAGCTCGCGGTCCACGAAGGTGCCCGGCAGATCCTCCAGCGTGTAGCCGACGCCGAGGTCCACATGGTGCAGCTCGACCTCGATCCAGCGGCGGAAGGGGATCGAGGAGGCGAGATCGGTCACACCGTTGCGCAGGGTGACGGTGCGGTTCCAGCCGTCGTCGTCCAGCGCTGCGAAGGCGCTCTCCAGCCGGGAGGCGCTGGCGCGTACGTCGTCGACGAGGGCGTCGAGAGAGCGCTCGGCGCCGCGCTCGATGTCGGCCTCGCGGGCCTCGGCACTGGCGTACATGGGTTCGCCCGCGAGTACGTTGACGAGGGCGTCCGCGTTGCGGGCGAGGTGGGTGAGCACATGGGCGCGGGTCCAGCCCGGCAGCTGGGAGGGCTCGGCCACCTCGGGGGCCTCGAGCTTGACGGTGTCGCTCAGCAGCTGTCCGGTCGCGGTCCGTACGAGTTCGGCGTCGTGCGCGGGCGTGGTCGCAGGCGTGGTCCCAGACGTGGTCATGATCCAAAGCTACTGGTGTCCCCCGTTCGTGGGGAAGATGGCAAGGCCCGCCGCAATTCGAAAGAACGTGCTATATGGTCGAGCCCGGCTCCCGTGCCGGAAGCGAACGACACTCCGCGCGGCGCCGTCCTACTCTTGGTCGGGGACTCCCGCTCGCCGCGGGCTCCCGCTTCTCACACGAAAGGTGCCGACAGGCGTGGCCGACCGTCTTCTCGTCCGTGGCGCTCGCGAGCACAACCTGCAGAACGTCTCGATAGACCTCCCTCGCGACTCGCTCATCGTCTTCACGGGGCTCTCGGGCTCCGGGAAGTCCTCGCTCGCCTTCGACACGATCTTCGCCGAGGGCCAGCGGCGCTACGTCGAGTCGCTGTCCGCCTACGCACGGCAGTTCCTCGGGCAGATGGACAAGCCCGACGTCGACTTCATCGAGGGCCTCTCACCCGCGGTCTCCATCGACCAGAAGTCCACCTCGCGCAACCCGCGCTCGACGGTCGGCACCATCACCGAGGTCTACGACTACCTGCGGCTGCTCTACGCCCGTATCGGCAAGCCGCACTGTCCGGCCTGCGGCCGCCCGATCACCCGCCAGTCGCCGCAGGCCATCGTGGACAAGGTGCTCGACCTGGAGGAGGGCAGCCGCTTCCAGGTGCTCTCCCCGCTGGTGCGCCAGCGCAAGGGCGAGTTCCTCGACCTCTTCAACGAGCTGCAGACCAAGGGCTACAGCCGCGCCCGCGTGGACGGGCAGACCGTCCAGCTGTCCGAGCCGCCGAAGCTGAAGAAGCAGGAGAAGCACACGATCGAGGTGGTCGTCGACCGCCTGACCGTCAAGCCCACCGCCAAGCGGCGGCTCACCGACTCGGTGGAGACCGCGCTGGGCCTCTCCGGCGGCATGGTCATCCTCGACTTCGTCGATCTGGAGCCGGACGACCCGCAGCGCGAGCGGATGTACTCCGAGCATCTGTACTGCCCCTATGACGACCTCTCGTTCGAGGAACTGGAGCCGCGCTCCTTCTCCTTCAACTCGCCCTTCGGCGCCTGCCAGGAGTGCACCGGCATCGGCACCCGGATGGAGGTCGACCCGGAGCTGATCGTCCCCGACGAGGACAAGTCGCTGGACGAGGGAGCCCTGCACCCCTGGTCGCACGGGCACACCAGGGAGTACTTCGGCCGCCTCATCGGCGCGCTGGCCGACGCGCTCGGCTTCCGTACGGACATCCCGTGGGCGGGCCTGCCCGCACGGGCCAAGAAGGCACTGCTGTACGGGCACAAGACACAGGTCGAGGTCCGCTACCGCAACAGGTACGGCCGCGAGCGCGCCTACACCACCGCGTTCGAGGGCGTCGTACCGTTCGTCAAGCGGCGGCACTCCGAGGCGGAGACCGACAGCAGCCGGGAGCGCTTCGAGGGCTATATGCGCGAGGTGAACTGCCCCGCGTGCGAGGGCACCCGGCTCAAGCCGCTCATCCTCTCGGTGACCGTGCAGGGCAAGTCGATCGCGGAGGTCTCCGCGATGTCGATCACCGAGTGCGCGGAATTCCTCCGCGAGCTGGAGCTGAGCGGACGCGACAAGCAGATCGCCCAGCGGGTGCTCAAGGAGGTCAACGAGCGGCTGCGCTTCCTGGTGGACGTCGGCCTGGACTACCTGACGCTCAACCGCGCGGCGGGCACCCTCTCCGGAGGCGAGGCCCAGCGCATCCGGCTGGCCACCCAGATCGGCTCCGGTCTTGTCGGTGTGCTGTACGTGCTGGACGAGCCGTCCATCGGCCTGCACCAGCGCGACAACCACCGGCTGATCGAGACCCTGGTGCGGCTGCGCGACCTGGGCAACACCCTCATCGTCGTCGAGCACGACGAGGACACCATCAAGGCGTCCGACTGGGTGGTGGACATCGGTCCGGGCGCCGGCGAGCACGGCGGCAAGGTCGTGCACAGCGGCCCGTTGAAGGAGCTGCTGGCCAACGAGGACTCGGTCACCGGCGACTATCTGTCAGGCAAACGCGAGATCCCCACCCCGCAGGTGCGCCGCCCCGTCGACCCGGCACGGCAGTTGACCGTACGCGGCGCACGCGAGAACAACCTGCGCAACATCGACGTCTCCTTCCCGCTGGGCGTGCTGACGGCCGTCACGGGCGTGTCGGGTTCCGGCAAGTCCACGCTGGTCAACGACATCCTCTACACCCATCTGGCGCGCGAGCTGCAGGGCGCCAAGACGGTGCCCGGCAGGCACACCCGCGTCGAGGGCGACGATCTGGTCGACAAGGTGGTGCACGTCGACCAGTCGCCGATCGGCCGTACGCCGCGCTCCAACCCGGCCACGTACACCGGCGTCTTCGACCATGTGCGCAAGCTGTTCGCCGAGACGACCGAGGCGAAGGTCCGGGGCTACCAGCAGGGCCGCTTCTCGTTCAACGTCAAGGGCGGCCGCTGCGAGAACTGCGCGGGCGACGGCACGATCAAGATCGAGATGAACTTCCTGCCGGATGTGTACGTGCCCTGCGAGGTCTGCCACGGTGCGCGCTACAACCGGGAGACCCTGGAGGTGCACTACAAGGGCAAGAACATCGCCGAGGTCCTGGACATGCCGATCGAGCAGGCCATGGACTTCTTCGAGGCGGTGCCGGCGATCGCCCGCCATCTGCGGACCCTCAACGACGTGGGCCTGGGCTATGTGCGCCTCGGCCAGCCCGCGCCGACTCTTTCGGGTGGTGAGGCGCAGCGGGTCAAGCTCGCCAGCGAGTTGCAGAAGCGGTCCACGGGACGCACCGTCTACGTCCTGGACGAGCCCACGACCGGCCTCCACTTCGAGGACATCAGGAAGCTGATCGGCGTCCTGGAGGGCCTGGTCGACAAGGGCAACTCGGTACTGGTCATCGAGCACAACCTGGACGTCATCAAGACCGCCGACTGGGTCGTGGACCTCGGCCCCGAGGGCGGCAACGGCGGCGGCCTGGTGGTCGCGGAGGGCACCCCGGAAGAGGTGGCGGCGATCCCGGGCAGCCACACCGGGAAGTTCCTCCGCGAGATGCTGGGCGACCGTGTCAGCGACGCGGCGGCCCCGCCGAGGCCCGCCGCGAAGGCTCCCGCAAAGAAGGCCCCTGCCAAGAACGCTCCCGCCAGGAAGGCCCCCGCCAAGGAGGGGGCAGCGAAGAAGGCCGCCGCCGCGAAGAAGTCGGCAGCCCGCAAGCGCTGACCTGGTGCACCATCGGTGCGGCGGACGTAGAGTGCGGCGCGTGACAACGAGCGAGGAATCGACGGCCACGCGCCGCACCGTGCTGTGCGGTGCCGCGCTGGCCGCGCTGGGACTGACCGCCGCGGCGTGCGGCGGAGGCGGTGAATCGGACAAGGGTTCAGCGGAGCCGACCACCGACAAGCCTGTCGAGCTGGGCGACGCCGAGGCGGTGCCGGTGGGCGGAGCCAAGCTGTACGCGGATCAGAAGGTGCTGGTCTCGCAGCCCGAGAAGGGTGACTTCAAGGCGTTCAGCGCCGTGTGCACCCACCAGGGGAGCACCCTCGACCGGATCGACGGCGAGGTCGCGGTCTGCCCCCTGCACGGGAGCCGTTTCCAGGTGGACTCCGGCAAGGTGGCGAAGGGGCCGGCCACCACGGCACTGCCCTCGATGCCGGTGAAGGTGGAGAAGGGCAAGCTCCTCGCGGGATGACCCGTGCCGGGGTGTTCCGAGGAGGGGCTGCGCAGTTCCCCGCGCCCCCTGACGGGGCGCCTACGGCCAACCGGTGGAAGTAACGCACCGTTTCCCCCGACTTCGCTCCGGCCCTCTGGTGTAGACCGGTCCCCCTTGGGACCCTGTGCGGCACTGTGCGCAAAAAGTGCCGAGATCACTGGTCTTAGTGGGGGACGTCGTGAGACAGGTCCACGCTCGCGCAAGACTCGCCCGTGCCGGATTCGCCAGGTCGCTGCTGACGGCCGCGGCCGTCTCCGCGCTGCTCACCGGCGTGCTGCCGTCCGGCCCGGCCCTGGCCACGGCCGGGCGGCCCGCCGCCGCGACGGCGGCGACCGCGGCGCCCGAGCCGCCCGGCCCGCCGAAGCCCGGAGCCGTCCCCGACGGCGACGGCATGGAACTCTCCCGCACCACCCGCCCCCTCGCCCCCGGAGCCGAACTCACCTCCTTCGAACGGCTCGAGTCGGACAAATGGCTGCGTGCCGACGCGCTCACGCTCAAGCTGGGCGAGGCGCGCACCGGGGCGACTGCCGACCACCTCTCCTCCGGCAAGGTCACCGAGCGCCGGACGGTCAGGCAGCTCGCCGAGGAGCACGACCCCGGCAAGGGGCGCCGCACCATCGCCGCGCTCAACGGCGACTTCTTCGACATCAACGAGACGGGCGCCCCGCTCGGCCCCGGTGTACGCGACGGGAAGCCCACCCACTCGCCGGAGCCGGGCGTCTCCGAGGCGGTCGGCATCGGCCCGGGAGCCGCGGGGCGCATCCTGGACCTGTACTTCGAGGGCACCGTCACCCTCCCGGGCGGTACCGTGCCGCTCGGCGGCCGGGACGCGGCCAATGTGCCCGCGAACGGTATCGGCCTGTACGACGCCGACTGGGGTGCGGCGGACCGCGCCCTGACGGTCGACCAGGCGAAGGACGTCACCGAGGTGACCGTCGAGGACGGCAAGGTCTCCGGCGTGGCCGAGAAGCCCGGAAAGGGGGACATCCCCGAGGGTGTGAGCGTCCTCCTCGGCCGGGGCGACGGCGCCCAGCGGCTGGCGGCGCTGGACACCGGCGACCCGGTCGGCTTCGAGTACCGGGTGCGCACCGACGACGGTTCCCCCGTGCCGCGCACAGCGGTCGGCGGGCGCGGGGTGCTCGTCGAGAACGGAGAGCCGCAGAACTGGGACGGCAGGCCGAACAACACCGCGGCGCCGCGCACCGCGGTCGGCTTCTCCAAGGACGGCGGCACCATGCACGTGCTGACGGTGGACGGCAGGCAGGCGGCCTCGGGCGGGGTGACGCTGACCGAGCTCGCGCTGATGATGAAGAAGCTCGGCGCCCACAACGCGCTCAACCTGGACGGCGGCGGCTCCTCCACCCTGCTGGCCCGCGAGCCGGGCAGCAACACGCTCAAGCTGGAGAACTCCCCCTCGGACGGCGAGGAACGGGAGGTCCCCGACGGGCTGGCACTGACGGCGCCCGCGGGCTCGGGGCGGCTGTCCGGCTTCTGGGTGAAGACGGCCATCGACCCGGACGAGGCGGCCACGGCCGACAACATGCCCGGCGGTCACCCCGACCGCGTCTTCCCCGGCCTGACGCGCGAGCTCACGGCGGCCGCGTACGACGAGACCTACGGGCCCGCCGACGGCGCGCCACGGCCGCGCTGGCGTGCCCAGCGGCCGGGAGTGGGGCGGGTGGACGCGCGGGGCGTCTTCCATGCGCGCCGCGCAGGACACACCGACGTCACCGCGCGCGCCGGCGCGGCGCGGGGCAGCACCCGGCTGCGGGTCCTCGGGGAGCTGGACCGTATCCGGCCCACGACCGACCGGGTGGGGCTGGCGGACGGCGGGGCCGACGGCTCGTTCGGGCTGCTCGGCTACGACGCGGACGGCAACAGCGCGCCCGTCGAACCGGCCGACGCACAACTCTCCTACGACCGTTCGCTGTTCTCGATCGTTCCGGACAAGGACGCCGGAAGCGGCGCGTTCACCGTCAGGACCCGTTCCGGGCAGGGGTCCGCCTCCGGCACCGTGATCATCACGGTGAGGGGACACTCGACACGGCTGGCCGTCACGGTCGGGCTGCGGGAGCAGCAGGTGGCCGATTTCGAGGACGCCTCCAGCTGGACGTTCAGCGCCGCGCGGGCCAGCGGATCGGTGGCCTCGGAACCAGCGGGCAAGGAGGGGGCGGGGCTGAAGCTCAGCTACGACTTCACCCAGTCGACAGCCACTCGCGCCGCCTACGCCAAACCGCCCTCGGAGCGGGAGATTCCCGGCCAGCCGCGCAGCTTCACCCTGTGGCTCAAAGGCGACGGGTCGGGCGCGTGGCCCTCGCTCCATCTCAAGGACGCGGCAGGCACCGACCAAGTGCTGCGCGGACCACTGGTCGAGTGGCGGGGCTGGCAGCGGATCACCTTCGAGGTTCCCGAAGGGGTGGCCTACCCGCTGAAACTGCACCGCTTCTATGTCGCCGAGACCCGGCCCACCGCGCAGTACAAGGGCGAGGTGGTGCTGGACGAACTGGTGGCGCGGACCCCGCCGGACGTCGACCTGCCGACCGCGGGACGGCCGCACGATCCGCTGATCTCCACGGCGGCCGACACGGCGGGCCGCGACTGGCGGTTCGCCGTGATGTCGGACGCGCAGTTCGTGGCACGTGACCCGGACAGCGAGGGCGTACGGCAGGCGCGCAGGACCCTGCGGGAGATCCGCGCGGCGCGGCCCGACTTCGTCGTCATCAACGGCGACCTGGTGGACGAGGGAGCACCGGCGGATCTGGCGTTCGCGCGCAAGATACTCCAGGAGGAGCTGGGTGACGCCGTCGACTGGTACTACGTACCGGGCAACCATGAGGTGATGGGCGGCTCGATCGCCAACTTCATCAAGGAGTTCGGTCCCACCCAGCGCACGTTCGACCACCGCGGAACACGGTTCATCACGCTGGACACCTCGTCGCTGACGGTACGCGGTGGCGGATACGCGCAGTTCCAGGAGTTGCGGCGGCAGTTGGACGACGCGGCCCGCGACCGCCGTATCAGCTCGGTCGCCGTCATTCAGCACGTGCCGCCGCGCGACCCGACGCCGCAGCGGGCCAGCCGGCTCACCGACCGGATGGAGGCCGACCTGCTGGAGAGGTGGCTGGCCGACTTCCGCTCCCGCTCGGGGAAGGGCGCGGCACTGGTGGCGGGCCATGTCGGCGTCTTCGACGCCTCGCGGGTGGATGGCGTGCCCTATCTGGTGAACGGCAACTCGGCCAAGACCCCCGCCGCGCCGCCGGGCGAGGGCGGCTTCACCGGCTGGTCGCTGCTGGGCGTCGACCAGGGGCGGTCGCGGGACGGGGACTGGATCTCGGTGCAGACCCGCCCCCATGTGGACGGACTGCTGCTGGAAGCCCCCGAGCGGCTCTCGGTGGGCGGCGAGGCGAAGGCGTCGGCGACCGTGGAGCAGGGCAGCGGACCGACCGCTCGCCGGGTCCCGGTCGGCTGGCCGGTGAGCGCGGACTGGCCGGGCTCCCCGGGGCTGTGCGTCAAGGGCGCCGTGCCCCGTGGACGCTGCGTGGCCTCCTACGATCCGGCCGACGGCACCCTCACCGGGCGCAGTCCCGGCACGGTCGCTCTTTCGGTGATCGTCAACGGTGAACGCGCCACGCGGAAGGTGACCGTGGGCGGGTGACCGTGGGCGGGTGACCCTCGGCGGGTGACGCGGCAGGGCCGGGTCACCGCGCCAGTGGAAAGATCCCGGCCCCGCCCCCTACCGGAAGGAGGCGGGGCGGGGCCGGGAGACCGGATCAGCGCGCCGGGCCGCGCGCTCAGGAGTCGGCGTGGGCGCGCTCCTCCCGCTCGGCGTCCTTCTCGGCGGCGGCCTGCTTCCGGGAGGCGGCCAGCGAGGTGATCGTGGTGACGATCAGCACGGCGCAGATGACGCCCAGCGAGACCGGAATGCTGATCTCCGGCACATGCACCCCCGTCTCGTGCAGGGCGTGCAGCACCAGCTTGACGCCGATGAAGCCGAGGATGACCGACAGCCCGTAGGACAGGTGGACCAGCTTCTGCAGCAGGCCCCCGATCAGGAAGTAGAGCTGCCGCAGGCCCATCAGCGCGAAGGCGTTGGCGGTGAAGACGATGTACGGGTCCTGGGTGAGGCCGAAGATCGCGGGGATGGAGTCCAGCGCGAAGAGCACATCGGTGGTGCCGATCGCCAGCATCACGATCAGCATGGGCGTCATCAGACGCTTGCCGTTCTCGACCACGAACAGCTTGGTGCCGTGGTACTTGTCCGTCGAGGGGAAGCGCCGCTCGACCGCCTTGAGCAGGCGGTTCTCCTCGAACTCCTCCTCCTGCTCGCCGGAGCGCGCCTCCTGGATGAGCTTCCACGCGGTCCAGATGAGGAAGGCGCCGAAGATGAAGAAGACCCAGGAGAAGGTCGAGATGATCGCCGCGCCCGCCGCGATGAAGATGCCCCGCAGCACCAGCGCGATCAGCACCCCCACCATCAGCACCCGCTGCTGGTAGACGGACGGTACGGCGAACTTCGCCATGATCAGGACGAAGACGAAGAGGTTGTCGACGCTGAGCGACTTCTCGGTGATGAAGCCGGCGAAGAACTCGCCGGACGCCTGACCGCCGCCGAAGAGGAAGAGGCCGAGTCCAAAGAGCACCGCCAGCACGATCCAGACCGTGGTCCAGATGCCGGCTTCCTTGAGGGAGACGTCGTGCGGCTTGCGGCCGCCGATGAAGAAGTCGACCGCGATCAGGGCGCACAGACCGACGATGGTCAGCACCCAGGCGGTTGCAGAGATGTCCACGGGCGTTCCTCCGGCTTGCATTTCAAGCATGGGCCGGAGGTCTCTTCCACCCGGCGCGCCGCCCATAGCGACCGGGCCGGTGCCCCGGGACCGTCCTGTCCGGCCCGTACTGACGGGGACACCGCATGGCTGGGAATACTCCCCTCCGTTGAAGAGAGAGTAAAGTAATCCCATGAAAAGGTAAAGTGCGGGGTCCGGGAGGGCCCGCACCTCGCCGGAGGCGGGAAGAGATCAGTCCGCGGGGAGTGAGCTCCCCGGGGGGCTCAGCTCCCCGAGGAGTGGCGCGCGGCCACGACGCGCCGCAGCACCTGCGGCACGACCTGGCTGCCGCTGGGCGCCAGCGGCGGCTCGTACGTCCAGGCGTGCCCCACCCAGGGGTCGGCGAGATGGTCGTCGGGCACCGGCGTCAGCCGCAGCAGCGAGCGCCACAGCGGGTCGAGAACCGGCCCGTAGCCCCGTGCCTCCTCCCGGTCGGCCACCATCAGCAGGCTGACCCCCACCGACGGCCCCTCGTCCGCGAGGTAGCGCAGCTGGTTGACCGCCCGGTCGTCGAAACCGTGCGGGAAGTCGTGGACGACCAGGAGCTGATCGGCCAGGTCCAGGTCGGGCGGTAGCGCGTCGGTGGCGCGGCTGCGGACCGCCATCTGCACCAGATCCACCCGCTGCGTCAGCCGCTCCAGCGTGCGCGCCACCCCGGAGGCGCCGGCTGCGGGCGGCTCCCGCAGCACGCCCGACTCCACCAGCGGCAGCAGCGCCGTGGCGGCCGACCCCGCCGGGTCGATGACGTGCAGCGTCAGCTCGTCAGCCGGGTGCACGGCGACGATCCGGGCGGCCAGCGCCGTGGCCGTCGCCTGCGCGAGGCGGCGCAGCTCGTCCGCGTCCACCAAGGCGGACTCGCCACCCCGCGGGCGGCCGCTGTCGATCCACAGCCCCCGCTCCAGCGGCAGCCGCACCAGCATGGGTATCCGCAGCTCCGCGCGCTCGGGGATGCTCAGATCGCCCACCCGCAACGCCATGGGGGGCTCGGCGGGTGGCTCGTACGCCTGCCATACGGGGTTGTCCCAGCGGGCCAGCGCGGGCGGCAGGGCCGGTTCGACCACCTCGGACTCGGCCTCGAGCTGGCCCATGTCCCGCTCCAGGGCCGCCCGGGCCTGCTCGATGAGCGCGTCCCGCTTGGCCTGGGCCTGGGCGCGGGCCGCCTCCGCCGCCGGGCCGACCCGGGCCCGCGGGTCGTCGAGCACGCTGTCGAGCTCCCGGTCCATCCGGGAGTCGGCGAAATCGACGGCCGAGCGGTAGGCCGCCACGCTGCGCGCCAGGTCCTCGAACATGCCCCACACCTGGTTGTAGAGCCGCTCCTCCATCGACCAGCCGGGGGCGTCTCCGGCGACGGGCTGCGAACTGTCGGCCCCACCGGGCTGCCCCGGTGCGGGGCGCGGCCCCGGGCCCGGCTGCGGGGCCGTACCGGACTGCGCGGGCGGGCCGGACTGCGCGGGCGGGCCGGACTGCGCGGGCGGGCCGGGCTGCGCCGGGACCGCGCCGGGCCGGGGCTGCCCGGCGGGGGCGGCCGGTGGGGTGGGCGGTGAGGCGGGTGTGGCGCGGCGCGGGTGGCGGTAGTCGATCGGGCCGCCGCCATGGGTTCCGTCGGCCCCGTCGGCGGGCTGTTGTGCCCCGGGGGCCGGCCGGCCCCCGGGCGGCGGTGGCGGCGGCGAGGCCGACTGTGCCGGCTCCGTGCGGGCGCCCGTGGCGTGCCGGGTCGGCCCCTGGGGGGCGTGCCCGAACGAGCGGGCCATTCCGGCCGCCACCGCCTCGTTGATGGTGTCGGCGAGAGCGCCGGCCTCGGCCAGCCCCTGGTCGGCGAGCATTGCGGCGAGCCCTCCGGCGTACCCCTGTCCGACGGCACGCACCTTCCAGCTGCCCTGCCGCAGATACAGCTCCAGGGCGACCACGGCCGACTCGGCGCTCAGCCCCGTCGCCGTGTAGCTGACGATCTCCTCGCCGTCCAGACCGGTGACGGCGAGGAAGGGGGCGGCGAGAGAGGAGAAGTCGGGCGGGAACTCCGGCCCGGTGGGCAGGGCGAGCAGGATGTTGACCCGGTGCACGTCCTGCGGCAGCGCGTCCAGATCGACGGCGAGGTGGTGCACGGCCGCCGCCTGGCGGGAGACCTCGACCCCCGGCAGTTGGGGCGCTGCCGGGTGGGCCGTCCACCCCGCGTCACGCATCCGCCCCTGCTGGTCGTTGAGCGTCACCCCGGCGATGACCGGGGTGCCTGCCGAGACCCGGATCTCCACCCGGGTCCCGGGCAGCGGGCGGTTCTGTCCCCGGACCAACTCGGCCGTCATCGTCGTGCCTCTCCCCTGGCTCGTCACACCTACGACGGATTCCGGCCTGCCACAGCTGGGACAGCGCCGGGGACCGCTACAGCCGGTTCAGACCGGGCCGTTCACAGCTTCGGCAGGATCGTCGGCATCAGGTCCTGGAAGGTGCGGCCGTTGGCGGGCTCCCCGATGGCGGTCATCTGCCAGCCGTTCCCCTGCCGGTGCACCTTGGCCATGATCTGCGCCGTGTACTGGCCGCCGCCGGTGAGGGTGTAGCGGGCCAGCTCCTCGCCGGTGGTCTCGTCGACGATGCGGCAGAAGGCGTTCTCGACCTCGGCGAACGTCTGTCCGGTGAACGAGTTGACCGTGAAGACGATCTGGTCGATGTGGACCGGCACGCGCTGCAGGTCCACCATGATCGCCTCGTCGTCGCCGCCCTGGCCCGCGCCGCCCACC
Organism: Streptomyces sp. 891-h; assembly: GCF_022760275.1. Lineage (NCBI taxonomy): Bacteria > Bacillati > Actinomycetota > Actinomycetes > Kitasatosporales > Streptomycetaceae > Streptomyces > Streptomyces sp. 891-h. Next base: position 5,959,875 of record NZ_CP050693.1, on the reverse strand, counting down.
AGGTTGTCACCGGTGTGCTTGACCGAGCCGTCGTCGCTCACCAGGTGCCGGAAGAAGACCACGTCGACCGGCTGCTTGTCGGCGAAGAGCACCGCCGAGGCGTCGAGGTCGATCTCCTTGGTGCGCTTGCCGAACAGCCCGCGACGCGGTGCGGCCCGCCAGCCCAGGCCCATGCGCACCGCCGTGAGCGTCGCCCCGTCGCTCTTCTGCAGGCTGATCCCCTGGCCCTTGGACAAGTTGACCGACACGTGCGTCCCCTCTCTGAACCGGGGCCGCCACCGGCCGACGGCCACCAGGCACAGCACCCTACGCAAGGGCACCGACAGCCTGGGTGGCCGCCCGGGACTTGTGTCGGTCTTGCAACACTCCGCGCGGCACCGCCAGCGCAGGGCGCTACTTGAGCCCCGCCTCCTTCATCTGACGCAGCTCCTTCTTCAGCTCGCCGACCTCGTCCCGCAGCCGCGCTGCGACCTCGAACTGGAGCTCGGCCGCCGCGGCGCGCATCCGCTCGGTCAGGTCCTCGATCGTCTGCGCCAGCTCGGCGGCGGGCCGGTCGGTCAGCTCCCCGGCTCCGGCGCCCTTGGCGGCCTTGCCCTTGGCGGGGGTCGGCGCCTTGCCCTTGGCCGCCTTGCCGCCCTTGCCCGTCTCGTCCCGCTGGCGGTAGCCCGTATCCAGCAGCGCCTCGGTGTCGATCTGCTCCCGGGCGATGTCCGCGACGATGTCGCCGATCTTCTTGCGCAGCGGCTCGGGGTCGATGCCGTGTTCCGCGTTGTAGGCGATCTGCTTCTCGCGGCGCCGGTTGGTCTCGTCGATCGCCCGCTGCATTCCGGGGGTGACCTGGTCGGCGTACATATGGACCTGACCCGAGACGTTACGGGCCGCGCGGCCGATCGTCTGGATCAGTGAGGTGCCGGAGCGCAGGAAGCCCTCCTTGTCGGCGTCCAGGATCGCCACCAGCGAGACCTCGGGCAGGTCGAGGCCCTCACGCAGCAGGTTGATGCCCACCAGGACGTCGTACTCACCCGAGCGCAGCTCGCGCAGCAGTTCGATGCGGCGCAGGGTGTCCACGTCGCTGTGCAGATACCGGACGCGGATGCCCAGCTCGAGGAAGTAGTCCGTCAGGTCCTCGGCCATCTTCTTGGTGAGGGTGGTGACCAGCACCCGCTCGTCGCGCTCCTCGCGCAGCCGGATCTCGTGCACCAGGTCGTCGATCTGGCCCTCGGTGGGTTTGACGACGACCTCGGGGTCGACCAGCCCGGTGGGACGGATGACCTGCTCCACATAGCCGTCGGAGCGGGCCAGCTCGTAGGGGCCGGGGGTGGCCGACAGGTACACCGTCTGGCCGATGCGCTCGAGGAACTCCTCCCACTTCAGCGGGCGGTTGTCCAGCGCGGAGGGCAGCCGGAAGCCGTGTTCGATCAGGGTGCGCTTACGTGCCGCGTCGCCCTCGTACATGGCGCCGATCTGCGGCACCGTCTGGTGCGACTCGTCGATGACCAGCAGGAAGTCGTCGGGGAAGTAGTCCAGCAGGGTGTGCGGCGCGGAGCCGGGGTCACGGCCGTCGATGTGCCGCGAGTAGTTCTCGATACCGGAGCAGGTGCCGATCTGGCGCATCATCTCGATGTCGTACGTCGTACGCATCCGCAGCCGCTGGGCCTCCAGGAGCTTGCCCTGCTTCTCCATCGTCTCCAGCGTCCCGGCCAGCTCGGCCTCGATCGCGCTGATGGCGCGCTCCATGCGCTCGGGGCCCGCCACATAGTGCGAGGCGGGGAAGACGTACAGCTCCTGGTCGTCCGTGATCACCTCGCCGGTGAGCGGGTGCAGGGTGGAGAGCGCCTCGATCTCGTCACCGAACATCTCGATGCGGACGGCCAGCTCCTCGTAGACCGGGAAGATCTCGATGGTGTCGCCGCGCACCCGGAAGGTGCCCCTGGTGAACGCCATGTCGTTGCGGGTGTACTGCACATCCACGAAGCGGCGCAGCAGCTCGTCCCTGTCGACCTCCTGGCCGACCTTGAGCGGCACCATGCGGTCCACGTACTCCTGCGGGGTGCCCAGGCCGTAGATGCAGGAGACGGAGGCGACCACGACCACGTCACGCCGGGTCAGCAGCGAGTTCGTGGCACTGTGGCGCAGGCGTTCGACCTCCTCGTTGATCGAGGAGTCCTTCTCGATGTAGGTGTCCGTCTGCGGGACGTACGCCTCCGGCTGGTAGTAGTCGTAGTACGAGACGAAGTACTCGACCGCGTTGTTCGGCAGCAGCTCGCGGAACTCGTTGGCCAGCTGCGCGGCCAGCGTCTTGTTCGGCGCCATCACCAGGGTCGGGCGCTGGAGCTTCTCGATCATCCAGGCCGTGGTGGCCGACTTGCCGGTGCCCGTGGCACCCAGCAGCACGACATCCTTCTCACCCCCGGTGACCCGCTGCGCGAGCTCGGCGATCGCCGTCGGCTGGTCGCCGCTGGGCTGATAGGGGCTGACGACCTCGAAGGGCGCCACCTTGCGTTCGATCTCGGTGTTGGGCCGCATGTTCACCACGGTACGACTCACCACTGACAGCGGGCTCCGGTGCGCAAACTACCCCCCACTGGCAGATAGCTGCCAATTTCTTCCGTCGCAGGTCAGCGGCTTGGGCACGCCGTATTCAGCACTACGCCACTTTGTCCCCGCTTGTTTGTATTGCGCATCGGGAACTGTTTCCGCAGTCCGTGCAGGCACAAGCGAGGAGACCCGCATGTCGATACGCCCGCTGACCGCTACCGCAGCAGGGGCACTGCTGGGTATGAGCGCGCTCTTCCTCACCGCCGCGCCGACCGCCGCCGCCTCGGAACGCCCGGCGAGACAGATCCCGGAGCCGGGCGTAAACTTCCCCGGCTTCTCCGACCACGACCCCGACCCCGACCCCGATCTGCGGCCGCAGAGCGACGTGCGGAAGCCGCACCGGCCGCCCCTGACCGTGGCACACCGGGGAGCGTCGGCCTACGCGCCCGAGAACACCCTGGCCGCGGTGGACAAGGCACACGAGCTCGGCATCGACTGGGTCGAGAACGATGTGCAGCGCACCAAGGACGGCGAGCTGGTCGTCATCCACGACACCACGCTCTCACGCACCACCGATGTCGAGGACCGCTTCCCCGACCGCAGTCCGTGGAAGGTCTCCGACTTCACCCTCAAGGAGATAAAGACGCTGGACGCGGGCAGCTGGTTCGACCCGCGGTTCAAGGGCGAGAAGATCCCCACCCTGGGCGAGTACCTGGACCGCATCTCCCGGAACGGCCAGGAGCTCCTGCTGGAGCTGAAGTCGCCGTCGGCCTACCCCGGGATCGAGCAGGAGACCCTCGGCGAGCTGCGGCAGAAGGGCTGGCTGGACCGTCGGCACATCCGGAGCAGGCTGATCATCCAGAGCTTCGACAAGTCGTCGATCCAGGAGGTGCACCAGCAGAACCCCGAGGTGAAGACGGGCTTCCTGGGCACCCCGAAGGTCGCCGACCTGAAGGAGTACGCGAAATTCACCGACCAGATCAACCCCACGTACACGGACGCGACCAAGTCCTATGTGGACGCCGTGCACGCGCTCAAGGGTCCGCACCACAAGACGCTGGAGGTCTTCACCTGGACCGTGAACGACGCCGACACCGCCCGTAAGGTCGCGGACGCGGGTGTGGACGGCATCATCACCAACAAGCCGGACGTGATCAGCGGCGCCGTACAGCGGACGGCACGCGTCGGCTGATCCCTCCTCCCGCGAAGGCGCCGGCCGGCCGCCACCGGGCACTGTCAGTGGGGGCCTCTAGGGTGCCGATATGACTGACACCCCGGCGCGGCCGCCGGCCTGGACCCTGCGGGAGACGCCCATCGGGCCCCTGCTGCTCGCGGCCACGGAAAAGGGCCTGGTCAACGTCGTCTTCCACGCGGAAGGACGCACCGTCGACCGGGCTCTCGCCCGGCTCTCCGCCCGCCTCGGCGCCGAGCCGGAGCCCGCGGAGTCCCCACCCGCGCAGCCCCCGCCCGACGAGCAGGGCCCCGTGCCGACCGGCCACCTCGCCGCTGCCGTGGCGGCGCTCGACCGCTACTTCGGCGGCTCTCCCGGTCCCCTCACCGTCCCGCTGGACTGGTCGCTGTCGGGCGGTTTCAACGAGCGGGTGCTGCGCGCGCTGGCGGCCCAGGTGCCGTACGGGGCGACCGTCGGCTACGAGGATCTCGCGCGGCGCGTCGGCGAACCGGGCGCGGCCCGCGCTGTGGGCGTCGCCATGGGCTCCAACCCGCTGCCGGTCGTGGTGCCCTGCCACCGGGTGCTGGAGAGCTCCGGCGGGATAGGCGGCTTCGGGGGCGGCCTGGAGACCAAACGCGCCCTCCTCGCCCTCGAAGGCGTACTCCCCCAGCCCCTGTTCTGATCCGCCGCAGACGGTCCCCAAGTCCGTGGTGATGGCCGGGGCCGGGTGCCAGACTGCGCGACGTGACTGACATTCATGAAACGGCAGACGGTGGTGACACGCCGGGGGACATAGCGGCGGGGAGCACAGGGGGGACGGCGGGGAGAGCGGTGGAGAAGCCGGGGGAAACGGCGGCGGCGGGGAGGGCAGAAGAGTCGGCCGCCGGGCCGCGCGGAGAAGGCGTGCCCGGCAAGCTGCTCGCAGGGCACTCGGCGCCCGGCGGGATCGATCTGCCGGCCGCGCGACGGCGGGTGCAGCTGGCCCTGGTCATCAGCCAGATCCTCGGCGGCCTCGGGGTCTCCACGGCGGTGGCGCTGGCCGCCGTGCTGGCCGAGGAGGTGGGCGGCTCGGAGGCCGTGGCCGGTCTGGCGTCCACGTCCTCCGTCATCGGCACGGCGCTGCTGTCGCTGCCGTTCGCGGCGCTGATGGCGCGGCGCGGGCGGCGCGTCGGACTGACCTCCGCCTACGCGGTCGCCGCCGTCGGCGGGCTCGTCGTGGTGACCGGAGCCGCGATGCGCAACTTTCCGCTGCTGCTGGTCGGCATGGCCGCCTTCGGCGCCAGCAACACCGCCAACCTCCAGGCGCGCTTCGCCGCAGCCGACCTGGCCGAGCCGCTGCACCGGGCACGCGCCATCTCGACCGTGGTGTGGGCGACCACCATCGGCGCCGTGCTGGGACCGAACATCGCGGCGCCCGCGGGCAAGAGCGTGTCCGGCCTCGGCATACCGGAGGCGGCGGGGCCGTTCCTGTGGGGCACCGCCGTCTTCCTGGCGGCCGGCGCCGTGCTCCATCTGCTGCTGCGGCCCGACCCGCTGCTGACTGCCCGCGCGCTGGCACGCGCGGAGACCCCGGCAGCTGCAGAGGAGGCCCCCGCCGGTGCGGAGGGAGCCGCGCGAGGGGATCACGCGCCGAGCGCGAGCCAGAGCTCCGACAGTGAGCGCTCACTGCGGGCCGGGATACGCGCTGTGGCCGCCTCGGCGCCCGCCCGCGTCGCCCTGGTCTCGATAGCCGGCTCACACACCGTGATGGTCTCCGTCATGGTGATGACCCCCGTCGACCTGGGCGGACACGGCGCGGGCGTGGAACTGATCGGCCTGGTCATCAGCGGGCACATCACCGGGATGTACGCCTTCTCGCCCGTGATGGGCTGGCTCGCCGACCGGATCGGCCGGTTCAGCGTGATCCTGATCGGCGTGGCACTGCTGGGGTGCGCCACGGGACTGGCCGGGACGGCGGACGGGAACCATGTGCAGTCCGCCGTGGGGCTGTTCCTGCTGGGGCTCGGCTGGTCGGCGGGGCTGGTCTCCGGCTCCGCGCTGCTGACCGACTCGGTCCCCCAGCAGGCCCGCGCCGCTGTGCAGGGCTTCTCCGACCTGATCATGAACTCGGCCGCGGGCGTCGGCGGCGCCCTCTCCGGCCTCGTCGTCGCGCAGGCGGGCTACGGCTGGCTCAACCTGCTCGCCGCCGCGCTGCTGGTGCCGGTGGCCGCGGTGACGGTGGCCGTCGCCGCCCGGCGCTGAGCCGCCACCGTCTCTCCCCGCCGCGGCGGGGAGAGACCTGCCGGTGCACCACGGCCGTGGACGGGCACCGGGCACCGAGAGGTCAGCGGGCGTGGAGTTCGAAGGCGACCGAGCGGCGGCCGCCGTTCAGGTGACCGTAGCGGTCCAGGCCGCCGTAGACGACGGAGCGCGCGTACTCCTCGGGGTCCTGGTCGGTGAGCGCCTCGATATAGGCCCGGTGCTCCAGCAGTGAGGCAAGCCCCTTGCGGGCCGCCTCCTCCCCCACCTGCACGGCGTGCGTCACCTCCGGTGCGGCGGCGACGGCGACCCACCGCACCCCGCCCCAGGGCAGGACGCCGTCGCTCTCCAGCTGGTCGCTGAAGATCCAGCGATTGCCCGCGTCCCCCACGGCGTCGAGGACGGAGCGGCCCAGCGCCCGGTGGTCGGGGGTGTTCCAGGGGCTGCCGGGGCCGCCGCCCCAGGTGTCGTAGTGGTTGAGGGTGAGCACCAGTTCGGGCCGGTGCCGGCGGATCGCCGCCGCGATGTCCCTGCGCAGCGCCGGGCCCTCCTCCAGGACGCCGTCGCGATGGCCGAGGAACTCGACCTCGGAGACCCCCACGACCCCCGCGCTGGCGCGCTGTTCGGCCTCCCGGACGCGTGCGGCCTCGGCGGGGTCCATGGTGTCGATGCCCGCCTCGCCCCGGGTGGCGAGCACATAGACGACCTCCTTGCCCCGCGCCGTCCACTCGGCGACGGCGGCGGCAGCGCCGTACTCCAGGTCGTCCGGGTGTGCGACCACCGCCAGCGCCCTGGTCCAGTCCTCCGGCATCTCTGCCAACTGCGACACCGTGCCGTGCTCTTCCGTGCTCTGCGCCGTGGCCGTCATCCCGTTTTGCCCTTCGTTCGTGTGCGCCCCCGGTGGCGCTGGTCAACGATGCAACACCCGTGCTGCGGCGAACTGTTCCCACAGCACCGTTCAGCGTTCCAGCCCGGCGGTCCCGCCGCACGTCCGCGCGGCGTCCGGCGCGGCGCGCCGGGCCGACTCCCTGTGCCAGGACGGCTCCTTGCCAGGACGACTCAGTGCCACCCGTAGACCTGCTGCAAGCGGTGCACCACGGCGTTGAAGCGTGCGCGGTCCAGGGCGCACGCCTCGCGCCGCATACCGCCCGGGTGCACCCGCAGCACCCGATCGAGCCCCACCCATGACTCCCGCCCCTCCCGGTCCCAAGGGCCGGTACCCAGCGGCAGCCACTCCTGGTCGCCTTCCCTGGCCTTGGAGGTGAGCTGGACGGCCAGGCACGGTGACCGGTCGCTGTGTCCCTCCCGCGCGACGATCAGCACGGGCCGGTCCTTGCCGCGGCCGTCGGCCTCCTCGTAGGGCACCCAGGTCCATACGATCTCTCCCGGGTCGGGCTCACCGTCCGGGTCGGGCGCGTACCGCGTCCGCACGGTACCGACCGCGCGGGGATCGACCTCGACCGTCGCCGCCGCCCCGCCCCTGCCGGGAAAGCTCTCGTTCCGCTGGCCCCACTGGCCGACTGTCCCACTCATGAGCTCAAGCTATCGGCCGGTGAACGGCGTTGGTCCGCGGGGTCCGCAAGGCCGTTGAAGCGGGCGGGCGACGGCTCCGGAAACACCGACGGCGCCGCGCTCGGGGAGCGCGGCGCCGTGGGACAGAGGCGCGGCCGGCCGACGGACGGCCAGCCGGCGGTGTCACCCGTACGGGTTGTTGCGGGGGTCGGCGGGAGCGCCGCCCTGCTGGCCCGGGTTGCCGTAGTACGGGCCCGGCTGCTGGGGCGGGGCCGCCGGTGCGCCGGGGGCCTGCGGGTTGCCGTAGGGCTGGCCGGGCTGGGGCTGCTGCTGGGGCTGCTGGTAGCCGCCGGGGGCTTGCGGCTGGGCGTACGGCTGGCCCTGCGGCTGTGCGTACGGCTGCCCCTGCGGCTGACCCTGCGGGGGCTGCGGCTGGCCCTGCGGAGGCTGCGCCGCGTAGCCCTGCGGGGGCTGGGACGCCGGGGCGTACCCCTGCTGCGGCGCGTATCCCTGCGGGGCGCCCTGCGCACCCGGAGCGCCCCCCACGACGGCGAGCAGCTCCTCCAGCTCATTGCGCCACATGCGGTGGACGTTGATGCGCACCGGCTTGGCCTCGCCCGGCAGCGCCATGTAGTAGAAGCTCCACAGCGGGTTGAGCTGGATCTCACCGAAGACGGAGCGCGCCTGGTCGCGCGGGATCGCGTGCACGATTTCCTTCGGCCGCTGCGAGAAGCGGGACATCCGCTGCACCAACAGGGCCTGTTCGGTGACCGTGATGAAGTAGTACTTGATCAGAAACTGGCCGATCAGACCGAGGAAACCCACACTCAGCCACGGTGTCGGCCCTGCTACGGCTCCGACCGAGACCAGCGGCCGGTCTCCGGGCGCCTGTTGTGCAATGGCCTCGGCCACCTGCTTCTTCATCGTCGCCTTACGAAAGGCCATCGGACCGCTCCTCGCTCCGTTCGCCGTGCTGTACGGCGCTTTCTCTGCGTTCGGCGCAGAGTACTCGCCACAGGTGACGGAGCGCCCGGCTGGGGCGGCCGGCCGACGGCATCTGACGGGCATGAGCCAAGATTCGGGCCGGGACAGGTCAAAGAGCGGTCATCAGCAGTCAAACCCCGCCCACTCGACGCAGCCTCACCTTCCGGAAGGCGCAAAGGAGTTGGCGGGCGACGACGCCAGGGCGACCGAACCGCACACCGATACGCGCGGCAAGGCCGTGATGACAGTCACATCGGCGAGCGCACTCGCCCGGTCAGGCACCCTGCGCCTCCCGCTGGGCGACGCTCCCCTTCCGGAGCGGACGCGCGGGCCCGATGGCGCGGGCCCGATGGCGCGGGCCCGATGGCGCGGGCCCGATGGCGCGGGCCCGATGGCGCGGGCGCGGTGGCGCGGGCGCGGTGGCGCGGGCGCGGTGGCGCGGGCGCGGTGGCGCGGGCAGGCAGGTGCCGCGTTCCGCGTTCCGCGTTCCGGGTTGCGGGGAGTGCCGTTCACAGCTCGCGGAGTCCGGTGAGGGCCTGCACCGGGTCGGTCGCCGCGCGGCCCTCGGGCCACCAGTCGAGTGCGTCGGAAGGTGCGGACCCGTCCGGCGCCGCCCGGTAGGGGTACCAGCGGCCGTCCCGCCCGTAGCGGAGTTGGACGGGGCGGGTGGCGTGGGTGAGGTGGTTGCGGTGAATGGTCATCGCTATGCCCAGGGCTGCCAGGGAGCTGCGCCCGCGGTCGAAGTCGCCCGCGGGCGGGTCCCAGGCGGCCTCCAGCACCGCGAGCCCGGCCGCACCACCCTGCCGCCAGGCCGCCGCGGCCCGGGCCAGCTCCAGCGCGTCCCGGCCCGCCGACCGCGCCAGCGCCGCGAAGAGCGAGGAGAGGGTACGGCGTCCGGTCAGCCGCGGATGGGTGGCCGCGAGGCGGATGGTGTCGTGCCAGAGCGAGAGCTCGGCCAGCGGGTCGCCGTCTCCGTCCGCCGTGGCCGACGCGGCCGCCAGGGCACGCCGGGCCCGGGTGGCCGCGTCGGTCGCCAGAAAGGCGAGCGCGTCGGCGCTGGGCGCGCCGGGCAGCTCCGGGAACGGGCCCGGCTCGCCCGCCGCCTCCGGCAGCGGCAGCGGCTCGGGCAGCGGGGGCCGCACGGTGTTGGCGAAGACCTGCCCGGCGGGCAGGGTGCTGCTCAACTGCCGCTGGGCGGGCAGGGGGAGGGCGCCGCCCTCATCACCGTCCCCGCCGCTCCGGCTGCCCGAGGCAGCGTCCTGCTGTACGGCCTCCCTGCGTGTGCTCCTGCGTGTGCTCCTGCGTGCAATGTCCTCCCGCAGCTCCTCCGCCGCCCGGCCCCGCACCAGCAGCAGCGCCCACGGATCGGCGTCGAGCAGGCGGGCGGTCTCGTATCCGAGCGCTGCCGCGTGCTTGCAGGGATGCCCCTGGTCCGGACAGCTGCAGACCGGGACCAGCTCGTCCGCTTCCGGAAGGAGCCGCACGCCCGCCGATCCCGCCAGGGCCGCCACGCTGTGCGGTATCTCCCCGTCCAGCAGCGCCGCCGCGGCCGTGGGCCGGGCCGCGACCGCCGCCAGAATGGTGTCCCACTCCTCCTGGGGCAGCACGGGCAGCCGCCATTCGGCGCGGTAGGGACGGGCGCGGCTGCCGTGCACATACGCCGTGACGCGGCCGGGCCCCACCCGTACAGCGGCCACTCCCCCGGAGGCCCCGGGGGCTCCCCCGGAGGCCCCGGGGTCCGACTCGGCGTACGCGCGGCCCCGCTCCAGCCGGGCGGTGTCCCGTGCCGCGCCCTCCATCGCGCGCAGCCATGCGCCGCCCCAGCTCTCGTCGGTGCTGCCCGGTGCTCTCGTCCGGGGCCGTCCGCCGCCGGTCACGGCTGTCTCCGCAGCGCGACGAGATCGGCCAGCTCGGCGTCGGTCAGCTCCGTCAGCGCGGCCTCACCACCGCTCAGCACCGCGTCCGCCAACTGCTTCTTCGCGGCGAGCAGTTCGGCGATACGGTCCTCGATGGTGCCCTGAGCCAGCAGCCGGTGCACCTGTACGGGCCGGGTCTGGCCGATGCGGTAGGCGCGGTCGGTGGCCTGCTCCTCGACGGCCGGGTTCCACCAGCGGTCGTAGTGGACGACGTGCCCGGCCCGGGTCAGATTGAGGCCGGTGCCCGCCGCCTTGAGCGACAGCAGGAAGACGGGGACCTCACCGGACTGGAAGGCGTCCACCATCTCCTCCCGGCGCGCCACCGGCGTGCCCCCGTGCAGCAGTTGCGCGGGGACACGGCGCTCGGCCAGATGGGTCTGGAGCAGCCGCGCCATCTCCACGTACTGCGTGAACACCAGCGCCGAGTCGCCCTCCGCCAGGATCGTGCCCAGCAGTTCGTCCAGCAGACCCAGCTTGCCGGAGCGGCCGGTGAGCCGCCCGTCCGGTCCCTCGCGCAGATACTGCGCCGGGTGGTTGCAGATCTGTTTGAGCGAGGTCAGCAGCATCATCACCAGGCCGCGCCGCTCGATGCCCTCCGTCGCCTCGATCCGCGCCATGCTCTCGCGCACCGCCGCCTCGTACAGCGACGCCTGCTCCCTGCTGAGCTCGACCGTGTGGTCGGTCTCCGTCTTGGGCGGCAGCTCGGGGACGATGCCCGGGTCGGACTTCTTACGGCGCAGCAGGAAGGGCCGTACGAGCCGTGCCAGCCGCTCCGTCGCCTCCGGGTCCTCGCCGCCCTCGACGGCCCGCGCGTGCCGGGCGCGGAAGGTCTTGAGCGGGCCGAGCAGTCCCGGAGTCGTCCAGTCGAGCAGCGCCCACAGCTCCGAGAGGTTGTTCTCGACGGGGGTGCCGGTCAGGGCGATCCGGGCGGCGGCCGGGAGCCCGCGCAGGGCACGTGCCGTGGCGGAGTAGGCGTTCTTGACGTGCTGGGCCTCGTCCGCGACCACCAGCCCCCACGCCTGAGCGGCGAGCTGCTCCGCGCTGCTGCGGAGCGTGCCGTACGTCGTCAGCACGAACCCCGCCTCGCGCCCCGTGTCCGAGCCCGCGCTCCGGGCCGCCTCCTGCCGTGCGCTCGCGCTGTCCTCGCCCAGTCCCTCCAGGGTGCGGCCGGGCCCGTGGAAGCGGCGTACGGGAACACCGGGCGCGAACCGGGCCAGCTCCCGTTGCCAGTTGCCCAGCAGTGACGCCGGGCAGACCACCAGCGTGGGCGCTGTCTCGCCCTGCTCGGCACGGCGCAGGTGGAGCGCGATGAGCGTGACGGTCTTGCCCAGCCCCATGTCGTCGGCCAGGCAGCCGCCGAGCCCCAGCGAGGTCATCGACTCCAGCCAGGCGAGCCCTTGACGCTGGTAGCCCCGCAGCCGGGCGTGCAGCCGGGCGGGCGGGGCCGCCTCCTCGGCCGCGGGCCCTGCCGCGCCGCTGAGTCTGTCCCGCAGCGCCGCCAGCGCGCCCTCCGGCACCGCCTCGACCAGTTCGCCGTCCACCTCGGCCTCGCCCGAGAGGGCGGCGGCCAGCGCGTCGCCGGGCGAGAGCAGCCCCAGATGCCGCTTGCGCGCCTTGCGCACCAGCTCCGGATCGACCAGCACCCACTGGTCACGCAGCCGCACCAGCGGCCGGTGCGCCTCTGCCAGTTCGTCCATCTCGCCGTCGGTGAGGGGGTCGCCGTCGAGCGCCAACTGCCAGCGGAATTCCAGGAGCTGTTGTTCCTTGAAGAAGCCGAACCCGTCGGCGGCCGAACCAGGTGCCTGCGGGCTCGGCCGCACCACCGCCGTCGCGCTCAGCAGCTCGCGGGCCAGCGCGCGCGGCCAGTGCACGGCCACGTCGGCGGCGGCCAGCTCCCGGGCCGTACGCCCCAGCAGGTCGTTCAGCTCCTCCTCCGTCAGCGGGAGCACATCGGGTGCGGGCCGCTCCAGCAGCCGGCCGAGCGGCGGCCAGACGCGTGCGGCGCGGCGCACCGCCAGCACGGTGTCGACCCTGGCGCGGGGCCCGAGATACTCCGCCTCGCCCTGCCACAGCGTCGCGACGTCCGCGACGAGCGTGGCGTCGGCCGCGCTCGTCGCCTGGACGACCGCCGCCGCGACATACGGCTCGGCGGGCGCGGCTTCGTCCTGGGCCGGGGCTGAATCCGGGGTCGAATCCGGGACCGAGTCCGGGGCGGAAGTCGGCTCAGCGTCCGGTCCGCCGTCGAAGATCCGGTCCGCCGACAGGTCGAGACGGAGGGAGATCCGGATTCCGGCCTCCGTACCCGCCGCCACCTCGGCCGCCCACTCCCGCAGCCGTGGATACTGCTCCGACAGCCGCTGGGGCTCCCGGGCCGCGAACGCCGGTCCCGTGGCGGCGGGCCCGGCAGGCGTACGGGGCAGCACATCGGCGACCGCGTCCAGGAAGGCCCTCACCAGCCCTTCCGGCTCCGGAACCCGGACCGGACCGGCAGTCGGCCGCCGGGACCCGGCCTCGGCCGACTGCCCCTCACGGGCACCGCCAAGCCCGTCCCCGCCCGGCCGCGCGGGCACCGCGTGGGCCTCCGGGGGCATGGCGGCGGCGACGGCGGTCAGCTGGGCCACTTCCTCGGCGTCGAGCGGACCGGCCCGCCACACGTCCGTGTCCCCCTCGCCCACCCCCGGCATCAGGCGGCCGCGGGCGACCAGCCGCAGCCCGAGCAGCGCCGCCGCGCCCCAACAGGCAGCGGCCGGGTGCGCGCTCCCGTCCGTCCGCGCCCTCATCAGAACGGGCAGCGCCTCCCGCACCGGCATCCAGCGCGCCGCCACGGCTTGCCGCCGCACGGCCTTCCCGCGCGGGCGCACCACGGTGAGCTCTCCGGGCTCCCCCGCCTCGGGAAGCTCACCGCCGTCCTCCCGCCAGAACGCCACTCTCCCCTGGCGGGGCACCTCTCCCGGCAGAAACACCACGGCACACCGCAGGAGGTCCGCACCACTCCCTGACCCCATAGCCGCACCGCTTCCCGCACTCCTGACTGCAACCTCGCCGGCGAGTCTATGAGCGCCCACTGACAGTCCCCCCGACGATCAAGAGACCTGCTGGTCAGCCCGTGCTCAGCAGGGAAACCGGCGGAGCTCGGCCGGGACGGCACGGCAACGACAGCTCTCGGCGAGGGGCTGGCTGGGAGGGCGGCAGCCCGTGGTGGTCAGCCGAAGGTGATGCCGCCGTGGATGTCGCGGGCCTGGACGACGGGGCCGTGGACCTGGGCGTCACCGGACACCGTGTTGTGGACCTCGGAGTGCTCGGCACGCAGCGCGGGCGCGTGCCGTTCGGCCCATCCGCGCAGCAGGGCCGCGAACTCCTCGTCCGCCCGGGCCTGCTGGGCGAGCCAGCCGGTCAGGACGCGTACCTGCTCGCCGTCCGCCGGATCGACGGCGGTCAGCTCTCCCGCGCCGGGCCGGCTGTCCGGACGTCGACCGCCCACTCGCCTCACAAGTGACAGCAGAGACTCCCAGGCGGACTGCCCGGCAGCGCCGGCAGCACCGCCCGCGGCGGCCGTCGCGGCGGTGGAGACGAGAGTGAGGGCGGCGTCAACGTCCATACGGCATACGGTAGGTCGCCCACAGGCAGCCCCGCCAGACCGCACCCGGTTGTACCGTTTCCACAGCAGACGAGACCTCGAACGCGCGAGCGTGCGCGGCACGGCTCGGACGGCGGGGTTGGACGGCGGGGGGAGAAACGGGATGAGCCCGGTGCGGGGGAACAGCCTGGCCGCGCACGCGTCGCCAGGTCGCGAAACCCTGGGCCCCGCCGCGTACAGCCGTCTGTCGGCGGGCGAGATCGCCAGGGGAGTGACAGCGGGTCGCCTGACCGCGCGCGAGGTGACGGCGGCTGCCCTGGCCCGGATCGCGGAAGTCGACGAGTCGATACGGGCGTTCACCGAGGTATGGCCCGGGCGCGCCGCGGAACACGCGGCAGCCGTCGACCGCGCTGTCCGGGCGGGCGGGCGACTGCCGCTCGCCGGAGTGCCGCTGGCGGTCAAGGCCACCCAGCGCCTCTCGGCACCGCCGCTCGCCCGGCTGCTGGCGGCGGGCTGCATACCGATGGGTGCTACGGCGACGCCCGGCGCGGGCACCGAGTGGCAGACGTGGGGCGCCACCGACCGGGGCCCCACCAGAAACCCCCACGACCCCGACCGGTCTCCGGGCGGCTCGTCCGCCGGCTCCGCCGCCGCCGTGGCCGCGGGGATGGTGCCGCTCGCCACCGGGAGCGACGGCGCGGGCTCCATCCGGATCCCGGCCGCGTGGTGCGGGGTCCTCGGCGTGAAGCCGACGGGCGGCCTGCTGCCCCCACGGGACCGCTCCTGCGGTGGCGCCAGGCGGAGCGTGCCCGGGCCGCTGGCTCGTACGGCAGCCGATGCCGCCGCCTTTCTCGCCGTGCTCACCGGCACCGCCGTACCGCCGCCGACGCCTCCGGCGCACCCGCTGCGCACGGCGTGGTCGGAGACGTTGGGCTTCGCCGAGACGCGCCAGCCGGTCGCGGCGACGGCGCGGGCGTTTCTCGACCTCCTGGTCCGAACCGGTGCCCTCGCCCCGAGTTCCCTGTCCGTCCGGCTGCCGGACCCGGCCGACTGCTGGTTCTCGCTCCGCGACGACCTGCGGAAGGCGTCGCGAGAGACACCCCAAGAAATACGCCAGGGGGCACCCCAGGAGGCACTGCAGGAGGCACGCCCCGGGCCCGCTGTCCGCACGGCAGCCGCCCTCGCCACCGAACTCGACCAGGTCTTCGCCGAGGTGGATCTGCTCGCCACCCCCACCACCCCCAATCCACCGCACGGCCACGACGGGCCGGGAGACACCATGAGCACCGCCCTCACCTGGGCGTTCAACATCACGGGGCACCCGGCGATCAGCGTCCCGGCGGGCCTGACCGCCACCGGTGAACCGGTCGGCCTGCACCTCGTGGCCCCGCACGGCCGGGAAGCCGATCTGCTGGCCGTCGCGGCGGCAGCCGAAACCACGACAGCAGCCGAAACCGCGCCGGGGGCTCCCTGATGGCCGCCCACCCGCCGCAGCGCCCGCTGCTCATGCTGGACGTCGACGGTCCGCTCAACCCCTTCGCGGCGCGCGGGCTACGCCGTCCGCGCGGCTACCGCACCCACCGGATGCTGCCGCCCAGCTACGTGGCGCGGCGGGAGGCGGCCGGGCGCCCGGTGGGGCCGCTGCGCGTACGGCTGAACGCGGCTCACGGGGAGCGGCTGCTGGGGCTGGGCTACGAGCTGGTCTGGGCGACGACCTGGGCAGCCGAGGCGAACGAGTACATCGCTCCGCTGCTGGGGCTGCCACGGCTGCCCGTCGTCGAGTGGCCCGAGGACCTCGTGCCGGAGTCGGACGGGCTGCTGTTCAAGACCCGGCATGTGGTGGCGTGGGCCGCCGGGCGGCCGTTCGCCTGGGTGGACGACGCGCTGACGGCGAGGGAGCGCCGGTTCGTGAGCGCCCACCACCCGGGGCCCGCTCTCCTCCACCATGTGGACCCCAGGCGGGGGCTGCGCGAGGACGACTTCGCCACGCTCGCCCGCTGGGCCGGGCAGTGCGCGAAGGAGCAGTGACCAATACCGAGCAGTGACCAGTACCCGTCGCTCAGTTGCCGAGATCCGTCGCACCGGGCTCGGGCGGCTCGAAGTTGTCGAACCCCGCGGCCTCCACGAAGTCCGGCCGCGGGTTGAGCGCTGCGGCGAGCTTGAAGTGGGCCCGGGCCTCGTCGTCCCGGGAGGACCGCTGCAGGGTGCGGGCCAGCGCGAAGTGCGCGAACGCGTTGTCGGGCTCGCGCTCCAGCACCCACTGGAACTCCTGCTCGGCCGACTGGAGCCGGGCCTCAAGGAAGTAGGCACGCGCGCGCAGCAGCCGTGCGCCCCGGTGCTCGGGGTGTTCTTCGATCACATTGTCCAGGAGGTTGACCGCGCCGCGTGCGTCGCGGGCTTCCAGGAGCTGCTCCGCCGCGCGGAACTGGATGAGGTTCGTCTCGGGGCTCGTCACAGCACTGCCCTTCCTTCGGCTCTCGCCTCGGCACAACGTCGGGCTGTCCATGACCATTCCCTCAGGCCCTCGAGGCATCCCCGGGGATCAGCCGTGCAGTTCCTCCCACACCTCGCGGACCCGGGGGGCCAGCTTCTCCAGCGGACCGTCGTTGTCGATCACGATGTCCGCGACCGCGAGACGCTCCTGCCGGCCGGCCTGCGCGGCCATCCGGGCGCGCGCCTCCTCCTCGGTCATACCGCGCAGCCGTACGAGCCGGTCGAGCTGGGTCTCGGGGCTGGCGTCCACGACCACGACCCGGTCGTAGAGCGGGGCGAGCCCGTTCTCCACCAGCAGCGGCACATCGTGGACGACGACAGCGTCCGCGTCGGCCTCCAGCGCCCTGCGTTCCAGCTCCGCCGAGCGCTCCCCCACCCTTGGGTGGACGATCGCGTTCAGCGCGGCCAGCCGGTCGGGGTCGGCGAAGACGAGCGAGCCGAGCCGCGGCCGGTCGAGGCTGCCGTCCGGCGCCAGGATCTCCGCACCGAACTCGGCGACGACCTCGGCCAGCCCCGGCGTCCCGGGCGCCACCACTTCCCGTGCGATCCGGTCCGCGTCGACGACGACTGCTCCGCACTCGGCGAACAGCCGCGACACCTCGCTCTTGCCCGCGCCGATCCCACCCGTCAGACCTACCTTCACCATGCGGCACACGGTATCCGGTGCTCCGGGCCGCGCCGAGTCAGTCCTGGCGGCCGCGGTCGCCGTCGGGGCCGGGGCCCTGCTGGCCCTCCCGGTCGGCGAGGAACTGCTCGAAGACGGCGCCCAGCTCCTCGGCCGAGGGCAGCTCGGCGGGCTCGGCCACCAGGTTGCCGCGGGTCTCGGCGCCCGCCACCGCGTCGTACTGCTGTTCAAGGCCGCGGACGACCGAGACCAGTTCTTCGTCCCCCTCGGCCAGCTGCCGCTCGATCTCGTTCTGCGTCCGCAGCGCCTCCGTACGCAGCGCGTGCGCGACCTGAGGGAGGACCAGGCCCGTCGCGGAGGTGATCGCCTCGGTGACGACCAGCGCGGCGTCGGGGTAGGTGGAACGCGAGATGTAGTGCGGCACATGGGCGACGATGCCCAGGACGTCGTGGCCGCTCTCGGCCAGCCGGAGCTCGGCCAGTGCCGCAGCGCTGCCGGGAACCTGCGCCTCGTCGAAGACGGAACCCTGCGCCGGAACCAGATCGGTGCGGTTGCCGTGCGGGGTGAGTCCCACCGGGCGGGTGTGCGGGACCCCCATCGGGATGCCGTGGAAGGTGACGGACAACCGGGCGCGGACCCGTTCCACGACCTCGCCGAGGGCCGCCGTGAAACCCTCCCACTCGTTGTCCGGTTCGGGGCCGGACAGCAGCAGGAACGGGGCGTCCGTCGCGTCCCGCATCAGCCGCAGCTCCAGCCGGGGCGTCTCGTACGCCACCCAGCGGTCACGCCGGAACGTCATCATCGGGCGGCGCGCGCGGTAGTCGAGCAGGCGGTCCACGTCGAAGCGCGCCACGGTGATGTAGGGCTGGGTCTCCAGCAGCCGCTCCACGATCTGCTCGCCGGTGTCTCCAGCGTCCATGAAGCCCTCGAAGTGGTACAGCATCACCAGGCCGGCACTGTCCGGTTCCCCGACGATCGCGTCGACAGCGTCGAGGCCGGCCTGATCCCACGCGTACATAGCTTCTCGCCGCTTGTGTGCCATGCCTCTCTCAACGCCGCCGCCTCACAAGGCATTCCCTCCCACTGAGGGGCTGCCGCCCCTCCGGCGGTGCCGGCACCATTTCCGCCGCGCCGGCGGTCGGCCCGAACGACGGCAATGGGTGCGGCCGAACGGGCGGAGCCTGGGGTCGGCTCGGCACCGCCGGACACGCCGTGGGGGTGCGCCGCCGTCGCGGCGGGAGGGGGATGGCGGCAGACAAAGGGGCGGCGGGCAAGGCGCGGCGGCCGTGGGAAGGGCCCGCAATGGACCCACAAAGGACCCCTGAAAGGGGCGAGGCCCGCACCCTCAAGGGGTGCGGGCCTCGATTTCGGCTTGCGCCTCAGCGGCGAGCGTTCAGCTCTGGCCGCCGGCCAGCTTCTCGCGGAGCGCGGCGAGCGCCTCGTCGGAGGCCAGCGCGCCCGAGTCCTCGTCCGAGCCCTCGGACGAGTAGGAGCCGCCGCCCTGGCCGCCGCCACCGCCGCCCTGCTGGGCACCGGCGCCGCCGCCGGTGGCACCCTCGGCCGCGGCCTGCTCGTCGGCCTCGCGGGACTTGATGACCTGCGCCTGGTGCTGCTCGAAGCGGGCCTGCGCCTCGGCGTACTGGCGCTCCCACTCCTCGCGCTGCTTCTCGTAGCCGGGCAGCCAGTCGTTGGCCTCCGGGTCGAAGCCCTCGGGGTAGATGTAGTTGCCCTGGTCGTCGTAGGACGCGGCCATGCCGTAGAGCGTCGGGTCGAACTCGACCGCGGTCGGGTCCGCGCCGAAGGACTCGTTGGCCTGCTTCAGCGAGAGGCTGATGCGGCGGCGCTCCAGGTCGATGTCGATGACCTTGACGAAGATCTCGTCGTTGACCTGGACGACCTGCTCCGGGATCTCCACGTGGCGCTCGGCCAGCTCGGAGATGTGGACCAGACCCTCGATGCCCTCGTCGACGCGGACGAACGCACCGAACGGCACCAGCTTGGTGACCTTGCCGGGGACGACCTGGCCGATCTGGTGGGTCCGGGCGAACTGCTGCCACGGGTCTTCCTGGGTCGCCTTGAGCGACAGGGAGACGCGCTCGCGGTCCATGTCGACGTCCAGGACCTCGACCGTGACCTCCTGGCCGACCTCGACGACCTCGGAGGGGTGGTCGATGTGCTTCCAGGACAGCTCGGAGACGTGAACCAGACCGTCGACGCCGCCCAGGTCCACGAAGGCGCCGAAGTTGACGATGGAGGAGACGACGCCGGAGCGCACCTGGCCCTTCTGGAGGGTGGTGAGGAAGGTCTGGCGGACCTCGCTCTGGGTCTGCTCCAGCCAGGCGCGACGGGAGAGGACCACGTTGTTGCGGTTCTTGTCCAGCTCGATGATCTTGGCCTCGAGCTCCTTGCCGACGTACGGCTGGAGGTCGCGCACCCGGCGCATCTCGACCAGGGAGGCCGGGAGGAAGCCGCGCAGGCCGATGTCGAGGATGAGGCCGCCCTTGACGACCTCGATGACGGTACCGGTGACGATCCCGTCCTCTTCCTTGATCTTCTCGATGGTGCCCCAGGCGCGCTCGTACTGGGCGCGCTTCTTCGAGAGGATCAGGCGCCCTTCCTTGTCCTCCTTCTGGAGAACCAGGGCCTCGATCTCGTCACCGACGGCGACGACCTCGTTGGGGTCGACGTCGTGCTTGATCGACAGCTCTCGGGAAGGGATGACACCTTCGGTCTTGTAACCGATGTCGAGCAGGACCTCGTCCCGGTCGACCTTCACGATGACGCCGTCGACGATGTCGCCGTCGTTGAAGTACTTGATCGTCTCGTCGATCGCGGCGAGGAAGGCTTCCTCGGAACCGATGTCGTTGACCGCAACCTGCGGGGTGGTGGCGGAAGTCTCGGTGCTGCTCGTCATGTGGGAAAGGGTCTCCGGTACGGACATGAAGTCGTAGGTACTGCTACGCCGAGGACCCTTTGATCGCACCACATGCAAGTCAGCCGGAGAGCCTGGAAAGCCGGGAACCCGAGGGGACATACAGCCGATGCGAGCGCGGCCTGCTCCGTCCGAGGCACGCAGGCCCGCAGCGCAACTTGTAGCATACGGGGGCCGCTGGGCATGGTCAATGCGCGAAAGAGCACACCTGGGATGCAACACCCCATAACCGGCAGAACTCGCCGCTCCGCGCAGCCAGATGGCCCTCCGCCCGGGGTCCTCGACCGAGAGTACGGCTAACCGAGAGTACGGCTACTGGCGCAATGGAACAACAGCACGAGGTCGACAGGGGTGTCCCTCCCCTGACACACGGTGATCACCAGGGCGATCCGGACGACGGCGACGCCGTGCGGCGGCCGGCCGGGGGCCGGGAGAGCAGCCGGGCCAGCCGCGGCTGGTGGGACCGGAACGCCGACGAGTACCAGAACGACCACGGTGACTTCCTCGGCGACGCCCGCTTCGTCTGGGGCCCGGAGGGTCTGGACGAGTCCACCGCGTGTCTGCTCGGGCCCGCGGAGCAGCTGCGCGGCCTGGATGTACTGGAGGTGGGCGCGGGAGCCGCGCAGTGCTCCCGTTGGCTGGCCGCGCGGGGTGCGCGGCCCGTCGCCCTCGACCTCTCCCACCGGCAGCTCCAGCACGCGCTGCGGATAGGCGACGGACAGGGCGGCGAGCCGGGGTTCCCGCTGGTCGAGGCGGACGCGCGGGCGCTGCCCTTCGCGGACGGCTCCTTCGACCTCGCCTGCTCGGCGTACGGCGCGATCCCCTTCGTGGCCGATCCCGAACGGGTGTTCGCGGAAGTGGCGCGGGTGCTGCGCCCGGGCGGCCGGTGGGTGTTCTCACTGACCCACCCGCTGCGGTGGGCCCTGGCGGACGAGCCAGGACCCGAGGGACTGACCGTCCTCGCCTCCTACTTCGACCGCACGCCGTACGTGGAGCAGGACGCCGCGGGCCGCACGGTGTATGTGGAGCACCACCGCACGCTGGGTGACCGGGTACGGGAGCTGGCCGGTGCCGGCTTCCGGCTCGACGACCTGGTCGAACCGGAGTGGCCGGAATGGAACCAGCAGGTGTGGGGCGGCTGGTCCCCGCTGCGCGGACGGCTGATCCCGGGCACCGCGATCTTCGTCTGCACGCGCACGTGAGCGTCGCCGTGAGCATCGCCGCGCGTCATGACGAACAGCTGAACCGGCTCCCCATCGCCGAGGCCGTCCCCCGGTTGCGCGAAGCGCTCGCCGAGTGCGGCGCTGCCGTCGTGCACGCCCCGCCGGGCACCGGCAAGACGACGCTGCTGCCGCTCGCCCTGGCCGGGCTGTACGGCGACGGCGCGCCCTCGGGCACCGTCCTGGTGGCCGAGCCACGCCGGATGGCGGCGCGCTCGGCGGCACGCCGGATGGCGTGGCTGCTGGGCGAGAAACCCGGCGACAGCGTCGGCTTCACCGTGCGCGGCGAGCGCCGCGTCAGCGCCCGTACCCGCGTGGAGGTCGTCACCACGGGTGTGCTGCTGCAGCGCCTCCAGCGGGACCAGGAGCTGTCCGGCGTGGATGTCGTACTGATGGACGAGTGCCACGAGCGCCATCTGGACGCCGATACGGCGCTGGCGTTCCTGCTGGACGTACGGGCCACGCTCCGGCCCGAGCTGCGGCTGATCGCCGCTTCGGCGACGCAGGACAGCCAGGCGTGGGCGCGGCTGCTCTCGGCGCGTGTCGTACCCGGACGGGGGACAAGCCACCCGGTCGACATCCGGTACGCGCCGCCGCCCGCGGGGGTGCGTCCGCCGCACGGCATGTGGGTGGACCCGGCGCTGCTGCGGCATGTGGCGGCGACCGTCCGGCAGGCGCTGACCGCCGTACCGGAGGGCGATGTGCTCTGCTTCCTGCCCGGCGTCGGCGAGATCACCCGGGTGGCGGGGCTGCTCTCCGACGTCCCCGCGCGTGTCCTGCCGCTGCACGGCCGGGCGCCGGCGCGGGTGCAGGACGAAGTGCTGAGCGGGAGCCCCGGCGCCGGGCGCGGCGAGCGGCGGGTGATCCTCTCGACCGCGGTGGCCGAGTCGAGCCTGACCGTGCCCGGGGTGCGGGTGGTGGTGGACGCCGGACTGGCCCGCGAGCCCCGTACGGACCACGCGCGCGGTCTGGGCTCGCTCACCACCGTCCGCGTCTCACGCGCGGCGGCCGAGCAGCGCCGCGGCCGTGCGGGGCGCGAGGCGCCGGGGGTCGCCTACGCGTGCTGGGCTCGGGGCGAGGAAGCGGGACGGCCGCGGGAGCCGTCCCCCGAGATCGCGGTGGCCGACCTGACCGCGTTCGCACTGCAGGCCGCCTGCTGGGGAGATCCGGACGCGGCGCGGCTCGCTTTGCTGGACGCGCCGCCCGCGGGTGCGATGAGCGCGGCGCGGAGCACGCTGCGTGCGCTCGGCGCGCTGGACGAGGCGGGCCGGGTGACCGCGCGTGGACAGCGGATGGCCCGCCTGGGCGTGCATCCGAGGCTGGCACGCGCCCTGCTGGACGGCGCAGCGGCGGTCGGCAGCGAACTGGCGTGCGAGACGGTGGCGCTGCTGAGCGAGGAGCCGCCGCGTGCATACGGGGACGACGCCCTGGAGGCTCTGCGGCGGGCACGGGCGGCGCGCCGGGACGATCCGTACGGCGCCCGCTGGGCTGCCGAGGTGCGGCGGCTGCGGTCGCTGCTGGGCGGGGACAGCGAAAAGGACGGGAACGGCGGGAACGGCGACAGCGGCAAGGGCAAGGCGCGGACGCGCCGCGTCACCGACGAGCAGGGTGTCGGTCAGGTGGTCGCGCTGGCACAGCCGGAGCGGGTGGCGCGCGCACAGAGCGGGACCTCGTATCTGCTGGTCGGCGGCCCACGCGCCGAACTGCCCGTGGACAGTCCGCTGCGCGGCACGCCGTGGCTCGCCGTCGCCGTGGCCGACCGGCCGGTGGGCGCCGCCTCGGCCCGGGTGCGGCTGGCGGCGCCGATCGACGAGGAGAGGGCCCTCGCGGCGGCGAGCGCGCTGCACGACGTACGCGAAGAGGTGCGCTGGGACGCGGGGCAGGGCCAGGGCGGGGACGTGGTGGCGCGTGAGGTGGAGTCCCTGGGCGCCGTACAGCTGTCGGTACGCCCGCTGACGAATCCGCCGCCCGAGGCGCTGCGCCAGGCCGCGCTGGAAGGGCTGCGGCGCGCCGGAACGGGTCTGCTGCGGTGGTCCGAGGGTGCCGTGGCGCTGCGGCACCGGCTCGCCTTCCTCCACCGGACGCTGGGTGCGCCCTGGCCCGACGTCGGTGAGGAGGCGCTGCTGGAGGGGGCCGACGAGTGGCTGGGGCCGGTGCGGTCCCGGGCGGACCTGGCGCGGATGGACGCCTGGCAGGTGCTGTCGGGGATGCTGCCGTGGGCCTCCGGCGAGGCGGCGCGCCTGGACGAGCTGGCCCCGGAGCGGATCGAGGTGCCGTCCGGGTCACGCGTCCGGGTCGACTACGAGCCGGACCAGCCGGTGCTGGCCGTCAAGCTCCAGGAGATGTTCGGGGCGCGGGAGACACCGCGGGTGGCGGACGGGCGGGTTCCGGTGCTCCTGCATCTGCTCTCCCCCGCCGGGCGGCCGGCCGCCGTGACCGCCGATCTCGCGTCCTTCTGGGCGGACGGCTACCGCGGTGTGCGGGCGGAGCTGCGGGGGCGGTACCCCAAGCACCCATGGCCCGAGGACCCGGCGTCGGCCGAGCCCACCCGGCGCACGAAGAGCCCGAGGAGCCCTCGCGTCTCGTGAGGTGGTGCCCCTGCTCGTCGTCGTGGGCCACGGGGTCGTCGTGGTCGAACGCGCAGTTCCCCGAGCCTTTGCCGGGCGCGGGCTTCGAGGACCAGCGAGGCCGCGAGCAGGAGGCCGCCGAGGGCGAGGAAGCCCCAGGGGAGATAGCTGGTCATCATCAGCACGAGCTGCCGCTGTGAGGAGACCAGGTCCACCGTCGCGTCCTGGAAGTCGGGCCGCATCTTCACATGCCCGGCGAAGGCGGTGAGCGGCTTCTTGCCGGGCTGGTCCTTCCAGCGCATCTCCTCCTTGTGGATCTCCTGACCGTCGACGGGAGCTCCGGTGACCGGCTCGACCCAGAACATCCGCTTGGTGGTGTACCACCGCTCCAGGCCGATCTGTTCGACGGTCTCGGGAGTGGCGCCCAGCGGCAGCTTCTTGGGCACCTTCACCTTGGTCCAGGGGATGGTCTGCTCGAAGTAGTAGGTCTCGATGCCGCGTACGGTGCGGGTGCCCTTGTAGTGGATGGGCGCCGAGGTGCGGGTCTGGAAGTCGAAGTACGCGTAGTCGCGCTTCTCGGTGAGGAAGGGCCACTTGTACTCGATGCCCTGGCGGCGTACCGGGTCGCCGTCGACATGTTCGCCGCCCGCGTGCACGGGCTCCTGGGAGTGGGCGTCGAAGACATAGCGCTCGGGGATCTGCGAGACCATCTTCCCCTTGTCGTCGGCCACATAGCTGAGGGTGTCCCAGACGACGACGTCGCGGCCGGTGCGGTCCTTGATCTTCTCGGCGGCCGCCACATTGCCCTTGAGGGTCTGCACGATGCTGACCTTGGGCACCTTCTTCGACTTCATGGTGGCGTAGTCGAGGAGGGTGGCGTTCTTCGCCTCCAGGACCATGTCCTGGTACTGGCTGGGCGGGATCTTCGCCAGGCGCGGGAAGGCGTACCAGCGGATCAGGGGCGAGAGCGCGGCGAAGAACACCGCGAAGGCCAGGAGGACCAGGCTCGCTCTCCTGCGCATGCTGCCTCCTGCCTGCTGCTAGGGGTGCGCGGGGACGGTGGTGCGCAGCGGTTTCTCGGAGGTCTCACCGGGCGGGGCGCCGATCGCGGTGACCGCGAGGACGAGCGCGAGCGCGGCGGCCAGTCCGACCCCGGCGGCGATGAGGGCACGCATGCGCCGGCTTCACCTCTTCTCGGTGGCACTTCAGCTGACGCCCCGTCAATTCTGCGGTCGTACCGTAGCAACGCGCGCGTGGGGTGGGAACCGTGCGTCGCTGATTCCGGGCCGGGAAGGCCGGCCCCGCACAGAGCACCGCCCCCGGCGCTTCGGCGCCGGGGGCGGTGGAGAGCCGTCGCGCTCAGCCCTTGATGGTGAGCGTCACCTCGAGGGTGGCGCCGCCGTCGGCCTTGAGCGTGAGCGTGTAGGTGCCGGGCTGGTCGTCGGCGAAGAGGTCGGGCAGCTTGACGATGCCCCGGCTGTCCGTCTCGAGCCCCGCGAGGCTGCGGACGGGGTTACCCTTTGCGTCCTTGAAGTACGGGCCCTTGTCCGTGTCGTCCAGCGTGGCCGTCAAGGGGGTGTTCGCGACCGCCTTGCCCTTGCGGGTGGCCTTGACCTCCACGGCCTGGGCGAACTTCGTGTTCTCGGCGGCCTCCAGCACCGCATCGCTGGTGCGGGTCAGCTTGTCGGCCTGCGGCGCGGTGACCGAGGCGGCGAAGTCGACGGTGCCCAGGTCCTTGCCCGGGGCCGTCGCGCGCACGGTGAAGGAGCCCGCCTTTCCGCCCGCGTCCAGGGTGGGCGCCGTGGCGACACCGTCCGCGCCGGTGGTGACGTCCACTGTCCTGACGCCGCCCTCGAACCTCGCTTCGGTGTCGCCGCGGATCTCGAAGCGGACCTTGACGCCCTTGACGCCCTTGCCCTTGGAGGTCTCGGCCTTGACCGCGGGGCGCGCCACGAACTTCTCGCCGGCCATCGCGGTGAACTTTCCGGCGCCGACCCGCTCGATGGCGTGCGGCTTCGTCGGCTCCGGGCTGGGGCCGGGCTTGTCGGGGCCGCCGGGGTTGCCGCCCCCGCCGGGGCCGCCGCCCGGGTTGCCGGGCCTGCTCGGCTTGCTCGGCTTGCTCGGCTTGTGCGGCTTGTCGTGGCCGTTGCCGCCCTTGCCGGGACTCTTTCCGCCGCGCTCCGGCGCCCTCTTGTCCGAGCCGCCGGGCTCGCCCACGCCGGGCGTGGTGGGCAGCACCGACAGCTCGCGGTCCGGCACCGAGTGGGTGCCCTTGCGGTAGAACTCGTACCAGGCCAGCACGGTGCGCAGGTAGTCGCTCGAGTTGTTGTAGCTGAGGATGGCCCGGTCCAGGTCCGCGTCCGACGACAGATCACGGCCGCCCGCGCACAGGTAGTCGCCCGCCGCGAGTGCCGCGTCATGGATGTTGTCGGGGTCCTTGCGGCCGTCGCCGTTGCCGTCGGCGCCCCAGCGGTTCCAGGTGCCGGGGATGAACTGCAGCGGGCCGACCGCCCGGTCGTAGCTGGTGTCGCCGTCCCACTTGCCCCCGTCGGTGTCCTTGATACTGGCGAAGCCCTGGCCGTTGAGGACCGGGCCGAGGATGGGCCGCAGCGTCGTGCCGTCCTTGTCGACGGCGCCGCCGCGCGCGTGGCCCGACTCGACCTTGCCGATGCCCGCCAGCAGCTCCCAGCGCAGGCCGCAGCCGGGCGTGCGGGAGGCCAGCGACTCGGCGGCCTTCTTGTAGGCGGCCAGCACCGAGGCGGGTATACCGGACTTGTCGCCGGTACCGCCGGGCTCGGAGGTACCGGGCGGGCGCGGGGACTCCAGCGGCGGCAGCTCCGTCTCGTAGCTGTCGTCACCGGGTGCCGGGTCGCTCGCGGCGTCCGAGCGGCCCTTGCCGTGGTCGCCGCCGAGTTCCACACCGGGCGCCTGGGAGGCGGTCAGCGCCGCCATGACGACGGCCGCGATCGCTGTACCGCCCAGGCCCCTGCGGTATCTGCTGCTGCGAAGCCCGCCGCGGCGTCGGTGTCCCGCCGCTGTGGTGGCCGCCCGCTGCGCGGCGTGCCTGCCCCGGTTTCGCGCCATAGGTCAGTCCCCGTCCTCTCCCCTTCGGACGCAATCACCGTGACCTTACGGCAGAGTCAGCCCCCAAGTCAGCGGCTCTCGGACACTTCGGAGGCTTCTGACCCGCTTTTGTGGCCGGTTTTCCCGGTGTTCGCCCCTTGTTTCCCCAACGTCCCTTGTGGGAACGCCCGCTGGGGCACCCGGTCGGCCTTCCAGGCACCCCTGCCCCGCACCGCTGCGGCGCTCAGTGCGCCGCCGACTCCCAGTCCAGGCCGACGCCCACGGACACATCCAGCGGCGCCCGCAGTCCGACGGCGGTGGACATCTCGGAGCGGACCAGCTTCTCGACCTGCTGCCGCTCCCCCGGGGCGATCTCCAGCACGATCTCGTCGTGCACCTGGAGCAGCATCCGGGAGCGCAGCCGGGCGGCGCGCAGCGCCGCGTCGACCTTGAGCATGGCGACCTTGACGATGTCGGCCGCGGTGCCCTGGATCGGCGCGTTGAGCGCCATCCGCTCGGCCATCTCGCGGCGCTGCCGGTGGTCGCTGGTCAGATCGGGCAGATAGCGGCGCCGGCCCATGATCGTGTGGGTGTAGCCGGTGGCGCGGGCCTCCTCCACGGTGCGGTGCAGATAGTCGCGCACCCCGCCGAAGCGCTCGAAGTAGGTGTCCATCAGCTTCCGCGCCTCGTCCGGGGTGATCCCCAGCTGCTGCGAGAGCCCGAACGCCGAGAGCCCGTACGCCAGCCCGTAGGACATCGCCTTGATCTTGCGGCGCATCTCCGCGTCGACAGCGCTCTTCTCGACGCCGAAGACCTGCGCAGCGACCGTGTCGTGCAGGTCCTCGCCGGAGGTGAACGCCTCGATCAGGCCCTCGTCCTCGGACAGGTGCGCCATCACCCGCAGCTCGATCTGGCTGTAGTCGGCCGTCATCAGCGACTCGAAGCCCTCGCCGACGCGGAAGCCGCGGCGGATGGCGCGGCCCTCGTCCGTGCGGATCGGGATGTTCTGCAGGTTCGGGTCCGTGGACGAGAGGCGGCCGGTGGCGGCCACCGTCTGGTTGAAGGTGGTGTGGATACGGCCGTCGGGCGCGATGGTCTTGATCAGACCCTCCACCGTGGTGCGCAGCTTCTGCTGCTCGCGGTAGCGCAGCATGATCACCGGCAGCTCGTGCTCGGTCTGCGCAGCCAGCCAGGCCAGCGCGTCCGCGTCCGTCGTGTACCCCGTCTTGGTCTTCTTCGTCTTGGGCAGGCCCAGCTCGCCGAAGAGCACCTCCTGGAGCTGCTTGGGCGAACCCAGATTGAACTCGTGGCCCACCGAGGCGTGCGCCTCGGCGACGGCCTGCTGCACCGCGTCGGCGAACTGCTGCTCGAGGCCGGTGAGCCACTCGCGGTCCGCGCAGATGCCCGCGCGCTCCATCCGGGCCAGCACCTCGGAGGTGGGCAGCTCCAGCTCGCGCAGCAGATCGGCGGCGCCCACCTGCTCGAGGCGCTGCTCGAAGGCGCCGCCCAGGTCGAGAATGGTGCGCGCCTTGATCATCAGGGCCTGGGCCTCGGCCTGTTCGTCCACCCCGAGCGCGAGCTGTCCGTCGGCCTCGGCCGTGAGGCCCAGCTCGCGGCCCAGGTACTCGACGGACAGCGCGTCCATCGCGAAGGAGCGCCGGCCCGGCTTGTCCAGATAGGCGGCGAGCGCGGTGTCCATCCATACGCCGTCCACCTGCCAGCCGTGGTCGGCGAAGACCCGCATCAGCGCCTTGGCGTCGTGCATCACCTTGCGGCGGCCGGAGTCGGCGAGCCAGGCGGCGAACGCGCGCTCGTCGCCCTCGGTCAGCTCGGCCGGGTCGAACCGGACGGCCGGGCCCGTGCCGGTGGCCAGCGCGATCTCGCTGACGCTGCCGCTGCCCTGTTTCCAGACGTCCACGGTGGCCACGCCGAGCGTCGCGGCGCCGTGCTGCTCCAGCCAGGGGGCGAGCTCACCGGGCCCGGCGACCGTGCCGTCCAGCTCGATGCCGTCCCCCTCGGGCGGCTCCTCGGCCTGCGCCGCCGTGCCCGGGTCGACGCCGAAGAGGCGGTCGCGGAAGTTCTGGTGGCGGAACTCCAGGGTGTCCAGGACGACGGCGAGCGCGTCACGGTCGTAGGGGGCGCGGACCAGGTCCTCGGGGCGGTCGGGCAGCGCCACGTCGCGGACCAGCTCGGTCAGCCGGCGGTTGAGCAGCACCGACTCCAGATGCGCTCGCAGGTTGTCGCCCGCTTTGCCCTTGACCTCCTCCACCCGCTCGGCCAGCTCGGCGAGGGAGCCGAACTGGTTGATCCACTTGGTCGCCGTCTTCTCCCCGACGCCGGGGATGCCCGGCAGGTTGTCCGAGGGGTCGCCGCGCAGCGCGGCGAAGTCCGGATACTGCTCCGGGGAAAGGCCGTACTTCTCCCGCACCTTCTCGGGGGTGAAGCGGGTCAGCTCCGAGACGCCCTTGGTCGGGTACAGCACCGTGACGTTGTCGCTGACGAGCTGGAAGGTGTCCCGGTCGCCGGTGACGATGGAGACCTTGAAGCCCTCGGCCTCCGCCTGGGTGGCGAGCGTGGCGATGACGTCGTCCGCCTCGTAGCCGTCGACCGCGTAGCGGCGTACCCGCATGGCGTCGAGCAGCTCGCCGATCAGCTCCACCTGGCCCTTGAACTCGTCCGGGCTCTTGGATCTGTTCGCCTTGTACTCCGCGAACTGCTCCGAGCGCCAGGTCTTGCGGGAGACGTCGAAGGCGACGGCGAAGTGGGTGGGGGCCTCATCACGCAGGGTGTTCGCCAGCATGGACGTGAAGCCGTAGATCGCGTTGGTGGGCTGCCCCGTGGTGGTGTTGAAGTTCTCCGCGGGCAGCGCGTAGAACGCGCGATACGCGAGGGAGTGCCCGTCCATGAGCATCAGGCGGGGCTGCTCCTCGCCGCCCTCGTCCTGCGGGGTTGCCTTGGGTGCCGTCTTCGGTGCTGCCTTCTTAGCCACGGTGCCGATCCTCGCATGCGGCACTGACAACGGTGCGGCGCGGCACCATGCCGGATACGGAGCGTCGCGGTCTGGGCACGATTCGGCCGGCGACCGGTGGGCGCTCCCCCCTGCCCGCACAGCGGCACAGGTGGCACCATCAGGGGTTATGACGCGCAAGGCTCCCTCCAGTGACCCGGTTCAGGACGCGCCCCAGGTGGCGGCACCGAAGCATGCCGCGGCCGGGCTGCCCGCCGTCGCGCACTCGCTGCGGATGGCGCGGCAGCAGATGGGGGTCAAGCGGACCGCGCTGACACTGCTGCGCGTCAACCAGAAGGACGGCTTCGACTGTCCGGGCTGCGCATGGCCCGAGGGTGACAAGCGGCACGCGGCGGAGTTCTGCGAGAACGGCGCCAAGGCGGTTGCCGAGGAGGCCACCACGCGCCGGGTCACCCGCGACTTCTTCGCCGCGCACCCGGTGGCCGACCTCGCCGGGCGGTCCGGATACTGGCTGGGGCAGCAGGGGCGACTGACCGAACCGATGTTTCTGCCCGAGGGCGGGGAGCGGTACGAGCCGATCGGCTGGGACGACGCCTTCGCGCTGATCGCCGAGGAGCTGAAGGCGCTCACGTCACCCGATGAGGCGGTCTTCTACACCTCGGGCCGCACCAGCAACGAGGCCGCCTTCCTCTACCAGCTGTTCGCCCGCGAGTTCGGCACCAACAACCTGCCGGACTGCTCCAACATGTGCCATGAGTCGTCGGGCTCCGCACTGACCGAGACCCTCGGCGTCGGCAAGGGCAGCGTGCTGCTGGAGGACCTGTACCAGGCCGACCTGATCATCGTCGCCGGGCAGAACCCGGGCACCAACCACCCGCGGATGCTCTCCGCGCTGGAGAAGGCCAAGGCGAACGGCGCGAAGATCATCACCGTCAATCCGCTGCCCGAGGCGGGCATGGAGCGGTTCAAGAACCCGCAGACCCCCAAGGGACTGGCCGCGGCCGGCACCCCGCTGACCGATCTGTTCCTGCAGATCCGGCTCGGCGGGGACCAGGCGCTCTTCCGGGAGCTGAACCGCCTGATCCTGGAGCACAACGCTGTCGACGAGGACTTCGTACGGGAGTACACGCACGGCTTCGAGGAGTTCGCGGCGGCCTGCACCGGCGACTGGGAGGCGACGCGGGCCGCCACCGGGCTGGAGCGCGGCGAGATCCAGCGCGCCCTGGACATGGTGCTGGCCTCGCGGCGCACGGTGGTGTGCTGGGCGATGGGCCTCACCCAGCACAAGCACGCGGTGCCCACCATCCGCGAAGTGGTCAACTTCCTGCTGCTGCGGGGCAACATCGGCCGCCCCGGCGCCGGGGTCTGCCCGGTGCGCGGGCACAGCAATGTGCAGGGCGACCGCACCATGGGCATCTTCGAGCGGCCCGCGCCCGCCTTCCTGGACGCGCTGGAGAGGGAGTTCGGCTTCGCCCCGCCGCGCGAGCACGGCTACGACGTCGTACGGGCCATCCGCGCGATGCGCGACGGGCAGGCGAAGGTGTTCTTCGCGATGGGCGGCAACTTCGTGGCCGCCTCGCCCGACACCGAGGTGACCGAGGCGGCGATGCGCCGCGCGCGGCTGACCGTGCACGTGTCCACCAAGCTCAACCGCTCGCACTGTGTGACGGGCGCACGGGCGCTGATCCTGCCGACGCTGGGCCGCACCGAGCGGGACACCCAGCGGGGCGGCGACCAGTTCGTCACCGTCGAGGACTCCATGGGCATGGTGCACGCCTCGCGGGGACGGCTCGCCCCCGCGAGCGGTCAGCTGCTGTCCGAGCCCGCCATCGTCGCGCGGCTGGCACGCGCCGTGCTGGGCGACTCCTCCACCACCCCCTGGGAGGAGTTCGAGGGCGACTACGGGCTGATCCGCGACCGGATCGCCCGCGTGGTACCGGGCTTCGAGGACTTCAACGCCAAGGTGGCGCGCCCCGGGGGATTCGCGCTGCCGCACGCGCCCCGCGACGAGCGGCACTTCCCCACCGCGACCGGAAAGGCCAACTTCACCGCAGCGCCCGTGGAGCACCCCCGCGTGCCCGAAGGACGGCTTCTGCTGCAGACGCTGCGCTCGCACGACCAGTACAACACCACCGTCTACGGGCTCGACGACCGCTACCGGGGCATCAAGAACGGCCGCCGCGTGGTGCTCGTCCACCCGGAGGACGCGGCGGCTCACGGGCTCGCGGACGGGTCGTACGCCGACCTGACCAGCGAGTGGAGCGACGGCCGGGAGCGGGTGGCGCGCGGCTTCCGCGTCGTGCACTACCCCACTGCGCGCGGATGCGCTGCCGCGTACTACCCGGAGACCAATGTCCTGGTGCCGCTCGACGCGACGGCGGACACGAGCAACACCCCCGCCAGCAAGTCGATCGTGATCAGGCTCACTCCGTCCGAGGCCGACTGAAGCGCGTACGGGCTTAAGCTCGGACCGGCGGTTGAACAGCGCATGATCGGAGCAGCGGCGCATGGGTGAGCAGACCACGACCAAGTTCCCCCAGGAGATCCTGGACCAGTGGGCCGGGTCGGGCGTGGACCTGCCCTCGCTCTTCTCCGCCGGCAAGCTCGGCGAGCGCATGGGCCTGGAGATACTGGAGGCGGCGCCCGAGCGGGTCGTGGGCACCCTGCCCGTCGAGGGCAACACCCAGCCGTACGGGCTACTGCACGGCGGGGCCTCCGCCGTGCTCGCCGAGACGCTCGGCTCG
Organism: Streptomyces sp. 891-h; assembly: GCF_022760275.1. Classification (NCBI taxonomy): domain Bacteria; kingdom Bacillati; phylum Actinomycetota; class Actinomycetes; order Kitasatosporales; family Streptomycetaceae; genus Streptomyces; species Streptomyces sp. 891-h. The sequence goes on along the minus strand of NZ_CP050693.1, from coordinate 5,927,327 downwards.
GTGGGCGCCATGCTGCACGGCGGCCCCGGGAGGGCCGCCGTGGGAGTGGACCTCAACTGCACCCATCACAGCGGGCCGCGCTCCGGGCTGGTGACCGGTGTCGCCACGCCGGTGCACCGGGGGCGGACGATGACCAGCTACGAGATCGTCATCACCGACGAGAGCGGGCGCCGGGTGTGCACGGCCCGCCTCACCTGCCTGCTGCGGGACGCGTAAGTCGGCTGCCAGGGCCCGGGAGGGGGCGCCCTGACAGGGCGCGTGCGCGGGACACCCGGTGGCGCTAACGTCCCCATATGGGGGACATTCTCAGCAGCGGTCCTGACCGGCCCCGGCTCTTCGAGCGGTGGGAGGCGCTGCCGCGGCGTGCCCGGCTGCTGATCGTCGCCCTCGTCTGCTGTGGCCTCCTCGGCTGGGCTGTGGTCTCGGTGCTGCCGACCGACCGGCCGGCCCCGGCGGCGCGGCACAAGGTGCCGTACCCCGTGCACAGCACCCGGATCACTTTCGTCCGCGTCACCGATGTGGACGTGGCCAGGCGCAGCTTCCGGATCGAACTGCGGGCCGTGACCCGGGACCCGGTGCTGGTGCGGCGGGTCACCCAGGAGTACCGGGCGCTGACCATGGAGCTCTCCCCGGCGCAGCCGGTGACGGTGCGGCCAGGTAAGGCCGAGCGGGTGTGGGTGACGGCGCGGGTCACCTCCTGCCGCCTGCTGCCGGTACGGGCCCGGCTGCCTTTCCTGGACGTCACGTTGCGTAACGCGCGCGCGTCGCAAGATCTCAGCTTCATCCCCGGGGACCGCTACGCCCGGGCACTCACCCGCGTCTTCCGTACGGTATGCGGACCCGCCGCGCGGTCCCGGCCGGCGACCGGCTGAACCAACTGCGGCTTCCGGGCGGGAAATGCGTCCGCCATCTCGCCGTCATACCAGGCACGTTGAGGATCACCGGCCTCCGGTCTGCCGGTTCCGTGACGGTCATAACAAGAGAGTCACATCCTGGATCCGACCTCTGCCCGACTGCACCAGCAGCGCCATAGAGTCACCGCCAGTCACCGCGCCGCCGGGCGCGCACGACGAGCTCCGATCTGTACTACCCGTACGGCCCGGCGCGCGATACGGCCACTCACTCCATGGGGGCCGCGCCTCGGGGAAAGGACTGATCGTGCGTCACCGTTCCTTGCTCATACTCACCACCACCGTCACGGTGGGAGCCCTCACCCTGTCAGCGTGCGGCTCGCGCGACGACAAGAGCGGAGGCGGCGACAGCGGAGAGAAGACCACTGTCGTCATCGGCGTCGACGCCCCGCTCACCGGCGACCTGTCGGCGCTGGGCCAGGGCATCAAGAACTCCAGCGACCTCGCCATCAAGACGGCCAACAAGAACAACGAGGTCAAGGGCGTCACCTTCAAGCTGGAGGCGCTGGACGACCAGGCGCAGGCAGGCACCGGCCAGCAGAACGCCACCAAGCTGGTGGGCAACGACAAGGTCGTCGGCGTGGTCGGCCCCCTCAACTCGCACGTCGGCCAGTCCATGCAGAAGGTCTTCGGCAACGCCAACCTCGTGCAGGTCTCCCCCGCCAACACGGCCCCCGAGCTCAGCCAGGGCCCCCACTGGCAGAAGGGCGAGAAGAAGCGGCTGTTCGACACCTACTTCCGCACCTCCACCACCGACGCCGTACAGGGCCCGTACGCGGCGCAGTACCTGTACAACAAGCGGAAGCTGAAGAAGGCGTACATCATCGACGACAAGAAGACCTACGGCGCGGGACTGGCCGGCACCTTCACCGACGAGTTCAAGAAGCTCGGCGGCAAGGTCGTGGGCACCGACCACATCAACCCCGACGACCGTGACTTCTCCGCCGTCGGCACCAAGGTCGCCAAGTCCAAGGCCGACTTCGTCTACTACGGCGGCGAGTACCCGGCCGGCGCCCCGCTCAGCGCGCAGATCTCCAAGGCCGGCTCCGAGGCCCTGGTCGTGGGCGGTGACGCGCTCTACAGCGAGGAGTACATCAAGCTCGGCAAGAAGAACGTCGAGGGCGACCTGGCCACCTCCGTCGGCGCACCCCTGGAGACCCTGGACACCGCCAAGACGTTCATGAAGAACTACAAGGCGGCCGGCTACAAACTCCCCTACGAGGCATACGGCGGCTACTCCTACGACAGCACCTGGGCGATCATCCAGGCGGTCAAGGCCGTGGTGGAGAAGAACGACGGCAAGCTGCCGGGCAACATCGACGACACCCGCGAGCAGGTCACCAAGGCCATGCAGGACGTCGCGTTCAAGGGCGTCACCGGTGACGTCGCCTTCGACAAGTACGGCGACACCACCAACAAGCAGCTCTCCGTCTACGAGGTCAAGGGCGGCAAGCACAAGCCCGTGCAGACCGGCACCTTCGACGAAGGCTGATCCGCACCGCACGCCCCAACCCGAACCTCACAGCCGCGCGGGGGCGCCGAGCGCGCCCCCGCGCAGCCGTATCTGACACACCCAAGGAGTCCCGGTGCAAGATCTGCCGGATCAGCTGGCGAACGGACTCGCACTCGGCGCGTTGTACGGCCTCATCGCGATCGGGTACACGATGGTCTACGGCATCGTCCAGCTCATCAACTTCGCCCACGGCGAGATATTCATGATCGGCGGCTTCGGCGCGCTGACCGCCTACCTGTGGCTGCCCGACGGCACAGGGCTGGCCGTCGCACTCCCCCTGATGATCCTGCTCGGCGTCGTCTGCGCCGTCCTGGTCGCCATCGGAGCCGAACGCTTCGCCTACCGGCCGCTGCGCGGCGGCCCCAGGCTCTCCCCGCTGATCACCGCCATCGGGCTGTCCCTCGCTCTCCAGCAGGCGGTATGGGCCTTCTACCCCGACGCCAAGAAGGCCCGGCCCTTCCCGCAGATCGGCGGCAGCGACTTCGACCTCGGCTTCGTCACCCTCTCCCGCGAAGACCTGTTCATCTTCGTCTCCGCACCCGTGTGCATGCTCGCGCTGGGCCTGTTCGTCGCCAAGACCCGCACCGGACGCGCCATGCAGGCCACATCGCAGGACCCCGACACCGCCAAACTGATGGGCGTCAACACCGATCGCATCATCGTGATGGCCTTCGCCATCGGCGCCGCGTTCGCCGCGATCGCCGCCATCGCCCAGGGCTTCAAGACCGGCGAGGTCAACTTCCGGATGGGCTTCATCGCCGGGCTCAAGGCCTTCACCGCCGCCGTGCTCGGCGGCATCGGCAACATCTACGGCGCCATGGTCGGCGGCCTCGTCCTCGGCGTCGCCGAAGCCATGGCGACCGCCTACATCGGCGACATCCCAGGGCTCGAACAGTTCGGCGGCGGCTCCTGGAAGGACGTATGGGCGTTCATCCTGCTCATCCTCGTCCTCCTCGTACGGCCCCAAGGAATCCTCGGCGAACGCCTCGCGGATCGGGCGTGATACCCATGACGACTCAGCACACCACCGCCACCCGGGACAACGACGAAACCGCCGGCAACCCGGCGCGCGACTCCGCCGGAGGCCCACCGCTCCTGCCGCTCGGCTCCGACCCGCTGACCAGCCGCGCACGCGGCCGCATCCTCACCGCAGCCGGAGCCGTCGTCGCGTTCGCGAGTACCATGCTCCCCTGGACCTGGACCTCCGCCTTCCCCGGCGATCTGACCATCGCCATGTACCCGGCCGGACTGCAGCTCATCACCCTCGCCGGCGCCGTACTGACCGCGGCCGTGCTGCTGGCCACCGCAGGTGTCCCCGGACTGCGCTGGCTCACCCCCGGCGGCAAACACAGCGCCGTGCTGCTGCTGGCCGTCGGCAACCTCGTCGCCACCTGGTACACCGCCGGAGCCATCGCCGTCGACCTCGGCGGCCTCGTCAACTTCGAACCCGGCATGTGGATCGGCGTCGCCGGCACCCTGCTGGCCGTCGTCGGCGCCCTCGCCCTCCCCACCGACCTGCCGCCCGAGCCCGAAGCCGGCCCGCGGCGGCCGGCCCCCTGGAAGCGGCTCCGCCACGCGCTCGACGCACCCCCGCCCGGCACCGCGGCACCGCTGCCCGGCTGGGCCGAGATCCTGGTGATCTGCGCCGCCTGCGCCACCGGACTCTACGTCTTCGCCTACGGCATCGAAGCCGAGGACGGGCCACCCTTCATCGGCTTCCTGCTGCTGGCCGCGTTCGCCTTCCCCGCGCTCGGCAGGGCAGGACTGACCCGGCGGCTGTCCGTACTGGCAGGCCGCAACCGCAACACCACCCTCGCCGCCGCCTTCGTCGCGGCCCTGCTCTTCCCCATCACCCAGAGCAACGAGGCCTACACCAATATCGCGGTCAGCGTGCTGATCTTCGCCACCGTCGCGCTCGGCCTCAACATGGTCGTCGGCCTCGCCGGCATCCTCGACCTCGGCTACGTCGCGTTCCTCGGCGTCGGCGCCTACACCGCGGCACTCGTCTCCGGCGCCGAGACCTCCTCGGTCGGCCTGCACGTACCCTTCTGGGCCGCCGTGCTCATCGGCGCCGCCGTCGCCCTCGTCTTCGGCCTGGTCATCGGCTTCCCCTCGCTGCGGCTGCACGGCGACTACCTCGCCATCGTCACCCTCGGCTTCGGGGAGATCTTCCGTATCTCCGTCCAGAACCTCGACGGCGACTCAGGACCCAACGTCACCAACGGCCCCAACGGCATCCCCAATATCCCCGACCTGAAGATCCTCGGCTTCGACCTCGGACAGACCCACACCGTCCTCGGCTTCGAACTCGGCCGCTTCGCCAACTACTACCTGCTGATGCTGGTCTTCACCGCCATCGTCGTCACCGTGTTCCGGCGCTCCGACAACTCCCGTATCGGCCGCGCCTGGATCGCCATCCGCGAGGACGAGACCGCGGCACGCGCCATGGGCGTCAACGCCTTCCGGCTCAAACTGATGGCCTTCGCCCTCGGCGCCACCCTCGCCGGAATGGCCGGAACCGTCCTCGCCCACGTCGAGTTCTCCGTCACCCCCGAGTCGTACAAGTTCGTCCACACCGCGCCGCCCAACTCCGCGTTCCTGCTCATCGCCGTCATCCTCGGCGGCATGGGCACCGTCAGCGGACCCCTCATCGGCGCCGCACTGCTCTACCTCATCCCGGCCAAGCTCCAGTTCATGGCCGACTACCAGCTGCTGCTCTTCGGCATCGCGCTCATCCTGCTGATGCGCTTCAGGCCCGAGGGCCTCATCGCCGACCGCCGCAAGCAGCTCGAGTTCCACGAGGCGGGACAATCCGACACCCCCACGGCAGCGACCCCCGGCCTCGGCAAGACGGAGGCGTGAGACGAGATGACGACCACCACACCAGCCGACGCGCCCGCACCCGGAGCCGGACCCGCCCTGGGCGACGTCGTACTCGACGCCTCCGGAGTCACCATGCGGTTCGGCGGCCTCACCGCCGTACGCGACGTGAACCTCGACGTGCGCGCCGGAGAAATCGTCGGCCTCATCGGACCCAACGGCGCCGGAAAGACCACCTTCTTCAACTGCCTCACCGGCCTCTACATCCCCACCGAGGGAACAGTGCGCTACAGGGGCACCGTCCTGCCCCACCGCTCCCACCTGGTCACCCAGGCAGGCATCGCCCGCACCTTCCAGAACATCCGGCTCTTCGCCAACATGACCGTCCTGGAGAACGTCCTCGTCGGCCGGCACACCCGCACCCACGAAGGACTCTTCTCCGCCCTCGTCCGCGGCCCCCGCTTCCGCAGAGCCGAACAGGAATCCGAAGAACGCGCCATGGAACTGCTGCGCTTCACCGGACTCGAGGACAAACGCGAACACCTGGCGCGCAACCTCCCCTACGGCGAACAGCGCAAACTGGAGATCGCCCGCGCCCTCGCCAGCGAACCAGGACTGCTGCTGTTGGACGAGCCCACAGCGGGCATGACGGCCGGCGAGACCACCGCCACCCGCGAACTCGTCCTGGCCATTCGCCAACAGGGCACCGCCGTACTCGTCATCGAGCACGACATGCGGTTCATCTTCAACCTCTGCGACCGCGTCGCCGTCCTCGTCCAGGGCGAGAAACTCGTCGAAGGCACCCCCGAGACCGTGCAGCGCGACGAACGCGTCATCGCCGCCTACCTCGGCACCCCCTTCGAAGGCGAACCGGGCGAGGAGGAGGCGGCGGAAGTGCGGGCGGCCGAGGAGCACGCCGCCGAACCCGCCGCCGAACCGGCCGCCCCGCAGGACGGCCGGAAGGACGGGCAGCAGGACGGGCAGCAGGCCCCACCTGGCGCCCCGCAAGAAGGGGAGGCCGACTGATGGCCCTGCTCGAAGTCGAGGACCTGCGCGTCGCCTACGGCAAGATCGAAGCCGTCAAAGGCATCTCCTTCACCGTCGACGCAGGCGAAGTCGTCACCCTCATCGGCACCAACGGCGCCGGGAAGACCACCACCCTGCGCACCCTGTCCGGACTGCTCAGACCCGTCACCGGGAAGATCACCTTCGAAGGGCAGGTGCTCAACGGAGTCGGCGCCCACAAGATCGTCTCCATGGGCCTCGCCCACTCACCCGAAGGCCGCCGCATCTTCCCCCGGCTCAGCATCGAGGAGAACCTCCGGCTCGGCGCCTTCCTCCGCAAGGACACCGACGGCATCGCCAAGGACATCGACAGCGCCTACGAGCGGTTCCCCATTCTCGGAGAACGCCGCCGCCAGGCCGCCGGCACCCTCTCCGGCGGCGAACAGCAGATGCTCGCCATGGCCCGCGCGCTGATGTCCCGCCCCAAACTGCTCATGCTCGACGAGCCCTCCATGGGACTCTCACCGATCATGATGCAGAAGATCATGGCCACCATCAGCGAGCTCAAGGAACAGGGCACCACCATCCTGCTCGTCGAACAGAACGCCCAGGCCGCGCTCTCCCTGGCCGACCACGGCCATGTGATGGAGACCGGCAGCATCACCCTGTCGGGGACAGGGGAGGAACTGATGCACGACGAGTCGGTACGCAAGGCGTACCTCGGCGAGGACTGAGCACCGACAACAGCGGGAGGGGGCGCCCGGAACCTCCGGGCGCCCCCTCCCCTGTGCTGCTCATGTGCTGCTCACTGCTGCTTCTTGCGCTCCTCGGCGTCGGCGATGACCGCCTCCGCCACCTGCTGCATCGACAGCCGCCGGTCCATCGACGTCTTCTGGATCCACCGGAACGCGGCCGGCTCGGTCAGCCCGTACTGCGTCTGCAGCACGCTCTTGGCCCGGTCAACCAGCTTCCGCGTCTCCAGCCGCTGGGCGAGGTCGGCGACCTCCTTCTCCAGCGTCTTCAGCTCCGTGAAGCGGGAGACCGCCATCTCGATGGCCGGCACCACATCGGTCTTGCTGAACGGCTTCACCAGATAGGCCATGGCCCCGGCGTCCCGGGCCCGCTCGACCAGCTCCCGCTGGGAGAAGGCCGTCAGCATCAGCACCGGCGCGATGCTCTCCTCGGCGATCTTCTCCGCCGCGGAGATGCCGTCCAGCACCGGCATCTTCACATCCAGGATGCACAGGTCGGGGCGGTGCTCACGGGCCAGCTCCACGGCCCGCTGTCCGTCGCCGGCCTCGCCGACGACGGTGTAGCCCTCCTCCTCCAGCATCTCCTTGAGATCCATCCGGATCAGCGCCTCGTCCTCCGCGATCACGACCCGGGTCGTCGCCGGAGGCACATGCGCACTCCCGTCCGTCGTCGAAGCCTCCGCCTCGACCGGCTCGGCACTCTGGGCACTCTCAGGCTCGGGGAAGTCCGCCGCGCTCACTTGGCTCCTCGTTTCCGCACAGGTGGGACCGTCGAGCCTACCCAGGTCCTGTAAAGTAAGAGCACAGCGGGTGGGCGTTAGCCTTCGATTCCACTGGCCCCGGTAGCCCAATTGGCAGCAGGCAATGGATTCAAAACCCATACAGTGTCGGTTCGAGTCCGACCCGGGGCACTTCACCTTCGATTCGAAGGCGGAATCTCGGCCGACGGTTCTGCCTCAGCTCGCTTGATCCAAGGGCAGGAGCTCCACCGAGAGCCTGAGGTTCAAGGCGTGGGCGTAGCGCTCCAGCATCAGTATGGTCGGCATGGTCCCGCCCGCCTCGAACCGTGCCACGGCCGGCTGGTGCAAGCCTGCCGCGTCAGCCAGCTCTCGTTGGGACATACCGAGCGACTCCCTGCGTTTGCGTACCGCTGCGCCCAGCTCGAAGCGCAGGCCGGCGGCCTGGTAGGCAGCAGCTGCCTCCGGGTGCGCCAAGGCCTCGGCGCGCTTCTCGTTCCATGATGTCCGAGGCGTCATCCCTTGTCTCCCTCCTCCGCGGAGTGCGCTTCTGCGATACAGCGCTCCATGGCCATTCGGGCCCGCTCGATCTCTGCCTGCTCCCGCATTCTCCGCTTGCGGAAGACCGTCAGCAGGATGATCCTCCGATGGGCAGCGATCCAGTACGTGACGCGCACCGATTCGCGGTCCAGGTGGAAGCGCAACTCCCTGAGTTTTCCGTGTAATTGCCGCGTGTACGGCTCCCCCAGCAGCACTCCGCGCTCGGCCAGGAGGTCGATGTAGAAGGCTGCTGTTCCACGCTCCCCATGACTGAGCGCATCGAACCACTCCACAACTTCCGGTTCGAGTTCTACTTCTCCCCAAGTCATAACACGCACGTTATGGCCGTGCCAGTGCGCCCCGTGCGGAGATCCCGGGCGGACCCCTCGAAAGAGTGGCGCTCTGGTATGGCGCGCTGCGTCCGGAGGCCGGTGCGTTGTGTACCCGTGTGGGGCACCATGGCGCGCATGGTCGTGTTGACGCGTGCGGAGGCGCAGGGGCGGGCTCGGGCTCTCAGGGTCGAGCAGTACGCCGTGGATCTTGATCTGACGCGGGGGGAGGAGGTGTTCGGGTCCACGACCGTGGTGCGGTTCGCCGCGCTGGAGGCGGGGGTGGACACCTTCGTGGAGCTGCGGCCGCGGGAGCTGGTGCGGGCCGAGCTGGACGGGGTGGCTCTCGACCCGGGCGCCCTGCGGGAGGGGCGGCTGCCGTTGCGCGGGCTGGCGGCCGGGGAGCACGAGCTGCGGGTCGAGGCGCTGATGCCGTACTCGCGGGTGGGTGAGGGCATGCACCGCTTCACCGATCCGGAGGACGGCAACACATATGTGTACACGCAGTGCTGCGTCGCTGACGCTCCGCTGGTGTTCGCCTGTTTCGACCAGCCGGATCTGAAGGCGGTCTTCCATGTGTCGGTGACGGCGCCGGAAGAGTGGACGGTGCTGGGCAACGGTGTCGCCGCGCGCTCCGGTGCGGGCGGCGGCCGGTGGGTGTGTGCTCCGACGCCGCCGATCAGCACGTATCTGATGGCGGTGGCGGCGGGCCCGTTCCACTCGGTGCGAACGGAGCACGCGGGGCTGCCGTTCGGGCTGCATGTGCGCAGGTCGCTGGGGCGGTTCCTGGACGCTGACGCGGCGGAGCTGCTGGAGGTGACGCGGCGCTGTTTCGACCGCTATCACGAGCTGTTCGACGAGCCGTATCCGTTCGACTCCTACGATCAGGCGTTCGTGCCGGAGTTCAACTCGGGGGCGATGGAGAATCCGGGCCTGGTGACGTTCCGGGACGAGTACATCCACCGTTCGGCGGTCACGGAGACCGAGCGGATGTCGCGGGCCACGACGATCGCGCACGAGATGGCGCACATGTGGTTCGGGGATCTGGTGACGCTGCGCTGGTGGGACGACATCTGGCTGAACGAGTCGTTCGCTGAGTACATGGGCTATCAGGTGCTGAGCGAGGCGACCCGGTTCGTGGACGCCTGGACGGACTTCGCGGTGGCGCGGAAGAGCTGGGGGTACGACGCGGACGAGCGGCCGTCGACGCATCCGGTGGCGCCGGCTGCTGAGGCGGTTCCGGACACGGCGGCTGCGATGGGCAATTTCGACGGTATCTCGTATGCGAAGGGTGCTTCGGCGCTCCGGCAGTTGGTCGTGTGGCTGGGTGAGAAGAGTTTCCTGGCGGGTATCAACGAGCATTTCGCGCGGCACAGGTTCGGGAATGCGACGCTTGCCGACTTCCTGGATTCGCTGGCGCGGGCCTCGGAGCGTGATGTGCGCGGCTGGGCGGAGAGCTGGTTGCGGACCACGGGTGCGGACGCGCTGGTGCCGCGGGTGGGCGAGTCGGCGGCGCGGCAGTGGTATGTGGATGTGGAGCACCGTGGGGAGCGTCCGCACCGGTTGGCGGTGGGGCTGTACGACCGGGCTCCGGCGGACGAGTCGCGGCTGGTGCTGCGGGAGCGGCTGGAGCGGGATGTGCCGCCGGGCGGTGGCCGGCTGACGGTGACGCTGGACGGTCCGCGTCCTGATCTGGTGCTGGTCAACGATCTGGACTGGACGTACGCGAGGGTGCGGCTGGATCCGGTCTCGTGGGGCACGGTGCGTTCGGCGCTGTCGGGGCTGCCGGGGCAGTTGTCGCGTGCTGTGGTGTGGAACGCGGCGCGGGACATGGTGCGTGAGGGGGAGCTGGGGCCGCTGGAGTATCTGCGTACGGTGCGGGAACATCTGCGGTCCGAGACGGACAACGCGGTGGTGCAGGGGGTGTTGGCGTTCGCGCGGGGGCACGCTGCCGACCGGTATCTGGCGGGTGCGGGGCGGGTGGAGGCGCTGGGGCTGCTGGGTGAGGTGTGCCGTGAGCTGCTGGAGTGTGAGGAGGGGGCCGGTGCGGGGCGCGGTGCGGCTGCCGGTGGTTCGGGGGTGCGGCTGACGGCTGCGCGGTACTTCATCGACTGTGCGACCGACCCGGAGGAGTTGCTGGCATGGCGGGCCGTGGGCGAGGTGCCGGGTGGTCCGGTGCTGGACGCGGAGCTGCGGTGGCGGCTGCTGCTCCGGCTGTCGGTGCTGGGCGCGGTGGGCGAGGCGGACATCGAGGAGGCCGCGGCGGCCGACCGGAGCGCTCGGGGCGAGGAGGCGGCGGCTCGTTGCCGCGCCGCGCTGCCGGAGGCCGCGGCGAAGGAGGCGGCGTGGGAAGCGATGTTCGGTCCCGCGGACGCCCTGTCGAACTATCTGTTCACCGCGACGGCGCAGGGTTTCTGGCAGCCGGAGCAGGCTGGGCTGCTGCGCGGCTACGTGGGACGGTATTTCACCGATGTGCTGCCTGTTGCGGCGCGCCGTGGTCCGGCTCTGGCGGATGCGGCGGGCCGGCACGCGTTCCCTGCCGTGTTCGTGGACGAGGCGACGCTGACGTACGGCGAGGAGTGTCTGGCCTCGGGTGAAGCAGTGCCCGCGCTGCGGCGGCGGCTGGAGGACCAGGTGGACGACCTGCGGCGGGCGTTGGGGGTGCGCGCGGCGGTGGCGTGACGGGGGCGCCCGGGGTCGTTGGAGGGCTGCCGACGGACCCGTTGTGGGGATGCCGACGGGTCTTTTATCAGATCCGTCGGCCCGATCCGGGGCCGGCTACCTCCTTCGGGCGAAGTAGCGCGGAGATCGTCAGGTGGCGGGGCGCACGGCGCCTAAGTTAGGTCGCCCTAACCAGCCGTGGCCGCCGCTGTGTCCGGCCGCCGTGACGAGGGAGCCGCCATGTCCGCGTTCACCGTCGATGGTCTTCAGGAGGCCGCCCCCGGCCCGGAGGGGAGGGCGGGACCTGTCCCGGGGCCGGAAACGGGCGCGGGGGCCGGCACGGGAGCCGGGACGGGCGCGGAAACGGGTACGGGGGTGGCGCCGGATCCGGGTCGGCTGCTGGCGGGCGGGGCCGCCGGGCCCGCCGCGCTGCGTCCGCTGCTGGGCACGGTGGTGGGGGCGTTGTCGCGGGGCGCGCTGGAGCGCGGCGGGCCGCTGCCGCCGGGCGGCCCCGAGGCGGTGGCCGCGGGGGTGCGGGACGCGCTCGGTGCGGTGCTGCCGGAGCGGGGCGTGGGCGCCTCGGAGGCGCTGGATGTGCTGGTCGGCGCGGTGGCGCGGGGAGCGGCCGACCCGGCGGAGCCGCTGTGCGCCGCGCATCTGCACTGTCCGCCGCTGGCGGTGGCGGCTGCCGCTGATCTGGCGGCCAGTGCGCTCAACCCGTCGCTGGACTCGTGGGACCAGGCCCCCGCCGCTTCGGAGGTGGAGCTGCTGGTGTGCCGCGCGCTGGCGCGGCTGGTGTTTCCGCAGGCCGGGCCCGGGGGCGTCGCGACGGACACGGGGCCGGACGCGCTGGTGACGACCGGCGGTACGGAGGCCAATCAGCTCGCTGTGCTGCTGGCCCGGGAGCAGGCCGGAACCGGCGGGTGCGGTGGCCGGTTGCGGCTGGTGTGCGGCTCCAACGCGCATCACAGCGTGCACCGTGCGGCGTGGCTGCTCGGGGTGGAGCCGCCGCTGGTGGTGCCGACGCCGCGCGGGGTGCTGGACCCGGCGGCACTGGAGACGGCGCTGGGTGACCTGTCCGCGCCCGCCGACGGTTCGGGGTCGCGGGCCGTGCCGCTGGTGGTGGCCACGGCGGGGACGACGGACACCGGTGCGGTCGATCCGTTGCCGCGCCTGGCCGAGGTGGCGCACCGTCACGGCGCCCGGCTGCACGTGGACGCGGCCTACGGCGGTCCGCTGCTGTTCAGTGCGGCGCTGCGGGGGCGGCTGGCGGGGGTGGAGCTCGCTGACAGTGTGACGTTCGATCTGCACAAGCTGGGCTGGCAACCGGTTGCCGCCGGTTTCCTGGCCGTACCCCGCGCTTCGGCGCTGCGGGTGCTCGACCACCGTGCCGCCTACCTCAACGCCGACGACGACATCGAGGCGGGCCTGCCGGATCTGCTGGGGCGGTCGCTGCGCACCACGCGGCGTCCGGATGTGCTGAAGGTGGCCGTGACGCTGCGGGCGCTGGGGCGGGCGGGGATGGCCCGGCTGGTGGAGCGCACGTGCGCGGCGGCGGTGGAGCTGTCCGAACGGGTGGCGCGGGACGAGCGGTTCGAGTTGTTCGCGCGCCCGGCGATCTCCACGGTGGTGTTCCGCCCGGCGGGTGGCGGTGACGCGTTGGTGGCGCGGGTGCGGCGGCTGTTGCTGGAGCGCGGGCAAGTGGTGCTGGGCCGGGCCGCGCTGGAGGGACGGCTGTGGTGGAAGGTGACGCTGCTCAACCCGGCGGTGCGGGGCAGCGATCTGGCCGCGCTGCTCAAGCTCGTCGCGGAGGCGACTTCGGAGGCGACTTCGGAGGCGGCGGAGCAGACGGCCGCGCAGACAGCCGCGCAGACGGCGTGTGCCGACGCGGCGGGAGTCGAGGCTGCGGGAGCGGAGGCATGGGGAGAGGCAACGGGACCGGTATGCGAGGGAGCGGACACGTGAGTGATGTCGAGGGGACGCGCGCCGCGGCCGCCGAGGCGGCCGAGCCGCTGGATCTGGTGGGTGTCGGGATCGGCCCGTTCAACCTCTCGCTGGCGGCGCTGGGGGACGGGGTGCCGGGCCTGCGGTGCGCGTTCTACGAGCAGCGGCCCGCCTTCCGCTGGCATCCGGGGCTGCTGATCGAAGGGGCGACGCTGCAGGTGCCGTTCCTGGCGGATCTGGTGACGCTGGCGGACCCGGCGAGCCCGTGGTCGTTCCTGCGGTTCCTGCGGGAGCGCGAGCGGCTGTTCCCGTTCTACTTCGCGGAGCGGTTCCACATCGAGCGGGCCGAGTACGACGCGTACTGCCGGTGGGTGAGCGAGGGCGTGCCGGGGCTGCACTTCGGGCACCAGGTGGACGCGGTGCGCTGGAACGCCGAACGGGCGCTGTTCGAGGTCGACTTCACGCAGTTGGACGCGCACGGCGAGGCGGAGGCGCTGGGCCGGTCGTACGCGCGCAATGTGGTGCTGGGGATCGGTACGGCGCCGTATGTGCCGCAGGCACTGCGGCCGCTGGCCGAGTCGCCGTCGGTTCCGGTCCACCACTCGTCGGAGTATCTGGAGCGGCGCGAGGAGCTGTTGGCCGCGGGACATGTGACGGTGGTCGGCTCGGGCCAGTCGGGCGCCGAGGTGTTCCTGGACCTGCTGCGCAGGCGCCCGGTGGGGCGCGAGCGGCTGCACTGGCTGACGCGCAGCGCCGCGTTCGCGCCGATGGAGTACAGCAAGCTGGGACTCGAACATTTCACCCCGGACTACACCCGCTACTTCCACGCTCTGCCGGAGCGGGTGCGCGACGGGCTGCTGCCGCGCCAGTGGCAGCTGCACAAGGCGGTGGACGCCGAGACGCTGGCGGCGGTGCACGACGAGCTGTATCGCAGAGCGCTGCTGCTGGACAGCGGCGGGGCTGAGGGCGACGGCGGCTCCTGGCCGGACGCGGTACTCACTCCCGGGGTGCGGGTGCGCACGGCGGGGCGGGGCGGCGGGTCACGCCTGGAGCTGCATCTCGAGCACGCGGAGCAGCAGGAGCGCGGGGTGCTGACGACGGATGCGGTGGTGCTGGCGACGGGGTACGTAGAGCGACTGGCGGACGGGATGCTGGCGGCGCTGGACCCGTATCTGCGGCGGGACGCCTCGCGGCGTCCGGTGGTGGACGAGGAGTACCGGCTGGTGCTGGACCCGGCGGTGGCCGGCGCGGTTTACGTGCAGAACGCGGAGCGGCACACGCACGGGGTGGGGGCCCCCGATCTAGGGCTGGCGGCGCACCGCAGCGCGGTGATCCTCAACGCGGTGACGGGTCGGGAGTGTTACCCGCTGCCACGGCGTACGGCCTTCACCCGCTTCGGGCTCGGTGCGCAGCGGTCGGGGGCATCGGCGGCGGGGCGGTCTGCCACAGTTGGCGTATGACGCAGATACCCGGTGAAGTGCCGCTGTCCTCCGCTCCGTTGCCCGACGGCCCGGGCGCGCTGCCCTACGGCACGCCTGACGCGCCGCGGGTGGCGGTGCGCGGGGAGGCGACCTTGGAGTTCGATCCGGAGTACGCGCGGATCGGGATCTCGGTCTCCGCGCGCGGGACGGACCGGCGCGGCGCGCTGGAGGACCTGACGCAGCGCAACGCGACGGCGCTGGAGTTGGTCAAGAGCTACGGCGATGCCGTGCGGAAACTCTCGACGGGGACGTTCAGTGTGCAGCCCCGGTTGCGGGACGGTAAGCGGGAGCGGGTGCACGCCTATGACGGGCGGGTGCGGCTGAATGCGACGGTCACGGATTTCACGGTGCTGGGCGAATTGACCACGCGGCTCGCCGATCTGGAGCTGACCGAGGTGCAGGGCCCTTGGTGGGGGCTGTGGCGGAACTCGGAGGCGCACCGTACGGCGCGGCAGCAGGCGGTGCGGGAGGCGGTGACGCGCGCCCGGGAGTACGCGGAGGCGCTGGGGGCCCGTCTGGTGGCGCTGGTGGAGCTGGCGGACCTGGGCGCCGAGGTCAGTACCCCGCCACCGCCGCCGTATCCGGCGGCGCCCGGAGGTATGAGGTACGGCAGGGCGGCCGGGCCGCCTCCGGAGCTCGATCTGGAGCCGCAGCCGCAGACGGTGTCCGCTCAGGTGAATGCGCGGTTCGTGATGAGTCCGCCGCGGCTGGACTGATCCGCGAGGAGGACGCGAGGCGCTTCGCGCTGTTCCGTCTCACCCGGCGAGACGGAACAGCCCCCGGGTGCGCTCATCCGAGCAAATAGCCGCCCACTTTATTAGTTGTCCTCGGGATTGAATGGCTTTTCGGTAAAAGGCGGTTGGACAATTGTCCGGCAGCGGTTCTTTACGCGCCGGTAAGTCTTAGGCTCGGGCTATGCGCCGAGCAAAAATCGTCAGCACCCTGGGCCCGTCCACCGACTCGTACGAGCAGATCAAGACGCTCGTGGAGGCCGGAATGGACGTGGCCCGGTTCAACATGAGCCATGGCACGCACGCCGAGCACGAGGAGCGCTACCACCGGGTGCGCGCCGCCTCGGAGGAGACGAAGCGCAGCGTGGGGGTGCTCGCGGACCTTCAAGGCCCGAAGATCCGGCTGGGCCGTTTCCAGGAGGGGCCTGTACTCCTTGAACGGGGCGACGAGTTCGCGATCACCGTGGAGGACAGGGAGGGTGACCGCGCGATGTGCGGCACCACCTACCCGGGCCTCGCCGCCGATGTGACCGCGGGCGAGCGCATCCTGGTGGACGACGGACGGGTCACCCTGGAAGTCACCCGCGTCGAGGGCTCCGTGGTGCACACGATGGTCATCGAGGGCGGCATGGTCTCCGACCACAAGGGCCTCAACCTGCCGGGCGTCGCCGTCTCGGTGCCCGCGCTGTCCGACAAGGACGTCGAGGACCTGCGGTGGGCGCTGCGCACGGGCGCGGACATGATCGCGCTGTCGTTCGTGCGCAGCGGGCACGACATCAAGGAGGTCCACCGCGTCATGGCGGAGGAGGGCCGCTATCTGCCCGTCCTCGCCAAGCTGGAGAAGCCGCAGGCGGTGGCGAACCTGGAGTCGATCGTGGACGCCTTCGACGGCGTCATGGTCGCCCGTGGCGACCTGGGCGTGGAGATGCCGCTGGAGCAGGTGCCGCTGGTGCAGAAGCGGGCCATCAAGCTGTGCCGGCGCAACGCCAAGCCGGTGATCGTGGCCACCCAGATGCTGGACTCGATGATCGACGCCTCCCGCCCCACCCGCGCCGAGGCGTCCGACGTCGCCAACGCGGTGATGGACGGCACGGACGCGGTGATGCTCTCCGGCGAGACCAGCGTGGGCAAGTACCCGATCGAGACGGTGCGCACGATGAGCCGGATCGTGGAGGCCGCCGAGGAGGACGTGCTCGCCAAGGGCCTGCCGCCGCTGACGCAGAGCAGCAAGCCGCGTACCCAGGGCGGTGCGGTGGCCCGTGCCGCCGCCGAGATGGGGGACTTCCTGGGCGCCAAGTACCTGGTGGCCTTCACCCAGTCCGGCGACACGGTCCGCCGGCTGTCCCGCTACCGCTCCCCCATCCCCGTGCTGGCCTTCACCCCGGACCCGGCGACCCGCTCCCAGCTCAACCTGACCTGGGGCGTGGAGACGTTCCTCGGCCCGATGGTGCAGACCACGGACGAGATGGTGGACCAGGTCGACGAGATGCTGCTGAAGCTGGGCCGCTGCGAGCGGGGGGACCTGGTCATCATCACCGCCGGCTCGCCGCCCGGCGTCCCCGGCTCGACCAACCTGGTGCGGGTGCACCGGCTGGGCGAGGAGGACTCCTGAGTCCGCTCGGCGGACGAGCGGGCTGCGTGGCTGAGCAGGCCCCGCGGATGGACCCGCCCCGCGGATGAGCACCCCCGCGGATGACCGGCCCGGGCCGTTCGGCGGCCCGGGCCGGTGGCGTCACTTCCCGGCAGCGCCGGCGATCTGCTCGTGGTGGCGGATGACCTCCGCGATGATGAAGTTCAGCAGCTTCTCGGCGAAGGCCGGGTCCAGTTTGGCGTCCTGGGCGAGTTCGCGCAGGCGGGCGATCTGCCGGGCCTCGCGGTCCGGGTCGGCCGGGGGCAGGTCGTGGTCGGCCTTGAGACGGCCGACGCGCTGGGTGCACTTGAAGCGCTCGGCGAGCATGTGCACCACAGCCGCATCGATGTTGTCGATGCTGTCGCGCAGCGCGGTCAGCTCCGCGCGTACGGACTCGTCGGGCTGCTGGATGTTGCTGCTGGTCATCGCCCGACCTTATCCGCTGAGGCGGCTGCATGGGATGGTCGGCGGGTGGTCCGGGGCGGGGACGCGTCCGGCGTAGCCGCCGGGGACCTCGCGGGACCGGGTGGCGCGGAAGTGGACGGGCGGGGTAGGGGCGAGGCGGGCACGCGGCTCCCCATGGACAAGTGTGCGTGGTTGTCGGACTTCCTCACCCGTCCAACTCGTCCTGTTCGAACCGGAGCGCCGCTTCGTGTTCGAGCTGCTGGATCAGCACGCCCTCGCGCAGCGCCCAGGGGCACAGCGTCAGGGTCCGCAGGTCCAGCAGTTTCATGGTGGTGTGCGCGACGAGGGCGCCTGCCAGCGCCTGGCCGGCGCGGGCGGGCGAGATGCCGGGCAGGTCCGCACGCTCCGCGGCGGGCAGCCGAGCCAGTCTGCCCAGCTCTTTGCGCAGCCGGCCCCGCTTCAGATACCGCGGGGTGAAGGGCCCCTCCCGGCCCGGCGGTGCCCCGCAGAGCCGGGCGAGCTGGTGCAGGGTGCGGGAGGTGGCCACCGCGGTGTGCGGCTGCTCCCAGCGGACGCGCGCTGTGACATCGCGCAGTTGGTGCCGTATCTGTCGACGTACGGCGCGCAGCTGCTCGGGCGGCGGCGGGTCGGCGGTGCCGAAGTGCTCGCGGGTGAGCAGTCCGGCTCCCAGCGGGACGGAGACCGCCAGGTCCGGCACGCCGGAGCGGCCGAAGGCCACCTCGACCGAGCCGCCGCCGATGTCGAGCAGCACCATCGGTCCGGCTCGCCATCCCATCCAGCGGCGGGCCGCGAGGAAGGTCAGCTCGGCCTCCCGGCGCCCGGACATGATCGCGAGGTCCAGCCCGGAGTGTTTGCGTACGGTCTCCACGATCCGGGTGCGGTTGGGTGCCTCTCGAACGATCGCCGTGGCGAAGGCGGTCAGCCGGGACACTCCCCAGGAGCGGGCCTCCTCGTCGGCCGCCGTGGCCGCCTCGGCCAGCCGCTCGACCGCGTATTCGGGCAGTCGGCCGTCGCCGTCCACGTCGTCGGCTAGCCGCAGCCGGTATTTGACGGTGTGCACGGGGAGCGGCACGGCGCCGTCGGCGTCGGCTATCTCCAGCCGTACGGTGTTCGAGCCGACGTCCAGGACACCCACCCGCAAGCCGAACCTCCCGCCGACAGCCGCTCCTTCGCTTCGCGTACCCGTAGAGCCCCTGCCCGGCACCGGGCCTGCGGGGTGTACGGGGCCGCGGGGCCGGTGCCCCGCGGCCGCGGCCGTCAGACGGGGAGCACGCGTCCGGTCGCGTGCGCGCGTGCGGTGTGGTGCCCGGGCCCGGCGGACCGGTGCCGCCCCATCACACAGCAGTTGTTCATCGCCTCCAGCCCGGTCCGCACATCGTCTCCGGCCAGCCCGGTGTGCTGGGCGATCCGTTCGACGGTGGGAGCCTGGGGCCGGGTGGCGCGGGTCAGTTCTCGGACAGCGGCGCGCACCTTCTCACGCAGCTCGCCGACCCGATGGGACGTGTGGACGCCCCGGGCGTGGTCGCGAACGTGACGGTGGCGTGCGGCGCACATAGGAACTCGCTCCTCCCGGTCTCGTGTATTCCCGGCAACCGCGGGAGGCGGCTCGGGTGACACACCCGGGGCGACCTTTCGCGGTCACCTCCCGCGGATGTGCCTGTCCTCCCAAGCACCTGGCGTTTCGTATTACCGACAGCACCCGGCCGCAAACCCCTGATGATCCAACTTTTCGCGGACGACAAGAATCCGGCACCCGGTGCCGTGGCGCGGGTGGACGCTGCTGCCCGCTGTTGCCCGGCGGGGCGCCGGGGGCGGCGTTATCGTGGCGGTAGGCCGCGTGCTGGGGGTGTGGGATGGGTGGTTCGGTGGCTGACCCGGTGGAGCGGGGCTTTCCGCATCTGGAGACGGTGCGCGAGGCGATCACCGCGCTCTACCGGCGGATGTCGGCCGACTCGGTGCGGGGCTTCGACACCAGCGTGGCGCCCGGCGATGTGGCCTTCGCGGACGCGGACGACCTGTATCTGGGCGCCCAGCGCGTCGCGGGGGTGATGGTGCGGCATCTGCGGCTGCCCGAGGCGCGGGTGATCGTCAGCTTCCGCGAGATGACACACGCGGCGAACGTCGAACTGACGGCCGGGCCTGAGTACTTCGTCGAGCTGAACGCCCGCTTCAAACGCCACCGTCACGACATCGGCGCGGCCCTCGCCCACGAGGTCACCCATGTGTGGCTGCACCGCCTCGGCCTGGCGTTCGACGGCACCCGGGCCAACGAGATCCTCACCGACACCGCCACCACCTACCTCGGTGCCGGCTGGCTCCTGCTGGACGCGTTCCGGCAGGACGCCCTCACCTCGCAGAAGCTGGGCTACCTCACGCCCGAGGAGTTCGGCTACGTACTGGCCAAGCGGGCGCGGCTCTTCGGGGAGGACCCGGCGATCTGGTTCACCAGCCCGCAGGCGTACGAGGCCTATGAGCGGGGGCGCAAGGTGGCCGACCGGGAGGAGGAGGTGCCGCCGCTGGCCGCCGCGCCGTGGCTGGAGCGGCGCCGCTATGTGCGGGACCGGCGGCACGGTGCCGGTCCCGGCGGCGCCACGGGGTACGCCTTCGAGCACGGCGACGGCGCGGGGCTGCGGGTGTCGTTCCCGTGCCCCACCTGCCGGGTACGGCTGCGGGTTCCCGTGCGGGGGCATGTGCGGGCGCGGTGCGGGCTGTGCGAGTCGGTCTGGCCGTGTGACACCTAGGTCGTGGCCGGTGGGTCGCGACCGGTGAGGGGTGTGTCGTGGCGGGGCGCGGTAGGTTCGGGGTATGGCTCCTTCGATCGCTACCAACACCCGGGTCGGACTCGATGAACTGCTGGAGTTCGTACGGCCCCGGCACCGGGCCATCCTGCTGACGCGGCGGGAGGACGGCACACCGCAGGCGTCACCGCTGACGTGTGGTGTCGACTCGGCGGGGCGGATCGTCATCGCGACGTATCCGGAGCGTGCCAAGACGCACAACGCGCGCCGCGAGGCCGAGGTGAGCGTGCTGGTGCTGTCGGACGAGTGGAACGGGCCCTGGGTGCAGATCGACGGCGAGGCCGAGGTGCTGGATGTGCCGGAGGCGGTGGAGCCGCTGGTCGAGTACTACCGGGTCATCTCCGGCGAGCACCCCGACTGGGACGAGTACCGGTCGGCCATGCTCGAGCAGGGCAAGTCGCTGATCAGGGTCACCCCGCGCCGCTGGGGCCCCGTCGCCACGGGCGGCTTCCCAGCTCGGCTGGCCTCCTGAAGCGCAGGAGCCGGGCTTTCAGCAGGGGCGCCCCCTCACCGGGAGAGGTGGGGGGCCAGCTCCCGTGCGGCCTCGGCGCCGTAGGCACCACGCAGGCGGGCAAGGAACCCGTCCCGTTCCAGGGTGTAGGTCTGCGTACCGGTCACCTCCAGCGCGGTGGTGGCCAGGGCACCGCCCAGCTGGGCCGCACGCTGACGGCCGAGCCCCCGGGCGAGGCCCGCGAGAAAGCCCGCGCGGAAGGCGTCACCCGCACCGGTGGGATCGACGGCAGCGCCCGGCGCCAGGGGCACGGCCGCCACATCGACGGGGCAGACCCCCACTTGCTCGATGTGCACCCCGTCGGCGCCCCGGGTCGTGACCCAGGCGCCGACACGGCCGAGGATCTGCTGCTCCGTCCAGCCGGTGCGCTCCTGGAGCAGCACCGCCTCGTACGCGTTGGTGAACAGATACGCGGGCCCGGCCAGCAGCGCCCGCACGCCGTCGCGGTCGAGAACAGCCAGCTGCTGGGAGATGTCGGCGGCGAACGGGACGCCCAGCTCCGCGCATTCGCGGGTGTGGCGCAGCATCGCCTCGGGGTCGTCGGGCGCGACGACGACCAGGTCGAGGCCGCCGGTGCGCCTGGCCACCTCGGGCAGCGAGATGTCGCGGGCCTCGCTCATGGCGCCCGGGTAGAAGGAGCCGATCTGGTTGTGGTCGGCGTCGGTCGTGCAGACGAAGCGTGCGGTGTGCCGGCTGCTGCTGACGTGCACCGAGTCGGTGTCGACGCCGTGCTCCTTGAGCCACAGCTGATAGTCCGACCAGTCGCTGCCCGCGGCACCGACCAGCACGGGGGTCAGTCCGAGCGCGCCGAGCCCGAAGGCGATGTTGGCCGCGACGCCGCCGCGCCGGATCTCCAGCTCTTCCACGAGGAAGGAGAGCGACACCGTGTGCAGGCTCTCGGGCAGCAGTTGTTCGCTGAAGCGGCCGGGGAACGTCATCAGGTGGTCCGTGGCGATCGAACCTGTCACGGCTATGCGCACGGGAATTCTCCTTGCTCGGAATCGGGGGCGGTGCCGGAGCCGGGCGGGCGGCCGCTGCGGGCGCCGAACCACTCGATCCAGTTCATCGCGAAGAACGCGTCGCCCGAGATCTTCAGCCGGCCGCCGACGAACGCGTCCGTGCCCTTGAGCTCGCCCACGGCCAGCGCCACCAGATCGGGCAGTGCCACGCCGATGGTGGCGTCGGGCGCGTGGTCGAGCGTCGCGGACGTGGCGCAGCTGCCCTGGTCGACGGCGACATAGCGGTGGCGGACGCCGAGCGGGGTGTCGATCTCGTAGTGGAAGACGCCGGAGGCCAGCGCGGCGCGCTCGGGACTGAAGCGGGCCCGGAACCACTCGAAGACGAGGTCGAGCAGCGCCTCCACCTCGTCGGGCGGCGGCGCGGGCGTGGCGGCGGCGCGGGAGCGGGCGATGCTGCGCAACTGGTGGAACACCGCTTCGGGGGCGGTCACGAAGCGGCTCCCGTACGCCCGCCGCCGACCGTGTGTTCCAGCAGCACGGAGGCGTCCTTGTCGCCGTCGCCCGCCGCGCCGACGTCGGCGAAGCGTTCCCGTACGGACTCCAGAACGGGCAGCGGCACCCCGGCGACCGCCGCGTCGCCGAGGGCGAGGCGCAGGTCCTTCTCCATCAGCGTCGAGCGGAAGAACGCCGGCTCGTAGCTGCCCTTGCGCATCAACTCGGCGCGGAAGCGCAGCACCACGGAGCTGAAGCCGCTCTCCGCGACGGAGGTCAGCAGCCGGTCCCGGTCGAGTCCCGCGGCCACACCGTAGGCGACCGCCTCGGCGAGGGAGGCCACCTGGGCGCCGAGCAGCAGGTTGAAGATGAGCTTGAGGGTGGCGGCGGTGCCCGGCTCCCCGAGGTGGACGACCTGCGTGCCGAGGGTGTCCAGGATGTCCGCGACCCGGGCGATGTCGGCCTCGTCGCCGCTGGTGTAGACGCGCAGCTTGCCCTCGCGGGCCTGGAAGGGGTTGCCGACGACACAGGCCTCCACCCGGCGCAGCCCCAGCTGGTCGAGCCGCCGGGCGGAGGCGCGGGCGTAGGCGGGCGAGACGGTCGAGGTGTCGATGACGACGGCGCCCGGCGCCAGCGCCTCGGCCACCTGGCCGAACAGCACCTCCTCCACGGCCGCCTCGTCGGCCAGGCTGAGCAGGACGACCGAGCGGCCCCTGGCGGCCTCGGCGGGGCTCGCGGCGACCGTGGCACCCGCCTCGGCCAGCGGCGCGGCCTTGGCTGCCGTGCGGTTGTGGACGGTCAGCGCGCACCCCGCGTCCAGGAGGCGATGCGCCATGCCACCACCCATGTTGCCCAGCCCGATGAAGGCCAGCGGTTCGGCGGGGGCGGAAGCCGCCGTGTCGGTCCCGGACGCGGCGGCCCCGGAGGCGGCGGCCTCCGACACGTCGGCCCCGGACGCGGGTGGCACGTCGAAGACCGTCTCGGTGACGACCATCTCGCCGCCCCGGCGGAACGGCTGGAGCCTGCGCCGGTTCTCGACGTGGGCCTCGCTCAGCTCGAACGCGCGGAAGGAGGGCTCGTCGGCCCAGTCGGTGAGAACGTAGTAGACGTTCTCGTCCTCGGCCGAACGCACCAGCGACTGGCCCCGGTTGGCGGGCTCACCCGCGATGCCGGTGGCCACCTGGCGCCAGGTGCGCTCGAACTCCTGCCGCCTGCCAGGGTGGATCTCCATCCGCAGCAGGACGCGGAACGGTGGCCGGGAGTCAGCTTCCATGGTGCGCGCCTCCAATGCGTGGGAACGCCCCTACGGTCACCATCCGCGCTCGACATCCGATCGAGGCACGCTCCGGACCCGGTCGGCGGGCGGCCGGCGGAAAGACGGCTCAAGTCCTGCTCGAGGGCGCCTCCCTACGCTCGGTCGAGACCCCGACACCGGAGACCACGCCATGGCACACAATCCCGACGGGGGCCTCGCCGGCGCCCCGGAAGCCGCTCGCGGGCCCGCCCCGGGAGAGACCCTGCCACCCGCCGCCACCAGGGTGGACAGCCCCGCCGCCGCGCCGCGTAAGGTGCGCCGCTGGCCGATCGTGGTGCTGCGGTGCGTGGCGACGCTGTTCTTCGTGCTGCTGCTGATCCAGCCGGTGCTGGCGGGCATGTTCATCAGCGGCGATGTGGACCTGCTCGACCTGCACGAGGCCAACTCGTTCGTCATCAGCATCACCAGCTGGTTCCAGGTGCTGGCCACGGTGCTGGTGTGGCGGCCGGGACGCGGACCGCTGTGGCCGATCGGAGTGGCGGTGCTGCTGAGCTTCGCCATCGTCATGCAGGACGGCTGGGGGTACGCGCGCGAACTCCAGCTGCACATCCCCCTCGGCGTGCTCCTCGTCGCCGCCTCCACGGCTCTCCTCTACTGGTCGTACGGCCACCGCCCCGGACGCGGGAGGCGTGGATGAGCGCGGCACGCCGCAGGCCGGGCGCCGTGCGCGCAGAGCTCGACCGGCGCCGCTTCCTGGCCCTCGCCGGGGGTGCGGGGGCCGCGGCCGCGCTGGGCGGGGCTGCCGGATGCGGCTCGTCCGGCGCCGGTGACGAGGTCTCCGGCGAGCTGCTGCGCAGCACAGCGCGGCTGCCCGAGCCGTTCAAGGTGCCGCTGCCGGTGCCGCCGGTGGCCGAACCGGTGCGCAGCCGGGGCGGCGCCGTCGTCCACGAGGTGGAGCAGCGCGCGGCCCGCCAGGAGATCCTGCCAGGCCTGAGGACGGAGGTGTGGGGCTACGACGGGCGGTTCCCCGGGCCCACCTTCGTCGGCGAGTCGGGCCGCGAGCTGCGGCTTCGGGTGCGCAACACCCTCGCGGTGCCGACCTCGACCCATCTGCACGGCGGCGTGCAGAAGCCCGAGTTCGACGGGCACCCGACCGACCTGGTGCTGCCCTCCGGCTTCCCGGACCCGCGGAAGGGCCACGGGCACGGGAAGCACAGCGAGCACAGCATGGTGAAGCCGTCGGAGTGGACGGTCTCGCGCGGCCACAAGGAGTACGTCTTCCCGCTCGAACAGGCCGCCACCACGCTGTGGTACCACGATCACCGGATGGACTTCAGCGCCCCGCAGGTGTGGCGGGGGCTGGCGGGGATGTTCCTGATACACGACGACGAGGAGAGCGGGCTGCCGCTCCCCGAGGACACCCGGGACATCCCGCTGATGATCTGCGACCGGGCCTTCGAGGAGGACGGTTCGTTCCGCTACCCGTCGCTGGACCCCTCGCTGACCCGCGAGCCCGGAGTGCGCGAGAAGTACATGGAGGGGGTCACCGGCGACGTCGTCCTGGTCAACGGCGCGCCCTGGCCGGAGCTGGAGGTGAGCGCCGAGCGGTACCGCTTCCGCATTCTGAACGCCTCCAACGCGCGCCGCTACCGGCTCGCCCTCGACCCCGGCCCGCGAGAGGGTGCCGCGTTCGTGCAGGTCGGCAGCGACAGCGGGCTGCTGGACGCGCCTCGTTCGCACGAGGCGCTGCCGGTCTCGCCGGCCGAACGGTTCGATGTCGTCGTCGACTTCGGGTCCTACCCGGTGGGCTCCACGGTGCGGCTCGTCAACACGCTGGGCACCGGCGGCACCCGGGACGTGATGCGGTTCCGGGTGGCCCGGCGGCCGAAGCGCGGCGGCGGCGCGCCGGAGGTGCCCAGGCGGCTGGCGGACGTACGGAAGCTGCGGGCCGCACAGGCCGTCGCCGAGCGGCAGTTCGACTTCCGGCTCAAGCAGGTCGACGGCGTGCCGATGTGGACCGTCAACGGCAAGCCGTACGATCCGGGCTCGCCGCTCGCCTCACCCCGGCTGGACACCGTCGAACGGTGGCGCTTCACCAGCGACTTCCACCATCCCGTCCACGTCCATCTGGCGCATTTCCAAGTGCTGGCGCGGGGCGGGAAGTCGCCGCTGGCGACCGACGCGGGGTGGAAGGACACGGTGGATGTGCGGCCGTACGAGGTCGTGGACGTCCTCGTACGGTTCTCCGGCTACCGGGGGCGCTACATGCTGCACTGCCACAACCTGGAGCACGAGGACATGGCGATGATGGCGGACTTCCGGGTGGTGTGAGCCACCGCTGGGGCTGGGGCCGGCCGAACAGGAGATCCCGCCGCGACGGCGAGCGGCCACGGCGCAGGGTCCGGCGGAATCGAAGACGTCCCCGGCCACGACGTTCGGTGCCGAGCGGGCCGCAAGGCTCTAGCGAAGGGCGACCCGGCTCCTAGCCGGGTGCGCCACCGTCTTCCTCGTCATGTTGGCGGCGGAAGGGGTTGGGGCTGCGATGCGGGTACTGTTCACGACCTGGGCCTGGCCCTCTCATCTGTACGCGCTGGTCCCGCTGGCGTGGGCCTGCCGCAGCGCGGGGCACGAGGTGCTGGTCGTCAGCCAGCCGGAGCTGCTCCCTCTGATCGAGCGGACCGGACTGCCGGGTGCCGCCGTCGGCAAGGACGTCGACGGGGTCGGCATGGTGCGCGGCTATGTGCTGCCCAGCAAGGACGACCCGACGGGCGACCAGCGGGCGCCGCGCGGCGGCAAGGGGCCGCGGGCGCTGCGGATGTTCACCGCACACGCCGACTCGATGGTCGACGGGGTGGCCGAGACGGCCCGCGGGTGGGGTGCCGATGTGGTGGTGTCCGAACCGACGGCGCTGGCCGGACCGCTGGCCGCGGCCGCGGCCGGGGTCCCTGCCGTACGACTGCTCTACGGCGCCGACCTGATGGCGCGGGCCCGTCCGCTGCTGCCGGACGCGCTGGCGCCGCTGGCCGAGCGGGTGGGCGTCGACCCGGCGGGCTACCACCCGTTCGGGGACTTCACCATCGACCCGTGCCCGCCGGGGTTCCAGGCTCCGGCGCCGGCCGAGCACCCCCGGGTGCCGATGCGGTACGTGCCGTTCAACGGGCCGGGAACGCCGCCCGATCCACCGCTGCCACCGCCGCGCAGCGGCCGCCGCAGGATCGTGGTCACCTGGGGGCACACCATGGCGCGGCTCGACCCCGCGCTGTTCCTGGCCGGGCACGCCGCGCGGGCGCTGGCCGCGCTGCCGGACGCGGAGCTGGTGCTGGCGGTGACCTCGGCACAGCGCCCCCTGCTGGGCCAGGTGCCGGAGGGCGGCAATGTGCGAGTGGTGCTCGACGCTCCGCTGCACACGCTGCTGGGCGGCGCCGACCTGGTGGTCGCGCACGGCGGTGCGGGCACCGTGCTCACCTCGCTGCGCGCGGGGCTGCCGCTGCTGCTCGTACCGCAGTTGCCGGATCACGCAGGGCACGCGGCGCGGGTGCTGGCGACCGGTGCCGGTGAGGTGCTCACCAGGGACGAGGCGAGCGCGGAACGGCTGCGCGAGGAGGCGGCCGGGCTGCTGGACCGTACGGCGGGCGCGGCCCGGCGCGAGGCGGCGCGGGCGCTGCGGGACGCCATGCTGGAGCAGCCCGCGCCCGCCGTGGTCGTCGGCGAGCTGGAGAAGCGGGTGGTCGCATGTGCGGCATAGCGGGCTGGATCGACTTCGCGCGGGAGATGCGCGAGGAGGGCAGCACCGTACGGACCATGGCCGGCACCCTGGCCAACCGGGGCCCGGACGACGAGGCGGTGTGGACGGACGCGGACGCCGCGCTGGGGCACCGCAGGCTCGCCGTGATCGATGTGGACGACTCCACCCAGCCGATGACCGCCGAGCACGACGGGCGCACCCTCGCGGTCCTGGTGCACAACGGCGAGATCTACAACTACCGCGAGGTGCGGGCTCGACTGACATCGCTGGGTCACCGGTTCCGTACCGCCGGGGACACCGAGGTGGTACTGCGGGCCTATCTGGAGTGGGGCCCCGAGTGCGTGCGGCGGCTGGACGGGATGTTCGCGTTCGCCGTGTGGGACCCGCGCAGCAGGCAGCTGCTGCTGGCGCGGGACCGGCTGGGCATCAAACCGCTGTACTACGCGCGCACGGCGCACGGTCTCCTCTTCGGCTCCGAGCCCAAGGCGCTGCTGGCGCACCCGTCGCTGGAGTGCGTGGTCGACGCGGAGGGGCTGGCCGAGCTGCTGGCCTACATCGCGACACCGGGGCACGCCGTCTACCGGGGCATCCGGGAGCTGCCGGCCGGGCACACGGCGGTGCTGCGGGAGGGCGCGGGCGGTGCGGTGCTGAGCGAGTCGCGGTACTGGTCGCTGCCCAACCACGAGCACCCGGACACCCTCGAGCGCACTGTCGAGACGGTGCGGGGGCTGCTCGATGAGTCGGTCGGCTCCCATCTGGTGGCCGACGTACCGCTGTGCACGCTGCTGTCGGGCGGTGTGGACTCCAGCGCGCTGGCGGCCTTCGCGGCCCGCGCGGGGGCCGGGCGGCCGCGTACCTTCGCGGTGGACTTCGAGGGGCACACCGAGCGGTTCCGCAAGGACTTCTGGCACGAGGACCCGGACGCCCCGTACGCGGTCGAGGTCGCCCGCCATGTGGGCACCGACCACGAGCCGGTGGTGCTGCGTACCGCCGAGCTGGCCGACCACGTGGTGGACGCGGCCGCGCTGCGGGCCCAGGATCTGCCCCGGCCGATCCCCGACATGGACCGCTCGCTGTATCTGCTGCTGCGCGCGGTACGGCAGCGCTCCACGGTGGCGCTGATGGGCGAGGTCGCCGACGAGCTGTTCGGCGGCTACCAGTCCTTCCGCGACCCGACGCTGGTGGACACCGCGAACTTCCCCTGGGTGACGATGGGGCTGCGGGTGGCGCCGCACGGGATGAGCACCGGGCTGCTGGACCCGGGGCTGCTGCGCAAGATCGACGTACCCGGCTACTCGGCGCAGCGCTGGTCGGAGACGGTCGCCGAAGTGCCCGACGTGCCCGGCGAGTCGGAGACCGAGCGGGTGATGCGGCGGGTCGGGCACGCGCATCTGACGCGCTGGCTGCCGCTGCTGCTCTCCCGCGACGACCGGCTGAGCATGGCCGTAGGACTCGAGCTGCGGGTGCCGTACTGCGACCACCGGCTGGTCGAGTACGTCTACAACATTCCCTGGGCGATGAAGACGGCCGACGGCCGGGAGAAGAGCGTGCTGCGCTCGGCCGTCGCCGACCTGCTGCCCGAGTCGGTCACCCAGCGCCGCAAGAGCCCCTTCCCCATCACCCAGGACCCGGACTACGGGCAGGTGCTGCGGCGGCGCTTCAACGCGGTCGTCGCCGACCCGGCCAGCCCCGTACGGCCGCTGCTGGACGGGCCCGCCTGTGCGGAGCTGGCGGCCGAGGACCGGCCGATCGCGGTGGACGGGTGGGGCGAGCGCCGCAACGTCGAGATGGTCCTCCAGCTCGACGCCTGGCTGCGCCACTACCGCGTCCGGCTGGACCTGTGAGAACGAGATGCCGCGAGAGCGAACGGAGAGGGCGAGATGAAGCTGAGTGATCAGCTCAAGGAGCTGGCCGCGCCGGTGCTGGAGAAGGTGCTGGCACACCCGTTCTGGTCGGGGCTGCGGGACGGCTCCCTGCCGGGCGAGTCGCTGGCGTACTTCGTCGAGCAGGACACCGGGCGGCTGCTGCCCGCCTACGCGAGGGCGCTGGCCCGTACGGCGGCCGCCGCCGAGCGGGACGCGCACACGGCGCTGCTGGGCCGCTCGATCACCGGCACCCTGGAGGCCCGCGACCGGCTGCGGGAGAAGTACGCGGATCTGGCCGGGGGCATGGGCCTGCCCGAGCCGCCGACCCAGCCGCCGGAGGCCGGCCCCGTCACCCATGCGCACTGCGCGTTCTTCAACGCCTCCAGCGCCGCTTCCTTCGGCGCGGGCGTCGGGGCGCTGCTGCCGATGGTGTGGTTCAACCACCAGGTCTCCGACGACCTGCTGGAGCGCCGTACGCCCGGCTCCCGGTACGCCGAGTGGATCGGGATCTACCACCCGGGCGAGGGCTATCGCTACGCGGTGCGCGCATTCCTGGGGCTGGCCGACGAGCTGGGCGAAACGGCCTCACCGGCCGAACGGGACCGGCTGATCGAGCACTTCCGTACCGGTGTCCGCCACGAGTGGGCGTTCGCCGAAGCCTCCTGGACCCGCCCCGAGTGGCCCGTATGACGGCCGCGGCAGCAGGCACCCCATCACCGACCGACCCCGGAGGGACAACCGTGAGCACTCAGACCCCGCCCAGGTATCCGTTCGCCTGGACCCCGCCCATGCAGGTGCCCGAAGCGCTGCGGCACGTGCACGGCAGCTCCGCGATGGAGGTGACACTGCCGAGCGGGGACGTGGCGACGCTGGTGACCCGGTACAAGGACGTGCGCGCCCTGTTCGCCGACAAGCGCCTGTCCCGGAACATCGCGCGGCCCGACTGTGCGCGGATCTCCAAGGACAACGACCTGTTCATGGACCCGGAGATCGACCCGGACCCGCCCAAGCACACCCAGGTGCGCTCCCTGGTGACCAAGGCGTTCACCGCGCGCCGGATCGAGGCGCTGCGGCCGTATGTGCAGCAGGTCGCGGACGAGCTGCTGGACGAGATGGCAGCCGGGCCGCAGCCCGTGGAGCTGAACGAGGCGCTGGCGTTCCCGCTGCCGATCAAGGTGATCTGCAAGCTGCTGGGCGTTCCGGCCGAGGACCGCGACCAGTTCCGCGCCTATGTGGACGGCTTCCTTTCCGTCACCAAGCTGCCGCCCGAGGAGGTCGGGCAGTGCCGGCAGAACCTGTGGAAGTACCTGGGCGACCTGATCGACGCCAAGCGCGAGAAGCCCGGTGACGACCTGGTCAGCGAGCTGATCCGGGTCCGCGACGAGGAGGACAACCGGCTCAACGACCACGAGCTGCACTTCTGGTGCCAGGGGCTGCTGATCGCCGGCTATGTGACCACCGCCAGCCAGATCGGCACCGGAACCGCCGTACTGCTGCACCACCCGGAGCTGGTGCGGCAGATCCAGGAGGACTGGTCGCTGGTGCCCTCCACCGTGGAGGAGCTGCTGCGTACCCAGATCATGGGCTCCTCGGTGGGCACCATGCGGTACGCGGTGGAGGACATCCCGCTCTCGGACGGTTCGGTCATCAAGAAGGGCACCAGTGTGCTGCTGTCGGAGGAGGGGGCCAACATGGACCCCGAGGTCTTCGACAACCCCTTCGAGCTGGACATCCGCCGCCAGGAGAACCACCACATGACCTTCGGCGCGGGCATCCACTACTGCGTGGGCGCCGCGCTGGCCCGGATGGAGCTCCAGGTGGCCACCGAGTCGCTGCTGCGGCGCTTCCCCGACATCCGGCTCGCGGCACCCGCCGAGGAACTGCCGCGTGCGCTGGGCGGGTTCATGGAAGGCTTCACCGAGATACCCGTGGAGTGGTGATGCTCCGAGTGACGGCGAACTCCGAGACCTGCGCGGTCAGCAGCCTGTGCGTCTACCGGCTGCCCGGCGTCTTCGACCAGGACGAGGACGGGCTGGTCGTCGTGCTGGACGAGACCCCTTCGGGGGAGCTCCACGAGGAGGTGCGGCGCGCGGCCCGCGGCTGCCCCACCAAGTCCATCCGCGTCACGGAGGACTGACCTTCGGCCGGTTCCCCCTCACCGCCTCCCCGCGGAGCACGAACCGGCCCCACGACGCAAGGGTCCCGGCAGCTGCCGGGACCCTTGCGTCGTGGCTGCGGTACTGCCCAGTGCTCGTGTTGCTGCCGGTTCCGGTTCCGGTTCCGGTTAGAGGATCACGTGCGGAACGAAGCGCGCGTACTCGTCCGTGACGAGCCCCGCGGACTCCCGGATGCCCAGTCCCGCCGCCTCACCGTCCACCACCCAGGTGCCCAGCACCGTGCGGTTGCCGTCGAAGTCCGGCAGCGGGCACAGGGCCTGGTAGCAGCACGGCTCGTCCCGTACCGAAGCCTCGGTGCCCGGGTCGTGCAGGGTGACGCCCGCGCCCTCGCGGCCCAGCAGCGGCTTGGCCACCCAGCCGGTGGTCCCGGCCAGCTCGCGCGGCCCGTCCAGATAGGCGGGCAGCAGGTTGGGGTGGCCTGGGAACAGCTCCCACAGGATGGCCAGCAGCGCCTTGTTGGACAGCAGCATCTTCCAGGCCGGCTCGATCCACATGGTGGTGCCCGTGCCGCCCCCGTTGTCGAGGGTCTCCAGCACGTGCGGGCCGAACCGGTCGGAGGCCAGCCACTCCCACGGGTAGAGCTTGAAGCAGGCGCGGACGAACTTCAGCCGCTGGTCGACGAACCGGCCCGAGAGCCGGTCCCAGCCGATCTCCTCCACGGGGATCGCGACCGTCTCCAGACCGGCCTGCTCGGCCGTCTCCTGGAGGTAGGCGACGGTCATCAGATCCTCGCCCAGCTCGTCGCGCGCCGAGTGGGCGAAGTGCACGGGCGCGCCCGGCGGCAGCAGCGCCGCCTGCTTCTTCCACACCTCGACCAGCCGCTCGTGCAGCGAGTTCCACTGGTCGGCGCCGGGAAAGCGCTCCTCCATCCAGAACCACTGCGGGGAGGCCGCCTCCACCAGCGAGGTGGGCGTGTCGGCGTTGTACTCCAGCAGCTTGGCAGGCCCCCCGCACCCGTCGTAGCGCAGGTCGAACCTGCCGTAGAGGCTGGGCAGTTCGTCGCGCCGCCGCCAGCTCTCGGCGACGCGGTCCACCAGCGCCCGGTCGGTGATGCCCAGGTCGGCGAACCGGTTCTCCGCCACGATGTGCGCGGCGGCCCGCAGACACATGCCGTGCAGTTCCTCCACGACCTCCTCGAGGGCTTCCACCTCGGGCAGGGTGAAGGAGTAGTAGGCGCTCTCGTCCCAGTACGGGCGCAGCGAGCCGTCGGGGTACCGGGTCAGCGGGTAGATGCAGCCCTGCTCCTCGACGGTCTCCTGCCAGCCGGGGCGCGGGTCGATGGTGTGGCGTTCCACGCGGTCCCTCCTCTCGTCGGCCGCGCCCGTTCAGCCGCCGTAGCTGCCACCGCCGCTGCTGCTGCCGTACCCGTCGTCATCGTCGTCGCAGCCGAAGCCCGCCCGTTCGACGGCTGCCGCGTGGACGAACGTGCCGTCCTTCGCCCGGCCCTTCGCCTCGCGGCCGCCGTAGTACCAGACGTTCTCCCGCCCTTCGGCGCCCTCGGCGGCGGGAAATGCTGCGTTCCTGGCCGCAGCCGCGGTGCCGCCGGTCTCGCACTGGCTGGGAGGCAGGATGCGGTAGCCGCGCACCGCGTCGTAGCTGTCGGGGTCCACGCACCGCCGGTCCGGCTCCGACGAGTAGCCGGACAGCGCCACCGCGAGGGCGCCCATGCTGCCGAGTACGACGGTCGAGGAGCGGAGCTTCCGCCGCGGAGCACGTATGGCTCCCTTGTCGGTGCTGTGCGCTTTCGGCGTGCTGGTCATGCGAGTTCCCCCTGAGTACGACGGAGACCGATCTGCCGCGCACACCCTAGTGGGTGGGTGCGACGCTCTCGATCAGACGTTCACAGCCGGCGATGTAGTTCCGGGCCGCCCGAGCGGTGACCGGGGTCAGGTCGCGTACCGCCGCCTCACGCAGCCGGTGCAGCCCGTCGAAGACGGTGACGGTGCCGGGCGGGGCGCCCGTCAGTACCAGTCGCCGCCGCAGCGCTCTCACGTCCCGGCCGGGGAACGGATGGGGCGGAGCGGGCAGGGCGGCGTCCAGCTGATCCGTCAGCGCCGACCACGCGGCGGCCAGCGCCCCGACGGGCGAGGAGCCGAGGAGTTCCCACGCCTCCTCGAAGTCCCGGGGGGTCGCTCGCGGCAGTGGCCCGGCGGGCCGGGGCTCGGACGGTGGCCGGGGCTCCGGCGGACGCTCGGAGTCCGCCGGGGCGCTGCCCGGGGGAGGCTCGGGAAGCGGGAACGGCTCCGGTGCCGGGGAAGGGGCCGGGGCCGGCCGCGAGGGCGGAGGAGGCTGCTGCCGGGAAGGTGGTCCGGACATACGGAACCGCCTGGGCCGCCGGGTCCCCCGGGGCCGCGGCACGCCGTACGGCTCCGGAGAAATCGGCTCCCCCACCTCCTCGGCGCGCTCGCGCAGCACCCTGGCCTCCGCCTCGAACTCGATGGCTCCGGCCGGGGTTTCGATCCGCGTCATCCGGGCGAAGGCCTCCCGCAGGTACGAGCGCAGGTACCAGGCCACCGTGAGCGTCACCAGCGGCCAGATCACGGCCTCGACGTAACGGAGGACGAGTTCGGCGACATCCATGGGGATCATCCTGGCCCGGACGGCGGCCGTACCGCATGCGAAAGGGGCCGCGCACGCGAACGGGTCCGGCAGCATCATCCGCTGCCGGACCCGTTCGCACCGCGTTCCGGGCGCCGTTCAGCCGCGCGGATACTGCTCGCGCAGCGCCTGTCCCAGGACCGCCTTCGGGTCGGCTGCCGCGCCCTCGGAGCGCCAGGCCACGAACCCGTCGGGACGGACGAGAACGGCGCCGTCGGCGCCGATGCCGTACACCTCGGCAACGGACCGCCCGTCGACGGCCACCAGCGTGGCGCCGGGCCCGCCCACCCGGTGGGCGTCCAGCCGTACACCGGTGTCCGCTGCGACCGCCGCTGCCGCCTCGACCCAGGTCTGTCCCTGCTCGGCGGTCAGGAGCACGGGCGCCCGGCCGTACAGGTCGAGGGTGGAGATCCGCTCCCCCGCGCGGTCGAGTTCCATGTGCGGGGCGCGGGTGCCCGGCTCGCCGCGCAGGGCCTGCGGCGGTACCGGCGGTCCTTCGCCGTAGCGGTAGCCGAAGACGGTGGTGCTGTACGCCTCGGCGGGGTCGGGGCCCTCGCCCTCACCGTCGCCGTCCGGACCGGTGCGCTCCTGCATCATGCCGAGGGCCTGCTGGAGCGTCATCCAGGCGACCGGGTGGCGCTCGGTCTGGTAGGTGTCCAGTAGTTCGGGCCCCGACTCGCCGTCGAGCACCGCGGCCAGCTTCCAGGCCAGGTTGTTGGCGTCCTGGATGCCGAGGCTGGCGCCGAACCCGCCGGTGGGCGGCACCAGATGGGCGGCGTCACCGACCAGGAAGACCCGGCCCCTGCGGTACTCGCGGGCGACCTGCGCGCCGATGATGAAGCTCAGCCACTTGGCGCCGCCGGCCGGCAGCTGGGGCACGATCCGTACCTCCAGGTCGGGCTGGCCGATGGCGGCGCGCACCAGCTCGATCGCCTGCTGTTCGGTGATGGTCTCCAGTGTCTCGCCCTCGGGCATGGCGGTGGCGAAGATCCAGCGCTGTTTGCCGTCGTGCGCGAACAGGATGGTGGAGGGCGCGGGCTTGTCCAGGTAGCAGACGCCGACGTCGCGGCCGCGTGCCGCCTGGCTCAGGTCGGCCTCGAAGAGCACAGAGAGCGTGGTGGCGAACTCGCCGGGCCCGTCCGCGACGATGCCCAGCTCCTGGCGGATGGGGCTGCGGCTGCCGTCGGCCGCGACGAGGTAGGCGGCGTGTACCGTGCGCTCCTGGCCGCTCGCGGTGTCCCTCAGGACGGCGGTGACCCCGTCCTCGGACTGGGTGAAGGAGACCAGCTCGGTGCCGAAGGCCAGCTCGGCGCCCAGTTCGGCGGCGCGGCCGCGCAGCAGATGTTCGAGCCGGTCCTGGTCGATCGGTGCCCACTCGCAGGGGCTGACGCCGCCGGTGGGGTCGGGCTGGTCGGTGGGGCCGCTGAACATCTCGGGGCCGGCCAGGGTCTCGGCACGGATCATCAGCAGCTTGCTGAAGTCGGTGGCCAGGCTGGCCTCGGACCAGATGGGGCCCTCCAGCCCGACCTGCCGGTACAGCTCGACCGTGCGCGGGTTGACGCCGCGCGAGCGCGGGTGGCTGAGGGTGTCGGGGTGGCGTTCGACGACGAGCGAGCGGATGCCGTGCCAGCCGAGGAACACCGCGGTGGACAGCCCTGTCACCGCGCCTCCCACGACCAGTACCGGAACCTGCTGCGGGGCCTGCGGGGTATCGCTCATGGGTTGGGACTCCTCTTCTCGGGCGGCCCGCTCAGCCGGCCTTGCGGCAGATCACGAGCGTGTCGTAGTCGCTCAGCGGCAGCACCTCGGTCGAGGCGAACCCGGCGCGCTCGGCGTGCGCGACGGCCTCCGAGACCGGGTACTCCGAACCGCCGTCGGTGACCAGCAGCATGTCGAGGCTGATGACGAGGTTCTCGACGTGGTCCGGCTCGTCGTCCAGCATCCGGTCGTAGATCAGCAGCGCGCCGCCGGGGTTGACGGCCTGGTACGCCTTGGCGATCAGTTCGCCGCGCTGCTTCTCGTCCCAGTCGTGCAGCACGTGCCCGAGGTTGACGACGTCGGCGCTGGGCAGCGGGTCGGTGAAGAAGCTGCCGCCGTGGAAGGTGACCTTGCCGGTCAGCCCGTACTCGGCGACCTTCTCGTCGAACAGCGGCTCCATCGGCGGCAGGTCGAAGACGTGCCCTGCCAGGTGCGGCTGGGCCTTGACGATGATGGAGCACAGGTTGCCGCGGGCGCCGCCGACGTCCAGTACGGAGCTGTAGCCGCTCCAGTCGAACTTCCCCACCAGCTCGGGGCCCACGACATGGGTGAGGGCGTCCATCATGCCGACGAACTGCCGCAGGATGTGCGGGTTCCTGGTGACTTCCTCGAAGTCGCTGCCGGACTGCTGCTGACCGGTGCGCAGCGCCTCGGACAGCTTCCCCCAGGCGGGGTAGAGGTTGCGGTTGGAGCGCTCCAGGAAGCCGCCGACGTAGGTGTGCTTGCCGCGCACCAGATAGGTGCCGGCGCCCTCGGCGTTGCCGAACCTGCCGCCCTCCTCGCGGGTGAGCAGGCCCAGGGCCGCCAGCAGGTTGAGCCAGTCGCTCAGCCCGCGGCCGTGCAGACCCAGCTCCTTGCGGATCTCCTCCTGGGACTGGGGGCCCTTCTCGTCGAGGGTGGTGAACAGGCCCAGTTCGACGGCGGTCAGCAGCGCCTTCGCGTCGCAGAACGCGTTGCTCAGCCGGATGATTCCGGCCGGGGTGCTGACATCCAGGCTGGTGTGCGTCATGCGCAGGACTCCTTCCGAAACGGCACATGGCCTGGCGCCAGGGCCGCCCCGGGAGGGTCACACCGGAAAGTTGAGCGCCCCTCGAACGGCGGTGGGGACCCGCCGGGGCACGCGGGCCCCCGCCGGATCTCCAGCCGCCCTCAAGGGGCCGTGGCTACTCATCAGGGGTGCCGAAACCGGCCGAGCCCAGCCGTTCCAAGGTCCGTTCAGAGGGGACATGCATGTATGACGTGAAGATCCCGGTGCTGATCGTCGGCGGTGGTCCCGTCGGACTCTCCACCGCGCTGTTCAGCGGCCGGCGTGGCGTCCGCACGATGCTGCTGGAGAAGCGGGACAGCACCTCCATGCTTCCCCGCGCCCCCGGCCTGCAGGCCCGCACGATGGAGCTGTTCCGCGCAGCGGGGCTCGGGAAGGACATCCGCGCCCTGGAGAAGGGCAACTCGCACGCCTACTTCGAGGGCGGCATCATCAAGGTCGACACCTTCTCCGACATCGACAACGCCGAGCTGCTGGAGTCCCCGTCGCTGGACGGTCCCACGGTCAGCCCGGAGCGGGTGATGGGCTGCGGCCAGGACCGCTACGAGAAGGTGCTGGTCGCCAAGGCGCGCGAGTACGGCGCCGACGTACGGTTCAACACCAAGCTGATCTCCTTCCAGGCCGACGAGGAGGGGGTCACGGCCATCGCGGAGGAGTCCGCGACGGGCAACCGGCTCACCATCCGCGCCGACTACCTGGTGGGGGCCGACGGCGCGGGCAGCCGCATCCGGCAGGCGCTGGGCGTCGAACGGGTGGGCCGCGGCACCGTCTTCAACGCGCTGAGCATCTACTTCCGGGCGCCCGAGCTGGAGACGCTGCTCAAGGACCGCAAGTTCATCCTGTGCTACGCCTCGGCGGGCGGCTCGCTGATGGGGCTCTCCCGGCTGCACGGCTGCGACCCGTGGCTGGCCGCGCCGATCTACTACCCGGAGAAGGGCGAGAAGCCCGAGGACTACACCGACGAGCGGTGTGTGGAGATCGTCCGCCGTGCGGCGGGCAAGGACATCGACGTCGAGATCATGGACAAGGTGCCCTGGCAGGGCGCCCAGCTGGTCTCCGAGACCTTCCGCGTCGGCCGGGTCTTCCTCGCGGGCGACGCCGCGCATGTGCACCCGCCGGCCGGCGGCTTCGGCGCCAACACCGGCATCCACGACGCGCACAACCTGTCCTGGAAGCTGGCCGCCGTGCAGGACGGCTGGGGCACCGACGCGCTGCTGGACACCTACGACGCGGAGCGCCGCCCGCTGGGCACCGCGATGTCCGAGCAGGCGCTGGTGCGCAACCGTATCCGGCACGGCTACGCCACCGAGCAGGACCGGCAGGACTTCGTCGACGACGTGATCATCACGCTCGGCTACCGCTACCGGTCCTCGTCCATCGTCGGTGCCGAGGGCTCCAAGGTCCTCACCCCCGATCTGGAGCTGACCGGCGAGCCGGGCACCCGAGCGCCGCACGTGTGGCTGAACCGTTCGGGCAAGGGCGGCGACGAGCGGATCTCCACCATCGATCTGTTCTGGGACGACTTCGTGCTGCTGCACGGTCCGGACGGCGGCGCCTGGGCGAAGGCCGCTGTCAAGGCCGCCGAGCGGCTGGGCGTGCCGCTGCGCACCCACGCCGTCGGGCCCGACGAGGAGCTGCGGCCCGAGGACCGGGACTGGGCGACCGCATACGGGGTGGGCGCGGGCGGCGCCGTGCTGGTGCGCCCCGACGCGTTCGTCTCCTGGCGCTCCGCGGGCGACACCTCGACCGTCGCCGACCCGGACGCGGTCCTGGACGACGTGCTGGCACGCGCCTCGGCCGCGGCCGGCGCGAAGGCCGGCTCATGACCCGGAGGTGGCCCCGTGGCTGACGATGTGACGGCACGCGCCGGACAGGTGCTCGGCCAGGCCATGGCCTTCCAGCCGGCGAAGCTGGTGCTGGCCGGGGTACGCCTCGGTCTGTTCGCGACGCTGGCCGAGGGCCCGCTGCCCGAGGACCGGCTGCGCGAGCGGCTGGGCCTGCACCCGCGCGGCTGCGACCACTTCCTCGCGGCGCTGGCCGAGCTCGGCTTCCTGGAGCGCCGCCAGGACGGCGCCTGGGCCAACTCGCAGGTCTCGGCGCAGCTCCTGGTGCCCGGCGACCCCGCCTCGCTCAGCGGCTTCCTGCAACTGGCCGACCGGGTGATGTACCCGGCGTGGGAGCGGCTGGCCGACGGGCTGCGGACCGGCGAGCCACAGGCCGCGACGTACTCCGGCGAGGACATGTTCGACCAGCTCTACGACAGCGAGGAGAAGAAGGACGGACTGGTCGGCATGGCGGAGGACGCCAGCCGGCCGCTCATCCCGGCGCTGACCCAGGTCTTCGACTGGGCGTCGTACGGCTCCGTGCTGGAGCTCGGCGGCTGCCGCGGCAACGTGCTGGCCGGTCTGGTGGCCGCCCATCCGCACCTGGATGCGCGGGTCTTCGACCTGCCGCAGCTGGAGGGCGACTTCGAGGCGCACATGGCGGCGCTGGGGATGACGGGCAAGCTCGGCTTCCACGGCGGCGACTTCTTCGCCGGACCGCTGCCGGAGGCCGATGTGCTGATGCTGGGGCACGCGCTGGTCGACTGGAACGACGACCAGCGCGCCCAGCTCGTCAAGAACGCCTTCGCCGGAGTGCGGCCCGGCGGCGCCTTCCTGGTGTGGGACCCGGTGATCGTGCCCGAGGACGAGAGCTACCTGCGCAATCTGCTGCGCAGCCTCAACCTGCAGTTGATGACCCCGCACGGAAAGGGGTACACGCTCGCGCAGTGCGCGGCGTGGATGCGCGATGCGGGCTTCGCCTCCGTCGAACACCGCTCCCTGGGGCACGATGTGACCCTGGTGATCGCGCACAAGTCGGTGTGAGCGCCGCGCCGTCCCCTCCCCCGGCGGGGAGGGGACGGCGCGTCGGCCTCAGGCCGCCGCCGAGGTCTGGGCCACGGCGGGAGCGGGCGTTCCGGCCGTGGCGGACTCCCGGTCGAAGGCGTCGATGGTCCTGGTGAAGTCCCGGGTGGACAGCAGCAGTTTGTAGACGATGGCGAGTTCGAAGACGAGCAGCAGCGCGCCGGAGACGACGGTGACGGCCAGTACCTGGTCGAGCAGCGGGCCGACGATGAACACGCCCATCTGGAACTCGATACCGCTGACCAGGTGCGTACGGATGCGGTGCCGCAGCAGGAAGGAGCGCATCCGCAGGTACCACGGGAACCGGCTGCGGAACTCCTGGTGCAGGTCGATGACCGGCCGCCGGACCCGGGCGCCCTCCTCGGTGGGGGCGGTGGGGGCGGTGGGGTCGGCCGGTGCGTGGGCGGCGTGCTCGGTGGCGCCCTCCGCGGGGGTCCGCGTCACCGTCTGCGCCGCGAGCGTGCCCACCTGAGCGCCGGCGGTCTCCTCCTGGGCCGTGCGCAGGTCCTGCTCGACGTCGGCCTCGGGGTTCTCGCGCAGCAGGTCTTCCATGAAGGTGAGTTCCACCTGGTTCTCCGCGCGACGGGCCGCGCGGATCCTGGAC
Organism: Streptomyces sp. 891-h; assembly: GCF_022760275.1. NCBI lineage: Bacteria > Bacillati > Actinomycetota > Actinomycetes > Kitasatosporales > Streptomycetaceae > Streptomyces > Streptomyces sp. 891-h. Next base: position 5,887,134 of record NZ_CP050693.1, on the reverse strand, counting down.
TTGAGCTGCTTGCGCATGGTGTGCCGGGTCTTGAAGATCTCCAGCGAGTTGATGTAGCGCAGCCCGTCCAGGAAGATGACGGCCGCCGCGAGCCAGACGTACCGGATGTCGTCGGTGCGGTGGTACTGACCGGCCATCAGAGCCAGGGCGCAGAACATGACGCGGACGCGGTCGAAGATGTAGTCGAGCCAGGCGCCGAAGACGGAGCCGGTGCCGGTGAGGCGGGCCGTCTTCCCGTCCATGCAGTCCAGGATGAAGCTCAGGTGGTAGACGACGGCTCCGGCGACGAGCCAGCGCCAGTCGCCCATCGCGAAGCACGCGGCCGAGCCCAGTCCCAGCAGCAGGGCGCCCCAGGTGATCTGGTTGGGGGTGATACGGGTGCGGGCCGCGGTCAGCCGCACCAGGGGGGTGGCCACCGGGTCCACCAACAGCACCGTCCACCACGCGTCGCGCTTCTTCTGCGTTATGCGACGCACTTCGGACAGGGGCGGTATCTCTGCAGGCATGCTGGACTTCCTCGCGTTCACCAGATGTTCATGCGAAGTCAAAGTCCAGACCAGCGAAAGGACAAGATCCCAGTCGTACAACCTTTCACCACAGGTAAAGGTCACAGTGGGGCAAGGGGTCTGTAGTGGCCGCTTACCCATACGCCGATGGAGGCGCGCGCCCCTCAGGGGCGCGGGTCAGGCCGGGGGGTGGGTCAAGTGGTGAGCACCAGCTTGGCGTCGAGTCCCCCGGCCTCGCCGAGCCGGTGGGCCCGTGCCGCTTCGGCGAGCGGCACGGGCTCGTGCACCGGCACCACGAGTGTGCCGCGCCGATGGAGGGCGAGGGCCTGGTCGAGCGCGGGGCCGGTGCGGTCGAGGCCGGACCCGCCCGCGGAGAACCGCACCCCGTGCGCCTGCGCGGCCTGCGGATCGGCGAGGGTGAGCACCCTCGCCGCGCCGCCGCTCGCCAGCCGCGCCGAGTCGCCCAGTACGTCGGCGCCCGAGGTGTCCAGCACGGCGTCCACCTCGCGCGGCGCCACGGCCCGCACCCGCTCCGGCCAGCCGTCCCCGTAGGTGACGGGGGTGGCCCCCAGGTCGGCCAGCCGCCGGTGCACCCGCTCGGCGGCCGTACCGACGACATGGGTGCCGCGTGCCACGGCGAACTGGACTGCGAGGTTGCCGACGGCGCCGCCCGCACCGTGGACGAGCAGGGTCTCCCCCGCGGCGACGGCCAGTTCGTCCAGCGCGCGGTATGCGGCCTCCGCCGCGACGGGCAGCCCGGCGGCGCGGTGGACGTCGAGATCGTGCGGCCGCAGCCGCAGCTGCGCGGTGTCGGCGACGAGGAGGGTGGCGTACGCGGACGAGGCGCGGCCGAAGACCTCGTCACCCGGCTCCAGGGCGCTGACGCCGTCACCCACCGCGTCGACCGTGCCGGCGAATTCCAGCCCTGGGATGTGCGGGAGCGTCACGGGCATGGCGGCGGACAGGGCGCCGCTGCGCAGCTTCCAGTCGAGCGGGTTGACGCCCGCGGCCCGTACGGCGACGCGCACCTGGTCGGGGTCCGGCTCGGGGATGTCGATGCCGGTCGGCTGGAGCACCTCCGGCCCGCCGTACGCGGCGTAGGCGACGGCCTCGGGCATGGCGAACACCTGCTTCCTGTACCGGGTGCGTGACTCCCGCACCCCGCGTTCCCGACGGGCGCCCACCCATGCGCACCCCGCGTTTCGGAGGGCGCCGTCCCATGCGCACCCCGCGTTCCCGCAAGCGCCCACCCCTCGCCGCACCCTGCCTTCCCGGCAGGCGCCCGCCATGCACACCCCGCAATCCCGGGGCGCGCTCCCGGGCGCGCCCTCGCGTGAGCGGCGGCTCGGATCACGCCTGGCGCTCCTCCTCCCGCAGCCGGAGCAGGTGTCGCTCCTGGATCTCGCGGCTGCGCCGGGCGAAGTCCAGCAAGAGCTCCAGTTCGGGCAGCGAGTAGCGCTCCAGGAGCGCCGCGCCCTCCGCGGCGAGGGGGCCGTAGAGCTCGTCCGCACCGCGCTGGATGGCGGGCGTGGCGCGAACGACGGACTTGCGGCGGTCGTGCGGGTCGGGCTCGCGGGTGAGGTAACCGAGGCGGGCCAGCCGGTCGAGCATCGCCGTGACGCTGCCCGTGGTCAGGCCGAGCGCCGCGCCCAGCTGGCTGGGGGTGGCGCTCTCGCGCTGGGTGAGGACGTCGAGGCAGTGCAGGTCGGTGCGGTTGATGCCGAGCCGGCCGGCGGTGGCGGCGTCCACCGCGTCGGTCGCGCTCTGCAGGGCGCGCACCTCCTCGGCGAGTCGTCGGCGCAGCTCGGTTTCCTTCGGCTCCTGTGGCGGTGAGACCTGTTCACTTGACATACAAGTATCTCGACTCTCAAAATAAGGACTAACAGTTAACTTGGCTACCAAGATAGCCGGTTGCCAAGGGATTCACGCCATCGGGTTGTTGCCCGGGTTCCAGGAAGGAACACTGCGATGAGCAACCAGCACACCGAGCACATGCCGGACCTCCACACCGAACGGGTCGAAGCCTTCTACACCAGTGTGAAACGGCTGGGCCACTGGACGCGGTCCCGCACGATCGACGTACGCACCCGGCGCTCCTCCGTCCACCTCGACCTGCGTTCGGCGCAGCTGCCCGACGGCGACATCGAGCTGCGGCTGCTGAGCGAGCGGAGCATGCTCAAGCTCCTGCTCCCCCAGGACGCCGTCCTCGACGAGACCGAACTGGCCCTCGTGGGCCGCTGCAAGATCAAGGACCGCGAGCGGCACGTCCCGCACCACGGGCGCGTCATCCGGCTCACCGGCACGCTCCAGCGGGGCGAGATCCGTGTCGCACGCGGCGGCGTCGCCACCCTCAGCGCGATGTTCTCCCGCGAGTTCATCGACGACTGCCGCACCGCACACCGGGACGGCACCTGGCCGGTACTGCCCGACCCCGGCGGCGTGTACGGGCGACCCGAGGCCGAGGAGCTCCGCAAGGCGGGCGCGAGCCGCTCCCGCTGAGTCTCGACGCCCCGTCGAGTGCGCCCCCCTACCCTCACCGTCCGACGCCGGAGCCTGCCCGGCCGCGGCGTGAGCGCCGGCCGTCCCGGGCCGGCCGCGCGACCCGGCCGCGCCGCTCGGCACCGTCCGGTACCGCGCAGGGGGCGCACTCATGACTCCGGAGCAGCTCCAGTCCTTCTTCCTGGGACTCGCCGCCATCCTGGCGCTCAGCCGTCTGCTGGGCGCCGCGGCCCGCAGAATCGGGCAGCCGCCCGTGGTGGGCGAGCTGCTCGCCGGGGTGCTCGTCGGACCCACCCTGTTCGGCGGCGCGCTCGCCGACCACCTCTTCCCCACCGACATCCGGCCCATGCTCGGCGCGCTGGCCGACCTCGGCCTCGTGCTGTTCATGTTCGTGGTGGGCTACGAACTGGACCTGACCCGGCTCCGCGGCAGGGAACGCGTCGCGGTGAGCGTGTCCCTGTGCTCCGTACTGGTGCCGCTGACCCTCGGCGGACTGCTCGCGCTGTACCTCGCCGAGCAGCACGCGACCGGCAGCCGCACCGCGTTCGTACTCTTCCTCGGCGCCGCCATGGCGGTCACCGCGTTCCCCGTACTGGCCCGCATCCTCGCCGACAGCGGACTCGGCCGCACCCGGATCGGCGGCATCGCGCTGGCCGCGGCCGCACTCGACGACATCCTCGCCTGGTCGCTGCTGGCCGTCGTCGTCACCGTCGCGGGCGGCGACGGCCAGTGGCGGCTGCTGCTGGCGCCCGCCTACCTCGCGGTGATGCTGCTGGCCGTACGGCCCTGCCTGCGCCGGCTGTTCGAGGGGCGGCGCACAGCCCCGCCACGGGCCGGCTGGGAGGGCTGGGCACGCGAGCATGTGACCGCCGACCAGTTGATCGTCGTACTGGGCGGACTGCTGCTCTCCTGCCTGGCGACGGCCTGGATGGGCGCCCACTTCGTCTTCGGCGCCTTCCTGTTCGGCGCCGTGATGCCGCGCGACACCTCGCGTCGGCTGCGGTACCAGATCACCGACCGGCTGGAGTACGTGACCCGGCTGTTGCTGCTGCCCTCCTTCTTCGTCATCGCCGGCCTCCAGGTCGACCTCTCCCGCATCGGCGCCCGCGGAGTGGCCGAACTCGGCCTCATCCTGTTGACCGCCGTCACCGCCAAGTTCACCGGCGCGTACGCGGGCGCCCGGCTCAACCGGGTGCCCCACGCGCAGAGCGGAGTGCTAGCAGCGCTGATGAACACCCGCGGCCTGACGGAACTGGTCATCCTGACCGTCGGCCTCCAACTGAACGTCATCGACCGCGACCTGTACGCCCTCATGGTCGTCATGGCCCTGACGACCACCGCCATGACCGGCCCCCTGCTGTCGCTGCTGGGCCGCCGGTGTGGCGGCCCAGCAGCGCTGGGGGACTTCTCCTTCCCCGCGGAGCTCCGCGGGAGCGCGCCGGTGGCGCGGGCCCCCTCCGGGAGGGGCTGATGGGGCTGCCCCTGCCGGTTGCCTGCCGGCTGCGGGTGCTTTGTGGCTGATCGCGCAGTTCCCCGCGCCCCTTCGGGGCGCACGGCGAGCCACACGCATCACTCCTGCGGCGTGGCCGTCAGCCCATACCGCTCGAACCCGGGTTCGCCCTGGCTCCGCCACCGGGGCGAGCAGGTTCGGGCAGCGACACGTGTGTGAAGTGAGGTGGCCGCGTCGCGCGACGCTAGCATCGGCACTCTGCCGTCCACTGGAGTTTGCCGCTATGTCGTTGCCGCGTATCGGAGTCGTCATCGTGACGATGGGAACCCGCCCGCGGGAACTGGAGGCTCTGCTCGCTTCGGTGGAGAAGCAGAACGCCCCCGCAGCGCGGGTGGTTCTGGTGGGTAATGCGACACCCCTGACCGAGATCGCGACGGAGGCGACCAAGATCCCGCTGGAGGAGAATCTGGGCTGCCCCGGCGGACGCAACGTCGGTCTGAGGATGCTCCGCGACTCGGGCGAGGTCGACGTCGTCATCGAGCTGGACGACGACGGCCTGCTCATCGCCGAGGACGTGTTCCGCAAGGTCCAGCAGCTGTTCGCGGAGGACCCGAAGCTGGGGATCGTCGGTTTCAGGGTCGCTGACGAACACGGACACACGGAGCGACGCTGGGTGCCCCGGCTCCGTGTGGACGATCCGATGCGCCGCGGTCCGGTGACCGCCTTCCTCGGAGGGGGCCACGCCCTCTCGATGCCCATGCTCGGGCAGATCGACTTGTGGCCGGCGGAGTTCTTCTTCGGGCATGAAGAGTCCGATTTGGCATGGCGTGCGCTTGATGCGGGATGGAAGATCCTTTACGAACCCGAGCTCGTCCTCCAGCATCCGAAGACGTCTCCCGCTCGGCATGCGGTCCACTACCGGTTCACCGCCAGGAACCGCGTCTGGCTGGCCCGCCGCCGACTGCCGACGCCCTTGCTCCCCGTCTATCTCGGGGTGTGGCTCCTTCTCGCCATGGTGCGGATGCGGTCTCTGCCGGGCCTGAAAGCGTGGTGGGGCGGTTTCATCGAGGGTGCACGGACGCCGTGCGGCCCGCGCAAGCCGATGAAGTGGCGCACGGTATGGCGTATGACCCGGTTGGGTCGCCCGCCGATCCTCTGAAGCTCATCGCCTGAAAAGTGGCCGGCACGGGATACGGGTCTCGTCCTACCGGGCTTGAAGGAACTCGCGCGCGATGCTGCCGCGTGCGGCGCCAGCAGCCGCACAGCGGTCTCGGCAGTGGCTTTCGCCGCACCATGAGGGGTGGGGATCCCATGGTGGATCAGGGCTCTGGCACAGACCTTGGGGAGCGGTCGCGGAGCGTCACCCCGATGCTCGACTGCGATGGGTCGGGTTGTCGACGCCAAGTGATTCTCCACGTGCAACGGCTTGTGCGGCGCGTAATTCCCCGGGCGAGGACGTTGTCGAGCAACGGAGATCGTCAAGGTGTCCGAGGGGCGAGCAGGCGTCGCAGTGCTGTCGGTGTACGGCCCAGGTACTGGCGCATGGTCCTGGTCATGTGTGCCTGGTCGGCGAAGCCGAGCTCGGCGGCGAGGGCGCCGAGGCTGCTCTCGCCCCCCTCCAAGCGGTCCAGCGCGCGGCCGATGCGGATGCGGTTGCGATAGCGGGTCACTGAGACCCCCAGTTCGCGGCTGAAGGATCGGCTCAGACGGTAGGGCGAGACGCCTAGCACTTCTGCGAGCGGGAGCAGTCCCTCCGAGGCCGGGCGGCCTTCGGCGATCGCCTGGCGGGCCGCTGCGACGAGAGCCGCCTCATTTCCAGAGGCCTGTGCGCCGAGCGGGGTGGGGCCGGAAACGACTTGGCCGACGGTAGTGGCGAGCAGGCCGAGCAATTCTTCTGTCAGCGCGTAGTCGACGTCCCCGGTCCGGGCGGTCGCCAGGAGTCGGCGATGGGTGAGGTCGAGGCGGGCATCGACGTACACACTCTGTGCGGCCAGGCGGTCGACGTCGCCGGCCATTGCTTGCCAGAGCGCCGGCGTCAGGCTGATGGATGTGCAGTCGTCGCCTCCGGCGGGATGGGCGAAGCGCTCTTCCTGGCCTGGCACACCGATGTAGGCCATAGTCGCGTCGATGTCGGCGTCGGCTCCGGCTACGCGCCTACGGAACCGGCCACGGCGCACGAGCACCACCCGGTAGTCCTCATGTACTTCGGGCTGCGACCAGCGGGCATGGTCGTCCTGGCATGTCACAGCCATGACGCTGAAGTCGGCGCGGGCAGCGAGAGTGGTGGCTGAGAGCACCTTTGAACGCTACGCCGAGGGTCTGACAATCACCCGCGCAAGGATGTTCAAGACGGGGACCTGCTGCCGCGAGCAGGCTGGTCGACGTGCCCGGCCCGGCCGCCCGGCCCGGTACACCGGGGCTGTGTCGTCGGCACCGGCGGGGCACGCCAAACGTCACCAGCGCCCATACGAAGGGGTCATCGGCATGCCCGCTCTCGCGGAGTTCACCGCGGTCGTCATCGACTGCGCCGATCCGGCCATGCTCGCCGAGTTCTACAGAAAGGCCACCGGCTGGGAAATCACCTACAGCGACCAGGACTTCGCCTCCCTGGGCAACAGCGCCCGAATGCAGATCGCCTTCGTGCGCATCGAGGGCTACCAGGCGCCGGGCTGGCCCGACGCCCGCAAGCACGCACACCTCGACCTCAGCGTCACCGACTTGGAGAGCACCACCAAGGAACTGCTCGCCATCGGGGCAGCGAAGCCCGAGTTCCAGCCCGGGGAGGGCGAGTGGGTGGTGCTCACCGATCCCGAGGGGCACCCCTTCTGCCTCACCACCGCCGACTGACCACCCGGCAGACAGGAGAGACCCCCTATGGCGCACATCCACAAGGAATTCCTGATCGAGAGCGCCGCCGACAACGTCTGGGCGGCAGTCCGCGACGTCAGCGAGATACACCGGCGCCTGGCACCCGGCTTCGTCACAGACACGCGTCTCGAGGCGGATACCAGAGTCGTGACCTTCGCCAACGGCATCGTGGTGCACGAGCTTCTCGTTGACATCGACGACGAAGTCCGTCGGGTCGCTTATGCGGTGGTCGGCGGATCACTGGCCCCCAAGCACCACCATGCGTCGATGCAGGTCTTCGCGGACGGCAAGGACCACAGTCGGTTCGTCTGGATCACCGATGTGACGCCGGGCGACCTCGCAGGCCCTGTCGCCGAGATGGTCGCCCAAGGAGCACTCGTGATCAAGCAGACGCTGGAGACCCGAGCCACGCCGGGCAACTGACCGAGCGGCTTGGAAGTGCGGATGCGGCTCCATCGGGACCTGGCCTCGATGGAGCCGCATCCGCATGGGGCAGCTCGTGAGACCGCGTACGCCTCGCCGTCAAACAGATGAGGGTGACGCTCCGTCGGGTCTCTGCTCGTATCGCGCCGCGGTCGGCTGTGGTGGCTGGTGACAGTGCTGGTCATGCAGGTCCGGCAGCGCGCTCTCGCCAGGCATTCGCGGACTGGTCGCTGGTGGACGCTCCGTTCCGGGGACTGACGCGGATGCGGAGCCGTTCGAGCGGTGCAGCCCCCGCGGAGGCGGGGCCGGGTTCAGGGCAGGGCGGCCTCGGCGAGGAGGGCGAGTTGGTCCGGGGCCGCGGTGCAGGGGAAGATGAGGAGTTCGTCGCAGCCGGCTTCGGCGTAGGCCGTGGCCGTCTCGCGGAGCGACTCCGCGTCGGTGATGACGGCTTTGGCGGCCATCTCGGCCTTGGGGCCGATGAAGGCGTAGTAGGCGCGCAGGTAGTGCTCCGCTGTGGTGCGCGCTTCGGGGCCCAGGCAGGCGTAGACGAGGGCGACCAGGCGGGGGGTGTCGGAGCGGCCCTCGGTGCGCCAGGCGGTGCGGGCCTGTTGGGCGAGGTCGGCGTAGGCGGTGGCGGAGCTGCCGCCGGCGATCCAGCCGTTGGCGTGGCGGGCCGCGCGCCGCATGGCTGCGCGGGTGTGGCCGCCGACGATCAGTTCGGGGCCGGGTGGGGTGGGGCAGGGGCCGATGCCCGTGACGCCGGTGTCGGTCTCCTTGCCGTCCCAGATGTTGCTCAGTTCGGTCAGGATGGCGTCCAGGCGGCGGCCCCGGTTGCGGTAGGGCGCGCCTGTTGCCTGGAAGTCGTCCTCCCTGCCGCCCGCCGCGGCACCGACGGTCAGCCGGCCGCCGGAGATCTCGTGCAGGGTGGCCAGTTGTTTGGCCAGCAGCGGGGTGCCGGGGCGGTAGGCGGCCAGGAGGATGCTGGTGGCGAGGCGGATGCGCGTGGTGACGGCTGCCGCCGCGGTGAGCGCTGTGAGGGGTTCGTAGCTGTCGTAGACGAGGCGGTCGAGTACGCCCAGCGTCGAGAAGCCGTGCTCCTCGGCGCGGACCGCCCAGTCGACGAGCCGCCGCCCGTCGACGTCGGGCACGGTGGTGGGCAGGCCCACTCCGATCTCCACGGTCGGTCTCCTTAACGTCGGGCGGCCCGTTTGCGGGCGATCAGCAGGGTGTTGCCGAGCGGCAGCGGGTGGCTGGTCACGTCGGTGAAGCCGGCCTGCTCCATCCAGCCGGTGCAGTGGCCGGGGTGGTATCCGGCGCCTGCCGGGGTCATCACCAGCATGTGGAGGCTGGCGATCAGCGAGGCGAGCTCCGGTTTGTCGCCGTTCATCGGGTCGTAGACGAGCAGCGCGCCGCCCTCGTTGACGGCCGCGTACGCCTTCTCGATGAGCGTGCGGCGCTCGTCGCGGGAGAAGTCGGCGAGCACGTGGCCGATGACCACGACGTCGGCGGGCGGCAGGGGGTCGGTGAAAAAGTCACCCCCTGAGAAGGTGACGTTTTCCGGCACCCCCAGGTCCGTGGTGTGCTCCGCGCAGGGTTCGGCGTTCTGCGGGCGGTCGAAGACAGTTGCCGTCAGGCCGGGGCACTCGCGGACGATGCGCGCTGCGAGGTTGCCACGGGCTCCGCCCACGTCGGTGAGGGTGGTGTATCCGGACCAGTCGAGTGCGTCCAGGAGGTGCGGGATCAGCGGCTGGCTGAGTGAGTCCTGCATGGCCAGGAACATCCGCCGCGCGTGCGGGTCGCTGAGCATGGCCTCGAAGTCGCCCTCGGCCTGCGGCTTTCCGGTGCGCAGCGCCTCGGTGAGCCGTCCCCACGCCGGGTAGAGCACGAAGCCCGCGCCTTCCAGGAAGCCGCCCTGGTAGTCGGGGCCGCGGACCAGGTGCCGCTGGGCCGCCTCGCTGTTGCGGTAGCGGCCGTACTGCCGCTCCAGCAGTCCGACGGCGGTCAGCGCGTCGAAGAAGTCGGACGCGGCGCGCGGGTGCAGGCCCAGCGCGGCCCGTAGTTCCTCGGCTTCCGCCGTGCCGTCGGCCGTCTCGGCGAGCGCGGTGAACACACCCAGTTCCAGCGCGCTGAGCAGCAGCTTGGAGGCGGCGAAGCCGAGGCCGAGCTGGGCGATCCCGGCCGCCTGTGGCGAGTCCGGGGCGGTGGATTCCGGTACCGGGGAGACGGAGGTCATGCGGGGTCACCTTCCTGGACGGGCGTGGGCGCGGGCTCGGAGCCGGAGGCGGGCCCGGTCTCGTCGGCCTCCGGGGCCAGTCCGCGCGCCACCGTGTGCCGGCGCAGCGCGAGCGTGCCGCCGACGGTGAGGGCGAGTACGGCCAGCAGCAGGTAGTACAGCGCCTCGGGGATGACGTCGATCAGCCGGACGAGGCCGCTGCCCGCGCCGCCGCCGAGCGCGGCGAACAGCCACAGCAGCCCGAGCATGTGCGCGATGAAGCGGCGCGGCAGCACATCGGCGACGGCGGCGATACCCACGGCGGCGACGATGAGTTCACCGCAGGCGTGCATCAGGTAGACCACCAGCAGCCACAGCGGGGAGACCTTGTCGTCGCCGGATGCCAGCCCGGCCGCCAGCGCCATGACCAGGAAGCTGACGCCGGTCAGCAGCAGCCCGGCGGAGAACTTGGCCGGGACGCCGGCGCGCCCGCCGCCGTGCTTGAGCAGCAGCCACGCGAAGACCGGTGCCAGCACGAGAATGAACAGCGGGGTGGCCGATTGCAGCCAGCTGACGGGCACTTCGAAGCCGAGTACGTCACGGTCGGTGGAGTTCTTGGCGAACAGGGTCAGGGACGAGCCGTCCTGGGCGATCAGCGACCAGAACAGGGTCGAGCCGAGGAAGATCCACAGGAACGAGCGCAGCCGCCTGCGGTCGCCGGGCCCCAGCTCACGGCTGCGGTAGAGCACGGTGTAGGCGACCACGGGCGCCACGATCGAGGCCATGCCGACCAGCGCGATACCACTGCCGGCGGTCAGCGCGCCGGCTGCCGCCATCCCGCCCAGCAGCAGCGCCAGGGCGCCCGCGACGGTACCGGCCCGCCGTTTGACGCGGCGTGCCGTATCCGCGTCCAGTGGCCTGCCCGGCTTGTCGCCCACGCCCTGGAACTGCGGCCTGGCCAGGGCGACCTGGATGGTGCCGATGAGCATGGCGGTGCCCGAGACACCGAAGCCGAGCCGCCAGTCCACGCGTTCGCCGAGGAACCCGGCGATCAGCGGCGAGGTCAGGGCGCTGACCTGGATGCCGACGTAGATCAGCGAGATGCCCGCCTCGCGCCGCCCGTTGCCGGTGAACATCAGGTTGAGCAGGGCCTGGTGGTTGGGCTTGTACAGGCCCATACCGACGGCCAGCAGGACGAGCGCGAGCGGGGTGAGCCACAGCAGCGGCGTGGCCAGCGCGAAGTGTCCGGCCGTGGTGACGGCGGCGCCGAGCACCAGCGTACGGCGGGGGCCCAGCAGCCGGTCGGCGATCCAGCCGCCGGGCAGGCAGAGCATGAAGGCCAGCCCGATCCAGGCGCCGAACAGCGCGGCGGCGTCCGCCTTGGCGAGCCCGAGCCCGCCCTCGTCGCGGGGCGCGACGGCGAACAGCACCAGGATGGCCTGCATGCCGAAGAAGCCGAAGCGCTCCCACAGGTCGCTCATGAACAGGGTGCGGAACCAGTTGGGCCAGGGGCGCAGCGATCCGGAGGCGCTTTCCCGGCCGGCGCCGGGGTCCTCGCCGGACGCGGGGCCCTCGCCGGACGCTGTGTACTCGGCTGTCATGCCGCGGGACCTCCCTCGGCTGCGGCCCCGGCCGTGGTCCCGGCCGTGGTCCCGGCCGCGGTCCCGGCCGCCGCGCCCTCGGCACGCGCCAGGTGCAACTGCGGGCGGAAGGCGAGGTACAGCCCGCCGACGGCGTTCTGCTCGCTCATGGGGGCCTGCTTCTGCTCGTGGACCTTGTTGAGGTTGGCGAGCGGGTTGGGGTCGCCGCTCTCGGCGCCGTTGAGGTGGGCGTGCACGCTGGCGTACACGTCCTGCGCGTCCTCCATGTCGGCGATTCCGGTGATGATGCGGTCGAAGGCGTCCTGGAGGTTGAGGTTCTCGCGCTGCGAGGAGGTGAGCTTCTGGGCGTTGTAGAAGTGGTGCTCCTTGCCGCGATAGCTCTCGTAGAAGACGGAGACCAGCACCAGCAGCCGCTCGTAGGCGTGCCGGTAGACGGTGTTGAAGAAGTGCCAGGCCTCCTCTTCCTCGACCTCGCCGCGGATGACGCTGCCGAGGGAGGCGCTGGCCAGCATGGCGCTGTAGGTGGCCAGGTGGACGCCGGTGGACAGCAGCGGGTCGAGGAAGCAGGCGGCGTCGCCGCACATCAGGTAGCCGGGGCGGCCGAAGTTCTCGGCCGTGTAGGAGTAGTCCTGCTCGACCTTCATCCCGCTGACCTGTTCGGCGCCGCTCAGCAGCTTGGTGACGGCGGGGCACTCGGCCAGCACCTGGTCGTAGACCTGCTGGATGCCGCCGAGGCGGTTGCGCTTGTCGTTGAAGATGTCCCGCCCGGTGACCAGGCCGATGCTGGTGGTGCCGTCGTGCAGCGGGATCACCCAGAACCAGCCGTCGGGTGCCGAGCAGACGGCGATGGCGCCCTCGGGGCCGCGGTCCAGCGGTTCGACGTTCTTCCAGTAGGTCCAGGCCGCCACGTTGCGGAAGATCTCGTGGTACTGGCGGTTCTTGACGTGCCGGGCCGCCATGACGCCGCCGCGCCCGGAGGCGTCGATGACGTAGTCGAAGGTGATGCGTCCGCTCTCGGCGGGGTCCTTGGTGCCGGCCCACTGGGCGGCGACGGGTCGCTCACCGTCGAACTCGAGTTCCTTGACGGTGATGTTCTCCACGACCTCCACGCCCAGCGACTCGGCGTGCCGCAGCAGCAGCTCGTCGAACTCGGAGCGGATGACCTGCCAGGCGTTGGTGCCGTCGTCGCCCAGGTTGTCGAACTTGACCTCCCACTCCTCAGGGCCCCAGAAGAAGTAGGCGCCTCCCTTGGGCTGGAAGCCGTGGGCCTGCACCTTGTCCCACACTCCGAGCAGTTCGAGGATCGGCCGGCACGAGGGGAGGATCGACTCGCCGATGTGGTAGCGCGGGAACCTGTCGCGTTCCAGCAGGGTGACCTCGAATCCCTGCTTGGCCAGTAGTCCGGCCGCCGTCGACCCGGCAGGCCCGCCCCCGATGACGAGGATCTGGGTGGAACCACGCATGAACTTCTCCATTCCTCCGGGGTCCTGGACAGGTCGGTCGGAAGGCTCGGACCCTCCCCGGCACGGTGCGCCGGACTGCCGGAGGAGCAGTGGAGACAGCCTTGAAACGTCAGCCGCCCGCACACACGGTCAGGGGCGCGCCCGGATGGGCGCGCCCCTGCTGTGGTGGAGGGTGCTCAGACGCGGGCAGTCGTCACCGGGTCCTCCCACGGGACGCGGTAGGAGTAGACCGGCTCGGTGGCCTTGACGCCGAGCTTGAGGAAGAAGGGCAGCACCAGGTCGCGCACGGCGCGCTGGAAGCCGTTGGTGGCGGCCTTCTGGTTGCCGGTCTTGCGCCCCTCCTTGATGATCTTCTCGACGCGGCCCTTGCGGATGCCCTGGAACGCGGCGAACGCCCGCTCCGGCTCGGCCAGGTCCCGCAGGCACTTGGCCAGCACGATCGCGTCCTCCATCGCCATCGAGGCGCCCTGCCCGACGTGCGGCGAGGTGGCGTGCGCGGCGTCCCCCACCAGGCAGACCCGCCCCTTGTACCAGGTGGGCAGCGAGGGCATGTCGTAGATGGGGTAGCCGATGATCCCCTCCGGGGTGTCCTCGATCAGCTGCGGCACCGGGTAGTGGTCCTTGCGGTGCTTGGCCAGCAGCCGCCGCTGCCACTCCTCGTGGGAGACGGCCTCGATCTCGCCGCGCTCCGGCTCGCGCGCCTGGTGGTAGTTCTCGAACCAGTAGATCTCCCCGCCGGGCGTGGTCTGGTGGCCGAAGAACCCGTCGAGGCAGAACGACATCCGCATCGTGCCGTCCTCGGGAGCGCCGTACCGGGAGCGGGTGTAGCCGGCTGTCCCGATGACCCCCGTGTACGTCGGCCTGGGCGCGTCCGGCAGCACCGAGTAGCGCGTCCTGGAGTGGATACCGTCGCAGCCGACCATGAAGTCGCCCTCGGCGGTGGAGCCGTCGCGGAACCGTACGGTGACGCCGTCGCCGGTCTCGGTGACGCTCTCGAAGAACTTCCCGAACTCGATGCGCACCCCCCGCTCCACGGCGGCCTCGCGCAGCCCCTTGTTCAGCAGGCCGCGCTTGAGCAGCAGCGTCTCCGCCGGGTTCTCGCCGAGCTGCTTGCCCCGGTGGTTGAGGAAAGCGGTGCTGGTGGTGGGCGACCCGTACTGCTCGACGTTCTGCCTGATGCCCAGGGTCTCCAGCACCGCCAGCCCGTTGGGCGCGAGGTTGAGAAAGGCGCCCACGTCGTCGCGCGGCGCCTCGCTCGCCTCGTGGATGACGGCCTCGACACCGATCCGCTGGAGGTAGAGAGCCAGCACCGGACCGGCGATCCCGCAGCCGATGAGCAGCGCCCTGCGCGACGGTGCCGGCGCTTGTGGGTTACCCATGCTTTTCCTCGCCTCTCGTCAAGACAGCGGTTCTGCTGCCGCAGTGTCGGGAGCGTAGGCAAGGGCACTTGCGGACCACTCGAACGCCGGCGCCGTGGGGGCGCATCCGTCGCATCTCACGTACCCCGCGCTTGCCAGCCCTGCGCCTCTGGGGGCACCTCCCGGACGGAGTCTGGGGGAGCAGACCTCCCAAGCACAGCGGGAGGAATGCGCCCCGTCAGGGGCGCGGGGAACTGCGCGACCAGCCGAACACGACCCGCAGTCCGCAACGGCGAGCAAGGGGCAGCCCCTCACCGGAACAAGCCCTCAGTGGTGACCCCCTCGTACGCGGCGCGGTGCGGAGCTCTCGGTGCCCGGTTTCACCACGGTGAACTGCCCCATCATCCCCTGGTCCTCGTGCTTGAGCATGTGGCAGTGGAACATGTACGGCGTGGCCGGATCGACATGCTCCGGCATCGGTACGGCCAGCCGCACCGTCTCCTGCGGGCGCAGATAGACGGTGTCCTTCAGCCCGCGCAGCCGCGCGGGGACGGGCCGCCCGCCGTACGAGACGACGCTGAAGCTGGTGCCGTGCACATGGAAGGAGTGCGGCACCCCGTCGATGCCCTGCACGTCCCATACCTCGACGGCGCGCGCGGGTGCCACCTGGTCGATACGGTTCATGTCCATCGAGCGCCCGTTGATCTGGATGCCGGACAGCTCGAAGTACCTCCGGTGCGCGGAACCGGGGGCGGTCACCGGCTGAGGTGCGCCGGGGAGCTTCCCGGGCACTTCGCCGGAGCCGCGCAGCGTCTTCGCGGCGCGGAACTGGATGAGGTCGAAGGTGTCCTCGCCGCCGTCCAGTCGCCCGTTGGGGAAGCCCACGCCGAGGTCGGGCGGGTAGCTGCGCAGCACCACCTTCTCGCCCGACTCGAAGGGCACCACGATCTCGGCGCGTTCGGCGGGCGCGAGCTGCAGGCGGCGCATCCGCAGGGGGGCCGGCAGCAGGCCGCTCTCCTGCGCGACGAGGTGGAAGGAGCGGCCGTCGGTGAGGCCGAGGTTGTAGACGCGCGCGTTGGACCCGTTCAGCACGCGCAGCCGCACCAGCCGGGTGGTGACCTTCAGATGCGGGTTGTGGGTGCCGTTGACGAAGATGTTGTCACCGAGAACGCCGAGGGAGCCTGCGCCGGCCAGCTCCTCCATGAAGGAGACGCCGCGCAGCGACAGCGAGCCGTCGTCGTGGAAGGCCCGGTCCTGCAGGATGAGCGGCACGTCGTCCACGCCGTAGGTGTGCGGCAGTCCGGCGTCCCGGGAGTGCTCGTCCTCGATCAGGAACAGCCCGGCGATGCCGCGTGTGACGTGGTCGGCGGTCTTGCCGTGCGGGTGCGGGTGGTACCAGAGCGTCGCCGCGGGCTGGTCGAGGCGCCAGCTGGGCCGCCACACCTGACCCGGTGCGACAGCCTGATGCGGTCCCCCGTCGAACTCGGCGGGCAGGTGCATACCGTGCCAGTGCAGGGTGGTGGTCTCCGGGAGCTCGTTGGTGAACGCGACCGAGACGGTGTCACCGCGCCGGGCGCGCAGCGTGGGGCCGAGGAACGGCCCGTTGATGCCCCAGGTGGGGGTCTTCTTGCCGGGGATCAGGGTGCTGGTGCCGGTGCGGGCCTTGAGGGTGAAGTGCCGTCGGCCGCGGTCGTCCTTCTCCGGCTCCAGCAGCCGGGGTACGGCCACCGGGTTGCGGAAGTCCAGCTCGCCGACGTTGGACAGCTTGCGGTCGCGGTAGACCATCGCGAAGGTGACGCCGTAGGCACCACCGGTGAGCGCTCCCAGGCCCAGCAGCGAGCCCGCGGTGATCAGAATGCGGCGGCGGACGACCCGCTTGCGGCTGCGGGCGGGCGCCCCGGCCTGTGAGCCGTCGTGCCCGCCCGCGCCGGAGGGATCGTCACCTGCGGGGCCGGGTGTCGCGCTGTGCGGCGGTCTGGTCATCGCTCCATCATGCCGGAGGTTCGGCAACGCCCGCTGCGTTCCCGGCTGTTGGGGGTGGCGCGGTCGAGCGCGACTCCACCGGGACGCGGCATGCTGCCGCCGCGGCCTGCTGCTGCCGCGTTCCGACGACACGCGGGAGGGCGATCCCATGGCGGAGGTCTCCAGGACTGCTCTGGTCACCGGCGGCAATCGCGGCATCGGGCACGCGGTCGCCGAACTGCTGCACGGACGCGGTCACCGAGTGATCGTCGCCTCGCGGGACGGTGACCAGGCCCGGTCGGCGGCCGAGCGGCTGGGCGAGGGGGCGCGGGGCGCCCGGGTGGACGTCACCGACGCCGCGGCGGTGGCCGAGCTGCACGCCTCGGTGGGCGAGGTCGACATCCTGGTCAACAACGCCGGAGTGCAGCTCGACTGGGGCGAGGAGCCGACGGGGATCGACCTGGCGCTGGTGCGGAGCACGCTGGAGGTCAATCTGCTGGGCGCGTGGCGGATGGCGCAGGCGTTCGTACCGGACATGGTGGGCCGGGGCTGGGGGCGGGTCGTCAACATCTCCAGCGGCACCGCCTCGTTCGCCCTCGGCCTGCCCGGCCGGTGCCCGGCCTACTCCGTCTCCAAGTCCTCGCTCAACGCGCTGACGGTGCTGCTCGCGCGCGAGACCGAGGGCACCGGGGTGCTGGTGAACGCCATCAACCCCGGGCTGGTCCGCTCCCGGATGCGGCCGGATGCCGAGCAGTCGCCGCAGGAGGCCGCCGCACACATCGTGGGTGCGGCCACGCTGCCCGACGACGGCCCTTCCGGGGCCTTCCTGCGCCGGGACGCCGTCATCGGCTGGTGACCTCAGCCGCACCACAGCCCCCTCCCAACGCCCCATTCGGCGCCCCGGTCGCCCTGTTGGACGCGGTCCCCCGACCGCGTCCCCAGACATCTTCGAGGGCCGCTGGCTACTCCTGGGAGCGACAGCGCATCCCAGCCCTGCGGAGGTACTCCCAGTGATCAACGGCGTGAACAAGATCTTCATCTTCGTCGACGACCAGCAGAAGGCCAAGGAGTTCTGGACCCAGACCATGGGCTTCGGTCTCCACCTGGACTCCGAGGAATGCCCGGGCGCGGGGTGGGTCGAGGTGGTGACGCCGGACAAGCGGGCCATCCTCATCCTGGCGCAGCGTCCCGAGGGCATGCCCAGCACCGCAGGACAGCGCTCCCACACGGCGTTCTACTGCGACGACATCCACAAGACCGTGGCCGAGCTGCGGTCGCGCGGGGTCGAGATCGCGAACGACATCACCGAGGAGCACTGGGGCCTGTCGGCGGACTTCAAGGACCCGCTCGGCACCCTGTTCAACATCGGTGAGCGCACCCCCGAGGTCCAGCCCCCGCCGCCCGGCAACTGACGCCCGGCGACTGACGCACCGCACGCGGTTGTCGCGGCTCCCGACGATTCCGCCGGACCCGGACCGTCGTGGCTGACCACCGTTGCGGCGGAATCCGTTTCCGCCGCAACGGCGCAGCCACCACACGGAGGGCCCGGCGGAATCGTCTGCGGGCGCGACCCGCCGCGCACCGGCCCACTCACCACACCCGCAGGAGGTATCCACCGTGCCAGGGGAGAACACAGCGGCCGCCGGCGACGACATCCGGGCCGGCCAGCCGACCCTCTTCACCGGTGACATCGAGGCGATGGCGGCGTTCTACCGCACCATCGGCTTCGTGGAGACCTACCGGTTCCCCACCAAGGAGGAGCCGGTCTTCATCACGCTCAAGTGGAGCGCCTTCCATCTCACGCTGGCCGACGAGGCCGCCGTACGGGCCTCGACCGGGCTGGACGGCATCGGTGCCTCCACCGGCCGCCGGTTCGACATCACCGTCATCGTCGAGGACGTCGACAAAACCGTCGGCGCGCTGCGCGAGGCCGGTGCCCCGGTCGTGCTGGACCCCCGCGACCAGCCCTGGGGAGACCGGCACGCCTATGTGACCGACCCCGAGGGCAACTACGTGCAGATCACCACGCACAGCAACCACGACTTCGGGTGGAGCGGCGCATGAACGTCTCCTGCCGCACTCGAGCCGGGCTCGAGGCGCCGCTGGGACCCTGGCCGGTGCGTCCGGTCACATCGCTGCGACCTCCGCACGAACGAACAGCCTCCGAAGGGAGCCAGGTGTGACCACGACAGGCCCGCAGCCGGCCGCGCCCCGGCAGGAACCGCCGCCCCTCGCCTACCCGTTGGGCGAGCCCACCCGCCTCGATCTGCACCCCGGCTACGCCCGGCTGCTCGCCGAGGCGCCGCTCACCCGGGTGACCATGCCGCACGGCGGCACGGCCTGGCTGGCGACCGGGTACGAGGCGGTGCGCGAGGTGATGTCCTCGCCCGCCGTCAGCCGCGCGGCCGCCGCTGAGAACCCGGCGATACCCCGGCTGATGCCCGAGCCCCCGCCCGCCGGGACGATCATGACGCTCGACCCGCCGGAGCACTCCCGGCTGCGCCGGCTGGTCAGCAAGGCGTTCACGGCCCGCCGGGTGGAGGCCATGCGGCCCCGTATCCAGAAGGCCGTCGACGAGCTGCTGGACGAGATGGTGGCGCACGGCGCCCCCGCCGATCTGGTGCGCCATCTGGCCGTGCCGCTGCCGGTGCGGGTGATCTGCGAGGTGATGGGCGTACCCGTCGAGGACGAGAAGCACTTCCGCGCCTTCACCGAGGGCATCATGGGCACCACGGCCTTCGACTCGGACGAGGTCAAGGCCGCGATGGGCAGCTTCTTCGGCTACTTCGCCCAGCTGGTCGCCGAGCGCCGCGCCAACCCCACCGACGACCTGCTCGGTGCGCTGGTCACGGCGCGGGACGACGACGACAAGCTGAGCGAGCAGGAGCTGGTGTGGCTGGGGGTGGCGCTGCTCATCGGGGGCCACGAGACCACCCTGAACCAGATCACCAACTTCACCTATGTGCTGCTGAACAACCCGGCGCGCGCCCAGGAGCTGCGCGAGCACCCCGAGCTGTGGCCCAGGGCCGTGGAGGAGCTGCTGCGGTACGTGCCCACCGGCGCGGGCTCCGCGTTCGCCAGCCTGGTCACCGAGGACACGGTGCTGCACGGGGTACCGGTGGCCGCGGGTGAGGCGGTGATCGTGGATCTGGGCGCCGCCAACCGCGACCCGGCCGCCTTCGACCACCCCGATGAGCTGGACTTCCACCGGGAGCCCAACCACCACTTGGCAATGGGTCACGGTGCCCACTTCTGCCTGGGCGCCCAACTCGCCAGGATGGAACTGCACATCGCGCTGGGCACGCTCCTCGACCGCTTCCCCGGCCTGCGGCCGGCGGTGCCCGAAGAGAACCTCACCTGGCGCACGGGGTCGCTGATCCGTGGTCTGGACGAGCTGCCCGTCACCTGGTGACGGCCCGCCCATGATCCGCTCGAGAACCCCGGACCGCCCACAACCACATAGCACCGACAGTGCGGAGTTGGAGACATGACCACCACAGCGGACAACTCGGTGACCCCGGCGGCCGAGCCGTATCCCAAGCGCTGGATGGCGCTCGGGGTGCTGCTCGCCGCGGCCTTCATGGACCTGCTGGACGTCACGATCGTCAACATCGCCTTACCCGACATCCGCAGTGACCTGGACGCCGGCTACGCGGCCTCCCAGTGGGTGGTGACGGCCTACACCCTGGCCTTCGGCCTTGGGCTGATCACGGGCGGCCGGATGGGGGACCGCTACGGCCGCAAGCGGATCTTCCTGCTGGGCATCGGCTTGTTCACGCTCTCCTCGCTGCTGTGCGGTATCGCGCCCAACGTCGAGGTGCTGGTGACGGCGCGTGCGGTGCAGGGCATCGCCTCGGCGCTGATGGTGCCGCAGATCATGGCGACGGTGTACGCGATCTTCCCGGGGAACGAGCGGGGCGGCGCCAGCGGCGCCTACGGCGCGGTGACCGGGCTGGCCGCGGTGGCCGGCCCGCTGCTGGGCGGCGTGTTCGTCGCCTACGACGTGCTGGGCCTCGGCTGGCGCGCGGTCTTCCTCGTCAACGTGCCCATCGGCATCGCCGCGCTGTTCGCGGCCTCCGTCCTGGTGCCGGAGACCAAGTCGGACTTCCCGCTGCGGATGGACATCCTCGGCGTGGTCCTGGTCAGCGCCAGCCTGCTGCTCCTGCTGTATCCACTGGTACAGGGGCGCACCAGCGGGTGGCCCGCCTGGATGGTCGTGGCGATGACCGCGGCGCCGCTGGTCATGGTCGGCTACGCGCTGCACGCGCGGGCCAAGGAGCGAAGGGACCACTCCGCGCTGGTGCCGCTGCGGCTGTTCGGCCAGCCCGGGTTCAGCGCGGGCACCGTCGTGCTGTTCGTCTTCGACGCGACGATGATCGGCTTCTTCCTGGCCATCTCGCTCACCCTGCAGATCGGTCTGGGCTACAGCGCCATGCGCACCGGTCTGCTGTTCCTGCCGTGGGCGATCGGCGCCGGTCTCACCTCCGGTGCTGCCGACGGTCTTGTCGGCAAGCTGGGGCGGCATCTGCTCACCGCCGGGGCGCTGGTGATGGCCGCCGGCATGCTGTGGTTCGCGCTGGCCCTCGAGCCGGGCGCGGGCTGGTGGGAGCTGGCGCCGGGGCTGTTCCTGGCGGGCATCGGCATGGGCGGCGTCATCGGCCCGGCCTTCACCGTCGCGGGCGCCCATGTGGAGGGCAGGGACGCGGGTGCCGCCTCCGGTTCGCTGAGCGCCGCTGTCCAGCTCGGCAACGCCACGGGTGCCGCGCTGCTGGGCGTCCTGCTGTTCACACCGCTCGCCAACGCCGCGCCCGACGCGTACGACGGTCACGACAAGCAGCTGCGGACCGAGCTGAGGGCCGCCGGTGTCCCGGCCTCCGAGGCGCGCGAGCTCTCGGCGCAGCTGCGGCCCTGCTTCGTCGACTACGCCGAGGAGGAGAACCCCGACAAACAGCCGAAGAGCTGCGCTCCGGTGTTCGAGCGGGCAGGCAGCGACCCCAGGGTGCAGCAGGCGGTGGACAAGGCGGTGGACGCGGGCCGCGCGGACATGTTCACCGACACCTTCGGCCGCTTCGTGTGGTTCACGGTCGGCGGCCTGGTCGTCGTCGCGCTGCTCGCCCAGACGATGCCGCGCGAGGTGCGGGGCTACGAGAGCTGGGGCGAGGAGAGCGAGACCCAGGAGGCCAAGGGCTGAACCGCCCGGCCCGCACACGGTGGAGCCCCGGCCCTGGGAAGAGGGCCGGGGCTCCAGCGTGTGCGGGGAGATGCCGTGCGGCGGGTCGTGCCGTACGGGTCATGCCGTACGGCGGGTCACCCGCGGGTGTCGAGGAAGGAGGTGATGTGCCGGCCCTCCCGGAAGACGGGGTCGGCGACGATCTCGCGCAGCAGCGGGATGGTGGTGTGCACCCCGGGCCCGGCGATACGGAACTCGGCCAGCGCCCGGTCCATGCGGTCCAGCGCCTCGTCGCGTTCGGGTGCCCAGCAGATGACCTTCGCCAGCAGCGAGTCGTACTGCGGCGGCACCTTCCAGCCGGCCCGGCCGTGGGTGTCCACCCGCACGAACGGGCCGCCCGGCGGGACGAACTCCTCCAGGGTGCCCGGCGCCGGCGCGAAGTCCCGCGCCGGGTCCTCCGCGTTGACGCGGCACTCCACCGCGACTCCGCGCGGCACCAGGTCCTCCTGGGCCATCCGCAGCGCCTCACCGGAGGCGACCCGGATCTGCTCGCGCACCAGATCGACCCCGTAGACCGCCTCGGTGACCGGATGCTCCACCTGGATACGGCAGTTCATCTCCATGAAGGAGAAGCCCTCGTCGTGCACCAGGAACTCGAAGGTGCCGGCGCCGGTGTAGCCGATGGCGCGGGCGCCGCGCACCGCGGCGCGGGCCATGGCCGAGCGCAGCTGCGGGTGCAGCCCGGGTCCTGGGCTCTCCTCGATGAGCTTCTGATGCCTGCGCTGCACGGAGCAGTCACGCTCGCCCAGGTGCAGCACGGTGCCGTGCCCGTCGGCGAGCACCTGCACCTCGATATGGCGGGCGCTGTCGCAGTACCGCTCCATGTAGACGCGGTTGTCGCCGAAGACGGCCTGCGCGGTCGCCCGGGTCTGCCGGTAGGCGGGCAGCAGGTCGGAGGCGTGCCGTACGACGGTCATGCCGCGGCCGCCGCCCCCGGCCGCCGCCTTGATGATGAGCGGATAGCCGATCCGGGACGCCAGATCCGAGGCCTCGGCGGCGCTGTCCACGGTGCCGGGGCTGCCGGGCAGTACCGGCAGCCCCGCGTCCGTCATCAGCGACCGGGCGACCGCCTTGTCGCCCAGCCTGGAGAGCACTTCGGGTCGCGGCCCGATGAACGTCAGCCCGTTCTCCGCACAGATCTCGGCGAAGTCGGGGTCCTCGGACAGAAAGCCGTAGCCCGGGTGCACGGCGTCGGCCCCGGTGCGCAGCGCCGCCTCGATCACGGCCGGCGCCGAGAGATACGACTTGCGGGGTGCTCCGGGGCCGATCTGCACCGCGGCGTCCGCGGCGTGCACATGGCTGCTGTCCTTGTCGGCCGTCGAGTGCACGGCCACGGTGCGGATGCCCAGTTCGCGGCAGGTCCGCATCACACGTATCGCGATCTCGCCCCGGTTGGCCACCAGGACGGTGCCGAATCCCACTGGTCAGGCCCCCTCGTCCGTGCCGTCCGTGGCCTCGTCCGGGTCGATGAGCACCAGCGGTTCGCCGTACTCGACCGGCTCGCCGTCGCCGATCAGAACCTCGACCACGCGCCCGGGCCGGGTGGCCTCCAGCGGGTTCATCAGCTTCATCGCCTCGATGATGCCGAGCTGCTGGCCCTGCTCCACGTGGTCGCCCGGCTGTACGAAGGGGGGTGCGCCGGGGGCGGGGGCGGCGTAGAAGGTGCCGACGAGGGGCGCGCATTCGCGGTGCCCCTCGAGGATCTCCTCTCCGGCGCCCCCCGCGGCGCCGGTTCCCTCCTGGGAGGCCGGGCCGACCAGGGTGGCCGGCCCTCGGTCGCCCTCCCATTCGACCTCCACGCTTGCCGCGCCGAGTGCGATGCGGACCCTGCGGGGCTTGTCCGGCCCTACCCGGACGACCTCCGCGATGCTGCGGCAGATGTCCGCGAGGGCCAGGCCGTTGTTGTCGTAGTCCAGCCCCGCGAAGGTGTCGTCGGAGCCCTGCGTCTGGGTGAGCTCACTCATGAGTGCCTCTCCGTTGGTGATACCGCGCCCCGAAGGGGCGCGGGGAACTGCGCGGGCAACCACAGCAGACCGGCGGCCCGCAAACGTCGGACAGGGCCACCCCCTCCCCGGCCCTCACGACCCCTCCGCGAGTCCGAAGGACCGGAAACGGCGTCTCCGCGCGGTCACGGACTCCTCACCCGGCGCGGAGCGCAACTCGCAAAGGGCGGCGACAACAGCCCTCCGCACGGAGTCGCTCAAAGCAGCCGTATCCGTATGCCCGCCGCCCTCGGGTTCAGGAATGACCCCGTCCACCACGCCGAGCCTCAGCAAAGAAGCCGCATCAAGTGCCAACTCATCGGCGGCGACAGCCGCCTCCGCGGCGTTCTTCCACAGGATCGCCGCGCAGCCCTCCGGGCTGATCACCGAGTAGGTCGCATTCGCGCAGATCAGCACCCGGTCGGCGACGCCCAGCGCGAGCGCGCCCCCGCTGCCGCCCTCGCCGGTCACGACGGCGACCACCGGCACCGGCAGCGAGCCCATCAGCCGCAGGTTCTCGGCGATGGCGCCGGACTGGCCGCTCTCCTCCGCGCTGAGTCCCGGGTAGGCGCCCGGCGTGTCGATCAGGGTGACGACGGGAATCCCCAGCTTGGCCGCCAGCCGCATCAGCCGGGCCGCCTTGCGGTAGCCGGCGGGCGAGGGCATCCCGAAGTTGCGGGCCACCAGTTCGGCGGTGGTGTGGCCCTTCTGGTGGCCGATGACCATCACCGGCAGGTCGTCCAGGCAGCCGATGCCGCCGACGACGGCCGGGCACTCCTCGCCGGCGCGGTCGCCGTGCAGCTCGACGAAGCCGTCCAGCCAGAACCCGATGTGCTCCAGGGTGGTGGGCCGCCCGGCCTCGCGGGCGAGCTGGACGCAGTCCCAGGCGGGCAGCTGGTCCAGCAGCTGGCTGTCGCGGACGACGGGATCCTCCTCGGCGCTGCCCCAGTCCGGTGCCGGGCGGTCGGAGACGGCGAGCAGCCGGGCGAGCCTGGCGCGCAGTTCGCCACGTTCCCACACGTCGTCCACGAGGCCGTGGTCGCGCAGGAATTCGGCGGTCTGGAAGCCGTCGGGCAGCTGCTGCCGGATGGTCTGCTCGATGACGCGCGGCCCGGCGAAGCCCATCCGGGCGCCGGGTTCGGCGACCACCACGTCGGAGAGGGTGGCGAAGGAGGCGGCGACACCGCCGTAAGTGGGGTCGGTGACCAGGGTGACGGTCAGCAGTCCGGCCTCGTCCAGCTCGGCGAGCGCGTTGCTGGTCTTGGCCATCTGCATCAGGGACAGCGCCCCCTCCTGCATCCGCGCACCCCCTGAAGCGGTGACGAGCAGCAGGGGGGTGCGGTCCCGCAGCGCGTGCTCAGCGGCTGTGGTGACCGCCTCGCCCGCCGCGACGCCGAGGCTGCCGCCGAAGAAGCGGAAGTCCATCACGGCCGCCGTGAGGGGGCGCCCTTCGATGCGGCCCCGCACCGCGAGGACCGCGTCCTGCTGGCCGGTCTTGTGGCGGGCCTGCTGGAGACGCTCCGCGTACGGCCGCTGGTCCACGAAGTCGAGGGGGTTGTGCGCGGTCGCTTGCACGGGCAGGGGTTCAACGCTGCCCTGGTCGAACAGCTGCGCTATGCGCGCGGGTGCGTCCAGGCGGGCGTGCGCCCCGCACTCGGGGCACACGTGCAGCAGCCTCTTGTACCGCTTGCCGTAGACGAGGGAGCGGCAGTTGGTGCACGAGACCCAGGAGGGCTGCTGGGTTGGCAGCACGGTCGAAGTTGTCATGGGAATCCCTTGGGGTTTCGCTGAGTTCGGCACCGCCGATTGCGTTGGTCGTGGTTGCTCGCCGTCGCGGCGGGAAGAAATCGCGGCCGTCAGTAGGTGGCGTCCACCTCGTAGATGCCGAACGGCACCTTCAGCCGGGTGTCCCGGTACGGGCGCAGGGGCGCGGTGTCGTCCTTGTGCGCTGCGCCCTCCTCCCACGCGCGGAAGGCCGCCATGTCGGACCAGCGACTGACGACGACGAGCGCGGTGGGGTCTGCCGGGGAGCGCAGCAGCTCGTTGCCGAGCATCCCGGGCACCCGCGCCATCCGCTTGCTGACCTGGTGGTACGCGTCACGCACCGCGGCCAGCTGCTCGTCGTCGTAAGCCGCCTGGTAGACCAGTACCCGGACCTCAGCGGGCATCTGTGCCCGCCTTGCCGGGTACGTGCGCGACGACCGTCATGGTGTTGAAGGAGCCCTGGGAGCGGTAGGGGTGCAGCCGCTCGCGGTGGGCGAGGTGCGCTTCGCTGGTCTCGAACTCGCGGAAGCCGGGTTCGTCCACCCAGTCGCTGACGATGTAGTACGTGGACTCCTCGTCGGCCGACTTGGACAGCCACTGGCCCAGGCAGGCGGGGTGGCCGGTGACGGCCTCGGTGCTGCCGCGCCACACCTTCTCGAAGTCTGCTTCCATGCCGGGGTTGATCTGCATCCGCAGCAGCACCCGGAACTGGCCCTCGCTCGTCGCTTCGGTGGTCACGAGATTCCTCCGTCCACGCCGATGGTGGCGCCGGTGACATAGCGGGACAGGTCGCTGGCCAGCCACAGGATGGCGCCCGCGACCTCGTCGGGGGTGCCGAGCCGGCCCAGCGCGGTCTTGGCGCTGTACCGCTCGATCATGAGTTTCTGCTGGTCCTCGGGCATCTTGTGCAGGTTCTCGGTCTCGATGACGCCGAGCGCGACGATGTTGAAGCGGATGCCCTTGCTGCCGAATTCCTTGGCCAGCGAGCGGTTCAGGCCGACCAGCGCCGCCTTGGTCGCGGTGTAGTGGGAGCGCAGCGGAATGCCCGCCTCCACCGCCTTGGAGCCGATGCTGACCACGGAGGAGCCCTCGCCCAGCAGCGGCAGCGCCGCCTGGATGACCAGGTGGACACCGGTGAGGTTGGTGTCGACGATGCGCCGCCACTCCTCCAACGGCAGCTCGGCGTAGGGGATGTGGCTGATGGCACCGGCGTTGTTGACGACCAGGTCGAGCCGGCCCCAGCGGGTGCGGGCCTCCTCGATCAGGGCGCCGACGCTGTCGGGGTCCGAGACATCGGCGCACACCACGTGGTGGTCGCCGTCGGTCTCCTTGAGGGCCGCCTCCAGCGAGGCGACGGCGTCGCTCTCCTTCTGATAGCAGGTCAGCACATCGGCGCCGGCCTCGGCCAGGGCGAGCGCGATGCCCCGGCCCACTCCCCTGGTACCGCCGGTGACCAGGGCCTTCTTGCCCTTGAGGCCGAGATCCATGAGTTCCTCCGTAAGGGGTCGTTTGTCACAGCAGGTCACAGCGGGTCACAGCAGCAGCGCGAGCGCCGCACAGTTGGCGACCAGCGCGAGGACGGTCAGCGCGCTGCGGCGCTGGTTCCAGGCGCCCCAGCGCCACCGCGGGTCCCGGTCGGCGAAGTCCGCGGGCAGGTTGTCCGGGTCGAGGGTGCGCACCCACTTGTTGACCGGGACGTTCTTGGTGAGCGAGATGACCACGGTGACCGCAGCCAGCACGGCGCCCGCGACGAACAGGCCGCGGGCCCCCGCGTGCGGGCTGACAGCCGCCAGCCAGATGTCTCCGGCCAGGGTGCCGAGCAGGCAGATCGGCATGGCCGGGTCGTAACGGGTGGCGAAGAACGCGTGCGCGTGCACGTACCGGTCGGCGGGCAGCGCCGCCAGCAGCGGCCAGCCGCCCAACTGGGTGCCGAACAGCACCCCGGCGGCCAGCCCGTTGAACAGGACGACGAGCGGGGCGAGATACGCGATCACTGTCCCGCCGCTGCCTTCGCTGCCGCCTCGACCTTCTCCTTGATGAGCTTCATCTGCACCGCGGTGTTGCGGTTCAGATGCGCGGTCATCCCGTCGTCGGTGACCGGCGCGGCTTCCTTCATATGGAAGTCCTGCACCCAGCGCATCCTGGTGCCGTCGCCCTCGGGGAGGTACTCCCAGTAGATGTTCATGTACTCGAACGGCCCGGTCTCCACGCGGTGGGCGCGCACCTGGCGCTTGGCGGGGTCGGGGACCCGCTTGGAGACCCAGCTCCAGACGTTGCCGTCCTCGTCGGGGTGCATGGTGAGCCGGAAGACGATCTCCCTGCCGTCGGCTCCGTCGTTGTCCTCCAGCACCTCGACGGCCGCGTACTCGCTGAACAGGTTCGGCCAGGACTTCAGGTCGTTGGTCATGTCCCAGACCAGATCGATCGGCGCGTCGATGACGATGCTGTTGTCGGTGTGGCCCGCCATGGCGGTTCCCTCCTCAGTTCTCGGGTTGTCCGTGCGGATGCCCCAGCACGAGCGCGGCGTTGAAGCCCCCGTGACCGCGCGCGACGACCAGCGCGGTGCGCAGTTCGGCCTGGCGCGGCTCGCCGAGTACGAGGTCGATCTCGTATCCGGGAGCGGGCGCCGCGGGTCCCGCGGTGTGCGGGACGACCTGGTCGCGCAGCGCCAGCAGCGCGGTGGCGGCGTCCAGCGCCGCTCCCCCGCCGTAGAGCCGGCCGGTCAGCGTCTTGGGCGCGGTGACCGGCACTCCGCGCGGCCCGAACACCTCGGCCAGCGCCTCGGCCTCGGCACGGTCGGCCTCCGGGACGCCGAGCGCGTCGGCGAAGACCACATCCACCTCGGCGGCGTCCAGCCGGGCGTCGGCCAGCGCGGTGCGGACCGTACGGGCCAGCACCGGGCCGCGGTCCGAGCCCGGCGGGGGGTCGAAGGCGGCGGCGTAGCCCAGCACCCGGCCGTAGATCCGGCCGGCGCCGCGGGCCTCGGCCGCCTCGGCGTCCTCGACGACGAGCAGCGCGCCGCCCTCGCCGGGCAGATAGCCGGAGGCGTCCGCGTCGAACGGCAGATAGGCGCGTTCCGGGTCCTGCACGGTGGACAGCTGCCCGGTGGTCAGCTGCGCCGTCAGCCCGTAGGGGCACAGGGAGGCGTCGGTGCCGCCGGTCATCACCAGCTTGGCGCCGGTACGGATCAGCCGCCGCGCCTGGCCGATGGCATCCAGTCCGCCTGCCTGTTCGCAGCACAGCACACCGCAGGGGCCGCGCATCCCGTGCCGGATGGAGATCTGGCCCGTGGTGGCCGCGTAGAACCAGGCGATCGACTGGTAGGCGCCCACCCAGTCGGGGGCGTGCTGGTAGAGGTTCTCCATCTCGTGCTGGCCGAACTCGGTGCCGCCCGAGGAGCTGGAGGTGACCACGGCCATCTCGTACTCGGGCAGTTCGGAGGGGACCACGCCCGCGTCGGCTATGGCGGCCTCGGCCGCGGCCAGCCCCAGGTGGGTCCAGCGGTCGGTCTGCTGGATGAGCCGGCTGGGCACCCGCCCCTTGGCCACGAAGCCGGGCACCTGGCCGGCCAGCCGCACCGGGTAGGGCGCAGGGTCGAACAGGGTGATCCGGTCGATGGCCGAGCGGCCCGCCAGCACCGAGCGCCAGTGCTCCTCGGTGCCGATGCCGGTGGGCGCCAGGACGCCGAGCCCGGTGATGACAGGGGCGCGGGTCCGGGTGGTGACGCCGGTCGCGGAGACGGGCGCGGTGCTCGTCGCGGTGGGGCTCATACGGCGGCCCCCTCGTACGCCACGGCCCCCGCGCGTGCCAGCACGGTGGCGCTCTGGAAGCCGCCGAAGCCGCTGCCGACGCTGAGCACCACGTCCATGGCGTGCTCGCGCGCGGTGCGCGGTACATAGTCCAGATCGCACTCGGGGTCGGCGTTGTGCAGATTGGCGGTGGGCGGGACGACCTGCCGGTCGAGCGCCAGGGCGCAGGCCGCCACCTCGATGGAGCCGATGGCCCCCAGCGAGTGGCCCACCATGGACTTGATGGAGCTGACCGGGACCCGGTAGGCGTGCTCGCCCAGGCTGCGTTTGAACGCGGCCGTCTCATGGCGGTCGTTCTGCTTGGTCCCCGAGCCGTGCGCGTTGATGTAGTCGACCGCTGTGGGGTCGAGCCGGGCCCGGTCCAGGCAGACCCGGATGGCCTCGGCCATCTCCCGCCCGTTGGCCTTCAGTCCGGTCATGTGGAAGGCGTTGCTGCGGCCCGCGTAGCCGACGATCTCCCCGTAGATCCGCGCCCCGCGTGCCTCGGCCGCCGCCTTCTCCTCCAGTACGAGCACGGCGGCGCCCTCGCCGAGGACGAAGCCGTCGCGCTCCGCGTCGAAGGGCCGGGAGGCATGCTCGGGGTCGTCGTTGTTGGGCGAGGTCGCCTTGATGGCGTCGAAACAGGCGGAGGTGATCGGCGAGAGCGGCGCGTCGGTGGCGCCCGCCAGCACCACGTCCGAGCTGCCCTCCTCGATGAGCTGTACGCCGTGCCCGATGGAGTCCAGGCCCGAGGTGCAGCCGGTGGAGATCAGCGCGACCGGGCCCTCGGCGCCGACCTCCCAGGCGACCTCGACTGCGAGGGTGGAGGGCACCATGTAGCCGTACAGGTGCGGCACGCCGTAGGTGTGGTCCACCAGCCAGTGCTTGCCGGCGTCGCTGAGCAGGACATACTCCTCCTCCAGGCCCATGGTGCAGCCCACCGCGCTGCCGATGCTCACACCGGTGCGGGCCGGGTCGGCGGCGGCGAAGTCGTAGCCGCTGTCCTCGACCGCCTCCCTGGCGCTGACGACGGCGAACTGCGCGGCCCGGTCCATCCGCCGGATCTGCCGCGGGGTGAGCCCGGCGGCGACCGGGTCGAAGTCGGCCTCGGCCGCCATCCGGGAGCGGAACTCGGTGGGGTCGAACAGCGAGATTCGGCGGGTGGCGGTACGGCCGTCGGACAGCAGCTTCCAGAACGCCTCCCGGCCCACTCCGCCGGGTGCGACCACGCCGACGCCGGTGACCACGGCGCGGCGCCCTGCGGCTGCCTGAGCGGTCACGAGGCACCGCCGACGGAGGGGTTGGGCTGCTCGGCCCGTGCCACCTTCTCGGTGTCCACATGGCCCAGGTCGGGGCGGGGCGCCAGCGGCGAGAGGTGGAAGGCGGCGTGCGCGGGCTCGGTGCCGGTGTTCACCAGCCGGTGCCGTACGCCGATGGGCACCAGCAGCGAGTCGCCGGGGCCGAGCTGGACGACCTGCCCGTCCATCGTCATCTCCAGCCGCCCGGTGACGATGTGCAGGAACTCCTCGGAGTAGGGGTGGTAGTGCTCGGTGACGTGCTCGCCCGGGGCCAGGCTCAGCACCCCGCCGAAACCGCTGGTGCATCCCGTGGTCTTCGGGCTGAGCGTGGTCCTGATGTCGCCGCCGCGCCGGGTGTTGGCCTCGACGTCGTCGGCGTGCACCCGGACGGTGCGCGTGATCTCGGTGGTCACTGACCCCCGCCTCCTTCGGCTTCCTTGGCTGGTGCCGCCATGTGGTTGGGCCTTCGCCCAGCGCGGGGACCTTGGCAGTCGGCCCTACAACACCGCTCGAACCGCCATCGACGGAGCACGCGCGCCCCGTCAGGGGCGCGGGGAACTGCGCGACAAGCCACAACGCGCCCGCAGCCTGCGGAGGGGAGGAAGGGGCACACCCCCTCCCCAGCGGAGCTCGAGTGCGGGGCGAGTGACATGGGGCCAGATGAGCGGCGGCCCTGTCCGCGACAGCGAGGAGCAGCCATGCCGTTCGCCGCCATCACCTACGACATCAAGGCGGGGTACGAGAAGGAGATCTCCGAGATCTTCGGCAACTTCCGGCGGGTGGGCTCGCCCGTCGTGCAGGACGAGGCGGGCGGCGAGGCGGCGCGCATCCTGTCGACCGCGGTCTTCATCCGGGACGCCACGATGGTCCGGGTCATCGAGTACGAGGGCGACCTGGACGCCATCGCCCGTCACATGGCGACCCAGCCGGGGGTGCGCGAGGTCGAGGAGAAGCTGGCCCCGTATCTGTCCCGGCCCCGCGCGACCGACACCGTCGAGGGTTTCGTCGCCACGTTCCGCCGCTCGCTGCTGACCTGCATGGCGCAGATGTCGGTCAGGGACGCCGCCTGACGCTGCTCATGAGCGGCCATCGGGCCGCGGCGCGCCCGCTCACGGGCCGCCCCTTCACGGACCGCCCCTTCAGGAGCCGACCCGCTCCCCGGCCGGCGGCACCGGACGGCTCAGATGCTTCCAGGTCCGCACCAGGTGGCTGAACTCCTTGACCTGGACGAGGACATGGTCGCGTGCGGCGTTCTCGGCGGCCTCGGCGTCGCCGTCCCTGATGGCGTCGGCGATCTGCCGGTGCTCGGCCAGGGAGCGCCGCATCCGGTCCGGCACCCGCAACTGCAGTCGGCGGTAGGGCTGCAGGACCCTTTTGAGCGCGTGGGTCTGCTGCCGCAGATAGGTGTTGCCGCACGAGTCGTAGACGATGTCGTGGAAGAGGGCGTTGGCGTAGTAGTAGCGGTCGGCGTCGCCCGCGGTCGCGTGTTCCTCGCACTCCCGCAGGGCGCGTTCGAGGTCGTCCAGCGCCTTGTGCTCGATACGGCGCGCCGAGAGCCTGGCCGCCATCCCCTCCAGTTCGGCCATCACCTCGAAGCGCTCGGCCAGCTCCGGGACGCTCAACTCGGTGACGTACGTGCCTTGTTTGGGGCGGATCTGCACCAGCCCGGAGCGCTCCAGCGCCTGCAGGGCCTCGCGGATCGGCGTACGGGAGCAGCCGAACTCCCGCGCCAGCTGCGCCGGGTCCAGGCGCTCGCCGGGCCGGTAGCGGCCGTCGACGACGGCGTTCTCGAGCGCGTCCCGCACGCGCTGGGATTCCGGGACTCGAGCCATGTGCACCTCCGATCCCCCAGGTTATCCGGCTGCTCAGGGGGTAGCGGATGCCACTCATGTGTCCTACGGTTCCGCTGTTATATACATCACGGCGCGTGTTGTATGTGAAGACAGTGGTGTGAGCCCGTGGAGAGGACCTGGAGATGGAACGCCACGACGGCCGCCTGTGGACCGATCTCCGGCAGTTCCCCGGGCGGCACGGCGGCGGACCGGCGGACGGCGGGCCGGCGGACGGCGGACCGGCGGACGGCGGACCGCTGGGCGACGAGCCGGAATCCCCGTTCGACCTCCTGCTCGTCGCCTGCGAGGTTCTGATGAGCGACGTGGGCGAGTCCTCGATGCGGGCGGTCGCGGCGCGGGCCCTGTCCGCGTACGACCGGCTGGACGACGACGGCAAGCGGGCCTTCTTCGCCCACATCACCACGGCGTACGACGTCGACGCCGACCAGGTGCGCGCCGCCTACCACCGCTGGGAGAGCGCCAGGGACGCCGGGCTGCGGGGCGAGGCCGAACTGACCGGGCTCTTCGACGTGGTCGAGCCCGCCCGCCAGCAACTGCTCCGCCGGATGAACCACGCGCCCGACGCCACGCTCGCCCTGGTCGGCATCCGCGCCGACCTGCGCAGGATGCTGCCGTACCACCCGGAGCTGCGCCCCCTCGACCACGACTTCCGCCACCTGCTCACCTCCTGGTTCAACCGCGGCTTCCTCCGGATGTCCGAGGTCACCTGGGACGCGCCCGAGGAGCTCCGCGCGCACCTGCTGCGGGGCGAGCGGGTCCACCCCATGGCGAGCAGCCACGAGCTGCGCCGCCGACTGCTGCCCGACGACCGCCTCGTCCACGCCTTCTTCCACCCGGCCACCGGTGACGTGCCGCTGATCTTCGTGGAGGTCGCGCTGGTGCGCGGCGTACCGGACCGGATCGCCCCCCTGCTGGAGCCCGGTCCGGCGCTCGACCCGGCGCAGACGGACACGGCGGTCCTCTACTCGATCAACAACGCCCTGGACGGGCTGGCCGGAATCTCCTTCGGCAGCTTCCTCATCAAGCAGGTCATCGAACAGGTGGGGGAACAGCTGCCGCACCTGGGCCGGTTCGTCACCCTCTCACCTGTGCCGGGCTTCCGGCGGTGGCTGCATGAGCAGGCCGAGCAGGACCCCGGGCTGCGCGAACTGGCCGGTGAGCTGGATGCCGTGGAGAACACCCAGGGGACGTCCGCCAGGCGGCCCGAAGCGGCCGACATCGAGCGGCTCCGCCCCCGGCTCCTGGCCGCGCTGGCCCGGTACCTCGTCGTGGAGCGGCGCGGCGACGGCTGCCCCCTCGATGCGGTCGCCCGCTTCCACCTGGGAAACGGGGCCTGTGCCTGGCGGCTGAACTGGCCGGCGAACAGCTCACCCGAGGCCTGGCGGCAGTCCTACGGCGCGATGGTCAACTACCGCTACGAGCCCGAGGAGCTGGAGCGCCGGCACGAGGACTACGTCCGGCACCGCACCGTGGCGCTCGGCGGACCGCTGCGGGCCGCTCTCGAGAAAGGAACACCACCCCCCATGCCCCCCTTCACCACCATCCACCGGTCCTTCGCCGAGCAGGCGGAGCAGCGCCCTGACAAGGTGCTGTTCGAACTGCCCGACGGCCGGGGCGTCACCTACCGGGAAACCGCACGCCTCGTGCAACGGATCGCCGCCCGGCTCGCCGCCAACGGGGTGACCCCGGGTGACCGGGTCGCCGTGCAGGTGGACAAGTCCCCGGAGGCCGTCGCGCTGTATCTGGCCACGCTGCAGCTGGGCGGCGTCTTCCTGCCGCTCAACACCGCCTACACCGCTGCGGAGATGGAGTACTTCCTGGGGGACGCCGGGCCGCGGGTGCTCGTCTGCTCCCCGGAGCGCCGGGACCGGTACCGGGACCGGTACGCGGAGCGCGCCGGGGAGGGTCTGGTCGTCGAGACCCTCGGCACGGCAGGTGACGGCAGCCTGCTGGAGGGGGACGGCCGCCACCGGGAGGTCTTCGAGGCCTCGGCCGACGCCCCGGCGGCGATCCTCTACACCTCCGGGACCACCGGGCGTTCCAAGGGCGCCGTGCTCTCCCACGGCAACCTGGCGGCCAACTGCCGGGCGCTGCTGGAGGCATGGGAGTTCACCGCCGAGGACCGGCTCATCCACGCCCTGCCGATCTTCCATATCCACGGTCTGTTCGTCGCCGTGAACATGACTCTGACGGCCGGCGCCTCCATGCACTTCCTGCCCGGGTTCGACGCCGAGGCGGTCGTCGATCTGCTGCCCCGGGCCACGGTGCTGATGGGTGTGCCCACCTTCTACACCCGGCTGCTGAACAGCGACCGGCTCACCGCGGAGGTCTGTGCCCCGATGCGGCTGTTCGTCTCCGGCTCGGCTCCCCTGCTCGCGGCCGACCACCGGGCCTTCGAGGCCCGCACCGGCCACGCCATCCTGGAGCGCTACGGGATGACCGAGACGGGGATGAACACCACCAATCCCTACCGGGACGGGCCGCGCAAGCCCGGCACCGTCGGCAGGCCGCTGCCCGGCACCGAGGTCCGGGTGGTGGACGAGACCGGCCGGACGCTGCCCGACGGCGAGGTCGGCAGCATCGAGGTGCGCGGCCCCAATGTCTTCACCGGCTACTGGCGGCTGCCCGAGAAGACCGCCTCGGAGTTCCGCGGGGACGGCTTCTTCATCACGGGCGATCTCGGCCGTATCGACGAGGACGGCCATCTGTGCATCGTCGGCCGGGACAAGGACCTGGTGATCTCCGGGGGTTACAACATCTACCCAAAGGAGATCGAGGAGCTGCTCGACGCCCATCCGGGGGTGGCGGAGTCGGCCGTGATCGGTGTCCCGCATCCCGACTTCGGGGAGACGGTGGTGGCCGTCGTCGTCCCGGCGTCCGGCCGGCGGCCGGACGAGAAGGAGCTGCTCGGCTCCGTCGCCGAGGACCTCGCCCGGTTCAAGCACCCGCGTGCCGTGCGCTTTGTCGAGGCGTTGCCCCGCAACGTCATGGGAAAGGTGCAGAAGGCCGAGCTGCGCAAGCGCTACGAGGACCTGTTCGCCGCCGCGGACGCCTGACCCCCGGGGCCGGCCACGGCGGACGAGACGACCGGCCCCCGACCCTGTCGATCCCTGATGTCCGTTACTGAAGTCTCTCAGTGTGGAGAAGACGATGGTTCTCTATGGAGTGGCAGCGCTGGCGGTGTGCCTGCTCGTGGGCACGCTCGTCGGTGAACTGCTCGGCGCCGCGGTCGGCGTCGACGCGAATGTCGGCGGAGTCGGCTTCGCCATGATCATGCTGGTGCTGGTGACCCACTGGCTCCGCGGCAGGGGGAAGTTCCCCGAACCCACCGAACAGGGCGTGCTCTTCTGGAGCGCGATGTACATCCCGATCGTCGTCGCGATGGCCGCCACCCAGGACGTGGCCAAGGCGATCACCGGCGGGCCGATGGCGCTCCTGGCGGGGCTCGCCGCGCTCACCGCAGGTGCAGCGCTGGTACCGGTCGTGGCACGGATAGGCGAGCCCGGCGAACCGCTGCCGCCGCTGACCGAGCAGGAGAGGCAGGAGGCCTGAGATGGACACGCTGGTCTCCGTCTTCGAGGAGAACGATCTGATCGTGGCCTTCGCGCTGGTCGGCGGGGTGATGCTGGTCTCCGGATGGCTGTCGAGAAAGCTCACGCGCGGCAGGCTGCAGGGCTCGGCCATCGCCATTCTGCTCGGTCTGGTGCTGGCCTGGTGGGGAGGCGTGGCGACCGGTGGCGAGGACGGGCTGGCCGACTTCGCCGTCTTTTCCGGGGTGGGCCTGATGGGCGGTGCGATGCTGCGGGACTTCGCCATCGTCTCGACCGCGTACGGCGTCGATCTGCGGGAGATCAGGCGGGCCGGGCTGTCCGGCGCGCTGTCCATCCTGCTGGGAGTGCTGGTCTCCTTCGTGGCCGGCGCCGTCGTCGCCGCGTTCTTCGGTTACACGGATGCCGCCTCGCTGGCGACCATCGGCGCCGGTGCGGCCACCTATATCGTCGGGCCTGTCACGGGCACGGCGGTGGGCGCGAGCTCGGAGGTGATCGCGCTGTCGGTGGCCGCGGGCCTGGTCAAGTCGGTGGTGGTGATGGTGGGGACGCCGCTGATCGCCCCGCTGATCGGCCTGAACAACCCGAAGTCGGCCATGGCCTTCGGCGGGCTGCTGGGCACCACCTCCGGAGTGGCCGGCGGGCTGGCGGCGACCGACAAGCGCCTGGTGCCCTACGGCGCCATGACAGCCACCTTCTACACGGGTGTGGGGTGCCTGCTGGGCCCCTCGGTGCTGTATGTGGCACTGCGGGCGCTCGTCGGCGGATGAGCCGGACGGCCGGGCGGCCCAGCCGGACATCAGCCGCCCTGCAGCGCCGCCACCGCCGCGGCGTTCACCACCAGGGCCGTCAGTGCCAGCGCCGTACGCAGCAGGTGCCAGCGGCGCCAGAGGGGGCGAGGGTCCTCCCAGTCGTCGGGCAGCGCGGCGGGGTCCGCCACCGCCTTGACCCGCCGGTTGATGGGAACGTTGCACAGGTGGGAGACGGCGGAGACGCCCAGCAGCAGGACCGCCGCAACGGCGAACAGCACGCGGGCCCAGGTGCCGTCGGCGACGAAGGCGAGGACCACGGCAAGCACGGTCGACGTCAGAACGACCACGGGCATGGTCGGATCCCAGTTGCGGCCCAGCAGTTTGTGGGCGTACACATAGGTGCCGGTCTCCATGGCGAACAGCGCCGGCAGCACGCTGAGCGCCACGGCGAAGAGGACCCCCGCCGTGACGCCGCTGCCGAGGAGAACGGCCACCCCAAGGACAGCGTCCACCCTCATCGGTTCAGCTCCCGGCGGGGTGCGTGTCCACGGTCAGCTGTGCGATGGACCGCATGGTGGCGTCGCGGAAGTAGGCGGCGAACGCCTCAGGGGATGCGGTGTCGCGCTTCTCGGCGAGGTAGGGCTGCAGCTTCTCCTCCAGGATGTGCACGCCCTTCTGCTGGGCCATGTGCTTGCCGACGGCCGCGAAGTCGCCCTCGTAGTGGATGACGCGCACCATCACGTCGTCCTTGATGAAGACGCCGGTACCCAGCAGCCGTCCGGCCTGCTCGCCGTCGTCCCCGGCGAGGTCGGGGGTGTCGACGCGCTTGAAGTTGGCGAAGATCTCCGCGATCTCGTCCTCGTGGCCGGGCTTGACCCGGTAGGTGATCGCCGCGTAGGGCATCAGATTCCTCCATCGACTGTGAGCGTGACGCCGGTGACGTAGCGGGAGGTGTCGCCCGCGAGGTAGAGGACCGCGCCGGCCACGTCGGCGCCGGTGCCCAGCCGGCCCAGCGCCGTCATCCCGGCGAGGCGTTCGACGAGCTGCGGCGGCAGGCCTGCCCCCGGCTCGTCGTCGGTCGCCGTGACCCCGGGCGCCACGGTGTTGACGCGGATGCCACGGCTGCCGACCTCCTTGCACAGCGCCCGGCCGAAGCCGACGAGCGCCGCCTTGGAGGCGGAGTAGTGGGTGCCGAGCGCGCGCCCCCGCAGGGCGACCGAGGCGCCGATGTTGACGATCGAGGCGCCGTCCACGAGCAGTTCGTCGACGGCGCGGGTGACCAGGAACGCCGAGGTGACATTGGAGTCGAGCAGCCGGTGCCACTCGCTCTCGTCCAGGTCCGCGAACTTGCTGTGGCCGTCCACGCCGACGTTGTTGACGAGCACGTCCAGACCACCCAGAGTGGCCCGGCACTCCTCGGCGAGCCGGGCCGTCTCCTGGGAGCTGGTGACATCGGCGCGTACCAGACGGTGCTCGGCGCCGGTGGCCGCCAGTTCCTCGGCCAGGGTGCGCGCGTGGTCACCGGGACTGCGGTGGGCGACGACGAGTCGGGCACCCGCCTGTGCGAAGGCCAGAGCCGTGGTGCGGCCGATGCCCCGGGTGCCGCCGGTGACCAGGACGCGCTTGCCCGCCAGCCCCGGCCCGGGCAGCACACCGGTTTCCGTGCCGGCGGGGCTCATGCCGCATCGGACAGGTTGGCGTTGATCATCTTGAGCAGGAGCCGGGGCGTCTCCGCCTCCACCACGGCGTCGTCGGACAGTTCGACGCCGTACTCGCGCTTGATGACACCGGTCACCTGGAGCAGCGCAAGCGAGTCGTAGCCGAGTTCGAGGAACGGCACATCCAGCGCCGCCTCATCGGCGATGTCCACGTCCTCCGCCTCGCCCGCACACTCGAGCAGCTTCTCGGCCAGCTCGCGCTGGGTGAACTCGCTCACTGGATCCTCCCTGAGTCCTTCGTCCATACGTAGAACGGGTTCGCCATCGCGTCCTTGGGCTCCTGCCAGTTCGGGTCGTAGGGCGACACGCACTGCGCGAGGCGGGTGTTGATGTCGTCGTAGAGGGGGTGGCTGCGGGCGCGGTACAGATTGGGGGTGATGTCCTCGTCCGCCTCGACGAGGTGGAAGTACAGGTCGTGGAAGGTGAAGAGCGTCCGCCGCGCCACGCCCACCATGTGGGGCAGTTCGGTCCCGTCCGACTCCTCGAAGATCCGCGCGATGGAGTCGGCCTTGCCCGGCTCCATGCGCGCCACTATGAGCGTCCGGTGTGCCACCGTCGGCCTCCTTCGGGAAGGTGTTCGCCTCCCGCGCACCGTGCCAGCGCCCTCTACAGCCCGACTCGACCCGCGCCCCAACTGAGCGCGGGACTACCGGAGCGGCCCGGTGATCACGGAGTACCGTTGCGCGGCCTCACGCGAGAGCAACTGCGGCCTCCCCAGCAGCACGCCCTCCCGGCGTACGCCGCTGGCAAGCGCTCCGTACCCGCCGCACGGCTGGTTGCCGTCCTCCACATCGAACGGCGTGTCGTCCCGCAGCACGACGGCGGTACCGAGGGTGCGCCCGCTCAACCGCGGCTCCCCGAAGACGGCGGCGTACATACCGCGTTCCACTTCCAGCGGGTCCCGCGCCCACTCGCGCAGCAGTTCGGGGTCCTCGTAGGGGACGACGCAGAACAGCGGCCCGGCCAACGGGGGCGGGTGGAAGCCGGGGTCCTCGTCGAAGACCAGGAGGGAGGGCTCGACCTGCATCCGCTCCAGGTCGGTACCGCCGCCGGCCACCACCCGGTCGGCGTGCGCTGAGAGGAACCGCGCCGCACCCTGCACCGCCTCCCCGTAGGTGAGCGCGGTCAGTACGGCGTCCGGCCAGCCGCGGGCGCCCACCGTCAGCACGGACAGCTCGGCACGCAACTGCTCGACCAGCGCGTTCAGCCGCAGCCGGTGGACGAACAGCACATCGGGGCAGAGCCGGTCCTGCCCTGAGTTGTGCAGTCTGGCGCGGAGTACGGCGCGGCAGGCGGCGGCCGGTTCCGCGCGGGGGCCGACGATCAGCGGGTTGGGTGCGGGCCCGGAGAGGAGGAAGAGCGGCCCGTCGCCGATCTCGGTCATCAACCCGGTGCCGGCCTCGGCGCTGCCGGTGAAGGCGACGGCGTCCGACTCGGCACACATGGGAGCGAAGTCGCGCTGTGCGGCGTCGGTGAACCGGATACGGGCCGCCAGTCGCGGGGCGAGCCCGCGGCTGATGACGTGGTGCAGCTCGTATGCGGTCTCCCGGATGCGGGGCGCGGGCCGGACCACGACCTCGTCGCAGTAGAGGGCGGGCACCAGACAGTGGCGGACGTAGGAGTAGAGCGCGGTGTGCTGCGGGAGGACGACCGAGACCCGGGCCAGCTGCGGCACTCCCGTGCGGGCCAGCTCCCAGGGCGCTCCGGCCAGCGTGCGCAGGGAGCGCAGCAGTTCGTCGCGTGCGCTGGCGTAGGTGGCGAGCCGGGTGAGGGCGCCCAGCAGTTCGGTACGGCTGCGCAGCAGTGCGGCACCGGCGCCCGCGGCGCTCTCGTGCGCCGCCTCGATGTCGGGCCACGTGCGGGTGAGGGATTCCAGCACAGGCATGGAGGGCTGGGTCATGGACGGCTCCTCGGGCGCGGGTGGGGTCGGGTCCGGCCGGCTTCGACCGGCGCTCGACCCGGCAGGGCTACCTTTCCCTGCGGCTCACCGCCGCATTTCCGAGGAATCACCGATATCGTTCATGTCATATCTGTGACGGTGATTCGAGCTTAAAGGGGGGACGGCGGGGTGTCGAGAGGGCCGTCCCGGGCAGCGGGCGGCCGGACCAGGAGGGGACCGTCCATGACTCTCACCGCGCGCACCGGCCCTGCCGCCTCCCGGCAGCGTACGGCGCCGCCGAACCACGCGGCGTCGCCGAACAGCGCGGCGCCCACCGGAAGCCGGCCGTTGACCGACCACTGGGACACCGTCCGTACCCTGGTGCGCGCCCTGCACGAACGCGCGGCCACCCCGGCGCCCCCTCCGCCGCGGGACGCCGCCGTCTTCACCCCGGACGGTGAACTCCCGCCGCTGGACGGGCCGCTGCGCGCCTACTTGTCCGCCGCCGCGGCACGGGTCGTACGGCTGCCGGACCACCGCGGCACCCGGCTGCACCTGCTCGACCTGTGTGCCGCCCCGGAAGCGCGCTCGGCGCAGTCGGCCGGTGCGCTGCTCGTCGTGGCGCGAGCGGTGCACCACGCACGGTGCACGGGAGAGCGGATCGCGCTGCTGGCGCCCTCCTCGGGCAATGCGGCGACCGCGCTGCGGGACGCGGTACTGCGCGCCCAGCGGTGCGGGCT
This sequence comes from Streptomyces sp. 891-h, assembly GCF_022760275.1. Lineage (NCBI taxonomy): Bacteria > Bacillati > Actinomycetota > Actinomycetes > Kitasatosporales > Streptomycetaceae > Streptomyces > Streptomyces sp. 891-h. The sequence continues at coordinate 5,846,240 of NZ_CP050693.1, read as the reverse complement.
GGCCCACCCGGACCAGGTGCGGGTGGTCGCGCTGGTGCCCGCCGGCTCCCGGCACAAGGTGGCGGACTCGGCGCTGGCCCGCCACCCCGAGCTGCGCCGCCGCAATCCGCTGGTCTTCTACCACGGTTCGGAGCCGGGCTCGGTGCACGAACTGGCCGCCGCGTACTGCCGGGAGCGCGCACACGCGCTGCGCACCGGTACGGGGGCCGCGCTGTGGTACGTACGCGACCCGGTCGACCACCGCGCTGCCGACGCGCTGCGCGCTTTCGTGGAGCGGGAGGCGCTGGGTGCGGCCGGGGCGGGCGGCCGGGCGCACGCCCAGGCGGTCGCCACCGGATCGGGGCTGCTGGGCCACCGGCTGGGCAGCACCCTGCTGGAACCGGACGGGACGGACGGGGCAGGCAGGACGGGCGAGAGGGACGGGAGGGGCGGGGCAGCCGGAAGGAACGGGACGCCCGCCGCGCGCTATCTGCTGGTGCAGCAGTTGCACACACCCGACCTGGTGCTCCACCTGCTGACCGGCTCGTTCAGCCGCGAAGGGGTACCGCCGTACGCCTACGACCGGGCCCGCCGCCTCCACCACCAGCCCGCCGGAGGCACACCCGACCCGCACTTCCCACGCACCGCCCACCACCCCCAGGAGATCCTGGATCCCACCTTCTTCACCCGCGCCCCCGCCACGGCGCCCGAACTGAGCGCACTGGTGCGCACCCACGGCGGGGACGGGATCGTCGTCTCGCGCTACGAGTGCCTGGCCCGCTATCCGTCCCTGCGGGCCATGCTGCGTCCGGCAGGCGTCGAACTCCCCGCCGATCCGGCACGGCTGGGCGAGTGGTCACTGGTGATGGCGCTGACCGGGGTGCTGAACGCGCTCGACCGGGGCCTGCTCACCGAGCCGGATGTGGTGGTGCACGGCACGGGCTCGTACGGCGTGGACGACCGCCCCCCGGTGCCGGACCCGCTGGCCCGGTACGCGGACTCCGTCGACGAACTGCACGCCGTCCTCACCCGGGCCCTCTCGCCGCGCGGACGGCGGTCATGACGGCGGCACGGGAGCGGCCCGGAGACCGGCCGCTGCCCACCCGCCCTTACGTACTGCCGCGCGGCCGCTACGACGAACTCTTCGAGACCTCGGCCGCCTTGCTCGCGCTGGTGCGCCGGGCCGTGCTGGCGCTGGGCCCCACCTGGCCCGAGCGGCTGGTCGCACTGGGCGCCGACCCCGCCGACCATCCGCCGTACTCGGGCCTGGAGAGCACCGAGACGGACTGCTGCACCATGCTGGCCACTGGCGAGTTCGTGGTCGGCGAGACGGGGCCGCGGCTCGTGGCCCTGGACGCCGGCACCTCCCTCGACAGCGCGGCGGACGTGGCGGTGTTCACCTCCGCGGTTCAGGGGCAGGCCGGTGGGACGCTGTTCGCCCACGACCCGCGGGCCGCCCGCGCCGACGCGCTCGCCGACCTGTGCACACGCCGGGGGCTGCCGCGCTCCGTGGCCCTGGTCGGCCCCGGCTTCGCCCCCGACGACGCACACGACCTACGGCAGCGCGGTTTCACCACCGACCTGCTCGACCACGACCGGCTGCCCGGCGCACTGGGCCGCCCCGGCAGGCCGCGCTACGCGCTGGGGCTGCTGAGCAGTACCCGGCCGGCAGCCGACAAGGAACGCGCACGGCTACGGGACGCGCAGCGCGCGGGGCTGTTGCTGCTGCCGCCGCTCAGCGGCTCACTGCTGGCCGACAGGCGGGCACTCGCCCTCGTCTCCGAGGGGCTGCCCTGGATGACGCACGGTGAGCGGTCCTTGGTGGAACGCCGACTGCCGTGGACGCGGCTCGCCCTGGCGGGCCGCACCTGGTGGCACGGCACCGAGCAGGAACTCCCCGGGCTGCTGCTGGCCCAGCGCGAACGGTTCGTCCTCAAGCGCGCGGTCGCGGGCGCGGGTCCGCTCGTGGCGGGCCACGAGACGGACGAGCCGACCTGGACGGCCGCGGTGCGGCGGGCCTTCCGGGACGCCGACAGCGTGGTGCAGGAGTATGTGCGCCCGGCTCCTGCCCCACTCGCCCTGAGCGCCCGCCTCTTCGCCGACCGCCCGGGCGGCTGCCGCGCCCGGTACCCCCTCGCGGGCGTCAGCCGCCGCGCAGCGCCCTCAGCGGCCCCCCGCTGCCGCTGAAGGCCGCCTCGCGCGCCGCGCCGGTCAGCTCCAGCTCAACCGCCGAGTCGAGCACGGCGCACTGCAGACGCTGGAGGTCGGGTGAGGGATCCAGGCCCAGTTCGCGGGAGAGCACGCCGCGCAGCCGCTGGTAGACCTCCAGCGCGTTGCCTCGTCTGCCGGAACGGTAGAGGGCGAGCATGAGCTGGGCCTGGATGCCCTCGTGCAGCGGATGCTGGGCCGCCAGCCCGGACAGTTCGCCGACCAGTTCGTGGTGGCGGCCCAGGCTGAGGTCCACCTCGATGCGCTGGTTGAGGATGCCCAGGCGTGACTCCTCGAGCCTGGTCGCCTCGATCTCCAGCAGCGGCCCGCACTGCACGTCCACCAGCGCCGGTCCTCGCCACAGCTCCAGTGCGCGGCGGAAGGAGGCGGAGGCGCCCACGAAGTCGCCGGCCTCCAGCGCCCGGTGCCCGGCGCCGGAGAGCCGTTCGAACTCCGAGACGTCGACCATTCCGCCCTGGGTGTCCAGCAGATAGCCGCCGGACTCGGTGACCAGCACGCTCTTGGCGCCGTGCGGCAGATCGGCGGGAAGCCGGTCGCCCAGCGCCGCCGCGATGAGGTTGCGCAGCTGCAGTACGTAGGTCTGCAGTGTGGTCTGGACGCTGCGCGGCGGGGACTCCCCCCACAGCTCCTCCACCAGTGAGGCGACGGAGACCACCTGGTCCGGGTAGAGGGCCAGCAGCGCCAGCACCTTTCTCGGTTTGACCGCGGTCGGGACGACGGAGACCCCCGATTGGACGACCCTGCAGGGTCCCAGCACGCTGATGTCCATCTCTCGCTCCCTTCGGGTGCAGTTGTATGTGATCTTCGGGACTACATGAATGGTTCGGACAGGTGCGAGGCGCGCCGCACCGGTGCGCCGCTGCGCAGTTGTGCCGCGAGCAGCTCGGGCAGCGCGGTGTCGCGTACGAAGAAGTGGCCGCCGGGGACGGAGTGCGCGGCGAACGAGCCGCGCGTCCAGTCGCGCCACTGGGCGACGGCGGCGAGCGGTGCCGCCTCGTCCCGGGTGCCGGCGAAGGCGTGCACGGGGCAGTCGAGCGGCTCGTCCCGGCCGGTGTCCGCCGCACCGCCGACCGCGCGCAGGCTGGCGGCGAGCCGCAGGTCGTCGCGCATGGTGGACAGCAGGGTGCGCAGCCAGTGCGGGCGCTCGAACAGGTAGGAGGGCAGCGTCCCGTAGCGGTTCAGCGCGGCCAGCAGCGCGGCGTCGGGCAGTTCGCTCTGGTCGGTCAGCGGCGTCGGCAGATGCGGCGGCGGACAGGCGCCCAGCCCCACCAGCACCGGCGCGGGACGGCCGGCGTGCCGGACCCGCTGTGCGAAGCGGTAGGCCACCAGGGCGCCCAGGCTGTGCCCGTACAGCGCGTAGGGCTGCTCCAGCAGCGGGCCGAGCTGCGCCTCGAGTTCGTCCAGCAGTCGGCGCGCGTCGGTGATGCGGGGCTCGCGCAGCCGCGTCTCCCGGCCGGGGAGCCGGACCGGCAGCACACATACGCCGGGTCCGAAGCCACGGCGCCAGCGCGCGAAGGTGAGTGCGCCGGCGCCCGCGTGGTGGAAGCAGAACAGCCGTAATCCGTCACCGTCGGGCACCTCGCCCGGTGCGGGCGGTGCGTCCGTCGGCCGCTTTCCGGGAGGTGCCGCGAGATACGCGTTCATCCCTCCCCCCTTCCCCCGTCCCCATGACGGGGCCGGTCGCCGAGGGCCAGATCCTCACGACCGGCACTGGACGACAGCTCGAAGTGGGGTGGACCGGGCCCGTGGAGCGCTCATCACCCCGCGAGACCGGCCGCCTGGCCCGATCCGGAGCCGCGCCAGGCGTCCAGGGCATCCTCGCCCCGGAGAATGGCCTGGTGGAGGCGGTCGATCCGGGGCGAGGGCTCCAGGCCCAACTCCTCGACGAGCGTGCCGCGCAGCCGCCGGAAGGCGATCAGCGCGTCCGAGGAGCGGCCGTCCTGGTGGAAGGCGACCATCAGCAGCGCGTGCAGATTCTCGTAGAGCGGGTAGCGGCCGCGCAGTGCGCACAGCTCGCCCAGCACCTCGCGGTGCCGCCCCATCCGCAGGTCGGCGTCGATACGCCGCTCCAGCGCGCCCAGCCTGCTCTCCTCCAGCCGAGTGGCCTCGATGGACAGGTGCTTGCCGTGCGGGAGGTCGGCCAGCGCGGGGCCGCGCCACAGGGCGAGGGCCGAGTTCAGCAGCCGCGCCGACTTGGCCATGTCGCCCGCCTCGTACGCGGCGTGCCCGGTGCGGGTCAGCCGGGCGAACTCCAGCGCGTCTACGTCGCAGTCGGCGACCTCCAGCTGGTAGCCGCCGTGCCGGGTGGCGAGGATGTCCTTGTCACTGGGCGCGTGCGGGTCGCATGGTGCCGTGGTGCCGGCGCCCGGCAGGGGGCCCGGTGCACCGAGAGCGGCGCGCAGCCTGCGGCGCAGTTGCAGGATGTAGGTCTGGAGCGTGGTGGGGGCGCTGCGCGGGGGGCCGGCCCCCCACACCTCCTCCATCAGGTCGGACACCGGCACGATGTGCCGGCTCTGGAGAGCGAGCAGGGCCAGGATCTGCCGCGGCTTGGCCGCGCTCGGTGCGATCGAGACGCCCGCCGTCTCGGCGTGCAGAGTTCCCAGCACCCTGATGCGCATCTGGGGCCTCCCCGTTGGCGGTTCTGGCTGAAGGTGCCGCTGAAGGCGACGTGCACCGTGAGCGACGTGTAGCCGGAGGCGACGTGCCGTCGAAGCCGTGCCGGAAGACATGTCACCGGATACGAGAGGGAGAATCGCACCCGTCCGCGCCGTGGAACAGTGAGCAACTCACGATCTTGGGGCGGATATCCGGCGGAGGCGGCCATGAGTTTTTCACATGCAGGGTCGTGAAGCCCCCACTGGCACCCGCACCGGGTGCCACTCACACTGCTGTCCTGCGCATCGGACCCACACGATCGGGCCACTCCCCACACCACAGCGTCGCCCCATGAGTCCACGGGGGGCCATGGGTTCCTCTCTCCAGACGGGAGACGTCACGATGTCAGGTCACGCGCTCGCCAAGGTCACCGTCAGCAGCGCGCAGGGCGCCGCGGACTCGGTGGACCAGGACTGGCGCTTCGCCGAGCTGACCGCGCAGTGCTGCCTCGACCCGGCGCTCGCGGTGCGCTACGCGGTCGAACCGCGCAGTGTGCTCGCGGAGTTCGGCATCGCAACCGACGAGCGGACGCACATCCCGGCGCTGCCCAGCGGGCCCGGCGCCGAGGTGACCATCACCAGCCTCAACCCGCGCGACACCGTGGGCCACTCCGCCGCGTGCAGCAGTTGGACGTTCGCGCACCCGGCCGAGCCGGGCCTTCCCCCCGCATCCCTCGCGCCTGCCGAGACAGCCTTCTGACGTCGCACCAGCGCGACAGAAAGCGGGGGACAGGGAATGGAGCTGAACACCGCACTGCCCCTTCTGGGGTTCCGCAAGCATCTGCGCCCGGCCGTGGTACCGGGTGATGCCACCTACTTCGTCTCCGAGCAGGGCGTCACGGCGGTCGAGGGGACCGAGGTGGCCGCGCTGGCACCGCTGCTGGACGGCAGCCGGGACATGGCCGCGCTGGCCAGGGAGACCCGCGGCGTGCTCTCGCCGGGCCGGCTGGGGCGCATCCTGGGCCAGTTGTCGAAGGCCAATCTGCTCGCCGGCTTCTCGCCGCCCTCCGGCTCCGCGGCCGAGGGCGGTGCCGCGCGGGGCCACACCACCCCGGACGCCACCGCGGCGTTCTGGGAGTCCGCCGGGCTCGACGGTGTCCGGGCCGACGCCGATCTGTCGGCGGGACGGGTGCGGCTGCTGTCCGTCGGCGGGAGCGAGGGCGTCGGCGCCGCACGGGAGGCCTTCCGGGCCGCCGGGATCGGACTCGTCGAGCCGGAGGAGTGCACCTCGCACACCCTCACCGTCGTCCTGTGCGAGGACTATCTCTCGCCTGCCCTGGCCGATATCGACGCGGCTCAGCGGCGTGCCGGCCGGCCCTGGCTGCTGGCGAAGCCGTACGGCGTCGAGCCGTGGCTCGGGCCGTTCTTCCAGCCGGGCGAGGGCGCCTGCTGGCACTGTCTGGAACACCGGCTGCGGCACAACAGGAGCGCGCACAGCTATCTGGGCCGGGCGCTGGGCCTGGCCGCGCCGATCAGCCCGCCGCGCGCCCACATCCCCGCCAGCCACGCCTGCGCGCTGCACCTGCTGGCGCTCCAGGCCGCCACTTGGCTGGGCGGGTTCCGCGACCGGCGCCAGTCGTCCGTGTGGGCCCTCGACAGCCTGCGCGGCGAGGGACGGCACCACCCGGTCGAACGCAGACCCCAGTGCCCGGCCTGTGGCGACCCCGCGCTGGTCGCGGCGCGTACGCGACAGCCCGTGGTGCTCACCTCGCGCCCCAAGGTGGCCACCGGCGGCGGTCACCGCTCGTGCTCCAGCGGCGAGATGCTTCAGCGCTACGAGCACCTGGTGGGCGAGGTCACCGGGGTGGTGCGGCTGCTGCGACGCGATCCGCGCTGTCCCGCCGACCTCAACGCATATGTCTCCGGCAGCAATCCGGCGCTGCGCGGCAACGGGGTGCACACGCTGCGGTCCGCGCTGCGCAGCCACAGCGCGGGCAAGGGCGTCACCGAGCTGGACGCCAGGGTCGGGGCGCTGTGCGAGGCGCTGGAGCGGTACTCGGGCACCTTCCAGGGCGACGAGGAGCGCGTCCCCGGGCGGTACGCCGAGCTGGGCGGGGCGGCCGTGCACCCGAACGCCTGCCAGCTGTACGACGAGCGGCAGTTCGCCCGGCGGCGGGAGTGGAACGCCTTCCACTCCCCGTTCCAGTTCGTCTGCGACCCGTTCGACGAGTCGGCGGTCATCGACTGGACCCCGGTGTGGTCGCTGACCGAGCGGCGGCACCGGCTGCTGCCCACCTCGATGCTCTACTTCGCCACCCCGCACCAGGCCGGCGCCCCGGTCTTCGCCCGTGCCGACTCCAACGGCAACGCGGCGGGCAGCAGCCTGGAGGACGCGATCCTCCAGGGCTTCCTCGAACTGGTGGAGCGGGACGCGGTGGCGCTGTGGTGGTACAACCGCACCCGGCAGCCGCAGGTGGACCCGGAGTCCTTCGGCGAGGAGTGGATCGCGCGGATGCGCTCCTCGTACGCCGCCATCGGGCGCGAGTTGTGGGTCCTGGACCTCACCTCGGACCTGGGCATCCCGGTGATGTGCGCGGTCTCCCGGCGCACCGGCGGCGCCCGCGAGGACATCGTCTTCGGTTTCGGCTGCCATCTGGACCCGGCGCTGGCGCTGCGCAGGGCGATGACCGAGATGACGCAGATGCTGCCCGCCGTGCTGGACACCCGGCACAGCTTCGAGGACCCGGTCTTCCGCGACTGGTGCACCCGGCACACCGTCACCGACCAGTCCTACCTCGCACCGGATGCGGACGCCCCCCTTCGGCGCGCCGTCGACTACGCCTACACACCCCGTACGGATCTGCGCACGGACGTGGCGGACGCGGTCGAACTGCTGCGCCGGCACGGTATGGAGCTGTTGGTGCTGGACCAGACGCGGCCCGATCTGGACATCCCGGTCGTGAAGGTTCTGGTTCCCGGGCTCAGGCACTTCTGGGCACGTTTCGCGCCCGGCAGGCTCTACGATGTGCCGGTCCGGCTCGGACGCCGCGCCGAACCCGTCGACTACGAGGGACTGAACCCCGTCCCGGTGTTCGTCTAGCCAATGGTGGCACCCGATCCCCTCGCCTATGCTGAGCAGACCTTCGGCGGGGCGAGGGGAGAGCACGCAGTGAGCTCAGGGGGAAAGCACATCTCTTTACACAGGCAACGACACCGGACGCGCCAGCCGCTGGGGTACGGAGTCGATGTCGCGATGGCTCCCCGTATCGTGCTGACGGTCTTCGTCGTGGCGCTCAGCGGAATCCTGGGCGCCGCCGTGCTGCATCTGCTCACCATCGGCGACTCGTTGAAGCAGATCCTCGTCGGCGGCACGGCCATCGCGGTGATGTTCGGCACCCAGGTGGCCCGTACCACCCAGCGGGGGATGCGGCTGAGCCGCGCCTACCAGCACTGGGTGCTGGCGGTGCAGACGATCTGCACCTTCCTGCCGATGCTGGTGCTGGGAACGGCCTGGGTCGGGCTGCCGGGGCTGCTGGCGGGGTCGCTGCTGCTCACCTTGCGGGCACCCTGGTCGTGGCTGGGGATGGCCGGGTGCCTGGCCAGCGTCGTGCTGGTCACCTCCCTCTCGGGCTGGCCCGCGCTGGAGGTGGCCTACAACGCCGTCTCCACGCTCACCACCTGCGCGGTGGTCTACGGGCTCACCAAGCTGGCCGAGATCGTCATCCAACTGCGCGCGGCACAGCAGGAGATCGCCCGGCTGGCCGTCGAGGAGGAACGGTTGCGCTTCGCACGCGACCTGCACGACCTGCTGGGATACAGCCTCTCCGCGATCACGCTGCGCAGCGAGCTGGCGCACCGGCTGGTGGACGCCGACCCGCCGCGCGCCAAGGACGAGGTGACCCACGTACTGGAGATCTCCCGGCAGGCGCTGGCCGATGTGCGTGCGGTCGCCCGCAGCTACCGCAACATCTCGCTGCCCGCCGAGATCTCCTCGGCCGTCTCGGTGTTCGAGGCGGCGGGCATCGAGGCGGAGGTCGACACGACGCTGGAGAACATCCCGGACTCGGTGGGCACGGTGCTGGCCACCGTGCTGCGCGAGGGGGTCACCAACCTCCTGCGGCACAGCAAGGTGCGGCGCTGCCAGATCACCGTGTGCGGGGACGCGGACTGCGCCGTGCTGCGGCTGGTCAACGACGGCGTCCAGCCGCTCCTGGACCCGCAGGACCCGACCACACCGCGGCCGGACAGCGACGGGGGCAGCGGCATCGGCAACCTGGCAGCGCGGGTGGCCGCGATCGGCGGCAGTCTGGAGGCCGATGTGCGGGAGGACGGCTGCTTCCACCTGGAGGCCCGGATTCCGCACCCGGCCTCCGGCCGCAAGGCTGCCTCCGGGCCCGCCTCCGGACGGCGGCGGCCGGCACCCCCGAGCGCCGGGGCCCCGGCCTCCGCCCCGGCTCCGGCCTCCGGTACGGCTACAGCCAGCCCTGTTCCCGGGCGATCCGCAGAGCGTCCACCCGGTTACGGGCCCCGAGCTTGATGACGATGGCCGTCAGATAGTTGCGAACCGTCCCCACGGACAGGAACAGCCGCCCCGCGATGTCCGCGGCCTCCGCGCCCTCGGCCGCCAGCCGCAGCACCTCCGTCTCCCGCGCCGTGAGCGGGTTCTCCCGCGCCGACCAGGCGTCCAGCGCCAGTTCGGGATCGATGACGCGCTCCCCGGCGCGCACCCGGCGGATGGCGTCGGCCAGCCTGCTCGGCGGCGCGTCCTTGAGCAGGAAACCGGAGACATGGGCTTCCAGGGCGCGGCGCAGATTACCCGGCTGGCCCAGGCTGGTGAGGATCAGCGTGCGGCAGGACGGCAGCTTCTCGTGCACCTCGGCGGCCGCGGTCAGCCCGTCCACGCCCGGCAGATCGATGTCGATGACCGCCACATCGGGGCGGTGCGCGAAGACGGTGGGCAGGATGTCGTGGCCCGAGTCGACCTCGGCGACGATCTCGATGTCCGTCTCGATGTCCAACAGCGCCACCAGAGCACCGCGCACCATGTGCATGTCCTCGGCGAGCACCACTGAGATCATCGTCGAGTTCCCCCGCGGACTCGGGCTGCCTTACGTGCTGTTGGAGACGTGAGGATACCGCGTCGCGCCCTCCACAACACCGGCTCGACCACGATTCGAGGCCAAAGTTCAACAGTGCGTACATGGCCCAGGATTCCGCCGCCCGCGTCCGCGCCCGCTCCTACCCGCCGCCGCGCACTTCGGCCACCGAGATCCCGGACGCCTACGCGCGGCTGCGCGCGGAGGAACCGGTCACCGAGGTCACGCTGCCCAGCGGCGACACCGGGCACCTGGTCAGCCGCTACGACGACGTACGCGCCGTGCTCGCCGACCCGCGCTGCTCACGGGCCGCCACCGTGCTGCCCCAGGCGCCGAAACTGACGGCCGTCCCCTTCGACGCGGGCGGCCTGTTCACCATGGACCCGCCCGAGCACACCCGGCTGCGCGGCCTGGTCTCCCGCGCCTTCACCCCACGCCGGGTCGCGGACCTGCGGCCCCGCATCACCGCACTGGCCGGTGAACTGGCCGACTCCATGGCGGCGGCAGGCAGCACCGCCGACCTGAACGCGGCGTTCGCCTTCCCCTTCCCGGTGGCCGTCATCTGCGAGCTGCTGGGCGTCCCCTACGCGGACCGCGAGCGCTTCCGCACCTGGTCGGACGCCGTACTGTCGCTGACAGCCCACACCCCGGAGGAGATGCTGCGGCACAAACAGGCGCTGCTGGGCTACCTGGGAAACCTGGTGGCCGAGAAGCGAAGGGAGCCGGGTGAGGACCTGCTCAGCGCGCTGGTCGCGGTACGCGACGAGGACTGCGGGCTCGGCGAGCGGGAACTGCTCACCCTCGCCATGACGTTGCTCATCGCGGGGCACGAGACGACGGTCGGAGTGCTGGGCACCTCCGTCTTCACCCTGCTGCGGCACCCGGGCCGGCTGGGTCTGGTACCGAAGGACGACGACGGGCGCGACGAACTCGACGAACTCGTCGAGGAGTTGCTGCGGATCAACCCGATCGGCGACGGCGGGCCGCTGCGGGTCACCACGGAACCGGTCGAGCTCGCGGGGCGGGTGCTGCCCGCCAACAGCGCGGTGATCGCCTCGATCTGCTCGGCGAACCAGGACGGTGCCCGCTTCGCCGACCCGGGCCGCTTCGCCCCGGGGCGCTCCGCCGACCCCGCCCAGCCGCCGCATCTGGCCTTCGGCCACGGCCCGCACTACTGCCTGGGAGCGCCACTGGCCCGCGCCGAACTCGCCATCGCGCTGCGTGTGCTGGCCACCCGCTTTCCCGATATGCGGCTGGCCGCGCCCGTCGAAACGATCAGCATGCACACGGGCCTCCTGGTCAACCGCCTCACGGAGCTGCCGGTGAGGTGGGACTGAGCGCTCCCCCGGACCGGGGGCCGCGGCGGCGATGGGTCACCCGGCCGCTGCCTTGAGCTTCTTGAGGTCCGACTTGAGCTTGTCCTCCTGCTCGGAGCTGAGCGGGATGAACCGGGTGCTCGCCGCTATCTGGGCGTGGTGCCCGACGAAGTACTCGACGAAGTCCTCCACCTCCGGCCGCTTGAGCGCCTTCGCGGCGGGATAGATGAACAGCGGACGGGACAGCGGCTTGTATGTGCCGTCCTGCACGCTCGAGGCGCTGGGAACGACACAGCCGTCCCCGCTGTCGATCATGAGAGATTTGACGCTGCTCTCGTTCTCCTCGGAGTAGGAGAATCCGAAGTAGCCCATCCCGCCCCGGTTTTCGGCCACGCCACGTGCCGTCTCGTTGTCGTCCACGGCGTCGCGGTAGTCGGTACGGGAGGCACCCGCTTTGCCGTTGACAGCCTCGGTGAAGTAATCGAAAGTGCCCGACTCCGTGTCCGGGCCGAAAAGCTTGAGGGGCACGTCGGGGTATTTCGGGTCGACCTGCTGCCAGCTGTCGATCTCGGAGCCCGGTTCCCAGATCTTCTTCAACTGCGCGGTCGACAGGCAGTCCACCCAGTGCACGTTCTTGTTGACCACGACGGTCAGGGCGTCATTCGCGACGGCGAGTTCGTCGTACTTGACGTCGTTCTCCTCGCACGCCGCCTTCTCCGTGTCCTTGATCACACGTGAGGCATCGGCGACGTCCGTGGCGCCCGAACAGAACTTCTTGAAACCCCCGCCGGTCCCTGAGGTCTCCACGGTGACCCGGACATCGGGCTGCTTGTAGCCGTAGAACTGCGCTGCGGCCTTGGACAGCGGAGCGACAGTGCTGGAGCCGTCCACCCGCACACTGCCCACGAGTTTCTCTTCATCAGCCGATCCGCGCCAGACATCGGTGACCCCGCATGCGCTCAGGGCGAGGGCGCCGACAAGGGCCGGCACGGTGCCTCCGATGATCGCTCTCGGCCTCCTGGATGCGTCCATGATTCCCGATCCTTGGTAATAGGCCTGCTGCGTGCGGCTGGCGAGGAGGAAGCTTCTCAGGCGATTCCGGCCAGCCACTCGATAGAAGAGTGGCCGAGCGAATTCCAGGTGCACGGAGTGTGGCCCATGAGTGAACCGCGGACATGGAGACAATCACCCGCCCTTGTCATCGCAGGCGGATCACCATCGCCGCCTGGTCGATCATTGGCCAGACGGCAGGTCGGGGAATTGTTTCCTCACCCACCGTGAAGTGATACCCAAACCTTTGATGCGCGGACCGGATGCGGTTTCCAGAATTCAGCCGCCCTGGCCGTCCTGGCGCGGGGCACCCAGCCCGTCGATGAGCAGTTCGACCATGCGCTGGTTGTACTCGGACCCTTGGCCGGGCACGGGCATGCACAGGTTGGCGACGGCGTACAGCAGGTCGTGTGCGCTGACGTCGTCGCGGATCGCTCCGACGGCCACCGCGGCGTCGAGCAGCGCGGTGAGGGCGGGACCGAGCTTGTCCAGAAAGTATCCCGGCAGGGCCTCGTAGGCCGGGTCGCCCGAGTGGAGCGCCGGAGCCAGCCCCCGTTTGGTACCCAGGAACACCGTGTACCGGCGCAGCCACTCGGCAAGCGCCTCGCGCGGCTCGTGCACGGCACCGAGTTGCGGTCCGGCCGCAGCGCAGGCGTCGATTCCGCTCTGCACCACCGCCTTGACCAGGTCCGAGCGCAGCGGAAAGTGCCGGTAGAGCGTGCCGACGCCGACGCCTGCCAGGTCGGCGATCTCCTTGGCGGGCGCGTCGACACCGGTCGTGTCGAAGACCGCGCGCGCGGCCTCGATGAGGGCTTCCACGTTGCGCTGGGCGTCCGCGCGCCTGCGGCGCGGCGCTCCGGGCTGCCCTGCCTTGCTGGTCATCGTCCCTCCTGTTGCATAACCGGAAAGCCTTTCCGTATAGTTCCGGAAAAGCTTTCCGCTTATCTCAGGTTAGGGCATCACCCGGTGCTCTGCCATGACGTGGAGGAACCATGCAGTACCGCACGCTGGGCCGTACCGGTATCAAGGTGAGCCCCCACGCGCTCGGCACCCTGATGTTCGCCACCCGCATGGGCAACGAGCCCGAGGAATCGGCACGCATCATCCACAAGGCGCTGGACGCGGGCATCAACCTCCTCGACACCGCCGACGCCTACGCCGACTCCGAGGAAGTCGTCGGCAAAGCACTCAAGGGCCGCCGTGACAACGTCGTGCTGGCGACCAAGTTCGGCCTCCCGACCGGCGAGGACCCCAACCAGCGCGGCGCCTCCCGGCGCTGGATCACAACGGCGGTCGAGAACTCGCTGCGCAGGCTGCGGACCGACTACATCGACCTCTACCAGATACACCGCCTGGACCCCGCCACCGACTTCGAGGAGACCCTTTCCGCGCTCACCGACCTGATCCGCAGCGGCAAGGTCCGCGCGATCGGCTCCTCCACCACGCCGGCCTCCGACATCGTCGAGGCGCAGTGGGTCGCCGAGCGACGGAACCTGGAGCGCCTCCGCACGGAGCAGCCTCCCTACTCGCTGCTCGACCGGGGCATCGAGCGAGAGGTCCTGCCCGTCGCGCAGCGCTACGGCATGGGTGTCATGGTGTGGGGTCCGCTCGCCCAGGGGATGCTCACCGGCCGTGTCCGCAGGAGCCAGGAGAACACTCTGATGCGCGCGGGCCTCTTCAAGCACATCACCGACGAGCGCCGCATCGACGTCGTCGAGCAGTTCGTCTCCCTCGCCGAGGAGGCGGGCATGCCGCTGACCCACCTCGCCATGGCGTTCACCCTCGCCCACCCCGGCGTCACCAGCGCCCTCGCCGGGCCGCGCACGATGGCCCACCTCGACGACATCCTCGCCGGTCTCGACGTCCGCCTCTGTGACGACCTCCTCGACCGGATCGACCAGATCGTCCCGCCCGGCACCGACGTCGGCACCCTCGACCAGAACCACATTCCGCCCGCCCTGCAGATGGCGGGTCTGCGCCGCCGCCCTCTCGACGAACGCGCGGCCGCCTGATAGTTCGCACCACTACACGCGGGAGCCGTCCGGGGCGCGGGGGCCGTAGCCGCAGGCGCGGTCGGTGGCGATGTGGGCCAGCCAGCCGCAGGCGGCCACATGGAGGTTGCGGCTGCCCAGCAGGCGGGCCGCGCCGAAGAGGGCGAGGGGGACGCCGGGCGAGTGGAGGACGTTGTAGGGGCGGACCGCGTAAGCGGGGAGCGGGTCGAAGGCGGAGGGCGCCGCTGCGATCCCGTACAGCAGGGCGACGTCGGGCAGCACGGCGCAGGTCCACAGCACGCGGCTGCGGGGCCCGCCCAGTCGGGCGCCCGCGCAGAGTGCCACCGCGCCCACGGTGCCGCTGCAGACCCGGCCCCAGGGGCTGCGCCAGCTCCAGCCGGTCATGTCCGCACCCTCCCCGGGCGGGTCCGGAGCGCTCCGGCGACAGCGCACAGGGCGGCGCGGCGCACCGGGTGGACTCCCAGGTCGCGCAGGGCCGAGCCGAGCAGCAGGGGGCGGACGCGGGCCAGCTGTGCGGGGGCGCCGTGCTCGTCGTCCACGACGAGGAACCGCCGCCGCGCTGCCGGGTCCGCGGCCAGCGCCGCCGCGTCGCTGAGCGGCACGATGTCGTCCCGCAGCGCGGCGACGTAGGTGACCGGCAGGTCCCTCAGCCGGGCCAGTTCGTCGGCCGTCAGCGCCCACTCCCCCAGTTCGGCCGAGGCGCGGCCGGTGAGCCGCCTCAGCGTGTGCGCCGTGGTCGTGGGGAGCCGGGTGTGCCAGTCGTGGTCGAGGAAGAAGTGCCGTACGGGAGCGCCCACCGTGGAGACGCCCACCAGTCGGCGGTCCTCCAGCGCGGCCCGCAGCGCGAGGTGGCCGCCGAAGCTGAGGGCGACGGCGTGGGTGCGGCGGACGTCGGCGCGGTTCGCGAGGCTGTCGAGGAGGGCGCTGATCATTGCGGGTGCCGCGGTGTCGTACGGCAGCGTGTTCTCGCCCACGCCGGGCAGTTCGGTGACCGCGAGGGCTGTACCCAGCGCGGCGGCGCGGGCCAGCAGCGGGGCCCACTGCTCCTTGACGGAGACGATGCCGCCGCACACCAGGATCAGCGGGCGGGGCGCCTGCCGGGACAGACCGGCCGTCCACACCGCGAACCTGCCGCCGCCCGAGGGGGCTTCGACCTCCAGGCGGCCGATGCCGGGCCAGGAGGCGCGCCAGCGGTCGAAGGAGCGGACGCACAGCCGTTGGGCGCGCTCGCGCGCCGGTCCGTCCACGGAGGGGAAGCGGGCCAGCGCATAGTGACGGGCCGCGTCGAGGTGGCGGCCGCGCGCCGCGAGGGCGTCTCCCGCGCGGTTCCAGACGGCGGGCCAGGAGTCGGCGTCGTCGCCGTGGGCGGTGCGGATATGGGAGAGGACGGCGCGGCAGCGGGCGGCCGGGATGCCCTGCGCGCGGGCGTGCAGCGGCGCCAGCGCGCGGAGTTCGGCCAGCGGCGGTGCTTCGATGACGCTCATACGGGCGTCACCTCCTGTGCGCGTGCCGCCTGTCTCAGCGGGGTGTGGCCCGGGAAGTAGGCGGGGGCCAGCACCCGCCTGCGCAGCGCCGGGCTGGCGTCGAGGGCGCGGTAGACGGTACGGCGCAGCGCGGTGGCCGCGGGCGCGGTCAGCGTGAACATCCGCTCCTGCCGCAGCTGGAGCGCGCGCGAGCGGCGTACGTGGGGCTCCCGGCGCCGCTGGAAGAGCTGCAGGGCCGCCAGGAGGGCGCGGCTGTGTGCCCGCCGGTCGCGGCCCAGCGCCTCGGCGACCAGCGGGGCCAACTCCACCGCGTCGGCCAGTGCGTGGTTGACGCCTTGGCCGAGGACGGGCGAGAGGGTGTGCGCGGCGTCGCCGATCAGGACGACTCCGGGTGCCGACCAGCGCGGTACCTCGGCGGTGAAGATGTCCAGCAGTGCCGTGTCCGACCAGCTGTGCAGGCTCGCGCGGGCGGCGGCCCCCGCCTGCGGGGCCAGCCGGTCGAGGCGGGCGTGCAGTCCGCCGAGGCCGCCGGAGCGCAGCGTCCGCAGCCCGCCCTTGGGGATGTTGAGGCCCACCCGGAGCGTGCCGTCCGTGCTGGGCAGGAAGAGGCCGTGGCTGTCCCCCGCGATCCGCACCCGGTAGGCGCGCCGGTCCCAGTCCGCAGGGAAGGGCAGCTTCAGCCACACCACGTCGCGCTCCAGCGGTGTGTGGCGTGCGTGTTCGGCCAATCCGCTCAGTCGGCGTACGGCGCTGTGGCGGCCGTCGGCGCCCACGGTCAGCGCCGCCGTCACCCGTACCGGGCCTGTCGGGGTGTTCGCCCGTACGCCGGTCACCGCGGGGCCGTCCACCAGTAGTCCGGTCACGGTGGCGGGCTCCAGTACGGTGCAGCCGCCCGGCTGCCTGCCGGTCTGTTCGGCGAGCGCCGCCAGCAGGGTGCGCTGTGCCAGCTCGACCGGGTGCCGGTAGCGGTAGGGGAAGTCGGCGAACCGCACGTCGAGCACCCGGTGTCCCGCGTCCTCGATCTCCAGCCGGTCCACCCGGTGTGCCGCCTGCCGTACCCGTTCCCCGACGCCGAGCAGATCCAGCAGCCGTACGCCGTCCGGGGAGACGGACTCGCCCCGGAAGGCCGGGCCCGCACCGCGCGCCGGGTCGCGCTTCTCCAGCAGGACGACGTCGCAGCCCAGCCGCGTCAGCGCCAGCGCGAGGGCCCGGCCGCCGGGTCCGCCGCCGGCCACGCACACGTCCGCGCTCAGCGCGCTCGCCTCCTCGCGCGGCGCTCTCGCTTCCGCGTGCGCTCCCGCTTCCGCACTCGGCACTTCCTCGCCGCGCCTCTCATTCCGCACGGTCTCCCGCCTCCCCCGTCTCCTCCACCAGTGCGGCGATCAGCCCCGCGTCCAGCATGGTGGCCGCCGCCGTGTCGTCCGTATCGCCGAAGCCCGCGTCGAAGAGGGCGACGCTGACGGTGTAGGCCCGGTCCACCAGGCAGGTGTGGAACGCCCATTCGGCGCCGGTGCCGGGCGCCCCGTCGGGCCGCAGCACCTGCACATTGCGGTCCTGCGGGCTGAAGCCGAACTCGGTGAAGCGGAACCGCATGCCCTGCCCGATGGCCTTGCTGTACGCCTCCTTCAGCGTCCACAGCCGCACCAGTGCCGCGTTCCGCCGGTCCTCGGCGATCTGCGCGAGGGTGCGGCGCTCGTAGGGCGTACAGACCTGGTTCTCGGTGCCCAGCCCCAGCATGGGACGGTCCTTGGCCTCCGCGTCGACGCCGATCCAGCCGCGCCGGGTGAGGCCGACGAGCAGCAGGTTCTCGGTGTGGCTGAGGCTGATGTCGATCTGGTCGAGGCCGCGCAGATAGGGCCGACCGCCGGGCTTGTAGGCCAACTCGACGCTCTCGGGCGACGCCTCGATCACGGCGCAGGCCACATGTTTGAGCAGCAGCCGGGAGGCGACGAAGCGGGACCTGACCTGGGGGTGGGTCATCGCCTGGAAACGGGCGTGGTCCCGGCCCAGCAGCGGGCGCAGCCGTGGGTCGTCCAGGTCAGCCGGCAGCCACTCCTCCAGCCGCCCGTGCACGACGACGCTGCCGTGGCGCTCCACCGCCGCACGGACCCGCTCCCAGGGTCCCTCCGGTCCGCTCATCCGCACCGGGTGGGCGAACGCCTCCGCCGTCCGGCCGTCCGTCGCGGGGCCCAAGGTGATCGCCATGCCAGCCCTCCAGGCGTGTGACCACGCCGTCGAGTACGTACGCGCGGCGGCGGCCCGGCGAGCCCACCGCGAGCGTGCCCGGCAGCGCCTGCCGGACGGTCGGGGCGCGGGCGGTCATGCGCCCACCGCCACGGCCCAGATGTCGCGCAGGCTGCGGGCCTGGAGCACGGCGTCCACCGGCACCGGGCGGCCCAACTCGTGCTCCAGCAGCGCGACCAGCCGCAGCAGGTGTACGGAGTCCCACTCGGCCAGCTCGGTCAGCTCCGCTGCCGCGTCGGCGGGCGCGAGCGCCGTTCCGAGATGGATGTTGGCCAGTTCGATCAGTTCTTCGACGGTGCGCATACCCTCACCTCCCTCCCCGCGGGACCGCCGGCTGCCGCTCGTCGGGCAGCCGCAGTCGCAGCCTGATGTGACCGGGCACCGGGGTGAGCCGCCGGAGCGAGTGCCGGAAATGGATCTCGGTGGCCGTCCCTGGGCCGTCGACGGTGGTGAAGCCGTGCCGGGTCCACAGCGTCCGCAGCGCACCGTTGGCACGGGTGGCACTCCAGCGCGCGTGCACGGCGGTGAACCCTGCCTCCCCTGCGGCCCGCAGCAGCCCGCTCACCGTGGCCTCCTCGATGCCCCGGCCCAGCACCCGGCAGCTGAGCACCAGGTTGTCCACCGACAGCCGGCCGGCTCTCGCGCGGGCGAAGACGGCACCGACCACCCCGTCGTCACCGAACCTGTCGGCCGCACGGACGGCCAGCACCACGGCGCCGGGCTCGGCGGCGCGCTGCCGCACCTGCTCGATGCTCAGCCGCTCGCCGGTCAGGTTGAACCTGTTGGTGCGCAGGCTGAGCTGCGCCAGCCTGGCCAGTTCGTGCTCGTACGGTGGAGAGATCTCCACCCGCAGGTCCAGGCTGTCGAGGAACGCGCGGTAGTCGGCGGAGCCGGCCTCGAAGCGCTCGCGGGCCGCCCGCTGGGCGTAGCGCACCGGCCGCAGCCGGTCCTCTTCGGTGAGCGCCGGGGTGTCGAACCAGCCGTCCGCGAGCAGGCGTTCGGCGTGCAGCGCGGGCTCGCCGTCCAGCGGGACCACGGCGGCACCGGGCACGCCGACCCGGACGGTCTCCCGCTCGACGGGCATGTCGTCGGCGAAGACCACCGCCTCCGGTGCGATGCCCAGCCGTTCGGCGATGGTGTGCACGCCCTCGGCCTTGGAGCCCCAGTCGGCCACGACGGTCACGAAGTCGTCGGCGCCCAGGGGGAACTCCGGGTGCTCCGCCAGGGCGCGGGCCACGTCCTGCGGGTCGTTCTTGGTGCAGACGGCGAGCAGCACGCCCTGTGAGGCGAGCTGTTTGACGGTGCGCTGGAAGGCGCCGAAGGCGGCACCGCGCAGGGAGCCGGCCGCGGTGACGCCCTCGGGCCCGTCCTCGGCCAGCACGCCGTCCCACAGGGTGCCGTCCAGATCGAGCACCAGGCACTTCTTCGCCTGGCCGCGCAGTCCGCGGATCAGGTGGGCGGCCTCGCGGGCGTAGCCGGCCAGCAGCTGCGCTGTGCAGTGTGCGTCGGCGTAGGTGCCGAGCCTCGGCTCGTCGGCGCGGACCCCGGCGCTGGTGACCGGCTCCAGATCGAGGACGGCCAACCCGTCGGAGGGGTGTGCCATGTAGAGCAGGTCGGCGTTGAACTGCCGCCACAGTCCGCCCAGTTCCGCCCGCTGCGCCAGAGAGGTGAGCTGGTGGGTGAAGCGGTGCAGCAGGGGCACGGTGTTCAGCACGAGAGTGGCGCCGGGCGGTGCGCAGGCGGCGTGCGCGGCGGCCAGTTCGCCGAGTGCCTTGCGCTGTCTCTCGGCCGCGACGCTCACGTCGATCGGCTGCCAGGGCGCCGCCACCTTGTCCCATACGGTGAGCGGGTCCAGGACGCACAGGGTGACGTCCGGCGCGTGTGCGTAGAGCGGGGAGCCCGGGTCGGCCAGGTCGCCCAGATAGCCGCCTGCCCCGCACACCCGGATACGGGCCAGGATGCCGTGCCGGGCCAGCTGGCCGGTGAGTGCGGGCACCACGTCGCCCACGGTGCCGCGTCCCGTGACGGCGATCCGGACGGTGGGCGTCTCCGGGTGGTGCGCGAGCACCTCGTCCGGGTCGAGCGGGGCGAGCACCCGGCCGGCGAAGTCGAGCTCCTCGGGGGACGCGTCGGCGAGCAGCTCCCGCAGGTCCGGGTAGCCCGTGGCGAGCCGGCCCTGGGCGTGCAGGGTACGCAGCCGGGCTCCCGGCGAGGAGCGCCGGGTTTCCGGCGAGGAGCGCCCAGCTTCCGGCGAGGAGCGCCGCACAAGGTGTCGGTCACGCATCGGGGGCCTCCTGGGGTGCCTCCACGGTGAAGCCGGCCCGGATCCACTTGCTGGACTCGACGGCGAGGGCCAGGGCTCGCTGGGTGGGGGTGAGGCGGGGTAGCAGGCGGTCGAGCTGGAGGAAGACCAGCGCGTTGCCGTTGTTGCCGGTCTCCGCGACACAGGAAACCGGCTCCCACTCGAATCCGTGACCCAGCTCGCTCGTGATCCGCTCGGTCATCCGGCCGCTGAGCTGCGGCGGCAGGAGGTAGTCGACGGTCTCGGGCCGCCAGCCCGAGGCGGTCAGCAGGGTGTCGCGCAGTTCGCGGGCCAGTACGGGCACCCGGTGCTCGACGGCCTTGTAGTCCTCGGTCACCGCAGGAGGCACGGCATCCGGCGAGCGCAGGTCGGCGGCGCCGAACCATTCGACGCGCTGGCCCGGCGGCAGCCCGAGCCCCGCCAGCCGGTGTTCGAGATGGCTGAGAACCGCCTGGGTGCCGGGGCGTCGCGTGCCGCTGACCACCGCGGCTCCCGCGCCGTCACCGAAGAGCACGTAGTTGACGAGCGCGCCGGGCGGCAGCTCGCGGAAGTCCTGGGCCAGGTCGAGGTGTTTGCTGCACACGTCGCCGCCGACCACCAGTCCAAGACCGGACGGGGCGACGGACAGCAGGGCGCGCGCCACGGCGAACGCCTGCACGGCGCCGCCGCAGCCGGACTGCAGCTGGTAGGCGGCGGCGCCCTCGATGCCGAGCCGGTCGGCGAGCAGCGCGGCGGTGGTCGGCATCAGCGCGTCCGGGGTGGCGGTCGCCAGCACGATGAAACCGACCTCGGATGGCTCGGCCCCGGCGTCGGCCAGTGCCCGGTCCGCGGCGTCGGTGCACAGGTCCTCCAGCGTCCAGCGCACCCGGCCGCTGTCCAGGTCGACGGCGAAGTGCCGGGTCCTGGTGCCGATGAACGTCTCGACCCACGCCGAGGGGATGCCCAGGCGCTGGGAGAGCCGGTCGTTGCCGACCGGCTCTCCAGGCAGTGCGGTGCCTGTGCCCAGCAGATGGACGGCTGCGGCTCCCGCCGTGGTGCCTGCCTCGGCGCCGGCGCGGGGCATCAGACGGCCGCCGGTGTCGTCAGCAGGCCGCGCAGATAGGTGGCGAGGGTGCCGATGCTCACCAGGCTGGCGAGCATCTCGGGCAGTGACAGCTCGCCCAGGTCGGGAAAGCGCACTTCCAGCCGGTGCTTGAGTTCCATGAGCATCACGGAGTCGAAGCCGAGGTCGTCGTAAAAGCGCAACTCTTCATTCAGATCGCTGGGGGCCCCACCGACGATTTCGGCGACGACGGTGCGGATGCCGGTGAGGGGCTGCCCCTGCCCGTTGGTTGCGGACTGCGGGTTGGCTGTGGCCGGTCG
This sequence comes from Streptomyces sp. 891-h, assembly GCF_022760275.1. Classification (NCBI taxonomy): domain Bacteria; kingdom Bacillati; phylum Actinomycetota; class Actinomycetes; order Kitasatosporales; family Streptomycetaceae; genus Streptomyces; species Streptomyces sp. 891-h. The sequence goes on along the minus strand of NZ_CP050693.1, from coordinate 5,824,572 downwards.
CGCAGTTCCCCGCGCCCCTGAATGGCTGCCCCGCGAAGCTTGGGCAGGCTGCGCCAGGGGCGCGGGGTGGGCAAGCGCAGCCCCCGTTGCGGGGGACGCAGGCTGCCAGGAGCGCCATTGGGTGGCGAAGACATGGGAGGGCATCCGAACGGTGCGGCGGTCGGCCTCCGCGTAGAGGGGCTCCCACTGCGGGTCGAGCCCGTCCTCGTACAGCCGGGCCACCACTTCGGCAAGCTGCTCGAATCCGGAGGAGACATCGCGGCAAGGCGCCAGCGCAGCTACCCCGCGTGCGGCGGTGATCCTGCGCAGCAGCCCGCACAGCACCGGCTTGGGGCCGATCTCCACGATGTGCGTGGGAGGTTCGGCGCACAGCGAGCCGACGGCCTCCTCGAAGCGCACGGTCGCCGGTATCTGCGCCGTCCAGTAGGCGGCGTCCAGCGCGGTGCCCTCCGGTAGCGGACCGCCGTGCACCGTGGAGTGGAACGGAATCCTCGGCGGCGCGGCACGCACTCCGTCGGCGGTCTCGGCGAATGCCGCGAGCACCGGCTCCATCAGCGGGGAGTGGAAGGCGTGCGAGACGGTCAGCTCGGTGCAGCCGAAGCCGCTCCGCTCCAGCTGTTCCCGGATGCGGGCAAGTCCAGCCCGGTCGCCGGAGAGCACAGTGGCGCCGGGCGCGTTGACGGCGGCGACCGCGCACAGCGGCTCCGCCTCGGCCAGCGCACGCGCCTCCCGCTCGCGGGCCCGGGTGGCGAGCATGCCGCCGCCCTCGGGCAGCGCCTCCATCAGCGCGCCGCGCCGTGCCACCAGCCGGGCGGCGTCGGACAGGTCCAGCCCACCGGCGATGACCGCGGCGGCGAACTCGCCGACGCTGTGCCCGATCACCGCTCCGGGCCGCAGCCCCAGTTCCGTCAGGGTCCTGGCCAGGGCGTACTCGACGGCGAAGAGCGCGGGCTGGGTGAGGCCCGTACGGTGCACCCGTTCGCTGCCGTCCAGGAGCAGCTCGTGCACCGGTGCGCCTGTCCACTCCAGCAGCGCGGCCGACGCGTCCTGGAGGAAACCGCGGTAGAGCGGCGAGCTCTCGTACAGCGCGGCCGTCATCCCCGGGTACTGGGCGCCCTGTCCGGTGAACGCGAAGGCCACGGTGGGCTCCTCGGCCGCCGCGACCGGTTCCGGCATCGTCTCGGCCGCCGTCGCCAGCGCTTGGGCCAGCTCCCCGGGCGTACCGGCGACGGCGGCGAAGTGGCACGGCTGCGCCGCCCGCACCCGGTTGCTCGTGCGGCACAGGGCCGCCAGGTCCCGTTCCCCGGTACGCGCGGCGGCGGCTGCCTGGACGCGGAGGTTGGCGCGCAGCGCTTCGGGCGTGTCGGCCGAGAGGGTGAACACCCCGGGCGCACCCGCGGATTCGGCCGCGGGGAGCGGGGGCGGCGGGCCCAGGACGAGGTGCGCGTTGGTGCCACCCATGCCGAAGCTGGAGACTCCCACCCGGCAGCCGGGTCCCTGCTCCGCCAGCTCCAGCGGCTCCGCGACCAGCTGCATCCGCCGCCTGTGCAGGCCGAGTTGGCTGTTCTCGGTGCCCGCGGGCGGCCCCGGCGGCACGGTGCCGTTGTGCACCGCCAGTACCGCCTTGACCAGCCCCGCCATGCCCGAGGCGCCCTCCGTGTGCCCGATGGCGGCCTTGACCGAACCCAGCGCGAGCGGCACCGCGCGCTGGCCCTGCCGGGCGCCCAGCGCGTCGTCGAGGGCGAGGACCTCGATCAGGTCGCCGAGCGCGGTGCCGGTGCCGTGTGCCTCCACATAGCGGATCTGGCCGGGCTCGGCGCCCGCGCGTACGCGCGCGGCGGTGACGACCTCCCGCTGCGCCGCGCGGTGCGGCGCCATGATGCCGTTGCTGCGCCCGTCCTGGTTGACGGCGCTGCCGTGGATGACGGCGTAGACCGGATCGCCGTGCCGCACCGCCTCGTCCAGTCTGCGCAGCGCCACCACGCCCACGCCCTCGCCTCGTCCGATGCCGTCGGCCTCCGCGGCGAACGGCTTGCACCTCCCGTCGGCTGCGGCCAGCCCGGCCTGCTGGTAGATCTGGTCCAGCGCGGTGCCGATGACCACGTTGACGCCGCAGGCCAGCGCCAGGTCGCACTCGTCGGTCAGCAGCGCGTTGCAGGCCAGGTGCACGGCCACCAGCGACGAGGAGCAGGCGGTGTCCACGGTGAGGCTCGGGCCGCGCAGGTCGAACTGGTAGGCGAGCCGGTTGGCGAGCATGGAGCGCCCGCTGCCGGTGCCGGTACGCGGGGTGATGGCGGCCGGGTCCGCCAGCGCCAGCCGCGCCCAGTCGTCCGCCATGGCGCCGACGTACGTCCCGGTGCGGCTGCCCGCCAGCTCGGGCGGCGGCACCCCGCAGTCCTCAACGGCCCGCCAGGCGCACTGCAGCAGCAGCCGCTGCTGCGGGTCCATGGCGCTCGCCTCGGCGGTGGAGATGCCCAGGAAGCCGGGGTCGAAGGCGTCGGCGTCGGCGAGGAAGGCGCCCTTGGCCCCGCCGCGGAAGCGGGACGGCGGCGGGGCGCCGACCGCGTGCTCGGTGCCGTTCAGCAGCCGCCAGAACGCGGCCGGGTCGGGCGCCCCGGGAAAGGCGCAGTCCAGGCCGACGACGGCGACGGCACGCGGACTCGCCTGCGGCGTCGAAGTGTCGGCGGCATCGGCGCTCGGCATCGTCACACCTCCGCCGGTGCGTCCGGGTCGGGCCGGCCGCCGCGGCTCGCGTACTCCTCGGCCAGGCAGCGGGCCAGCGCCTCGACGGTGGGGTGGTCCCAGGCGACGGTGGGCTCGAGGAAGAGCGCGAACTCGTCCTCGATGTCCCCGTAGAGGCTCAGCGCGGCCACGGAGTCCAGTCCGTACTCGGCGAACGGCGTGCGCGGGTCGATGTCCTCGGCCGGGCGGCCCAGGAACTCCGCCAACCGTGCTGTCAGCCACCGGGTGAACTCGCGCTCCCCCATCGGCGCGTGCGTCCCCGGCGGATCGGGGACGTGGGCTCCGGTCGGTTGCGGCACCATGGCATGCTCCTCGTCCTGCTGCTCGTCGTGGCTTCTCAGCCGGCGAGCGGGGTGTCGTAGAGGTCGTAGCTGCGGGCCTCGTGGTAGCGCGACAGCACCTCGTCCAGCAGGTGTTCCTCCCAGCCTGCGGGCAGCTTGGGCAGCGGGCGGCCGAGCCGCTTGGCGAGCCGGGTGAGGGCGACGGCCGGCCACACCGGGGAGGCGAGGAAGCCGGTCGAGGCGGCGTGCGGGTCCGCGGCACGGTCCGCGCCCTGTCCCGGGCCCGTTCCGGCGCCCTGCCCGGCGCCCTGCCCGGCGCCCTGCCCGGCGCCCTGGTTGCGCCATACGCCCAGGCAGGCGGCGGCGGCCAGCAGCAGTGCGTAGCGGTCGGCCGCCGCGTAGGAGCGCGGGCTGGCCAGTACCGTGCGGTCCTTGGCGGGCATGGCGGCGCACTCCTCCTGGAGGCCGCGCAGTTCCGCCTCCAGCTCGCCGGCCAGCGCCACCAGCGCCTCCCCGTACTCGCCGGTGCGGGCGGCAAGGCCGCTGCCGCCGTCTCCGGCCAGCTCCTCAGCTGCCCCGGCCAGGGAGCACGCCAGCCCGTCCGTCGTCGCCACCAGCTCCAGCAGCTCCGGGTCCAGCGGCGGCAGGGGGTCGCGGATGCGGAACAGCCCGTCGGGAGCGGGGGGTCCGGTGAACCAGGCCGCGCGGGCGAGCCGGGGCAGCTGCGGGATGATCGTCGCCTGGCAGGCGGCGGTGCCGGCGTGGCCGAGGCTGATCATCGGCAGGTCCCGTACGTGCTTCTGGAACGCGCCGTACTCGCCGCCGCGCACATAGAAGTTGGCGCCCAGCACCACCGAGAGGTCGTAGGTGGTATCCGTCAGCAGCTTGGGCAGCAGGTACTTCACGGCCGCCGCGTACACGCTCGTCTCGGCGGGCAGCAGATGGACGGCGCGGGTGGCCGCCAGCGCCAGGCAGTCGCAGATCAGCAGATCGGTGAAGGCGCCCACCAGGGTGGCACGGGCGTGCGGTATCTCCAGTACCGAGCGGTTGTACAGCTGCCGGTTCAGCGCGAAGCTCACGGCCGTACGAAGCGCCGTGTCGCCCCCGCCCAGGATCATCGACGGTACGACGCTGCGGGTGATCTGGAAGGAGCGCAGCGCCAGTTCCACACCGTCGCCCAGCTCACCGACGAGCGCGTCACCGGCCACCGGACAGTCGGTGAACTCGATGCCCGCGTTCTGGCAGCCGCGTACCCCGACGGTGGCATAGCGCGGCAGATAGCGCAGCCGGCCCTCGGGGAGCCGGTCCTTCTCGACCAGCAGCACCGAGTGACTGCGGCTTCCCGCGGCGTCGTCGGTACGGCTGAAGAGGACGAGCCCCTCTGCGCGTACCACGTTGTTGATGACCTGCTTGACGCCGTCGAGCCGGAAGCCGCCCCCCGGTTCCGGAGTCGCGCGGAACTCGTTGCGTACGAAGTCGTTGCCGTGCGCCAGCTCGTGGTAGGCGATGGCCAGCCTGCCGCCGCCCAGCAGCAGTTCGGCCACCCGCCGCTGCTGCTCCTGTGTCCCGGCCGCCCACACGGCCACCGCGGCGAGGAAGGAGGTGGCGCCGTACCCCAGCCCCAGACTGGCGTCCCGCCGGAAGACGGCACGCAGCACCCGGCCCATGGTGTCGACCCGGTCCAGCCTGCCGCCCAACCGGCGGGGCACGAACTCGGCGTTGAGCTGGAAGTCGGCCAGCACATCCTCTGCCTCGGCGAGCAGTTCGCCGCGCTCGTCGGCGGCCAGCAGCGCGTCGATGCCCAGCGGATTGTCCGGGTCGACCGGGTCGCCGAAACGGCGCTCCAGGTCCGCGATCCGGTACTGGATACGGAGCTCTTCTTCGGCCCCGGTGCCTTCGGTGTGCCCGGGGCCCTCGGTCGGAGTCAGCATGGCGGTCCCTCCGCTATGCGGCACGGGAGCAAGGAGAACAGCTCCCCCGCCGCGTACTGTGCGGCCATCCGTTCCAGCAGCCGCTCGTACAGCGGCTCCCGCGCCTCCTCCTCCACCCCCCAGGGCCGCGGCAGCGGCCCGGTACTGCCTGGTACAGCCTCCTCCAGACCGCTCGAGAGCCGGTCCAGCACCGCATGGAGCCACAGTTGCGGCACCTCGCTGTTGTGCCGCCACAACCCCAGGGCGCAGGCGGCGGCGAAGCAGTTGCTGTAGCCGCGCGCCAGCTCGAAGCTCTCGGCCGGCGCCCCGCCCGGCACCAGCCGCGCTGCCCCCATCCGGGCGTGCAACTCGCCGCAGGCCGCCGTCAGGGTGCGCGCCGACCGCGCCGCTGCCAGCAGCCCGGCGTCCCGCGCCGCTGCCCTCTCGAGCGCCGCCGTGTTCCCAGGCAGCGAGCCCAACAGCGTGCTGCCGTGCAGCGCCAGCAGGCTCAGCCGGTCAGGGCGCAGATCCGGCAGCCCGCGCGCGAGGCAGAAGGTGGCCGTCCGGCTGTCGGGCTGCCCGCCGGGCTCCGGATACGCGCGGGCCAGGGTGCGGAACTGCGCGGTGAGCGCGTAGAGGTTCACCATCGTGTTGCCGTCGAAGATGCCCACGATGCGGTGGTCGCGCTCCAGCTTCTGGAACCGCCCGTGCTCGTGGTAGTCGCTGAGGAACGCGCGCGCCCCCAGCACCCCGCGCAGCCGCAGCAGCACCCGGTCGACCATGGTGGGCACCAGGTACTTGGCGACGGCCGAGGTGACGCTCAGCTCGCCCGGCAGCGTGTGGATGCTGCGCGCCGCGACCGCGCTCAGCGCCTCGCCGGCCAGCAGATCGCCGTAGCACTCGGCCAGCGTCCGCCGCACCTGCGGCAGATCCAGCATCCGCCGCCCGTACAGCTCACGCGCGGCCGCGAAACCGTAGGCGAGCCGCAGCCCGTGGTCGGCCGCGCCGAGCGAGAGCGCGGTGCACAGCGAGCGGGTGATCTGCAGGGCCTTCAGTACGGTTTCGGGGCCCTCGCCCTCCCTGCCGACGAGGCAGTCCCGGCCGACCGGCGCGCCGTCGAAGGCGATACCGCTGATGTCGGCGCCCCGGATGCCCAGGGTGGGCACCTTGGGCAGGGTGCGGTACGTGCCCGGCGGCAGCTCCGCCTTGTCGACCAGCAACAGGCTGAAGCCGCGCGGTCCTCCCTCGGGCGCGGTGCGGGCCAGCAGGCAGACGAGGCGGCCACGGGTGGCGTTGTTGATGAGCCACTTCTCGCCGGTGATGCGGTAGCCCTCCGGCGCCCGTTCGGCGACGACCTCGCCGGCCATCAGATCGCTGCCGTGTGCGCGTTCGGTCAGCCCCAGCGAGACGGGCTCCCCCGCACGCACCAGACCGGCCAGCCGCTCGGCACCCGCGCCCTCCTCGGCGACCCAGATGCACACCGCGCCCAGAAAGGTCTTCCCGTGCCCGACGGCACAGGTCAGATCGCGGCGCGCCAGCGTGCGGACCAGTTCCAGCAACTGCGGCAGCCCGGTGAGCTTCCCGCCGTACTGGGCGGGCACGTAGTAGTGCTGGGCGCCGAGCGCGTCGAGCGCGGCGCAGGCTGCTGCGGGGAACTCCTCGGCCTCGTCCTGCCGTGCCGCTGTGGTGTAGGCGAGCGGGCCGCTGCCGTCCTCGGGGTCACCGAGCCGGGCGTCCAGCCGTTCGGCCAGCGGCCAGCGCGCGGCCCGCGCCCGGCCGGGCACCGTCACCCCCGCTCCCGCGCGCCTTTGCGGCTGCCCTCGCGCGCTCCGGCGCCGGCCTCAACGAGCTTGCGCACCTCCGGCGCGACCACCTCGTGCAGCGGCTGTATCTGGCCCTCCAGGAACATCTGCCGCATGGCGCGCCGCTGCAGCTTGCCGCTGGTGGTCCTGCGCACCGTGCCGGGGCGCACCAGCAGCACGTTCTCTGCGGCGACCTCGAACTCGCGGGCCACGCACTGCTGCACGTCAGCGGCGAGCGACGCCAGTTGGGTGTCGTAGTTTCGGCTGGTGCGCACCTCTTGGACGACGACCACATGGTCGCGGTCCGACTCGACCGAGAACGCCGCGCTGGAGCCGAAGAGCGCACTGACCTGCTGCACGCTGCGCTCGATGTCCTGCGGGTACAGATTGCGGCCCGCGACGATCATGATGTCCTTGAGCCGCCCTGTGACGAACAGCTCTCCGCCCTCCAGCACTCCGAGGTCCCCGGTACGCAGAAATCCGTCGGTGCCGTCGGCCATGGTGGCCTGGAAGGCGTACGCGTTGTCCAGCGGCCGGTTCCAGTAGCCGTGCGCCACGCTGTCCCCGCGCACCCACACCTCGCCGACCCGCCCGTGCGGCAGCTGCGTATGGCTCTCCGGGTCGACGATGCGCACCTCGCAGCCGCGCGGAATGCCCGAGCTGACCAGGGTGCGGCTCGGGCTGCCGGGCCGCGCCTCGGAGACCGTGTGGTGCTCCAGGTCGGCCTTGTCGACGGTGCGCTCCAGCGCGGGTGCTCCGGGCGATCCTCCGGAGACCAGCAAGGTCGCCTCGGCCAGCCCGTAGCAGGGGTAGAACGCCGAGCGGCGGAACCCGGCGGGCGCGAACCGCTCGGCGAAGGCGTCCATCGTCTCCGCGCGCACCGGCTCGGCCCCGTTGACGGCCGTCGTCCAGCCGGAGAGGTCCAGCCCGGCCAGCTGCTCGTCGGTGACGCGGCGCAGACACAGGTCGTAGCCGAGGTTGGGGCCGCCGCCCGTGGTGATGCCGTAGGTGCCGATCATGCGCAGCCAGTTGACCGGGCGTTTGACGAAGCTGATCGGCGGCATCAGTACGCCCCTGCTGCCCAGCCACAGCGGGTGCAGCAGGTGGCCCGCCAGGCCCATGTCGTGGTGGAACGGCAGCCAGCCGCCGACCACCGACTCCTGGGTCGTCCGCATCCCCTGCCGGACGGCCTCCTGGTTGGCGAGCATGTTGCGGTGCGTCACCATGACGCCCTTGGGCTCGCTGACCGACCCGGAGGTGTACTGGAGGTAGGCCACATCGTCCGGGAAGAGCCCCGGCTCGCTCCACTCCGGGGCGCCGCCCGGGCCCGCTCCGCCCGTCATCCGGTCGGTCGCCAGACAGACGACCTCGGGGTGGCCGATGGTGGCGAGCAGTTGGGAGACGGCGGAGGCGTTGGCCGAGTCCGTCATCAGATAGCTGACGGCGGCGTCCTTGATGATGTTCGCGACCCGCTCGACGTTCTGCCGGGCACCGCTGGGAGGCGGTGCGGGGACGGCCACGGCTCCGGCCAGCAGGCAGCCCAGGAAGCTGGTGACGAACTGGGTGCCGTCGGTGTGCAGGATCAGCACCCGCTGTCCGTGGCAGCCGTGCTCCTGCAGCCAGCCGGCCAGGTGCAGGGAGCGCGCGCCCAGCTCGCCGTAGCTGAGGGAATCGGCTTCGAGGCCTTCGCCGGGGCCCGGCCGGACGAACTGGTAGGCGGTCGCCTCGGGCCGCTCGTGGATCCTCCGCAGTGCGAGTTCCGTGAAGTTCCTGGGCACAGCCATCATCGCCCCCATAGCCCCGTTGGCGACCCGCCCGACGGGCGGGCCGTTGCAGACGACCGCGAACGCGTCATCTCTGGCCAGAGCTTGACTCGGCCCTCTCGAGCCCCCCTTTATTCACCGTGGACCCTTGCGGATCGGGGGCCGTCGGCTCCTCCCTCCGCACCTGCACGTGCGGCACCATCCAGAGCATTCCGTACGTGGAGAGGGCCTCCCATATCGCCGCCAGTGCTTTCCGCCACACAGTGCCCTCCGGGGTTCGCCGACTGGGCCCCCAGCGTGAGTGCGCCCACTCGTGGACGGCTCGGGTTCGGCACAGGGAGGGGCGCGGCCCTCAAGGGGTGTCATCGGCGACGGCGTCAGCCCGCATGTCCGGTGTGCCCACCCAGCCGGAGCGCCGCGTCGATCAGCGGGACATGGCTGAAGGCCTGCGGGAAGTTGCCGACCAGGCGACGGCGCCCGGTGTCCCACTCCTCCGCGAGGAGGCCCACGTCGTTGCGGAGTTCCAGAAGGCGCTCGAAGAGTCTGCGGCCCTCCGCCGCGCGGCCGATGAGGGCGAGGTCGTGCGCCAGCCAGAACGAGCAGGCGAGGAAGACGCCCTCCCCGCCGGGCAGCCCGTCACCCTCCCCGACTCCGGGGTCGTAGCGCCGTACGAACCCGTCCTCGCACAGCTCCCGCTGCACCGCCTCCACCGTGCCGACGACCCGGGGGTCGTCCGGAGGCAGAAAACCCACCTGCGGTATCAGCAGCAGCGCGGCGTCCAGCTCCCGCGAACCGTAGGACTGGGTGAACGTGTTGCGGTCCGCGTCGTACCCCTTGGCGCACACCTCGCGGTGCACGTCGTCCCGCAGGGCGCGCCACCGCGCCACCGGCGCGTCGAGGCCGAGCCGGGACAGCCGGCGCACCGTACGGTCGGCGGCCACCCATGTCATCACCTTGGAGTGGGTGAAGTGCCGGCGCGGCCCGCGTACCTCCCAGATGCCCTCGTCGGGCTCGCGCCAGTTGGACTCCAGGTAGTTCATCAGCTTCATCTGCAGGATGTGCGTACTGTCGTCACGGACGTCGGGTGTCAGCCCGGAGGTCTGGCCGAGCCACAGCGCGTCGACGACCTCCCCGTACACATCCAGTTGGAGCTGGTCCGCCGCCCCGTTGCCGATCCGGACCGGGCGCGAGCCCTCGTACCCCGGCAGCCAGGCCAGTTCCGACTCGGCCAGTTCCCGCTCACCGGCGACGCCGTACATGATCTGGAGGTTCTGCGCATCCCCGGCCACCGCGCGCAGCAGCCACTCGCGCCAGCGCCTGGCCTCCTCCCGGTATCCGGTGCGCAGCAGTGCGCCCAGGGTGATGGCGGCGTCCCGCAGCCAGGTGTAGCGGTAGTCCCAGTTGCGCACCCCGCCCAGTTCCTCGGGCAGCGATGTGGTGGGCGCGGCGACGATGCCGCCCGTGGGCGCGTAGGTGAGGGCCTTCAGGGTGATGAGGGAGCGCATCACCGCCTCCCGCCAGCGCCCAGTGTAGCTGCACTGCGCCGTCCACTCGGCCCAGAACCGCTCGGTGCCGCGCAGCAGTTCCTCCGCGTCGGGCCTGGGTGGTGCCGGCAGGTGCGAGGGCTGCCAGCTGAGGGCGAGCGCCACCCGCTGTCCTGCCGAGACGGTGAAGTCGGCGTGGGTGGTCAGATCGCTGCCGTACGTCTCGGCCTCGGTGTCCAGCCACAGCGAGTCGGGCCCGGCGACGGCCACTGTGCGGTCGGCGAGGGGCGCTGTGCGGTCGGCGAGCCCGGGGGCGCTCCGTCCGCCCTCCCGCCGCACCCACGGCACGACCCTGCCGTAGCTGAACCGCATCCGCAGCGCTGAACTCATCCGTACCCGCCCGGTCACGCCCTCCACGATCCGCACCAGGCAGGGCGCGGCATGGTGGCGGGGCGGCATGAAGTCGGTGACCCGTACGGTGCCCTCCGGGGTGTCCCACTCGGATTCCAGGATCAGCGACTCACCCCGGTAGCGGCGCCGCGCGGCGGCGGGGCGCGCGGGGCCGCGGGCGGCGGGTGCCAGCCGCCAGAACCCGTGGTCGTCGGTGCCCAGCAGACCCGCGAAGACCGCGGGTGAGTCGAACCGCGGCAGGCACAGCCAGTCCACCGAGCCGTCCCTGGCCACCAGCGCGGCCGTCTGCATGTCCCCGATCAGGGCGTAGTCCTCTATGAGCGTCGCCACCACCCTGCCTCCCCGAAAGCGCCGGCAGCCAGCACAAGTTGTCGCTGTGGAGGCCCACTAGAGCGCGGCTGGGGAGGGGGTGCGCGCCGGTACGTTTCAGCACCGGCCCAGGCAGGGGAGCCGCTTCAGCGCAGGCCCAGGCAGGGGAGCCAGGTACGGTCGCCGCCCGTCGCCGTCAGCATCGCGGCGAGCGCGCCGCCCGCACCCGAGAGGAGCCCGCAGCGCTCCTCGGCGAGCGCCGCCAACTCCTCCTCGTGCGCCACGAGATGGGCCAGCAGCCGGGCCCGCAACCGGGTCGCGGCCGGCAACCGCCCGTGCCGGTGCAGCGCGTCGGCCACCGCCAGCACGCCCGTCGCCCCGTGGCACAGGCCGAGCCGGTCGCCGGGGTGGTCACCGAAGAGGTGGTAGCCCTCGTGGAAGCCCTCGGCGAGCGAGGTGAAAGCGGAAGCGGCCCAGGCCGCCGCCACCCCGTCCCCCAGCACATCCGCCGCCTCCCACAGCGCCCACGAGACCCCGGGTGTGCCGTAGCACCAGCCTTGGCGGGCGTTCCCGGCAGGCAGCCGGGGCGCGCCGTCGGAACCGCAGCCGTTCCAGGAGCGGATGTCCCGGGCGTCGTCGAAGGACTCCCCCGCCAGCCAATGGCAGGTGTGGCTGAGCGCGGCGATCAGCTCCGGCCGCGGCCCGAGCATGCGGACGGCCGCGCTCAGCGCCGCCGTGACACCCGCGACACCGTGCCCCATACCGGTGTTGATGCGCCCGTGCAGCCAGCCCAGCAGCGGGTGGTCGGGGTAGTGGGCGCGCAGTCCAGGAAGGTCCGGGGCGTCGCAGAGGGCGGCGAGATGCGCGGCGTAGGCGAGCAGCCCGGCCTCGACGGGACGGGGCTCGGCGCCGTGCCTGGTCCCGCGGGCGGGCGGGGCGCCGGTTCCGTTGCGGGGTGCGGCGCTGATTCCGGGTGCGGCACTGGGGCCGGCTGGTGCTCCGGGTCCACTTGGTCCGGCTGCGTCCGGGCCGTGGGGGGCTGTTCCGGTTCCGCGTACGCCCGGCAACTCTCGTACGCCAGGTCCGCGTACGCCAGGTCCGCGTACGCCCTGCCCGCGTACGCCCGGAAGGGGCGCTCCTGGAGCAGGCGTTCCCGCGCCGGGTGTGCCGTCGTTCGAGCGGTCCGGGTCCAGCCCTTTTCCGAACCCCTTCGGTGCCCGCCTGACGTCGTCGGTACCGATCGCCGTGTTTCTCGGGTCGGCCACCCCACCACGCGCGTTCCCCGCCCCCGGCAGGTCGGCGATCAGTGCGAGGAGTACCCCGGAGGGGCCGATGATCAGGTCGTAGTCGGGAAAGGTGACGGCCCCGTACCGCACCCCGTCACGGACGGAACGGTCCAGCAGCCTCTCCCGCAGCCGGTCGGCCACCGGCTGCAGCGCGGGGTGCAGTACGGAGCACTGCCGCAGCCCCACCAGTGTTCCGGCGAGTCCGCCGTCGTACAGCCCCCGATGGCTGGGGCCGCGCCCGGCTCCGCGCGCCCATACGGCACCCGCGCGGGCCGCCACCTGCGCCGCCTCAGCGTCCCCCGCAGCGGCCACCAGCCGCGCCAGTACGGGAACTCCGGGGTCACCGGAGTGCTCGAACGGAGGCGCGGACGCCGCGGCGCGACCTGCCTCCTGCCGGGTGTCGGGCGGGCGTTGGCTGGCGGCTCGTCTGGCCCGGTCGGTCCAGCGGGCGAGCGCGGCGACGGCGAGCCGTACGGCCAGCGCACGGGTCCCGTCCTCGGTGAGGGTCGGATGGGCCATGGTCGTCCTCCTGGTGCGCGGGAGCGGGAAGGGCAAGCGGCCGAGCGAGCCGCCCGACCGGTGAACGGACGGCTCGCTCGGCCGAAGGATCGGCGGCCGGTTCAGCAGACGACCACGCTGTTGCAGATCACTACGGTGCACAGGCCGCTGCACGCCTCCGAGTGCATCCGGCCCTCGGGCAACTCGTCAGTGCTGATCCGGGTGTCGAGCTCGGCGATGAGAGCGTCGAGGTCGAGGTCGGCCACTTCGGCGGCGTCGGCGGCGTCGGCGGCGTCGGTGGCGTCGGTGGTCCGGATGGTTTCAACGGCTTCGGTCGTGGTGGGCATGGTTCCCTCCATTTCCTCTTCTTTCTTCTCGTTTCGTTCGTTCTTCTCGTTCTTTTCACTACGGTTGGGGCGTCCGCCCCGGCGCCGCGCAACCGTCCGGCGGGTGCGGTGCGGAGAGGCTGTGAGTGCCGCACCAAGCGGCGTACGCGCGTTCTGCCAGCTCCTCGGCCGAACGGTCACAGGGCAGGCGCAGCAGTAGCTGGGCCGCCACGCCCGACTGCCGGCCCGAGGCCAGGGGCTGCGGCGCGTCCGGAGCGGGCAGCGCCTCCTCGAACACCAGGTCCGTGCCCGGTTCGGCCTGACGCAGCCGCTCCAGCGCCTGGAGCGCGGGCAGCGCGGCGAGGTCGACGGGCAGCGGCTTGGCGCCCGGGCCGGCGCGCACATACCCGAACCGGGGCAGCCCCGCTGACCGGCGCAGCGCCGCCAGCGCCGCCACCTTGGCCGGTTCGGGGTCCGTGGGCCGCCAGAGCGCGGCGCGTGGCACCCGCCACTGCGCGGGGCTGACGACGAGCAGCCCGCCGACCGTCAGCCGTGGCACGCGTACTGCCTCGGGAAACGCCCCGGCGAGCCCGTCCAGCCGCGCCATCTGGGTGGTGGCCGGGTGCCCGGCGGAGGTCAGCAGCCGCAGCAGCCGGTCGTACGGCGGCGCGGGGGCACGGGTGGCGTGGTACACGGGGAGGACCCGTACGCCGTCGGCCTCCGCGACGAGGCCGCGGCCTTCGGCGGTGGCCACGGCTCGCAGGGTGATCCGGTCGAGAGGCAGATGCCGGACGGGCGGGAGAGGCGTGGACGGGGGTGCGGACGGGGGCGCGGACGGGGGTGCGCCGCGCCGGGCGCCGGGAAGGGAGTCGCGCTCGCGGGCAGGTCCGTAATAGAGCGGTGTGTTGCCATCGCCTGTGCACCAGCTCGTGCTGACCGGACGGCGTACGGCATTGGCCGCCACCTCGGCCAGCGGCGGAACCAGGAGCTCGACGAACCGCACCCCCGCCCGGCGCTCGAAGGCGGCGAGGAAGTCGCGGTAGACGGCCGGGTTCGGATATCCGCCGTAGCGACCGTCTCCCTCACCGCCACCGCCACCGTGACCGGCCCCCGCGTACAACTCGTCCAGCGCTTCGGCGAAGCGCGCGTCCAGCACTCCGGCGGGCGACGCCGACTCCAGTACGGCCTGCGGCCCGAAGCCGGCACGGTCGGGCGGCGGATCCGGTGGCAGCGGCCGCAACAAGCAGTCGACGGGCCAGGCGTCGAGCAGCTCGGGTACTGGAGGGGCGTCCAACTCGTCCAGCAGCGCCGCGTCGAGATCGACGCACTCCTCGTCGAGCCGCGCACCGATGTACGCGACCAGCCGTGCGTACCCGGAGCCCGGCGTCCGCACCGGCCGCCACCCCTCGTGACGGGACCGCGGCACCAGCTCAGCGGCCGCGGCGGACCCGTACTCCCGGTGGTGCGCGTCCAGCAGCCGTACGACGGATACGGGTTCCGTACCGAGGGAGGCCGCCTGGGCCAACTCCTCTCGGCCGCCGCTCCGTCCTTCCCCGTCCGCCGCGCACAGCGCCGCGACCCGCCGCGCCAGCCTCAGCCCCTCGGCCACAGCGCGCACGCCCTGGCTCCCGGCCGACAGACGCACATCCTTGGCGCAGGCCGCAGGTGGCGGGGCCGGTGGAGGAGCCGGCTTCCGGTAGGAGTCGAGGAAGGAACCGGCTGGCGCTTCGTCGGCGGCGAGCGGGAAGGTGCACTTGGGTATTTCCGCGGTCCAGGAGAGCCGGCGGGCCTCAGGTGCGGCGCATATCTGCAGGACACCGAGGCTGTGCAGGTGTGCGAGGAACGCTCGCAGCACCGGGCCGGCCGACGGAGGCCCGAGACTCGCCTCCAGAGCACCCAAGGTGCGGGGCGTCGGCCCGACGAGGTCCAGTACGGCTTCCAGGGCCCGAGTCCGGCGCAGGGTGAGCCGCCGCAGCCGCCCGCCGCCCGCGGGGCCCGGATCGACGACGTAGAAGTGCAGATCGCCCGCCCCGGCTTCACCTGTCGCACAGTGCAGCGGAACGGGGGCGAGCAGCACTTGAGGCCCCGCGCAGGTCAGATCCAGCCCGCGCAGCCGTGACCAGAGCAGATGCACGTTCTCGGTGCGCCGCGCTGCGACATCACCCAGGACCAGCCCCGGCGTCGGCAACAGGCGCCCGCAGTCGCCCGGCACTTGGCCGCTGCCACCTCCCGTCAAGGGGCCGCCGTCACCCGGCGAGGGGCCGCCGTCTCCCGGCAAGGGGCCACCATCGCCCGGCAAGGGGCCACCGTCGCCCGGCAAGGCGCGCGCGTCGCCAGGCGGGAACTCCCCGTCGTCCGGCGCGTCGGACACGGGAAGCGCGGCCAGTTGCCCGGCCCAGCCGCGCGGAGTTGTCTTCGCGGCGGCCCGTCCCAGTGCGCGCCACAGGTAGCCGACACCCTTGCGCTGCCGCTTGGCGTACCAGGACTCACCCGCCGCGGCACGCCTTGCCAGCTCCGGCACCACACGCGGCGCGGCGTCCGCGACGAAGCCACGGAACGCGGGTTCCGTACGGGCCAGCTCCAGCAGCGCCGCGCTCACCCGCTCCCGCTCGGCGGCGACCTGGCGACCGAACTCCTCGTGCGACGCGCGAAGTGCCGAGCCGTCGTCACCGAGCTCACGCAACTCCCGTGCGAGGGGCGGATCGAGTGCTGCGACGGCCGCGACGACCGTGCTCGTCACTGAGCCGTCCGGAACGTCCCCGGCGTGCAGTCGGCGCCGCAGAGCGAGCACGGCCCGCCGGTCCGGGGCCGTCAACCGCTCGTCCGGCACGATCTCGTCGCCGAGCCGTACGCTCGCCTCCCGGGCCCGCGCGGCGAGCCGCGCCTGCCGCCCGGCCAGCTCGTCCGCCCGCCGGAACACCGCCGGGCTCCCCACCCCGCACCAGCTCTCGGCCGGGGCCCCCGCTACCCGCAGCAGAGCCATGGAACCGAGGGCCGTTCGGGAGCCGAGCGGCGCCCGGGGGCCGGGCGATGTCGGGTGGCCGAGCGACGCTTGGGAGCCGAGCGACGCTTGGGAGCCGGGCGGCGTTCGGGGACCGCGCGACGGTTGGGAGCCGTGCGACGTCCAGGGGCCGGGCGACGGTTGGGAGCCCATGGACGCCGTGGTGTCGTGCGGCACCGTGGAGCCGGGTGACAGCGCGGTGGTTCCCCCCGAGCGCGGGGCTTCAGGAGGGCCCCCGAACGACGGGCCGCGGCCACGGCCGCGCTCGGGCTCGCGCTCCCGTTCGCGCCTGGGGACGGCCTCAGCCTCAAGACTGCGTGGTGGCCGCACGCGGGAGACCTCCCTCGGCTGCCAGCGCGTCGGTCAGCAGGCTCTGACGGGCCCAGGACAGCCGTCCCCGGTTCCAGTGGAAGACGGTGAAGAAGGCGGCGGCCGTGCGCGGGCCGACGGTCGCCTCTCCCCCCTCGAAATATCCCTTCCGCCAGCGGACGGCCGCCTGGTGGACCGCCTCGGCGTGCCGGGTCAGGGCGGTGCGGCGCTCCTCGGGGAAGGCGCGCAGGGCCTCTTCGCGAGGTGTACGCCAGTACGCGACGATGCCCGCGGCCGCCTGCTCCCGTGCCGCCGGGTCGATCTTCGCCGTCGCGCCCCTGAGGCCCCGTCCGGCCTCCCGGCGCATGGCGTGCCACACCCCACGGTGCTCCCAGCCGACGATGCCCAGCCCGGCGAACAGTTCCCGCAGCAGCATCAGCGAGAAGCGCCACCCCAGCAACTGGCCATCACGGCCCGGGTGGTGCACATGGTGGTCCAGCCAGGCGAAGGAATCGAGGGTGAACAGGTCGTGCACGTACGGCATCGACGCCGGACCCCCGAAAAGGTAGTGCTCGGGCTCGTACACCACACACACCGGCCGCATCCGCGCCCCCTCGCACCGCGCGAACCGGCGCAGCAACTCGGCGCGCAACTCGGTGTCGCCGTCCGGGCCGGACGCCTGAAAACGCACCCGCATTCCGGGGTTCTTGTGCATGAAGAAGAAATTCCGCGCCCGGTCGGCTCCGAGGAATTCCCGGGCCACGACGCCCAGTTCGGCGCAGAAGCCCGCGCGTGCCCGCTCCTCCTGCTCCACCACCAGATTGACCTGGGCCCAGGGCGTCTCCGTCCGTGCATCCCGCGCGGCGGCGAGTCCCGCGGCTACGCCCGCCGCCAGGGCCGCCCGGCCACGCGACCGCATCTCCCGCAACCGCTCCGCGACGGCGGGCCGGGCATACGGCGGGCGCAGCAAATACCAACCCTCGGGCAATTCACGCCCCTTTCGCCGGTGATTACGCTGCCCGCAATCACGTCATGAAGAGGGCTTGCCCGTCATTCGTTCGCCCAACAACCGACCTGGATTCTTCATACAACCGGCAGTTGTGCGCCGGTGCACAATCGGAGGCCCCCCCGAGCACCGGGCGGAGAGCAGGTTCACAAGGGGGCGCGGGCGCCGTCCAGTGCGCTCTTACCGGGGGCGGCGAGTGCTGTGGCCTTCTCGCGGGCGGTGGCTGCGAGGGCCGCCTGCCCCAGCTCGTCGGCGAGGCGAGCGTGCGTGAGCCAGTTGTACGGACTGGTGGGACGCAGGCTCAGCCGCTCACTCAGCAACGTACGGGCCAACTCGTACCGTCGAGCGCGCAGCGCCGCCTCCACCAGCGTGCGCTGCACCGCGTCGCGCTGCGCATGGCTGCCGCCGAAGGTCTGCAGCCGCCCGCGCAACGGCAACAGCAGATCGACCGTCTCCCCGTACCGCCCTTGAGCGAAAGCGATCAGCGCCCGGCAGACGGGCAGCCCGATCTCCGCCGTCATGATGTGGTTGGTGACGCCGGGGTGCGGGCGCGCAGCCCACTCCGCCCGGTCGGCCACCAGCGCCTCCGCCTCGCGCACCCGTCCGGCACCGAGGTAGGCCATCACGGCGTGCGTGTCGTTGAACGCATAGTGCGGGCCGTCGTCGCGCGCCGCCCAGGCATCGGCGAGCGGTTCCCAGCGGTCCCCGACCACCCGCAGGGCCTCCTCACCGTCCAGATACAGCCGCCACAGCAGTGCGGCCGCGTCCAGCAGTTCGAGGGCCAGGCCGGAGGACGAAGCGGGGTCGAGGGTCGCGTCGTAGATCTCCAGCACCCGGCCCGTGTCCCCGGCTTCCAGCGCGTAGAGGCCGTAGTGCCACCAGTTGTGCACCGCCATCATGTTGTTGGCGCCCCAGTCCCGAGTGCGCGCGTCGAGGTAGCGGATACCGTCCGCGAACCTGCCCCGCATCTCCAGGGTGTGCACCACCGCGTGAATGCCCCATACGTCGCACGGCTGCCGCTCAACCGCTGCCCGGGCGACCTCTTCGGCACGCGCATAGTCGCCCGACTCCTCCAAGCCGAAGCCGAACATCCCCAGCAGCGGCCCGTAATGCGGATCGTCCTCGTCCCAGGCCGTCAACGCCCCGGCGATCCGGTCGCGCAGCGAGTCGGCGTTCCCCGTGAAGAAGTCGATCTGGTGCCCGACGACCAGCGCCAGGGTGTCGCGCGGCCAGCCGACATTGATCTCGCGCAGCAATGCACCGGCCCGCTCGATGTCACCGCCCAGCCAGACGGACGCGGCGCACAGATGCGCCCGCTCGCGCTCGGTGAACGCGGAGTGATCCGCCTCTGTCCGGAAACGCGCGAACTCCTCGCCGGCCGCCACCGCCTGAGCCCGCTCGGTACCCAGCAGACCCAGGTACACCGCGAACGCCTGCCCCAGCGGCGCCCCCGGCGCCACCCGCCGCATCGCACCCAACGACTCGGCCACATCGCACCGGAAGAAGAGCATCGAGTCGACCGCGCTCTCATACCACGCCGCCGCCTCCGCACCCCCCTCGTCGCCACCGAGCCCGCTCATCTCCAGCCCGTGCCGGTCCCGCCGCCGACGTCCCGCACCTCGCGCGGCCCCCGTCGCCGCCTCTCGGCTCGACGCGGCCCCACCGCCGGAGGCGGTCTCATGGGCTCGGGAGGCGGTCTCATGGGCTGCGCCGCCCCCGTCGGCCGGTGTCCTTACGGGCGCCCGCACCGCCCCCGTTCCGTTTGCCGCGTCCTCCACGCCCGGTGCGCTGCTCATTGCCGCTCCTCCCACCGACGCCGCCGCCACCGCCGACCGGGGCGGCCTTCCCACGCGGCTCACCCCGCGCCTGCCGCGCCGCCTCATGCTGCCCGGACGAGGCCCCGGTCAGCCAGTGAGCGGGGCGGCTCAGCGTGTCGGGAACAGTGGTGGTCGCATCACCATGAGCGGCGTTCAGCTGCGGCTGGGTCACAAAGAGCGAGCCCGACAGGTCGGCTCCCCGCAGATCCGCATCCCGCAGGTCCGCTCCGAGCAGATCCGCCTGGCGCAGATCGGCACCCCGCAGATCAGCCGCGATCAGCAACGCTCCCCGCAACGTGGCCCCCCGCAACCGCTCCCCTCGCAGCCGTGCGCCCATCAGATCGGCACGCCGCAGATCGCGCCCGCCAAGACCCCGCCGCACCCGCTCGCTGACCCCCTCCAACAAGGGCCCCACCCGCGCCCTCCACTCGGCCACATCCACGCCGCGCAGCACATCGGCATCGCTGTCGACCAGCGCATCGATCTGACCACTCAGGGCGCGAGCCTCCCCGCCATGTCCGGTGGCATCGGCCTCCGCCAGCAGCCACAGCAGTTCGTGCAGTTGTCTGGTCACCTGGAAGACGGCGAACATCTCCGGCCCCGGCGTCAACCCGTCCCTCGCTGTCACCCGCTGACCGGCCCCGAAGCAGTCGAAGACCGAGCATCCCGTGTAGCCGCTCTCCCGCAACCTCGCGTGGATCGAGCACCGATTGTCGGCGGTCAGATTCCCGCACCGCTTCCCAGCCGGCTTGTCGACGGGGAAGTCCGCGGAGGCCGTGAACGGCAGAGCCACACAGCACAGCCCCGCACAGTTCCCGCAGTCGGCCCGCAGCCGCTCCGCACTCCCCCGCCCTCTCGTCTCACTCACCCACCCAACCTAACCCGCCCCGAAACCGCCCCCGCTCTTCCGCTCCCACGCCCGTACCCGAACTCACCACTCTCTTCTGCCCCTCCGCCATTGCCTCTCCCCCATCCGCCCTCTCCCCCATCCGCCCTCGCCCCCATCCGCCCTCGCCCCCATCCGCCCTCGCCCCGGTTCCTGCACGCTCCGGCTTCCCGGCAACCGTCGGCCCGACCCGCCTCCCCGGCCCGGCCCGCACCGCCTGTCCTGTCTGCCCGCCAGCCCTGGCCTCCCGCCTCGGGAGGGCTCCTACCGGCCGCACGCTCCCGACCGGGGCGGAGATCCTTGGCGGGCGGTCCATCGGGGGAGGGGAGGCGCTAGGGAGCTATGCCATACGCGCCTCCGGTCTCCCGGCCGGCCCCCGCAGCAGGGTGTAGGCCGGAACGACGCTGGCCACCAGTCCCAGGACCAGGCAGCCGCCCACGGCACCCGCCACCCACGGCCAGGCGACGGCTGCCTCCACCGGTACGCCCAGGCTTTCCCTCAGCCCATGGACCATCCCCAGCAGCGCAGGCACGACCACTACCATCCCCAGCGCGGCCCCCAGAGCGACCGCACAGACCGCCTCCCCGGCGACCGCCCGCACCGCCTGACGGCACGTGGCCCCCGAGAGCCGCAGGATCCGCAAATCCCGGGCCCGGTCAGCGGTTGCCGTCAGCAGAGTGGAGGCCACCGCTATCGCGGTGTATCCAGCCGTCATCGCCACCAGCATCAGCGTGAAGATCCATACCAGCCGCTCCTCCTCGTCGGCCGACGAGACATAGCTCGCCACCGAGACCTCCCGCGCCCCCAGCACACTGCCGAGCTGCGGCAACTCCTTCCCGTCCGTGCGGTAGGCGACATCCGCGAGAGCCGACGGATCGTGCGCCCGTACCACCGCTTGTGGGAGAACCAGTTGGTACGGCACCTCCTCATCGCCCAGCACCGCCGTCACCCGCAGCCGCTCCTTACGACCGTCCTCGAAGATCACCGTCGCGCTCCGCCCCGGCCGCCACCCATGCGCAGCGGCGACCGACTGCGTCACCACCACACTGCCCGCCCGTGGCGCAGGGTGGCTGTACAGCTGTGCGAAGCCCGCTCCGACCCCCACCGCTCTCAACGCCGACTTCCCGCGCCCCTCGTAGACCGTGGTGGACAGCATCGCGTTCCGCGTCAGACCGGCTCTCCCCGTCGCGGCGCCGCTGAGGCCGGGAGTGTCCTCCGGGGCCAGTGCGGATCGCGCCTGCACAGTGGCCGCCTGGCGGTCGGTGTCCGCGGTCTGCGTCGTCTGCACCGTGCTGGTGATGAGCACGGCGAAGGCAACGGTGGCCAGCACGGGGGCGACCGTGGCAGAGGTGCGGCGCACCGCTGTCCGCATGTTCTCGCGTACGAGCAACGGCGTGGCTCCCGGACGGCGGGCCAGGGGACGGGTGAGCGCTCCGACGACAGGCCGCACCAGCGCCGGGATGAGCAGCGTGAGCCCGGCCGTCAGTCCTGTGGCCGTGCCCAGCCCGAGCAGCACCATGGTGTCGCTGTCGGCAAAGGCCGTGCCGACAGCGCAGCCCAGCCCGACCGCGGTCACCACCAGCCCGGCCGCCCAGCGTCGGCGGGTCATGGGCCGCTCATCGACCGCCGCCTCCCGCATCGCCTCAAGCGGTGTCACCCGCGCCGCGCGCCGGGAGGCCGTCCACGCCCCCGCCAGGGCGACAGCGGTGCCCAGGGCGAGCGCGGCGCACGGTATCCACCAGCGGGACCGCACCACGAAGCCCTCCGGCTGCAGACCCGCGTCCACCAGCACCCCGGCCACCGAGGGCGCGAGCGCCAGCCCCAACGCCGCCCCCAGGGCGGCGCCGAGCGCCCCCACGGTCGTCGCCTCGGCACACACCGTGCGACGCACCTGTTTCGGTGTGGCGCCGATGGTCCGCAGCAGCCCGAACTCACGACGCCGCTGCGCCACGGTGAACGCGAATGTGGAGGAGACGATGAAGACGGTCACAAAAGCCGAGAGCGCGGCCATGGCGGTGAGCACCTGCGCGCCGATCCACCGCGTCATCTCGTCCTGCTGCGGAGCCAGGGAGTCACGGGCCGCTCCGGTGAGGACCTCTCCTCCGCCGCCCGTGCCCGTCACCGCCCGCTCGGCGGCGGACGCCACCTGGCCGACGGAGGAGCCGCGCTCGAGGCTGAGTCCGATGACACGTATCCCGCCTGCGAGTTCTGCCGCACGCTCATCGGTGGTGTAGAAGCCGGGCCCGTCCAGTGTGCCGGAGACGGTGAAGCGGTGAGGACCGTCGGCCGTGAGCACGGTGACCCGGTCTCCGGGCCGGTGCCCATAGGCCCGGTCGAGAGCGAGGTCGTCATGTCTTGCGGGCGCCCGCCCCTCGTGCAGGCCGTATGAAGCGAGGGCCACCGAGGACCAGCCGTGCCCTTGTCGTTCCCCTTTCTTCTGCTCGGTACCGGACAGTTGCGCGTAGAAGGAGCGGTCGGCGACAGCGGCGCGCACCCCGGGAAGCCGCGCCAACTGGTCTCTCAGTTCCGCGGCGCGCCCCGGCGCCCAGGGTGGCGGTTCCGCGAACTGGCCACCCACCTGTTCCCCCGTCGGCGCCCGCACCACCACTGGTGCTCCGGCCAGCCGTTCGGGTACGCCGGTGCCGCCGGACAACAGCATCAGTGCGCTCATCGTCACGACGGCGACGCCGAGCGCCACAGCGACGAACGATCCGAAGAACGCCGGCCAGCGGCTGCGCACGGTCGCAAGGCTGATCACGGCCGCACCGCCCCTCGCCCCTCGTCAACCGGCCCGGAGGCGGCTTGGGGAGACGTGGCGCTCCCGATCGTGGACGTCTCCAGCGCGGCCATGCGTGCCGCGATCGCCTCCGGCCCCTCTCGACCGGGCAGTTCGCTTGCAGGCCTGCCATCAGCGAGCAGCACCACCCGGTCCGCGTACGAGGCGGCCGCGGGATCGTGGGTGACCATGACGATCGTCTGCCCGTGCTCGTCGACCAGTTGGCGCAGCAGTCGAAGGACACCTTGTGAGGTGAGGGTGTCCAGCGCGCCGGTCGGTTCGTCGGCGAACAGCACTGCCGGCCGGGTGATGACCGCCCGGGCCAGCGCGACCCGCTGCTGCTGGCCACCCGACAGCTCACCGGGCCGGTGTCCGGTCCGCTCGCCGAGGCCGAACCGTCTCAGAGCGGCGGCCACTTCTCCCGGCGCGGCACGACGACCGGCCAGCCGCAAGGGCAGTTCGACGTTCTGGGCAGCTGTCAGCGCGGAGACGAGGTTGAAGGACTGGAAGACGAAGCCGATTCGCTCGCGGCGGAGCACCGTCAACGCATTCTCGTCCAGGGCGCCCAGCTCCACGCCGTCGATCAGCACGTTTCCCCGGGTCGGCCGCTCTATACCGGCCGCGCAGTGCAGCAACGTGGACTTGCCCGAGCCGGACGGGCCCATGACAGCGGTCATCGTGCCGCTCTCGAAGCTGAGGGTGACGCCGCGCAGGGCGGTGACGGCCCTTTCCCCTTCTCCGTACCGCTTCTCCACCGCGCGCAGTTCTACCGGCGTCTGCGTCTGGGTACGCCCGGCAAGTGCCCGGTCCACCGGGCCGGTGGCCGACGATGTGGTCTGTTCCGTGGTCATGGCTCAAGGGAACGCCGCGGGGAGCCTCCATCGCAGCAGTGCCTGGGCGAGTATCAGGACTACACCTGGCACTACTGCCCGGGCCCATGCCGCCCGGCTACGGTCGTTCCGTGATCTCTCGAACCGTCCTGGAATCTCTCGGTCGGGCGCCGTTGCGGTTTCCACTCACTGCCTGGCCATGGCGTTCGCTGGCCTATCTGCTGTCCGGCGGCGGGCTGGCGGCCGTAGTGTATCTGACCGTCGCGGCCGCGCTGGCCGCGCCGATCGGAAGAGTGGCGGGCGTGCTGTGCTCGGTGCTGGCCATAGCCTTCGGTGCCGCGCTGGCCGGCCCGCTGGAGCGGTGGCGTCTCGGCCTGGTGGAGCCCGAGTCTCCACTCCCGCCAGCGGACCGTAGGTCGTACGGGTACGGCGCGGTCTCGGTTCTGGCGGTGGCGTGGGCCGACCTGGCAGTGGCGCTGGTCTCGCTCGGTATCCCCGGGGTGCTGCTGCTCTCTCCGCTCCAGCCGACGGCGACGAGCTGGGAGAAGGTCGCCGGTCCGATAGCCGGGGCGGCGCTGCTGATCGTGGCGACCTATCCGATAGGCGCCTGGGCGGGCGTCCGGGGCGCGGTCACACGCTCGGTGCTGGCGCCTGTGGAGGGGGAGCTGCGTGAGGTGGTCCGCTCCCGGGCCCGGCTGGTGGACGCTTTCGAGACCGAGCGCCGCCGCATCGAACGCGACCTGCACGACGGGGCGCAGCAGCGGCTGGTGGCGCTCAACGTGCGGCTGGGGCTGGCCGCCTTGGAAGTGCCGGCGGGCAGCGTCGCCGCCAAAGAGGTCGGCGAGGCGCATGCACTGGCGAAGGAGGCTCTGGCCGAATTGCGGGAGTTGATCCACAACGTGCACCCCCAGGTCCTCAGCGAACGGGGCCTGCACGCGGCGGTACGGGACATAGCGGGCCGCTCTCCCATACCTGTTGACCTGGACATCGAACTGCCGGGCCGTCTGTCGGAGACAGCGGAGACCACCGCGTTCTTCGTGACGTCCGAGGCGCTGACCAACGCGGCGAAGCACAGCGGGGCGGAGCACTGCCGGGTGAGGGCGCGAGTGAAGGAGGGGGTGTTGCATATGGAGGTGATGGACGACGGCGTCGGCGGTGCCGATATCGAGGCAGGCTCGGGCCTCACAGGGCTGGCCGACCGGGTCGCCGCGGCCGACGGAAGAATGTTCCTGTCCAGCCCACAGGGTGGACCCACTCGGGTGAGAGCGGAGATCCCATGCAGGCCGAGCGTCCTCTCCGGATCGTGATCGCTGAGGACGGGGTGCTGCTGCGCGAGGGGATGGTTCAACTGCTCCAGCGTTTCGGCCACTCCGTGGTGGCGGCGGTGGGCGACGGGGACTCACTGCTCGCGGCGGTACGGGAGCACCGGCCCGAACTGGTGGTGGCGGATGTGCGGATGCCGCCGGACTTCACCGACGAGGGCCTGCGTGCGGCGCGTTCCCTGCAGTCGGAGCAGCCGGAGCTCGCGGTGCTGGTGCTGAGCCAGTACGTGGAGCAGACCTTCGCCGAGGAGTTGATGGAGCACGGCGGGAAGCGGGCGGGCATGGGGTATCTGCTCAAGGAACGGGTGGGTGATGTCGGGGAGTTCATGGATGCCCTCGATCGCGTCGCCAGGGGCACCACGGTGGTGGACCCGCATGTGGTGGGTCAGCTCCTCGCCCGTCGCCGCGGGCCGCTGGAACGGCTCACCCCCCGGGAACGGGAGGTGCTGGCGTTGATGGCGGAGGGGCATTCCAACACCGCCATCGCCCGGCGTCTGGTGGTGACGGAGGCGGCCGTCGCCAAGCACATCGCGGGGATCCTGCTCAAGCTGGACCTACCGGCTGACAATCCGGACGTCAATCGCCGGGTGGTCGCCGTGCTGACGTACCTGCGAGGGGAGGACTCATGAGGAAATGGAAGCGGAGAGGGAGAGGAGGTCAGGGCTTGCGGGCCACGGCGCCGAACTGGGCCACTGTCTTCTCCTCCTCCGCCTCGTATCCCGGCCGCCAGCGGGCGCAGGAGACGATGCCGGGCTCCAGCAGTTCCAGCCCTCGGAAGAAGCGGGCGACCTCGGCGCCGGTGCGGGCGGTGATGGGCGGGGCGGCGTTCTCGTTCCAGAAGCGCATCGCCTCGATGTTGCCGTCGCCGCCGAGTTCGAGAGTGGGGTGGGTGAGTACCAGATAGCTGCCGGAGGGCGCGGCCGCCATCAGGGTTTCCACGATCTCGGTCGCCTCGCCCGTATCGGCGATGAAGTTGAGGATGCCGAGCAGTATGACGGCGACGGGCTCGGTGAAGTCGAGGGTGTCGGCGGCGGCGTCGAGGATGGCTTGGGGCTGGTGGGCGTCTGCGTCGATGTAGTCCGTCTCCCCCTCCGGGGAGCCGGCGAGGAGGGCTCGGGCGTGGGCCAGGACGGTTGGGTCGTTGTCGACGTAGACGATCCGCGAGGTGGGGGCCACCCGCTGGGCCACCTGATGGGTGTTCTCGACGGTGGGCAGCCCGGTGCCGATGTCGAGGAACTGCCGGACTCCGGCCTCGCCCGCCAGGAACCGCACCGCGTGGCCGAGGAATGTGCGATCCGCGCGGGCGACCTCGCGGATGCTGGGGAACATGCTGGTGACGTGGTCGCCGACCTGCTGGTCGATGTCGTAGTAGTCCTTGCCGCCGAGCCAGTAGTTCCACACCCTGGCGTTGTGTGCGACGTGGGCGACCGGGGGCGTCTCCCCTGGGGGATCGCTGCGCTCGCTCACATTGGTGCCCTCTCCACTCGAAGCCGCGCCCAGGAACTGGGGGCCGAGTTTAGGCGGCGTGGTCGCTGCTCAGGCAGTGCAGCGCCGCGTACGGCCCCGCGTGGGGGAGAGGGGCAGCTTGGCGCTTCCTCCAGGTCGCCCTGGCAGATGCTATAGAAGGAGCGGTAGAGCGTTGCAGATGCGAGGTTATACCTCATACGTTGTCGCACATGCAGTCGTACACCATCGGGCAGGCCGCGCGGTTGCTCGGCGTCAGTCCGGACACGGCCAGGCGTTGGGCCGACGCCGGCCGGGTCGCCACCCACCGCGATGAGAGCGGGCGCCGACTGATCGACGGGCGGGCTCTGGCCGCCTTCTCGGTCGAGCTCGGTCAGCACGCCGCCGACGACGAGGAGACCTCCTACACCTCGGCGCGCAACGCGTTCCCCGGCATCGTCACGGCGGTCAAGCTCGGCGATGTTGCAGCGCAGGTGGAGATTCAGGCGGGTCCGCACCGGCTGGTCTCGCTGCTGACCCGGGAGGCCGTGGAGGAGCTGGGGCTGGAGGTCGGGATGCAGGCCACAGCCCGAGTGAAGTCGACAAACGTCCATATCGATCGAACATGAGCCATTGACCGGACTCGGGTGCGGCCCCCCGTCTGAGTCGCCCACCTTCCGTCCCGTCTCGCACATCCTGCCCCTGCTCGTTCCGCACCGCCCATGTTCCGCCCTGCCTCTCGTCTCTGCTCAGGAGTTTCGCCCCATGTCAACGCACCTTCTGACCGCTCGCCGGGGGCTTGCCGCGCTTGCGGCCGTTGCCGTTCTCGTGCCGCTGGCCGCTTGTGGAAGTGACGGTGGGGGCAGTGCGGGCAAGGGGGGAAAGACCGAGCTGACCGTGCTCGGGGCCGCTTCCCTCACCGATGTCTTCCAGGCGGCGGGCAAGGCGTACGAGAAGGATCACCCGGAGACGAAGGTGAAGTTCTCCTTCGCCGGGTCGCAAGCGGTGGCCGCACAGGTGGAACAGGGGGTGCCCGCTGATGTGGTCGCCACGGCGGACACCAAGACCATGGACGGCCTCAAGGCAGAGACGGGCAAGCCGACCGTCATAGCCAAGAACCGGCTGGTGATCGCCGTCGGCAAGGGCAACCCGAAGCATGTCGACGGGCTGGAGGACCTGACCGACAGCGAGCTCAAGGTGGTGCTGGCCGCTCCACAGGTGCCGGTCGGGCGCTACGGCAAGCAGGTGCTGGAAGCCCGGAAGCTGAAGGTCAAGCCTGTCTCGCAGGAGCCGAACGTACGAGCGGTGCTCAGCAAGGTGGAGCTGGGCGAGGCGGATGCGGGTCTCGTGTACAAGACCGACGCCGCCACGGTGCCCGACAAGGTCGACGCCGTGAAGATCCCGGACGATCAGAATGCCGTCGCCTCCTATCCGGCTGCCACCCTCAAGCAGTCCGCGCATCAGCAGGAGGCAGCCTCGTTCGTGAAGTGGCTCAGCAGCCCGAAGGCGCA
Source organism: Streptomyces sp. 891-h (assembly GCF_022760275.1). NCBI lineage: Bacteria > Bacillati > Actinomycetota > Actinomycetes > Kitasatosporales > Streptomycetaceae > Streptomyces > Streptomyces sp. 891-h. The sequence continues at coordinate 5,796,859 of NZ_CP050693.1, read as the reverse complement.
GAAGTTGCTGCGCAAGGCCGGTTTCCAGCACCCATGACGCGTCGGTACCGCACTGTGAGGAACCGCACCCGGCTCGGTACACCGCTCGCGCTGGCGGTGCCGGCTCTGCTCGCAATCGCGTTTCTGCTGGTGCCGTTGCTCGGTGTCCTGGCGCGTACGGAGTGGGGAGAGCTGGGCGCGCATCTGGGCAGTGAGGGTGTCACCGAGTCGGTGAAGCTCTCGCTGCTGGTGTCCTTCGGCGCACTCGCGCTCTCGCTCGTCCTCGGTGTGCCGCTGGCCTGGCTGCTGGCGCGGGTGAGCTTTCCGGGCAAGGCGGTGGTGCGCTCCCTGGTGCTGCTGCCGATGGTGCTGCCGCCCACCGTGGGGGGCGTGGCACTGCTGTTGGGCTTCGGGCGGCGGGGCCTGCTGGGGCCATGGCTGGAGGACACCTTCGGCATCGTGCTGCCTTTCCACACCTCGGGCGCGGTGGTCGCGGCCACGTTCGTGGCGATGCCGTTCCTGGTGATCAGCCTCGAGGGAACGCTGGCCGGGCTGCGGCCCGCCTACGAGGAGACGGCGGCCTCGCTCGGCGCCGGGCCGCTTCGGGTGTTCTGGACGGTGACGTTGCCGCTGGTCGCGCCCGGGTTGGCAGCGGGCGCGGCGCTCACCTGGGCCCGGGCACTGGGCGAGTTCGGGGCGACGATCACCTTTGCGGGAAACCTGCCAGGCACGACCCAGACCTTGCCGCTCCAGGTGTATCTGCTGCTCCAGGACCAGCCGGAGGCGGCGACATCGGTCTCGCTGCTGCTGCTCGTCATCGCCATGGCGGTGCTGGTCGGGCTGCGCGGCCGGTGGACGGGCAGCGGGCGCACCCGGGACCGGGTGGCCCCGGCCAGCGGCGCCGCTGAGCCGGTCCCACCGGCAGAAGCCGCCGGAGCCGCCGCTTCGGCCGCCCCGGTGGCTCCGGTGGCTCCGGCCGCCCCGGTGGCTCGGGCGGCTCCAACCGCCACACCCGCTCCAACCGCTCCAACCGCTCCAACCGCTCCAACCGCTCCGGCGAAAGTGCCCGCGAAAGCTCCCGCCGACGCGCCCGGAGCGGACATCGCCAGCTCCTTCACCGCCCCCGCCCCCGTCCCTGCCCCAACCTCCGGCGACAAATGGCCGCTGCACGCCCGTGTCACCGGGGCCACCGAGCTCGCCCTGGAGGTCGCGCCCGGCACCACGGTGGCCGTCGTCGGCCCCAACGGGGCGGGTAAGACGACTCTGCTGCGCGCCCTTCTCGGCCTCACCCCACGCGCTCGCGCCGAAGTGCTGCTCGGTGACGAGGAGGTCGGCTCGCTGCCGCCGCACCGGCGCGGTGTCGCGTGGGTCCCTCAGGACGGCGCCCTCTTTCCCCATCTGAGCGCCCTGGCGAACACGGCTTACGGGCTGCGCGCGCAGGGCGTGGGCCGTACCGAGGCGCGCCGGCAGGCCGGGGAATGGCTGGCCCGGCTGGGAGTCGGGCACCTGGCCCACCGCAGACCAGGGCAGCTCTCCGGCGGCCAGGCCGGGCGAGTGGCGCTGGCCCGGGCGCTGGCGGTGCGGCCCCGGCTGCTGCTGCTCGACGAGCCGCTGGCGGCGCTCGACCAGACGACACGCGCGCAGGTACGGCACACGCTGCGCGGCCATCTTTCCGGGTTCGGCGGTGTGTGTCTGCTGGTCACGCACGACCCGGTGGAGGCGGTTTCGCTGGCCGACCGGGTTCTGGTGCTGGAGGACGGCCGGACGCTGCAGGACGCTCCGCCCGCCGAGGTCACCCGGCATCCCCGCTCCCCATGGGTGGCGCGGATGCTCGGGCGCAACGCGCTCGCGGGAACGGCGACGGGGACGGGGACCCGGACCCGGACCCGGACCGGGGCCGAGGCCGGGGCCGGGGCCGGGACGACGGGGAACGGCGTACTCGTCCTCGACGACGGGGGCAGTCTGGTGGTCGCCGACCCGGTGGCGGAGGGGACCGCCGTGCTGGCGGTCATCGCTCCGGAGGCGGTCGCCGTCCACCGCGAACGCCCGCACGGCAGTCCGCGCAACGTGTGGCCGGGAACGATACGGGAGATCGCGGCGGTGGGGAGCCGACTGCGGGTACTCGTCACCTCCCGGGACGGGAAGGGTCCGGACCTGGTCGCCGAGATCACCACGGAGGCCGCCGCCGAGCTCGGGCTGGCGGACGGCGCCGAGGTGTTCACCAGCGTCAAGGCCACGGAGATCACCCTCGTGGAGAGATGAGCAGCCGTGCCGCTCGGACCGTTCGGGATAATGAGCCAGCACACCATCACATCGTTCGCTATATCGAACGAGACGTCGCGCGGGGAAGGGAGGGGCCGTGAGCGGTCCTGAGGGGTCGATCCGGGGGATGCTGGCACTCAATCTGAAGCGGGTGCGGTCCCGGCGCGGGCTGTCGATCTCCGAGCTGTCCCGTCGCTCGAAGATCGGCAAGGCGACACTGTCCCAGTTGGAGTCCGGGGCGGGGAACCCCACCATCGAGACGGTCTTCAGCCTCTCGCGCGTCCTGGAGGTACCGATCTCCGACCTGCTGGACGCCCAGCAGCCGACGGGCCTACGTGTGGTGCGGGCCAGGGACGTCGAAGCGCTCAGCGGCGAGGGCATCGACCTGCGCCCGCTGCGCCGGATCGAGTCGGGGCAGGCGGTCTTCGAGGTGTACGACCAGCAGGTCAGGGCCGGTGAGCGGCGCGACTCACTGGGCCATGTGGGCATCGAGCACACCGTTGTGCAAGCCGGGCGGCTGGCAGTGACGGTGGACGGCCACGAGGTGGAGCTGGAGGCCGGGGACTACGTGGGTTTCGACGCCACGCTGCCGCACAGCTATGCCGCCCCGGAGGGAACCGTGCGCTCGGTCCTGCTCCTCCAGTACCGGTCCGACCAGCGGCTGGACGCCGGTTCTCCGCACCAGGTCCCCGGCGAGGGCGCCCCCTGCGGTGAATGAACGGCCCACCGGAGCCGGCCGCCCGGACAGCCGGCCGCCCGGAACCGTCAACCGTGCGCACCGTCGGCCGCCCGCAACCGCCGACCGCACGGCACCACCCGCCGCGCGGAACCATTGACACTCCCCAAGCCCTCGCATAGCGTCCCCAACGTTCGCTTCACCGAACGAGTGGCGCGAGGGGAGTTCGATGAACGGAACGCGGGTCGTCGTACTCGGCGCCGGTATCGTCGGAGCGGCCTGCGCTCGCGAACTGGCCCTGGCGGGACTGGAAGTGACCGTCCTCGACCGCGGCGGCCCGGGTGCGGCCACCACCTCGCACGGCGAGGGCAACGTCCTGCTCTCCGACAAGGCCCCCGGGCCCGAACTCCGGCTCGCCCAGCTCTCCCGGCGCCTTTGGCCCGAGGTGCTGTCCGCGATCGCCGACCGCTCCCCCACCGCAGCGCGGCGCGTCGAAGCCGTCGAGTGGCACGCCAAGGGCGGCATCGTCGTCGCCACCACGGAGGAGGGGGCGCACGGGCTCACGGAGTTCGCCGCCGCCCAGCGCGAGGTCCAGGTGCGGGCCGAGGCCCTGACGACGGAAGCCCTCCGCGCGGCGGAGCCCTTCGTCACCCCCGCGCACACCGCGGCCGTCCACTACCCGGAGGACGCCCAGGTGCAGCCCGCCGGTGCGGCCGCAGCGCTGCTGACCGACGCGCTGGCGGCCGGCGCCGCGCTGCGCACCGGCGAGGAGGTACTGGCCGGGGTCGTCCGGGCCGGCCGGCTGACCGGTGTCCGCACGCCCCTCGGACTGGTGGAGGCCGACCTGTTCGTCAACGCGGCCGGCCCCTGGTCCGGCGCGCTCGCCGCCCGGCTCGGCGCGCCCGTCGCCGTCGAACCCCGTCGAGGCGACGTCCTGGTGACGACGCCGCTCCCGCCGACGGTCTTCCACAAGGTCTACGACGCGGACTATGTCGGCGCCGTCGGCAGCAGCGAGGAGGAGTTGCAGACCTCCGCCGTGGTCGAGTCCACCCGGGCGGGCAGCGTGCTGATCGGCTCCTCGCGGCGCCGGGTCGGCTTCGACGACCGGCTGCGCCCTGAGGTCCTGTCGGCCGTCGCCGCCAAGGCGCTGCGGCTCTTCCCCTCCCTGGCCGGTGTGCCGGTGATGCGGGCGTACGGCGGATTCCGGCCGTACGTACCCGACCATCTGCCGGTCATCGGGCCGGACCCCCGGCTGGCCGGGCTGTGGCACGCGAGCGGTCACGAAGGGGCCGGAATCGGGCTGTCGGTCGGCACCGGGCGGCTGCTGCGGAATCTCGTGTTGGACGAGCCGCCCGAGATCGACACCCATCCGTTCCGGGTGGACCGCCCAGCCGTGCTCGGACCCGGCTCGGAGCACGGCTGGGCACCCCGCCCCACGGCCGAACCCCGACAGCAGGACACCGGATCCCGGCAACAGGCCACCGGGCCCCGGGAGCCGCACCAGGGCGAGGAGCAGGAGCCGGAGCAGAACCAGGAGGGGACATGAGCCCGAGACTCGTACCCGCCGGAAGCGATTCCACCGGGCGCCGGGACCGGCCGCTGCGGATCACCGTCGACGGCGAACCGGCCGACGGTATCGAGGGGCAGACGCTGGCCGGTGTGCTGCTCGCCTCCGGGCGGACGGCCTGGCGCACCGGCCCGTCCGGCGCCGCACGGGGGGTGTTCTGCGGTATCGGTGTGTGCTTCGACTGTCTGGTGACCGTCAATGAGGACCCGGACGTACGGGCCTGCCGACGCCGGGCGGTGGACGGCGACGTGGTTCGCACCCAGTCACGCGCCCACCCCGGTACGACTGGCCCCCAATCCGACACCGAATCCGGGCACGACTCCGACCCCGACCCCGGGCACGCCCGCAACCCCGGGCACGGCTCCGGCTCCCGGTCCGAAGCCCGGGCCGAGGGGGAGAAATGACCGCCGACCGCCATGTCGCCGTCGTCGGCGCGGGGCCTGCCGGGCTGGCCGCCGCGCACGCAGCGCTCGCGGCGGGCGCCCGGGTGACGCTGATCGACTCCGCCGAGCAGCCCGGGGGCCAGTACCACCGCATGCTGCCCGAGGCGTACGCCGCCGAGCACCCCGGTGAACTCCAGCACGGCTGGCCCGCGTTCGAGCAGCGCCGCCGTCAAGTGCTGACGCACCAGCGCTGCACCTGGCTCCCGGAGACTTCCGTCTGGGCCCTGGAGCACCCCGACCAGCACGGAAAGGGTGCCGAGCGTCCCGACCGGGCCCGGAAGCGCTCCGTCGAAGCTCCGCCGCGGCTGCATCTGCTCTGCGGCGGACCGGTGGACGGCTCCGGCCGTACGCGGCGCACGCTGGACGCGGACGCGCTGGTGCTGGCGACCGGGGCGCACGACCGGGTGCTCCCCTTCCCCGGCTGGCAGTTGCCGGGCGTCTACTCCGCGGGAGCCGCTCAGGCGCTGGCGAAAGGCGAGCGGGTGGTCGTCGGAGACAGCGTGGTGGTGGCGGGCAGCGGTCCGTTCCTGCTGCCGGTTGCGGCCTCGCTGCTGGAGGCGGGTTCCGGGGTACGGGAGGTGCTGGAGGCCGGCACCCCCGGCACCGTGGCCCGTGGCTGGAGCGGCCGCCCGTGGGAGCTGGCCTCGCAGCTGGGCAAGGCAGCCGAACTCAAGGACTGCGCAGCCGCGTTGGCGCGCCACCGGGTGCCCTACCAGCTGGGCTGCGCCGTCGTCGAGGCGCGGGGTGCGGGTCGGGTGGAGGAGATCGTCACCGCGCGGCTGCGCCCGGACTGGTCGGTGGTACCGGGGACGGAGCGCACCGTCGCGGTGGACGCGCTGTGCGTCGGCCACGGCTTCAGCCCTCAGCTGGAACTTCCGGTGGCGGCGGGATGCGCGCTGCGCGGCGAACAGCCCGGCCGCGGTGGCAGCGGGGAGTTCGTCGCCGTCGACGACGAGCAGCGCACCAGTGTGCCGGGCGTCTTCGCCGCCGGGGAGATCACCGGGATCGCCGGGGCTCCGGCCGCGCGCGCCGAGGGCGCCGTCGCGGGCTGGACCGCTGCCGGAGGCGACCCTTCCGTACGGCCGCTGCGGGTACTGCGGCGCAGCCGGGACCAGGGGCGTGCCTTCGCGCGGCGACTCGCCCGGGCGCACCCCGTCGGCGCTGGATGGCCGGGCTGGCTGCGCCCGGACACGGTCGTCTGCCGCTGCGAGGAGACCGATTACCGGGCGCTGTGCGAGGCGTTCGACAGTGCGGCGGACTCGGCGCCGCGCGTCACCAAGCTCGGCACCCGGGCCGGGCTCGGGCCGTGCCAGGCCCGGATCTGTGGCCCGACCGTCACCGAACTCCGCGACCGGCTCGCGGACCGGGCCGCAGCCGGACCGGCCGAGCGGCCCGCCGAGGGCCTGCCCGCCGCCACCCCGCACCGCAGGCCGATCGCCCAGCCGATCCGGCTGGGCGAACTGGCGTCCCCCGCCACGGCCCTCACCGACGACGAACAACATCTGACCGAAGGCGAACAGACCCGCGCCAACAGCGAACAGGAGAGCGATTCATGAGCGAGAGCAATCAGGCCGCCCCCGGCCTCGGCGGCGTGGTGGTGGCGACAGCGCTCCCGTACCGCGAGGATCCCTCCGCGCCCGCGGGCCTGGCCGTGGACTACGACCGCTACGCCGAGCACTGCCGCTGGCTGGTGGACAGCGGCTGCGACGGGGTGGGACCCAACGGCTCGCTGGGCGAGTACTCGTCGCTGACGGACGACGAGCGCCGCGCCGTGGCCCGTACGGCGATCGAGGCGGTGGGCGACGCGGGCACGGTCGTCGTCGGCGTGCACGGGGTCGGCTCGCACCAGGCACGGCACTGGGCCGAGGCGGCGGCCGAGGACGGCGCGGACGGGGTGCTGTGTCTGCCGCCGACGATGTACCGCGCCAACAGGGGCGAGATACTGGCGCACTTCACCGCCGTCGCCTCCGTCGGTCTTCCGGTGATGGTCTACAACAACCCGCTGGACACCAAGGTCGATCTGACGCCGGACCTGCTCGCGGAGATCGCGCAGATCGACAATGTCGTGGCCGTCAAGGAGTTCTCGGGCGATGTGCGCCGGGTGCTGGAGATCAAGGAGCGGACCGCCGGAAGCGGTCTGGAGGTCATCAGCGGCGCCGACGATGTGGTGCTGGAGAGTCTGCTGATGGGCGCGACCGGCTGGTTCGCCGGGTTCCCCAACGTCTTCCCCGCCGAGTCGGCACTCCTGTTCAAGCTGGCGACTGCGGGGAAGACTGCCGAGGCGCGGGCGCTGTACGAGCCGCTGGTGGCGGCCTTCCGCTGGGACTCGCGCACCGAGTTCGTACAGGCGATCAAGCTCGGTATGGAGCAGGTCGGCCGGTTCGGCGGCCCCTGCCGACCGCCACGCGGGCCGCTGACTCCGGCGATGCGGGAGCAGGTCGAGGCCGATATGGCGCGGGCGATCTCCGCCCTCGCGGAGCGGAGGGCCGCCTGATGCGCTCGGTCCGCTCGCTCAGCGCCGTCGACTCGCACACCGAGGGCATGCCGACCCGGGTGGTCACCGGGGGCGTGCCGCCGATCCCCGGCGAAACGATGGCCGAGCGCCGCCGCCACGCCGTCGAGCACCTGGACGAGCTGCGCAGGTTCCTGGTGGACGAGCCGCGCGGGCACCCGGCGATGAGCGGGGCCCTCCTGCAGCCGCCGACCCGCCCTGACGCCGACTGGGGTGTGATCTACGTCGAGGTGAGCGGGTTCCTGCCGATGTGCGGGCACGGCACTGTCGGGGTGGCGACCGTGCTGGTGGAGACGGGCATGGTGGAGGTGACCGAGCCGGAGACCACGGTACGGCTGGACACCCCGGCAGGCCTGGTGGAGGCCCGGGTCACCGTACGGGACGGGCTGGCTGAAAAGGTCACGCTGCGGAACGTGGACGCGTTCGCGCTGGAGCTCGGTGCCAGCGTCGAGGTCCCGGGTCTGGGCAAGGTCGGCTACGACATGGCGTACGGCGGCAACTTCTACGCGATCGTCGAACTGAACCAGCTGGGGCTGCCGTTCGACCGGGCCCGCAAGGACGACATCCTCGCCGCCGGACTCGCGATCATGGATGCCGTCAACGAGCGGAACCGGCCCGTCCACCCGGCCGATCCGGCCATCGGAGGCTGCAAGCATGTGCAGTTCCTGGCCCCGGGCTCGGACGGGCGGCACTCGCGCAACGCCATGGCGATCCACCCCGGCTGGTTCGACCGCTCGCCCTGCGGCACCGGCACCTGCGCCCGGATGGCACAGCTGCACGCGCGCGGCGAACTGCCGCTGCGTACGGAGTTCGTCAACGAGTCGTTCATCGGCACCCGGTTCACCGGCCGGCTGCTGGAGGCCAGCGAGGTGGGCGGGTTGCCGGCGGTGGTGCCCGAGTTCTCCGGGCGCGCCTGGATCACCGGCATGGCCACCTATCTGCTCGATCCCCGGGACCCGTTCCCGCACGGCTTCACCCTCTGACTCCGTTCTCTGGCGCCGCCGGCCGTGGTGTCTGGGTGGCCGCCGAATTGCGCTGGGAGGGGCGCCACCTGCACCGTAGGCTCCCTGTCATGGAGATCTCCGAGTTCATCGATGCCCTGCGCCGTGAAGGCGGCCTCTTCGCCGACGCCGTCGAACAGTGCGATGCCGCCGCGCCCGTGCCCTCCTGCCCCGGCTGGACCGTACGCGACCTGGGCACCCACCTCGGCACGGTGCACCGCTGGGCGGCCGAGTTCGTACGGGAGGCCCGCAAGGAGCCGGTCAGGCCCCCTGAGCGCCCCGGGGTGGCACAGCTGCCCGACAAGGAACTCGGTCCCTGGCTGCGGGAGGGGCACGGGCTGCTGGTCGAGGCGCTGGAGTCGGCGCCCGAGGACCTGTCCGCCTGGACGTTCATATCCGCACCCTCACCACTCGCCTTCTGGGCCCGGCGGCAGGCGCACGAGACGGCGGTGCACCGGGTGGACGCCGAGCTGGCGCTGGGTGGCCCGCTCTCGCCGCCGGATCCCGCGTTCGCCGCCGACGGTGTCGACGAATTGCTGCGCGGCTTCTACCCGCGCCGGGGCACCCCGGAGGGCTTCGCCGCCGAGCCCCGTACGGTGCACATCAGGGCCACGGATGTGCCCGGCGCGGCCTGGACCGTCTTCCTCGGTGACCCGGCGCGGGCCGAGCCCGCCGCCGAGCCGCCGGCCGCCCCCGACTGCGGGTACGAGGGGACGGCCGGCGCTCTCTATCTCGTGCTGTGGAACCGGCTGCCGCTGACGGAGCTGACTCTCACCGGCGACGCGACGGTGGCACACCGGTGGCGGGAGGTGTTCCACCCGTGACCATGGCTGTGGCAGGTGTCCGGCGGGCGGCGCGGCGCGCTGCGACGGCCCGTGCCGTCCCGCCCACCGCCAGGGCGAGTGCCACCAGCAGCGCGCTCACCCACAGCGGGGCGCGGTAGCCGAGCCCCGCGCTGAGGGCGACGCCACCGGCCCACGGCCCCAGCGCGGCACCGACGTTGAGTGCGGCCGTCGCGTATCCGCCGGACAGGGTCGGCGCGCCGGTCGCCGCGTACAGGGCCTGGGAGATCAGTGTCGACCCGACGGCGAAGGACAGGGTGCCCTGGACGAGGACCAACAGGACGGCCGCGATCTGGTTGTCCGCCGTCAGCGCGAAGAGCACCCAGCCGCCGAGCAGCGCGCTGCCACCCACGGTCAGCAGCCGCAGCGGGTGGCTGTCCGCCACCCGGCCCGCCGCCGTGACGCCGAGGAAGGAGCCGAGGCCGAACAGTGCCAGCAGCACCGGCACCCAGCCGTCGGGGAAGCCCGCGACGTCCGTGATCAGCGGGGCGAGGTAGGTGAACGTGCAGAAGGTGGCGCCGTTGACCAGGGCGCCCAGCAGGAGCGTCACCAGCAGCCGGGGTGCGCGCAGCGCACTCAACTCGCCGCGTACGCCGACCGGTTCCGGGTCGGTGTGCCGCGCCTGCTCCCGCGGGTGCTGTCGTCGTGCCTGCGCCCGCGCTCGCGCCCGCGCGTCCTGCGGGCCGGGCAGCGATCGGAGGAGGGCGAGGAGGGCCGGCAGCGACACCAGTGCCACCGCCCAGAACGCCGAGCGCCAGCCCCACGCCTGTCCCAGCAGGGCCCCGGCGGGCACCCCGGCCACACAGGCGAGGGTGACCCCGCCCAGCAGCACGGAGGTGGCCCGCCCCTTGGCGTCGGGCGGCACCATTCCGGCGGCGGCGGTCAGCGCGACGGCGAGGAACCCGGCGTTGGCCAGCGCGCCCGCCACGCGCGTGGCGACCAGCACCGTGAAACTCGTGGTCACCGCGCCCACCGCGTGCACCAGCACAAACGCACACAGGAACCCCAGCAGCGCCCGCCGTCTGTTCCAGCGCCGGCTCAGTACCGCCATCAGCGGCGCTCCCACGATCATCCCCACGGCGAACGCCGAGGTCAGCGACCCGGCTGCCGAGACGGACACCCCCAGCTCCGCGGCGAGGTCCGGGACGAGCCCGGACAGCATGAACTCCGACGTCCCCTGCGCGAACACCGCCAGCGCGAGGACGTACAGCACAAATGGCATCAAAAACTCCGCAATCCTACTCGGAAAGGACAGCGGCAGGCGCGCGAGCAGCGCACGGCGACGGGGCAGGCCCGAGGGCCCCAACGGGAAGTTGCGGGGCATACGTCAGGCGGAGAATCCGTCCAGCCGGGCGCGCGGCAGCACTACCGCGAACGGCCCGTGGCACGGCGCTTCGATGGCGATCGGCGCAGGCGGGAAAGAGCCCCCGGAAGGGGCAGTGAGCGCGAAACAGCCACCGGGCGGCCGGTGGCTAGAGTCTGGATGCCTCGGGGCTGGACATCCGGGCACTGTAACCGGGCCGAGCCGCCGGGGTCCAAGCAATTACGGCCTCCGGCCGGTTACCGCCTTCCCTGCCGAGTACAGAGTTCGCCACCGGTTACGGTCCCTCACCGGCCGATGACGCCGATGACGCTCCTTCACAACAAGGACAAGAGACGAGAGACGAGAGACGAGAACAGCCATGCCGGACACCCGCGCCCTGTTCGACTTCATCTCCTACACCGCCCGCCTCCGCAAGGTGGAACGGCACAACCGGGCCACCCCCACCCGGCCCGAATCGGTGGCCGAGCACTCCTGGCACCTGGCGATGGTGTGCTGGGTGCTGCACGCGGAGTTCGAACGGGAGAGCGGGCTGCGGCTCGACCTGGGCCGGATGCTGAAGCTGTGCCTGATGCACGACGTGGTGGAGATCGACGCGGGCGACCCGTCGGCCTGGCAGACGGCCGGCGCCGACGCCGCCACCGCGAAGGCCCGCGCGGAGGACGCGGTAGCACGCGAGCGGTTCGGAGCCCTGCCCGAACCGCTCGGCCCCGAACTTCTCGCACTGTGGCGGGAGTACGAGGAGGGCGCCACCCCCGAGGCCCGGCTGGTACGCGGCGTGGACCGCCTCAACCCGGCACTGATGCGGCTGCTCACCGGCCAGGGCTGGTCCGACGTGGACGCCGACACCGCGGCACTCGACCGCCTCCAACTCCCCAGGGTGAGCGCCAGCCCGACGCTCACGGCGCTGTACGAGGAGGTCAAACAGGCCGCCGTCGCCCGCGGCCTGCTCCGCCCCTGAGACGTCCCGATGTCCCGACGTCCCGGCAGGACGGCCGTCGGCCGCTCAGCCCTGACCCAGCACCCTGGCGGTGAAGCCCGCCAGCCGGGCCCTCGCCTGCTCGCGTTCCGCCCTCTCGTGGCGTACGAGGTGTTCCACCAGATCGGCGCGGGTGGCCGCGAGCAGCGCGTGCGCGATGAAGTCGGTGTCACCGCCGTCGAATCCGGGGATCTGCCCCAACAGGCCCGCGAGGGTGCGGTGGAAGCTCTCGTAGTGCTCCCCCTGGTAGGGGCTCTCGCTGCCGGTTCCCTCCAGGGCCAGGGCGAGGTGGCGGTTGTCGAACTTGAAGCAGAGCACGGCGTCCAGCAGCGCCGGTACGCGTTCCAGCGGCGGGGTGGCCGGGCCCAGCGGCGGTTCGCCCTGCTCCGTGGCGTTCCTGAGCGGTTCCAGGCGCGCTTCGTAGAGCGCGTGGATCAGCCCGGTGCGGTCGCCGAAGGCGCGGAACAGCGTCGCTTTGCCTACGCCTGCCGCGGCTGCGACGTCGGCCATGGTGATGTCCTCCGGGCTCTCGCAGCGGGAGAAGAGCTCGTCGGCTGCCGCCAGGACGGCTGCCCTGTTGCGGGCTGCGTCCTTGCGCGGTCTGCGCTCGGGCATGCGGTGACTCACGTGCCACTCCTGATTGCGAAACGGACCCGGGGTCCGTATCGTCCAACCGTGAAACGGACCCAGGGTCCGCATCGTACGGGACAGGAGTACCCATGCCCATGCCCATGCCCATACGCGCGGCACGCACCGCACCCACGGCACACACCGCACACGCTGCGTCGGCGGAGAACCCGGGGAACGACTCCACCCGGAGCAGCCGATGACCACGACCGGCACCACCCTTGTCGTCGGGGCGACCGGCACCACCGGCAGCCGCGTCGCCGCCCGGCTCGCCGCCGGCGGGCACCGCGTCAAAGCCGCCTCCCGGAGTTCCACCCCCGTCCCGGACACCGAGCCCGTCCGCTTCGACTGGTACGACCCCGCAAGCCATGGCGAGGCGCTGCGCGACACGGACCGCGTCTATCTGGTCCCGCCGATCGGCCACCCGGACCCGGCCGACGTCATGCTGCCCTTCCTCGAACAGGCCCGCGCCGTGGGAGTGCGCCGCGCGGTACTGCTCAGCTCTTCGGCGGTCCCGGCAGGCGGCCCGGCCACGGGGCGGGTGCACCAGGCGCTGCCCGGCCTGTTCGAGGAGTGGGCCGTGCTGCGCCCCTCCTGGTTCATGCAGAACTTCACCGGCGAGCACCCGCACGCCAGGAGCATCCGGGAGAACGGGACCATCCTGACCGCCACGGACGAGGGCCGAGTCGCCTTCGTTGACGCCGACGACATCGCGGCCGTTGCCGCGCACGCGCTCACCGGCACGCGGGCCCCGAACACGGACCTCGTCCTCACCGGCCCCCAGGCCCTGAGCCACGACGACGTGGCGGCCGTCCTCAGCCAGGTGACGGGCCGCGCGGTGACCCATCGGCGACTGACCTACGAGCAGTTGCGCGACCGGCTGACCACCGCCATGCCCGCCGAGTTCGCCGCGCTGCTGGCCGGGCTGGACCGGGACATCGCCGGTGGCGCCGAGGACCGCACCACCGGCACCGTTCAGCGGATCACCGGCCGCCAGCCGCGCGGCTTCCGCGCCTTCGTGGAGCGGGAACTGACCTGAAAGCTCACGGTCAGAGCTATCCGCTCGAGGCCGGGCGCCGGGTGGTCGGATGGGGCGGATGCGGCGGATGCGGCGGCCACGGGCCGAGTTCTGGCAGGCCGTCCGGCGAGGTGGGCGGGGCGCCGGGGGTGCGGCCGGCCAGCCACGCCGCCAGGTCCCGTACCTCTCCGCGCACTTCGCGGACCGGCACTGAGACCGCCGTTCCGGTCGGCCAGCGCCGGTCGAGGTCGGTGGCGACCAGGCAGGTGCCGTCCGGGAGCCGGCTCAGCAGGAAGTCCAGCGCATGACCGGCCAGCCCCTCGGGCCAGGCCGCAGCGCTTACCCCGAGGTCCAGATCGACCAAGTGGATCCACACCTCGCGCCAGCGGGCGAAGACGGTCGCGGCGATGTCCGCGTTGCGGAAGGAGACGGGCCGTTCCCAGTCCTCGGCCGTCGCCCGGGACCATACGGACATCAGAGCCTCGGTGTGCTCCGCAAGCGCGGCCCGGTGTTCGGCGGCCGTCCGTCCTGCCGAGTCCTCGATGATCGCGTCGCGCTCCGCCTGACCGCCGTCGTAGGCGGGCACCCGCTCCCCGCGCAGCGCGTGCTCGGCGAGACGGGCGAACATCCGGGCGTTGTCGGTCAGATGGGCCAGCACATGCCCCCGGGACCAGCCGGGCAGCAGGGACGGCGCCCGGACCTGCTCGTCGTCCACCTCAGCGAGTACGCCCCGGAGGACCCGTTGCGCCTCGGCCACTTCAGCAACAGGAGGTATCACGGGCACCGACACTAACCCCTCACCCCAACTTCGGCTCCGGCCCCAGCCCCGACCCCGGCCTCCGGTTCCGTCTCGCCGTGGGCCTCGCCCTCGCCCTCGCCCTTGCCCTCGCTCTCGGTCTCGGTCTCGGTCTCGGTCTCGGTCTCGGTCTCGGTCTCGGCCAGGAGCTTCAGCAGCCGCGCCGTCAGCGCGGGGTCCGCGTCCAGGAGCGGTCCGCGCACCGGGCCCGCCGGCAGACCGCGCGCGCTGAGCAGGGCCTTCGCGGCGACTGTTCCCGGCTGGCCGGTCATCACCGCCTCGATCAGCGGGGCGAGCGCGAGATGGCGACGCGCCGCCAGGTCGCCCTCCCCCGCGTCGTACGCGTCGAGCACCCCGCGCACCTGCCGTGCCGCGACATTGGCAACAGTGCTGATACACCCAGCCCCACCGATCGCCCGCAGCGGCAGCGCGAACTCGTCACAGCCCGCGTAGTACGCCAGCCCCGTCCGAGCCATCACCTGGGAGGACTTGAGCAGGTCGTACGCACAGTCCTTGACGCCCGCGATCCGCGGGTGCCCGGCCAGCCGCAACAGCGTCTCGGTACTCAGCGCGGTTCCGGTACGGCCCGGGATGTCGTAGAGCAGCACGGGGAGCCCGGTCGCGTCGGCCACCGTACGCAGATGATGCGCCACCGCCTCCTGGGTGGGGCGCGAATAGTACGGCGTCACCACCAGCAGCCCGTCCGCGCCGGCCGCTTCGGCGTCCCGGGCCAGCGCGACGGTGTGGCGGGTGTCGCTGGAGCCGACACCCGCCACCACGCACGCCCGGTCCCCCACCTCCGCCACCACGGCACGCACCAGCGCTCTCTTCTCGTCGTCCGAGGTGGTCGGTGACTCGCCCGTCGTCCCACTGAGGACGAGGGCGTCACACCCGCCCTCGTCCACCAGGTGCGCGGCAAGCCACCGGGCACCCTCGATATCGAGCTCCCCGGCGGAATCGAACGGGGTGACCATTGCTACTGCGATACGGCCCAACGGCCCTGCGGTGATCGGCATGGCCGGAGTGTGCGGTGCGGCGGGCTGGTGCGCCATTTAATTGCCGTGACGGCGACACGTAAGCAGCGCTTCATGGCCAGGGCGGCGCTCCATCGCAGGGGTAGCGCTCCATGTCCGGGGCAACGCTTCATGGTTAGGGCAGTGCTTCACCGCAGGGGCGATGCTTCGTGGTTAGGGCAGTGCTTCACGGCTGGGACAGCGCTCCATGTCCGGAGCAGCGCTTCACCGCCGGGGCGGCGCTCCGCGATGAGAGCAGTGCTCCGGCACGGCAACAGCCGTCTCCGAGAGGAGCAGCACTCCATGGCGGGAGCAGTGCTCGGCGGCCAGAGCAGTGCTCCGTGATGAGAGCCGTGCTGCGCGGCGGGGGCTGTGCTCTGCGGAGGGAGCAGTGCTCCGCAGCGGGTGCAACGGTCCGCGCCCGGAGCACCACCGCCTGGCAAGAAGCCCGCCCGGGGCGGGGCCCCCAGCGAGACCAGCACTTCACGAGGTGAGCAGCGCTCCGCCTCGGGAACAGCGCTCCGCGCCGGAGGCAGCGCTCCGCGACGAGAGCGGTATACGCAACGAGAGCAGTGCTCCGACGCAGGGACGCCGCTTCACGCCGGAGACAGTGCTCCACAGCGAGCGCGGTACTCCGTAGCGAGAGCACCGCTCCGAGACGCAGGGACGGCGCTCCACGCCTGAGGCAGCACTCCGCGACGAGAGCGGAACACCGCAACGAGAGCAGTGCTCCGCGGCGGGGACAGCGCTCCGCGCAGGGAGCGGCGCTCCCTGCGCGGACGGGCGGACAGGCGGAGGGGGGCGGACCGGACAGGCGACGGCCGGTCAGCGCGTGCCGTGTTCCCCGCCGTTGACGTTGAGCACCTGCGCCGTGATGTCACGCGCCGCCGGAGACGCCAGGAAGGCGACGGCGCCCGCGATGTCCTCCGGAACACCAGGGCGGCCCAGCGCGGTGGAGGCGATGAGGTGGTCGCGCCGTTCGGGCGTGAGCTGGTCGCGGAAGAACTCGGTGTCGGCGACATAGCCCGGCGCGACGACGTTCGCCGTGATGTCGCGGGGCCCCAGTTCCCGCGCCAGCCCCAGGTTCCATGAGGCGAGGCCCGCCTTGGCCGCGCCGTAGGCGCCGGAGCCCTTGTCGGCCGCGATGGAGCCGATGCTGATCACGGCGCCGCCCCCAGCCAGCCGGTCCTCCACCGCCTTGGTGGTCAATGCGGCGCTGAGCAGGTTGGCGTCCAGGTTGGCGCGGAACCGGTGCGCGAACGCCTCCAGCGCGGTGAGCGCCTCGTCCGCTGGTACGTCCCAGTCGGTGTTGCCGCCCGCGTTGTTGACCAGCACGTCGAGCGGGTCGGGCAGTTGTGGCAGCAGCCGCTCCACTGCCTGCGGGTCGGTGTGGTCGCAGACGACTGCGCGTCCGCCGATCTCCTTGGCCGCCGTCTCCAGCGCGCCCTGTCGCCGCCCTGTGATGACGACTGTGTCCCCCTGCTCCGCGAAGTGCCGCGCCACGGCCAGCCCGATGCCTGTCGCACCGCCGGTGACCAGGATGCCGCGTGCCATACAGTGTCCTCCATGCTCATTCAGACCTAAATTTAGACCTAAACATAACACTGGAAGAAGGGGCCATGGCAAGCGATCAGTACCCGCTGGACAGCGCGACCGACTACCCCGTGGCGGACATCGCCGCCGCATGGCAGCGCGAGCGCCCCGGCACACCCGTCTCCTCGATCGGCATCGTCACCCCACTGTGGCGGCTGGCGAAGCTGTTCGGCGACGACCGCCGCCGCGTGCTCTCCCGCGCGGGCGTGGACGCCGCCACCCTCGACCTGCTCAGCGTGCTGCGGCGCGCGGGTGAGCCGTACGCGCTCACCACCCGCGAGCTGACCGCGCGCACGATGATCACCGCGGGCGCCATCTCCCAGCGGGTGGCCCGCGCCGAACGCGAGGGCCTGGTCACGCGCAGCCCCGGGAGTGCCGCCCGGACCACGTCGGGGGGAGAGAGCCGCCGCCGCTCGGTCGTGGTCGAACTGACCACGGCCGGACACGAACTGGTCGAATCCACCGTCGACCAGGTCCTCACCCGAGAAGCCGACCTGCTGACGGGTCTCACCACGGAACAGCAGAACCAGCTTGCCGACTTGCTGCGTGTCCTTCTTCAGGACGTTCAACGACGGTTGAACGATCACCGATTGACTCAAGTGGGAGAACCGGAGTGAGGGACTGTCGACCCTCCTTTCACTGTAGTAACTTTAAGTGATCAAAACTGCGGGTGATTCGTACCGCCGTCGCCCACGGACAGAGAGCTGAGAGAACTTGCGCATGAAAAAGCAGGCCAGCACAGCGATGTGGACCGCAGCAGCCCTGGCCGCGTCCCTCCTCCTGGGCGCGTGCGGGGGCGACGGCGACTCGGACGACAAGATCGACGGCGCCAAGGACGGGGCCAAGCCGAGCGCCAAGTCCTCCTCGCCGTCGGCCAGTTCGAGCACCTCCGACCGCAAGGCGCCGGACGAGATCAAGCTGGCGAAGGACGCGAAGAACGTGTTCGAGGCCGCCGAGACGGGCGACCCGAAAAAGGACGAGGTCCTGGCGGACAACCAGCGCCGGATCAACGCGATCGACCGTGTCATCACCACGGGAAAAGACGTCGATCAAGTGACGGTCTACACAACGGGAAAGGCCGCCATCTCCGCCAACGAGTACATCCGGAGCTTCGTCAAGTACGGGAAGAGCTGGGCAGGCGTCACCCGCTACTACAACCAGACCGTCAAGCTGGACGGAGACAAGGTCGCCAATCTGACCTTCTGCGCCGACGAGAGCAAGGCGAAGAACAAGATCCTCAAGACGGGGAAGCTCGAACCCAACAACGGCGGCGACAAGAACTACATCTTCAGCACACTGCGAATGGTGCGCAACAAGGAAGGTGTCTGGCAAGCGACATCGGGTTCTGAGACAGCGGGGGCTGCAAAGTGTATGAGTTGACACGTAAAGGTTCGGTGGCCGGTCTCGCAGCAGTTCTCCTGCTCACCGCTTCGGGCGGTGCGCATGCTGCCGAACCAGGAGGGAAGGGCTCAGGAACAGGGTCGCTCTCGGACAACGCCGGAAACCCGAAAGTGACGTCCGAGGTGTCCCATGTCCAGATCGTCGGCGGTGGGGGCAAGGCCAAGAACACCGTCAAGCTGAACCCCAAGGACCCCAACTGGGAAGCTCCTGCGTGCTGGTACGAGCCCAAGACGACACCCAAGGAGCTCAAGGAGAGGATGGACGAACTGAAGCCTGAGAAGCCGAAGAAGGAGGACAAGGAGGAGAAACCGATCCTCGATCCCGGCGCCGATGCAACGGATCTCTCCAACGCTCTCCTCGGCCAGGCCAAGAACATCCTCGACAACTACTACCAGACCGACAAGTACGACGACTACAACCTCGACCAGCAAGGCAAGGGCATGTTCTGGGAGGGGGTCCGGAACCCCAATAAGGCGGACGACCCCGCCGCGGACGCCTGTAGCGAGCACGCCATCTGGGTGCCGAAGGGCAAGCCGCCCAAGGACATGCCCCTCGCGGTCAGCCCGAAGATCCTCGCGGAGTACGCGTACGAGGAATTGCCGATTCCTGAGACGGATATATCGCTGAACCCGGACGGCAAGCAGACGGTCAACCTCGACACCTGGGTCTGGATGGATGAGACGAGGTTCAAGCCGGTGAGCGTCACCGCTCGACTCGACCTCGCCGACGGCACCACTCTCTCGGCGACCACTACTGCGACACCCACCTCGCTCACCCTTGAACCCGGCACGGACGACGCCAAAACCCATCCGGCGTCCGGGAAATGCGTGTACAAGAACGGCAAGATCGGTGAGGAGTACAAGGCCGGCAAGAAGGATCGGACACCACCCTGCGGGGTGAGGTATCTGCGGGCCACCAGCGGAAACGGCTCCTACCCGCTGAAGGCGACTCTCACCTGGAAGGCTGAGTGGACGAGCACCGACGGCGAGGGCGGCCCCCTCCCGACGGGTACCTTCAGCACCACCAGGAACCTCACCGTGAAGGAGATCCAGTCCATCGTCCGCGACTGACGGGTCCGACACGGACGACGGGAGGGGCTGCCGGGCAACCGGCAGCCCCTTTTGCCTTCTCGCTCCGCCCCTCGCACCGCGAGCCGCAGCGCCTGTTACCGTTCCAGCCCAGTCGGTGACTGTGGGTAGTCAGGTAGTCAGGGGGCGGGGACGATGTCGTTTGCGAGCGAGTGGGAGCAGCTCAAGCGCGGCTCGCAACAGGGCTCGACGCGTATACGGCTCAACGGGGCGCCGGACGGCGCGTACCGCCCCGGTACGGTCGGCTCCTCCCCCGCGGGTGACCTCCAGGTCAGTCAGCGGGATCTGGCCGCTGTGGGCGACGAGGCGTACAAGGTGTACCGGCGGCTGAAGAGCGACGGCGGCCACGCGCGGGCGAGCACCCAGGCTGCCGAGAGGTCTCTTTCGGGTGACTTCGAGCTGGCAGCGGCACTCGGCCACATCGTCGAACGCTGGGACGAGCAGCTGCAGACCGTGCTGGACGCCTGCGCCCATATCTCCAACCACCTGGATTTCACCAGGAAGGCGCACGCGGGTGACGAGCGGTGGATCCGGGTCCAGATCAGCAAAATCGCGGAGCTGGGCAGAGGGTTCGACGAACGGACCCAGCCGCAGCCGCCCGCCTCCAAGGCGGCTGCGAAGCCGCCGGAAGGTGCCGGCTGATGGAACTCGAAGCGCTGCTCGGAGCGGAATTCACCAGCCTCGGGAATGCGGTCGCCGACTGGCGGCAGATGAGGAACAAGCTCGAAACGCTGGCCGCCGACGCGCGCTCACAGCTGCGTGGCCGGGCGGAGAAGGCGGACTGGGCGGGCGTCAACTCCGAGGTCACCCGCTCCTTCATCCGCAAGACGGTCGGGGAGATCGAAGACGCGCACACCCAGGCGGAGAGCATCTACAGCATTCTCAAGGACACGTGCGCGGAACTGGCCCACTACCGTGATTCCCTCGAATTCAAGGTCGCCGAAGCCGACTGGTGCCACATCCGGGTCAAGGCCACCGGCGGCGGGTCGTTCGAAGTCTCGGCCAAGGACGGAGCACAGGTCCCGCAACCGACCCTCGACCGGTTCCGGGACGACGTCGCCGCTCTGCTCAAGAGGGCGACCGAGTCGGACAGTTCCGCGAAAGAAGCGCTCTGCGCCCTGGTGGACCAGAGCAAGTACGGATTCTCCGACGCGCGCTACAGGGACCGGGACGAGGCGGCAAAGGCCCTCGATGACGCCGAGCGCGCCGCGGCGCTGGCCGAGGACCCCGCGAAGGCCGCCGAATTGAACCGTCTCCTCAAGAGACACAGAGGCGACAGCCTCTTCGCCGAACGCTTCGCGACGGAACTGGGCCCCGAAGGTACGCTCGCCTACTGGCTCGCCGTCAACGACCCCGGCCGGCTGCAGCCGGCCGATCTCGGAGAACTCCAGAAGAATCTGAGCACGACGCTCGCCCTGGCCACCCACTCCGACAGCGCGGCAATGGACCGCTGGGAGCGCGCGCTCATCGCGGCGGGACCGGGCGCGGTTGGCAAGGAGCCGGGCGGGCCGGTCGGCTTCCAGGTCATGAGCAATCTGATGCGGTACGGGGACTACGACGACTCGTTTCTGACGGAGTACGGCGCCCAGTTGGTCGCCGAGGACAGGCGGCGCAGCGACGGCGGAGAAGACCCCGGCTGGGACACGGACGGCTCCTACGGCCTCAACCCGAACGGTCCCGACGGCGGTCTCGACCCGATGACCGGCTACCTGAAGGGCCTGGCCCGAAACCCGGAAGCCGCGACGGATTTCCTTACCGAGGGCCCTTCCGGGAAGACGAACTTCCACTATCTGTTCAACGACCGGGTGTGGCCCAAGGAGTACGACGTCGGTGGGGAGGAGCTCCCCACCGGCAAGAATCACCTGGCCCAAGCGATCGCCGCGGGCGCCACCGGGACGCCCGTGGGGGAGCCGATCCCCCGTGACCTGCCGCCCCACAACGAGCGGCAGGTGAAGCTCTTCGAGGACGTGGTGCACACCATCGCCAAGGACGGCGGGAAGCTCACCGACAACGGATACATGTCCGACAGCCTCGGCAAGATGACGGCGCACTATCTGCCCGACATCAACCGCGCCATCTCCGACGACACCTATGGCGACACCCCCAAGCTCTACCCCCTCACCGGCGCCCAGGCCAGCCCCTCCCACCTGGACATCACCCGCTTCCTGGTGAGCTTGGGCCAGAACCCCGAGGGCTACGCAACGGTCGAACTCGGACAGAAGCAATACGCGGCCAATCTGATGGATTACCATTTGAATCCCGACCTCCCTGAGGGCGAGCGTTATATCGAGACCTCCGAATCTCCGGAGTCAGCAATCCGCAGAATCGCGGAGCAGTCCGGGGAGGTCGCAGCAACTTTGGCCATCGGCAGGCAGGAGGCCGTCCTGGGCCCCGCCAATCAGAAGGACGAAGATTTCATCCAGTCCATGGCCCAGGGCAAGAACCTCGCATCGGGCGCCATCGGCGTCGGGATCGGAGTGGGCACCTCCTTCGTGGCGAGTCCCCTCGCCGCAGCCGTCAGCGCAGAAGCCGCATCGACGGCCAGCAGCATGGTCCTGGAAGAGGTCTTCCAGGCGAATGAGGCCAAGAACCAGGAGGGTTCCGCCTATGCGGCCGGAGAAAAGTGGCAGGACAGCAGAAACACCAACATCGCTCTGCATCAGAAGGCCGCATTCCTGGCTGCGAAAGCGCAGGACTCGCCTTACCGAGGAGACGTTGCCGACTGGGCTCAGGAAGGAAC
Source organism: Streptomyces sp. 891-h (assembly GCF_022760275.1). Taxonomy (NCBI): domain Bacteria; kingdom Bacillati; phylum Actinomycetota; class Actinomycetes; order Kitasatosporales; family Streptomycetaceae; genus Streptomyces; species Streptomyces sp. 891-h. Next base: position 5,775,001 of record NZ_CP050693.1, on the reverse strand, counting down.
CAATAAGGGCTTCAGCAACGCCGGAACCAACGCCGAGAAGATGGCAGGAGATCTTGAGACTGACATCTAGAACAGTCGCGCTGCCCGCCTTGTCGACTCTTCTTTCGGCGACAGCAGCCCTTTCGGCGTGCGTGAAGGAGAAGAAGGAATACGCAACCCCGAACTCACTGTGCGGAACCCCGGTGGAAGCACGCCTGCTCGATCCCCTGTTGCCGTCGGGAAAAGAACTGAGTCTCAAAAAAGTTGACGTCTTGCTGAATCACGGGATTGTCCACTGCGAGTTGAGTGTCGACGGTGATGTTGTCTTCGTAGCCACTCAGGAGTGGCGGGGACGGGGAACTCACGCCCTCTCGGTCGCCGAGCTGCAACCGGAGCTGGAGCCGGAAAACGTCGAAGGAGGCAAGGACTTTCAGTACGGGCAGCAGGGCGCCGCCAAGCGCGTTGCATGCGCGGACCCCAAGAAGAAAGGCTGGGACCTCTTCGCCATCACCCGTATCCCCGGTCCGCAGAAACCCGACCTTCGGGCCGTGAAGGCGTTCACCGAGAATTACAGCAAGGCAGTGGCAGCGTCACCGCAATGTTCGCGGTGAAGCCGCACGCAGCGCGCACGCGCGCGGCGCCTGCCGTGGCCCGGTCGGGGACTGGCAGGCGCCGCGTCGTCCGTACGCCCTTGTACGGAAGTTGAAAGGGATCAGGGCTTACACCGTCAGCGCGCGGTCCGTGGGGCGGATCGGCGCGGGGAGGGTGCTGGCCTCGCCGGTGAGGTAGCGGTCGACGGCCTTGGCCGCGGAGCGGCCCTCGGCGATGGCCCAGACGATCAGCGACTGGCCCCGGCCGGCGTCGCCGGCGACGTAGACGCCGGGGACGTTCGTGGCGTAGTCGCCGTCCCGCGCGACGTTGCCCCGCGCGTCCAGCTCGACGCCGAACTGCTCGACCAGGCCGTTCTCCCGGTCGATGCCGGTGAAGCCCATGGCGAGGGTGACCAACTGGGCGGGGATCTTCCGCTCCGTGCCCGGCTTGGGCTCCAGCTTGCCGTCCACCATCTCGACCTCCACCAGGTGGAGCCACTGGACGTTGCCGTCCTCGTCGCCCTCGAAGTGGGTGGTGTTGACGGAGTAGACGCGCTCGCCGCCCTCCTCGTGCGCGGAGGTCACCTTGTAGAGCATGGGGAAGGTGGGCCACGGCTGGCGGGCCGGGTCCCGCTCCTCGCCCGGCTTGGGCATGATCTCCAGCTGGGTGACGGAGGCCGCGCCCTGCCGGTGTGCGGTGCCGACGCAGTCGGCGCCGGTGTCGCCGCCGCCGATGACGACGACGTGCTTGTCCTTGGCGGTGATGGGCGGCTCGACGTAGTCGCCCTCCTGCACCTTGTTGGACAGCGGCAGGTACTCCATCGCCTGGTGGATGCCGTTCAGCTCGCGGCCCGGGACGGGCAGGTCGCGGGCCGTGGTCGCGCCGGCCGCGATGACGACCGCGTCGTACCGCTTGCGCAGCTTCCGCGCGTCGATGTCGCGGCCGATCTCCACGCCGGTGCGGAACTTGGTGCCCTCCGCGCGCATCTGCTCGATACGGCGGTTGATGTGCCGCTTCTCCATCTTGAACTCGGGGATGCCGTAGCGCAGCAGCCCGCCGATGCGGTCGGCGCGCTCGTAGACGGCGACCGTGTGGCCCGCGCGGGTGAGCTGCTGGGCGGCGGCCAGCCCGGAGGGGCCCGAGCCGATGACGGCGACCGTCTTGCCGCTCAGCCGCTCCGGGGGCTGCGGGGTGACGTTCCCGGTCTCCCACGCCTTGTCGATGATGGAGACCTCGACGTTCTTGATGGTGACGGCCGGCTGGTTGATGCCCAGCACGCACGCCGACTCGCACGGGGCCGGGCACAGCCGCCCGGTGAACTCCGGGAAGTTGTTCGTGGCGTGGAGACGCTCCGACGCTGCCTCCCAGTCCTCGCGGTAGGCGTAGTCGTTCCACTCGGGGATGAGGTTCCCCAGCGGGCAGCCGTTGTGGCAGAAGGGGATGCCGCAGTCCATGCAGCGCCCGGCCTGCTTGCTGATGATGGGCAGCAGGGAGCCGGGTACGTAGACCTCGTTCCAGTCCTTGACCCGTTCCTCGACGGGACGGGTCTCGGCGACCTCGCGGTCGGTGTTCAGGAAGCCCTTGGGGTCAGCCATTGGTCGCCGCCTCCATCATCTTCTCGTGGGTCTCGGACTCACTGAGCCCCGCTCGCTCGGCGGCGTCCTTGGCGGCGAGCACAGCCTTGTACGTGGCGGGCAGGACCTTGCTGAAGCGGCTGAGCGCTCCGTTCGGTCCGTCCCAGTCGGCGAGGAGCTTGGCGGCCACGGTGGAGCCGGTCTCCTCCTGGTGGCGTCGCACGGCCTCGTGCAGCCACGCCTTGTCGTCGTCGGTCAGCTCTTCGACGGCGCCGCGCAGCCCGGCGTTGACGTTGGCCAGGTCCAGGTCGATGACGTAGGCCGTGCCGCCGGACATCCCGGCGCCGAAGTTGCGCCCCGTACCGCCGAGGACGACGGCCGTGCCGCCGGTCATGTACTCGCAGCCGTGGTCGCCCACGCCTTCGGAGACGACCAGCGCGCCGGAGTTGCGGACGCAGAAGCGTTCGCCGACCCGGCCGCGCAGGAAGATCTCGCCGCCGGTGGCGCCATAGGCGAGGGTGTTGCCCGCGATGGTGGAGTACTCGGCGAGGTGGTCGGCGCCCCGGTCGGGGCGTACGACGATGCGGCCGCCGGAGAGGCCCTTGCCGACGTAGTCGTTGGCGTCGCCCTCCAGCCGCAGCGTGATGCCGCGCGGTACGAAGGCGCCGAACGACTGGCCGGCGGAGCCGGTGAAGGTGATGTCGATGGTGTCGTCGGGCAGTCCGGCGCCGCCGAACTTCTTGGTGACCTCGTGCCCGAGCATCGTGCCGACGGTCCGGTTGACGTTGCGGATCGCGACCTGGGCGCGGACGGGTTCGGCCTGCTCGGCGGTGTCGGCCTGCAGCGCGTCGGCGGCCAGCTTGACGAGCTGGTTGTCGAGCGCCTTCTCCAGGCCGTGGTCCTGCGGGATCGCCTGGTGCAGCACCGCACCGTCGGGCAGTTCGGGTACGTGCAGCAGCGGCGCCAGGTCGAAGCCCTGGGCCTTCCAGTGGTCGACGGCCCGGGAGGTGTCGAGCAGTTCGGCGTGCCCGATGGCCTCGTCCAGGGTGCGGAAGCCCAGCTCGGCGAGGAGTTCGCGGACCTCTTCTGCGATGAACTCGAAGAAGTTGACGACGTACTCGGCCTTGCCGCTGTAGCGCTCGCGCAGCGTCGGGTTCTGGGTGGCGATACCGACCGGGCAGGTGTCCAGGTGGCAGACGCGCATCATCACGCAGCCGGAGACGACCAGCGGCGCGGTGGCGAAGCCGAACTCCTCGGCGCCGAGCAGCGCTGCGATGACCACGTCGCGGCCGGTCTTGAGCTGGCCGTCGGTCTGTACGACGATCCGGTCGCGCAGCCCGTTGAGCAGCAGCGTCTGCTGGGTCTCGGCCAGGCCCAGCTCCCAGGGGCCGCCCGCGTGCTTGAGCGAGGTGAGCGGCGAGGCGCCGGTGCCGCCGTCGTGCCCGGAGATGAGCACCACGTCCGCGTGGGCCTTGGAGACACCCGCCGCGACCGTGCCGACGCCGACCTCGGAGACCAGCTTCACATGGACGCGGGCCTTGGGGTTGGCGTTCTTCAGGTCGTGGATGAGCTGGGCGAGGTCCTCGATGGAGTAGATGTCGTGGTGCGGCGGCGGCGAGATCAGGCCGACGCCGGGCGTGGAGTGCCGGGTCTTCGCCACCCACGGGTAGACCTTGTGGCCCGGGAGCTGGCCGCCCTCGCCGGGCTTGGCGCCCTGGGCCATCTTGATCTGGATGTCGTCGGAGTTGACGAGGTACTCGGAGGTGACGCCGAACCGTCCTGAGGCGACCTGCTTGATCGCGGAGCGCCGGGCCGGGTCGTAGAGCCGCTCGGGGTCCTCGCCGCCCTCGCCGGTGTTGGACTTGCCGCCGAGCTGGTTCATGGCGATGGCCAGCGTCTCGTGGGCCTCCTGCGAGATGGAGCCGTAGGACATGGCACCGGTGGAGAACCGCTTGACGATCTCGCTCGCGGGCTCGACCTCCTCGATCGGGATCGAGGGCCGGTCGTTCTTGAGGGAGAACAGGCCGCGCAGCGTCATCAGCCGCTCGGACTGCTCGTCCACCCGCTGGGTGTACTGCTTGAAGATGTCGTAGCGGCGCTGCCGGGTGGAGTGCTGGAGGCGGAAGACCGTCTCCGGGTCGAACAGGTGCGGCTCGCCCTCGCGGCGCCACTGGTACTCGCCGCCGATGTCGAGCAGCCGGTGCGCGGGCGCGATCCCGGAGGACGGGTACGCCTTGGCGTGCCGCGCTGCGACCTCCTGGGCGATGACGTCGAGCCCGGCGCCGCCGATCTTGGTGGTGGTGCCGTGGAAGTAGCGGTCGACGAACTCCTCGTCCAGGCCGACGGCCTCGAAGACCTGCGCGCCGCGGTAGGAGGCGACGGTGGAGATGCCCATCTTGGACATCACCTTCAGCACGCCCTTGCCGAGCGCGTAGATCAGGTTGCGGATGGCCTGCTCGGGCGGCAGTTCCTCGGCACCGGGCAGGAAGGTGCCGGCGCGCACCAGGTCCTCGACGGACTCCATTGCCAGGTAGGGGTTGACCGCGGCGGCGCCGTAGCCGATGAGCAGCGCGACGTGGTGCACCTCGCGCACGTCGCCGGCCTCCACCAGCAGCCCGACCTGGGTGCGCTGCTTGGTGCGGATGAGGTGGTGGTGCACTGCGGAGGTGAGCAGCAGCGACGGGATCGGTGCGTGCTCGGCGTCCGAGTGGCGGTCGGACAGGACGATGAGCCGGGCCCCCGACTCGATCGCCGTGTCGGCCTCCGCACAGATCTGCTCGATACGGGCCGCGAGGCCGTCCCCTCCTTCGGCGACGCGGTAGAGCCCGGAGAGCGTGGCGGACTTGAAGCCCGGCAGGTCGCCGTCGGCGTTGATGTGGATGAGCTTGGCCAGCTCGTCGTTGTCGATGACGGGGAACGGCAGGGTGACGCTGCGGCAGGAGGCGGCCGTCGGCTCCAGCAGGTTGCCCTGCGGGCCCAGCGGCGAGTGCAGCGAGGTGACCAGTTCCTCGCGGATCGCGTCCAGCGGCGGGTTGGTGACCTGCGCGAACAGCTGGGTGAAGTAGTCGAAGATCAGCCGGGGCCGCTCGGAGAGCGCCGCGATGGGCGAGTCGGTGCCCATCGAGCCGATCGGCTCGGCGCCGCTGCGGGCCATCGGCGCGAGCAGGACGCGCAGCTCCTCCTCGGTGTAGCCGAAGGTCTGCTGGCGGCGGGTGACCGAGGCGTGGGTGTGCACGATGTGCTCGCGCTCGGGCAGGTCGGCCAGTTCGATCAGCCCCGCGTCCAGCCAGTCCTGGTAGGGGTGCTCGGCGGCGAGCTGGGACTTGATCTCGTCGTCCTCGATGATCCGCTTCTCGGCGGTGTCCACCAGGAACATCCGGCCGGGCTGGAGGCGGCCCTTGCGCACGACCTTGGCCGGGTCGATGTCGAGCACGCCGACCTCGGAGGCGAGGACGACGAGCCCGTCGTCGGTGACCCAGTACCGGCCCGGGCGCAGTCCGTTGCGGTCGAGAACGGCGCCGACCTGGGTGCCGTCGGTGAAGGTGACGCAGGCGGGGCCGTCCCAGGGCTCCATCATGTTGGAGTGGTACTGGTAGAAGGCGCGCCGCGCGGGATCCATGGAGTCCTGCGACTCGGCGCTCTCCCAGGCCTCGGGCACCATCATCAGCACCGAGTGCGGCAGCGAACGCCCGCCCAGGTGCAGCAGCTCGAGGACCTCGTCGAACGTCGCCGAGTCGGAGGCGCCCTCGGTGCAGACGGGGAAGATCCGCTCCAGCTTCTCCTTGTCACCGAACAGCTCCGAGGCGAGCTGGGACTCGCGGGCCCGCATCCAGTTGCGGTTGCCCTGCACGGTGTTGATCTCACCGTTGTGCGCCACGAACCGGTACGGGTGGGCCAGCGGCCAGCTCGGGAAGGTGTTGGTGGAGAAGCGCGAGTGCACCAGCGCGATGGCGGTGGCGAAGCGGCGGTCCGACAGGTCGGGGAAGAACGGCTCCAGCTGCCCGGTGGTCAGCATGCCCTTGTAGACCAGGGTGCGTGCCGAGAGGGAGGGGAAGTACACGCCGGCCTCGCGCTCGGCGCGCTTGCGCAGGACGAACGCCAGCCGGTCGAGGGCGACGTCGCTGCGCTTGCCCTCCGGGTCGGCGACGAACAGCTGGCGGAAGGTGGGCATGGTGGCGCGGGCGCCGGGGCCCAGCAGTTCGGGAGCGACGGGGACCTCGCGCCAGCCGAGCACCGTCAGCTCCTCCTCGGACGCCAGCGTCTCGATGTGCGAGACGGCAGCCGAGGTGGCCTCGGGGTCCTCGTCCTCGTTGGGCAGAAAGGCGATGCCCACCGCGTAGGAGCCCTGCTCGGGCAGCGCGAACGGGACGCTCTCGCGGAGGAAGGCGTCGGGGACCTGCAGCAGGATGCCGGCGCCGTCGCCGGTGTCCGGGTCGGAGCCGGTGGCGCCCCGGTGCTCGAGGTTGCGGAGCACGGTCAGCGCCTTTTCGACCAGCTCGTGGCTGGGCTCACCGGTCAGGGTCGCCACGAAGCCGACACCACAGGCGTCGTGCTCATATCGGGGGTCGTACATGCCCTGCTTGGCAGGGCGGTGGGCGGCCCAATCCGCTGTCGGCACAGCACGCATCGGCTCTCCCGTCGTCTCGTGGCAGTGGTACGTACCGAGGGACGACGTTGGCCCTCACATGGCAAAAAGGTGGTGCAGAAATTTTCGTGCAGGTTACATGGTGGCGGACTTCCCGGAAAGTGGAAGACTCATCTCACCATGCGAACGCGGGCGCGGCTGTGTCAGCGCGCCGACGCGGCGTGGTCCTTATGGGACCGGAAGGGACCTGCACAGAGGGTTCGGGGTGGGTGGCCCCGGGTGAACGAGCGGCTTTCTCCTGCGCGCAGGCGTCGTTGCCGGCGGCGTTACGGACTACTGCCCAGCGCGACCCGAGCTGAAACCGCCGGGTAACACAACGATCATGGGGCCGCCCTTTTCGGAGCGCCATGAACCAGGTCACAGCGCCGATCCCCCGGGCGCAGACTGCCCAAGCTTGCGGGGCAGCCATTCAGGGGCGCGGGGAACTGCGCGACCAGCCATGAACACAGCCGCAGCCCGCAAACGGCAGCAAGGGGCAGCAAGGGGCAGCCCCTCATCGGCGCAGCGGCTACCGCGGCTACCGCACCCGTACGGGCAGCGAATCCAACTCGTTCTGCGTGAGCACCGGACGGTTGCGGATCTCCGTGACCGGGACGGCCAGCGAGAGCGCCGGAAACCGCTCGAACAGCGCCGGGAGGGCAACCAATGCCTCGAGCCGGGACAGCCCCGCGCCGGGGCAGATGTGCGGGCCGTGCCCGAAGGCGAGGTGCCGGACGGGCGCGGGGCGCCGTACATCGAAGCGGTCCGCATCCTGACCGTGCTGGGCCCGATCCCGCCCAATGGCCCGGTAGGACATCACCACGCCCTCGCCCTCCCGCACCACCACACCCCCGACCTCGATGTCCGAGGTCGCGAACCGCATCAGCAGGTGGGTGGAGGGCGACTCCCAGCGCAGCGTCTCCTCGATGACGGCCTCCCAGCCGACCTCGCCGTCGAGGACGGGACGCAGCTGCTCCGGATGGGTGAGCAGCGCCCGTACCGCGCACAGGATCAGGGTCACCGTGGTCTCGTGCCCCGCGGCGACCATGGCTTCCAGATTTCCCCGTACCTCCTCGGCGGTCAGCGGCTCGCCGCCCTCGTCGGCGAGGATGAGGGCGCTGGTGAGGTCGTCCCCGGGGGCCAGTGACTTCTCCCGGACCATCTCCGCGTAGAGCTCGTCCAGCTCCTGGATGACGGCGAGCCGCTCGTCCTGCGGCGTCAGCATGGAGAAGAACGCCTCGTAGAGGCGGTGCAGCCGGGGCTCGAGCGCGGGGTCGACGCCCATCAGGGAGCAGACGACCGACATCGGCAGCGGCTGTGCGAAGGCGGATTTCAGGTCGACGGGCTCTTCGGGCGCCTCGGCGGCGCGTGCCTCGATCGCGTCCAGCAGCCGGCCGGTGATCCGTTCGATGTCGGGCCGTATCCCCTCCAGCCTGCGCGGGGTGAGGGCCTGTGCCGTCTTGACGCGCAGCCGCCGGTGCTCGGCGCCGTCGACGGTGAACATGGAGCGGCCCGCGTCGACCATGCCGATCAGCGGCCAGCTCTCGTCGATCTCGCCGCTGCGCCACAGGGTCCAGCGGCTGATGTCCTTCACCAGCCGGGTGTCGGTGAGCAGCTTGCGGGCCTCGGCGTGCGTGGTGACCGTCCAGGCCGGGGCGCCCATGAGGTCGATACGGGCCAGGGGTCCTGCGGTCCGCAGCGCTTCGGTCTCCTCGGCGAGGCCGCCGACCAGCGGGTCGATGACGATCGGGCATTCCGCGGAGCCGGTTTCCGCGGAGCCGGGCGTGGTGGGGCCACCGCCGACGCAGGGGCCGCTGCCAACGCCGAGGCCGCCCACCTCGCGGGGCTCACTCTCCGTGCTGGGGCCGTTCCCGGTCATCAGCGTCCTCCGTACGGGGGTGTGGTGGCGAAGCGGACGGGGAGCACCGTCATACCGCGCAGAAACGGCGAGGGACGGCGGGCGAGCGTGCGGGGCGCCACGGCCAGTTCGAGGTCGGGCAGCCGGTCCAGCAGCACCTCGATGCCGGTCCTGGCGATGACCTCGGCGATCTCCTGCGCCGGGAAGGGGCACTGGTACTCGCCGTGGCTGAAGGCGAAGTGCGCGTAGTTGCTGTGGTGCGGGCCGTCCGGGCCGCGTGTGGCGTGCGCCGCCGGGTCCCTGTTGGCCCCGGCGAGGCCGAGCAGCAGCATGTCACCCCGGGCGATCGCATGGCCGCCCAGCCGGGTGTCGCGCGCGGCCCAGCGGCCGGCGAGTATCTGCGTGGGGGTGTCCTCCCACAGCACTTCGTTCATGGCCTCGGGCACGGTGTGGCGGCCTCCGGTCAGCGAGGCGGCGAACCGCTCGTCGGTGAGCATGAGGCGCACCGAGTTGCCGATCCAGTCGGCCGTGGGCAGGAAGCCGGCGGAGGTGACGGCCATCAGGTTGAGGACGTAGGCCTCGTCGGTGAACTCGTCGGGGTGGGCCAGCATGGCGGAGACCATGTCGACGCCCGGGGCCGCGTGTTTGCGGGCGACCAGCCGCGACATCAGGGCCAGCGCGTGCTCGAACCCGGCCAGCGCGTCGGGGCCGCCGTCGGCCATGTCGGTCAGGGAGCGGATCAGCTCGGGCCCGTCGGAGTCGGGGAAGCCCAGAAGCCGCGCGAGGGTGAGGAGCGGCAGCGGTTTGGCGTAGGCGGAGACGATCTCCGACTCGCCGGTGGAGCAGAAGCTGTCGATGAGGCGGTCGGCTATCTCCTCGGTGGTACGGCGCAGCCCGACGTGGTCGACGCTCTCCAGCGCGTGCTGGACCATGGCCAGGTGGCGGCGGTGCTCGTCGCCCACGGTGAAGTACACCGAGGGCTGCCGGGTGCCGATCATGGGGCGCAGCGGCCAGTCCTCGGGGAGGGTCTCCCACTGGTTCCACAGGCCCTGGTCGCGGGGGAAGAGCACCGGGTCGGCGGTGACCCGGCAGAGCTCGTGGTAGCCGATGACCAGCCAGGCGGGTACGTCGCCGGGGAGGGTCACCGGGACGACGGGGCCGTGGTCGCGGCGCATGTCCCGGTAGACCGCCTCCAGGTCGGTGTGGAACCGGGGGCCCATGAGCGGCACGGGACCGGGAGCGGTCCGGCTGCTGCCCGGGTGGGCCGGGCACCCGGCCGCGGCGGGCTGGGGCTGACTGGTCACGGTCACAACTCCCCTGGGGGTGGCGGCAGTTGGCTGTCACTCGTGCCCGCCCAGCCTATGCACCTTCACCACGATCGGCACCCCCGCCCCGGGAATCACGCCGTCGCCGGTCACCCGAACGTTCCCAGCGGGCCCCCGGCTACCCCACCGCGACCCCGAACAGCGCGCCCAGCCCGTAGGTGACGGCGGCAGCGGCCGCGCCGAGGAACAGCTGGCGGGTTCCGCTGAACCACCACGAGCGCGCGGTGACCCGCGCGACGACCGCTCCGCACACGAACAGCCCCAGCAGGGCGAGCAGCACGGCGGGCCACAGCGCGGTGGCGCCGAAGAGGTAGGGCAGCACGGGCAGTACGGCGCCCAGCGCGAAGGACAGGAACGAGGAGACGGCCGCGACGGTGGGTGAGGGCAGCTCGGCGGGGTCGACGCCCAGCTCCTCCCTGGCGTGTATCTCCAGCGCCTGTTCGGGGTCGCGGTGCAGCTGCTCGGAGACCTTCCTGGCCAGGCGGCGGTCCACCCCGCGGGACTCGTAGAGCGCCGCCAGTTCCTCGACCTCCTCGCCGGGGCTGCGCCGCAGCTCCCGCCGTTCGATCTCCAGTTCGGCCTGGACGAGTTCCCGCTGCGAGGCGACGGAGGTGTACTCGCCCGCCGCCATCGAGAAGGCGCCCGCCGCCAGCCCGGCGAGACCGGCGATGACGATGGTCTGCGAGGAGGCGGAACTGCCTGCCACGCCGGTCATCAGACCGAGGTTGGAGACCAGCCCGTCCATCGCGCCGAAGACGGCCGGCCGCAGCCAACCGCCGTTGACGTCACGGTGGGTGTGGTTGTCGCGGTGTGCGACGTGGGTCGGGTCGGTGACTCCGGCTGGGGACATGGCCGGTACGGCTCCTTCGCTTCGAACTGCAGGCGCGGGAAGCGCCCACTGTTCGAAGCGTAGGCACCAAGGCCGCTGCGCTGCCAGCAAGGAAGGCCGTACTTACCCCGCTGACCTGGGATTTCCTTCCGGGCCTTCCGCATCGCCCGGCCCCTGCCCGCTCTCGGCACCCCGCCCCGAGGACGCCGTCCGCAGCACGTCCGCCAACTCGTCGCGGACCAGCCCCTCCCGGTCCAGCCGACCGGTCCGGTAGGCGGCGCGGCCCACCATGTGCGCTGCCACCGGAGAGGTCAGCAGCTGGAAGAGGCCGACGAGCAGCAGGGTGCACAGGTCGATGGGGCTGCGCAGCCACAGCCCAGCGCCGAACAGGACGAGCAGCAGGCCGAAGGACTGGGGCTTGGTCGCGGCGTGCATCCGGCTGAGGACGTCCGGCAGCCGCAGCAGACCGATCCCGGCCAGCAGACAGAGCAGGGCGCCCACCAGCATGCAGCCTGCCCCTGCCACATCGGCCACTCCGTTCCAGCTCATCGCGGCTCCTCAGGGCGCGTGCCGGGCTCTCCGGTGCCCTCGCTCTCGTCCACGTTCTCGGTCCCGGCCTCGTCGCGCAGCGCCATGAAGCGGGCGACACCGACCGAGCCGGTGAAGCCGAGGAAGGAGAGGACGAGGAGAACCGGCAGGTAGAAGGGGTTGCTGCGGACCGCGGACTGCAGGCCGATCCCGGCCATCACCACGGCGACCAGCGCGTCGAGGGCGACAGCGCGGTCCAGCGTCGAGGGCCCCCGCACCAGCCGGAGGGTCACCATCAGCCCGGCGGCCAGCAGCAGTCCCGCGATCACCGCCGCGGCCACCTCGAAGGCCGGCCCCTGGACCGCGGCGACGTCGAAGTCCGGCGCCGTGCCTGCGGCCACCTCGAAGTCCGGCGTCCTGACCGCGGCCGCCTCGAAGGCCAACGCGTGGGACGCAGCCGTCACCGCCACCGGCCGAACACCTCCTCGGCCGCCTCGGAAGCGCGGATCGCGGTGACGTCGGCCGCGGTGCCGAACGCCTCCACCACCCGTGTCTCCAGTCGCAGCGCGTCCCGCCGGGCCCGCGCCAGATCCTCCTCCCGGTCGCCGCCGAGCACATGCAGATAGAGGGTTCCCGACCGGCGGTCGACCTCCAGGACGGTGCTGCCGGGTACGGCGGTGACGGCCACGGCCGTGACGGTCAGCATCAGATCGCCGGGACAGCGCATCTCCACCGCGAGCACGGCGCAGCGCGGGCGGCCGGGCGCGAGGATGGACAGGGCGATCCGCCAGCTGGAGACCACCATGTCCAGCCCGAAGGTGCCGATGAACCGTACGAGGCCCAGCGGGTGGAGGCGGGCCTGCTTCTCGATGGGCGGCAGCGGGAAGACGAGCACCACCAGCAGCGCGACCAGCACCCCCGTCACGACGTTGGCCGGGGTGGGAGTGCCCCACAGCAGCAGCCACAGCAGGGTCAGGCCCAGCACCATGGGCCACTGGGTGGCCCGCAGCCGGCTGGCCTCGGGGAGCCGCTGAGGGGCCGTCATCTGTCCATCACCGCCTCCACGTAGGGGGTGCGCGACAGCATTTCGCCGGCCGCGCGGTCGGTCAGTCCGAACAGGGGCCCCGCCAGCACGGTGAAGGCCAGTCCGAAGAGCACCAGGGCCGCGGTGGCACCGGCCATGCTGACGGGGAGCGAGCTGGTGGTGGTGATCTCCTGGCCGCCGAAGGTGGCCGTCACCCGGCGCGGCACCAGCACCCTGAGCCCTCCGGCGGGCCAGTCACCGACGTCCGGCTGCGGCGTTCCCCGGGTCGCGTCGGCGCCCTGGGCACCCGCTCCGGACGGCTCCTGGGAGCTGTCCTCCTCCGTCGACTCCAGCACCGTGCCCGCCGCGCACATCTCCGGCGTGGCGGAGCGCCAGAACGCCAGGTTCCACGCCTTGGCCAGGGCGTACAGGGTGAGCAGGCTGGTGACGGTGCCGCCCGCCACCAGTACGTAGGCGAGCACCCCGCCGTCGTCCACCCCGGCCCGCAGCAGCCCGAACTTGCCCAGGAAGCCGGAGAGCGGCGGGATACCGGCGAGGTTCAGGGCCGGCACGAAGAACAGCACGGCCAGCAGCGGGGAGAGGCGCGCCAGACCGCCCAGGCTCTGCAGGTCCGTGGTCCCGCTGCGGCGTTCGATCAGCCCGGCGACGAGGAAGAGGGTGGTCTGGACGGTGATGTGGTGGGCGACATAGAACATCGCGCCCGAGACACCGCCAAGGGTGCCGAGGCCGATACCGAAGACCATGTACCCCATGTGGCTGACCAGGGTGAAGGACAGCAGCCGCTTCAGGTCGGTCTGTGCGACGGCGCCCAGGATGCCGACGAGCAGCGACAGCAGCGCCAGGACCATCAGCACGCCGCCGATGCGCTGCCCGGGGAAGAGCAGCGTCTGGGTGCGCAGCATGGCGTAGATGCCGACCTTGGTCAGCAGCCCGGCGAAGACGGCGGTCACCGGTGCCGGGGCCGTGGGGTAGGAGTCGGGCAGCCAGGCGGCCAGTGGGAAGACGGCGGCCTTGATCGCGAAGACGCCGAGCAGCGCGATCTGGATGACCATGCCCACGCTCTGCGGCAGCGCGTCCAGCCGGGCGGGCAGCTGGGCCATGGTGACGGTCCCGGCCGCCGCGTAGACCATGGCCACGGCCGCCAGGAACAGCATGGACGACAGCAGCGAGACGATCGCGTACGTGGCGCCCGCGCGGATGCGCGCCAGCGTGCCGCCGATGGTCATCAGCACATAGCTGGCCGTCAGCATCAGCTCGAAGCCGACGTAGAGGTTGAACAGGTCCCCGGCCAGGAAGGTGTCCGAGACCCCGGCGACCAGCACCAGATAGGAGGGGTGGAAGACGGACAGCGGGGTGGTGTCGTCGTTGTCGGCCATGCCCTGGCCCACGGAATAGACGAGCACGCTCAGCGTCACGGAGGAGGAGATCACCAGCATCAGCGCGGAGAGCCGGTCGGCGACCAGCACGATCCCCACCGGGGGCGCCCAGCCGCCCGCGTCCATCACCTGCGGGCCGTGCCGGTCGGCGGCGATCAGCAGCAGCAGCGAGGCGACCAGGACGGCGAGCAGCACGGCAGCGCTGATGAACCGCTGTACGCGTTCCAGCCTTGCTCCGATGGCCAGTTTCAGCCCCGCCGCGCACAGGGGCAGGATCACCGGGAGCGGCACCAGTGTCGCGGCCCCACTCATGAGCGCCCTCCCTCGGCGGCAACGGGTCCCCGCCGCGACGGCGAGGTGCCCGGCCGAAGCGCGCCCGCTCTCATCGGTCGGCGCCCAGGATGGTCTGCCACGGGTCGTCCTCCCCCACGATCTCCTCCGCCGTCTCCTCGGCCCGCGCCTGCCGGGCGCGGAAGGCGCGCGCGTCGGCGCGGGCGCGCCGACGCAGCTCGCGGTACCGGTCGCGCGCCGTTCCCAGCCGCTCGTAGGCGGCGTGCTCCCGTGCTTCGCGCTCCTCCTCGTCGTGTGCCAGGGCTCGGTAGGCATGGCGCTGCTTGCGGTAGGCGGCGCGCAGCCGTTCGCGCTCCTCGGCGTAGGTGGCGCGGCGTACGACGCGGATGTCCTCGGTGTCGTCGGGCACGTCGTCGTTGCCGGAGTGCTGCCAGGCGCGGTAGGCCATGGTCGCCAGGAAGGCGGTCAGCGCCAGGGTGATGACGATGGCGGTGAGGATGAACGCCTGTGGCAGCGGGTCGGCGATCGTCTTCCGCTCCGTGCCGGGGTAGAGCAGCGCGGCATTGCCGTCGGGCCCCGAGGTGGCGAGCACCAGGATGTTGACGCCGTTGCCGATGAGGACGGCGCCCAGCAGGATGCGGGTCAGCGGCCGGGCCAGCAGCAGCGCCGTACCGCAGGCGAACAGCACGCCACCGCAGCCCACCAGCGCGACCGTTCCCGTCGTCATGGCCGCCCCTGAGCCGTACCGCCCCCGCCGCCCGTGCTGCCGGAGGCGTCCACGCCGCGGGCGCGCTCGCGCTCCAGACGGCGGTCGATCTCCGAGCCGAGGCTGCGCAGCACATCGAGGACGACGCCGAGGACGAGCAGATAGACACCGGTGTCGAAGAGCACGGGGCTGGCCGCGTGCCACGGGCCGACCAGCCACATCTCGCCGGTCACCTTCCCGGAGGCCAGCACGCTGCCGCCCAGCCACAGACCGGCAAGACCGGTACCGGTGAGGGTCAGCAGGCCCAGGCCGAGCAGGAAGCCGGGGTCCACGGGCGCCGCCGCCGCCAACTCCAGGCGCCCGCCCGCCAGATAGCGCACCGCCAGCGCGAGCCCGGCGACCAGCCCCGCTGTGAAGCCGCCACCGGGCTGGTTCTCGGCGGAGAAGAGGAGGTAGAGGGAGAGCACCAGGATGGGGTGGAAGACCAGCCGGGCCATCACCTCGAACATCACCGAGCGGCCCTCGGGGGCGAGCGAGGAGCTGGCGGTCAGCCAGGTGCGGCGGGGGGCGACGGGCGAGCCGCCGTGCGGTGCGCGCGCACCGGGCCGTACGGGCTGCTTCCAGGCGTCCAGGCGCCCGCCCGGTGCGCGGTGCGAACCGGTGTCCGGCGGCCCGGCACCGGCCGGCCCGGCGCCCGCGGAGCGGTCCGGTGCGACGCTCGCCGAGCCGGGCGCCCCGGCCCCTGGCGGTGCTCCGGGACCGGCGACCGGCGGCCCGCCCGGCTGCCCTGCGCCGGGTTCCTCGGCTCCTGGCAGGGGGTGTGCGACGGGCTCCCGGACGCGGCGCCGCAGATAGACGAGGCTGGTGACGCCGATGGCGGCGACGGCGAGTACGGCCGACTCGCCCATGGTGTCCCAGGCGCGCAGGTCCACCAGAGTGGTGGCCACCACGTTGCGGACACCCTCGTGCGCCGTCGCGTCGAGCAGTTCGGGGCCGGAGGGCGGGCCGGTACGGGCCGCCAGCGCGAGGTGGACGAGCCCGGCGATCAGCCCTCCGGCGGCGACGGAGAAGACGAGCTGCGTACCACGCCGGGTCCGCCACATCCGGCTGCCGTCCGGGAAGCGCGCGGGCATCCTGCGCAGCACCAGGACGAAGACGGTCAGCGAGACGGTCTCGACGGCGAACTGCGTCAGCGCCAGGTCGGGCGCGCCGTGCAGGACGTACAGGAGCCCGGCGCCGTATCCGGTGATGCCGGCGAGTACGGCCGCGGTCAGCCGCTGCCGTGCCGCCACGCACAGCACCGACACGCCCGCGACCCCGGCGGCGACGACGAGCTGCGGTACCGAGTCGTACCAGCGCGCCGGGGCGAGATCGGGCCACGGCTGTCCGGCCACCAGCTGCGCGGTCTGGAAGCCGAACAGCACGACGAGGGCCGTGCCCAGGTACACGGGCAGCGAGCCGCGCTGGACGAGGCCGGTGATCTGGAGCGAGATCCGCTCCAGCGCCCACAGCGCCCGGGCGAACACCTGGTCGCCGTCGAGGCGTGCGAGCCGGTCGCCGAGCACCGCCAGCGGCCGCCCGGCGAGGAAGACGGCGGCGCCCAGCACCCAGGAGAGGGCCGAGAGGCCCAGGGCTGCGCCCCAGCCGTGCCACAGCGCGAGGTGGTAGGGGGCGCCCTCGGCGGGGAAGAGGTCGGCGTACCGGCTCAGCAGCGGGTCGAGCCACCGCACGCCGGGTCCCAGCGCGAGCCCGGCCAGGACGCACACCAGGGGCGGCCACAGGAGCAGCCCTCCGGTGCGGGTGCCTGGGGGCACGGTCACCGGCTCCAGCGGGGGCGCTCCGCACTCCTTGCGGGCGAAGGCGCCCCACAGGAAGCGCAGCGTGTAGGCGGTGGTGAGGGCCGACCCGGCGACGACGGCCGCCAGCGCCCAGGTCTCGGCCGTGCCGACCTGCGGCAGCGCGGAGACGGCCGCCTCCTTGCCGACGAACCCGAGCAGCGGCGGCAGCCCCGCCATCGACAGCCCGGCGAGTACGGCGACGGCGCACAGCCCCGGCAGCGACCGGCCGACGCCGGAGAGCCGGTCGAGATCCCGGGTGCCGGTGAGGTGGTCGATGGCGCCGACGACCAGGAAGAGCGGCGCCTTGAACAGCGCGTGCGCCAGGATCACATCGACCCCGGCCAGCGCGGCGTCCCGGGTGCCGTCGCCGACCAGCACGGTGAGGAAGCCGAGCTGGCTGACCGTCCCGAAGGCCAGCAGCCGCTTCAGGTCCGTCTCGCGCAGCGCACGCCAGCCGCCCAGCAGCATGGTGACGCTGCCCAGTACGAGCACCAGCGCCCGCCAGGGCACCACGTCGGCGAAGCCGGGTGCGAGCCGCGCGATCAGATAGACCCCGGCCTTGACCATGGCCGCGGCGTGCAGATAGGCGGAGACCGGCGTGGCGGCGGCCATGGCTCCGGGCAGCCAGAAGCTGAACGGCCAGATGGCGGACTTGGACAGCGCGCCCACCAGAATCAGCACCAGCGCGCCCGCCACCAGCGCTCCCCCGCCCGGCGGGTCGGCGAGCAGCCGGGAGAGGCGGTAGGTGCCCGCGGCCTGCCCCAGCATCAGGAAGCCGACGAACATCACCAGTCCGCCGAGCGTGGTGACCAGCAGCGCCTGGAGCGCGGCCCGGCGGTTGGTCCGGTGCGCCGAGCTGTGCCCGATGAGCAGGAAGGAGAAGACGGAGGTCAGCTCCCACAACACGTACAGCACGATCAGGTCGTCGGCGAGTACCAGGCCGAGCATCGCCCCGGCGAACGCGGTCAGCGATCCGGCGAAGCTTCCGAGCTGTGGGGTGCCGCGGTCGAAGTAAGCCGCGCAGTAGATCATCACCAGGGCGCCGATGCCCCCGGCGATCAGCACCATCAGCAGCGCGAGCGCGTCACACCGCAGCGCGATCCCGACGCCGAGCGCCGGGATCCAGCTGGTGTGCTCACTGAGCGTGCCGCCGTCCGCGATGTGGGCGTAGTGTGCCGCCGCCCATGCCGTCGCGCCGGCGGGGGCCAGCGCGAGCGGCAGGAACGCGCGCGGCCCGAGCCACCGCACCAGGGGCCCGGCACAGCACGCGGCCGCGAAGTGGACGACGATCAACCACAGCACTCACCGAGAATTGCATACATAACCATGCAATTCGGACAGGCCGCCTGTCCCGCGCCCTTTACGGGGCTAGGAAGCCGGTCCGTCGGCTGTCTTTCGGCCCGACTCCGGCTCCGCCAGCGACTCCGCCTTCTCCGCGGAGGCACCCTCCCCCTCGGAGGCGGCGTCCGGGCCGACGGCATCCGGTCCCGGCTCCGGCTCGACGACCTCCTCGCGGCCCGGCCGCTTCTTCGCGGAGACGACGATGTAGGCCACCGCGGCGAGGAAGACGATCAGCGCCGTCCAGTTGTTCAGCCGCATGCCGAGCACATGGTGCGCGTCGTCCACCCGCAGGTACTCGGTCCAGAAGCGCCCCGCCGTGTAGCCGGCCACGTAGACCGCGAACGCCCTGCCGTGCCCCAGCTTGAACCGCCGGTCCGCCCAGATCACCAGCAGCGCGACGGCGACGCACCACAGCGACTCGTACAGGAACGTCGGGTGGTACGTCGCCACGTCGGGGGTGTCGACCGGCCGGTGCTCCGGGTCGATCTTGAGCGCCCACGGCAGATCGGTGGGCCGCCCGTACAGCTCCTGGTTGAACCAGTTGCCCCAGCGGCCCAGCGCCTGCGCCAGCACGATGCCCGGCGCCACGGCGTCCGCGTAGGCGGGCAGCGCGATGCCACGGCGGCGGCAGCCGATCCAGGCACCGAGCGCGCCCAGCGCGATCGCGCCCCAGATGCCGAGCCCGCCGTCCCAGATCCGGAAGGCGTCGACGGGGTTGCGGCCCTCGCCGAAGTAGAGCTGGTAGTCGGTGATGACGTGGTACAGCCTGCCGCCGACCAGGCCGAAGGGGACGGCCCATACGGCGATGTCGGCGACCGTCCCCGGCTGCCCGCCCCGAGCGACCCACCGGCGCCCGCCGAGCCAGACCGCGACGAAGACGCCGAGGATGATGCAGAGCGCGTAGCCGCGCAGCGGGAGCGGCCCGAGGTGAATCTCACCGGCCGAGGGACTGGGAATAAAGGCAAGGGTCTCCATGGCCCCCCCGACGCTACCGTGCCGGGCGGCGCGCCGGTGAATCAGCCCGCACAACGGCTGGATAACAGCCGCTGAGGAGGGGGTGCCCCTTGTCCGCCGTCGCAGACTGCGGCTGCCCTGTGGCCGCTCGCGCCGTTCCCCGCGCCCCTGACGGGGCGCGCTAGCTCTTGGCCTCGACCAGCTTGCGGAGCCGGTCCGGCGTCAGAGGGTTCGACTGATCGCCGTAGACGTTCTTGCCGTCCAGCAGAACGGTGGGCGTCCCCTGGTGCCCGGACTCGCGGAACGCCTCGTCGGAGCGTTTCACCTGCGCTTCGTGCCGGCCACTGGTCACGCACTCCTTGAAGGGGGCGTCCACCAGCCCGTCCACCTTCCCGGCCAGCCGGATCAGCCGGCCGGTGTCGGCGAAAGCGTCCTTCTGCTCGCTGGGCTGGTTCTGGTACAGCACGTCGTGGTACTCGGCGAACTTCCCCTTGTCCCTGGCGCACAGTGCCGCGTTGGCCGCCTCCCGGGAGCCACGGCCGCCCATGTTCCCGTCGATGAGCGTCACCAGGTGGTACTCGGCCTTGAGCTTGCCGGCGCGCTGGAGGCTCTTGACCGTGGAGCGGAAGGCGTTCTCGAACTGCCCGCACGCCGGGCAGCGGAAGTCCTCGTAGACGGTGAGCTTCGCCGGGGCGCTGCGCTGCCCGACCGTGACCGGCTTCGCCGACTGGCTGCCCGCCTCCTCGCGGCCCAGCCCCGCCACGGTGGCGCCCACGGCGGTGGCCACGGCCAGCACGCCGACCACCACTGCTCCGACCTTGAACTGGCGCCGCCTGCGCTCGGCGGCCTTGTCCCGCTCCCGCTCGGCCCGCAGGCGCTCGCGGGCAGAGCGCTTGTCGCCGTCGTTGCTGTTCTGGCTCATCACGACCGACCCAACGAGAGGGCTCAGCCTCGATGAGCGCACAGCGCCCTTTTTCCCTCAAAAGGGATGTTCCCTCGAAAGGGATGACCCCCCGGCCGGGCCGGGGGGCCACAGCCGCTATCGGCGTACGCCCTCCGCGAGGGCCGCGGCGAGCTCCCGGACGCCGGCGAGGCCCGCCTCCAGGTCGTCAGCGGCCAGCAGCCGCTTGACGAACGCCGAGCCGACGATCACGCCGTCCGCGAAGGCGGCGACCTCCGCCGCCTGCTCGGGGTTGGAGACGCCGAGCCCGACACAGACCGGCAGCGAGGTGGTGGACCGCACCCGGGCCACCAGGTCCCTGGCCTCGTTGCCCACCGACTCCCGCGTCCCGGTGACGCCCATCAGCGACGCGGCGTACACGAAGCCGCTGCCCGCCGCGGTGATCCGGGCCAAGCGTGCGTCCTGGCTGCTGGGCGCGACGACGAAGACCGTGCCGAGCCCGGCCTGCTCGGCGGCCTTCCGCCAGCCCTCGGACTCCTCGACCGGCAGGTCGGGCAGGATGCAGCCCGCGCCGCCCGCCGCCGCCAGCTCCTCGGCGAAGCGCTCGGCTCCGTACCGGTCGACGGGGTTCCAGTACGTCATGACCAGCACCGGCTTGCCGGTGGCCGCGTGCGCCTCGCGGACCGTACGCAGCACGTCCGCGATCCGCACCCCGCCCTGCAGCGCGATGGTGTCCGCCGTCTGGATGACCGGGCCGTCCATCACCGGGTCGCTGTGCGGCAGCCCCACCTCGACCACGTCGCAGCCGCTCTCCAGCAGCGCCGTGCAGGCGGCGATGCCACCGTCGACGGTGGGGAAGCCGGCCGGGAGGTAGCCGACGAGCGCGGCCCGGTTCTCGGCCTTGGCCCGGGCCAGGGTCTGCTCCAGCAGTGCGACGTTTCCGCTTGCCCCGCTCATGCCTGCTCCCCCTGCTTCTCGTCCGTACCGCCGGTCCCGTCCGTCCCGTCCGTCCCGTCCAGCAGGCCGAAGTAGCGCGCGGCCGTGTCCATGTCCTTGTCGCCGCGGCCGGAGAGGTTCACCAGCACGATGCCCTCACCGCCCAGCTCCTTGCCCAGGTCGAGGGCGCCCGCCAGGGCGTGCGCGCTCTCGATGGCCGGGATGATGCCTTCCGTCTCGGAGAGCAGCCGCAGCGCCCGCATCGCCGCCTCGTCGGTGACCGGGCGGTACTCGCCTCGCCCGCTGTCCTTGAGGAAGGCGTGCTCGGGACCGATACCCGGGTAGTCGAGCCCGGCCGAGATCGAGTACGGCTCGGTGATCTGGCCCTCGTCGTCCTGGAGGACGTAGGAGCGCGAGCCGTGCAGGATGCCCGGCTCACCGGCGGTCAGCGTGGCCGCGTGCTCGCCGGAGTCCACACCGTGCCCGGCCGCCTCGAAGCCGACCAGCCGCACGTCCGTGTCGGGCAGGAAGGCGTGGAAGAGGCCGATCGCGTTGGAGCCGCCGCCCACGCAGGCGGCGACCGCGTCCGGAAGCCGCCCGGTCCGCTCAAGGATCTGCCGCCGTGCCTCGACGCCGATCACGCGGTGGAAGTCGCGCACGATCTGCGGGAAGGGGTGCGGCCCCGCGACCGTGCCGAACAGGTAGTGGGTGCGGTCCACGTTGGCCACCCAGTCGCGGAAGGCCTCGTTGATGGCGTCCTTGAGCGTGCGGCTGCCCGAGGTGACGGGCACGACCTCGGCGCCGAGCATCCGCATCCGGGCGACGTTCAGCGCCTGCCGCTCGGTGTCGATCTCGCCCATGTAGATGGTGCATTCGAGCCCGAAGAGGGCGCACGCTGTGGCGGTTGCCACGCCGTGCTGGCCCGCGCCGGTCTCCGCGATGACGCGGGGCTTGCCCATGCGCTTGGTGAGCAGGGCCTGGCCCAGCACGTTGTTGATCTTGTGGGAGCCGGTGTGGTTGAGGTCCTCGCGCTTGAGGAAGACCCGGGCGCCGCCCGCGTGCTTCGCGAACCGCTTCACCTCGGTCAGGGCGCTGGGCCGGCCGGTGTAGTTGACCAGCAGCTCGTCCAGCTCGGCTGCGAAGGCCGGGTCGGCCTTCGCCTTCTCGTACTCGGCGGCCACCTCGTCGACGGCGGCCACCAGGGCCTCGGGGATGAACTTGCCGCCGAACGCGCCGAAGTAACCGGCGACGCTGGGGCTCTGACCCTCCGGGTCGGGGATGAAGAAGTCGGACATACCGACAGTGCTCCTTGGTTCGGACTGACGTGACGGCTCTGTCCCCGGCCCTCCGGGTGCCTCCGGTACGTGGAGGCACCCCGCTGCGGGGAAGGGCAGCCGGAGTGGGCAGCCCTTCAACCCGGAGCGGAAGGCAGGGGGGAGGTCAGCGCCATCGCCGACCGCGGATCACACCCGGTTCGCACCCGATGTGATAGCGGACCGACCGCCCCCGCACCCGCCGCGCGGGCGCCCGACAGCCACGGGGCCGGCACCCGCGCGCCAGCGCGAGGGAGCACAGGGAGACGACGGCGGTCATCGGGCTTCAGCCCCTGCCACCGTGCCGGAGCGCCGGGTGGGCACCGGCTGCGACGAGATCGGAGACCGCGGTCTGCGGGTCCTTGCCGGTCACCAGCGACTCCCCGACGAGTACGGCGTCGGCCCCCTCGTTCGCGTACGCGATCAGGTCGTGCGGGCCCCGGACGCCGGACTCGGCGACCTTGACGATGTGGTCGGGGATCTCGGGGGCGATCCGGGTGAAGTTGCCGCGGTCCACCTCGAGCGTCTTCAGGTTCCGCGCGTTGATGCCGATGATCTTTGCGCCCGCCTCCAGCGCCCGCTCGGCCTCGTCCTCGTCGTGCACCTCGACCAGCGGGGTGAGGCCGATGGACTCGGCGCGCTCGATCAGGGAGACCAGCGCCTCCTGCTCCAGCGCCGCGACGATCAGCAGCACCACATCGGCGCCGTAGGCGCGGGCCTCCCACAGCTGGTAGGAGGAGAAGATGAAGTCCTTGCGCAGCACGGGGATGTCCACCCGGGCGCGTACGGCCTCCAGGTCGGCCAGCGAACCGCCGAAGCGGCGGCGCTCGGTGAGGACGGAGATGACGGCGGCGCCGCCCGCCTCGTAGTCGGCGGCGAGCCCTGCCGGGTCGGCGATGGCCGCCAGCGCGCCCTTGGACGGGCTGGAGCGCTTGACCTCGCAGATCACCCTGACACCGGCCGTGCTGTCGCCCTTGAGGGCCGCCAGTCCGTCCTTGGCCTGGGGCGCCCGGGCCGCGCGCTCCTTGAGCTCCTCGAGGCTGACGCGGGCCTGCCGCTCGGCGAGGTCCTCACGCACGCCTTCGATGATCTCGTCGAGCACACTCACCGAGCGGCCTCCTTGCTGGCTTGGGGTGGGGCACTGCGATGGTATCCGCCACGGCGCGGAGGTCCCGCATCCGGTTGCATACGGTCCCATATAGCGGACAAATCACCGCCCTGGTGGCCGTCCGGACGGGTCCGGTCAGGGGGCAAGCCCCGTGCCGATGGGCGTATTCCGGACAACCGTGAAGACCACCAGCAGCGCCCCGGCGGCCCACCAGTGCCAGGCCCGCAGCCGTACCGGGAAGGAGTACGCACGGCCCCGCGCCAGGCGGGTGACCCAGTGGAGCCAGCCGAGCGCGAAACCGGTGACGAGCAGGACGGCGAACAGGTTCGCGCCCAGCGCGGCGACCGGATCGCCGTGTGCCAGGGCGTGGGCGCTGCGCAGCCCACCGCAGCCGGGGCAGTACAGGCCGGTGACGGTCAGGAAGGGGCAGGCCGGGTAGTGACCGGGCTGATTGGGGTCGACGGCGGCCACATAGGCGAAGGCCGCGCCCGCCGCGGCCAGGGTGCCGAGGGGCGCGGCCACACGCGGCACCGCTCGGGTGAGGCGGTGCCGCACTGTCGCGGCGTGCTGCCGGTCGCTCAGGAGTGCGCCTCGGTCCGGGTCTGGTGCGCCTGCTGGTGCGCCAGCTTGTGGGCCCGCGCCTGCTCGGCCGTCAGACCGGCGGACTTCGACTGGCCGAGCCCCGCGGCCCGCATGATGCCGCCGATCACAGCGCCCGCTCCGATGATGACCAGCCCCGCGATCACACCGGCGGGCTGCGCCATCACCGTGAACGCGGAGGCGACGCAGAAACCGACGAAGGCGATGATCGAGCCGGTCCAGGCGGCCGGGGTGTGTCCGTGGCTGTGCGCCATGAATGCTCCTTGAGTCACAACATGTGGTGGGGCCACCCGGCCCGTTCGCCGCCTATTGTCTCTCTTCGCCGGTCACCCGCGACCGCGGGGGTCACCGTGCCGCGCCCCGTCAGGACGGCGCCCCCTCAGGGGCGCGGGGAACTGCGCGCCCAGCCAGGGACTCAGCCGCACCCCGCGCACAACAGCCAGGGGCACCCCCTACCCGGAAAGGCGAACGCCTCAGGCGGTGCCGTGCGTGGGGTCCTCCCCCCGGTCCAGCGCCTTCCACAGGTCCTCAGGGCGATCCGGATCAACGCGCGGCACGCGCGAAGCGCGCGAGGCGCGTTGCCGCAACGGCACCCGCTCGTACCGCGCGCTGCCCGACATCGACGGCCACCCACTGCCGTACCGCAGCGCCAACACCCCAGCGACCAGCAGCAGCCCGCCACCGACGGCCGACACATACGGCCAAGCAGTGACATCGACGGCGCCGATCCCACTGTGCGCCAACCCACTGGTCTCGGCCGCGGCAGCGCGCAGCGCCCCGGTGTCGTCGGCACTCAGCAGCGCGGAGGCCAGGACGGCGGCGCCGCACAGGGCGAGCAGGCCCGCGACGACGCGGCGCCCGTTGCGCCGAACGGCGAAGACGGCGACGAGCGCGGCGAGACCGACCAGCGCCAGCGCGCTGGGCAGGCCGGTGACGTCACCGCCCTCGGCGCTGACGGGCACCTCGCCCTGGGCGAACTTGGCCGTCGACTCGCTCCATGTCTGCCCAGCGGAGACCAGCGCGAGGGCCGCGCCCACCGCGCCGCTCAGCAGTGCGGCCGCCAGCGCGGCGCGTCCGGCGCGTCCGGCGCGTGCGGGGGTTGTAGAAGTCACCCCTCCACGCTACCCCCGAGCCGCTCGGCCATCCGGACCGCCCTGAGCACCGCGGCTGCCTTGTTGGCGCACTCGGTGTCCTCGGCCTCGGGGTCGGAGTCGGCGACCACACCGGCGCCTGCCTGGACGTACGCGGTCCCGTCGCGCAGCAGCGCGGTCCGGATGGCGATGGCGGTGTCGGAGTCGCCCGCGAAGTCGAGATATCCGACACAGCCGCCGTAGACCCCGCGCCTGGTCGGCTCCAGCTCCTCGATGATCTGCAGCGCACGCGGCTTGGGTGCCCCGGAGAGGGTGCCGGCCGGGAAGCAGGCCGTCAGCGCGTCGAACGCCGTGCGGCCCTCGGCCAGTTGCCCGGTCACGGTGGAGACGATGTGCATCACGTGGCTGTAGCGCTCGACGGACATGAAGTCGACCACCTCGACGCTGCCGGGCTCGCAGACCCGCCCCAGGTCGTTGCGGCCCAGGTCGACCAGCATCAGGTGCTCGGCGCGTTCCTTCGGGTCGGCCAGCAGCTCCTCGGCCAGCGCGGTGTCCTCGCCCGGGGTGGCCCCGCGCGCCCGGGTGCCGGCGATGGGGTGCATCATCGCGCGGCCGTCCTCCACCTTGACCAGCGCCTCGGGGCTGGAGCCGACGATGTCGAAGCCTTCGAGGCGCAGCAGATACATGTACGGGCTCGGGTTGGTGGCCCGCAGCACCCGGTAGACGTCCAGCGCGCTCGCCTCGCAGCGGGCCTCGAACCGCTGCGAGGGCACCACCTGGAACGCCTCGCCGCCGCGGATGCGCTCCTTGATGTCCTCGACCCAGCCCCGGTAGGTGGCACCGCCCGACCTGGCCTCGAAGTCGGGGAGTTCGGACGGCGGCAGCGCCACCGGCTCGAGAGGCGCCGGCTGGGCCAGGTCGGCGGCCATCGCGTCGAGCCGCCGTACGGCGTCCGCGTGCGCCTCGTCCACGCCGGTGTCCAGGTCGTTGTGGTTGATCGCGTTGGCGATCAAGAGCACCGTGCCGTCGCGGTGGTCCAGGACGGCCAGGTCGGAGGTGAGCAGCATCGTCAGCTCGGGCAGCGCGAGGTCGTCCACCGTGTCCGGATGGTGGCCGACCTTCTCGAGACGCTGGACGATGTCGTAGCCGAGGTAGCCGACCATTCCGCCGGTGAACGGCGGCAGGTCTCCGCTCTGGTGCAGGTCGCGGGGGGTGTGCAGGGCTGCCACCGTCTCGCGGAGCGCGGCGAGCGGGTCGCCGTCGGTGGGTACGCCGACGGGCGGAGTGCCCTGCCAGTGGGCCTGGCCGTCGCTGCCCACGGTGAGCGCGGCGTCGCTGCGTACGCCGATGAAGGAGTAGCGCGACCAGGTGCGGCCGTTCTCCGCCGACTCCAGCAGGAAGGTCCCCGGGCGTTCCGCGGCCAGCTTGCGGTACAGGGCGATGGGGGTGTCGCCGTCCGCCAGCAGGCGGCGGGTCACCGGGATGACCCGCCGGTCCTTGGCGAGCGTCCGGAAGGTTGCGAGGTCAGGCGCCGTCATGGGCCCTCACCCTACTGGTCCGACGGCAGCAGCACGTCCGCGTCGAAGCAGGTCCGCCTACCCGTGTGACAGGCCGCGCCGATCTGGTCGACCTGCACCAGCACCGTGTCCGCGTCGCAGTCGAGCGCCACGGACTTGACCCACTGCACATGCCCCGAGGTGTCGCCCTTGACCCAGTACTCGCCCCGGCTGCGGCTCCAGTAGGTGGCCCGCCCCGAGGTGAGGGTGCGGCGCAGCGCCTCGTCGTCCATCCACCCCAGCATCAGCACCTCTTTGGTGTCGTACTGCTGGGCGATGGCGGGCACCAGCCCGTCCGCGTTGCGCTTGAGCCGGGCGGCGACGGCAGGGTCGAGAGCGATCTCCTGGGACATGCGTCCCATTGTCCCCCACGCCGGAACCGACACACCTCGCACACGCACGGGCACCCACAGCTCCTGCCTCCCGCCGTACGCTTGCAGTCATGTCGACCCATGCCAAGCGTGAACGCCTGTTGCTCGCTGATCTCTTGGAGACGCACGGCCCGGATGCGCCCACCCTGTGCGAGGGGTGGAAGACCCGGGACCTGGCCGCGCACACCGTCGTGCGGGAGCGCCGCGGCGACGCGGCCGGTGGACTGCTGATCAAGCAGCTCGCGCCCCGACTCGAGCGGGTGCAGAGCGAGTTCGCCGCCAAGCCGTACGACGAACTCATCCAGCTCATCCGCACCGGACCGCCGCGGATCTCCCCCTTCGCGCTCAAGCAGGTGGACGAGGCGGCCAACACGGTCGAGTTCTTCATCCACGCCGAGGATGTGCGCCGCGCGCAGCCCGACTGGTCACCCCGTCAGCTCGATCCCGTCTTCGAGGACGCGCTGTGGCGCCGCCTGGAGACGGCGGCCCGGATGTACGGGCGCAAGTCGCCGGTCGGCATGGTGCTGCGGCGGCCCAACGGGCAGACGGCCGTCGCCAACCGGGGCACCCCTGTTGTCACCGCCGTCGGTGCGCCCTCGGAGCTGCTGCTGTTCGCCTCCGGCCGGCAGGAGCACGCGGATGTCGAGCTGGACGGCGACAAGGACGCCATCGGGCGCTTGAGGCAGGCGAATCTGGGCCTGTAGGGGCCGGAGAGGGGGTGCCCCTGGCTGTGCGTTGCGGGCTGCGGGTTTGTTGTGGCTTGTCGCGCAGTTCCCCGCGCCCCTGAATGCTGCCCCGCGCGGGGGAGCTACGACTCCCCCGCCGGTCGCTCATCGACGTCCCGCCTCAGCGCCTGCAGCACCTCCGGCTCGCGGTCGATGTCGCGTCGCTTGGCCTCGAGCCTTCGCACCTCCTGGGCCAGGAGCGCCTCCATGACCCCGGTGCGCTCTTCAGGGGGCGCCTCCAGGCAGGGCAGCAGTTCACCGATGGTGGCGCTGCACAGGCCCGCGGCCAGCAGATGCTGGATCAGCACGACGCGCTCGGTCATCGACGCGTCGAAGTCCCGCCATCCTCCCACTGTGCGGTTGGAGCGGATGAGACCTTGCTCTTCGTAGTAGCGCAAGGACCGAGCGCTGACACCGGTGGCCTGCGCGAGTTCTCCGATGCGCACCTTGCCTCCTGCTCATGACCTGGCTTCGCGCCCAGTCTTGCACCTGACACCGGTGTGAAGTCCGACCCTCATGTGGCCGCGCCGAACCGTGTGCGGCCTCATGAGGAGGTCTCCATGAAGCAGATCCATGTGTGGTCGGACTATGTGTGCCCGTTCTGCCTGATCGCCGACGAGCTCATCGAGCGCACCATCGCCGGCCGGGCCGATGTCGAAGTCGTCCATCACGCGCATGAGCTCCGGCCGCACCCGACGCCGACCCTGCGGCCGGAGGATGCGTACCTGCCGGACATCTGGACCCGAGCCGTCCATCCGATGGCCCGGCGCCACCAGGTGCCGATGACGCTGCCGAGCATCTCACCCCAGCCGTACACCGCCCTGGCCTTCCAAGGGGCTCAGTACGCCGCCGCTCATGGTGCGGCTCGCGCCTATCACCGGCGGGTGATGACGGCCTTCTTCCGGGAGAACCGCGACATCGGCGACAGGGACGCGCTGGCCGACCTCGCCACCGATGTCGGTCTGGACCGCGCCGGCTATCTCGACGCGCTGGACGACGACGCCTACGCCCAGCGGCACCG
Organism: Streptomyces sp. 891-h; assembly: GCF_022760275.1. Taxonomy (NCBI): domain Bacteria; kingdom Bacillati; phylum Actinomycetota; class Actinomycetes; order Kitasatosporales; family Streptomycetaceae; genus Streptomyces; species Streptomyces sp. 891-h. Next base: position 5,746,520 of record NZ_CP050693.1, on the reverse strand, counting down.
GCTGGCCCTGGACGAGTCCGCCGCGATGGGGATCACGGTCGTGCCCACCCTCGTCATCGGGCGACGACGCATCGAGGGAGTGGCCGCCGAAGGCGTGATCGCACGCGCCCTCGACGAAGACGCCGCCGAGGACGCGGCATGAGCGGCGACGACACTCTCACCGAACTCCTCACCGAGGCCGTGGCCCATTCCCGCCACCACGTCGAGAACGGCGGACTCCCGTTCGTCGGTGTGGTCGTCGGCCCCGACGGTCTCGTCTCGCCACCCGGGTTCAACCAGGTGCGGGAGACAGGAGATCCGACCGCACACGCCGAGACAGTCGCCATCCGCGCCGTGGCGGCACGCCACGGCCCGAGCGCCCTCATCGGCGCGACGCTGCTCGCCACCGGCGAACCTTGCAGCCTGTGCTATCGGTTCGCCGCCGACCACGGAATCGAGCGCGTCATCTACGCGGTCGATCAAGACACGGCCGCCACCTGGGGATTCGACTACCGCACCCGGGTCGGGCGACTGACCCCGGCCGAGCGAGCCCTGGTGGGAGGAGCCGAGCACCGACCGGTGCCCGGCCGCCTCGATCCGTTCGCCACCTACCTGCGAATGCGCGGCCTCCCCTCACCGGACACCGCACCCTCCGCCCTTTCCAAGGACTCCTGAAAGGACTCCCTCGTGCACTGGCTCGACCTCGCCATCGCCACCGTCTTCGAGATCGCAGTCGCGATCAGCGCGGGCAAGGCCCAAGGCTTCGCCCACCGTGGCTGGACCGCCGCGACGCTCGTCACCGGCGGCCTGGGCACCTACTTCCTCAGCCGAGCGCTGCTCACCTTCGACGTCGGGGTCGGCTATGCGCTGTGGACCTCGCTCGCCGGGGTCGGCATCGCTGTGCTCGGCGCGCTGCTCTTCGGGGAGCGCCTCACCTGGCGCAAGGCCATCGGCATCGTTCTCGTCATCGGCGGAGTCGTCGGTCTCCAGCTCACCGGCACCGCCTGACTCCTCCCCCGGTACACCTCCCATACCCACGCACCCGCAGAAAGAAAGCCTCATGTCTGCACAGCCGCGCTTCTCCCGTACCGCTTGGCTCACACTGCTCCTCGCCGGAGTCTTCGAGGTCGGATATGCCCTCTCCGTCGGAGGCAGTCACGGTTTCACCGTCTGGTCGTGGTCGATCGTGGCCGTCGTGTTCTTCCTGCTCACGCTCTGGGCCCTCAGCCTCGCTCTGCGCAGCATCGAGGTCGGCATCGGCTACGCCGTCTGGGCGGGCATCGGCGCCGCCGGAGCCGCGCTGCTGGGCCCCGCGTTCTTCGATGAAACCCTCACCCCGGCCAAGGCCGGATGGCTCGCCGTCATCATCGCCGGCGTCGTCTGGCTCAAGCTCGCGGACCGCCCCAGCACCGGCGAACCATCCAAGTGAACTCCTGGGCCCCGTGGGCGCCCCCGAGTCCACCCCGCAGGGTGCCCGGTGACGGGTACAGGGACGGGTCAGGGTGTTCCCGGATGGAGGCGGGGCGCCCGGCCGCGAAGGTGGAAGCATGACTCCTTCGCCGCTCCCCCGCATCCGGACCTCCGCCTCCCGACGCCGCCCCTCCCGCCGGGCCCTCCTCGCAGGGGTGGCCTCCGGCACGGCGGTCGCCACCCTCGGTACCCCGGTGCCGGTGGCCGTCGCCGACAGCAAGGGTGAGACCGGTCGCCCCACGCTGCGCCCGCCCGACGCCGGAGCGCTGCGCGCCGCCATCGACGATCTGGACCACCCCCGCTCGTCCGGCGCCCAGCTCAGGGTCAGCGGCTCGGCCGGCCGCTGGTACGGCACCTCGGGGGTGGCGGACCCGGCGACGGGGCGGCCCGTCGGGCTCAACGACAAGATCCGCGCGGGCAGCGTCACCAAGGCGTTCGTGGCCACGGCAGCCCTCCAACTCGCCGACGAGGGGCGGCTGCGCCTGGAGTCCCCCGTACGGCACTACCTCCCAGCCCTCCTCCCGGAGCGCTTCGGCGCGATCACCGTGGCGCAGCTCCTCGACCACACCAGTGGGCTGCCCGACCACGTCGGACTGCCGGAGATGAGCACTCCGGAGGCGGTACTGCGGCACCGGTTCGACCGGTGGACCCCGCAGGAGCTCGTGGCGACTGTCACCGGCGGCGAGCTGAAGTTCCGTCCGGGCACCAGGCAGGAGTACCGCGGCATCAACTACGTACTGGCGGCGCTGGTCATCGAGCAGGTGACGGGGCGGCCGTACGGCATCGAGATACGCGAGCGCATCCTGCGGCCGCTGCGGCTGGGACACACCTCGGTCCCGTCGGCCGAAGGCAGCCCCCGCCGCATCCGCGGCCCGCACATGCACGGCTGCCTGGAGCTGAGTAACGGCACGCTCGCGGACGTCACCGAGTTCGACATGTCCGTCGCGCACGCGGACGGCGAGATCGTCACCAGCACCGGCGACATGCACCGCTTCCTTTCTGCCCTCTTCTCCGGCTCACTGCTGCCCCAACGGCAGCTGCGGAGGATGTTCACGCTGCCGCCCAAGCACGTACGGATGCTGGACGGCAGCCCCGCGCGGTACAGCACCGGGCTTCAGACGGTCACGGTCAACGGCGTCACCCTGTGGGGCAAGACCGGCGAGCAGTACGGCTACGCCTCCGGCATGTTCGCCACCCGCGACCAACAGCGCCGCCTCGTCTGGGCGTTCACCCCCGTACAGCTGGGAGCCGACCCGTCGCCGATGAGCCAACGGATCGCCGAGGCGGCGACGGCAAACCGCTGAGCGGCGCCCCTGAGTGCCGTCCGTGGACTGTCCGTCGTAGTGGCTGGTCGCGCCCACGCAGCAGAGCCGCACATCAGACACCGCCGCGCGCCCCCTCGGGGCGCAGCCGCTCCGCGAGGATGAGTTGGAGTTCCCGCGCCGCACGCGGCGGGGAGACGTCGGCGCGGTGGGCCACCGAAATGGTGCGGTGCAGGCCCGGCGCCGCGAAGCGGGTGACCCGCAGGCCGGAGCGGTCCGCGACCATCCGGGGGACGACGGCCACCCCGAGACCCGCGCGGACGAAGCCGAGGACGGCGTCCATCTCGCCGCCCTCCACGCCGAAGACGGGCTCGAAGCCCGCTTCGCGGCACGCGGCCACGGTCAGCTCCCGCAGGTCGTAGCCGCGCCGGAACATCGCCAGCGGGCGGTCGCGCAGGTCCTCGACCGTGAGGCGGGAGCGGCGCACCGGCGCCGGCGCGTCCGGGGACGAGACGACGACCAGTTCTTCACTGAGCAGCTCGGCCGTGGCCAGCACCGGGCCCTGCGCCGCGAGCGGGGTGATGATCAGGGCCAGGTCGAGCTCGCCCGCCGCCAGTACCCGCACCAGGTCCTGGGAGCCGTCCTCGTGCACGACGAGTTCCACTCCCGGGTACCGCTCGTGGAAGGCGCGCAGGACGTCCGGGACGAGGCTGGCGCACAGGCTCGGGGTGGCTCCCAGCCGTACCCGCCCGCGCCGCAGCTGTGCCACCTCCTGCACCTCGCGGCGTGCCGTCTCGGTGTCGGCCAGGATCCGGCGGGCCAGCGGCAGCAGGGCCTCACCTGCGTCGGTGAGCGAGATGTGGCCGCGTGCGCGGTGGAACAGCTCGGCTCCCAGTTCCCGCTCCAGGGAGCGGATCTGCTGGGAGAGGGAGGGCTGTGCGACGTGCTCGCGCTGCGCTGCCCGGGTGAAGTGGCGGGTGTCGGCGACCGCGGCGAAGTAGCGGAGCTGCTGGAGCTGCATACGGCAAGCATACGGATCCGCGATAGGCAATGGCTATCGTTCGCAGCCGTACTATGTCTTGGACTGATGCCGGGCTCCGTACCTACCTTTCATGGCCATGGCGACGGTTACGCGCACTCCCACCGCACAGCAGTCCGGCACCCGCCCGCCGGGCGGCCCGGCACGAAGCCCGCGGGGCGGCTTTCTGCGCACCCTGTGGGGCTCCACGATCGGCAAGAAGACGGTCATGGCGGTCACCGGGCTGCTGATGCTGGCCTATCTGCTCGTGCACATGTTCGCGAACCTGAAGGTCTTCTTCGGCCCCGAGGAGATGAACGGCTACGCGCACTGGCTGCGCACCCTCGGTGAGCCGCTGCTGCGGCACGGCTGGTTCCTGTGGATCGCGCGCGTGGTGCTGCTCGCGGCCGTCGTACTGCACGGCGTCAGCGCGTACCAGCTCAGCAGGCGGGACATCGCGGCCCGCCCGGTCAAGTACCACCACCAGCGGCGGCAGGCGAGCTACGCCACCCGCACCATGCGCTGGGGCGGGATCATCCTGGCGCTGTTCATCGTCTGGCACGTCCTCGACCTGACGACCGGCACGGTGAATCCGCGCGGCCAGGAGGGCCACCCGTACGAGAACATCGTCGCCGGCTTCCAGAACTGGTACGCGAACGTCATCTACATCGTCGCCATGCTCGCCGTCGGGCTCCACATCCGGCACGGCTTCTGGAGCGCGGCGCAGACCCTCGGGGTGACCCGGCCGGGCGCCGCACGGCTGCTCAAGGCCGGCGCCACTCTCCTCGCGCTGGTGATCACCGCCGGCTTCCTCTCCGTACCGATCGGCGTCATGACGGGAGTGGTGAAATGAGCACCCCTTACGAGGACTACCAGGACTACCGGACCGGCGAGGCGATCGCCGACACCAAGGCGCCGGAGGGTCCCATCGAGAAGCGCTGGAACCGGCGCCGCTTCGAGGCGAGGCTGGTCAACCCGGCCAACCGCCGCAAGTACACCGTGATCGTCGTCGGCACAGGGCTGGCGGGCGGCTCGGCCGGGGCCACCCTGGCGGAGGCCGGGTACCACGTCGTCCAGTTCTGCTACCAGGACTCCCCGCGCCGGGCGCACTCGGTCGCCGCACAGGGCGGTATCAACGCGGCGAAGAACTACCGCAACGACGGCGACTCGGTGCAGCGCCTCTTCTACGACACCGTCAAGGGCGGCGACTTCCGCTCCCGCGAGTCCAATGTGCACCGGCTGGCGGAGATCTCCACCGAGATCATCGACCAGTGCGTGGCACAGGGCGTGCCGTTCGCCCGCGAGTACGGCGGGCTGCTGGACACCCGCTCCTTCGGCGGCGTGCAGGTCTCCCGCACCTTCTACGCGCGCGGCCAGACAGGGCAGCAGTTGCTGCTCGGCGCCTACCAGGCGCTCTCGCGGCAGATCGCCGCCGGGAACGTGGAAATGCACCCGCGTACGGAGATGCTGGATCTGATCGTCATCGACGGGCGGGCCCGCGGCATCGTGGCGCGCGATCTGCTGACCGGCCGTATCGACACCTACTTCGCCGACGCGGTGGTGCTGGCCACCGGCGGTTACGGCAACGTCTTCTATCTGTCCACCAACGCCAAGAACTCCAACGCGACGGCCGTTTGGCGCGCGCACCGCAGGGGCGCCTACTTCGCCAACCCCTGCTTCACCCAGATCCACCCCACCTGCATTCCGCGCTCCGGCGACCACCAGTCCAAGCTGACGCTGATGAGCGAGTCGCTGCGCAACGACGGCCGCATCTGGGTGCCCAGGGCGGCCGGCGACGACCGGCCGCCGCAGGACATCCCCGAGGACGAGCGCGACTACTACCTGGAGCGGCTCTACCCCTCCTTCGGCAACCTCGTCCCCCGCGACATCGCCTCGCGCGCCGCGAAGAACGTCTGCGACGAGGGACGCGGCGTGGGCCCCGGCGGTCAGGGGGTCTATCTGGACTTCGCCGACGCCATCGCGCGGATGGGCCGAGCGGCCGTCGAGGAGAAGTACGGCAACCTCTTCGAGATGTACGCGCGGATCACCGCCGAGGACCCGTACACCCGCCCCATGCGGATCTATCCCGCCATCCACTACACGATGGGCGGGCTGTGGGTCGACTACGACCTGATGACCACGGTCCCCGGCCTCTTCGCCATCGGGGAGGCCAACTTCTCCGACCACGGCGCCAACCGGCTCGGCGCCTCCGCGCTGATGCAGGGCTTGGCGGACGGCTACTTCGTACTGCCCGCGACACTGGGCGACTATCTGGCACGTCACCCACACGAAGACGTCGATCCCGACCATCCGGCCGTCCACGAGGCGGTGTTCGCCGTCACCGACCGGCTCTACGCCCTGCTGTCCAACAACGGCGACCGCTCCCCCGACTCCTTCCACCGCGAACTGGGCGAGCTGATGTGGGACGAGTGCGGGATGTCCCGTACGGAGGAAGGGCTGCGCAAGGCGCTGGAGCGGATCCCCGAACTGCGGGCCGAGTTCTGGCAGCGGATCAGGGTGCCGGGGACCGGCGAAGCGCTCAACCAGTCGCTGGAGAAGGCCAACCGGGTCGCCGACCACCTGGAGCTGGCCGAGCTGATGTGCCTGGACGCGCTGCACCGCACCGAGTCCTGCGGCGGCCACTTCCGCGAGGAGTCCCGTACGGCGGACGGCGAGGCGGCCCGCAAGGACGAGGAGTTCTGCTACGCCGCCGCCTGGGAGTTCACCGGCGTCGGCCAGGCCCCCGTGCTGCACAAGGAGGCCCTCGACTTCGAGTACGTCCACCCCACCCAGCGGAGCTACACGTGAACCTGACCCTTAGGATCTGGCGCCAGCAGGACGCCTCGGCGGACGGCGAGATGCGCACCTACCAGGTGTCCGGCATCTCCCCCGACATGTCGTTCCTGGAGATGCTCGACACCCTCAACGAGACGCTGATCGAGCGCGGCGAGGAGCCGGTCGCCTTCGACCACGACTGCCGCGAAGGCATCTGCGGCGCCTGCGGAATGGTCATCAACGGCCAGGCGCACGGGCCCGAGCGCACCACCACCTGCCAGCTGCACATGCGGCACTTCGCCGACGGCGACACCATCGACATCGAGCCCTGGCGGGCAGCGGCCTTCCCCGTCGTACGGGATCTGGTCGTGGACCGGTCCGCGTTCGACCGGGTGATCGGCGCGGGAGGCTACATCACGGCGCCGACCGGTTCCGCGCCCGAGGCCCATGCCACGCCGGTGCCCAAGCCGGCCGCCGACGCCGCCTTCACGCACGCCGAGTGCATCGGCTGCGGAGCCTGCGTCGCCGCCTGCCCGAACGGCTCGGCCATGCTGTTCACCTCGGCCAAGGTGAACCACCTCAACGTGCTGCCGCAGGGCGCCCCCGAGCGGGAGAGCAGGGTGCTGGGGATGGTGGAGCAGATGGACGCCGAGGGCTTCGGCGGCTGCACCCTGACCGGCGAGTGCGCCACGGCCTGCCCCAAGGGCATCCCGATGCCGTCCATCGCCGCGATGAACCGCGAGTACGTACGGGCCGCGGCCAAACGGTGACCTCTGCCCGCCTACAGTGGGGCGGGTGACCACCCAGCGGCCCACCCTCCCCGAGCTGGCGCGCCAAGCGCTCTCGTCCGTACAGCGTGGCTACGACCTGCTGGCCCCGAAGTTCGACCACACCTCCTACCGCACCCACGACGACATCCTGGCCGCGACCACCCGCGCCCTGAGGCAGCACGGCTCGTACGCCGACGGCCTCGACCTGTGCTGCGGTACGGGCGCGGGCACCCAGGTACTCCGCGAGGTGTGCACGGGCCGCACGGTGGGTGTGGACTTCAGCAGCGGCATGCTGGCGGAAGCCAGATACACATACGCCACCACCCCGCCGCCCGCCCCGCACTGGGTGCGGGGCGACGCGCACGCGCTGCCGTTCCGGCCCGGAACCTTCGACCTGGTGGTCAGCTTCGGTGCGTTCGGCCACTTCCTCCCCGCCGAACGCCCGCAGCTGTTCTCGCAGGTGCGCTCGGCCCTGCGGGAGGGCGGCACGTTCGCGTTCCCGATGACGGCGCCGCCCCGCCCCGGCACGGCGGCGTACTGGGCACTGCTCGGGTTCGACGCCGCTATGCGGGTACGGAACGCTCTCTGGCGGCCCCGCTTCGTGATGTACTACCGCACCTGGCCACTGGCCGCAGTCCACCGCGATCTACTAGAGGCGGGCTTCGATGTGGCCTTGCGGCCGCTCCCTGAACTGGGCCGCCGCGACGACGGCTCCCCGCGCTGCCGGCTGGTGGTCGCGACCGCGCGCGGGGATGCGCCCCGCGACCGCTGACCCGGCGCGCCCCTTGCCGGGCGGAGCCTGAGAGGGACTGATCCACCCCACCGGATCACCAGGACCCGTAGTGGGCCAGGTTCAGGACCAGGGCGGCCACCGCCAGGCAGAAGTACACGGCCCACGGTCCCAGCTGCCGGTCGTGGACCCGCACATGGGCGCAGCACGCACCGGCGAAGTACAGCACGAGGCCGGCGGCGGCGGCCACGCCCAGCACCGGCACGGCGAACCCGGCCAACAGCCCCAGCGCCCCCGCGGCCAGCAGCGCGCCCAGGGGAAGCAGCCAGGACCGTGGCACGCGCAACCTGTCCGCCTGGCTCTTGGGGTAGTCGTGTCCGATGAGGTTGGCGATGGCGACCGAACCGTTGGCGACGGAAGTGAGAAGGGTGACGACGAGGTAGGCGGTGAACACGGAAGTCTCCTTCTTGCCGGAGCGAGGATCGGGTCTCCCTCTCTTTGACGAGGAGGAGCACCCGAAGGTGACGTCCGCTGTCCGGGCTGAAGAAGTCTCCCCCGCCGCGCCGCCTAACCCCGCCGGGCCCTCCGCAGCAGCAGGCCGCCGATGCCGAGGAGGGCGGGGAAGCCGCCCTTGGGCATGGCGGCGGTTCCCACCGCGCCGACCCCGGCCAGTACGGCCCCCGTGGCGCGCTGGGCGGCGGCGTCATCGTTCCGCTCGGCCGAGTGGACCAGTCGGCCGACCGCCCACAGGGCCGGCGCTGCGGTCATGAACCAGAAGGCGGCGGCCCGGTCACCGCGCTCGGGCACGGTGTTGAGGACTCCGTCGCGTGCCAGCTGTGCCAGTTCCTCGCGGTAGAGCACCGCACCGATGGCGCCGTGGCCGACCGCGACCGCCTGGATGAGCCGTCCCGTCGAAGGTCGCATCATGGGGCGAGGGTATCGTCATCACCCTCCGGCGGAAGGGAAGTTGTGACCAGCGAACGGGCGGATCGATCGGCAGAGGGCGGACCCTGGTGGGCGGGGATGAACGCCGTCGGCGGCCTCGTCCTCGTCCTGCTCGGGATCGGTGCGGCCGCATTGCTGTTCCTGGGCCCCTGGGAGCCGCAGGAGCATCTGGGCAGCCTGTACGGGGCCGCCAAGGTGGTGGCCGTCGGGCTGGTGGTCGCGGGCACCACGCTGCTGGCCCGCCGCCGCGGCGCCGACGACTGATCGCCCCGAAGGGGCGCGGGGAACGGCGCGAGCAACCACGACACACCCGCGGCCCGCAACCGGCAGCCAGGGGCACCCTCTCCCCGGCGTCCACGCCCTTCCCCCGCCTCCGCACCTCTCAGCGGACCGGGTGCCCGGCCTCCCGCAGGGTCTCCTTCACCTCGCCGATCCGCAGATCGCCGAAGTGGAAGACGGAGGCGGCGAGTACGGCGTCGGCCCCGGCGCCGATGGCGGGCGGGAAGTGGTCGAGGCGGCCGGCGCCGCCGGAGGCGATCACCGGGATGGTGACGTGCTTGCGGACGGCGGCGATCATCTCCGTGTCGTAGCCGTCCTTGGTGCCGTCCGCGTCCATGGAGTTGAGGAGGATCTCCCCAGCGCCGAGCTCGGCGGCGCGGTGGGCCCACTCGACGGCGTCGATGCCGGTGCCGCGGCGGCCGCCGTGCGTGGTGACCTCGAAGCCGGTGCCCTCGGCGCGGCGGCGGGCGTCCACGGACAGGACGAGGACCTGGCTGCCGAACCGTTCGGAGATCTCCCGGATCAGCTCGGGGCGTGCGATGGCCGCCGTGTTGACGCCCACCTTGTCGGCCCCGGCGCGCAGCAGTTTGTCCACGTCCTCGGGGGTGCGTACCCCGCCGCCGACGGTCAGCGGGATGAACACCTGCTCGGCGGTGCGGCGGACCACGTCGTAGGTGGTCTCCCGGTCGCCGGAGGAGGCGGTGATGTCCAGGAACGTCAGCTCGTCGGCACCCTCGGCGTCGTAGACCTTGGCCATCTCGACCGGGTCGCCCGCGTCGCGGAGGTTCTGGAAGTTGACGCCCTTGACGACCCGGCCGCCGTCCACGTCCAGGCAGGGGATGACTCGGACCGCGAGGGTCATGCCTCTTGTGCTCCTTGTGCGCCTTGCTGGTCCCGGTACGCCTCGACCTCCACCTCGACGACGAGGCTGGGGTCGATGAACCCGGAGACGACGATCATCGAGGCCGCTGGGCGGACCTCGCCGAACAGTTCCTTGTGAGCCCGCCCGACCTCGTCCACGTCCCGGGTGTGGGTGACGTACATGCGGGTGCGCACGACGTCGGCAGCGCCGAGGCCGAACTCCTCGAGTGCTTCGAGAGCGACGCCGAACGCGTTGACCGTCTGCTCGTACGGGCCGCCTTCAGTGATCACCCCGTCGACCACCGAGGTGCAACCGGCAACCAGCACCAGGCCGTTGGGCAGTGCTACAGCGCGGGAGTACCCGAACTGCTCCTCCCAGGGACCGCCGGACGCGACCCGGTGTATTCCGGCCATCAGGCAACCGCCTCCAACGCTTCTTCAAGGGTGAACGCCTTGGCGTAGAGGGCCTTCCCCACGATCGCGCCCTCGACGCCCTCGGGCACAAGGCCCGCGATGGCCCGCAGGTCGTCGAGGGAGGAGACGCCGCCGCTGGCGATGACCGGCCGGTCGGTACGCGCGCACACGTTGCGCAGCAGCTCCAGGTTGGGCCCCTTGAGGGTGCCGTCCTTGGCGATGTCGGTGACGACATAGCGGGCGCAGCCCTCGGAGTCGAGGCGGGCCAGCGTCTCGTACAGGTCACCGCCGTCCCGGGTCCAGCCGCGGCCGCGCAGCGTGGTGCCCCGCACATCGAGGCCGACGGCGATCTTGTCGCCGTGCTCGGCGATGACCTCGGCCACCCACTCGGGCGCCTCCAGCGCCGCCGTGCCCAGGTTGACGCGGCGGCAGCCGGTGGCCAGCGCCGCCTCGAGGGAGGCGTCGTCGCGGATGCCACCGGACAGCTCGACCTTGATGTCCATGGCGCGGGCGACCTCGGCGATCTGCTTCCGGTTGTCGCCGGTACCGAAGGCGGCGTCCAGGTCGACCAGGTGCAGCCACTCGGCGCCAGCCGCCTGCCAGGCCAGTGCCGCCTCCAGCGGGTCGCCGTAGGAGGTCTCGGAGCCGGACTCGCCGTGCACGAGGCGGACGGCCTGTCCGTCGCGTACGTCCACGGCGGGCAGCAGCTCAAGCCGGTTGGTGCTCACGGCGCTCTCGCTCTCCAGGGTCACAGGGTTTCGATCCAGTTCTTCAGCAGCTGGGCTCCGGCGTCGCCGGACTTCTCGGGGTGGAACTGGGTGGCCCACAGCGGGCCGTTCTCCACCGCGGCGACGAAGCGGTCGGCGTGCGTCGTCCAGCTCACCAGCGGGGGCTTGAGGGCCGGGCTGGTGGCCTCCAGCTCCCAGTCGTGCACAGCGTAGGAGTGTACGAAGTAGTAGCGCTCGTCAGCCGGCAGCCCGGCGAACAGCCGCGAGTCTGCGGGGGCCTCGACGGTGTTCCAGCCCATGTGCGGTACCGGGTGGGCCGCGTCGTTCTTGAGCGGGCCGACGGTGCCGGGCCACTCGTCCATCCCCTCGGCCTCCTGGCCGTGCTCGATACCGCGGGAGAAGAGGATCTGCATTCCGACGCAGATCCCCAGCACGGGCCTGCCACCCGCCAGCCGCCGTCCGATCACCCAGTGACCGCGCGCCTCGACCAGGCCCTCCATACAGGAGGCGAAGGCGCCCACCCCTGGCACCAGCAGACCGTCGGCGTTCATCGCCTTGTCGTAGTCGCGGGTGATCTCGACCCGCGCCCCGGCCCGCTCCAGCGCGCGCTCGGCGGAGCGGACGTTGCCGAAGCCGTAGTCGAAGACCACGACGTCCTTCACGTTGTCCGTCGTCATGACCACCACTCCAACCGCAGGATTCCGGCCACCAGGCACATGGCGGACGCCAGGGAGAGCAGCACGATCACGCCCTTGGGCAGCTGCTGCTTCCAGAACGAGATCGCCCCGCCGGCCAGAAACAGCCCGACGAAGATCAGCAGCGCCGCCAACCCGGTCATAGGGCGCCCTTGGTGGACGGAATCCCCGTCTGCCGCGGGTCCAGCTCGCTGGCGTAGCGCAGGGCGCGGGCCAGGGCCTTGAACTGGCACTCCACGATGTGGTGCGCGTTGCGCCCGTACGGCACGTGGACGTGCAGCGCGATCTGCGCCTGGGCGACGAAGGACTCCAGGATGTGCCGGGTCATCGTGGTGTCGTAGCTGCCGATCATCGGTGCCATGCCCTCGGGCTCGGTGTGCACCAGGTAGGGGCGGCCCGACAGGTCGACGGTCACCTGCGCCAGCGACTCGTCCAGCGGCACCGAGGCGTTGGCGAACCGTACGATGCCGCGCTTGTCGCCGAGCGCCTGCTTGAAGGCGGCGCCCAGCGCCAGCGAGGTGTCCTCGATGGTGTGGTGGCTGTCGATGTGCAGATCGCCCTCGGTCTTGACCGTGAGGTCGAACAGGCCATGGCGGCCGAGCTGGTCGAGCATGTGGTCGTAGAAGCCCACGCCCGTGGAGATGTCCACATCGCCCTTGCCGTCGAGGTCGATCTCGACCACGACAGAGGTCTCCTTGGTGGTGCGCTCCACCCGGCCCTTGCGCGTCATCAGTCGCTCTTCTCCTTCAGCTCCTTCGTCACGGCTCGCACCGCGTCGAGGAACGCGTCGTTCTCCTCCGGCGTGCCCGCCGTGACCCGCAGCCAGCCGGGGACCCCGTTGTCCCGGACCAGTACGCCGCGGGCCAGCAGCGCCTCCCACACGGCGTGCGATCCCGCCGCGCCGTCGAAGCGGCCGAACTGCACGAAGTTGGCGTCCGAGGCGGTGACCTCGCAGCCGATGGCCCGCAGCTCGCTCACCAGCCGGTCGCGTTCGGCCTTCAGCTGCTCGACGTAGCCGAGCAGGGTGTCGGTGTGCTCCAGCGCCGCCAGCGCCGTGGCCTGGGTGACCGCCGAGAGGTGGTAGGGCAGCCGCACCAGCTGGACGGCGTCCACCACGGCGGGCGCGGCGGCCAGATAGCCCAGCCGCAGCCCGGCGGCGCCGAACGCCTTGGACATGGTGCGCGAGAGCACCAGCGTCGGGCGGCCCTCGATCAGCGGCAGCAGCGAGGGGTGGTGCGAGAACTCGCCGTACGCCTCGTCCACCACCACCAGCGCCCCGCGTTCGGGGCGCGCCGCCTGCGCGGCCTCGTACAGCGCCAGCACCGTCTCCTGGGAGACGGCCGTGCCGGTGGGGTTGTTGGGCGAGCAGATGAAGACGATGTCCGGCTTGTGCTCGGCGATGGTGGCGACGGCGGCCTCGGTGTCGATGGTGAAGTCGTCGTTGCGCGGCCCCGACAGCCAGCCGGTGCCGGTGCCGCGGGAGATCAGCGCGTGCATCGAGTACGACGGCTCGAAGCCCAGCGCCGTCCTGCCCGGGCCGCCGAACGCCTGGAGGAGTTGCTGGAGCACCTCGTTGGAGCCGTTGGCCGCCCACACCTGCTCGAGGCCGACGGTGTGGCCCGCCGTACGGGTCAGATAGCGGGCGAGCTCGGTGCGCAGCTCGACCGCGTCCCGGTCGGGGTAGCGGTTGAGCTCGCGCGCCGCCTCGGCGACCCGCTCGGCGATCCGCGCCACCAACTCCTCGGGGAGCGGGTAGGGGTTCTCGTTGGTGTTCAGCCGTACGGGCACGTCCAGCTGGGGCGCGCCGTAGGGGGACTTGCCGCGCAGCTCGTCCCGGATGGGGAGCTCGTCCAGACGGGACACAGACGGGTTGCCGGTCACGGTGCCTCGGGGACCTTCCACTCGAACCTTGCCTTCAGTGCCGCACCGTGCGCGGGCAGATCCTCCGCCTCCGCCAGCGCGACGACATGGTGGGTGACCTCGGCCAGCGCGTCCCGCGTGTAGTCCACGACGTGGATGCCGCGCAGGAAGGACTGGACCGACAGGCCCGAGGAGTGGCAGGCGCAGCCGCCGGTGGGCAGCACGTGGTTGGAGCCCGCGGCGTAGTCGCCCAGCGAGACGGGAGCGTACGGGCCGACGAAGACCGCGCCCGCGTTGCGCACCCGTGCCGCCCAGTCCGCGGCCTGCGCGGTCTGGATCTCCAGGTGTTCGGCGGCGTAGGCGTTGACGACGGCGAGCCCCGCTTCGAGGGAGTCGACGAGCACGATGCCGGACTGCCGCCCGGACAGCGCCTCGGCGATGCGTTCGCTGTGCTTGGTGGCGGGCACCTGCGTCTTCAGCTCGGCCTCGACGGCCTCGGCCAGCGCCTCCGAGGGCGTGACCAGGACGGCGGCGGCCACCACGTCGTGCTCGGCCTGGCTGATCAGGTCGGCGGCGACGTGGGCCGCTTCCGCGGTGTCGTCGGCGAGGATCGCGATCTCGGTCGGGCCCGCCTCGGAGTCGATCCCGATGACGCCCTTGAGGAGCCGCTTGGCGGCGGCCACATAGATGTTGCCGGGGCCTGTGACCAGCTGCGCGGGGGCGCACTCCGCGGTGCCGTACGCGAACATCGCCACGGCCTGCGCGCCGCCCACCGCGTAGACCTCCGTCACGCCCAGCAGCGCGCAGGCGGCGAGGATGGTGGGGTGCGGCAGCCCGTCGAACTCGTGCTGGGCCGGTGAGGCCACGGCCAGCGAGCCGACGCCGGCCTCCTGCGCGGGCACCACGTTCATCACCACGGACGACGGGTAGACGGCACGACCGCCCGGTACGTACAGCCCCACGCGCTCCACCGGCACCCACCGCTCGGTGACGGTGCCGCCGGGTACCACCTGGACCGTGGAGTCGGTGCGCCGCTGGTCGCGGTGGACGATCCTGGCCCGCCGGATGGACTCCTCCAGAGCCGCGCGAACGGCCGGATCCAGCTCCTCCAGGGCCTTGCCCAGCGCCTCCGCTGGAACCCGGGTCCGCTCCAGGCGCACCCCGTCGAACTTCTCCGTGTACTCGATCACCGCCGCCGCGCCACGATGCCGCACGTCGTCGCAGATGGGCCGCACCTTCTCCAGGGCGGCCTCGACGTCGAGCTCGGCACGGGGCAGCAGGTCACGGTCGAGCACGCCGTCCGCCGGGCCGGAGGCCGGTCCGGAGAAGGCTGTGCCACGCAGATCGATTCGGGAGATCACGTACTCAAGTCTCTCAGACCCTCGGAGCGCCCCGGTCGTCCGTATCAGAGGCTGATACAAGTCACACGGGACGATCGTCGCCTCCCGCGTTCATCCGGTCACGGAGCGGGAATGGGAGCGGTACGACCACCACGTTCGAAAACCGAGGGGGAGACAACGCGTGAGCGAGCCAGCGGACTCGGGCGAGCCGCCTGCGGGACTGCGGCTGACGACTGCCGAGTGGGGGCTCTGGCAGGCGTTCCGCAACGGTACCGAACACGATCTGCGCCACGGCGAGGCCGAGCTCGACGACCCGAACGGGGACCACAACTGGGGCCCGGAGCGCACCGTACGCGCCCGGGTGATAGCCCTGCTGCTGCTGCACGGGCCGCCGCCGCTGCTGGGCCGGGTGGCCTCGCTGCACCTGGTCGGCGCGTATGTCACCGGCTGCCTGGACCTGGCGGGCGGCAGCGTCGAGCCGTACTTCGAGCTGCGGCAGTGCCGCTTCGAGGCAGAGGTGCGGATGCCCGAGGCCCGGGTGAACACCGCGCGCTTCGTCGACTGCTACCTGCCCCGCTTCGAGGGGGCCCGGCTGACCACCGAGGGCGATCTGCACCTGCCCCGGTGCAGCATCCCGGAAGGCGTCAAGCTGACGGACGCCTCGATCGGTACCGACCTGCTGCTCAACGAGGCCACCGTGGGCAGCGGCCGGCGCACCCGCGCCATAGCGGCGGACGGCATCAGTGTCTCCCAGGAGTTCCAGGCCAGTCTGCTGGTCACCGACGGACAGGTCAGCATGCGCGGCGCCTCCGTCGGCAGCTCGCTGCACATGTTCGGCTCCGTGCTGCGCAATCCGCGCGGCCGGTACGCGCTGTACGCGCCGCAGATGACCGTCGAACAGGTGGCGAGCTTCGCCGACGCCGGCCGCGGCAGCGCGCCCCACCTCTACACCGCGACCCCGCCCACCGGCACCAGCTTCGACTACGCCCACCCCGCGGGCCTGCGCCCCGACGCCGGGGGCGGCGCCCGCTGGCGCACCAAGCACTTCCAGTGCACCGGCGGCATGGTGCTGGACGACGGGCGGTTCGGCTCCTCGCTGGTGATCGAGAACGCCCGTCTGGAGATGCAGCGCGACCAGGAGCTCTCGCTGCGCCGGATCAGCACCCCGGAGCTGACCTTCACCCCGCAGCTGCCCGAGCGGGGGCTGGTGGTGCTGTCCGGGGCCAGCGTGGAGAAGCTGATGGACCGCGCCTCCAGTTGGCCGGGCGACCACCGGCTGTGGATGGCGGGCTTCACCTACCAGCACGCCATCCCCAAGGAGGGGCACTTCAACGTCCGCGAGCGGCTCCAGTGGGTCAACGCCGCGACCGCGGAGTACGCGCCCGAGCCGTACGAGCAGCTCGCCGCGATGTACCGGAACAGCGGCGACGACACCAACGCACGCCTCGTCCTGCTGGCCAAGCAGCGCCGCCGCCGCGAGACGCTGCCGCTGCCCGGCAAGCTGTGGGGCGTACTCCAGGACTGGACGGTGGCGTACGGCTACCGGCCGGCGCAGGCCGCGCTGTGGATGGCGCTGCTGTGGCTGAGCGGCGCGCTGCTGTTCGAGGCGCACCGGCCGCCCGCGCTCAAGGGCGACGAGGCGCCGCACTGGAACTCCGTGCTGTACACGCTGGACCTGCTGCTGCCCGTGATCACCTTCGGGCAGGACACGGCGTGGGACCCGGCCGGCGGCTACCAGTGGATCGCTGCCGGCATGATCATGGCGGGCTGGGTGCTGGCCACGACGGTGGCCGCCGGTGCCACCCGGCTGCTGCGGCGGCAGTAGCCGCAGGGGCGGCAGGAGGACGGGGCGCCGGGAGGACGGGGTGCCCGGTGGACGGGGTGCCCGGTGGACGGGGTGGCAGGGGCGGCGGGAGGGGCGGGACGGTTTCGGGTGGGATTCGTAAGGCGCACCGGGCCCCGCGGTGGGGGCCGGAGGCTTTAGGCTTACCGGTTGTGACAACCGCGCTTCCGCTCTTCCCGCTCAACTCGGTGCTGTTCCCGGGGCTGGTGCTGCCGCTGAACATCTTCGAGCCGCGGTACCGCGCGCTGATGCGGGACCTGCTCGCGCTGCCCGAGGACGCGCCGCGCCGCTTCGGTGTCGTCGCCATCCGGGACGGCCGCGAGGTCGCGCCCGCGGCCACCGGCATGCCCGACTCGGCGCCGCCGCAGGGCACCGACCCGACGGCCGGTTTCGGCCCCGACCCGATCAAGTCGTTCTACACGGTCGGCTGCATCGCCGACGCCTCCACCATCCGGGAGCGTGTCGCGGGCCTGGGCGCCGCCGAGGAGGCCGACGCGCCCGAGGAGACGGCGCCCGGCACCGACCCGCGCACCAGCACCACCGGCTACGAGGTGCTGGCGACCGGCACCACCCGGTTCCGGCTGCTGTCGGTGGACACCTCGGGGCCGTATCTGACCGGCGAGATCGAGGAGTTGCCCGAGGAGGAGGGCGACGAGGCGGGCGCTCTCGCCTCCGGGGTGCTGCGCGCCTTCCGCGCGTACCAGAAGCGGCTGGCCAGCGCCCGCGAGCGGACCCTGGCCGCCGGTCAGGAACAGGACCTGCCGGACGACCCCTCGGTCGTCTCCTATCTGGTCGCGGCGGCCACCGTGCTGGACACCCCGGCCAAGCAGCGGCTGCTCCAGGCCCCGGACACCGCGACCCGGCTGGCCGACGAGCTCAAGCTGCTGCGCCGGGAGACAGCCGTCATCGGCAAACTGCCGTCGCTGCCGGCGGCCGACCTGACCCGGAACCCGACCAGCCAGAACTGAAGGACCCACCCGGGGGCGGAGCACATGGCAAAGAAGAACAAGCGGCAGGGGTCGGCGACCCCCGCCATCGTCGCCGCCACCGAGGCGGGCATCGCGTTCGAGACCCATGCCTACGAGCACGATCCGGCGGCGCCCTCCTACGGCGAGGAGGCCGCCGAGGCGATGGGGGTGCCGCCCGAGCGGGTCTTCAAGACGCTGGTGGCCGAGGTCGACGGCGCCCTGACGGTCGCCGTCGTGCCCGTCTCCGCCTCGCTGGACCTCAAGGCCCTGGCCTCGGCGGTCGGCGGCAAGCGCGCCGCGATGGCCGATCCGGCGGCGGCCGAGCGTACGACGGGCTATGTGCGCGGCGGGATCTCCCCGCTGGGGCAGCGCAAACAGCTCCCCACCGTGCTGGACGCTTCCGCTGAGGAGTACGCCACCATCTGCGTCTCCGCCGGGCGCCGAGGGCTGGAGATCGAGCTGGCCCCCTCGGACCTGGCCAAGTTGACGGGAGCCGTCGTCGCTCCGGTGGCCCGCAGCTGAGCTGCCCGCGGAGTCAGCTCTTCCAGGGTTGCGGGGCGGGGGCGACGGAGCCCGGGCCACCGGCAGTCGCGCCGGGGAGATCGTCGCGGGGCCCGAAGAAGGCCGTCACCAGCAAATGGACCAGCACGGCGGCGAACGGCCAGGCGAGCAGCACTCCGTAGGCGTGCAGCTCCAGCGGAGCGTCGAAGGTGGCGCCCTTGCCGGCGGCCTGCGCCGCCTTGGACAGGTCGGTCTCGGGGCCGAGCCAGACGCCGGTGCGCCACCCCAGCAGCGAGCCCAGCAGCCCGCCCACACCGAGGCCGACGACGAGCCCGACGCCGCCGCTCTTGCGGAGCAGGAAGACCACGACGCCCGTCACCAGGCCGAAGGCCAGGCCGAGCAGCGTGAAGACGCCCTCGGCGCCGATGGCCTCCTCGCCCTCCGGGTGCTTGGGAACGGCGATCTTGCCGTACGCGTACATCGGCACCCGGGGCGCGAGCCAGAGCCACAACAGTCCCAGCAGCACCCCGACGACGGCGACGGCGGCGCCCCAGAGGGCGGCGTCACGCAGTTCGCGGAGGACGAGCGGTCCGCCCTCACCGCCGCCGTAGCCGGCGCTCACCGCGTGCGGCGGAGCGGACTGCGGGGCCGCGCCGTCGGGGCCGGGCTGGTGACCCGGTCCGGCCTGGGGCGCGGCGGGGTGGGAGTGGTCCGGGTCGGGAGAGGAGGGCGTCGGTACGGTCACCCCGCCATCGTGCCAGGCCGCCGCCCAGGCGGTGCCGCCACCCCGGGGAGGGGCGCGCCGTCCGGCACGCGCCACCCTGGGAGGGGCGCGCCGTACCGGTACAGCTCAGCGGGTGGCCGCCCAGCGGTAGGCGCGGGTGGCGACAGCCAGCGACAGCACGCCGACGGCCGCGCACACGCCCAGGTCGGTCACCACCCGCGCCCAGTCCGGGTGCGGCTCGAACGTACGGGCGAACGCCTCGACGCCGTACGTGGACGGCAGCAGGTCCCGCGCCCACTGGACCACCAGCGGCAGCCCACCCGCCGGCAGCACCCCCAGCAGCAGCGCTGCCGACATACCCAGCTGGCCGCCCAGGGTGGCCAGCTCCGGACGTGGGGCGAGCAGCCCCAGCGCGGCGCCCAGCCCGGCGAGTGCCGCCCCGGCGAGCGGCACGACGGCCACCAGCACCCACAGCCCGCCCAGTGGAAGCTGGAAGAGCACACTGCCCGCAACCGCCGTCACCACTACGCCGGGCACGGTGAACGAGGCGTACGCCGCCGCGGCGCCCAGCACGACGGAGGCCGCCGGCACCGGCAGCGTCGCGTAGTGGTCGAGCCCGCCGCCCGCGCGGAGCTGCCCGAAGTACTGCGCCAGCAGATTGAGCGCCACAAAGGCGACGACCAGCACGCTGGACCCGGCCACCACGGCCCGCGCCTCCGCACCGTCGTCCACCACACCGCGCATCAGAACCATGATTCCCAGCGACTGGAACGTCGCCACGAACAGCAGCGGAATCCGCGCCACCCGGGCCCGGGAGAGCTGCGCCCGGTATACGGCGCCCAGCGCGGGCCACAGCCGCGCCCGCGGTGCGAGCGGCACGGCCCCGCCACCGTCGTGTACGTCGGCGCCGATCCTCTCCGGGACCTCCGCCACGTCGGGCCTGGCGCCCTCGCGGGGGGCCGTGCCCTCGGTGGAGGGAGCCGGGTCCTGGGTGGAGGGGGCCGCTTCGGGGTCCGGCCGGGGGGTGTCGGGCGGCGCCGTTTCGTCGTCGGTCCTCGAACGGCTCCCCGCCGTTGTCACCGTCGTCCTCACCCGAGCCTGCCCCTCACGTCGCGCACGGTCCGCACCACCCGCGCGTCCGGCGCGCGATCCGGTGTGCCGCATCCTCGTCCCAGTGCCGCTCTCACGCCCTCACCAGGCCCTCAACGCCGTCCGCTCCCACGGCGCGGCCGCCGAGCGCCACATAGACGTCCTCCAGGCTCGGGGTGGCGAGCCGGAAGTCGTCGAGCGCGGCGAAGGCCTCGCCCGTGGTGACCAGTGTGACCGCCTCACGTGCGGCCTCCGGCGGCAGCCGCAGTGTCCAGCGGCGCCCTGTGACGACGGCCGCGGCGGCGAGCGCGGCGACGTCCGGGATCTCCACAGGCGCCCGGTCGCGCCACACCAGCTCCAGCCGTACCTCGTCACCGACCGCCGCCTTGAGGCCGCCCGGCGTGTCGCAGGCGATCACCCGGCCCCGGTCCAGCACCGCGACCCGGTCCAGCACGGTCTCGGCCTCGATCACGTTGTGGGTGACCAGCAGCACGGTCACGCCGCGCTCGGCGCGGCGCCGGTCGACGGCCGCCCACACCGCGCGCCGTGCGTGCGGGTCCATGCCGGTGGTCGGCTCGTCCAGCACCAGCAGCGGCCGGTCCCCGACCAGCGCCGCCGCCACACACGCCAGCCGCCGCTGCCCGCCGGACAGCTTCTTCAGCGGCCGTCCCGCCAACGGGGTCAGCCCCAGCTCGGCCAGCACCTCGTCCCGCGCGGTCCGCGCCGCCGCGGTCTCCATGCCGCGCAGCCGCGCGGTGGTCTCGGCGGCGAGGCCCACCGTGAGCTCGTCCAGCGCGGTGGACTCCTGGCCCAGATACGCGAGGAGGCGCGCGGCCCGCTCCGGGTGGCGCACCAGGTCGTGCCCCAGCACCTCCACCTCGCCCGCGTCCGGCCGCAGCAGGCCGGTCAGCTGCCGGACCAGGGTGGACTTCCCCGCTCCGTTGGGTCCCAGCAGGCCGAAGATCTCGCCCTGGTGCACGCGCAGGCAGACTCCGTCGGTGGCCCGCACGGCGGGCGCTGCCGGCGTGCCGCGCCTGGAGCGCACCGAGGGATAGGTCTTGACCAGGTCCTCGACGCGCACGGCGGCCCGGGTCGGCGTCGTTTCGCTTCCCACCGAGCTGTCCACCGCCTGCCGAGTGCCCGTTCTCACGACCTATGAGGGTACGCGTCCCGGTTCCCCCACCCCGCTTCGGGCCCTTGCGCCCCGGTCGATTCCGGACGGGGCGGGTGTTTGCGGCCGGGTCACTCCCCGGCGGGCCCGCCCTTGTGCTCGGGGGTCACTCCCCGGCGGGGGCGTGCTCGGGGGAGGCGCCGGAGCGGGCGTCGACCTCGCGCCAGAAGCCCGCGCGGATCGCATAGCGGTCGTGCTCGTCGATCTGGTCGTCCTTGTGCGCGAGCAGCCCGAACCTGGCCGCGTACCGCAGCAGTTCGCCGTCGATCCGGTGCGGAATGCGCGGGTATTCGCCGGAGAGCTGTTCCAGATGGCTCTCGTTGGTCAGCCGCTCGATCCAGCGGCGGGCAAAGACCTGACCGACCTCGTACGGGTCGCCGCTGACCGCGGTGATGTCCTCCTCGCGGTCGGCCCAGCGCTGCTCGGCCGTGGTGAGCTGGGCGAGCATCGGCAGCGCCGCCGTCTCGGGCGCCTCACCGGGCGCGGTCCGCTCGACCCAGCCGCGGTCGGACGACCAGCGCAGCGTCGCTCCCGGGGGTCCTGCCGGAGCCGCCTGCTGCCCCTGGCGGCCGAGATCCGCCAGATCCTTGGGCGTGGGCACCCCCTCGGTGCGGTTCGTCTCGGTACGGTTCGACGCCGTGCCGCCGGACGCGGCGGGCTGCTTGCCCTCCGCGGCTTCCGTGTGCGCGGAGTCCGGCCGCGCACAGGGCTCGGCCGCCGCTGCTCGCGTCGCCTCGGCGGCGGCTGCGGGGTCCGCGGCGTCCGCCTGGCCCCCGGCCTCCGCGGGGTGCGCCGGATGAACCGGGTCTGCTTCGCCTGGTTGCTCCGCGGGGCCGGAGGAGCTCAGCGGTACGGGCGCGGACGGCCGGGCCGGTGCCCCCGGCGGCATGACGGGGGCGGTCGGATGACGGTCGACCGCGTCACCGTTCTTGCCCGTCTCCGGCAGCGGCGCGGAGAGAATCGCGGCGATCTCCGGACGGGGCGCCGGCTGGGGTGCGCAGGGTGCGGTGAGATCCTTGGCCCGGACGACGGGCGTGATCCACGAGCGGTCCAGCACCCGCCGCTCGTCCGCCTCGGCGACCAGGTCCTCGGACTGGTTGTAGTCCCCGTCCGCGGCCTGTACCGCCCACAGATGGACGGCGACCCCGTGCTCCTTCGCCGACATCAGCCCCGGCAGCAGATCGCCGTCGCCGGTCACCAGCACGATGTCGGAGCAGGCGCGGTTACGGGCGAGTTCGGTCAGCTCCGCGTGCATCGCGGCGTCGACGCCCTTCTGCGCCCACCGCCCGTCACTCCGGGTGAGAGCTCCCAGCCGTACGGTCACCCGGGGCATCACGCGCAGCCTGCGGTGCTCGGGCTGCGGTACGCGGTCCGGTGCGCCGTCGAACCAGTAGATCCGCAGCAGCGCACACTGCGTGTCGGCCTCGGCCTGCTGACGGAGCGCCTGGATGAGGCCCGCGTGGTCGACGGTGATCCGCGAGCGAGTGGGCTCCCGCGCCAGGAGACTGGCGGCGGCGCCCAGCAGATAACCGGCGTCCACCAGGACGACGCAGCGGTCCACGACGTTCCACCCACTCTCGGTCATGACGTACAGCCGAGGCTGTGCCTTCGCGACGCGGCGCGTGCCGGCCGGTCCCCCGTGTCCTTCGAGTCTGCCCGACCCTACGAGGGTTAACAGCCGGAACTCGATCATCGGCGTGGCGCAATTGTCCGACATGCGGGGCATTTCAGGTCATGCAACTCTGAGAGGGAGGACCCCTTGGCGCCCTCCCTCAGGGCTCAGCTCTCCCGTCGCAGGAGGCGATCATGGCAAAGAACAAGCAGCGTCAACAGCCTCGGCAGTCCCGGACGGCGGAGGAACAGCGGCGGGAGAGGGAGCGGGCGAGGGCCGTCGCAGCGGAGCGCTCCGCTGCGGAACTCCCCCGAAAAGGGAGGGAGCGCCGCTTCGGCCACAACTAATTGCGACCGCCGCCTTCGGTACCCCCTCTCTTCGGGGCCCCGCGGTTGTGGACGCGTGCCCCTCACGGGGTGGCCCGCCGGTTGTGGACGCACGCCCCGTTTGCGTCCCGGCTTGCGCCGACAGGTCGTGTCGGGGGGCTCCGCCCCCCAACAGCCCCCCCGCTAGGTGGGCTTCGCCCCCCTAGGACCCCCCTGCCGCCTGGTGCCTCGCCATCGACGCAAAGAGCATCCCCTCACTGGTGCGTGGCCCTTGGACCGGCCGGTGACGACCCTGCGGGAGTCACCGGCACAAGCCAAGGGCATCCGCCATCAGCCGGGACAAGGGAACGTGAACAGGGGTGCCCTTTTGCGGAAGGGGGCTCCTAGGGGGGCGAAGCCCCCGTAGCGGGGGGCCGTTGGGGGGCGGAGCCCCCCAACGCCCGTCCGGCGAGGACCCGGGGGTATGGGGGCGGAGCCCCCATAAACGAGAGACGGTCAGAGGGCTGGGCCCTCAGCCATCCGCCTCCCCCACCCACCCAAAGCTGAGCCCTCAGCCATTGGAGGCGGCTTTCCGCGGGGGTTACCCCGCAAGGCAGGAGGGGCCCAAGAGTTCCTTGAGGTCGCCGAAAAGGGCGGGGTCCGGAGTGACCCGGTGCCGATCAAGGCGAAGCACCGTCGTCTTGCGCGCCCCCTCCAGACGGACCCGCACCTCGCTGGTCCCCCGATGCTGGGTGAGCACATCGCCGAGCTTCTCCACCAGCGGCGGCGTCACCTTGAGACTCGGAATCGTGATGGTGACCGGCGCGGACGCGGACGCCTCGCTCAGATCGGGGACCTGGAGTTCCATGGCGACCAGCCGCGGCACGTCTTCCCGCTTGTCGAGGCGGCCCTTGACGAAGACGATCGCGTCCTCCACCAACTGCGTGGAGACCAACTGATACGTGGCGGGGAAGAACATGCAGTCGATGGAGCCGGCCAGGTCCTCCACGGTGGCGATCGCCCATGCGTTGCCCTGCTTGGTCATCTTCCGCTGGAGCCCGGAGATGATCCCGCCGATCGTCACAATGGAGCCGTCCGAGTAGTCGCCCCCGGTCAGCTGCGCGATAGCCGCGTCCGCCTTCTCGTTCAGCACGTGTTCCAGGCCGAAGAGCGGATGGTCGGAGACATAGAGCCCCAGCATTTCGCGCTCCTGCGCGAGCAGATACGTCTTGTCCCATTCGTCCTCGGAGAACTGGACGTCCAGGCCGAAGCCGGGGCCGGAGTCGGCCGCGTCGTCGCCGCCCAGGTCGCCGAAGAGGTCGAACTGCCCTTCGGCCTCCTTCCGCTTCACCTGCACCACGTTGTCGATCATCGGCTCGAACTGCGCGGTGAGGCCCTTGCGGGTGTGTCCCATCTCGTCGAAGGCTCCGGCCTTGATCAACGACTCGATGGTCCGCTTGTTGCAGACGACGGCCTCGACCTTGTCGAGGAAGTCGGGGAAGGAACTGTACTTCCCCTTCGCCTTGCGGCACTTCACGATCGAGTCGACGACGTTCTGGCCCACGTTCCGGACGGCCGTGAGGCCGAAGACGATGGTGGAGTCGTCCTTCGAGGTGAAGTTCGCCTCCGACTCGTTGACGTTCGGCGGGAGCACCTTGATGCCCATCTTGCGGCACTCGTTCAGATAGACCGCCGACTTGTCCTTGTCGTCCCGCACCGAGGTGAGCAGCGCCGACATGTACTCGGCGGGGTAGTTGGCCTTGAGGTAGGCCGTCCAGTAGGTGACCAGCCCATAAGCAGAAGAATGCGCCTTGTTGAACGCGTATCCGGCAAAGGGCACCAGGACGTCCCAGACGGCCTGGATGGCGCCGTCGGAGTAGCCGTTGTCCCGCATGCCCTTCTGGAAGTTCACGAACTCCTTGTCGAGAACCTCCTTCTTCTTCTTGCCCATGGCGCGGCGCAGCAGGTCGGCCTGTCCGAGCGAGTAGCCGGCCAGGACCTGTGCTGCCTTCTGCACCTGCTCCTGGTAGACGATCAGGCCGTAGGTGATGTCGAGGACCTCCTTGAGAGGCTCCTCCAGCTCCGGGTGGATCGGAGTGATCTCCTGCTGGCCGTTCTTCCGCAGCGCGTAGTTGATGTGGGAGTTCATCCCCATCGGGCCCGGGCGGTACAGCGCCGAGACGGCGGAGATGTCCTCGAAGTGGTCGGGCTTCATCATGCGCAGCAGGGAGCGCATGGGGCCGCCGTCGAACTGGAAGACGCCGAGGGTGTCGCCGCGGCACAGCAGCTCGAAGGTCTTGGGGTCGTCGAGCGGGAGGTCGAGGAGTTTGAGGTCGACGCCCTTGTTCTTGCGGATCATCTTGACCGCGTCGTCCATGATGGTGAGGTTGCGCAGCCCCAGGAAGTCCATCTTCAGCAGGCCCAGCGCCTCACAGCTGGGGTAGTCCCACTGGGTGACGACCGTGCCGTCGTTCTTCGGGGAGAAGATCGGCGCGTGGTCGATGACCGGCTCGCTGGACATGATCACGCCGGCGGCGTGCATGCCCATCTGCCGCACCAGGCCCTCGATGCCCATGGCGGCGTCGATGACCTTCTTGACGTCCGGCTCGTTCTCGTACATCGACCGCACCTCGCCCGCCTCGCTGTAGCGGGGGTGGTTGGGGTCGGTGATGCCGGAGAGCGGGATGCCCTTACCGAGGACGTCGGCGGGCATCGCCTTGGTGATGCGGTCGCCCATGGCGTACGGATAGCCCAGCACGCGGGAGGCGTCCTTGATGGCGGCCTTGGCTTTAATGGTGCCGTAGGTGCCGATCATGGCGACCTTGTCGGCCCCGTACTTCTCCGTGACGTACCTGATGACATCGCCGCGCCTGCGCTCGTCGAAGTCGATGTCGACGTCGGGCATGGTGACGCGCTCCGGGTTGAGGAACCGCTCGAAGATCAGCCCGTGGGTCACCGGGTCGAGGTCGGTGATGCCCATGGCGTACGAGACGATCGAGCCCGCCGCCGAGCCGCGGCCCGGGCCGACCGCGATGCCGTTGTCCTTGGCCCAGTTGATGAAGTCGGCGACCACCAGGAAGTACCCGGGGAAGCCCATGTCGATGATGACCTTCATCTCGTACTCCGCCAGTTCCTGGCGGTCCTGGGGGACGCCGTCCGGGTAGCGGCGGGCCATGCCGCGCCGGACCTCCTCGCGGAACCAGGAGACCTCGTCGTACCCCTCGGGCACATCGAACCTGGGCATCAGGTTCTTGGGCTCGAACATGCCCTCGGTCTCGATGCGCTCGGCGACCAGCAGCTGGGTGTTGCGGCAGCCGGACTGCCAGGCGTCCGAGGAGTCGATGGCGTACATCTCCTCGGCGGATTTGATGTAGTAGCCGGCGCCGTCGAAGCTGAAGCGGTCCGGGTCGGAGAGGTTGCTGCCGGTCTGGATGCACAGCAGGGTGTCGTGCGCCGCGGCCTCGTGCTCGTAGGTGTAGTGCGAGTCGTTGGTGACGATGAAGGGCGCGTTGATCTTCTTCGCGATGCGCTCCAGGCCGTCCCTGGCGCGCTTGTCGATGTCGATGCCGTGGTCCATCAACTCGACGAAGAAGTTCTCCTTGCCGAAGATGTCCTGGTACTCCCCGGCGGCCTTGAGGGCCTCGTCCTCCATGTCGAGCCGGATCTTCGTGCTCACCTCGCCCGAGGGGCAGCCGGTGGTGGCCATCAGGCCCTCGGCGTACTCGGCGAGCAGTTCGCGGTCCATCCTGGGCTTGCGGAAGAAGCCCTCCAGGCTGGCCCGTGACTGGGCGCGGAAGAGGTTGTGCAGTCCCGTGGCGTTCCTGGCCCACATCGTCATATGGGTGTAGGCGCCGTTACCGGAGACGTCGTCCCGCTTCTGGTGCGGGGTGCCCCACTTGACCGGGCGGGTGTTCCTGCGGTGGTCGGGAGCCAGATACGCCTCGATGCCGATGATCGGGGTGACTCCGGCGTCCTTCGCGGAGTGGAAGAAGTCGTAGGCGCCGTGGAGGTTCCCGTGGTCGGTCATCGCGATATGCGACATGCCCATCTCATTGCAGGCGTTGAACATGTCCTTCAGCCGGGCTGCGCCGTCGAGGAGCGAGTACTGCGTGTGCACATGCAGATGAGTGAAGGGCTTGTCGGTCACGACGAGGCCACCTCCGGGCGCGGGTCTTGTGGGGCGGCCTAGGAGTCTACGACCCGGCACCGACAGCCCGCGGACGTACCGGCGGGGACCCCGAACAGTTCTGACCCCTGGGGGGCGGAACAGTTTCCCGCTGCCCTCCGGGAGAACCGCCGGGCACCCAGCCGCGTCCGCGTACGTTGGACACTCGATTCGTCATACAACGGTCCAGTCCCCTACCGATCACGGAGTGCACCCATGACCACGGCAGGCCAGGCAGCAGCGCGCGGCGAGACCATTCTGGAGGTCTTCGACATCGCCTTCGGCGACCTCCTCGCCGCGGATCCGGCTGCCTTCAAGACGAAGTTCCGCAAGATGGCCGCCTCGGCCTTCGCCTTCTACCGCGGCACGGCCTGCCTGTTCTACGCCGACCTCCACGACGAGCGGGACAGCGGCCCCTTCCTCGACGAGCGCACCAGCAGGGTGTGGATACACGGAGATCTGCACGCCGAGAACTTCGGCACCTATATGAACGCCAACGGCCGGCTGCTGTTCAACGTCAACGACTTCGACGAGGCGTACGTCGGCCCCTTCACCTGGGACCTCAAGCGCTTCGCGGCCTCCGTGGCGCTGCTGGGCTACAGCAAGGCGCTCAGCGACGAGCAGATCACCGCGCTGGTGACCACCTACGCCGACGCCTACCGGGAGCGCATCCGCACCATGGCCGAGGGCGCCTCCGAGAGCGAGCCGCCCACCCTCACCCTGGAGACCGCGCGGGGCCCTGTGCTGGAGGCGCTGCACGCGGCCCGGGCCAACACGCGCTTCGGGCTGCTGGGCACCATGACCGAGATCCGTGACTGGGAGCGCCGCTTCAGTCCGGGCGGCGGCTCCATCGAGCTGGACAAGGAGACCAGGGACGCGGTGCTGGAGGCGTTCGACACCTATCTGGGCACCCTCCCGCCGCACGAGGGCCGTGAGCGGCACGGGGCGCACCGGGTCAAGGACGTGGTGGGCCAACGGGGCATCGGCATCGGCAGCGCGGGGCTGCCCTCGTACAACATCCTGCTGGAGGGGCACAGCGACGCGCTGGAGAACGACCTGGTCATCTATATGAAGCAGGCGCAGACCCCGGCCGTCTCGCGGCACATCACCGACCAGGCGGTGCGCGACTACTTCCGGCACGAGGGGCACCGCACCGTCATCTCGCAGCGGGCCCTGCAGGCGCACGCCGACCCGTGGCTGGGCTGGACGGAGCTGAACGGCACCGGACAGCTGGTGGCGGAGGTCTCGCCCTACGCGGTCGACCTGGACTGGTCGGAGCTTTCGGACCCGGAGGAGATCGCGCAGGTCACAGCGGACCTCGCCCGTGCGACGGCCACGATGCACGCGGCCGCCGACGAGGCGGAGAGCGGGCACAGCCTGGTGCCGTTCTGCACCGAGCGCGCCATCGACGAGGTGATCTCGGCGGACGAGAAGGGCTTCCGCGAGATGCTGGTGGACTTCGCCCACACATACGGCGCGCAGGCCCGCCGTGACCACCAGATCTTCGTGGACCTCTTCCGCAACGGACGCATTCCGGGGGTCTGAGACCACCGTGGGTGACGGGGCGGGCGGGGCCGTTGATTCCGAGGCTCTTAGGGACTGCTTACCCGCTCCCATGGCACACTCGGACATCGTGACGGCAGCAGGTATGAGGACAGCACGCGCGGGGCTCTTCACCGCGCTCTGCCTCACGCTGTCCTCGGGCGCCCACGTGCTGCTGTCCGGCTCCCCCGTTCCGCTGCGCCCCTTCCTCGTCGTCTCGGCGGGGATCTTCGCCCTGGCGTTCGCGCTGGCCGGGCGGGAGCGGAGCTTCGCCCGGATCGCGGCGCTGCTGATACCGCTGGAACTGGCGGCCGACACCGTCTTCACCACCGGCCGCCACGCCTGCTACGGACAGGCGGGCGGGCCGGTGACCGGGCCGCTGCGCTGGGCCGGTGTCGATCTGCTGTGCGGCGGCGGGAGCGTCGGTACGCCGCTGGCGCGGATGGCCGCGCGGGGCGACGGGGCCGGCGCGTACCCGTTGGGCTTCCACGGGGTACCGGGCCCTGCGCTGCCGTGGCTGCTGCTGGCGGCGCACATCGGCGCCGGCCTGCTGGCCGCGCTGTGGCTGCGCCGCGGTGAGGCGGCTCTGGCCCGGCTGCTGCGCGCCGCGGCCACCTCCGCCTTCCGTCCGCTGCGGGCCGCTGTGGCCGTCTGCCGTACCTTCCGCGGCAGCGGTACGGGCACCGGCCCGACCTCACGGCGGCGCGCCCCGAGCCCCGCGCGGCCACCCGCGCTGCCCCTGCTGACCCACTCCGTGCACCGTCGCGGGCCACCCGCGCTCGCCGCCGCCAGGCCGGCGGTCTGAGCAGGGTTTTCCTTTCGCGTACGGAACATCGGAGACAGAAACAGACATGAGCAAGCGCAACAGCCAGGAAGCCAAGCGCGCGGCCCGCGAGCGGCTGCGTATCGAGCGGGAGAAGCAGGCCAAGAAGGAGCGGACGCGGCGGCAGCTGCTGGTCGCGCTCTCGGTGGTCGCGGTGCTGGGCGTGGTGGCCGGTATCGGCATCTTCATCGCCAAGCTGAACAGCCAGGACTCCAGCGGCGACGACATGGCCGTCACCACCGCGGGTGCCAAGGCCGAGAAGACCATCGACGTCTACGAGGACCTGCGCTGCCCGGCCTGCGCCAGCTTCGAGCAGGCGGTCGGCGAGCAGCTGCAGAAGGGCGCCGACGACGGCAAGTACAAGCTGCGCATCCACCTCGGCGCCATCATCGACGGCAACATGGGCGGCTCCGGCTCCAAGAACGCGGCGCGTGCGCTGGGCGCCGCCAAGGCCGTGAGCACCAAGGCGTTCGTGGACTACAAGGCGAAGCTGTACTCGGCCAAGTGGCACCCCGACGAGCGGGAGGACAAGTTCGCCGACAACAACTACCTCCTCAAGGTGTCGGACACGGTGCCGGAGCTGAAGGACAACAAGGCGTTCGAGAAGGCCGTCAAGGGCAAGAAGTACAACAAGTGGGCCAAGGACATGATCGCCAGCTTCAACGGCGCCGAGATCCAGTCCACTCCCACCATCAAGATCGACGGTGAGCAGGTGCAGCCGCAGGACGTGCCCGCCAAGCTCAAGGACATGGGCGTCGACCTGAAGTCCGGCAAGGACGAGAAGAAGTAGGCCCGGCGCACTGCCGTGCGCGCCGAGGGGCAGACCGCGTCCGCGCGGTCTGCCCCTCGTTCGTGTGCGCCCGGCCGATGTGTGTACGGCCGATGTGTGTACGGCCGATGTGTGTACGGCCGATGTGCGCCCGGCCGACGGTCGCCTCCACGCCCCGGTTCGGGCCCTGTTGGGGCTCACGCGGTCTGCCGCTGCTGGCTACTGCTGCGTAACATGACCGCTCGTGACTTCTACTGACTCCTCGGGAACCGACTCCGAAAGAATCCGCCAGGTCCTGCCCGCGGGCCGGGCCCCCGCTCCCCGACGCCGGACCGTGGTCGCCGCCGGAGCAGCCGGTGGTGCCGCGCTGCTGCCCCTGGCGGGCGCCCTGCCCAGCGCGCGGGCTGCCGAGGCCGGGCCCTCGTTCGAGCACGGTGTCGCCTCCGGCGACCCGCTCCCGGACGGGGTGCTGCTGTGGACCAGGGTCACCCCCGAGCCCGGCGCCGGCCCCGGCTCCGGCAAGGGAGCACCCGTCGAGGTGGGCTGGGAGGTGGCCGAGGACCGCGCCTTCACCAGGCCGGTGGCCCACGGCACAGTACGGGCCGAGGCCGCCTCCGAC
The DNA here is from genome assembly GCF_022760275.1 of Streptomyces sp. 891-h. Classification (NCBI taxonomy): domain Bacteria; kingdom Bacillati; phylum Actinomycetota; class Actinomycetes; order Kitasatosporales; family Streptomycetaceae; genus Streptomyces; species Streptomyces sp. 891-h. The sequence continues at coordinate 5,715,263 of NZ_CP050693.1, read as the reverse complement.
CACACCGTCAAGGCCGATGTGCGCGGACTGCGCCCGGCCACCACGTACTTCTTCCGCTTCACGGCGGGGAAGACGCACTCCCCCACCGGGCGCACCCGCACCGCGCCCGCCGAGGGCGCGAATGTGGCCGCCCTGCGCCTCGGGGTGGTCTCCTGCGCCAACTACGAGGGCGGCTACTTCGCCTCCTACCGGCACCTGGCGGCCCGTGAGGACCTGGACGCGGTGCTGCACCTGGGCGACTACCTCTACGAGTACGGGCACGGCGAGTACCCCACGGGGGACGCCGTCGTACGGACCGTGCAGCCCACCCACGAGATCGTCTCCTCGGCCGACTACCGCATCCGGCACGGCCACTACAAGTCCGACCCGGACTTGCAGGCCATGCACGCGGCGCACCCGCTCATCGCCATCTGGGACGACCACGAGTTCGCCGACAACGCCTGGTCGGGCGGGGCCGCCAACCACGATCCGGCGGCCGAGGGCGACTGGGCGCGTCGGATGGCCGCGGCGAAGCAGGCGTACTTCGAGTGGCTTCCGGTGCGGCCCTCGACCGCGGGCAGCACCTTCCGGAAGCTGCGCTTCGGGAATCTGGCCGAGCTGCACCTGCTGGACCTGCGCTCCTTCCGGGACGCCCAGGCCCAGGTGGGCGACGGCAAGGACATCGACGACCCGGACCGTACGCTGACCGGCCGCCGGCAGCTGGACTGGCTCAAGCAGGGCCTGGCCCGCTCGACGGCCCGCTGGAAGCTGGTCGGCAACCCGGTGATGATCTCCCAGGTGGCCTTCGGCTCCGTTCCCGCCAAGTTCCTCGGTCCGCTGGCCGAGTGCCTGGGCGTGCCCAGGGAGGGGCTGGCCGTCAACACCGACCAGTGGGACGGCTATACGGACGACCGCCACGAACTCCTCGCCCACCTGCGCGACAGCCGGGTCACCGACACCGTCTTCCTGACCGGCGACATCCATATGAACTGGGCCAACGAGGTGCCGCTGCGCGCGGCCGACTACCCCGAAGAGCCGCCGGTCGCCACCGAGTTCGTCATCACCTCGGTGACCTCCGACAACCTCGACGACACCCTGCATGTCGCACCCGACACCCTCTCGGGCATCGCCGAGGCGGCCGTACGCGCCGCCAACCGCCATGTGCGCTGGGTGGACATGGACTCGCACGGCTTCGGGGTGCTGGAGGTGACCTCGGCGCGGGCGCAGATGGATTACTTCATCCTCTCCGACAAGACCGACCCGGACGCCACCGCCACCCTGCGCCGCTCCTATCGCACCCTCTCCGGCTCACAGCGGGTCGAGCGGACGTACCAGCCCATCCGCTGAGCCGGACCGCACGGCGGGCCGGGCGCTGGGGCAGCTCCGGCTCCCCCGGGGCCGCTCCTACAGCGTCTCCAGGAACCCCAGCGCCGTCCGCCAGGTGCGCTCGGCCGCGTCCTTGTCGTAGTCGTCCAGCTCCGCGTGGGTGTACAGGTGGCCCACCCCCGGGTAGCGGTGCACCTCCACGTCGGCGCCGGCCCGCTGCATCCGCAGGTACCAGGCGGTCAGCCAGTCGTGCGGCTCGAAGGCGTCGGGGTCGGCGACGTGCAGCTGCACGGGGAGCTCGTCGACGGCGGCGTCCTGAGGGATGTCCGACGTTCCGGAGAACAGCAGCAGCCCGCGCGCCTTCTCGTCGGCCAGTGCGAGGGTCTGGGCGATGGAGCCGCCGATCGAGAAGCCCGCGTAGACCAGGCCCTTCTCGGAGTGGGGCGCCGTCGCGGTCACGGCCCGCCGCAGCAGCTCGTCGCGGTCGGGGCTGCCCTCCTGCTCGCGCATCCGCATCCCCTCCTCCAGCGAGGGTGCGGTCTTCCCCTCGAAGAGGTCCGGGGTGATCACCTCGTGCCCGGCGGCGCTGAGCCGGTCCGCCGCGGCGCGCACATCGGCGGTGAGGCCGCACACGGAGTGCAGGAGAACGATCGATACGGGTGCCACAGGTGTCACTTCCTTCACAAAGAGCCCCTGCTGGGAGCCCTGGAGCCGGGTACTCCACATGGTGCCAGGTACGGTCGTCCGTGGTCCTCGGGCGCCGCCGCACGGCCGCCCGCGCCGGTCCACCGACCGGTGCCGGGACCGGTGTCCCTGCCCGGCAGAGCTAGGAGATAAGGCGACCATGGAGAACGTGCTCCGGCCCGTCATCGTCTTCGGTGGCGCGATCGTGCTCTCGTACGTCCTCGCCTGGGCCGTCGACCGGCTGATGGTGCGCCTCGACGTCCGCCACCCGGAGACGCCGATGTGGGGGCTGCTGCGCAGCGGGCGCTTCCCGTTCCAGGCAGTCCTCTTCGTCGCGCTGGTCAGCGCCTTCTTCGACAGCACCCAGCTGGCCAAGGACCACAGAGGCGCCGTCGATCTCTGGCTGACCATCGTGCTGATCGCGGCCTCGGCCTGGCTGATCCTGCGGATCGTGGCCGCGATAACCGAGACGATCGCCACCCGGTACGCGGGCGCCACCCACGACCCGGCGCGCGGCCGCCGGGTGCGCACCCAGCTCACCCTGATCCGGCGGCTGATCACCGCGGTGGTGACGGTGATCGCGGTGGCGGCGGTGCTGCTCCAGTTCCCCGGCATGAAGACGTTCGGCACCTCGATGCTGGCCTCGGCCGGTGTGCTGGGGATCGTCGCCGGTATCGCCGCCCAGTCGACGCTGGGCAACCTGTTCGCCGGGCTGTCGATCGCCTTCGGCGACATGGTGCGGATCGGCGACGAGGTCGTGGTGGAGGGCGAGCTGGGCACCGTGGAGGAGATCACCGTCTCCTATCTGGTGATCCTCACCTGGGACGAGCGCCGGATCACGATGCCGGTCTCCTACTTCACCAACAAGCCGTTCGAGAACTGGTCGCGCGGCGGCCCGCAGATGACCGGCACCGTCTACCTCCACCTGGACCACTCCACCCCCCTCGAGGAGCTGCGCGCCAAGACGGAGGAGCTGGTGCGGGACAGCGACGAGTGGGACGGGCGGAGCTGGAACCTGTTGGTCACCGACACCACTCCCACCACCATCCAGGTGCGGGTCGCCGTGACGGCACGCACCTCCGGCGACCTGTGGACACTGCGGTGTTCGCTCCGCGAACAGCTGATCACCTGGCTGAAGACCTACCACCCCGAGGCGCTGCCGGGCATTCGCCACATCCAGCAGGACAAGCTGATCTGAGCTTCCGGCAAGAGGGCGCCGCCTCCTCACAGCCCCCGGAAGCTGCGCACGTCCAGCTGGTGCAGCACCCGGTCGACGACCTCCGGGTCCACACCGGCCTCGCCGCGCGCCGCGATCACCTCGTGCCGCGCGGCGGACAGCAGTTCGCCCTGGAGCCGCCGCAGCTTCTGGGCCCGGGCCACCCGCTTGCTGTGCGCGGACCTGCGCTCCTCCCCGACGATCTCGGGCGAGATCCGCGCGCCCACGTCCCAGGCCCGCCGCAGCAGCGCCTCGGAGACCTCCTCGGGCAGTTCCTCGACCTCTTCGATCTCCTTGAGCCGCTTGCGTGCCGCCTTGGCGACCCGCAGCGCCAGCTGCCGCTCCAGCTCGCGCTCGGCGGCGCTGTCGGACTGGACGTTCAGCCGCCCCACCAGCCGGGGCAGGGTCAGGCCCTGGAAGACCAGGGTGACGATGACCACCGCGAAGGCGATGAAGATGATCGCCTCCCGTCCGGGGAAGGCGCCGCCCCCGGCCTCCGGCTCGACGGACAGCGGAACGGCCAGTGCCAGCGCGACCGAGGCCACCCCGCGCATCCCCGCCCACCAGATCACGACGGTCTCGCGCCAGTTGCGGGGGATGTCCTCGTCCAGGTCCTTGCGCTGGTGCAGCCGCTGCGCCAGCCACGCGGAGGGCAGCAGCCACAGCAGCCGCAGGACGACCACGACTCCGACGACGGCGAGGGCCGCGGGCAGCAGCTGCCGCCAGTCCTCCTGGACGGTGCCGAAGACGGTGTGCAGCTCCAGCCCGATCAGCCCGAAGGCGATGCCGGTCACCAGCGTGTCCACGATCTGCCAGAACGTCTGCCCGGCCAGCCTGCCCTGGACGTCGTCCGCGTCCACGGCGTGCCCGGAGGCGAGGTAGAGCGCCGTCGTGAGCACGGCCAGCACGCCGGAGCCCATCAGCTCCTCGGCGAGCACATAGGAGGCGAACGGCACCAGCAGGGTCAGCCCGGTCTGCAGTGTGGCGTCCCCGAGGTAGCCCATCAGCTGCCCGGTGAGCCAGCCGAGCGCGAGCCCCACCGCGACGGCCACCACACCGGAGAGCACCAGTTCGCCGGCCGCGACGGGCAGCGAGAAGGAGCCCGTCACGGCGGCGGCGATGGCCACGTGGTAGAGGGTGATCGCCGTCACATCGTTGAAGAGGCCCTCGCCCTCCAGTGCGGAGACCAGCCGGCGCGGCAGTCCGAGGTTTCCGGCCACCGCTGTGGCGGCGACCGGGTCCGGCGGGGCGACCAGCGCGCCCAGCGCCACGGCCCCGGCGACGCCGAGCCCGGGCACCAGCGCGTTGGCCACGGTGGCGACCGCCGCGGTGGTGGCGAAGACCAGCGCGACCGCCATCAGGAAGATCGGCCGCTTGTTCGCCGCGAACTGCCGCCAGGAGGTGCGCTGGGCAGCGGCGTAGATCAGCGGTGGCAGCACCAGCGGCAGGATGAACTCGGGCGGCAGTGAGACGTTCGGGATGGACGGGATCAGCGCCAGCACTCCGCCGAAGATCGTCATCAGGACGGGTGAGGGCACCCCGAGCTTGTCCCCGAGCGGGACCATGAGGACGGCGGCGAGCAGCAGAGCGAAGAAGAGGGCGAGCTGATCCATGGATCAGGAGCTCTCGGCGCGCACCTTGTCCAGCGCGGCCTGCAGGTCTGCCGGGTAGGCGCTGGCGTACTCGACCCAGCTCCCGTCGCCCGGGTGTTCGAAGCCGAGCCGTACGGCGTGCAGCCACTGGCGCTCCAGCCGCAGCCGCTTGGCCAGCGTCGGGTCGGCGCCGTAGGTGAGGTCGCCGACACAGGGGTGCCGGTGGGCGGCCATGTGCACCCGGATCTGGTGGGTGCGGCCCGTCTCCAGCTTGATGTCGAGCAGGCTGGCGGCGCGGAACGCCTCGATCAGGTCGTAGTGGGTCACCGAGGGCTTGCCGTCGGAGGTGACGGCCCACTTGTAGTCGTGCTGCGGGTGGCGGCCGATGGGCGCGTCGATGGTGCCGCTGAGCGGGTCGGGGTGGCCCTGGACCAGCGCGTGGTAGCGCTTGTCGACGGTGCGCTCCTTGAACTGCCGCTTGAGCAGCGTGTAGGCCCGCTCGGACTTGGCCACGACCATCAGCCCCGAGGTGCCCACATCCAGCCGGTGCACGATGCCCTGCCGCTCGGCGGCGCCGGAGGTGGCGATGGTGTACCCGGCGGCCGCCAGTCCGCCGATGACGGTGGGGCCGCTCCAGCCGGGACTGGGGTGCGCCGCGACGCCCACCGGCTTGACGATCACCACGATGTCGTCGTCGTCATGGACGATCTCCATGCCCTCGACGGGCTCGGCGACGATCCGCACCGGCTGCGCCTGCTGGGGCATCTCGACCTCGATCCAGGCCCCGCCCTGCACCCGGTCGGACTTGCCCGCCGGCGCGCCGTCCAGCAGCACCTTCCCGCCTGCGGCCAGCTCCGCCGCCTTGGTCCGCGAGAAGCCGAACATCCGGGCGAGTGCGGCATCGACGCGCTCGCCTTCGAGGCCGTCGGGTACGGGCAGGGTGCGGGTCTCAGGAAGCGTGCTCACCTGATCGAGTATGCCGGACGCCGCCATCCGCCTTGCGGGCCGCCGGACATCCGGTCTGGGCCGGGCCCCTCACCCGCGCGGCGCAGCCGGGGGTGCGGCGGCACCTCACCGGCCCGACGGTGTGACATGAGCCTCGGGACACCGGCGAGCACCCCCGGAGGGAACAGCCGATGACGCCGCGCAGGACACCGAAGCACTCCGCGCCGGACGCCGGCGCGGAGCCCGGCATACGCCGCAGCCCCGCACACCGCCGCGCGCTGGCGGCGGCCACGGCGCTGGCCACCGCCTGTCTCACCGTCGCCCCGGTCCAGGGCGTGACGGCCGAGGGGATGACGGGCCCGTGCGCCATAGCGTCCGGCAGCGGCACCGACGAGGGCCCGCTCGGTTCCGCCTTCGTACGCCCCCGCGGGCACAAGCGGGCGCTGATGCTGATGGTCGACTTCAGCGACCACCCCGCGGTCACCCCGGCCCGCGAGCGCGCCCGCTTCTTCTCCCGCTACGGCGACCGCTTCTGGGACCGGGCCTCGTTCGGGAAGTACCAACTGGAGGCCGAGCCCAGCTCCGACTGGATACGTATGCCGCGGCCGTGGTCCTCCTACGGGATCACCCGCGGCATCCCGACCGGCGTGATGCGCCGCTACGTCCAGGACGCGCTGGAGGCCGCAGCCCGCCAGGGCACCGACGTGCACGGGGCCGACCTCGTCTTCGTCGTCGCCGACAGCAACCTACCGGCCCCGCCGACCGTCTCCCAGGCGCACACCTTCGCCGGGCTCGAAGCGGCCGGGACCCAGGTGCGCGGGGCGGCCCTCGTCTTCGGCCGCGCGTCCGACTCGGCGCTGTGGCAGCGCGGCAACTTCGTCCATGAGGCCCACCACCTCTACGGCCTGCCCGACCTCTACAACGTCTCGGAGGACGCCTCCGTCGAGTACGTGGGCGGCTGGGACACCATGAGCATGGCCGGCATCTCGGACCTGCTGGGCTGGCACAAATGGAAGTTCGGCTGGCTGCGGGGCTCCCGGGTCGGCTGTGTCACCTCCCCCGGCACCACCGAGCACGAGCTGGCCCCGGTCAGCTCCAGCGACGCGGGCCTGGCCGTCGTGCGGACCGGGCGGCACAGCGCCATCGTCGCCGAGGCACGCGCCCGCTCCGGGCTGGACCGGGACATCTGTGCGGAGGGGGTGCTCCTCTACACCGTCGACTCGCGCAGGCCGACCGGGCAGGGCCCGGTCCGCGTCGTCGACTCGCGGCCCCGCAGCCACGGCGGCGCGGCCTGCGCCGACCGGCTGCCCACAGAGCTCGCCGAGATGTCGGACGCCCCCTTCCGGCCCGGCGAGAGCCACACCTTCCCCGGCGGGATACGGATCACCGTCACCGACGCCGGCGACGAAGGCGGCTACGGCATACGCGTCCATGTGCCCCGCGAGGGCGACTGAGCGCTCCGGCACCCGCGACGGCGGCGGCTCAGTCCCGGTGCACGGTCCCGTCCGGGTCCAGACCGCGGAAGGAGAGCAGCACGATCAGGATGCCGCCGCACACGATCGCCGAGTCGGCGAGGTTGAAGACGGCGAAGTGCTTGGGCGCGATGAAGTCCACGACGGCACCCTGGAAGACGCCTGGCGCGCGGAAGATCCGGTCGGTCAGGTTGCCGCAGGCGCCGCCCAGCAGCAGGCCGAGCGCGATGGCCCACGGGGTGCTGTACAGCTTCCGGGCGATCCGTGCGATCACCACCACAACGGCGACGGCGATGGCGGTCAGCAGGAGAGTCAGCGCCTCCCCCAGGCCGAAGGCGGCGCCGGGGTTGCGGATGACGTTCAGCTGGAGCCAGGTGCCGAGCAGCTCGACCGGCGCGTGGTTCTCCAGCTTCGCGACCACCGCCAGCTTGCTGACCAGGTCCAGCACGAAGGCGAGCGCGGCCACGGCGATCAGCACGGTGATCCGGCGCCTGCCACGCCGGGGAGCGGCCGGCTCGTCGTCGGTCTGGTCCGCCTCGAGGCGCTCCGTTCCGGCGTCCTCGGCCTCGGGGCGCTCTTCCCCGGCGCGCTCCCCTTCCGTGCGCTCCTCGTCGCCGCCACCGGCCGCGCTGTCGTCGGGGCCCTCGACAGGCCGCTCCACCTCAGTCACGCCTTGAGGGTACGACACACGCGGACGGCGGCGTCCACGGCGTTGTCCGGCTGTCAGCGGCGCTCCTGCTTCTGCTTGCACTCCACACACAGCGTGGCCCGCGGAAACGCCTGCATCCTGGCCTTGCCGATGGGCTTGCCGCAGTTCTCGCACAGCCCGTAGGTGCCCGCGTCCAGCCGTTCCAGCGCCCGCTCGCTCTGGTAGAGCATCTCGCGCGCGTTGGCGGCCAGCGCCATCTCGTGCTCGCGGGTGATGTTCTTGGTCCCGGTGTCGGCGTCGTCGTCACCGGCGCCGTCGCCCGAGTCCCGCATCAGCCCGGTGAGCGCCTCGTCCGCCGAGATGATCTCCTGGCGCAGCCGCTCGGCCTCGTCCCGCAGGCCCGAGCGCGCCTCCTCCACCTCTTCCGGGGTCCAGGGGTCCTCGTCGGGGCGTACCGGCAGTTCGCCGGGGGCCGCCGCGCCCTCCCCGTTCCGCGCCAAGGGCACCGCCTCGGCCTCCGTCATCGCCGGAGTCTTCTTCGCAGCCACCGTCCCTGCTCCCGTCGTCGTCTGCGCGGCCTGCCCGGCCGGCGCCTGTGCGGCGCCCTCCGGGCGGTCCGCTGCCGCTTCGGCCGCCGTCACTTCCGCCGCGGCCGTGCCGGCCGCCGCCTGTTCCCCCGCGGTCCTCTTCGCCGCGGCTTTCTTCGCCGGAGCCTTCTTCGCCGGTGTCTTCTTCGCCCCCGCCTTCTTCGCAGATGCCTTCTTCGCCGGTACCTTCTTTGCGGCCGGCTTCTTCGCCGCGGCCGCCTTGCCGGGAACCTTCTTCGCTGCCGCGGCCCGCTCCCCGGCGGCTGTGGCCTTCTTCGATGCTGCCGTCTTCTTCGCGGCGCTCTCCTCCGCCACCATGACCGCGGCCCCTTCACATTTTGTGATCTTGCTCGCGAAACGTGACCGGAACGATAAATCGACTTCAAGCACACGGCAACGGGCCACGCCGGTCTGCAACCTTTGTGCCCCGCCCGGGCGCTCGAAAACCGCTCCGTACCCGCGCGTGAATCCCCGTACACTGGGGGCGGCGAGAGGCGTTGATGGGGACGAGTAGCGTCCGTGAGCGGCCCAGAGCGATCCGGGGACGGTGGGAGCCCGGAGGCGAGCGCGGCGTGAAGATCACCCCGGAGCCGCCGGAAGAAAACCCGGAGGGGGGCGCCCCCTCCGAGCCAGTAGAACCGGCAGCGCTGTCCCAATGAGGGGGCGGTGGGCACGGCCCGCCGTCAAGGAGGGTGGTACCGCGGGTCCGCCGCCGGCCAGGCAGGCGAGCTCGTCCCTCCGACGGAAGTGAAGACGCGCGGCGTCTTCCCGATGTCCGCCGGAGGAAGTAGACCCGCCGATGCAATACAACCAGGTGCCCGCCCAGGTCGACCTGCCGGCGCTGGAGCGCGCCGTGCTCGACTTCTGGCGCGAGAACAAGGTCTTCGCCCGCAGCCTCGAGATGTCCGAGGGCCGCCCCGAGTGGGTCTTCTACGAGGGCCCGCCCACCGCGAACGGCATGCCCGGCGCGCACCACATCGAGGCCCGCGTCTTCAAGGACGTCTTCCCCCGCTTCCGCACCATGCGCGGCTACCACGTGGCCCGCAAGGCCGGCTGGGACTGCCACGGCCTGCCGGTCGAGCTGGCCGTCGAGACGGAGCTGGGCTTCAGCGGCAAGCAGGACATCGAGGACTACGGCATCGCCGAGTTCAACGCCAAGTGCCGCGAGTCGGTCACCCGCCACACGGACGCCTTCGCCGAGCTGACGACCCGGATGGGCTACTGGGTCGACCTGGACGAGGCGTACCGCACGATGAACCCCGAGTACATCGAGTCGGTCTGGTGGTCGCTCAAGCAGATCTTCGACAAGGGGCTGCTGGTCCAGGACCACCGCGTCGCCCCCTGGTGCCCCCGCTGCGGCACCGGCCTGTCCGACCACGAGCTGGCGCAGGGGTACGAGACGGTGGTCGACCCCTCGGTCACCGTCCGGATGCCGCTGACCTCCGGCCCGCTGGCCGACGAGGCATCGCTGCTGGTGTGGACGACGACCCCGTGGACGCTGGTCTCCAACCTGGCCGTGGCAGCACACCCGGACGTCACCTACGTCGTGGCCTCCGATGGCAACGAGAAGGTAGTCGTCGCGGAGCCGCTGCTGGAGTCCGCGCTCGGCGAGGGCTGGCACATCACCGGCGAGCGCTACACGGGCCGCGAGATGAACGGCTGGCGCTACCGGCGCCCGTTCGAGCTGGTCGACATCCCGGATGCGCACTTCGTCGTCAACGACACCTATGTCACCACCGAGGACGGCACCGGCATGGTGCACCTGGCGCCCTTCGGTGAGGACGACTTCCGGGTGGCCCGCGCCAACGGGATCTCCCCGGTGGTGCCCGTACGCGCCGACGGCACGTTCGAGCCCGAGCTGGACCTGGTCGGCGGCCAGTTCTTCAAGAAGGCCGACGAGGCCCTGGTCGCGGACATGGAGGCCCGCGGCATCCTGTTCCGGCACGTGGCCTACGAGCACAGCTACCCCCACTGCTGGCGGTGCCATACGGCCCTCATCTACTACCCGCAGCCGTCCTGGTACATCCGCACGACCCAGGTCAAGGAAGCGCTGCTGCGGGAGAACGAGGCGACCAACTGGTTCCCCGAGTCGGTCAAGCACGGCCGCTTCGGCGACTGGCTCGACAACAACATCGACTGGGCGCTCTCCCGCAACCGCTACTGGGGCACCCCGCTGCCCATCTGGCGCTGCGAGGAGGGCCACCTCACCTGCGTCGGCTCGCTGGCCGAGCTGACCGAACTGTCCGGCAGCGACCAGTCGGGGCTCGACCCGCACCGCCCCTACGTGGACGCGGTCACCTTCGGCTGCCCCACCGAGGGCTGCACCCTCGAGGCCACCCGGGTCCCGGAGGTCATCGACGCCTGGTACGACTCGGGCTCCATGCCCTTCGCGCAGTGGGGCTACCCGTACAAGAACAAGGAGCTGTTCGAGAAGCGCTACCCGGCGCAGTTCATCTCGGAGGCCATCGACCAGACCCGCGGCTGGTTCTACACGCTGATGGCCGTCGGCACCCTCGTCTTCGACAAGTCGTCCTACGAGAACGTCGTCTGCCTCGGCCACATCCTCGCCGAGGACGGCCGCAAGATGTCCAAGCACCTGGGCAACACCCTGGAGCCCATCCCGCTGATGGACCAGCACGGCGCCGACGCGGTGCGCTGGTTCATGGCCGCGGGCGGCTCCCCCTGGGCCGCGCGCCGGGTCGGCCACGGCACCATCCAGGAAGTCGTCCGCAAGACGCTGCTGACCTACTGGAACACCGTCGCCTTCCAGGCCCTCTACGCCCGTACGACCGGCTGGGCGCCCTCCGAGGCCGATCCGGAGCCGCATCTGCGCCCGCTGCTGGACCGCTGGCTGCTGAGCGAGCTGCACGCCCTGGTCGACCAGGTCACCATCGCCATGGACAGCTACGACACCCAGCGCGCAGGCAAGCTGCTGTCCACCTTCGTGGACGACCTGTCCAACTGGTACGTGCGCCGCTCCCGCCGCCGCTTCTGGCAGGGCGACGCCGCTGCGCTGCGCACGCTGCACGACGTGATCGAGACGGTCACCAGGCTGATGGCGCCGATCACCCCGTTCGTGACCGAGCGCGTCTGGCAGGACCTGGTCGTCCCGGTCACCCCCGGCGCCCCCGACTCGGTCCACCTGGCCTCCTGGCCGCAGGCCGACCTGAGCCGTATCGACCCCGAGCTGTCCCAGGACATGCTGCTGGTCCGCAGGCTGGTGGAGCTGGGCCGCGCCTCGCGCGCCGAGTCCGGCGTCAAGACGCGGCAGCCGCTGTCCCGGGCGCTGATCGCGGCGCAGGGCTTCGAGACCCTCTCCCCCGAGATGCGCACCCAGATCACCGAGGAGCTGAACGTCGAGCAGCTCGCCTCCCTCTCGGATGTCGGCGGCTCGCTGGTGGACACCACGGCCAAGGCGAACTTCCGGGCGCTGGGACGCAGGTTCGGCAAGGAGACCCAGACCGTCGCCAAGGCCATCGCCGAGGCGGAAGCGGCGGCCCTCTCGGTGGCCCTGCGCGAGGGCACCGCCACCGTGCAGGTGAACGGCGAGACGGTCGCGCTCAGCCCCGAGGAGGTCATCATCACCGAGACGCCCCGCGAGGGCTGGTCGGTGGCCTCCGACTCCGGCGCCACCGTGGCGCTCGATCTGGAGATCTCCCCCGAGCTGCGCCGCACCGGGCTGGCCCGCGACGCCATCCGGCTCATCCAGGAGGCCCGCAAGAACTCCGGTCTCGATGTCGCCGACCGGATCGAGCTGCGCTGGCAGTCCGGCGACGAGGAGGTCTCCCGCGCTCTGGCGGAGCACACCTTCCTCATCGCGGAAGAGGTCCTGGCCGAGGAGTTCGCACAGGGCGACCCGACCGACATCGCCGGGCCCACTTTCGAGGACGAGGCGCTGAGCCTGACGTTCCGGCTGCGTAAGACTCCCGCCAGCTAGAGGAACACCGCCCGCGAGGGGTCCCACCGGCCAGTGGGGCCTCTCAAGGGCGGCGGGCCGGTCCCGCGGGTGCGGGCCGGCTCGGAGAGTGGCGAAAGGGCCGGGCCCCCGAGAGCGGAAGTGCTCTCGGGGGCCCGGCCCTGCTACGCGAACTGCTCGGCGTCAGCTCTCGTCCTCGTCGATGAGGAAGCCCCGCATCGGCGAGGGCGCCTGCTGCGCGGCCTGGGGGCCGCCCTGCGGGCGCACCGGCGCCATCGGCTGCGTCATGGCGGGCGACATCTGCTGCTGTCCGCCATAGGACTGGCCGGCACCGCCCTGGGTGTGCGGACCACCGCCGGGGCCGCCACCGTGGCCGCCCATCGAGTGGCCGTTGCCGCCCATCGACTGGTGACCTCCGCCGCCGCCGGCGCCCGCGGGGGCACCGGCTCCGGCCGACGCCATCGACGGCGAGGGCGCGGGCAGCGAAGCGGTCGCCGGTGTCCGCGGCGGGGCCAGCGAGTCGTCGGCCTGGTTCTCCAGCTGCCGCAGCTGGCTCTCCAGGTACGACTTCAGCCGCGTGCGGTACTCGCGTTCGAAGCCGCGCAGGTCCTCGACCTTGCGCTCCAGGGTGGCGCGGGCCGACTCCAGCGAGCCCATCGCGACCCGGTGCTTCTCCTGCGCGTCACGCTCCAGCGCGTCGGCCTTGGCGCGGGCGTCCCGCTCCAGGCCCTCGGCGCGGCTGCGTGCCTCACCGACGATCTTGTTGGCCTCGGAACGGGCCTCCGCGATCGCCTGGTCCGCGGTCTGCTGGGCCAGCGACAGCACGCGGGCCGCGCTGTCGTTGTTCTGGCCGCCGCCACCGGGCATCTGCGGGCCGCCCTGCGGGCCACCGGGACCCATGGGGCCGCCCTGCTGCGGGCCGGGGCCACCTGGACCCATCGGACCGCCCTGCGGACCCGGGCCACCGGGACCGCCGTGTCCACCGGGGCCGCCGGGGCCCGCGGGGAGCTGTGCCTGTCCGCCGGGAAGCTGCGGCGGGCCGCCCATGCCCTGCTGTTGGGGCGGGACGGGCTGCGGTCCGGATATGGCGGCGGGGACGGGCCCCTGTCCTTGCTGCTGCTGCCTGTCCTGAGGTTCAGGAGGCTTTCGCATACCGCCCTGTTGCTGTTGCTGGTTCTGCGCTGCCGCGCGCGTGGCGGCGGCCAGCTTGGCGCGCAGGTCCTCGTTCTCCCGCAGCAGCCGGGTCAGCTCGGCTTCGACCTCATCGAGGAAGGCATCGACCTCGTCCTCGTCATAGCCTTCACGCAGACGGACGGTCGTGAACTGCTTGTTCCGCACGTCCTCGGGGGTCAGGGGCATCTCTTCACCTCAACGTAAGTCGTCGGCATATCGGCAAGACCATTCCGATCGTTCACAGCCTGGCCACGACGTTGATCAGGATGTAGACGATGATCATGAGTACGAAGAAGGACAGGTCGAGCGCCACGCCCCCGAAGCGCAGCGGTGGGATGAACCGCCGCAAAAGCTTGAGTGGCGGATCGGTGACAGTGTAGGCGGCCTCCAGAACGACCACCATCGCCTTGCCGGGTTGCCATGAGCGGGCGAACTGGAAGACGTAGTCCATCACCAGCCGGAAGATCAGCACGAGCAGGAAGCAGTACAGCGCGATTTGGACCACGTCCAGTGCGGTTCTCATCTGCGCGTCCCTCTCCCCTGGGGCTCTCGTGCCGCCTTGGCGGCCTGTTCCTGGTCCTGCCGTCTCAGCTCTGGTTGAAGAACCCGCCCTCTGCGATGCGGGCCTTGTCCTCCGCCGTGACATCGACGTTAGCAGGAGACAGCAGGAACACCTTCTGCGTCACTCGCTCGATACTGCCGTGCAGACCGAAGACCAGACCAGCCGCAAAGTCGACAAGTCGCTTCGCGTCGGTATCGTCCATCTCCGTCAGATTCATGATCACCGGAGTGCCCTCACGGAAGTGTTCCCCGATGGTACGGGCCTCGTTGTAGGTCCGGGGGTGCAACGTGGTGATCCGGTACGGCTCACGTTCGGACACGACCTTGGGCATGATCACCGGGGCACTCTTCTCGACATTCTGGCGTTCAGGTGTGATGGATGACACCGGAGCAATTCTCCCGGCTCGTCCGCTTTCAGCCGCAACCACCGGGGGTGTCTCCGGCTCCCGCTCCCGCTGCGCCGGAGGGTGAGCCACCCTCACCGGCTCCTCGGGTTCGGTCTTTTGGAGGGAATGGTGTGATTGTTCCGACTCGTACCGCCGACGGTCGCGTTCGGGCTCGGGCTCGGGCTCGAACTCGTCGTCGGGGTCGAATCCCCGGCCGTCGTACCCATCGTCCTCCACGAGGCCGAGGTAGACCGCCATCTTGCGCATCGCGCCGGCCATTCTCTGCGTCCTCCGCTCTGTGGTGGATCGACTCCGCCCCCGTCACCGGTGGCCCTGGGATGATCCACGCAGCCTCTCCGACCGGCCTTTTCCGGCGGAAATGACCATATATTCTGCTGTGGCCCAACTCCGCTTCGCGACGTTACCGGAGCCGGGGTCGGTCTCCGAGTACCGCACTGCCGACGCGCACATGTGTCGCACCGGCAAGCACCGCCTCTTCGAGATCCGAACTCATTCCCGCCGACACCATCGTGGCAGCAGGATGGGCCCCTCGCAGGGCGGTTGAGATTTCCGACAGCCGGTCGAAGGCCGCCCGCGGACGGCCGGCCAGCGGCCCGGTCAGCGGTGCGACGGTCATCACTCCGTCGAGCCGGAGCCCTTGGGCGTCGGCCACCGCCTGAGCGAGATCCATCACACCGTCGGGTGCCACACCGCCCCGCTCGCCGACCGAGCCTGACTCGGCATCAAGGGCGACCTGGATCAGACATCCGATCTCCCGTTCAGCCCGCACAGCGGCGTTCGAGAGCGCGGTCACCAGCCGGGCGCGGTCCACGGAGTGGACACGGTCGGCATAACCGGCAACCGACCGCGCCTTGTTGGTCTGCAGCTGGCCGACGAAATGCCAGGTGAGCCCGGCATCGGCACAGGCAGCCGCCTTGGGTGCGGCCTCCTGGTCGCGGTTCTCGGCCACGTCCCGCACCCCGAGCCCGGCCAGCAGCCGCACATCGTCGGCGGGATGGGTCTTGGTCACCACGATGAGAGTGACGTCCTCGCGCTTACGCCCCGCCGCGAAACAAGCGCCCGCGATGCGCTCCTCCACCCGGGCGAGATTCGCGGCCAGCTCCGCCCTGCGCGCCTCCTGGGCGTCCTGAGAGGCCGCGGAGCGCCCAGAAGCCGCAGAGCGGGACTCGGAGGGCTCGGAGGACATCTCTTCCGTCATTTCTCAGCTCGCCTCGATCCAGACATAACTCGCAAGCCTCCCCGTCGTCTTGTCCCGGCGGTAGGAGAAATGATCGTCGGACTCCAGCGTGCACACGGGAGACTGGTCGCACTGTGTGACCCCCGCGCGGGCGAGCTGGGCCCGCACCCCGGCGGCCATGTCGACGGCCGGCGTCCCCTGCCGGGTGGTGGCGTACGCCTCGGGGACCGCGGCCGCGACCTCGGCCCGCATCTGCTCGGGCACCTCGTAGCAGGCACCGCAGACGGCGGGCCCTGTGCGGGCGATGATCCGCTCCGGCTCCGCGCCGAGCGCGGCCATCTTCGCGACCGTCGCACCCACCACTCCGGCCAGCACACCGGGCCGCCCCGCGTGCGCCGCGCCCGCGACCCCCGCGACCGGGTCGGCCAGCAGCACCGGAGTGCAGTCGGCGGTGAGCACCGCGAGCGCGAGCCCCCTGCGCGCCGTCACCACCCCGTCGACGGGAGGCGCCTCCGCGCCGAACGGGCGGTCCACGACGGCGACGTCGCGCCCGTGCACCTGATGCATCCAGACCACCTCGTCGGGCGACAGCCCGAGCGCACGCGCGGCCCGCTCCCGGTTGGCGCGTACCGCCTCCGGGTCGTCACCGACCGCGCCGCCGAGATTGAGCTCCTCATACGGAGCGGCGCTCACCCCGCCCCACCTGTCGGTGAAGGCGAAGTGCGCGCCGCTGACCGTCTCTTGTCCAGCTATCACTTCAGGCAGCTATCTTCGGGCTGTTCACTTCAAGAAATCCGGTACATCCAGCTCTTCCGCCTGGCTGTCGTGGTACGGGCGCGCCGGCGGCACCTGCGGGGTGGCGGCCGGAGGCGGCGGTACCTCGCTGACCGGAGCGGGCTCCGGGCGGGGCGGGGTGTCCTCCTCGCGCGGCGGTGCGACCGAACCGAGACCGCTGAACGAGGGCCGCTCGGGCTCCGGGTCGGGCGAGGCGGCCGACGGCTCGTCCTTGTAGGAGGGCGCGGCGGAGGAGGCGGACGACGACTGGCCGAGCGCCTTCTCCCCCTTCTTGGAGGGCGGCTGTCCGCCGTCGAACCCGGCGGCGATGACGGTGACCCGCACTTCGTCGCCGAGCGCGTCGTCGATGACGGCGCCGAAGATGATGTTCGCCTCGGGGTGCGCGGCCTCGCTCACCAGCTGGGCCGCCTCGTTGATCTCGAACAGCCCGAGGTCCGAGCCGCCGGAGATGGACAGCAGTACGCCGCGCGCCCCGTCGATGGACGCCTCCAGCAGCGGCGAGGAGATGGCCATCTCGGCGGCGGCCACCGCGCGGTCGTCCCCGCGCGCCGAGCCGATGCCCATCAGGGCCGATCCGGCCTCGGACATCACGGACTTGACGTCGGCGAAGTCGAGGTTGATCAGGCCAGGGGTGGTGATGAGGTCGGTGATGCCCTGGACACCGGAGAGCAGCACCTGGTCCGCCGACTTGAAGGCGTCCAGCACGCTGACCTGGCGGTCCGAGATGGACAGCAGTCGGTCGTTGGGAATGACGATCAGGGTGTCGACCTCGTCGCGCAGCCCCGCGATGCCGTCCTCGGCCTGGTTGGCCCGGCGGCGGCCCTCGAAGGTGAAGGGACGGGTGACGACACCGATGGTGAGGGCGCCGAGCGAGCGGGCGATGTTCGCCACGACGGGCGCGCCGCCGGTGCCGGTGCCGCCGCCCTCGCCCGCGGTCACGAAGACCATGTCGGCCCCCTTGAGGACCTCCTCGATCTCCTCGCGGTGGTCCTCGGCTGCCTTGCGGCCGACGTCCGGGTTGGCGCCGGCGCCGAGGCCGCGAGTCAGCTCGCGGCCCACATCGAGCTTGACGTCGGCGTCGCTCATCAACAGGGCTTGCGCGTCAGTGTTGATCGCGATGAACTCGACGCCCTTGAGACCGACCTCGATCATCCGGTTGATGGCGTTCACGCCACCGCCGCCAATACCGACGACCTTGATGACTGCGAGGTAGTTCTGCGGTGCTGCCACGTCGAAGGCCTCTCGCCTCGAGTTACGTATCCCTGTGGGGCGGTTCGAACGCCGACCCGAACCCTAAGTGTGAAGTTTAGGGTTACCAGTGCCTGTCTTACTTGGACTCTTCGCAACGGACACTAAGTCGACAAGTGCTGGGTGTTCAACGAACACGCCGAACCTCCCGTTTTTCTTTTCACCCTATGTGATCAGACCGAGCAGTAGCCATCCAGGGTGCTCACCAGCGGCGATACGCGTCAACTGACACGGCCACAGGCGAAGGAGGCTCCAGCCGTTCGCCGAACCCCGGCCACAACGCCGTCCACCGCACGGGATGCCCGCGCCCCTTCGCCGATCCCGGCCGGGGCCGCGGGGGTTGCCCCCCCGCGGAACGCAGGACCCTGCACGGAAGACCGAGCAGCGGCCGTCCAGGGTGCTCACCAGCAGCGATGCCCGTCAACTGGGACAGTCGGCTCCCGGCGAGAACATCAGCCTGATCATGACGAGCAGCCCGGGTCAACCGACGCGGCCATGGAACGGTGGAGTCCAGCCGTTCGCCGAACCCGGCTGGAGGTACGGCGGTTAGCAACCGGTACAACGCGGCGGAGGCGAGGACGGAACGGTGCGGAAGGGTCCGGCTCACGAATCCGTCCGGACCGCACGGGGGTTGTCCGGCTGCGCGGCCGCTCGCGGAACGTGTCCGGAAGCGGTACGGCAGGCGGGCCAGCCGCGGCTAACTGCCCGAAGCCGCCGGGGCGCTGGGCGCCGAGACGTCGAAGTGGTCGGCGTCCTTTGCCGCTTTCATCAGTGCCACGAGCGCTTCGGCCTTCGCCTTGCGGTGCTCCGCGCTTCCCCACCGCACCGTGCGATCGCCCGTCAGCTCCAGGCTGATGTCGTCGTAGGAGCGGACCCGTACGGAGCGGGTGGCCCGGTGGACGGAATCGGGGAGGGCGTCTGTGACCCTTGCCGCCTCCCGGCGCAGCCGGGTCGCCGAGAAGTAGCGCTTGCCCGCCGGTTTCCGCGGCTCCAGGACGAGAAGCGGAACGCCTTTCGGCGGCTTGCCGACTGTGGCGAATCGCACGCCTTGGGAGTCCACTTCCACGTAATTCCCGGCCGACTCCATGACGAGTTGAGGACGTCTTTCGGTCACGGTCAGCGCAATGCCGTGCGGCCACGACCGTTCGGCCGTCACCTGGCGCACGCGGGGCAGTTCCTGGCGTACGCGGCGCTGTACGGCCGCCTTGTCCACGGAGATGAGCGGCTCGCCGGTGGGGACCGCCGCCGCGCGGGAGACCTCGGAGTCGGTCAGCACCCGGTTGCCGGTGACGGACACGCTCTCCACGCGCAGCCACGGTGAGCCGTACAGCGCCCAGCTGCCGAAGCCGCACAGCACCACCGCGATCAGGAGCAGCAGGGCCAGCAGACGTCTGCGGCGCAGCCGCGGTCCGGACGGTCCCGGCTGGACCGGCTCCCGGCGGTCACGGCCACCGGCTCCGGCGCGCGGCCGGGGCCGGGGCCGGGTGCCGACCGTGACGCCGGCACCCCTGCCCCGCTCGGCGGTCCGGTTCGTCGCCCTGACGGCTCTGGCAGCTCTGACCACAAGGACCACCCTGCTTTCCGGTTCTCGGCGCCGCTGCCGCTGCCGCGCCGGGTCAGCCCCGGCGGCCCGCGGCGATCGCCTCGTACACCATGCCGACGAGCAGTTCATCGGCGTCCGGACGGCCGAACTCGGCCGCCGCGCGCGACATCGCGGTGAGCCGCTGCGGGTCGGCGAGGACCGGGAGCACATTCTCCTTGATCCACTCCGGGGTCAGCTCCGCGTCGTCGACGAGGAGTCCACCGCCCGCCTTGACGACCGGCTGGGCGTTCAGCCGCTGTTCGCCGTTGCCGATCGGCAGCGGGACATAGGCGGCCGGCAGCCCGACGGCCGACAGCTCCGCCACGGTCATCGCGCCCGCGCGGCAGAGCATCATGTCGGCCGCGGCGTACGCGAGGTCCATCCGGTCCACATACGGTACCGGCACATAGGGCGGCATTCCGGGCATGTGGTCCACGTGGGGGAGTTCGTTCTTGGGGCCGACCGCGTGCAGGACCTGGATGCCCGCGCGCTGCAGGGGCGGAACGACCTGCTGGACGACCTCGTTGAGCCGGCGCGCGCCCTGCGAGCCGCCGGAGACCAGCAGCGTGGGCAGGTTGGGAGCCAGCCCGAAGGCGGCCCGCGCCTCGGGCCGTACGGCGGCGCGGTTGAGGGTCGCGATGGAGCGGCGCAGCGGAATCCCGACGTAGCGCGCGCCCCGCAGCTTGCTGTCGGGCGTGGAGACGGCCACGCCGTGCGCGTAACGGGAGCCGATCTTGTTGGCGAGCCCCGGGCGGGCGTTGGCCTCGTGCACGACGATCGGCACACCGGCCCGCTTGGCGGCCAGATAGCCGGGCAGCGCCACATAGCCGCCGAAGCCCACGACGCAGTCGGCCTTGTTGCGCTCCAGGATCTGCTCGGCTGCCTTGATGGTGCCGCGCAGCCGCCCGGGCACGGTGATCAGCTCGGGTGTGGGTTTGCGCGGCAGCGGAACGGCCGGAATGAGCTCGAGTTGGTAACCGCGCTCCGGCACGAGCCGCGTCTCCAGGCCGCGCTCGGTACCGAGGGCCGTGATTCCCACGGTCGGGTCCTGCCTGCGCAGGGCGTCCGCGAGGGCGAGCGCGGGCTCGATGTGGCCGGCGGTCCCCCCACCGGCGAGTACGACGTGCACGCTGTTTCACCGCTCTCCGGACGGCGGCCTTCCGGCGCGCCGTCTCATCGTCTTCTCTCTCTTCCGGCCGGGGGCACTCCCCTTCCGCAGCACCCCTGCCAGCCCTCCCCGGGACGTGCGCTGCCACAGGGCGGGCTGTCGCACGGCCAGGGCAGCGCGTGCCGCCGGGTCGCTGCGCGCAAAGGCGATCAGCAGTCCGACAGCGAACATCGTCGGCAGCAGGGCTGACCCACCGTAGGAGAACAGCGGGAGGGGGACCCCGGCGATCGGCAGCAGACCGAGCACCGCACCCACGTTGATCACCGCCTGCGCGATGATCCACGTCGTCACACCTCCCGCGGCATACCTCACGAAGGGTTCCTCCGTGCGTCCGGCCACGCGGATACCCGCATAGCCTAGAGCCGCGAAGAGGGCGAGTACCGACAGCGTCCCCGCCAGTCCGAGTTCCTCCCCGGTCACGGCGAAGATGAAATCGGTATGGGGTTCGGGGAGTTGGCCCCATTTTTCCATACTCGCCCCCAGTCCGGAACCGAACCAGCCGCCGGAGGCCAGCGCGTAGATTCCGTGCACGGCCTGCCAGCACTGGTCGTCGGGGCCCGGATCGGTCGCGCCGATGCAGCGGAGCCGCGACATCCGGTTCGCACTCGAGGTGACCAGCAGCGCGGCGGCCGTGAGCGCGGCCACCAGCACCCCGGTGAACAGCCGGGTGGGGGCGCCGGCCAGCCACAGCAGCCCGAACAGCACGGCGGCGATGATCAGGGCCGTGCCCATGTCGCCGCCGAGCATGATGAGCGCGAGCAGCAGCAGCGTGACGGGTACCAGCGGCACCAGCAGATGCTTCCACTGGGTCAGCAGCTTCTTGTCGCCCTTGCGCGCGAGCAGGTCCGCGCCCCACAGCACGAGGGCCAGCTTGGCGAACTCGCTGGGCTGGAGCTGGAACGGGCCGCCCAGATGGATCCAGTTCTGGTTGCCGTTCACCTCCTGCCCTACACCGGGCACCTGCACCAGGCACATCAGGAAGATCGAGACGACCAGCAGCGGGTAGGCCAGCGCCCGGTGCAGCCGTACCGGCATCCGGGAGGCGGCCAGCAGCAGCCCGGCCCCCAGGACCGCGGCCACCAACTGCTTGCGGAAGTAGTAGGTGGAGGCCAGCCCGGACTGGAGGGCCTGGATCTGCGAGGCGGAGAAGACCATCACCAGGCCCAGGACGGTGATGAGCGCGCTGCCGCCCAAAATCAGGTAATACGCCGTCAACGGGCGGTCCCACGCGCGCTTGGCGCGGGCGTAGAGCCGCTGGGGCGCCGAGGTGCCCCCGGGGCTGCCGAGGCGCCTTGGCGGACGCATGGGCGCGGGTTGGCTGCGCGCGCGCCGGGGCGTGGGCGGTTTGGCGGGTCGCGCCGTCATCCGTATCCCCTCCGTCTCGCCCGCGTCCTCGGCCGGCGGGGACGGGGTCAGTGCTCGCTGTTGCCTTCGGCGGGCTCGCTGTGGCCTGCTCGGCCGCTGTGCGGCCCGTCGGCGGCGAGGGCCCGGACCGCCTCGGCGAACGCGTCGCCTCGCGCGTTGTAGTTGACGAACATGTCCATCGAGGCGCACGCGGGGGCCAGCAGTACGGTATCGCCGGGCCGCGCCAGCGATGTCGCCTCCCGGACGGCTTCCGCCATCGCCCCAGTGTCCGTGCGGTCGAGGTCGGCCACCGGCACCTGGGGGGCGTGTCGCGCCAGGGCTTGCCTGATCAGCTCCCGGTCGGCGCCCATCAGCACGACGCCGCGCAGCCGGGGCGCGGACGCGGCGACCAGTTCGTCGAACGTCGCGCCCTTGGCCAGTCCGCCCGCGATCCACACGATCGACTCGTAGGCGGCCAGCGAGGCCTCGGCCGCGTGCGTGTTGGTGGCCTTGGAGTCGTCGACGTAGGAGACGCCGCCCACCTCGGCGACGTGGGTGATGCGGTGCGCGTCCGGGCTGAAGGCGCGCAGTCCGTCGCGTACGGCCACGGGCGGTACGCCGAAGGCGCGGGCCAGCGCCGCGGCGGCGAGCGCGTTGGCGATGTTGTGCGGCGCTGCGGGGGTGATGTCGCCCGTCTCGGCCAGCTCCTGTGCCTGCTGCTGCCGGTCGGCGACGAAGGCCCGGTCGACCAGTACGCCCTCGACCACACCGAGTTGGGAGGGCGCGGGGGTGCCGAGGGTGAAGCCGATGGCACGCGCTCCCTCGACCACGTCGGCCGCCCGCACCAGGTCCTCGGTGCGGGGCACGCCGGGCTCGCAGCCCCGGTCGTCGGCGTTGTAGACGCAGGCGACCTGGTTGCCCTCGTAGATGCGGCCCTTGGCGGCGGCGTACGCCTCCATCGAGCCGTGCCAGTCGAGGTGGTCGGGGGCGAGGTTGAGGACCGCGCCGGAGTGCGGGCGCAGGCTGGGCGCCCAGTGCAGCTGGTAGCTGGACAGTTCGACGGCGAGCACATCGAGGCCGTCGTAGGGCTCCTGCTCCAGGACGACGTCGATGAGGGAGACCCCGATGTTGCCGACCGCGGCCGTCCGCAGTCCCGCGGCGCGCAGGATGCAGGCGAGCATCTGCACGGTGGTGGTCTTGCCGTTGGTGCCGGTGACCGCCAGCCACGGCGGCGCTTCCGGCCCGCGCAGCCGCCAGGCCAGCTCCACATCTCCCCACACCGGTACGCCGGCCTCGGCCGCGGCCTGGAAGAGCGGACTGGTGGGCTTGAAGCCGGGGGTGGTGACGATCAGCTCGGTGCCCTCGGGGAGCGTGCGGTCGTCACCGAGCCGGACGCCGATCCCGAGCGCTTCCAGCTCGGCCGCCTGGCGGCGCGGCCCCTCGCCGTCGCCGCCGTTGACCGCCGTGACCCGGGCACCGAGGCGGTGCAGCACCTTGGCGGCCGGCATACCGCTGACGCCGAGCCCGGCGACGGTGACGTGCTTGCCGGACAGCTCCTCGGAGAGCTTCGTCAGGTTCGTACGGTTCGTCGCGTCCTCGGTGCTCACTTGCTCGCCGCCCAGCCCGCGTAGAAGATGCCGACGCCGACGATGGCGCACATGCCCTGGATGATCCAGAACCGGACCACCACAAGGACCTCGGACCACCCCTTGAGTTCGAAGTGGTGCTGGAGCGGGGCCATCTTGAAGACCCGCTTCCCGGTGAGCCGGAAGGAGCCGACCTGGATCACCACGGACATGGTGATCAGCACGAACAGACCGCCGAGGATCGCCAGCAGCAGCTCGGTGCGCGAGCAGATGGCCAGGCCGGCCAGCGCGCCGCCCAGGGCGAGGGAGCCGGTGTCCCCCATGAAGATCTTCGCGGGCGAGGTGTTCCACCACAGGAAGCCGAAGCAGGCGCCCATCAGCGCCGCCGCGACGACGGCCAGGTCGAGTGGGTCCCGTACCTCGTAACAGCCGGGTCCCGCCGTGGCGATGTGCGCACAGGACTCCTGGTACTCCCATACGCAGATGAACACATAGGCGCCGAAGACCATCACCGAGGCGCCGGTCGCCAGACCGTCGAGGCCGTCGGTGAGGTTCACGCCGTTGGACATCGCCAGGATCATGAACAGCGCCCAGACCACGAACAGCACCGGTGGCAGGGCCCAGCCGAAGTCCTGGGTGAAGGAGAGCTTGGTGGAGGCGGGGGTGAGCTGGCGCGCGTCCTCGAAGCTGAGCGCCAGCAGCGCGAAGGCGATGCCGACGATGAGCTGTCCGGCCATCTTCGCCTTGGCCCGCAGGCCCAGACTGCGCTGTTTGACGATCTTGATGTAGTCGTCCAGGAAGCCGACCAGGCCCATACCTGCGAACAGGAAGAGCACCAGCACGCCGGAGAAGGTGGGCTGCTCGCCCGTGATGAGCTTGGTGAGGACGTAGGCCAGGACGGTGGCCAGGATGAAGGCGATACCACCCATGGTGGGGGTACCGCGCTTGCTGTGGTGGTTGCGCGGGCCGTCGTCCCGGATGAACTGGCCGTAGCCGCGCCGGGCGAGCAGTTTGATCAGCAGGGGGGTCCCGATCAGGGACAGGAAGAGTCCGATGACCCCGGAGAAGAGGATCTGCTTCATCGTCATCGGGCGGAGCCCTCACCCTCCCCGGAGCCGTCCTCCAGAAGGGCGGCAGCCACCTTCTCCAACCCCACCGACCGGGAGGCCTTCACCAGTACGACATCTCCCGCGCGCAGCTGACCGCGCAGCAGGTCGACGGCCGCCTCAGTGCCGGACACATGCACCGACTCCTCACCCCACGAACCCTCGTTCTTGGCACCCATGTCGAGCCAGGCGGCCTCCCGGCCTCCGACTGCCACGAGCTTGCTGACGTTGAGCCGGACGGCGAGCCGTCCGATCGCGTCGTGCTCGGCGAGCGCATCGTCGCCGAGCTCGGCCATCTCGCCCAGCACCGCCCAGGTCCGGCCCCCCCGGGCCTTCGCCGCCTCCCCCATGGCGGACAGCGCCCTGAGCGCTGCCCGCATGGAGTCGGGGTTGGCGTTGTAGGCGTCGTTGACGACCGTGACGCCGTCGGCGCGCTCGGTGACCTCCATCCGCCAACGGGAGAGCGAGCTCGCGGAGGAGAGCGCGTCGGCGATGTCCCCAGCGGGCATGCCCAGTTGGTGGGCGACGGCCGCCGCGGCGAGCGCGTTCGACACGTGGTGCTCACCGTACAGGCGCATGGTCACATCACCGCACCCGGTAGGTGTGTGAAGGGTGAAAGCTGGTGTGCCGCGTTCCGACAACCGCACGTTTTCCGCCCGTACGTCCGCTTCCGGCGCCTCGCCGAAGAACAGCACCCGGGCCCGGGTGCGCTCGGCCATGGCGCGTACGTACGGATCGTCGGCGTTGAGGACCGCCACTCCCCCCTCGTCGGCGGTCGGCAGGTTCTCGACCAGTTCGCCCTTGGCCCGGGCGATCTGCTCGCGGCCGCCGAACTCGCCGATGTGGGCCGTGCCGACGTTGAGGACGACGCCGATCCGGGGCGGGGTGAGCTCGGTGAGGTAGCGGATGTGGCCGATGCCGCGGGCGCCCATCTCCAGCACCAGGTGCCGGGTGGCCGTATCCGCGCGCAGGGCCGTCAGCGGCAGGCCGATCTCGTTGTTCTGCGAGCCTTCCGGCCACACCGTGGGACCCAGCCGGCCCAGCAACTGGGCGATCAGGTCCTTGGTGCTGGTCTTGCCGCTGGACCCGGTCAGCGCGACGACCTGGGTGCCCAGCTCCCGCACCGTGTGCCGGGCCAGGGCGCCCAGGGCGCGGGTGACGTCGTCGACGACGATCGCCGGGACACCGACGGGGCGGGTGGCGAGCACGGCGACGGCGCCCGAGGAGACGGCGCCGGCGGCGAAGTCGTGACCGTCGGCACGCTCACCGGCGAACGCCGCGAACAGCGCGCCGGGGCCCGCCTCCCGGGAGTCGATCACCACCGGCCCGGTGATCCGCGCTTCCGGGTCCGTTATGTCGTGCTGCCGTCCGCCGGTCAGGGCGGCGATCTCTGCGAGGGAGAGGGGGATCATCGGTTCTGGTTGTCTGTCCGGTGGTTCTCGACGGAAGTGGGCGAGGAGGACGAGGAGGACGGGGAGTAGGAGGGAGACGACAGGGACTCGGCCGCCGGTGCGGCGGCAGCGGATGAAGCCTGGGGTCGGTCGGCCGCGCGGACGCGGATGGCCTCGTGCAGGACCTGGACGTCGTCGAAGGGGCGCACCACACCGGCGATGTTCTGCCCCTGCTCGTGGCCCTTGCCCAGCACCAGGACGGTGTCGCCGGGTTCGGCGCGGGCGACGGCGGCGCGGATCGCGGCGGCCCTGTCCTCCTCCAGCAGCACGGTGCCACGCTCGTGGGCCGGCACCTCCGCGGCCCCGCCGAGCATGGCGGCGAGGATCGCGAGGGGGTCCTCGGAGCGCGGGTTGTCGGAGGTGAGCACCGCGGTGTCGGCCAGCCGCGCCAGCGCTGCGCCCATCGCGGGCCGCTTGTGCGGATCGCGGTCCCCGCCGCAGCCCAGGACGGCGTGCACGGCGCCCTCGGTGACCTTGCGGACGGCGTAGAGCACGGATTCGACGGCGTCCGGTTTGTGCGCGTAGTCGACGATGGCGAGGTAGTCCTGGCCTGCGTCCACCCGCTGGAGGCGCCCTGGCACGCCGGGGACGGCGGCGATGCCCTCGGCCGCCGTGTGCGCGTCGATACCGGCGGCGACCAGCGCGGTGAGCGCGGCCAGCGCGTTGGCGACGTTGAAGGGCCCGGCGATCGGGGCGCCGGCGGGCACCTTCTGGCCGTCGGGCCCCACCGCCGTGAACGTCGAGCCCAGCGGGCCGACCTCCACGTCCTCGGCCCGCCAGTCCGCGTCGGGGTGGCCCTCGGCGGAGAAGCTGGTGACGGGGAAACCTTCGTCCTTCAGCTCGCCCAGCAGCCGGAAGCCGTGGTCGTCGTCGAAGTTGACCACCGCGGCCCGCGACCGCTCGGGGGTGAACAGCTGCCGCTTGGCCTGGAAGTAGTCCTCCAGGTCACGGTGGAAGTCCAGGTGCTCGGGGCTGAGGTTGTTGAAGACCGCGACGTCGAAGACGCAGCCGTCCACCCGGCCGAGGACCAGCGCGTGGCTGGAGACCTCCATGGCCACCGAGCTGACGCCGCGCTCGCGCATCACCGCGAACAGTGCCTGAAGATCGGTGGCTTCCGGCGTGGTGCGCTCGGACTTGATCCGCTCGTCGCCGATCCGCGACTCGACGGTGCCGATCAGCCCCGTCAGTCCGCCGTCCTTCTCGGCGGCTTTGCGAAGCCCGCCGTCCACCAGATAGGCGGTGGTCGTCTTGCCCGAGGTGCCGGTGATGCCGATCTGGAGCAGGTCCGCGCCGGGCGTCCCGTAGATGGCGGCGGCCAGCTTCCCCATCCGGCCGCGCGGGTCGGGCACCGTCAGCACCGGCAGCCCGGTGGCCGCCGCGCGCTCGGTGCCGCCCGGATCGGTCAGCACGGCGGCGGCGCCCAGGCTGTGGGCCTGGTCCACGAAGTCGGCGCCGTGCAGCCGGGCGCCGGGCAGCGCGGCGTAGATGTCGCCGGGGCGCACGGCTCGCGAGTCGTGGGTGATGCCGGTGACGGACACGCCGGACAGCCCGGCTTCCGGCGCGGCGTCGCCTTCCGGTGCGCCCGCGGGGCCGGTCACCGCAGCGCCGGCGTCCTCGGCATCCAGCAGTCGGGCCAGCTCCGCGAGCGGGACGGGCTCGACCCGCAGGGGGCGGGGCGGCCCCGGGAAGGACTCGGGGGAGGTCTGATCAGCTTGTGGCACGGCGGTGAGCGTACCGGGCGCCGCCCCCGCCCCGCGAAGCGAGGGGCGCGGCGGAACCGATCCCGAGGGGTTGTACTCGCTGTCAGTGATCGTTCTCACGTGGTGCATGGCTCAGTCGTTCCGGCCCTTCCCCGCGAGCACGGGAAGCCGCGCGGGCTCGGCCCCGGTCGGGGGGATCTGCAGGGTCTTGAGGGAGAACTTCATGACCTTCTTGTAGACGGGGCCGCACACGTCACTGCCGAAATAGCTGCCCTTCTTGGGGTTCTGGACAGCGCAGTAGACGGTGATCCTGGGCTTGTCTGCGGGGGCGAAGCCGGCGAAGGAGGCGGTGTAGCCGTGGTAGCGGCCCGTCTTCGGGTCCACCCGGTTGGCCGTACCGGTCTTCCCCGCGACGCGGTACCCGGGGATCTTGGCCGTGGTTCCGGTGCCCTCCATGTCGGAGACCACGGACTCCAGCATCCGGGCGAGCGTCCTGGCGGTCTTCTCGCTGACGACCCGGCGCTTCTCGGGCGGCTCGGCGGGCCGGTAGCGCCCGTCGGGGCCCGTGGTGCCGCGTACGACGGTGGGTTCGATCCGTTCGCCGCCGTTGGCGATGGTGGAGTAGATGGAGGCGGCCTGGACGGCGTTGAGGGACAGGCCCTGGCCGAAGGGGATCGTGTACTGCTGGGAGGCGCTCCACTTCCCCGGCCTGGCCAGCAGGCCGTTGGTCTCCCCCGGGAAGCCGAGCCCGGTGGGCCGGCCGATGCCGAACTTGCGCAGATAGCGGTAGAGCACCTTGTTGGCCTGCTTCTGCGTCTTGCCGAGCTGCTCGGTGGCGAGGATGGTGCCGATGTTGCTGGACTTGGCCAGGACGCCGTTGAGGGTCAGGTGCCAGGTGGGGTGGTCGATGTCGTCGGCGAAGGCGCGGTCGGCCCGCTTGAGCCGGTTGGGGACGGTGACCGCCGTGGTCGGGGTGGCCTTGCCCTCCTCCAGGACCGCGGCCATCGACATCACCTTGCTGGTGGAACCGGGTTCGTAGACGTCCTGCACCGCCGGGTTGCCGAAGGAGTCGACCTTGGCGCCGCGGATGTCGTTCGGGTCGAAGCCGGGCGCGCTGGCCATCGCCAGGAGCTGGCCGGTCCTGGTGTCCTGGACGATGACGTAACCGCTGTCGGCGTGCGACTTGCGCACCTGGTCGGAGATCGCCCGCTGCGCCGACCACTGGATGTCGCGGTCCAGGGTGAGCTCCACGTCGGAGCCCGGCCTGGCCGGCTGTTCGCGGACGCCCGCGGTGGGGACCTGACGGCCGCCCGACTGGGCGTAGGTGATCTTGCCGTTCTCGCCGTCGAGCTTGTCGTTCAGCATCGCCTCGAGCCCGGCGCCGCCCTTGCCGTCGGAGTTGACGAAGCCGAGCACGGGAGCGGCCAGTTCCTTGTTCGGGTAGACGCGCTTGGCGTGCTTCTCCTGGTAGATCCCGGCGAGGACGTCGGGCTTGCTGCCCTTGAGCTTCTTGATCTTGCGCCAGGTCTGCGGGGTCTGCTGGCGGGCGAGGACCACATAGCGGGTGTCCGGCTCGGAGAGCTTCTCGGCCAGCTCGGCCCGGTCCTTGTGCAGCAGGGGGGCGAGAAGTTCGGCGGCCCGCTCGGGTGCGTCCTTGCTCTTCGTCTGCTCCGGGGTGAGCAGATACGGGTCGGCGGTGATGTCGTAGGCGTCCACCGTGCTGGCCAGCGCTGAGCCGTCCCTGGCCGTGATGGTGCCGCGCTCGGCGGCGAGGGGCACGGTGATGTAGCGGTTGACGGCCGCCTTGTCCGCGTACGCGCTCGCGTCGACGGCCTGCACCTGGAGCAGCCGCGCGGTGAACGCCAGCATCACCAGCGTCAGCGCGACGGCGACCAGCCGCAGCCGGGGGCGGGGGTTCACCAGCCGCAGCGGTGCAGGACCGCCGCCGCGCGGGGGCCCCGAGCCACCGCCGCGCCGCGCCGCCGACGGCCGCGCGCTCTGGGACGTACCGGAGCGGGACGTACGGGAAGAGGAGCCCTGCCGGCCCGGACGGGGCACGCGGCGGGCACCGGTGGCCCGGCCCCGCTCGGCCGTCCGGCCCTTGTCCGCCGCCGGCCGTCCGGTCCTGCGCGCTCCGGGGTCCGGCTCGCGGGAGCGCTCGGTCACGGGTCCACCTGCCCGGTGCCGTCGGTGCTGTCGCTGTCCGGCTTGCCGCGCACGGTGCCGTCCGGGCTGAGGAAGACGGGGTTGCCGCCGGGGACCATGCCCTGCTCGCGGGCGCGCTTGGCCAGCCGTTCGGGGGCCGAATAGCTGTCGACCTCCTGCTGGAGTGCCTGTTGCTGGTCCGTCAGCTCCTCGGTCTCCTTCTGCAGCCTGTCCAGCTGGAAGGAGCCCTTGTTGAGGGACGCGTTCAGCAGCAGCAGCGTCAGCATGCCGCTGCCCAGCAGCAGGACCACCAGCAGGACGAACGGGGCGCGTGCCGCCGGGGAGCCCCCGGCGGGCATCAGTCTGGCCAGCCGCGCGATGCGCTGCTGTGCGGTCATGTCGCCTCCCTCGTCTCCCTAGTCCGGCGGGCGGTCATGTCCTGGGTGCGGCGGGCGGTCACGGTGCCTCCCTGATGCGCTGGACGGCCCGCAGCCTGGCCGGTGCGGCGCGGCGGTTGCGGGCGATCTCCTCGTCGGTGGGCAGCTCGGCGCCCCGGGTCAGCAGCCGCAGCCTGGGCTGGTACTGCTCGGGTACGACCGGCAGCCCCGCCGGGGCCGTGTTGCGGGAGCCGGCGGCGAACAGCTGTTTGACCAGCCGGTCTTCCAGCGAGTGGTACGCCAGGACGGCCATCCGGCCCCCGACCGCCAGCGCGTCCAGCGCGGCGGGCAGCGCCCGCTCCAGCACCGTGAGCTCCCCGTTCACCTCGATGCGCAGCGCCTGGAACGTCCGCTTGGCCGGGTTGCCACCGGTGCGCTTGGCGGCCTGCGGCAGGGCCTCTCGGATCACCTCGACCAGCCGGGCGCTGCGGGTGAACGGTTCCTTCTCGCGTTCCCGCACGACGGCCTCGACGATGCGGCGGGCCTGCTTCTCCTCGCCGTAGGAGCGCAGGATGCGGACCAGGTCACCGGGTGCGTAGGTGTTGAGCACCTCGGCAGCGCTGAGGCCCTTCGTCTGGTCCATGCGCATGTCCAGCGGCGCGTCCTGCGCATAGGCGAAGCCCCGGTCGGCCTCGTCCAGCTGGAGGGAGGAGACGCCGAGGTCGAACAGCACGCCCTGGACCCGGGGGACCTCCAGCCGGGCCAGCACCTGCGGCAGCTCGTCGTAGACGGCGTGCACCAAGGTGGCCCGGTCGGCGTAGCGGGCGAGCCGCTCACCGGCGAGTTCGAGCGCGGCGGTGTCCCGGTCCAGGCCGATCAGCCGCACCGAGGGGAAGGTGGCCAGCAGCGCCTCGCTGTGGCCGCCGAGGCCGAGCGTGCAGTCGACGACGGTCGCGCCGGGTTCGGCGAGGGCGGGGGCGAGCAGTTCCAGGGTGCGCCCGAGCATCACCGGGTTGTGGAGTTCGCCGACGGGCCGCTCGTTGGTGGTCACTGTGCCCTCTCAGATCTGGCGGGCACCTTGCACATGCTCCTTGGTCCCCGCCCGCTCGAAGGGGAGCGGCCACCCGCGCCGAACGGGCGCCGGAGGCCGGGAGCGGGAGGAGGCCGAGCCGCACGTGCGCGCCCGCGCACGCGAGGGGATTCGGGGGTCCTTGGGGAGAATGTGTCGCCTCCCACTTCGCGTCACTTTAGTCCACTCGTCCTCGCGGTCAACTACGGGACCAGGCGCGTCCACCTACGGGACCAGGCGCATTCCGGCGGTGGCCGGAGCGCCGGGCCGGGACGGCGGTGGACGGGTGGGACCAGGGAGGCCGCCGGGTGGGCTGTGGGGTACTTCACACCGCTGTGAGCCGCCGGTTTTCCCCGCTCCCGGACGGGCCGGCCGTTACGGAAGCGTCTAACGTCGTACACATGTCGATATCCGAACCCCGTCCCGGGCCCGCACCGTCCGTGATCGACGAGCTCGTCGCCGCGAACCGGGAGTACGCGGGCGGCTTCGCCGACCCCGGAATGGACGCCCGCCCGGTCCGCGAGGTCGCCGTTGTCGCCTGCATGGACGCCCGGCTCGATCTGCACGCCGCACTCGGCCTGGAGCTGGGCGACTGCCACACCATCCGCAACGCGGGCGGCGTCGTCACCGACGACATCATCCGCTCACTGACCATCAGCCAGCGCGCGCTGGGCACCCGCTCCGTGGTGCTGATCCACCACACCGGCTGCGGACTGCTCGACCTCACCGAGGATTTCCGGCACGAACTGGAACTGGAAGTGGGTCAGCGGCCGTCCTGGGCTGTCGAGTCCTTCAAGGACTTGGACCAGGACGTGCGCCAGTCGATCGAGCGCGTACGGACCTCGCCGTTCCTGCCCCACCGGGACGACATCCGCGGCTTCGTCTTCGACGTGACGACGGGCCGGCTGCGTGAGGTCGACCCGGCCTGACGCCGCGGGGCAGCCTGCTCCCGGCCACCCGGGAGAGTGACGGGAGGCCCCGTCGCCGTGAAGAATACGCAACAGCGCACAACGCGGGGCCCGGTCGAACGGATGTGGACTCCTACGCGGCGGGCGCGTACGGACGGGCACGGGGATGGGGCCGAGGAGGGCCGGTGACGACCTATGACGAGCGGACGAACCTGAGCGAGCTGAGCGCTACCGCGGGGGAGGTACGCCGCTGTGTCGAGTCGGTGATCGAGGGAAAGCCCGAAGTCGTCCGGCTCTCGCTGACGGTGCTGCTGGCCGAGGGGCACCTGCTGATCGAGGACGTGCCCGGAGTCGGCAAGACGATGCTGGCCAAGGCGCTGGCCAAGACCATCGACTGCTCGGTGCGCCGCATCCAGTTCACCCCCGACCTGCTGCCCTCCGACATCACCGGGGTGAGCGTCTACGACCAGCAGCGCAAGGACTTCGAGTTCAAGCCCGGTGCCGTCTTCGCACAGATAGTCATCGGCGACGAGATCAACCGTGCCTCGCCCAAGACGCAGTCCGCGCTGCTGGAGTCGATGGAGGAGCGCCAGGTCACCATCGACGGGCAGACCCATGAGCTGCCCGACCCGTTCATGGTGGTCGCCACCCAGAACCCGGTGGAGATGGAGGGCACCTATCCGCTGCCCGAGGCGCAGCGGGACCGGTTCATGGTGCGCGTCTCCATCGGCTACCCCAGCCCGGCCGCCGAGCTGGAGATGCTCGATGTGCACGGGAGCACCTCCCCGCTGGACGACCTCCAGCCGGTGGCGCACGCCCACGACATCGCCAAGCTGATCGAGACGGTGCGGGGCGTGCACGTCTCGGACGCGGTACGGCGCTACGCGGTCGAACTGGTGGCCGCCACCCGGTCGCACGCCGATCTGCGGCTGGGCGCCTCGCCGCGCGCGACGCTGCATCTGCTGCGGGCCGCCAAGGCGTCCGCGGCGCTGGCCGGGCGCGAGTTCGCGCTGCCCGACGATGTGCAGTCGCTGGCCGTTCCGGTGCTGGCGCACCGTCTGCTGCCCACGGCGCAGGCGCAGTTGAACCGCCGTACGGCCGAGCAGGTGGTCACCGAGATCCTCCAGCGGGTGCCGGTACCCGCCGTCGGGCCCGGCCCCACGCCACCCGGAACAGCCCCGGGCGCGCCCGGTGGCATGACCGGCCCCTACGGTCAGCCGCAGGCACCCGGACACCAGGCGCCCGGGCACCCACCGGCGGGCCGGCCGCAGCCCGGGCAGGCCCGGGGCTACTGATGGCCTACGGACCGGCCCCCGGCGCCCCGCCACCACCGTCGTCGCCACCGCCGTCGCCACCTGCCACTACGCAGCCGTACGGGAGCGGGGAGGCGCACCGGCGCGGTGGTGGCCGCTCCGGTGGCGCGGGCCCCGAGGAGGACCGGGAGAGCCTGGGTTCGCTGCGCCGGGCATTCGGCGGACTGACCACGCGCGGCCGCTCCTTCCTGGCGGCCGGGGTGGCGGCGGCCCTGTGCGCGTACGTACTGGGCCAGGACGAACTGCTGCGGGTCGGCGTGCTGCTGGCCGTGCTGCCGCTGGTGTGCGTACTGGTGCTGCACCGCACCCGCTACCGGGTGGCCGGCTACCGCAGGCTGTCGCCCTCCCGGGTGCCGGCCCGCTCGGAGGCCCGGGTGCACCTGCGGATCGACAACGTCTCGCGGCTGCCCACCGGGCTGTTGATGCTGCAGGACCGGGTGCCCTACGTACTCGGCCCCCGCCCCCGGTTCGTGCTGGACCGGGTGGAGCCGGGCGGGCGGCGTGAGGTCTCCTACCGCGTCCGCTCCGACCTGCGTGGACGCTATCCGCTGGGCCCGCTGCAACTGCGGCTGACGGACCCGTTCGGGATGTGCGAGCTGACCCGCTCCTTCAGTACGTACGACACCCTCACCGTCGTACCGCCCGTCGAAGCCCTGCCGCCCGTCCGGCTGACGGGCGAGACCAGCGGCTACGGGGAGGGACGGCAGCGCGCGCTGGCCCTTGCCGGGGACGACGATGTGATCCCGCGCGGCTACCGGCACGGCGACGACCTGCGGCGGGTCCACTGGCGGTCCACCGCGCGCTACGGCGAGCTGATGGTGCGCCGCGAGGAGCAGCCGCAGCAGGCCCGCTGCACCGTGGTGCTGGACACCCGCCGCTGCGCCTACCCCGGCGCGGGGCCCGACTCCCCGTTCGAGTGGGCCGTCGCGGCCGCCGCCTCCGTCTGCCTGCACCTGCTGGAGCGGGGCTGGTCGGTGCGGCTGCTGACCGACACCGGGGCCGCGGCGCCCGGACCGGAGAGCGGGGGGTTCCTCTCGGAGACCTCGGACACGGCGGGGCTGCTGCTGGACACCCTCGCCGTCGTCGAACATTCACCCGAACAGGGGCTGGCGGGCGCCTATGACGCGCTGCGCGGCGGAACGGCCGGGAACGAGGGACTGCTGATCGCGTTCCTCGGGGCCCTGGACGAGGAACAGGCCGGCACGGTCGGCCGGATGCGGCAGCGCTCCCACCGCGCCGTGGCGTTCGTCGTCGGCCCGGGCCCCGGCCCCGCCGTCCGGCAGCCGACGGACGGCGCCGCTCCGGCAGCCGCGCCCCGGCCCGTGGACAGGACTGCGGAAGCGCCGCTGCGTGCCCTGCGCGAGGCCGGGTGGACGGCGCTGCCCGGCGGCCCCGGAACGCCGCTGGCCGCGCTGTGGCAGGAAGCCGACAACATGAGCGCGAGGGGGCTGGAACGATGAGCGGACGGGGACGGCTCGCATGCTGCGCCGCGCTGGCGACCCTGACCGCGGCCTGCGCGCTGCTGCCGCTGGTCGATCCGGCGACCTGGCTGCTCCAGGCCGCGCTGCTGATCGCCGTACAGACCGGGGTGGGCGCGGCCACCCGCCGGGTGCCGCTCGCCCGCCCGGTGACCGTGCTGACGCAGGCCGTCGTCTCGGCGCTGCTGCTGACCGTGGTCTTCGCACGGGAGTACGCGCTGGGCGGGTTCCTGCCCAGCCCCGCGGGGTTCGAACGCTTCGGCACGCTGTTCCAGCAGGGCATCGACGACGTGAGCCGGTACGCGATACCCGCGCCGCTCACCGACGGCATACGGCTGATGCTCGTCGGCGGTGTGCTGGTCATCGGCCTGCTGGTGGACACCGTCGCCGTGACCTACCGCAGCGCGGCCCCCGCCGGGCTGCCGCTGCTCGCCCTGTACTCGGTGGCCGCCGGGCTCTCCCAGGGCGGCGCCCGCTGGCTGTGGTTCCTGTGTGCCGCGGGCGGCTATCTGCTGCTCCTGCTGGCCGAGGGGCGCGAGCGGCTCTCGCAGTGGGGCCGCGTCTTCGCCGACCGGGCCAGACCGGGCGCGCCCCCGCACCAGCCGGGCAGCGTCGGCGGACCCGCCATGGCGCCGGTGCGCACCGGTCGGCGGATCGGCGTGCTGGCGCTGGGCATCGCTCTGGTGGTGCCCGCCGCGCTGCCCTCGCTCAGTGGCGGACTGCTGGAGGACGTGGGCACCGGCGGCCGGGGCGGCGGCGACAAGGGCGGCGGCACCGTCTCCGCCGTCAACCCGGTCGTGGCCCTCAAGAACAGCCTCAACCAGCCGCAGGACCGCACCGCGCTCGTCTACTCCACCGAGGGCGACGACGACCAGGAGCTCTACCTGCGCATCGTCGCCCTCGACAAGTTCGACGGCGCCCAGTGGAAGCCCTCCGAGCGGCGCATCGGCGAGATCCCCGACCCGCTGCCGACACCACGCGGCCTGGCGCCCGGCGTACGCACCAGCACGGTCCGCGCCACCGTCCAGGCCAGCGACTCCTACGCCCAGGACTGGCTGCCCATGCCGTACCCGGCCCAGCGGGTACGCGTCGACGGCAAGTGGCGGTTCGAGCCGGAGGGCCGCACCCTGGTCGGCTACGACCGGCAGACCACCCGCGGCCTGCGCTACACCGTCGAGAGCCTCCGCGTGCGGCCGACCGCCGAGCAGCTGCGCAACGCCCCCGCACCGCCGCCCGCGCTCAAGCGCGAGTACACCGCGGTCCCCGGCTCGCTCCCCGACGTCGTACCCGAGACCGCGCGCAAGGTCACCCGCGGCGCCAAGGACAACTACGACCGCGCGGTGCTGCTCCAGGACTGGTTCGCCAGCAAAGGCGGCTTCACCTACGACACCGAGGTGTCCGCCGGCACCGGCGTCAACGCCATCGCCGACTTCCTGAAGCAGAAGGAGGGCTTCTGCATCCACTTCTCCTTCGCCATGGCCTCGATGGCCCGCACCCTCGGTATCCCGGCCCGCGTCGCGGTCGGCTTCACCCCCGGTACGGCCCGCGGCGACGGCAAGATGGAGGTCGGCTTCCAGGACGCACACGCCTGGCCCGAGCTGTACTTCGAAGGCGTCGGCTGGACCCGGTTCGAGCCCACCCCCACACGGGGCACCACCCCGCCCTACGCCCAGCCCGACGCGCCCGACTCCGACCTCGACCCCGGCGAGGAGCTGCCCGACCGCAGCCGGAACGACCAGCCCTCCGCCGATCCGTCGCCGTCCGACCGGTGCACCGCACAGCAGAAGCAGGCCGACCCCGAGTGCGGGCTCGCGGCCCCGCTCCCCGGCTCGCGCGACTCCGGCCAGGGGCCGCCCCTGGCCGCCGTCGCCGGGCTCGGCGCCGGTGGGCTGGCGGTGCTCGCGCTGCTGCTGGCCCCGATGCTGTCGCGGATGCGCAGACGCTCCCGGCGGCTACGTGACCCGGCCCCGGGAACCGGCGGTCCTGAGGCGGTGCTGAGCGCCTGGCAGGAGCTCATCGACACCGGCTGGGACTACGGGATCGTCCCCCAGGACTCCGCGACACCACGGACCGTCGCAGCGCGGCTGGCCCGGGTCGGTGAACTGCGGGAGGAAGACGCCGAGGCGGCGCAACGGGTCGCTCTCGCGGTCGAACAGGTGCTGTACGCGCCCGTCCCGCGGGCGGCGCCGGGGATCGCGGGTGAGGTGCGGCGCATCCGGGCGGGGCTGCGCTCCGCAGCGCCGCGTTCCGTACGGATACGGGCGCTGCTGCTGCCGCCCTCCACGGTGCGGCTCCTGTGGTCGGCGACCCGCAGGGTGCGGCGGTTGCGGGGCGCGTTCCGGAAGCCGGTGAGGGGTGCCTTGTCCCGGTGAAGAAGCCGGGAGGGGTGCCCCCGTTCGGGTGAGGGGTGCCCTTGACTGCGGGCTGCGGGTGCTCCCCCAGCCTTCGGCCGGGAGGTGCCCCAGGGGAGCAGTTCCCCGCGCCCCTTCGGGCGCGGGTCCAGCGTCTCAGTGGTGGCCGTGGCCCTCGTCGCGGCGGCGCTGCCAGCGCTCCTCGATGCGGGCCATCATCGACTTGCGGCTGCGTGGCTGCTGACGGCGGCCGGACCCGGATGGCGAGCCGGAGCCCTGCGCAGCCTGGCCCTGGGCCTGTCCTTCGCCCCGCTTGGGGGCCTTCTTCCACCCGGTGACCGCGAGGACCGCGCAGCCCAGCATCACCAGGAAGCCGACAACGCTGACCCAGATCTGCTGAGCGACCATTCCGGCCATGAGGAGCGCGATACCCACCAGAAAGCCCGCAACCGCTTGGTAGACCCGCTTGCGGGTGTACCGGCGCAGCTCACTTCCCTCGAGCGCTGTCGCGAACTTGGGATCTTCGGCGTACAGCGCTCGCTCCATCTGCTCGAGCATCCGCTGCTCGTGCTCAGAGAGCGGCACGGAGTCCTCCTACTCGTCGGTCGCGGGGGCGACCGGATGCGACTCTTTCAGGATAGGCAGGGAATCGCCCCCGTGAAACCCGCCCCTCTACGCCAATTCCTCCCACCACACCCGATATAACGGACGGGGTGCCCACGGCGTGTTCCGTTCATTCCCGCACCACCTTTCCGCCATGCCGGACGGTGTGCCTCGATCATACGGCGCGCAGCGGGTGATCGGGCGGTCGCGAAGAGACAGCCCCTGGCCGCGCGGTACGAGCCGGCTGTGACCGCCCGGTACGAGCGGCGTCGGCGGCGTCAGCGGCCGGCGGCCCGGACCGCGCGGGGCGGGACCTCGGCGAGCACATGGAGCTGACTGGCGACCGACTGGAAGTCGGGCAGCTCGGCGGCGGCCGCCTCCAGCCTGGCCAGCGCCTCCAGCGCGTCGGGCTCGGTGTCCACGAGCGCGCCGGGCACCAGGTCGGCGAAGATCCGTACGCCGTGCACGGAGATCACCTCCAACCCTGTGCTGGTCACCAGTGCGGTGAGCTGCTCGGGGGTGAACCTGCGGGGCATCGGGTCGGTCTCGCCCCAGCGCCCGCCGGGTGAGGTGAGCGCATGCCGCGCCTCGGTGAAGTGCCCGGCCAGCGCCCGCGCCAGCACGGCTCCGCCCAGCCCCGAGGCGAGCACACTGAGCGTGCCGCCTCCTTCGCGCAGCGCCGCGACGGCGTTGCCCAGACCCTCCGCGGGGTCGTCCACGTACTCCAGGACGCCGTGGCAGAGCACCACGTCGTAGCCGCCGCGCTCGGCCACGTCGAAGAGGCCGCGCACATCGCCCTGGACGCCGGTGACCCGCTCGGCGACGCCCGCCTCGGCGGCGCGGCGCTCCAGCGCGAAAAGGGCGTCGGGGCTCGGGTCGACGACGGTGACGCGGT
The DNA here is from genome assembly GCF_022760275.1 of Streptomyces sp. 891-h. Lineage (NCBI taxonomy): Bacteria > Bacillati > Actinomycetota > Actinomycetes > Kitasatosporales > Streptomycetaceae > Streptomyces > Streptomyces sp. 891-h. Next base: position 5,676,460 of record NZ_CP050693.1, on the reverse strand, counting down.
GTCCGAGGCGCGCCACGGGCACGGCGAAGTTGCCGGTGCCGCCACCGGTGTCGAGCACCTCCAACTCGGCGCGGTCCGCCAGTTTGGCGCGCTGGTCGAGGGCTCCCCTGAGGACGTCCCAGACCACTGCGGTCCGGAGGGTTGCGCTGGGGCGGGACATGGACTGCTCCTCGGCTCAGGGACGGGCGTGTCCCACCCTATTGCCTCCCGGGCCCGCTGATCCGCCCGGCGGGCCTCTCGTCCGCACGGCGTCTCATCCCGCCCGCCGGTCGCGGGGGTGCGACGGGCGGTGGTGCTCGGTGTGGCGCTCGGTGTGCTGCTCCTCGCCGGTGACCGTGCGGGGCCTGGGCAGGGCCGGCTGCGCGACGAGCATCCGCTCGACGAGCCGGAGGAACATCCCGGCGTAGTGGACCAGGTCGTCGGCGTCCCGCCAGCTCGCGGCGCCGGCTATGCCCGCCTCCGCGCGGGCGCGACGGGGAGCACCTGAGGCGAAGAGGTCCGCCCACTCGGTGAGTTCCGGTGCGACTTCCGGCAGCACTTCCCAGGCGCTGCGGATGCCGGGGCGCCGCGCCCGGCGCGAGGGGGCGCCGCGCCTGCGGGGCGGTGCCGGCTCCGGGCGGCCCCGGACGGCCAGCACGGCGGCGGCCGTGCGCAGCGCGGCGAGATGCGCTGTGGCATACCGCTCGTTGGCCGTCTGCATGGCGGCCGCCTCGTCGAGCCCGTGCTGGGCCTGCGCCAGCAGGTCGAGCGCGGCGGGCGGGGCGGTGGCCCGGCGGAGCACCGGGTGGATGTCGTGGGCGTCGGGGGCCGGGCGCGGGTCGGGGGTCGGGCGCGTTTCGGGGTGGCTGGCGGGTGGCGCTGTCGGCTGCGGGGGCGCGGGGCGCGCTCCCGGAGAAGGTCGCATCACGTGAATCAACCTCCCGTCGGCTGATGCCGGTTCGAGAACCGGTCGTATGGGCACATCGTGTCGCATGCCACTGACAATCGACCCGACCTGGGCAAACGCCGTACGGGGCAGCGAAGTGCCGGGCGTGCGGCGCCGCGGGGACGGCCCGGTTGGCGTCCCGGCCGCCGCCTGCTGCATACTTTGAACTGACCAGTCAGTTCAAAAGCGCCGTGCCCGGCGCCGGGGACCGGGCACGGCGCGCCCAGCGGGACGCGACGACACATCGGGAGGGGCCGTGGCAGACGTGCGAGGAGCCGCCGTCTCGGCGGAGGACTTCGGGCTCGACGGGCCGCGCGGCCCCGTCTTCGAAGGGGTGAGCTTCACCGCCGATGCGGGCTCGCTGATCGCGCTGGTCGGGCCCTCGGGCTCCGGACGCACCTGTCTGCTGCTGGCGCTGACCGGCCGGATGAAGGCGAGCCGCGGCCACGCGAAGGTCGCGGGTCACCCGCTGCCCAAGCGGCTCGCGCCCGTACGCCGCATCAGCGCCCTGGGCCCGGTCCCCGGCGTCAACGACCTGGACCCGGCGCTGACCGTCACCGAGCAGCTGCGCGAGCGGGTGCTGCTCCAGCGGCGGTTCGACAGCCCGCTGCGCGCCCTGCTGCGCCCCCGCAAGGAGCGGGCCGCGGCGAGCCGGGCACGGCTGGAGGCCGCGCTGGAGACCGCCGGGCTCGACCTGGACGCGCTGCCCAGGGGCGGGCGCACGGCCGTACGGGACCTGGAGCGGCTCGATGTGCTGCGGCTCTCCGTGGCGCTGGCGCTGCTGGGCGAGCCGCGGCTGCTGGCGGTCGACGACTGGGACCAGAAGCTGGCTCCGAGCGAACGCGAGGCGGCGTGGGGGCTGTTGCGCACGGTGGCTGAGCGGGGCACCACCGTGCTCGCGGTGTGCAGCGAGCCGCCCGCCGAGGGCGCCGTGGTGGTCCGTACGGACAGGACGCGCTCCGGCGGTGCACACGGCGACGGGCACGACGGCGCGCGAGGGCGCGACGGCGCACAGGGCGACCAGGACGACGACACGGAGAAGGAGGGGGCGGAGGATGCGCTCGCCGAGGCTAGCCGCGCTTGAGCTGAAGCGGTTCGGCAGGGGACGGCTGCCGCGAGCGGCGATGGCGGCGATGCTGCTGCTTCCGCTGCTGTACGGGGCGCTGTACCTGTGGTCGTTCTGGAACCCCTACGAGCGCCTGGACAAGGTCCCGGTGGCGCTGGTGAACGAGGACCGGGGCGCCACGGTCAAGGGCGAGCGGATCGACGCGGGCGACGACATCGTCAAGGGCCTGCACGACAGCGACTCGTTCGACTGGCAGGAGACCAGCGCCGCGGACGCCCGCAAGGGGGTCGAGGACGGGCGGTACTACCTGTCGCTGACGGTGCCCGCCGACTTCAGCAAGCGGGTCTCCTCCAGCTCGGGCGACTCCCCCGAGACGGGCGCGCTCGAGGTGCGCACCAACGACGCCAACAACTACATCGTCGGGCAGATCTCCCGCACCGTCTTCTCCGAGCTCCGCGCCGGGGCCTCCAGCAAGGTCTCGCGCGGCTTCTTCGACAAGATCTACGTCTCCTTCTCCACTCTGCACGGCAAGACGGCGAAGGCCGCCGAGGGCGCCGACGACCTGGGCGCCGGCATCGGCAAGGCGAAGAAGGGCGCGGGCAGGCTCAAGAGCGGCCTGGGCGACGCGGAGACCGGCAGCGGCGATCTCAAGAGCGGCGCGGGCAAGGTCGCCGCGGGCACCCAGAAGCTGGCCGACAAGGTGAACGGCGCCGCCGACGAGGTACGGCCGTTCCTCAAGGCGCACAGCGGTGAAGTGGGCGAGGCCGCGCGGGGAGTGGCCCGTACCAGCAAGACGCTCAAGAAGAACCTCGGCAAGCTGCCGGCCGACGCGCAGCGTGCCCAGACCGACTCGCGCAAGGCCGCCGACGCGCTCTCGAAGCTGTACTCGGCACGCTGCGGCAAGGGCGGGCCGTCCGGACCCGGCCCGGACCTGCCCGCCCCCAGCAGCCCCGGCCCGAGCACCCCAGCACCGGACAAGCCCACCCCCGACCTGCCTCTCCCGAACCCGTCCACGAACCCGTCCACGAGCGGCTCCCCGAGCGGGCCCACGAGCGGCTCCCCGAGCGGGTCGGGGGCCGCCAAGGGCAAGGCAGCGGCCGACTCCTGCGCGGAGTTGAAGAAGGCCGTCGACGCGGCGGAACGCTCGGCGAAGGTCGCAGCGAAGCTCAACGGCTACGTCCAGAACGAGAAGAACCTCGACGAACTCGGCCGCCACCTCGACCAGCTGAACCGGGCCGCGAACAAGGTCGCAGCCCGGGCCCCGCACCTCCAGCAGGACGTGGACAGCGCCGTACGGCAGATCAACGCCCTCAACAAGGGCGCTCACAAGGTCGCCAAGGGCGCCGGGAAGCTCCACTCGGGCCTCGGCGAACTCTCCGGCGGCGCCGCCACGCTCGACGGTGGCCTGTTCAAACTGGCCGACGGCTCGGGAAAGCTGGCACACGGCCTGCACGCGGGCGCGAAGCAGATACCGGACTACGACAAGAAGGAGCGGCAGGACCGCACCGGCGTGATGGCCGACCCGGTTGACCTGGCCTCGCACAAGGCCCACACGGCGCCCAACTACGGCACCGGTTTCGCGCCGTACTTCATCCCGCTCTCCCTCTGGGTCGGCGCGATGATCGCCTACATGCTGCTGCAGCCGCTCAACAAGCGGGCGCTGGCGGCGGGCGCCACGAGCTGGCGGATCGCGCTGGCGGGCTGGCTGCCGGTGGCCGCGATCGGGGTGGCCCAGGTGGCCGCGCTGATGAGCGTGCTGCACTGGGGGCTCGGACTCCAGATGGCGCGCGGCCTGGCGACGGTGGGCTTCCTGGTGCTGGTCACGGCGTGCTTCACGGCGATCGTCCAGTTCCTCAACGCGCGCTTCGGGCCCGCAGGGCGCATCCTCGTCCTGGCGATGCTGATGCTGCAGCTGACCTCGGCCGGCGGTACGTACCCGATCCAGACCAGCCCCGGCTTCTTCAACGCGCTCCACCCGCTGCTGCCCATGAGTTACGTGGTGGAGGGGCTGCGGCACCTGATCACCGGGGGCGAGCTGTGGCCGGTGTGGCGGGCGTGCCTGGTGCTGCTGGCCTTCACCGCGGGCGCCCTCGCGCTGACGGCCGTCACAGCGCGCCGCAAGCAGGTGTGGACGCTGGACAGGCTGCGCCCGGAGATCTCGCTGTGAGGCCGGGAGCACACCGCGCCGACCCGGCCGGTCCCGAGGGGAGAATGGCCGCATGACGAGTGCCCGCACCACCACGCCACGCAGCCGCAGCGCCACCAGGGACAAGCTCTTCCAGGCGGCGGTCACCCTCATCGCCGAACAGGGGTTCTCCTCGACGACCGTCGAGGAGATCGCCGAACGGGCGGGGGTGGCCAAGGGCACGGTCTACTACAACTTCGCCAGCAAGACCGAACTGTTCGAGGAGCTGCTGCGGCACGGTGTGGCACTGCTGACCGCCGATCTGCGGCAGGCCGCCGAGGAGACGGCCGACCGGGGCGGCAGCCGGGTGGACGCACTGGACTCGATGGTCCGCGCGGGGCTCCAGTTCATCGACCGCTACCCCGCCTTCACCCAGCTCTACGTCGCCGAACTCTGGCGCACCGGACGGGCCTGGAACGACACGCTGCTGGTGGTACGCAAGGAGGCGGTCGCCGTCGTCGAGGGCGTCCTGCGTGCCGGGGTCGCCGAGGGTGAGCTCAGCGAGGACATCGACATCCAGCTCACCGCCGCGGCCCTGGTGGGGATGGTGCTGGTCGCCGCGCTCGACTGGAAGGCGTTCCAGCCGGAGCGCTCCCTCGAGGACGTACACGGCGCACTGTCCCTGCTGCTCCAGGGCCGGGTCGGCGGAAGCCGGCCCCGCTGACCGCGGAACCGGCCGCCTGAGCGAGGCGGCCCCGTCCCCACCGGGGCCGCCCCACCTGTGCGGGGGGTGGCTCGCGGAAGGGCGCCGCACCGTTCCGCGGCCCCGTGTCAGCGGTCCGGCCCGTCCCCTTCCGTCACCCCCCCACTCTGCCGCCCACCCGGCTGGCACCCCATCCGCGCGCATACTCAAGATCCCCCCTGAGTACGAGTACCTACTGCTGCCCGAACGCCGTCGCGGCGGGCAAAGGGGCCTCCCGCCGCGACGGCGGAGAGTGGGCGGGGGCGGGGGCTCGATAAGGTCGGGGCATGCGGGTTGTGGTGGTCGGCGCTGGGATGGGTGGGATGGCGGCGGCGGCTCGGTTGGCTGTCGCCGGGCACGAGGTCGTGGTGCACGAGCGGGGCGGGACCCATGGGGGCGCCGTGCGGCGGTATGTGCGGGACGGTTTCGGGTTCGACACCGGGCCGGGGCTGCTGCAACTGCCCGCCGTCTACCGGGATCTGTTCGTCAAGACCGGCCGCGATCGGCTGGAGGACCGGGTGGAGCTGGTCCAGGTGCCGGTCACCGCGCGGCATGTGTTCGCCGACGGGACGTCCGTGACGCTGCCGAACGCCTCCCGGGGCAAGGTGATCGCCGCGCTGGACGACGCGCTGGGCACCGGCGCGGGTGAGCGGTGGGCCGGGATGCTGACGCGGGCCCGCGAGGCGTGGGAGGTCACGCGCCGCCCGCTGTTGGAGGAGCCGCTGCGGGACGAGCCCTCCTCGCGGGGTGCGCTGGTCCGGGACGGGGCCTATCCGGCGCTGCGGAAGAAGGGGCTGCTGGGCCGCTTGCGTACTCGCCGGGCGGGAGGTGCCGCCGGTCCTGCGCTGGCCGAGATCGCGCGGGACGAGCTGGGCGATCCGCGGCTGGCCGCGATGCTGTGCGGCTGCGCCTGGGCGCATGGCCTGGACCCGGCGGAGGCTCCGGCGAGCGCCGCCGTACTGGCGTATGTCGAGGACACCTTCGGCACCTGGTACGTGCGCGGCGGTATGCGGGCGCTCGCCGACGCACTGTACGAGCGGTGCCGCGAGCGGAAGGTGACCTTCCACTTCGACAGCGCCGTGACGGGCGTACGCGAGAAGGACGGGCGAGCAGCCGGGGTGGAGCTGGCGGACGGCTCGACGGTGGACGCGGACGTGGTCGTCGCGGGGGCCGGTCCGGGCGCGCCCGGTGGCCAGGGCGGCGCCGGGCGCGGCATGGCCCGGTTCACGGTGCTGCTCGCGCTGCGGGGCGCCCGCCCCGAGGGCACCCCGCACCGGACGCTGGTGCACCGCGCGGAGGCGCCGGGGCAGCCGCTGACCCTGCTGCGGCCTGACGATCCGGCACTGCGCCCCGACGACCAGCACGAGGCGGCGGTGCTCACGCTGCCGGTGCCCCCGGGAACAGGGACCGAGTCCGGTACGGCCGGGGAACTCGTCGAGCGGCTGCTGGCGCTGACGGACGCCGCGGGGCTGGGACTGAGCGAGCGGCTGCTGTGGCACGAGGTGCGCACCCCCGCCGACCACGAGGCGGAGACCGGCGCCCCGGGCGGCCTGGTGCCGCCGCCCGCGCTACCCGGTGCCGGTGGCGCTTTCCTGCACCCGGCCAACTCGGCCCCACTGCCGGGGCTCTACGCGGCGGGCGGCTGGTCCCACCCGGGCGGCGGCCTGCCCGCAGCCGGGATGAGCGGAGCCATGGTGGCGGGGCTGGTGCAGGACCCTGAATGGCGCGGCTCGGTCTGACCGACCGGCCCCACGCGGGGTACGTCTCCGGCAAGTCGCGCCCGACACCGGGCTGGTGCGCCCGCCTCCTGGCCGGTGGCCGTCGGCGGGCGCGGCGACCGGCAGTGGTCACCGTCGCGCCGGTGGCCCGGTGTCCGCAGGTGGCTCAGTACTGGCCGCTGCCGTAGTAGTCCGGTGGGTACTGCGGTGCCTGCTGCGGGTACGGCTGGGGCTGGGGCTGCTGGTGGGACGTCTCGGGGGCGTAGTAGTCGCCGTACTCGCTGCCGCCGTAGTCGCTTCCGTACTCGTTTCCGTGCCCGCTCCCGTAGCCGCCGTAGGGCGGCGGTTCGGCCGGGGGGAGGGGTGCGCCGGAGTCGCGCTGTTGGGGGACCCAGACGCCGCCCGGCGGGGTCTCGGGCACATCGGGGTAGTACGGCTGCTGCTGGGCGGGCTCCTGGGGCGGCGCGGGGTAGCCGTACTCGTCCGCGTAGCCGCCGCCGTAGCCGCCGTAGGGGTCCGGGTACTCCTGGTACGCGGGGTAGTTCTGGTACGCGGCGGAGTCCCCGGCGCCGGGGGCTTCCGGGTAACCGGTGTACTGGCCGGCGTACTGCTCGCCGATACCTGCCGCCTCCCCGTAGGCGTACACCTGCGTCTCGTCCGCCGCGGGCCCGGCGCCGGGTACCGGCGCCGAGGGGGGCATCGCTCCCGGGTGCCCGCCGAAGACGGAGGTCTCTTCCTCGTAGTCGTCGGGGCCGCTGTAGGCGCCGTATCCGGCGTACGCGTAGTCACTACCGGCTTCCTGCCCGTACGGCGCTGCGGGCTCCTGGCCTCCGTAGCCCTGCGGGCCGTAGTCGTCGACCGGGTCGGGAACCGGCATCGTGCCGGGGGCCGGTACCGCGTCCGGGCCGTGCGTCTCCAGCCCGGTGACCTCCAGGGACGCGGTGTCCCGGCCGGTCGCCGTACCCGCGCGGCGGCGTCGGCTGGAGCCGGGGCCACCGCCGAGCGACCACCCGGCGGTGAACCCGCTCCGTACCGAGAGCGTGACGAACGTCTGGCCGACGGCGAAGGCCGCGATGCCGACGCCGATCACGATGATCGACGGCAGCACCGTGCCCACCACCACGCCCAGGAACCCGGCGAAGGCCAGCGCCCGCCAGCGCAGCCGGGCCTTGTACTGGAGCAGGACCTCGCCCAGCAGCCACAGTGCGACGACGCCGAACGCGATATAGAGGACCGTCCAGCCCATCTACGCCCCTCTTCCCGCTCCCGCCGCCCCATGGGCGGCTCCGTGACTCAAGCCCCCTTGCGGAGGCCCAGGTTAGCCCTCTCCCGAAGGCCGAGATTCTGGTGGATCTCAAGCGTCGCCGTGGAGTGGTTGAGCGTGATGAAGTGCAGCCCCGGGACGCCTTCGGCCATCAGCCTCGCACACAAGTCTGTGGCGTACTCGATTCCGACCGAGCGTACCGCCGCCGGATCGTCCTGGACCGCGTGGAGCCGCTCGATCATCTCGGTCGGCAGGGTGGCGTTGCTCAACTGCGCGAACCGCTCGATCTGCTTCACGTTCGTGACGGGCATGATCTCCGGGATGATGGGCGTGTGGCAGCCGGCCGCCGCGACCTTGTCCCGCAGCCGCAGATAGTCCTCGGCCCGGAAGAACATCTGGGTGATCGCGTAGTCCGCACCGGCCTTGCACTTGTTCACGAAGTGCCGGATGTCGCTCTCCCAGTCGGTGGAGCGCGGGTGCATCTCGGGGAAGGCCGCGACACCGACGCAGAAGTCGCCGGATTCCTTGATCAGCTCGACGAGCTCGGAGGCGTAGTTGATCCCGTTGGGGTGCTTGACCCACTCCCCCAGCGGGTCGCCGGGAGGGTCGCCGCGCAGCGCGAGCACATTGCGGATGCCCGCGTCCGCGTACTGCCCGATGACGTTGCGCAACTCGGCCCGCGAGTGGTTGACCGCGGTCAGATGCGCGACCGGGGTCAGCGTGGTCTCGTTGGCGATGCGCTCGGTGTTGCGGACCGTGCCCTCACGCGAGGAACCGCCCGCTCCATAGGTGACGGACACGAAGGTCGGGGACACCGCCTCGATGCGGCGCAGCGCGTCCCACAGGGTCCGCACCCCTTTTTCGGTCTTCGGCGCGAAGAACTCGAAGGAGAAGGACTGCTCTCCGCTCGCGAGCAGATCACGCACAGTCGGCGGACGGTCTGTCCTGGGAGCTGAGATACCGATGGCCATAGCTGCAGGTTAGTGGCCTGGCCTGCAGAACGACTCGACACTGCCATATTTAGGGATGATCTGTCCGGTTCCCGGATGGCCGATGTCCACCTGTTGGACGGAAGGGCCACCCCGTGTTAAGGGAACGGCCACGTCAGGGCACCGGTGGCCGCGGCGGGGCGGCGGCACGGATGACCGCGGCGGGGGCGGCCGCGACGGTCGCGACGGCCGCCGGACCTACCGGTCGACCTCGGCCGCCTCCCGCAGCCGCCGCGCCAGCGAGGCCGCGGCAGCCCCCGGATCGTCCGCCCGGGTGAGCGCGCGGACGACCACCACCCGGCGGGCACCGGCCTGAAGCACCTGGCCGAGATTGTCCGCATCGATACCGCCGATGGCGAACCACGGCCGGGACGCCGGATCCGTGCCGGTACGGGCGGCAGTGTGACGGACGAGATCCAGCCCCGGTGCGGGACGGCCCGGCTTGGTGGGGGTCGGCCAGCACGGACCGGTGCAGAAGTAGTCGACGCCCGGCTCGGCCAGCGCCGCGTCCGCCTCCGCGGCCGAGTGGGTGGAACGGCCGATCAGCACCTGTTCGCCGAGCAGCGCGCGGGCCGCGGGCACCGGCAGATCACCTTGGCCGAGATGGAGCACGTCGGAGCCGGCGGCGTGGGCCACATCAGCGCGGTCGTTGACGGCCAGCAGCGCGCCGTGCCGACTGCAGGCGTCGGCGAAGACGGCCAGGTGCTCCAGCTCCTCGGCCGCCTCCATGCCCTTGTCGCGCAGCTGGACGATGTCCACCCCGTTCGCCAGCACGGCGTCCAGGAACTCGGGCAGGTCGCCCTGCACCTTGCGGGCGTCGGTGCACAGGTACAGCCGCGCGTCGGCGAGCCGCTGCCGGGCCCCGCCGGACGCGGCGGAGTCGGCGGCCGTGGCATAGCCGGCGGCGCCGGGCGCGGTGCCGGGCGTGGTGGTGCTGCGGGACATGGCGCGGTGGTTCCCCCCGTGCGGGGGTGCGCGGGCCCACGAGCGGGCCCACGCACCCGGTGGTGTCGGTGTTCTCGTGCTGTGCCCGGGCCGGCCGGCCCGGGCGGCGGCGTCAGACGGCGAGCGCCTGGGCGCGGCGCTTGACCTCCGTGCCCCGGTTCTCCCGCAGGGCCGTCACCGGCGAGCCGGGCAGGGACTCGTCCTCGGTGAACAGCCACTCGAGCATCTCTTCGTCGCTGAAGCCGTCGTCCTTCAGGAGCGTGATGGTGCCCGCCAGGCCCTTCACGATCCGGCCTTCGCCGATGAAGGCGGCCGGAACCTGGAGCACCCTGTTGCCGGACTCCGCTTCCCGCCGCACCGCGATCAGCTGGCCTTCCTTCACGAGCTGCCGTACCCGGGTCACTTCGACGCCGAGCTTTTCGGCGACGTCGGGAAGGGTGAGCCAGGCGGGGACGAGAGCCTCGGTCTTTGCGTCAATCTCGGTCACGGGTTCCAGACTGCCATCTGGTGCCGACAGTCACTACCGCGCCGCCTGCTTCAGGGCCACGGCCGCGTCGCGCACCAGCGTCCGTTCCACGGCCGTACCCTGCTGAATCAGCTTCCGGCCCTGCGCGAGATCGCGCGGACGGCCGACGGCCAGCAGCGCGGCCAGCCGCTCCCCGCGCAGCCAGCACACGCTCCAAGCGGCGCCGTCCGGGGAGCCGCGCCACACCAGCTCGTCCCCCTCCGCGTGGTGCCCGATGTACTGCACGAAACGGCCGAACTGCTCGGACCAGAAGTAGGGCACCGGGTCGTAGACGACGGTGTCGGCCTCGCCGTCGGCGTGCCCCTCGGCCAGCAGGTTCGCCGCGACCGTACGGGGGCCCTGCAGCGCGTTGTCCCAGTGGTGGATCAGCAGCCGCTCGCCGTAGCGGGCCGACGGGAAGGAGGCGCAGTCGCCCACCGCGTAGACACCGGCGTCGTGGCCGCCCGGGACAGCGGCGCGCAGCCGGGCGTCGGCGAGCACGGCACCGTCGGGGCCCAGCTCGACGCCGGAGCCGCGCAGCCAGCCGGTCGCCGGGCGGGCCCCGATGCCGACCAGCACCGCGTCCGCCGCCAGCCGTGTGCCGTCGGCGAGCAGCACCCCGCCGCGTTCGACCGACTCGACGGCGACCCCGGTGCGCAGCGTCGCCCCGGCCTCCGCGTACCAGGCCCGCATCGGCTCGGTCACCTGCGTCGGGAGCGCGCCCGGCAGCGGGGTGTCCGCTGCCTCGACGACGGTGACCTCGCAGCCGCGCTCGCGCGCCGCCGTGGCGAACTCCGCGCCGATCCAGCCGGCGCCGACCACCACGATCCTGCCCCGCGCCGCCAGCACCGGGCGCAGCCGCTGCGCGTCGTCCAGAGTGCGCAGCAGGTGGACACCGGGCACGCCCTCGCTTCCCGGCAGGGCGACCGGTTCGGCCCCCGTGGCCAGAACCAGACGGTCGTAGTGGACCGGCCCCGCGTCGGTGACCAGCAGCCGCTCGTCGGCGCGCAGCCCGGTGACGGTCCTGCCCAGTTCGAGCTCGATGTCCAGATTCGCGAAGTCGATCTCGAAGAGCGGCGCCTGGGCCTCCTCGCCCTTGCCGAGCAGCACGGCCTTGGACAGCGGCGGCCTGTCGTACGGCGCGTGCGGCTCGGCCCCGATCAGTCGAACGGAGCCGGGCCAGCCCTGTTCGCGCAGTTGTACGGCGGTCTGCACACCGGCCATACCCGCGCCCACGATCACGACCCGCTGCTGTTTCTGACTGTCACTCACGCGATCACTGTATGCCGGTCGGCTCGCACGGCCATCCGCCGGCGGTCGTAGGCCCCCGGCGAGGCGCCCGGTCCCACCCGGTGGCCTTACCCGGCTCACCCGCACCGCAGTAGGGTGGGTGCGGTAGACACACGGCATACGCGGGAGCCCGGACGCACCGGGCTGAGAGGGAGGCTGCGACGGCCTCCGACCGTCCGAACCTGATCCGGGTCATTCCGGCGAAGGGAGCAGCAGCGCCCATGCGCGGCACGACAGGTCCTGCGGAGCACCCGGCGAACGAGGGGATTCCTGCCGAGAAGGGGACCGCCGCCCCGCTCGGACCCGGCGCGAGCCCCGATGTGCTCGTGCTCGGTGGCGGGCTCATCGGCCTGGTCACCGCCTGGCGAGCGGCCGGGCGCGGTCTGAAGGTCACCGTCGTCGACCCCGGGCCCGGCGGCGGCGCGGCGCAGGTGGCGGCGGGCATGCTGGCGGCCGTCACCGAGCTGCACTACGGCGAGGAGACGCTGCTGCGCCTCAACCTCGCCTCGGCGGCGCGCTATCCGGACTTCGTCGCCGAACTGGAGGACGCCACCGGGCTGGAGACCGGCCACCGCGCCTGCGGCACCCTCGCGGTCGCGCTCGACGCCGACGACCGCGCCCACCTGCGCGAGCTGCACGCGCTCCAGCAGCGCTGCGGACTGGAATCGCAGTGGCTGACCGGCCGCGAGTGCCGCCGTCTGGAGCCGATGCTGGCGCCCTCCGTACGCGGCGGAGCCCGCGTGGACGGCGACCACCAGATCGACCCCCGCCGGCTGGCCGCGGCACTGCTGCGCGCCTGCGAACGCTCGGGCGTCGCCTTCCGCCGCGCCCGAGCGCTGCGGCTGCTCACCTCCCGGGACCGCGCCGTGGGCGCCGCCCTGGAGGACGGCACGGAACTGCACGCCGGGCAGACGGTCCTCGCGCTCGGCTCCCGCAGCTCCGCTCTGGAGGGCCTGCCACCCGAGGTGGCGCCCCCGGTACGCCCGGTGAAGGGCCAGGTCCTGCGGCTGCGGATGCCGCCAGCGCGACACGGCGCCTTCCTCTCCCGCACGGTGCGTGCCGTGGTGCGCGGCGCTCCCCTCTATCTGGTGCCCCGCGAGGACGGCGAGCTGGTCGTCGGCGCCACCAGCGAAGAGCTCGGCTGGGACACGACGGTCACCGCCGGCGGCGTGTACGAGCTGCTGCGGGACGCGCACGAACTCGTACCCGGCGTCACCGAGCTGCCGCTGGCCGAGACCCGCGCCGGGCTGCGCCCCGGCTCCCCCGACAACGCACCCCTGCTCGGCCCCACCGAACTGGCCGGGCTCCACCTGGCCACCGGCCACTACCGGCACGGGGTCCTGCTCACCCCCGTCACCGGCGAGGTGCTTGCCGAAGTGCTGACCACCGGCGAGCTGCCCGAGCCGGCGCTGCCGTTCACCCCACGCCGCTTCGCCTCTTCCGCCGCCACCCCCGCTCCCTCCCGTGCGCTCCAGGAGCAGCCCGTATGACCTCCACCGCCGGCACACTGACCCTCTCCGTCAACGGTGAGCCCCGCCAGGTGGCCGCCGGACTCACCCTCGACCAGCTCGTGGCCACCCTCACCACCGCGCCCTCCGGCGTGGCAGCAGCGCTCAACGAGGACGTCGTCCCCCGCAGCCGCTGGGCCGCCACCACGCTCGGGGAAGGCGACCGCGTCGAAGTTCTCACCGCAGTCCAGGGAGGCTGAGCACAGCGATGGCCGACGATCCGCTGACCATTGGCGACACCACCTTCACCTCGCGCCTGATCATGGGCACCGGCGGCGCGCCCAGCCTCGACATCCTGGAACGCGCCCTGCTGGCCTCCGGCACGGAACTGACGACCGTCGCCATGCGGCGGCTGGACCCCTCCGTGAGCGGCTCCGTGCTGTCCCTGCTCGACAAGCACGGCATCCGCGTACTGCCGAACACCGCCGGGTGCTACACCGCAGGTGAAGCGGTGCTCACCGCCCGGCTCGCCCGCGAAGCGCTCGGCACCGACTGGGTGAAGCTGGAGGTCATCGCCGACGAGCGCACCCTGCTGCCCGACCCCGTCGAGTTGCTCGACGCCGCCGAGACCCTGGTCGACGACGGCTTCACCGTGCTGCCGTACACCAACGACGACCCCGTACTCGCCCGGAAGCTGGAGGACGTGGGGTGCGCCGCCGTCATGCCGCTCGGCTCCCCCATCGGCTCCGGGCTCGGTATCCGCAACCCGCACAACTTTCAGCTCATCACCGAGAGGGCGGGGGTACCCGTGGTGCTCGACGCCGGGGCCGGCACCGCCTCCGATGTGGCCCTCGCGATGGAGTTGGGGTGCGCCGCCGTGATGCTGGCTTCCGCCGTTACGCGGGCTCAGGAGCCCGTGCTCATGGCTGAGGGCATGCGGCATGCCGTTGAGGGTGGGCGCCTCGCATTCCGCGCGGGGCGCATTCCGCGGCGCCACTTCGCTGAGGCCTCCTCCCCCTCCGAGGGGGTCCCCCTCTTGGACCCCGAACGCCCCGCCTTTCGCTGAGGCCGCCACCCTTGGCTGAGGGCCCATTCTTGGGCCCCCTCCCATTCATGGGGGCTCCGCCCCCCAACCCCCGGGTCCTCGCCGGACGGGCGTTGGGGCGGCTCCGCCCCCCAACAGCCCCCCGCTACGGGGGCTTCGCCCCCCTAGGAGCCCCCTTCCGCAAAAGGGCACCCCTGTTCACGTTCCCTTGTCCCGGCTTATGACTGAGGCCCTTGGTCCGGCCGGTGACTCCCGCAGGGTCGTCACCGGCCGGTCCAAGGACCCGCACCACTGAGGGGACGCTCTTTACGGCAATGGGGTAGTCCCAGGCGGCAGGGGGGTCCTAGGGGGGCGAAGCCCACCTAGCGGGGGGCGTTGGGGGGCGGAGCCCCCCGACACGACCACTTGGCGGCGAGCCGGGACACAAACGGGGCGTGCGTCCACAAGCGGGGACCACCTCGTGAGGGGCTCGCCCCCCCGACACGACCACTCGGCGGCAAGCCGAAGCAACAAACGGGGCGTGCGTCCACAAGCGGGGGGGCCACCCCGTGAGGGGTCCGGGTCCACAACGCGGCGGGCCACCCCGTGAGGGGTTGTCACTGTTCGGCTCCGAAACAGCCGCAACCCGCAACCAAGCGGCAAAGCCAGCGCAGCGCCCTCGTACACTCTGCGCAATGGACACCACCCTCAAGGACCCCCTGGTGGGCCAGGTTCTCGACGGCCGGTACCGCATCGACGCCCGCGTAGCCGTCGGCGGCATGGCGACGGTGTACCGCGCCATGGACACCCGCCTGGACCGCGTGCTGGCCCTGAAGGTGATGCACACCTCCCTCTCGGCGGACGACACGTTCGTGACCCGCTTCATCAGGGAGGCGAAGTCGGCCGCGCGGCTCGCGCACCAGAACGTGGTCGGGGTCTTCGACCAGGGGACGGACGGCACGTACGTCTATCTCGCGATGGAGTACGTGGAGGGCTGCACGCTCCGTGACGTGCTGCGCGACAGAGGCGCGCTGCGCCCCCGCGCGGCGCTCGACATCCTGGAACCGGTGCTCGCCGCGCTGGGCGCGGCACACCGCGCCGGGCTCGTACACCGGGATGTGAAGCCGGAGAACGTGCTGATAGGGGACGACGGCCGGGTCAAGGTCGCCGACTTCGGGCTGGTCCGGGCCGTGGACAGCCAGACCTCGGCGACGACGGACTCCATCCTGGGCACGGTCTCGTATCTGGCGCCGGAGCAGATCGAGGACGGCACGGCGACGCCGCGTACGGATCTGTACTCGTGCGGTGTGATGCTCTACGAGATGCTGACCGGCACCAAGCCGCACTCGGGGGCCTCTCCCGCGCAGGTGCTCTACCAGCATCTGAACAAGGACATGCCGGCCCCCTCGGCGGCGGTGCCGGGGATGGCGGCGGCGCTGGACGCCGTGGTCGCGCGGGCGACGGCGCGGTCGCCCGAGGGGCGGCCCGAGGACGCGGTCGCGCTGCTGGCGGAGGTCCGCTCGGCCAGGGCGGGGCTGACCGACGAGGAGCTGGACGCGGTACCGCCGCAGGCCAAGGACGGCGGCACGGGCCCGGCGAGCCGCACAGACCCGGCCGCCGCCGCCGACGCCGACGCCGCACACCCCGCGGCCGCGACCCCGGTCGGCGCCACCTCGGCGAGCGAGGCCGAAACCTCCGTGATCCCCCGCCCAACGGAGGCCGCCCACCTCGCGGAGGCCGCCCACCTCGCGGACGCCACCGACACCGCGACAATCCCCCCGGTGCCTGCACCGGCGCCGGACGCCGAGCCGATGGACCGTACGGCGATTCTCTCGGCGCCCCCCGCCTCCCCGCCCACCGCTCCGCCGGGCGGCGCCGGCGGCGAGGCGGAAGGTCCCACCCCCGGCGGACCCCGGCGGCGGGTACTGCAACCGCGCTGGTGGCTGGTGACGCTGGGCGTGCTGCTGGTGGCCCTGGTGGCCACCGGCATCTGGTACGTCAATTCCGGGCAGTTCGTCCAGACCCCCGCCGTGCTGGACAAGACCCAGTCGGAGGCGACGGAGAAGCTCTCGGACGCCGGGCTGGATGTGAAGGTCGAGCGCGACTACAGCGAGCGGGTCGAGCGCGGCCATGTGATCAGCACCGATCCGAAGCCGGGCGAGCGCGTACGCAAGACGGGCAGCGTCACGCTGACCGTCTCCCGCGGCCCCCATGTGGTGAAGGTCCCCGAGCTGAAGGGCACTCCCCTCTCGGACGCCCGCCGTCAGCTCAAGGACGCCGGGCTGGAGCCGGGGACGGTCAAGCGGCGGTTCGACGAGGAGACCGCGCAGGGCTCGGTCATCACCACCGATCCCCGGCCGGGCAGCAAGCGCAGGCCGGGTGCCGCGGTGGCGCTGACGGTCTCCAAGGGCGCTCCGATCGAGGTGCCCGATGTGGTGGGTGACGAGCAGAGTGACGCGGTGAAGGAGCTGAAGGAGGCAGGCCTGAAGGTCCGCATCGCCTCCGAGCGGATCCACTCCGAGCACGACAAGGGCGCCATCGCCCGTCAGTCCCCCACCGACGGCAGCTCGCTCGCCAAGGGCGACACCGTGACGCTGACGGTCTCCAAGGGGCCCGACATGGTCGAGGTCCCGGATGTGGAGGGCCGCAGCGAGGACGAGGCCACCACGAAGCTGGAGCAGGCGGGCTTCGAGGTGACGGTGCGCCGCATCTTCTTCGGGGACACCGTCTTCAACCAGTCCCCCGACAGCGGCGAGAAGGCGCCCCGGGGCTCGGAGGTCACCATCTGGCTCCGTTGAGCGGCTGCTGACCCGCCACCCCCGAGCGGCGGGCAGGGCGGCGGTTCGCATGACACAGCCCCGCGAGAAAGACGGTTCGCCGACTTCTCGCGGGGCTTCTTCATGCAGCGGGGCTTCTTCATGCAGCGGGGCTTCTTCATGCAGCGGGGCTTCTTCGTGTAGCGCGCCGGACACACACCGTACGGAGATGTCCGGCTTGGTGCGCATGTCCGGCCACGGTCAGTGTTGGGCGACTTGTCGCCGTGTGACCCCACCCATAGGACGCACGTCACCTACGAAACAACCTAGTGGAAAGAAACCAACCGCTCGACCTGGAATGCAGTCGCCTTACGGACCTCCAGGTTCGGCCCCCGGCAACGAATTCAGGTAGTACGTCACACCTTTGATTTCGTAAAACGGGCCCTTTAACAATTGCGGTCGTCGCACGGCGCCGAAACAGCACTCGGCGTTTCTCCCCGGCTCCCCGCCTCTGCGACGACGCCAGCGATGAAAGGTTCCGTACTTCCTCATGCCCAACATCTCCAGCCTCAGTCTCAGCCCCAAGGCCAAGAAGTTCTCCGCCCTCGGTCTCGGTGCCGCCGGCGCCGCGACCCTGGCCGTGACCGTGCTGCCCGGTACGGCGGCGCACGGTGACTCCGGCCAGGCCGCGGCCAAGAAGGTCACCGCCGAGAGCGTCGCCTTCAGCTCCCACTCCTCCGTACTGCCCGACCAGGGCAAGGACCTGGTCTCCCAGCAGCAGTCGCTGGCCGCAGCGCCGGCCGACACCAAGGAGGTGGCGAGCGTCAAGGACGCCACCACCACCGCGAAGAGCTTCACCGGCACCGACGAGGTGGCAGCGGCGATAAAGGCCGACGCCAAGGAGCGGGCCGCCAAGGCAGCGGCGCGGAAGAAGGCGGAGGCGGCCGCGGCCAAGGAGCGTGCGGCCAAGGCGGCGGCCAACCGCGCCAAGCAGCGGGCCGCTGCCAAGCCCACGTACCCGAACAACCTGGACGGCTGGATCCGCGAGGCCCGCGCCATCATGGCCAAGCACGGCATCCCCGGCTCCTACGAGGGCATCAAGCGCAACATCATCCGTGAGTCCGGCGGCAACCCGCGCGCGATCAACAACTGGGACATCAACGCCATCAACGGCGTGCCGTCCAAGGGTCTGCTCCAGGTGATCAAGCCGACCTTCGACGCCTACCACGTCGAGGGCACCTCCTGGGACCAGTACGACCCGGTGGCGAACATCGTGGCCGCCTGCAACTACGCGGCCGACCGCTACGGTTCGATGGACAACGTCAACTCGGCATACTGAGTGGTGTGACCACGAACGAGACGCAGCGCATGCGCAATCCCATTGGCGGCCATGTCCCCGTAGCCGGGGGGCTGGCCGCCACTGGTATTTCCTATGCCGCGGATATCGGCGCCGAAGCACTTCAGGTCTTTGTCGCGAATCCGCGCGGCTGGGCGATGCCGACGGGAAATGCGGACCAGGACGCCGAATTCCGTACCGCATGCGAGGAGCGTGGACTCCCCGCTTATGTGCACGCTCCTTATCTGATCAATTTCGGCTCGCACACCGAGGAGACGGCCACCAAGTCCGTGCTCTCGCTGCGGCATTCACTGCGACGCGGGCGTGCCATCGGCGCGCTGGGGGTCGTCGTGCACACCGGCGCCGCGACCGGGGGCCGGTCCCCGGCGACCGCGCTCGCCCAGGCGCGCGAGCTGATGATGCCGCTGCTGGACGAGCTGACCCACGACGACGACCCGTGGCTGCTGCTGGAGCCGACGGCCGGGCAGGGCGCCTCGCTCTGCTCCCAAGTGCACGAGCTGGGCCCTTACTTCGAGGCGCTGGAGCACCATCCGAGGCTCGGCGTCTGCCTCGACACCTGCCATGTCTTCGCCGCCGGGCACGACCTGGCCGCTCCCGGCGGGGTGGACCGCACGCTCGAGGAGCTGGTGTCGGTGACGGGGCCCGGCCGGCTGAAGCTGATCCACGCCAACGACTCCAAGGACGTGGCCGGTGCGCACAAGGACCGGCACGCGAACATCGGCGGCGGTCACATCGGGACGGAACCGTTCGAAGAGCTGCTGGCCCACCCGCTGACGGCTGGCGTACCGCTGGTGATCGAGACCCCGGGCCGCAAGGAAGGCCATACGACGGATGTGGCACTGCTGAAGAAGCTGCGGGACGGCTGACACTCGTCGGCGCCTGGCATGAAGCATGGCGGAATACCCCTAGGGGGTATAACGTTGTGGCCGTGCGACGGCACGATCCGCTCTGCTTCCCAACGAGGTGTCCCATGACCCAGCACGTCCAGCACGACTCCGGAGCCCACCCGCACGGCGAGCCCGACCACGGCCACGATCACGGCCACGGCCACGGCCACGGCCACGGCGACAGTCACGGCCGCGGCCCCGTCTCCTGGTCCATGGCCGCCCGGGCCACCCTGCACTGCCTGCTGGGCTGCGCACTGGGCGAGATACTCGGCATGGTGATCGGGACCGCGCTGGCCTGGCACAACGCGCCGACCATGGCGCTGGCGATCGTCCTGGCGTTCGTCTTCGGCTACAGCTTCACGATGTACGCCGTCGTACGCGCCGGCCTCGACTTCCGTACGGCGCTCAAGGTCGCCCTCGCCGCGGACACGGTCTCCATCCTGGTCATGGAGCTGGTCGACAACGGCGTGATCCTGCTGGTCCCGGGTGCGATGGACGCCCAGCTGGACACAGCGCTGTTCTGGGGCGCCCTCACGGTCGCCTTCGCCATCGCCTTCCTGATCACCACGCCGGTCAACCGCCTGCTCATCGGCGCGGGCAAGGGCCACGCCGTGGTGCACCAATACCACTGACGCGACGGGGGGCGGGCGGGGCGGCTACAGCTCCGGGCCGTCCCCCGGCTCCTCCTGGTAGGAGTAGCGCTGCTCCTTCCAGGGGTCGCCGATGTTGTGGTAACCCCGCTCCTCCCAGAAGCCCCGGCGGTCCGCCGTCATGTACTCGATACCGCGGACCCACTTGGGGCCCTTCCAGGCGTACAGGTGCGGAACGACCAGGCGTACGGGGAAGCCGTGCTCGGCGGTCAGCAGCTCG
The DNA here is from genome assembly GCF_022760275.1 of Streptomyces sp. 891-h. NCBI lineage: Bacteria > Bacillati > Actinomycetota > Actinomycetes > Kitasatosporales > Streptomycetaceae > Streptomyces > Streptomyces sp. 891-h. The sequence continues at coordinate 5,656,549 of NZ_CP050693.1, read as the reverse complement.
CCGGCCCGGTGCGTGGCGAACATCGTCTTCTCAGCTGTGAAGTCCGACAGTCGCAGGTTCGAGCTGAAGCCGTACTCGGCCCACACCATCACATGGGTGACATCGGGCGCGGGCGGCGCCAGTTCGAGGATCGTACGCGCGGGCACGCCGCCCCACTCGGCACCCAGCATGCTGAACTTGGCGACACAGTGCAGATCGGCAACGACGGTCCGGTACGGCAGCGCGGAGAACTCCTCGTGGTTCCAGCAGTGCTTCTCGCCGTCCGCTGTGGCGCCGAAGACCCGGAAGTCCCAGCGCTCGCGGCGGAACTTCGGTACCGGGCCGTAGTGGGTGACCGGCCACCCACGCTGGAGCCGCTGCCCGGGCGGAAGCTCCGGTTGCTCCCCTTCGCGGCTTTGCGGCTGACCCATGCCATCCATGGTGACAGACCCCGGCCCGTGGTCTTGACCACCCCCGAGCGGGCGGTCGGGCGCCGGGCGGGCGGGTACTCGTCCGAGGTGGAATCGCAGCTCACAACCGCAAACACCGGCACACTCGGTAAGCGTGCACTTACTGGACCATGCCGTTGGGCGGTGACAGGATGCGCGATTGCGCGCCACGCGCGCACTCTGCCCGGTACACGCGTCATGCCCGTGGAAGGAGCCCGCCACCATGCAGGGCGACCCCGAGGTCATCGAATTCCTCAACGAGCAGCTCACCGCCGAGCTGACCGCCATCAACCAATACTTCCTGCACGCGAAGATGCAGGAGCACTTCGGCTGGACCAAGCTCGCCGAGTACACCCGCTCCGAGTCGTTCGACGAGATGCGGCACGCGGAGCGGCTCACCGACCGCATCCTCTTCCTGGAGGGGCTGCCGAACTACCAGCGGCTCTTCCATGTGCGGGTGGGTCAGACCGTCACCGAGATGTTCCGGGCCGACCGGCAGATCGAGGTGGAGGCGATCGACCGGCTCAAGCGCGGTATCGAGCTGATGCGCAACAAGGGTGACATCACCTCGGCCAACATCTTCGAGGACATCCTCGCGGACGAGGAGCACCACATCGACTACCTGGACACCCAGCTCGACCTGGTCGACAAGCTGGGCGAGTCGCTCTACCTCTCACGGCAGATCGAGCAGAAGGCCGCGGACGAGACCTGAGACCGCCAACGGCACGGGAGGGGTGTCTCCCTGCTGTGCTTGGAAGGGGTTCGCGGGAACCGCGGGGCAAGCCCTACGCGGCGACCGCGGATGAGGTCGCAGGAGCGGGAGCCGGCTGCGCCGTAAGGGGCTGCTCGCCGCGGTCCAGCGCCGCACGGCGCGGGCACTCACCACGGCCGAGGATGCCCTGGATACGGCGGACGCAGGACCCGCAGTCCGTGCCCGCCTTGCTGGCCGAGGCTATCTGGCGCGGGGTGCACGCCCCCGCCGCCGCGTGCTCTTGCACCTGCTCTTCGGTGATGCCGAAGCACGAGCAGACGTACACGCGGTCACCTCCGCCTCGGGTCGGTCCGGTCGGTCTCAGCCTTCTGAGGTTAACCTAACCTTACCCGCCTGGGCCTGTCCACATACACCGCTGGGGCCCGCGTCACACGAGTGAAGCGGGCCCCAGCGGCGGGGACCGGGCGCTCAGGCCGCGCTCACTGGTCCCGGTACATCTCCGCGACCAGGAAGGCCAGGTCGAGCGACTGGCTGCGGTTGAGCCTGGGGTCGCAGGCCGTCTCGTAGCGCTGGTGCAGATCGTCGACGAAGATCTCGTCGCCGCCGCCCACGCACTCGGTGACGTCGTCACCGGTCAGCTCCATATGGATGCCGCCGGGGTGGGTGCCCAGGCCCTTGTGGACCTCGAAGAAGCCCTTGACCTCGTCCAGCACATCGTCGAAGCGGCGCGTCTTGTGGCCGCTGGCCGCCTCGAAGGTGTTGCCGTGCATCGGGTCGCAGACCCAGGCGACGGTGGCACCGGAGGCCGTGACCTTCTCCACCAGCTCGGGGAGCCGGTCGCGGATCTTGTCCGCACCCATCCGGGTGATGAAGGTGAGGCGGCCCGGCTCGCGGTCCGGGTCGAGCCGCTCGATGAGGGCGAGCGCCTCCTCGGAGGTCGTCGTCGGGCCCAGCTTCACCCCGATCGGGTTCCGCACCCGGGAGGCGAACTCGATGTGCGCACCGTCGAGCTGCCGGGTGCGCTCGCCGATCCAGACCATGTGCCCGGACACGTCGTAGAGCTTGCCGCTGCGCGAGTCGACCCGGGTGAGGGCCGACTCGTAGTCGAGCAGCAGCGCCTCGTGCGAGGAGTAGAACTCGACCGTCTTCAGCTCTTCGGGATCCGTGCCGCAGGCGTGCATGAACTTCATGGCCTGGTCGATCTCGCGCGCCAGCGCCTCGTACCGCTGCCCGGAGGGGCTGGACTTGACGAAGTCCTGGTTCCAGGCGTGCACCTGGCGCAGATCGGCGTAGCCGCCGGTGGTGAAGGCACGGACCAGGTTCAGCGTGGCGGACGAGGCGTGATACATCCGCTTCAGCCGCTCCGGGTCGGGCCTGCGGGCCTCGGGAGTGAACTCGAAGCCGTTGACCGAGTCACCGCGGTAGGAGGGCAGCGTCACCCCGTCCCGGGTCTCGGTCGGCTTGGAGCGCGGCTTGCTGTACTGGCCCGCGATCCGCCCGACCTTCACCACGGGAACCGATCCCGCGTAGGTGAGGACGGCGCCCATCTGGAGCAGCGTCTTGAGCTTGTTGCGGATGTGCTCGGCGCTGACCTGGTCGAACGCCTCGGCGCAGTCCCCGCCCTGGAGCAGGAACGCCTCACCGCGCGCGACAGAGCCCAGCCGCTCGCGAAGCTGGTCGCACTCGCCGGCGAAGACGAGCGGCGGATAGGACTCGAGCTCGGCGAGTACGGTACGCAGAGCCTCGTGGTCCGGCCACTCGGGCTGCTGTGCTGCGGGCAGGTCCCGCCAGGTGTGGGCACCGGCATCGGTGTGGGCGTTCACAGTCACGGGGACAAGGTTACGGCCTTCCGGGGGGAACCCATCCGGCTGCCCGCCATCCGAGACCGCGATCACCAGGCGAGCACGGCGCGCCCATGAGCGCGCTCGTGGGCTATGGTGTCGGCATGCATACGCACTCGACCATGAACTGGTGGTGGCCCGCCCGCACGGCGGCCCGCCACAACGCGCGTATGCACTGAAGAACCCAGTCAACGTGCCAGGCCGCCCGAGGGGCGGCCTTTTTGCGTTCCGCGGCCGTTCCTCCCGTACTCCGCGTACACCGCGCACTCCACGTGCGCCGCGTACACCTCGTACTCCGCGAAGGGACTCCGCATGCACCGCACCGGCACCGCCGCACCGACCGCCGCCCCCGCACCCTCCTCCTGCCCCTCACCTGCCGCCCTCGTCGAGCGTCTGACCAGCGACGACGCGCCGCCGTTCGCCATGCTGCGCAGGCGGACGCCCGGCCGGGACGCCGACCTGGTCGAGGTGCTGATCGGCGGCGTCCGCGAGGTGGAGCACCTCGCCGATCTGCCGGTACGCCCGAACGGCGAAGGGGGCGCGCTCGCGCTCGTACCGTTCCGGCAGATCCGCGAGCGCGGCTTCGACGTGCGGGACGACGGCACCCCGCTGTCCGTGCTGCTGCCCGACGAGCGGTACGAGCTGCCCCTAGCCGGCACCCTCGACGCGCTCCCCGGCCACGCCGTACGGGTCGAGGAGGGCGCGTTCGATGTGACCGACGGCGCATACGAGGAGATCGTGCGCCGGGTGGTCACGGAGGAGATCGGCGCCGGTGAGGGCGCCAACTTCGTCATCCACCGCAACTATCGGGGCCGCATCCCGGACTTCTCCCGAGCCGACGCGCTGGCTCTCTTCGCGCGGCTGCTCCGCGGCGAGCAGGGCGCCTACTGGACGTTCGTCGTCCACACCGGCGACCGCGTGCTGGTGGGCGCCAGCCCCGAGGTACACGTACGGATGAGCGGGGGGACCGTGGTGATGAACCCCATCAGCGGCACCTACCGCTATCCCCCGCAGGGCCCGGACGTGGCGGGGCTGCTGGACTTCCTGGCCGACCGCAAGGAGAGCGAGGAGCTGTCCATGGTCGTCGACGAGGAGCTGAAGATGATGTGCACCGTCGGCGACGCGGGAGGAGTCGTCGTCGGGCCGCGGCTGAAGGAGATGGCGCACCTGGCGCACACCGAGTACGAACTGCGCGGCCGCAGCACCCTGGACGTGCGCGACGTGCTGCGCGAGACGATGTTCGCCGCCACGGTGACCGGCTCCCCCGTCGAGAACGCCTGCCGGGTCATCGAACGGCACGAGCCCGCAGGACGCGGCTACTACTCCGGGGCCCTGGCGCTGCTCGGCCACAGCGCGGCCGGAGACCAGACGCTGGACTCCCCCATCCTCATCCGTACCGCCGACATCGACGCGCGCAGCGGACGGCTGCGGGTACCGGTCGGCGCCACGCTGGTGCGCGCCTCCGACCCGGCGAGCGAAGTGGCCGAGACACACGCCAAGGCGGCCGGTGTCCTGGCGGCGCTGGGCGTGCGCGAGGCGCCGGACCCCGCACCGCGCTTCCCCCGGCCACGGCTGGCGGACGACCCCAGGGTGCGGGCCGCGCTCGAGGGGCGGCGCGCCTCCCTGGCACCGTTCTGGCTGCGGATGCGCGTGGGGCAGCCGGAGCGTACCGGCGCCGGGCAGGTGCTGGTCGTGGACGGCGAGGACACCTTCACCTCGATGCTGGCGCACCTGCTGCGCTCCACCGGGCACCCGGTGGAGGTGCGGCGCTACGACGAGCCGGGGCTGGCGCAGGCCGCGCTGGAACACCAGGGACCCGTGGTGCTGGGGCCCGGTCCCGGCGACCCGCGCGATACCGGCGATCCGAAGATGCGGCTGCTGCGCGGTCTGGCCGCCGAGCTGGTGCGCGCCCGGCGGCAGCCGCTGCTGGGCGTCTGCCTCGGGCACGAACTGCTCGCCGCCGAACTGGGCCTGGAGCTGGTACGCAAGGAACGCCCGCACCAGGGTGCGCAGGAGACGATCGACCTGTTCGGACGGCGGGAGACGGTCGGCTTCTACAACTCCTACACGGCCCGCTGCGACGACGAGGCCGCCGCCGAACTCGCCCTGCACGGGGTCGAGCTCAGCCGCGATCCGGCAAACGGTGACGTGCACGCGCTGCGCGGGCCGGGCTTCGCGGGCGTGCAGTTCCACCCGGAGTCGGTGCTGACGCTGGACGGGGTCACGGTGACGGCGCAGCTGCTGGCGGCGGTGAGCGAGACCGCAGCGCGCGCGGGCCACGCCTGAACACCGGACGGGAGGGGGAGCCCGGGAAGGGCTCCCCCGCTCCGGCGTCAGCCGAAGAAGACGCCCGCCTCCTCGTAGAGCGCCGGATCCACCGTCTTGAGCTTCTCGGTGGCCTTGGCGAGCGGGACGCGGACGATGTCCGTACCGCGCAGCGCCACCATGCTGCCCCACTCCTCGTCGCGCACCGCGTCGATGGCGTGCAACCCGAACCGGGTGGCCAGCCAGCGGTCGAAGGCGGTGGGCGTACCGCCGCGCTGGATGTGACCGAGGACCGTGGTGCGGGCCTCCTTGCCGGTGCGCGACTCGATTTCCTTGGCCAGCCACTCGCCGACACCCGAGAGCCTGACGTGTCCGAAGGAGTCCGTGGAGCCGTCCTTGAGCACCATCTCGCCGCCCTTGGGCATCGCCCCCTCGGCCACGACGACGATCGGTGCGTAACTCGCCTTGAAGCGGGAGGTCACCCACTCGCAGACCTGGTCGACGTCGAAGCGCTGCTCGGGGATGAGGATGCAGTTGGCTCCGCCCGCCAGCCCCGAGTGGAGGGCGATCCAGCCGGCGTGCCGGCCCATGACCTCCACCACCAGCACCCTCATATGGGACTCGGCCGTGGTGTGCAGCCGGTCGATGGCCTCGGTGGCGACGGTGACGGCCGTGTTGAAGCCGAAAGTGTAGTCGGTCGCTGACAGGTCGTTGTCGATGGTCTTGGGCACGCCCACGCAGCGGATTCCGTACTCGTCCGTCAGCCGGGCCGCCACGCCCAGGGTGTCCTCGCCGCCGATCGCGATCAGCGCGTCGACCTCGTACTTGGCGAGGTTCTCCTTGATGCGCCGGACGCCGTCCTCCTCCTTGAAGGGGTTGGTGCGCGAGGAGCCGAGGATGGTCCCGCCGCGCGGCAGCATGCCGCGCACCGCCGGGATGTCGAGCCGGACCGTCTCCCCCTCCAGCGGCCCCCGCCAGCCGTCGCGGAACCCGGTGAAGTCATAGCCGTAACGCTGGACTCCCTTACGGACGACAGCCCGCATGACCGCGTTGAGACCGGGGCAGTCGCCGCCACCGGTCAGCACTCCGACCCGCATGGGATCTCCCTTCGCCGCATGAACGCCTGGACGTGAGTCACGCTAGCGGTGACTCACGTCACACGGGATGCGGCGAGCGGCGCTTTTCCTTGCGCGCCACGGGATTTGAGGGCTCGGCAATCACTCGTACGAAGGACCGCGCCCCCCTCCCCCGGAACAGCCGGCACGGGGCGACCTAGTCGTCCAGCCCGCGCTCGATCGCGTACCGCACCAGCTCAACCCGGTTGTGCAACTGGAGCTTGCCCAGCGTGTTCTGGACATGGTTCTGCACGGTGCGGTGCGAGATGACGAGCCGCTCGGCGATCTGCTTGTAGCCGAGCCCCTTGGCCACCAGCCGCAGAACCTCCGTCTCGCGCTCGGTCAGCTTCGGCACGGCCGGTGCGTCCTCGGCGGCGGGCGCGTCCTCGGCGGCCAGCCTGCGGTACTCACCCAGCACCAGCCCGGCCAGCCCCGGTGTGAAGACGGGGTCGCCCAGCGCCGTGCGGCGCACCGCGTCCAGCAGCTCCTGCGGACCTGCCGACTTGACCAGGTAGCCGGTGGCCCCGGACTTGACGGCCTCCAGCACATCGGCGTGCTCGCCGCTGGCCGAGAGCACCAGCACCCGCGGCGTCGCCTCCGGGCCGACCAGCTCGCGGCAGACCTCCACTCCGGGCCTGTCCGGCAGGTTCAGATCCAGTACCAGCACATCGGGGGATGTGGCACGGGCGCGGCGGACCGCCTGCTCGCCGTCGCCCGCCGTGGCCACGACCTCGAACCCGGCCTCGGACAGGTCCCGGGCGACGGCCTCACGCCACATCGGATGGTCGTCGACGACCATCACCTTCACCGGCGCCGGGTCCTCGCCCGGTCCGGCCGGCCGCTGCTCAGTTGTCATCCCTGGGAACCCTCATCTCCACTTCCGTGCCCTGCCCCGGCACCGACGTCAGCTCCGCCGTGCCGCCCAAGTCCCGTATCCGGCCCCGGATGGAGAGCGCGACACCCATCCGGCCCTCCGCCTCGGCGTCGGCCAGCCGTCCCGCGGGGATGCCGGGCCCGTCGTCCCGCACGGTCACGATGACCGCATCCGGCTCGTCCTCCAGCAGGATCCACGCGTGCGCCTCCCCGCCGGAACCGGGACCGGCGTGCCTGTCGACGTTGTCCAGCGCGGCACCGACGGCCGCGGCCAGTTCGGTGGCCGCCCGCGCGGGCAGCAGCACCGGCGCTCCCGGTTCGGAGAAGGTGACCCGGGACCCGGCGTAGGAGGCGAGCAGCGCGCGTACGTCGCACGGGGCCGTGCCGGGGTCGTCGGTCCCGGCCTGCGCGGCCTGCGCGGACGGTCCCGCGTCGGTCGGTCCGCCGCCGTCCGCGGTGAGCGCGGGACGGTGAGCGCGGCCCGTACCGGGGTCGGGGGCCACGCCGCTGGAGACCAGGGCGCGCAGAGCCACCTCCTGCTCCCCTGCCATCCGGCCCAGCTCGGCCGCCTCGCCGCCGAGCGCCGTCCCGCGCCGCTGCACCATGGCCAGTACCTGGAGGACGCTGTCGTGGATGTCCCTCGCCAGCCGCTCCCTCTCCCGGGTCGCCGCCTCGATCTGGAGGGCACGCGCCAGGGTGCGTTCGCTGGCGCGGGCCACCTCGATGACATAGCCGATGGCGACGCTGGCGACGCACACGAGCAGCACGTTGTGAAAGGTGGAGCGGGTGATCGCGCCGCTCTCGACGATGTTGGCGATCCCCACCAGCACGGAGGCGCCGGCCGCCCACCGCCAGCCGCCCTTGAGCGCGAACGCGAGGACGGGCCCGGCCACCCAGATGGACGGCAGCGTCGGCCCCACCACGTCGTCACCGTCCACGACCGGGGAGAGGAGGATGCCGACGACGCCCAGCGCGATGTCCGTGACCAGGAACGGCAGGGTGCAGCGCTCGGCCGAGGCGACGTTGCGCAGCGTGCCGAACGTCCAGCAGGCGAGCACCAGGAGGTAGCCACCGCCCGGCACCGGAGTGCTGTACTGCGGATAGCTCCAGAAGAAGACGCCGAGGACGTACAGGACGGCGAGGATGCGGTAGCCCGTCAGCGCCCGCCACAGCGGCTGCTCCACGGACATCAGCTTCGGCGCCATGGCTCTCCCCAAGAATTCTTTCCGCCGCAACGGCGAGCACTCCGACGGCGAGGGTCCGGCGGTCCGAAGACCACCGGACTAGGCAGCCTTGTGACCGCCACCGTCGTGGTGCTCGGCGGCGTTCTCTCCCCGCGCGGCCTCGGCGATCTTCGCCGCCTTCGCTGCCTCCGCGATCTGCCGCTTGGCCGCCGTCGCGTACATGTCCACGTACTCCTGGCCCGAGAGCTTCAGGATGGCGTACATGACCTCGTCGGTGACAGCGCGCTGGATGAACCGGTCGTTGTCCATGCCCTGGTACCGGCTGAAGTCCAGCGGGGCGCCGATCCGGATGCCCGGGCGCATCAGCTTGGGCACGACCTTGCCGGGCGGCTGGATCTTCTCCGTATCGATCATCGCCACGGGGATCACCGGAGCGCCCGAGCGCAGCGCTACCCGCGCCAGACCGCCCGGCTTGCCCCGGTAGAGGCGGCCGTCGGGCGAGCGGGTGCCCTCCGGGTAGATACCGAAGAGTTCGTCCCGCTCCAGCACTTCGAGTCCGCTCCTGATCGCCGCCTCACCCGCGCCACGCACCCCGGAGCGGTCGACGGGGAGCTGGCCGACGCCCTTGAAGAACGCGGCAGTCAGCTTGCCCTTGATCCCGGGAGAGGTGAAGTACTCGGCTTTCGCGATGAAGGTGACCTTGCGGTCGAGTACGGCAGGCAGGAAGAAGGAGTCGGAGAACGAGAGGTGGTTGCTCGCCAGAATGGCGGGCCCCTCAGCGGGCACGTTCTCCAGGCCCTCGACCCAGGGCCGGAAAGCGAGCTTCAGCGTGCTGCCGACCGACAGCTTCATCGCGCTGTAGAACAACCTCGACCTCCTAGACGGGACCCACCGACCCTATCCCGCCACCGCGGCGCCGGACCCCCGCCGTCGCCCCCGCCGTCCACCGTGGACCACCGGGTACCCGCCGCGCGCGGGGTGACCACACGGGGTGACCCGTGGGACCTGAGGACACTGCCGGAGTGCCTGGCGACGAATTAGGGTGGCAGCACTCCTTGCCGAGTTGCCGAGCCCGACAGCCGAGCACCGACCGCTGAGCCTATGGAGGCCCACCGTGCCGCCCATCCTCCCCGGAGCCGAGCCATTCCGCCGTGACGGATCAGCGACCGGTGTGCTGCTCTGTCACGGCTTCACCGGGTCCCCGCAGTCCCTGCGCCCCTGGGCGGAGAACCTGGCCGGGCACGGCCTGACCGTCTCCCTGCCGCTGCTGCCCGGGCACGGCACCCGCTGGGAGGACCTGGCGATGACCAGCTGGGAGGACTGGTACGCGACCGTGGACCGTGAGCTGCGGCTGCTGCGCGAGCGCTGCGACCAGGTCTTCGTCTGCGGCCTCTCGATGGGCGGCGCGCTGGCGCTGCGGCTGGCCGCGCTGCACGGGAACGGGGTGCGCGGGGTCGTCGTCGTCAACCCGGCAATGACCTTCCCCCGGGTGCAGGGGTACGCCCTGCCCGTCGGCCGCTTCCTGGTCCGGTCGGCGCCGGGGATCGCGAACGACATCGCCAAGGGCGGGCAGCACGAGCTGGGCTACGACCGGGTGCCCACCCGGGCCGCGTACGCGCTGCGCAACTTCTTCCGCGTCGCCCAGCGCGACCTGCCGAAGGTGACGCAGCCGATGCTGCTGCTGCGCAGCCGGACCGACCATGTGGTGCCCGCCAGTGACTCGGCCCTCGTGCTGGGCCGCGTCTCCTCCACCGATGTGACCGAGACGGTGCTGGAGCGCAGCTTCCACGTCGCCACCCTCGACCACGACGCGGAGCGGATCTTCGCCGACACCCGCGGCTTCATCGACCGCCTCACCCCCGGTCACGAACCCCTCACCACCGCACGGAGCGCCCGTGACGGCGCGTGACCCGGACGAGGGCGAGCCCCGCGACTCCGGCGAGAGCAAGTCGTCGCTGCCGCCCGAGGAGGAGGCCGCCTGGGCGGCGATCGTCGCCGCGTACGGGGAAGAGCCCGCGGAGCCGCCGGGGGCGGACGGGTCCTTGGAGGCCCGCCGCCCTGACGTGGACGGTGACGGTGAGGGTGACCATGACCGTGACGGCGAGGGCGCCGGGGAGCCGGACGGGGACATGCTCACCAAGCCCCGGCCGGCGCCGGACGCCCAGCCGCCCGTGCGGAGCTTCACCGTCTATGCCGCCGGGACCGGGCCCCGCGACTGGGAGCCGGCCGAGGACGAGGACGGAGAGGGCCATTTCGAGCCGCCGGAGCCGCCGCCGCTGCCGGAGACGGACACCACGACGAAGTTCGCCTGGCTGGCCGCGCTGGGCGGGCCGCTGCTGCTGCTCGGCACCGTGCTGCTGCAGGCGGACATGACGTGGTGGATCGTGACCCTGGGGGTCGGCGGCTTCCTCGGCGGCTTCGCCACGCTGCTGACCCGGCTGCGGGACGGACGCGACGACGATGACTGGGACGATCCGGGGCGGGGTGCGGTTGTGTGAGGGCGCCGCCCCGATGAGAGGGTGCCCCTTCCCCACCGTCGCGGGCTGCGGCTTGTCTGTGGCTGGGCGCGCAGTTCCCCGCGCCCCTGAAGGGGCACCCTTCTGCGCTTGGGCAGTCTGCGCCATGGGGGTACCTCCCGGACGGAGTCCGGGGGAGCAGAGCTGGCAAGCGCAGCCCCCCACGCCGGGTACGCGCTACGGGACCGGAACCCGCAATGCGGCCAGCACCGGGAGGTGGTCGGTGGCGGCCCTCAGGTCGGCGTCGGTCACACCCGGCAGCCCGCGCGGCACCCCCGCGCCCAGCACCTCGACGCCCTCTCCAGCAAAGACCGCATCGATGCGCTGCACCGGTTCGGACGCGGGCGAGGTGTGCTCCGCGCCCCACGGCTTGAGCCCCCACGCATCCCGCAGGCCCTCCCCCAGCAGACCGAACGCCGGGCCGCCGGGCCGCTCATTGACGTCACCCGCGGCCACCACCGGGGCGACGCCCGGCGCAGCGACCCGGTCCAGCAGTGCCCGCGCCTGCTGCCGCCGCTCCCTCCCCTGGAGGCTGAGGTGGAAGCTGACGACACCCAGCCGCGCAGCCGTCCCGAACCGCAGCTCAGCCATGGCGAACCCGCGCTGATGCAGCCCGGGGGTGCGCGGCAGCAGCACATCCTCGGCGCGCTCCACATGGGCCCGGAGCGAGGCCAGGATCATCGGTCCGGCGGCCGTCGCACCGCCGGTGACGTACGTCAGGCCGGTGCGCCGCGCCAGCCAGGCCGCCCGCTTGCGCCAGCGGAAGAACCGCGGCGCCTCCTGTACGCAGACGACGTCGGGGGCGCACGCCCGGATGACCCGGACGAGCGCCTCCCGGTCGTCCCGCAGGGAGCGGATGTTGTAGCTGAGCAGCCGGACGACGGCCGAGCCGTCGGGCTCGGTACGGGACGGCGGCAGGTCCGCGGCCTGCGCGGCCCCCTGCTCCTGCGGCGTCCCTCCGCTCGACTCCCCCCTCATCGCCGCGGTCCCGCTCCCTCAGCCCTGGCGGGCCAGGTCGGCGACGCCCACCATCCCCGCCTTGTTGCCCAGTTGGGCCGCGAGAACCTCGGCGTGCGGCCGCCAGCGGCTGCCGACCAGCCAGCGGCGGTAGGACTTGCGGATCGGGTCCAGCACCAGCTCGCCCTCGTCGGAGACTCCGCCGCCGACGATGAAGGCCCCCGGGTCGAAGAGGGAGGCCAGGTCCGCGAGGCCGGCGCCCGCCCAGCGGGCGAGCTCGCGGAAGGAGTCGATGGCGACCGGGTCGCCCTGCCTGGCCGCCTCGCTGATGTGCTTGCCCCGGATGCCCTCGGTGGTGCCGTCACCCAGCCCCAGCAGGATCGTGGCGTTGTCCGGGGTGGCGGTGGCGCGCTGCTGGGCGTAGCGGAGCAGCGCACGGCCCGAGGCGTACTGCTCCCAGCAGCCCTGGTTGCCGCAGCCGCACAGCAGCCCGTCGGGGACCATCCGGATGTGGCCGAACTCGGCGGCCACTCCGTACCGGCCGCGGTGCAGCTTGCCGCCGATGATGGTGCCGCCGCCCAGGCCGGTGCCGATGGTGATGCAGACGACGTCCTCGTGGCCCGTGCCGACGCCGAACTTGTACTCGCCCCAGGCGGCGGCGTTCGCGTCGTTCTCGATCACCACGGGCAGGTCGATGCGCTGCTCGACCTTGTCCTTGAGCGGCTCGTGCCGCCAGCTGAGGTTGGGGGTGAACAGCACGGTGGCACGCTTGTCGTCCACGTATCCGGGAGCGCCGATGCCGACGGCCTCCACCTGGTGCTCGGCGCTGGCCTGACGTACGGCGTCCGCGATGGCGTCGATCACGGCGTCAGGGGTGTCGGGTGTGGGCACCGTGCTCGTCTCGAGAATGGTGCCTTTCTCGTCCACAACGCCAGCCGCGATCTTGGTGCCGCCGATGTCGACCCCGATTGTGAGTCCCATGTGTCCCTCGGTCATCCGAATGTGATCCCCGCCGGGGCCAACGGTACCGGAGCCCCTCCGGTGCCGGGCCCCGTCCGGGAGGGACCGCACCCCGCCAGGGGCGCGTCCCCTATTCGTCGCCCTCGACGTCGATGCGCTCGGCGTCCGCGCCTGGTGGCGTGCTCCAGCGGCGTTCCGCTTCCTGGACCGCGGAGCGGTAGGCGGCCAGCAGTTCGCTGCCCGCCGCCGCCAGGTGGTCGAAGACCTGCGGGTTGCGCTCGACGACGGGCTCGACAGCCGCCTTGGCCTGCTTGAACAGCTGCTCGGCCATACCCTGGGCCGCTGCCGACCCGGCGGCGCCCATCAGGGGCTTGCCGAACTCGGCCACCTTCTCGGTGACCGCGTCCGCCAGCCGGCGCAGCTCCTCGGCCGCGCTGGTGGGCGGCGGGCCGTACTGGGCGCGGCGGCGGGCCCGCTCGGCGTCCAGGTCCTCCTCGCACGCGGTGGCCCAGGCGTCGGGGTCCGGGGCGGCAGGGCGCTCGGCGTCATCGCTCATGGCGGGGCTCCTACGGGCGGAAAACGGTGGCGTCATACGGGCCGTACGCCCTTTGACGTTACCCGAACGGCGGCACGGGGTCGCGGGTGAGCGGCGACGGCCCGCGGCCGGATCTCCGCGCGGCTGACCGCGCGGTCAGCCGCGCCGTCCGGCGGGTGCCGAGCGCGCCCGCTGCTCGGGCCACAGCTCGGGGTCCGGGGTGAAGCGGACCCCCAGCACCCCGCCCTTGAGGCCCGCGCCGGAAACGCGGCAGCGGCGCAGCGCCGAGGGGAGCGGCAGCACCCGGCGGTAGGGGCCGACGCCGACGGTCAACTCGTCGCCCAGGCGTACCAGTTCCAACTCGTCCCGCTCGGCGCCGGGCATCGGCAGGTGCCACACCAGGTGGCCGTCGCCGGCGAGCCGGTCCTCCAGCCAGCCGTAGGCGATGTCGGTGCCGGGACCGCTCTCCGCGCCGGCGGGCGGGCGCAGCCCCTCGCCGGCCGCCTGGTCGGCGGCCACGGCGGTGCGCGCGGCGGCGGCGAGCGCCGTGAGGTCCTCGGGGCCGCGCGGGTCGCGGCCCAGGTGCGGCAGCTCGCACAGCGGCACGGACTCGGCCTCGCACTTCTCGCGCAGCGCGGCGAGCGCGGTCTGCTGCTGTCCGGCCAGCGCGGCCAGCCAGGCGTCCGAGGAGCCCGTGGGCAGCAGCCGGTTGGCGACGACGGACTCCAGCGCGAGCCCGTGCAGCCGCAGTCCGGCTCCGGCGGTGCGCAGGGACTCGGCGGCGAGGGGGCCGGGCTCGGTGACGAGCCGGACTACCGTGGCGGGCGACTCGATGATCCGCTGCACTCCGGCCAGCTCTTCCGACCAGCGCTTGGCGGCCGCGTAGAGCCACTCGGCGGGCATGGGCGCGCCCGCGAGCTGGGCCAGTACGGGGCGCAGGGCGCGGGCCGTGCGGCGCTCGGCGGGTACCAGGCAGCGCAGGTAGCGGCGGAGCTGTTCGGGCAGTGCGAGCAGGTTGAGGCCCTCGGGTGCGGCAGGCATGTCGGCGACGACGATGTCCCAACCGCCGTCGGCGCCCTGGGCCGTACCGTACGCGGAGTGCCCGGCAGCCTGGCCGGTGTGCCCGGCCTGCCCGGCCTGCCCGGTGTGCGCGGCGTGCAGGGCGCGCAGCAGGGCGAACGCCCCGGCTCCGGGGAGCTCGGTCAGCTCGTCCTCGTCCAGGGCCGCGGCACCGAGCAGGTCGAGTACGGTCTTGCCGCGTGACTGGAGGGCGACGGCCTGCCTGCGGAACTCCGCGCCGGAGTCGATCCGCAGCAGCCACAGCCCGTCGGCACCCGCGACGGGTGCGGGCCGCCCGGGGCCGGGCTCGGCGGGCGGGTGAGCGTCCGAGGGCGTGCCGTCCGCGTCCTGCGGTTCCGTACCCAGCAGCGCGGCCAGCCGGCCGGCGGGCTCGGCGCTCAGCAGCAGGGTGCGGTGCCCCTGGGCCGCGGCGGCGCACGCTGTGGCGGCGGCCACCGTGGTCCGACCCGCACCGCCCGCGCCGGTGACCAGTACCGTCTGCGGACCGGTGTGCCGGGCGGCGTGGCCGTGGGGGCCGGGGCTGTCGGTTCCGGGGCTGTCGGTTCCAGGGGTGTGGGGGCCGGAGCGCCGGCGTCCGGGGCCCGCCGCGCCGGTCAGTTCCCGTCCTCGGACGCCTTGGCGCCACCCGACTCGACGCGCTTCTTCAACCCGTCGAGCGCCCGGTCGATGATGACCTTCTCGGCCTTGCGCTTGATCATGCCGAGCATCGGGATCTTGACGTCCACGGTGAGCTGGTACATGACCTCCGTACGCGCGCCGCCGGCGAGCGGGGTGAGGCGGTAGACACCGTCCAGTGAGCGCAGCATCTGGGACTTGACCAGGGACCAGCGCACCTCGGTGACCTCGGGGTCGCCGATCCACTCGTAGGACAGGGTGTGCTCGTCCTTGATGGCTCCGGCGTCCAGCAGCAGGCGCACCTGCTCGGCGCGGCCCTCCTCGTCCCGGCCGAGGACCTCGGCCTCCTTCACCTCGCCTGCCCACTCCGGGTAGCGGGGGAAGTCGGAGATCACGTTCATCACGGCCTCGGGTGCCGCGTCAACGGTGATGCTCGAGCTGGTGTGTTCCGCCATCGCCATGGCCCTCCGATGTGCCCAGGTCTGAAATGTCTGCGACGAAATGCCCGCCGTGAGATGCCCGCCGCGAGTGCAGTGACGTGCGGAGTGCCCGCCGTGGCGCGGGAGAGCGTCTGCGAGGGAAGGCTACCGCGCGGCTGCCGGGACGGGGGCCCTGCGGGTCACCACTCCAGCACCCAGGGCGTCCCGGTCGCGTTGAAATGGCCGACGTTGACGCACTCGGTGCTCCCGATCCGCATGCGCTGGGCCAGCGGCTGATGGACGTGGCCGAAAAGGTGGTAGCGCGGCCGCAGCGTGTGCAGGGCCTCCAGCAGATGCGAGCTGCCCCGCTCGAAGCGGCGTGCGACGGTGTCGTAGCACAACTCGGGTACGTCGGGCGGGATATGGGTGCACAGCACGTCGACCTCGCCCAGCGCCGCCACCTTGGCCGCGTAGGTCTCGTCGTCGATCTCGTAGGGCGTGCGCATCGGTGTGCGCAGCCCGCCGCCGACGAAGCCGAAGCGCCGGCCGCCGATCACCACCGTCTCCCCGTCCAGGACGGTGACACCGTCACCCGCGTACTCGGGCCACAGGGGCGGCATGTCGACGTTGCCGTATGTGGCGTAGGTGGGCGTGGGGAAGGCCGCGAACAGTTCGGCGTACTGCTTGCGTACGGCCGCCTCCATCGCCACCTCGCGGTCCAGCCCGGCCCACAACTGGCGGGAGAAGGCGCGGGCCTCGGTGAAGCGGCGTGCCGTGCGCAGGGCGACGATGCGGTGCGCGTTCTCGACGCCGAACAGGTCGGGGAAGATGCCGCGCGAGTGATCGGCGTAGTCGAGGAAGAGGATGAGGTCTCCCAGGCACAGGAGCGCGTCGGCGCCCTCGCCCGCCTTCGCGAGATCCGCACTGTTGCCGTGTACGTCGCTGACCACGTGGACTCGCATGGCCCCACCCTAGATCGCCCGGCGGAGGGCGAGGAGGGGAGCGGGCACCTCGGGGTCCACTCGGCCACACCGGCTGAAAAGTGCGGCATGTCCGCTCTTTCCGCTCCCTCCCTCTCCCGGCTTCCGTGTCCCCGAACGCCTCGACTAGGCTGCTATCGGCCATCTCCACTTGTGACGCACAAGACATCTCCGCGTCACCCCCTACCCCGGCCCCCATACCGATGGGTAACGTCCGGGCCGTCATTCTTCCGGGATCGGTCGCCGACCCTGGACCGAGCCAATGGAGGCCGACCCCCCGCGGCCCCCGTTCGGCGCGCCGACGAGGAGTAGCAGTCTTGCGCGAGTACAGCCTTCCGGCTCTCTACGAAGTCCCCGCAGACGGAAACCTGACGGACCTCATCCGCCGGAACGCGGCTCAGCACCCCGACCTCCCCGTCCTGGGGCGCAAGCGCGACGGCCGGTGGGAGGACGTCACCGCCACCGCGTTCCTCGCCGAGGTACGGGAGGCCGCCAAGGGCCTGATCGCGGCAGGCGTGGAGCCCGGCGACCGGGTCGGCCTGATGTCCCGCACCCGGTACGAGTGGACGCTGCTGGACTTCGCCATCTGGAGCGCGGGCGGCGTCACCGTGCCCATCTTCGAGACCAGCTCCCCCGAGCAGATCGCCTGGATCCTCGGCGACTCGGACGCCGTCGCCTGCCTGGTGGAGACCGGGGCGCACGCCGCCGCCGTCGACTCCGTCCGCGACCGGCTGCCCGGGCTGCGCGACGTCTGGCAGATCGAGCCCGGTCCTGGCGGCCCGGACGAGGCCGCAGTCGCACAACTCGCCGCACTCGGCGCCGGGATCAGCGACGAGAAGGTGGAGGAGCGCAGCTCGGTCGCCGACGCGGACTCGCCCGCCACCATCGTCTACACCTCCGGCACCACCGGACGCCCCAAGGGCTGTGTGCTCACCCACCGCAGCTTCTTCGCGGAGTGCGGGAACGTGGTCGAACGGCTGCGCCCGATGTTCCGGCCCGGCGAGGGCTCGGTGCTGCTGTTCCTGCCGGTCGCCCACGTCTTCGGGCGGCTGGTGCAGGTGGCCGCCGTGATGGCGCCGATCAAGCTGGGGCACGTCTCGGACATCAAGGACCTCACCACCGAACTCGGCGCCTTCCGCCCGACGATGGTGCTGGGCGTGCCCCGCGTCTTCGAGAAGGTCTTCAACTCCGCGCGGGCCCAGGCCGTCGCCGGCGGCAAGGGCAAGATCTTCGACCGGGCCGCCCGGGTGGCCGGTGCCTACAGCCGCGCCCTGGACGACCCGGCGGGCCCCTCCCTCAAGCTGCGCTTCCAGCACAAGGTCTTCGACAAGCTGGTCTACAGCAAGCTGC
Source organism: Streptomyces sp. 891-h (assembly GCF_022760275.1). Classification (NCBI taxonomy): domain Bacteria; kingdom Bacillati; phylum Actinomycetota; class Actinomycetes; order Kitasatosporales; family Streptomycetaceae; genus Streptomyces; species Streptomyces sp. 891-h. The sequence goes on along the minus strand of NZ_CP050693.1, from coordinate 5,638,719 downwards.
GCGCCGTCCTCGGCGGCCGGGCCACCCACGCCATCTCCGGCGGCGCACCGCTGGGTGAACGGCTGGGCCACTTCTTCCGGGGCGTCGGCTTCACCGTGCTGGAGGGGTACGGACTCACCGAGTCCTGCGCGGCGACCGCCTTCAACCCCTACGACCGGCCCAAGATCGGCACCGTGGGCCAGCCGCTGCCCGGCTCGGTCGTCCGGATCGCCGACGACGGCGAGGTCCTGCTGCACGGCGAGCACCTGTTCACCGGCTACTGGAACAACCAGCAGGCCAGCGAGGAGGCCCTGGCCGACGGCTGGTTCCACACCGGTGACCTGGGCACCCTGGACGTGGACGGCTATCTGAGCATCACCGGGCGCAAGAAGGAGATCCTGGTGACCGCGGGCGGCAAGAACGTGGCGCCCGCCGTGATCGAGGACCGCATCCGCGCCCACGCGCTGGTCGCCGAGTGCATGGTCGTCGGCGACGGCCGGCCCTTCGTCGGCGCACTGCTGACCGTGGACGAGGAGTTCCTGCCCCGCTGGGCCGCCGAGCACGGCAAGCAGGACCTCGGCCACGAGCAGCTGCTGGAGGACCCGGACCTGCTCGCCGAGCTGCAGACCGCCGTGGACGAGGGCAACAAGGCCGTCTCCAGGGCCGAGTCGGTACGCAAGTTCCGGGTGCTGCGCGCCCAGTTCACCGAGGACTCCGGCCATGTCACCCCCTCCCTGAAGCTCAAACGGGGCGTGGTCGCCAAGGACTTCGCCGACGAGATCGAAGCCCTCTACACGGCGTAGCCGCGCCCCGTCAGGACAGGAGAGGGGCATGCCTCAGGCCCCGGCCTCCACACGGGCCGCCAGTTCGATGACCCCCTCGCGTGCCGCGGTCATCGAGTCGGCGGCCAGCGGCTGGAGGGGGGCCATCGCGGGCACGTCCCAGGCGCGGGTCAGCTCGGCGGTCACGAAGTGCAGGCTCTCCTCGGGCACTCCGCGGTCGGTGAAGTAGCCGCGCAGATACGGCACCTGGAAGTCGAGTCCCTCACGCGGGGCGCCGGGTCCGTAGCCGCCGCCCCGGGCGCCGGCGACCACGACCTGCTTCTCCCGCAGTCTGCTGCGGCCCGTCTCCGGGTCGAGGAGCGCGCCCGGAAAGCTGATGCGGTCGATCCACGCCATCAGCGCCGCGGGCACCGTCAGGTTGTACATCGGCACGCCCAGCAGCAGTACGTCGGCCGCCAGCACCTCCTTCACCAGCGGCCGCGTCGCTCGCCAGGCGCCCTCGTCGGCGGCGTCCCTGACCAGCGTGGACACCTCGTCCACCGGTACGGTGCCGTGGCGCTCCACCCAGTACCCGAACCGGACGTAGTCGGCGTCGACCAGCGGCACCGGCTCGGCTGCCAGGTCCCGGTGGCGGTAGCCGGCGTCCCCGTACCGCTGCCGCCACTTGTCGGCGAACAGCGAGGTCAGCTGCCTGCTGACGGAGGTGTCCGCCGGGCTCACGCTGGCGTCGATGTGCAGCAGTGCGGGCCTCGTCGCATCGTGTTCCATGGTTCTCCTGTCACTTCCCGCGCGTGGGATACGTCGAGGTAGGTGACGGACCGCGCGGAGGAAAGGTGACCGATGGACGAGCTGACCGGGCTGGCCGAGCGCTTCGAGGCCGGCCGTGGCCCGATGCTGGCCGTCGCCTACCGGATGCTGGGCTCGCTCAGCGAGGCGGAGGACGCCGTGCAGGAGACATGGCTGCGGTTGAGCCGCACCGACGCCGAGTCCATCGACAACCTGCCCGCCTGGCTGCGTACGGTTGTCTCCCGTATCTGTCTCGACATGCTGCGGGCCCGCGCCGCCCGTCCCGAGGAGCCAGTGGGCCAGCAGGTGCCCGACCCCCTGCCACAGGGGGAGGACGACGGGCCCGAGGACGAGGTGCTGCTGGCCGACTCGGTGGGCCGGGCCCTGCTCGTCGTACTGGACCGGCTGGGACCGGCCGAGCGGGTCGCGTTCGTGCTGCACGACATGTTCGCCGTCCCCTTCGAGCAGATCGCGCCGCTGGTGGAGCGCTCCCCCGTCGCCACCAAGAAGCTCGCCAGCCGGGCCCGCAGCCGCGTACGCGGGACCCCGGCCGTGCCCGCGGCACAGCTGGCTCAGCAGCGGACAGCGGTCGAGGCGTTCCTGTCCGCCGCGCGCAAGGGGGAGTTGGCCGGGCTGCTCACCGTTCTCGCGCCCGATGTGGTGCGCCGCGCCGATCCGGCGGCTCTTCCGGCGGGCGCCGCGGCGCTCGTACGCGGCGCCGACGCCGTGGCCCGGGGCACGGTGCTGCTGTCCCAGCGGTCCCGGTACGCGCAGGCCGCGCTGGTGGACGGGGCCGTGGGGGCGGTCCTCGCGCCGCGCGGCAGACTGCTCGCGGCGCTCACCTTCGCCGTGGAGGGCGGCCGGATCGCGGCGTACGAGGTGATCGCGGACCCGGCGCGACTGGCCGGTCTCGAGGTGGCGCTGCTCGACCCGGTGCCGCCGGAGGCTGTACCTGGGCCCGGCTCACAGCAGCTCGCGTAGCCGCTCCGCGAGCAGGTCCCAGCGCCAGCGCTCCTCGACCCACTGGCGGCCCCTGGTGCCCATCCGGGTGCGCAGCGCCGGGTCGCGGAGGAGTTCGACCAGGCGGTCGGCGGTCTGCCGGGGGCTGCCGCCGGGGACCACCCAGCCGGTCTCGCCGTCCAGTACGGCGTCCGGGGCGCCCCCGGAGTCGCCCGCGACGACGGGCAGCCGGGTGGCGGAAGCCTCCAGGTAGACGATGCCGAGCCCCTCCACGTCCAGCCCGCCGCGCCGGGTGCGGCACGGCATGGCGAACACGTCACCGGCGCCGTAGTGCGCCGGCAGCTCCTCCCAGGAGACGGGCCCGGTGAAGCGGACGGCGTCGGACAGGCCCCGGGAGGCGGCAAGCCGCTCCAGGTCGGTGCGGTAGGGTCCGCCGCCGACGATCAGCAGCACCGCGTCCGGCACCGCATCGCGCACCAGGGGCATCGCCTCGATCAGGGTGTCCTGGCCCTTGCGGCGGACGAGACGCGAGACGCACACGACCACGGGGCGCTCGGTCAGCCCCAGCCGGGCGCGGACCGCGTCGCCGCCCGAGCCGGGGTTGAAGGTCTTCTCGTCCACACCGGGCGGGAGTTGCACCATCCGCGCGGCGGCCCCCGGGGTGAGCGCGGCAGCGATGCGGCGACGCGTGTACTCGCCGAGATAGGTGAGGGTGTCGGTCTCCTCACCGATCCGCCGCAGCAGGCTCCGGGCCGCGGGGAGCTGCGCCCAGCCCGCCTCATGGCCGTGCGTGGTGGCCACGATCTGCTCGGCGCCCGCCCTGCGCAGCGCGGGCGCCATCAGACCCAGCGGCGCTGCCGCGCCGAACCACACGGCGCGGCAGCCGTGCTCCCGCAGCAGCGAGACGGCACGCTTGGTCACGCGCGGAGTGGGCAGCAGCATCGTGGCACGGTCGCGTACGACCGTGAACGGCTGCTCGGCGTCGAACGCCGCCGTGGCCTGCGTGCCCTCCCGGCCCCGCTTCCAGGTCGACGCGTAGACGACGACCTGGGACGGGTCCAGACGTAGCGCCATGCTGTGCAGGAACGCCTGGATGCCGCCGGGGCGGGGCGGAAAGTCGTTGGTGACGATCAGGGTCTTGCGCATCGCCGCCGACAGTACCGGGTGCCGGCACGCTGCGGTGCGGGCGGCAGCCGGCCGGCCGATACGAGGAAGGACGAAGGTGCGGGGCGAGGTGAGAAGGGCCCGGCGCGGTGCGGTGGCGCCCGGGCTGGTGTGGGCGGTCACCCGGGCCGTACTGCTGCTGTACGTCTTCAAGGTCCTCACCGTGCCCGGGGGCATGGACATCACCTCGGACGTCTCGGTGATCTACCACGGCTGGTTCGACAGGCTGAGCGCCGGAACGTTTCCCTCCGGGGATGTGACATGGCAGTACCCGCCCGCCGCCGCGCTGGTGATCCTCTCCCCCGGACTGCTCACCGGTCTCGGCCTGCTCAGCTACGCCTCGGCGTTCTTCGTGCTGGCCTGCGTCGCCGACGCGGTGGTCTTCGGGCTGCTGCTGTACGCGGTGCGGCAACGCGGAGCGCGCGACCCGGAGGCCGGCTCGCGCAGCCCGGCCGGGGTGTGGGCGTGGGTCGTCGGCGTACCGCTGCTGGGGCCGACCGCGTACGCGCGCTACGACCTGATGGTGACCGCGCTCGCCGTCGCCGCGCTGCTGGCCGCCGCCCGGCATCCCCGGACGGCGGGGGTGCTGGCCGGGGTGGGCGCGCTGGTGAAGGTGTGGCCCGTGCTGTTGCTGCTCGGTACGCCCCGGGGGCGGGCGACCCGGGTGACCTGGCTGAGCGCGCTGGTGACCGCGGTCGTGGTGACGGCCGGCTTCGCCGCCGCCATGCCGGGCGCGCTGGACTTCCTGTCCGCGCAGGGCGGCCGGGGCACCGAGGTGGAGTCCGTCTCCTCGCTGGTGCTGCACGCGGCGCGGCAGTTCGGCTGGGAGGGGCAGGTGCTGCTGCGGTACGGCTCCATGGAGTTCGTGGGGCCGGGCGTGCGGACCGTGAGCAATGTGGCCGTCGTACTGACCGGTGCGGGGTTCGGGTGGCTGGTGCTGTGGCGATGGCGGGCCCGCGCTGCCGCGTGGACGCCCGCGACACCGGCGGACACCGCGCTGGCCGCTGTGCTGGTGTTCGTGGTGACGAGCCGGGTGCTGAGCCCTCAGTACCTGGTGTGGCTGGTGGGGCTGGCCGCGGTGTGCCTGACCCTGCGGGCCGGCCGCCAGACGCTGGCGGCCTGGCTGGTGGTGGCCGCTGCCGGCCTCACCCAGCTGGAGTTCCCCGTCTGGTTCGCGGATGTGGTCGCCAGCGAGGGGAAGGGGGTGCTGGTGCTGGCACTCCGCAACGCGTTGCTGGTGGCTGCCGCCGTGGCCGCCTGCGTCCAACTGTGGCGCTCCACGGTGCCCCGCGCAGCGGGAGGGACGCGCCCCCTCAGGGGCGCGGGGAACGGCGCGACAAGCCACGACGTCCCCGCGGCCCGCAAACCACAGCAAGCGGCACCCCCTCCCCGGAGCACCGCGAGGGTCACTGCTCCAACTGCCGACTCGCATAGGCACGCCAGCGAGCGGTGAACTGGTGGATGTCGACACCGAGGACGGCTTTCAGGGCTGCGTCGGTGTCGGGGCGGCGGCCCCCGTTCTCCCGCCCGGCGCGCTCGTACAGGGCGAGGAGGGCGTCAGACCCCCACTGGTCGGCGACCATCCGGCAGGCCAGCCAGCCGGATTCATAGGCACGGGCAAGAGCAGCGGGCTCGTTCCCGAAGCGGAAGTCACCATCGGCGGGGAGCCCGCGCGGCGCCCTCCCCTCGGCGACGGCGCGGGCCAGCTCCGGGGCGGCCTGGCGGGGCCTCAGCCGCGACCCGCGGTAGCCGGCCCAGTCGGCTATGCCCTCGGAGAGCCACAGCGGGGTGGCGGGGGTGGTCCAGCGGCGGGTGGCCACATGGGTGGTCTCGTGGGTGAGGACGACCTGCCGGCCTTCCTCGCTGAGCAGCCCGTAGGCGCGGGGGTTGACGACGATACGGTCGGCGTCGGCGTCGTTTCCGGCTCCGTGCGAGCCGGTCGCCTCGCCGGTGGTGACGGCCGCTATGCCCTCGTAGGTCCGGGAGGCGGCGGCGGGCGAGCCCAGCAGCCGGGCCATCTGCCGGGTGGAGGCGGGCGCTTCCAGTACGGTCCTGCGGGTCCAGTGCTCGGGCCAGGTCGCCGAGACGGCGGGGACGGCGCGGTCGGCGGCGTCGGCGAGGTCCCTTAGTCGGGAGCGCTCGCGGCCGACGCCCAGCACCAGGCTGTGCTCGCCCCGTACGACGGTCATGGCGCCCTGTTCCCAGACCTGGGTGGCGCTGCCGGACGCCTCGTCGGCGAGCCGCCAGGTGCCGTCCTGCCGTATGAAGCGCAGCCGTTCGGCGGCGGTGGTGGCGGTTCTGTCGTAGCCCGCGAGGCGGTAGCGGAGGGTCGCCTCGACGGTGGCACGCCGGTCCCGCGCCTTGACCTCGCGCACGGCGTAGGACCACTCGGCGAGCGGAAGCCGCCGCAGGTTGTGGAAGATCTGCCGCTGGTGGCCGGCGGCGCGCGGGGCGACGGCGGACAGATAGCCGTGTTCGTCACCGGCGCGCAGTGCGGCGGACTGCCGATCGAGAAGGCGCTGGAAGGGGGCACGGTCCTGGTCGTGCGCGTCGGTGCGCAGACAGCCGCCGAGACCGCACAGCAGGGCGAGCGCCGCCGTACCGCTCAGCGCTCGCCCGTACCGCATTCGTTGCCGCCGCACCCCATCGAGGGTACGGGCAGCGGTTCAGGGTCTGGTGACCGAGGAGACCGGCATCATGCCGACCGGGTCGTAGCGCACCGGGGCGCCCGGGTGGGGCGCGTGCACGACTTGGCCGCCGCCCACGTACATGCCCACGTGGCTGGCGTCGTCGCGGTAGATCACCAGGTCGCCGGGGCGGGCCTGGCTCAGTGGCACCTGCCGGCCCGCCGAGCGCTGGGCCTGCGAGGTGCGCGGGATGGAGGTGCCCGCCTGCTTGTAGGCCCACTGGGTCAGCCCGGAGCAGTCGAAGGAGCCCGGCCCGGCCGCTCCCCAGGCGTACGGGCGTCCGACCGCCGACTTGACGGCGGCGACAGCGGCGGCGGCGCGCTCCGAGGACGGCTTGGCGCCGCCGAGGTCGACTCCGGCGGCGCTCTTGGCCCGGTGGCCGTCGCGGTTGGCGCGCTGTTCGGGGGTCAGCCGGTCGAGCAGCCGTCGGGCCGCCGCGAGCTTCTTCTGGATGTCCTTCTTCTGCTGTTCGAGGGACCTTTGCAGTCCGTCGAGCCGCTCGAGCTTCGCGGCCGCCTCGTTGCGCTGCTGTGCGAGGTGGCGCTGGGCCGACTGGAGCTGGCGCAGCCTGGCCGCCTGGCGGCTGCCGATGCGGTCGAGAGTGGCGGCCTTGTCGAGGTAGCTGTCGGGGTCCTCGGTGAGCATCAGGGCCACGGCCGGGTCGAGGCCGCCCGAGCGGTACTGGGCGCCCGCGAGGGAGCCGAGGGAGTCGCGCAGCCGGTTGACCTTGGCCTGGCCGCGCGCGACGCCGTCCTGGGCGTTGGCCACCTGCTCGCGCAGCTTCCCGGCACGCTCCGCCACCCCGTTGTACTTCTCCGTCGCGACCTCCGCCTCCTCGTAGAGCCGGTCGATGCGGGAGTTGAGGCCGGCGGCGGACGGCTGGTCGTCGGGCTTGGCGCCCGCCGGCGCCGCGGGGACGAGCGCGGCGGCCGCGCCCGCGGCGGCGGCCGACAGCACGGTGACCCGCGCTGGCCAGCCCTGCCCGGGCTGAGGGGTACGTCGAGGGGACCGGTGCGATGCCACTGGAGGAGGCGTTCCTTCCGCTAGGCGACTTGCGCCCGCAGAATGTAGCCGTGCCCATACAGGGGACAAAGGACCGTGGGAGCCTTGTAAGTCCTGCTCCGCGCCTCGGCGTTCGCCGATCGCGCAGGTCACCGGCCGGGTGCGGGGGTCATCCGCACCCGGGTGGGTTCACTCGGACGAAGGACGTTTAGCGGTCATCACACTGGCTGCTGATCGGGGGGGGGGAGCCCGTGACCCGGTGGCGGGTCAGCCCACCCGGACGCCGAACTGGAAGGGCATGTTGCCCATCGACTCGTAGCGCACGTTGGCACCGGGCTTGGGGGCGTGCAGCACCTGGCCGTTCCCCGCGTAGAGGCCGATGTGGTGCAGGTCGCTGTAGAACAGCACCAGGTCGCCCGGCTTGAGCTGGCTCTGACTGCCGATGCGGGTACCGGCGTTGGCCTGCGCCTGGGAGGTGCGCGGCAGCGAGACACCCGCCTGCTTGTACGCCCACGAGGTCAGCCCGGAGCAGTCGAAGGAGCTGGGTCCTGTGGCGCCCCACACGTACGGGCTGCCTATCTTGCCCTTGGCGGCGGCCAGCGCGGCGGCCGCACGGCCCGAGCCGGGCGGGAGCTTGCCCAGGTCGGCGCGGTCGCTGGAGGCGCGGTCGGCGCGCTCCTGCTTCTCGGCGAGCTTCGCCTTCTCCTTGGCGGTCAGCGTGTTGAGCAGCCGCTGGGCCTCGGCGAGCTTGCCCTGGATCTCCTTCTTCTTCTCGCCGAGCTCCTTGCGGGTGCTGGAGAGGTCCTTCAGCTTGCCCGCGGCCTCCTTGCGCTGCTGCGCGAGGCTGCGCTGCTTGGCCTGGATCTTCTTGAGCGCGCTGGCCTGCTTGGTGCTCAACTGGTCCATGGCCGAGGCCTTGTCCAGGTAGTTGTCCGGGTCGGACGAGAGGAAGAGCTGCAGCGAGGGGTCGATGCCGCCGGAGCGGTACTGCGCCGTGGCCATCGAACCGAGCTTGTCGCGCATGCTGTTGAGTTCGCCCTGGCCCCGCGCGACGCTGTCCTGGAGGTGCTCGACCTCCTTGGAGAGCTTGGACTGCTTCTCCTTGGCGCCGTTGTACTTCTCGGTGGCCGCCTCGGCGTCCTCGTAGAGCTTGTCGACCTTCTCCTTGACGTCCTTCTTGGAGGTCTGCGGGTCGGCGTGCGCCGCCTGGGAGGTGAGAGCGACAGCCGCTGCAGCGGTCATGGTGAAGACGCTGACACGTGCGCGACTCGGCTGCTTGGGACGACGGTGGGACGCCACTGGGGCGAGCTCCTTCTTCCTCAGCCGCCTGCCGGTCTGGTCATCTCCGGCTCCGCGTCACGGGACTGGGCGATCCCGGTCGGGCAGAACGAGGCGGGCCTCCGCTGTCACCCCGGATAGGTGATCAACCGAGCGAAGGTTCGGGCCTGAGATTAGCCACGCGTAGTGATCCGATCAAATCCCTCAGGAAAAAAGGCGTCTCACAGCCGCATTCTTTACCCGGCGTCAACGCACGGCGAGCGTTGCCTCACACATCGCTACCTCTCCCGGGGCACCACGACCCGGATGTCCTTTATGTGCAGAGGAGTTGAGGTCAAGCGCGGAGACGGGTCAGCTCCGGGCGAGCCGCTTGAGGAGGAGCGTGGAGGCCACGGGCCTGGCCCCGGCCGCCGCACAGCCGTCGGCGACCTCGCGGTCGCTGGAGACCACCACCACCGCACGGCCCGGCGGTTCGGCGCGCACCAGGCGGCGGATCAACTCGTCCGCGGTCTGGCCCGGTTTGGAGAAGAGCACCCGCACTCCGCGCGGCGGCGCCAGCAGAACGGGCGCGGCGAGTTCAGCACCGTCGAACACACAGGTGACCTCGGCGCCCGACTGCGCCGCCAGCACCGCGAGCCCGCCCAGCAGCCGCAGCCGCTGCTTCTCCAGCGGCAGCGCGGGATAGCCGGTCTTGGTGACGTTGTAGCCGTCCACCACCAGATGGGCCTGGGGCAGCGCCAGCAGTTGGTCCAGCAGCGCCGGATCGGTCTCCGAAAGCGCCCGCGCCGCCACGTCCTTGGCCGACATCCGGCCCGGCTCCACCGCGTCGACGGTGTCGGCGGGACGGGTCTCGGACGGCGGCAGCGCCAGTTCCCTGCGCAGCCCCTGGGCCGCGTCCAGCACCGTGTCGAGGAGGAGACGCACCCGCATGTCCTCCACGCTGCGGCCCTCGCGTGCCGCGCGCCGCCCGGCCTCCAGGGCCGACTCGGTCTCGGCGAGGCGGGATTTGAGCCGCCGCACCTCGCTGTCCAGCGCCGCCTTCTCCGTACCGGCAGCGGACCGTACCGCGTCCAGCTCCTCCTGGAGCTTGCGCAGTGACGCCTCGCGGCGGCGTACATCGGCCTGCGCGCTGCGCAGCTTGCGCTGGGTGCCGTCCAGCTCCTTGCGCAGCGACTCCAGCTCGCGGCGCCCCCGCTCGGCCTCGTCCCGGGCCGCGCCCTTGGCGTGCGAGAGCTCCTCACGCAGCCGGGCCAGCTCCCGCTGGGCCTCTTCACCGGCCCGCTCGGCCTGGGCGCGCTGGGCCTCCTCGCCCGCCGCCGCGACCAGCTTCGCCCAGCCGGACGGGCGCAGGATGTAGGCGGCTGCCGCCACGTCCACGGGATCGGCTGCCGGGGGCGGGGAGCCCTCGTCGAGCGCGCCGGCCAGTTCGGGGAGCTGTTCGCGCACCCGGGAGGCGATGCGCTGCCGGAAGACCGCGTCGCTCTCCAATGCGGCCGCCATGGCGTTGCCGCCGAACTTGGCGCGGCGCTGCGGGGTGAAACGGGCATACTGCCGCAATGGCGGGGGAAGTTCGGCGATGGTCAGTCCGCCGAGGGCGTCCCCGGTGACGGCGACCACCCGCCGCCGCACCTTCTCCGGCAGCGGCCGCTCCAGGCTCTCGCCCTCGTCGTCCGGCGCCTGGTCGTCCGGCGCCTGCTCGTCCGGTGCCTCGGTGCTCGGCGCCTCGCCGTCGCGCGGTGCCTCGGCGTCCGGTGTCTCGGCGCCCGCGTGCTCCGCGCCGGAATCCGCGGCGCCCGGTCCCGCAGCGCCCGGTCCCGCAGCGTCCCGGCCCTCCGTGCCGGAGTCCGGGCCCTGGTCCGGTTCCGGGGCGTGGTGCGGCCCGGCGGAGGGGTGTCCCTCGGCGCTGCCGGGGTCCGGCCGGGCCGCCGGGCCCTCAGCCGCCGCGCGGGCAGCGGGCCCGGTTTCCTTCCCGGCAGCCGGTTCCGGCTGCCGAGGGTCGCCGCCCGTCCGTTCCTCCACCGGTCACACCTGCCGTCTCTGAGCCCTGAGCCCTACACCTGAGCGCTGGGCCGGTCCACCAGTTCGACCTGGTCCACGGCGTTGCACCATCTGCAGCGCACGGACTCGATGCTCTCACTGAGCACCTCCCGCTCCTCGACCGTCGGCGCTCCCGCCAGGTCCAGATGGACGTACTCGACCACCTTGCTGGAACGTGTCACGTCGAACCGGGTGAGATTGCCGCACAGGGTGCAGCGCCAGCGGGTCTCGGCCGTCGGCGTGGGGACCGCCATCGTCTCGTCCTCGTTTCCTGAAGGTCGAAGGGTCTCGGTGTCGAAGGGTCTCGGTCTGTCGCTGCCGCGGACACGTCACAGACACGCGGCGCGGGGTCACGTCCCGTAAACCCTACGGCCTGGGACCGTCCGCCCGCCTCCACGTGTGTCGAGGAGCATGCCCTGGGGCCGGACGGTCCATGATCCGGTCATGGACGGCACCGACGCCCAGCGCCCCGGCCGCGCCGACGCCCCGTCTCGGGACCCCGGCGGGCATCCGCACCCGGCCCGGCCCCTGATGACGTACGCCCTGATCGGCTGCTGCTGCCTGGTCTTCCTGATCGGCCCGGCCTCCGGCCTCGTCCCCTCCTACGGTACGGGGCGGGCTCTCCAGGAGGCCAGGTCGGCCTACTTCAACCAGTGGGGCGTGGTGCCCCGCACGCTGCTGAGCGGTGCCGTACGCCCGCTCGCGGCACCGCTGACCGCGCTGTTCCTGCACGGCAACTGGCTGCATCTGCTCGGAAACCTGCTCTTCCTGTTCGTCTTCGGCGGACCGGTCGAGCAGCGCATGGGCCCGGTGCGCTTCGCCCTCTTCTATCTGGGCACCGGATATGTGGCCATGCTCTGCTACGCGGCGGCGCACCCGGCCTCCGGTGAGACGCTGGTCGGCGCCTCCGGTGCGATCTCCGCGGTGCTGGGCGCCTTCCTCTATCTGCACCCGCACGCCCGGGTGACCAGTGTCTTCCCCTTCCTCTACTTCCTCCCGCTGCGCTTCCCCGCCTGGGTGGTGCTCCTGTTCTGGCTGACCGTGCAGTGGCTGGCCGCCCGGCAGGACGGCGACGGGCCGGGCGTCGCCTACCTGGCCCATGTGGTGGGTTTCACGCTGGGCTTCCTGTATGCCTGGCTGTGCTACCGCCGGGCTAAAGTGACCGGGCCAACCCCGGCGTCAGAGGGAGAGACCCCACCGTGATCACTTCCATCGTCCTCATCCGGACGAGCACCGACCGCATCCCCGAGATCGCCGAGCAGATCGCCGCCATCGAGGGCGTCAGCGAGGTCTACTCCGTCACCGGTGCGCACGATCTGATCGCCATGGTCCGCGTCGCCCAGCACGACGACCTCGCCGACATCATCCCGGGCCGCATCAGCAAGGTGCCGGGCGTCGAGTCCACCGAGACCCATATCGCCTTCCGCACCTACTCCCAGCACGACCTGGAATCCGCCTTCGCCATCGGCCTCGACTCCTGAGGCGTTTCGCCGGAACGGCGCGGAATTCCGCCGGAACGGCGCGGAAGGGAGGATGACTCTCCCGGTGGGAGGGTCCATCGTTGTCCGCGTGACCGACGAACCCCTGCTGTCCATCGGGCAGTTCGCCCGCCTGGCCCGGCTCAGCGTCAAACAGCTGCGGCACTATGCCGACCTCGGCGTGCTGCCTCCCGCCCGGGTGGACCCGGCCACCGGATACCGCTACTACCGCGCCGGGCAGGCCCCCGACGCGCTGACCATCGGCCTGCTGCGCTCCCTGGACGTGCCGCTGCCCGTCGTGGCCGAAGTGCTGCGCGGGGAGCCGACCGCCCCCGGCGCGCTGGCCGCCGTACGCGACCGGCTCGAGGGCGAGCTCGCCCGGCGCCGGCACAGCCTCACCGCGCTGGAGCACATCCTGGAGCGGGGGCTGCCCAGCGCCGAGACCGCACACGTCGCCCTCCACGAGGAGGGTCCACAGCGCGTCGCCCTGGTACGGGAGGTCGCCACCTCGCCGTACGACATCGCGCGGGCCACCTCCCGCTGTGTGGCCCGGCTCCTGCCGCTGCTCTCAGGGGACGGCCCGCCCCAGCTCACCGGGCTGTTCCCGCTCGACATGGAGGAGCACGTTCCGATCTCGGTCGGGGCGGCGCTGGAGGACGGCGCCACCCTGGAAGACGGCGGCGCCGCTGTGTCCGAGTCCGTGACCGCCGAGCTGCTGCCGGGCGGGACGTTCGCCCGCGCGACGCATGTGGGCCCGTACGCGCAGATCCCGCTGACCGCACACGCGCTGCTGGCGTGGTGCGCCGAGCGCGGGCACGCCCCGGCCGGGCCGCTGCGGGAGGTCTACGTCGACGACCCCGCCACCACCCCACCCGACCGGCTCGTCACCCATCTGATGGTGCCGGTACGGGAGCGGGAGGCCGCCGGCTGACCGGGGCGAGGGACGACGGCTCAGTTCGCCGCGCCCCTGCGGGGGTCCGGGACGCAGCGGCCGTTCTCCGTACGGTAGGTCCAGCTCGCTCCGTCCCGCACCAACTGCCTGACGGCGCCGAGGAACCGGTCCACGTGCTCGTCCGGCGTCCCGGCGCCGAAGCTGACGCGGATCGCGTTGAGCGCGCGGGTCCCCCCGGACGCCCCCTCGGGAGCTCCGCACTCCCCCGGGGCGTCGCCCTGCTGCCCGAGGAGCGCGCGCAGCAGCGGATGGGCGCAGAAGAGGCCGTCGCGTACCCCGATCCCGTACTCGGCCGAGAGCGCCGCCGCGAAGTGGGAGCTGTTCCAGCCCTCCACGACGAAGGAGACCACGCCGACCTGGTCCGCGTCCTCGCCGAAGAGGGAGAGGACCCGCACCTCGGGGAGTTCGGCCAGTCCCTTGCGCAGCCGGGCCAGCAGCTCCTCCTCGCGGGCCACGAGGCGGTCGAACCCGGCCTCGGTCAGGGCCCGGCAGGCGGAGGCGACCGCGTACGCGCCGATCACGTTCGGCGAGCCCGCCTCGTGGCGGGCCGCGGTGGTGTGCCACTCCGCCTCCACGGTGCCGTCCGTGGTACGGGACACCCGACGGCTGGCGCCGCCGCCCGCCAGGTACGGCTCCGCCGCGCGCAGCCAGTCGGCGCGGCCCGCCAGCACTCCGGCGCCGAAGGGCGCGTACAGCTTGTGCCCGGAGAACGCCACCCAGTCCGCCTCCAGTTCCGACAGGCTGACCGGCCGGTGCGGGGCGAGCTGCGCGGCGTCCAGCACCAGGCGGGCGCCGTGCCGGTGCGCGGCGCGGGCCAGCTCACGCACCGGCCACACCTCCCCTGTGACGTTGGAGGCGCCCGTCACACAGACCAGCTTCGGCCCGGCGGGCGCCGCGTGCAGGGCCGACTCCAGCGTTGCGACGGCCTGTTCGGGCGACCGGGGCGCGTCCAGATAGGTCACGTCGCTGCCGCGGGCCTGCCACGGCAGGAGGGCGGCGTGGTGCTCGGTCTCGAACACGAACACCCTGGTGCCGGGCGGCAGCGCGGCGGCAAGAAGGTTGAGGGAGTCGGTCGTCGACCGGGTGAAGACGACCTGGTCGTCTGCACGGCAGCCGAGGAACTCGGCCACCGTCTGCCTGCTCTGTTCGAACAGGTCCGTCGACAGCTGGGAGAGGTAACCGGCGCCGCGGTGCACGCTGCCGTAGTACGGCGCGTACGCCGCCACGTCGTCCCACACCCGCTGCAACGCGGGGGCGCTCGCCGCGTAGTCCAGCGCCGCGTACGGGGTTTCGCCGCCGGTGACGAGCGGGACGTGCACCTCGCGGCCCAGCACGGGGAGCGGCTCGTCGGCGCGGGAGAGGGTACAGATGGGGGCAAATGTGGTGGTTGCAGACATGAGGGTACTCCGGCGAGGGGGTGGTATGGAGGCTCACGGCATCGCGGCGTCGTGGCAACGCGGCATCGCGGCGCCGTTGCATCGCGGCATGGCAATGCCGTACGTGCGCTGTTGCCTGACGGCGTGACAGGGGGAGCGTGACGGTGGCGGTGGGAGGCGGGCCCGGGCGCGGAAGAGTGCTGCTGCCCTTGGCCCTAGCGCATTCGCTTGCTCACAGAAGGCTCCCTCGTAGACCAGGACCCCTGGCGATGAGGGATCCGCGCTTGCCGTAGACCTCGCTGTCCTACGGCCTGGTCATCACCCGGGGCACCCCGCCACGGACGGAGGGTTGCCGGACAGCGGGCCGGGGCCTGGTCGCTGTCGCTCGTGACCTGGGCAGGAGTATGCCACACCATTCGCGGCCCCACCATTGCCCCATCCACCATGTGGACCTCCCCCTCACGGGGTGGCCCGCCGCGTTGTGGACGCACGCCCCCTTTGTGTCCCGGCTCACCGCCGAGTGGTCGTGTCGGGGGGCTCCTCCCCCAGCGCCCGTCCGGCGAGGACCCGGGGGTTTGGGGGCGGGAGCCCCCATGAACGGGAGGGAGTCAGAGGGCTGGGCCCTCAGCCATTGGAGGCGGCCTCAACCAATGGCGGCCGCGAGGCAAGGGTGGGCCCGCGAGGTGAGGGTGGAGGTGACCGAGGGGTGCGCCCCCAGGGGCGCAGCCACCACATCGGCGCCGGCCGCCCCAAGGCGGTCGGCGAAAAGGCCGGGCGCCAACAACCAGGCGGCGACGGCAACTCGGCGAGCGCCAGCACTCCGCAACCGCGCAACCTCCTCCGCGACAGCGGGCTCCGCGGTGGCGGCCCACGCCACCGGCACGGGCGCCCGCAGAAGGCGACCGAGCCGCCGAGCCATGGCGTGCGCCTCGGCCCGGGCACCGGCATCGGAGGACCCGGCGGCGGCAAGCACAACGGCGTCGCCCTCCCGGACCCCTGCCTCGGCGAGCCGGTCGACGAGCGCGGGCAGCAACGCGGGGTCGGCCCCCAGCGCGGGGGTCACCAGCACATCGTCGGCCCGCCCGGCGGCAGCCACCTGCGCGGGGATGTCGACCCGCACGTGGTAGCCGGAGGCGAGAAACGCGGGTATCAGGGTGACGGGACCGGGCAACCGGGAGAGGGCCTCGGCCACGGTCGGCCCCCGTACGTCCGCGTAGGCCACAGCGACCGGCTGCCCCAGCCGGGCCGCGACGCCGTCGGCCAGCTCCCGCACGGTGCGGACGCCGGCGAGGTGCCGGGTGCCATGGGCGACGAGGAGGACGGTCATGCGTCGCCCTCACACACGGCGGCGGGATCGAGGGCGATGCGGTAGCCGCGTTTGGTGACGGTCTGCACGACTGACGAGACCCCCAGCGAGGTGCGCAGCCGGGCGACGGCGGCCTCGACGGCGTGTTCGTCGGTGCCGCCGCCGGGCAGATAAGGCAGCAGGTCGGCGCAGGACATCACCTGGCCGGGGTGCCGGGTCAGGGCGCGGAGGATGGCCATGGGGCCGGGGCTGACGGGCCGCAGCTCGCCGTCGAGCAGCGCGGCGGAGCCGCGTACCTCCAGCGTGTGGCCTGCGGCGGGCAGCGTGGGCGCGGTGGCGGGGAGCCGTTCGCCGAGCAGGCGGACGAGAGCTCCGACGCGGAAGCGGTCCGGCCAGTACGCGGGGATGTCCCGGGCGAGCAGGGGCGCGGCCGTGACGGGGCCGACGCAGGCGGCCTGGGTGCGGTCGCGCAGCGCCCGGGTCAGTTCCTCGGCGGCGCCCTGTTCCTCGGCACGGGCGTAGAGCCCGGCGGCGGCCAGCGCACTGGTGAAGGTGACGGCGTCCACGCCGCCTGCCAGGACGCTGTCGATCAGGCGGTCGAGAGGGGCGGGGTCGAGGGGGCCCGTCCACCGGTAGACGGGCACCGGCACCACCTCGGCGCCGGCGCCCCGCAGCGCGTCGATGAAGTCGCGCAGCGGTTCACCGTGCAGTTGGACGGCGATCCGCAATCCGTCCAGGTCGTCCCGGGCGAGCAGGCGTTCGAGGACTTCGGTGGAGGACTCCGAGGCCGGGGACCAGGCCTCGCGGAGCCCGGCGGCGCGCAGCGCCCCGCACGCCTTGGGGCCGCGCGCCAGCACCTCGCTCCGGGCGAGGGCGGCGCGCAGGGCCTCGCCCTCGCCCCAGCCGTCGGCGGCCTCCATCCAGCCGCGGAAGCCAATACCGGTGGTGGCGACGGCCACGTCCGGCGGCCGGGCCACCAGCTCCTTGGTGGCGTCGCGCAGTTCCTCGTCGTCGGCGAGCGGGACGATGCGCAGCGCGGGCGCGTGGACGACCTCGGCGCCGCGCCGCTCCAGCAGCGCGCCCAGCTCCTCGGCCCGGCGCGCGGCCGTGACCGCGACGGTGAACCCCGCCAGCGGGGGAACGGTTCCCGTGCGGCTGAGCGACGGGTCAGGTGCCGACACTGCGTCTCCTCTCAGTGCTCTCGTGGGTGCTGCGTGTTGTTCATCCTCGCCCGACCAGCGTTTCGACCGTGTTTCGCCGGGCCGTAACCTCGATCACCCGGCCGGTCAGCCGGACCTCGTGGACGGGGAGCAGGACGGTCTCGTCGTCCAGGCAGCGGCCGGTCGCCAGCTCGAAGGTCTCCTTGCCGAGCGGTCCGGTCACGACGGGGACGCCGTCGCGGTCGCCGACGATGCCGTGACAGATCACGGGTGCCCCGCTGAAGGGGTCCAGATTCCCGACCGCGTGGATCTCGCCGGTGTGCAGCCGGAAGAGGGCGACGGCGGTGCCGTCCGGCAGCAGCGCGGCGCGGCCCTGCTCGACGGGGAGGGCGTCCAGCGGGCAGACGGCGGCCCACTCGTCGGCGGCGCCGGTGGCGGGGCCGGTGGAGTCGGCGGGAGCGGTGGAGCTGGTGGTCATGGTGGTCACGGAGGTCACCTTTCGGCTCGCGGGGACAGATGTCTTCATCGGGCGCTCGTGCCCTCGGCGGCGGGCAGGCCCGGCATGCCGAGGGAGACCGGCCCCGGCACCGGTACCGGCTGCTCCCGCTCGACGGCGAAGGAGATCGCCGGGTCGGGGGTCTCCGGGGCGTTGACGAAGGAGGTGAAGCGGGCCAGCTTCGCGGGGTCCTCCAGGACGCCGCGCCACTCGTCGTGGTAGTCGGCGACGTGCCGTTCCATGGCGGCGTCCAGCTCGGCGCAGATGCCGAGCGAGTCGTCCATGACGACGGCCCGCAGGTGGTCGAGGCCGCCTTCCAGGTTCTCCAGCCAGGCGGCGGTGCGCTGGAGGCGGTCGGCGGTGCGGATGTAGAACATCAGGAACCGGTCGATGGTGCGCACCAGCGTCTCGTGGTCCAGGTCGGACGCGAGGAGTTCGGCGTGCCGGGGGGTGAAGCCACCGTTGCCGCCGACGTAGAGGTTCCAGCCCTGCTCGGTGGCGATGATGCCGAAGTCCTTGCTGCGGGCCTCGGCGCACTCACGGGCGCAGCCGGAGACGCCCGCCTTGAGCTTGTGCGGGGCGCGCAGCCCGCGGTAGCGCAGCTCCAGTTCGATGGCGAGGCCGACGGAGTCCTGGACGCCGTAGCGGCACCAGGTGGAGCCCACGCAGGACTTCACCGTACGGACGGCCTTGCCGTAGGCGTGCCCGGACTCGAAGCCGGCGTCGGTGAGCCGGCGCCAGATGGCGGGGAGCTGCTCGAGGCGGGCGCCGAGCAGGTCGATGCGCTGACCGCCGGTGATCTTGGTGTAGAGGCCGAAGTCGCGGGCGACCTCACCCAGCACGATGAGCTTGGCCGGGGTGATCTCGCCGCCGGGGACGCGGGGCACGACCGAATAGGTCCCGTTGCGCTGCATATTGGCCAGGTGGCGGTCGTTGGTGTCCTGGAGGCCGCCGCGTTCGCCGTCCAGGATATGGGTGCCGCTGTCGCGGGAGGCGAGGATCGCGGCGACGGCCGGCTTGCACACGTCGCAGCCCCGGCCGCGCCCGTGCTCGGCCACCAGCTGCGAGAAGGTGGTGATGCCGGTGGCCGCGACGATCTCGAACAGCTCGGCCCGCGAGTGGTCGAAGTGCTCGCACAGCGCCTTGGACTGCTCGACACCGGCGGCCTCCAGGAGCTGCTTGAGCGCGGGGACGCACGAGCCGCAGCCGGTGCCCGCCTTGGTGCAGGACTTCAGCGCGGGCACGTCGGCGCAGCCCTGCTCGGTGATGGCCTCGGTCAGCGCGCCCTTGGTGACGGCGTGACAGCTGCAGATCTGCGCGCTGTCCGGGAGTCCGGCGACACCGACTCCCGCGGCGCCGCCCTCGGACTGCGGCGCCAGCAGCACGGACGGGTCGGCGGGCAGGGCGCTGCCCACCAGCGGACGCAGCAGCGGGTAGCCGGAGGTGTCGCCGACCAGGATGCCGCCGAGCAGGGTCTTGGCGTCGTCGGAGACGACCAGCTTGCCGTAGGTGGCCGCGACCGGGTCGTTGAGGACGACTTCCAGGGCCCCGGGGGTGGTGGCGTGTGCGTCGCCGAAGGAGGCCACGCCGACACCGAGCAGCTTGAGCTGGGTTGCGGTGTCGGCGCCGGGGAAGCCGGCCTCGCCGCCCAGCAGCCGGTCGGCGACCGTCTCCGCCATGGCGTAGCCGGGCGCGACCAGGCCGAGGGTGCGCCCCTCGATGCAGGCGACCTCGCCCACCGCCCAGACAGCCGGGTCGGTGACGGACCGGCAGGTCTCGTCCACGACGACGCCGCCGCGCTCTCCCACCTGAAGGCCCGCCTCGCGGGCGAGTTCGTCGCGCGGCCGCACCCCGGCGGCGAAGACCACCAGGTCGGTCTCCAGGAGGGTGCCGTCGCTCAACTCCACGCCGGTGACCGCGCCGGTCTCCGGGTTGGTGAGGACCTGCTGGGTGCCGGTTCCGGTGTGCACGGCCACGCCCAGTTCGCCCACCATGCGGCCGAGCAGCGCGCCGCCGCCCGTATCGAGCTGGACTGCCATCAGGTGCGGTGCCATCTCCACCACGTGGGTGGTCAGCCCCAGCAGCCGCAGCGCGTTGGCGGCCTCCAGGCCGAGCAGTCCGCCGCCGACGACGACTCCGCGCCCGGTGGCGGACTCCTTGGCCGCCGCGCGGATGGCGTCGATGTCGTCGAGGGTGCGGTAGACCAGGCAGCCGGGCGCCGTGGAGCCGGGCAGCGGCGGTACGAACGGCCGCGATCCGGTGGCCAGGACCAGCGCGTCGTAGGGCACCCGCTCGCCGGACGCGGTGAGTACGGCGTTGGCGTCCCGGTCGAGTGCGGTGACCGGGTCGCCGAGCCTGAGGTCGATCCGCTCGGGGTCGTGCTCGGGCAGCCGCAGCGCGCTCTCGTCGGCGCCGTCGAAGCAGGAGGAGAGGGCCACCCTGTCGTAGGCGGGGCGGTGCTCCTCGGCGAGTACGGTGATCTCCCACTGCCGGTCCGTATCGCGGGAGTCGAGGGCCTCGACCAGCCGGTGGCCGACCATGCCGTGTCCGACGACGACGAGCTTGCGCGGGGTTTCGGATCGTGAGTTGGTCATGGGGTTCACCTCGGGGCGGTCGTGGCAGGGGTGTCACGGCTGGAGAGCGGGTCGGTCTCGGCGAGCCAGGCGGCGATCTTCTCGACGGCGCCGCGGCAGCCGCCGCAGCCGGTGGTGGCGCGGGTGGCGTCGGCCAGTTCGCGGGCCGAGCGGGCGCCGTCGTACCAGGCGGAGCGCAGGGCGCCCTTGGTGACGCTGTTGCAGCGGCACACCATGGCGTGGTCGGGCAGCGACTCGCCCGTCTCACCGGCGGTCTCGGGCGGCAGTGCCCGGCCGAGCATCAGGGCCAGCCGGTCGGAAGGGGCGGGGGCGCCCTTGTCGTAGAGCTGGACGAGGCCGGCGGCCGCGTCGGGCACCCCGAGCAGGATGGCGCCGGTGACCCGGTCGCCGTGCAGCACGAGTTTGGCGTAGCGCTCCCGGGTCGGGTCCTCCAGCCGCAGCACCTCGGGGCCGCCGTCGTCCGGGAAGTCGCCTGCGGCGGGCCCTTGCCCGCCCGGGCCGCCGCCTGCCGGGGCGTGCCCGGCGAAGCCGTCGTCGGCCACGAACGGGTCGCCCAGGCAGGCCAGTTCGATACCGGCCGCCTTCAGCCGGGTCACCCGCGGGCTGCCCAGGTAGCGCGCGTACGGGTCCTCGCCGGTGAGCCGGTCGGCCAGCACGGCGGCCTGCTCCCAGCCGGGCTGTACGAGCCCGGGCTCGGCGTCGGCGCAGTCGCCCAGCGCGTGGATGTCCGGGTCGGAGGTGGTGAGGGTGTCGTCGACGGCGATACCGGCCGGACCGGTCTCCAGGCCGCAGCCCTGGGCGAGCCCGGTCTCGGGCCGTGCGCCGGTGCACAGCAGCAGCCCGGCGGCGGGCAGCACGCTGCCGTCGTCCAGATGCAGCCCACGGGCCGGCTCCCAGCGCACCGCCATCACGCCCAGCCGCTGCTCTATGCCGGTACGCCGCAGCGCGCGGCCCAGTACCCGCCCGGCGGGCGCGTCCAGTTGCCGGTCCATCACATGCGGCGCCGGGTGTACGACGGTCACGGCCACCCCGCGGGCGACCAGGGCCCGTGCCGCCTCCAGGCCGAGGACGCCGCCACCGAGCACGGCGATCCGCGCGCCGACGGCGCGTGCCCGGTCGGCGAGGCGGCGCAGCCTGCGGGCGTCGGCGAGCGTGCGCAGCGCGGTGACGCCGCGTGCCAGTACCCCGCTCCCCTCGTCGGTGTCCTCGCGCAGCCCGGGCAGCGGGGGTATGACGGTACTGGCGCCGGTGGCCAGCACCAGCCTGTCGTACGGGAGTTGCCGTCCGTCGGCGGTGCTGACGGTGCGCGCGTCGCGGTCGATTCCGGTGACGGTCGTGCCGGTGGCCGGTGAGCCCTCGCCCGGCGGCTCCGGGGTCAGGTCGGCCTCCGTGAGCGAGCCGGACAGCAGCCCGGGCAGCAGTACCCGGTTGTAGCCGCCGACCGGTTCTGCGCCCAGTACGGTCATCCGCACCCGCCTGCTGGTCGGGTCGCGCCGCAGCGTCTCCTCGTACAGCCGCGCGCCGACCATGCCGTTGCCGACGACCACGACGTTCAGGGCCCGGTTCACACGGCCTCCTCGGGACTCATGACGCCTCCCCCGTCGGCACGCTCCAGCCGTACGGCGCTCAGCTTGAACTCCGGCATCCGGCTGACCGGGTCGAGTGCGGGGTTGGTCAGTGCGTTGGCCGCTCCCTCGCCCGGGAAGTGGAAGGGCAGGAAGACGGTGTCGGGGCGCAGGCTCGGCACACAGCGGGTGCGGGCCAGTACGGCTCCGCGCCGCGAGACGACCCGTGCGGCGTCCCCGTCGGCGAGCCCGGCGCGGCGTGCCGTGTCGGGGTGCACCTCGACGTACGGTCCGGGCGCCGCGGCCAGCAGTTCGGGCACCCGGCGGGTCTGCGCGCCGGACTGGTAGTGCTGCAACTGCCGCCCGGTGGTGGCGTACAGCGGGTGCTCGGCGTCGGGCAGCTCGGCGGCTTCCCGGTGTTCGACGGGCAGGAACCGGGCCCGCCCGTCGGGGTGCGCGAACCGGTCGAGGAAGAGCCTCGGGGTGCCGAGGGCTTCCGCGCCGTCGCGGGTGGCCTCCGGCTCGGGACCTCCGGCGGCCTCGCGTACGGAACCGCCGGTGCCCTCCCGTACGGGCCAGTACAAGGCCTCGCCCGCGTCCAGCAGCTCCGGTGCGGCGCCCGCGTAGTCGGCGGTGCCGCCTGCCGAGGCGCGGCGCAGCTCGTCGAAGACCGGCGCCGGGTCGGCGGGGAACTCGTGCGCGGAGCGGCCCAGCCGCACGGCCAGCCCGTGCAGCACCTCCAGATCGGTCCGCACGCCCGGCGGCGGGGCCTGGGCAGCGCGGCGCCGCAGTACGCGGCCCTCCAGATTGGTCATGGTGCCGGACTCCTCGGCCCACATGGTCACCGGCAGCACCACGTCGGCGAGTTCGGCTGTCTCCGAGCGCAGGAAGTCGGCGACGACGAGGAGGTCGAGCGCCCGCAGCCGCTCGACGGCGCGGCGCGCACGCGGCGCGGAGACGGCCGGGTTGGAGCCCATCACCAGCAGCGCGGCGGGGCCTTCCGGGGTGCCGAGCGCGTCCAGCAGCTCCCAGGCGCTGCGCCCGGCGCCGGGCAGCGACTCAGGGGTGACGCCCCAGATCCCGGCGATGTGTTCGCGGGCCGTCGGGTCCTCGATGTGCCGGTAGCCGGGCAGCTGGTCGGCCTTCTGGCCGTGCTCGCGGCCGCCCTGCCCGTTGCCCTGCCCGGTCAGACAGCCGTATCCGGAGCCGGGCGTGCCGGGCAGACCCAGGGCGAGGGCCAGATCGATCCAGGCGGAGACGGTGTCCACGCCCTTGCTGTGCTGTTCGGCGCCGCGACCGGTGAGGATGTGGGCGCGGCGGGCGCGGGCCAGCGCGGCGGCGGCGCGGCGCAGATCGGCGGCGGCCACCCCGGTCAGCCGCTCGGTCCGCTCCGGCCACCAGCGGGCCGCGCACTGCCGCACGTCCTCCCAGCCGACGGTGCGCTCCGCGCGGTAGGCGGTACGGTGCGGCGTGTCCAGGTGGCCCTCCACCAGCGCGACATGGAGCAGTCCGAGCGCCAGCGCGAGGTCCGTGCCCGGCGCCGGCTGGAGGTGGAGGCCCCCGCCGTCCAGCGCCGCCTGGGCCGTGGCCGTGCGGCGCGGGTCGACGACGATCAGCCGGGCCGGGTCGAAGTGGCCCATCAGCGGCGGCATCGTCTCGGCGGGATTGGCGCCGACCAGTACCACGGCCTCGGAGTCGTCCAGGTCGGTGACGGGGAAAGGGAGCCCGCGGTCGAGCCCGAACGCCTTGTTCCCGGCCGCGGCCGCCGACGACATGCAGAACCGGCCGTTGTAGTCGATCTGCGAGGTGCCCAGCGCGACCCGGGCGAACTTCCCCAGCGCGTACGCCTTCTCGTTCGTCAGGCCACCGCTGCCGAAGACCGCGACACTGTCCGCGCCCCGCTCCTCGCGCAGCGCCAGGAACCGCCGGGCCACCAGGTCCAAGGCCTCGTCCCAGGAGGCCCCGCGCAGCGGCGCGCCCTTGGTGTCCCGTACCAGCGGGGTGGTCAGGCGCTCGGGCGAGTCCAGCAGCTGCGCCGAGGTCCAGCCCTTCTGGCACAGGCCGCCCCGGTTGGTGGGGAACTCGCGCGGGGTGACGCTCAGCCGGGCCGGGCCGGACTCGGTCTCCGGGGTCAGGGTCATGGCGCACTGGAGGGCGCAGTACGGGCAGTGGGTGGCGGTACCGGTCGCGGTAGCGGCGCGGACGGGGGCCTCGGTCACCTCAGGCTCCTCGCTCGGCGGGCTCGGGCTGCGGCTCGGGCTTCGGCTGCTGTGCCCCGGTCGCCCGCCCCGCGCGTTCGGCCGCGGGGCGTCGTACGTAGACGGCCCAGGTCACGGCCAGGCACAGCAGGTAGAAGGCGAGGAAGCCGACGAGGGCCGGGGCCGCGTCGCCCGTCTGCCGGTACGCCTCGCGGAAGGCGAGGTTGATCGCGACGCCGCCCAGCGCGCCCACCGCGCCGGAGATGGCGATGACGGCACCGGACAACCGGCGTCCCTGGGTGCGGGCCTCGGCGGGATCGGCGCCCGCCTCCACGGCGCTCTCGGCCCGCGCGGCGTAGATGGCGGGGATCATCTTGTACGTCGACCCGTTGCCCAGCCCCGTCAGGACGAACACCGCCGCGAAGACCGCGACGAAGACGGGGAACGACCCGGCGTCGGAGGCGGCCAGCGCGGCCGCGGCACCGCACGCCAGCGCGAGGAACGACCACGCCGTCACCCGCGCCCCGCCGAACCGGTCGGCCAGGGCCCCGCCCAGCGGCCGGAACAGCGACCCCAGCAGGGGTCCGAGGAAGGTGAAGGCCGCCGCCTGCATGGGGCTCTTCCCGAACTGGTTCTGCAGCAGAAGACCGAAGCCGAAGCCGAAGCCGATGAAGGAGCCGAACGTCCCGATGTACAGCAGCGAGATGGTCCAGCAGTGCCGGTCCCGCACGGCGCCGCGGTAGGCACCGTAGTCGGTCCGGTTGGTGGCCAGGTTGTCCATGCCGCGCCACGCCAGCAGCGAGGCCAGCAGCAGAGCCGGGACGAACAGCAGCGTCAGCAGTTCCGGATGGGCGACCCCGGCGGTGGCCAGCACCGCCAGTCCGAGCAGCTGCACCGTGGCGACCCCGAGGTTGCCGCCGCCGGCGTTCAGGCCCAGCGCCCACCCCTTCTCACGCTCGGGGAAGAACCCGTTGATGTTCACCATCGAAGAGGCGAAGTTGCCGCCTCCGATACCGGAGACCGCCGCGCACAGCAGCAGCGCCCACAGCGGCGTCTGCGGCCGCTGCACCAGCACCGTCGCCAGCACGACCGGAACCAGCAGCGCCAGCGCCGAGCAGACCGTCCAGGTGCGTCCCCCGAAGCGGGTGACGGCGAACCCGTACGGCAGCCGCAGCAGCGCGCCCACCAGCGACACCAAGGAGACCAGCAGGAACTTGTCGTCCGGGGAGAGCTGGAAGCCCGCCTTCGGTGTCATGAACAACAGGAGCACCGACCACAGGCTCCACACCGAGAACCCGATGTGCTCGGCGAACACGGAGATCCACAGATTCCGCCGCGCGGTGCGCCGTCCCTCTCGCTCCCAGAACTCCGGGTCCTCGGGTTCCCATCGGGTGATCCACCGTGCGCTCACGTCGCCTCCTGTCCGCTGGAAGGAACTCCGACGCTAGGAGCGTGCTGTTTCCGCCTCCGTGTCCGCGCGTAACGCCCACGAAAGCGTCTGCTCACTTCCCCGCAGCGCGCTGTGTGAGCACTTCGGCCCTGGCCCGCAGCGCCGCGAGCCCGGCGGCGACGACGGCCTGCCCCGCGCTGCCCCGCCGCACCACGGTCAGCACCCGGCGGAGCGGCGGCGGACTCCCCTGCACAGGGACCCGCACCACCTGCGGGAATCCGTCCAGCGACATCAGCCTGGGCACCAGGCACACGCCCAGCCCGTGCCCGATCATCGAGAGCACGGCCGGCCACTCGTTGGAGTGGTGCGACCGCCGTGGTGCGAAGCCGGCGGCCGCGCACAGCGCCTGGATGAGGCGGTCCTGGTCGTGGTGCGGGATGATCCAGTCCTCCTCCGCCGCAGCCGCCAGGTCGACCGGCCCCCGCCCGGCCAGCGGGTGCCCGGCCGGCACCACCAGGTCGAGGAAGTCGTCCATCAGCGGCCGCTGCTCGAAGCGCGGGTCGTCGGCCGTGGGGCTGTCGGGGTGCGGGGTCACCACCGAGATGTCCGACTGGTCGGCGAGCAGCCGCTGATAACCGAGCCGCGTGTCCGCCTCATGGATCACGACCCGGACCGGCGGCCGGGCGCGCAGCAGCTCGCTCGCCATCGGCGCCAGCAGCGAGGCCATGGTGGTGACGAACCCCTCCACGCGCAGCGTCCGTTCGGTGCCGTTGCCCTGCTCGCTCAGCTCGGCGCGTGCCTGCTCCCACTGGGCGAGCAGCACATCCGCGTGGCGCAGCAGCACCCGCCCGGCCGGGGTGAGGCGCAGCACCCGCCCCTCGGGACGCAGCAGCTCGGCCCCGGTCTGCTGGGCGAGCTGCCGCAGCTGCTGGGACACGGCCGAAGGCGACAGATGGAGCGCTCGCGCCGTCGCGGTCACCGTGCCCTCGGAGCGAAGCACGCGGAGTGTGTGCAGGAGCCGCAGATCGATCATGCGGCAATGGTGCGGCATCAACTGTGCGGCGTCACTGAAAGATCATGTGCGCAAAGTTGCGATGGACGCGCACGTTGTGTGCGCGTGACGCTGAACTCATGGACACTCACCGCAACCACGGCGGCGACCGGTGCGCCCTGTGCGGCTGGCCGCTGCACGACCCGTACGAGATCGTCTCCCGGCACCCGGTCACCGAAGGCACCGTGGTCTACGCACGCTGCGCCTGCGGCACCCTCCGCGTCTGGCTGGCCCGCGCCTCGGGCGGCGAGCGGCTGGTGGCCGGGGCCCGTCACACCGTGCGGGGCGACACCTGCCCGCCTCAGGAGCCCGGTGGCCTCGCCGGCTGAACGGGCGGACAGACCCGCCTCCCCCGCGGTGCCCGCGCCGCTGCTGGTCGTCGGCAGCGTCCTGTGCGTCCAGACCGGGCAGGCGCTCGGCAAGGGCCTCTTCGGCACCGTGGGCGGCCCGCTCGGCGTGGTGGCGCTGCGGCTCGGGCTGGCCGGGCTGGTGCTGCTGGCGCTCCGACGCCCAAGGCTGCCCACCGACCGCCGCTCCCTGCTGCTGATACTCGCCTTCGGTACGGCCATCGCCGGGATGAACCTCTCCTATCTGGCCATGGCCCAGCTGCCGTTCGGCGTCGCCATGACGATCCAGCTCTCGGGCCCGCTCGCCGTCTCCCTGCTGGCCTCCCGCCGCTGGACCGACGCCGCCTGGGGCCTGCTGGCGGTGGGCGGAACGGCGCTCTTCGCCCTCCCCGGCACCGGAGGGCAGCCGCTCTCCCCGGTGGGGGTCGGCTGGGCGGTGGCCTCGGCGCTCTCGATGGGCGCCTATCTGCTGCTGAGCCGGCGCACCGGCACCACCTTGGACGGCGGCGGCCCGCTGGCCCTGGCGGTGTGCTGGGCCGCCGTACTGTCGCTGCCGTTCGGGCTGGCCCAGTCCGGTACCCGCCTGGCCGAGCCCCCTGTGCTGCTGGCCGGACTGGGCGTGGCCCTGCTGTCCGCCGCGCTCCCCTACTCCCTCGAACTGGCCGCGCTGCGCCGGCTCCCCGCCCGGGTCGTCGGCGTCCTGCAGTCCCTGGAGCCGGTGGCGGCCGGCGGCGCTGGGCTGGTGCTGCTGGGCGAGCGGCTGACGGCTGTGCAGTGGCTGGCCATCTCCTGCATCACGCTGGCCTCGGCCGGGACGGTCCTGGGGCACTGGGCCGGTGGGGTGGGACGCGACGGGCCCGGTGCGGGCCGATGAGTTTCCGCGCCGGGCCGGGTCTGTACTGGCAGGACCGACAGACCGCCTACCACCCACACCGGGAGGGTCTCCCATGCAGCAGCCCCAGAAGATCAAGACGTTCCTCTGGTACGACGGGAAGGCGCAGGAAGCCGCGGAGTTCTATGTGTCGCTCTTCGACGACTCCCGCATCCGGAACGTCACCCACTACAACGAGGCGGCACCCGGCCGGACGGGCTCGGTGATGACCGTCGACTTCGAGCTGGCCGGGGTGCAGTTCGTGGCGCTCAACGGCGGCCCGGAGTTCCAGTTCACCGAGGCGATGTCGCTCCAGGTCGACTGTGACTCGCAGGAGGAGGTGGACACCCTCTGGGAGAAGCTGACGGCCGACGGCGGCCAGCCGGGGCCGTGCGGCTGGCTCAAGGACAAGTACGGCGTCTCCTGGCAGATCGTGCCCCGCCGGCTGTTCGAGCTCCTGGAGGAGGGGGCCCCGGCACAGGCCGAGGCCGTCACCAAGGCGATGCTCGGCATGCACAAGCTGGACATCGCCGAGCTGGAGGCCGCCGCCGGCTGACGGCGGCGGCCCGCTGGGCCCTCAGGGACGGTTGCTCGCGGCCACCCAGCGCTCCAGTACCGCGTGGGCCGCGCCGGAGTCGATGGACACGGCGGCCTGCTCCATGGCCGCCGCGATCTGCTCGGGCAGCGAACCGGTACCAGGCGAGAGCGCCACCAGCGCGGCGGCGGCGTTCAGCAGCACGGCGTCCCGTACCGGCCCGCGCTCCCCCTCCAGCAGCCGCCGCGCCACATCCGCGTTGTAGGCGGCGTCCGCACCGCGCAGCGCCTCGACGGGCACCAGCTCGATGCCCACCTCGCGCGGGTCGAAGCTCTCCTCCCGTACGAGACCGTCGCGTACGACCCACACGGTGGAGGTCGCCGTGGTCGTCAGCTCGTCGAGTCCGTCGTCGCCACGGAAGACCAGCGCCGACGAGCCGCGCGAGGCCAGCACCCCGGCGATGATCGGCGCCATCCGCGCGTCGGCCACGCCGGTGGCCTGCGCGCCGACCCGGGCCGGGTTGGTGAGCGGGCCCAGGAAGTTGAACGGGGTCGGCACCCCCAGCTCCTTGCGGGCCACGGCCACATGGCGCAGCGAGGGGTGGAACTTGACCGCGAAGCAGAAGGTGATGCCGGCCTCGTCGGCCATCTCGGCGACCCGCCGGGGCGACAGCTCCAGGTTGACGCCCAGCTTCTCCAGGACGTCGGAGGCGCCGCTGGCGCTGCTGGAGGCCCGGTTGCCGTGCTTGACGACCTTGACCCCGGTGCCCGCGACGACGATCGCCGACATGGTGGAGATGTTGACGGTCTTGGCGCGGTCGCCGCCCGTGCCGACGATGTCGACGGTGGGTCCGGGGACCTCGATGGTCCTGGCGTGCTCGTACATCGCCCGGACCAGGCCGGAGATCTCCCCGACGGTCTCGCCCTTGGCGCGGAGCGCGACCGCGAAACCCGCGATCTGCACATCGCTGGCCTCGCCCCGCATGATCCGGTCCATCGCCCAGGCGGTCGCCTCCGAGCTCAGGTCCTCGCCGGCGAGCAGTGTGCTCAGTACGTCGGGCCAGGTGTGCGCCGCCATGGTGTCGCCTCCGGCGGGGGTAGCAGCGCTCATGGTGACCACTTCCTGGCAATAGACCGACGCGTTGGTGCGGCCACCCTACCGAGTCCGGGCAGCACGCCGGCGCGGTGTTCAGCCCCTGAACAGGGGCCCGGAAGCGGCCGGGGCCAGACAGCGGGGAGGGGTCCACGGGACGTGCCCGTGGACCCCTCCCCTGTGGCGGATCCAGCTGTGTGAACCGGTCAGCGGTGCGATCGGGTCAGTGGTGCCCGCTCTCCAGCTCGTGGTACTCCTCGCGGGTGGGCTTGGGGATCTGACCCGACTCCCCGTAGTAGCCCTTGGACAGCTTGGCCCGCAGCTTCTGACCGCGCGAGACCTTCCGCTCGACGCCGTTCTCGTCCTTGAGCGGCCCGATCTCCACCGGCTCGTACTGGTCGTGCGCGGTGAGCGTGTGCAGCTGCTCCTGCGAGAGCGGCTCGTGGATCTCGACGAACTCACCGTGCGGCAGCCGCTTGATGGTGCCGGTCTCGCGGCCGTGCAGCACCTTCTCCCTGTCCTTGCGCTGCAGCCCGAGGCAGATGCGCCGGGTGACCCAGAAGACCAGGACGGGCAGGACGAAGAAGGCGATCCGTACGAACCAGGTGATGGCGTTGATCGACAGGTGGAAGTGCGTCGCCCACAGGTCGTTGCCGCCGCCGACGAGCAGCACGAAGTACCAGGCGATCCACGCCGCGCCGAAGGCCGTACGCGTCGGCGCGTTCCGCGGCCGGTCCGCGATGTGGTGTTCCCGCTTGTCGCCGGTCACCCATGCCTCGATGAACGGGTAGACGGCGATGGCGACGAGCACCAGCGGGAAGACGATCATCAGCGGGATGGCCACACCGAGCACCAGCGTGTGCCCCAGGAAGTTGACCTCCCAGCCAGGCATCACCCGGATGAGACCCTCGGAGAAGCCCATGTACCAGTCGGGCTGCGCGTTGGTCGACACCTGGTCGGGCCGGTAGGGGCCGAGCACCCAGATCGGGTTGATGGTGAACAGCGCCGCGATGGCCGCGATCACACCGAAGACCAGGAAGAAGAAGCCTCCGGCCTTGGCCATGTAGACCGGCAGCAGCGGCATGCCGACCACGTTGGAGTTCTTCCGGCCGGGGCCCGCGAACTGGGTGTGCTTGTGGTAGAAGACCAGGATCAGGTGCGCCACCAGCAGCCCGAGCATGATGCCCGGCAGCAGCAGGATGTGGATCGAGTAGAACCTGGCCACGAAGTCGTCGCCGGGGAACTCGCCGCCGAACAGGAACATCGACAGGTACGTACCGACGATCGGCACCGAGAGGACCGCGCCCTCCATGAACCGCACACCGGTGCCGGAGAGCAGGTCGTCCGGGAGCGAGTAGCCGGTGAAGCCGGTGAACATGCCCAGCACGAAGAGCAGGAACCCGAAGACCCAGTTGATCTCGCGCGGCTTGCGGAAGGCACCGGTGAAGAAGACGCGCATCATGTGCACGAACATCGCACCGAGGAAGATCAGCGCCGCCCAGTGGTGGATCTGCCGTACCAGCAGACCGCCGCGCACGTCGAAGCTGATATCCAGGGTCGACTTGAACGCCTCGGACATCTGGACGCCCTGCATCGGCGTGTACGGGCCGTGGTACTCCACCTCGTTCATCGACGGGTGGAAGAACAGCGTCAGGTAGACACCGGTCAGGATGATGATGATGAAGCTGTAGAGCGCGACCTCACCCAGCATGAAGGACCAGTGGTCCGGGAAGATCTTGCGCATGTTGGCCTTGGCGAGGCTGTAGATCCCCAGCCGCCCGTCGGCCCAGTCGGCGACCCGCTCTCCCGCGGGTGCCTTCTTCTTGCCCTCGGCAGCAGCGCTGCCCCGGGTCTCGGTTGCAGTACTCATCCGCGCTCCCAGAAGGCCGGACCGACGGGCTCCGCGAAGTCGCCCTGCGCTTCGAGGTAGCCGTCCTTGTTGACGCTGATGTTCAGCTGCGGCAGCGGGTGGCCGGCGGGTCCGAAGAGCACGCGCGCACCGTCGGTGAGGTCGAACGTCGACTGGTGGCACGGGCACAGGACGTGGTGGGTCTGCTGCTCGTAGAGGCTGACGGGGCAGCCGACGTGCGTGCAGATCTTCGAGAAGGCGACGATCCCCTCGTGCGACCAGTCCAGCTCGCGCTTGTCCTTGATGTCGTTCGGCTCCAGCCGCACGATCATCAGGGCCGCCTTGGCGATCTCCTGCTGGAAGTCGTGGTCCTCCTCCTCCAGGCCCTCGGGCTTGGCGAAGGTGAGCGAACCCACGGCGATGTCCTCGGGACGCAGCGGCTCGTTGGTGTTCTCGTTGACGAGCAGCTTGCCCTTCTTCCAGGCGGTGTGCCGCAGCTTGTCCTTCGGCAGCGGGCCCAGGTCGCGCAGCAGGACGACGCCGGAGAGCGGCACCAGGGCCACGGCACCGAACATCGTGTTGCGGATGAGCTTCCGGCGGCCGAGGGCCGACTCCTTGGCTCCCTGCTTGAAGTCGGAGATGACCTTCTCGCGCACCTCGGGGGAGGCGGCGATGGGGTGCCGCTCGTCGACCATCTCCTCGTCGGACATCAGCGTGCGGGCCCAGTGGACCGCGCCGGCGCCGATGCAGAAGAGCGCGACGCCCAGGGTGAGGCCGAGTGCCAGGTTCAGCGAGCTGACGTGCCCGATCGGCCAGACATAGATGATCTCGTCGATCGGGAAGGCCACGAAGGAGGCGATGAAGCCCACCGTGGCCAGCATGGACAGCGTGAAGAGGAAGGCGACGGTGCGCTCGGAGCGCTTGGCCGCCCGCTCGTCGATGTCCTGGATGCGGTGCTCGTGCGGCGGCAGACCGGGGTCCGCGAAGGGGTCGGCCTCGACCACCTCCGCACCGTGGGATTCTTCCTGCGCGGCGGGCAGGTTCTCGTCGTCTGACACGTTCTCGTCTGGTCCAGTCTGGCTACTCATGACTTCTTGGCCTTTGCGGTCCGAGCGGCGACCCAGACGGCGACGGCGATCAGCGCGCCGAGACCGAAGATCCAGGCGAACATGCCCTCGGCGACGGGGCCGAAGCCACCGAGCTTGAACCCGCCGGGGCTCTCCGACTTGTCGCTGTTGACCGTCTTCACGTACGCGACGATGTCCCGCTTGTCCTTCTCGGGAAGCGCGCCGTCGGTGAAGGACGGCATGTTCTGGGGGCCGGTCTGCATGGCCTCGTAGATGTGCTTGGGATCGACATCACCGAGGTCGGGCGCGAACTTGCCGTGCGTGAGGGCGCCGCCCTCACCGGTGAAGTTGTGGCACTGCGCGCAGTTGGTGCGGAACAGTTCCCCACCCCTGGCGACGTCGGCGCCGGCCGGGTCGTACATGTCCTTGGTCGGCTTGGCCGGCCCGCTGCCGAGCGAGGCGACATATGCGGCGAGCTGGTTGATCTCGTCCTGGCTGTAGACCTTCGGCTTCTTCGGCACCTGGGCGCCGGGCTGCTGGGCGGGCATCCGGCCGGTGCCGACCTGGAAGTCCACCGCCGCGGCCCCCACACCGACCAGGCTGGGACCGTCGCTGGTCCCCTGGCCGCCTGTTCCGTGGCAGCTGGAGCACCCGGTGGCGAAGAGCTTCTTGCCCTCCTCGATGGCGAGGGACTTACTCGACTCCTGCTCGGCCTTGGCCTCACCCGCGGGAGCGAACGCGGTGTACAGCCCCCCGGTGGCCGCCAGCGCGAAGAGTAGAACGACAAGCGCCGCCAGCGGATGGCGCCGTCGTGCGGAGAGCTTTTTCACGGATTACCCCGGTGTCAGGATCTTCTCGTCGATGCGGTGTCTGTCCGTCTGTTCCCGTAGTCCGCCTGCGCGGTACGGCGCGCGGCTGTGCCGCGCCGCTCGCTTACCGGATCAGGTAGATGGTGGCGAAGAGGCCGATCCAGACGACATCGACGAAGTGCCAGTAGTAGGACACGACGATGGCGGCGGTGGCCTGGTGGTGAGTGAACCGCCTGGCCGCATAGGTGCGCCCCAGGACGAACAGGAAGGCGATGAGTCCGCCTGTCACGTGCATCCCGTGGAAACCGGTGGTCAGGTAGAACACCGATCCGTACGGACTCGAGGAGAGTGAGGTGCCCTCCTTGACCAGCTCCGTGTACTCGAAGACCTGGCCGCCGATAAAGATCGCACCCATGATGAAGGTGACGATGAACCACGCCCGGAGCTTCTTCACGTCACCGCGCTCGGCAGCGAAGACGCCGAGCTGGCAGGTGAGCGAGGAGAGCACCAGGATCGTGGTGTTCGTCGCCGAGAACGGAAGGTTCAGCGCATCGGCATGCTCCTTCCAGTACTCGGCTCCGGTCACCGACCGAAGGGTGAAGTACATCGCGAAGAGGGCCGCGAAGAACATCAGCTCGGAACTCAGCCAGATGATGGTTCCGACGCTGGTGAGGTTCGGCCGGTTGACCGACGGGTGCGCGTGCCCGGTTTCTACTGCTGTTGCTGTCGCCACGACCGACATTATGTCGGTCGCTTATCCCGGCCTCACTTCGGGGGGTCCCGTTCGGTGTGTCCGTACCCGGCACTGCTGCCCTGTCCAGCGACGACGCCCCCGGCGCACCCCCTTACGGCCCAGTATCGAGGCGTGCTGACCGGTGTTGACGGTGCATGAGAGGGAGTAGCATCCGAGCGGCGCCACCGTGGAATACGGCTTCGCTCAGCGCGGTGCGCCAGCGGTTCACCCGATACGGACGCGGAGGAACGATGCAGCCGACCGCCACGGTGCTGGTCTACAGCGACAACGCCACCACCCGCGAGCAGGTGCGGCTCGCAGCGGGCCGCAGGCCCGCGCCCGATGTGCCCGAGATCCGGTATGTGGAGTGCGCCACGCTGCCCGCCGTGCTGTCGGCCCTGGAGGAGCTGCACGTGGACGCGTGCGTGCTGGACGGGGAGACGGCGCCGGCCGGGGGCATGGGCGTATGCCGGCAGATCAAGGACGAGATCTTCGACTGCCCGCCGGTGCTGCTGCTGATCGGCAGGCCGCAGGACGCCTGGCTGGCGACCTGGAGCCGCGCCGAGGCGACCGTCTCGCACCCGGTGGACCCGGTGGCGCTGGCCGACGCGCTGGCCGGGCTGCTGCGGGAGCGCACGGCCGACGGGGACCTCGCCCCGGCCTGAGGCCGCACGGACAAGGCCGCGCCCCCGCTTCCCTCGATCGAGGGAAGCGGGGGCGCGGCCTTGTGCGGGTGGTGGATCACACCCTGGGTCATATCTGGGGGCGCAGCCGCGCGGCGTCCGCGGGGCCGCTGCCGAGGGGTTGGCCGTGGTGCACGGCGCTGCCGGCGCGCCATTTCTTCCAGCCCAGGTTCCAGTCCCCGAAGCCGTTGCCGAAGGGTGCCATCTTCTCGCCCGCCGAATTGATGTGCTGGACGATGTCGCCCTGGCGGACGTGGTTGAAGAACCACTTGGCGTTGGCACTGCTCATGCCGGTGCAGCCATGGCTGGTGTTCGAGACGCCCTGGGAGCCGACCGACCAGGGCGCGCCGTGCACGTACTCACCGCTGTCGGTGAGCCGCGTTGCCCAGTAGACGCCCAGGTCGTAGAAGTCCGAGGCGCCGATGCTGGCGCTGGTCATCCGCACGTACGGCTCCTTGGTGAGGATCACCTTGATGCCATTACGGGTCTCGTAGCCCGCTTTGCCCGTGGTGACGGGTATGGAACGGATCGTCTTGCCGTTCTTCTTGACCCTCATCACCAGCGAGGAGGCATCGGTGATCGCTTCTATTCGATCACCGGTCTTCATCCGTACGGGTTCGGCCTTGCCGCCGTACAGCCCGTCGCGGATCTTCAGACCCTTGAGATAGGAGCGGAGGGTGATGGTGGCGTGCGCCGGCCAGTAGGAGCGGGGCCGGTAGTGCAGCTCCTTGCTGTCCACCCAGTGCCAGGCTCCCTCCACATGGGGGGAGGACTTCACTCTCAGTGCCCGTTCGACGAGCTCTCGCTGTTCGCGGCCCTTGATCGGGCGGCTCAGCTTCGCCGTGAGGGGCTGTCCGACGCCGTATGTGCCGTTGTCCGGGCCCAGCTTGACCTTCAGGTGCTTGGATGCGGACTTGGTTCCGAAACGCAGTGTGCGCCGCCCTGGGGCTCCCTCGTCGTTCTCCGTGCTGACCTTGAGGGTGTAGCGCGCACCGGCGGCCAGCGATCCGGTGCTGTGCCAGCGCTTGCCGTCGGCGGACAGTTCGCCCGCCACCACCCGGCCCGAGGCGTCGGTGGCGACCACATCGGTAAGGGTGTCGCCGTGCTGGGCCGTGACTTCGAGGGGCTTGTCCGGGTCGACGTTCGTGCTGTCGGCGTCGGCGTTGACGGCCACGGCGTCCGTGGCGTCGTACGGGGCGGAGGCCAGCGAGTTGCCGCTGCTCCCGCCGCTGCACGCTGCGAGCCCCACGGAGAGGGGCGCCAGCAGCAGGGCGCAGCTCTTGACCATCCGGCGCTTGTTCTTACGGGACAGGATTCGGGGGGTCAGGACCCCCTCCGCTATCGCGGTGCGTGGGCTGTGACTCATGGCCCCAAAATATGAAGAATCGTCATTTCGGGCGCGCTGAGTGCGTACAAACGGGTCGGCCCCCCGGAGTGTCGGGGGGCCGGTCCTTGCGTTTTTCGGTTGTGTGCGGCCTGGGCCGCTGTGTGCTGCCGCGTCCTGCTACTGGGTGCGGTTCTGCCCGTGGTAGTACTCGAACACCCAGCCGAACAGGCCGATCAGCAGCACCGGCGCCGAGACGTACACCAGCCACCAGCCCAGGGCCACGCCCAGGAAGGCGAAGGCGCCACCGAGGCCCAGCACCAGCGGCTGCCAGCTCCACGGGCTGAAGAAGCCCAGCTCGCCGGCGTCGTCCGCGACATCGGCCTCCTTGTTGTCCTGGGCTCCGGTGTCGACCCGGCGCGCGGTGAACGCCAGGTAGTAGCCGATCATGATCGACAGACCGAAGGCCAGGAAGAGGCCCGTGGTGCCCACCGGCTCCTTCGACCAGAGCCCGTAGGTGATGGCGACCGCCAGCAGGAAGACCGACAGCCACAGGAACATCTTGCCCTGGATCTTCACTTCCCGGCCTCCTTGCTGCCGGCGAGCGCTTTGTCTTCCCTGTCCACGTTCTCCAGCTCATCGAGCGCGGAGATCTCCGGGTGGTGCAGGTCGAAGGCCGGGGATTCGGAGCGGATACGGGGCAGGGTGAGGAAGTTGTGCCGCGGGGGCGGGCAGCTCGTCGCCCATTCGAGCGAACGGCCGTAGCCCCACGGGTCGTCGACCTCGACCTTCTCGCCGTACTTGTGCGTCTTCCAGACGTTGTAGAAGAACGGCAGCAGCGACATGCCCAGCAGGAACGAGCTGATCGTGGAGAGGGTGTTCAGCGCGGTGAAGCCGTCCTGGGCCAGGTAGTCGGCGTACCGGCGCGGCATGCCCTCGGCGCCCAGCCAGTGCTGCACCAGGAAGGTGCCGTGGAATCCGATGAACAGCGTCCAGAAGGTGATCTTGCCGAGCCGCTCGTCCAGCATCTTGCCGGTGAACTTCGGCCACCAGAAGTGGAATCCGGCGAACATCGCGAAGACCACGGTGCCGAAGACGACGTAGTGGAAGTGCGCCACGACGAAGTACGAGTCGGAGACGTGGAAGTCCATCGGGGGCGAGGCCAGGATGACACCGGTCAGACCACCGAAGGTGAAGGTGATCAGGAAGCCGATGGTCCACAGCATCGGTGTCTCGAAGGACAGCGATCCCTTCCACATCGTGCCGATCCAGTTGAAGAACTTCACACCTGTCGGCACGGCGATCAGGAAGGTCATGAACGAGAAGAACGGCAACAGCACGCCGCCCGTGACGTACATGTGGTGGGCCCAGACCGTCACCGACAGACCGGCGATGGCGATGGTGGCGCCGATCAGACCGATGTAGCCGAACATCGGCTTACGGCTGAAGACCGGGATGACCTCGGAGACGATACCGAAGAACGGCAGCGCGATGATGTAGACCTCTGGATGGCCGAAGAACCAGAACAGATGCTGCCACAACAGCGCTCCGCCGTTGGCCGCGTCGAAGACGTGCGCCCCGAATTTGCGGTCCGCCTCCAGGGCGAACAGCGCGGCGGCCAGCACCGGGAAGGCCAGCAGCACCAGCACACCGGTGAGCAGTACGTTCCAGGTGAAGATCGGCATCCGGAACATCGTCATGCCCGGCGCGCGCATGCAGATGATCGTGGTGATGAAGTTGACCGAGCCGAGGATGGTGCCGAAGCCGGAGAGGGCCAGGCCCATGATCCACATGTCGGCGCCGACGCTCGGCGAGCGGACCGCGTCCGAGAGCGGCGAGTAGGCGAACCACCCGAAGTCGGCCGCGCCCTGCGGGGTGAGGAAGCCACCCACCGCGATCAGCGAACCGAAGAGGTAGAGCCAGTAGGCGAACATGTTCAGCCGCGGGAAGGCCACATCGGGCGAGCCGATCTGCAGCGGCATGATCCAGTTCGCGAAGCCGGCGAACAGCGGGGTGGCGAACATCAGCAGCATGACCGTGCCATGCATGGTGAACGCCTGGTTGAACTGCTCGTTCGACATGATCTGCATGCCGGGGCGGGCGAGCTCGGCGCGCATGAAGAGCGCCATGACGCCGCCGATGCAGAAGAAGGCGAACGACGTGATCAGGTACAGGCTCCCGATCTTCTTGTGGTCCGTCGTCGTCATCCAGTCGACAACCACCTGACCGGGCCGCTTACGGCGTCCAGGGGTTGTCGCCGGACCTGTCGCGGCGGCGGCACCCTGGGGTTCGTTGAGGATGCTCACGGGTTATTCGTCTCCGCATTCTTGGCGCCGCCCGTGGTGGCGGTACCCGCCGGGATGTAGCCGGTCTGGCCCTTCTTCGCCAGATCCTCCAGGTGCTTTTGGTAGCGCTCCGGGGAGACGACCTTCACGTTGAAGAGCATCCGGGAGTGGTCGACGCCGCACAGCTCGGCACACTTGCCCCTGAAGGTGCCCTCCTTGTTGGGGGTCACCTCGAAGCGGTTGACGTGCCCCGGGATGACGTCCTGCTTCATCAGGAACGGCAGCACCCAGAAGGAGTGGATGACGTCGCGGGAGGTCAGGATGAACTGGACCTTCTCACCCTTCGGCAGCCACAGGGTCGGACCCGGGTTGCCGTTCTGCGGGTTCTTGTCCGCCGGAGTGCCGGCCGTGAAGACGCCCTCGGCACCCTTGGGGAAGCCCTTGGTCATCCGGTCCGGGATGGCGCTCAGCTCCTTGTCCAGCGCCTTGTGCGTGTTGACGTCCGTCTTGGGATCGCCGTCCACGTCCTCGATGTAGTTGAAGCCCCAGCTCCACTGGTAACCAACGACGTTGATGACGTGGGTGGGCTTCTTCGAGGTCGCCAGAAGCTTGGTCTCATCCCGCGCGGTGAAGTAGAACAACACCGAGATGATGATGATCGGGACCACCGTGTACAGAGCCTCGATGGGCATGTTGTACCGGGTCTGCGGGGGAATCTCGACCTTGGACCGCGAGCGCCGGTGGAAGATGACGCTCCACAGGATCAACCCCCACACCAGCACGCCCACGGCGAGCGCGGCCGCCCAGGAGCCCTGCCACAGGGAGAGGATCCGCGGCGCCTCGTCCGTTACCGGGGTGGGCATTCCGAGGCGGGGGAAGTCCTTTGATGTGCAACCGGTCGCGGTCGCCAGGACCAGGCCCGCGGCCAGCGCCTGCTGCAGCTTCCGCCGCATCGGGCGCCGCGACGTGGGGGTGCCGCCCACCGCGCCCGAAGGGCGCCCGTGGGGGAGGTCGGAGCCGTTGGGACTCACGTAGCGCCTTCCCGAGAGTCTCGCCCGCGTCGGTCGGGCGCGGCCCTCTTACGTGGTCGGGCGCCGGCCCAGGCGCGGGCAGGGGTTTGGATGTTTATGCGGACCAAACCCTAGCCGACGCCATTTGGGGTCGCGCGGGGAGGGGGCGTAACGCGCCGCGCCGCGCCCCGAAGGGGCCCGGGGTCCGCCCCGAAGGGGCGCGGGGCCGTGCCGATATACGGCTCCGCCGCGCGGGCGCGCAACGCGGGAGCGCGCCCCGAAGGGGCGCGGGGAACTGCGCGACCAGCCACAAAGCACCCGCAGCCCGCGGCAAACGGGCAGGGGCAGACGCAACCCGTAAAGGCGACGGACCGCCCACCGCACAGCGCCCGGTAGCGTAAAAGTGTGTCCTATTTCGATGCCGCCTCCTCCCTCCCCCTCCACCCCGTCGCGCGGCAGGCGCTACTCGCGTCGGTGGACGAGGGATGGGCCGATCCCGCTCGCCCGCACCGCGAGGGCAGGCGGGCGCGGATGCTGCTGGACGCCGCGCGGGAGACCGCGGCCGAGGCCGTCGGATGCCGCCCCGACGAGCTGCGATTCACCTCTTCGGGTACGCACGCGCTGCACACCGGGATCACCGGGGCCCTCGCCGGACGGCGCCGGGCCGGGCGGCGGCTGGTCGTCTCGGCCGTCGAACACTCGGCCGTACTGCACACCGCCGAGGCCCACGAGCGGGCCGGGGGCCTGGTGCGGGAGGTCGGCGTCGACCGTTCGGGACGGGTGGACGCACAGGAGTGGGCCCGGGCGCTCGGCGAGGACAGTGCGCTGGCCTGTCTGCAGTCGGCCAACCACGAGGTGGGCACCGTCCAGCCGGTGACGGAAGTGGCCGAGATCTGCGCCGAGGCGGGCGTGCCGCTGCTGGTGGACGCGGCGCAGTCGCTGCCCTGGGGCCCGGTGGCCGGCCCCTGGTCACTGCTGGCCGGGAGCGCCCACAAGTGGGGCGGTCCGGCGGGCGTCGGGCTGCTCGCCATCCGTAAAGGTGTGCGCTTCGCTCCGCCCGGACCGGTGGACGAGCGGGAGTCCGGGGCAGCGCCCGGGTTCGAGAACATCCCCGCCGTCGTCGCCGCCGCTGCGGCGCTGCGGGCCGTACGGGCCGAGGCGGACGCCGAGGCGGACCGGCTGCGCGCACTCGTCGACCGTATCCGGGCGCGGGTGCCCGAACTGGTGCCGGACACCGAGGTCGTCGGCGATCCGGTACGGCGACTGCCGCACCTGGTGACCTTCTCCTGTCTGTACGTGGACGGCGAGGCGCTGCTGCACGCGCTGGACGCCGCCGGCTACTCGGTCTCCAGCGGCTCCTCCTGCACCTCCAGCACACTGACGCCGAGCCATGTGCTACGCGCCATGGGCGTGCTGTCCGAGGGCAACGTCCGGGTCTCGCTGCCGCCGGGGACGGCCGAGGAGGAGGTGGACCGCTTCCTGGAGGCGTTGCCCGGGGCCGTCGAAGGCGTACGGGCGCACTTGGGCGCCGGAGCCGCCGCGGGGGCGGGGGCCGCCGCGGGGGCGGGGGCCGGCACCGCCGCGGCACCCTCGCCGTCGGGTGCCACCGCGGAGGTCACCGTCGACGCGCTGGGCAAGCTGTGCCCGCTGCCGGTGATCGAGCTGGCCAAGGTCATCGAGGACGTACCCGCCGGGGGCGTGGTCCGCGTCCTCGCCGACGACGAGGCGGCACGGCTCGACATCCCCGCCTGGTGCGAGATGACGGGGCACGCCTTCGAAGGGGTGGAGGGCGTCGAGTACCGGGTGCGGCGACAGGCTGCCGACAGCTGAGCCTCACCCCTCACAGGAAGGCGCCGGAAGGGATGTACGGCGACGGGGGCCGCAGGCCGCGGAAGCAGACGAACCCCTCGGAGCGAAGCTCCAGTCCCGCCCGGAGTCCGACGTCCACCGCCCACTGCTGCTCCGCCGTGACGTCCTGGACCTCCACCGCGACTCCTTCCCCTACGCCGTGCAGTGCCGCGCTCAGCACCCGGGTGGCGAGCCGCCGCGAGGTGGCGCCCAGCAGTTCGACCTTCGCCTTCTCGTCGTCGTGGCTGATGTAGCAGTAGCCGCTGCCGGCCAGGTCGTCCGCGACGACCAGCCGGCTGTGCCGCATCAGGAACTCGTGGTCGGGCCCGTGGGCCCCGCCCCGCAGCCGCCGGTCGACGGAGTCGAGCAGATCGCGGTCGCGGGGGCCGCCCTCGACGGCGGCGCCCTCCACGGGGCCCAGCCGCGCCCGGTCCACGACGCCGCGCATCCGGATCGTGGGGTGCAGTGCGAATCCGGCCTGCCGGTAGACCCGGGCGGCGGCAGGGTGCCGGGAGCAGCAGATGATGCCCCGCAGACAGCCGCGCCCGTACTCCAGCGTGCGCTCCAGCAGCGCCCGTCCGACGCCCTTGCCCTGGGTGCCGGGCAGCACGACCAGCAGGGCCAGGCCCCAGGTGCCCTCCCGGATGTGGGACTGGGCAGCACCGATCGCCTGCCCGCTCTCGTCCTCGGCGAGCCAGCTGCCCGCGGGGTCGTGCCGGACGAGGTGCAGGATCTTTTCGCGACCGCGGGCCGCGCGGGCGGCGGAGGGCGGGCTCTGCCGGGTGTCGCCCTTGAGGGCGTGCGAGGCTCCGAACGCCGCCTCGGCCAGCGTCCTTACTGTCTCCGCGTCTTCTTGGTTCTCTCTGACAGGGCGCAGCAGCATTCTGGGCACGCTAGCCTGCGGCGCCCTTTCACGGGAGGGCCCTCCCTCGGGCCCTGACGGGGCGCGTCTCTTACGGCAGGGCCAGCATCCGCTCCAGGGCCAGCTTGGCGTACTTCTCCGTCTCCGCGTCGACCTCGATCCGGTTGACGACCGTGCCGTCGGCCAGTGACTCCAGCGCCCACACCAGGTGCGGCAGGTCGATGCGGTTCATCGTCGAGCAGAAGCAGACGGTGCGGTCGAGGAAGACGATCTCCTTGTCCTCGGCCGCGAAGCGGTTGGCCAGCCGCCGTACGAGGTTGAGTTCGGTGCCGATCGCCCACTTGGAGCCGCGGGGCGCCGCTTCCAGGGTCTTGATGATGTATTCGGTCGAGCCGACCTGGTCGGCGGCCGCGACCACCTCGTGCTTGCACTCGGGGTGCACCAGCACGTTGACGCCGGGGATGCGCTCGCGCACCTCGCGCACCGAGTCCAGCGAGAAGCGGCCGTGCACGGAGCAGTGGCCGCGCCACAGGATCATCTTGGCGTCGCGGAGCTGCTGGGCGGTCAGGCCGCCGTTGGGCTTGTGCGGGTTGTAGACGACGCAGTCGTCCAGCGTCAGGCCCATGTCGCGGACAGCGGTGTTGCGGCCGAGGTGCTGGTCGGGGAGGAACAGCACCTTCTCCCTCTCGCTGAAGGCCCACTCCAGGGCGCGCTTGGCGTTGGAGGAGGTGCATATGGTGCCGCCGTGCCGGCCGGTGAAGGCCTTGATGTCGGCGGAGGAGTTCATGTACGAGACGGGCACGGTCGCCTCGGCGACACCGGCCTCGGTGAGAACGTCCCAGCACTCGGCCACCTGTTCGGCGCTGGCCATGTCCGCCATCGAACAGCCGGCCGCCAGGTCGGGCAGCACGACCTGCTGGGCCTCAGAGGTGAGGATGTCGGCGGACTCGGCCATGAAGTGCACGCCGCAGAAGACGATGTACTCGGCCTCCGGGCGGGCCGCGGCGTCCCGGGCCAGCTTGAAGGAGTCACCGGTCACATCGGCGAACTCGATGACCTCGTCGCGCTGGTAGTGGTGGCCGAGCACGAAGACGCGGTCGCCGAGCTTCTCCTTCGCGGCGCGCGCACGAGCCACCAGGTCCGGGTCGGAGGGGGCGGGAAGGTCGCCGGGGCACTCGACTCCGCGCTCGCTCTTCGGGTCGGCCTCGCGGCCGAGCAGCAGCAGAGCGAGCGGGGTCGGCTGTACGTCCAGCGGCTGGGCGGCACTCACAGGACCAGCCCTTTCTCTAGCTCGGTCGACGCTCGGAGGCTGCTTGGCGAGGCGGCTCCGCGTCGGATTCTCGTCTAAGTGACGTTATCTATCATAACCGCTTCACGTCAGTTTGACGATGGCCATCGCGTCGATGTGACGCATTCCCACCCGCTTCGGCGGTGTGCGAGCATGAAGTGACTACTCCTGGAATGAATCCGGGATGCCGTCGGTTGAGCTGACGGTAAGAGAGCAGTCCGTACAACCCGGGAGAGAAGCAGATGTCCGTTTCGGACGAGACCGCTGTAAGCGAGGGCATCATCCTGTCCGACGCCGCCGCCGCGAAGGTCAAGAGCCTGCTGGAGCAGGAGGGCCGCGACGACCTGGCGTTGCGCGTCGCCGTCCAGCCGGGTGGCTGCTCCGGCCTGCGGTACCAGCTCTTCTTCGACGAGCGCTCGCTCGACGGCGACGTGGTCAAGGACTTCGACGGCGTCAAGGTCGTCACCGACCGGATGAGCGCCCCCTACCTCGGCGGTGCGTCGATCGACTTCGTCGACACCATCGAGAAGCAGGGCTTCACCATTGACAACCCGAACGCCACGGGGTCGTGTGCGTGCGGTGACTCCTTCAACTGAGTCGCCGACCCCGTTGCGGGTTCCCGCCGTAGCGGGATGAGGTCATTGCGCCGGCACATGACAAGGGCGGCGGACTCCCCCCACCAGGAGTCCGCCGCCCTTGTCGTTCCAGGGGCGGCGCCACAGCGTCACGCGGCGGCGGCCCGGATCACTTGCGGGGCAGCTTCTCGCCGTCCCGCGCGTCGACCACCTTGCGGTCGCCCAGCTTCTCGTCGAGCTTCACCTCGGCGGTCTGCCGCTTGGCGATCTTGACGCAGATGTTCTTGCCCTTGCCGTCCTTCGGCTTGGCGTCGATCTTGACCTTCACCTTGGAGCCGGACTCCTCGGCCGTGGCCTTGTAGGTGTCGCACACCCCGCCCCAGAAGGACAGCTTCAGCGTGCGGCCCTCCACCTGGTACGACTCGATGGCCTGGGTGGACTTCCTGCCGCCCGCACCCACGTCGCCGCTGCCCGGCTTCGCGGGGTGCCCCGAGGTCTTCGAGGGCTTGAGGTACTCCGGCTTCACGGCCGGATGGGTGATCTTCATATCGCCGCCGCCGGGCCGCTCGACCTCGTATATCCACGCCGGGACGAGCAGCGGCCTGCCGTGCGAGCGCTCCAGCGAGAGCCCGAAGGCCGCGTCGCCGATCTTCGTCGGCTCGTTGTCCCGCTCCCCCTCGCGCCCGTGGCCGCCGCGCGACTGGCTCGCCTTGTTCAGCTGGTCGAGCGTCGCGGTGGCGCTCTGCACCGGGTAGACCTCGCCCTTGCGGGTCTTGTTCCAGCTCCCCTGCGCCCGGGTGACGGAGCCCCTGTCGTCCACCACGAAGGTGCTGTCCCAGCCGTGTGTGGGCACCCCGTCCACCCTGGGGGAGGCGGTGACGGTGCGGGTGCCGCCGACCGGCGACCCGGCGTCCAGCTCGGCGTCCTGGAGCCCCAGAGCGCGCAGCGCGGGGCGTACGGCGTCCTTCGCCTTCTCGGCGGACAGCGGCTTGCCGCCCGGTGCCGGGTCGGGGTCGGCGTCCAGCGGGACGGTCTCGCCGCTCTGGTACGTCCACGCGCCGCCCGCGGCCCCGCGCTCGGCGGTCAGCCTGGGGCCCTTGCCCTGGCCGCCGCCCGCCTGCCAGCGGCCCTCCCGGGCCTTGACCGGACCCTCGACCTTCAGCGCCTCGGCGAGCTTCGCCGCCTGCGCCCGGCTCACATCGTGCCCGGGGATGCGGACAGCCGCCGACTTCGGCCCGTCCGGGAGGTCCCCGTCGGCGCGGTAGCCGCGCGGCCCCATGGGCTCACCGGGCGCGATGCCCTTGCCGCTGTCCCGCGCCGAGGTGGCGGTGCCGTCCAGCGCCAGCTTCGACGGGCTGTCGCCCTGCCCTTCGCCGGCCGCGCTGCCGGTGTCGCCCGACTCGGACCCACCATCGGAAGAGGCGACGGAGGCCCAGTACGCGCCGCCCCCGCCGGCCAGCAGGACCGCGGCGGCCA
This sequence comes from Streptomyces sp. 891-h, assembly GCF_022760275.1. Lineage (NCBI taxonomy): Bacteria > Bacillati > Actinomycetota > Actinomycetes > Kitasatosporales > Streptomycetaceae > Streptomyces > Streptomyces sp. 891-h. Next base: position 5,593,824 of record NZ_CP050693.1, on the reverse strand, counting down.
CGGCGGCGACGGAGAGCTGCCGCCGCCTGCTCCGGGGCGCCGGTGGGCCCTCGGTCTCGGGGGACTGGTCTGTACTCACCGAAAACTCCTTTGGCTCCGCGTCCACGAGACCCCTGCGGGAGGGATTCTTCTCCTGCCCCTCCCCCGCCGGGGGACATCAGTGGGACGGGGCCCGGAAGCGGACGGTTCCCGCGCGACGCGCTCCGTGACAGAAGCGGGCCGCTCAGTCGCCGTACTCGGACATCCCGTCCAGGAGCCGTGCGGACCGAACCGGAACCCGCACGCCGTGCAGCACGGCCGGGCGCGCCGGGTGCCGCTCCTCGGACTTTCCGGACGGAACCGTCCAGTGCGGGACCATCCGCGCGCAGTCGCCGAGCAGTTGCTCCATCGACTCGGGCTCGGCGTACTCGGCTCGGAAAGGCGCTGTTTTCCCCATGAGGATCACGCTACGCATCGGATGAGCTGCCCGGAAGACCCTACTATGAGGTAGTTGTGTCCTGTTCGACTCCGCGGGCCCAGCGGGTAGCGTGGCGCACGCCTTTCCCTCGTGCGCTGGACGTACGGGGGTACCCGATGTCTCTCAGGAGCAGAATTCGTCGTGCGTATCGCAGTCTGCGGGTCCATCGCAAACGACCACCTGATGACCTTTCCGGGGCGCTTCTCCGACCAACTGGTCGCCGACCAGTTGCACACGGTCTCGCTCTCCTTCCTCGTCGACCGCCTCGACATCCGCCGCGGCGGAGTCGGCGCCAACATCGCCTTCGGCATGGGCCAACTCGGCGCCCGGCCCATCCTCGTCGGCGCGGCGGGAGAGGACTTCGACGAGTACCGAGTCTGGCTCGAACGGCACGGAGTCGACACCGAGTCCGTGCACATCTCCGAGGTCGCACACACCGCACGATTCGTCTGCACCACGGACGCGGACAACAACCAGATCGGCTCCTTCTACACCGGAGCCATGAGCGAGGCGCGGAACATCGAGATCCAGCACGTCGCCGACCGCGTCGGCCGGCTCGACCTCGTGCTCATCGGAGCCGACGACCCCGAAGGCATGCTCCGCCACACCGAGGAGTGCCGCACCAGGGGCATCCCGTTCGCCGCCGACTACTCCCAGCAGATCGCCCGCATGGACGGCGAGGGCATCCGCGAGCTGACCGACGGCGCCGCCTACCTCTTCTCGAACGAGTACGAGAAGGAGCTGATCGAGAACAAGACCGGCTGGAGCGACGAGGAGGTGCTCCAGCGCGTCGGCACCCGCGTCACCACCCTCGGCAAGAAGGGAGCCCGGATCGACCGGGCCGGTGAGGAGTCGATCTTTGTCGGCGTCGCCGAGGAGAAGCAGAAGGCCGACCCCACCGGGGTCGGTGACGCCTTCCGCGCGGGGTTCCTCTCCGGTCTGGCCTGGGGGGTCAGCCTGGAGCGGGCCGCGCAGGTCGGGTGCATGCTGGCGACTCTGGTCGTCGAGACCGTCGGGACCCAGGAGTACGAGTTGAAGCGGGTCCATTTCATGGAGCGCTTCACGAAGGCCTACGGCCATGATGCCGCCACCGAAGTTCAGGCCCACCTGAACTGAGGCCTCTGGGGTGGGGGCCGCTTCCATTGGCTGAGGGCTCAGCCCTCTGACCCTCTTCCGTTTATGGGGGCTCCGCCCCCAAACCCCCGGGTCCTCGCCGGACGGGCGTTGGGGGGCTCCGCCCCCCAACAGCCCCCCGCTACGGGGGCTTCGCCCCCCTAGGAGCCCCCTTCCGCAACAGCACAATCCGGTAGACGTTCCCTGGTTCCGGCTCACGCCCCAGGCCCTTGGACCTGTCGGTGACTCCCGCAGGGTCGTCACCGGCCGGTCCAAGGACCCGCACCACTGAGGGGGTGCTCTTTGCGTCGATGGGGTGATCCCAGGGGGCAGGGGGGTCCTAGGGGGCGAAGCCCACCTAGCTGTGTTGTTCGGGGAGGTTGGTGACGCGGCTGGCGGGGGTTTGGCCTTTGATGCCGGTGTGGGGTCGGTGGTGGTTGTACCAGTCGAGCCAGCCGGGAAACGCTGCTTGTCGTTCGGTTTCTGAGGTGTAGGGCCGCTGGTAGGCCCATTCTTCGAGCAGGGTGCGGTGGAAGCGTTCGACTTTGCCGTTGGTCTGGGGGCGCCAGGGGCGGGTGTAGCGGGGGCGGATGCCCAGGTCGTGGCAGGTGGTCTTCCAGGTTTTCTGGGTGTAGGCCCAGGCGTTGTCGGTCAGGACCCGTTCGATGGTGATGCCGTGGCGTGCGAACCAGGCGGTGGCCCGTCGGAGGAAGGCGGCGCAGGTGGGGGCCTTCTCATCGGGCAGGTTCTCGGTGTAGGCGAGGCGGGAGTGGTCGTCCAGGGCGGTGTGGAGGCAGGCGTATCCCTTTCCGTGGCGGCGGTCCTTGTTCGGGCTGTCGGCCCGGCCGTGGACCTTGTGGCCGCCGCCGTCGGGGATACGGCCGAGTTTCTTGACATCGATATGGACGAGTTCGCCGGGGCGGGAGCGTTCGTAGCGGCGGACGGGCTCGCCGGTGGCCCGGTCCAGGGCGGCCAGGGGAGGCATGCCGCAGCGGGCCAGGATGCGGTGGCAGGTGGAGGCGGCCGGCCCGGTGCGGGCGGCCAGGCGCAGGGGCCCGATACGGTGCTCGCGGCGCATGCGCACCACCTGCGCTTCTGTGGCGGGCGGGGTCTGTCCAGGGCAGTGACGCGGACGGCTGGAGCGGTCGTACAAGCCGGCCTCTCCCCGCTGCCGGTAGCGGGAAGCCCACCGGGCAGCGGTGGTGTGACTGACCTGGAAACGTTCGGCAGCCTGGCGCAGCGGCCAGCCCTCCTCCACGACACAGCGAGCCAGACGCAGACGCCCGGTCGGGGTCAGCGGGGCATTACGGTGGATCACGAGGGCCTCCTGCACTCGGCGGTAGATGTCGCAATCCACACCGAGCCAGAAGGCCCTCACCCCGTTCAAGGACCACCCACAGCGTGTCACCTGTCACCAACCTCCCCGAACAACACACCTAGCGGGGGCCGTTGGGTGGGGGTCCCCCGGACGGAGTCTGGGGGAGGAGCCCCCCGACACGACCACTCGGCGGCGAGCCGGGACACAAACGGGGCGTGCGTCCACAACCGGGGGCACCCCGAAGCGGCGTCAGCGCGCAGAATGTACGCCGCTCAGAGAGCCGGCCGCACCAGGCCGCTCTCGTAGGCGGCCACCACCAACTGCGCCCGGTCGCGGGCGCCGAGCTTGGCCATGGTGCGGTTGACGTGTGTCTTTATGGTGAGCGGGCTGACGTCGAGCCGTTCGCCTATCTCGTCGTTGGAGAGTCCGGCGGCCACCTGGGTGAGCACCTCGCGCTCGCGCGCTGTCAGCGCCTCCAGCCGGGCCGGGCCGCTCCCCTTGACTCCGGCACCCTCCGGGTCCGAACTGCCGCCCTGGGCGAGGAACCTGGCTATCAGGCCCTTGGTCGCGAGCGGGGACAGCAGGGCCTCGCCCTTGGCGGCCGTCCGGATCGCGGAGAGGAGTTCGCCGGGCTCTGCGCCCTTGCCGAGGAACCCGGAGGCACCGGCGCGCAGCGCGCCGACCACGTACTCGTCCACCTCGAAGGTGGTGAGGATGACGACCTTGACGTCGGCCAGCGCGGGGTCGGCGCTGATGGCGCGGGTGGCGGCCAGCCCGTCGGTGCCCGGCATCCGGATGTCCATCAGGACCACGTCGGCGCCCTTCTCCCGCACCAGGGCCACGGCCTCCTGCCCGTCGGCCGCCTCGCCCACGACCTCCATATCGGCCTCGGAGTCGACCAGCACCCGGAACGCGCTGCGCAGCAACGCCTGGTCGTCGGCGAGTACGACACGGATCATGCGGGGGTCTCCTTCCGGGGCGCCGAGCTCTCCAGCGGCAACCGTACGCGGACCCGGAACCCGCCGCCGGGGAGCGGCCCCGTCTCGCAGGCGCCGTGCAGCGCGGCGGCCCGCTCCCGCATCCCGACCAGGCCGTGGCCGCCGTTGCCGCCGCCCTCGCCGCGCCGCGCTCCGTCGTCCCCTTCGGGACCGGATTCCGTGGGGCCCTCGGCGAGGGTGTCGGCGTCGTCCGGGACGGTGTGGGTGGTGCCCGCGCCGTCGTCGATGACGACGATCTCCAGCGCCCGCGCGTCCCGGCGTATCCGCACCTCGGCGTGGGCGCCGATGCCCGCGTGCTTCTGCACGTTGGTGAGGGCTTCCTGGACGACGCGGTAGGCGGTCAGGTCCACGGCCGAGGACAGCGGCGGCGCCCCGCCGGGCGGCGGCGCCTCCACGTCGACGGACATCCCGGCGTGCCGGAAGCCGTCCACCAGGTCGTCCAGCACCTCCAGGCCGGGCGCGGGCTCGGTGGGTGCGGTGCTCTCCCCGGACTGGCGCAGCAGTCCCACGGTGGTCTGCAGCTCGGCCAGGGCGTGCCTGCTGGCTTCCCGGACGTGCGCGAGGGCCTGTTTGGCCTGGTCGGGGCGTTGGTCCATGACGTGGGACGCCACTCCGGCCTGGACGTTGACCAGCGCGATGTGGTGGGCGACGACATCGTGCAGTTCGCGGGCGATGCGCATACGCTCCTCCGCGACGCGGCGCCTGGCCTCCTCCTCGCGGGTGCGTTCGGCGCGCTCGGCCCGCTCCCGGATGGCGTCGACGAAGGCCCGCCGGTTGCGTACGGCCTCGCCGACGGCGGCGGCCAGCGCGGTCCAGGCGAAGATGCCGAGGTTCTCCTGCGCGTACCAGGGGCGGGCCCCGAAGAGCATGCCGGCGCCGGTGAGCACTCCGACGGCCAGGGCGCCGACCCGCCAGCTGGTGCGGCGGTCGGTGGTGTTGCTGACGGTGTAGAGCGCGATGACGGCGGCCGAGACGAGCGGCGCCTCCGGCGCCGAGCCCGCGCGGGGCGTGTCCCCCGCGACGAGGGCGACGACGGAGATCAGGCCGGTCACCAGCAGTACCGGCATCGGAGCGCGGCGGCGCAGCGCCAGCACCCCGCAGGAGAGCGCGGCCAGCAGCACGGTCTGGCCGGTGATCTCACGCTCGGCGAACTGCGGCTGACCGTCCGGCCCGTGCGGCTCCGTGGCGGCGCCGAGGAGGATGCAGCAGAACGTCCCCGCGGCGATGAGGGCGTCGACCGCATGGGGATGCGCGCGGAGTCGCTCGCGGATGTCGCGGAGTGTCACGGCAGGCACCGTATGCCCGGCTCTCCTGGGATGTGTGCGTCGTGATCTGCTCTCGCAGGTCGCGTTGGGCGGGTCGTGCGGTCGTGCGGGGCGTTCGGTCGTGCGGGCTGTGTCGTTCGGTCGTGCGGGGCTGTGCGTACGGGTGGTGCCCGCCGGGGGTGCGGGTGGGGGGTGGCGAGGAGCGCGCTGTCCGGGGCGCGGGGCCGGGCTAGCCGGGGATGAGTCCGTCGTCGCCGAGCATCTCCCGTACCTCGTCCAGGCTCGCGTCGGGCGCGGGCAGGATCAGCTCGGAGGGTTCGAGCGCGTCGTCGGGCAGTGGCCTGCCCATCCTGCGGACGGCTTCCAGCAGCGCGTAGAGGGTACGGCGGAAGCCGGCCTCGTCGCCGCTCTCCATCTCCTGGAGCAGTTCGTCGTCGAGCTTGTTGAGCTCGACGACGTGGCTGTCGTCCAGTTCGACCTGGCCTTCGCCCATGATCCGTACGATCATGCCGTTCTCCTCCTCCGGCTGCGGGGGGATACCGCTGCGGCCCCGTTCACTCCTTGTTGAACTTGGGCGCTTCCTGCTGGCCGTTCGCCTGGCCTTCCTGACCCTGGCCCCCCTCGATGGCCTGCTGGCCACCGCCGCTGCCGCCGGCCAGCTCCGCCTTCATCCGCTGAAGCTCCAGCTCCACGTCGCTGCCGCCCGAGAGGCGGTCGAGCTCGGCGGTGATGTCGTCCTTGGCCATGCCGGAGGGGTCGTCCAGCGCGCCGGAGGCCAGCAGCTCGTCGATGGCACCGGAGCGGGCCTGGAGCTGGGCCGTCTTGTCCTCCGCCCGCTGGATGGCCATACCGACGTCGCCCATCTCCTCCGAGATGCCGGAGAACGCCTCGCCGATCCGGGTCTGTGCCTGGGCCGCCGTGTAGGTGGCCTTGATGGTCTCCTTCTTGGTGCGGAACGCGTCCACCTTGGCCTGGAGGCGCTGCGCCGCCAGCGTCAGCTTCTCCTCCTCGCCCTGCAGGGTCTGGTGCTGCCCCTCCAGGTCGGTGACCTGCTGCTGGAGCGCCGCCCTGCGGGAGAGCGCCTCGCGGGCCAGGTCCTCCCGGCCCAGCGCGAGCGCCTTCTTGCCCTGTTCCTCCAGTTTCGAGGACTGCCCCTGCAGCTGGGTCATCTGCAGCTCCAGGCGCTTCCGGGAGGTCGCGACGTCCGCGACGCCCCTGCGCACCTTCTGCAACAGCTCCAGCTGCTTCTGGTAGGAGTAGTCGAGCGTCTCACGCGGGTCCTCAGCCCGGTCCAGGGCCTTGTTGGCCTTCGCGCGGAAGATCATCCCCATACGCTTCATGACACCGCTCATGGGCCTCGCGCGCCCCCTTCGTAACGGACTCAAGCCCTCGGCAACCTACAGACCCCAGAGTACGGGGCTGTCTTCCATTACCGCACCGTTCGGGCACGGATGCGCTCCTCCTCGAGGACGATCAGCCGCCCGCCCTCTCCGGCGCAGGGAGTAGGCATCCGGTCACCGTTGGGATCGGTGCTCCGGCCCATTCCCCTGGGGGCTGGGGCCCACTCTCCCGCACACCGTACTCTTGAGATGTGTTCCGTAGCCGTTCGACGAAATCAGGGCAGGCCGACTCACCTCAGGTGACGGCGGCCGAGCCCAGGCAGCCGCGCGACCCGCAAGCCCCCAAGGGTCGCCCCACCCCCAAGCGCAACGAGGCACGCGGCCCGCGCCGCCCGATGGCCGCCACAGGCCCGCAGAGCCGCAAGGACGCGGCCAAGCGGCAGCGGGAGGCCCGCAGGGCCGCGCTGGCCAAGCAGCGCGAGGCGCTGGCCAGCGGGGACGAGCGCCACCTGCCCGCACGGGACAAGGGCCCGGTGCGGCGGCTGGCGCGCGACTTCGTGGACTCGCGCTTCAGCGTCGCGGAGTTCTTCCTGCCGCTCGCCGTGATCATCCTTGTGCTGAGCATGCTGCCCTCGCTCCAGCTGAAGAACATCTCGCTGCTGCTGTGGCTCGTGGTGATCCTGCTGATCGTCGTCGACTCGATCGGCATCTCGGTACGGCTCAAGAAGAAGATCCGCGAGCGCTACCCGGACGAGAACCGCCGGGGCGCCATCGCCTACGCGCTGATGCGGACTCTTCAGATGCGCCGCATGCGCCTGCCCAAGCCGCAGGTGGCGCGCGGCGAGAAGCCCTGACCCGGCAGGAGCTGGTCGCCCGGCAGCTCGAGGAGCGGATCTCCGCGCACTTCGAGGTGGGGCGCCGGCTCCGAGTACTGGACGCCGGGATGGGCGACGGCGCGCAGGCGCTGCGGCTGGCCCGGGCCGGCCACGAGGTGACGGGCCTGGAGGCCGAGCCCGCGCGGCTGGCCGCGGTGGAGGCGGCGCTGGGCCACGAGCCCGAGGGCATCCGCGCGCGCTTCCGCACCATGGCCGGCGGCGGCCAGGACACCGGGGCGCACTTCCTGCCCGGCACCTTCGACGTGGTGCTCGGCCACGACGTGCTCGACCGGACACCTGACCCGGACAGCACGCTCGCCGGGCTCGCCCGGGTGCTGGACGCGGGAGGGCTGCTCTCGCTGGTGGTGCCCAATGTGGCGGCACGCGCGATGCGCCCCGGGCTGGCCGGCGACTGGGACGGCGCGCACGCCGCCCTGGTGACGGAACCGGCCGAGGGCGACCGCTTCCTGCGGCTGGAGTCGCTGACCTCGTTCCTCGCCCGGATCGGGGTGCCCATGGAGCGCTGGTACGGCGTGGGCGTCTTCGCCGGTGAGGGCGAGGAAGCACTGGACGTGGAGGAGAGGGCCTGCCGCATGGACCCCTACCGGGGCGTGGCCGAGTCGCTGCACCTGTTCGGGGTACGGGGGTAACGCCCGCCCCGCACGGCAAGGGGCACCCTCTCCCCCAGGAAGTCACTCCGTGGCGGAGTGCAGGCTCATCGGCCCGTAGACGGTGCTCCCGTCCTCCTGGAGGGTCACCTGATCGGTTCCGCCCTCCAGGAGCTCCCGCCACACCTCTCCGAGCCATGACTCGGCGTCCGACTGGGTGGGGAACTCCTCGGGCTGTACGGCCGGTTCCGTCTCGGTGCCGTCGGCCTTCTCGAACCGCCACGTCCACGCCATCAGTGCCTCCGTAAGATCGCCGGTTGCTCCCGGAAGCGTAGTCCCCTGTGCGCACCCGGTGGCAGGTCACGAGACGATCAGAGGGTGGAACTGACACTGCTCGGCACCGGCGAGCCCGCCGGTCTCCCCCGTCCCGACTGCCCCTGCGCGCGCTGCGCCGCCGCGAGCGGCCCGGAGGCGCGGGCCGCCACGGCACTGCTGGTGGACAGCACCCTGCTGCTCGACCTGACCCCCGGGCCCGCCTTCGCCGCAGCGCGGGCGGGCCAGTCGCTCAGCGGCGTACGGCAGGTGCTGCTCACCCATCCGCACGACGGGCCCGCGCTGGAGGTGCCCGCGGGGCTGCCTGCACCCGTTCGGGTGCCGGAGCGGCAGGAGCTGGCGCTGATCAGCGGGCACCGGGTGCGGGCGCTGGCGCTGGACTCGCCCGGCACCGGCTATCTGGTGGCCGGACCGGGCGGCGAGCGGCTGCTGTACCTGCCGCCGGGCGCCGCGCTCGCCGGGGCGGGCGAGCGTGGGGCCGGGCACGGCGGCCCCTACGACGTGGCGCTGCTGGACGTCGCCGGGCGGCCCGACGCGCTGGCCCGGCTGCGGGAGGCCGGCCTGGTGGGCGCGGCCACCGATGTGCTCGCCGTCCACCTCGGGCACGACGTGCCACCGGGTCCCGAGCTGCACCGGCGGCTGGCGGCGGCCGGTGCGCGGGCCGTTCCGGACGGTACGACGCTCACCGTCGGCGAGTTCCACGGCGGGGTGGACGTCTCCGAGCCCCCGCGCCGCACGCTGGTGCTGGGCGGGGCCCGCTCGGGCAAGTCCGTCGAGGCCGAGCGGCGGCTGGCCGCGTTCCCCGGGGTGGTCTACGTGGCCACCGGCGGCACCCGCGACGGTGACCCCGAGTGGGCGGCGCGGGTGGCCGAGCACCGTGAGCGGCGGCCCGCCTCCTGGCGTACCGAGGAGACCTGCGACCTGGTGCCGCTGCTGGAGCAGGAAGGGCCGCCGCTGCTGATCGACTGTCTGGCGCTGTGGCTGACCCACGCCATGGACGAGGTGGGCGCCTGGGACGACGAGCGGTGGGAGCGGGGCGGTGCCGCCGAGCTGGCCGCGCGGGTGCGGGCGCTCGTGGCGGCCGTACGAGGCACGCGGCGGCGGCTGGTCGCGGTCAGCAACGAGGTGGGCTCCGGGGTGGTGCCCGCCACCCCCGCCGGGCGGCGCTTCCGCGACGAACTGGGCCGCCTGAACGCGGCGTTCGCCGCTGAGTGCGAGCATGTGCTGCTGACGGTCGCGGGCGTGGCGGTACCACTGCGGTGAGAGGGTGCGGGCCCTTCAGGGGCGCGGGGCTTCCTCCCATGTGCGGCTCCGCCGCGCGGGCGTGGCCTCATCAGCAAGGCGCCCCACACGGGCGCAAGCCGCTCACGTAATCTCAGCGGGCATGAGCGACCGCACCCTGGATCTGGACGACTTCTCCGACCTCATCGAGCGCCCGCACGGCGGCCTGCGCCGGGAAGCCGAGGAGCGGCGTGCGCTGACCGGGCTGCCCCCGCGCGCCCTGGGACGGCTGGAGGACGTGGGCGAATGGCTCAGCTCCGCACAGGCACGCGTGCCTGTGCGGCCGGTGGTCAACCCGCGCCTGGTGGTCTTCGCCGGCGACCACGGCGTCGCCGAACTCGGCGTCTCCACCCGGCAACCGGGCACCGCCAAGGAGCTCGTACGTGAGCTGCTGGACGGCGTCTCGCCCGCTGCCGTCCTGGCGCGGCAGTTCGAGGTTCCGGTCCGCGTGGTCGACATGGCGCTCGACTGCGAAGCGGACGAGCTGCCGGCCGAGGTGACGCGGCACCGGGTGCGCCGTTCGTCCGGACGGCTGGACAGTGAAGACACGTTGACGCCCCAGGAGGCCGAGGCGGCGTTCCGCGCGGGGATGGCCGTCGCCGACGAGGAGGCGGACGCCGGTACCGACCTGGTGGTCCTCGGCGACCTGAGCGTCGGCGGCACCACGGCGGCCGGAACGCTGGTCGCCGCGCTGTGCGGAACCGACGCCTCGGTGGTCACCGGCCGGGGCGGGGGCGGCATCGACGACCTGACGTGGATGCGCAAGTGTGCCGCCATCCGCGACGGACTGCGCCGGGCCCGGCCGGTCCTGGGCGACCAGCTCCAACTGCTGGCGACGGTGGGCGGCGCCGACCTGACGGCCATGACCGGGTTCCTGCTCCAGTCGGCGGTCCGGCACACGCCAGTCATCCTCGACGGCGTCGTCTCGGCGGCGTGCGCGCTGGTCGGCCAGCGGGTGGCCTTCCGGGCCCCGGACTGGTGGCTGGCGGGCCAGGCCGGCAGCGAACCGGCCCAGGCCAAGGCGCTGGACAGGCTGGCCGCCGATCCGCTCTTGGAGCAGGGCGTCGAGGTGGGGGGTGGCACCGGAGCGCTGTTGGCGCTGCCCCTGGTGCGGGCCGCGGCGGCACTGGCCGCGGAACTTCCCGTACGGGAACGGGAGGGGGCGCCCCACTCCGCGGAGGCTGTGGACATCACCTGAGCCGGCCGCCCTCGCGTGTGTGCTGGGAAGGGGCTGCCTCTCCCTGTGCGTTGCAGACTGCGGGTGATTCGTTGGCTGGTCGCGCAGTTCCCCGCGCCCCTCGGGGGCGCGTCCCTCCCTTTGCGCTCGGGCAGTAGCCTGCTCGGCCATGGATTCCTCGTCATCCGCGGAGACCGACAGAGCCTCGGCGGCCCAGGGACTGCGATTCGCCTTCGGAACGCTGACCGTGCTGCCCGTCGGCGTCGAGCGGTGGGACAGGCCCGCCGCGCGCGTGGGCATGGTGTGCGCCCCGGCGGTCGGGCTCGTGGTGGGGCTGGTCGCCGCCGCCGTGGGCGCCGTACTGCTGGCGTGCGGCGCCTCGGCACTGCTCGCCGCCGTGGCGACCGTGGCGGTGCCCGCGGTACTGACCCGGGGGCTGCACCTGGACGGCCTCGCCGACGTCGCCGACGGCCTGGGCAGCGGCAAGCCGGCCGAGGACGCGCTGCGGGTGATGAAGCAGTCCGACATCGGGCCGTTCGGCGTCATCACGCTGGTGTTCGTACTGCTGGGACAGGTGGCCGCGCTCGCCGCGCTGTACGGCCAGGGGTGGGCCACCGGTACCGCCGGTGCCGTCGCCTCCGCCGTCGCCGCACGCGGCGCCCTCACCCTCGCCTCCCGCGAGGGCGTACCCGCCGCGCGGCCCGACGGGCTGGGGGCAGCCGTCGCCGGGACGGTGCCGCGCGGGGCCGCGCTGGGGGTGGCCGGGCTGTGTGTGGCGGTGGCCGTCGGTCTGGGAGCCGTCTGCCCGGGACCGGTGGGGCGGATCGCCGGCTTCGCGGTCGCCGCCGCGCTCGGACTGTGCGCCGCCGAGGCCCTGTTGCGGCGCTGCACGGCCCGATTCGGCGGCGTGACGGGGGATGTCTTCGGCGCGGTGGCCGAGGCCGCGGGCTGCTGCACGCTCGTCGTGGCCGCGGTGCTGTGACGGGATTGCCGCGAACCTCCGCTTCCACCCCCACCCGTAACTCCCCCGGCGTTCCCGGGGGCACGGGCATACGATGCCCGGAACGTCCGAAGCCGGAGCCGATGCGCTCCGAACCGACCGGAGGCGACACGCACTCCGAAGCCATGTTCAGGAAGAAGGTCTCTCCCACGTGTCTGCACTGACTCTCAGCTCCTCGTCCGCCGCGACGCTGCGCGCGGACGCCGTCGTCGTCGGTATCGCCAAGAACGGCTCCTCCGGCAAGGGCCGCGCTGCCAAGGCGGCCGTCGTCCTCGCCCCCGGCGCGGAGGCCGTGGACAAGGCGTACGGCGGCAAGCTGGCCGCGACGCTCGAGACGCTCGGCGCGAGCGGCGGCGAGGGCGAGGTCACCAAGCTGCCGGCCCCCGCGACCGGCGTGAAGGCCCCCGTCGTCGTGGCGGTCGGGCTGGGCGAGGCGGCCGGCAAGCAGGAGTCGTACGACGCCGAGGTGCTGCGCCGCGCCGCCGGTGCCGCCGCACGGGCGCTGGCCGGCAGCAAGAAGGCCGCGTTCGCGCTGCCGGTCGAGGACGCCGAGGCCGTCTCCGCCGTCGCCGAGGGCGCGCTGCTTGGCGCCTACTCCTTCACCGCCTACCGGGGCAAGGAGAAGAACGCCCAGAACAAGGGCGACAAGAGCGGCAAGGAGGCCAAGGACAGCTCGGCGCCGCTCGCGGAGATCGCGCTGGTCGGCGCCAAGCCGCGGGACAAGGCGCACAAGGCGGCCGTGGAGCGCGCGCAGGTGGTGGCCGAGGAGGTGCACCGGGCGCGTGACCTGATCAACACCCCGGCCAACGGGCTCGACCCCAAGACCTTCGCCGCCGAGGCCCGCGCCGCGGCCAAGTCCTTCGGCCTCACCTTCGAGGTGCTGGACGAGAAGGCGCTGGCCAAGGGCGGCTACGGCGGCATCCTGGGGGTCGGCAACGGCTCGGCACAGCCGCCGCGGCTGGTCCGTATCGGCTGGTCGCACCCGAAGGCGAAGCAGTCCCTCGCGCTGGTCGGCAAGGGCATCACCTACGACTCGGGCGGCATCTCGCTCAAGCCCGCGGGTCACAACGAGACGATGAAGTGCGACATGAGCGGCGCTGCCGCCGTCTTCGCCGCCGTCGTGGCCGCCGCCCGGCTGGGGCTCCAGGCCAATGTCACCGGCTGGCTGGCGCTGGCGGAGAACATGCCCTCCGGCTCGGCCACTCGTCCGGGTGATGTGCTGACCATGTACAGCGGCAAGACGGTGGAGGTGCTCAACACCGACGCCGAGGGCCGGCTGGTGCTGGCGGACGCGCTGACCCGCGCGAGCGAGGAGGAGCCGGACGCGATCGTGGACGTCGCGACGCTGACCGGCGCGATGGTGCTGGCCCTGGGCAACCGCACCTTCGGGATCATGGCGAACGACGACGAGTTCCGCACCGCGCTGCACGAGGCGTCCGAGGAGGCGGGCGAGGACGCCTGGCCGATGCCGCTGCCCGGACACCTGCGCAAGAGCTTCGACTCCCCGGTCGCCGACATCGCCAACATCGGTGAGCGGATGGGCGGCGGCCTGCTGGCCGGGCTCTTCCTGAAGGAGTTCGTCCCCGAGTCCACGCCCTGGGCGCACCTGGACATCGCGGGCCCGGCCTTCAACGAGTCCGGCCCGTTCGGCTACACCCCCAAGGGCGGCACGGGCTCGGCGGTGCGGACGCTGGTCCGGCTCGTGGAGCGCACGGCCGAGGGCGACTGACCGGACCGACCGGGAGGGGTGTGGGGCTTCGCCTCGCGAAGCCCCACACCCCCGTGCCGACCGCCGGAGGCACCCCGCTCCCCGCTTTCCGGCAACAAGTGCAAAGATGGGTCACTGGCAGGACAGGGCCCCGCACGGCTTGACAGAAGCCGGAAGCGATGAAAAGGGCCGAGCAGACAAAAGCGGCCGAACCTCAAGCCGCCCGGTCACACGAGACCGGCTACGGCGTACCCATGCATGGAGGACGTGACGTGGCGAACGACGCCAGCACCGTTTTCGACCTAGTGATCCTCGGAGGCGGTAGCGGCGGTTATGCCGCTGCCCTTCGCGCCGCGCAGCTCGGTCTGGATGTCGCCCTTATCGAGAAGGACAAGCTGGGCGGTACCTGCCTGCACCGGGGCTGCATCCCGACCAAGGCGCTGCTGCACGCCGGCGAGGTGGCCGACCAGTCCCGCGAGAGTGCCGAGTTCGGTGTCAAGACCTCGTTCGAGGGCATCGACATGGCCGGCGTCCACAAGTACAAGGACGGCGTGATCTCCGGGCTCTACAAGGGCCTGCAGGGGCTGGTCGCCTCGCGCAAGGTCACCTACGTGGAGGGCGAGGGCCGGCTGTCCTCGCCCACTTCCGTCGATGTCAACGGCCAGCGCTACGAGGGCCGCCACATCCTGCTGGCGACCGGCTCGGTGCCCAAGTCGCTGCCGGGTCTGACCATCGACCACGAGCGCATCATCAGCTCCGACGACGCGCTGGTCATGGACCGGGTCCCGAAGTCCGCGATCATCCTGGGCGGCGGCGTCATCGGCGTCGAGTTCGCCTCCGTGTGGAAGTCCTTCGGCGCGGACGTGACCGTCGTCGAGGGCCTCAAGCACCTGGTCCCTGCCGAGGACGAGAACAGCTCCAAGCTGCTGGAGCGGGCCTTCCGCAAGCGCGGTATCAAGTTCAACCTGGGCACCTTCTTCGACAAGGCCGAGTACACCGCCGACGGCGTCAAGGTCACGCTGGCGGACGGCAAGGAGTTCGAGGCCGAGGTGCTGCTGGTCGCCATCGGCCGCGGCCCGGTCTCCGAGGGCCTGGGCTACGAGGAGGCCGGGGTCACCATGGACCGCGGCTTCGTCACGGTGGACGAGTACTGCCGCACCAGCGTCCCGACGATCTCCGCCGTCGGCGACCTCATCCCCACCCTCCAGCTCGCGCACGTGGGCTTCGCCGAGGGCATCCTGGTCGCGGAGCGGCTGGCCGGGCTCAACCCGGTGCCGGTCGACTACGCCGGTGTGCCGCGCGTCACGTACTGCAACCCGGAGGTGGCCTCGGTCGGCCTCACCGAGGAGCAGGCCAAGGAGCGGTACGGTGCCGACAAGGTGGTCACGCTCAAGTACAACCTCGCGGGCAACGGCAAGAGCAAGATCCTGAAGACGGCGGGCGAGGTCAAGCTCGTCCAGGTGCGCGACGGTGCCGTGGTCGGCGTCCACATGGTCGGAGACCGCATGGGTGAGCAGGTCGCCGAGGCCCAGCTCATCTACAACTGGGAGGCGCTGCCCGCAGAGGTGGCCCAGCTCATCCACGCCCACCCGACCCAGACCGAGGCGCTCGGCGAGGCGCACCTGGCGCTGGCCGGCAAGCCGCTGCACTCCCACGACTGACCGCCGGGTTCCAGTCAGGGCGCGACCCATCCGCACAGTTTTGTAAGGAGCAACAGAAACCATGGCGGTTTCCGTAACCCTGCCGGCGCTCGGCGAGAGCGTGACCGAGGGCACCGTCACCCGCTGGCTGAAGGCCGAGGGTGAGCACATCGAGGCCGACGAGCCGCTGCTCGAGGTCTCCACCGACAAGGTCGACACCGAGATCCCGGCCCCCGCTTCCGGGACCATCGCCTCCATCAAGGTCGCCGAGGACGAGACGGTGGAGGTCGGCGCCGAGCTGGCCGTCATCGACGACGGCTCCGGCGCTCCGGCCCCGGCCGCACCGGCCGCCGAGCCCGCGCAGGCCGAGGCCCCGGCTCCGGCCCCGGCCGCCGCCGAGCAGCCGGCGCCCGCCGCGCAGCCCGAGCCCGCTGCCGCAGCGCCGTCCGGTGGCGGCGCGGCCGAGGGCACCGACGTGGTGCTGCCCGCGCTGGGCGAGTCCGTCACCGAGGGCACCGTCACCCGCTGGCTCAAGCAGGTGGGCGACGAGGTCGAGGCGGACGAGCCGCTGCTGGAGGTCTCCACCGACAAGGTCGACACCGAGATCCCCGCGCCGACCTCCGGCACCCTGCTGGAGATCGCCGTCGGTGAGGACGAGACGGCGGAGGTCGGCGCCAAGCTGGCCGTCATCGGCGCCGCCGGTGCCGCTCCGGCCGCCGCGGCCCCCGCCCCCTCGGCTCCGGCCAAGCCCGCCGAGGCGGCGCCGCAGCCCGCGCAGGAGGCCCCGCAGGCCCCCGCGGCACCGGCGCAGCCCGCCGCACCGCAGACGCCTCCGGAGCCCTCGCAGGCCCAGCCGGCGCCCGCGCAGCCGGCGCCGCCGGCCCAGCCCGCTCCGGCTCAGCCCGCACCCGCCGCACAGGCTCCGGCGGCCCCGGCCGCCCCGGCTCCGGCCGCGGCGCCGGAGAGCGACGGCGCCTATGTGACCCCGCTGGTGCGCAAGCTGGCGTCCGAGCAGGGCGTGGACCTGAGCACGGTGCGCGGCACCGGTGTGGGTGGCCGCATCCGCAAGCAGGACGTCATCCAGGCCGCCGAGGCGGCCAAGGCCCAGGCCCCGGCCCCGGCGGCCCCCGCTGCCGCCCCCGCGGCGGCCGGCCGTCCCACCTCGCCGAAGCTGGAGCCGTCGCCGCTGCGCGGCCAGACGGTGAAGATGCCGCGCATCCGCAAGCTGATCGCGGACAACATGATGAAGGCGCTGCACAGCCAGGCGCAGCTGTCCACGGTCGTCGAGGTGGACGTCACCCGCATCATGCAGCTGCGGGCCCGCGCGAAGGACGCCTTCGCGGCGCGCGAGGGCGTCAAGCTCTCCCCGATGCCGTTCTTCGTGCAGGCGGCGGCCGAGGCGCTGAAGGCCCACCCGTCCGTCAACGCGCGGCTGAACGACGACGGCACCATCACCTACCACGACGTCGAGAACATCGGCATCGCGGTGGACTCCGAGAAGGGTCTGATGGTCCCGGTCATCAAGGAGGCCGGAAACCTCAACCTGGCGGGGATCGCCCGCAAGACCGCCGAGCTGGCCAAGAAGGTCCGCGAGGGCGGTCTGGGCCCGGACGACATGTCCGGCGGCACGTTCACGATCAGCAACACCGGTTCGCGGGGCGCGCTCTTCGACACCATCATCGTGAACTACCCGCAGGTCGCGGAGCTGGGCATCGGCGCCACCGTGCGCCGCCCGATGGTCGTCAACCACCCGGACCTGGGCGAGACCATCGCCGTCCGCGACATGGTCTACCTGACCCTGTCCTACGACCACCAGCTCGTGGACGGCGCCGACGCCGCCCGCTACCTCAACGACGTCAAGGCCCGCCTGGAGGCCGGCGAATTCGAGGGCGAACTGGGCCTGTAACCCTTCCGCTCAACTGAAAACGGTGCCCCCGCCACATCCGTGTGGCGGGGGCACCGTCGTCCAGGGCCCCCTCTTGCGCGATGGCCGGCTACTCGATGTCCGACTTGATGTAGAGGCGGGTGGCTCCCGGCTCGTATTCGTGCGTGAAGAGGCGGATGCAGTGGTTGAGGCGTTTGAGCCCCGGGGGCTCTTGGCCGACCTCCCCCAACGGTGCGCTGTCCGGACAGAGAGAAGCCATCCGCAGTCCCTTGGTCAGGGTCTCGGGCTCCGGCAGATGCAACCGGCTGAAGGGTGCCATGGGCCGGTAGTCGGCCTTCTCGGGGTGCTGATTGGTGATCAACTCTTCATCCGAGGGCTTCATGGTCGCGACGTACTTCTTCGCCTCCCCGGTAGGAAGAGTGAAGGACAGCAGCGCCGTGTCGTACCGCGATCCGATCTTGAAGGCAGCACGCCTGTCAGAGGCCTCATCCGGTAGCCGCACCCCCAGTTCCCGGCTCAGCGACGCCGCAGTCACCCCCTTCTTCCAGCAGCACTTCTTCTCCTGCTCGCTCAGATCCGACTCCGTCGCGTCGGCGAGCAGGGACATCGCAACGACCAGGGCGGCGACACCGCTCACGACTGCGGTGCCGATGATGAGAGCCAGGCGCGAAGTCCGCGACATGAGGGGTCTCCCAGGGTTCTTACCAGCGTTTTCACGGTTTCCTGTCAGGGTCTGCCCTTCCGCCGTCCCGGCCCAGGCCAGGACCATCAGGCTCCGGGAATTTCCCGCCCCCCTCTGCGCCGTTCAATTCTCGATGCATTACCGAACTACTGCCAGACATGGCGAATTCTTTAGCGAGACCGGTCTCGTGAAGGCTGGCAGGCTGCCCATCGGGGATGGAGAATTTTCCGATATTCACCCCCTTCCCCTTGTCCCAGTTGTACTGGTCCCATGCATTCACCTGGTAATCGAGAGCAACCTTGGGGTCGCCGTTGGCATCGGCCTTCACTGTAACCACACCGGTAACATTGGTGTCCATCGAACCGACGGCGAAGTACCAGTTCGGATCGTTCTCCTCGAAGAAACTGAAACCCTTGCTGCGGGTCTCTACAGGTATGGCCACCGGCATGTTGCCGTTCTCTCTAAATGCTTTCAGTGCCTCATTTCGCCAGGCACTCTCCTTCCCTCTGACCAGTTCCTGAGTGTGATTATTGAAGCGTTCATCGTCATCCATCATCTTGTCCACCGACAGCTCCATGGGGCTGCCGTCGTTCGACAAGTAATGGTCCATGTGCCGGGAGGCGTCCGACCACCCTCGCCAGCCGCCGCCGCTGGCGAGGGCCAACATCTTGGCCTTCGTCAAGCGCTCCTGCATTCCGGGCTCCCGGGACCCGTGCGGTCCTGATCCGGCATCCGGCGGGACCTGTTTGACGGTCGGACCGAAGATGCCGGCATCCTTCAACCCGTCCTTGTGCTTCTCCCACAATTCGGCGCGAGCCCCCGGACTCAGGGACTGCCACAGTCGCCGCAGCTCCGCCTTTTCCTCCTTGCTAGCGCCGTCGCCCTGCCCGGCCAGCTTCATCGCCCGAGGCAGTTGCGCTCCGTCCAAGGAGGTGTAAGTCCCGTGGCCCGCGTTGTGCGGCGAACTTCCATGGCTCTTACGCAGCAGATCCCGCGTCGCCTCATCGATCTCAGCGGCGTGGGTGACAAGACCGGTCAGAGCCTCGGCGTAGTAGTCGATCAGCCCCTTTGTGCGTGCCGGGAGGTACCCGTCCGCCCTGCACTCCATTGCGGAAACCCGTACCGTCCCGTCTTTGCCGTCGATGACCAGAAGGGCGGGCTTTCTGGCTTCGATGTCCGGGTCTCCCGCCTTCGCCTCGCGCGTCAGCTCCTTGGCCCGTTCCTGTAGCCGGTGCAGCTCCGAGTGCGCGTCATCGAGGACAGCGTGAATGCTCATCGCTTCCGCGTGCAGATCCCAGACCTCGTTGGCCGTGGCGGTGACGAACTTCTTCGTCACCGTGGCGTTGGCGCCCTTCCAGACCGCCGCGTCCGACTTGGCCCGCAATCCGTCGGTGGCCATCGTCCTCATGTCATCGAGGGCGTCCACCATGTCCTTCCAGTCGTCGACCGCGGATTTGAGCTTGCCGAGGTCCAGTTCGATCAGGTCCGTGTAGGTGAATGCAGCCATCGGTCCCCCTGCGCGCTGCGCTACTTCACGTGTTTGAGGATCTCGGACGGACTCATCGGGGTTCCGTCCCGGTGGCGCATCGAGGCGGCGATCTCCCGGTCGTCGTGCATATGGGCCTTCTTGGAGTAGTCCAGGTGGTTGGAGATGTGGGCGCACATCTGAAGCACCGTCTTGACCTGGGAGCTCCACGTGGCGAGCGTGGTGTCGAGTTCGTCGCCGGTGAGAAGGTGGTGCGAGGACATCTCCTTGGCCGCGCTCGCGGTCGAAGACAGCTCTTTGCCGTCCCGGCCGGCGTTCCCGATGTCCGCCTTCTTCCGCAGCATCCCGTGCAGCTTGAACGCTTCGTGTCCGACGGCACCGAGGTCGTCCTGGTGCACGACCAGACTCGGCTCGTCCGAGGCCGCTCCGGTCCCGGCACCGTCCGGCGAGGGCGCGTGATTCAGCTGCATTCGGGCCTCCTGCGGTTTGTGGCCCGCCTTGAGCTGGGTCCATTCCTGCTCGAAGCCCACCTTTCCCCCTGTCGCCAGACGCAATTTGCCCGCTGTCCCCCGGTCCTCGGACGCCGCTGGCAGACCAGGGCTTCACGGCCGTGTAAGAGTACGGCGAGGGGGCGTAACCACGCCGCCGTTTTCGGTGACCGGTACGGTCCGCACGGTCACCCGGTGATGGCCGTCGCGACCACGGAGTGGCACGGAGTGCCGTGGTTGGTCGTATCGTCTAGGAGCCCCACCACCTCGTTGCGAGGAGCCTCTTCATGACCCCGCCCGTCGTCCAGTCGCTGCGCGAGCAGATCCGCGAGCACCTCGTGGAGGGGATCGTCAGTGGGCGGTGGAAGCCCGGGGAGCGGATCGTGGAGCGGCGGATCGCGGTGGAACTGGAGGTCAGCCAGACCCCCGTGCGGGAGGCGCTGCGGGAGCTGGAGGCGCTGCGGCTGATCGAGTCGTCGCCGAACAAGGGCGTGCGGGTGCGGGAGCTGTCGGCGGCGGATCTGGAGGAGATCTATCCGGTCCGGGCCGGTCTGGAGCAGATCGCCGCGGAGCTGGCGGTGCCCCGGCTGGCGGGGGACGTCACGGGGCTGCGGCCGCATGTGGAAGCGCTGTACGAGGCGGACCGGCGCGGGGACGGGGAGGCGCAGGTGCGGCACACCGTGGCCTTCCACCGGGAGCTGGTGCGCGCAGCGGGCAACAGCGTGCTGCTGCACACCTGGGAGGGCCTGGGCATCGAGGTGTGGACGGCGCTGTCGATCCGCTGGCTGGGTACGGTGCAGGAGTCGTACGCGGAGGAGCACGAGGCCGTGATGGCCGCCATCGAGCGCTGTGACCCGAACATCGGGGCGCTGGTGAAGGAGCACGTGCTGGGTTGCGCCCCGGCGCCACGGGACTGAGGAGGAAACCCGCCGTTGCGGATGGCGTCGTCGCCCGGGTGCGGGTCCGTTGTGGCTGGTCGCGCAGTTCCCCGCGCCCCTTCGGGGCGCGGCCTCACCTGACATCGCGTGCCGACTTTCACGGCACGGAATGCCAATTTCGCGGGAAGCTTTGATCGATCATCGATCACAGGCGTACAGTCCCTTCGTTGGGGTGCCCCCTGTCCTGCCCGTCAGGGTTCACAACACCCACCCGCACAACCGCCCTCCCGACCCGTTTGGAGGGGCCTACACGTCCGGAAGGTGGCCACCATGCCCGATCCCGTACGCCCGTATCCGAGCGAGCTGGACCAGCTCCCGGACCGTGATCCGCAGGAGACCGGCGAGTGGCGCGAGTCGCTCGACGCCGTCGCGGCACACGCGGGCGACGAACGAGCCGCGTACCTGGTGCGCCGTACCGTCGAGCACGCGCAGCACAGCGGTCTGGCCGTACCGGCCCTGCTGGAGACGGAGTACGTCAACACCATCCCGACCTCGGCCGAGCCGGCTTTCCCGGGCGACGAGGCGATGGAGTCCCGCATCACCGCGTGGAACCGCTGGAACGCGGCGGCCATGGTCACCCGCGGCAGCCGCTACGGCCTCGGCGGCCACATAGCCACGTTCGCCTCGGCGGCCTGGCTGTACGAGACGGGCTTCCAGCACTTCTTCAGGGGGAAGGAGGGCGACGGCAGTGGTGACCAGCTGTACGTCCAGGGCCACGCCTCCCCCGGCGTCTACGCCCGCGCCTTCCTCGACGGGCGGCTCACCGAGGCGCACCTGGACCGGTTCCGGCAGGAGGCGGGCGGCGACGGGCTGCCGTCCTACCCGCACCCGCGCCGGCTGCCGTGGCTGTGGGAGTTCCCCACGGTCTCCATGGGCCTGGGGCCGATCTCCGCGATCTACCAGGCGCGGTTCAACCGCTATCTGACCCACCGCGGCATCAAGGACACCTCCGCCTCGCACGTATGGGCCTTTCTCGGTGACGGCGAGATGGACGAGCCCGAGTCGACAGCGGCGCTCGCCCTGGCCGGGCGGGAGCAGCTGGACAACCTCACGTTCGTCATCAACTGCAACCTCCAGCGGCTGGACGGCCCGGTCCGCGCCAACTTCAAGATCGTGCAGGAGCTGGAGACCCAGTTCCGCGCGGCCGGCTGGAACGTCATCAAGTCGCTGTGGGGCTCCGCCTGGGACGAGGTGTTCGCGCTGGACACCACAGGCGCGCTCACCCGGCGGCTGCGCGAGGTGCCGGACGCGCAGTTCCAGACGTACGCCACCCGCGACGCGGCCTACATCCGCGAGCACTTCTTCGGCGCCTCCCCGGCCCTCGTCGAGCTCGGCAAGCTGCTGTCGGACGACAAGATCACCGAGCTGTTCAAGACCTCACGCGCCGGCCACGAGCCGCGCAAGGTGTACGCGGCGTACAAGGCGGCCGTCGAGCACAAGGGCGCGCCGACGGTGATCCTGGCGCAGACCGTCAAGGGCTGGACGCTGGGCCCGGGCTTCGAGTCCCGCAACGCCAACCACCAGATGAAGAAGCTCACCGGCAAGGAGTTCCGTGCCATGCGGGACCTGCTGGAGCTGCCCATCCCGGACAGCAAGCTGGACGACGAGCTGGTGCCGTATGTGCACCCGGGCCCCGACTCGCCCGAGGTGCGCTACCTCCAGGAGCGGCGCGCCGCACTCGGCGGCCCGGCGCCGGCCCGCAAGGTGCACCCGGTCGGCCTGCCCTCCCCCGCCGAGAAGCCCTTCGATGTGCTGAAGAAGGGCTCGGGCTCGCAGGAGATCGCCACCACCATGGCGTTCGTGCGACTGGTCAAGGACCTGATGCGGGAGAAGGAGACCGGCAAGCGCTGGGTGCCGATCGTCCCGGACGAGGCCCGTACGTTCGGTATGGAATCGCTGTTCCCGTCGGCCGGTATCTACTCGCCGCTCGGCCAGAACTACGATCCGGTCGACCGCGACCAGCTCCTGTACTACAAGGAGGCCAAGGACGGCCAGATCCTCAACGAGGGGATCACCGAGGCCGGTTCGCTGGCGGACTTCACCGCGGCTGCCACGTCGTACGCCACGCACGGCGAGCCGATGATCCCGTTCTACATCTTCTACTCGATGTTCGGGTTCCAGCGCACCGCCGACCAGTTCTGGGCGCTCGCCGACCAGCTCGGCCGCGGCTTCGTCATCGGCGCCACGGCAGGCCGTACGACGATGACCGGTGAGGGCCTCCAGCACGCCGACGGCCACTCGCACCTGCTGGCCTCCACCAACCCGGCGGTCATCTCCTACGACCCGGCGTTCGCCTACGAGGTGGGCGTCATCGTCAAGGAGGGCCTGCGCCGGATGTACGGCCCGGACACGGCCGCGCAGGAGAACATCTTCTACTACCTGACGGTCTACAACGAGACCAAGGTGCAGCCGCCCATGCCCGAGGGCGAGGGCGTCGAGGAGGGCATCCTCAAGGGCCTCTACCGCTTCAAGGAGGCGGAGGCCGCCTCCGCTGACACCCCCCGTATCCAGCTGCTGTCCTCCGGAACGGCGATCCACTGGGTGCTGGAGGCCCAGCGCATCCTCGCCGAGGAGTGGGGCGTGGCCGCCGATGTGTGGTCGGCACCGTCCTGGACGGAGCTGCGGCGTGAGGCCATGGAGTGCGACGCGGCGGCGCTGCGCGGTGAGGAGCGGGTGCCGTATGTGACCCGTGCGCTGGAGGGGGCACCGGGTCCGGTGCTGGCCGTCAGCGACTGGATGCGTGCCGTGCCGGACCAGATCAGCCAGTGGGTCGAGCAGGACTGGGCCTCGCTGGGCACGGACGGCTTCGGCCTCTCCGACACCCGCGAGGCGGCACGGCGGTACTTCGGCGTCGACGCGGAGTCCGTCGTGGTCGCCGCCCTGTCGCGGCTCGCGCGGCGGGGCGAGGTCAAGGCGGAGGACGTCCGCCGGGCCGCCGAGAAGTACGGCCTCGCGTAGGCGGGGCGCCTACGCTTCGCGGGGTTCGTCTTCGCGGAGACGCGCCATCCGGGGCCCGGGTCGTTGCCCGAGCGCCGGTGGGTTGTGGCTGAGCGCAAAGTTCCCCGCGCCCCTTTGGGGCGCGGGGAACTTTGCTTGTGCGGGTCGGCTACTCCGACGGGTGCTTGCGCAAGCGCAAGATGGCGGCGATCAGGCCGCCCCAGACGATCAGCACGGCCACGGCCATCATCACGAGGGCTCCTGCGGACATCAGCGCACCTCCTCCCGTTCAGCGTCGCCCTCGACGGGCGCTCCGCGCCAGGGGATGAGGGAGATCAGGATGCCCACGACCAGGGCGCCGGCCGCGACACCCCAGCCCGCCCAGGCGAGGAAGGAGGTGGGGTAGCCGCCGTAGTTCTCGTCGAACTCCTTGCGCAGGCTGTCGACCATCATCCAGCCGAGCACCAGCGGGGTGATCACCCCGAGGCAGACCCGCCACCAGACGCCCAGCCGCACCGCTGAGGTCTCGTCGGCGTTGGCCTGGAAGGGCCGCAGGCGGCGCAGGATCCAGGCCATCACGACGAGGAAGAACAGCGCGGCCAGCGCGATGCCGTACTGGTTGATGAAGTGGTCGGCCGCGTCCAGCAGCGAGAGGCCCGCGTCCGTGGGGAAGAGGGCGAGGGAGACGACGGCGACCAGGCCGCCGACGAGCCACACGGCGGGCACGCGGCGCATGCCGGTGCGGTCCTGGACGGCGGAGATGACCACCTGGACGATGCTGACCAGCGAGGAGAGGCCCGCGATGGCCAGCGAGACGAAGAAGATGACGCCGAAGGCCGCGCCGAGCGGCATCTGGGAGATGACGGCAGGGAAGGCGATGAAGGCCAGGCCCACCCCTTCGCTGACCACGTCGCCGACGGCCGCGCCGTTGGCCTGCGCCATGAAGCCGAGGGTGGCGAAGACGCCGATGCCCGCGAGGATCTCGAAGGAGCTGTTGGCGAAGCCGGCCACCAGTGCCGAGCCGGTCAGGTCGGCGCGGCGCCCCAGGTAGGAGGCGTAGGTGACCATGATGCCGAAGCCGATGGAGAGCGAGAAGAAGATCTGCCCGTAGGCGGCGACCCAGACGCTGCCGTCGGTCAGCGCGCTCCAGTCGGGGGAGAAGAGCGCGTCCAGGCCCTTGGCGGCGCCGTCGAGCGTGACGGCGCGGACGACCAGGATCAGGAAGAAGAACACCAGGGCCGGGATGAAGATCTTGTTGGCCCGTTCGATACCGCGCCGTACACCCAGCGCGAGAATGGCCAGCACGATGATCCACACGGCCAGCAGGGGCCAGAAGACGTTTCCGACGAGGGAGCTGGGCAGCCCGGGCTCGCTCCCGGTCTGCAGGAAGTCCCCCATGAAGAACTTCTCGGGATCCTTGCCCCAGTCCTTGCCGAAGGAGAACCCGGCGTACCGCACGGCCCAGGCGACGATCACCGCGTAGTAGGAGGCGATGACGAAGCAGATCACGACCTGCCACCAGCCGATGGCCTCGGCGGGACGGGAGATCTGCCGGAACGCCGCAGGCGGCGACTTCCGGTACTTGCGGCCGACCGTGTATTCGAGAATGAGCAGCGGGAGCCCCGCCGTGAGCAGCGCGACGAGATAGGGCAGCAGGAAGGCCCCGCCGCCGTTCTTGTACGCCTCGGCGGGGAAGCGCCAGATGTTGCCCAACCCGATGGCGGAGCCGATGGCCGCCATCAGGAAGCCGGCTCGCGAGCCCCACTGTTCGCGCTGTTCGCGAGTTTGCTGAGACATGACCGTTTCCTTGTTCGCTGTATAACGGGCGGAACGGTAACAGCGGGACACGGCCCACGGGAGGAGTATTCAGCATGCGGGCAGCCCGGCTGATCAGGATGGTCCTGCTGCTCCAGGCACGGCGGGAGATGACGGCCGCACAGCTGGCGGAGGAGCTGGAGGTCTCCGAGCGTACGGTCTCGCGGGACATGCTGGCCCTCTCCGAGGCGGGCGTGCCGGTGTACGCGGACCGGGGCCGCGCGGGCGGCTACCGGCTGATCGGCGGCTACCGTACGCGGCTGACCGGCATGGGCCGCACCGAGGCGGAGGCGCTGTTCCTGTCGGGCGTGCCCTCGGCGCTGCGGGACCTGGGGCTGGACGACGCGGCCTCGGCGGCGAAGCTGAAGGTCTCGGCGGCGCTGGACCCCGCGCTGCGCGATGTGCACGCCAGCACGGCGCAGCGTTTTCACCTGGATGCCCCGGGCTGGTGGCAGGCGCCCGAGACACCGCCGCTGCTGCCCACGCTGGCCGACGCCGTCTGGTCGGACCGGAGGGTGGCCGTCCGCTACCAGGGGAAGAGCGGCCAGGTCGAGCGGCAGCTGGAGCCGTACGGGCTGGTGCTGAAGGCGGGCCGGTGGTATCTGGCGGCCCGTGTCCCGGCGGATGCCGACCGCCGGGGCCGGGACCCCTGGAGGGTGTACCGCGTCGACCGGTTCACCGAGGTGGCCGTCCACGACGAGCGCTTCGACCGGGACGCCGATTTCGACCTCGCCGCCTTCTGGACGGAGCAGGCGGCCGCGTTCGCGCGCGCCATCCTGCGTGAGCAGGTGACGCTGCGGCTGACCGGGCCGGGCGCCCGCCGGCTGCGGTACGTCACCGACCGGGCCGCCGCCGAGGAGGCGCTGGCGCGCGGCACCGTCGACGACCAGGGCCGTACGACGGTGACGCTGCCGGTGGAGAGCGAGGAGGTGGCCTACGAGCAGCTCCTCGCTCTCGGCCCGGAGTGCGAGGTACTGGCGCCCGGCTCCTTGCGGCGCCGTTTTGTGGGGGCGGCGCGCGCCATGGGCGCCCTCTACTTGGCGGAGTAGCCCCCGGGGGCGCTGGGCGCGCAGCTCCCCGCGCCCCCGGGAGGGGCCGTCTAACGGTAGGTGCCGGCGTCCAGCGGTTCCTCGGCGGTGTCGAGGTCCATCAGATACCGCCAGGCGTCCGGTGCCGAGCCGTCCACATCCGTGAAGCCGTAGATCTTGGCGAGGCCGCCGCTGGAGACGGACCGGCCGTTCCAGCGGGCCACGTCCGGGTCGGCGGCGAGCGCGGCCACGGCACGGCCGACGAAGACGGGGCTCTCGGAGATCGCGAAGTTCGGGTCCTTGGCGCACCCGTCGCGCCACTGGTCCTCCGACACCTCGAAGTGGGTGTCGAGCATCGTCTCCGAGCGCAGCCAGCCGGGGGTCAGACAGACGGCGGTGGTGCCGTGCTCCTTGGTCTCCTCGGCGAGCGCGCGGGCGATCCGCAGGGGTGCGGTCTTGGCCAGGTCGTAGTAGACGGGCTGCCGGTAGCGCTGGTTGAACTCCTCGGTGCCGTCGGTGACCTCGATCAGCAGCCCGCCCGGCCGCCGGGTCAGCAGCGGCAGCGCGTACGTACTGGTGATGAGGTGGCTGTCGATGCCGAGCCGCAGTACGCGCAGCCCGTCGGCCAGGTCGTGCTCCCACAGCTTCTTGTCGAAGCCGACCAGGTGGTCGCCGCCCCACAGGTCGTTGACGAGGATGTCGAGGGCGCCCTGTTCGCGGTCGATACGTGCGATGAGTTCGCGCACCTGTTCGGGGTCGAGGTGGTCGACGGCGACGGCGTGCCCGCTGCCCCCTCCCCCGCCGGCACCCGCCTCGCTCGCCAGTTCGGCCGTCTCCTCGATGGTCTCGCTCGTCCGGCCGACCTCGCTGGCCCGCTCCCGGGTGGTGCGGCCCGTCGCGTAGACGGTCGCTCCGGCGCGGCACAGCTCGACTGCCATGGCGCGTCCCGCCCCTCTGGTGGCGCCCGCCACGAGAGCGACCTTGCCGGCCAGCGGCCCGTGGGAGCTGCTCGGTTCCTTCACTGTTCCTCCTTCGCTGCTGCGCTGGTTCGCAGGGGGAAGACGCTGGCAGCGATACCGGACAACCTCTGTCGGATATCGAATACGGAATGCCGTGTGGTTCATGTCTCATAACGACACAGCCGCATCTGGCGCACTCCGCGTGCGCCGCGCGCTTTCAGGCCCGATGCTGAGGGCGTGATGGACGAGACGGAGTTCTGGGAGCTGATCGACTCCACCCGCCAGGAGGCCGACGGCGACCCCCAGGAACAGGCGGATCTGCTGGTCGAGCAGCTCACCCAGCTCGACCCCGACGCGGTGACGTACTTCGCCCGCCACTTCGAGTCGCGCTACAACCGCTCCTACCAGTGGGACCTGTGGGCCGCCGCCTGGATCCTGCTGGACGGCGCGAGCGACGACGTGTTCGACTCCTTCCGCTGCTGGCTGATCGGCCAGGGCCGGGAGGTCTTCGAGGGAGCGGCGCACGACGCCGACGCGCTCGCCGAGCTGCTGGACGACTTCGACGAGGAGCTCGACGGAGACGGCGAGGAGCTGGGCTTCGCTGCCGACGAGGCGTACGAACAGCTGACCGGTACCGTCCTGCCCGACCTGGGCCTGCCGGAGGCACCGGCCGACCCGGACGGCGTGCCCCTCAACATGGAGGACCCGGTGGCGCTGGCCGACCGACTGCCCCGGCTGTGGGACCGCTTCCGGGGGGAGTGAGCCCGCGCGGGGCCGCGCCCGCCGCACGGCGCCCGGTTCACCCGGGCCGTACCGACTCCAGGTAGTCGGAGCACCGCGCCAGCAGGGAGATCAGCTGGGCGCGCTCCTCGTCGGTGAACTGGGCCGCCAGTCCCCGCTCGACCCGTACGGCGTTCTCGTCGGCTTCGGCCATCACCTGTGTCCCGAGCTCCGTCAGCCGGGTCTCCAGCACATTGCGGTGCCAGGGGTGGGGGGTGCGGGTGATCAGACCGCGCTGCTGGAGGTTCTTGAGGACCGTGTTCATCGTCGGCGCCGTCACCCGGCAGGCCCGGGCGAGGGCAGCGGCCGGGATGCCGGGGTTCTCGGCGAGCTGGAGCAGCGCCGCGTACTGAGGGACCGTCAGCCCGGCAGGCTTGAGCACGGCGTGCTTGGTCGCGTTGAGCGCGTGCTCGGCTTCCTTGATGTGCGAGCCCAGGCGCTCGGAGGCGGGCATGGAGGTCATCCACGCATCGTAGCCACCAGCCCAGAGGGAAGAGCCTTGACGAAGATTAGAGCTCTAATAGACTTGTGCATACGTTCCGATGAGAGGGCTCTCATTGTCGTGGTGGTTCTTCACCGCTGCCCTGGGCCCCTTCTGTCACTGGAGGCACACCATTTCCCGTCAGCTCTCCCCCTCCCGGCGCCGTTTCGCGCTGACCGCGCTCGCCGTGGCCACAACAGCCACCGCGCTCACGGCGTTCACCACGCCGCCCGCCACCCCGGCGACGGCCTCGCACACCGCGCACACCGCACCCGCCGGCCACTCCGCACCCGCACCCCGGCTGCGGATCTCGACCGCGTACGAGCTGCCCGGCGACCGCGTCTACCCGGAGGGGATCGCCGCCGACCCGTGCTCCGGCCGGCTGTACGCGGCCTCCTTCGAGACCGGCGCCGTCTACCGGATGACGCCAGGACACCGCGTGGCCGAGACCTTCCTGCCCGCCGGCACCGACGGACGGCACACCGCCAACGGCCTCAAGGCCGACCGCGCGGGGCGGCTGTGGGTCACCGACTCCACGAAGGGCGTCTTCGTCTACGACCTGCGCACCCGGCGGCTGCTCGCCCGGTTCGACGTCACCGGCGACGACCCCTTCTTCGTCAACGACCTCGTGCTGACCCCGGACGGCTCGGCCTATGTGACCGACAGCGTGCGCAACGTCGTCTACCGCGTCACGCCGGCGCAGCTGGCCCGCGCCCAGGCGACAGGCGGACGCGGGCAGCTGGTCACCCGCTTCGACCTGGCCGAAGTGGTGCCCCCACCCACCGACCAGGTGCCCTACACCCTCAACGGCATCGCGGCCGGGCCCGGCGGCCGCTATCTGGTCACGGCGGACATGACCGGCGGCGGCCTCTACCGCCTCGACCCGGTCACCGGCAAGGTCTCCCGCGTCCGGCTGCACGGCGCCGACCTGCGCAACGCCGACGGCCTGGAGACGGCGGGCAACAGGCTGTGGGTCGTCCACAACACCGACAACGCGCTGAGCCGCTGGCGGCTGAACCACGACGGCACCGAAGCCCGCCAGGAGGCCCGCGCGAGCGACCCCGGCCTCCAGATACCGACCACCCTGGTGCGGGAGCGCGGCACGCTGTTCGTGGTCCGCTCGCAATTCGACAAGGGCGGACCGATGGGCCCCGGTACCCCGCAGACGCCGTTCACCATCGCCGCCGTACGGGGGCTGTGAGGCACCGCCTCCGGGTTCGCTGCGGATACGTCAGGATGGGCGTATGCGCATCGCGGTCACCGGCTCCACCGGACTCATCGGCTCGGCCCTCACCCGCTCCCTGCGGGCCGAGGGGCACGAGGTGCTGCGGCTGGTACGGCGCCCGGCCGCGGCCGACGACGAGCTGCGCTGGGACCCCACGGGCGGCCGGGTGGACGCTGCCGGACTCGCCGGCTGCGAGGCCGTCGTCCACCTCGCGGGCGCACCCGTGGGCGCGCGCCGCTGGACGGACAGCTACAAGCGCGAACTGCGCGACAGCCGGGTCCTGGGCACCCGCACCCTCGCCGGTGCCCTCGCCGCGCTGGATGCCCCGCCCCGCACCCTGATCGTCGGCACGGCCATCGGCTACTACGGCGACACCGGGGACCGTGCCGTCGACGAGAGCGCCGGGCCCGGCAGCGGCTTCCTGGCCGAGCTGTGCCAGGACTGGGAGGCCGCTGCGGAGCCCGCGCAGGACGCCGGTATCCGTACCGTCCTCGGCCGTACCGGGCTGGTCGTCGCGCGCGGGGGCGGGGCGTGGGGGCGGCTGTTCCCGCTCTTCAAGGCGGGGCTCGGCGGGCGGCTGGGCAGCGGCCGCCAGTTCTGGAGCCATATCGCGCTGCACGACCACGTGGCGGCGCTGCGGTTCCTGCTGGAGGAGGAGTCGCTGTCGGGCCCTGTGAACCTCACCGCGCCGGAACCGGCGACCAACCGTGAGGTCACCGCCGCCATGGGCCGCGCCCTCCACCGCCCCACCCCCTTCGCCGTCCCCGCGCCCGTGCTCCGCGTCGCGCTGGGCGAGTTCGCCGCAGACGTGCTGGGCAGCCAGCGGGTGCTCCCCCGCAGGCTGCTGGGCGCCGGTTTCCGCTTCGCCTTCCCGACGGTCACGGACGCCATTCGCGCCGCCCTCTGAGCCCGGGTATGCATCCGGGCGCCCCCCGCGCGACGTACCGGAGAGGGGATCACACACCAACGCTCGAACACGGGTATGAGGTGGGCGCGCCGGGGCATCAGGACGAGAGCCGGATGCCCCACTTGGGCACAAGAACGCACGTACAGCACCAACGCGACAGCAGCGAGAAGGCCGAACCGACCAGCCCCCATCAGACCCGCACGCGCGTCGACGTCGGGAGGAAATGTGCTGACCAGCAGCGCACACGCAGACACCCGCACCGGGACCGGCCACGAGGAGGTGGAAGGCGCCGGCAGAGAGCGGACAGCGGACGTGGTGATCGTCGGCGCGGGACTGGCCGGTCTGGCTGCCGCGCACCGGCTGACCGCGGCGGGCCTGCGTGTCCTCGTTCTGGAGGCGGCACCCGCGGCCGGGGGACGGCTGCGCACCGATCAGCTGGAGGGGTACCGCCTCGACCGCAGCCCGGGGGTGCTCAGCCTGGACCGGGACGCCGACGCGTTCACCCGGCTGCCCGCGCTGGAGGCGCTCTCACTGCGCCCGTTCACGCCGGGGGCGCTGCTGCACGCGGAGGGCCGCAGGCACCGGGTGGCGGCCCGCAGGACGGAGCGCGGCTCCCAGCCGGTGCGGGCCGGCCGTACGGCCCTGCTCGACCGGCGCATGAGGGGCGCAGGAAGCACGCGGGGCGCATCGACCGCGTTGACGACGGCGCGCGCGCTCACCGGCGCGCGCACCCGCGCCGACATGTCCGACGCGCTGGGGCTCGTCCGGCTGCGCGTCTCCCTGGCGCGGTTCGCCTCGGTGCCGCCCCAGGGGCTGCTGTCCCGGCCCGAGGTGCCCACCTGCCAGGCGCTGACGGATCGCGGTCTGCCCTCGCGCCCGGCGGAGACGCTGGTGCGCCCGCTGCTGACCGCGCTGCTGTCGGACCCGGCGCTGACGACCTCCAGCCGCGTCGCCGACCTGACCCTGCGCGGCTTCGCCCGCGGTGGACTCGGCGTACCCGCGGGCGGCCAGGCGACCGTTACGGAGCTGCTGGCGGCGGCGCTGCCTCCGGGCACGGTGCGTACCGGCGTACGGGTCACCTCCGTCAGCACACACGCCGTACGGACCGAGGAGCACGGCACCTTCGGCTGCGCCGCCGTGCTGGTGGCGACCGGTGCCCGCTCGGCCGCCACGCTGCTGCCGGGGCTGCGGGTGCCCCAGTTCCACCCGGTGACCGTGCTGCACCACGCTGCGGAAGAGCCGCTGCCGCCGAGCGTGAGCGGCCCCTCCTTCACCGTCTGCGCCGAGCGGGACGGCACGGAACCCGACCCCGTCAGCCACACCTGGGTGGCCTCGTCGGTCGACCCCTCGCGCGCCGCGCCCGGCCGGACGCTGATCACCTCGGTCGTCCTGGGTGAGCGCGCTGCCGAGCCGCCCACGGCGCTGGACAAGGCGGCGCGGCTGCAGCTCGCGGGCGTCTACGGCACCTCGACGGACCGCTGGGAGCTGCTGGCGGCCTACCACGACCCGGACGCGGTGCCCGCGATGCCGGCCCCGCACGACCCCCGGCGGCCGGTGCGGGTGCTGTCCGGGCTGTACGTGTGCGGGGAGCACCGGGACACCAGTACCCCGCGCGGGGCGCTGAGTTCGGCGGAGCGTGCCACGGAGCAGATCCTGCGGGACTTCGGGCGTCCCGCAGCGTGCGCAGAGCCTGTGCGGGAGACCGCCGCCTAATCGAACAAAGATCCCGAACTCCCTGATGACCAGCGGGTTTTGTCAGTGGGGGCGGGTAGAATCGAGGTAGTTCCAGCAAGCGCACCGACGTCGTGAGGAGACCGTCGATGACTGCTGTCCGTTCCCGTACCTCTCGTTCGCACTCCCGCCCCACCACCCGCACCCAGCACCAGCAGCAGCACCTGCCGAAGATGTCCACCCTGCCCGTCCTGCCCAAGAAGCCGCTCCCGGCCGGCCGGCCGCGCGAGTGGTACGAGACGCACAACCGCCAACTGAAGGCGATGCGGATCGCCATAGCCCTGCTCGACACCGGCGTCTACACCGCCGAGCAGGCACGCAACCACACCATCCGGGCGACGGCCCACCGCATCGGCGTGCACCCGCCGTCGCTCACCACCTGCCGTCTGGTGCGGTCGCTGCTGCCCTGACACCGGGGCTCGAAGCCGGGAAAGGAGCACCGGAAAAACCCGTAGCGTCATGAGCATGAGTGCCCTACGGTCCTGACTGTCATATGCGGTCCGGCATGTGCGGTCGGTGAACCACGAAGGAGCCCTCATGACGGCAGGGGCAGGCAGAAAGCGCGCCGAGGGCACGGCGCTGGCGGCAGCCGGAGTCACGGTCGTGCTGTGGGCCTCGGCATTCGTCTCCATACGCAGCGCGGGCGCGCACTACTCACCGGGCGCCCTGGCACTGGGCAGGCTCGGTGCCGGGGCGCTCGTCCTGTGCGCGGTGCTGCTCGTCCGGCGCGAAGGGCTCCCGCCCAGGGCAGCCTGGCCCGGCATCATCACCTCGGGCGTCCTGTGGTTCGGCGGCTACATGGTCGCGCTCAACTGGGGCGAGCGGCTGGTGGACGCGGGCACGGCGGCCATGGTCGTCAACATCGGCCCCCTGCTGATGGCGTTGCTGGGCGGCTGGCTGCTCAAGGAGGGCTTCCCACGCCGGCTGCTCGCCGGGATGGCCGTCTCCTTCGCGGGCGCCGTCGTCGTCGGCCTGTCGGTCTCCGAGGGCAGCGGTTCCTCGCCCCTGGGAGTGGCGCTGTGCGTGCTGGCCGCCATCTCGTACGCCGTCGGGGTCGTCAGCCAGAAGCCGGCGCTGCGGCACGCCTCGCCGCTGCAGGTCACCGCGTTCGGCTGCCTGATCGGCTTCGTGGCCTGCCTCCCGTTCAGCGGGCAGCTGGTCGCCGAGGTGGCCGACGCGCCCGCTTCGGCCACCCTCAACACCGTCTACCTGGGCGTGTTCCCGACCGCCCTCGCCTTCTCCACCTGGGCCTACGCCCTCTCCCGCACCACCGCGGGGCGCATGGGCTCCACCACGTACGTCGTCCCGTTCCTGGTCGTACTGATGTCCTGGCTCTTCCTGGACGAGGTCCCCGGCCGGCTGGCCCTGGCGGGCGGCCTGCTGTGCCTGGCCGGGGTGGCCGTCTCCCGCTCGCGCGGCCGCACCCCGCGCCCGCCGCGGCCCGTGACCGGGGCCGACTCCGCTACCGCGGCACCGTCCACTACCGCGGCACCCGACCCGCAGCAGTCCTCCCCAGCCGGGCAGCCGACGTCCCCAGTCCCGCAGGGCCGTCGAACGGCCACGTAGGCAGGAAGTGGCGGCGCAGATCCGCCTCGGTGTACCGGCGGCAGCCGTGGTGCCAGGCCAGGATGCCCGCCATCCAGTTCTCCAGCTCCCGCACATAGCCGTCCAGCGCCGCGCGCTCGGCCTTCCCCAGCGCGAAGTCGTCGTAGAGCACGGGGAACTCGTTGGCGGCCACGTGCCGGAACTGCCGCATCCGGGACTTCATCAGATCGTCGACGATGCGCAGCGCCGTCGGATAGTCGCAGTCGAAGAAGTCGCGGACGACCAGCAGCCCGTTGTGCAGTTCGCCCTCGAACTCGATCTCCTTCTGGTACGAGAAGACGTCGTTGAGCAGACAGGCGTAGTCCGCCGCCGCGTTCTCCAGCGACTTCATCGGACCGCTGCGGTAGATCTCCTCCGGGATGGTGTCGGGCTGGGTGAGCCGGCACAGGCTCATGGTCAGGTCCGAGCCGAAGGTACTCCGCCGCATCTCCACGTAGTCGACCGGGTCGGGGATGCGGTTCTGCGTCTGGTTGTCGAGCTCCCACAGCCAGCTGGCTGCCATGGTCTCGATGGCGGCACGGAAGCGGCGGCGCTTCGCGGGGCTCATCGGACCGGCGGTGCGCATCCACAGATCCGCCAGCGAGCGCTCGAACGGGCTCGCCGGGGGTGTGCCGGGCGCCCCCGCTTCGAGCGCTCCGGCTTCGGGCGCTCCGGCTCCGGGTGCTCCGGCTCCGGGTGCTCCGGCTCCGGGTGCTCCCGCGTCGAGCGCTCCCGCTCCGGGCACCTCGTCGACGGGCATGAACAGCGACAGCCGCTCCGTGCACGCCTTGGCCCCCGCCAGATCGCGGGTGCGGCCGAAGCGCGCCGGGTAGTAGTCGTCCCCCCACGTGCCCCAGGCCAGCCAGGCGGAGGCCAGGTCGAGCTCGTCGGCGGTCGCGTCCGGGTGGATTCCCGCGGCACACAGCGGCAGATCGTAGTCCCGCATCAGCTCCTCGTCCCACACCCGGCCGCCCGGCACGTCCGGTTGCGGCTCCAGCAGACCCATCGCGTGGGCCCAGGCGATCACCCGCTCCCGTGCGCCGTCCAGGTGCGGGCTGAGCCGGTGCTCGAACGGCATCTCGAAGTCGGGCAGCACCGAGGGACCGGTGCGCTCGTGCGGCACATGGCTGAAGGAGCGGACGCGCCGGGCCTGTGCGCGGGTGTGCGGGCGCAGCAGGTCGGCGGCCGAGGTCCCCAGCCCGGCCGGGACGAACGGGAGCCGCGCCGGGCCGCTGCCGCCCGCTCCGCCCCCGTTCATATAGCGGCTGGAGCGCATGTGCCACTCGTGGCCGCCGGACTGCCAGTCCTGGAGTCCCTTGGTGTAGGCGGCGATATCGGCGCACTGGGCGGGATCGAGGCCCTTCTCGGCGCAGAGCGCGGGCACTTCACCCAGCGCGGTGTGCTCGAACTGCTGGAGCCGGGAGGTGAGCAGGTCGTTGACGGCGTCGGCGGCCTCCTGCGTCGAACACCCCAGGAACGTCTCCAGGACGAGTACGCCGTTGGACAGCTCGCCCTCGTCCCGCGTCTCCCGCTCGTAGGAGAACAGGTCGTTGCGCAGGTGCACGGCGTCGGAGAAGGTGTCGCGCAGTACGCACAGCGGGCGCGAGGCGGCGACCGCCGCGGGCACCTCGGCGTGTGCCGCGAACTCCACAAGCCCGGCCGACCACGGCGCACCGCCGACCTTGCGCCGCATCTCGATGTACTCGACCGGGTTCGGCACCCGGCCGATGTTGATGTTGGACAGCTCCCACAGCGACTCGTTGAGCAGGTTCTCGGTGCTGACGGCGAACCGCGCCCGCCAGTCGGCCGACATGGCGGGCACCGTCCTGGCCCACAGGTCGGCCAGCCCCGCCTCGACCGGGTTGACCGGCTCGGGCACCGGCGCCGCCGAGTCGTCCTCCAGCGGCATGAACAGCGGCAGCCGGTCGAGATACGCCTTGCCGCCGGCCCGGTCCTGGGTGCGCTTGAACTCCTCCAGGAAGTGGTCGTCGAAGAAGAAGACCCACACGTACCAGTCGGTGACCAGCGCCAGGTCCTCGGCGCTCGCGTCGGGGTGGGTGTAGGCGCACAGCAGCGCGTAGTCGTGCGCGTCCAGGTCGGCGGTCTCCCAGATCCCGGAGCCCTCCAGCATCCCCATCTTCCCGGCCCACTCCCGCGAATGGGCCCTGGCCTGGTCGACGTGCGGGTTGAGCCGGGCGGGGTAGGGCACGTAGAAGTCGGGCAGTTCGAAGGGTTGCGACAACGTGACTGTCCCCCAGCTCGTCGGATCGGTGCTGACTTGGCCTACCCGCGCTGGAATGACGACCATCCTTTTTCACTCGTACGTGGGAAGCCGCTGTTACCGATCCGTCGAACAAATTACGTGGTCCGACTCGGTGTTGGGCTGCTAGCTTCGCAGTCGTGGCGAAGCTGAATCAGATCATCGCAGTCGAGAAGGGCGTCAAGTCCAAGGTGGCCCAGGACCTGGCGCAGGCGCAGCACGGGCTGACGAAGCCGCAGATGCTGGCCGGTATCTCGCGTACGTACCAGCCCAAGGACGAAGAGGGCGAGCAGCTTCCGCCGGAGTCGACACGGGTCCAGGTCAAGGCCGAGGATGTGCTGAAGGAAACGGCGAAGATCCTCACCCGGCTGTTCGATGTGACGGCGACGAAGGACTGGGCGAACCTCACGGCTCGCGCGGATGTCGTCGTCGACGGCCGCACCGTCCTGTCCGAGGTGCCCGTCTCCTATCTGCTCTTCCTGGAGAAGCAGTTGGGAGAGCTCGGCTCCTTCCTGCGCAAGCTGCCCGTCCTGGACGGCGCCGAGGCGTGGGAGAAGGACCCCTCCACGGACTGGTGGAAGACCGAGCAGGTCCGTACGGTGCGCACCAAGAAGGTGCCGCGCAACCATGTGAAGGCGGAGGCCACCGAGAAGCACCCGGCCCAGGTCGAGGTGTACTACGAGGACATCCCCGTCGGCTACTGGACCACGGTCAAGTACTCCGGCGCACTGCCCGCGCGCCGGGTCAACGAACTGCTGGAGCGGCTGGACAAGCTGGCGGCGGCGGTGAAGTTCGCCCGCGAGGAGGCCAACAGCACGGAGGCCACCGACCAGCGCGTCGGGGACGCCGTCTTCGGCTACCTGTTCGCGTAGGCGGCGGCACAAGACGCAAGACGCAAGACGCGGAACACAACTACAGACTCCCCGGGCCATGGGGTTCGACGCCCTTTCGGCCCGGGGTGCGCCAGGAGCGCAAAGCTGAAGCTGAAGCTGATGTGTGAACCCCCGGCGACCTGCCCTCATGCAGGCGCCGGTCAAGCTCAACCTCTCGCTCCAAGCTCAGCATCGCCGTTCATCGCCCGGCAACCGGGGTGGTGACGACCTCGAGACGCCGGTTCGAACCCGGCCGGCGGTTCCACATGCCGCCGTGGTGGAGTGGCTCCACGCGAGGACATCGCCGAACGATCCGCCCATGAACCGTCAGGGCGTGCGAACGAGCGGCACCCAGGACCCCGGGGCCGGGCAAAGCCCCGGGGTCCTTTTTGCCGTTTCTCCCCCGCTCTCCCCCACTCTCCCTCGCTTCCTGCGGTCTGCCGCCCGCGTGGTACGTTTCAGCCGCCAGTCAAACCCTTGATCGGGTCAGGGAATCCGGTGCGAATCCGGAGCTGACGCGCAGCGGTGTGGGACTGGGGCGCGCACAAGGCCACTGGGGACACGAACCCCGGGAAGGCGCGACGCCCCCGCAGTCCCGAGCCCGAAGACCTGCTGGCATCCGCGTCCGGAAGGCCCCGGGCGCGGTGGCACGCCGGGCCCCGCGACTGGGCTCACGACGGAGAAGGATCACCTGGCCATGCGCCGACCGCGCCGTATCCGCGCACTCCTGCCGGGGCTCGCCCCGGCACTCGACCCGACCGCCCGCCGCCGTCCCGCCCGGGTGGCGCTCGCCTCGCTGCTGCTGATACCCGCCACCGCCTGCGCGGGCGGCTCCGGCGGGGACCGGGCACAGGAAGGCGCCTCCGCCGAGGGCTTCCCTTACACGGTCACCAACTGTGGTGTGAAGACGACCTTCACCGCCCCACCGCGGCGTGCCGTAACCATGAACCAGCACGTCACCGAGATCATGCTGGCCCTCGGCCTGCGGGACCGGATGGCCGGCACCGCCTATCTCGACGACCGCATCCTGCCCCGTTACGCCAAGGCGTACCACCGCGTCAAGGTGCTCGCGAAGAAGTACCCCTCGAAGGAGACGCTGCTGGCGGCCAACCCCGACTTCGTCTACGGCGGTTACGCCAGCGCCTTCGACAAGTCGGAGGGGCGCGAGCGCGCCGCCCTCGCCGAGTCCGGCGTCAAGACCCGTCTCAATCTGGAGAACTGCACCGAGGACGTCGGGATCTCCACACTGCACCGGGAGATTGGTCAGGTCGGCCGTACGTTCGGCGTCCCCGACCGGGCGGAAGCGCTGATCAAGAAGCAGGACCGGCAGCTCGCGGCCACCGCCGAGCGGCTGAAGGGGGCCGAGCGCACCCGGGTGTTCGTCTACGACAGCGGCGACAGCTCCGCGTTCACGGCGGGCGGCAAGGGCATCGGCAACGAGATCGTACGCCGCGCCGGGGGCCGCAACGTCTTCGCCGGCATTCGGAAGAACTTCGCAGACGTCTCCTGGGAGAAGGTCGTCCAGCGCAAGCCGGAGGTCGTGGTGATCTACGACTACGGCGGGACGACCGTGGCGCAGAAGAAGAAGCGGCTGCTGGACGACCCGGCGCTGGCGGACGTGCCCGCCATCAAGAACCGGCGGTTCGCGGTGCTGCCGCTCTCCTCGGCGGTGCTGGGGCCGCGCGTGCCGGACGCGGTGGACGCGCTGGCCCGCCAACTCCACCCGGAACGGGCGGCGGACAGCCAGGGCAAGGACGGCCACGGCAAGGGCGGCCCTGGTGAGGACCGCCACGCCAAGGACGGCCGTGGGGCGGAGTAGCGCGGTGCGCAGCGGTGCCATGCCGGTCGGCTCCAAGGCGCGGTGGACGCTGGTGGCCGCCGCGCTCGTCGCCGTACTCGTCGCCGGGGCGCTCGCCGGGCTGGCCCTCGGTTCGGCGCGGATACCGCCCGGCCAGGTGCTGGCCGCGCTGACGGGCCGCTCGGGGCCCGGCCCGTTCACCACCATCGTCCTCGATGTGCGGCTGCCGCGCGTGCTGCTGGCCGCCGTGGTCGGAGCCGGTCTGGCCCTGGTGGGCACGGTGCTGCAGGCGCTGGTACGCAACCCGCTGGCCGACCCGTATCTGCTGGGGATCTCCTCCGGAGCCTCGACCGGAGCCGTGCTGGTCGTCGTCCTGGGTGTCGGCGCCGTCTCGATGCAGGCGGGCGCCTTCGCCGGGGCGATGCTCGCGCTGGTCGTCGTCTACGCGATGGCGCGGGGCGGCGGGACGCTGACCGCGCTGCCGACGGGACGGCTGGTGCTGGCGGGTGTGGCGGTGCAGTACGTGCTCTCCGCGCTGACGAGCCTGGTGCTGGTGACCTCCTCCGAGAACGAGCATCTGCGGGCCATCCTCTTCTGGACCCTGGGCGGGCTCGGCCAGGCCCGGTGGCACACGCTGCTGCTGCCCGCGCTGGTGCTGGCCGCCGGATCGGTGCTGCTGCTGGCGCTGGCCAGGCCGCTCGACCTGCTGCTGGCCGGTGAGGAGGGCGCCACCGTGCTCGGCCTGGACACCGGACGCTTCCGTGCCGCCGTCTTCGTCCTCGCCTCGCTGGTGACGGCGGTGCTGGTGACGGTGAGCGGCGCGATCGGCTTCGTGGGGCTGATGGTGCCGCACGCGGCGCGGATGGCGGTCGGCGCCGGGCACCGTGCGCTGCTCCCGGTCGCGGCACTGGGCGGAGCGGCGTTCCTCGTACTGGCCGACCTGGCGGCACGTACCGTCGCGGCGCCCGAGGAGATCCCGGTCGGTGTGCTGACGGCGCTCACCGGCGGGCCGTTCTTCCTGTGGATGCTGCGCCGCTCGCACCGCACCGAGGGGGTGACGGCGTGACCGGTCCGGGTGCGCTGCGCGCCGAGGAGGTCTCCTACGAGACGGCCGGCGGGCGCCCCCTGCTCGACAGGGTGACGCTCCAGGCCCGGCCCGGCGAGACCGTCGGTGTCGTCGGGCCCAACGGCAGCGGCAAGACGACACTGCTGCGCTGCGTCTACGGGACGCTGCGGCCCACCGGCGGGCGGATCACGCTCGACGGCGACGACGCGGTGGCACTGGGCGCCAAGGCGCGGGCCCGCCGGGTGGCGGCCGTACCGCAGGACGCGAGCGGCGGTTTCGGGCTGACCGTACGGCAGGTGGTGGCGATGGGCCGCTCCCCGCACAAGCGGTTCTGGGAGGGCGACACGGCACGGGACGCCGAACTGGTGACCGAGGCGCTGGAGCGGACGGGAGCGGCCGCGCTGGCCGCGCGGCCCTTCGACGAGTTGTCCGGGGGCGAGCGGCAGCGGGTCGTGGTGGCCCGCGCGCTGGTGCAGGACGCGGCGCTGCTCGTCCTGGACGAACCGACCAACCATCTGGACGTGCGCTACCAGTGGGAGCTGCTGACGCTGGTGCGGGAACTCCCCGCCACCGGCCTGCTCGCACTGC
Source organism: Streptomyces sp. 891-h (assembly GCF_022760275.1). Taxonomy (NCBI): domain Bacteria; kingdom Bacillati; phylum Actinomycetota; class Actinomycetes; order Kitasatosporales; family Streptomycetaceae; genus Streptomyces; species Streptomyces sp. 891-h. The sequence goes on along the minus strand of NZ_CP050693.1, from coordinate 5,553,201 downwards.
ACGACCTCAACCTCGCCGCGTACTTCTGCGACCGGCTGTATGTGCTGCGGGACGGGCGCGTGGTGGCGGACGGCACGCCGGAAGAGGTGCTGACGGCCGGGCTGCTGGCCGAGGTGTACGGGGTACGGGCGGAGGTCAGCGTCCATCCGCGGACGGGTGCGCCGACCGTGGTGTACCTGCCGCCGGCCGGCCTGTCGTCGGCCGGCCTCCCACGGACCAAGGGGGTGCCGGGATGAGCGGGTCGTACGCACACGCGCCCGTACCCCTGGACGAGTTGACGGCGCTGGTCGAGCTTACCGACCTCGCCTCGGCGTACGGCCCCCGTTACCACATGCTGCCGGGCGACCCGCCGGCCGCCGAAGCGGACGCGGGCGAGTGGCTGCCCGCGGACCGGCTGGCGACCGCGGGCTCGGCCGAGCTGAGCCGGCTGCTGGACGCCGAGTGGCGGGGCAGCGGCCACCGCACTGCGCACGCGGCGGCGCTGACCCTGATGGCCGTGTACGCGGGCCGGGTGACGGCGGCGGCGATGCTCGGCTGGGTGCTCGACGGCCGCGTATGGGACGTACGGCCGCCCAACCTCCTGGTACGGCCGGGCAGCCACGGGATCGCGGGCGTCCGGCTGCGGGCCCCACGGCTGCTCGCGGCACCCTGCCGGGACCATGCTGCCACCGTGGCCGCCCTCCACGAGGCCGTGCTGAACAGCCATCTGCTGCCGCTCGCCGCCGCGCTGCACCGGGCCACCCGCGCCGGGCTGCGGCAGCTGCACGGCGGAGTGGCACACGGCTGCGCCACCGCGCTGAGCGCTGCCGCACCCCGCCCCACCGCCGAACTGGCCCACCGCTGGGCGCAGTTCACCACTCCGGTACCCCGGCTGGCCCGGCTCGGCGAGCTCGCCGAGGTCACCGGCGCCGACGGCAGCAGCCGCCTCCACTACCTGCGCAACACCTGCTGCCTGTACTACACCAGCGCGGAGGCGGTCCGCTGCGCGAGCTGCTGTCTGACACCGCGCGCGGACCGGCTGCGGGCGTACGCGGCTCGCTGAGACCGCGCCGGGGCGGGGCGGGGCATCGTCCTATCAGCTCGCTCTCTACCCCTTCCCGGCCTTCCGGCGCCTGGCCTTCCGGGGCGCGTTCACCACAGCTCGGTGCTGTGCCGGGCCACGAGTGCGGCGATCCGGTCGACGGCCTCGCTCCCGGGGAACGGTCCGAGGCGGCGGCCGTCGCGCAGCCGCAGCGCGAGCAGCCCGTCGGCGGCCTCGCGGGGACCGATCACCACCTGGTACGGCACGAGCCGCGCCTCCCGTACGCGGGCGCCCAGGCTGCCACGCCCGGGAGGGACCAGTTCGGCGCGGAGTCCTGCCCGGGCGCAGCGCCGCTCGAACGCCTCACCCTCGGGCACCTGCGCCTCCGATACCGGCAACACGGTGACCTGGGTCGGCGCCAGCCACGCCGGGAAAGCGCCGCCGTGCACCTCGATCAGCTGAGCCACGGCACGCTCCACGCTGCCGATCACCGCTCGGTGCACCATGACGGGCCGGTGTTTGCCGCCGTCCGCGCCGATGTAGCGCAGATCGAAGCGTGCGGGCTGGTGGAGGTCGACCTGGACGGTGGAGAGGGTCGCCTCCCTGCCCGCCGCGTCGGCGATCTGCACATCGATCTTCGGCCCGTAGAAGGCCGCCTCGCCCTCCGCCGCCTCGTACGGCAGCCCGGACTCCTCGAGTACCCCGGTCAGCAACGCGGTGGCCTGCCGCCAGGCGTCCGGGTCCGCCGCGTACCCGCCGCCGGGGGCCGGGAGGGACAGCCGGTAGCGGGCCGCCTCGATACCGAGTGCCCGGTAGGCGGCCCGGATCAGCTCCAGCGCCGCCCGCGCCTCGGCGGCGACCTGGTCGAGGGCGCAGAAGATGTGCGCGTCGTTGAGCTGGATGGCCCGCACTCTGGTCAGCCCGCCGAGCACGCCGGAGCGCTCGGCGCGGTACATGGCGCCCAGCTCCGCGATCCGCAGCGGCAGTTCACGGTAGCTGCGCGCACGGGACCGGTAGATGAGCGCGTGATGCGGGCACAGGCTGGGCCTGAGCACCAGCTGTTCGCCGTCGCCGCCCTCGCCCGCCTCCAGCGGCGGGAACATGTCGTCGGCGTAGTGCGCCCAGTGTCCGGAGAGCTCGTACAGCTCCCTCTTCCCCAGCGCGGGCGAGTACACATGCTGGTACCCCGCGCGGCGCTCGACTGCGCGCACGTACTCCTCCAGCGCGTGCCGGACGGTGGCCCCGTCCGGCAGCCAGTACGGCAACCCGGCACCGATCAGCGGATCGGTGCCGAACAGGCCCAGTTCGCGACCGAGCGAACGGTGATCGTGGTGTGCGGTACTCATACGGCTCTCCCTGGTGCTCATGGCGGCGGGCGGGCACCCGGGAGAGCGGAACGACGAAGCCCCGGGCGCTCGGCCCGGGGCTTCGGTGATACGTCTGTGACGTGGCTCAGCGCGCCGGGACCTGGTCCGGCGTCGTCGTCCTGGCGATACATGCGGCACGCTGTGGCATGCCGGGCAAGGTAGCAGAGCTCCCCCTCGCCGGTCGCCAGGTTTTACTACGGCGGCCCCGGCGCACCTGCCGCGAGGTGCGCCGGAGCGCAGGTCACGTCGGGTTGCAGATCCCGTACCGAGCCGTCTGGACGGATATGGCAGCAGCCGACGGGGCCGCCGCGGCAACGACGGCGAGGGAGAGGAGCACGATGGTGCCGTAGGTCGCCGCTCTGCGTAGTGCGCTGGTCAATTCAGGCCTCTCGGGGTGTGGGCGATCTTGCAGAGGGGAATGTTTAGCACACATGGCTGAGCAACCGCAAAAGCGTGCGAGATGCCTTTGGCAGTTGCCAGTCGCCGCCCGACGCCACATTCCGAGAGGGCGTGGATTTTCGATTTCCTACGAACGTATCTTTCCCGCTTCGTAGTTGTCGTGTTCACTCAGAGCTTGTACCGCGAACGGCACGGCGCCGGGCCTCGGCCAAGACCTCCTCGGTCCTGGACACCTCTTCGGAGGAGCCGGTGCACCTGGCCACGGCGAGGGCGGAGGTAAGATGGTCGACGGCCAACCCCGACCGGCCACGGGCGAGTTCGACCTGCCCGGTCAGCCGCAACGCCTGCGTCTCCTCGTCGGTGGCGCCGATCTCCCTGGCGATGCCGAGAGCGCGACGGGCATGGCTCAGTGCCGTATCCAGAGCGCCGGAGGAGAAAGCGGCGCGCCCCAGCCCGCACAGTGCGGCCGCCTCGTTCTTCTTGTCGCCCAGCTTTTGAAAGGTCTCCAGGGCGAGGGTGTATTTTTCCCTGCCTTCGCCGTTCTCGCCCAGGGCGAGGAGGAGTTCCGCAATATTTGCATGGGTTATGGCGACGTCCGCGCGACTCCCGGTGTTCTCGGCTAGGTGCAGGGCCTCCTCGTATGCCTGTCGGGCGGAATTGAACGCGCCAGTCACCCGGTACAAGTCTCCAAGGTTGTTCAGCGTTTTCCCGAAATTTCGCGGGTCGCCGGAGGCAGAAAATCCATTGAGGGCTCCCTGGAAGTTTCGCAGCGCGAGCTCGTGCTCTCCGAGGTAGAGCTGAGCAATGGCTGTGTTGTTCCGGCATCTGGCTTCCGTCCAAGGGTCCTGCAGGACGGCACACAGTTCCAGGGAACGCTTGTTGAAGGTCAGGGCCATCCGGTTCTCGCCCGTGTGCCAGTGGAGGATGCCGAGAATACGCAAGGCTCCGATCTCGCTGGGAACGTCACCGTCTTCCCGGGCCAGCTCCAGCGCTGAGCGGGCCGCGTCATCGGCAGCCTGATAGCGGGCGGTGCTGGAGAGGACGGAGCTGAGATCGAGCAGGGACCGGCACAGGGCCCGCCGGTCACCGGTGCTCCGCCAGTACTGGACGGCGTGCTCGTGCATCCGGGCCGCCTCGGCCCACTGGGCCTCAGCGTCGAGGTAGTCGGCCAGCGCGTCGGCGAGCAGTGCGGCACGTTCGGGCATACCGTGCTCGCGTGCGTACTGGTGCGCCGACAGCAGGTTGAGCAGTTCGGTGGCCAGCCACCGACGGGCTCCCTCAGTGGTATCGATCCCAGGCGGAGGCGAAATGGCTGGTAGGGCGTGCGGGGTCCGACTGCTCTCTGCCGCAGCAACGTCCACCGGGGTACGCGGGGCTCTGGAGGGGTACAGCAGGCGGTCACAACCACCGGCAGTGCGCACATAGAAGTCGATCAGCCGCGCGACCGACGCCTCGTACGTGCCGCCGTCCTCTCCGTCTTCCCCGCCCTCCCCACCCTCCGTGCTCTCCTCTTCCCGGTGTACGGAGCACAACGTGCGGGCGTACTCGCCGAGGAGGTCGTGATAGCGGAACCGATGCGGGGACGGTTCCTGGATCAGGTGGCCCCTCAGCAGGTCCTCCAGGACGCGTTCGGTCTCGGCCACGGGCCGACCGAGCAGGACGGCCGCCGCGTGAAGACCGAACTCCGGCCCGGTGTGCAGACTCAGCCGCCGGAAAGCGGAGCGCTGCTGTGGGGCGAGTGTCTGGTACGACATCGCGAAGGCGCTCGCGATCTCCCGGTATCCGTCGCGTATCTCGACCAGTCGTCCAGGTGCCCGCGCCAGCCGTTCACTCAGTTCGCGTAATGTCCATGAGGGGTGTGCTGTCAGCCGACTGGCAGCGATCTCGATGGCCAGCGGAAGGTAACCGCACTGGTGGACGATGCCGGCCAGTTCGGCGTCCTCGGCCGAGTCTGCGCCCGGCAGACCGAACTCCTGGTCGGCTCCGCTGGTGAGCTGCCGGAAGAGGGCGATGGCATCGTCCCGCGGCAGAACGTCCAGGGCGAGCGAGCGGACAGCGCCCAGCCCCACCATCCGGGATCGGCTGGTGATCAGGGCCAACGAGGGTGGGGCCGCCGGGAGCAGCGGCTGGATCTGCTCCGGACCGGCGGCGTCGTCGAGGATGACCAGGGTCCGGCTCTCCGCCAGGTGTCTGCGCCACATCGCGGCGCGCTCCGCCAGGTCACCCGGTATCCGCGCGGCGGGCACCCCGGCCAGTCGCAGCAGGGCGCCGAGGGCGGTCCGAGGACTCATCGGCTGCTGAGCCGCGGCGTGCGCGTGGAGGTCGAGGTAAATGCGGCCGTCCGGGAAGTGCTCCTGTAGCTCCTGGGCGGCATGCAGGGCCAGACAACTCTTGCCGACGCCTGCCATTCCGGAGATGGATTCGACCGCGATGGCCGGACTGCGCTCGCCGTCCGCCAGGGCCGCGCCCCGCAGTCTGCGCATTTCGCGCTGCCTGCCGATCAGTGGTGAGTGCCGGGGCAGATTGTCCGGCGGATTCGCAGTCCGTACCGGTTCGGCGGCCGGTTCGGGGCGGGAGAGCTGCCGTACCGGGGCCCGGCGGAGTATGTGCTGGTGGATACGGGCGAGTTCGTCCCCCACATCGGCTCCGCAGGTTTCCCGGAGCGTCTGCCGGGCCCGTTGATAGACGTTCAATGCCTCGGCGTGCCGTCCGCTGCCGTAACAGGCGATCATGAATTGCCCGATGAGGGTTTCATCCTCCGGGTGCTGCTCGACGATGGAGGCCAGTTCTCCCGCGAGCTCCGCGTACCGCTCCAGCCGCAGTTCCATGGCGATGCGAGAGGCGGTGACGCTCCGGTGCTGCGCCTCGATGGCCAGCCGCGTCGAGGCGGCCCAGGAGCCGGGAAGCCCGGCCAGTGGTGCGCCCCTCCACAGTTCCTCCGCGGCGTGGATTCCGGCCACGGCTCGGATGTCGTCACCACCGTGGGCGAGCTCCGTGGCGGCGGAGGCGAGGCGGCGGTACCGATGCCAGTCGACGTGGTCCGGGTCGGCCTCCAGCGTGTAGGTGTGGGCGTGCTGGGTGATGGTGGCGGGGGCGGCGGGATGGATCTCGCGGAGTGCCTTGCGGATCCGGGAGATGTAGACGTGCAGATTCTCCCGGGGGCTGTTGGGCGGATAGTCCTCCCAGAGCCGGTGCACCAGGGTGTCGAGAGAGACCGGGTGGCCGAGTTCGGCGGCGAGTGAGGCCAGCACGAGGCGGGCCTTGTCAGACCCAAGGCGAGGTGTCCGCCCCCGGCCGGAGAGTTCGACCGGGCCGAGCAGATGGATCATCACCAGCGTTTCCTCTCGCCGGCACCTACGCGGAGGTGAGCATGACACCGAGCGCGCCCCAACACCAGTACGCGTCGAACTTTTGGCCTAATCGCACCTCGTTGGTGGGTCATTGCCGGGGTAAAGCACAGAAAGCCGGAGAGGTGCAGTGTCATATGCCAAATGCATCAACAAGGGCACGTCGAACGGGGTGGCGGATGGACACGGGCAGCGGTGCCGATGACCACGAGGACGACGGCCGGGCCGACAGCGGCGTCAACGCCGGACGGAACGTCATCGGCGGAAACACCACCCTGCACGGTGTCACAGTCCAGGCCGACCAGGTGCACGGCGGCATTCACGCCCACCTGCCAGCGGCGCCAAGGCCGGTGCCTCGGCAACTTCCGCCTGCTTCCCGGAACTTCACCGACCGCGAGGCGGATCTGCGGGCGCTGGAGGAGCGCCGCGCCCGATCGGCGGATACCGCGCCTCCGCTGATCGTGGTCACCGGACCGGGCGGAGTCGGCAAGACAGCGGTGGCGACGCACTGGCTACGGCACTTGGCCGACCAGTACCCGGACGGCCAGTTCTATGCCGACCTCCGCGGCCATACGGCGCAGGACGCGGCGGCCCCCGGCGAAGTGCTGGGACAGTTCCTCCGCGCGCTCGGCGCACCGACGGCGCGCGGGCTGGCGGAGCAGGCGGCGACGTGGCGCTCCGCGACGGCCGGACTGCGCATCGCCGTACTGCTGGACAACGCGTTCACAGCGGCCCAGGTGCGGCCGCTGCTGCCGAGCGGCGACGGCAGTCTGGCCGTCGTCACCGGCAGGCAGCGACTGACCGGTCTGGGCACGGACGGCGCCGACTTCCACGAACTGCGCTCCCTCCCGCCCGCCGCCGCGAAAGAACTGCTCCAGCGTGGAGTGGGCGCCGAGCGCATCGGACAGGAGGCGGCAGCCGCCGGGCGCGTGGTGGCGTTGTGCGCGGGGCTGCCGCTGGCGCTCTGCCTGGTCTCGGCGCGCTTGGCGGCCCGCCCGGGGCAGCCGGTGCGAGCCATGGCCGACGCCCTGGCGAGCGATCAAAGACGCCTGGCGGCGCTCGACGTGGAAGGAGAGAGAGCGGTGCGGGGAGTACTGGAAGAGTCGTACGCCGCCCTGAGTCCGCCTGCGGCTGAGCTCTACCGGGGACTCGGGCTGCTACCCATGACGACGTTCGATCTACGGCTGGCCGCCGCTGTGTGCGATGTACCGTTGGCCGAGGCCGAGGCGCGCCTGGACGCGCTGGTGGAGGCCAATCTGCTGGAGGACCACGGCGAGGTGGGCCACCGCTTCCACGACCTCGTTCGGTTGCACGCCGGGGAACGCGCGTACGCCGTCGAGGACACGGCCGCCCGTGCGGCACGGGTGCGGCGTGCTTTCGACGTACGGCTGGCGGCCGTGGCCCGGGCCGAGCGACTACTGGTGCCGACGCGGCGGCCGATGGCACGGGACCATGCGGCGCCGACGGAACGTATCCCGGACTTCCACGACGAGCCCGCCGCCCTCGCCTGGCTGGAGTCCCAGCGACTCGACCTGATGCGGCTGCTGCGCGAGGTCGCCGAACGCGGCTGGCACGCCGCCACCTGGCAACTTGTGGATGCCATGTGGCCGCTCTTTCTGCGGCTGCGCCACTACGACGACTGGATCGAGGCACATCGCATCGGGCTGGCAGCGGCACGCCGCGCACAGGACACCGCCGCCGAGCGGCAGATGCTCACCTCCGGCGCGGCCGGCCTGAGCAGCGCCGGCCGGCTCACGGAGGCCGTCGAGTGGTACCGCCTTGCCCGTGACTCGGCACGCGCCGCCGGTGCCGAACGTCCGTACGGCCAGGCTTTGCTGGGACTCGGTGCCTGTCTGTACGAGTCCGGGCGCGGGGCCGAGGCCGTGCCGCATCTGGAGAAGGCCATCGAGGTATGGGAGAGGATCGGGTATCTGCGGGGCACCGCACTGGCCCACATCGTGCTCGGCGAGATCGCCCTGGAGCGGGAAGCCTTCGGAGAGGCGGTGGACCGCTTCGCCCACGCCCACCGCACGCTCGGCACCGTCGAGGATCCGCACGACGAGGCCCGCGCGCTGGCCTTCCTCGGCTTCGCCCACAGCTGGGCCGGGCAGGTGCGCCTCGGTACCCGCGAACTGGGCCGGGCACTGGAGGTGTTCGTCCACGCGGGCTCGGCCCACTGGCAGGCAAGGACACTGGAGATGCTGGGCCTCGTCGCCGAGGCCCAGCGCGACCCGGGGACCGCGGACGCCCACTACCGGCGAGCCATCGCGGTGTGGTCGCCGATCAGCCCGCGTGACGCGAACCGGTTGCAGGCCAGACTGAAAGCTCTGGCGGACCGGATGCCCCCCGGCGAGAACAGGGACGAGGACGGGGCCGGGACCGGGGACGGCTGAGCGGCGTCACCGTGACCCCGGCCAGTGCCCCGCGCGGACATCCGGCCTCCTCCCACCCGTACAGCAGCGACGGCAGCAATGGCACTGCCCCTGTCGTGGTGCACCACATCGGCTGCCCCGGCCGGGAAGCTCCCACCCACGCGCCGGGTGCCGCGGGCAGCGCCACCAGGGCACACCCCGGGTGCTGCGTCAACAGCCGCCGAAACAGCTCCGGAAGCTGACCGAGGGGCCTCAGTCGGTGCCCGTACAGCACATCGGCACAGTCCAGTAGCCCGGCAGGAGGACGGGTGTCGACGTCCAGGGCCAGATGCCGCCCCCAACGCACGGCCGACCGGCCCGGTACGTCACCGGACGGCAGCGGACGAACCGCACCGTGCCGCGGCAGGGAGACGACGGCCGTATGGACGAATCCGTCGGGCAGCGGGCGTGCGACGGCCACAGCCGTGCCCGTGCCGCCCCGATCGCCGTGGACGGCGCTACCGGCGTGCAGTCGTGCGACCACGGAGCCGCGCCCCCATGCGGCTTCCAGGCCGTACGCGGTGGCGGTCACGCGGAGGCCTCCCTGCCCTCTTCGGTACCGTCGTCCGCCAGCGGCGGCGGCAGCGGCAGCGGCCTGGTCTCGGCCGGGTAGGCGGGCTGGCCGAGACCGAGGTGCCGGTACATCAGTCCCCGCATGTTCCGGCTGAACCGTCCTGGCTGCGAGCTGATGCGGTGCGCGATCGGCGCGTACGCCTCCGGCCGGTACTCCTCCTCCGCATAAGCGAGTTGTTCCAGCAGCGGCCGCGACGGGGTGAGGGCCGGTGCGACGCACGCCAGGTCGGCGGCGGGCGAGTGCGGGTTGATCTCCTGCTCCGGAGTGGCCGCCAGGAGGATGGGCGCCCCCGTCAGGGTCGAATACAGCGTGGCCGAGCCGTGGTCTCCGACGATCCAGTCCGCGCTGAGCACGAAGGGACGCCAGTCGGCGTCCGGCGGCACGAGATGGACACCCGCGTCCTGGCACCGGGCCAGCCACGCGCGTACCTGCCAGGGTCCGTGCCCTGACCACACATTGGTGTGGATCAGCACCGCCACCCGTATACCCGCTCCGCGTGCTTGCTCGGCGAGCCAAGGCAGCACGGCCTCGAAGCGGGTGAAGAACGACCGCGGGCCCCAGGTGCTCGTCAGGGCCAGGAGCCGCTGTCCCGGCCTGAGCCCGAGCGCGCTGCGATAGCGGTCCCGCGCGGGCAGGCTGGCGACCATCCGGTCCCGTACCGGGTCTCCCGCCACGACCACCCGGGGCAGCGCCGCGGGAAACGTACGGGCCAGCTCCTGCGAGTCCGCATGGTGGGCGAGGACCACGGCGGCCGGCAGCCTGCCACCGTCGGGCGCCAGATCGCTGGGCCGGAGCCCGGGGATCCGGGACTCGGTCTCGCCCACCATCCGTTTCAGGAAGTTCGCACCGTGCGGCACCGTGATCACCGGCGCCCGTAATTCCGCCAGCCCGCGCGGCCCGGCGGCCAGCGCAAGATCGAAGCGCATCCGCACCGCCTTGCGCCACGGCACCACGGCGCTCCCCAGCCCCCGGAGGAACTCCTTCACCCCGTCCCGGAACGCGTGCGGCGGTGCCGTGAACAACACCTGCACTCGGAAGTCCCCACCCAGCAAGGGGACGATGTCGAGCAGCCGCCGCCCGTACACCACGGTGTGCACGACGACCAGCACAGTCTTACGGGCCCTCATCGTGAGCCACTGGCGTGGCGCTGCCTTGCGGTCCCCCGAACGCCGGAAACCCTTCCCTACCGAGCCCACCGGCTCGCTGTGGGCCCAGCTCTGCGCCTCTTCCCGCGCAGACAATTCGTACGCAGACAAATGGATACCCCCGACTCCGCGAGTTTCTTGTCCGGCTTCTCTGCCTGACTTCGCGGAGAGGACATGCCCGGTCCGGCTGACGGATTCCTTGCCATGCCCTTGCACAAACCTGGCCATCGTCGACCGATTACTTGCCGAACCGGACCGTTCGTGCCCGTTCGCCCGTGGCCGCCGTGGTCGAGCTGGCATCAGTGGCCTGTCACCCGAACCCTGCCATCCGAGCTCGCCCGACGACGGTGGTTTTCCGCTTCTTTTGCCACACTTCTTCGGCCGCGCCCCGTGGGCCGCACCTCTCGGGTCACATCCCGTGGACCGCGAGCCGTACGGCTCGCGTCAGCAGTCGCAGCCGCAGTCGCAGCAATCGCAGCCGTCGCAGTTGCAGCAGTCGCAGTTGCAGTTGCAGTTGCTGCAGCAGTCGCAGGCGTCGCAGCAGTCCGAGCAGAGGCCCTCGCGCTTCTTGCGGGACCAGGGGCCCTCGTACTCGGAGGCGCAGCACAGCTGGCAGGTGCAGCAGAGGCCGACGAATGCGGCACAGCCGGCCAGGAGACCGCGCGGAGGCCGCTGGTTGGGCGGGTGTGGGCTGTGGCCGCCGGAGCCGTCACCGCCCCAGCCGCCCCAGCCGTCGCCTCCGGTCCCGGGTGGCACCTGGCCACCGCCGTCGGGACCCGCGTAGGGGTTCGCAGGGCCGTTGAGATTCTGCGGGGCCTGCCCGTAGGGCGGCCGTCCGTGGGGCGGCTGGCCGTACGGCGGCTGCTGCCCGTACGGGGGTTGGCTGTGGGGCTGCTGTTGGTACGGGTTGTCCGGGGTGTGGGCATCCGCGAGGCCGACAACGTCGCCCTCCGTGTGGGCGCATGTCGTGGTGCCGAACGCGCGGTCCACGGCGCGTGGCAGCTCGTGCACCAGCAGGACGTGTGCGAGACGCGGGTCGGCGAAGTCGACGTCGCGCAGGGCCAGTCGGATGCCGCGGACCGCGTCGTCGCACAGTCGGCGGGTCTCGGCGCGGGTGGCGCCGGTGGCGGTTATGGGGTTCCAGGCGCCCTCGGCGGCGTCCTGGGCGCGGTCCTCGACCGCGTCCAGCAGGTGTGCGAGGCGCCCGAAGAGGCGGCCGGCCTCGGCGAGGGGTGCCGCGTTACCTGGCTTTCCCGCGAGTGTCGCCGTATGTGCGAAAGCCGCTGCCGTCGCCGTCTCGGTCGGCTCGGTGACGGCGGTGAGCGGGGTGCCGGGCCCCGCGGCGCGCTCCACGTCCGTCTGCCGGTCCACGGCGTCGACCAGGACGGCGGTGTCGAAGCCCAGCGTGCCGCCCGTACGGGCGCCGGCCCGGTCCCAGCCCGCGGCTATCCGGCGCGCCGCAGCCGCGACCGGGCGGCGGCGCAGCATGCCGTCGCGGTCGGCTATGTGGTCCCGCACCTTCGCCGAGGCGAGGACCAGCGAGACCGAGGCCGCCAGCCGCGCTCCCTCGCCCTGCGCGACGGACGCGGTCCGCATGCCGCGCAGCGGGCACGGCCCAGCGGTGCGGCGCCGGGCGGCGGCGACACCGGTCTGCGCGTCGGTCAGTACGGAGATGAGCAGCCCGTCATAGTTCGTCACCACCCGTGCGAACTGGCCGTGGTCGCCCCGCAGCGCGAGGCAGAGCCCGCACAGATGCGCCATCCACTCGGTCCTGAGCCCTTCCGAAAGCCGGTGCTTGCAGGGCCTGACTATTCCGAACACGAGCTCCCCCGTACGTGACTCGACTGCTGCTGTTCCATGGGCAGTGCCGCTGTTCCACGGGCAGTGCCGCCGCGATGCTATCCACCGCCCCGACCAGCACTGTTGGGGGCTCATGGAGAGGCCCCGGCCGCAAAAGACAGGGCCCGGAGCGGTCGGTCGGCACCGCTCCGGGCCCTGTCGCACGGGCCTGTCACACAGACCTGTCACACAAAGGGCACTGCATCAGCACGTCAGCTCAGCGAGGACAGGGCCTCGTTGAACGTCTTCGACGGGCGCATGACGGCCGCGGCCTTCTGAGGGGAGGGCTGGTAGTAGCCGCCGATGTCCACGGGCGAGCCCTGGACGGCCAGCAGTTCCTCGACGATCGTCTGCTCCTGCTCGGCCAGCGTCTTGGCCAGGCCGGCGAACGCCTGCGCGAGCTGGGTGTCCTCGGTCTGCCCGGCCAGCTCCTGCGCCCAGTAGAGGGCCAGGTAGAAGTGGCTGCCGCGGTTGTCGATGCTGCCGAGCTTGCGGCTGGGCGACTTGTTCTCGTTCAGCAGCGTGCCGGTGGCGCGGTCGAGGGTGTCCGCGAGGATCTGGGCGCGCGCGTTGCCCGTCTTGTGGGCGAGGTGTTCGAAGCTGACGGCCAGCGCGAGGAACTCGCCCAGGCTGTCCCAGCGCAGGTAGTTCTCCTTGACGAGCTGCTGCACGTGCTTGGGGGCCGAGCCGCCCGCGCCCGTCTCGAACAGCCCGCCGCCGTTGATCAGCGGCACCACGGAGAGCATCTTGGCGCTGGTGCCCAGCTCCATGATGGGGAACAGGTCGGTGAGGTAGTCGCGCAGCACGTTGCCGGTGACGGAGATGGTGTTCTCGCCGCGGCGGATGCGCTCCAGCGAGAACTTCATCGCCTCGGCCGGCGACATGATCTCGATCCGCAGGCCCTCGGTGTTGTGCAGCGGCAGGTACTCGCGGACCTTGGCGATCAGGTTCCGGTCGTGCGCGCGGGTCTCGTCCAGCCAGAAGACGGCCGGGTCGCCGGTGGCGCGGGCGCGGGTGACGGCCAGCTTGACCCAGTCCTGGATCGGCACGTCCTTGGTCTGGCACATCCGGAAGATGTCGCCCTCGCCGACGGCCTGCTCCAGCACCAGCTCGCCCTCGTCGTCCAGGACGCGGACCGTGCCGGTCGCCGGGATCTCGAAGGTCTTGTCGTGGCTGCCGTACTCCTCGGCCTTCTGCGCCATCAGGCCCACGTTCGGTACGGAGCCCATGGTGGACGGGTCGAAGGCGCCGTTGGCGCGGCAGTCGTCGATGACGGCCTGGTAGATGCCCGCGTAGCTGCTGTCGGGGATGACCGCGAGGGCGTCCTGCTCCTGGTCGTCCTTGTTCCACATGTGGCCCGAGGTGCGGATCATCGCGGGCATGGAGGCGTCCACGATGACATCGCTGGGCACGTGCAGGTTGCTGATGCCGCGGTGCGAGTCGACCATCGCCAGGTCCGGGCCCTGGGCCAGCTCCGCGTCGAAGGAGGCCTTGATCTTGTCGCCCTCCGGCAGCGACTCCAGGCCCTTGTAGATGCCGCCCAGACCGTCGTTCGGCGTCAGACCGGCGGCGGCCAGCTTGTCACCGTAGGAGGCGAACGTCTTCGGGAAGAAGGCGCGCACGGTGTGACCGAAGATGATCGGGTCGGACACCTTCATCATCGTCGCCTTCAGGTGCACCGAGAAGAGCACACCCTCCTTCTTGGCCCGCTCGACCTGCGCGGAGAGGAACTCGCGCAGCGCGGCCACCCGCAGCACGGCAGCGTCGACGACCTCGCCGGCCTGCACCGGTACCGACTCGCGCAGCACCGTGGTGGAGCCGTCGTCACCGTGCAGCTCGATCTTGAGGGAACCCTCCTTGGCCAGCACGACCGACTTCTCGGTGGAGCGGAAGTCGTCACCGTCCATGTGCGCGACGTTCGTCTTCGAGTCGGCACGCCACTCGCCCATGCGGTGCGGGTTGGCCTTGGCGTAGTTCTTGACGGAGGACGGGGCGCGGCGGTCGGAGTTGCCCTCGCGCAGGACCGGGTTGACGGCGCTGCCCTTGACCTTGTCGTAGCGGGCGCGCACCTCCCGCTCCTCGTCGGTCTGCGGGTCGTCCGGGTAGTCCGGCAGCGCGTACCCCTTCTCCTGCAGCTCCGCGATGGCGGCCTTGAGCTGCGGGATGGACGCCGAGATGTTCGGCAGCTTGATGATGTTGGCCTGCGGGGTCTTGGCAAGCTCACCGAGCTGCGCGAGGGCGTCCTCGATGCGCTGGTCCTCCGCCAGGCGCTCGGGGAAGCTGGCGATGATCCGGCCGGCCAGGGAGATGTCGCGGCTCTCGACGGCGACACCGGCCGTCGAGGCGTACGCCTCGACCACGGGCAGGAACGAATACGTCGCCAGGGCCGGGGCCTCGTCGGTTTGCGTATAGATGATGGTCGAGTCAGTCACCGCTACTCCGCTTCGCGTCTACATCGTCTCGATATCAAGATATCCCGTGGACTGCCCTCACGGTAAAGCGGCCCGCGCTTGCGCATGCGGGGCGGGGTGGAGGTGAAGTAGGGGGTGGGTGGGTGGGCTGGGGCGGGCCGGGCTGGGGCCTTCGCGGAGGTCTCGCACGAAGCCCTGCTCGTCGATCTCGTTCGCCGTACGGCGGCTACCGCCTGCCGCTGTCGTACCGGATCAGGACACTGGCCAGCCGCCAGACGAGTACGCCGCCGGCGCAGACGAGGGAGAGGCGGCTCACGATCTCCTTGGCCGAGCCCTCCAGGTGCAGGAACCACACCGGACTGGCCACTGCGAGCCCCGCGACGACGGCCAGTACCACCGCCGTCACGAGCGCGTAGCCGATCTCCACCGTGACCGCGTCCCGCTCGGCCTGACTGCGCATCGTCATGCTGCCCCGCCCCCTTGGTGCTCCCCCTGCCCATGGCCATGCCCTGAGGCGGACCGTTCCGGGCGACCCCAGGGGACAACCACTGTACGCACCGGCCCTGACACCCCGGCCCGCGAACGGACCGGCGTCCTCTGCTCCCCCTCTGCTGCTACTGCTCCCCTACTGCGTACGCGGTAACGCACCGCTCCTTCCTCCGGGCGATGCCGCGGATACCTCCCCTCCGTATCGTGTGCGGCATTCCGTGCAGGGCAGGACACAGCAGGCAAGGACGCAGGAGGGGACGGACGGATGCTGCTGATCGAGGTCTTCACACCCAAGGGCGCCTTGAGCGAGGAGGAGCAGCAGGCGCTGGGGAAGCGGCTCATCGACACGCTCATGGTGGAGGACGACAGCCACGCCATCGAGGTGATCGAAGCCCAGCGCAGGCTCACCCAGGTGCTGGTGCACGAGCCCGCCACCTGGGTGCTGGGCGAGCGTCCGGCGGCGGATGCGGCCGCTCCGCCGCGTTATCTGGTACGGGTCACCGTTCCGGCGTCGTGGCGCAAGGAGATGAGCGAGTACACCGTACGGATCGTCTCCGAGGTGCTGGCCGAGACCGAGCGAGCGGCGGGACGCGACCCGGAGCGCATCCGGCGCGAGCCGCACGCCGTGGTTCTCGTGGACGGGATCTCCGAGGGCGGTGTGGGGCTGTACGGCCGGGCGATGAGCAGCCTGGATCTCACGGAGCTCGTCTCCCGGCCGTACCGCGACAGGGCAGCCGCCGCCGGTCCCGGCGCCGCCAGCGGTCCCCCTGAGCCGAACCCGCCCGGGGGAAAGCTGACCGACCCCGTCTGCGGGATGAGCGTGGACCTGGAGGAGTCCACGCTCACGCTCGTACACCAAGGCGCCCTCTACGCCTTCTGCCACGGCCTGTGCCGGCGCGCGTTCGCCGACGAGCACGGGCTGTCGCTCAGCAGGCAGGGAGGCAGCGAGTAAGCGTCCGCTACCTACCCCAGGAGGCGCATCACGGGGCGTGAGGTCACATCGCCGGGTTGGGGAAGGTGGGGTACTCGGCGCCGGAGACGTACTGGAGCACGCGGACGACCTGGCAGGAGTAGCCGAACTCGTTGTCGTACCACAGGTACAGAATCGCGTTGTCGCCGTCGACCTTGGTGGCACCGGCGTCGACGATCGAGGCATGGCGCGAGCCGATGAAGTCGTTGGAGACCGCGTCGGGTGCGCTGGTGAAGTCGATCTGACGCTTGAGCGGGGAGGTCAGCGAGACGTCGCGGAGGTAGTCGAGGACTTCCTCACGGTTCGTCTCGCGGGCGAGCTGCAGATTGAGAATGGCGATCGAGACGTCCGGCACCGGGACCCGGATCGAGCTGCCGGTGATCTTCGCCTCGAGGTCCGGCAGCGCCTTGGCCACGGCGGAGGCGGCCCCCGTCTCGGTGATGACCATGTTGAGCGGCGCGGAGCGGCCACGGCGCTCGGACTTGTGGTAGTTGTCCAGCAGGTTCTGGTCGTTGGTGAACGAGTGGACGGTCTCCACGTGCCCGCGTACCACCCCGTACTCGTCCGCCATGGCCTTCAGCGGCGGCACGATCGCGTTGGTGGTGCAGGACGCGCAGGAGATGATCCGCTCGTCCGGCTTGATCATGTCGTGGTTGACCCCGTGCACCACGTTGGGCACATCGCCCTTGCCCGACGCGGTCAGGATCACCTTGTCGACACCGGGGCGCAGGTGCTTGGAGAGCCCCTCGCGGTCCCGCCACCTGCCGGTGTTGTCGATGAGGACGGCGTCCTTGATGCCGTACGCCGTGTAGTCCACCGACGTCGGGTCGTCGGAGTAGATCACCTTGATCTCGTTGCCGTTGGCGACGATCGTGCTGTTCGCCTCGTCGACGGTGATGGTGCCCTGGAACTGGCCGTGGATGGAGTCACGGCGCAGCAGCGAGGCCCGCTTGACCAAGTCCTTGGCGGCCCGGCCGGCCTCCCCGGCGCCCTGGCGTACGACGATCGCGCGCAGCCGCAGCCCGTTGCCGGAACCGGCCTTCTCTATGAGCAGGCGGGCGAGGAGACGGCCGATACGGCCGAAGCCGTACAGCACGACATCCCGCGGCTCGCAGCGGTCGATCTTGTTGGCACCCGTCGCACCGGCCACGGCCTGCGCGGTGAACTCCTCGACCGACAGGCCCCGGTCGTCGCTGCGGTACATCGCGGCGAGCATGCCGAGGTCGATCTGGGAGGGGCCGAGATCCAGCGTGGTGAGCGTCCGCAGGAACGGCAGCGTCTCGGTGACCGACAGCTCAGCGCCGGCGATCTGCCGGGCGAACCGGTGGGTCTTGAGGATGCTGACCACCGACTTGTTCACCAGGGAGCGGCTGTGCAGCAGGACGGTGACGTCCCGTTCGCGGTGCAGCTTCCCGATGAGCGGGATCATCGACTCCGCGATCTCCTCGCGGTGCTTCCAGTTGGTGAACACGTCGTCGTTGACAGTCACAGATCTATCTTTCGAGCTAGGCGGTGCTCACATGTTAACCCCTGGCCGGAGCGGCGCTGCGCACGCCCTTGCGAATGAGGATTCCTTTCTATTTCGACACCCCTCTATCTTGACGCCTGTCGATACAGAGACCATCCTTGCATTCAAGGACATCGAAACAGGCATTCCGGGTGCCGTGACCCCTTGGGGGCCAGTCATGAGCGAGACCGAAGAACTGCGAGAGACCGAAGAACTGCGGGAGACCGTCCGGCGTCGATACGCGGCAGCGGCCGTGCAGGTGACCGAAGGGGGAACAGGCTGCTGCGGCCCAGGCGGGGCCGAGGTGACCGAGGAGGGCTTCGGATCTGCCCTCTACCGGGCCGAACAGCGCGAGGACCTGCCCCCCGAGGCCGTCGCCGCCTCGCTGGGCTGCGGCAACCCCACGGCCGTCGCCGAACTCCGCGAGGGCGAACACGTCCTCGACCTCGGCAGCGGAGGCGGCATCGACGTCCTCCTCTCCGCCCGCCGCGTCGGCCCGACCGGCAAGGCGTACGGCCTGGACATGACCGAGGAGATGCTCGCCCTCGCCCTGGCCAACAAGGCGAAGTCCGGCGCGGACAACGTGGAGTTCCTCAAGGGCACCATCGAGGCGATCCCGCTGCCCGCGAACACCATCGACGCCGTCATCTCCAACTGCGTCGTCAACCTCTCCACCGACAAGCCCGCGGTCTTCGCCGAGACATTCCGGGTCCTGCGCCCCGGAGGCCGTATCGGCATCGCCGACATCGTCGCCGACAACCACCTCACCGCCGCGCAACGAGCCGAACGAGGCGACTACACCGGCTGCATCGCCGGAGCACTGTCCTTCGCCGAGTACCAACAGGGCCTGGAGACGGCCGGTTTCACCAACGTCCGGATCACCCCGACCCACCCGGTCACCGACGGCATGCACTCCGCCATCGTCCGGGCCACCAAACCGACTGCCGTCCCCTGACATGACGCCATGCCCGGGCGGGCATGGGTACGCGCAGGGCAAGCCCGCCGGCCAGCCCAGCTCCTGCGGCGCCGGCCCCACCGCCCCAGGCCGACGCCGACGGCGGCCCGCACTCGCCTGCCACGCTCGCCGGCCCTCCTCCAGCATCAGACCGCCCGGCGAACGAAGGGAACCGCCCCGTGGCCGATCCGCGGACCGACCAGCCCGACGCCCTGCCGCCCGCGCTGGACTCCATGACGCTGCTCGTCGCCGCCGTCATCGTTCACGACAAGGCCACCAACCGCGTCCTGCTCCTCCAACGCGGACCCCGCGCCAAGTTCGCCCAAGGCAAATGGGACCTCCCGGTCGGCAAGAACGAACCCGGGGAGCCCATCACCATCACGGCGGTCCGCGAACTGTACGAGGAGACCGGCGTCGCCGTGCGGCCGGAAGACCTCCGTGTCGCGCACATCATCCACAGCGCCCGGGGCGTCGAATCCCCCAACGGCTTCCTGACCGTCGTCTTCGTCACCCACGAATGGTCGGGCACGCCGGAGAACCGGGAGCCGGACAAACACACCCAGGTCCGTTGGGCCGACGCCGACAGCTTCCCCGAGGCGTTCGTGCCCACCACGGCGACCGCTCTGCACCACTACTTCAATGACGGCCCCGAGCTCTCGCTGAAAGGGTGGCAGTAGGTCAGCCGGAGGTCCGGCCGAGCCCAACGCGCGAGGGCCGCCACCCGGAGGGGTGGCGGCCCTCAGCACGACTGCTGATCCAGCAGATTCCCGGCCTTTAGATGTCGAAGTACAGCTCGAACTCGTGGGGGTGGGGGCGGAGCTGCATGGGGGCGATTTCGTTGGTGCGCTTGTAGTCGATCCAGGTCTCGATCAGGTCGGAGGTGAAGACACCGCCGGCCTGGAGGTACTCGTTGTCGTTCTCGAGGGCGTCGAGGACGGCGGGGAGGGAGGTGGGGACCTGGGGGACGTCGGCGTGCTCTTCGGGGGCGAGCTCGTAGAGGTCCTTGTCGATCGGCTCGGCGGGCTCGATCTTGTTCTTGATGCCGTCCAGACCCGCGAGGAGCAGGGCGGAGAAGGCCAGGTAGGGGTTGGACGAGGGGTCCGGGGCGCGGAACTCGACGCGCTTGGCCTTCGGGTTGGAGCCGGTGATCGGGATGCGCATGGCCGCCGAGCGGTTGCGCTGCGAGTAGACCAGGTTGACCGGGGCCTCGAAGCCGGGGACCAGGCGGTGGTAGGAGTTCACCGTCGGGTTGGTGAAGGCCAGCAGCGAGGGGGCGTGGCGCAGGATGCCGCCGATGTAGTAGCGGGCGGTGTCCGAGAGACCCGCGTAGCCCTGCTCGTCGTAGAAGAGGGGGTCGCCGCCCGCCCACAGGGACTGGTGGACGTGCATGCCGGAGCCGTTGTCACCGAAGATCGGCTTGGGCATGAAGGTGGCGGTCTTGCCGTTGCGCCAGGCCGTGTTCTTGACGATGTACTTGAACAGCATCAGGTCGTCGGCCGCGGCCAGCAGCGTGTTGAACTTGTAGTTGATCTCCGCCTGGCCCGCGGTGCCCACCTCGTGGTGCTGGCGCTCGACCTGCAGACCGGCGCGGCTCAGCTCGAGGGAGATCTCGGCACGCAGGTCGGCGAAGTGGTCGATGGGCGGGGCCGGGAAGTAGCCGCCCTTGTAGCGGACCTTGTAGCCGCGGTTGCCGCCGACCTCGACGGCGCCGGTGTTCCAGGCGCCGGCCTCGGAGTCGATGTGGTAGTAGCCGGCGTTCGCCTTGGTCTCGAAGCGGACGTCGTCGAAGACGTAGAACTCCGCCTCCGGGCCGAAGAACGCGGTGTCGGCGATGCCGGAGGAGGCGAGGTAGGCCTCGGCCTTCTTGGCCACGTTCCGCGGGTCACGGCTGTACTGCTCGCCGGTGATCGGGTCGTGGATGAAGAAGTTGATGTTGAGGTGCTTCTCGGAGCGGAACGGGTCCAGCCGGGCGGTCGACAGGTCCGGGACCAGAGCCATGTCGGACTCGTGGATGGCCTGGAAGCCGCGGATCGAGGAGCCGTCGAACATCAGGCTCTCGGCCGGGTCGAAGGACTCCGCCGGAACGGCGAAGTGCTGCATGACGCCGGGCAGGTCGCAGAACCGGACGTCGATGAATTTGACGTCGTTGTCCGCGATGTACTTCTTGGCCTCGTCGGCGTTCTGGAACATCCATCCTCCTAGTCCCGCCGCGTCGGGACGGGCTTGCTCCGGCTCCGGGTGCGGGCACGAGGGCTCCGCACGCCTGAGGGCCGACCTTAGGCAGGGGCCATTTCTCCAGCATGACCCATCTGTTTCGCCGATGTTAACCACCAGGCAGGGCGGGTGGCGCGTAACCGTGCGGAACACAGTTGTTACGGTCGGTTTGCGGAGCTGCGGTTCGTCGGCGGGAGTGAGGGGCGAGGTGCTGTGCCCGTACGGCGTACAGGGTTTGACGTACGGCGTATGGCGTACGGCGTACGGCGAGCGACCTCGCCCGGGCCCCGGGGGGCGAGGGCCGTGAGGGCGAGGGCCGTGGGGTCCGGTCCCCCCGGAAAATCAGCGCGATACCGTTGTCGGGTGGACAACAGGGAAGCAATCGGGTCGTGGCTGTCAGGACCGCGCGCCGCGGCGGAGGAGATGGGCGCCGACTTCGGCCACCGCGGCAAGCGGCTCGGCCTCCCCGAGGACGGCCCCGGAGCCATCGCGCCGGTCGGGCGCCGGGTCGGCGCCCTTTTCATCGACTGGGCGCTCTCGGCCCTCATCGCCTTCGGGCTGCTGGCGGGGCGCCACCTGGAGGGCACCAACAACTGGGCCCTCGTCGTGTTCCTCGTCATGAGCCTGCTGACCGTCGGTACGGTCGGCTCGACGCCGGGCAAGCGGCTGCTGCGGCTGCGCGTCGTCTCGCTGGACGGGCTGGGCAAGCTGCCGGTGTGGCGCGCGGCGGTACGTACGGTGCTGCTGGGGCTCGCCATTCCCGCGCTCATCTGGGACCGCGACAACCGCGGACTGCACGACCGGCTCTCGGGCTCCGTGCAGATTCGCACCTGAGCGGTACGGATTCCTGAGCGGTACGGATTCCGACCTGAGGGCGACGCGCGGCAGGGTGGGCCCCGGGAGTCCGGGAGCCCACCCTGTTTCGTGCGGCGTCAGCGGCCCTGCGGGCCCTTGGGGAGCTTCATGCCCTTGGGCATCGGCCCCTTCGGGATCGGCATATTGCTCATGAGGTCGCCGAGCGCGCGGAGCCGGTCGTTGATCTGAGTCACCTCGGCGCCCTGCAGCGTACGAGGCAGCTTCATGATCTTGACGCGCAGCTTCTTCAGCTCCACCTGGCCCTCGTCGGAGCCGACGACCAGGGTGTGCACCGGTACGTCGCCGACGACGCGGTTCATCTTCTTCTTCTCGGACGCCAGCAGCCCACGCAGCCGGTTGGGGTTGCCCTCACCCACGAGCACGATGCCCGCCTTGCCGACCGCGCGGTGCACGACGTCCTGGCTACGGTTCATCGCCACGGCCGGAGTGACCTGCCAGCCGCGCCCGATGTTCTCCAGCACGGCGGCCGCCGCCCCCGGCTGTCCCTCCATCTGCCCGAACGCGGCACGCTCCGCGCGGCGCCCGAAGACGATCGCGCACGCCAGCAGGGCCAGCAGTACGCCCAGAATCCCCACGTAGACGGGGTGACCGATCAGAAAGCCGATCGCGAGGAGTACACCGAAGGTGACAAGCCCCACGCCGGCCAGGATCCAACCGATCTTCCGGTCCACGCGCCGGGTCATCTTGTACGTCTGAGCGATCTGCTTGAGCCGCCCAGGGTTCTCGGTGTTGTCCTTCCTCGCCATGCGGTGAAGTTTACGTGGGAGGGCGGGGGCACTGCCGCGCGGCCGGGGGTACGTGGGTCGCCGCAGGAAGACAGCAGCACGGGGGGGGGGGGGGGGGGGGGGGGGGGGAACGCTGGTGAGCGGGCAGGTGGGGCCCTTCCGTGGAAGGGCCCCGGTGGTTCAGCCTCGGGACGTCAGCAGCGTGCGGCGGTCCGCTGCCGCGTTCAGCACGGTTTCCGCCTCGTGCCGGGCGCGGGCGCGGCGGCGGTCCTCGAGGACCGCCGTCCACGCGTTGCGCCGGGCGACCCGCTGGCCGTTCCCGAAGAAAAGATGTTCCAGGCCTTCCAGTGCCCACAGGGTGGTTCGCACTGTCGTCCCCTCCGTCGGTGATGCGTCTGAACCGGACACTCATCCGCACAGCCGGGCGGCTGTGCGTGCGCGGTGTGTGGTTTCAGCGTTACGCATTGGTGTTACCAGGCGATGACCGGAGGGTCAAAGCCAACGAAAGGCTGTGCGGCGAAGCTCACTCTCCGCCGCCCGCCCCGATGGGTGCTCGTCCCCTGGTCTCGTCCCCCTGGTCTCGGCACCGGAGCACCGGACCCGGCGCAGCGCCCGAAGCCGCCCGGCGGGCACTGGCCGGGCGGCAGGCACCGGGCGGCGAGGGCCTCAGCCGTCACGCAGGCCTCAGGCCGCGACAGGCCCCAGCTCACAGCAGGCCTCAGCCCAGCCGCAGGCCTCAGCTCAGCCGCAGGCGTCAGGCTGCGGAGGTCGTGCCCGTCCGGCGGGCTTCGACGGCCTGCTGGTAGAGGCGGCCGGCGCGGTAGGAGGAGCGGACGAGCGGGCCCGACATGACGCCCGCGTAGCCGATCTCGTCGGCCTCCTGCTTGAGCTCGACGAACTCCTGGGGCTTCACCCAGCGCTCGACGGGGTGGTGGCGCGGGGTGGGGCGCAGGTACTGGGTGATGGTGATCAGCTCGGCACCGGCCTCGTGCAGGTCGCGCAGCGCCTCGCTGACCTCCTCGCGGGTCTCGCCCAGGCCCAGGATCAGGTTGGACTTGACGACGAGGCCGGCCTCGCGGGCGCGGGTGAGGACCTCCAGGGACCGCTCGTAGCGGAAGCCGGGGCGGATGCGCTTGAAGATGCGCGGCACCGTCTCGACGTTGTGCGCCAGCACCTCGGGGCGGGAGGAGAAGACCTCCGCGAGCTGGTCGGGCTCGGCGTTGAAGTCGGGGATCAGCAGCTCGACACCGGTGTCGGGCATCAGGCCGTGGATCTGGCGCACGGTCTCCGCGTAGAGCCAGGCGCCGCCGTCCTCGAGGTCGTCGCGGGCCACGCCGGTGATCGTCGCGTAGCGGAGCTCCATCGTGCGGACCGATTCGGCCACCCGGCGCGGCTCGTCGCGGTCGAGCTCGGCGGGCTTGCCGGTGTCGATCTGGCAGAAGTCACAGCGGCGGGTGCACTGCTCGCCGCCGATCAGGAAGGTCGCCTCGCGGTCCTCCCAGCACTCGAAGATGTTGGGGCAGCCCGCCTCCTGGCAGACCGTGTGCAGCCCCTCGCTCTTGACCAGGTTCTGGAGGGCGTTGTACTCGGGGCCCATTTTCGCCCGAGTCTTGATCCACTCGGGCTTGCGCTCGATGGGGGTCTGGCTG
Organism: Streptomyces sp. 891-h; assembly: GCF_022760275.1. Lineage (NCBI taxonomy): Bacteria > Bacillati > Actinomycetota > Actinomycetes > Kitasatosporales > Streptomycetaceae > Streptomyces > Streptomyces sp. 891-h. Next base: position 5,529,302 of record NZ_CP050693.1, on the reverse strand, counting down.
TTGCGGACCTCCAGGCGGAGCATCTTGCGACCGTCGGGTGCGACAGCGGACACGTCCGGCTCCCTACGTACTTTCGATTCAGCGGCGGCTATCAGCCTACGCCTGCGGTTTCTGGCTTTCGTACGGGCCGGAGCCCAGGAAACATCCTGACCCGAAGGACCCCGGGGCCCGGCCCCGGGCGGCAGCGCCCCGGCCCGGCGCCCTCACCTGGCGGCGCCGGGCCGGCAGCTCCGTGCCCGTGACCGTCGTCGGACCGCGCGGGGCAGTGTCGTCAGACCGCGCGGGGCAGTGGGGTCGAGGACTCCAGGACCTCGCGCAGGTGTTTCTCCATGAGAGGAAGCACCTCGGAGACCGGAACATTCCTGCCGAGCTCCTGCGAGATGGAGGTGACGCCCGCGTCGCGGATACCGCAGGGGACGATCCGGTCGAAACCGGTCGTGTCCGGGTTGCAGTTCAGCGAGAAGCCGTGCATGGTCACGCCCTTGGCGACCCGGATGCCGATCTGTGCCAGCTTGCGGTCCTCCCCGCGCTGGCCCGCGTTGGAGGGCGCGTACTCCGGGCCCATCAGGCGCGGGTCGTAGTCCTCCTGGTTCATCCGCGGGTCGAGATCCAGCGCCAGGCCGCCGGTGGTGCCCTGCCCGGCGGGGGACGGCTTCTCGACGGCGTCGCCGAGCACCCACACGCCGCTGCGGCCCTCCACCCGCGTCGTCTCCAGGCCGAGCTCGGCACAGGCGCGGATCATGGCCTCTTCGAGGCGGCGGACATGGGCGACGACGTCGACGGGGCGCGGCAGTTTCAGGATCGGGTAGCCGACGAGCTGCCCCGGGCCGTGCCAGGTGATCTTGCCGCCGCGGTCGACGTCCACCACCGGGGTGCCGTCAAGCGGGCGTTCGCTGTCCTCGGTGCGCCGCCCGGCCGTGTAGACCGGGAGGTGCTCCAGCATCAGACAGGTGTCGGGGATCTCGTCGGCGAAGCGTGCGGCGTGCACTCGCTTCTGCTCCTGCCAGGCGTCCAGGTAGTCGACGGCGTTGTCGCCGAATCCCAGGTGGACGAAGCGGAGTTCGCCCTCCACAGGACCGTCCGCCGGACCCTCCAGCCGGGGTTCTCCCATGCCTTCTCTCCTTCGTAAGCCCGCGTGAGCCCGCTTCGCACGCCCTCAGTGGCAGGCCGCTCGGCGCTCGCGCCCCCCGCCACTGTACGGCCGTCACGCACCGTCCCCGCAGGTGGCCGCCCCCTCACACGTATGGATGAATGCACGACGAAGGGGGCGAACGTTGTACGAGGGACCGTTACATTCGCGCCGTTCCAGCAGGGCGCCCCGGCGTCTGACACAAGCCGTGAGGGCAGGAGACCGTAGACCTGATGACGATGGAACGACCTGGGGAGTCCGTGAACGACGCGGCCCAGCCATCCCAGCAGCGAATCCCCAACCGCCAGCTCGCCGCCCTGATCGCCGAGGCGGGCTTCTCGAACGCGGGCCTGGCCAGGCGCGTGGATCAGCTCGGCCTCGAACACGGTCTTGACCTGCGCTACGACAAGACATCGGTGACCCGGTGGCTGCGCGGCCAGCAGCCCAGGGGCACCACGCCGGCGCTGATCGCCGAGGTCTTCACCCGGCGCCTCGGCCGGCGGCTGACGGCGCAGGATCTCGGGCTCGACGCCTGCGCGCCGGTGTACGCGGGGCTGGAGTTCGCGGCGACGCCCGCCGAGGCGGTGGACATCGTCAGCGGTCTGTGGCGCAAGGACTCCGGCAGCCACGCGGAGCTGCGGAAGATCGCCTTCACTCCGGCGGGGCTGGTGGTGCCGAGCCGGGACTGGCTGATCGGCCGGGCGGACGAGCGGGTGGCGCGCGGCCCCGAGCCTGACGGCTCGGGCGGCCACGCGGGCCCTGGCGGCCCGGCCGGCGGACACAGTGGCGGCGGACACGGTGGCGGGCCGACCGGCTCGGGGCCGGGACCGGCAGGCGGACCCGGGGCGGGGCCAGGACAGCCCGGCACCGGGGTGGGCGCGGCCCGCGGACAGGGTCTCGGCGCCCACGGACCCGGAACCGGTCACGCCCACGGACACGGCCATGGGCACGGGGGTGCCCCCGGCCACCCCGGTGCGGGCGGCCCCGGCGGTGCGGGGCACGGCACCGGACTGCGGGTCCCGGCGCAGTCCCGGCTCGGCGGCGGGGCCGGAGGGGCGAACCGGCCGCCGTCGCTGGCCGCACGGCTGGACCGGGTCGAGCGCGGTCCCGGCCAGCGGGTCTCCGGCGGCGATGTGGCGGCCCTGCGCTCGGTGTGCGAGCTGTTCCGCGCGCTGGACAACGCCTACGGCGGCGGGCACGCGCGGCAGGCCCTGGTGCGGTATCTGGAGCACGAGGCCGAGCCGATGCTGCGCGGCGTCTACGGTGAGCAGCTCGGCAGGCGGCTGTTCGCGGCCGCTGCCGATCTGACCCGGCTGGCGGGCTGGACCTCCTACGACATCGCCGCGCACGGCCTGGCCCAGCGCTACTTCGTCCAGGCGCTGCGGCTCACCCAGGCCGCGGGTGACCGGGCGTTCGGCGCCTATGTGCTGGTGACGATGAGCAGGCAGGCCGTCTATCTGGGGCACGGACGGGAGGCGGTGCAGCTGGCGCGGGTCGCCCAGCAGGGCGTGGGCACCTCCGTGCCACCGGTGATCCAGGCACTGCTGCACGCGGCGGAGGCACGCGGCCACGGGGTGCTGGGCGAGGTGCGGGCCTGCACGGCTTCGCTGGCCCGCGCCGAGCGGGCGCTGGAGGCCGCCCGGCCCAGCGAGGACGTGCCCGCCTGGGCTCGGTTCTTCGACGAGGCGCAGCTGGCCGACGAGTTCGGGCACTGCCACCGCGACCTTCAGCAGTACCGTGCCGCCGCGCAGCACGCCGAGCGCTCGCTCCAGCTGCGCGGCGCCGGGTTCGCCCGCAGCCGGCTGTTCTGCCGGGTGGTGCTGGCCACCGCCCGGCTGGGGCTGGGCGAGATCGAGCAGGCCTGCGCGCTGGGTGCCGAGGCGGCGCACCAGGCGGCTGAGATGCGGTCCGTACGTGCTCATGAGTACGTACGGGATTTCGAGCGGCGGTTGGAGCCGTATCGGGACGCGGCGGCCGTTCGGCAGTACCGGGAGAAGGTCTCGGCGCTGGTGTGAGGCGGCTGTGCCGGGGAGGGGCTGCCCCTGGTTGGCCGTTGCGGACTGCGGGTGGGGGTGGTTGCTCGCGCCCACCCGGCGGAGCCGCAGATCAGCACAGCCACCGCGCCCCCTTTCGGGGCGCGGCTCAGATGGGGCGGCAGGGGATCTCCAGGGTGACCATCGTGGGGCCGCCCGGCGGGCTGTTGAGGGCCAGAACGCCGTCGAACGGCCCCAGCCGGCGCTCGATACCGGCGATCCCCGACCCCTTGGAGATGTCGGCGCCGCCCCGGCCGTCGTCGGTGACGGATATCCGCAGCATGCCGCCCGCGTCGTAGGTGTAGTGGATGTCCAGCCAGATGCGATCGGCCCCGGAGTGCTTGGCCGCGTTGGTGAGGACCTCGCTGACCGCGAAGTAGGCGGCCGACTCGACGGGCTCGGCGAACCGGCCGGGAAGTTCGACGTCGACCTCGACGGGCGTCTGCATCCGCAGGGCGAGGGCCTGGGCCGCATCGCCCAGGCCGCGTTCGGCCAGCACCGGGGGGTGGATGCCGCGTACCAGGTCCCGTAGTTCGGTGAGCGCCTCGGCCGAGGACTCCCGGGCCTGGGCGATGAGCTGTTTGGCCTTGGCGGGGTCGTGCTCGATCAGGGCCTCCACGGTGCCGAGGCTCATTCCCATGGCGACCAGCCGCGCCTGGGCGCCGTCGTGCAGGTCGCGTTCGATGCGGCGCAGTTCGGCGGCCGAGGTGTCCACGGCGTCGTGCCGCGTCTCGTAGAGGTGCTCGACGCGCTGGGCGAGCCGCGCGCCCCGGGTGGGGGCCAGCAGGGCGCGGGCGAGCTGGAAGTGGGCGGTGATCAGATGCGGGTTGGCGTAGAGGCCGAGCAGCAGCACGAAGCTGCCGAGCGCCGCGCACTGTACCGCGTCGCCGAAGGTGTCCACGTGGATGAAGCCGTACCAGTAGTCGCCCGCGACGGCGCGCCACAGACCGGCGAACATCACCCAGCCCTCCACGGCGTAGGCGATCAGCGCGACCGGCAGCAGGGCGAGGACGAAGCCGAAGATCGCGTCGCTGATCAGCCAGGCGAAGTCCCGCCAGGTCGCGGGGTCCTTGAGCATCAGGACGCACCACTCCACATGTCCGGTCACTCCGCGCGGTCCCGGCGGCAGCAGCCGGTAGGGGGCTCCCATGGGCAGGCCCGCCCACTCGCCGGCCAGCGCACGGCGCTGATTGGCGTGCACCCGTACGACGTGCAGCAGCCACGGGGTGGTCAGCACGCCGACGCCGAGCAGCATCAGCACCATCGAGAGCAGCGTCATCAGGAACAGGGCCAGGGAGACGCCGAGGGAGAGGACCATCAGCACGAGGCCGCGCCCGGCTGCCAGCAGAGCGGCCACCGGGCTTCCCGGCCGGCGCCGCTGCCGGGCCGGGGCCGGCCGCCGCAGGGCGTCCGTCCACCGCGCCGCCGCTTGCCCGGTCCCGGCTGTCTTCGTCCCGCTCACCGCGCGTCCTCCCTCACTGCCTGCTCCCCACCACACCGCTCCCGCCCGCATGTCTCCGCCACATCGTCCTCCGATGCCCGCCCTGGTGCCGTTTCGGGGGCACCGTGCCAGTCTGCGCCCGCTGCCGGGGCCCGCGCACTCGTCCGGGCTGCCGTCCCACGGGTAGACCTAGCACCACCCCCAGGCTCTCCATTTGCTTCCCCGGCAAGGGGGTACCGCGCCTCCTCGGTACGGGTGCTCGGCGGCTGTGGCCGCGGCGCCGCCGTTTCTAGCGTCGTCACTGCCCGGCACAGCAGGCCCGGCCGCCGAAAGCGGACACCGCGGCACACCGGCGAAACGCGGCACACCGACGAAACGGGGAGAGCCCGATGCACAGACCACCCGCACCTTCCGTCCCACACGGCGCAGAGGAAGCGTCAGCACTTCCCGGGAGCCCTCCGGGGCGAGGCTCCGGAAACCCCCCGGGGCGGGGCCGCACGCCCCGGCAGGGGCTGGCCGCCAGGCTCGGCGGCTGGAGCACCCGGCACCGCAGGACGGCGGTCTTCGGCTGGCTGTTGTTCGTCGTGCTGGCCACGGTCCTGGGCGGGATGGCCGGGCTGACGGAGCCCGCCGACAGCGAGCAGTCCGTACGGGACTCGGCGCGGGCCACCGCCATCCTGGAGGAGGCCTCGATCGACGAGCCCCCGGCCGAGTCGGTGATGGTCACCAGCGCCGGCAAGGGCGGCTGGCGGGCGACGGCCGAGGAGGTCACCCGGGCCGTGGAGAAGACCGGCCGGGTCAAGAACGTCCAGGAGCCGCTGCCCTCCCGGGACAACCGCGCGGGGCTGATCGGTTTCGAGATGCGGGGCGACCCCGACTCGACGGACGAGAAGCCGATCGACGAGGTGATCGAGGCGGTCGGCGAGGTCCGGAAGGCGCACAGCGGTGACGGGATCGAGATCCACCAGTACGGCGAAGCCAGCGCCAAGAAGTGGCTGAACCAGATACTCGGTGACGACTTCGCCAAGGCCGAGTGGACGGCCGTTCCGCTGGCGCTGGGCATTCTCCTGGTCGCCTTCGGCGCACTGGTGGCCGCGCTGCTGCCGGTGGCGCTCGCGCTGACCGCCTTCCTCGCCGCGAACGGCATCCTCGCGCTGACTTCCGGCCTGCTGCACATCGACGAGACGACCAACTCGGTGATGCTGCTGATGGGGCTCGCCGTCGGAGTCGACTACTGCCTGTTCTACCTGCGGCGGGAGCGGGACGAGCGGGCCGCGGGGCGGGACGCGGAGACGGCTCTGCGGATCGCCGCGGCCACCAGCGGCCGTGCGGTGCTGGTGTCGGGTGTGACGGTGATGGTGGCGATGGCGGGCATGTTCCTGTCGGGGCTGCTGCTGTTCAAGGGCTTCGCCGTGGCCACCATCCTGGTCGTCTTCATCGCGATGCTCGGCTCGGTGACGATCCTGCCCGCGCTGCTCTCCTGGCTGGGCGACCGCGTCGACAAGGGCAAGGTCCCCTTCCTCGGGGGCCGCAGGCGGGACCGCTCCGCCGGGCGGCGCAAGCCGGCCGGTCGGATCTCCGGGGCGCTGCTGCGCCCGGTGCTGGCAGCCCCCGGGCTGTTCGCCGCTGTCGCCGCCGTGGTGATGCTGGCGCTGGCCGCGCCCGCGCTCGGGATGAAGACCGAACAGCTCCCCCTCGACAAGCAGATGCCCAAGGGTGCCGAACTGCGGGTGAACGCCGAGAAGATCAGCGAGACCTTCCCGGGCGGTCCGGCACCTGCCCGCGTCGTCCTCAAGGCCGACGACATCCGTTCGGACGAGGCCCGCGCCGCGCTCGCGGACTTCGGCAGGACGGTCCGCCAGGACACCGAGCACTTCGGCCGAGGTGTGAAGACCGCCGTGCACCCCGAGAAGAACGTCGCCGTCATCGATGTCCCGCTGGCGGGCAACGGCACCGACGACACCTCCCTCGCCGCGCTGGACACCCTGCGCCACACGGTCGTGCCGGACACGCTGGCACCGGCCGCTGCCGACGGGCAGGTCTATGTCGCCGGGGAGCTCGCGGGCTCGCAGGACTTCAACGACCAGCTCGAGGAGGGGATCGTGCCGGTGCTCGTCTTCATCACGGTCGTCACCTTCCTGCTGATGCTCGTCTGCTTCCGCTCGGCACCCATCGCGCTCGCCTCGATCGTCCTCAACCTGCTGTCGGTCGGCGCCGCCTACGGCGTGATGACGGCGGTCTTCCAGCACGGCTGGGGCGCCTCGCTGTTCGGCACGGAAGCGGTCGGTGCCATCGAGTCGTGGATGCCGCTGTTCGTCCTGGTCGTCCTGTTCGGGCTGTCGATGGACTACCACGTCTTCGTCGTCTCGCGGATCCGGGAGGCCAAGGACCGGGGCATGAGCACCCGGGAAGCCATCCGTGACGGTATCCGGGCCACCGCCTCGGCCGTGACCGGTGCCGCGCTCATCATGGTGGCCGTCTTCGCGGTCTTCGCGACGCTGTCCATGCAGGACATGAAGCAGATGGGGGTCGGCCTGTCGGTGGCCGTCTTCCTGGACGCCACAGTGGTGCGGATGGTGCTGCTGCCCGCCGTGATGATGCTGCTGGGCGAGCGGAACTGGTATCTGCCGCGGTGGCTGCGGTGGCTGCCGCGGATGGAGCACGGGGAGGCCGCGCCCGCTGGTGCGGGGCACTCCGTGCCGGGGCCGGGCGATTGGGGCGCGGGGCCTTACGGGCAGCCGCCGCAGGTGAACGACCGGTCCCCGGAGCGGGTCCGGTAACCCGAAGAACTTCCCTCTGCCGGACCGCCACTCCGCCCCGTCGGCGTCCCGCCCCGTCAGCCTCGCGGAATCGCGTCGCTGACGGGGCGTCGCCGCGGCCGTGGCAGCAAGAACCGGGCCATCAGCGCTCGCCGCCCTCGGGCTGCGGGCCGGGCCGCCCGGTGATCAGGTCGGCGGCGCGTTCGGCGACCAGCAGTACGGTCACCATGGGGTTGATGGTCGGCATCGTGGGGAAGACGGACGCGTCGATCACCCGCACGCCCTCCTGGCCGCGCAGCCGCAGCAGCGGGTCGACGACGGCCATCGGGTCCTCGGCCGCGCCCATCCGGCAGGTGCCCGCCGGGTGGTAGACGGTGTGGGCGACGCGCCGCCCGTACTCCGACAGTTCGGCGTCCGTGCTCACCCTCGGGCCCGGGGCGATCTCCTGCTTGAGCCAGTCGCGCAGCGGCGCTGTCGCGGCCACCTCGCGGGCCAGGCGCAGCCCGTCGACGATGGTCTGCTCGTCGTGCCCGTCCGGGTCGGTGAAGTAGCGGAAGTCCAGCGCCGGGTGCTCGGCCGGGTCGGGGCTGCGCAGCCACAGCCGTCCCACCGAGCGGGCACGGGGCACGTTGGGCGTCATGCACACGCCGTGCGGGGGTGTGGGGTAGCCGAGACGTTCGGTGTTGACGGTGAAGGGCACCTGGTAGAAGTGCCACATCAGGTCGGGGCGCGGCTGGCCGGTGTCGCGCCGTACGAACAGGCCGGCGTCGGAGTCCATGGCGGAGTTCGGCGGCAGCGGCTCGTGCGTCTCCCAGACGATCACCGACTCGGGGTGGTCGAGCAGGTTCTCGCCCACGCCCGGCAGGTCGGCCCGTACGTCGATGCCGAGCGCGCGCAGCTCGTCGGCCGGGCCGATACCGGACAGGAGCAGCAGCCGCGGGGTGTCGACGGCACCGGCGCACAGCAGCACTTCGCGCTCGGCGCGCACGGTGCCGGTGGAGCCGTCGGCGTACCGCACCTGGACGCGGGTGAGCCGCCCCGCCTCGTCGGGCAGCAGCCGGTACGCCCAGGTCTGCAACGTCAGCGTCAGATTGGGCCGCCTGCCCATGACGGGGTGGAGGTAGGCGACGGAGGCCGAGGAGCGCTTGCCCGTCTCCGGGTCGTAGGCGAGGGAGAAGAAGCCGGCGCCGTCGGGGAAGGGGCGGCGGTTGAAGTCCTCGATGACCGGCACGTGCAGCGCTTCGGCGGCAGCGGTCACGAAGTCGCGGGCGATGGGGTTACGGTCCTGCTCGCCGACGGGGACGATGTTGTTGCGCAGCCGCTTGCGGTACGGCAGCACGGTGACCGGGTCCCAGCCGGCGCAGCCCATTCCCACCCACTCGTCCAGGTCCTCGGGGAAGGGCAGAAAGCTGATGAGCGTGTTGTGCGAGGAGCAGCCGCCCAGCACCTTGGCCCGGGAGTGGACGATGTGCGAGTTGCCGCGGGGCTGTTCGGTGGTGGTGTAGCCGTAGTCGTACTCGGACTCCAGCAGGTTGATCCAGTTGCGCAGCCGCAGCACGTTCTCGTCGCCGACGTCGCTGGGTCCGCCCTCGATGACGCACACCCGGCAGTCCGGGTCCTCGCTCAGCCGGGCCGCCAGCACGGAGCCGGCCGTGCCGCCGCCGACGATGACGTAGTCGTAGCTGTTCTCGTCGTTCGCATTCATACCGGTCCGCTTCCTCAGCCCTTGAACCAGCCGGAGGGGGCCGGTGAGAGGTTCTGGTAGATGTGCTTGGCCTCCTGGTACTCGCGCAGCCCGGTCGGCCCCAGCTCGCGGCCGATGCCCGAGCGGCCGAAGCCGCCCCACTCGGCCTGCGGTACGTACGGGTGGAAGTCGTTGATCCAGACCGTGCCGTGCCGCAGCCTGTTCGCGACCCGCTGGGCGCGGCCCGCTTCGCTCGTCCACACGCCGCCGGCCAGCCCGTAGCGGGTGTCGTTGGCCAGCTCCACCGCCTCGTCCTCGGTGCGGAACCGCTCCACGGTGACCACCGGGCCGAAGATCTCCTCCTGGACGATGCGCATGGAGCGGTCGCAGTCGGCGTAGACGGTCGGCAGCAGGAAGTAGCCGTTGGCCAGTTCGGGGTCGTCGGGGCGGCGTCCGCCGGTGACCAGCCGGGCGCCCTCCTCGCGGGCGATCTCCAGATAGCCCTCCACCTTCGCGCGGTGCTCGGCCGAGCTGAGCGGGCCCGATTCGGTCATCGGCTCCAGGCCGTTGCCGAGCCGGATGGCGCTCGCCCGGGCGCCGAGCGCTTCGACGAACTCGTCGTGCACGCCCTCCTGCACCAGCAGCCGGGAGCCGGCCGAACACACCTGCCCGGAGTGCAGGAAGGCGGCGTCCAGCGCGTAGTCGACGGCGGCGGCGAAGTCCGCGTCGTCGAAGACCACATTGGGGTTCTTGCCGCCCAGCTCCAGGGCGAGGTTCCGCACGCCGGGCGCGACGCTCTCCATGATCTTCCGCCCGGTCGACAGCCCGCCGGTGAAGGAGACCAGGTCCACCTCGGGGTGGGTGGTCATGGCCGAGCCGACCGTCGTGCCGGAGCCGAGCACCAGGTTGGCGACCCCGGGCGGCGCCCCGGCTTCCGCGATCAGCCGGATCATGGCGACGGTGGACAGCGGCGTGGTCTCGCTGGGTTTGAGCACGAAGGTGTTGCCGGCGGCCAGCGCGGGGGCGACCTTCCAGGACGCCTGGAGCAGCGGATAGTTCCACGGTGCGATCAGACAGCAGACCCCGACGGGGTTGTAGACGACGCGGCTGAGCACGTCGGGGCCGACGTCCACCACCCGGCCGCCGTCCTTGCCCGCGAGTTCGGCGTAGTAGCGGAAGGCGTTCGCCACGTCCTCGATGTCGATCCGGGCCTCGGTGAGGGTCTTGCCCGTGTCGAGGGTCTCGGTGCGGGCGATCTCCTCCTGGTCCCGCAGGAGCAGTTCGTGTACGCGCCAGAGGACGTCGGCGCGCTCCCGGGTGGGCGCCGAGGACCAGTCGGCCCGCTCGAAGGCGCGCTTGGCGGCGCGTACGGCCATGTCGACGTCGGTCTCGTCGGCCTCGTCGACCGTGGTGATCACGGAGGCGTCGAAGGGGTTGATCACATCGCGCCGCCCGCCCGCGACGGCCTGCCGCCACTCCCCGTCGATGAACAGCTCCGCCATCGCCCGCCTCCCTCGTTCGCACCGACCGGCGCCAAGATTGCGCCCGAGTACCACCGCTGGCTACGGGGCGCACCGGTCACTTGCGCCTCCGGCGGAATATTCGGCACCGATGGGGCAATCCCGGCCCGCACCGACCGGCACCCGCCCGCACCGCCCAGCGCCGCCCAGCGCCAGCGCAGCGCGGGGACGCCCTCGGCGTACGCGCCCGGACCTCGTACGCTGCCCGGTATGAAGTTCGGACTGCTGGGGACAGGGCCCTGGGCGGAGCGCACCCACGGACCCGCGCTGGCCGCGCACGACGAGGTGGAACTGGTCGGGGTGTGGGGGCGGCGCCCCGAGCCCACGGGAGCGCTCGCCGAACGGCTGGGAACCCGGCCCTGGGCCGAGGTGGACGCGCTCTTCGACGCCTGCGACGCGGTCGCCGTCGCACTCCCGCCGGATGTCCAGGCGCCGCTCGCCGTGCGCGCCGCCGAGGCCGGGTGCCATCTGCTCCTGGACAAGCCCGTCGCCACCACGCCGCAGGCGGCCCGCGGCGTCGCCGAGGCCGTCGAGCGGGCCGGGGTCGGCTGCGTCGTCTTCTTCACGCTGCACTTCTGCGAGTCGACCGGCGGCTGGCTGCGCGAGCAGGCCGCGGCGGACGGTTGGCAGGTCGGAAGAGCGGACTGGCTCTCCCCCGTCTTCGGCGGCGCCGACTCGCCCTACACCGCGTCGCCCTGGCGGCGCGAGAAGGGAGCGCTGTGGGACGTGGGTCCGCACGCGCTGTCCGTGCTGCTGCCGCTGCTCGGCCCGGTCGAGCAGGTCTCGGCAGCGCCCGGCGGCATCGGTGACACCGTGCACCTGGTGCTGCGGCACACCTCGGGCGCCTCCAGCACCTGCACGCTCAGCCACTCGGTGACCCCCGCGGCGGCCGGGGTGACCGCACAGGTGCGGGGCGCCCCGGGCGTCACCGAGCTGCCGCTGCGCGACGAGGCTCCCGCCGACTCCTTCGGGCGCGCCGTCGAAGCGCTGCTGACGGCGGCCCGCACCGGCGAACAGCACCTGTGCGACGCCCGCTTCGCGGAGACGGTCACCGGCCTGCTGCACACGGCTCAGCAGCAGTTGCCGACCGGGTGATCCGGCCCGCTGTGCGGACGGGCGGCAGCGCCAGGGCGAACGAGCAGAGCATCAGCGCCGCCGCCGCCAGCGGTACGTACCGCACCCCGGCGGCGCCGACCACCGCCCCGCCAAGAGCCCCGGCCACCCCGGTGCCCAGGTAGAGGCCGCAGATGTTCAGCGCCGGCGCCGTCATCCCCGCCTCGGGGCCCGCCGCCGCCAGCACGCTGCCCTGCACCGGCGGGTTGAGCCCCCAGGCGAAGACCGCCCAGCAGCCGACGACCAGGGACAGCAGCACGGTGCTGTGCACGCCGCTGAGAGCCTGCGTGGCGGCGGCCGCCAGCATCAGCGCGTGCCCGCCCAGCACCAGGCACAGGGCACGGCGCGGCCCCCTGGCGTCCGTGACCCGCCCGGCCAGCAGTGCGCCGGCCAGCCCTGCCACGCCGACGAGGAACAGCAGGAAGGGCAGCAGGCCCCCGGAGCCGGAGGCGACCTCGGCCGTGTAGGCGCCCAGATAGGTGTAGAACATCAGGCCGCCGCTCGCCGCCAGGAACGTCACCGCGACGACCCGCAGCACGGCCGCCTGTCGCAGCGGTGCGAGACGCCGGCGCAGCGGCGCGGGCTCACCGCCCGGTACGGCCGGTGCCGTGGCCAGCACACCGAGCGCGGCGACGGCCGCCACGGCGGCGATCAGCCAGAAGGTGGCCCGCCAGCCGAACGCGCCGCCGAGCCAGGAGCCCACCGGAACGCCGGTGAACAGCGCCGCCGTCATTCCGGCGGTGACAACGCCGAGATAGCGGCCCTGCGCGTTCTCGGGCGCCCCGGCCGCCGCGGTGGCGAACGCGGCGGCCGTGACGACGGCGCGCACAGCGCCGCCAGCATCCGGGCCGCCATCAGCCACCAGTAGCCGGGCGCGAGTGCTGCCGCGACGTTGGCGACGACGAAGAGGGCGAGCCCGGCCACCGTCACCGTGCGGCGCGGGAAGCGTTCGCACAGGACGGCGAGTGTCGGGGCGCCGAGCGCGTAGACCACGGCGAAGACGGTCACCAGCTGGCCCGCGGCAGGGACGCCGACCCCCAGGTCGTCGGCCACCTGCGGGAGCAGGCCCGCGATGATGAACTCGTCGGTGGCGGTGGCCAGCAGGGTGAGGAAGAGGACGTGGAGCCAGCCGGGCAGGCGGTCGCTGCCACGGGACCCCGTGTGTGCGGTATCCATGCGGCGCACGGTAGGTAGTGACACCGGTGTCACCTGCAAGCGCGGATCAGCCTGCCCGATCGGTCTCCTCCGCGCGGCGCAGCACCTCCCCCAGCTCGGTGTCCGGGTCCGCGGCACGCAGCTGGGCGATACGGGCGACCAGCCGGGAGCGGTACCGGTCGAGTTCGGCCGCCTTCTCCTCCACCACGGCGAGCCGCCTCTCGTACATCGCCAGTGTCTCGGCCGGACTGTCCTGGCAGGCCATGAATTCCTGGGTCTTCATGTCCAGACAGGGCGCCACCTGGAGGATGTCCTGGGTACCGAGCCCCGCGGCCAGCAGCTCCTGGACATTGCGGACCCGGTTGACGGCGCTCTCGTCGTACGCCCGCCACCCCTTGGCCGTCCGGCTGGTGACGAGCAGCCCCTGCTGCTCGTAGTAACGCAGGGAGCGCCGGCTCACACCCGTACGCTCCGCCAGCTCACCGATCAACATGCTCCCCTTCAACGCCGCGTCGGGGCTCCCTCTTCCACGCCGCCTCCCTTGACGGAGCCGGGGGGCCTTCCCGGGCCGGGGCCGGGGCGGTGGGCGGTCAGGGTGGTGGCGTTCAGGTCGGGGTCGGTGGTGACCGTGACCTCGAGACCGGCGGCCGACAGCAGGTCGGCCGCCGGTTGGGCCTGGTGGGAGCTGGTCTCCGTGAGCAGTGCGCCGCCCGGCGCCAGCCAGGCGGCGGCGTCGGTGGCGACCCGCCGCAGGAGGGACAGGCCGTCGGGGCCGCCGTCCAGCGCGGGGCGCGGTTCGTGGTCACGGGCCTCGGGCGGCAGGAGCGGTATGTCCGCCGTGGGAACGTAGGGAACGTTGGCCGTCAGTACGTCGATCCGGCCCCGCAGCGAGCCGGGCAGCGCGGCGAACAGGTCGCCCTCGTGCACATGGCCGCCCGCCTGGGCGAGGTTGCGCCGGGCACACCGTACAGCGGCGGGGTCGAGATCGGCGGCGTGCAGTTCGCCCCGCCCTCCCAGCGCGGCCAGCAGTGCCACGCCGACCGCTCCGGTGCCGCAGCACAGGTCGACGAGGACGGGGGTGCCCGCGCCCGGGGCGCAGGCCGCGGCGCACCGTACCAAGGACTCGGTGCGGCGCCGGGGGACGAAGACGCCGGGGTCGACGGCGATCCGCAGCCCGGCGAACTCCGCCCAGCCCAGTACGTGTTCGAGGGGGTGACCGGCGACGCGGCGCGCCGTCATCGCACGGAGCTCATCCGGGCCGCTCGCGGTCTCCCACAGCAGCTGTGCCTCGTCCTCGGCGAAGACGCAGCCCGCCGCGCGGAGCCGCCCGACCAGATCGGCCGGCGGACAGGGCGGGGACTGAGGGGACTGCCGGGAGAGCTGGGAGAGCTGGGAGGAAGCCTGAGTGGAGGAAGAAGAGGGGGAGGGAGGGGTGGTGTGGTGCATGGAAGCCTTTCCCGTGCTGGAGCGCTCCCGTTCGCCCGCGGCCCGCCCGGGTCAGCTGCTGCCGGGCCGTTCACCGCGAGGCGAGAACGCGTTGTCTTCCGGAGCGGAAATGCGTCTCACCTCCCTCTGCCACCGCATCGCTCGAACATCCGTTGCTGTCGCCGCACCTTATCCCGGCCGCAGCCCGGACGCACCCGAAGGGCCCGGGACGCACCCCCTCGGAGTCGTTCAAAAAGCCCTGGACAAGCGGGAGTTGAGAAGGTGGGATGGACGCGTCGCGAGTAACGGCAGATGTTTGTGTCATCTGGTGGTGCGGCCGACGCCGCGCCCGCAGCCGCCCCGGCGGCCGGGCGCCGCCGGGGCGGGAAGAGAAAGGACAGGCTCATCAGAACCAGCCAGCACTCCCTCGGAAACCGCCTCACCCGCCGCACCGCCTGGGGCGCCGCCAGGGGCACCGGCAGGGCCGCGCGTGCGGTGTTCGTCTCGGCTCTCTCCCTGGGGCTCGCCACGGCGGGCACGGTCGCCTACGCGGCCCAGGAGTCGGGCACGGCCGGGGACTCCGGGTACGAGACGAAGATCATCGGCGGTGAGGAGTCCACCGAGAACTACTCCTTCATCGTCTCCCTGCAGAAGCAGCGCGGCGACGACCCCGACGGCCACACCTGCGGCGGCACCCTGATAGCGGCCGACTGGGTGCTGACGGCGGGGCACTGTGTCACCACCACGGCGGGCACCAACGACCCGGCCGCCTACCATGTGCGGGTCGGCTCCCTGGACCGCACCCAGGGCGGCGAGGTCGCCGGGGTGAAGAAGATCGTGGTCCACCCGGGCTACGACTACACGGACGCGAACCGGGGCAGCGCCGCCGACCTGGCGCTGCTCAAGCTGTCCTCCAAGGTCTCGAAGAAGCCCGCGCCGCTGGCGTGGCGGACCCCCGCAGCCGGGGAGACCGTCAAGGCGACGGGCTGGGGCTACACCAAGGCGACCGGCAACGACCCCTCGCAGCTGCCCGTCGAGCACCGCGAGGTCGACCTGCCGGTGCTGGCTCCGGACACTCCCAAGTGCGTCTCGAACGAGACGGACGGGGACGCCTGGGGCATCCGCGAGGGCGACTTCTGCACGGACAACCCGGACGGCTACGCCGGTACGTGCGGTGGCGACTCGGGTGCTCCCGCGCTGACGAAGGTGCACGGCCGCTGGCGGCTGGCCGGTGTCACCAGCCGGTCGGTCGGCGACTGCGGCACGACGCCCGACATCTACCCGAGCGTGGCCGAGCACCGCGGCTGGATACACAAGGTCATCGGCTAGGCCCTTGGCTTCTGGCGTCGACATCGACATTGACGCCGAAGCCGACGTCGACGCCGTCGCAGCACCGCTGCGCGAGGGAGCGTAGCGGTGCTGCGGCGGTGTGTTCACCGGTAGATTCATGGCGTCGTGCCGCCATCCGGGCCAAGCCGCTGTCAATGGGGAGCTTTCCGTGCGTGTCGTGATCGCCGAGGACCTTTTCCTGCTCAGGGACGGGCTCGTACGGATGCTGGAGGCGTTCGACTTCGAGATCGCCGCGGCCGTCGACAACGGTCCTGAGCTGAGCCGGGCGCTGCTGGAGCTGGAGCCGGACGTGGCCGTTGTGGACGTACGGCTGCCGCCCTCGTTCACCGACGAGGGCCTGCAGTGCGCGCTGGAGGCCCGCCGCAAGCGGCCGGGGCTGCCGGTGCTGGTGCTCTCGCAGCACGTCGAGCAGTTGTACGCGCGCGAACTGCTGGCCGACGGCAACGGCGGGGTGGGCTATCTGCTCAAGGACCGGGTCTTCGACGCGGACCAGTTCGTGGACGCCGTGCGCCGGGTGTCCGAGGGCGGTACGGCGATGGACCCGCAGGTCATCCAGCAGTTGCTGACGCGGCGCGCCCAGGACGAGCCGATGGGCAATCTGACCTCCAGGGAGAAGGAGGTCATGGAGCTGATGGCGCAGGGCCGGTCGAACGCGGCGATCGCGGCCCAGCTGTTCGTCACCGAGCGGGCCGTCGCCAAGCACACCTCCAACATCTTCGGAAAGCTGGGACTGCCGCCCTCGGACGACGACAACAGGCGGGTACTCGCCGTGCTCGCGTACCTCGACCGAGGCTGACCGCTTCGTTACCGTGCCTCCCCGTACGTGTCTTTGGTCACATACGGCAGGACATCCGTCATCTGGAGGCGCCCACCATGCACGAGCCGGTCAATGAGCGGGAAAGATACGACAAGTCCGATCAACGCTCGGTGCCCCCGGCACGCTCCCCCCTCAACAGACGCGCCGTGCTGGGCACCACGGGGGCGCTCGGCGCGGGTCTCGCGCTGGGGAGCGGGTACGTCCCCGCCATGGCAGCGGACAGATCGGGCGCGGCCCACGGCGCACTCGGCGCCCAGGCCCCGGCCACCGCGCAGGGGAAGGCGTCCACGGCTGCCGCCCGCGCCGCGCTGCGGCGGCTGCTCCCTGGGCACGCCGACCAGATCACCCTCCAGCACATCGGCGGCCCCGAACGCTTCAAGGTCACAGGCCGCGCGGGCCGTATCAACGTGGCGGGCACCGGCCCTGTGGCACTGCTGACCGGCGTGCACTGGTACCTCAAGTACAGCTGCGACGCGCACATCTCCTGGGCCGGCAGCCAACTCGACCTGCCCGCCACCCTGCCCGCGCCCCGCAAGCAGCACGCGCAGCGGGCCACCGTGCCCAACCGGTTCGCGCTCAACGACACGCACGACGGCTACACCGCCCCCTACGCCGACTGGGGGCACTGGGAGCACTTCCTCGACGTCCTCGCGCTGCACGGCTTCAACGAGGTGCTGGTCACCGCCGGCCAGGAAGCCGTCTACCACCGGATGCTCCAGGACTTCGGCTACAGCGACCAGGAGGCGCGCTCCTGGATTCCGGCGCCCACCCACCAGCCCTGGTGGCTGCTGCAGAACATGGCCGAGTACGGCGGTCCCCTCAGCACCGAGCTGCTGAAGCGGCGTACGGCGCTGGGCAAGCGGATCGTGGACCGGATGCGCGAGCTGGGCATGAAGCCGGTGCTGCCGGGCTACTTCGGCACCGTCCCCGCCGACTTCGCCAAGCGCAACAAGGGCAGCCGCACCGTTCCGCAGGGCAAGTGGGCCGGGCTGGATCGGCCGCCGTGGCTGGACCCGCGTACGGCGGCCTTCCGCAAGGTCGCGGCCTCCTTCTACCGGCACCAGAAACAACTGTTCGGTGAGGCCGACCACTTCAAGATGGACCTGTTGCACGAGGGCGGCGACCCCGGGGACGTGCCGGTGCCGCAGGCGGCGCGGGCCGTGGAGAAGGCGCTGCACACCGCACGGCCCGGCGCCACCTGGGTGATTCTCGGCTGGCAGAACAACCCGCGCCGCGACCTGCTGGACGGGCTCGCGGCCAAGGACAAGATGCTCATCGTCGACGGCCTCTCCGACCTGGACCGGGTCACCGACCGGGAGAAGGACTGGGGCGGGGTGCCGTACGCGTTCGGCACCATCCCCAACTTCGGCGGCCGCACCACCATGGGCGCCAAGACCCACATGTGGACGGAGCGGTTCACCGCCTGGCGCGACAAGCGGGGCAGCAAGCTGACCGGCACCTGCTACATGCCCGAGGCCACCCACCGCGACGCGGCGGCGCTGGAGCTGTTCAGCGAACTGGCCTGGCGGCAGCGCCCGGTCGACCGCGGCACCTGGTTCGACACCTGGGCGAAGATCCGGTACGGCGGCACGGACGCGCAGGCCAAGAAGGCGATGCGGGCGCTGCGCGAGACGGCGTACCGCATCAACAGCAAGGACGGGCGGCCGCACGACAGCATCTTCGCGGCCCGTCCCAGCCTGACGGCCCGCTCCGGCGCCTACTACGCCACCCACACACCGGCCTTCGACCTGCCCGCCTTCGACGCCGCCTTCGACGCGCTGCTGGGCGTCGGCAAACAGCTGCGGGGCAGCGACGCCTACCGCTACGACCTGACCGACACCGGGCGGCAGATCCTGGCCAACCGCTCCTGGTCGCTCATCCCCCAGCTGAGGGCGGCCCACAAGAAGAAGGACGTCGCCACCTTCAAGAAGCTGGCCGCGCTGTGGCTGAAGCTGATGGAGCTGGCCGACGACATGTCCGGCGGCCACCGCGCCTTCCTGCTGGGCCCCTGGCTGGCCGCTGCCCGCGCCTCGGCCGCCTCCGGCCCGGAGCGCGCCGCACTGGAGCGCACCGCACGCGTGCTGGTCACCACCTGGGGCGACCGCCCCACAGCCGACGGCGGCCACCTGGCCAACTACGCCAACCGCGACTGGCAGGGCCTCATCCGGGACTTCCACCTGCCGCAGTGGAAGGCGTTCCTCGACGACCTCGTGGACGCGCTCGAACAGCGGCGCGCACCGAAGAAGTTCGACTGGTACGCCGAGGAGGAGCCCTGGACCAAGAAGACGAACGACTACCCCACCCGGCCCCTCACCGACCCGTACACCACCGCGACCCGGGTCCGTGACGTCCTGGTCAAGGCGCCCTACCAGGGCTCGCTGAAGGTGTCGGCCGAGCCGCGCGCCGTCCCGGCCGGTGAGACCAGCACCGTCCAGGCGGTCTTCCGCAACGAGAACGGGCTGGTCCCCACCGGCACCGTCGACCTCGCGCTGCACGGCCTGGACGGCGCCAAGGCACAGGACCCGACCCGGCACCGTGCCATCAGCCCCGGCGGCACGGCGACCGTGCGCTGGCGCTACACCACGCCCGGACAGCAGCCGACCCGGCCGCTGGAGCCGCTGGAGTACACCGTCGAGGCCGAGAACGGCCCCGAGGGCCAGGAGCGGATCACCCTCGGCGAGGACAGCCGGATCTACCGCGCGGGGGCGCTCCCCGACGGCGTACGGACGGTGACGACCAACGAAGCCGTCTTCGGTCACGTGGCGGGCCGGTGGGCGATCGACGGTGCCGGCGCGGACCTGTGGAAGGCCACCGCCGAGTTCGGCACCGTCTACCGCCCGCAGGCGCTGGCCGACGGGGGCAGCGTGACGCTGAAGGTCGTCTCCCAGGAGGACAGCGGCCCGTGGGCCCGCGCGGGCATCGTGGTGCGCAACAGCCTCGCCGAGGCGGGCTCGGCCGGTTTCGTCAACCTGGCGGTGACCCCCGCGCACGGCGTCGTCCTGTCGTACGACAGCGACGGCGACGGCACCCTCGACTCCTACCGGGCGGCTCCCGGGGTCAAGGCCCCCGTCCTGCTGCGGCTCTCCCGCTCCGGCACCTCCTACAAGGGGGAGCTGTCCACCGACGACGGCAAGTCGTGGCGTACCGTCTCAACCGTCGAGGCGCCCGGCGCGTCAGGCAGACAGGACACCGGACTGTTCATGTCGGCGACCAACGGCGGCAGCGGCGACCGCGCACTGGTCGAGTTCGCGGACTGGCAGACCGAGTAGGACCGACCGGCCGGGACGGAGAAGCGGGGGAACGGCAGACGTGACGGAGGACAGACCGCGGGCCGCGGTACAGACACACGAGCTGATGTTGGCTCTCGTGCGAGGACCCGCGCTCGCGGTCGTCACCCTCCCGCTCTCCATCCTGCTGTTCACGCTCTGCGTCGTCTCGATCGTGCTGCTGCCGATCGGGGTGGGCGTCTTCACCACGCCGCCCACCCAGCAGGCCCTCCGCTGGTACGCCGACCAGCGGAGGCGGCTCGTCCGCGACTGGGGCGGCCTGGAGGTGCCCCGGCCCTACCGCCCCTGGCCGCGTGAGCTGCGCAGCGGCGTCGTCGGCCAGGTCGAGCGGTGCGTACTGCTGCTCAAGGACCCGGCGACCTGGCGGGACCTGGCCTGGCTGCCCGCCGATATGACCGCGGGCTTCACCACGGCCCTGCTGCCGCCGCTGCTGCCGGTCAACCACCAGATCACCAAGGCGATGCTGGAACCCACCCGCGAGATGCTGCTGGCGCAGCGCGTCGAGCAGCTGTACGAGACGCGGCACGACGCGGTGGACGCCTCCGCGGCTGAGCTGCGGCGGATCGAGCGCGATCTGCACGACGGCGCGCAGGCGCGGCTCGTCGCCATGGGCATGAGCCTGGGCACCATCGAGGCGCTCGTCGAGCGGGACCCCGCGCGGGCGAAGAAGATGATCGCGCAGGCGCGGGAGAACTCCGCCGAGGCGTTGACCGAGCTGCGGGATCTGGTGCGGGGCATCCACCCGCCGGTGCTCGCCGAGCGGGGGCTCCCCGACGCGCTGCGCGCGCTGGCGCTGCGGATGCCGGTCCCTGTCGAGGACGACATCGAACTGCCGGGCCGCTTCGACGAGCCCGTGGAGACGGCGGTGTACTTCGCGGTGAGCGAGCTGCTCACGAATGCGGCGAAGCACGCGGAGCCGAAAAAGGTGTGGCTCGACGTTCTGTTCGCCGCCGACGCCTCGGGTGCCTCCTCCGTCATCCGGGTGACGGTCACCGATGACGGCAAAGGCGGTGCAGCGTTGGAGGGCGCCGGCTCGGGGTTGGGCGGCGTTCAGCGGCGGCTCGCCCAGTTCGACGGTGTCCTCGCCGTGAGCAGCCCCGAGGGCGGCCCCACCATGATCACCCTAGAACTCCCCGCCACCCCCCTCCGGGGGTAACCCCACTGGTACCCCCTCCCTTGGGTCCCCCGGTTGTGGACGCACGCCCCGTTTGCGTCCCGGCTTGCGCCGACAGGTCGTGTCGGGGGGCGAGCCCCTCACGGGGTGGCCCGCCGCTTGTGGACGCACGCCCCGTTTCTATCCCGGCTTGCGCCGACAGGTCGTGTCGGGGGGCTCCGCCCCCCAACAGCCCCCCGCCAGGTGGGCTTCGCCCCCCTAGAACCCCCCTGCCCCCTGGGACCACCCCGTTACCTTTCAAGTCCACCCCCATCGGTGCGGGTCCTTGGACCTGCCGGTGACGACCCTGCGGGAGTCACCGACAGGTCCAAGGGCATCAGGCATGAGCCGGGATGAGTGAACGTCTACCGGATTGTGCTGTTGCGGAAGGGGGCTCCTAGGGGGGCGAAGCCCCCGTAGCGGGGGGCTGTTGGGGGGCGGAGCCCCCCAACGCCCGTCCGGCGAGGACCCGGGGGTTTGGGGGCGGAGCCCCCATGAACGGGAGGGGGCCCAAGAATGGGCCCTCAGCCATGGGAGGCGGCCCTCAGCCAATGGTGGCGGTGACTCTTGGGGGGCGGGGATCGTTCTGAGGGTGTGAGTGAGGGGACGCTGGACGTCGAGCAGGCCGAACTCGCCCTCGTCGAGCACTACACACGCCTGGTCCGACTCGCATACTGCGTACTGGGCGACAGCCCTCGCCGAGCGCACGCGCTCACCCGCAGAGCGCTCCCCCGCCGGTGCACGTCGACATCGGTACTGCCCCGGCCACAGCCGAAGCCCGCAAAGGGCGAGGGAGAAGGAAAAGGAAAGGGAGAGGGAGAGGGAGAGGGCCAGACCGAGGACCCCGCCTACGCATGGCTGCGACTCCGCGTACTACGCGCGGCGCTCGCCCGCCCCGCGGACCCGCGAGCGCCCGCCCGCGCCGCGTACGCCCTCCGGCATCTGGAACGGATGGCGGACCCGGACATCCGGTGCCTGCTGCGGGCCGCCCGGGTCCGGGACCCGGACGAAGCGCTGGCCCAGGCGGAGGTCCAGCCCACCTGGGCCCTGCCGGGGCCTGAGTGCCACCTGTGTACGGCACAGCCCCCGTACGCCCGCGATCTGGTGCGCCGCCGCAGGCACTGGCGGACGGCGGGGGCCGCACTCGTGGCGGCGCTGCTGTGCGGCGCGCTGCTGGGCGTGCCCGGCGACTCCTGGGGCCCGGACGCCGCCGCGCGGCCCCCGCTGGTGCGGGGCACGGACGGGGAACGGGCGCTGGAACCGGGCGCGTTGGTCCGCGTGAGCGACACAGCGTGGCGGCGGGCTTCCCGGGTGGACTTCGCCGTGTGGCCGGCGCGGGGGGCTCTGACCCACGATGAATCGTTGCTGCGCCGGGCGCTGGTGACATGGGCGCGGCCGCGCGCGGATGTGCGGGTGAGCGCGGCGCCGGGTACGCCGAAGGGGCCGCCGCCGGGGCCGCCGCACCTGCTGTACGCGGGGCGGCTGGAGGGACGCGCTGTGGTGCTGCTGTACGACGGGCTGCGGGTGGCGCGGTACGCCGAGCCGCTGCATCCGCACGGCGGTTCGGCGGCGGCGAAGGACGGTGTGTCGTTGGAGCTGTCCCGTACGGCGGGCGCTGGGACGGTGGCTTCCGGGGCGCTGGTTCTCACGCGGAGTGAGGAGGAGGTGCGGTTTCTGACGGCGCCCTGGATCCGGCAGGCCGCCGAGGTGGATCTGCTGGACCCGGCGGATACCGCTGGCCGGCCGCTGGCCCGCGACGAGGACGGGGTCACCGAGCCGGTGCCGCTGCCGGTGACGCTGCCGCGCCGGTGCGAGAGCTGGCCAGGTCTGGCGCTGCGCGGCAGCCCCGGTGCCGCGCGGCACGCGCAGCTGTACACGGATCTGGGCGAGTTGACCCCGGCCCGGCTGACGGACGGCGCCGGGCGGGCGCCCGCCACCGGCCGCGCAGCACGGAAGCGGCTGGCGCGTACGGTCTGCCATCTTCCGGCGGTGCTCGACCGGGGGGTCAAGGCGGTCAACTCCTGGCAGTTCGCGCGGCAGCGGCTGCCGGACGGGGACGGGGAGGCGGTGTGGGTGTGCACCAGGGCGGGGACCTGGCGGGGTGCGGGTGCCCGGGTGATGACGCAGTTCCAGCCGCCTGCCGTGGCTCCGGGGCGCCCGGGGGCCGTCACGTCCCGCGCTGAGGACACCCGCCTGTGCGGCCCGCGTGCCGGCCGGCTGCTGACGGGGCTGCTGTGGAAGTCGACCGAGGGCAACTGGTACGTGCTGGCCGCCGCCGACGAGAGCGCCACCCGCCTGCGGGCACGCGGCAGCGGCCTGGTGGACGGTCCGGCGGAGGAGAGCGGCAACACCCTGGCCGTACGCGCCGAGCGGGACGCCTCGGTCCGGCTGTCGGCGCAGCGCGCGGACGGCACCCGGGCACACCCGCGCGACCTGCCCTGAGGCGGCCTGCCCCGCCGGTGTGCGCTCTGGGTTAACGTGCTGCCGTGGACGGGGCGGAAGTGGGGGCGGGAAGACGATGATCCGGGTGCTGCTGGCGGACGACGAGGCGATGATCCGGGCCGGGGTGCGGGCGATCCTGGCGTCGGCGCCGGACATCGAGGTCGTCGCGGAGGCGTCCGACGGGCTCGAGGCCGTCGAGCTGGCGCAGCGGCACCGCCCCGATGTGTGCCTGCTCGACATCCGGATGCCGAGGCTGGACGGGCTGCGGGCCGCGGCCGAGGTGCGGCGCACGTGCCAGGACAGCGCGGTGATGATGCTGACCACCTTCAGCGAGGACGAGTACATCTCCACCGCGCTCGGCTCGGGCGCCGCCGGGTTCGTCCTCAAGTCGGGCGATCCGCACGAGTTGCTGTCGGGCGTACGCGCCGTCCACGAGGGCGGCGCCTACCTCTCCCCCGTCGTGGCACGGCACGTCCTCACCCAGATGGCCGCCGGGCAGCTGAGCCGCCGGGCGACCGCGCAGGCCCGCACCGGCGCCCTGACCCCGCGCGAGCGCGAGGTGCTGGGCCTGGTCGGCGCCGGCCTGTCCAACGCGGAGATCGCCAAACGGCTGCACGTGGTCGAGGGCACGGTGAAGACGTACGTCAGCCAGATCCTC
Source organism: Streptomyces sp. 891-h (assembly GCF_022760275.1). Classification (NCBI taxonomy): domain Bacteria; kingdom Bacillati; phylum Actinomycetota; class Actinomycetes; order Kitasatosporales; family Streptomycetaceae; genus Streptomyces; species Streptomyces sp. 891-h. The sequence continues at coordinate 5,505,336 of NZ_CP050693.1, read as the reverse complement.
GCCCGTCTGGAGATGAAGAACCGCGTCCAGGCCGCGATCCTCGCCTACGAGGCGGGGCTGGTGCCGTCCTCGTAGACGAGCGCCCGGGGCCCGCGGGCCGGTTCAGTCCGCCGGCGCGTGTCCCGTTGAGCCCCGTACGACCAGCTCGGGCTGGAAGACGAACTCCGTCTCGGCCATCGGGCTGCCGCCCATCGGCTCCAGCAGGGCGTGCACGGCGGCGTTGGCCATGGCGCGCACCGGCTGGCGCACGGTGGTCAGCGGCGGATCGGTGAAGGCGTTGAGCTCGGAGTCGTCGTAGCCGACCACCGATATCTGCCCCGGTACCGCCAGCCCGCGCTGGCGTGCGGCGCGGATGGCGCCGAGGGCCATCATGTCGCTGGCGCACACGATGCCCGTGCAGCCCTCGTCGATCAGCGCCCCGGCGGCGGCGTGGCCGCCCTCGACGGTGAAGAGGGTGTGCTGGATACGGGGTTCGGCCCCGGCCTGCTCCATCGCGCTGGTGAAGCCCGCGACCTTGCGCCGGCTGGGTACGAACCGCTCGGGGCCGACGGCCAGTCCGATCCGCCGGTGTCCCAGCTGGCGCAGGTGGTCGACGGCCATCGCGGCGGCTGCCCGGTCGTCAGGGGAGACGAACGGCGCGTGGATACGGTCGTTGTAGCCGTTGATCAGGACGAACGGCACGCCCCGCTCGGCCAGCCGGGCGTAGCGGGCGGGGTCGGCCGTCAGGTCGGCGTGCAGTCCGGAGAGGAAGATGATCCCGGACACATCGCGCTCGACGAGCTGGCCGACCAACTCGTCCTCGGTCGCACCGCCCAGCATCCGGGTGCCCAGCACGGGTGTGAAGCCGTATCCCGACAGGCACTGCTCGATGACCTGGGCGAAGGCCGGGAAGATCGGGTTCGTCAGCTCGGGGATGACCAACCCGACCAGCCCGGCGCTGCGCTGCCGGGCGCGCGCCGGGCGCTCGTAGCCGAGCACGTCCACCGCGGCCAGCACCCGCTGCCGGGTGGCGGCGGCCACGCCCGGCTTGCCGTTCAGTACGCGGCTGGCCGTGGCCTCGCTGACCTCGGCCTGTGCGGCGATGTCGGCGAGGCGCGCGGTGAGGGAGGTGGTCATCCGGCGGCCCACCAGGCGGTCGTGTCCCCGGGCAGTACCGGTCGGCCGGATGCCCCGTGCCCGGTCAGCGGGCCGCTGGCCAGCAGCAGTTCGCCCGGCTGGAAGTCCAGCTCCACCGGCTCGGTGCGGGTGTTGGCCGCGCAGACGAACGCGCCGCGCCGGAAGGCCAGCACGCCCTCGGGGGCAGGCAGCCACTCCAGTGGTGCGCCGTCGCCCAGTTCGGGCCGCTCCCGGCGCAGCCGCAGCGCGGTGCGGTAGAGCTCCAGGGTGGACGTTGCGTCACCTGTCTGGGCGGTGACGGAAAGCGCACCCCAGCCGGGCGGCTGCGGCAGCCAGCTGCCTCCGCTGCCGAAGCCGTAGGAGCTGCCGCCGTCCGCGTCCTTCTCCTCGGCCCAGGGCAGCGGCACCCGGCAGCCGTCGCGGAGCCCGTCCTGGCCGTTGTCCCGGAAGAAGGAGGGATCCTGGCGCGCCTCGTCGGGCAGTTCGGTCACCTCCGGCAGCCCCAGCTCCTCGCCCTGGTAGAGGTACGCGGAGCCGGGCAGCGCCAGCATCAGCAGCGAGGCGGCCCGGCCCCGGGCGTGGCCGCCGCCGAGCCGGGTGCGGTGGCGTACGACGTCGTGGTTGGACAGCACCCAGGTGGCGGGCGCGCCGACGGCGCCGAGCGAGCTGAGCGAGGCGTCGATGACCTCGCGCAGCGCCGCCGCTTCCCAGCCGGTGTTCAGATAGTGGAAGTTGAACGCCTGGTGGAGCTCGTCGGGGCGTACGTACAGCGCGGTGCGCTCGGCGCTGGGCGTCCACGCCTCGGCGACACCGACGCGCTCGCCCGGGTACTCGTCGAGCACCTGCCGCCAGGAGCGGTAGATCTCGTGCACACCGTCCTGGTCGAAGAACGGCAGCTCGGCCGAGCCCAGCAGCTTCAGCTGCCCGGGGCTGCCCATGTCGGGCAGCCCGGCCGCCTTGACCAGCCCGTGCGCCACATCGATCCGGAAGCCGTCCACGCCCATGTCGAGCCAGAACCGCAGCACGGACCGGAACTCGTCGCGGACGGCGGGGTGGTCCCAGTTGAAGTCGGGCTGCTCCGGCGCGAACAGGTGCAGATACCACAGCCCCGGCGAGCCGGGCACCGGGCTCCAGGCGGGGCCGCCGAAGACGGACTCCCAGTCGTTGGGCGGCAGTTCGCCCCCCGGCCCCTTGCCGGCGGCGAAGTGGTAGCGCTCCCGGGCCGCCTCGTCCCCGGCGAGGGCGCGCTTGAACCACTCGTGCTGGTCGGAGGAGTGGTTGGGGACGATGTCGATGATCACGCGCAGCCCCAGCGCGTGCGCCTCCCCGATGAGGGCGCCGGCATCGTCCAGGGTTCCGAACATCGGGTCGATGGCCCGGTAGTCGGCGACGTCGTATCCGGCGTCCGCCTGCGGTGACGCGTAGAAGGGGCTGAGCCAGACGGCGTCGACGCCGAGCTCGGCCAGGTGCGGCAGCCGCTGCCGTATCCCCGGCAGGTCGCCCATGCCGTCGCCGTTGCCGTCGGCGAAGGAGCGCGGGTACACCTGGTAGATCACCGCGTCCCGCCACCAGCCGGCTGCGCCGGGCGACGCCGACGACACGGTCCGGGCCACCTCTTCCGTGGTGCCTTCGGCACCTTCGGCCTGAGGTGCGCTGCTGTGCTGAGTCATGTTGTCCCTGAAGAGTTGAGGTTTCTCGTCCGGAGGGGGAGGTGGCTTCCCGTCGGTGGACGCCCCGAAGGGGCGCGGGCCTGTCTCGATATGCGGCTCCGCCGCGTGGGCGCGAGCGGCCGACGACAAGCCGCAGCAAAGGCGCCCTACGACTTGGTCGCTCCAGCTGTCAGCCCGCCGACCAGATGCCGCTGGGCGAAGCCGAAGACAACGGCCGCCGGTACCGCGATGACGACGGCGGCAGCCGTCATGGAGCCCCAGTCGGAGCCGTACCGGTTGACGAAGGTCTGCAGACCGCCCGCCAGCGTGAGGTTCTCCTCACCGGTCATGAAGGCCGTCGCATAGGCGACCTCCGCCCAGGCGGTCACGAACGTGTAGAACCCGGTGACGGCGATACCGGGCTTGGCCAGCGGCAGGATCAGCCGCCAGAACGTGCCGAACGGGTTGAGCCCGTCCACCCGGCCCGACTCGTCGATGTCGACGGGGATCGTGTCGAAGAACCCCTTCATCATCCACGCGCAGAACGGCACCGCGATCGTCAGATACGTGATGATCAGCCCCACCGGCTGGTTGAGCAGCCCCAGCTTGGCCATCGTGTTGTACAGCGGGACGATCAGCACGGCCATCGGGAACATCTGCGTGATCAGCAGCACCCACATCAGCGGCCGCATCCCCGGGAAACGGAACCGGCTGAGCGCGTACCCGGTGGTGGCCGCGATCAGCACGCCGGTGACGGTGGTGCCGACGACGACGATCAGCGAGTTCCCGAACCAGGTGAGGAAGTGGGTGTCGGCGATGACATGCCGGTAGTTGGCGAAGGTGAAGTTCTTCACCAGCGCCGTCGTGAACGACTCGCTCTTCGGCTTGAAGGAGGTCACCAGCAACCAGAGGGGCGGGAAGAGCGCGCACACCGTGCCCAGCAGGAGGCCCGCGTGGAGACCGACGGAGGCGAGGGGACTTCTCTTGGTTGTTCTCATGGCTTCGTTGTCACCACGCCTCTCCCTGGCGGCGCAGCGCCCGCCGGTAGACCATCGTGAACAGGCAGAGCAGCAGCAGAATGAGCACGCCCCAGGCCGCCGACGTGGCGAAGTCGCGCGGGCTGTTGACGAACGACAGCCGGAACGCGTACGTCACCAGGATCTCCGTCGAGTCCTCTGGGCCGCCCCGGGTGAGCAGGAAGATCACCGGGAACATGTTGAACGTCCAGATGGTGCTGAGCAGGATCACCGTGCTGCTGACGGAACGCACCCCAGGCAGCGTGATGTTGCGGAACCGCTGCCAGGGCCCGGCCCCGTCCATCTCGGCCGCCTCGTACAGCTCGCCGGGTATCGACTGGAGCGCGCCCAGCATCGCGACGATCATGAACGGAACGCCGAGCCAGACGTTCACCGCGATCACGGAGACCTTCGCCCACGTCGGGTCCCCCAGCCACGGCACCCCCTCGATGCCGCCGCCGTCCAGCACCTTGTTGAGCAAGCCGTTCTTCTCGTTGAACAGCATCTTCCAGGCGAAGACGGAGACGAAGGCGGGAATGCCCCAGGGCACGATCATCGCCACCCGGTAGAAGGAGCGGCCCCTCACCTTGCGGTTGAGCATCACCGCGAGCGTCAGGCCCAGGGTGAAGGTCACACCGACGCACGCGGTCGTCCACATCGCGGTCCAGCCCAGCCGGTCCCAGAAGACGCTGTCGGACAGGATCGCCTTGTAGTTGTCCAGGCCGACGAACTCATAGGTCGCCGGGATGTGGTTCACACCGATGGTGCGTTCGACGTTGGCCTCGTCGGCGTCGGTGAGGGAGAGGTAGATCCCGCGGGTGAGGGGGTAGCCGATGATCAGCCCGATGACCAGGGTCACCGGGGCGATCATGGCCCATGCGTACCAATGTCTCGCCGCCCACGTTCTGACCCGCCTCATGTTGAAGCCTTTCACTCGTCTCCGGGGCTCCGCCCCTGAGCCCCCGCTTGCTTGTGGACGCGAGCCCCTCACGGGGTGGCCCGCCGCTTGTGGACGCACGCCCCGTTTGTTGCTTCGGCTTGCCGCCGAGTGGTCGTGTCGGGGGGCGAGTCCCTCACGGGGTGGCCCGCCGCGTTGTGGACGCACGCCCCGTTTGTGTCCCGGCTCGCCGCCGAGTGGTCGTGTTGGGGGGCTCCGCCCCCCAACGCCCCCCGCTAGGTGGGCTTCGCCCCCCTAGGACCCCCCTGCCGCATGGGACCACCCCATTGCCTTCAAGGCCACCCTCATTGGTGCGGGTCCTTGGACCGGCCGGTGACGACCCTGCGGGAGTCACCGACAGGTCCAAGGGCCTGGGCATGAGCCGGGACGAGGGAACGTGAACAGGGGCGCCCTTTTGCGGAAGGGGGCTCCTAGGGGGGCGAAGCCCCCGTAGCGGGGGGCTGTTGGGGGGCGGAGCCCCCCAACGCCCGTCCGGCGAGGACCCGGGGGTTTGGGGGCGGGAGCCCCCATCAACGGGAGCGGGCCCAAGAATGGGCCCTCAGCCATTGGAGGCGGCGCCCGTTACTTGTAGTCCTTCAAGAGCTTGCGGAACTTCTCCCCCATCGTGGAGGCCGCCTCATCAGGCGACTTGCCCCCGGCAAGGACCCCGTCGACACCCACCCGAATCGGCTCGAAGAGCGAATTGCCCTCGGCGATCCAAGGCCGCTGCACCGCCTTCTCCACGGCGGGCCGGAAGAACTTGACCATCTCGTTGCGGCGCACAGACGGCTGATCGTAAACAGACTTCCGCGTGGGCAGGAGCGACAGCTCCTCCGTGGTGCGGGCCTGCACCTTGGCGCTGCTCATGTACTTGACGAACTCCTGCGCGGCCCGCATGTTCTTGGTGCCCGCGTAGACGGACAGGTTCCAGCCGCCCTGGGGCGAGCCCTGCGCCTTGCTCCCTGCCGGTACGGGGGCAACCCCCAGGTTGTCCCCGTTGGCTCCCTTGAACTCCTTGCCCTCGCGGGCGAGCGCGATGTCCCAGGGGCCGTCGATGATCATGGCGACCTTGCCCTCCTGGAAGGCCTTGATGCCGTTCTCCTGGCCGTCGCTGGAGTCGGTGATCGCCGCCTTGGAGTCGACGAGGTCCTTCATGGTGGCGAGGGCCCGTACGCCGGGCTTCTCGTCGACGGTGACCTTCTTGTGCTCGGTGTCGATCAGGTCGCCGCCCTCGCCGTAGAGGTAGGGCAGGAACCAGTAGGGGTCGTCGCCGCGCAGATACAGCGCGGTGGCGCCGGTCTTGTCCTTGATCTTCTTGGCGTTCTTCTTCAGTTCGGCGAAGGAGGTGGGCACCTCGACGCCGGCCTTCTTCAGCAGCCGCTTGTTGTAGAAGAGGCCGAGGGTGTCGGTGACCTGCGGCGCCGCGTACGTCTTGCCCTTGAACTTCGTCGAGCCGGCCGCCGTGGCAAGGTAGTCCGACTCGTTGTCGAGAGCGGGGGTGCCGTCCAGCGGGGCGAGGTAGCCGAGGTTGGCGAAGTCGGCGACCCAGGCGACCTCGGTGCGCATCACATCGGGGGCTCCGGAGTTGCCGCCGGCCGCGTTCTTGAACTTCTGGTTGGCGTCGCCGAAGTTGACGTGCACGTACTTGACGTTCACCTTCGGGTGCTTCTTCTCGAAGTCCTCGGCGATCTTCTTGTAGGTGCCCTTCTCGCCGTCGTTCGAGGTGTCCCAGTAGGTGACGGTGCCCTCGATCTTGCCGTTCGCGTTGTTGTCGGCGCCGTCCGAACCACCGCCGCAAGCCGTTGCCGCAAGTGCCAGCCCCGCTACCAGCGCGGTGGCGCCTATGCCACGCCGCATGTCCGATCCCTCCGCAAGGTGAAGGGGCGCGCCTCGACTTCTGTAGGCCTGTGGCGGCGCCCGACTGCGGAGGAACGTAACAGCGGTGACATCCGAAGGAAAGACCTTGCCGCAAATTTCTGCAAGGATGCGAGGGCTCCCGGCGGGGTACGTAACTCCACGACCGTGTCCGCGTTGTGACCGTTGACACCGGCTTGCCGCATTTAGCGACCCGTACCGGGTCCCGCCCGATAGGGAAGACTTGTGACCCAGCACGTCACGACCCAGCACACCGCCGACTCCGACCCGGCCCCGGCCGGTCACCGTCCACCGCAGTCCCCGCTGGGCTGGTGGCGGGACGCCGTCATCTACCAGATCTACGTCCGCTCCTTCGCCGACAGCGACGGCGACGGCGTGGGCGATCTGCCCGGTGTGCGGCAGCGGTTGCCCTACCTGGCCGAACTCGGCGTCGACGCCGTGTGGCTGACGCCGTTCTACGCCTCCCCGCAGGCCGACGGCGGCTACGACGTCTCCGACTACCGCGCGGTCGACCCCCGCTTCGGCGATCTGGCCGAAGCGCGGGTGCTGGTGGACGAGGCGCACGCGCTCGGGCTGCGCGTCATCCTCGACATCGTCCCCAACCACACCTCCGACCAGCACCCCTGGTTCCGGCGGGCGCTGGCAGGCGACCCCGAGGCGCAGGCCCGCTACTACTTCGGCGACGGCCGCGGCGCACGGGGTGAGGTGCCGCCCAACGACTGGCAGTCCGTCTTCGGCGGCCCGGCCTGGAGCCAGGTGCCCGGCGTCCCGGGGCTGTGGTATCTGCATCTGTTCGCACCCCAGCAGCCGGACCTGAACTGGCAGCACCCACGTGTGCACCAGGAGTTCGACTCCGTCCTGCGGTTCTGGCTGAACCTGGGCGTGGACGGCTTCCGGATCGATGTGGCGCACGGCATGGTCAAGGCCGAGGGACTGCCCGACATCGGCTCGCGCGAGCAGGCCCGGCTGATCGGCGCACAGCAGCTTCCGTTCTTCGACCAGGACGGCGTGCACGAGATCCACCGCTCGTGGCGCCGACTGCTGGAGAGCTACGGGCCCGACCGGATCGGCGTCGCCGAGGCATGGGCACCGACCCCGGAGCGGCTGGCCCTCTACGTGCGCCCGGACGAGCTGCACCAGGCGTTCAACTTCCACTTCCTGCAGGCCGGATGGGACGTCGGCGAGCTGCGCAGGGTGATCGAGGAGTCGATGGCGGCCACCACCTCCGTCGGCGCCCCGACCACCTGGGTGCTCTCCAACCACGATGTCGTACGCCACCGCACCCGGCTCGGCTCGCTGGCCAGGGCCCGTGCCGCCGCGCTGCTGATGCTGGCGCTGCCCGGCTCGGTCTACCTCTACCAGGGCGAGGAGCTGGGGCTGCCCGAGGTGACCGAACTGCCCGACGAGGCCCGCCAGGACCCCGCCTTCCACCGGGCACCGGGCACGGCAGCCGAGGGCCGGCAAGGGCTGCGCGACGGCTGCCGGGTGCCGATGCCGTGGCGGACCGACGGCCCCTCCATGGGCTTCGGACCCGCGGGGAGCTGGCTGCCGCAGCCGGCCGGCTGGCGGAAGCTGTCCGTACAGGCGCAGACCGGTGACCCGCTCTCCACCCTGGAGCTGTACCGCACGGCGCTGCGGCTGCGCCGGCTGCTGCCAGGGCTCGGGGACAGCGCGATGGAGTGGCTGCGGGCGCCCGACGGGGTGCTCGCGCTCTCCCGCCCCGGGTTGGTCTGTCTCCTCAACACCCGCGACGAGGCAGTGCTGACGGCCGCACCCGGCGAACTGCTGCTGTGCTCCGTCCCCGAGGAGTCCCGGGATTCCATGGAGGCCGGGGCGCCCCCGGGACAGCTGCGTATCCCGGCGAATTCCTGCACGTGGTGGGCAGCGTGATCCAGGGCCGGTAAGGTCCAGTCCTGTGACCGCGCGGCTGGCTGACATCGCAGCACAAGCGGGGGTCAGCGAAGCCACCGTCAGCCGGGTGCTCAACGGCAAGGCGGGAGTGGCGGCGACCACCCGCGAATCAGTGCTGGCCGCGCTCGACGTGCTCGGGTACGAGCGCCCCGTCAAGCTGCGCCGCCGCAGCGAGGGCCTGGTGGGGCTGATCATCCCCGAGCTGGAGAACCCGATTTTCCCGGCCTTCGCGCAGGTCATCGCCCAGGGCCTCACCAGGCAGGGCTACACCCCGGTACTCGCCACCCAGACCCCGGGCGGCTCCACCGAGGACGAGCTGACGGAGATGCTGGTGGACCGGGGCGTCGCCGGGATCATCTTCGTCTCCGGGCTGCACGCCGACACCACGGCCGACGTCGGACGGTACGAGCGGCTGCACGGCCAGGGTGTCCCCTTCGTCCTGGTCAACGGCTTCTCCGAGGGGGTGCGGGCGCCGTTCGTCTCGCCCGACGACCGCGCCGCCATGCGACTGGCCGTCACCCACCTCGTCTCACTCGGCCACGAACGGATCGGCCTCGCGCTCGGTCCCGAACGCTTCGTGCCCGTCCAGCGCAAGATCGAGGGGTTCACCCGCACCATGCGGGAACACTTCCCCACCGACCCCGCGGAGTTGATCGAGCACTCCCTCTACACCCTGGAGGGCGGCCAGGCAGCCGCCACCACGCTGCTGGGCAAGGACTGCACGGCCGTCGTCTGCGCCAGCGACATGATGGCCCTCGGCGCCATTCGCGCCGCGCGGCAGCGCGGACTGACGGTACCCGGCGATGTTTCGGTCATCGGGTTCGACGACTCCCCGCTGATCGCCTTCACCGACCCGCCCCTGACCACCATCCGGCAGCCGGTCACCGCGATGGGGCAGGCCGCCGTACGGGCGCTGCTGGAGGAGATCGGCGGCACCCCGGCGCCGCACAGCGAGTTCGTCTTCCTGCCGGAGCTGGTGGTACGCGGCTCCACCGCATCCCGTAGGAGAAACCCGTAGGCAACCCGTAGGCGACGTAGTCACCGGTCCTCCCCCGGGGGGACGACGGCGGAGGCACAAGACCCGACCGCAGGATGATCGAGCGGCACCCCCCGTCTGGCAGACTGTCGCCCTATGGGGGTACCGACGACGAGGACCGAAGACGGCAGCCGGCAGGACGCGACCGAAGCCCCGGCGGAGTCGGCCGCTGCGCGTGCGGCGCATGCTGCGCATGCGGCGACAGCCGCGGACGACCAGGCGGCCGTCGATGCGCCGCGCCCGGAACGTCGCTGGACCCTGGCCCGGTTCCGTTCCCCCCGGCATCCCCGGCTCTGGTTCGAGATCGTGCTGATCGCGGTCAGCTACTGGACATACTCCCTGATCCGCAACGCCGTCCCGGAACAGCGCGCCGACGCGCTGCGCAACGCGGACTGGATCTGGCGGGCCGAACACACGCTGGGCATCGCCGTCGAGCAGTCGATCAACCACGCGGTCGGCGGTGTGACGTGGCTGATCGTCTCGATGAACTACTACTACGCCACGCTGCACTTCGTTGTGACCATCGGCGTGCTGGTGTGGCTCTACCGCGCGCATCCGGGGCGGTACGCCGCAACCCGGCTGGTGCTGTTCGCCACGACCGGGATCGCGCTGCTGGGCTACTACCTCTTCCCCCTGGCGCCGCCCCGGCTGATGGACGGCGGCCACTTCATCGACACCGTCCAGGTTCATCAGACCTGGGGCTCCATGGCCTCCGGCAACCTCGCGCAGATGTCCAACCAGTACGCGGCCATGCCCTCCATGCACATAGGGTGGTCCGTCTGGTGCGGGATCACCATTGCGATGCTGGCCCGCCCTGTGTGGGCGAAGGTGCTGGGAGTGCTGTATCCGCTGGCCACGCTGACCGTCATCGTGAGCACGGCCAACCATTTCTGGCTCGACGCCGTGGGAGGGCTCCTCTGCCTCGCGTTCGGCTTCGCGCTGTCCTACGCCTGGTACGCGTGCCTTCCGTATCGTCTCCCCCGAGTGGCTGAGGGCGCAGCCCTCTGACCCTCTTTCGTTTATGGGGGCTCCCGCCCCCAAACCCCCGGGTCCTCGCCGGACGGGCGCTGGGGGGCTCCTCCCCCAGACTCCGTCCGGGGGGACCCCCACCCAACCACCCCCCGCTACGGGGGCTTCGCCCCCCTAGGAGCCCCCTTCCGCAAAAGGGCACCCCTGTAGACGTTCCCTGGTCCCGGCTCATGGATGGGGCCCTTGGTTTGTGCCGGTGACTCCCGCAGGGTCGTCACCGGCCGGTCCAAGGACCCGCACCACTGAGGGTGGCCTTGAAGGCAATGGGGTGGTCCCATGCGGCAGGGGGGTCCTAGGGGGGCGAAGCCCACCTAACGGGGGGCCGTTGGGGGGCAGAGCCCCCCGACACGACCACTCGGCGGCGAGCCGGGACACAAACGGGGCGTGCGTCCACAACCGGGGGCGCCCCAAGAAAGAGGTCTCAACTATTCGGCGTCATAAAAGAGGCGGTCGACAACGGCGCGGGCCCGCCGCGTAACCCGACGGTAGTCATCCAGCATCTCCCCCACGTGCCCCGGCTCATACCCGAGGTACCGCCCCACAGCGGCGAGCTCCCTCGACTCGGAGGGGAACGTGTCCCCCGGCCGCCCCCTCACAAGCATCACGGCGTTGCGCACCCGCGAAGCCAGCACCCACGCCTCATCGAGCACATCCGCGTCATCGGCGCTGATCAGCGAAGCGTCCCGCGCGGCGGCGAGCGCGGCCCGCGTACGGGTGGTCCGCAAGGAAGAGACCTCGGCCCCGTGCCTGAGCTGCATCAATTGCACGGTCCACTCGACGTCGGTGAGCCCTCCACGGCCCAGCTTGGCGTGGGTCGTGGGGTCGGCACCGCGCGGCAGCCGTTCGCTCTCCATCCGGGCCTTCAGCCGGCGGATCTCGCGCTCGGCGTCATCGCTCAGGCCGCCCGCGGGGTACCGCAGGGGATCGATCAGCTCGATGAACCGCTCCGCGAGCCCCGCGTCGCCGGCGACGTATTCGGCGCGCAGCAGGGCCTGGCTCTCCCAGACCACGGACCAGCGCTCGTAGTAGGCGGCGTACGAGCTCAGCGAGCGCGCCAGCGCGCCGGACTTGCCCTCGGGGCGCAGGTCGGCGTCGATGATCAGCGGCGGGTCGGAGGTCGGCAGCTGCAGCAGCCGCCGCATCTCGGTGGCGACCGCGAAGGCGGCCTTGCCCGCCTCGTGTTCGCTGACGCCCTCCCGGGGCTCGTGCACGAACAGGACATCGGCGTCGGAGCCGTAGCCCATCTCGCGGCCGCCGAACCGGCCGACGCCGATGACGGCGAACCGGGTGGGCAGCTCGTCGCCCCACTGCTGGCGGACGGCGGCGCGCAGCGCGCCCGCCAGTGTGGCGGCGTTGAGGTCGGTGAGCGCGTTGCCGACCCGGTCCAGTGCCTCGCCCGGCTCCTGCTGGGCGACGTCCTCGGTGCCGTACGCGCCGATCAGGTCGGCAGCGGCGGTGCGGAACAGCTCCCGGCGGCGCACTCCACGCGCCGCAGCGACGGCGGCTTCGGCACCGTCGGCGCGGCCCACGGCGGCCAGCGTCTCCTGGGTGAGCGCGGCCCGCGAACGGGGCCGCAGCCCGTTCTCGTCACCGAGCAGTGCGACGGCCTCGGGGGCGCGCAGCAGCAGGTCGGGCGCGAGCCGTCCGGCCGACAGCACGCGGGCGAGGTTCTCGGCGGCGGCGCCCTCGTCGCGCAGCAGCCGCAGGTACCAGGGCGACTTGCCGAGCGCGTCGGAGACCTTCCGGAAGCCGAGGAGGCCGGCGTCCGGGTCGGCGGAGTCGGCGAACCAGCCGAGCAGTACGGGCAACAGGGTGCGCTGGATGGCGGCCTTGCGGCTGACGCCGGAGGCCAGTGCCTCCAGGTGGCGCAGCGCGGACGCTGGGTCGGCGTAGCCGAGGGCTTCCAGGCGCTGCCGGGCCGCCTGTGGCGAGAGGCGTTCGTGTCCGGCCTCCAGCTGGGCCACGGCGTCCAGCAGCGGCCGGTAGAACAGCTTCTCGTGGAGCCGCCGTACGGCCGAGGCGTGCCGCCGCCAGGCCTTGTGCAGTTCGGTGACGGGCTCGCTGCGGTAGCCCAGCGAGCGGCCGAGGCGGCGCTGGTCGGCCTCGGCCTCGGGCATCAGATGGGTGCGGCGCAGCTGGTGGAGCTGGATGCGGTGCTCCATGGTGCGCAGGAAGCGGTAGGCGGCGTCCAGGGCTGCCGCGTCCTGGCGGCCGACGTAGCCGCCCGCGGCCAGCGCGTCCAGGGCTTCCAGGGTGGTGGGGCTGCGCAGCGAGGTGTCGCTGCGGCCGTGTACGAGCTGGAGGAGCTGGACGGCGAATTCGACGTCGCGCAGCCCGCCGGGGCCCAGCTTCAGTTCGCGGTCGAGCTGGGCTGCGGGGATGCTGGCGACCACGCGGCGGCGCATCTGCTGGACGTCGGTGACGAAGTTCTCGCGTTCGGCGGCCTGCCAGACCATCGGTGCGACGGCGTCCACGTACTCGTACCCCAGCACGGCGTCGCCCGCGACCGGACGGGCCTTGAGCAGCGCCTGGAACTCCCAGGTCTTGGCCCAGCGCTGGTAGTAGGCGAGGTGGCTGCTGAGGGTGCGGACGAGGGGGCCGTTGCGGCCCTCGGGGCGCAGGTTGGCGTCGACGGGCCAGATGGTGCCCTCGGCGGTGGTGTCGGAGCAGATCCGCATCATGTGCGCGGCCAGCCGGGTGGCGGCCTTGACGGCCCGCTCGTGCCCGTCGGCGGATTCGGTGCTCTGGCCGGTGGCGGCGGGTTCGGCGACGAAGATGACGTCCACGTCGGAGACGTAGTTGAGTTCGTGGCCGCCCGCCTTGCCCATGGCGACGACGGCGAGCCGGCACGCGGCCGCGTCCTCGGGTGCCTCCTTCTCGGCGATGGCCAGCGCCCGGCGCAGGGTGGCCGTCGCCAGGTCGGCGAGCTCGGCCGCGGTCTGGGAGACGTCGCTGGTGCCGCAGACATCGCGGGCCGCGATGGACAGCAGGGCCCTGCGGTAGGCGACGCGCAGCGCGTCGGGACTGTCGGCGTCGGCCAGGGCCGCCTCGAACTCTTCCACTCCAGGGTGCAGATCGGCCGACTCGTAGGTGACCAGCGCCTCCCAGTCGTGCGGGTGGCCGGCGAGGTGGTCGGCCAGCGCGTCGGAGGCGCCGAGCACGCCGAGCAGCCGGTCGCGCAGCGGCTTGGCCGTCAGGAGGGTGTCGAGGAGCGGCTGGGCTTCCTTGTCGAGCGCTTCGAGGGCTTCGGTGAGCCGGACGAGGCCGAGGAGCGCGAGGTCGGGGTCCGCGGTGGCGCCGAGCGCGTCGAGGAAGAGGGCGTCGTCGCGGACGGGGGCGAGTGGGGGGCTGTCGAGGAGGCGCGCGGCGGTCTCCGGGTCCGTGAAACCGTGCCGCAACAGTCGCCCGTACCGGGTGCCCCGCCGCCCGTCTGGTGTCACGCTCACTCCTCTTGTTCCTCCCTCCCCGGGGGTCCCGGAGTCCCGGGGACCCGGGTTCCCGGCGGTCCCGACGTTCCCGGCGTTCCCCGCCCGGCGCCGCCCGTCTCCCCGGGTGAGGCCCCGCGCCCCGGGAGGGGCTACAACGTAGCCCCTCCGGAACGTACGGAGCCCGGGGTCGGGGGCCGAGCCCCGCGAAACGGTGAAGGCGCAGGGCAGGGGCTTACAGCACCGGCAGGCTCTTGCGCAACTCGAAGGCGGTGACCTCGCTGCGGTACTCCTCCCACTCCTGCTTCTTGTTCCGCAGGAAGAAGTCGAAAACGTGCTCGCCCAGGGTCTGGGCGACCAGTTCGCTGCGCTCCATGAGGTGGATGGCCTCGCCGAGGTTCTGCGGGAGCGGCTCGATGCCCATGGCGCGCCGCTCCGCGTCGGAGAGGGCCCATACGTCGTCGTCGGCCCCGGCCGGCAGCTCGTACCCCTCCTCGATGCCCTTGAGCCCTGCGGCGAGCAGCACGGCGTAGGCGAGGTAGGGGTTGGCGCCGGAGTCGAGGGAGCGCATCTCGATGCGCGTCGAGCCGGTCTTGCCGGGCTTGTACATCGGTACCCGGACGAGTGCGGAGCGGTTGTTGTGGCCCCAGCAGATGTACGAGGGGGATTCGCCTCCCTCTCCCGCCGTGCGGTTGGCGCCACCCCAGATGCGCTTGTAGGAGTTGACCCACTGGTTGGTGACGGCGGAGATCTCACCGGCGTGGGTGAGCAGCCCGGCGATGAAGGAGCGGCCGACCTTGGAGAGCTGGTACTCGGCGCCGGACTCGTAGAAGGCGTTGCGGTCGCCCTCGAAGAGGGAGAGGTGGGTGTGCATGCCGGAGCCGGGGTATTCGGAGAACGGCTTGGGCATGAAGGTGGCCTGGACCCCCTGCTCCAGCGCGACCTGCTTCATGACCAGGCGGAAGGTCATGATGTTGTCGGCCGTGGACAGCGCGTCGGCGTAGCGCAGGTCGATCTCCTGCTGTCCCGGGGCTCCCTCGTGGTGGGAGAACTCCACGGAGATGCCCATGGACTCCAGCATGGTGATCGCCTGGCGGCGGAAGTCCATGCCGACGTTCTGCGGGGTGTGGTCGAAGTATCCGGAGGAGTCGGCCGGGACGGGGCGGGTGCCGTCCACCGGCTTGTCCTTGAGCAGGTAGAACTCGATCTCCGGGTGGGTGTAGAAGGTGAACCCGAGGTCGGACGCCTTGGCCAGGGCGCGCTTGAGGACGTAGCGCGGGTCGGCGTAGGAGGGGGAGCCGTCCGGCATCAGGATGTCGCAGAACATCCGCGCCGTTCCGGGGGCCTCGGCCCGCCACGGCAGTATCTGGAAGGTGCCGGGGTCGGGCTTGGCGATCATGTCGGACTCGTAGACGCGGGCGAAGCCCTCGATGGCCGAGCCGTCGAAACCCATGCCCTCGTCGAAGGCCTGCTCGAGTTCGGCGGGGGCGACAGCGACCGATTTCAGGAAGCCGAGGACATCGGTGAACCAGAGCCGGACGAACCGGATGTCGCGCTCCTCCAGAGTGCGGAGGACGAATTCCTGTTGCTTGTCCATGGGGCCTATCCTTGCAGGTCAGAGGGGTTCGCTCGGGTCCCCCGGCGCACGGGGCCATATCAGCATTCCACCACAGGGTTTCCGGGGTATTGCGCGCCCCGATCCGATCGTTTCACAGCGGGCGAAAGGGAGCAGCGCAGCACCCGAACGAGCACGCTGTGTGACGGGGATGTAACGCGCGGGGTGACCAAGGGGTGGGTGCGCGGGGCAGGGCACGGACCCAGGTGCGGCTGGCGGAATTTCCGGGAACCCTCGCGCATTGAGAGGGGTGGAAGGTAGTTCAATAGTCAACTACTTCGACCGAGGCACCACCCGAAGACACCACCCGAGGACGGCGAGCACCATGACGGCCACGGCCACCCCGACCCCGACGGCCCCCATCCAGTTCGGGATCTTCACCGTCGGCGACGTGACCCCCGACCCCACCACCGGGCGGACGCCGACCGAGCACGAGCGGATCAAGGCGATGCTGGCCATCGCCCTCAAGGCGGAGGAGGTGGGACTGGACGTCTTCGCCACCGGCGAGCACCACAACCCGCCGTTCGTACCGTCCTCACCCACGACCATGCTCGGCTATCTGGCGGCCAGGACCGAACGGCTGCTCCTCTCCACCTCCACCACCCTGATCACCACCAACGATCCAGTGAAGATCGCCGAGGACTTCGCGATGCTGCAGCACATCGCGGACGGCCGTGTCGATCTGATGATGGGCCGCGGCAACACCGGGCCCGTCTACCCCTGGTTCGGCCAGGACATCCGCCAGGGCATCCCGCTGGCCATCGAGAACTACGCGCTGCTGCGCAGGCTGTGGACCGAGGACGTCGTCGACTGGGAGGGCCGCTTCCGCACCCCGCTGCAGGGCTTCACTTCAACCCCGCGCCCGCTGGACGGCGTGCCGCCGTTCGTCTGGCACGGCTCGATCCGCAGCCCCGAGATCGCCGAGCAGGCCGCCTACTACGGCGACGGCTTCTTCGCCAACAACATCTTCTGGCCCAAGGACCACTTCAAGCGGCTGATCAACCTCTACCGCGACCGCTTCGAGCACTACGGCCACGGCACCCGCGCCCAGGCCCTGGTCGGCCTGGGCGGGCAGGTCTTCATGCGCCGCAGGTCCCAGGACGCGGTGCGGGAATTCCGCCCCTACTTCGACAACGCGCCGGTCTACGGGCACGGCCCCAGCCTGGAGGAGTTCACCGACCAGACCCCGCTGACCGTCGGCAGCCCCCAGGAGGTCATCGACAAGACGCTGACCTTCCGCGAGTCCTTCGGCGACTACCAGCGCCAGCTCTTCCTCATGGACCACGCGGGGCTGCCGCTGAAGACCGTCCTCGAGCAGCTCGACATGCTCGGCGAGGAAGTCGTGCCGGTACTGCGCGAGGAGATGGCGGCCCGGCGCCCCGCGGGGACGGCCGCAGCACCGACCCACGCCGCGCGGGTCGCCGAGCAGGAGGGAGCCGCCGTATGACATCCGCCGAGGGAAACAGCACCGTACGGCTGGCCGTCGTCTCGGCCGGACTGAGCGACCCGTCCTCCACCCGCATGCTGGCCGACCGCCTCGCCGAGGCGACACGGGTCGCCCTGCGCGAGGAGGGCGTCGATGCCGAGGCCACCACGGTCGAACTGCGCGATCTCGCCACCGAGATCGCCCACAACTTCACCACCGGCTTCCCCGGCACCGCGCTGCGCGCAGCCATGGAGCAGGTCACCGAGGCTGACGGCCTGATCGCCGTCACCCCGGTCTTCAGCGCCTCCTACAGCGGGCTGTTCAAGTCGTTCTTCGACGTCCTGGACAAGGACGCGCTCGCGGGCAAGCCGACCCTGCTGGGCGCCACCGGCGGCACCCCGCGCCACTCACTGGTGCTGGAGCACGCCATGCGACCGCTGTTCACCTACCTGCGCGCGGTGGCGGCACCGACCGCCGTCTACGCCGCCACCGACGACTGGGCCGCACCGGACGACGGGGTCACCCCGTCCCTCCCCCACCGCATCGCCCGCGCGGGCGGCGAGCTGGCGGGACTGGTCGCCCCACGCGCCACCACTGGAACCGCACGTCCGGCCGAGGAGCCTGCCGTGGTGCCGTTCGAACAGCAACTGGCCGCGCTGCGGGTGAAGGAGTGACGGGGTGCCTCTCAGTCCGCTGGGAGCCCGGCCGTCCCGACCCGTCACGATGAGGTGCGGGAGGAGGATGCGAGGCCCCAGTCGTTGGGTGGGACCGGCACGCGCCAGTACTCCTCGTTCGTACCCTTGGACGTCTCCAAGCTCAACGCGTTCCAGTGGTTCGGGCCTTCGCCGTTCGGAGTGGTTCGCCGGAGTACGGTCCCCATGGCGTCCCGCGGATGGATGCTGACGGTTCCGCGCGGCGCGCCACGGGGCGCCGCGCGCAGTGAGAACTGCTGGTTCGTGGCGGACGCACTGCACGGCGACAGCGTGACGACCCAGGGGCCATAGCGGTCCCAGTCACCACCGGACGCCGGCTTCGGACTGTAGGTCCAGCAGGTCCCCTTGGTGGTGCTCCGGATGTTGTAGTACCTGCCGTACGCCCGTGGCGTGAACGTCCAGCTCTTGTCGGCCGAGGCCGGCCAGTACGCATCAGTGAAGGCGGCAAGTACCTGCCCGTAGTTGCCGTAGGTACCGATGTGCCGGTCGGTGCTCGCGTTCCGGATCTCGCCGGTGCCGTCGGCGCTGTCGGCGGTGGCGGACGGCGCAGTGCTCAGGACGCCGCCCAGCGCCACGCATGCCGTGGCCGCGGCGATGGCCGTACGGCGCCATGACCGATGACGTGGGAGGCCGCCGGCGGGCGACGGTTCGCGATGCCGAGAAGAAGAGCGCATAGAACCCCTTTCGGATTCCTTTTCGTTGTTGTGGCAGAACAGACGCACACCTGCCTGCCCACGCCGGGCACGACATAGGCTGGTCTTATCTCAACAAGAGGCAGTATTTAGCCACTTAATCATTCCGACTGTTCCCTTTGTTCGAACAGTCGGCGCTCGCCCCGGGAGGCGCCCGCAGGCACGTCTGCCGCAGATCTGCACCGCCCGTCCGCCTCGTCCTGCCCTGGGGAGAAGTGCAGGCCAGGGGCTGTTCCGGTGTCCTCTCAGCGAAATCTGGAATCGGCGTGGATCGCTTCTGAGGTGAACTGGGCGCCTATCGCATCGCGTTGGCCGATGAACGCCGGGAAGCCACTGATCAGCGAATGAAGGGCCAGCCGTGCGGCTGCCCGAGGTGACGGTCGAACAGTCCAGGACGTCTCGTTCCGCCTCACTCGATCGAATGACTGAACTTCCGTTCACCTCCAAGTTTTTCACGTGCCAATTCCGGCACCGCGCATCGGAGGCGGGCACCTCGAATGGTGACCAAGGGCAGGGCACCGAAGGATGCGCGGGGGTGGGCGGATTCGGTGTGTGTGAGAAGTGTTGACAGCTTGCAACGGCTTCTTAACATCAGGAGGGTCGGTGAGTCGGTCAACGTTCGATATATCGGACGGCTGGATGACATGTTCGCGACATGCAGCCCGCCCGCCGACCGTGCCCCCCACCTCCACTCCAAGGAGTTCATCGATGTCTCTGACACCGGGCCGCCGCCGCCCAGGACGAGCAAGGCCACTCGCCCTACTGCTCCTGGCGCTCGCCATGGCCACCGCCCTCTTCAGCGGTCAGGCGACCGCCACCGGTTCCCCCGCGCTCTCCCCCACCGCAGCAGGCCGGCAGGCTGCCGCCGCGCTCCCCTGCGACATCTACGCCGACGGCGGCACACCCTGCGTGGCCGCGCACAGCACGACCCGGGCGCTGTACGCCGGCTACAACGGCCCGCTCTACCAGGTCCAACGCGCCTCGGACGGCGCGACCCGGGACATCGGCGTGCTCAGCACCGGCGGCTACGCCGACGCCGCCGCACAGGACTCGTTCTGCTCGCGAACCAGTTGCCTCATCACCGTCCTCTACGACCAGTCCGGCCGGGGCAACCACCTCACGCAGGCACCCCCCGGTCAGTTCCCCGGCCCGGCCGAGGGCGGGTACGACAACCTCGCCGACGCCGCAGCCGCACCGGTCACCGTGAACGGTCACAAGGCGTACGGCGTCTTCATCGCCCCCGGCACCGGCTACCGCGACAACGACACCAACGGCATCGCCACCGGCGACCAGCCCGAAGGGATGTACGCGGTACTGGACGGCACCCACTACAACAGCGGCTGCTGCTTCGACTACGGCAACGCCGAGACCAACAGCCGCAACAACGGCAACGGCACCATGGAGGCCATCTACTTCGGCGACAGCAAGACCTGGGGCTACGGCACCGGAGACGGGCCGTGGATCATGTCCGATCTGGAGAACGGCCTGTTCTCCGGAGTCAACCGCGGCTACAACGCCAACGATCCCAGCATCAGCCACCGCTTCCTCACCGCCACCCTCAAGGGCGGGCCGAACCGCTGGGCGATCCGGGGCGGCAACGCGCAGTCCGGCGGCCTGTCCACCTTCTACGACGGACCGCGCCCCAACGCCGCGGGCTACGACCCGATGAAGAAGGAAGGGGCCATCATCCTGGGCACCGGCGGCGACAACAGCAACGGCTCCGCCGGCACCTTCTACGAAGGCGTCATGACGTCCGGCTACCCCTCGGAAGCCACCGAGAACGCCGTCCAGTCCAGCATCGACGCCGCCGACTACGCGGAGGCCCCGCCGGCCTCCGACGCCCTCAAGCCGGGCGCGAAGGTCTCATTGCGGGCCACCACCTCGTGCTGCACCAAGCAGTACCTCCGGCACGACGGCAGCGATGTCGGCATCGCGGAGGTCTCGGGCTCCAGCTCCTCCGCCGCGAGGGCCGCCGCCACGTGGACCGTACGCAAGGGTCTGGGTGACGCCTCGTGTGTCTCCTTCGAGTCCGTCGACAAGCCCGGCCAGTACCTGCGGCACTCCGACTTCCAGCTGCACCTGAACGCCGCGGACGGCTCCTCGCTGTTCAGGAACGACGCCACGTTCTGCCCACAGGCCGGGCACAGTGGGGAGGGCGTCTCCCTACGCTCCCTCAACTTCCCCGGCGACTTCCTGCGCCACTACAAGTACGACGCCTATATCGCCAGTGACGGCGGCTCCCACGACTGGGACGCCACCGCCGCCTGGAGCGACGACACCAGCTGGGCCGTCGCCGAGCCCTTGTCCTGACCGACCGGTGGGTGCTCCGGTCGTTGGCCGGAGCACCCTCGGCTCGTCACTGCGGAGTACGCTTCACGCCCTCGGTGAACATCCGCCAGGCAGCCGATGAAAGCGACAGCGGCGCGCGGGTGGTGTCCTTGCTGTCTCGCACCGGGACCACCCCGTCGCCGCACACGAGAGCCGGGGCCCACTCGACGCAGTTGCCCCCTTGGCCGTCGCTGTAGCTGGACTTGATCCACTGCGCTTCGGGGTCCCATGAACGGGGCGCAAATTCGTGCAAGTTCATGGCGCGGCGGCGACGAATCGGCGCAGGCTCGTCCTTGCTGATCCGCCCTTGAGGAACCGGAGGAGACCATGGCCCTGCACCGGTTGGGCAAGGACCCCGAGAGCCCGAACAACGGCTCCCCGACCGTGTATCTGGACGACAAGAGCGGGAATTACGTCCTGCAAGGCTGGCGCGTGACCGACCCCGAGCGGCTTGCGCAGATGGACGTACCGCCGCATGAGACGGTGATCGAATTCCCGCCCCGCATGATGCAGTTCTTCCCGGAGGTGAACGGCGGCAGTGACGGCGACGTTTGAGGAGATGTTCCGCGCCGCTCGGTGCAGCGCGTACCACCTGGAGACGCGCGACGGCTACGAGCAGGACGAAGCGTATGCCGAGTGGCAGGCGGGCGACCGGTTCGATCCGGCGGAGCGCTGGCCGTGGTGGGTGGATCTGGTGTCGGCGGCTGTCGCCCGGGGGGTGGAAGTCCGCCGCGCGCGCGTCGTCTCCGAGCCGGTGAGCGCCTACATCCGGTACGAGTACGACCTGACCACCGGACACAACGTCAAGGCAGGCGAACGGGTGCGCTGGCTGCCGCGCCGACAAGCGAACGCGCTGTTGCTGCCGGGTAACGACCTGTGGCTGTTCGACGGGTCACAGGTGCTCTTCAACCACTTCGACGGCGACGGACGCATGACCGGCGAAGAACTGGTGACCGACCCGGGCATCGTTTCCCGCTGCGTGACCGCCTTCGACGCCGTCTGGGACGCTGCTACCCCGCACGAGGAGTACAGGCCCGCCTGAGTCAGCGACACCGGATTGGAATGTGACGTCTTCATCGAGCGTCCGACAGGCCCGGGAAGCCCTCGGCAACCGTCTGCGCGAGATCCGGATGGATGCCGGACTGACCGCACGGGAGCTGGCTGCTCGGGCCGGTTGGCATGAAAGCAAGTGCAGCCGGATCGAGCACGGGCGCACCGCCCCGGCAGATGACGACCTGCGGATCTGGGCACGGCTGTGCGGCGCAGAGGATCAGGTTGCCGACCTGATCGCCACGGTCCGCAACATCGAGGGTGCGTACGTCGAATGGCGACGCATGGAGCGCTCCGGACTCAAGCGCGCCCAAGAGTCCGTTCTCCCGCTGTGGGAGCGGACGAGAAATTTCCGCGCCTACTCATCGTGGCTGATCCCAGGGCCGTTTCAGACCCGGGCGTACGTCGAATCCCTACTCAGCGCCATCCGTGACCGGCGTGCCGTTCCCGACGACGTAGCGGCAGCCGTGCAAGTACGCGTGCACAAGCAGCGCATTTTGCACGAGGGACGGCACCGCTTCGCAGTCGTGCTGGAAGAGAGCACCCTCCGCCACCGTATCGGCGGAGCGGAAACCATGTCCGGGCAGCTCGGCCACCTGCTGGCGCTGGCCACGCTGCCGAACATCAGTCTCGGCGTGATCCCTATGGACGCCGACCGCTCCGCACTCTGGCCGGTCGAGGACTTCTGGATTTTCGACGACACGCAGGTGAACGTGGAACTGGTCTCCGCGTTCCTCACCATCACGCAACCGAACGAGGTCCGCGCATATGACGAAACTTTTGCCAGGATGGTCGAGTTGGCCGTCTACGGCGCCCAGGCACGTGGGCTGATCACCAGGGCGATCGACTCTCTGGGGTGACCGCATGCAAGTCCCCGCACATTCGTTGAGGCTCCTCACCGCGCGCTCCTAGCTTCGAAGGCTCACACGTGCAGCGAGACTGGAGGTCCCGCAATGGGTGGACACGAGAGGCCCAAGGACAACCCCGACGACAAGCTTCCGGGACAGCCATGGTCCCCACCGCAGGATCCGCCGTCCCCGGACGGCGGCACGCCGGAAGGCGACGGAGACCACCGGAAGTGAGCCGAGACCATGAAACGGAGAACCGCACCAGCCCCCACGCGGAGCTGGCGCGGTTCCTCCTCGATGCCGGTGCCCTGACGATCGATTGGAACTCGGCATTCGACACCGCCCCGAGAAGCGCGTTCCTGCCGGACCTCATGTGGCCGTACGACATGGACACGGGCAGCAGCCGTGCCGTGGACCGTCGCACGGACCCGGAGGGCTGGGAGCAAGAGGCGTACGCGAACGCCCCACTCACCATCCAGTGGGACGACGGGCACCATGTCGGCCCCGAACCAGGCCGCGTGCCGACCAGTTCGGCGAGCATGCCGTCCGTCGTCACGCGCATGCTGGCCGACCTGGATGTGTTTCCGGGTGCCCATGTGCTGGAGATCGGGACAGGCACCGGGTGGAACGCAGGTCTGCTGTCCGCCCGGCTGGGAGGCCACAACGTCGTCACGGTCGAGGTGGACAGGAGCGTCGCGGCGTGGGCGCGCTCGGCCCTCGGTAGCGTCGGGCTGTCCCCTGATGTGGTCTGCCAGGATGGCAGATTCGGCCGGTCGGAAGGGGCCCCATATGACCGCGTGATCGTTACAGCAGGTGTGCGGGAGCTCCCTGCCGCATGGGTGGAGCAGACCCGCCCGGGCGGGCTCATCCTGGCCCCCTGGGGAACCCACTACTCCGACGGGGACGCGCTGGTGCGGCTGACCGTTGCCGACGACGGGAGCGCAAGCGGGCGGTTCCTCCGGCCGCTGGAGTTCATGAAGCTCCGAGCTCAGCGTCTCGACTGGAACCGGTTCGGCCGGCACGTCGGGGAGTACCCCGGGAACGCTGCCGTGTCGGCAACGTCGGTGAGCCTGTCCGACCTGGGCGAGGGCCGGCGATTCGAAGGAATCCAGTTCGTCCTGGGGCTATGCGTACCGCGATGCGCCCATGTCCTCAACGCCGGCGAGAGTGAGTCCGTGCTCTGGTTCTTCGATATGACCGAGGGCTCCCGCGCATGGGCGTCGGTCACCTTCCCCGCAGGCGAGTCCCAGGCCACGGTCCGCCAGTCAGGCTCCCGCAAGCTCTGGGACGAGGTTTGCCGGGCACTGGAGTGGTGGCGTGGTGAGGGAGCGCCACGACTGGACTGCTTCGGCCTCACCGTCACCCCGGACGGCGACCACCGGCCCTGGCTGGCGGACCCGGCGAACCCTGTTCCGTCGTTCGCCGGGTGACCGCCCGGAGCGGCAGCGTCATCGCCCGGAGTGCTTCACGCCTTCGACGAAGGTCTGCCATGCGGCCGGGGAGAACGAGAGGGACCGGCCGGTGTCTTTGCTGTCACGCACCGGGACCACCCCGTTGCCGCACACGAGCGCCGGGGCCCACTCGACGCAGTTGCCCCCTTGGCCGTCGCTGTAGCTGGACTTGATCCACTGCGCTTCGCTCATGGCCATCCTTTAAGGAGCTGATGTATTCCAATGAATGATCAGGGCTCAGCGCACAGGCGCGCAAGCGATCGAAGATGTCCACAGCCTCCCGTACAGCTTTCGGGCCGTCGTAGCACTGTCCGACCTGCGGACCCTCTACGTAGACGCGAGTAGCGTCACTCGGAAGTTCCAGGATCGCGAATGGGGTGCTGATGGCCACCTCTGCTTGGGTGTAGGGGAGCACCTGCAGTGTCAGCGTCTGTCGCCGCCGCATCTCGGCAATGATGTAGCGGAGTTGCTCCGCCATCACACGTGCTGAGCCCACCTGCACGCGCAGGCACGCCTCGTGCAGCACTACCGAGATCCGCGGCGGGTCATCCCTCTCCAGGATCTCCCGTCGGCGCAGACGACTCACCGTTTTCGCTTCCAGGTCACGGTCGGTAACCGAAGTCCGCCCTTGCCGCAGAACAGCACGCGCGTACGCCTCCGTTTGAAGCAGCCCCACGATGAACGTCGTAGAGAAGTCCCGAATCGTCACCGCCTCCCGCTCCGCATCCATATGCGGAGCAAACCACGCCGGGTATTCCCCATCGATCACGCGCCGCAGTTGGCCGACGAAGAGATCTCCCGTGCCGAAGGTGCGGTCGCACGCTTCGGCGAACTTCATGGAGGGCATGAACTCGCCCGACTCCACGCGGCTCACATAGCTCTGCGTGTAACCGGTGGCGGAGGCGAACGCCGTCTGGGAGATGCGGCGAGCCTGTCTGACGCGACGGACATCTTCGCCGAGGCTCGGCGGGATGCTCATTCCTGCTGGCCGCTTCTGTTTGCCACCCATGCCGACCTGCCCAATCTCCAAGCGCCACAAGGACCTTGAAAGGCGCCATTCATGAGAATGGGCGCTCATACCGCGACATCGTAGCGCCGTACGTGTTCTTCTCACCACAGAACGTCACAATCAACTACCGCAGCAGGTGGGGAGCATGGAGCAAGAGAGCCCTCCGCAGGAGCAGTCGGCGTCCTGCGAGGACTGTGCGTGGTTCCGCACGATGATCGCGCGGGCGGTGTTCGATCCCAAGCCCCGAGCGGATCTCGAAGTGCTCTTCGGCGCGCATCTGCACCGCAAGCATGCGCCGGACCAGTCAGGCGGCGGCGCCCAAAGGCTGCGCGGTGTGTGAGATGTGGGCAGTCGGCGACATGGCGCAGGACCGGAAGACGGGGAAGACCGCCGAGATCGTCCGGGTGACGGGGCCCGCACCGTTCATCTACCGGCTCAGAGTCGAGGAGGACGGCGGGGCACCCATCCTCATCTACCGGTACGGCGACCAGCTCCGCCGCGTGCCACCCCAGGTCGGGGGCGAACGGTGCCGCCTCTGCGCTCTGCGGCCCACGTAAGAGGTGCCGACTTCCGCGGGGCAGCCGGGGCTCGGCTGCCCCGCACGCACGGGGGGTCCCAGGCGGGAACCAGCGTCCGTCAGGTCAGGCGGCGGCGGAGCCACCAGGCGCAGAATCCGGCCAAGGCCAGCGCGAGGCCGAGGTAGAGCCCGGTCTCGGCCCACTGAAGGGGCCAGAAGTTGCCGGCGGGGTGGTAGGTCAGCCGTTGCTGGTAGCCGCGTTCGCCGAGGTCCGCGACGCAGCGGTCGATCCGCTCCATGCTGGGCGGGCCCGACGTGGGCTGCAGGCAGTCGGCGAAGGACGCCGGCGGGGAGGACGGCCGGCCGGCGGCGTTCAGCGTCTGTTCGGACGTCAGCCAGGCACCGGGCTGGTCGAGCGGCACGGCGATCTCCCTGCCTTCCTCGCGGATGCCGATGGGGGTACCGTCCCCGATCGGCACGGTTGTAGTGCTCGATGCGGCCAGATGGGATCGGACCCACATCGGCACGGCAACCTGTATCGCCGTGTAGACGGCGAGGGTGGTGGCCATCGCGGGCAGGGTGCGGTGGATGACGAGGCCCAGGGTGACACCGAGGACGAAGGCGAAGGCGGCGTAGCCGACGGGGACGATGCCGCGGGCGGCGAAGGCCAACGGGTCGAGGCGTGCCAGATATGTCTCGGTGCCGCCACCGTTGTCGACGGCGCGGTCGATGGGGCCGCTCCACCAGGTGACCGCAAGACTGACCAGCCCGGTCGCGGTCATGGCGGCCAGCGCGCCGACGCCGAGTTTGGTCGCGAACCAGCGAGTACGGGTGATGCTCTGGTTCCACACAAGGCGGTGGGTGCCGGTCTCCAGTTCACGGGAGATCAGCGGCGCGCCCCAGAACATACCGATGACGGCCGGCACGGCGAACACGACCGTCAGCCCGGTGTAGTAGAGTGTCTGATCGCTGCTGGAGAGCTGGTCCACGAGGCTGCTTCCAGCAGACTCGTACAGGTCGGCGAGCTGCGGGCCGGTGACCGCGAGGAGCACTGCGAAGCCCGCGACCACGGCGAACATCACCGCGGCCTGGGTGCGGAACTGGCGCCAGGTCAGCCAGATCATCGAAGAACCTCCAGCGCGGGCCGGGAGTCACGGACCGCATCGGCGGGCCGGGTCATATGAGCGAGGATGATGTCCTCCAGGCCGAGCGGACTCACCGTCCAGCTCGGGTCGTGGACCGCGGTGTCGGTGCGCACCAGGAGCGTGGTCTGCCGCTCGGTGTGGCTGGCGGAGAGGATGTGCAGGCCGGCCGGCAGGGTGTCCGGGTCGCGACGCGGCCCGGTGAGGCGGTGGTGGGAGGCGACCAGGTCGTCGATGTCGCCGGTCACCCGCACCCGGGAGTCGACCAGGACGATGACGTGGTCGCAGGCCCGCTCCACATCGGAGACCAGGTGGGAGGAGAGCACGACGCTCATCTCGTGCTCGGCGACGGCCTCCATCAGATCCTGCATGAACTCCCGTCGGGCGAGGGGGTCGAGGGCGGCGACGGGCTCGTCGAGGAGGAGCAGCTCCGGACGCTTGGCGATGCCCAGGGTGAGGGCGAGCTGTGCGCGCTGACCGCCGGACAGCTTTCCTGCCCGCTGCTTGGGGTCCAGACCGAGCCGACGGATGCGGTCCCGCGCCAGGGCGTCGTCCCACGTCGGGTTGAGGTGCCTGCCGAGGTCGAGGTGGTCGGCGACGCTCAGGGAGGCGTAGGTCGGGGTGTCCTGAGCGACGAAGCCGACCTTCGCCAACTGGTCGACGCCCGCGGCGGGACGGCCGCCGCACACCTCGATGGTGCCGGCCGTCGGGGTCAGCAGCCCGGAGGCCAGGTTCAGCAGGGTGGACTTGCCCGCCCCGTTGGGACCGACCAGGCCCACCACCCGACCGGCCGGGATGTCCAGGTCGCAGTCCCGCAGCGCCCAGCGCTGCTTGTACTTCTTGCCCAGTGCCTGGGCCCGCAAGACGGCGCTCACGCCACGTCCTCCCCTGCTTCGTTACGCAAAGTGTTCATGAACAGCGCCTCGATGCTCTCCTCGTCGAGCCCGGCCAGCCGGGCCTTGGTCAGCCAGCGCCGCAGGTCCTGACGGAGCGGGCCGTGCGCGGCGAGTGTGCCGTCGGCCAGCGTCCGGGTCACGAACGTCCCGACGCCGGGACGGGCGGCCACCAGGCCGTCGTGCTCCAACTCGCGGTACGCCTTGAGCACGGTGTTCGGGTTGATCGCCAACTGCCGCGCCACGTCCTTGACCGTCGGGAGCCGGTCCCCCTGCTCCAGCAGGCCCAGCCGCAGAGCGTGCCGCACCTGCCGCACCACCTGCTGGTACGGCGACAAGCCGGAACGGTCGTTCAGGTGAAACTCGATCACCAGTTCCTCCATTTACCTAGCTGCCTAGTACTTTAGCTTCCTGGTCCGCTGCTCGGTCAAGGCGAGGACGATGACAACAGGTGAAGGGGGCCGAGCTGCACAGAAGTTGAGGCGAAGAAGCGAGGCGGATGCCCCGGAAGGCTCGCGTCGTACCTAAGAGGTACGTCGCAGGTGCGCTCTGCGGAGGGACGTGGATGAGGGTGCCCGGTTCATAGCGTCCGCGGGTGTCCTGTTCCGCTTCATGGAAGGCACCCTCACCATGGTGTTCGGCTCCTCGTACGCTCTGTCGGGCACGCGCGGCCTCGCACGGCGCATCGCCGATGCCACCCCTCCCGACCGGGACCGGGGCGCCGATGCGCTGCGGGCCTTGGCCATAGGTGGGGTGGTGCTCGGGCACTGGCTGGTGACCGCGCTGGTGGTCGATGACGGCACCGTTCGCGGGGCGAGTCCGCTGGAGTTCCTGCCTCAACTGACGCCCGTCTCGTGGCTGTTGCAGACGCTTGCTGTCTTCTTTCTGGTGGGCGGGCAGCTGGCGGCCAAGGGGTGGGCCTCGGCGCGGGTGAGAGGGGCCGGGTACCGGGAGTGGGTGGGGGCCCGGCTGGTGCGGCTGGTCCGGCCGGTGGCGGCGCTGCTGGGCGTATGGGCCCTGGTGGTGGGGGTGATGGTCGGCTGCGGGGTCGACGGCGCGACCGTGCGGACGCTGGTCAAGCTGGTCGTCTCGCCGCTGTGGTTCCTGGCGGTGTACGCCGTGCTGACGGCGGCGACGCCGCTGGTGGCGCGGCTGCATCCGCTGTGGCCGTTGGCAATCGTGGTGCATGTGGACCTGGTGCGGCTGGGGTTGGGCGGACCGCAGTGGCTGGGGTGGGTCAATCTGGGCGCCGGGTGGCTGGTGCCCTACTGTCTGGGCACTGCCTGGGCGCGCGGCGAGCTGCGGGACCGTATGACGGGGTGGGTGCTGCTGGTGGGCGGGGCCGGTGCCACCGGGTTGCTCGTCGCAGGAGGGGGCTATCCGGCGTCCATGGTCGGAGTGCCGGGCGCCGCGCTGTCCAATCTGAATCCGCCCAGCCTCGCCGCCGTCACCTTCGGACTCGCCCAGTGCGGGGGCGCGCTGCTGCTGCACGGGCGGCTGCGGCTGTGGTGCGCGCGGCCCGGCGCGTGGGCTGCCGTGGCGCTGGTCAACCTCTCGGCGATGACGGTCTTTCTGTGGCACCAGACCGCGATGATGGCCGTCACCCTGGCCGGGACGTGGGCGGGCGACCCGCTGCCGGGGCTGCACACCGTGCCCGACGGCGCCGGGTGGGTGCCGGCCCGGCTGCTGTGGCTGCCGGTGTTCGCGGTGGCGCTGCTGGTGTGCTGGGCCGCTTTCCACCCGTGTGAGCGAGGGCGGCGGAAGGGCGCGAGCAGGGTCGTACGCAGGGCGCCCACCGCCCGGTCGGAGACGGCGGAGCGCATTTAGGGTGACGTTCATGACAACGATGGGGCGGGGACTGGCACGGCGGTTGCGGGGGATGCCCCGTGCGCTGCGCGAAGACCTGTTCATGCTGGAGCGGGGGACGCCGCCTCAGGCGACTGGTCCCGGCGCCGGGGGCGCGACGAGTTGGCGTATCTGGCAGCCGACCGTCGTCCTGCTGGTGTCCCTGGCCGCCCTCGTCATCGGCCTGTTCAACATCGGCGTCCTCACCTCGGACGGGTACGGGACCATGAGCCAGCCGACGGCGGTGCTGCTCGGTGCGGGCCAGGCGGCCGCGCTGGTTCTCGCCGTTTTCCGGCCGGTCACCGCCTGGTGGGTGATGACGGGCATCATGCTCGTGATCACCGTACGGCTCGGTGCGGCCCCGCCGCCTCCCTGGTCCCGGCAGTCCCCCTGGCTGGTCCCGGAGGTGGCCTGCCTGGCGGGGGCGCTGCTGTTGATCGCCGTACGCCGACGGCCCCGGGCCGCGGTCGGCGCGTTGCTGGTCACCGTGGTGAGCGGGCTGGTCTGCGGCATGGCCACGCGCCAGTTGCTGGGCCCGCCCGCCTTCCGCGACGTTCCCGGGGACGTCCTCGTCCTCATCATGGCCGTGGTCGTCGGCACCGCCCTGCACAGCCGGCAGGCGGCCCGCAGCGAGCTGGTCGTCCAGGAGGAGCTGGCCACCGAGGAGCGCACCCGGCGCACGCTGCTGGAGGAGCGCAACCGGATCGCGCGGGAGCTGCACGACGTGGTGGCCCACCACATGTCGGTCATCTCCATCCAGGCGCAGGCGGCTCCGCACCTGGTGGACAACCCGTCCCCGGAGCTGAGGGAGAGTCTGGCGGGCATCCGGGAGAACGCCGTGGAGGCGCTGGCCGAACTGCGCCGCGTACTGGGCGTGCTGCGGTCCGAGGACGCGCCGGGCGACCGGCACGCACCCCAGCCCACCCTGGAGGGGCTGCCGGAGCTGATTGCGAACGTGGGGGCCGCGGGGCTCACCGTCCACACACGGGTGACGGGTGACCCCTCCCCGCTCGCCCCCGGCATGGAGGTGTCGGCCTACCGCATCGTTCAGGAGGCCCTCAGCAATGTGCTGCGGCACGCGCCGGGTGCCGAGGCGCACGTGGAGATCGGCTACCACCCCACCGAGCTCACCGTGCGGGTCACCAACACCGCCCCGGACCGGCCCATGCCCCCTGCCACCGGTGCGGGGCACGGTCTGCCCGGCATGCGGGAGCGCGCCGCGATGCTGA
This sequence comes from Streptomyces sp. 891-h, assembly GCF_022760275.1. Taxonomy (NCBI): domain Bacteria; kingdom Bacillati; phylum Actinomycetota; class Actinomycetes; order Kitasatosporales; family Streptomycetaceae; genus Streptomyces; species Streptomyces sp. 891-h. The sequence goes on along the minus strand of NZ_CP050693.1, from coordinate 5,474,584 downwards.
ACGGCACACTGTGGTGCGGAAACACCCCCGACGGCGGCTGGAGCGTGACGGCCACGCTGCCCTACCCCGAGAGCGCCCAGGACCCCTCGTGACGAGAGCCCGGACCATCCGCGTACTGCTCGCCGACGACCAGAAGCTGGTCCGTCAGGGCTTCACCGTGCTGCTCGACGCGGAACCCGACATCACGGTGACCGGCCAGGCCGTGGACGGTATGGAGGCGGTGGAGCGGGCCGCGGAACTCGCCCCGGACGTCGTTCTGATGGACATCCGGATGCCACGGCTCGGCGGTATCGAGGCCACCCGCAGAATCACCGAGGCGAACACGGCGGGCGACGGCCCGAAGGTACTCGTGCTGACCACCTTCGACCTGGACGAGTACGTCTTCGAAGCGCTGCGCGCCGGAGCCTCCGGCTTTCTGCTCAAGGACGCCTCAGCCGCCGAACTGGCCGAGGGGGTGCGGGTGGTGGCCCGGGGCGAGGCACTGCTGGCGCCGGGGCTGACCAAGCGGCTCATCGAGAAATTCGCGGGAATGCGGGACGAGAACGGTCCGGGTGGCGCGCGGCTCATGGAGCGCGTCGCCGGTCTCACCGAGCGCGAGACCGAGGTGCTCGCGCTGGTGGCGCGGGGCCTGTCGAATCTGGAGATCGCCGAGCAGCTCGTGGTCGCCGAGCAGACGGTGAAGACCCATGTGAGCCGCATTCTGGTCAAGCTGGGGCTGCGCGACCGTACCCAGGCCGCGGTCTTCGCCTACGAGACCGGGCTGGTGCGGCCGGGTGGGGCTTGAGTCCGGAATGCACGGTTTTCGGGTTGTTTCACCGTAAAATCTGACAGCCGATCGACCAGTGGTTTCCGACTTCGACGAGCGCGGAGTCCGACTTCGTCGAGCGCGAAGAATGAGAGGGAGAGATGGGATCCGCGATCCGCCGGCGCGCCCGGCGCGGTGCGGCCGTGTGGCTCGCGCTGACGCTGGCGGCCGGCACCGGCTGGACAGCCGGGGCCGCACCGGCGCATGCCGAACCACCACCGGTACCGCCCTTCAGACTGCCGCTGCCCCTGCTGTGGCATTCGTCCGGCGCCGCGTCACCGCCACCGCACATGGGGAAGTGGGACACGGGGAAGCCGCACACCGGAAGACCCAGCACCGGGAGCGCCAAGGTGCTCCGGCTGGTCAACGTGGAGCGCACACGGGCGCGCTGTCCCCGGGTGAGGGAGCACAGTGCGCTGCGCCGGGCAGCGCAGCGGCACAGCGCGCGGATGGCCCGAGCCCGGCAGCTCTCGCACACCCGCCCGGAGCACGCGGGTCCGGGGCGGCGCCTGGCCCGCGAGGGATACCGGTTCCGCCGTGTGGGGGAGAACATCGCGCGAGGCCAGCGGAGCGCCGCGGCGGTGGTGCGCGCGTGGATGCGCAGCCCGAAGCACCGCGCCACGCTGACCAACTGTGCCTTCCGGGAGGCCGGGGTGGGCGTGAGCGGGGGACCCGGGGGCCCGTGGTGGGCACTGATGCTGGCCACCAAGCGCAAATGAGCTCCCAGCCGGGCGCCGGACGCCCCCGGCGCCGGTACGCGCACGACCGCGGCCCGGTGTGTGGGGCACCGGGCCGCGGAAGGTGGGGGTTGTCCGCGCGCCGCCGTCAGCCGGCGGCGCGCGGGGGTGTCACTTGACGACGTTCAGCAGCAGATTGGGCGAGCCCTTGCCCGGGTTGCCGACGACGTCCTTGGAGGCGCCCTCCGTCAGGGCCTTGGAGACGGCCTCGGGCGTGGCGTCCTTGTGGCCGGAGAGGTAGACCGCCGCGGCGCCCGCGACGTGCGGGGAGGCCATGGAGGTGCCGGAGATGGTGTCGGTGGCGTCGTCACCGGTGTTCCAGGCGCCGGTGATGTCGACGCCGGGCGCGTACAGGTCCAGCGCCTCGCCGTAGTTGGAGAAGGTGGCCTGCGCGTCCTTGTTGTCGGTGGCACCGACGGTGAGGGCTTCCTTCACCCGCGCGGGCGAGCTGTTGCCGGCGTCCGAGGACTCGTTGCCCGCGGCCACCGCGAAGGTGACGCCCGCCTTGATGGAGTTCTGCACCGCCTTGTCCAGCGCCTCGTCGGCGCCGCCGCCCAGCGACATGTTGGCGACCGAGGGTGCCTTGGCGTTCTTGGTGACCCAGTCGATGCCCTCGACGACCTGCTCGGTGGTGCCCGAGCCCTGGTCGTCGAGAACGCGGACGGCGACCACGTTCGCCTTCTTGGCGACGCCGTGCGCCTTGCCCGCGACCGTGCTGGCGACGTGGGTGCCGTGGCCGTTGCCGTCCGAGGCGTCGTCGTCACCGTCGACGGCGTCGAAGCCGCTCTTGGCGCGGTCGCCGAAGTCCTGGTGCGTGGTGCGGACACCGGTGTCGATGATGTAGGCGGTCACGCCCTCGCCCGCGCCGTCCGGGTAGACGTACTTCTTGTCGAGCTTCAGCTCGGGCGTATCGATGCGGTCCAGGCCCCAGGAGGGCGGGTCGGCCTGCTCGCCGGTGATGGAGTGCCGCTGGTTCGCGTAGACCTTGTCGACCGCCGGGTCGGCGGCCAGCTCCTTGGCCTCGCTCGCGGACATCTTGGCGGAGTAGCCGTTGAGAGCCTTGGTGAAGGTCTTGCGCACCTTGCCGCCGTGGTCGGCGATGACCGACTTGCCCTTCGCGGCGGACGACTTGGTGCTCACGGCCGACTTCTTCATCGTGACGATGTAGCTGCCCTTGACGGCCTTCGCGGAGTGCGCACCGACGACGGTGCCCTGTGCGGGCGCCGCCTCCGGGGACGCGTTCGCGGGGAGCGCCGTGACGGTGCCGATGGCCGCCGCGGCGACCGCGGCCGATATGCCGAGCGCAGCTTTCTTACGCGTCACTGCCATGGGGAGGGTTCCTCCTCGTGTGGGGGGATGCGCATGTGGGGTGCGCGATCGGCACGCTAAGCGCTTTGTCACGAGCAGGACAAGGGGTTCGGTGTGACGCGGGTAGACGGTCAATTGCCTTACTGCGGGCCATTCTTAGCGGTTCGGGCGGGGCTCGAAGGCGCCGGCGGAAGCCAGCCGAGACTCGCCGCGCGCACCCCCAGCTGGAACCGGGTCGTCGCCCCCAGGCGCTCCATCAGCCCGTGCAGCCGCCGTTGGAAGGTCCGGTAGCTGACGCCGAGCTGGCGGGCCATCACCTGGTCGGTCATCCCGGTCGTCAGCAGCGCCAGCAGCTTGGCCTCCTGCGGACTCGGCCCGTCGGGAGCGCCCGGACGGCGGCCCGAGAGGTACTCCGAGATCGGCAGCGCCCTCCCCCAGAGCACCTCGAAGAACTCGCACAGCACCTCCAGCAGCCCGGAGGGGTGGACGACGACGCTACTGGCCAGCTCGTTCGGCGCGGCGCGCAGCGGAATCAGCGCGATACGGTCGTCGGCGATCAGCATCTTCGTCGGGGTGTCCGCCATCACCCGTGCGTCCTCGCCGAGTTCGGCGGCGGCGCCGATGTCGGTGTCGAACCGGTGGGAGGTGGTGAGCCCCTCGGTGTCGTAGATCACCCGGTATCTGATCCCGCGCCGCATCATCTGCGCCTGCACCGGCATCATGCCCGTCTTCGGGTCGAGGCGGTCGGGGTCGCTGTTGGCGTACGGCGGCCGGTCGATGCCCCGTATCTCGCCGCGTGCGCTGCGCTGGAGCTGGTCGACCTGGCGGATGACGGCAGCGCGTCCGGTCACGATCTCCACCAGCTCCAGCGGGTCGCGCCCGGCCGTGTGCGCCCGGAACCGCGCCGCCAGGTGCTGGATGTGCCGGCGCGTGCGGTGGATCTCCTCCTCGCGGGCCAGCAGCAGCGACTCGAAGGCGATCTCGGGTGCCACGGGCAGATAGCGCTCGGCCCCCTTGCCGCCCCCGTCCGCCGAGAAGCGTCCCACCAGGTTGAGCTTCTCCAGGGAGACCAGCGCCGCCCGCACCCGGGCGGCGCTCACCCCGGCGGCGGTCCGCAGCTCGTCGACGGTCACCGCACCGTCCACCAACGCCTCGTAGACCTGCTGCTGGACGGGGTCGAGATCAAGAGCCTCCAACATGGTGCGCATCCTGTGCGCGGTGGCGAGTTCACGTCAATGACCGAACGTCGCCAGTCCACCGGTCAAATCCCCAGGAGCGACGCGAACCGGCCCACGGCATACCCCCAGTGGGCATCGGGTTAGGGTGATCCCATGCTGTCGGGCGAGCGCACCCCCACCGCCACCTGGTGCGTGCGCGCGCTGCTGCTCGCGGCGCTGCTGCTGGGGCTCGTCACCATGCACACGCTCGGCCACACGGCGTCCGAGCCTGCACCACCCACGGCAGCGCACCTCTCCCACGGACCGGCATCCGGTCCGGGTACGGCGTCGGGCACAGATACGGGCGATGCGCCCGCCCCCGCCCATCACCACATGATGCCGCCCCCGGCACACGACGACGGCCACGGCCACGGCACAGCGGGGGACCCGCTCTCGGTCTGCCTGGCCGTGCTGGGCATATGGACGGCCGCCGCGCTGCTGGGCGCGGCCGTCAGGCCGGCGCTGCGCGGACGCGGCACCGCCCTGTCCCCGTTCCGCTCCCGCACACTGCGTGCGCTGTGGCCGCTGCCGCCGCCGAGAACAGCACTGAGACTCGCCCAGTTGTCGATCCTGCGGACCTGACAGGGCCGCGCCCCTGCGGCGCATCCGCACCGCAACCATCGACAACACCGAAGGCACACATATGCGTTCCCACTTCACACGCCGAGCCGTGCTCGGCACCGGCGCCGCGCTCGCCGGGGCCGGTTTCCTGACCGCCTGCTCGGACACCGCACGGCGCTCCGACGCCAAGGCCCCCGCCGGCTATGTCGAGCCCGACGGCCCCGAGGTCCGCGCCGCCGAGGCCCGCCGCTCCCGTGGCCGTACCGAGCGGGTCCGGCTCACCGCCACCCGCACCAGCCTGGAGCTGGGGGCCGAGGGCACCGTCCCCACCTGGGCCTACGGCGACCGGGTGCCCGGCAAGGAGATCCGCGTCAGCGCGGGCAGCACCCTCGACGTCACCCTCGCCAACCACCTCTCGGCACCCACCTCTGTGCACTGGCACGGTCTCGCCCTCCGCAACGACATGGACGGCGTGCCCGGTCTCACCCAGCGGGAGATCCGGCCGGGCGCCGACTTCACCTACCGCTTCGCGGTGCCGGACCCGGGCACCTACTGGTTCCATCCGCACTCCGGCGGCCAGCGGGACCGCGGGCTCTACGCGCCGCTGATCGTGGAGGACCCCAGGGAGCCGCTGCGGTACGACAAGGAGTGGGTGGTCGTCCTCGACGACTGGCTGGACGGCGTCGAGGGCTCCACCCCCGACGGCGTCCTGGCCGAACTGCGCCGGGGCATGGAGCACGGCGCCGGGCACGGCGGCGAGAACAGCAAAGACGGCAAGAACGGCGAGCACGGCGGCAAGAGCGACGGCGAGGAGAGCGGCGACAGCGGCGGCCATGACATGCACGGCATGACGGGGATCCACGGCATGGGCGGGAGCCGTCCGGCCGGCAAGGGCCCCTCCCGGATGCTGATGGGTGCCACCAGCGAGCTGCTCGGCGGCGACGCGGGCGATGTGAAGTACCCGTACTACCTGGTCAACGGGCGTACCGCCACGAACCCCGAGACGTTCAGGGCCGAGCCGGGCGACCGTATCCGCATCCGCTTCATCAACGCGGGCGGTGACACGGCTTTCCGGGTGGCGCTCGGCGGCCACCGGATGACCGTCACCCACACCGACGGCTACCCGGTCGAGCACAAGGACACCGACGCGCTGCTGCTGGGCATGGGCGAGCGCTACGACGTGCTCGTCACGGCCGGGGACGGCGTCTTCCCGCTCACCGCGCTGGCCGAGGGCAAGAAGGCGACGGCCCGGGCACTGCTGCGCACGGCGCCGGGCGCGGCGCCCGCGGCCTCCGTCCGCCCGGAGGAGCTGGAGCGCGGCAGGCCGCTGACCGCCGGGCAGCTCGAGGCGGCGGAGTCGGCCCGGCTGTCCCCCGGCCGGCCCGACCGCACGGTCACGCTGCGGCTGACGGGTTCCATGGCCGCGTACGACTGGGGCTTCAACGGCAAGCAGTACACCCCGGATCAGCGGCACCCCGTCACAGCGGGTGAGCGGGTGCGGCTGCGCTTCGTGAACATGACGGAGATGTGGCACCCGCTGCACCTGCACGGCCACACGTTCGCCCTACCGGACGACGGACCCCGCAAGGACACCGCGATCGTGCTGCCGGGGAAGACCCTGGAGGCGGACTTCGAGGCCGACAACCCGGGCCTGTGGCTGGTCCATTGCCACAACGTCTACCACAGCCAGGCAGGCATGATGACCGTGCTCGGCTACCGTAAGTAGTGGTGCGGAGGAGGTCTCACAGGACCTCCTCCGCCCATAACGTCAGCCCGACGATTACACTCGGCCTCGTGCCTCAACTACGTCTCGCGCTGAACCAGGTCGATTCCACCGTCGGCGATCTGGAGGGGAACGCCGCCTCCGTCGTCCAGTGGACCCGGCACTCCGTCGAACACGGCGCCCATCTGGTCGCGTTCCCGGAGATGATGCTGACCGGCTATCCGGTCGAGGACCTGGCGCTGCGGCGCTCGTTCGTCGAGGCGAGCCGCACCGCCGTGCGGGACCTCGCCGTGCGGCTGGCCGACGAGGGGCTGGGCGAGGTACCCGTCGTCGTCGGCTACCTGGACCGCTGCGAACAGGTGCAGCCCCGCTACGGCCAGCCCGCCGGGGCTCCGCAGAACGCGGCGGCCGTGCTGCACCGCGGCGAGATCGTGCTGACCTTCGCCAAGCACCACCTGCCCAACTACGGCGTCTTCGACGAGTTCCGCTACTTCGTGCCCGGCGACACCATGCCGGTGATCCGGGTGCACGGCGTCGATGTGGCGCTCGCCATCTGCGAGGACCTGTGGCAGGAGGGCGGCCGGGTCCCGGCAGCGCGCACCGTGGGCGCCGGGCTGCTGCTCTCGGTCAACGCCTCCCCCTACGAGCGGGACAAGGACGACACCCGGCTGGAGCTGGTGCGCAAGCGCGCGCAGGAGGCCGGGTGCACCACGGCGTATCTGGCGGAGATCGGCGGCCAGGACGAGCTGGTCTTCGACGGCGACTCGATCGTCGTCGGCCCCGGGGGAGAGGTGCTGGCACGCGCCCCGCAGTTCGAGGAGAGCTGCCTGGTCCTCGACCTGGAGCTGCCCGCCGCCGCACCGACGGCCCCTTCGGGGACCGTGGACGACGGGCTGCGCGTGGAGCACCGCGTCATCTCGTCCGAGCCGCTGCCCGGCTACCCGGCGGAGCACACCGGCGGTGAGGCGCCGCGGATGGACGACGACGAGGAGACCTACCACGCACTGGTCGTCGGGCTGCGCGCGTATGCGGCCAAGAACGGCTTCCGCTCGGTGCTGATCGGCCTGTCCGGCGGCATCGACTCGGCGCTGACGGCCGCGATCGCCTGCGACGCGGTCGGGGCCGGGAACGTGTACGGGATCTCGATGCCCTCGCGGTACTCCTCGGAGCACTCCAAGGAGGACGCCGCCGAGCTGGCGGAGCGCACCGGGCTCAACTTCCGCACCGTCGGAATCGAGCCGATGTTCGCCGCCTACATGGACTCGCTCGGCCTCACCGGGCTCGCCGAGGAGAACCTCCAGGCACGGCTGCGCGGCACGCTGCTGATGGCCGTCTCCAACCAGGAGGGCCACATCGTGCTGGCCCCGGGCAACAAGTCCGAGCTGGCGGTGGGCTATTCGACGCTGTACGGCGACGCGGTGGGCGCCTACGGGCCGATCAAGGATGTCTACAAGACGAACGTCTTCCGCCTCGCGAAGTGGCGCAACCGCGCCGCCGAGGAGCGCGGCGAGACCCCGCCCATCCCCGAGCGCTCCATCACCAAGCCGCCCAGCGCCGAGCTGGCACCCGGCCAGGTGGACACCGACTCGCTGCCCGACTACGAGGTCCTCGACCGCATCCTGAAGCGGTACGTGGACGGCGACCAGGGCGCGGCCGCCATCGTGGAGGCGGGCTTCGACGCGCAGACCGTGGTCCGGGTGCTGCGGATGACGGACCGCGCCGAGTACAAGCGCCGCCAGTACCCTCCGGGCACCAAGATCTCCCCCAAGGGCTTCGGCAAGGACCGCCGGCTGCCGATCACCAGCCTCTGGCGCGAGGGCTGACGGTCAACGGCGGGGCGCGAGCAGGGCGGCCCGGAGTGGCCCGGAGTGGGTCAGGGCCCGCCCGCGGGGGAGCCGGGCGGGCCCTGAGTTCAGATGCGCCGAACGGGGAGCGCGTGCGCTCGCGGTGTCACTCCTGGACGTAGAGCGCCCAGCCGCGCAGCGGGTCGAGCTGGCAGATGTAGGCGCTGTAGCCGTGCCTCTTGTAGTACTCGCCGCCCGACTGGCACTGCGTCTTGTTGGGGTACCAGGCGACGAACTCCCAGGCGGCGGCCTGCTGCGTGGTGGACGCGGCGACGGGTGCGGCGTTGTCGGCGGGGGCGGCCACGGCCGGTGCGGCGGCGGCCAGGGTGCCGAGGAGCGCCACCGATGCGGCGGTGACGGCGATACGGGCCGAACGGGATCTCACAGGAGTTCCTCCCTCTAGGACACGAACGGACCTCACGGGAGTGCCAAGCCCCACCAACTTCCTTGCTGTGCAAGCAAGTTGGTGGCCCCCGTGTGACGCGAAGAGCGTATGCACAGGCCGGGGCAACTGCCACTGGCATTCGTAGTGACACAGGTCACATATTTCCCCTGCGACACAAACGCCCCATGGTGAGCTCTGCTCACCATGGGGCGGAAGGCCACGGACCACAGGGGCGCGTCCTAGTGCGCGGAAGGCGCCCCCACCGGGACATCGCTCGCCCGGGCCACCACCCGCGAGTCGCCGCGGTCGAGCATCCCCGCCGTCACGGCGATGGCGAGTCCGGCCAGGGCGAGGGCCGCGCCGACCAGGGTGGGGGACATCCAGCCCCAGCCTGCGGCGATGACGACACCGCCGAGCCAGGCCCCGCCCGCGTTGGCGAGGTTGAACGCGGAGTGGTTGGAGGCCGAGGCGATGGTGGGCGCCTGCGCGGCGGCCCGCATCACCAGCATCTGGACCGGCGTGGTGATCAGGAAGCCCACGGCTCCCAGCAGCCCCACCAGCGTCAGCGCGGCCCACTTCACGGGCGCCGCGAAGTGGAAGGTGACCATCAGCACGGCCATCAGCCCCAGTGCCGCGTACAGAGTGCGGCGCGGGGCCCGGTCGGTGAGCGGCCCGGCAACCAGGGTGCCCAGCGTCATGCCGATGCCGAAGAGGGCGAGCACCCAGGTCACCGAGGTCTCGGCGAGCCCGGTGACCTCGGTCATCATCGAGGCGAGGTAGCTGTAGACGGCGAAGACGCCGCCGAAGCCGAAGACGGCGGTCAGCAGCCCGAGGACGACCTGGCGGTTGCCCAGGGCGCGCAGTTCGTGGCGTACGCCGCCCTGGTGCTCCAGCGGCATCCGGGGAACCAGCAGCGCGAGTGCCGTCATGGCGGCCAGGCCGATGAGGGTGACGACCACGAAGGTGGCGCGCCAGCCGAGCTGCTGGCCCAGCGCGGTGCCGCCGGGTACGCCGACGATGTTGGCGACGGTCAGCCCCAGGAACATCGTGGCAACGGCGCGGGCCGCGCGGCCCTCGCGCACCAGCCGGGCCGCGACCACGGCGCCGACGCCGAAGAACGCGCCGTGCGGCAGGCCCGCCAGCACCCGGCCCGCCAGCAGGGTGCCGAACCCGGGAGCGAGCGCTGAGGCGAGGTTGCCGAGGGTGAACAGCCCCATCAACAGCAGCAGCATCAGCTTGCGCGGGACGCGGGCGCCGAGGGTGGTCAGCAGGGGGGCTCCGAGCACGACCCCGAGGGCGTAGGCGGAGACCAGGTACCCCGCGGTCGGAACGGATGTGCCGAGATCGTCGGCGACGTTCGGCAGCAGGCCCATCATCACGAACTCGGTGGTGCCGATACCGAAGGCGCCCACGGCGAGTGCGAGCAGAGCCAGAGGCATGCGCAGACCTTTCTTACGCGTAAGAGTGAGGTAATCGATTACATTGCTGAGCACCCGCCGGTGCGGGTCTATGTTTGGGACTGCAACAAAGTCTCGCAGCCAGATGTTCCACGGCGCAAAACGCGACGTTACGGGCCGTGGAAACCCGGCCGGCCTGGCGGTACGGGGCTGCCCCCGGCCGTGCCCCTACTCCGTCAAGTCGATCTTCGCGGCGATCGGCAGGTGGTCGCTGTCGGTCGCCGGCAGCGTCCACGCGGAGACCGGGTCGGCGCCCTTGACCATGATCTGGTCGATCCGTGCCATCGGGAACGAGGCGGGCCAGGTGAAGCCGAAGCCGTCGCCCGCCGCGCCCTGCGCGGACCGCATCTGGGAGGTGATGGGCGCCAGCGCGCGGTCGTTCATGGTGCCGTTGAGGTCGCCGAGGAGCAGGACCTTGTCCGCCGGGTCGTGGGCGATCGCCTCACCGAGCGCCTCGGCGCTGCCGTCCCGCTTGCCGGCCGTGAAGCCGGAGCGGAACTGCACCCGGACCGAGGGCAGATGCGCGGCGTACACGGCGACCTCGCCCTTGGGGGTGCGCACCGTGGCGCGCATGGCACGCGGCCAGCCCATCTTGATGTCGACGGTCCTGATGTCGCTCATCGGGTACTTGGACCAGATCCCGACCGTGCCGGTGAGCTTGTGGAACCGGTATGTCCTGCCGAGTTCGGACCGGTAGGAGGCGGCCTGGGCCGGGGAGACCTCCTCCAGCGCGAGGATGTCGGCCCCCGAGCCGGCCAGCGACTTGGCGGTGCCCCGGGGGTCGGCGTTGTCCGCGTTGACGTTGTGGGTGACGACGGTGAGGTCGGCCGGGCCGCTGCCGGTCTTGTCGTTGAACAGGCCGCCGAAGAGGTTCACCCACATCAGCGTCGGCACCAGCAGCGCGACCAGCGCCGTCGCCGAGCGGCGCAGCACGGCGGCGACGAGCAGGACGACGATCAGCAGTCCGCCCCAGGGCAGGAACGTCTCCCACAGCGAGCCGAGGTTGCCGATGGCGTTGGGAACCTCGGCGTGCAGGAAGAAGGCCAGTCCCAGCAGCAGGGCCAGCGCCGCGAGCAGCATCCCTCGCCGCCATTTGCCAGACCCCGACCACCCCGCGAAGCCGCCGCGGGAGCGGTTGCCGGTGTAGCGGGACCACAGTCCCTGTCGTTCGCCGCCGTTCTCGCTGTACGCGGCCTCCGACGTGTACGCGCGCGCCATCCGCCGTCCTCACTTGCCTGTGCTGGTGCCCGATGAACGATAGGCGATGCCCGTTTTTATGCAGTTAAACCTTTCCGTTCAACTGCCGCTTTCGCCCTGAAGTCCGTTGTGGAGTCCGAGAGGAGGACGAGACGCGGCCGCGCGCGGGTTCCAGCAGGTCGGGGCGGGATCGGGACTGTGACACAACCAGCACATCAGCCGCACGCGGCGGCCACGGACTCCCGCACTCCCCCGCCGTGCCGTCCCTCCACCGGACTCCCCTCCGTCGGCGGGCCGTCACCGCAGCACGGCGCCGGCCCGGTGCTCACGTCCGAGGGCGCAGGCCGTCCAGGAAGGCGTCGACGATCTGACGGGGCATCTCCTCGGGGAGTTCCTCGCCCTCCCGCAGCAGGATGCGGGCGAGTATCGGCGCGGTCAGCAGGTCGATGAGCACATCGACCCCGATGTCGTCCCGCAGCTCGCCGTGGTCGATGCCCCGCCGCAGCACGGCGGCCAGCCGCTCGCGCCGGGCGCCGACGACGGTCTCCCGGTAGCGCTGCCACAGCCCGGGATGCGAGTGCACCTGGCCGGCCACCACCCGCAGCAGCGCGGAACGCCGCTTGGCGAGCCCGACCTCGCGCAGCCACTCCAGCGCCCCGACGAGCACCTCGCGCAGCGGCCCCTCCCTCGGGCCCTCGTACGGCAGCTCCTCCAGCTCCCTGACGACGTACAGGAACAGTTCGTCCTTGCCGGACCAGCGCCGGTAGACGGCGGCCTTGCCGACGCCCGCGGTGCGCGCGATCCGCTCGATGGAGAGCGCTTCGTAGGAGACGCCTTCCTCCAGCAGCCGTGTCACCGCTTCGACGATGGCACGCTCGACGGCCTCGCTGCGCGGCCGCCCGCGGGGCTTCCCGGCCGGGAGGGGCACACCCCCTTCCCGCTCGGGCGCCGCTGCCCCGGCGCCGCTGCCGCCGCCCGTTGCCCCGACGCCGCTGTCACCCTCGCGCTTCACCGCAGGCTCACCGCTCCGTCCCCACTCGCTCCGTCTCCTCTTCCCCGCCGGTCTCATCCTCTCGCGCGTCTTCCTCGGCGGGCTTGCCCGGCAGCCAGACGGCGACGACCAGCGCGCCCAGCAGCGCGACGGCGCCGGAGGCGAGCACGGTGGTGTGCATGGCGTCGACGAAGGCCGACTTGGCGGGGGCCACCAGCGCCCGCCCCGCGGGGCCGAGCCGGTCGGCGAGCGCGAGGGTGGCCTCGATGGACTCGCCCGCCTCGTGCCGCGCGCCCGCGGGCAGCTGCGGCGTGGCCTCGAGGGCGCCGCCGATGCCGTCCCGGTAGCGGGTGGAGAGCAGCGAGCCGAGGACGGCGACCCCGAGCGCCCCGCCGACCTGGCGGAAGGTGTTGTTGACGGCCGATCCGGAGCCCGCCTTCTCGCGCGGCATCGACTGCATGATGGAGACGGTGGCGGGCGGCATCACATGGGCCATGGCGCTGCCCATCACGAAGAAGATCACTTCCAGCACCCACAGCGGCGTCGTCTCGTCCAGCGTGGTGAAGGCGAACATGCCCGCGGCAACCAGCAGCAGCCCCGTGGTGCACACCGCCTTGGCGCCGAAGCGGGCGACGGCCTTGGCGGCACGGGGCGCGAAGATCATCTGGGCCGCGGCCAGCGGGAGCAGCAGCAGTCCGGCCTCCAGCGGGCTGAAGCCGCGCACGCTCTGGATGTAGAAGACGCTGAAGAACATCGCGCCCATGAGGGCGAAGAAGACCAGCGCGATCGCAGCGACGGCGGCCGAGAAGGCGGGCTTGCGGAAGTAGCGCACATCGAGCGCGGGGTGCGTGGTGCGCCTCTCGTGCAGCAGGAACAGCAGCAGCAACAGGACGCCGCCGCCCGCCGTTGCCAGTACCTTCGGCTCGGTGAAGTCGGCGAGCTGCCCGCCCTCGATGATCCCGTAGACCAGCAGCACCAGCCCGGCGACCGAGAGCAGCACGCCCAGTGGGTCCAGCCGACCGGGCGCGGGGTCGCGGGAGTCGGGCACCAGCAGCAGGATCGCCACCAGCGCGAGGCACACGACGGGCGCGTTGACCAGGAAGACCGAGCCCCACCAGAAGTGGTCGAGCAGCACCCCGCCGGTGATGGGTCCTGCCGCGATGCCGAGCCCGACGGCGCCCGCCCAGATACCGATGGCCCTGGGCTGTTCCTCGCGGGGGAAGACGTTCATCAGGATGGCGAGGGTGGCCGGCATGACGAAGGCCGCGCCGAGCCCCATCAGGGCGCGGTAGAAGATCAGTTCGCCGGGGCTCTGGGAGAAGGCGGCGAGCAGGGAGCCGAGCCCGAAGACCAGCAGCCCGGACAAGAGCACCTTCTTGCGGCCGAGCCGGTCGCCGAGGAGCCCGGCGGTGAACAGGAAGCCGGCGAAGACGAGCGTGTAGGAGTTGATGGCCCACTCGAGCTCGCTCTGGGTGGCGCCGATCCCGGTGGGCGCGGGCTGGGCGAGGGTCTTCATCGCCACGTTGAGGATGCTGTTGTCCAGGACGACGGCCAGCAGGCTGAGCATCAGCACACCGAGGACCGTCCAGCGGCGCCGATGAGCCGGCGCGGCTTGCTCACTCGCCCCGGCCGGTGCCGGGGAACTGGGGGTACTCATGACGGGAAGCGTAGTCCGATTTACGAAACGGGGCCGTTCCGTTTCGTAAAAACTCGGTCATGAGTGCCGGCGGCCGGGCCCTCTACCGGGCAGCGGAGGGGCGTGCCAGCATGGACAGCGGATCCGGAGACGCCGTTGGGGCGCTTCGAGACGACCACAGGAGTCAATGCCATGCCGCAGACGCTCTACGGGGGAACCCGTAATCGCCGTGTGACCGTGCGCGACCTCGCACTCGCCAAGGAGCGAGGCGAGAAGTGGCCCATGCTCACCGCTTACGACGCGATGACCGCCTCGGTCTTCGACGAGGCCGGCATTCCCGTCATGCTCGTCGGCGACTCGATGGGCAACTGTCACCTCGGCTACGAGACGACGGTGCCCGTCACCATGGACGAGGTGACCATGCTGACCGCCGCCGTCGTACGGGGCAGCAGCCGCGCCCTGATCGTCGCCGACCTGCCGTTCGGCTCGTACCAGGAAGGAGAGGTCCAGGCGCTGCGCAGCGCCACCCGGCTCGTCAAGGAGGCGGGGGCGCAGGCCGTCAAGCTGGAGGGCGGCGAGCGCTCCGCCGACCAGATCGGGCGGCTGGTCAGCTCCGGCATCCCGGTGATGGCCCATGTCGGGCTGACACCGCAGTCCGTGCACACCATGGGCTACCGGGTGCAGGGCCGCGGCGAGGAGGCGGCCGACCAGCTGATGCGCGACGCCAAGGCCGTCCAGGACGCCGGGGCCTTCGCCGTCGTCCTGGAGATGGTGCCCGCGCCGCTGGCCGCCGAGGTCACCCGGGCGCTGCACGTGCCCACGGTCGGCATCGGCGCGGGGCCGGAGTGCGACGCCCAGGTGCTGGTGTGGACCGACATGGCGGGCCTCACCCCCGGCAAGCTGCCGCGCTTCGTGAAGCAGTACGCACAGCTGCGCTCCGCGCTCGGGGACGCGGCCCGCGCCTTCGCCGAGGACGTCACTGCGGGCGCGTACCCGGCGGCGGAGCACTCCTTCGAGTAAGGCGGAGGGCTCGGCGGACACCCGCTGACGACGGCCCACCGACAGAGCAGGGCTCGACTGTCGGTGGGCTGTCGGTCGGCTGTCGGTCGTTTGTCAGTGGCGGCTGTCATATTGACGACATGACGCGAGAGAAGACGACGAACGCGGTCGAGGTCCGCGGACTGGTCAAGCACTTCGGGGAGACGAAGGCCGTCGACGGCATCGACCTCGATGTGCGCGAGGGCACCGTGATGGGTGTGCTGGGCCCCAACGGCGCGGGCAAGACGACGCTCGTCCGGATGCTCTCCACCCTGCTGCAGCCCGACGGCGGCACGGCGAAGGTCGCCGGGTTCGACGTGGTGCGCCAGCCGCGCGAGCTCCGCCGCACCATCGGCCTGACCGGCCAGTACGCCTCGGTGGACGAGAAGCTGGCCGGCTGGGAGAACCTCTACATGATCGGGCGGCTGCTCGACCTGCCCCGCAGCGAGGCCCGCAAGCGCGCCGACGAGCTGCTGGAGCGGTTCTCCCTCACCGACGCGGCCCGGCGCCCCGTGATGAAGTACAGCGGTGGGATGCGCCGCCGGCTCGACCTGGCGGCCTCCATGATCGGCCGCCCCAAGGTGCTGTATCTGGACGAGCCCACCACGGGCCTGGACCCGCGTACCCGCAACGAGGTGTGGGACGAGGTCAAGAACATCGTGGCCGACGGCAACACCGTGCTGCTCACCACCCAGTACATGGAGGAGGCCGAGCAGCTGGCCGGCGAGCTGACGGTCATCGACCGCGGCCGGGTCATCGCCGAGGGCAGGGTTCCGGAGCTGAAGGCGAAGGTCGGCGGCCGCACCCTGGAGATCCGCCCGGCCGACCCGGGCGAGCTGACGCGCATGGTCGGGGCCATCGCCCAGGCGGGCCTGGACGGGGTGGCCGGCGCCACCGGCGACGAGGAGTCCGGCATCGTCAGCGTCCCGATCGTCAGCGACGAACAGCTGACGGCCGTGGTCGCGCTGCTGGGCGAACGCGGCTTCGCGATAGCCGACATCGCCACCCACCTGCCCAGCCTGGACGAGGTGTTCCTCGCCCTCACCGGCCAGAAGGCCACCCACCAGGACGAAGAGAACGAACTCGAGGAGGTCGCGGCGTGAGTACCGCCACCGTCAAAGCGCCCGGATCCCAGCAGGCCCCCTCCGGGTCCGGGGCCGGGACGAACCCCGCGCCCGGCAAGCCCGCCTCGGTGGAGGGCCGGATCGGGCTGCAGGCCAACCTGCGGCACATCGGCGCGCTCGTCCGCCGCAACGCCCTGCAGATCAAGCAGGACCCCGAGTCGATGATGGACGCGCTGCTGATGCCCGTCATCTTCACGCTGCTGTTCGTCTACGTCTTCGGTGGCGCCATCGGCGGCAGCGGTGGCGGCGGTGACCGGGACCAGTATGTGCAGTATCTGATCCCCGGCATGATGGGCATGATGGGCATGTCCATCGCGATGGCCGTGGGCACCGGCATCAACGAGGACTTCCGCAAGGGCGTGATGGACCGCTTCCGGTCCATGCCGATCGCCCGCTCCTCGGTGCTGATAGCCAAGTCGGTCGTCGAGATCGGCCGCATGCTGGTCGCCGTCACGGTGCTGCTGACCGTGGGCTTCCTGGTCGGCTTCGACATCAACGGGCACTGGCTGGGCATGCTGGCCGCCATCGGGCTGACCGCGCTGTTCGGCGCCTCGCTGCTGTGGATCTTCATCCTGCTGGGGCTGACGATGAACACGGCCCAGGCCGTGCAGGGCGTCTCGTTCCTGGTGTTGATGCCGCTCCAGTTCGGCTCCTCGGTCTTCGTGCCGACCGGCACCATGCCGGGCTGGCTGAAGGCGTTCACGGACGTCAACCCGCTCACCCATCTCGCGGACGCCGCCCGGGGGCTGATGCTGGGCCAGGGCGAGGTCGGCAACCCGGTGATGTGGACGGTGATCTGGTCGGCGGGGCTGACGCTGTTGACGGCGCCGATCGCCATCTCGAAGTTCCGCAAGAAGACCTGAGACCGGCCGCCGGCGGGAGAGCTGGGCCGGCCGGCACCCGGCCGGCCGCTCAGCTCTCCCGCACCAGGGACACGGCCTCGTCGGTGGTCAGGCCGTGGCCCGAGGCGTAAGCGCCCGCATACGCCTGATCGGACAGCACTTCCCGCACAGCCGCCTCGGCGGCCGCCCGCGACTCGCGCTCGACGGGGTGCGGGAAGTGCCCTTGTGGCAGCTTGGACAAACCGTCGTAGGCGCCCACCAGCCGCCCCGCCTGCTCACCGCGGCCCAACTGGGCCAGGGCACGCGCGGCGGTCAGCAGCTGACTGAGAGTCAGGTGCGGGGCGACCGCCTCCGCCATCACATCGCGGGTCTTGACAATGGACTGCCGGACCTTGGCCAGCGACTCGGCGGACCGGCCGTCGACGACGTACGTCCAGGCCAGGATCCCCTCGATCATCCCCGCGAACAGCTGCGGCACCCGGTCGGCGAACTCGGCCTCCAGCGGTATCAGCAGCTCCCTGGCCTCCTCGGCCAGCCCCTGCCGGGTGAGGAAGACGGCGTACTGGATGGCCGCGAAGTTGGGGCCGTCCCCTCCGATGTGGTCGGAGTCCTCGACGGCCTCCCGCATCAGCCGCTCGCCCTCGGCAGCCTGCTCCGGGTCGCCCAGCTCCACCAGCACCGAGCCGAGGCGGGACTTGAGCTGCGGTACCTGGCTGTGCGCACCCAGCTGCTCGGCCCGGGTGATGGCCAGCCGGCAGGACGCGGCGGCCTGGGCGAACTCCCCGCGTGCCGTGGCGGCTTCGGCCCGGCTGGAGAGCGCCTCGGCCTCTCCCCAGGCGTCCCCCACCCGGCGGAAGATCTCCAGGCTCTCCACCGCGTCCGCCGCCGACTGCTCCCAGGAGGCGGGGTGGTCGCTGGTCAGCTTGGCCCGCAGCTGCAGCGCGAAGGCCAGCTCCCACTCGTAGCCCAGCTCGCGGCAGCCGGCCACGAAGGCGTCGGACAGCTCGGCCAGCTTCCCGAAGTCACCGGTCATCAGCCAGGCGAAGAACCACATGCAGCCGGGAATCCGGCACACTTGCGGCATTCCGGGCGAGTAGACCTGGGTGATGTTGCGCAGCTCGGCCTGGCGTTCGGGGGCCTGGAACTTCTCGATTCCCTCGTCCGCGTCGGCCAGCGCCATCAGCCGCACCCCGCGCCTGGCCTCCCACAGCTGCTCCTCGTCCATCGGCGGCGGGGTGGCGGTGCACGACTCGTACAGCGGCTGCGCGGGGCGCGGTGGGGAGCCGAAGGGGTCGGGGCCGAGCCGGAGCACCGCCTGGGCCCAGGTGCGTACGTCACCGCGGTGGCCGCGCAGCTGCCAGAACCAGCCCATCGACAGGACCAGGCACAGCGCCTCGTGCTCGTCGCCCGCGGCGACGGCCCGGCGCAGCGCGGTGCGGATGTTGTCGTGCTCGCGCTCCAGCCGGTCGAGCCACACCACCTGCCGGGGTCCGCGCAGCAGCGGGTCGGCGGTGCGGGCCAGCTCCCGGTAGACGGTCAGATGGCGGCGCTCGGCGCGCTCGCGTTCGCCGGGCACCTCGTCCAGCTTCTCGGCCGCGTACTCCGCGACGGTCTCCAGCAGCCGGTAGCGCATCCCGGCCGTGCCCTCGCCGGGCACCGCCACCACCAGCGACTTGTCGACAAGCGAGCTGAGCAGCGCCGCCACGTCCCCGTCGGACCCCTCGACCAGGTCCGCGCACACCTCCTCGGCCTGCTCCAGCTCGCAGCCACCGGCGAAGACCGCCAGCCGCCGCAGCACCGCACGCTCGGCAGCGTCCAGCAGCTCCCAGGACCAGTCGACCACTGCGCGCAGCGTCTGCTGACGGGGCAGCACCGTACGGTTGCCGCTGGTCAGCAGCCGGAAGCGGTGGTCGAGGCGGCGGGCGAGCTGGCCGGGGGTGAGCGAGCGCAGCCGCGCTGCGGCCAGCTCGATGGCCAGCGGCAGCCCGTCGAGCCTGCGGCAGATCTCCGCGCACGCCTCCGGGTCGTCCGCTGTCCGGAAGCCGGGGCGCGCCGCGGCTCCCCGCTCCGCCAGGAGCCGGAGCGCCACCGGGTCGGGCAGCGGCTCGACGGGCCGTACGACCTCGCCGGGCACCCCGAGGGGCTCGCGGCTGGTCGCGAGCACGGTCACTCCGGGGCACTCCACCAGCAGCGTCTCCACGACCCGGGCCGCTGCGTCGATCAGGTGCTCGCAGTTGTCCAGCACCAGCAGCATCCGGCGGGTCGCGCAGCGCTCGGCGAGCTGGGCGAGGGGGTCGCCGAGAGTGGGGTCGGTGGCGGCACGCAGCCCCTCGGCAGTGGTGCCGGTCAGCACGGTCTCGCGGCCGCCGAGCGCGGTGAGCACCGCTTCGGCCGTGGCGCCCTGGTCGTCCGGGTCGCGTACGGCCGCCAGTTCGGCCACCCATACGCCGTCCGCCCACTCCTCGTCGTACTCGGCACGCGCCCGGGCCGCCGCCTCCAGCGACAGCCGCGTCTTGCCCGCGCCGCCGGGCCCGGTGAGGGTGACCAGCCGCGCCGTCCCCAGCCGGCGGCCCAGCTGCCCCAGCTCGGCTTCCCGGCCGACGAACGAGTTCAGCCCGGTGCGGAGATTGCCCGCCGCCCGTCTGAGCGGCCGCCGCGCGGCGGGGGTGAGGGTCGTCTCCGCCGGGGCCTGTGCGGGGGCCGCGACCGGCTCGGCGGCCAGCAACTCGGTGTGCAGAGCGCGCAGTTCCGGGCTCGGGTCGGTGCCGAGCTGCTCGGCGAGGCGGCCTCTGACCGCGTCGTAGGCGGCCAGCGCCTCGGCGGCGCGGCCCGCGTCCCGCAGGGCGCGCAGCAGCAGCGCCTGCAGCGGTTCGTTCAGCGGGTGCTCGGCCGCGAGCTGACGCACCGTGGGCAGAACGGTTTCGGCGTGCCCGAGGGCGAGTGCCGCCTCGGCCCGGTGGCGGCGCGCCGCCAGCAGACGGTCGGCGGCCCGGACACCGGCGGCCCCTCCCCCGTCGGGAAGGTCGGCCAGCGCGGGGCCGCGCCACAGCGCGAGGGCGTCGTCGAGCAGGTCGGCCGCCTTGGCCGGGTCACCGTCGGCAAGAGCCGCCGCGCCCTCGGACGCCAGCCGCTCGAAGCGGTGCAGATCGATGTCCTCGCGTGCCGCCACCAGCCGGTAGCCGCCCTCGACGGAGCCGACCGCCTCCCGCCCGAGGGACCTGCGCAGCCGCCCGACGAGGGCCTGGAGCGCCGCCGTCTCGTCGGCGGGCGGGTCCTCCTGCTCGCCCCACACCCAGGAGACGAGCTCGCCGGTGTGTACGGCGCGGCCTCCCGCGAGGGCGAGCGCGGTCAGCAGAGCGCGCAGCCTGGCTCCGCCGATCGGCACGCTGGTGCCGTCCTCGCGGAGGGCCTGCGTGGTGCCCAGAACGCGGTAGAGGTAACGCACCCCCACATACTGCCACCGGCCCGGGACCGTTCGGCCCCGGGCCGGTTCCGGCACCCACGCCCCGCGCGGCTGCTCAGTGCGCACCCGCCGCTTGTCGGCAGGCGTCACGCGGTGCGGGGCGGGGCACCGGGTGGAGCGTCAGCCGTGGTGGTGGAAGCAGTGCTTGCCGCGCACCCACTTGGGGGTGTTGGCGTAGCCGGAGCTGCCGTGCTTGTCCACGCAGACCACCTTCTTGTGGTGGTGGTGACCCTTGCGGTTCTCGATGGTGAAGGTGCCACGGATGTGGCCGTGACGCGGCGCGTTGATGGCGCGGCAGTGGCCGCTGCCGACGGCGGCCTTGCCGTCGTGCTCCAGCCGGTCGCAGACGTAACCGCGCTTGTGGTGGTGGCCGCCGCCCGGGCCGTCACCGGCTACCGCAGCGACCGGCGCCATGCCGACGAGAGCGGTCGCCATCGCCGCGACCACCGTCAGCGACCGTACGCGGCGGGTTGTTGCCGACTTCCTCATACTCTGTCCTTTCGCTGTCCCGGTCTGCTCCGCCCCCATCGGCGGGAGTTCGGGGAATGTGCACTCGCACAGCATCAGGAGAGCAGGCGTATCGGCCTGTGGCGCAGATCCCCAGGGGAAGGTCACCCGTTGGGTGAGTCCACACCACCCTGTCGGTCGCACTCGCAGCGTTACGGAAGCGGTCCGCCGCCCGTCGCGTCGCGCAAGGCGCGCAGCGCCACCCCGACCGCCGGGCGGCGCAGCAGGCAGTCGCGGGTGACGGCGAACAGGCGGCGGGTGGGGACGGGGTCCAGCGGACGCAGCACCACCCCGTCCGGCAGCGGCCCCCGCCCGAGCCGGGGCAGCAGCGCGATGCCAAGACCCGCCGCCACGAGGGCGATCTGGGTCTGGAACTCCGCGACGTAGTGGGCGACATCCGGCTCCTGGCCGGCGCCGCGCAGCGTGGTGTGCAGCCAGTCGTGACAGACGGTGCCGGGCGGCTGGCTGATCCAGCGCCGCCCGGCCAGGTCGGCCGTGTGCAGCGTGTCGCGTTCGGCGAGCGGATGCCCGGCCGGTACCAGTACCTCGCAGCGGTCCTCGCCCAGCCGGATGGCGCGTACCCCCTCGGGCGCGGGCATCGGCGCGATGTCCCAGTCGTGGGCGAGGGCCAGGTCGATCTCGCCCCTGGCGACCAGGCCCACCGACAGGTGCGGGTCGACCTCCGTCATCCGCAGGTCCAGTTCCGGGTGGGCGGCGGCGAGTTCGGCCAGTACCCCGGGCATCAGGCCGCGGGCGCCGCTGGGGAAGGCGGCGAGCCGCAGCCGGCCCGCGGGGCGGCCCTTGCGCTCCTCCAGCGCGACCTCGGCCTGCTCGGCCAGTTCGAGCATCTGCCCGGCGGTGCGGACGAGCATCAGCGCGTCGTCCGTCAGCGCGATGCCGCGCCCCTGCCGCTCCAGCAGGGTGGTGCCGGTCTCCCGCTCCAGTTTGGCGATCTGCTGCGAGACGGCGGAGGGTGTGTAGCCGAGCGCCTGTGCGGCGCCGCCCACCGAGCCGTGCAGCTGGACGGCGTGCAGGGCCCGGAGCCTGGACAGATCGAGCATGGTCTGGGTGCCTCCCTCCGTGTGCGGGTGACTCCCTCCGTGCGCGGGTGCTCCCGCTGGGACTGTCCCCGCCAAGACAGTTCAGTATTGCTGAATCCAACCATGCACGAATCCGTGCTGGTGCTGAACAGTGCGGGCGGTGACGATCGGGGCATGCGTCTGAGTCCTCTCCACTGCGCCCTCGCGGTGCTGGTGGCCGCCCTCTGGGGCGTCAACTTCGTCGTCATCGACATCGGGCTGCGGCACTTTCCACCGCTGCTCTTCTCCGGGCTGCGGTTCCTGATCGCCGCGCTGCCCGCCGTCTTCTTCGTCCGCCGTCCCCGGGTGGCGCTGCGCTGGGTCCTGGGAGTGGGACTGGCGCTGGGAGTCGCGAAGTTCGGGCTGCTGTTCCTCGGCATGCGGCAGGGCATGCCCGCCGGGCTCTCCTCGCTCGTCCTCCAGGTGCAGGCGGTCTTCACCGCCGTCTTCGCCGCCGTGGCGCTGGGCGAACGGCTCGGCCGCGTACGGCTGGCGGGGATGGCCGTGGCGCTGGCCGGGATAGCGGTGGCCGCCGTCGGCCAGGGCGCCTCGGGGCCGCTGGGCGCCTTCCTCCTGGTGATCGCCGCCGCCGCGGCCTGGGGCGTGGCCAATGTGCTGACCCGCAAGGCCGCGCCGCCGGACGCGCTGTCGTGGATGGTGTGGGTCAGTCTCGTCCCGCCGCTTCCGCTGTTCGCCCTCTCGCTGCTGTTCGAGGGGCCGGACGCCGATCTCGCCGCGCTCCGCTCCTTCGACCTGGCCGGGCTGGGCGCCCTGTGCTTCGTCGCCTGGGCCGCCACCCTGTTCGGCTTCGGCGTATGGGGCTTTCTGCTGCGACGGTACGACGCCTCGTCCGTCGCACCCTTCACGCTGCTGGTGCCGGTCTTCGGGATGACCTCGGCCGCGCTGCTGCTCGACGAGGGCATCACCGCACTGGACGCCCTCGCCGCCGCGCTGCTCATCGGGGGCGTCACGCTGGTTTCCCTGGTGGGCGGGCGCCGGGCGGGCAGGGAGCAGGGGCCCACGCCGGCGCCCGCGCCCGCGGCGGAGCCGGGAGCGGCTCCTGTCGCGGCCGGCTCACGGAGCTGACCGCGGCCGGCTCCCTGAGCTGACCGCGGGCGGCCGATACGCGCGACGGCGGCGGCCGATACGGGCCACGGCGGCCACTACGGGCCAATGGCGCGCTCGCGTACCAACGGCCCGTATCGTGCGCGCGGTTCGCGGCGCGTGCCCGGCTGCCGGTACGGTCTGGCCCCATGACCAGCGCAGCCACCCACCCGGACCACCACCGGATCAGCCCGGTCTTCCTCGGACTGGTCGCCGTCATGGCGCTCTCCGGCTGGGGCGTCTGGGCCGGCTGGGCCGACGTCACGGGCGTCGCCGTGTTCTTCTTCGTCGTCTCCGGCTGGATCGTCTCGCTGTGCCTGCACGAGTACGCGCACGCGCGCTCCGCGCTCGGCGCCGGGGATGTGTCGGTGGGCGCGAAGGGATATCTGACGCTGAACCCGCTGCACTACACCCACGCGATGCTCAGCATCGTGCTGCCGGTGATCTTCGTGATCCTCGGCGGCATCGGGCTGCCCGGCGGCGCCGTCTACATCGAGCGTGGCAGGATCGCGGGGCGGTGGAAGCACAGCGTGATCTCGGCGGCGGGTCCGCTGACGAACGCGCTGTTCGCGGCCGTGCTCACCGCACCCTTCTGGCTCGACGCGATGCGTGACGTACCCGTCGCCTTCCGCAGCGCCCTCGCCTTCCTCGCGCTGCTCCAGGTGACGGCCGCGCTGCTGAACCTGCTGCCCGTGCCCGGGCTGGACGGCTTCGGCATCATCGAGCCCTGGCTGTCCCCGCGGGCCCGGCAGCAGGCGGAGCCCTTCGCCCCGTTCGGCCTGCTGATCGTCTTCGGCTGCCTGTGGATTCCGCAGGTCAACGAGGTCTTCTGGGACTTCGTCGACGGCCTGCTGCGCGGAATGAACGTCTCCGACTTCGATACCTTCCTCGGCCTGGAGTACTTCCGCTTCTGGGAGGGCGAACCCCAGAACGTGCTGCTTCCGTAACCGCAACGTTCGGCTACTCGGCACCCCGCGCCGTCCGGCGGTGGTAGTACCAGGCCATGTTCGAGGTCAGGCCCGCCAGCAGGACCCAGACGATGCCGAGCCAGCTGCCCTTCGCGAAGGAGACCACGGCTGCGGCGACGGCGAGGACGCAGATGACGGTCGCGTAGAGGGCGAGGCCCTGGGGGATGCGGCGGGTGGGGGCTGACATGGCTCGGTCTCCATCGAGAGGACGGCGCGCCGGGGGTGCGCGGGGTGTGCACCGGCCATTCTCCCTCACCCCTCCCGGCCGGCCGCATTCCGGGCGGCGGCGCGGGCGGCGCGGCGCCCGTACCCGATGTCCGCGACGGCCACGGCCAGCGCGCCCGCGACGAAGCAGACGGCCGTGAGCAGTCCGTAGTCCAGCGCTGTCGCCCAGTTGTGGCTGCTGGCCAGCCAGGCGAAGAAGACGGCGCCCACGGCGGCGATCCCGGCGGCCGAGCCGATCCGCTGGCCGGTCTGGATCACCCCGCCCGCGGCGCCGCCCTTGGCGACGGGCACCGAGCGCAGGGCGAGGGTCTGGTTGGGCGAGATGACCAGCCCGGAGCCGAGCCCCCCACAGAGCATGGGTGCGATCAGC
Organism: Streptomyces sp. 891-h; assembly: GCF_022760275.1. Classification (NCBI taxonomy): domain Bacteria; kingdom Bacillati; phylum Actinomycetota; class Actinomycetes; order Kitasatosporales; family Streptomycetaceae; genus Streptomyces; species Streptomyces sp. 891-h. The sequence goes on along the minus strand of NZ_CP050693.1, from coordinate 5,450,003 downwards.
GCCCAGCCCACGCTGCTGTTCCGCACCTCGTGCACGACCAGCGCCGCGCCGCCCAGCCCGAGCAGGACGAGCACCAGACCGGCGGCGATCAACGGCCTGCCCACCCGGGTGATGAACCGGCCGCCGACGGCCGACGAGATCGCGGAGCCGACGGCGAAGGGGGTCAGCGTCAGCCCGGCCTGCAGCGCGGAGTAGCGCATCCCGTTCTGCAGGAAGAGGGTGAAGATGAAGAAGATCGTGGTGAATCCGGCGAAGTAGACCAGCCCCAGCAGCGCCCCGAGCGAGTAGGAGCGGTCCTGGAAGAGCCGTAGGTCCACCAGGGGTTCTTTGCCGCGCCTCTGGTAGCTCCGCTCCCACCACACGAAGGCGAGGATCAGCAGCGCGCCCAGGAGCACCAGCAGCCACTTGGCCTGGCTGTGCCACTGCCGCTCCTGCACCAGCGGCAGCATCACGGCGAGCACGCCCGCGCCCAGCAGCAGCACGCCGAACGGGTCGAGCGTGTGGCGGTGCGCGGTGTCGCGCTCGGCGCAGGCGTGCGGCACCAGGCGAAGGGCGAGGAGGAAGGCGATGATGCCGATGGGCAGGTTGACGAAGAACACCCAGCGCCAACCCTCGTCGGCGCCGAAGACCGCGATGAGCAGCCCGCCCAGCAGCGGGCCGACCGCGGTGGACAGGCCGATGGTGGAGCCGAGCATGCCGAAGGCCTTGCCGCGTTCGGCGCCCCGGAAGAGCTGCTGGATCATTCCGGAGATCTGCGGCATCAGCAGTCCGCCGCCCACGCCCTGCACCAGTCTGGCCAGCACCAGCCAGCCGGCGCCCTGGGCGAAGCCGCAGGCCATCGAGGCGACGGTGAACAGGGTCAGGCCGCCCAGGAAGGCGGTGCGCCTGCCGAGCGCGTCACCGATCCGCCCGGAGGGTACGAGGACGAGTCCGAAGGTGAGGGCGTAGCCGGAGACCACCCAGGAGAGGGCGGACTCCGAGGCGCCCAGCCCCTTCTCGATGGCGGGCAGGGCGACGTTCACGATCGAGACGTCCAGCAGGGACATGAAGCCGACGAGCAGGCAGACCGACAGCGCCTTCCAGCGCCGCGGGTCCGGCGTGTAGGACTGTTCGTCGCTCGTCGTCCCGGCCCGTCCGGCGGCGGGTACGGGCTGCTGTGCCATCCGTGCCTCCTGGCGGGCGCGCCGCGTGGCCGGTCGCCGCTCCACCCATGATGTGCGGGGTGTGCGCGGCCCGCATGTCCGAGGGGCGGGGTGCCCGGAGGGACGGAGGATTACACGGCGGCGGCCGACCGGCACCGCCCCGGCGTGGGCGACCTAGCGCCGGGCCTGGGCCGCCAGCCGCGTCGTCAGCTCGGTGAGCTGCGTACGGGAGAGCCGGGCGCCGTACTCGGCGCTGACGACCAGGGCGAGGTCGCCCTCACCGGCTGCCGGCAGCCGGACGGCGGCGACGTTCCCGCTGGGCGTCAGCCGCACCTCGCCGCGCCGGTCCCGCTGGAGCCGGCCGGCGTAGTCGAGCAACTCGTCCATCCCGATCCGCGCGTCGTGCTGGATCTGGGGCAGCAGCACGGTGACGGCGCGGCCCTTCCGTACGCCGACCGTGAAGAGGCGCAGCCGCTCCTTGCCCAGCCGGTATCCGCAGTCGACGAGGGCGCCGTCGGACCGGGCCAGCGGGGAGTCGGCACCGTCGGGCAGCTCCCCCTCGACGGAGCCGGCCTCGACTGCGCCGTCAAGGCCGGCGGACCGCGCGGCCCGAGCCACGTCGTAGCGGACGGGGCAGCTCGCACCCGGCCCGTCGGCCATCCGCTCCACGGCGGCGACGCTCAGCGGCGCGGACGCCTGCCGCGCGCTGCTGCCGCCGTCGGACCCCCTCTTGTCCTCGCCCTGCTGGGAGCAGCTGGCGAGCACCGCCGCCACCACGACGGCGACCGTCCAACCGCCCCCGGGGATTCTCCGCACCCCCACCGCACCCTGCCTGCCCGTCTGTCGGTCTTCCGCCTTTCAGATGTCGGTGAGGCGGATGCCCGCGTGAGCCTTGTAGCGGCGGTTGACGGAGATGAGGTTGGCGACCAGCGACTCGACCTGGTGCGCGTTGCGCAGCCGCCCGGCGAACACACCGCGCATCCCGGGGATGCGGGCCGCCAGCGCCTGCACGATCTCGCAGTCGGCTCGCACCTCGCCCAGCACCATCACGTCCGTCTCGATCTCCTCGACCTCCGGGTCGGAGAGCAGCACGGCCGACAGGTGGTGGAAGGCGGCCGTGACCCGCGAGTCCGGCAGCAGCGCGGCGGCCTGCTCGGCGGCGCTGCCCTCCTCGGGCACCAGCGCGTAGGCGCCCTTTTTGTCGAAGCCCAGCGGGTTGACGCAGTCCACGACCAGCTTGCCGGTCAACTCCTCGCGCAGCGACTCGATCGTCTTGGCGTGCCCCTCCCAGGGGACGGCCACGATCACGATGTCGGAGTCGCGGGCGCACTCGGCGTTGTCCGCGCCGCGCACCCCGTGCCCGATCTCCTCCGCGGCCTGCCGCGCCCGCTCGGCGGCACGCGACCCGATGGTCACGGCCATCCCGCTCCGCGCGAGCCGGTACGCCAGCCCCCGTCCCTGGTCCCCGGTCCCACCGAGCACCCCGACGCGCATCCCGGAGACATCGGGCAGCTCCCAGGGATCCTTCTTGGGCGCACGGCCATCGGCAGTCGAAGAGGCAACAGAAGTCATACGCCGCATCCTGCCACCTGGCGGCGCCCCTCGGCGCTGCCGAACGGCGTGAAGGCGATCACTACCGGCCGGTCAGGTGCCGTTGCCGCGCGGCTTCGTAGAGGGCTGTCGTGGCGGCGTTCGCGGCGTTGAGGGAGGAGGCGGAGCCCTGCATGGGGATGTGGACGGTGCGGTCGCAGCGGTTGCGCCAGGTGGTGCTCAGGCCTGTGGTCTCGTTGCCGACCAGGAGGAGGACGGGGCCGGTCAGCTCGGCGTCGAACAGGGCCGTCTCACCGTGTTCGTCGGTGCCGACGACGGTGATGTCGTGGGCCGAGAGCCAGTCGTCGACCTGGCGCGGGGAGGGGACGCGGACGGCGGGGAGGGAGAAGAGGGAGCCGGTGGAGGCGCGGACGGACTTGGGGTCGTAGACGTCGGCGGCGTGCCCGGTGACGATCAGCCCGTCGGCGCCGAAGGCGTCGGCGGAGCGGATGAGGGTGCCGATGTTGCCGGGGCTGGTGGGACGGTCGAAGAGAACGCCGAGGAAGGCCGGGCCCACGGGGATGCGGTCCAGATCGTCCGGTGGCATCCGTACGACGGCGACCAGCTCGGCGTCGCCCTCCGTGCGCTCGCTCAGCTCGGCGAGCAGCTCGGGCGCCATGGCGATGCGCTCGCCGGGCGCGGGCGAGTCGAGCAGTTCGCGGGCCCAGTCGGAGAGCCGGCGGCCCTCGGCGTACAGCAGGGCCGTGGTCGGCCACCCGGCCCCGACCGCGAGGGTGATCGGCCGTACGCCCTGGACCAGGAACTCTCCGGCGCGCTGCCGCTTGGTGCGGTTGGTCAGCAGGGCCTGCCACTGCTGGAAGCGGGCGTTACGGGTGGTGATGCGGTGAAGGCGGGGCACCCGTCGAGCGTAGTGGCGGTCAGGCCAGGTCCGTCACCGGGATACGGCGGAAGGTGATCGTCTCGTAGGCGCTGTCGCCGCCGGTCTCGTAGAGGAGGCCGACGGTCTCCTGGTCGGCCCGGACCAGATCGGAGTACGCGGCCCGCCGCTCGTCCACGGTGTGGACCTCGCGCCAGGTGACGCCGCCGTCCGTGCTGGCGCGTACGGACATCCGGTAGCGGGTGTCGGGGCGCGAGGGTGCGGAGAAGAGGAGCACATCCGGGTCGCGGAGCTGGAGGACGGAGGCCTCGACGACGGGGGTCGTGAGGTGCGGTTGGGGCGCGAAGGGTGCGGTCAGGGTCTCGCCGCCGTCGGTGGAACGCGCTTCGGCGCGGTGTTCGGGTACCTCGGAGTCGTTGCGGGTGTTGAAGTAGACCGTGCCGTCGGTCAGTTCGGCGGCCGTGGTCTCGTTGACGTTGATCCGGCCGTCGGGGTTGTCGTCCACGTAGCCGATCCGCCAGGTGGCGCCCCCGTCGTCGCTGAGGAGGTCGTGGCCGCCGTTGTAGCGGCCCTCGGTGCCGTCGTCGCCGGAGAGGGTGGGCGGCGTGGAGTGGTTGGCGGGGACAAGGACCCGTCCGGAGCTCAGCTGGAGGGCGTGGCCCGGGGTGGTGGCGTACCAGCGCCAGTCGGGGTGCTTGGCGGTGCCGGTGATCTCGCGGGGCGCGGCCCAGCCGAGGCCGTGGTCCTCGCTGAACCGCACCCATACGCGGCGCCCTTGCCCGGCGTCGATTTCGCCGCGCCGGATGCGCTCCTCGGTGGCGTCGGCCGCGCTGGTGACGAAGACGAGGAGGACGCGCCCGTCGTCGAGGACGACGGGCGCCGGGTTGCCGGCGGTGCCTTCGGCCGGGTCGTCGCCGGAGTCCCGGCCCCGGCGGCCGGCGCCCGGCGAGCCGCCCGCGCTGTCGCCGTAGCGGGCCACGGCGGCCAGCCGGCCCCAGGTGCGGCCGCCGTCCGTGGAGCGTTTGAGGACGATGTCGATGTTCCCGCTGTCCTTGGCCGAGTCGACCCGGCCCTCGGCGAAGGCGAGCAGGGCGCCGTCGGCCGCGCGGACGACGGCGGGGATGCGGAAGCTGGCGTAGCCCTCGCTCCCGGCGCGGAAGGGTACGGAACTGACGTACTCGTGCGGCATCGAGCGATTCCCAACTGCCGGAGGTAGAACGTCCCTTGTCCTGGGGCGAACGGTAGGCAGCCCGCACAGAGCCGTCAAGAACGAACGGCGCGGACAAGCCGCAGAACCGGACGGCACAAAAGAGGCGGGGGTGTGCTGACTCTTCACCAGGCGGTGCACCATGTGGAGATCTTGAGACGAGTGGACCCTCAAGTGGCGGATGGCTGCACCGGCGTGTTTCGCTCTTCGAGCAGTCGGGCGGAACGACCGCTACCGGTTCCGAATTCGTCCGGTTTTCCGGGTGTGACCACGCCCGACTGATGAGCGCCCTGATCGGCATTTTCTGCCGCGAGGGGCGAGTCCCCCTCATAAACCCGAAAGCAATGAAGGGAAGCGCATTCATGCGTCACCAGATCGAGACCGCCGAGCTTGCCGACGCCGAGCTGGACGCCGTTTCCGGCGGCCTGCTGAACGAGACCCTCGGCGCGGCCGGCGGGACCGTCGACGGCGTTGAGGGCCTGGTCGGCAACACCGTCAGCGGCGTTTCCAGCAACGGCCTCCCGAGCGTCGGCGTCTCCCTCGGCGCCGGTGCCGACGCCCAGGCCTGAGCATTCGCCAGGACTTCAGGTGTCATTGACTGACACCTTTCCCGCGCCACGGAGTGTCCGCTCGGAATTTCCGTAGCGATTCCCGGCACGGGCAGGAGCCATAAGCCCCGGAACAGCGTTCCGGGGCTTATGTGTTACGGTCATGCGCCGTTGCCGCCACTTCGGTGACCGACCGTAGAAACAAACGTGAAGGAAAGGTGACGTGGAGTTCCGGCAAAAGGCGCTTGCCAAGCTGCAATCGCCCGAAGAACTCGACGTTCCGGTACGTTTCGCGCGGCCGCAGGGACTTCTCGTACTCGTCGTCACCCTTGTGGTGATGGCGGCGGGTTCCGTCTGGGCCGTCACCGGCACGGTCTCCTCCAAACTCACCGCCGCCGGCGTCCTCACCCACACCGAGGGCAGCTACCTGCTCCAGAGCCCGGTCGCGGGCCAGGTGACCGCCGTGCACGTCAAGGCGGGGCAACTGGTGGAGAAGGACGCACCGGTGCTGAGTGTGCGCACGGACGACGGCGTACGCGCTGTACGCGCGGTGGCCCGCGGCAGAGTCACCTCGCTGGCCGCCGAGGTCGGCGCCGTGGTCACCACCGGAGCGGACGTGGCGACCGTCGAACGCGTCAAGAGCTCCGGCGACCCGCTGGTGGCCATGCTCTATGTCCCCGCCGACAAGGCGGCGACGGTACCGGTGGGCGCCAAGGTCGACCTGACCGTCGGCTCCGTGCCCACGGACCGGTACGGGATGCTGCGCGGCACGGTGCAGGCCATCGGACGGACCCCGCAGACCCGGCAGCAGATCAGCGGCTTCCTGGGAGACAAGGACTTGGCACAGCAGTTCACCCGAGAGGGCCGTCCGCTGGCCGTCCGGATACGGCTGAAGCGCTCCTCGGCGACGAAGTCGGGGTACGCCTGGTCCCGCGGCGGCGGTCCCCCCTCGGCGCCCGACTCGGCGACACCCGTCAGCGGCGCCGTCCACCTCGCCTCCCAGCGCCCCGTCGACTGGCTGCTGCCGTGAGCACACCGCAGCACGACCGGCCCCCGCAACAGCGTCAACAGCGCCGCCGGCACGGCGGCCGCCAGGCACCCGGCCCGACCGGACGGGCGCAGCGGCGCGGCGCCCCCGGCGGCAAGACCCGCACGGCCGCCGCCGGGAAGCCCCGCGCGGGCGGCGGCGCGAAACCACGCGCGGGCGGCGGCGCGAAACCGCAGACCCCGCGCCGCACCAGGAGCGTGCGCACCCCCACGGTGCTCCAGATGGAGGCCGTCGAATGCGGTGCGGCCGCGCTCGCCATGGTGCTGGGCCACTACGGGCGGCACATACCGCTGGAAGAGCTGCGCATCGCCTGCGGCATCTCCCGGGACGGCTCGCGGGCCAGCAGTCTCCTGAAAGCCGCGCGCGGCTACGGACTGACGGCCAAGGGCATGCAGATGGAACCGGCCGGACTGGCCGAGGTGCGCGCGCCCGCCATCCTGTTCTGGGAGTTCAACCACTACGTCGTCTTCGACGGGATGGGCCGCCGCTTCGGCCGCCGCGGTGTGCACATCAACGACCCGGCGCGCGGGCGCAGGTTCGTCTCCATGGAGGAGTTCGACACCTCGTTCACCGGTGTGGTGCTGACCTTCGCACCGTCCGACGACTTCCGGCGCGGCGGCCGCAAACCGAGCGTCACCGGCGCCCTCCCGGCGCGGCTGCGCGGCACCTCGGGCGCCATGCTGGCGGCGCTGGTGGCCAGCTTCCTGCTGGTCGTCGTCGGTGCCTCGGTGCCCGCGCTGAGCCGTACCTACATCGACACCTTCGTCTTCGGCGGGCAGGACTCGCTGCTGGACGTGCTGTTCGCAGCGATGGGCGCCGCCGTCCTGCTCACCGGCGTACTGACCGCGCTCCAGCAGGGCAATCTGCTGCGCGCCCGGCTCATCTCCTCCACCCTCAGCAGCGCCCGCTTCCTGCGGCATCTGCTGCGGCTGCCGGTCACCTTCTTCGCGCAGCGCAACCCGGCCGACCTGGTCCAGCGTCTGCAATCCAACGACACGGTGGCCGAGACCCTGGCCAGGGACCTGGCGGCGGCGGGCGTGGACGCCGTGGTCGTCGTCGGCTACGCGGTGCTGCTGTGGACCTACGACCCGCAACTCACCCTCGTCGGCGTGGGGATCGCGCTGCTGAACGTGGTGGCGATGCGGGTGGTCGTAAGGCTGCGGGCCACCGGGACGCAGAAGCTGCGCGCCGACCGGGCCAAGCTCACCAACACCTCCTACAGCGGCCTCCAGCTCATCGAGACGATGAAGGCGACCGGCGGCGAGGCCGGTTACTTCCGCCGCTGGGCCGGCCAGCACGCCACCACGCTCGACACCCAGCAGCGGCTCGGGGTGCCCAGCGCCGCGCTGGCCGTGGTCGCGCCCACGCTGGCCACGCTCAACAGCGCCCTGATCCTGCTGATCGGCGGGATGCGCGCCGTGGAGGGCGCCATCACGGCGGGGCTGCTGGTCGCCTTCCAGGCGCTGGTCACCAGCTTCACCGCGCCGCTGACCCGGCTGAACTCGGTGGCGGGCCGCATCCAGGACTTCGCGGCCGACGTCGCCCGGCTCAAGGACGTGGAGGCCTTCCCCGCCGACCCGCTCTACACCCGCCGCGAACCACCCGCCAGCACCCGGCGGCTGGCCGGCCATGTGACGCTGGAGAACGTCACCTTCGGCTACAACCCGCTGGACAAGCCGCTGCTGACGGGGCTGTCGCTGGCCGTGGGGCCTGGGCAGCAGATCGCGCTGGTCGGCGGCTCGGGCAGCGGCAAGTCCACGGTCTCGCGGCTGATCGCGGGCCTGTACACGCCGTGGGAGGGGATCATCAGGATCGACGGGCAGCGGCTGGAGGACCTGCCGCGCGGGGCGCTGGCCGCCTCGGTCTCGTTCGTCGACCAGGACGTGTTCCTCTTCGAGGGCACGGTGCGGGACAACGTGGCGCTGTGGGACCCCTCCCTCACCGACGACGCGGTCGAGGAGGCGCTGCGGGACGCCGCACTGCACGAGGACGTGGCGCGCCGCCCCGGCGGTCTGCACAGCCGCGTCGAGCAGGACGGCCGCAACTTCTCCGGCGGCCAGCGGCAGCGGCTGGAGATCGCCCGGGCGCTGGTGCGGCGCCCCAGCATCCTCGTACTGGACGAGGTGACCAGCGCACTGGACGCCGAGACCGAGGCGGTCATCATCGACAACCTGCGGCGGCGCGGCTGCGCCTGTGTGGTGATCGCGCACCGGCTGAGCACCGTCCGGGACAGCGACGAGATCGTGGTGCTGGACCGCGGCAGCGTCGTGGAGCGGGGACGGCACGAGCAACTGCTCGCGGCGCAGGGCGCGTACGCCCGCCTCGTCAAGGAGCACTGAGGTACTTGTATCCGACCGCAGACCCGCAGCACCACTCCGCGGCGCCCGACGTGGTGGTCGCGCACTTCGGCCCGCTCGGCGAAGCGGTACCGCACACGCCCGGCAGCGGCCTGGCGCTGGAAGGGCCGCATGTGCTGTGGCTGGTGGCCGAGGGCGCGATGGACGTGTTCGCGGTGGACGCCGCCGGGCAGGGCCACTGGCACTTCCTGGGCCGGCTGGAGGCCGGCACGCTGCTGCTCGGCCCCGTCCAGGGACCGCGGCACACCCTGGTGGGCCGTCCGGTGCGCGGCGGAGTGCTGCGCCGGATACCGCTGATGGAGCTGTTCCACCAGCCTGCCGCGCAGGGCGGCTACGGCGGGTACGGCAACGCGGATCCGTACGACACAGGGAGCCACGCGGTGTACGACACGGGCCAGTACCCGGCGTACGACACGGGCGGACACCCGGTGTACGACACCGGCGAACACCCCGCGTACGACACCGGCTCCTACCCCGCCTACGACACCGGCGGATACCCGGCGTACGGCGGCCAGGCCGGAGCCTGGGACCAGGGCGGTGTGCTCGGGCCGCTGGAGGACGCGTTCGCGCGGGGGGTCGGGCGCGGCCTGCGCGTGCTGTTCGAGGCGCCGCTGGACGGGCAGCCGGGCCACGAGCCGCACGCGGACCAGCAGGCGCCCGCCACCGACGACGACATCCTGTGGATGCCCGTGGCGCCCGGCAGCGTGCGGTACGGCAGCTCGACCGAACTGCTGATCGACGGTACGACCTGGCAGCTCATGGTCGACCAGCTCTCCCGGCTGCTGCTGACCCTGGACCGCTGGATCGAACGGCTGGAGCGCGCGCACGAGGACCGTACGGCAGCCGGTATGGAGGCGGGCGAGAACGTCCGCGCCGAGGCCGACGAGGCGCTGCTCGCCGCGATCGACAAGTCGGCGGGCGGCAGTCGGGGCAGCCGGCAGACCGACGACAGCACGGTGGCCGTCTGCAGGGCGGTCGCCGAAGCGGCAGGAGTCACCCTGCGGCTGCCACCCGAAGGACTCTCCGCCGACGACCGGATGGACCCGGTCGAACGCCTGGCGCTCACCTCGGGGCTGCGCACCCGCGCGGTGAAGCTCTCCGGCGACTGGTGGAAGGAGAACACCGGTCCGCTGGTCGGCTTCCGGGCCGCGAGCAGCGCGCCCGTGGCACTGCTGTGGCGGCGCGGCCGGTACGAGGCGGTACAGCCCGGCAGCGGCAGCCGCTGGCGGCTCGGCAGGGAGAACGCGGCCACCCTCGCGTCCCGCGCCGTGATGTTCTACCGGCCGCTGCCCGAAAAGCCGCTGCCCGCACGGCGGCTGCTCCGCTTCGCGTTGCACGGCGCCCGCGGCGACCTGCTCACCCTCGTGCTGAGCGGACTGGTCGCGGTCGGCCTCGGCGCGCTGGTGCCGGTGGCCACCGGGCAGGTGCTGGGCGAGTACGTGCCCAACGCCGAGAAGGGCCTGATCGTGCAGGCAGCGGCGGCGCTGGTGGGCACCGCCGTGGTCGCGGCCGCTTTCATGCTGCTGCAGAACACCGCGCTGCTGAGGCTGGAAGGCCGCATCGAGGCCAGCCTGCAGCCGGCCGTATGGGACCGGTTGCTGCGGCTGCCGACCCGGTTCTTCGCCGAACGCTCCACCGGGGAACTGGCCAGCGCCGCCATGGGCGTCAGCGCCATCCGGCGGGTGCTCTCGGGCATCAGCTCGATCGTCGTACAGTCCGGCACCATCGCCGCGGTCAACCTCGTACTGCTGCTGGCCTACAGCGTGCAGCTCGCCCTCGCCGCGCTCGGCGTCCTCGCGGTGGTCGCGACCGTGTTCGCCGCCACCGGGCTGTGGCAGCTGCGCTGGCAGCGCCGCCTGGTGAAGCTCAACAACAAGCTGAACAACCAGGCGTTCCAGACCCTGCGCGGCCTGCCGAAACTGCGCGTGGCCGCGGCCGAGTCCTTCGCGTACGCGGCGTGGGCCAAGGAGTTCGCGCGCAGCCGGGAACTCCAGCGCCGGGCAGGACGCATCCGCAACCTGAGCACCGTCGTCAACGCGGTCTATCTGCCGCTCGCCACGCTGCTGCTGTTCGTCCTGCTGAGCGGCCCGGCGCGGGGCGCGCTCTCCCCCAGCGGGTTCCTCACCTTCACCACGTCCATGACGATGCTGCTGACGTCGGTCACCCAGCTGACCAACGCGCTGATCTCCTGCGCCGCAGTGCTGCCGATGTACGAGCAGATCAAGCCGGTGCTGCACGAACTGCCCGAGGTGCGGGGCGGCAGCGTACAACCGGGCACCCTGTCGGGAGCCGTCGAGGCGCGGGAGCTGACCTTCCGCTACTCCGAGGACGGCCCGCTCGTCCTGGACGGCGTCTCCTTCCGCGCCGAGCCCGGCGAGTTCGTCGCCATCGTCGGGGCCAGTGGCTGCGGCAAGTCGACGCTGCTGCGGCTGCTGATCGGCTTCGACCGGCCCACCTCGGGGGAGGTCCGCTACGACGGGCAGGATCTGGCGGCGCTCGACCAGTCGGCCGTACGCCGCCAGTGCGGCGTCGTCCTGCAGAACGCCCAGCCGCACGCCGGCTCCATCCTGGAGTGCATCTGCGGCGCCGAGACCTTCCCCCTGGAAGAGGTGTGGGAAGCCGCCCGGATGGCCGGGGTCGCCGACGACATCAAGGCAATGCCGATGGGGCTGCACACCATGCTCTCCGACGGCGGCAGCACCGTATCCGGCGGCCAGCGGCAACGCCTGATGATCGCCCAGGCTCTGGTACGCCGCCCCCGGCTCCTCTTCTTCGACGAGGCGACCAGCGCGCTCGACAACGAGACCCAGCGGGTGGTCACCGAGGCCACGAGCCGGCTGCGCGCCACCCGCATCGTGATCGCCCACCGGCTGTCCACCGTGCTGGACGCGGACCGCGTGATCGTCATGGACCAGGGCCGCGTGGTCCAGGAGGGCACGCCTGCCGCGCTGCTCGCCGACGCGGGAGGCCTCTTCCACGAACTGGTGCGGCGCCAACGGTGATCGCGGCGAACGCTGTGGTTGCGCGCCTTTACCTTTCCGCCGGAAGGGGCGACGGCCTCAGCCCCCACGTTCGACGGCCCCGCAACGGCGCATATCGTAGGGAGAAACGGTCAAACGAAAGGGATACCGCCGTGCGCGAGGGGGCCGCCGCCAGGCGGGAGAGGGTGCTGGAGGCGGTCCGTACGCGCGGGGAGGTGCGGGTGACCCAACTCGCCGCGGAGCTCGACGTCTCCGTCGTCACCCTGCGGCGGGACGTGGAAGAGCTGGCGCGGCGTGGGCAGTTGCGGCGGGGGCACGGGGTGGCGCGTTCCCTCTCCCCGGTGCCGGCGCAGCACGACGCCTCGGCCCCGGCGGTGGGACTGATCGTCCCGGAGAACCACTCATATCTGTTCGAGGCGGTGCGCGGCGCCCGGGACGCGTTGGAGGCGGCGGGTGTGCGGATGTCCCTGCACATCGCCCCGCACCGGGCCGACGCGGAGCGGTCGATGGCCCGGCAGGCGGTGCAGCAGGGGGTGCGGGGGCTGCTGGTGTCGCCGCGCTGGCAGACCGCCGCCAGCGCTGTGCGGGACGAGGAGTGGCTGGCCGAACTGCCGGTACCGTCCGTCCTGATGGAGCGCCGGCCGTCGCCGGGCTCGCCGCTGCACGCTCATGACTCGGTGCGAAGCGACCACTGGTACGGCGCTCATCTGGCGCTGGAGCACCTGGTGTCGCTGGGGCACCGCCGTATCGTGCTGGCGGCTCGGGACGACAGCCCGACGGCCCGCACGCTGCGCGCCGCGTTCGCGCAGATCGCGAGCGAGCGCGCGGACGTGGCCGAGTGGGCCGTGGTGCTCAGCGCGGGCGTGGGAGACAGCGCGGACCGGCGTCCCGCCGCGCTGGTGGATCTGCCCGCTGTGCTGCGCGAGCACGAGGCGACGGCGGCCGTGCTGCACGCGGACGTGGACGCGCTGATGCTGGTTCAGCAGTTGCGCGAACAGGGCTTGCGGGTGCCCGAGGACTGTTCGGTGGTGGCGTACGACGACGTGGTGGCGGCACTGGGCAGTCCGCCGCTGACCGCGGTGGCACCGCCGAAGGAGGAGATCGGCCGGGCGGCCGCCGAGCTGCTGCTGCGCCGACTGCGCCATCCCCGTGGTGAGGCCCCGGAGGCGGTGCGCAGGATCGAGCTGCTGCCCCAGCTCAAGGTGCGGGGCTCGACGGCGCCGGTCGCGTCGGTGGCCCCCGAGGCGGACCCGGAGGCGACGGCGGAGGGTGCCGCCGGCTAGCGGGGCCGGAGCCGAGCCCGGGGTCAGTGCCGGGGCCGGGCCCCCAGTCGTGCACCGGAGCGGCCAACTCCCGTGCTCGCACGATCGTTTGACCGCTTTATTTTCTCCTGATCGATCCATTGACCCCCTTTCTTCGAGCGCTCAGGATGCGGATGTCCCCTCCTCCCACGAAGGAGGCCTCCACCGTGCACCGCCGTATCCCACGGAGTGCCCGCACCGCCCTGACCGCCCTGGCCGCACTCCCCCTCCTGCTGACCACCGCATGTACCGGCGACGGCTCAGCGGCGGCCGGGGCCGCGGCGGGAGGGTCCGGCAAGGGCCCCGTCCACATCACGTTCTGGTCCGCACTGCGCGGCAGCCAGGAAGTGGTGGACGCCTACAACAAGAGCCAGAGCCGCATCCACGTCGACTTCCAGCAGATCCCCTCCGGCAACCAGGGCGGGTACGCGAAGCTGAGCAACGCGGCCCGCGCAGGCAACGCGCCCGACGTCGCCACCCTGGAGTACCCGCAGGTACCCGGGTTCGCCATCGACGGGGTGGCCCGCGACATCACGCCCCTGGTCGGCGAGCGGCTGCGGAAGAAGCTGTTGCCGCAGGCGCTGGCGCTCACCACGTTCGAAGGCCGCACGTTCAGCGTGCCGTTGGACGTGGAGCCGATGGTCTTCCTCTACCGCCGGGACCTGTTCGAGAGGTACGACATCGCCGTACCGCGCACCTGGGCGCAGTTCGAGCAGGCGGCGCGGAAGATCAAGCGCGCGGCGCCCGGTTCGCGTATCGCCACCTTCCCCGCCGACGGCGGCACCCAGCTGGCGGGCTGGGCCTGGCAGGCGGGTGCGCGCTGGTTCGACACCCGCGGCGGGGCCTGGACGGTCTCCATGACGGACGAGCCCACCAGGAAGGTGGCGGCGTACTGGCAGCGGCTGATCGACGAGAAGCTGGTGTTCGTCAACTCGGTCGACACCCAGGAGGGTTCGGCGCAGGTGGGCAGGGGCGCGGTGTTCGGCAAGCTGGCCGGCGCCTGGGACGCGGGCGGGACGATGTCCTCCCAGCCCGGCCAGAAGGGCAAGTGGCGGGTGGCCCCGATGCCCCGGTGGGACCTGGCGCACCCGCGCGTCGGCACCCATGGCGGCTCCACGTTCGCCGTCACCAAGGACAGCCGGCACCCCGAGGAGGCCATGGACTTCATCGAGTGGCAGGTCTCCAGCCCCGAGTCGCTCAAGGCCCGGCTCTCCAGCGGGACGAGCAGCGCGTATCCGGCGGCCACCGGGCTGGTTCCGGTCGCCCGGAAGGCGATGGACACCAGCTACTTCGGCGGCCAGGACATCTATCCCCTCTTCCGGCGGGAGGCCGAGCGCATCTCCGGGCAGTGGAAGTGGGGTCCACGCATGACGGCCACGCTCAAGACCGTCCAGGACCGGCTGGCGCGGGTGGGCGAGGGGCAGGGCACCGTGCTGGACGCGCTGCGCGCGGGCCAGCGCGGGACGATGCCGGATCTGAAGTCCCTCGGGCTGAACGCGCGGGAGGGCTCCCGGTGACCACGACCACGACCACCACCACGCAGACCGGCGCGGCAGGCGCGCCCGGGAGGGCGGGCGCCGGCGCCCGGCCGGCCGCCGTCCCGCGGAGCGGGGCACGGGACACCGCGCGTCGGCGCAGACTGGGCGCCTGTGCGGCGCTGATGGCCCCGTTCTTCGTCCTACTGGTCGTCGTCTTCCTGGTTCCGGTGGGCGGCGCGGTGTGGCTGAGCTTCTTCAGCGACGACCAGCCGGGGCTCGGTTTCGGCCCCGAGCGCACCGTCTTCGCCGGGCTGCGCAGCTACCGGGCCGTACTGTCCGACCCCACCTTCCTGGCGGGGCTGGGGACGACGGCGCTCTACTGTCTCGTCTACATCCCGCTGATGGTGCTGCTGGCCCTCGCGCTGGCGCTGCTGCTGGACTCGGGCGCGGTGCGGCTGCGGCGTACGGCGCAGCTGGGGCTGTTCCTGCCGCACGCGGTGCCGGGCCTGATCGCCGCCGTCATCTGGCTGTATCTGTACACGCCGGGGCTCAGCCCGGTCGTCGAGGCGCTGGCCGGGGCCGACATCAGCGTCGACTTCCTCGGCGTGGACACCGTGCTGCCGTCCATCGTGAACGTCGCGATGTGGAGCAACCTCGGCTACAACGTCGTCATCTTCTACGCCGCCTTGCAGGCAGTGCCGCGGGAGCTGACGGAGGCCGCGCTGGTGGACGGCGCGGGTCCGGTCCGTACGGCGCTGCAGATCAAGGTGCCGCTGGTGCGGGCCTCCGGCGTGCTGGTCGCGATGTTCACGCTGATCTGGTCCCTGCAGCTGTTCACCGAGCCGATGCTGCTCAGCCAGGCCACACCGATCGTCGGCAGCCGCTTCACGCCGAACATGTACATCTACGACGCCGCCTTCACCCGCAACAACTACGGCCTGGCCGCGGCCGCCTCGGTGGTGCTGCTCGCCGTCACCGTCGCGCTGTCCTACGGGCTGAGCCGGTGGAGCAACCGCACGGGCGCGGCACACGCCGCTCAGGAGGGTTCCCGATGAGCGCCTTCGCTCCGCCGCGCGCGGCGCGGCCCCGGCTGCTGGGCCGGACCGCCGTCAACGCCGTCGTGGGCCTGTCCGTCCTCTACACCCTGCTGCCGGTGCTGTGGCTGGTGCTTGCCGCGGCCAAGAACCGGGACGCGCTCTTCAGCAGCGATCTGCTCTCGCTCGGCGACTTCTCCCTCGCCGACAACATCTCCACGCTGTTCGCCACCCAGGACGGCATCTACGGGCGCTGGTACGTCAACAGTCTGCTGTACGCCGTGCTGGGCGCGGCGCTGGGCTCCATGGTGAGCGTCGCGTGCGGGTACGCCTTCGACAAGTACCGCTTCCGGGGCAAGGAGAAGCTGTTCGGGCTGGTGCTCGCGGGCGTCATGGTGCCGCCCACCGTGTTGGCGCTCCCGCTGTATCTGATGGCCTCCGAGGTGGGGGTGGTCAACACCTTCTGGTCGGTGTTCGTCCCCGTGCTGTTCAACCCGTTCGGGGTGTATCTGGGGCGGGTCTTCAGCCAGGGCTATGTGCCCGACGAGGTGCTCGAGGCCGCCCGGGTGGACGGCGCGGGCGAGCTGGCGTCCTACTTCCGGGTGGCGCTGCGGATGCTGGGCCCCGGCCTGGTGACGGTGTTCCTCTTCCAGCTCACCGCGATCTGGAACAACTTCTTCCTGCCCATGGTGATGCTGTCCGACCAGTCGCTCTTCCCTGTCAGCCTGGGCCTGTACATCTGGAACAGCTCCGCCGTCGTGACGCCCGACTACTACCCCGTCGTCATCACCGGCTCGCTGCTCGCCGTCCTCCCGCTGATCGCCGCCTTCGTGCTGCTGCAGCGCTACTGGAAGTCCGGCCTGACAGCGGGCAGCGTGAAGTGAGCCGGTCCGCACCACGCGCACTCATCCACACCACCAGGAGCCGAATGCCCCGCAGCAAGCCTCTCGCCGCTCTCGCCATGGACGTCCGGGCGGCGGACGCCGTTCTGAAGCCCGCCGTACGGCGCCGCCTCGCCGAGATGGTCGAGCTCGCCGAGCCGGTGCTGTCCGACTTCACCTCCCGGGCCGCAGGCGGAGTCCTGCCCCAGGTGGAGCTGCTCATCACCGGCTGGGGCTGTCCACAACTGGACGAGGCCGCGCTCGCGCGGGCCCCTCGGCTGCGCGCCGTCGCGCACACGGCGGGCAGCGTGCGGGGGCACCTCACTGACGCGTGCTGGGCGCGCGGTATCGAGGTCTCCACGGCGGCGGCCGCCAACGCGGCACCTGTCGCCGAGTACACCCTGGCCATGGTCCTGCTGGCGAACAAGCGGGTGCTGCCGGTGGCCCGCGCCTACCAGCGGCAGCGCAGCCGTGCGGACTGGCTCTTCCCCGATCCGCTGCTGGGCAACTACCGCCGCACCGTGGGCATTGTGAGCGCCTCCCTGGTCGGGCGCCGCGTCATCGAGCTGCTGGGCGCGCACGATCTGCGGGTGCTGCTGTACGACCCGTACGTGGACGTGGCCGGGGCGGCGCAGCTCGGTGCGGCCAAGGTCGAGTTGGCCGAGCTGTTCGCGTCGTCGGACGTGGTGAGCGTGCACACCCCGCTGCTGCCCGAGACGCGCGGGCTGGTGAGCGGCGAGCTGCTGGCCCTGCTACGGGACGGCGGCACGCTGATCAACACCGCGCGCGGCGCGGTCGTCGACCAGGAGGCGCTCACCGAGGAGCTGCTGGACGGCCGTATCCACGCGGTGCTGGATGTCACGGAGCCCGAGGTGCTGCCCGCCGGCCATCCGCTGTGGGAGTGCGAGAACGCGCTGCTCACCCCGCACCTGGCCGGATCGCAGGGCAACGAGCTGGACCGGCTGGCGGAGCTGACACTGGACGAGGTGCGCCGCTGGGCGGCCGGTGAGGGCTTCGCCCATGCCGTACGCCCCGAGCGGAAGGAGCTGTTGGCGTGAGGGAGCACAGCGCCGCAGGCGGCCCCGGCATCGTCGGCATACCGGAGCCCGACCACGTACGCAGCCCCCGTACCGGCTACACCCGCGCCCACTGGGAGGCCGCCGCCGACGGGCTGCTGCGCGCCGCGTGGCGCTGGGCCACCCCGCACGGCGCGCTGCTGGACCTGCCCGGACGTGCCTCCCGCTCCGGCACCCGCTCGGACGGGCTCGAAGGGTACGCGCGCACCTTCCTGGCCGCCGCCTTCCGTGCGGCCGGCGCCGACGGTGCCGATCCCGCGGGGCTGCTGGAGCGCTACGCGGACGGGCTGACGGCCGGCACCCGCACCCCGGGGCGCGATGACGCCGAATCCTGGCCGCTGATCGGCGACTACACCACGGCGGGGCAGCCGATGGTGGAGGCAGCGTCCGTGGCGCTGGCGCTGCGGCTGACCCGGCCGTGGCTGTGGGACCGGCTGGACGACGACACCCGGGCCAGGGCCGAGGAGTGGCTGCGCGGCGCGCTGCGGCACACCCCGGCGCCGAACAACTGGTATCTCTTCCCGCTCAGTGTCGCGGGCTTCCTGGAGTCGGCGGGGCGCGGTGACGCCGAGACGCGGGCGGCGATCGAGCGGGGGCTGGAGCTGCTGGAGTGCTGGTGGCGCGGCGAGGGGTGGTACGCCGACGGTGACGGCCGCGCCTTCGACCACTACAACGGCTGGGCGCTGCACCTCCATCCGCTGCTGCACGCCCATCTCGCGGGCGACGAGGCGCTGTCGGCGCGCTACGGGCCTCGGCTGCGCGAGCATCTCGCGGGCTACGCGCCGACGTTCGGCGGCGACGGCGCCCCGCTCCACTTCGGCCGCTCGCTCACCTACCGCTTCGCCGCGTGCGCGGCCGTCGGGCTCGGCGCGCTGACCGGGTACACGCCGCTGGCGCCCGGCGTCTCCCGGCGGCTGCTGAGCGGCACGCTGCGCTACTTCCTGGAACGGGGCGCCGTCGACGCCGAAGGGCTGCTGACCCTCGGCTGGCACGGCCCGCACGACGCGACGCTGCAGACGTACTCGGGACCGGCTTCCCCGTACTGGGCTTCGAAGGGGTTCGTGGCGCTGCTCGTACCGCCCGACGACCCGCTGTGGACGGCGACCGAGGAAGCCGCGCCGAGCGAGGGACCCGACCGGGCGCTGGCCATGACCGCGCCGGGGCTGCTGGTCCACAGCACCGGCGGCGACGGTCTTGTGCGGCTGCACAACCACGGCAGCGACACCCTGCGGCCCTGGCAGGCCGAGGTCTTCGAGGAGGAGGACCCGCTGTACGCGCGCTTCGCGTACTCCACCGCCACGGGGCCCACGGCCCGCGACAACCCGCCCGACAACCACCTGGCGCTCCGGCTCACGGGCCGGCCCGGCGCACCGGCGGCCTGGAGCGTACGGCGGCGGGTCCACCCGCTGGGGGCGGCCTCGGCCCCGGGCGGGGAGTGGGGCTGGGCGGCGTCCTGGCACCGGCCCGTCTTCCCCGCTGTCGTACCGGCGCCGCCGTCGCTGCGGGTGGAGAGCGTGACGGTGGTGTGCGGGCGCTGGGAGGTGCGGGCGCACCGGGTGGTGGGCGCACCCACCGGTACCCGCGTGCGGCTGACCGGCTGGGCGGCCGGCGAGGACCTGGCGGCGGAGCTGATACCGCTGCACGGCCTGGCGGCCACCGCCCCGCTGCGGGCCCCGCACGGGACCGCGTACGCGCGGTGGGTGCGGGTCCCGGCGACGGAGGGAGAGGTGAGCGGTACGGGGGTGTATGTGGCGGCTGCTGCGCTGGGGGGTGGTGCTGGGCGGGACGCAGCGCCCGGGGTCACCGTGTCCGAGGGAGCGGAGCAGGCAGTGGTGATCGAGTGGGACGGCGGGGCGGGCCGCGGGGTGCGGGTCGCGTTCGATCCGCTGACGGTCGAGGAGACGGCGGGCGGCTGAGGGGCCGGGGGCTGCGGGTGGGGCGAAATCCGGTTGCCGTCCTCCGGGGGCGGCGGAAGGATGCCCCCTCGTGCTTCCGGACCTCTCCCCCTGGCGGGAGTCACGCGACTTCCGCACCCTGTGGACCGCGGGGCTGATCACCACCTTCGGCAGCTTCCTCACCTTCGTGGCGCTGCCCCTCCAGCTCAAGGAGCTGACCGGCTCGGCGGCCGCCGTGGGCGCGCTGGGGGCCGTGGAACTGGTGCCGATGATCGTCTTCGGGCTCTACGGCGGGGCGCTCGCCGACGCCTTCGACCGGCGCACCCTGATCCTGGGCAGCGAGGCCGCGCTGAGCGTGGTGGCGCTGGGTCTGCTGCTCAACACGCTGCTGCCGCACCCGATGGTGTGGCCGCTGTACCTCGCAGCGGCACTCAGCAGCGCCCTGACCGGTATCCAGCAGCCCGCGCTGTCCGCGGTGCTGCCGAGGATCGTCGAGCACCGGCACCTGAGCGCCGCTGCGGCGCTCAACTCCCTGCGCTGGCAGGTGGGCGGCGTGGCCGGACCCGCGCTCGCGGGCTTCCTGATCGCCTACGCGGGGCTGGAGACCGCCTACGCGCTCGACCTGGCCACCTATGTGCTCTCGCTGCTGCTGGCGGTGCGGCTCGCGCCCTCGCCGCCCGCTCACGACGCGGCCAAACCCTCGCTGCGCGGCATCTGGGAGGGTGCGCGGTACGCGGTCGGCCGCAAGGATCTGCTGGGCACCTACGCGGTGGACATCGTGGCGATGCTGTTCGCGTTCCCGCTCGCCCTCTTCCCCTTCCTGGCCGACCAGTTGGACGCCCAGTGGTCGCTGGGGCTGATGTACGCGGCGCTGCCGTTCGGCTCGATGCTGGTGAGCGCCACCAGCGGCTGGACCTCGCGGGTGCACCGGCACGGGCTGGCGGTGCTGCTGGCCGCCGCCGGCTGGGGCGCCGCGATGACGGTGGCCGGGGTGGTGGGGAACGTGTGGCTGGTGCTGTTCTTCCTCGTGCTGTCCGGAGCCTTCGACATGATCAGCGGGATCTTCCGCTCCACGATGTGGAACCAGACCATCCCGGACGAGCTGCGCGGCAGGCTGGCCGGGATCGAGCTGCTCTCCTTCTCGGCCGGACCGCAGCTGGGGCAGGTCCGCTCAGGCTCGGTGGCCTCGCTCACCTCCGTCCGTACCTCCGTGTGGTCGGGCGGCCTGGCGTGTGTGGCGGGCGTGGCGCTGCTGGCGGCGGCCCTGCCGAAGCTGCTGGCGTACGACGCGCGCACCAGCGAGCACGCGCGTGCGGTGCGGGAGGCCAGGGAGGGATAGCGGGCGCGCCGTGCAGGGGCGCAGGGAACTCCGCGACAAGCCACCACCGACCGGCAGCCTGCGACGCACCGCGAGCGGCACCCCGTACCCGGCCCGCTCCACCAGCTACCGCGGGCGGTCGCCGCCCTCATGCCAGCGTGGATCGTTCTCCCACTCGGAGGTGCGCTCCCGCGCCGTCTCCAGCGCCCGGGCCGCCTCCTCGCGGCTGGCGTAGGGGCCCATCCGGTTCTTGCCCGCCGACTGGGGGCCCTCCTCGACGGTGCCCGTCTCGACGTTGAAGAACCACTCTCCGGGCTTGCCGACCGTCTTGCGCTTGAACAGAGCCATACGCACATGGTCCCGCACCGGTCCACGGGACGCAGCCCCCGTGGAGGGCCCGCGAACGTGCCCAGCGGAGGGTCGCCGCGAAGGGTCCCCGCGCCCGGAGGGGAGTCCGGGTCCCGGATTAGACTCGCAGACATGTCTGGCCAGTCACTCCTCGTCCCCGGCACGATCTCCCCGCCGCGCGCCGTGCCCGCCTCGATCCCGCGCCCCGAGTACGTCGGCAAGCCCGCGCCCACCCCGTACGAGGGGCCCGAGGTGCAGGACGCCGAAACGATCGAGAAGATGCGCGTCGCCGGGCGGATCGCCGCGCGCGCCATGGAAGAGGCCGCAAGGCACATCGCCCCGGGCGTCACCACCGACAAGCTGGACGAGGTGGCGCACCAGTACATGATCGACCACGGTGCCTACCCCTCCACGCTGGGCTACCGCGAGTTCCCCAAGTCGCTGTGCACCTCCGTCAACGAGGTGATCTGCCACGGCATCCCCGACTCCACGGTGCTGCGCGACGGCGACATCGTGAACCTGGACGTGACGGCGTACATCGACGGCGTGCACGGCGACAACAACGCCACCTATCTGTGCGGGGACGTGGACGAGGAGTCACGGCTGCTGGTGGAGCGGACGCGCGAGGCGCTGAACCGCGCGATCAAGGCCGTCAAGCCGGGCCGGCAGCTCAACATCGTCGGCCGCGTCATCGAGTCGTACGCGAAACGGTTCGGCTACGGCGTGGTGCGCGACTTCACCGGGCACGGCATCAACACCTCCTTCCACTCCGGGCTGATCGTCCCGCACTACGACGACCCGCGCGCCACCACCGTGATGAAGCCGGGGATGACCTTCACCATCGAGCCGATGCTGACGCTGGGCACCTACGAGTGGGACATGTGGGAGGACGGCTGGACAGTCGTCACCAAGGACCGCAAGCGCACCGCGCAGTTCGAGCACACGCTGGTGGTGACGGACAGCGGCGCGGAGATTCTCACGCTTCCCTAGCGGCTCGGCGGGGTACGGGTTTTCCGACAGAGTGTCGGCAAATGCTTGACTTAGGTAAGCCTAAGTAGCAGGATCGCACCGTGTCGGAGCCCCGCACGCCCCTGTCGTCCACCCTGGGAGCCAGTCTTGCCGTCTGCCGCATCCCCCTCGCAGGACACCTCGACGGACCACACCACGGCCTTCTCCACACTGATCCGCACCGCGTCGCACCAGCAGCACACCGAGGCCGAGAACTCCTCCTTCATGAGCGAGATGCTCGGCGGCAGGCTCGGGGTCGAGGCCTACACCCGCTACACCGAGCAGCTCTGGTTCATCTACAGCGCGCTCGAAGGGGCCGCCGACGACCTGGCACCCGACCCGGTGGCCGGCCCCTTCGTCCGCGGCGAGCTCTTCCGCCTGCCCGCGCTGGAGCGAGACCTGGCACATCTGCACGGCGGCTCGGCCGACTGGCGCAAAGGCGTCGCGCCCCTGCCCGCCACGGCCGCGTACGCGGACCGGATCGCCGAGGTCGCCCGCACCTGGCCCGGCGGCTACGTCGCCCACCACTACACCCGCTACCTCGGCGACCTCTCCGGCGGCCAGATCATCCGCGGCACCGCCGAGAAGACCTGGGGCTTCACCCGCAAGGGAGACGGCGTCCGGTTCTACGTCTTCGACGCCATCGACAACCCCGCCGCCTTCAAACGCGAGTACCGCGCCCTGCTGGACGCGCTCCCCTGCGACGAGCTGGAAAAGCGCCGCATCGTGGAAGAGTGCAAGCACGCTTTCGCTTTGAACACGGCCGTCTTCCAAGAACTGGGCACCCACTTCCGCCTGACCGCCTGAGACCCGCTCTTTCCCGGAGAGGGCCCCCCTCAGTGTGCGGGGCAGCCCTTCTCCTTCTTCTCGCCGGGGACGAACTCCTCCGCGAAACGGAGGGTGTTGCGGCGGGTGACTTCGGTGCCCTTCTCACCCCTGGCGAAGGTGAACCGGAAGGACAGCGAGTCGGCCCAGTCGAGCCCGCACGGGGTGGACAGGTGGATCTGGTTGTCCCCCTGCACCGTCCAATGTGTGCCCGCGAGGTGCACGCTCTTCGCATGCTTCAACGACTTCAAGGACACCCGCTTGTCATCAGCAGTGGGGTTCGGGGCGAGGCTGCCCGCTCACTTCAGTGTGCGGTGCAGTCTTCCTTCTTCTTCTCGTGGTGCACGAATTCCTTCATGAAGCGCACCATGGCTTCACGCCGCTGTTTCACGCTTCCACCATCCTGGTGGCGCAGTTCCAAGAAAAAGACGAACCAATTGGTCCTGCCCTTGCCGCACTTGACGCCGGACAGCACTCGATCGTCGGACACAGCGCCCCAGCCGGAGAACGGCAAGTTCTTGATCGCCTTGTCGTGGTCGGACGATTCAGGACCCTCTTCGCCGATGTGAGGCTCCGGGCGTTCGTCCTTGTGCCAGACCTCCGCAACGAACGCCTTCTTGTCGTCCACTTTCGCAGTACAGCGGAACTGAGGCCCCGTCTCGCGGTGCGCCCGCAGCAGCCGAACCTTCTCCCCGTCCGGCAGCAGCGGCTCTACAGCCTTTCTCGTCATCTGTACGCCACAGATGTCACGGGGCACGGCGTAGTGGCCGCCGTCAGCGGAACAACCGGCAAGGAGGAGGGCGATGGCGGGAACGACGGCCACCACCCGTCGGCGGCACCTGGTGCTCACTGATCCCCCCATTCATCGCGGGCGTTGTCCTTACCGTCGTTCGCGGCGCCATCGATCTTGCTCCAGGCGCCTTGATCCGCGGAGAACCCGGTATGACTGCTCGCCCATTCGGAGTTGGTTCTGTGCCACTCGTTCTTGAGCGCCACGAGCCGGTCCTGCTGATACTTGGAGACGGCCTTGTTGTCGTCGGTGGCCCCATCCTCGATACGAGCGTTTTCCTCCTCGGTGAAGAATTTGCTGACGCCGAAGGCAGCGTTGGCGATATGGCCGCCCCCGGGAAGGAACGACGCTCCCTCGGCGACAACCAGATAGGTGCCCGTGCCTGCGTGTCCCCAGCCCGCCGCCCTGAGGTCGTCGGCCTTCTTGTCGCCGATCGCCTGGTAGCGGGCCTCCTCCAGGAAGCCCACCGTACGGCCCGCACGGCTGAGGCTGTCCTCCGGGCGATCCTTCTCGGAGTGGATGTCCTGGACCATCGCGGCGTTCATGGACTCGTTCAGCACCTGGTAGCTCTCTCTGTCGCGCGAGATCTGCTTGGAGACCTCCAGCAGGTCGCCCCGATCCAGTACCCGCAGATCCGGCGAGCCGCCCATCGTCATATGAGCATCCGTCCCGTGGTTGCCGATCAGTTTGGCCATGTCGTCGCGGAGTTCGGGCGGCATGTCGTCCTTCTGGTCGGCGAGCCGTTCCAGAGCGCCCCGGAAGACGCTGTCCTGCTCGGGTGTGTGCTTGACATAGGTGGCCGTCGGGTCGTCGGGGTTCATGCCGCTGCCCGCGGCGAAGAGGGCGTCGCCCAGGGCTTCGCGGGAGGGGAGCTTGACGCCGTCGCGGGGGCCCATGCTGCTGGGCCGCTCCTCGTCGAAGTAGACGCGGTCCTTCAGCAGGTAGTCGGCCCTCTCGGGATCGTCGAAGACCTTCGTCGCGGCGTCCGGGTTGTGGCTCAGCGCCTTGAAGTAGCCGGTCATGGGGTCGGCGCCGGTGGACTTGTCGCCGGGGTCGAGGTCGGTGAACTGACCCACCAGGCCCCAGGCGGAGGGCGCGTCCGGCTTGCTGCGTTCGAACTTGTACATCGCGTCGCCGTACCGGTCGAGGAAGCCCTGGTCGAAGGTGCCCTTGCCCATGAGGCTGCTCATGATCTGGAAGCCGTACGGCTTGGCCAGGGGGCCCAGGCCCTCGTGGCCGAACTGCTTGGTGCCGGCCTTGATGACCTCGTTCTCCCAGGCGTTCATCGCCGGGGTGTCCTGGCGGGTGGCGTTGGCCAGGCTCATGCTCAGGTTGCCCTGGATGTGGTCGAGCAGCTCGGCGCGGGCCCCCTCGGGGGTGTCGCCGTGGCCGGGGTCGGCCAGGTCGCGCCAGAACTGGAGTGTTCCCTCGCCGCCCATCCTGGTGGCGAAGGTCTCGGTGAAGGCGGGGTTGTCCCGCTGGTTCTCCAGCGCCGTGTTGAAGGCCTTGAGCTGTTTGTCGTCCAGCTCCCAGACCTTGACGTCGCCGTCCTTGAGCTTCTTCGCCCAGTACTCCGCGGCCGCCTTGCCCTGGCGCTTGTCGGCTCCCTTGACGCTGCCCGCCCAGGCACCGGAGAAGTCGTACTTGCGGCGCGCGATGTACCGCAGCTCCTCGGCGATGATGCGGTCGGTCTCCCCCGCGTTGAACAGCACCCGCTCGACGCGCTTCTCCGCCGCACGGATCTGCGCCTCGGTCGGCGGCTTGATGTCGGCGTCGCCGGCGACCATCGGCGGGGGCACCTCGCCGGTGCCCGACCCGTCGTCGTGGATGTAGATGTTGTCCTTGGCGACATCCTCGACGATCTTCTCCAGATCGCTCTTGTGGTCGAGGAACGCCTTGCGCGCCGACTTCAGCAGTCCCAGCACGTCTTCGGCCTCTCTGCGGAGCTCCCCGAACTGCCTGGCGGTCTTGCCGACGAACTGCTGTGTCACGAGGGCGTTCTGTCCGGTCCAGTCCGCCTTGGCCACGGCCGACTGGAAGTGGGCGGCTGTGGTGGGTCCTTCCTTGGCCGCGCCGCCCTCGCCGCTGCCGTCGTGCAGGTCCCTCAGGCGCTCGACCAGTTCCTTCCAGTCGGTTATCGCGGTGTGCAGCTTGCCCAGGCGCAGGTCGCGGAGCTGGGCCACCGTCATCTTCTCCGTTTCGGCCATGTCCTCGTCTCCCCCCGTTGGCCGCCTACTTGATCCGGTCGTCGAGCGTCGCGATGGACGACATGGCCGTGGTGATGTCGTCTTCGTCCTTGCCGTGGGCCGCGCGGGTGTAGTCGAGGTGGTTGGAGATCTGGCCGCAGGCGTCCTCGACCGTCTTGAGCTTGGTGTCCCAGGCGTCGCACAGCTCGCTGAGGGCCTGGCCCATGTCGCAGCCGTCGTGCGAGAGCGATCCGGCCGCCTCGTAGGACGCGGTGCGCGCGTGCTTTCCGTCGACGGTGAGGCGGTGGCGCAGGCCGTAGGCCATGTTGCCGAGCTTGCCCAGTTCGTCGTCGTGCACCACCAGGTCCGACTTGCCGTCGTGCGGCCCCGGGTGGTCGGCGGCCGGGTAGCCGTTGAGTTGCATGCTGGTGCCACCGCGCCCCGGTCCCGCCGTGTTCGCCTTCGCCTTCTCCCACTCGGCGAAAGTCACTGCTGACACCCCCGTCTCATCCGTGCATGGTGAAAACATTCAACCTAGGTGCCCGTCCGGTGTGCAGCAACCCGGGTCCGGAGGCCGTCCGGCGGAAAATCCTTTGCCGTCACGGGGGCGGGGCGGCCCACAATGACGTGCGGGGAAGCCCGGTGACGGGGGGCGGACTTCCCTGCTCATCGCCTCGATTTCATCGACGTTCCGTTACGGGGGAGTTGAACGACCATGACTCATGTGGAGATGCCCGGCGCCCGGGTGCCGATCCGGATGTGGGCGGACCCGGGCACCGTGGAGGACGCGGCGCTGCGGCAGCTCCAGAACGTCGCGACGCTGCCCTGGATCAAGGGCCTCGCGGTGATGCCCGACGTGCACTACGGGAAGGGCGCGACGGTCGGCTCCGTCATCGCGATGCACGGCGCGGTCTGCCCGGCGGCCGTGGGCGTGGACATCGGGTGCGGGATGTCGGCGGTGCGTACGTCGCTGACGGCGAGCCACCTGCCCGGCGACCTGTCCCGGCTCCGTTCGCGGATCGAGCAGGCCATCCCGGTGGGGCGCGGTATGCACGACGAGCCGGTGGAGCCGGGTGCCGTGCACGGGCTGCCGACCTCGGGCTGGGACGACTTCTGGGCGCGCTTCGGCGGCGTCGCCGAGTCGGTGCGGTTCCGGCAGGAGCGGGCCACCAAGCAGATGGGCACGCTGGGCGGGGGCAACCACTTCATCGAGGTGTGCCTGGACACCACGGACCGGGTGTGGCTGATGCTGCACTCCGGTTCGCGGAACATCGGCAAGGAGCTCGCGGACTTCCACATCGGCGAGGCGCAGAAGCTGCCGCACAACCAGGGCCTGGTCGACCGCGACCTGGCCGTCTTCGTCAAGGACACCCCGCAGATGGCGGCCTACCGGCACGACCTGTTCTGGGCGCAGGAGTACGCCAAGTACAACCGGGCGCTGATGATGGGGCTGCTCAAGGACGTGGTGCGCAAGGAGTTCAAGAAGGCGAAGCCGGTCTTCGAGGAGACCATCTCCTGCCACCACAACTATGTGGCGGAGGAGCGGTACGACGGCCTGGACCTGCTCGTCACCCGCAAGGGCGCGATCCGCGCGGGCAGCGGCGAGTTCGGGATCATCCCGGGCTCGATGGGCACCGGCTCGTACATCGTCAAGGGCCTGGGCAACGCTGCCTCGTTCAACTCCGCCTCGCACGGCGCCGGCCGGCGGATGAGCCGGAACGCGGCGAAGCGGCGCTTCACCGAGCGGGATCTCGCGGAGCAGACGCGCGGGGTGGAGTGCCGTAAGGACGCGGGTGTGGTGGACGAGATTCCGGGCGCCTACAAGCCGATCGAGCGCGTCATCGAGGCGCAGCGCGACCTGGTCGAGGTCGTCGCCAAGCTGCGCCAGGTGGTGTGTGTGAAGGGCTGACCGGTCGTGCGTGTGACGGGCCGACCGGTGCCCTGCGGCCGGCGAGGGGGTGACTCATCGCCGGTCCCGCTCCGCCGCCAGGCAGTCCGCCACCAGGCGGCGCGCGTAGGCGGCGTCGAGCCCGCCAGGCCTGAAGAGGATGCGGTACATCATGGGTGCCACGACGCGGTCGAGCACCGTCTCCGCGTCGGGCACCCGCTGCTCGCCGCGGTCGGCCGCGCGCCGGAGCACGGTGCCGATCTGTTCGGCGGCGTAGGCGGAGCACTGGCCGGCGTTGGCTCCCTCCGGGTCGCCGAGCAGGGCGTCCCGGATGTAGGCGCGGCCCGAGGGTGAGGCCATCTCGTCCAGGAACTGTTCGGCCCATACGGTCAGGTCGGCCGCCAGTTCCCCGGTGTCCTCGGGTTCGGCCTCCGGGCGCAGGTGCTCGACGGCGACGTCCGAGAGCAGTTCCCGCAGGTCGCCCCAGCGCCGGTAGACGGTGGACGGGGTGACCCCGGCGCGGGCGGCGATCAGCGGGACGGTCAGCGCGTCCCGGCCCACCTCGGCTTCGAGCTCGTGCACGGCGGCGTGCACGGCCTGCTGCACCCGGGCGCTGCGCCCGCCGGGGCGCGCCATCGTTCTGGCCATGGCCCCATGCTAATGCGAAATCATTGCGTCAGCGCCGCCCGGTGTCGGGGCGAGGGAACGGGGCGGCTGAGTCCGTTCCAAGGCGCGTCCGGCCCGCAGGAGCACCGCCTCGTCCAGCGGCCGTCCCATCAGCTGCATACCGATCGGCATACCGGCCCGGTCGTGGCCGACCGGGAGGGTCAGGGCCGGCACTCCGGTGATGTCGGCGGGCGCGCAGAGGCGTACATAGGCGTCGGAGACGCTCTCGACCGTGCCGTCGGGCCAGGTGAGGGTGGGCCGGCCGGCCCGGGCAGCCGTGGTGGGAACGGTCGGCGCCGCGATGACGTCGACCTGCTCCAGCATCTCCAGCCAGCTCTGCCGCATCAGGGTGCGGGCCCGCTGGGCGCGCAGATAGTCTCCCGCGGGCAGCAGCTCACCGGCTTCGAGGAGGATGCGCACGTCCGCCGCGTAGCGCTCGGGCACTGATCTGAGTGTCCGTTCGTGGTAGGCCGTGGCCTCGGGGACCATCAGTCCCCACTGGACGGCCTGGATGTAGCGGGTCATGGGGATCTCGACGTCGACGAGGTGCGCGCCGAGCGCTTCGAGCCGGGCGATCGCCTGCCGGACCGCTGCCTCGACGTCGGGGTCGACGTGGTCGAAGTAGTAGTTGGCCGGTACACCGACGCGCAGTCCGGTCAGATCGGCGTCGTCGGCTGCTCCGGCTGCATGTCCGGTCAGGACGGCGAGGACGGGCGCGATGTCCCGCACGGTGCGGGCGAGCGGGCCGACGTGGTCGAGGGACCAGGACAACGAGGTCACGCCATGCCGGGGCACGAGGTCGTAGGTCGGCTTGAGGCCGACGACTCCGTTCAGCGCGGCGGGCACCCGGATCGAGCCGCCGGTGTCGGTGCCCAGCGCGAAGGTGGCGGCACCGGCGGCCACGGCGACGGCCGATCCGCCGCTCGACCCTCCGGCGACGCGCCCGGGGTCCCAGGCGTTCCTGGTCTGGGGTGTGGTGAGGCCGTAGGCGAACTCGTGCGTGTGGGTCTTGCCCAGCAGCGCGGCACCGGCCGCCGTCAGACGCGCGGCGACCGTGCTGTCGGTGCGGGCCCGATGGCCTTCGCGCACCCGGGAGCTGCCGGTGGTCGCCACACCGGCCACGTCGATCATGTCCTTCAGCCCCATGGGGATGCCGTGCAGGGGCCCGGCGGCGTGGCCGGCCGCCAGTTCCCGCTCGGCCCGGCGCGCCGAGCGGCGTGCGCGCTCGGCCGTCACCGTGACATAGGCCCGCAGGTGGGGTTCGGTCTGCTCGATCCGGTCGAGCACCGAGTCGACCAGTTCGACGGGTGACATCCGCCGGGCCCGTATCTCCTGCGCCGCCGCGGTCAGCGAGAGCTCATACGGCTGCATCGTCCGCCTCCTCCCCTGCCGGGTCGTCCGCACGGTAGGCAGCCGCGGGTGGCGTGTCGCCGAAGTCCAGCTCGCGGAGGACGGAGACGACGGTGTGGATGTGGTCGGCGGTGGCCGCGACCTCCGCGTGGCGGTCGGCGGGCAGCGGAAGGCCGGTACGGGCGGCCCACCTGGCCGCTTCGGGCGGCGTGAGTCCGGCAACTGTCATGAGGCTCTCTCCGGTAAGGCAAAAGCTATTCTTTTGCGTTAGCTGCACCGTAAGAGCTACGGTGGCTTAATGCAAACTGTTAGCTTTAGCTCTCCGGAAGTAGCCCCCTCCTGGACCGTGGGAGACCTCACGGTCCACCGCGTGGACGAGGTGTCCCTGCCGGCGCCGACGGGGCGTTGGCTGCTGCCCGGCGCCACGGCCGATGTCGTCGCGCGGCACGGCTGGCTGCGGCCCGACTTCGCCGACCAGGACGGCACCCTCCGGCTGGCCAGCCACAGCTTCGCGTTCTCGGCCGGCGGGCTGCGGGTCGTCGTCGACACCGGCATCGGCAACGGCAAGCCGCGCGCGAACCCCGCCTGGCACGACCTGCGCACCGACTACCTGGAGCGCCTGACAGCGGCCGGATTCCCCCCGGAGTCGGTCGACCTGGTGATCCTGACCCATCTGCACACCGACCACGTCGGCTGGAACACCCGCGCGACAGCCGACGGCTGGGTCCCCACCTTCCCCAACGCCCGCTATCTGACCTCACGGACCGAGCGGGAGTTCTGGGCCGGATACGCCATGGACGAGGCGCGGACGCAGATGTTCCGCGACTCCGTGCACCCGGTCGAGGACGCCGGACTGCTCGACCTCGTCCACCTCCCGGCCGAGGGCCATCAGATCGCCCCCGGCCTGCGCCTGCTCCCCACCCCCGGGCACACCCCCGGCCACCTCGCGGTCGAGCTGACCAGCCGCGGCGCGCGGGCGCTGATCACGGGCGACTGCGTCCACCACCCGGTCCAGCTGCCGGAGCCCGGCATCGGCAGCTGCGTCGACATCGACCCCGGACAGTCGGAGGCCACCCGGCGCAGCCTTTTCGCCTCGCTCGCCGGCACCGGGACGCTGGTGCTGGGCACGCACTTCCCGCCGCCCACCGCCGGGCACATCCACGTCCGAGCGGACGGCGGCTACGGGCTGGCTCCGGTTCCCCCGGCCTGAGCGGCGCCCTCAGGCCACCGTCCGCACCTTCGCCCCCCGCAGGGCGTGCCGCAGCCGGTCGCGGATCTCGGTCTGGGCCGCGATCCGCGCCTCCAGGACGGCGAGCCGCTCCTCCGCGATGCGCAGGCCCTCGGGTGAGGGCTGGACGGTGGTCATGTCACCGTCCAGACAGGGGGCGAAGAAGCCGACGTCCTCCAGGGTCAGCCCGGCGTCGAGGAGATAGCGGATGTTGCGGACCCGCACCTCGGCGCCCGCGTCGTAGACGCGGTATCCGTTGGGCGCCCGCTCGGAGGTGAGCAGCCCGGCCTGCTCGTAGTGCCTCAGCGCCCGCGCCGTCGTCCCCGTGCGCCGTGCCAGCTCGCCGATCCGCATGCTGCCACCACCTCCCGGAGGGAGTGATACCACAGCGGTCCGGACGGTCCCCGCGGACTGCGCCATCGGCCCGGCGCCGCCCCTCACGCCAGCACCGCGCCGCCGTCCACCGGCAGCACGGCGCCGGTGACGAACGACGCCTCGGGCGCGGCCAGCTGGACGATGGCCCAGGCCACCTCCTCGGGCCTGCCGACGCGGCCGAGCGGGGTGTGGGCGATCTGCCACTCGCGGACCGACCGGAGCTGCTCGGGGGTGAGTCCGCGGTGCTCCCCGATGGGGGTGTCCACGGCGCCCGGCGCGACGGCGGCCACCCGCACCCCGTGCGGCGCCAGCTCCACGGCCCAGCTCCGGGTGAGGAGTTCGAGGGCCGTCTTGCTCGCGGCGTAGAGGGAGTTGCCCGGCCAGGCACGCTGGCCGACGGACGTGGAGACGTTGACGACCACGCCGCCCGCCGGGGCCTCCTTCAGGGCGGTGAGCGCGGCCTGGGTCAGCAGGACGGGAGCGGCCAGGTTGGTGGCGAGCTGGGCCTCGATGCCCGCCCGGGTGTAGTCGCCCAGGGTTTCGCCGCCGACCACACCGGCGTTGTTGACGAGGACGTCGAGCCGTCCGGTCGCCTCCAGCGCGGCAACCACGATGCGCCCGGGTGCGTCCTCATCGGTGACATCGGCCGGGTACGGGGTGATGGTGCCGGGACCCGGCCGGGCCGCGGTCTCCTCCAGCGGCGCCGCGCGCCGGCCGACGGCGAGCACATGTGCCCCGCATGCGGCGAAGGCCCGCGCGGTGGCACGGCCGATCCCGGTTCCGGCACCGGTGACGACGACGGTACGGGGCTGTGGCGAGGTGGTGTTCTCGTTCATGCCCGCATCCTCGAACCCTGACGCCTGCGTCAAGGTCAAGCCCGTGGCCGAGCACACGGTCGAGCACCGTTCTCCGGTGGGGATTCTGTGCGGCGAATCACCCGGAATCTACGCGCACTGCCTGACAACCCCCACCGCACTCGCCGCACTTCTCATGCGGAAGTGAACACTTGGGCACGCAGAGTGCTCATATGACTTAAGGTCTGGGAAGTCGGCGCATCCCCACAAAGGGGGCGGGATCGGTGCGCCGTGGGGGTTCCGCGTACCTGGGGGGGTTCATGCGGCGCGACTCTGCGTTCGTGTCCGAGGTGGGGAGGCCAGCCGAGCCGGCACCGGGGAGAGGCAGGAGGGGTGAGGGGTCGGCACAGTCCGGCACGCGCCCCGCCGACAGGGACAAGTCCGGCTGGCATCGGCCCGTCGGCAAGGACAAGTCCGGCTGGTACCGGCCCGTGGCGCTGGCCGTGGACATCCTCGGCGTCGCGCTTCCGGTGGCGTTCTTCTACCACCGGGCCGGGCAGCCGCACGCCGCCGCTGCCACCGTGACGGCCACCCTGGCGTGGTCAGGGATCATGGTCGTACACCAGAGGTACGGGAAGCGCTGGCTCGGTGAGACGCGCGGGGTGCTCAACACCCTGCGGGACTGGCTGACGCTTCTCGGCATGCTGGCCGTCGTCCGCGTACTGACGGGCGAGAACTCCCCGCCCGCCCTCGCGCTGCTGGCGCTCGCTCCGGCTCCTCTGCTCACCACGGCCTGCCGGTCGCTGACCTACCGCCATCTGACGGGCCAGCGCCGCGAGGCACACGTCGTACGGCGGGCGCTGGTGGTCGGCGAGGGCGCCGCCGTCGACGGGGTCGTGGAGCAACTGGCCAGCCGTACCGACCATCCGTACGTCGTCATCGGCGCCGTCGCGGTCGGCCCGACGGCCAACAGCAGCGGAGTCCCGGGGGCCGGGCGGCTCGACGCGGCGCCGCTGGGACCGGAGAGCGGCGGCGCGGACGGCACCGCCGTGGTGGCGGCAGCGCGGCAGCACGGCGCCGACACCGTGCTGGTGGCCCCCGGCTCGCTGCTGTGCGGGGAGCGGCTGCGCACGCTGACCTGGGCGGTGCACGACGCGGGGCTGCCACTGGTGATCGCCTCCGGGCTGGCCGAGGTCGCACTGCGCCGGGTGCGCCCGTCCACCGCCGCCGGGCTGCATCTGCTCCATGTGGACCCGCCGGTACGGCGCGGCCCGCAGCTCGTCCTCAAATCGCTGCTCGACCGGGCGGGCGCAGCGCTGGGACTGCTCCTGCTCGCACCGCTGTTCGGGGTCATCGCGCTGGTGATACGGCTCGACTCGGCCGGCCCCGCGCTCTACCGGCAGACCCGCATAGGCCACCGCGGCACGCCCTTCACCATGTGGAAGTTCCGCTCGATGGCCGTGGACGCCGACCGGCTGCGGCCCCAGCTCGCCGCCGCGAACGAGGTGGACGGCCCGCTGTTCAAGATGCGGGCCGACCCGCGGATCACCCGGGTGGGACGCGTACTGCGCCGCTCCTCACTCGACGAGCTGCCGCAGTTGGTCAACGTGGTGCGCGGCGAGATGTCGCTGGTGGGACCCCGGCCCCCGCTGCCCGAAGAGGTCGCGGCGTACGGTTCAGCGGCGCTGCGGCGGCTGCTGGTCAAGCCGGGGCTGACCGGGCCGTGGCAGGTCAGCGGGCGCTCCGACCTGTCCTGGGACGAGAGCCTGGCCCTCGACCTGCGCTACGCGGACAACTGGTCCCTGACCATGGATCTGGACCTGCTGGCCCGCACGGTGAGAGCTGTCGTCGACGGGCGGGGGGCGTACTGATGGGTGCGGCGGGTGCGGGGTGCCGCTTGTTGCCGGGGAGGGGCTGCCCCTCTGGGCACGTGGCGGGCCGCGGGTGTGCGGGGGTTGAGCGCGCAGTTCCCCGCGCCCCTTCGGGGCACCCCTTACGACGACGTCAGCCACCATTCGTAAGTCGTACGTATCCCCTCCCGCAAGGAAATCTCGGGACGGAAGCCCAGCTTCGACAGCCGGGAGACGTCCAGCAGCTTGCGCGGGGTGCCGTCCGGGCGGCTGGTGTCCCATTCGATGCCACCGTCGAAGCCGACCACGTCCCGCACTATTTCGGCGAGCGCGCGGATCGTCAGATCCTCACCACAACCCACATTGACCGGCGCGGAGTCGTCGTACGCGCGCAGCAACAGCACGCACGCCCGTGCCAGATCGTCGACGTGCAGGAACTCGCGGCGCGGGGTGCCGCTCCCCCACAGCACGACCCGCTCCGCACCGTCCCGCTCGGCCTCATGGAAGCGGCGGACGAGCGCGGGCAGGACGTGCGAGGTCTCCAGGTCGAAGTTGTCGCCGGGGCCGTAGAGGTTGGTGGGCATGGCGGAGATGTAGGAGGCACCGTACTGCTCGCGGTACGCGCGGATCTGGGTGATGCCCGCGATCTTCGCCAGCGCGTACGGCTCGTTCGTCGGCTCCAGGGCGCCGGTGAGCAGCGCCTCTTCGGTGATCGGCTGCGGCGCGTGCTTGGGGTAGATGCACGACGAGCCCAGGAACAGCAGCCGGGGCACGCCCGCCGCGTACGCACCCGCTATGACGCTGAGCTGGATGCGGAGGTTGTCCTCCAGGAACGGCACAGGCTGCGTCTTGTTCGCCATGATGCCGCCGACCTTGGCAGCGGCCAGCACCACCGCGTCCGGCCGCGCCTCGCGCAGCCAGCCGGCGGTGCGCTCCGCGTCGCGCAGGTCGAGCGCCGCGCGGTCCCGGGTCAGCACCTGGTACCCCTCCGCGGTCAGCCGGCGCGCCACGGCCGAGCCCACCAGTCCGCGGTGGCCCGCGACGAAGACCCGTGCTC
This sequence comes from Streptomyces sp. 891-h, assembly GCF_022760275.1. Taxonomy (NCBI): domain Bacteria; kingdom Bacillati; phylum Actinomycetota; class Actinomycetes; order Kitasatosporales; family Streptomycetaceae; genus Streptomyces; species Streptomyces sp. 891-h. Next base: position 5,414,944 of record NZ_CP050693.1, on the reverse strand, counting down.
CGGGCGGCAGAAGGGTGCGGTCCGCGGCGGCGGGGGCGGACTCGGGCCCGGCTGTGTGCGGGTGCGGCTTCGGCGTCATGCTGCGGGATTCTGCCAGCAGCACCCCCCATTCGGGGAGGTAGCCGACAAAGAGAACGTAACGATGACCACCCTCGATCACCACCAGGACGGCGGCACATGGGCAAGAGCGCACTGATCACCGGGATCACGGGCCAGGACGGGTCGTATCTGACCGAACTCCTGCTCGGGAAGGGCTACACGGTGCACGGCCTGCTACGCCGTTCCTCGTCCTTCAACACCGGACGGATAGACCACCTGTACCAGGACCCGCACGACGAGGGCCGCTCCCTCGTCCTCCACCACGCCGACCTCAGCGACGGCGTCGCCCTGGTCAACCTGCTGCGCGACCTGCGCCCCGACGAGGTCTACAACCTCGGCGCCCAGTCCCATGTGCGGGTCTCCTTCGACTCCCCCCTCTACACCGGGGACGTGACCGGGATGGGCACCATCCGGTTACTCGAGGCCATCCGCGCCAGCGGCATCGACACCCGCATCTACCAGGCCTCGTCCTCGGAGATGTTCGGCGCGGCGCCGCCCCCGCAGCACGAGGCGACGCCGTTCCACCCGCGCAGCCCCTACGGCTGCGCCAAGGTGTTCAGCTACTGGTCGACGGTCAACTACCGCGAGGCCTATGACCTGTTCGCGGTGAACGGCATCCTGTTCAACCACGAGTCCCCACGGCGCGGCGAGACCTTTGTGACCCGCAAGATCACCCGGGCCGTCGCCCGCATCCGCGCCGGGCTGCAGCGCCACCTCTACCTGGGCAACCTGGAGGCCGTACGCGACTGGGGCTACGCGCCCGAGTACGTCGAGGCGATGTGGCTGATGCTGCAGGCCGACGAGCCCAGCGACTATGTCGTGGCGACCGGGGTCGCCACGACGGTGCGCGAGTTCCTGCACGAGGCGTTCCGGGCCGGCGGGCTCGACTGGCGGGAGCATGTGCGGTTCGACCCCAAGTACGAGCGGCCCGCCGAGGTCGACGCGCTGATCGGTGACGCGGCGAAGGCGGAGGCCCGGCTGGGCTGGAAGCCGCGCGTGATGTGGCACGAACTGGCGCGGATCATGGTCGAGGCCGACATCTCCGCCCTCGAAGCGGAACTGTCGGGTGCGACGGTCCGCATTGATCACGGCTGAAGCTCCGACCATCCGTACCCCGCATGGGGGCTGCGCCCCGTCAGGGGCGCGGGGAACTGCGCGACCAACCACAAACGAACCCGCACCCCGCAACGCAACAAGCAGGGGCAACCCCTCACTGGAACAAACTGAGTCAGTACCAAACCCTGGGGACAGGACAGCACATGAAACGCAGAAAGAGCTCGCGACAAGCCATGGCAGCCGTGACAGCGGTAACCGCGCTGACCGCAACCGCCCTCGTAGCCCCGGCCCTCACACAAGGCGGTGTCCCCAGGGCGCAAGCCCTCACCGCTCCGGTTGCCATGACGGCCGACGACTTACCGACATGGCAGACGAACGGCGTCGTCTGGGCGATGGCCCAGTCCGACGGAGTCGTCTTCGCGGGCGGCACGTTCTCCGCGATCCGCCCGCCCGGTGCCGACCCCGGCACCGGCGAACAGCAGGCGGTCAACTTCGCGGCGTTCGACGCCGCGACGGGCGCGCCGACCGACTGCCGGCTCAACTTCACGGTGGGCAGCGGCACCGCGACGGTCCGGGCGCTGACGGTCTCCCCGGACGGCAAGACCCTCTACGCGGGCGGCAACTTCGCCGCCGTCAACGGCACCCACGTCAGCCGCGTCGCCGCCATCGACATCGCGACGTGCAAGGTGAAGCCGGACTTCAGTGTGTCGGTCTCCTCGACCGTGCACGCGCTGACGGCCACCGACGACACCGTCTATCTGGGCGGTGACTTCACCTCGGTGGAGGGCCAGAGCCGGGGCAAGTTCGCGGCGCTGAGCACCAGCGGCCAGCTGCGCTCCTGGAAGGCGGACGCGGATCTGACCGGGCGCGCCGTGGAGGTCACCCCGGACGGGAAGAGCGTGGTGCTCGGCGGGGACTTCACCCGCGTACGCGGTACGTCGTCACGCGCGCTGGCCGTGGTCGAGGCGTCCTCCGGAGCCATCAAGCGGGCTTACGGGAGCACCTTCGTGCCCCGTAACTCCGTGGTCAAGGGCCTGTACGTGGACGAGACCGGGATCTACACCGCCAACGAGGGGACCGGCGGCGGGGTGTTCGACGGGCGCATCGCGCTGAACCTGAGCGACTTCTCCCAGCGCTGGCGGGACACCTGTCTGGGGGCCACCCAGGATGTGACCGTCTACAAGAATGTGCTCTACAGCAGCTCGCACGCGCACAACTGCTCCAGCATGGGTCAGTTCGGTGAGCTGTACGAGCGCCAGCATCTGCTGGCCGAGTCGGTGAACGACCCCACTCCGCTGCTGTCCTGGTTCCCCGACACCGACGACGGGCCGTTGAACGTGGAGCAGGTGGGGCCGCGCGCGATGGTGGTCTCCTCCCGCGGTGGCACCGACTACATGTGGGTGGGCGGCGCGTTCTCCCGGATCACCAGCAACGGCAACCGGCCGCAGCAGGGGCTGGTGCGCTTCGCCAACGGGCCCGACACCCGGGACCCGACCGTGCCCAGCGGGGTGAACGCGGCCAACGTCACCTCGGGTGTACGGGTGACCTGGCCGGCCAGCACCGATCTGGACGACCGCACGCTCACCTACCGCGTCTACCGCAACGGCGGCTCCGAGCCGGTGGGCACCGTGCGGGCCAACTCCACCTTCTGGGACCGGCCCACGGTCGGCTTCACCGACACCACCGTCAAGCCGGGCACGGACTACACCTACCGGATCACCGCGAGTGACGCGGACGACGCCAACACCAGCGCCCGCTCCGAGGGCGCGACGGTACGCACGCCGGGTACGCCGACGGAGACGACGGTGGAGCGGGAGGCGACCGCCGACGCGTATGTGAACGGGGCTTCGACCGGCTCCACCTACGGCACCCATCAGCAACTGGCCGTGCGCGGCTCCTCGCCGTACGAGAGCTATGTGCGCTTCAACGTGCCCTCGGCGCCCAGCGGCATGGTGCTGGACAGCGCCCGGCTCACCGTCACCACCAGCAACGACAGCTATGCGGCGACGTCGGATGCGATCAGCGTGAGGCCCGTCACCGGATCGTGGTCGGAGTCCTCGGTGACCTACGCGAGCCGGCCCTCGCTGGGGTCGACGACGCTGGGCACGTTGAACGGCGCGCCGGAGCGCAACACCGCCTATGACATCCCGCTGAGCAAGAGCGCGGTCGGCGACGCGGCGGGCGGCAGCTTCGATGTGGCGCTCACCAGCACCGGCAGCGACAGCCTGTGGCTGCTGGCGCGCGAGTCCGGGGGCACCGGCCCCAAGCTCACGCTGACCTTCAGGAAGCCGTGAGCGTCCGTAAGGCCGCGGGAGCCTCGGTGGCCGCCCTGGTGGCGGCCACCCTGGCGCTGACGGCCGGCTGCGGCGCGGGTGGGGACGAACCCGCGAAGTCGAAGGAGCGCGACAAGAGCGGGCGGCCCACCGCGAGTTCCCCCGCGACACCGGGTGAGGAGCCGCCTCCACGCGAGGACGGCAGGGAGCGGAAGCCGAAGGGGCCGAAGCGCGAGGCCACACCGGTGGTTCCGCGCGCCTCGCTCACCCCCGCCACCGGCTCGTTCACCAAGAAGGAGAAGAAGTACCTGGTCGGCCGGGTGCCCGAGGGGCTGGAGCCCGCCGCCGTGCTGGAGGCGGGCCGCACCGCCTGTGCCCGGCTGCGGACTACGGCGAAGGCGAGCCGGAAGGACGCGATCAGCGCACTGAAGGCGGGCGAGATCGACAACGCCGAGCCCGCGATCGAGCACCTGTGCCCGAAGTTCGAGCCGCTGCTGAAGGCGGCGGGCAAGAAGTGACACCACCCATCGGAAGCATCGGAAGCCAGGAGAGAACCCCCGTGGAGAAGCTGCCCGTCGTCGTCGCGATACCGACGAAGAACGAGGCCGAGAACATCGCCACGACCGTGCGGTCCGTGATCGACCACTTCGCACACGTCGTCGTGGTCGACTCGGACAGCACGGACGACACCCGCGCGCTCGCCAAGGCCGAGGGCGCCGAAGTGCTGCCCTACACCTGGGACGGGCGGTATCCGAAGAAGAAGCAGTGGTGCCTGGAGAACGTCCACCCCGAGCTCGACTGGGTCTTCTTCCTCGACGGCGACGAGCGGCCCAGCCCCGAACTGCTGGCCGAGATGCGGCACATCTTCGACCCGCCGCCGGGGCACACCGTGCGCCCCGCCGCTTTCGACGTCCCGCTCGGCTACTGGTTCGCGGGGCGCAGGCTGCGGCACGGGTACACCATCGTCAAGCGGGTGCTGCTGGACCGCACCCGCTGCCGCTTCCCCGAACCCGCCGACCTGTCGGCGCCCGGCATGGGCGAGCAGGAGGGCCACTACCAGCCGCTGGCCGACCCGGTGGTCCGGCTGCGCTCCCCCATCGAGCACCAGGACCTGGATCCGGTGCGCACCTGGTTCGAGCGGCACAACCGCTACTCGGACTGGGAGGCGTGGCTGGAGCGGCACCCGGCCGTACGGGAGCAGATCCGGCAGGCCAAGACCCGGCAGGGCCGTCTCTTCCACCGCGCCCCGCTCAAGCCGCTGGTCTCCTTCGCCTACGCCTACGGCTGGAAGAGGGGCTTCCTCGACGGCCGCGCCGGGCTCGACTACGCGCTGGCGATGAGCTTCTACCGCTGGCAGATCGGGCTCAAGGCACGCGAGTCGGCGTCGGGCGGACCGGCCCGGCGGTGAAGCGCTCCCGCAGCACCGTCGCATAGGTCTCCCGCAGGCTGCCGACCACAGCGTCGAGCGTGAAGCTGTCCCGCGCCAGCCGCCAGGCGGCCCGCGAGGCGGCGGCGTTGGCCGCCGGGTCCAGCAGTTCGAGCACAGCGCGGCCGATCCGGACCGCGTTCTCCGGGTCGTCCGGCGCGCTGTCCACCAGCCGACCGGCACCGGCCGCTGCCACATCGGGAGCCAGCCCGCTGGTGCGGGTGACGACGACGGGCAGTCCCACCGACAGTGCCTCCAGCACGGAGACGGAGAAGGCGTCCTTGATGGACGGCAGTACATATACGTCGCAGGAGCGCAGCCGCTCCAGCACCCCGGCATGGTCCAGCGCCCCGATGTACTCCAGCGCGTGTCCGACCCCAAGCGACCTGGCCAGCGCCAGCATGTCGCCGGCCAGCGCGCCGGTGTCGGGACCGGCGAGCACGAACCGCGCGTCGGGGTACTTCTCCAGCACCGTGGGTATCGCCCCGACGAAGTCCTGCGGGCGCTTGCCCTCCTGCACGCGGGCGCAGTACAGCACCGTCGGGGGCCTGCCGTCGCCCGGGGCGCGCATGGGCTGCGGCGCCACCCCGTTCACCAGCCGGTACGCCGGGCCCATCGGTTCGGGGGCCACCACCGCCTCGGTCAGCTCCCGCTCGCGCGGGGTGAGGTGGAGCACGGCGTCGGCCTTCTTCAGCACCCGGCGCAGGCCCAGCACGTCCACGGCCTGTGCCACCCGGTTGTGCGTCGGGTCGATCATGCCGTGCGTCTGGAGCACGAGGGGGCGGCCCATCCGCGCTGCCAGCATCGCGACGGGGAGGGTGACCAGGTCCCGCATGAGATGGACATGGACGACGTCTGCCGAGCGCAGCATGCGGGGCGCCGCCGCGAGGAGCGCCGGTGAGGTGATGCCGCTGACCTCGAAGCGCGGCAGCACGTGGCGGGCCTGGAAGAGCCGGGCCGGAACGCCGTCGACGCTGCGGGGCAGTCGCTTCTCCGGAAAACCGTCGCCCAACGCCACCAGCACCGCCTGGTCGCCCTGCGCCCGCAGGCCCCGGCACAGATTGAGGGCGACCCTGGTCGGCCCACCGAAATCGTGGGTGGGCGTGTGCAGCGTGACGATGTGCAGCGCCTTCAATGGGGCTCCCTCGGTGGATGCTTCGGCCGACATTAACCCTTTTATCGTCTCCAGTCCCTACTTTTCACTGTTTTTCGAGGGGCGATGAACACCAGCATCCATCCGGACACCCGCGCCCCGGCACCGCACCACCCGCACGCCACCGCGCCGCGCGCCGTACTCTCCCGCGCGCTGGCCATCCCGCTGGTGGCTGCCCTGGTCGCCGTACTCCCGGTGACGGTGGCCACCCAGCCGGGACCGGGCCCCCACGACGCCGCCTACTGGCTCCAACTGGCGACCTGCGCCTACTCCGGAACCCGCCTCGCGGCCATGGTGCTGACCGCGCGGCGCCGCCTCATCCAGGGCGCCTTCTGGCTGTTCTGCTACATCGCCATGGGCATCGCGCCGCTGGCGCAGACCGTGCTGGACAGCACACCCACCCCGGTGGTCGGCCCCCGCTCGGACACCGTGCTGGCCTCGGCGCTGGTCCTGGCGGGCGTCGTCGCTTTCGACGTGGGCGCGCTGCTGGCCCGGCACCGGCCGCCGCTGCGCAGCCGGATGCACGAGCGCAACCGGCGGCCCGCGACCGTGCACCCGCGGCGGCTGTACGTGCTGTGCGTCCTGGCGGCGGTGGGCAGCGGAGTGCTGGTGGTCCAACTCGGCGGTCCAGCCGTCTTCTTCAGCAACCGGCAGGAGATCAGCGAGTCGATCGCGGGCGCGGCGGGAGCGGAGGCCGGTTCGCAGGCCGGGTCTGCGTTCCTGCGCGGCTTCGGCACCGTACCGGCGCTGCTGGCGCTGCTGTTCCTCACCCGCTGGCTGGTGGTCTCCCGCGCGGCGCGGCGCCGTCCGCTGGTCCCGGTGCTGTGGCTGGCGATGCTGGGGCTCAACGTCGTCGTCAACAACCCCGTGTCCAACCCCCGCTACTGGTTTCTGACGGTGCTGTTCTCGCTGCTGTTCACCGCGTTCCCGCGCAGCCCTGTGATGTACCGGGCCGCGCTGGCGACGGGCGTCGCGGTGGCCCTGGTGGTCTTCCCGTTCGCCGACCGGTTCCGCTACGAGGAGGGCGCAGACCGGCCCCGGCAGTCCACGGGCTCCCTGCTGGAACCGCTGACGATGAAGGACTACGACCAGACCGGCATGCTCGCCAACACCGTCACCTTCGTCGACTCCGGTGAGGGACACAGCTACGGGCGCCAACTGACCGGCACCGCGCTGTTCTTCGTACCCCGCACGGTCTGGACCGGCAAACCCCACGACCCCGGCACCCGGGTGGGCGAGTGGATGGGCATGCCCTACCCGAACCTCTCCTCACCCCTGTGGGCCGAGCTGTGGCTGGACTTCGGCCCACTGGGCATGGCACTGGGCTTCGCCGCCGTCGGCTACGGCGCCGCACGCGCGGACCGCCGGTACGCGCGGCGCACGGCGGAGGAGTCCCGCGCCGGTCCCGGCCGGTGGGGGCCCGGCAGCGTGGCCGCTGTGGCGGTGCCGCTGGTGGCGGGCTACAGCTTCATCCTGCTGCGGGGTTCTCTGCTGCAGGGCATGGGGCGGGTGGCCATCGCGGTGCTGTGCGTCAGCTTTGTGACGACGTTCCGCCAAACAGCCCCCTCGCCTCAGGGCTTGCCCCGCGGGGAGCGCTGAGAAGGAGAGTGCCCCTGTCCGTCGTCCGCAGGCTGCGCAGGAAGTGTGGTTGCTCGCGCAGTTCCCCGCGCCCCTGACGGGGCGCCCAGGAGCCGGGCCGTACGCAACCAACTGGCAGCGCCCTTCGCCGCCGAGCCCAGGCACAGCCCCCACGCCGCGCCGAGCACACCACCCAGCGCGTAACCGCCCAACAGACACCCCACAGAGGCGAGGGAGAAGACGAGCTGGATCGGAAGCGTCGTCCGCGGCCTCAGCACCCGCAGGGCCAGCAGCCCGCAGGTGCCCAGCGCCATCGCCGCGTACTGGCTGCCGGTGGCGGGCAGCAGCCGCGCCGCCGAGGACCAGGTGTCGCCGAGCAGCGCGCGCCCGGCGCTGTCGGGCAACAGCACCAGCACGGTGGCCCAGGCGGCGGCCACCACGGCCAGCACTCCCCCGGCGGTCCCGGCCGCACGGGCGGCCCGGCGCGCGCCGCCCACCCGGTTGAGCAGCGGGGGCCCGAACCCGGTGGCCGCGTTGAACAGCACGTTCATCGGCCCGAAGAGCGTGGTGGCGCCGCGCAGCGCGCCCACCGCGAGCGGGTTGGCGATCAGACCGAGGCCGATGATGGCCAGTTGGCTGCCCGCGTTGCCGACGCCGAACTCCACGGCGAACCTGCGGCCCAGGTGGTCCCGGCGCAGACAGTGGCGCGGGTCCTGGCCCGCGCCACGGGTGTGCCGCAGCAGCAGCCAGAGCGCCAGCGCGAGCGCCGGCAGCGTGGACAGGCCCCATGCCAGCAGCAGCCGGGCCGCGCCCGCGCCGTGCGGCTGGAGGGCGAGCGCGGGCAGCACGGCCGCCAGTCGCACCAGGTCAGCGGCCAGGGCGTACTGGGGGCGGTGGAGCGTGGAGAAGGCGTAGCGGGTGGTCTCCTGCGTCAACGCGAGCGGCAGCACCAGTGCGAGGGCGGCCAGTGCGGTGGCCGTCCCGCCGTCGGCCGCGCCCAGTACGAGCGCGGCCGGGACGCCCAGCGTGGTCGCCGCCAGCGCGGTGAACGCCACCGCCGAGCGGCAGGCCCGGGCCACGGTTGCGGGTTCGCCCTTCTCCAGGACGAGGGCCTGGCCCACGTAGGCGGTCGTGAGGCCGAGGAGGACGGTGAAGACCGTGTAGACGAGGGAGAAGGTGGCGAACGCGTGCACGTCCGATCGTCGCGCCGCGACGATCACGACGGCGATGTTCGTCCCCGCCGCCACCCCTTGATCGGCTACGGAACATATGAGGGCTGATAAGGGGGTGCCCCTTTCCGCAGTTCGCAGGCTGCGGGTTCGCTGTGGCTTGTCGCGCCCACGCGGCGGAGCCGCACATCGACCCGGCCCGCGCCCCTGACGGGGCGCACCTCCGCTGCGCTTGGGAGGTCTGCGCCTGGGGGTACCCCCTGCTCGAAGAGCTTGGGGGAGCAGGGCCGGCAAGCGCAGCCCCCCACGCCGGGTACGCCGAACGAGGCGGCCCCTCACCGGACGGTGACGCGCAGGGCGGTGCCCTCCCGCGTGGGGGACCCGCGATCGGGTGGGGCCGGAGGTCCCGAAGAGGCTCCCCGGCGCCGGGGTTCGGCCCCGGCGCCCTCCGCGTGGAGAAGCGCACCCAGCACACGACCCCCCGCGCCGACGACCAACTCCCGCACCCTCGCCAGGTCGTCCCTGCGCACCTCGCGCGGGTCGCAGACGAGCAGCGCGCAGTCGACCCGGTCGATGAGCGCTATGGCGTCGGCGTACGACAGCACGGCCGGCGCGAGCACGATCAGTACCGAGTCCCGCTCGTCGGCGTGCCCGATCAGCTGGGTGACGGCGGAGGAGGTGAGCGCGCGCGGCACCTTGCTGACGCGGTGTCCCGGCACCAGGTCGAAGACGCCGGACTCGCCCGCGTCGATGGGCACCCGGTGTCCGGTGGGCCAGCCGATGGTGCCGTGACCGGGCGCGCGGGCCCATCCCGCGGGCTGGACTCCGTCGGCCTGCCTGAGGCGTTCGGTGAGGGAGGGCGTGCGCAGGTCGGCCTCAAGCAGCAGCACGTCCTTGCCCATCTCGGCGAAGGACGCGGCCAGATTGACGGAGGCGGCCAGCGCCGTGGCGATGCTGCCGCGCGGCGGGACGACGAGAACCCGGCGGCGCCGTGCGAACGTCTCGTCGTAGGCGAGCCGGAAGGCGACGGAGCGGTACTCCTCGGCGAGCCGGCCCGCGGCGAGCAGGGAACGCGGGCGCGCGCGGGCACGGCCGCGCGGCAGCGTGCCCAGCACGGGCGCGTGCAGGGCCCGTACGACGTCGCCAGGGGTGCGTACGGCGGGGTCGAAGACGAGCCGCACCCAGGCCGCGAGCAGGCCGAGGCCGATACCGACGGCCGCGCCGAGGCCGAGCATCATCGGCAGCGCGGGCCCGGAGGGCTCGCCGGGCGGGGTGGCCTTGGTGACGACCCGGCCCGGGGTGGTGTCCTCGGCGCGCAGGTCGCTGATGCTGCCGTTGATCTCGGCGATGCGGTTGACGACGGAGGAGTGCGCGGACAGCGTGCCGTCGAGAGCGCCTTCCTTGCCGGAGGAGGCGATCTCCTTGGCGAGCCGGTCGCGCTCCTTGACCAGCGGGGCGCGCTGTTTCTCGTAGGAGGAGACCATGCTCCTGACGCGGGTGGCGGCGTCCTTCTCGCGGTTGGCGAGGTAGGCCGTGGCGAAGGCGTTGGCGCCGCGGGCCGCCGCCTTTGGACTGTGTGCCGTGTAGGCGAAGCGCAGCATCCGGGTGTCGGGCGGGTTGGTGACCTGGAGGTCGGCAGCGAGCCGCTGGGGGCGCGCTTTTGAGTGCAGGGTGCGTGCGGCGCGTGCGGCGACGACGCTGCTGAGCGCGGTGCGCCGCTCGGATCCCATGCTGGTCTCGCCGGGTGCCGTCTTCTCGCCGCTGCTGTCGATGGGCAGCGGCCGGACGGTGACCTCGGTGGTTGCGGTGTAGGAGTCGGCGCCGCGCAGACCGATCCAGCCGCCGCCGAGCACACCGAGGACGATGCCGAGCGCGATCAGCCAGCGGTAGCGCAACAGCTGGCGGAACTGGTCGCGCAGCAGGTCAGGTTCGTCGTAGACGGGGGCGGAGGCGGCGGCTCCGCGCGCTTCACCGGCCGGGGTGGCGGTGCCGCTCATGCGGTGCCGCCCTGGTGCCGGGTGGCGCCCTCGGCCGCGCCGGGCAGCGGTCCGCGCCTGCCGCGTGCGCGTGCCGCGCGGAGTCCGGCCGGGCGCCGTCCGGGTGCGGGGGCCAGGGTGAGGGCCTCCTCCAGCAGGGCCGTCAGCCTCTCCAGTGCCGCTGTACGGCCGAGGTGGCCGGTGGCGTAGGCGCGGCCCGCGGCGCCGAGCGCGGCGGCGCGGGCGGGGTCGGCGGCGAGGTCGCGGAGCGCGGCGGCGAGCGCCGCGGGGTCCTCGGGCGGCACCAGGACTCCGGCGCCGGAGCGGCGCACCTCGCCCGCGGTGCCGCCGCCCGCGGCGACGGAGGCGACGACCGGGCGCCCGGCGGCGAAGTAGGAGGTGAGTTTGGAGGGGACGCTCATGTCCAGTACGGAGGCGCGCTGGGTGACGGCGAGCACATCGGCAGCGGCCAGTACATCGGGGAAGTCGGCGTCGGCGGCGGGCGGCAGCAGTTCGACCCCGGGCAGCGGTGCGGCCAGCCGGGCCAGGTGCGGGCGCTGGTTGCCGTCGCCCATCAGGACGACGCGTAACCGCTTCGGCGCCGCGCCGCCCGGCGCCCGAGTGCCCTGTTCACCGGCTTCCCCGGCTTCCCCGGCTCCATCGGCGGTGCTTCCGCGTCGGCCGTCGAGCAGCCGGGCGGTTTCGATCAGCACCTCCAGGCCCTGTTTGAGGCCCATGTTGCCGGAGTGCAGGACGACCGTCTCGTCCTCGCGCCAGCCGAGCCGGGCGCGGGTCTCGGCACGCGGCCGGGAAGGGTCCGCGATATGCGTCCAGTTGGGGACGGTGCGGATGCGCGAGCGGGGTACGCCGAGCGCCGCGACGCGGTCGGTGAAGCTCTCGTGGATGACGCCGACGAGGGTGGCGGCGGCCAGCACCCGGCGCTCCACACAGCGGGCCGGCGCTGCGGCCCGGTCACCGCCCCGGATGCCGCTCTGGGCCGCCGCCGCGCCCATCAGATCCTGTACGACGGGTATGAACGGCACCCCGGCACCGCGCGCCATGCGGGCGCCCAGGAGCGCGCCCGCGAGGCTGGGCAGCTGGGCGACGACGGCGTGCGGCCGCCCGCCGAGACGGGGCGGCGCGAGCAGGCCGTGGGCGAGGATGGACGCCTCGTACAGCGCCCGGCGCCCGGCGGTCTGCCGGGGCGGGACGGTGTGTCTGCGGCGGTGCACCCGCACCCCTTCGCGCAGCTCGGTCGCCCGCCAGACGCCCCGGTAGTCGGGGTCCGTACGCCAGGCGGGGTAGTGCGGCATACCCGCGAGGACGTGGACGTCCCAGTCCGGTTGTGCGGCCCAGTGCTCGGCGAGCTGCGCGGCGTAGGGTCCTATCCCCGCCTGCTCCGGCGCGTAGTTGGTCGATACGAGTAGCACCCGGCGTCCGGGGCCCCGTTCGCGCCGCTGTCCGGGCGCGGTGCCGTTCGCGGGCACGGCATCGCCGTTCACCATGAATCCCCCCACAGTTCTTCCCCTCGGGCAGCGTAACGCCTGTCGTGCGCGCTTTCGCCAACCTGTCCCTGTTTCTTGCGGGTTGTGGTTGCATGCAGCGATGTACGACGGCCGGGGAGGGCCGCGGTACATCCAACGGCACGCGTCCAGGGGGGACTTCGCATGACCCACACCGTCGGCTACGCGCCCGGTGCCTACGACCTGTTCCACGTCGGCCATCTGAACCTGCTGCGGCACGCCCGCTCCCGGTGCGACTACCTGGTGGCGGGGGTGGTCTCGGACGAGATGGCCGAGCGCGCCAAGGGGCGTCCACCGGTGATTCCGCTCGTCGAGCGGCTGCAGATCGTCCGCAGCATCCGCTTCGTGGACGCGGCGTTCGTGGAGACGGTGCCGGACAAGCTGGAGACCTGGCAGCAGGTCAGGTTCGACGTGCTGTTCAAGGGCGACGACTGGCGCGGTACGCCCAAGGGCGACAAGCTGGAGGCCGATTTCCGTACGGTCGGCGTAGAGGTCGTCTACTTCCCGTACACCGTCCATACGTCCAGCACTCAGCTGCGGCGCGCGCTCGACGCTCTCGCCGGGCCCGCCGCCGGACCCGCCCTCGCCCAGGAGACCGGTCAGCACTGAGGCGCGGCCGACAGTTCCCGGAACCATTTGACCGCGAACGCGGCGAGGAACAGCGCGTAGCAGGCGAACAGTGCCGCGTAGCAGGCGCGGAACAGCCCGGGGGCGCCGAGCAGCAGGAAGACGGCGCAGAAGACGCCGTAGTCGACGGGCAGCAGCGCCACCGCGCGCAGCCGCGAGGGGGGCCGGTCGTGCGCTCCCCCGCCGGGCCGCGCGGGGCGCAGCTTGTCCGTCAGCAGCCCGCCGAAGAAGATCAGCACGGCCACGAGCTGGAAGCCCAGCGGCAGCAGCAGCCAGCCCTCGCCTGGCAGGTCGGCGAAGCGGTGGAAGGAGATCAGCACGGCCGCGTGCAGCCCGGTGATCTTTGCGCAGTCCACGACGTGGTCCAGCCACTCCCCCGCCGGGCTGCCACCGCCCCGCAGCCGCGCCAGTTGTCCGTCGGCGGAGTCCAGCGCGAACCCGACGACGAGCGCGGCCCAGACGCACCACCCCAGCGTCCAGGACGGCCGTACCAGCGCGACCGCCGCGACCCCCGCGAAGCTGCACACCGCGCTCAGCAGCGTCACCTGGTTCGGGGTGAGCCCGGCGCGGTGGGCGGCCGCCGCCAGGACGCGGCCCAGCGGCCGGTTGACGTACCGCGAGTAGAGCGAGACGCCCTTGGCCGTCTTCTGGGCCTCCCGCAGGCGGCGCAGCGCCGTGCCGAATGCCGCGGGTTCCGGGTGCCGTTCGGCAGCCTGAGCCATGTGCCCCCCTTGATCGTCCCCTCTGATCCCCGCCGCGCATACTGTGCCAGGCACCACGCGGCGCGCCAGACCGCGCGCGGTAGGGTGCCTTCGCCGACAGCACCGGGAGGGTGGAACAGGTGAAGGGGTTGAGGGCTGGCAAGCCCCCGCGCATACCGTTCGCAGCGGCCGTGACGGCCGGGGCGCTGCTCGCCTCGCTCACGGGCTGTGTCACCGTGCACGGCGAGAGCGCCGTCGTCCCCGCGTTGAGCAAGGCGGAGGCCGCCAAGGTTCTGGGGACCTTCGTGAAGAAGAACAACCAGGCCAACACCGCCTACGACGCCGAGCTCAACGCCACCATCGAGTCGGGCGCCCTCGGCGCCATCGACCAGGCGGGCCTCAAGTCCCGCAAAGAGGTCCGCCCCAAGGGCAACCCCGACTACCGGCCGCTGGAGCTGACCGACACCCGCTATCTGATCCCCGAACAGGCCGGCTGGCCCAAGTTCTTCGTCACCGACTCCAAGAGCAACCGCAAGGGGCAGGGCCGCTGGCTGTTCGTCTTCCAGCGGGACCGGGCCGACGGGCCGTGGAAGGCCTCCTACCTCTCGGTCGTCGACCCCGGCGAGATCCCCCGGTTCGCGCGCGACGAGCACGGCCATGTCAAGGCCGTGCCGGTGGGCGGCGGCTCCGGGCTGACCGTGTCGCCGGACCAGCTGAGCAAGCGCTACGCCCGCTATCTGCAGGAGGGCGCCGGAGAGGACTTCGCCCCCGGCCCGCATACGAGCAAGGTGCGCGAGCAGCGCGAGAAGGCGATGAAGCGCACCAGCGTGCGCAACGAGTTCGCGGACCAGGCCGCACAGCCGCCGCAGTTCGCGCCGTTCGGGCTGCGCACCAAGGACGGCGGTGCGCTGGTGTTCTTCACCTCGCACCACCACCACAAGCAGACGCTGCCCAAGGGCTACCAGCCGCAGATCAAGGACCCGCTGGTCAAGGCGCTGATGTCGGGCACGCCGAAGCACTCGGTGACCTTCAAGCGGGTCTCGGAACAGGCCGTGACCGTCCCGGCCAAGGGCAAGAAGGGCAAGGTCACCTTCCTGAGCCGCATCGAGGGCCTGACAGCGGCCCAGGGCAGCTAGCCGGCGCCCCGAAGGGAGGCAGCCCCTCCCCAGCGTCACCGCCCAAGCAAGCGCAGCGTCACCGCACCGGCCAGGGCGCGGCCTCCTCGCGGCCGTCCGCCGTCAAGGCGTACTCCGCGCACGCGTCGGTGAGCGTCTCCAACAGGACGAGAGGTTCGGGGAGCGCCGTCCCCGGCTCGGGGGGCCGCAGCCAGCGGACGCCCTGTCCGTCGTCGGGCAGCCGCGACGGCGGCAGCAGCACATAGCTGCCCCGGCAGTGCCACCGCAGCCCGGGGTGCTCCTCCATCGTCTCGGGGTGGCTGTCCAACTCGCAGGGCCACCACTCGTCCTCGTCCTCGGGAGTGCCCCGGGTCTTGGTGAAGAAGAGCATCCGGTCCTCGCCCAGCAGCGCGACGGGCCCCAGCACCGGCTCGGCACCGGGGTCGGCCGCGCCCTCCCGCTCCTCCAGCCGGGCCAGCGCCGCGTACCCGGCCTCGGCGGGGACGTCCAGCACGTCGTGGGCACGCCCTGTGGCGGTGATGAAGTTCGCGTCCGGCTCGGCACGCAGCCAGCGCTCGATCTGGGCGCGGTCGGTGGTGGCCTGGGTCTGCCAGGCGAAGGAGACGGGGTGCCTGCCGGGGGTGGGACAGCCGATCCGTACGCAGGAACAGCCGTACCCGGACGGGTGCGCGGCGGGGGCCAGCGGGAACCCGGCCTCGGCGGCCGTGAGCAGGAGGGTCTCGCGGTCCCTGGCCGCTTCCGCGGCCTCGGCGGCCGGCTGGCCGCCCCGCCCACCCCAGCGCCGTACACCCGAGCGGGCCGAGCCCTCGCGTGACCTGCGGCCGGGGGCCGTCCCGGTCCCCGTCGTCCCGTCCCGGGCATCGGGCCGCGCGGCCGCCGTTCGCTCGGCGCGCTCGGCGGCGCGCTCGGCCCGGCGGCGCAGCCATTGGGCGATCCTGCTCTCGCGTTCCATCTACCGCCTCACTCCGCGACCGAGAACCATGAACTCCGAGGGTACGCAGCCGTACGGCACGCTGAGGTGGAATCCACGGATCACGGATGTCTCTCCTCTATCCTGCGCTCCCTCGCGGCCGCTCCGGTACGCGGGGTCGGGCGCGTCACCCCTGAGGGCCACCCGGCCGGACGCCCCACCCGGCGTATCGTCCCGGTCACCCCTAGCTTGGGACCATGGTCACAAAGGCGGTTTTTGTCCCAATGGTCCCGTTGATCGCCCTGACCCTCGCCACAGCTCCGGCCACACCGGCCGCACCGGCCGGGCGCACCGGCCCGTCGGTCGCCGCACCGGAGGCCCCGAGCGAGGTCGTACCCCGAGGCGCCCGGCTCACCGGCACCACCTTCACCGCACACCGGGGCGGTGCTCTGGAGGTCCCCGAGAACAGCATGCAAGGGATGATCGCGACTCAGCAGCGCGGGTACGCCCGGGTTCTGGACGCCGACATCCGCCAACTGCGCGACGGCACCCTGGTGGCGATGCACGACGCCACCCTCGACCGCACCACCGACAAGCACGGCAAGGTCAGCGCGCTGGACTGGAAGGACTGGCAGAAGGTGCGGATCGTCCCCAAGCGCAGCCTGCCGGGCCACTGGCGGCGCGAGCGCCCCCCGGCAGCGCGGGAGATCCTCGACCGCTTCGGCGGCGACACGCTGCTGATGCTGGAGCTGAAGGACTCCGAGGGGCTGTCCCGGCTCGCCCGGCTCATCCGCGACCGGCATCTGACCCGCTCGGTCCTGGTGGAGTCCAACGACCCTCAGGTGGCGGAAAAGGCCCACAAGATGGGCCTGCTGACGGCCGTATGGCGCTCGGCACGCCAGCTGGCCCACGACCAGCCGAAGGAGTGGCAGGACTTTGTGACGATGCTCAGCGTCGACCACCGCGCCCCGGCGCGGCACGTCCGCAAGGCCGTGGAGTCCGGCATCACCTATGTGTGGTCGCACACCGTCAATACCGAGAAGACCCGCGACCGGATGCTGAAGCTGGGCTGCGACGGCATCGTCACCGACCGGCCGGGCAGCCTGGCCCTCACCGGGGCCGAGCCGTAGACACGGAGGGTGGATGTACGGGCGGGCGACGACGCTGTTCCGGCGTGCGCCGTCGCGCGGCGTCTCAGGGTGCGCCGTCGCGCGACGATCAGCGTGTGCCGTCGCGTGGCGCGAGGGCCCGCAGGACCAGCTCGACCAGCCGGTCGGTGAACTCGTGGGTCAGCGGGCCCGAACGGCTGAGCCAGCGCTGCTGGAATGGGCCGAGCAGCAGTTCGACGGCGAGGTCCAGATCCAGCTCGGGGTCGATCTGCCCGGCCTCCTGCCCTGAGCGCAGCCGCTCGGTGTACACCTTCAGACCCGGCTCCCTGAGCCGGGTGACGAACTGGTCGGCCAGCTTCGGGTCGGTGGCGGCGGCGACGGCCAGCGCGCGGTAGGGGGCCTCGAAGGCGGCGTCGGAGAACTCGTCGGCAGTGGCCCTCAGCACCGTCTTGAGGTCGGCCTCGATGTCACCCGTGTCGGGGAGGCCGCTGTCGTAGTCCTGGTCGTGCACGACCTCGGTGAAGGCGTCGAGCAGCACGGCCGCCTTCGAGGGCCACCAGCGGTAGATCGTCTGCTTGCCGACACCGGCCCGCGCCGCGATGGCTTCGATGGTCAGCTTGGGGTATCCGACCTCGCCGACCAGTTCCATGCTGGCCTCGAGGATCGCCTTGCGGGAGCGCTCGCTGCGGCGCGAGACGTCGGGGTGCTTCGCCGTGGTGGGTGACATGGCCCGAATCTAGCAGCGTGCTGAGACGAGACGAACCGTCTTGACAAGACGGTTCGTCTCGCCGCATGCTCCTCAGGCGGAGCGGCGAGACGATACGTCTCGTAGCACTTCCCTGCACTGTTCCGTTCACCAGGAGAGGAGACGTTCATGAGCAAAGGACGCGGCGGAAGGATGCTCGGCGTCGGCGGCACCCGCGCACACCTGTCCCGCAAGCAGCTGCGGGGCGGGGGCGCCACGGGCGGCGGCCACGGCTCGGGCGGCGGGACCGACCCGCTCACCCAGAAGCGCGAACTGCTGCGCAGGCTGCGGGAGTCACGGGAATAGCGCGGGCGCGCCGTAGTGCGCCCCCGCTCCCACTCCCCCGCTCCCGCGTTCCCGGCCGGGAATCCGAGCAACTTGACCGGCAATCCATCCGAACAGGCTCCTCAGGGCGCACCATGGGCGCACCGCATCACGCATGTGCCCTGAGGAGCCTGAGATGTACGCAACCCGTCGCTATCTGATGTGCCCTCCGACCCACTTCCGCGTCACCTACTCCATCAACCCCTGGATGGACCCCGGCAAGCCCGTGGACCTCCGCCTCGCGCTCGCCCAGTGGGAAGCCCTCCGCGACCGCTACCGCTCCCTCGGCCACACCGTCGAGATCCTCGACCCGGAGCCGGGACTGCCCGACATGGTCTACGCCGCCAACGGTGCGACCGTCGTCGACGGGAGAGTGCTCGGCGCCCGGTTCGCGCACCCCGAGCGCGCCGGAGAGGCGGCAGCGCACCGCGCCTGGTACCGGGCACACGGCTTCGCCGACGTGACCGAGCCCGTCCACATCAACGAGGGCGAGGGCGACTTCGCCGTCACCTCCTCCTGGCTGCTGGCCGGCCGCGGCTTCCGCAGCAGCCCGCTCTCCCACGGGGAGGCCCAGGAGTTCTTCGGCCGCCCCGTCATCGGCCTCGACCTGGTGGACCCGCGCTACTACCACCTCGACACGGCGCTGTGCGTGCTGGACCCCGAGGGGGACGAGGTGATGTACCACCCCGCCGCCTTCTCGCCGGGCAGCCAGGCCGTCCTCGCACGGTTGTTCCCCGACGCGCTGCTCGCGGAGGAGTCCGACGCGCTCGCTCTCGGCCTCAACGCCGTCAGCGACGGCCACCATGTGTTCCTGCCCGAGGCTGCCGCCGGGCTCTTCGCGCCGCTGCGGGCACGGGGCTATGAGCCCGTGCCCGTCGATCTGACAGAGCTGTTGAAGGGCGGCGGCAGTGTCAAATGCGTGACAGCGGAGTTGCGGCCGTAGGCCGCCCGCCGAATGGTGCGGCACCCCTTCTCCTTGTGCTGGGGAGGGGGTGCCGCTTGCCCCGTCTTCGCCGGGTCAGGGGTGGGTGGGCGGGAAGGCGCCGCCCCATTCCGCTTTGCGAGCGGCGCGATACGTGGGGCCCTCGCGCTTGGTGACCGTCCGGCGGCGCAGGCCGCCACCATCCTCGCCCTCGCACAGATCGAGCAGCACCTGCCCCTTGCGAAGCTGCGGCTTCCGCACGATGCGAGCCGGCGCGGCCGAACCCGCAACCGCGTCCCGCACCGCCACCACGTAGCTGAACTTCTCATCCTCGTACGGAAGCTCCCCGCCCTTCACCCGGCGGTGCAGCGAGGAGCGGGCGACCCGTACCGCGAAGTGGCACCAGTCCTGCCCCACCACGATCGGGCAGGCACCGTCGTGCGGACAGGGCGCGAGCACCCGCAGCCCTGCGGCGATCAGCGCCTCGCGGGCCTCGCGGATGCGCAGGTAGCCGTCCGGCGTACCGGGCTCGACCAGCACGACCGCACCCCGCGCGGCCCGCGCCGCCGCCTCGACCACGGCACGCCGGTCCGCGTCGGCGAGCTCCCCCAGCACATAGGAGACGGTCACCAGGTCAGCGGGCTCCCACCCGGGCGCCGTACCGCCGCGTAGCGACCCGCGCCGCCACTCGGCACCGTCGAGTGCCGCCGCCCCGGCTCCGGACGCGAGCCGGCGGCCGAGGGCGAGCGCGGGCTCCGCCCAGTCCAGTACGACGGTGGAACGTGCCGTATCCCACACCCGTGCCGCCGCCCACACGGCGGCGCCCGTACCGCCGCCCACGTCCAGATGGGCGGCGGGGGCCCAGCCGGGGGCGCGCTCGGCCAGCGCTTCCAGCGCCGCGGAGGCGGCGGCGAAGGTGGCGGGCATCCGGTAGGCGGCGTAGGCGGCCGCGTCGGCGCCGTCCCGCAGTACGGGCGCCGTGGTGGGGGTCTCCCCCCGGTAGTGGGCGATCAGCCGTTCGACGGCGGCCGACGCCTGCCGCGCGGGCAGCCCGTCCAGCGCTGCGGCGAGCGCGCCGCGCAGTTCTTGCTCGATCACCTCGACAGTGTAGGAAAGCCGGAGGCCGCACCGTCCCGGCAGCTCACAGCACGCTCACAGCACGGCCCGGGCCAGCCGGGTGGCCGCCGCCGCGCGGGGGCGGCTGTCCGGGGGCCGCCGTACGGGGTGGACGGTGTTGGCGAGCAGCACCAGAAAGGTGTCGGTCGCCGGGTCGAGCACCAGGCTGGTGCCGGTGAAACCGGCGTGCCCAGCGGCACGAGAACCGGGCCCGGCAGCCAGGTCCCCCATGAGCCAGGCGGCGCCGGTGTGGAAGCCCAGGCCCGGTGGGGCCAGCAGCTCGGCGACCGAGGAGCGGGCCAGGATGCGTGCCTGTCCGTACGCGCCGCCCGCGAGCAGGGTGCGGCACAGCACGGCGAGGTCGCGCGCCGTGGAGAAGAGTCCGGCGTGCCCGGCGACGCCGCGCATGGCGTAGGCGTTCTCGTCGTGCACGCGGCCGTGGATCAGACCGCGGTTGAGCTTGGCCCAGGGCCTGCGCTGGTCCTCGGTCGCGGCGATACGGGAGCGCCAGGAGCGGGGCGGGTTGAAGCGGGTGCGGTCCATCCCGAGCGGGGTGGTGATGCCCTCCCGTACCAGGGCGTCCAGCGGCCGGCCCGTCACCTGCCACAGCACGCTCTCCACCAGCAGCAGGTTGAGGTCGGAGTACAGATACGCCGTGCCGGGTTCGCTCACCGGCTTCTCGGCCCACAGCAGCGCGAGGTGCTCGGCGGTGTTGTGCTCGTAGAACGGCAGCTCGGGCCGGAGTCCGGAGGTGTGGGTGAGCAGGTGGCGGACGGTGATGCCGTGGTCGGTGACCAGCCCGGCGCGCGGGTCTGCGTACCCGGCGACGGGCGCGTCGAGGTCGAGCGTGCCGCGCTCGGCCTGCTGGACGGCGGCTATGGCGGTGAACAGCTTGGTGAGCGACGCCAGGTCGAAGACGGTGTCCGTGCGGACCGGCAGCCACTTCTCGCGCGGCAGCTCCACGGGCAGCCCGCGCTCCGGGTCCCAGGCGGCGTACCGCAGCGCCCACCCGGTGGCGTGCTCCAGCGCGATGTACGGGCCGCGCCCCGCCAGCACGACGGCACCGGCGCACCAGCCCGCGGCGGGCAGTGCGTCGGTCTCGTCGGCCAGCGCGGCCAGGTGGTCGTCGTCGAGCCCGGCCTTGTCCCGGAAGCGGCGCCGCGCTTGCGCGTCGTCCAGGACGGCCACGCTCCTCAGTCGCGTGCGCGCCATGGACGGCAGAGTGCCACGAAGGCGAGCGAGGCCACAGCAACGGAGCTGAGCTGGACGAGTGCCATGGGCACGGCGGTGCCCTCACCCGCGACGCCCACCAGCGGGGAGGCGACGGCTCCGATGAGGAACTGCGAGGTGCCCAGCAGCGCGGAGGCCGAGCCGGCCGCGTGCGGGGTGCGCATCAGCGCCTGGGAGTTGGCGTTCGGCATGATCAGCCCCATGCCGGACATCATCACGCACAGTCCGGTGGCCAGCGGGACCAGGCCGACGTGCCCGAAGACTCCGGTGGTCATCACCAGCAGCGCCACGGTGGCGGCGCCGACCATGCACAGCCCGAACGCCAGCACCCGGTCCAGCGGGACCCGGCCGACCAGGATCTTCCCGTTGAGCTGTCCGAAGGCGACCAGCCCGATGGAGTTGACCATGAACAGCAGGCTGAACGTCTGCGGCGAGGCACCGTAGATCTCCTGGACGACGAACGGCGAGGCCGCGACGTAGGAGAACAGCGCCGCGAACGCCAGGCTGCTGGTGAGCAGATATCCGGTGAAGACGCGGTCCGCGAGGAGCCCGCGCATGGTGCGCAGCGCGTCGGGCAGGCCGCCCTTGTGCCGCCGCTCGGCGGGCAGCGTCTCGGGCAGCTTGCGCAGCACGACCAGGACGAGCAGCAGTCCGATCCCGGCCAGGATGCAGAAGACGCCCCGCCAGTCGGTGAAGCGCAGCACCTGGCCGCCGAGGACCGGTGCGAGAATCGGCGCGGTGCCGGAGATCAGCATGAGCGTGGAGAAGAACCGCGCCATCGCCAGCCCGTCGTACATGTCCCGTACGACGGCGCGGGCTATCACCACGCCCGCGGCGCCCGCGAGGCCCTGGGCGAGCCGGAAGACGGTGAGGGTGGCGGCGGTGGGCGCCAGCGCGCAGGCGACGCCGGCGACGATGTAGCAGACCATGCCGGTCAGCAGCGGGCGGCGGCGCCCGAACCGGTCGCTCATCGGCCCGGCCACGAGCTGTCCGACGGCCAGCCCGACCAGGCAGGCGGTGAGGGTGAGCTGAGCGCTGGCGGCGGGGATGTGGAGCGCTTCGCCGACCTCCGGGAGCGCCGGGAGGTACATGTCGATGGAGAGGGGCGGAAGCGCGGTCAGTCCGCCGAGGATGAGGGTCAGCAGCAGTCCGGCACGGCGCCGCCGCGTCAACTCGGGGGCGGCGGTGGGGGTTTCCGCGGTGGCTTTCGCGGAGGCGTCTGGGGTGGCTTTCGCGGTGGGTTCCGCGACGGGTCCGGGCTGGTGCCCGGGGTCGGTGGGTGGGGCGGCCGATGTCTGGGGGCCGGGCTTGGTCATGCACCTCTCCAGGAGATTGTCACGGGCCCGAACATTCTCCCAGGGATTCCGGGAACGGCCCACACGTTTGTTCCCCCACCGGACGGCCGCGACGACCCCGGGCCACCGGCGACGACGCTTCCCGGCCACCCGGTGCCGACGCTCCCGGCCGCCCGGCCACGGCGTCCCGACCGCCGGGCGCCCACACGTACGCTGCGCTCATGACGCAGCAGAACCACGAGGCACACGAGGCGAACGACGCCAACGAGCACCCCGCCGAGACGGCCGGTACCGCCGTGGTGACCGGCGCGGGCTCCGGAATCGGCCGCGCCGTCGCCCTCACCCTCGCCGACGCCGGCTGGACGGTCGTCCTGGCGGGCCGCCGCCGGGAGACGCTGGAGCAGACCGCGCAACTGGCCGCGGGTGCCGCGACCCGGTGCGTCCCCACGGACGTCACGGACCCGGCCGACGTCACAGCGCTGTTCGACTCCGTACGCGAGCACGAGGGGCGGCTCGATCTGCTGTTCAACAACGCGGGCACCTTCGGCCCCGCCGTACCGCTGGAGGACCTCTCCTTCGAGCAGTGGCGCGGCGTCGTGGACGTCAATCTGCACGGCGCCTTCCTCTGCGCCCAGGCCGCCTTCCGGCTGATGCGCGACCAGCGGCCCAGGGGCGGCCGCATCATCAACAACGGCTCCATCTCGGCCCACACCCCGCGGCCGGGCTCCATCGCCTACACCGCGACCAAGCACGCTGTGACGGGCCTGACCAAGTCCCTCTCACTCGACGGCCGCGCCCACGACATCGCCTGCGGCCAGATCGACATCGGCAACGCCGCCACCGAGATGACCTCGGCCATGTCCCAGGGCGTCCCCCAGGCGAACGGCAGCCGTGCCGCCGAGCCGACCATGAACGCCGAGGACGTGGCCCGCACCGTGCTGCACATGGCGTCGCTGCCGCTGGAGGCCAACGTCCAGTTCGCGACGGTGCTGGCGACGAAGATGCCGTACATCGGCCGGGGCTGAGCCCGCCACCCGGTGCCGCCCGACCGCCCGGCCGTGAGCGGGTACGATGGCCGCACGGCGGACGAGCCGGCCGGGCGGTCGCGTCGGGAGTGCCCAGCGCATTCCCGCCGAGGAACGTCCGGGCTCCACAGGGCAGGATGGTGGGTAACGCCCACCCGGGGTGACCCGCGGGACAGTGCCACAGAAAGCAGACCGCCAGGGCCGTGCTCCGCACGGAGGACGGCTCTCGGTAAGGGTGAAACGGTGGTGTAAGAGACCACCAGCGCCCAGGGTGACCTGGGCGGCTAGGTAAACCCCATCCGGAGCAAGGTCAAGAGGGAGCACCCTGGTGCTCCTGCGCGGACGACCGAGGGCGGCCCGCCCGAGTCCGCGGGTAGACCGCAGGAGGCCGGTGGCAACACCGGTCCTAGATGGATGACCGCCACCCGGAACGCCGCAAGGCGCCCGGAGCACAGAACCCGGCGTACAGGCCGACTCGTCCGCCCCATCTCGGCTTGCTGTCCATGCTGAGCCCGTGCCCAGGCGCCGAACCTCTTTCTTGGCCTTTCGGCGTCTGTCTCGTTCCTTCGTTTTGCGGCCGCCTCAGAACCGCCTCAGGCTCAGGCTGTGAGTGCTGGCGGTCCTCCGCAACGACGACCGCCCCGCCCCCTGGTCAGGGGCGGGGCGGTGCCCGCCCACCGGGCCCACGCCTCCTCAGGGGTGTGCCCGGCGGGCCGGCTGCTGCGCATCGCCGACGCCCTCGACACCCCGCTCGCAGACCTGGTGCGGGACTGAGCCCTGGCCGCCCGCGACGGGGGAGGCACGAACGGCCAGGTGATCAGAGTGCGGGCGTCACTGGGTGGGCTGGCCAGAACCCGGGCATGTCCGGTTGGTTCCGGTCTCCTGGTGGTTCGGGGCGCCTTCACCCTTCTCGACGCTGACGCCCGCTCCGCACACGGAGCAGTTCGAGTAGCTGGTGATGCTGGGGTCGTACCGTCGTGGCCGCACAGTGCACCTCCGGTAGAAGGGGCTCGCGTCGTCACAACAGCAGCATGTTGACCTTGCTGCCGTTGTGGAACACCACACCGAGCCCGGGGTTCTGACTGCTCTCCTCGTAGGGATAGACGCGGGCCAGCTCCTTGTGGCCCGTGCCGGCCAGGACGGCGGCGAGAAACTGCGCCGTCTGCCTGTCCCTTACCCCCGAGGGGGTCGGCCGGGGCTCGATCGGGGCGGGCGGCTCGCCCTCCGCGACAGGCTCCGGCTGCTCCAGGTCCTCGCCCTCCACCCGCACCCGCGTGATCGCGTGACGGACGACCTTGCCACCGGCCAGCTTGATCTCGACACCGGCTGGCCGGTTGTGGCCCTCGGTGTAGGGCTCCGCCGAGACGACCTCGGGGGCCTGCTGGTAGGCGGCGACGGCGAACTCCTGGAACTGCTGAATGCGCATGTGGATCTTCCTCGCGTTTCGGGCGGCGACCTGAGTCTAGGGATAGTGGGCACTTCCTGGTGGTCGGTTCTCGGGTGAACCCGCCCCGGCCGGTACGCACGAGCGGAACCGCGTCTGGTGTCGCTCCGGCCGGGGGCGGGGGGCATCAGGCGCTCGCGATAAGTCGCAGTTCTGGCGGCCCTGGATGCTTGGCTTCCCGGTGCCGCCGCATCACGATGACCAGGGCGTACGCGACGTCGGCCTCCTGCCTGTGTCGCGCGAGGGCGAGCATGTGGTGGATCTGGTCGCACATCCCGCACGGCGCACCGTCGAGCTCGTCCTCGTCTTCGACGGCGCGCAGTTGCGCAGCGGCCAGCACCAGGTCGTCATCCGTCACGGTGTGTCTTCCGGCTGGGCGATCTCGACGGGAAGGGCGGCGGCGCGGTTCGGACAGGCGGCGAGGAGCACCAGGGCGGCCTCCATCTGCACCGGCCACGTCCTGGCCAGGAGGCGGTCGAAGGGAACGATGTCGTCCCGCTGACAGGCGGCCTGCTGCAGCTCGGCGGCGAAGCTGTGCGCCTCTCCCGTCGGCCACCTCACAGCGTGGTCACGGGCGTGCCAGGCGAGCCGGGCCAGGATCCGGGAGCGGGCCTCGATCTTCGACGTCTTCCACACCGCGTGGAGGAAGGTGCTCTCGACGGCGCGGCGACCATGCAGGTGCAGCTGCTGGCGCAGGTGACGGCTCAGCGACTGGATGGGGCTGTCAGGGTTCTCAGCCACGGCTGGCCTCCTGCGCAGCTTGGTGCTTGCGGTGCTGGTCGCGCTTCTCAAGGGCGGCGACGGCGGCCTGCGCGTCCCGGCCGTAGTGGTCCAATGGCAGCTTCTGGGCGCACGGCAGGCAGGCGAACAGGCCGTAGCCGCCGCCAGATCCCTGCTCGTGGTGGATGATCAGCGCCACGTCGTCGGCGGGGCCTTCGTGCCACCAGCAGTGCGCTGTGCTCAAGACGTCGTCCTTTCGGTGATGTTCGGTGGGCAGGCACACTTGCCGCGCACGGTGATCCAGTCCGGCCCCTCGCCGCCGGGCGCCGGCACGGCGCGGACGGTGAGGGTCGGCAGCCGGTCGCAACGTGGGCACGGGGCGCGTTCGGACTCTGCGGCCGCCCGCACGGCGACGACTACCGGGTCAGCCGGCGGCATGGCGACGGTCGCGTCGGCAGCGCGGGCAGTCGCATGGCGGGAAGTCCGGGCTGACGAGGGGAGCCCCACCGCGCACGGTGCGCCGCCTCGTCCAAGTGCGGCCGCCGTCGCGGGAGACGCGCAACGTCATGGTGCTCACGCCTCGGCCCTCCCCAGCGGTTTGAGGAAGACTCGCCGGGCCGCGTTGTAGACGTCGCGCTCCTGCTGGGTGGCCTCGCGCAGTCGCTGCGGATCGGCCGGCCACTCGTAGCCGGTGTGGGTGACGAGCTGCACGCGGCCTTCAGAGAACGTCTGCTGCGCTGGGCCCGCCCATGAGGGCTCGGGCGGCACGGGCTGCGCGGCGTCGAGGTCCACCACGTAGTCGCCCCCCTTGTAGGGGGCCTTACTGGTGGTGGTCATGACGCCCTCTTTCGTGGCCGAGTTCGCACGTTCACGTGTACGCGTCCTTGTCACGCTTGGATGATGGTCGTGCGTGACATACGCCAACTAGGCCGAGCGGCGGCCACTTGGCGGCCATTCCGCGGCCACGCTCAGGAGTGCGACCCATGACAACTCACACTGCATCCACAGGCGGCAACGACACTCTGCGAGCAGCCCGGCTCAAACGTGGCTGGCGCTCGCAGGAAGCCGCCGCGAAAGGGGTTTCGGCAGCAGGTCGTGAGGCATTGGATGACATGCACTTCGAGGTGGCGCCCCGCACGTGGCGCCGGTGGGAATCCACCCGCCCCGGTTGGCCGCGAGACGACTACGCCGTCGCTCTTCATGCCGCGTTCGGCCGCTGGCCTGAAGACCTCGGCTTCGAGGTGCCGGAGGGCTGGCACCGCGAGGAACGCCACACCACGGACGATGACGTGAAGCGCCGCGCTTTCGTCTCGGTCACAGCGGCAGCGCTCACGGCCGGCCCGACACCACCTCGGCACGTCGACCCCGCACTGATCACCTACTTCCATGAGCAGTTGGAAGGCCACTACCGGGCCGACATGCTCCTGGGGCCGCACGACCTGATCGGCACGGTCTCAGCCCAGTACGAGCTGATCGACCGCCTGGTCCGCGTCGCCAAGGGCGAGACCCGCCGGGGACTGCTGCGGGTAGGTGCCGCGTATGCCGCACTGGTCGGCTGGCTCTACCAGGACGCCGGCGATATGGGAGCCGCGGCCTTCTGGCGTGGCATAACGCAAGAGATCGCTCTGCGCTCCCGCGATCCGCACTTGGTCGGCTACTCCCTCGTCAACCAGGCGCAGGTGCGCACCGACCTGCAGGACGGTTATGGAGTCGTGGACCTGTGTGAAACCGCGCTGGAGAACGAGCGCGCCTTGGCGCCGAAGGTGCGGGTCATGGCTCTTCAGCAGCAGGCCCACGGAGCCAGCCTCACCGGCGACCGGCAGACCGTCGACACGCTGATCGACCAGGCTTCCAGTCTCCTCTCCCGCGTGGACGACGACTTGCCTTGGGGAAACGCTTGTCGCCGCACACCGAACTACCTGGAGGTGCAACGCGCCACCTGCTACGGCCGACTCGGGCTCGGCCGGGAGGCTGGGTCCCTGTGGAGGCAAGTGCTGGACGAAGTCCCGGAGACAGCGCGACGGGACCGAGGCGTCTACCTCGCCCGGCATGCGACAGCCGCAGCCGCAGCACTGGACCCGGACCAGGCGGTTGAGGTGGCCAAGGAGGCAGCGCAGATCGCCGTGGACACTGGCTCGGTGCGTATGCGCCGGGAGCTGGACACCCTTCAGCGTGCAATGCGGCCGTGGCAGGATGCGCCCATCGGCCAGGAGCTCACCGAAGTCCTGGCCCCCGTGGACGAGAGGGGATGACGTGGGCGACATGCCGCAGGTGTTGTCCGAACAGGAGATCACCGAGCGCCTGGAACAGCTACCAGGCTGGCAGCGCTCCGGCGACGAGATCACCCGTAGCTACGGCACCCGATATCACGGCGGCGTCGCGATGATCGTGCACGTTGCTGACGTTGAACGGCTGATCGGGCATCACGCGGACATCGACCTGCGCTGGGACCATGTACGTTTCGCCATTACCACGCATGACGCCGGTCACAAGCTGACCTCGGCTGATTTCGATCTCGCCGCGCGGATTGATCAGATCGCGGCAGCTCACGATGCCCAGCCGATCTGACCCGACACTAGAACGGTACGCCTCAGCGGGGCGCAGTTTCATCGGTCGCGGCCTCTACTCGTTTTCGAGCAGGGGCGGTTGCCGTGCCGGGGCGGCACGAATCGTGACGTCACCGCCCACGCCCCGGCCACGTCGACCGCCAGTTGCACGACAGCGATCAGCGCCACTCGCTGCGGCCAGTGCCCTTGCGAGTTCCTCCTGGAGTCCCGGCACCTTGCGGGCGATGCGCAGGTATTGGGCGCCCACTCGCCAGTCGACTGCCTCGGAGACGGCCGCGCGCAGCTCGTGATGGGGACGCATCGGTCCGTCCTCCGGCAGGTCGTAGGCGGCGATCATCCGCGACAGCTCAGGGATTTTGTCGTGCACGCGGGAGTCGGTATGGCCTCGGTGTCCCAGCAAGCGGGCCGGATCCACGCTCAAGGTCGCGGCGAGCGCATCGAGAACGTCGTCCCGGGCATCCGCGCACCTCGCTCAAGGGCACGCACCATGCTGGAGGAGACGCCTGCCGCATCAGCCAGTGCCTTCTGCGTCATACGGGCGAGTCGGCGAGCAGCAGCGATCGTTCCCCGACTCCGTAGCGCGGATCCATGCATGCTGGTCTCCGTTCTGTGCAGGCACATAGAACGGTAGCGACTGGTGCCCCGACAGGCTGCGTCTTCGGCGGGGCACCACGCCTATGAGGTCAGCACCGTGGGCAAGTCGAGAATGCTGTCGATGCGGAAGTCCGGTGCAGGATCGGCAGTGCCCGCCCACAGATGCCCCCACGGTCCACGGCGCAGCAGGCAGGTCCGCAGTCCCGCGCGTGCGGCCGGCGCCACGTCGTTCTTCGGGTGGTCACCCACGTACAGGGTGGCGGCCGGTTCGCTGCCCGCCGTGGCCAGCACCCGCTCGAAGAACGCGGCCTCGGGTTTGGCACACCCCCACTCGCCGGAGGTGGAAATCGTGTCGGCCGGAAGGTCGAGGCTCCGCAGCAGCTCGCCGACGCGGGCTGTCTGGTTCCCGGCGATGTGCACCCGGTAGCCAGCAGAACGGAGGGCTGCCAGGCCCGGCCGCACATCGTCGTACAGGTCCGAGTCGTCCAGGATCTCGCCGAGACCTGCAGCCTCCATCGCTGCCCGTTCCGCAATCAGGTCCATGTCGGGACGCAGCACCCGGATGGCGTCGGCGTTGTCGCGCCCTTGAGCGACCACGGCGCCGACCAGTGCGGAGAGCGTATGTCGCGGAACGTCGAGCCAGTCGGCCCAGCGGCCCCAGTAGCGGTCGTCTCGGGCGAGGGTCTCGCCGACGTCGAAGACGATGCTGGTAATCATCAGCATCAGCCTACGGCTGTCGTGCCACTGGCTGTGGCGGGTGCAGGGGCCTCCGAGATGCGGGCCGCTCGGTGCGAGAGCACGGTGGTGTCATGGCTGCACCGGTGTCACCGTGCACCCCTGCCGACGCCCCGAGGTGATCAACTCGGCGAGCTGTACTCGTATACGGTCGGGCAAAGCAAGGCGCGTGCCGCCCGTGACGTACGCGACCGCCTCCGTGAACTGCTGGCGGACCGATGAAGGGGCACACCCCGATGACCATTCTCGCGGTGACAGGACACATGGACCTCACGAACGAGGCCGTGCCGCTCGTCCGGGACGCGCTGGACAAGGTCCTCGCCGACTACGAGCCCACCGACCTCGTCGGTGTCTCCTGCATCGCCAAGGGCAGTGACAGCCTCTTCGCGGAAGCCGTCCTGGCGGTCGGCGGCCGACTCGTCGTCGTGCTGCCCTCCCAGGACTATCGGGAAGCCAAGGTCAAGCCCGAGCACGCGCCGACCTTCGACCGGCTCCGCGCGGCTGCCTCGGAGGAGATCGTGATGCCGCACGAGACCGCGAACCGAGCGGCGTACGAGGCGGCCAACGCTGAGCTGCTGCGCCGTGCGGACCGGCTCGTGGCGGTGTGGGACGGGCAGTCGCCTTCCGGGAAGGGCGGGGGCACTGCGGGCACCGTGCGGCAGGCGCAGGATGAGGGGATCGGAGTCACGGTGGTGTGGCCTGAAGGGGCTGCCCGGAAGGGCTGATCCCAGATCGGTCCGGCAGGCGCTCCGCAGGAAGCCGCCTGCTCAGGGGCAGTTGATGACTTGGGCCGCGTAACTGAGGCCCGCGCCGAAGCCCAGCAGGAGGACGGGGTCACCTGATCGGAGGCGGCCCAGGTCGATCAGTCGGGAGAGGGCCAGCGGGACGGAGGCGGCCGAGGTGTTTCCCGTCTCCACGATGTCGCGGGCGACGGCGGCCTCGTCGACGCCGAGAGCGGCTGCCAGCCGTTCGATCATCCGCAGGTTCGCCTGGTGCGGTACGAAACCACGCAGCTCGGAGGGGGTGATTCCGGCGCGGGCGCAGGCGGCTTCGGCGACTTCGGCCAGCTCTGTGACGACCCACCGGTAGACGGCCTGGCCCCGCATGGCCACGCTGCTGTAGCGGTCGGGGATGGTGACGAGCGATGCCTGGTCGCCGTCGCCGCCCCACACCACCGGATGGACGCCGGGGGTGTCGGCCGGGACGACGACGGCGGCGCCGGCCCCGTCGGCGAAGACGGTGGCCGTGTCCACATCCGAGGGGTCCACCCAGTCGGTCATCCGCTCGGCGCCGATGACCAGCGCACACCTGCTGGTACCGGAGCGCAGCAGACCGTCGGCGGTGGCCAGGGCGTAGCAGAAGCCCGCACAGGCCGCGTTGAGGTCGAAGGCGGCGGTGTGCGGAACGTCCAGCAGCGCGGCGACGGAGGCGGCGCCGCTCGGCATGGGCGAGGGCATCGAGCAGGTCGCCAGCAGCAGAACGTCGACCTGGTCGGGCGAGAGTCCGGCCGCCGCGAGCGCCTTGCCCCCCGCCGCCGCGGCCATCGCGGTGACGGACTCCCCCGGGCCGGCGAAGCGCCTTTCGCGTACGCCCACGCGCCGTTCGATCCACGGGGGCGGGACGCCGAGACCGGCTCCCAGCTCGGCGTTGTCGACCACGCGCTCCGGCCGGACCCCGGCGACCGCCGCGATACGTGCCCCTGCGGGCATGCCGGACGCGGTGGCGGGGGGTGTGGACGGACGGGCGGAGGGACGGTTGGGCGGAAGCGGGCTGGTCGACATCGGGTCACCTCACCAAGGTTGCGCCGCCGGGCGGTCGCAATGAGCTGATTTTCCGTTTCGCGGATTTCTCAACTGTGAATCCGCCATCTGCTGCACCGGATCCGGGACGGACTCGCACAACTGGAACTCTGGTTGCGCCGCAGCGAGTTACTGTTATCGAGTACCACGAGCACCACCAGGCTCGACGACTGCGATGAAGGTCGCAGTCCAAAACGGCCGGCAGGTCGGGGGGTCTCTCCCGGGTCGCCCCGGAGGGATTTGCGGGTGCATTCTCGCCGCACGCTGATCGGCCGGGTGTCGAGCCTCTTCGTACGGCTGGAACAGCTCAACGAAATGGGGAGCATGTGAACGGGGACAGCAGTGGTATTACGACGGTGGACCACGACAGATCGAGGGCGCTGGACGCGCTGACGCCTCGCGAACGCGAAGTGCTCGGCGTACTGGCGGCCGGCGAGGGGAACCGGGCCCTGGCACGTCGCCTGGGCATAGCGGAGCGCACCGTGAAGGCGCATCTGACGAGTATCACCCGCAAGTTGGGGCTCAGGTCCCGTATCGAGGCCGTCATCCTGGCGCGGGAGTGTGCGGGTGACGTCCGGCCGCAGGGAGGGCCGCGTCCCACCGAGGGCGTCAACGGCATGACGTCCCTCGCCTAGCGGCTTGCCGCGCATCGCCGACCTCCCTCCGCCCGGTGAGGTCGTCGTACGGCTGCTGCGGATCGGCAGCTCCACGGCAGCCGCCGACTCCCGCATCCTGGACGAGGAAGAGCGGCGCCGGGCCGCCGGGTTCCAGGACCCGGCGGCCCGGGAGCGCTTCCGCGTCTCGCACATCGGGCTGCGGACGCTGCTCGGCGCCCGTCTGGGCGTCCGGCCTCAGGACGTGACCCTCACCCGCGAGCCGTGCGGTGTGCCGGGGTGCGGCCGGCCGCACGGCCGCCCCGCCGTCGCAGGCGCGACGGGGCTGGAGTTCTCGATGTCGCACGCGGGCGATGTGGTGCTCTACGCACTGGCCGGCGCCGCCGTCGGCGTCGATGTCGAGGCCGAGGAAATCGCCCGGGACGGCGTGGAACGGCGCGCCCGTCGGCTGCACCCGCAGGAGCGCGCCGAACTGGCCGCGCTGCCCGCCGAGCGGCGCGCGCGGGCGCTGCTCGGCTGCTGGGTGCGCAAGGAGGCGTACTTCAAGGGCCTCGGCACCGGCCTTGCCGCGGGCACCCGACGGCACTACGTCGGACTCGCCGTACGGGACGCCGACCGCCCGGGGCGGCCCGAGGACGGTACCGGGTCCGCGCATACCGGGCCCGGGGGCTGGGGGCTGGCCGAGGTGCCGGTTCCGGCGGGGTACCGCGCGGCCGTCGCCCTGCGTACGGCGCGGCCGGGTCCGCCGACCGTGCGGGCGGCGCCGCTGCGGCTGGGCTGAGGGTGCGGGCGCCGCGGACATACCGCCGTCACCGGCCACGCCGTCCGCACCGGTCACGGTCTCCATGCCGTCCGTCCTCTCCCGTGCTGGCCGGCCGCTACGCACCCGCGCCGCTGACGGCCTTGTTCAGCCGGTGCA
The DNA here is from genome assembly GCF_022760275.1 of Streptomyces sp. 891-h. Taxonomy (NCBI): domain Bacteria; kingdom Bacillati; phylum Actinomycetota; class Actinomycetes; order Kitasatosporales; family Streptomycetaceae; genus Streptomyces; species Streptomyces sp. 891-h. Next base: position 5,382,159 of record NZ_CP050693.1, on the reverse strand, counting down.
TCCGGGTCGCCAGGCTCATCCGGCCCTCCAGCCGGAAGGCGGGCGGGCGCCGGCCGTCCACATCGTCGAAGCCGTACTCCTCCGCCAGATCGCCTGCGGCGAGTACCTGCCCCGAGCGCTCCATCAGCCGCGGATCGGCGAGCAGCAGGGCAAGGGCCCGGCCCACGTACTCGGGCGAGTGCACCACCGAGGCCGGGCCGTCGCCCATCGCCTCCCACGCGGCCTGCACCCGCTCGGTGCGGACGAAGCCGGGGTGCAGCGAGACCGCCGCGATCCCCCGCTTGCGCAGATCGGCGGCGAACCCGCGGCACATGCGGTCGGCGGCCGACTTGAAGACGTCGTAGCCGACCTGCCCCAGGTAGGTGTCGCCGTCCGAGAAGCTGATGCCGGCGACCAGGCCCTTCCCCTGCGGAAGCATCAGCGGCACCAGGCGGCGGGTGACGTCGTACTGGGCGCGCAGTGACGTGCTGAACAGGTCGTAGCGCCACATGGGCTGGTCCCAGAACGGTGCGTCGAAGCGGACCTCGGCGGAGCGTTCGTACCCTCCCCAGGCGTTGTTGACCAGCACATCGAGCTTTCCGTGCCCCTCGCGTACCCGCTCGGCCAGCGCCTCGTTGGCATCGCCGTCGGCGTGGTCGCAGGGCACCGCGATACCCGTGCCGCCGCGCGCTGTGACCTCGTCGGCGGTGTCGTCCACGGTGCCGGGGAGATCCTCGGTGCGGGCCCCGTCCCGGGTGCTGCGGCCCGTGACATAGACCGTCGCGCCGGCGTCGCCCAGCGCCAGGGCGATGCCACGCCCCACGCCCCGGCTGGCACCTGTCACCACCGCCACGGTCCCGCCGAGTTCGGGCGCTCTCCAGCCCTCGTTCGCGTTCACCACTGTGTGTCCTTCCGTCTCGTCAGCTCCGGCGCCCTGAGATCCGGCGCCCTGCGGTCCGGCGCCCTAAGCCAGGTGCGCTGCGGCGTACTCCAGGCTGGTCAGGTAGGCGGCCGTGTCCTCGACGTACGGAACGCCGTACCGTTCGCGCAGTTCGGGCATCGAGGTGGGCAGCACACCGCCGCTGCACCAGGTCACCTCGCTGACGTCACGCAGCACGGACAGGTAGGAGCGGGTGCGCGCGGGGGTGCGCGCCAGGTCGTCCGGGCCGATATGGCGCGCGTCGGCCGGCTCGGGAGGGGTCAGCGTTCTGCCGCTCGCGGCCGCGTGTTCGACCAGCAGCTCGAGACAGGTGCCGATGTCCATGGCCTCGGGCCCGTAGGTCACCCAGAACTCTCCGGCATCGTCGCCGAGTTCGATTGCCCGCAGCACTGCCTTGGACAGCAGGTCCTGCGCGACGAAGTCCATCCGGATGCCCGGGTGCACGGGTACGAACGGCGCCCTGCCCCGGCCGATGAAGTCGGACATCAGCTGGACGATCTGGCCCTGGGACGTCCAGCCGGTCGCGGCCTCGCCGATCAGGTTGGTGGGCCGGAAGACCGTGTGCGGCACCCCGCTGTCCCGCAGGACGCGCTCGGCCTCGGCCTTGGAGCGGATGTAGGCACGGCATACGTTCCGCTCGCTCAGCGGCTCCGGCGCCCGGTCACCGAGCGCGGCGACGAAGGCCGTGCTCATGAAGTGGACGGTGGCGCCCGCGCGTTCGGCGAACTCGGCCACCCGGCGGGTGCCTGCCACATTGAGGGGCAGGTAGCGCTCGGCCGGCAGGCCCCACTCGGTGAGGCCCGCCGAGTGGACGACGACCTCCACCTCGGCGGCGAGCGCGGCGTAGCTGTCCTCGTCCAGGCCGAACCGCTCGGCCGTCAGATCGCAGCGCAGTACCGTCCCGGCGGCGGCCTCCGGCACCGGGGCGCTGTGTGCGGCGGCCAGCACCCGTCGCCCGTCGCCCCGCGCGTGCACCTCTCGCAGGAAGGAGCGGCCGACCACCCCGGAGGCCCCGGTGAGGAGGACGGTGGCAGGCCTGCTGCGCGGGGCGGCGCCGCTCATGCTCGGGACTCCTTCCAGTCCAGCAGCCGCGTCACCGTGCGGGCACCGGCCCACAGCAGCGGTTCGGGCGGGAACGAGGCGAGCGGTCGGCGGCGTGCGTTGTCCACGAACAGCAGCCGCGAGTAGTCCGTGTCCTTCCCCAGCGCCAGATCGCGCAGTACCTTGCCCCCCGTGTGGGTGGCGGCGATGCCGTTGCCGCAGTAGCCGTAGCCGTAGAGGAGGTTTCCGCCGAGGACGCCGAAGTGCGGCGCGAAGTCCCGTACGACGTCGGCGGTGCCGCCGTAGGCGTAGCTGAAGGTGAGGTCGTCCCACATGGGAAAGAACCGCAGGAACTCCCGGTGGATGGCGCGGTAGACCTCCGGGCGGTTCATGTTGCGCTGCCGCTTGTCACGCCCGAAGTAGTACGGCGCGGGTCCGCCGGCGAACATGACGCGGTTGTCGTGCGTGAAGCGGCAGCAGGTCAGCAGCGACTTGGCCTCGACCAGCCCCTCGCGGCCCGTCCAGGGGACGCGGGCCAGCTGCGCCTCGGTCAGCGGTTCGCTCACCATGGCGTAGGTCCACACCGGTATGACCTTGCGGCGGAACGGTGGAAAGGCATCCATATGGACATTGGTGGCCAGCACCACCTTGTCGGCCTTCAACCGGCCTCCGGTGGTGACGACGGTGGGCCGGGTGCCCGGCTCTACCCGGAGACACGGCGTCCGGTCGTAAATCGTCACGCCCTTGCCGCGGACCACGCGGGCGAGCCCCCGGGCGAGTTTGAACGGGTTCACCAGCGCGCCGCCGGTACGCATACTCGCGACGATCGCGGGTGAGCCGATGACATTCCGGGACGCGGTCCCGTCCAGCAGTTCCGGCTGCGGCGCACCCATTCCCACAGCAAGTTCACGGTCCTGCCGCAGCCGCCTGACCTGTGCGGCGTCGGTGGCGACCATGAGGTAGTCGGTAGCCTCGTATTCCGCGTCGACGCGATTCTTCCGGGCGAATCTCCCGATCTCCAGAATGGAACGGCCCACCGCCTGGGACGCCTCCAGCGCGCGCTCAGGACCGAATTCATCGACCAGTGCCCGGATGTCCTTCCCGATGGTAGGGGTGACGAATCCATCGGCCCTGCCCGAGGCGCCGTAACCGGAATGATGGGCCTCGACGACACGGATATCGAGTGCCGGTTCGGCTTCCTTGAGGAAATAGGCGGCCCACAGTCCGGTGAAACCGCCGCCGACGACAGCGATATCGCAGTCCGCCGATTCCCGCAGCGGTGGGTGCGGTGTCACCGGTTCCGTGTCGTGCCAGTAGACGACGTGCTTGTAGGTGTTCACAGGTGCTCCTTGCCGGCCGCTGGGCGGGCTCCCGCCGGGCGGCTTTTCCCGCCCCGGGGCCCCGAACCGGGCACACGGCTGCCGCTCACACGGCCTCGAGGACGAGTCGCGACAGGCCCAGATGCCGGTTGGTGAAGTGGCCGACGGTCGCGGCCAGATACCGCTCGTAGTCGGCGGTGTGGGCCTCACCCGCGCACTCCACGGCTTCGGCACGGCGGGCGCGCAGCCGGCGCAGCCACTCCTGGCAGGTACGGGCGTAGTGGTCGGGATCGTTGCGCAGCGAGACGAGATCGAAGTGCTTCTCGCTGCCCTCCACGACCTCGGACAGTGCCGGGATCTCGGACTCCGGGAAGATGGTCTCGATGATGAACATCAGGTCGCGGACGGTCTGCTTGTCCATCCGCACGTTGTTGCCCTTGATGTTCGTCTGCAGGGCGAGCCGCCCCCCGCGGGGGAGCCAGGCACGGCACCGCTCGAAGAACTCGCGGTAGGCGGCCACCCGCTCGGCACGGTCCAGGCCCGTCCGGGCGAAGTGCTCGAAGGCGCCGATGGAGACGATGGCGTCATAGCGCTCCTCCGGCTCGTGGTCGAGCCAGTTCTCCACCCGCACCTCGGTGCCCGCCAGGGGCCGGCCCCTGAGCCACTCGGCCTGGCTTTCGCTGAGCGTGAGCCCCACCGCGTGGGCCACCCCGTGCGTGTGCACCAGGCGGCGCAGCATGCTGCCCCATCCGCAGCCGACGTCCAGCACCCGCGCAGCTCCGGGGGCGCGTGCACCCTCGGCGAGGAAGTCCAGCTTGCGGCGCTGAGCCGACTCCAGCGTGTCTCCCTCTTCCCACAGGGCGCAGGTGTAGGTGAGGTCCTCGTCCAGCCAGAGGGCGAAGAACGCGTTGGACAGGTCGTAGTGGTGCCTGATGGCTTCGGCGGTCGCGCCCTGGTATGCCGTGCTCACGCCGCGGTGCTGCCCTGCTCGGTCTCCTCGACGAGCCGCACCAGGTCGCCGACGGTCTTGACACCCGCCGCCTTGCTTTCGTCGAACTCGATCTCCAGGTCGTCCTCGATCGAGTAGACGATGTCCGCGATCTGGAGGCTGGAGAGGCCCACCGAGTCGAAGGCGGTGTCGGCGCCGAGCGTGTACGAGTCCGCCTTGCTGCCAAGTTTCTTGGCGATACGGGAACAGATCTCTTCAACAGTGATCACGGGAGCCCCCCTGATTCGTGGAATGGTGAAAAACGTCCGCGACGCGACAGGTATCGGTCGCGAGGGAACAGTGCCGGTCAGCCCCGCAGCGGCGATCCGGTCTCCGCACGGAATCGGCCACGTCGCACGGATTCCGGCACGCCGCGGAATGCCGGAATCCGGATGCGCAGAAGTGCATCAGCGCAGAACAGAAGCACGACGGCCCGGAAGCCCGGTGAAGCAGCCGAACCGAAGAAACAACGGGCGGGTGAACACCACCCAGGACCCCAGGGATCCGGACACTACGCCCGGACACACGTGGCTGACTATTGCCCTTTGGGGCATTGCCCTGAAAGCAAGCACATTCTGCTGGCGGAATACGTCTGAAGATGCTTTCCTTACGCCTATGACTCTTGAAGTGCGCCTCTCCGCCGGCCCGGTCGAGTACGAGGACACAGGCGGCGAAGGGCCGGTCGTCGTCCTGCTGCACGGAGTCGCCATGAACGGGTCGCTGTGGCGGAACGTGGTCTCCGCGCTGCGCCCCGACTTCCGCTGTGTGGTGCCCACGCTGCCGCTGGGCGGGCACCGGAAACCCATGGACCCGGACGCAGATCTGTCCATCCCCGCGGTGTCCCGGCTGGTGGCCGAGTTCCTGGACAGCCTGGACCTGCGGGACGTCACCCTGGTGATGAACGACTGGGGCGGTGCGCAGGCGCTGGTCGCCCAGGGCCGGGACGAGCGCATCGGACGCCTTGTGATCACCTCGTGCGAGGCGTTCGACAACTTCCCGCCGGGGTTGCCCGGAAGCAATCTGCACACCTCGGCCCGGCTGCCGGGCGGGCTGGCCCTCGCCTTCGGCCTGCTGCGGCTCAAGCCGATGCGGCGACTGCCGATGACCTGGGGCTGGATGAGCAAACGGCCCGTACCGCCCGAGGTGATGGACGACTGGTTCGGCCCTCTGTGGAACTCCAAGGAGATCCGACGGGATCTGCGGAAGTACGTCCTGGGGGTGCCGCCCGAACAGGAGCTGCTCGGCTGGGCGGAGGCGCTGCGCGGCTTCGACCGCCCCGCGCTCGTCGCCTGGGCCGCGGAAGACAAGGTCATGCCGCCCGAGCACGGGCGCAGGCTGGCCGAACTCCTGCCGAAAGGTGAGCACGTGGAGATTGCCGACAGCTTCACCCTCATCCCCGAGGACCAGCCCCAGCAGCTGAGCGAGCACATCCGCTCGTTCGTGCAGGCCGGTGCCCAGGGCGGCGAGGCGTAGCGCGACGCGGGGCCGGCGGGCCCGCGGGCTCCCCGACCCCGCGAGTCCGCGGGGTCGGGGCGAGGAGGGTGCGGTGGCACGGGCTCGGGGGTAGGTGGAGCCCGGGACAGGTGGAGCTCGGGGGTGGGGTGGAGCTCGACGGCAGGTGGAGCCCGGTTTCCGGGTGACGTCGAGGCAGAGCAGAGGTGGGGCGGCGGCCAGGCCGTGCGAGGCGGGGCGGCAGCGGAGAGGTGACAGGCCGGGCGGGCGGCGCGGGGATGAGCGGCTGACCGTCCGAGGCGCCGGCACAGAGGTGAGTCGGCACAGAGGTGAGCCGGCACGGGCGTGGGAGCAGGAGGCGGCGCCCACGCGGAACAACTGCGGTGTGCGGACCACACCGGCGTCCGTCCACCGTGCGACGACACGAAGGGCTCGCGAGGCGACGGGACTTCAGGGGCACAACGCGCCACCCAGCGCGGACCGTTCGGGACATCCGACGGATCGACCGCCGAAAGAGCCTTCGGAAAAGCATTCGGAACACGACCGACCGGCCATGGCAGGCCGGACGCGGTCCTTTGACGGCTGAACACCGCCCAACGGGGGGCGACGACCTGAAAGCGGACGACGTGAAGGCGGACGAGAACAGCATGGCTGAGCCCAGCCCCGAGCAGAACGATTCCACGGAGACGCTCGCCGAGCGACTGGCCCGGCTGCCCGAGGACGAGCGCTACCCGGCCGTCCTCGCTCTGGTACGCGACCGGACGGCGGGCCTGCTCGGTACGGACCCGGAGACCATCGACCCGCACGGCGCCTACCGCGACTACGGCTACAACTCACTGGCCGCCGTCGAGTTGACCAGCAGGCTCAGCAAGGCCACCGGCCGCCGGCTCCCACTGACCCTGCTCTTCGACCATCCGACCCCGGCCGCCGTCGCCGAACAGCTGCTGACCGAGCTGGGGTTCAGCCGCCCCGGAACCGGGACCGCGGCAACCGCCGCCACCGGAGGTGAAGAAGCCACCGAGGACGACGACCCGGTGGCTGTGGTGGGTATGGGGTGTCGTTTTCCGGGGGGTGTGGTCTCCCCGGAGGGTCTGTGGGAGGTGGTGGCCTCCGGGCGGGATGTGGTCTCCGGCTTCCCCAAGGACCGCGGCTGGGATCTGGAGCGGCTGTTCGCCGACGACCCGGACGTGCCGGGCACCTCCTACGCACGCGCGGGCGGCTTCCTGGAGGACGCCGCCGGCTTCGACGCCGAGTTCTTCGGCATCGGCCGCACCGAGGCACTGGCCATGGACCCCCAGCAGCGACTCCTCCTGCACACGGTGTGGGAAGCCCTCGAACACGCCGGCATCGACCCCGAACAACTGCGGAAGTCGGCAACCGGCGTCTATGTGGGCAGTGCGGGCCAGGACTACGAACAGGTGGCCAGATCCGGTCCGGCCGAGCTGGAGGGGTACTGGGGCATCGGCTCGGCCGGGAGCGTGCTCTCGGGCCGGATCGCCTATCACTTCGGCTTCGAGGGTCCGGCACTGACGGTGGACACCGCCTGCTCGTCCTCCCTGGTCGGCGTACACCTGGCGGTACAGGCCCTCCGGCGCGGCGAATGCACGCTGGCCCTGGCCGGGGGTGTCACCGTGATGTCCACACCGGGCACCTTCACGGAGTTCTCCCGGCAGCGGGCGCTCTCCCCCGACGGACGGTGCCGCTCCTACGCGGACGCCGCCGACGGCACCGGATGGGCCGAAGGCGTCGGCGTCCTCGCCCTCGAACGCCTCAGCGACGCCCAACGCCACGGACACCCCGTCCTCGCCCTCATCCGCGGCACCGCCATCAACCAGGACGGCGCCAGCAACGGACTCACCGCCCCCAACGGCCCCGCCCAACAACGCGTCCTCACCCAAGCACTGGCAGACGCACACCTCACCCCCACCGACATCGACGCCGTCGAAGGACACGGCACGGGTACGACGCTGGGTGATCCGATCGAAATCGCCGCGCTGGCAGCCGTTTACGGCAAAGGGCGCGGGGCGGACCACCCGCTGCGGCTGGGGTCGCTGAAGTCGAACCTGGGCCACGCCCAGGCGGCGGCAGGCGTGGGCGGACTGATCAAAATGGTGCAGGCACTCCGCCACGAAACCCTCCCCCGCACCCTCCACATCGACAAACCCACCCGGAAAGCCGACTGGACACCCGGCACCGTCCAACTCCTCACCGAACCCCTCCCCTGGCCCCGCGACACCGCACATCCACGCCGCGCCGGAATCTCCTCCTTCGGAGTGGGCGGCACCAACGCCCACGTCATCGTCGAAGAGGCACCGGCGGAGGCCGCCACCCCCGATGCCGACACCGCGGACGCCGGCACCACGGCAGAACCCGGCACCGCGCCCGTCAGCTGGGTGCTCTCGGCCAAGACCCCCCAAGCACTCCGCGCACAAGCAGCCCGCCTCCACACCCACCTCACCCACCCCAACAAGCCCAACCCCCACCCCACCCACATCGCCGCCGCCCTCGCACTCACCCGCACCCACCACCCCCACCGCGCCGCCCTCACCACCACCGACCACCACCACCTCCTCCCAGCCCTCAACGCCCTCGCACACGGCGAGCCGCCAGACAGCACGCACGGGACGCACGGCACGCACGGCGCCGTCACAGTCCAGGGCCGGGCGCGTTCCGGGAAGGTGGCCTTCGTCTTTCCGGGGCAGGGCTCCCAGTGGCCCGGCATGGGGCGTCAACTCGCCGCAGCACACCCGGTGTTCGCCGAGGAGTTGCGTGCCTGCGGGGATGCGCTCGCCCCGTACGTCGACTGGTCCTGCTCGCTGGCGGACGTGCTGGACGGTGTGCCCGGTGCGCCGCCCCTGGACCGGGTGGACGTGGTGCAGCCCGCGCTCTTCGCGGTGATGGCCGCGCTCGCCGCGCTCTGGCGGGAGCACGGCGTCCAGCCGGATGCCGTGGTCGGCCACTCGCAGGGCGAGATCGCCGCCGCCTACGTGGCCGGCGGTCTCTCCCGCGCGGACGCGGCCCGGGTGGTCGCGCTGCGCAGTCGGCAGATCGCGGACGGCATGGCCGGCAGGGGCGGAATGGCGTCGGTCACGGCGGAGCCCGCACAGCTGGATGAGTTGCTCCAGCGCTGGGACGGGCGGATTTCGGTCGCGGCCGTCAACGGACCGGCCTCGACGGTCGTCTCCGGGGACGCCGGTGTGCTGGAGGAGCTGCTCGAGGCGTGTGCGGCTGACGGTATCTGGGCCCGGCGCGTCCCCGTCGACTACGCCTCGCACTCGCCGCACGTCGCCGGGATCCGGCAGCCCCTCGCCGAAGCGCTGGACTCCATCGAACCGCGGCCGGCCGACGTGCGCTTCCATTCCACCGTGACCGCCGGCGAGTACGCCGCAGAGGGGCTGGACGCCGACTACTGGTACCGCAACCTGCGGCAGCCGGTGCGTTTCGAGGAGACCGTACGCGGCCTGCTGGACGCGGGGTTCACCACTTTCGTCGAGGTCAGCCCGCATCCGGTGCTCACTGTCGCGCTCGAGCAGACGATCGAGGCGGTGGCGGCCGAGGCGGGCACCACCGGCACGGGTGCGACAGCGCTGGGCACTCTGCGCCGCGACGACGACGTACGGTCCTTCGTCGCCGCACTCGCCGAGGCCCATGTGCACGGCGTACCCGTCGCGTGGGAGACGGTCCACGACGTGGGCGCCGCGCGCCGCGTCGAGCTGCCCACCTACCCGTTCCAGGCCGTGCGCCACTGGGCGGCGCCGCGCCCCACCGTCGGTCCGGCCGGTACCGGGACCCGCGCCACCGGGCATCCGCTGCTCACCGCCGAGACTGAACTGGCGGACGGCGGACGGCTGTTCACCGGAAGCGTCGCACGCGACACCCACCCCTGGCTGGACGACCACGCCGTGTACGGCACCGTGCTGCTGCCCGGCACCGCGTTCGTCGACGCGGCCGTATGGGCCGCGGACCGGGTGGGCTGCGGCGCCGTGGAGGAGCTGACCCTCGAGGAGCCGCTCGTGCTGCCGGACGAGGGCGCCGCCGAGCTGCAACTGCTGCTCGGAGCAGCGGACGGGCAGGGGCGGCGTACGGTCCGCGTGCACTCCCGGGCCGCCGGGACCGACACCGCGGGCGACGACTGGGTACGGCACGCCACCGGGCAGCTGGCCCCCGTCCCCGGCCGCTCCGCCGAGCACCCCGGCGACCTGGACGCCTGGCCACCGCCCGGCGCCGCACCGCTCGAACTCGACGGCCACTACGACGCACTGGAGGCCCGTGGTTTCGGCTACGGCCCGGCCTTCCGGCTGCTGCGCGCCGCCTGGCGGAGCGGCGACACGCTCTTCGCCGAGATCGACTTCGAGAGCGCGGGCCCGGACGGCGGCAAGGGCGAAGTGCCGCCCACCGGACACGCGGACAGCGAGTCCGAGAGCGGGCCGGGCCGACGCGCCGCCGGATTCCACCTGCACCCCGCGCTGCTGGACGCGGCGTTCCACGCACAGCTCGCTCGGCTGGCGGACAGCGGATCCGGAAGCGAAGAAGGCCGGGCATGGCTGCCGTTCGCCTGGTCGGGCGTACGGGCCGGGCAACCGGGTGCGAACCGGCTCCGGGTCGTACTGACCCAGCAGGGGCAGGGAGCCGAGGACAGCGCGGGGACGGTGCGGATGGCGGCGGTCGACGCCGACACCGGCGCTGTCGTGCTCTCGGTCGAGGCAGTGGTGGCGCGCCCGGTGTCGCCGGCGCGGCTCGCGTCGGCCCGGCCCGCGGCGGACGCGCTGTTCCGGCTCGACTGGTCTCCGGTGCCGGTGCAGCCGCCGAGCGGCGAGGGCGGCGAGGGTGACGGGCCGCGCTGGGAGGTGCTGGAGGCGTTCTCCGGCACCGCCCCCGCGTCAGAGAGGCCCGCGCCGGACGTCGTCGTCATCCCGGTGCCCGGGCCGGACGTCGTCGCCCCGGAGCCCGGACCGGCGCCGTCCGGGGCACCGACGCCGCAGGCCGTACACGCCATGGCCCGGCGGACGCTGGAGTTGGTGCGCGGCCTGCTGGCGGACGAGCGGTACGCCGACTCCCGGCTGATGTTCGTCACCCGGCATGCCGTGGCCACCGGCGACGACGCGCTCGTCGTTCCGGAACTCGCCCCGCTGTGGGGGCTGGTGCGCACGGCGCAGTCCGAACATCCCGGGCGGTTCCTGCTCGTGGACACGGACACAGACGTCGCGGACACCCGCACGGACACCGGTACGGACACGGACGGGCGGGCCGGTGGACTGCCGGCGGCCCGGCTGGTGCGGGACGCACTGGCCACGGGCGAGCCCCAGCTCGCCTTCCGGAACGGGGTGCCGTATGCACCGCGTGTGGTGCGCGCCAGGGGCGGCGCCGACGGGGCGCTCGCCCTCGACCCGGACGGCACCGTGCTGATCACCGGCGGCACCAGCGGCCTCGGGGCCCAGGTGGCCCGGCAGCTGGTGGCCGAGCACGGAGCCCGGCGGCTGCTGCTCGTCAGCCGACGGGGCCGCGCCGCCGAAGGAGCGGCAGAGCTGGAGAGCGACCTGGCGGCCCTCGGCGCCGAGGTGACCGTCGCCGCCTGCGATGTGGCCGACCGGACGCAGCTGGCGCACCTGCTGGCCACCGTGGAGGACGACCATCCGCTCACCGCCGTTATCCACTCGGCGGGCGCCCTCGACGACGGACTGCTCGAATCGCTCACCCCCGAACGGCTGGAGCGTGTCCTGCGTCCCAAGGTGGACGCGGCACTGTGGCTGCACCAGTTGACGGCGGACGCGGGGCTCGGCGCCTTCGTCCTGTTCTCCTCCGTGGCCGGCACGCTCGGCGGGCCAGGCCAGGGCAACTACGCGGCGGCCAACACCTTCCTGGACAGCTTCGCCGCCTGGCGGCGCGCCCAGGGGCTGCACGCCGTATCGCTCGCCTGGGGACTGTGGGCGGACGCCGGCGAGCTGACGAGTCACCTCGGCGCCGCCGAGGTGGCGGAGCTGGCCCGCTCGGGCCTGGCCGCGCTGACCGACGAGGAGGGACTGCGGCTCTTCGACGGCCTCTTCGACCCGGAGCGCGCCACGGGCGACGCGCTGCTGATCCCGGCCCAGCTGGACCGCACGGCCCTGCGCGCCCGGGCACGGGAGGGCACGCTGCCCGCCGTTCTGAGTGCCCTGGTGCCCGCCGCGGCACGGCCGGAACCGGCGGCGGCGTCCGGTGGCGCCGCGCTGCTGCGGCAGCTGGCGGAGACGCCCCCGGGCCCGACGCGCGACGCGCTGGTGCTGGACGTGGTGGCGGCCCGGACCGCCGCGGTGCTCGGGCACGACGAGGCCGGGGCACTGGATACGGAACGCCCCTTCAAGGAAATGGGCCTCGACTCGCTGGGCGCGGTACGGCTGCGCAACGCGCTGAGCGCGGCAACGGGACTCACCCTGCCGTCCACGCTGGTCTTCGGCCACCCCACCGCCGCTGCCCTCGCACGCCATCTGCGGTCGTTGCTGGATGAGCGTCTGGAGGAACGTCTGGCGGAGCGCCGGGAGCCTGACGCGGGGCGACGGACGGGGAAGGGCGCGGGTCTCGACCCGGGTGGTGCGAGCCCGGCGGTCCACGAGGGCCTGGACCGGCTCGGCGGGCTGCTCCCCTCGGTACCGGACGCCCAACTGGGCGCGGTCGGCGCCCGGCTGCGGTCGCTGCTCACGCAGCTCGAGGAACGCGAATCCGGCGGCGCCGGGAGAGCCGGAGCCGCGGGAGCCGGAGCCGGGCAGGGCCAGGGCACGGCCTCTCCTGCCCTCGAGACGGCATCCGCCGACGAGCTGTACGACCTGATCGACAACGACCTGGGGGTGCGCTGACGGTGTCGGACGACCGGGAAGTGCCGGACCAGGAGAAGGCGCTGCGCTATCTGCGGCGCGTCACCGCACAGCTGCAACAAGCGCGCGAGGAGCTGCGCGAGGTGGAGCGGCGCGCTCACGAGCCGGTGGCTGTGGTGGGTATGGGGTGTCGTTTTCCGGGGGGTGTGGTCTCCCCGGAGGGTCTGTGGGAGGTGGTGGCCTCCGGGCGGGATGTGGTCTCCGGCTTCCCCAAGGACCGCGGCTGGGATCTGGAGCGGCTGTTCGCCGACGACCCGGACGTGCCGGGCACCTCGTACGCGCGTGCGGGCGGCTTCCTGGAGGACGCCGCCGGCTTCGACGCCGAGTTCTTCGGCATCGGCCGCACCGAGGCACTGGCCATGGACCCCCAGCAGCGACTCCTCCTGCACACGGTGTGGGAAGCCCTCGAACACGCCGGCATCGACCCCGAACAACTGCGCGGCTCCCGTACCGGCACTTACATCGGTACCACCGGGCAGGACTACCAGCAGCGCGCCAGGTCGGGTCCGGCGGAGTTGGAGGGGTACTGGGGTATCGGCTCGGCCGGGAGCGTGCTCTCGGGCCGGATCGCCTATCTCTTCGGCTTCGAGGGTCCGGCACTGACGGTGGACACCGCCTGCTCGTCGTCCCTGGTCGGCGTACACCTGGCGGTACAGGCCCTGCGGCGCGGCGAATGCACGCTGGCCCTGGCCGGGGGAGTCACCGTGATGTCCACACCGGGCACCTTCACGGAGTTCTCCCGGCAGCGGGCGCTCTCCCCCGACGGACGGTGCCGCTCCTACGCGGACGCCGCCGACGGCACCGGATGGGCCGAAGGCGTCGGCGTCCTCGCCCTCGAACGCCTCAGCGACGCCCAACGCCACGGACACCCCGTCCTCGCCCTCATCCGCGGCACCGCCATCAACCAGGACGGCGCCAGCAACGGACTCACCGCCCCCAACGGCCCCGCCCAACAACGCGTCCTCACCCAAGCACTGGCAGACGCACACCTCACCCCCACCGACATCGACGCCGTCGAAGGACACGGCACCGGCACGACGCTGGGTGATCCGATCGAAATCGCCGCGCTGGCAGCCGTTTACGGCAAAGGGCGCGGGGCGGACCACCCGCTGCGGCTCGGCTCCCTCAAGTCGAACGTGGGCCACGCCCAGGCGGCGGCAGGCGTGGGCGGACTGATCAAAATGGTGCAGGCACTCCGCCACGAAACCCTCCCCCGCACCCTCCACATCGACAAACCCACCCGGAAAGCCGACTGGACACCCGGCACCGTCCAACTCCTCACCGAACCCCTCCCCTGGCCCCGCGACACCGCACACCCACGCCGCGCCGGAATCTCCTCCTTCGGAGTGGGCGGCACCAACGCCCACGTCATCGTCGAAGAGGCACCGGCGGAGGCCGCCACCCCCGATGCCGACACCGCGGAGGCCGGCACCACGGCAGAACCCAGCGGCACACCCGTCAGCTGGGTGCTCTCGGCCAAGACCCCCCAAGCACTCCGCGCACAAGCAGCCCGCCTCCACACCCACCTCACCCCCCCCAACAAGCCCAACCCCCACCCCACCCACATCGCCGCCGCCCTCGCCCTCACCCGCACCCACCACCCCCACCGCGCCGCCCTCACCACCACCGACCACCACCACCTCCTCCCAGCCCTCAACGCCCTCGCACACGGCGAGCTGCCCGCGCGAGCCGTCCAGGGGGTGGCTGCCCGTCCCCGCAAACTCGCCTTCCTCTTCTCCGGGCAGGGCTCCCAGTGGCCCGGCATGGGGCGTCAACTCGCCGCAGCACACCCGGTGTTCGCGGAGACGCTGGAGGAGGTCTGCGCCGAGCTGGACCGGCACCTCGACCGTCCGCTGCGCCCGGTGATGTTCGCGGCGGACGGCACGCCGGAGGCGGAGCTGCTGCACCGGACGGGCTGGACGCAGCCCGCCTTGTTCGCGCTGGAGGTGGCGCTCTCCCGGCTGGTGGGGTCCTGGGGGCTGACGCCCGACTTCGTACTGGGCCACTCCGTCGGTGAGCTGTCCGCCGCGCACGTGGCGGGTGTGCTGTCACTGCCGGACGCCGCCGCGCTGGTCGCCGCGCGCGGACGGCTGATGCAGGGGCTGCCCGCAGGGGGCGCGATGCTCTCCGTCCGCGCCGCCGAGGAAGAGGTACGGGAGCGGCTGCGCGGCTGGGACGACCGGCTTGCCGTCGCGGCGGTCAACGGGCCACGCTCGGTTGTGGTGTCCGGTCCCGCCGACGCGCTGGGCGACTGGGAGCGGGAGTGCGGCTGGCAGGAGCGCGGTGTGCGTACCCGTCGGCTGACGGTCAGCCACGCGTTCCACTCGCCGCTGATGCGCCCGGTGCTCGGTGAACTGACGTCTGCGGCCCGCACTCTGGACTTCCGGCCGCCGACCGTGCCGCTCCTGTCCAATGTCACCGGGGACATGGCGGAGGCGGCCACCCTCGCCGCGCCCGGCTACTGGGCGCGCCACGCGGAACAGGGCGTCCGGTTCCACGACTGCGTACGCCGGTTGGAGCGCGCGGGTGTCACCGCGTATCTGGAGCTGGGTCCCGGGGGTGTGCTCACCGGCATGGCCCGTGAGTGTCTCAGGGCACCGGCCGACGCGGTGCTGAGCGCCTCGCTGGGCGCGCGCCGCACCGGCCGCGACGAGGAGAGCGAGCCGGAGGCGCTGCTCGCCGCGCTCGCCGAGCTGCACACGCACGGTGCGGACAAGGGCGCACTCGCGGCGTACTACGCGCCCGCCGCCCGGACCGTGCGGCGCCGGGTGTCGTTGCCGACGTACGCCTTCCAGTCGCGCCGCTACTGGGTCGACGGCGTCGGGACCGGGGGCGCCGCCACCGGGCCGGCGCGCACGGAGCCGACGGCGGCGACGGCTCCGGGATCGGAGCCGGGGCCCGCAGCCCGGCCGGCCGACCCGCAACCCGCCTCCGACGTCCTGCACATGGTGCGTACGCAGACCGCGCACATCCTCGGCTTCGAGGACGCGGCGGACGTGGCCGAGGGCCGCACCTTCATGGAGCAGGGAGTCGACTCGCTGGGCGCCGTACGCCTCCAGCAGCGTCTGGTGGCGGCGGTCGGCCTGGACCTTCCGGCCACGCTGCTCGCCGACCACCCGACCCCGGCCGCCCTCGCCGACCGGCTCCAACCCTTGCTGGCCACGGCCGCGGCCACAGCCGAGGGCTCCGGAGAAAGCTCCGAAGGGGACACCGCCGAGAGGTTCGGAGGCAACCCCGGAGAGGACCGCGCGCCGGCCGCCGTACCCGCACCGTCCAGCGGCCCGTACACCGAGCTGCTGCGTGCCGCGCACGCGCACGGCGAACTCGCGCAGGCCCTTCCCCTGCTGCGCACCGCGGCGCGGTACCGGCCCCGTTCGGCCCCCGGCACCCGGCCCGCTTCACCGCACCCGCCGGTGCTCGTCTCGGACGGGCCCGCCACGCCTGCCGTGATCTGTGTGCCCTCCTTTCTCGCGGGTTCGGGGCCGCATCAGTTCGCGCGGCTGGGGAGCGGGTTCGGGCAGCGGAGACGGATGGCGGCGCTCACGCTGCCCGGGTTCGGGGGTGACGGCACGGAACCGGACCCGCTGCCCGCCACCTGGGAGGCGGCGGTCGCCGCGCTGGCCGACTCCGTGGTACGCACCGCCCAGGAGGCGCCCGCTGTGCTGGTGGGCCACTCCATCGGCGGGGTGCTGGCGCACGCGGCCGCCGCGGCGCTGGAGCGGGCCGGGCACCGGGTCGCGGGCGTCGTGCTCATCGACACCTACGAGCCGGAACCCGGTCGGCAGAGCGAGGTGTTCGCCTGGGCCATGGGACGTGTACTGGATCTGGACCAGGGCCGGTCCGGCTCCGGCTTCGGTCGGCTCGGCATCCACGACGACACCGTGCTGGCCATGGGCGGCTATCTGGGGCTCTTCGACACGTGGGCGGCCGACGCCCTGCACGCGCCGACGCTGCTGCTGACGGCTGGGAATGCGCCGGACGCGCCCGGCAGCGGCAGCTGGCAGCACTGGAGGGCGCGCACCCCCTCCACCACCCGCGTTCCGGTCCCCGGCGATCACTTCTCGCTCCTGGACGAGGACGTGCACACGACCGCGCGCACCGTCGAGGAGTGGCTTCGAAAGGAAACAACATGCAGCCAGGCATAGTCGGCATCGTCGACTTCGGCAGTTATCTGCCCGGGGAGCCCGTGGGGCCCGAGTTCTTCCGCGACGAGAGCGACGAGGGCAAGGCCGCCGATCCGCTCGCGGACCTCCCGCTGTTCCGCGTTCCGCCGGCGCGGCACCATGTCGCCCCGGACGAGCAGGCCGCAGGCATGATCGCCGAGGCGGCCCGGCCCCTCTTCGAGCGCCTCGGCAGGGATCCGGCGGACAGTGTCGATGTGCTGATCACCAATGTGCTGCTGCCGGACGAGTTGTTCACCGGTATCGGCGCGCGGGCAGCGCACGCCCTCGGCTGCAGCCCGGAGTGGATCGTCGACCTGCACAACGGCGGCTGCGCCTCATTCATGTACATGCTGAAGCTCGCCCAGAAGATCATGGCCGACGGGTCCGCCCGTACCGCGCTGGTCGCCAATGTGCAGAACTCGGCAGGCCAGGTCTTCGCCCAGTCCGAGGTGCGCAAGGAGGCGCACGCCGCGTACCCCGGGGACGGCTGCGGCGTGGCCTATCTGACGGTCGACGGCGGCTCCCCCGTGCTCGGCGTACGCACGCGCAACATCCCCGCCCACGCCCTCGATCTGGGCCTGGAGACCCCCGACGGACGGAAGTACTGGGAGCCGGGCACGGGCCAGATGGACATCCGGTTCCACCCCGACAAGACGACCGAGATCATGGAGCGGGGCAACACGCTGGTGCCCGAACTGGTCCAGAAGCTCTGCGCGGACCTGGGCGAGCCGCCCTCCGCCATCGACCTCCTGGTCACCAACCAGCCCAACCGGATCTTCCTCAAGAACTGGAGCGAGGCCCTCGGCCTGGCCCCCGAGCGCCACCTCGACACCTTCGACCACTTGGGAAACCTGTACGGCGCCGCCGTGCCCATCACCCTGGACCGGGCGGCGCGCGCGGGCAGGCTGCGCGACGGCGATCTCGTCATGATGGCCGGGTTCGCGCACGCCGGCGACTTCGCCGCCGCCGGGGCCCTCCGGTGGAGCGCGCGGTGAGCGGCGGGGACGAGACGGTCGATGTGGCTGTCGTCGGCGCCCGCGTCGCCGGCGCCGCGCTCGGCACGCTGCTCGCCCGGCGCGGGCTGCGTGTCGCTGTACTGGACCAGGCCGCAGCGCCGCGCTTCACCCTCTCCTCCAACATCATCCAGGCCGACGCGCTCGCCTTCCTGCACCGGCTCGGCGTACTGGAGCGGCTGCGTGCCGCGGGGGCCGGCACCATGAGCCATGTCGACATGCGGCTTGAGGACTTCCGCTGCCGGGTGCCCTTCCCCCAGCGGCCCGGGGACCGGGGCGGCGCCGCCTGTCTGCGCCGGGAGGTCCTGGACCCGGTGCTCGCCCAGGAGGCCGCCGCGTCCGGGGCGCGGGTACGCCTGGGCGCCAAGGCCGTGGGGCTGCTGGAGGAGGACGGCCGGGTCACCGGTGTACGGGTGGCGCACGGCGGGAGCGAACACCGGCTGAGGGCCCGCCTCGTGGTGGGCGCCGACGGTCGCGCCTCGTCCGTCGCCGCGTGGTGCGGGGCCCGCCGGTATCACGTGCTGCCCGGGCGGCGCAGCTACTACTGGACGTACTTCGAGGGCGCCGACCCCGGCCCCGAGCCGACGTTCGTCTTCCACCGCTGGGGTGACCAGCACCTGCTCGGCGGGCCCGCCGACAACGGTCTCTACATCGTCGGCGTCTCACCCCGGCGCGAGGAGCGGGACGCCTTCCACCGGGATCTGGAGGGCGGTGTGCGGGCGCACGCGAGGAGCTGCGAGCCCATCGCAGCGGCGCTGGCCGGTGCGCGGCGCGCCACCCGGATCTTCGGCATCCGGCGCTTCCACGGGTACTTCCGCGAGGCCGCGGGCCCCGGCTGGGTGCTGCTCGGCGACTCCGGGCACTTCAAGGACCCGGCGGGCGGGCGGGGCATCGGCGACGCCTTTCACCAGGCGGAGCGGCTGGCCCCGGCCGTCGCGGCGGCGCTGGAGGGCTCGGACGCCGAAGTCGACCGCGCCACCGCCGCGTTCGGCCGCTGGCGTGACAGGCACTACGCCGAGTACTACGGCCTCGCCGCCGACCTGGGCATGGACGGGCCGATCGCCGCCGTCGTCCCGCGGGTCGTCGCCCGGCTGCACGCCCGGGGCAGGACGGACGAGGTGCTCGATCTCCTCAGCCACCGCGCCTCGGTGCTGCGGGTCCTCTCCCCCGCCCGGGTGCTGGCCGCCACCGGAGGGCTGCTGGCACGGCCCGCACCGCCCGGCCGGCGCCTCACCGCGCTCACCGGACTGGGCGCGCTGGCCGCCACCGAAGTGCGCCGCCGCCGCGCGATGGCCCGGCCGGTCCACAGCACCGGACAGCCCCCGCACCCCACCGATCCCGTACAGCCCGAACCCGCACAGCCCGAACCCGTACAACCCGACTCTTCCGAAGCGGAGCTGAGCCGATGACCACATCCGCGGCCCGGACGGGCGGCCTGCTGCCCTGGGACCTCAGCCTGGGCTTCGAGCAGACGGTGCCGCGTGCCCTGGCGCACCGCAGCCAGATCGGCGAGGTCTTCGTCGCCGACTCGGCGCAGACCTCCGAGGACGACCACTACCTGTCGTTCCAGATCCCCCGCGCGCACAGCCTCTGGTCGGACGCGCCCCGGGGCCATCACGACCCGTTCGCCTCGGCGGAGGCGGCGCGGCAGGCCATCTTCGTCATGCTGCACCGGCACCTCGGCGTGCCCGTCCAGCTCCCTTTCAGCCTCCAGCGCATCACTCTGCACGTCGAGGACCCGGAGGCGTACGCACGCGAGGGGAACCGGCCGCTCCAGGGGTTCTTGCACTACCGCGTCACCGGCCGCGAGCGGCGGGGAGCCGACGTGGTGGGCATGCGGCTCGCCGGCTCGATGGAGATCGGCGGTCGCCCGGCGCTGAGCCTCACCGCCCAGCTGGCGTTCATGTCCCAGGGCGACTACGACGTCTTCCGCTCCTACCAGCGTGCACGCAAGCCGCTGGCCACGGCCCGCCTGACGCCGTCCACGCCGCTGCCACCGGCCGCGGTGGGCCGGGGCGACCCGAGGAACGTGGTGATCGGCGCCGCCGGTGACGGTACGGCGCCGACGGCTGACCGGTATCTGCTGGTGGCGGACCGGACGCACCCCGCCTTCTTCGACCACGAGTACGACCACGTCCCGGGCCCGTTGATGGTGGAGGGAATGCGGCAGGCCGCAGTCGCCGCCGCCGGCCGGGCCGGGGCGCTGCGGGCCCCGTCGGCCCTCCTCACCGGCTGCGAGGCCGACTTCCTCGACTTCGCGGAGTTCGAAGCCGACCTCGCCTACGAGACGGAGGTCGGCGCCCCGGGAGCGGACGGGCGGCTGTCTGTGGAGGTGGCCGTACGGCAGTTCGGCAACCGGGTCGTGGCCGGCCGTATCGAGCTGCTCCCGCTGGGCCACGCACCCGCATCAGTACCAGAGGAACCACGGTGACCATGGATCTCACACCCACAGCAGCGCAGCGCCGGGTCGCGGTGGTCGGGGGCGGCATCTCCGGCCTGACGGCCGCGCTCCGGCTGCACCAGCGCGGATACGACACCGAACTCGTGGAGGCGGCCGACACACTGGGCGGCCGGTTCGGCGTTGCCGTACTGGGCGGCAGGCAGGTGATGACCGGCGGCAAGAACATCGGCCGCCGCTACACCACCTTCCGCCGGTTCACGGCCGAACTGGGCGCCGACGACTACGAGTCGTTCGGCTACAACGCCTCCCGCGTCAAGGACGGCAGGGTGCTCACGCTGGACAGCGAGAAACGCGGCCAGACGCTGCGGAACATCCGCCGCATGGGCTCCTCGCGCGACCTCGCACGGCTCGCGGCGATGGCGGCGCGGATACGGCTGGACGACTCCAACCGGTTCCTGGGCTCCCGCTACTTCAGCGGCGTCTCCCGCCGCCACGACCGGGCGCCGCTCAGCACCTTCTTCGGCCGGGAGCTGACCGACTCGCTGATCCGCCCGATGGTGATCCGCAACAACGGCGCCGAGCCCGACGAGGTCTACCCCGGCACCTTCGGCACCAACCTCGCCATGCTGCTGGACCACTACGACCAGCTCGCGCACGGCATCCAGCCCGCACTCGACGCCTTCGCCGCCCGGGTCCCCGTCCGGCTGGGCACCCGGGTGACCGGTCTGGACATCCGGGAAGGGGCGGTGCGCGGCCTGCGCCTGGCGGAAGGGGACGGCGGCACCGAGGAGACCGTCGCCTACGACGGGGTGGTGCTGGCCACCCCCGCGTACGCCACGGCCGGCATCGTGCGCTCCGCGCAGCCCGCGCTGGCCCGCCGGCTGGCCGATGTGCGCTACTTCCCTTCCACCGTCGTGCTCGTCGAGTACGACCGGCCCGTCTTCGACGAGAACGTACGCGCGCTGGCCATGGACGACGGGCCGTGCAGCAACGCCGGCTCGTACGGCATGCAAGAGCGGCACATCGTCCGCTACACCTACAGCGGCAGGGAGGGCAGGCTCACCGACCTGAGCCCGGAGCACATCGACAAGCTGACGGGCGAGGTCGAGGAGAAGCTGGTCGAACACCTCGGCGCTCCGCGTGCCGAGCGCGTCCACACGCTGGTCAAGCACTGGGACGCCGCCTACAGCGGTTATGTACCGCACCACCCCTCCTTCCTCGCCGAGGTCAGGGAACGGGTCGGCCGGCTGGCCGGCCTCGAGCTGGCCGGTGACTACATCCAGGGCGTCAGCATCGAGGCGTGCGCCCGCTCCGGCAGCGCCGCGGCAGCCCGGCTCACCGCCCACCTCTCCACCCCGCGGGAGCGGGCATGACCTGGGCGGTGGTGACCGGCGCCTCGTCCGGTATCGGCGAGGCTCTGGCACGTCAGCTGGCCGCACGCGGCTGCGATCTGCGGCTTGTCGCACGCAGCGAGGACACGCTGGTCCGGCTGGCGGACGAACTGTCCCGCGCACACGGCGTCCGGGCCACCCCGCTCCCCTGCGACCTGGCCGATCCCGGGCAGCGCCGGGAACTGTGCCGGGAGTTGGCCCGGACGCCGGTCACCGTGCTGTGCGCCAACGCCGGCTTTCCCACCTGCGGCCCGCTGCGCGACACCGACCCCGCGCGGGAGAGCGCCGAAGTCCAGGTCAATGTCGTCGCGCTGCACGAGCTGACCCGCGCGGTGCTGCCGGGCATGCTCGCCCGCCGCCGTGGCGGCATCCTGATCTCCGGCTCGACGGCGGGCTGCCAGCCGGTGCCCACGGCCGCGACCTACTCGGCCACCAAGGCGTTCGCCAACACCTTCGCGGAGTCGCTGCACGAGGAGCTGCGCGGTACCGGGGTGCGCTGCACGCTGCTCGCGCCGGGCCCCGTGCGCACCAACTTCTACGCCGTGGCCGGGATGACCGCGCTCCAGGAGGAGAAGCTGCTCGCCTGGCAGACGCCGCGCCGTGTCGCCGCCGCCGGACTGCGCGCCCTGGCGGCCGGGCGCCGGGTGGTGGTGCCGGGGCCCGTCGCCAAGGCCCAGTACCTCGCGGGCCGCCACACCCCTCGCGGGCTGCTGTTTCCGCTGCTGCGCGGTGCGATCCTGCCGCGCTTCCGCAACGCCCGGCTCCAGGAGCGGCGCGAGCCGCCGACGGTACGGAGCCGCCAGACCCCTCGAACCCCCACTGACGGTCCACTGACGGCCGAGTGACCGGCCGACCGACGGAAGTGAAAGCCTCATGGACGGAAGAGAACACCGCTGGTTCATCCTCGGCGCCTCCCTCATACCGCTCATCGCGGTGTTCGGCGCCATGGTTCTGCTCTGGAACCGGATCTTCGGCTGGACGGACCTGCTGGTCCTGTTCATCATGTACGCGATCTCCGGCTTCGGGATCTCCGCCGGCTACCACCGGATGCTGACCCACCGCTCGTTCGAGACGTACAAGCCGGTCCGCGTCGCGCTGGCCACGGCCGGCGTCATGGCGGGGCAGGGCCCGCCGCTGATCTGGGCGGCGCACCACCGCAAGCACCACCGGGTCGCCGACAAGGAGGGCGACCCGCACAGCCCCCACCTGGACTTCGAGCCCGGTCTGAAAGGCGCCCTGGCGGGCCTGTGGCACGCCCACCTCGGCTGGCTCTTCGACGACAAGCTCACCTCCGACCCGATGCGTTACTGCCCCGATCTGGTACGGGAGAAGCCGCTGCGCCTGCTGAGCCAGCACCTGGTGCTGGTCACCGCGGCCGGCGTGGTGCTGCCGGGCCTGATCGCCTACGCGGTCACCGGGGGCGACCTTCGGGCGCTGCTCACCGGGATGCTGTGGGGCGGTCTCGTACGGATCTTCCTCATCAATCACATGACCTACGCGGTGAACTCGGTCGGCCACTACTTCGGCCGCCGCCGCTTCGAGACCACCGACGAGTCCCGGAACGTGGCCTGGCTGTCCCTCCCGTCGTTCGGCGAGGCGTGGCACAACAACCACCACGCCTTTCCCCGCTCCGCGCGCCACGGCATGAAGTGGTACGAGGTCGATCTGAGCGCTGTCCTCATCTGGAGCCTGGAGAAGACCGGACTGGCCTGGAAGGTCGTTCGTATCGACCACGAGCGGATGGAGCTGCGCGAGGCGGGGATCAGCCGCGTCACCGGCAGCGCGCGGGAGCGCCAGGAGCTGCTGGAGAGCCAGCAGCGGATCGCACCGCTGGCCGAGCGCGGCAACCGCCAGGACACCTCCCTGGTCGACGTCGAGTAGCACCCCCGAAGCCCGGGACGGCGTACCCGGACCGGCACCGGGACGGCCTGCACGGACCAGCACAGCGCAGCACCACGCGGCATCACGAGACATCACCAGGAACGGGGGAGCGGCGAGATGCGCTTCTGGAATGCCCTGACGAACAGTACGTCGCACGGCGTACTGCACATCTGGAACGGCGACGAGTTCGAGCACACCCCCTGGCGCGACGTCGCCCGGGACTCGCTGGCCATGGCCGCCGCGCTACGGCGCAGGGGCGTACGGCCCGGCACCCGGGTCGCGGCCATCCTCACCAACACCCCAGACACCGTGCGCGGGCTGCTCGCGGTCTGGCTGGCGGGCGGCGCCGTGGCCTCGCTGCCGCTGCCGACCCGCGGCCAGAGCACCGAGGAGTACGGCCGCCAGCTCACCGCTCTGGCGGCCCGGCTCGATCCGGTCCTCCTCCTCGCGGACGACTGGATAGCGCCGCTGCTCCCCGCTGAGCTGAGCGGCCACCTGCCGGTGTGCGGCTGGTCGTCGCTGCGCGGCACCGGCGCCGGTGCGGGTGCCGGGACCGCCGCCGGTATCGAGCCGTCGCCGCCGGGCGACGACGAGCTGGCGTTCATCCAGTACTCCTCGGGGAGCACCAGCACCCCCAAGGGGTGCGCGCTGACCACCCGCTCCATCGAGGAGCAGCTGCGGATCATCCTGCATCTGACCGGCGGGCGCCCCGGCGCGGACACGGTGGCCTCCTGGCTGCCCCTCTCGCACGACATGGGGATGTTCGGCTGCCTGCTGTACTCGTGGGCGTACGACTTCGACTTCGTCCTCTCGACACCGGAGCGGTTCGGCATGGCGCCACGGACCTGGTTCCGCGACATGTCGGAGTACGAGGTGACGATGACGGCCGGGACCAGCACCGCCGTCTACCTCGCCGCCCGGGCGCAGGGCAACGGCCGGCTCCCACGCGAACTGCGGCTGCGCGCCGCGGTGATCGGCGCGGAGCGCGTGGAGTGGGACACGCTGGCCGCGGCGACCGAGAAGTTCCGCCCGTTCGGCCTGTCCGACACCGCCTTCCAGCCCGCCTACGGGATGGCCGAGGCGACCCTGGCGGTGACCGGCAAGCCCTGGGACCAGCGGCCGAAGGCCCTCACGGTCGACGGCAGCGCGCTCGTCGAGGGCGAGGTGCGCCAGGTGGAGCCCGGCCATCCGCTGGCCACCCGGCTGGTCTCCAACGGGGTGCCGCTGCCCGGAGTCCGGGTGACCACCGACGCGCCCGCGAGCTCCTCCCCCGGTGTCGCGGAGATCCGGGTGTCCTCACCGAGCCTCGCCGAGGGCTACTACGCGGACCCGCGCCGCACGGCGGACCGGTTCGAGAACGGCCGGCTGCGCACCGGCGACCTGGGGTTCCTGCGGGACGGCGAGCTGTACGTCATGGGCCGGGCCGACGACATGCTCTCGGTGGGCGGCCGGAAGGTGTACGCGTCGGAGATCGAGTCCGCGGTGGACTCGTTGAAGAACGTACGCAAAGGCTGCGCGGCCGTCATCGACGCGGGCGGCGGCAGCGGGAGCGGAAACGGCGCGTCGGCCCCGTCACCGTCCCGGCTGGTGCTGATGCTGGAGCCGCAGGGCAACCCGCGCGACTTCCGCCCGATCGCCGACGCGGCGGCGTCACTGGCCATGGACAAGGCCGGCGTGGCGCTGGCGGAATGCCTGTTCCTGCCCCGCGGCGTCCTGCCGAAGACCCCCAGCGGCAAGATCCAGCGCTTCCGCTGCCGAGCCCTGCTGGACAGCGCCGACAGCCTCCAGCCCCTGGCAAGGGTCTCCCTGTCCTGAGCGGTTCGGGTGCCGGGCGTCAGCCGGCCTTCTCGTCGGGACCGGCATCGAGGTCGACACGGATGGTCAGCAGTTCGGTGCCCACCGCGCGGACCACGGCGCTGTTGAGGCGGGGAAGCGTACGGAGCCGGGCGCGGGTGTCGTCCTCGGGGAGGAGGTGGGCCGTTCCCGTGTGCCAGCGTCCGGACTCGCGGACGCGGACACGCGGGTCGGCCTGGATGTTGCGTACATACTGCGACCGGGTGCCGTGCTCGGACACCAGCCAGAACTGCTGCCCGATGCGGCGGCCGCCGACCGGGGTACGGCGCGCGACGCCGGACTTGCGGCCCGTGGTCTCCAGGAGGACCTGTCCCGGCATCCGCCGGGAGAGGGGATTGACCACATGGCGCTGGAGCGCTGTGACCGCTCGGAACTTCCGGCCGCCGCTGCTGCCGCCGCCCGCCACGCCTGTCATTGCGTCCTCCGTCTGTTGAGCGGCCCCGCCGCGCTGTCGGCGGGGCCTACCGTCCACACGCAGCCAGCATGATGGTTACGGATGAGCAGGAGTCTGTCACTCGCCACTGACAGTCTTCGGGCGCCGGGCGCGAGTGTCCGCGCGGGCGCGGCCGCGCCGGGCCGGGGCGCCTGGTGCCGGGGCCGTGTCCGCGCCCGTCGACCGCTCGGCGAGGTGGTACAGCTCCGTCCACTGCGCTGCGGTCAGCGACTTGGGCAGGGCGCCCGGCCGGATGCCGTGGCCGCGCAGCCAGGCGAGGAGCCGGTCCCTGGACAGGGCGGCGCCTCGTCCGGTGCCGCGGTCGGCGCCACGCCCGGTGCCGCGGCCGGCGTCGCGTGGGCCGCCCCGGTCGCGGGACGCCCGCGGGACGATCTCGATCAATCCCGCGGCCGGGGCCGGCGAAGACCCGGTGGACGAAGTCCGGGTGCGGACACGCGGGAAGGGCGCGGCCCCCACGTAGGCCGCGCCCTTCGGCTGCTCGCGGCTGCCCGGGCAGCCGGCCGTCACATTCCGGGCAGCTGTCCGATGCCCATGGGGCGCATGTTGTCCTGCATGCCGCCCATGGGGCCCATGTCGGCCATCCGGCCCTGCTCGGCCATACCCCCCTGGTCGCCCATCCCACCCTGCTCCTGCTGCGGCATGGCGTCCTGCCGGCCCGCGGGCGGCACGGCGCCCTGGTCGGCCGCCGGGTCCATGGCGGCCTGGCCGTCCTCGGCCTGCTGGTGCGGCGGCGGCAGGACCATTCCGTGGTCGTCGCGACCGTTCTGGTGCTCGGGGCACGCGGCCGCGGTGCCCGCGGCGGCGAGGAGCGCGGTCGCGGTCAGGGCGACCGCTGCGAGGGCTGTGCGCTTGCGCATGGGGGGTGTGCCTTTCTGTGGTGCCCCGGTAGGGGCTGGTGGACCACCGAACACGTGCGGGCTGCCCTGGTTGCGGTCCCGTCATTCGGGACGTATACGCACTTCACCCGATGGCCCGTCACCCGGACGGAAACGCTCACCCTCCCCGCGTCCCGCGCCCCCTCCACACATGCGAACCGTTGGCCACAGTTGCACGCTGGAGATATGACCCCACCTATCGTCGTGCACCCTCCGTCCGGAACCAGTGGACGGAAAGTAACCGCACACACCGAGAGCCTCGGCTTCGCGCACCGGCCCGAGGATGTCGTCGAGTTCCTGCGCCGCGCCGGACTCGACCCCTCCGACATCCAGCTGGACGACCCCAACCTGATCGAGTGGCGCGGCGGCGGCCCGGACGTATGGGAGTGAACCTCCCCGGGGAACCCCCGTCATTCCGGGCCAGACGTACGGAACAAGAGGCAGGTGTGCGGCTCTTTCGGGCACCGGAGTACCGTCGGGTACGCCCCCGGGCCGCGAAGTGAGGAGCCTGATCACACCATGCCGTCAACGCCGACTCCCCTGCCGATGCCGTCCCCCGCACCGTCGGGGCGCAGCCAGCAGGGCCAGCGGGACCAGGAGCAGGGAAACCGGACCGCGCTGGTCGAGGACCTGATGGAGCGCTTTCCGCACATCCCGCGGGAAGCCGTGCTGAAGGAGGACCTGCTGCGGGGCGGGATGGCCTTCGACGACTCGGCGCTCAGCGACACCGCCGACAAGGCGACCGGCGAGATCAAGCCGAAGTCCTACTTCATCTTCTCCTTCGACCACCGCACCCTCCCCGAGCTGGGCGAGGCGGCGCTGCGGCGGCCGCCGGAGGAGGTCGTCCTGACGGGCGGGCCGTACGACCTGAGCCGCACCGTCGTCTCCGTACGGGTGAACCCGAGCTCGCCGTACCGCGTACAGGCGGGTGAGGACGGCGCCCTCGGCCTCTATCTGGACGGGCGGCGGATCGCCGACGTCGGGCTGCCGCCGATGCCGGACTACTACCGGCACACGCTCGCCAACGGGAAGTCCGTGATGGAGGTGGCGCCCACCATCCAGTGGGGCTACCTGATCTATCTGACGGTCTTCCGGGTGTGCCAGTACTTCGGCGCCAAGGAGGAGTGCCAGTACTGCGACATCAACCACAACTGGCGCCAGCACAAGGCCGCCGGGCGCCCGTACACCGGGGTGAAGCCGGTGGAGGAGGTACTGGAGGCGCTCCAGATCATCTCCGACCACGACACCCTCGGCGCCTCCAGCGCCTACACCCTCACCGGCGGCTCGATCACCTCGCAGGTGCAGGGCAAGGACGAGGCGGACTTCTACGGGCAGTACGCCAAGGCCATCGAGGAGCGCTTCCCCGGCCGCTGGACCGGCAAGGTGGTTGCGCAGGCGCTGCCCAAGGAGGACGTGCAGCGCTTCCACGACTACGGCATCCGCATCTACCACCCCAATTTCGAGGTGTGGGACAAGCGGCTGTTCGAGCTGTACTGCCCCGGCAAGGAGCGCTACGTGGGCCGCGAGGAGTGGCACCGCCGCATCCTCGACTCGGCGGAGGTCTTCGGCCCGCGCAATGTGATCCCGAACTTCGTCGCCGGGGTGGAGATGGCAGCGCCCTTCGGTTTCGACTCGGTGGACGATGCCATCGCCTCCACCACCGAGGGCCTGGACTTCTTCATGTCCCACGGCATCACCCCGCGCTTCACCACCTGGTGCCCGGAGCCGACGACACCGCTGGGCAAGACGAACCCGCAGGGCGCGCCGCTGGAGTACCACATCCGGCTGCTCGACGCCTACCGCGCCGCCATGCAGCGGCACGGGCTGTCCTCGCCGCCCGGATACGGCCCGGCGGGCGCGGGCCGCGCGGTCTTCTCCGTCAGCTCGTTCATGGACACGCTGCCGGCGGAGGAGGGCGCGCCGGTCGCGTGAGCCGTGCGGCGCGCCGCCGATGAGTTCTCCTGAGGGCTCCGGTCTTCTTCTTACGGGAAGGGACCGGAGCCCTTCCATGTGCACCAGAAGGAGACGAGAACCATGGCGAAGCTGACACTGACCACCATGCTGTCGCTCGACGGTGTGATGCAGGCGCCCGGCGGCCCCGAGGAGGACCCGCGCGACGGGTTCGACCTCGGCGGCTGGGTGGTGCCCTACGCCGACGAGGGCATGGTCGACCGCATCACCACCTGGTTCCAGCGCGCGGGCGCCTTCCTGCTGGGGCGGCGCACCTACGAGATCTTCGCGGCGTACTGGCCGCAGGTCGGCGACGAGGAGGACCCGGTGATCGCCGCCCGGTTGAACCGGCTGCCCAAGTACGTCGCCTCCACCACGCTGGAGCGCGCCGACTGGCAGGGCAGCACGGTGCTGGGCGGCGATGTGGTGGACGCCGTACGCGAACTGAAGCAGCAGCCGGGCGACGAGCTGCAGATCCACGGCAGCGGGGTGCTGGCCCGGTCGCTGATGGCGCACGACCTGATCGACGAGTACCGGCTGCTGGTCTACCCGGTGGTCCTGGGCAAGGGACACCGTCTCTTCGCGGAGGGCGCCGTGCCCACAGCCCTGCGGCTGGAGGCCACCGACGCGCTCCCCTCGGGCGTCACCATGCAGACCTACACCCCGGCCGGGCGGCCGACGTTCGGCTCGTTCTGACCAGGCACCGCTGCCGCCTCAGCGCCCCGTGGCACCGTCGGTCTGCTCGCGGAGGATGTCGGCGTGGCCCGCGTGCCTCCCCGTCTCCTCGATCATATGGACGAGGATCCAGCGCATCGACGGCGGTTCGCCGTCGCGCAGGGAGCGCTCACCGCGCCGGTCCAGGTCGTCGCAGGCGGCGATGGTCTCGTCCGACGCGCGGATCGCCTCCTGGTAGGCGGCGATCAGCGAGCCGCCGGTCTCGCCCGGCAGGGGCGGCTCGTCGTCGTCCAGGGGCTGTTCGCCGCGCCCGGCGTACGCCCAGCCGAACCAGTTGTACTCCACCCGGGTCAGGTGCTTGACCAGGCCCAGCAGGCTGGTGCCCGAGGGGACGCCGGGTGTGAGGCCGACCTCGTCGGAGAGTCCGGCCGCCTTGGCGATCACCGCCTCCCGCAGATACCCCAGGAACGCCGTGAGGGTCTCCTTCTCGCCACCCATCGCATAGGGGGGCCTGACATCGCCACGCGCGGAAAATCCGGTCACATCAGTCATGCCGCCGACTGTAACCAGAATTGGCTGGCGGGGGCGCGGTGCTGCTGGTTGGCTTCCGGGGTGACGGTCACCCCGGAAGTCCCTGTGCCGCTAGGCGAAGTCGGTTGTCTCCAGCGTCAGGGAGAAGGGCGCGGGGACCTCGATCTCCTTGCCGAACGGCATGGTGACGACCTGCTGGTAGTCGTCGTTGTCCGGCTCGCTGAAGAGGGTCACGGAGCCGCGCTCGCGGTCGACGAGGAGATAGAGGGGGATGCCCGCGAGGGCATAGCAGTGGCGTTTGACCTCACGGTCGCGATCCGCTCGGAGCGATGTCACCTCAGCCACCATTGCCACGCCCTCGGGAGGCATCCAGGAGTCGGCGCCCCAGAAAAGACCAGCCGAGGTGGGGGCCCAGGTAGCGTCCGGGATGACGTAGTTCTTCGGGCAGCGCCCTCCTCTGTTCAGCTTGAGTCCCTTGTGGCCGGAGATATCCATATCGGTGGCGGACTTCCGCGTCACCTGCTTCATCACCACACTGATGTAGCCCTCATGGTCCCCGTCCGGCGGCGGCGCCACGACGATGTCCCCCTCGATGAACTCGGCCCGGTAGCCCTCGGGCGTATCCAGGGCCAAGAAGCCCTCCAACAGGAGCTCTTCCTGCGAAAGCGGCTCGTGTGCCATGGCTGTCATGTCACACCCTTTCCTTGGTCACGATCAGTCTCAGCTGCCGCCCGCGTCGGTGCCGGGGGACGGGTCGCCCTTCACGCGATCGTGGCACACGAAGCGCAACCAGGCCGCCGCCTTCCACACGGAACCGCCTTACCCGCACATCCGTCCCCTTCCATGACGGAGTCGATCTTCGTCGACGACCAGGGGAACGAGCGGGACAGCAGGGGGCGGCGACAGCGATGGCGAGCACAGGGGCAGGGACGACGCGGCGTGGGCTGTTGCGGGGCGGGATCGGCGTCGGGATCGCGGCGGCGGCCGGGGGTACGTGGATGACGGGGCGCGGCGCGTACGCGGCGGCGGACGACACCGGCGCGGCGTGGAAGGCGCTGGGCAAGGGACTGGACGGGACGCTGCTGCGGCCCGGCGACCGGGACTTCACGGCGGCACGCAAGCTGTTCAACCCCCGCTTCGACTCCATACGCCCGGCCGCGGTGGCGTACTGCGCCGGACCGGGTGACATCGCCGAGTGCCTGTCCTTCGCGCGCCGGCACGAGATACCGGTGGCCGTGCGCAGCGGCGGGCACTCGTACACGGGCTGGTCCAGCGGCAAGGGCCGGCTGATCGTCGATGTGCAGAAGATGGCGTCGGTGAAGGCGTCGGGGCGCAGTGCCACGGTGGGGGCCGGGGCCAAACTCATCGACGTCTACGCCGGGTTGGCCGCGCACAAGCGGACGATACCGGCGGGGTCCTGCCCCACGGTCGGGGTCTCGGGGCTCACGCTGGGCGGCGGGATCGGCGTCGTCGCCCGCGCGTACGGGCTGACCTGCGACAGCCTGACCGGCGCCACGGTCGTCACGGCCGACGGCAAGCGGCGCGAGGTGGCCGAGGACCACGACGGGGACCTGTTCTGGGCGCTGCGCGGCGGCGGAGGCGGCAACTTCGGTGTCGTCACCTCCCTGGAGTTCCGCACCCATGTGGCGCCCTCCTGCCAGACGTTCTTCCTCTCCTGGCCGTGGTCGCGGGCGGCCGCCGTGGTGCGCGAGTGGCAGCGGTGGGCGCCGGTGGCGCCCGAGGAGATCTGGGCGAACCTGCATCTGTCGGCGCCGGTCGGTGGCCGTCCCGGCAGTGTCCGGGTCGGCGGGCTGTCGCTGGGGGCGCGCCGCGAGCTGGAGAACCAGCTCGACCGGCTCGCCGGCCGGATCGGGGCGCCTGCCTCCGACACCTCGCTGCGGCGGCACTCCTATCTGGACGCCATGAAGGTGATGGGCGGCGTCTCCGGCTGGACGCTCGCGCAGGCGCACCAGCGGGGCACGCTGCCGGGCCGTACGAAGCGGGGGAAGGTGGCCCGCGAGTCGTACGCGGCGCGCTCCGACTTCTACACCCGCTCCCTGCCGACGGCCGGGATCAAGGCGCTGCTCGACCGGGTCGAGCGGCTGGCCAAGCTGCGCGGCGGCGGCGCCGGGAGTGTGGCGCTCGACTCAATGGGCGGCGTCGCGAACCGGCCGCGGCCGGACGCGACGGCGTTCGTGCACCGGGACGCGCGCTTCCTGGCGCAGTACATCGTCTCCTGGCCGGACTCCGCCGATCCCGAGACGGTGGCCGGGCACCGCGGCTGGCTGGACGGCACGCACGCGGCGATGCGCCGGTGGGCCAGCGGGTTCGCCTACCAGAACTACCCCGACCCGGCCCTGCGCGACTGGCGGCACGCCTACTACGGCGCCAACGCCGACCGGCTGGCCAAGGTCAAGGCGGTGTACGACCCGGACCGGGTCTTCTCCTTCCCCCAGGCCGTGTGAACGTCACCTGCTGAGGGGGTGACGTTTCCACGGTACGTACGCTGGGGTCCCCGCCACCGTACGTACCGAGGAGAAGTGCCGTGCTCGTTCTGTTGCCGCCGTCCGAAGGGAAGGCCGAGGGCGGCAAGGGCCGTCCGCTGGACCTGGAGACCCTGTCGCTGCCGGGGCTGACGCAGGCGCGGGAGACGGTGCTGGAGGAGCTGGTGGCGCTCTGCCGCGCCGACGAGGAGAAAGCGCGCGAGGTGCTGGGGCTGAGCGAGGGGCTGCGCGGCGAGGTGGCCAAGAACGCCGGGCTGCGCACAGCCCCGGCCCGCCCCGCGGGCGAGATCTACACCGGAGTGCTGTACGACGCGCTGGGCCTGGCCACCCTGGACGCGGCCGCCAAGCGGCGTGCGGCGCGCTCGCTGCTGGTCTTCTCCGCGCTGTGGGGCGCGGTCGGGATCAAGGACCGCATCCCCTCCTACCGGCTCTCGGGGGGCGTGAAGCTGCCGGGCACCGGCGCGCTGGGCCGCTTCTGGCGCGGCCCGCTGGAGTCGGTGCTGCCCGAGGCCGCGGGCGGCGGCCTGGTGCTGGACCTGCGCTCGTCGGCGTACGCGGCCATGTGGAAGCCCAAGGGCGACCTGGCGCGGCGCACCGCGACCATGCGGGTGTTGCAGTCGCGGCTGGTGGACGGGGTGGAGAAGCGGTCGGTCGTCAGCCACTTCAACAAGGCGACCAAGGGCCGCATCGTGCGGTCCCTGCTGGAGGCGGGCGCCGCGCCGAAGACCCCGGCCGAGCTGGCCGGGACGCTGCGCGAGCTGGGCTACGTGGTCGAGGGCGCCGAGAACGGCGACGGACCGAAGGCCACCGCGCTGGACGTGGTGGTGACGGAACTCTAGGCGCGGCTCCCGCGAAATTGCACGCTGTGCAACGTCTGTTGCGCCCTCTGAACCTCCCGGGCACGATACGGGCATGACTCCCTCGGTGCTCGACCTCGCCCCCGTCGTCCCGGTCGTCGTACTGGAGGACGCGGCGGACGCCGTGCCGCTCGCCCGGGCGCTGGTCGACGGCGGACTGCCCGCGATCGAGGTGACGCTGCGCACCGCGGCCGCACCGGAGGCGATCCGCGCCATCGCGGACGCCGTACCCGAGGCGGTCGTCGGCGCGGGCACGGTCCTCGGGCCTGAGAACGTGCGTACGGCCGTGGCGGCAGGGGCGCGCTTCCTGGTCAGCCCCGGCTGGACGGAGGCGCTGCTGGAGGCCATGCGGGCTTCCGGAGTGCCGTTCCTGCCCGGCGTCTCGACGGCCTCGGAGGTGCTGGCGCTGCTGGAGCGCGGCGTCACGGAGATGAAGTTCTTCCCGGCGGAGGCAGCGGGCGGCACCGGCTATCTGAAGTCACTGGCCTCACCCCTCCCCCAGGCCCGCTTCTGCCCCACCGGCGGCGTGACGGCAACCAACGCGGCCGACTACCTGGCGCTGCCCAACGTCGCCTGCGTGGGCGGAACCTGGATGCTCCCCACCGACGCCCTCGCATCCAAGGACTGGGACCGGATACGGTCACTGGCCGCCGACGCGGCAACGAGGCGCAACCAGCCCGCGAAGCGTGGCCCTATCGCAGGTGACCCGTGTCGTTGAGCAGGCGCAGCGACGCGTTGCCGTCGGCGTAGTAGGCGACAGCCGAGAGGGACGCGGCGGACAGTTCCATCCGGTAGAGGGACTCGGGCGGGGCGCCGAGGGCGAGGCGGACCAGGGTCTTGACCGGGGTCACATGGGTGACGAGCAGCACCGTGCGGCCCTCATAGCGGGCCAGGAGCTCGTCGCGGGCCCCCGCCACCCGCTCGGCGACCTCGGCGAAGGACTCGCCGCCCCCTGTCGGGCGGACCGACGGAGAGGCCAGCCAGGCGTCCAGGTCCTCGGGGTGGCGCTCACGGACCTCCGCGAAGGTGAGACCCTCCCAGGCGCCGAAGTCCGTCTCGCGCAGACCCGCGTCGGTGTGGACGCCCAGCCCGAGACGGCCCGCGACAGTGGCGGCGGTCTCCTGGCAGCGGCGCAGCGGGGAGGAGACCACGGCCTGGACCGTGCCGCGCGCTGCCAGCGCCTCGGCGACGGCGGCGGCCTGCCGCCGCCCCACGGCTGAGAGCTCGGGGTCGGAACCACCGCTGCCGGAGAACCGCTTCTCGGGCGTCAACGGCGTCTCACCGTGGCGAAGGAGCACGAACGTGGTGGGGGTGCCCAGATCGGGCCCCCAACCGACACGGGTGCCGGGCGCGGTGGGGCCAGGCTCGGTAGCGGCAGCCGGCTCAGCGGCAGCGGACTCGGCGGCAGCCGGCCCGGCGGCAGCGGACGCCGCATGGGCGTCCAGCTCCGCACGGGAGGCACCCGCGTCCCACCGCTCACCCCGCTTGCCCGCGTCCATCGCCTCGTTGGCGAGGCGGTCGGCGTGCTTGTTCTGCTCGCGCGGGATCCACTCGTAGGTGACGGCGTCCGGCGGGAAGACGGCGGCGGCCTCCAGGGCGAGCGGGCGCATATCGGGGTGCTTGATCTTCCAGCGGCCCGACATCTGCTCGACGACGAGCTTGGAATCCATCCGCACCAGCACGGCGGCGTGCGCGTCCAGCTCGTAGGCGGCGCGCAGTCCGGCGAGCAGGCCCCGGTACTCGGCGACGTTGTTGGTGGCCTGACCGATGAACTCGGCGGTCTCGCGCAACGTTTCACCGGAGGCGGCGTCCCTGACGACGGCTCCGTATCCGGCCGGGCCCGGGTTGCCCCGCGAACCGCCGTCCGCCTCGACGACGAAGGTGCGCCGCGCCTGGGAACCGCTCACAGCAGCCCTCCGTCCGCCGCCGCACTCACAGCCCGGAGTCCGGGGTGCGCACCAGGATGCGGCGGCAGTTCTCGCACCGGACCACGGCGTCGGCGGGCGCCTCGCGCACCTCGTTCAGCTCGGTGATGTTCAGCTCCAGGCGGCAGCCCTCGCAGCGCCGCTGGTAGAGCTTGGCCGCGCCGACGCCGCCCTCGCGCTCCCGGATCTTGTCGTACAGCTTGATCAGCTCGTCGGGGACGGCACCTGCGACGGTCTCGCGCTCCTTGCGGACACCGGCCAGCTCGGCCTCGATCTCGGCCAGCGCGGCGTCCCGGCGCTCGGTGGCCTCCTGGAGCCTGCCGCTGACGGACTCGACGCGCTCGCCGAGTTCGGCGGCGCGCTCGGCGGCGGACTCGCGGCGCTCCATGACCTCGAGGACGACGTCCTCCAGGTCGCTCTGGCGCTTGGCCAGGGAGGCGATCTCGCTCTGCAGGTTGGCCAGGTCCTTGGGGTTGGTGACGGCACCGGAGTCGAGGCGCTGCTGGTCGCGGGTCGCGCGCTGGCGGACCTGGTCGACGTCCTGCTCGGCCTTGGTCTGCTCGCGCGCGGTGTCGCTCTCCTCGGTCTGCGCGGCCACGAGCAGGTCGCGGAGCTGGGCGAGGTCGGCCTCCAGCCGCTGGATCTCCTCGTGCTCGGGCAGGGTCTTGCGCTTGTGCGCGAGCTGCGTCAGGCGCGTGTCGAGTGCCTGGACGTCGAGCAGGCGGATCTGATCGGCGGGCGCGGCGTTCAGTTGGGGGCTCCCGGGGTGAGGTCGTTGTCGGTCAGTGCGGTCTGCTGGGCCGTGTCCTGCGCCGAAGGCGCGGCGAGCGGGGACGCCTGCGGCAGCGAGGGCGCGTGCGCGGTCCACGGGTCGGTGACGGTACGCGAGACCTCGGTGCGCAGGTCCCAGCCCTCCCGTTCGGCGACGGCGTCGAGCTGCGCTGCGGCCTGCTCGCACCAGGGCCATTCGGTGGCGAAGTGCGCGGCGTCCAGCAGGGCGAGCCCGGAGTGCTCGCGGGCCTCGGAGGCGGGGTGGTGGCGCAGGTCGGCGGTGAGATAGGCGTCCACGCCCGCTGCGCGTACGGTCTCGAAGAGGCTGTCCCCGGAGCCGCCGCAGACGGCGACCGTGCGCACCGTCATGGCCGGGTCACCGGCGGCGCGGACGCCCTGTGCCGTGACGGGCAGCGAGGCGGCGGCCCGCTCGACGAGGTCGCCGAGCGCCAGCGGGCGCTCCAGCTCGCAGATCCGGCCCAGTCCGCGCCGCCCGTCCGGGTCGGTGGCGTCGGGCACCAGGGGGCGCAGCACCCGCAGCCCGAGCGCGGCTGCGAGCGCGTCGGAGACGCCGGGGTCGGCGGTGTCGGCGTTGGTGTGGGCGACGTGCAGCGCGACGCCGTTCCTGATCAGCGTGTGGACGACGCGGCCCTTGAAGGTGTCGGTCGCGACGGTTGTGGTGCCGCGCAGATAGAGCGGGTGGTGGGTGACCAGGAGCTCGGCGCCCTTGGCCACGGCCTCGTCGGCGACCTGCTGCACGGGGTCGACGGCGAACAGGACACGGCTGACGCGCGCTTGCGGGTCGGTCACCTCGCCGCAGACGGTGCCGACGGCGTCCCACTGCTCGGCGCGGTCGCGCGGCCACAGGGTGTCGAGCGCGGCGATGACTTCGGAGAGTGTGGGCTGTGCTGGCACGAGGCAAGGCTACCTGCCCGCTGCCCCGGAGCCGTCGGCCCGGTCGACGGCTGGGGCGGCGGTCCACAGCGCGGACCCGGGCCGCCCGGTTTTCGAACGAGGGGAAGGCCGTCAGCTCGGTGTCAGCACACCCTCCGGAGCCTTCGCAGGCGAACGGCATATGCGGTCACCCGTCCGCGTGAAGCGGTTCAACTGTCGTTGTTCGACTGCGAGTACGACGCCTAGCTTCGTGACCGGAGGTGACCGAGGCATGACGGCGAGTGTCGCAAGGGTCATGAACGAGAGCTTCACGGTCGCGGCGGACGGCTCCTACGCCGCCAGGCTCACCACACGGCCCGGCGCGGAGCTCTGGTACCCGGAGCGCTGGACGCTCGACGGCCCCGAGCCGTACGCGGTGCCGCTGCCGGTGGAACAGCCCGAGGAGGCCGACAGCCAAGTGCTGCCGCTCAAGGACGGACGGGTGCTGATCGCCCGCCCGGCGCCGGGGCGTCATTCCCTGGCCCTGCTCTACCCCTCGGGCCCGGAGACCGGCGAGCGGCGGCTGGGCACCGTGGAGACCGACGAGCTGCGGCTGCTGCCCCCGGCGCCGTGCGGTATGCGCGCCTACGCGCTGGCCCGCGAACCCGGCGGCCGCACCACCGGAGTCTGGCTGGTGGCCGACGGCTCCTCCCGCCCGCCCGCGCGGGTCGCACTGCTGCGAGGTCGCTGCTCGGGCGGCGCCTGGCTGGACCGGGAGGGGCGGCTGCTCGCCCTCGACACGGCCGGCCCGGACGGGGAGGGTCCCGTCAAGACGGTCGCGGTCGACCTCGGCACGGGCGGCGAGGTCTCGCCCCTGCTGGAGATCACCGAGGACAGCGACGACCGGCTGCTGCTGGCCGACCCGGACAGCGGGCTGCTGCTCGTCCGCTCGAACGCGCCCGGGACGGAGCGGCTGGGCTGGGGGGTGCTGGGCAGCCACCGCCCGGTCCGGTTCCCCGAGGCGCTGCATCCCCAGGGCGCCCGGCTGACGCCGATCGCCGTCCAGCCGGGCCAGACGCTGCTGCCCGAACGGTGCGCGGTGGCGCTGCGGGTGGACACCCCACCGGGGGTGCCGCCCCGGCTTCCGGGGCCCTCAGGTGGCACCTGGCTCGCCGTCTGGCGGCCCGGACTGCGGGAGTTGCGGCACCTGGCGAGTCCGCCCGGCTGGCTGACGGGACACGGACTGTGGACGGCGGACGGGGAGTTGCGCGTCCCCTACTCGACGGCGCACACGTCGTGCGGGCTGGCACGGATGCGGACACCGCTGCCGGACGAGGAGGAGCCGGCGCCCGCGATGGCACCTGCGGCCGCGGCACCGGCCGGTCCGGTGGCCGCGCCCGAACCGATGCCCGCGCCCGGGCCCGCGCCTGGGACCGCTCCCGGACCAGCGGCGACGCCCGCATCCGCGCCCGCACCGGCACCCGCACCCACCCGGAGGGAGGCCGGGGGTGACGTCACGGCTCTACAACATCACGATCACGGAGTGCCGCCCTCCGGACTGCTGGGTTCCATGGTCCGCAGAAGGGTTTCCGCAGGCAGTGCCCGGTCGTTCGGGGCCACGGAGGAACCTGTGCCCAAGCCGGTGCCCCTCCAGCAGGCTCCGTTGGCCAGTGGAACGGCGTAACCGGCCGGTGAAACGGATCGAAGGGCGCTCGTACAGATCGATAAACTCCGCCGGGTACGACGGCAGAGCAAGAGATTGACGGAGTGACATCACGATGTCGGACACCCAGACCGAGACGCCCAGCAACACGCAGACGGCCGGCGAGGGGACTCACCGGGGGAAGCACAGGGGGGAAGCCGCCGCACATGAGGAACAGACCGTACCGGCCCAGGGCCGCCACCGCCGTCCGGAACCGGCCCAGTAGCGGACGGGCCCGGTAGCCGGCGGCCCCGGCCGCCGCCAGACCCGGCGGTGGCCGGGGCCGCGCCGTCGGCACCCTCGGGGAGCCTCACCCCTTCCTGAGGCCGAGCACCTCAGGCGCGGCGAACGTCTCCTGCGGAGAGCGCTCGGCGAAGAAAGGGGTCAGCCGCTCGTCCAGCTCCGCGACGGTGAACATGTCCTTGGCGGTGTCGAACTTGGCCGCCACCCTGGGCCGTTCCAGCAGCGCCACCATGCCCCCGTGCACCACCAGCACCTGGCCGCTGATCCGGGAGGCGGCCGGGGAGGCGAGGTAGCCCACCAGCGGGGAGACATGCGTGGGCGCCAGCGGGTCCAGGCCGTCCGCCGGCGGCTCGACGGACCGGAAGACGTCCTCGGTCATCCGGGTGCGGGCACGCGGACAGATGACGTTCACCGTCACCCCGTACTTGGCCAGCGCGCCCGCCGTCGAGGTCGTCAGGCCGACGATGCCGCCCTTGGCCGCCGCGTAGTTGGGCTGGCCCGGTGAACCGGCCACGAACGCCTCGGACGAGGTGTTGACGATCCGCCCGTAGACCGCGCCGCCCGTGGCCTTGGATGCCTCGCGCCAGTGCGCGGCGGCGAAGCGGGTGGTGTTGAAGTGGCCCTTGAGGTGGACCCGGACGACCGCGTCCCACTCCTCCTCGCTCATCGAGAACACCATCCGGTCCCGCAGGATGCCCGCGTTGTTGACCAGGATCTCCAGCGAGCCGAACGCCTCGACGGCCAGCCCGACCAGTTCGCGGGCCTGCCCGAAGTCGGCCACGTCGCCGTGGTGGGCGATCGCCTCGCCCCCGGCGTCGCGGATCTCGGCAGCGACCTGTTCGGCGCCTTCGCCGAGGTCGTTGACGACGACGCGGGCGCCCAGGTGGGCCAACTCCAACGCCTCGGCGCGGCCCAGCCCCTGGGCCGCGCCGGTGACGATGGCGGCCTTGCCCTCCAAACAACCTTCGGCAGACATACGGTCCTCTCTCGTCCTGCGTACCCGACATGGGACGTGCCCCGTCAGGGGCGCGGGGAACTGCGCGACCCGCCACAACGCACCCGCACCCCGCAGACAACGGACAGGGGCACCCCCTACAGCGCAATACTGGTGCGCAAGGCCTCACCGGTACGCATCTGATCGACGGCCTCATTGATCTCACTCAGCCGCACCCGGTGGGTGATCATCCCCTCCAGGTCGATCCGCCCGGCGCGCCACAGCGCCACCGCACGGTCGTACGACCGCAGCACGTCCCCACCCCCGTAGAGAGAGGGAAGGATGCGCTTCTCGTCGAAGAAGAGCTCGAACATGTTGAACTGGAGCTGGTCGTCCAGCGCACCGGCGCCCACCACGCACAGCGTGCCCCCGCGCCGGGTGGCCTCATAGGCGGCCCGCGCGGTCGCGGATCTGCCGACGACCTCGAAGACGTGGTCGAACCCCTCATCAGCGGTGACCCGCCGCTTCGCGTCGGCGAGTCCGTCCGGCGCGACGGCCTCCGTCGCGCCGAACCGCAGGGCGGCCTCCCGGCGCGCCGCCACCGGGTCGACGGCCACGATCTGCGCCGCCCCGCAGGCCCGCGCACCCTGGATCGCGCTGATGCCCACGCCGCCGCAGCCGAGGACGGCGACCGAAGCGCCGGCCTCCACCCGCGCGGTGTTGAACACCGCACCCAGGCCCGTGGTGACACCGCAGCCGATGAGTGCGGCGATCTCGAACGGCACGTCGGCGGGGACCGGCACCGCGCACGGCGCGTCCAGGACGACCTCCTCGGCGAACGTGCCGGTGCCCGCGAAGCCGAACACCTCGCCGCCGCCGTCACCGGTTGTGCGACGGAAGTTGGGAGTGCCCGCGTTCATGAAGCCCGTCAGGCACAGATGGCTCTGGCCCCGGCGGCAGGCGGGGCAGCTGTTGCAGGCGGGCAGCCAGCACACCACGACGCGGTCTCCCTGCTGGGGGCGGGTCACCCCCTCGCCCACCTCCAGCACCTCACCGGCGCCCTCGTGGCCCGGTACGAACGGGGCCGGCTGCGGGAGCACCCCGCTCATCGCGGAGAGGTCCGAATGGCACAGGCCCGTGGCCTTGATACGGACCCGTACCTTGCCGGGGCCGAGCCCGGCCGGTTCGATGTCGTCGAGGACTTCGAGCTTGTCCTGGCCGGTTTCGAGCAGTACCGCTGCGCGCATGGTTCAGCTCCCGTCAAGGTAGGTGGGTCACCACGCCGTCCCCCAGCACCGGTGCGTCGTCCCGCTCCACCGCCGTCGCCGTCAACTGCAGTCGCCCCTCGTCCAGTTGCCAGGCGCGCACCCGCAGCGTCTCACCGGGGTACACGACTCCGGCGAAGCGGACGCCGTAGGACGAGACGCGGCTGACGTCCCCGTCCAGCCCCCCGTCCACCAGCGCCTTCAAGGCCATCCCGTACGAGCACAGCCCGTGCAGGATGGGCCGCTCGAACCCGGCGAGCTGGGCGAAGTCGGGGTCGGCGTGCAGCGGGTTCCAGTCGCCGGAGAGGCGGTAGAGCAGCGCCTGGTTCTCGCGGATGGGGAGCTCGGTGGCGAAGTCGGGCTCACGCTCCGGCGGCGTCATCCGCCCGGAGGGTCCGCGCTCGCCGCCGAAGCCGCCTTCGCCGCGTACGAACAGCTGGGCCTGGGTGGTCCACAGCGGCCCGTCCTCGTCGGCGACGTCGGTTCGCAGCACGAGGACCGCGGCCTTCCCCTTGTCGTAGACGTCGGCGACCCGGGCTGTGGCGGTGGCCCGCCCGTCCACCGGGATCGGACGGTGCAGCTCGATGGACTGGGTGCCGTGCAGCACCGCGGCCAGGTCGACCTCGATACCGGGTGCCGACAGCCCGCCGACCACGCCCATGTCCGCACCGGCGACGGTGGCGAACGACGGCAGGACGTGCAGCCTGCTCTCCAGGGTGTAGCGCAGTTCGGCCGGGTCGGTCGCGGGCACTCCGGCGCCGAGCCCGAGATGGTAGAGCTGGACGTCCTTGTGGCCCCAGGAGATCTCGGTGCTACGGGGCTCGGCTGCGAGGGCCTTCGCTACGTCGATGGGCATCGGGGACTGATCTCCTTGTTCCTCGGCGTCCGACCATAATGGAACACGTTCTAGCTGCCGCCGGCTCCCTGTATAACGCAGGGCCCTCGACATGGGAAGAGTTGATGCGGCGTCAGCGGGAGCCGAGGGCCGGGCAGGGGACACCCCCTCAATCGGTCTTCGCGGCGGCGCGCGGCAGCGCAACCAGCATGAACAGCACACACGCCCCGAGCAGCACGGCGCCCGCGTAGAAGGCCGTGCCGTACCCGGCGGCCAGCGAGGCCGCATCTTCGCGGCCGTCCGTCCGGGCGGCCGCAACCGTCGACAGCACGGCCAGCCCCAGCGCACCGCCCATGGTGCGGCCGGTGCCGAACAGCCCCGACAGCAGGCCCGCCTCACCCGGCTCCGCGGTCGCCGTTGCGATGGTGGCCAGCGGTGTCGCGGCCAGCCCGGCGCCGAGCGCCATCAGCACGCCGGGCCCCAGCAGTGTCGTCAGATAGGCGCCGTCGGCGCCCATGGAGCCCTGCCACACATAGCCCAGTCCGGCCATGGCGGCGCCCGTCACGGCGAGCCGGCGGTCGCCGATCCACCCCATCAGCATCGGCGCGATCTTGGAGCCGATCACGATGGTCAGCGAGTGCGGGACCAGCGCGAAGCCCGCCTGGAGCGGCGTGTAGTGCAGCACATTCTGGGTGTAGAGGGACAGGAAGTACCACATCGCGAACATCGCCAGCCCGGTGATGAAGATGGCGACGTTGGCCGAGGAGACCGCGCGGCTGCGGAACAGCCGCAGCGGCACCAGCGGTTCGGGCGAGCGGGCCTCCACCGCGACGAACAGCGCGAGCATCACCAGGCCCGCGGCCAGCGGACCCAGCGCGCTGAGCGACGTCCAGCCAGCGCTGTCGGTCCGTACGATGCCGTACGCCACTGCGCCCAGGCCCAGCGTCACCAGCAGCGCTCCGGGCACGTCCAGGCGCCGGACCGACTCCTCGCGGCTCTCCGTCAGCCACGCGAGGGCCGCCAGCAGCACCAGCACCCCCACGGGGACGTTGATCAGCAGCACCCAGCGCCAGGACAGCGCGTCGGTGAGCACCCCGCCCACCAGCCCGCCGGCGGCACCGCCGCCCGCGCCCACGGCCGACCAGGTGGCTATGGCGCGGGTACGGGCCGGGCCTTCCGGTACGGAGGTCGTCAGCAGCGTGAGGGTGGCGGGCGCCAGGATGGCGGCGCCCATGCCCTGCACCGCGCGGGCGGCCAGCAGGTGCCAGGGCTCCTGCGCGAGGCCGCCCGCCAGGCTG
The DNA here is from genome assembly GCF_022760275.1 of Streptomyces sp. 891-h. Lineage (NCBI taxonomy): Bacteria > Bacillati > Actinomycetota > Actinomycetes > Kitasatosporales > Streptomycetaceae > Streptomyces > Streptomyces sp. 891-h. The sequence continues at coordinate 5,339,197 of NZ_CP050693.1, read as the reverse complement.
GCGGCGGTGAACAGCGCCAGCCCGGTCACGAAGACCCGCTTGCGGCCGAAGAGGTCGGCGGCCCGGCCGCCGAGCAGCATCAGGCCGGAGAAGGTGAGGGTGTAGGCGTTGACCACCCACTGCAGGCCGACCTGCGAGAGGGAGAGGGTGGCGCGCATCGAGGGGAGCGCGACGTTGACGACGGAGACATCGAGGACGACGAGGAACTGCCCGGCACACGCGGCCAGCACGACCGCCCACAGGCGTGGTGCGGTGGCGCCGGATCCGGATATGGAGCGAGAACTCGCGGGCTGAGCGGTCTGCGGCATGCGCGTCAGTGTGACACCTTCGGCCCGAGGGTTCCGTACAGTTGCTCCGGACGGTTACGAGGTCCGCTCCGGGCCCGTCACCCGCACCTTTCCGCAGCCGATCCGCTTCGCCTCGGCCGCGACGTAGGCGGGCAGCAGCTCGATCATCGGCGCGTGCTTGCCGAGGAAGTCCTCCTGCTGCACCAGGAAGGCCACGTGCCCGGTCTGGCAGGTGGCGACGTAGACGCTCATGTCGCCGAAGACGCCGCCGAATCCGTCGCCGCGGAACCGCACGGGACTGCTGTAGGCCAACGGCTCGACGAAGCCCGCCAGGTGCGGGTCCTCGATGGTGGTGAACCGGGTGGCGTCCAGATCGAAGTTGCGGCCGTACTCGCACGAGTGGGCCGGGCCCGTGACGTCGGTGGTGACACGCACGGACTTGCCGAAATCCCCCTCGTCCTTCATCCGCGCGGGCAGCCGCGTTCCCTTGAGCCCGCACAGTTCGTCCGCGCCGGGGGTGTCCGCGTCCCGGCGCTCGGGCAGCGGGGCCAGCTTGCCCGGCTTCGGATAGCGGCCCTGGCACTCCCTGCTCGCCAGCACGCCGTTGGTCAGCTCGACCACGGCGTCGGCCAGTACCTTCCGATAGGTACGCGCCTCGTCCGGGTCGCTCTCGTACGCGTCGAGCGAGCCCGAGGAGAGCGAGACCACCGTCGGGGGGTCGTCCTCGCTCGCGCCCCCGGTGCAGCTCTGGGGCAGCGCCACCCACGCCCGGGTGCCGGAGACCATGCCGGGTATGCCGTCGCCCAGCGGAACCATCGCCGGGGAGAGGAACTCGCGGGTCCACTCGCGGGCACCCCGGCCGTTGAACTGCTCCAGTTGCCGCACCCGGGCCGAGATCTGCCACTTGAGCTCGTCGTCCTCCCAGCGCTGGAGGCGGCACTCGGTGCTGTACCCGTCCTCTTCGCCGGTGCTGCGCAGCGACAGTTCCTTGGTCCGTATCTCCCCGTCCGAGAAGAGGCGGTCGACCGTGTCCGGGGACAGCGAGCCCCAGCAGACGTCCCGCGGGACGAACGGCAGCTCCCCCGCCCGCCACGCCATGGTGCCCCCGGCCAGCAGCGCCCCCACGACCGCGCCGACGACGGCCACGCCGGGCTTCCCGCGGAAGAAGCGCCGCACCCGGCCGACCGGACCCGGCGCCGGGGCGGCGGACTTGGGCTCGGGGGCGGACTTGGGCCCGGGGGCGGACTTGGGCTCGGGGGCGGACTCCGGTTCCGCGTCCGGTGTCGGGGCCTGGGCGGCGTCGTTCGGCTCCTCCTCGGACATCTGGTCCCTCTCGCTGTGCTGTTCTTCCTGCTGTTCGCTCATGAGGTGGGTGCCACCGCCCGGCAGTCGAGGCGGTCGGCGACGGAGTTGGCCGCGGCGGCGAACACCTGGCGCGGGCCTGGATCGGCGTGCGCGGACAGGAAACGGTCGAGCTGCATGAAGAAGACGGTGGGCCTGCCCCCGCAGTCGGCGGTCAGCACGGCCCGCTCCTCGCCGATCTCGCCCTTGCCGCGCCAGCCCTTGCCCGGAGCGCTGTCGTCCGCGAGGCCCGTGAAGAGGGCGGCGAGCCGGGGCCGGGAGACCATCACGAACTGCCCGGCAGGTGTGGGAGCCCGCACGTCCGTCCGGTCGACCATCGAGCACGTCTGCAGGTCGTCTCGGACGGCTCCGATGTGTGCCCGGTAGTGGTCGTCCTTGCCCAGGCGGAACCGGAAGCCGGAAATCCGGCACAGGGACGACCCTTGCGCGGCGAGGCCGTCGTCGGCGGTCGCCTCGGCGAGCGGCGAGGTGACCTCGAACGGCTCGCCGGGCGCGCACCCCGCCTGCTCCGCGGCATGGTTGGCGAGGGAGAGCAGCAGGTCGGCGACGTCCGCCTCGGACCCCATGGAGGCGGTCGCGAGCATCGCGGTGTCCGAGGAGCCCTCCAGGGTCACCACGGTGGGGCGCCCGTCGGCGGCGTCGCACTTCTCCGGGAGGACGAAGGCGGCGCGCCCCCTCCCCACCAGGCCCGGCAACCCGTCCGGCAGCGGCGCCGACTGTGCGTCAAGAAAGTCGCTCAGCCACGCGGCACGCGCTCCCTTGCCGCGCGGAACGGGCGCGATCTCGGCGGTGATCCGATCCTCGCGCGGTTCGGCCGCCGGGGAGTCGCCGTACTCGTCGCCGGTTCCGGTGACGCTGTCACCGCTGTCGGCGCTGTCACCGCTGTCGGCCTTTTCCTTCAGCGTCACCGAGCAGGTGGCCCGCTCGCCCTTGCGGGGCGGGGCCGACTGCTCGCCCGTGCGCTCGTACCCCTCCGGGACCTCGTCGAGGGATCCCGGCGACTCGTCGCCGTCGCCCTCGTGCCAGGCGCCCCAGCAGTAGCTCTCCTTGTCGAACGGCCAGGTGTCGGTGGCCCAGGTGCCCACCCCGGCGCCGGCCAGTACGGCGAGTCCCAGCAGCACCGCGAGGCCCTTGCGGCGGCGCCGCGGTGTTCCACCGGCGGTCGCCGCGGACTTGTTGCTTCCTGTCACTCCACTCCCCCGTGTGTCCCGCAACAGTCCGGTGAGGGTACCTGCCGCCCGTGTGGGGGACGGCGGTAGGGCAGCATGGCAGCACTCCACCCGTCCCAGGTGAAGAGCCGACCCCGGGCACGCGAGCGCGCCCACGACAGCGGAGGAACGAACGATGAACCGTCCGGCGCCGGAGCCCGAGGCCAGTACGCGCGCGGCGTTCGAGGCGGCGAAGGGATTCATGCCGCTGGACGAGGGGCTGGCGCTGTACGCGGCGGCCCTGGAGGCGGGCCGGCTGGGGCTGCCGCTGCTGGAGGTCGGCACCTACTGCGGGCGCTCCACGCTGCTGCTGGCCGACGCCGCGCGGCGCACCGGGGTGACGGCGCTCACCGTCGATCACCACCGGGGCAGTGAGGAGCAGCAGCCGGGGTGGGAGTACCACGACCCGGAGGTCGTCGATCCGGTGGTGGGCAGGATGGACACACTCCCCACCTTCCGCCGCACGCTCCACGCGGCGGGCCTGGAGGACCAGGTGGTCGCGCTGGTCGGCCGCTCGCCGCAGGTCGCGGCGGTATGGGGGGCGCCGCTGGGGCTCGTCTTCATCGACGGCGGCCACACCGATGAGCACGCCACCGCCGACTACGAGGGCTGGACGCCGCACCTGGCGCCGGGTGGGCTGCTGGTCATCCACGATGTCTTTCCCGATCCGGCCGACGGTGGCCAGGCCCCGCACCGTATCCACGAGCGCGCGCTTGCCTCGGGCGACTTCCGCCCCGGCCCCGCCACGGGTTCCCTGCGGGTGCTGCGGCGCGATTGATGGTGCCCCCTCCTCCTGGGGCCGGGGAGGGGGTGCCCCTGTTCCCCGGTTGCGGAGTGCGGGTGTGCTGTGGCTGATCGCGCCGTTCCTCGCGCCCCTTACGGGGCGCGCTCGCGACGCAGGGCCTAGCATCTGTGCCCGTGGTGAAGAGATGCTTCGCAAGGGGGCGGCAGGCGGCGGCCTCGGTGGTCGTTGGGGCCCTGTGTCTGGGGACCGCCGGGTGCGGGGCGTCCAGCGGTGGCGATGGCGGCGGCAAGGGGGGCGAGGACAGCAAACCGTCCTCCGCCACACCGAGCACGGCCGACAAGGGCGACGGCGGGCACCAAGGGGCGCGCAAGCCTGCGGACGCGCCCCTGCGAGGCAAGGTGATCGTCGTCGATCCGGGACACAATCCGCACAATCGTGACCAGCCAGGCAAGATTTCCCGGCCTGTCGATATCGGCACGGGAAAGAAGGAATGCGACACCACGGGCACCTCGACCAATTCCGGTTACGCGGAGGCCGAGTTCACTCTCGATCTGGCGCACCGCGTCCGTACACAGCTACGAGAACGTGGTGCGACGGTGAAGTTCACGCACGACGGCGACGAACCGTACGGGCCGTGTGTGGACGAACGTGCGAGGAAAGGGAATCGCGCACAAGCGGACGCCGCCATTTCGCTCCACGCGGACGGCGCACCCAGGGGAAGCCGCGGTTTCCATGTGATTCTTCCCGCATCGGTGCACAAGGGCGAGGCCGACACCCGGAAGATCGTGGGCCCCTCGCGCGAACTGGGCACCGAGGTGCGGGACGCGTTCCGCGAGGCCACCGACGAGCCGCCGGCCAACTACCTGGGCGACGGCAACGGTTTGGACACCAGAGGCGACCTGGGCGGTCTCAACCTCAGTAAAGTTCCCAAAGTCTTCCTCGAATGCGGCAACATGCGTGACCCTGCCGACGCCGCACTCCTCACGTCGGCGAAGTGGCGTGAAAAGGCGGCGCGCGGGGTCACGGACGGCATCGCCGCATTCCTCAGCTGAGAGACGGGGAATCATGAAACGGACAGGCGAACCCCCGGGAGCGGCCCGTAGTGTCATCCGTACGATGGGGTGCTCACCCCCGGCAGACCTCAACCATGACCAGACCGATTAAGGACCCCACGTGAACATCCGCTCGCTCACGCGAGGCGACGGCGCGGTGATAGGAGCAGCGGTGCTGCTGTTCATCGCTTCGTTCCTCGATTACTTCTCCGCAGGCGACTGCGGCTCGTACTGTGACAAGATCGATATCCCCAACGCCTGGAACGCGGAGAAGCTGCCGCTCGTCCTGCCGACGATCACCCTGACGGGTATCTTCGGCGCCGCGCTGATCGTCATAGGCCGCTTCCTGCCGGAGGGCCGTAAGGTCGGTCCCATCTCGCTGCCGCAGGCCGGCACGACCTTGATGGTGGTATCGCTGTGGTCCGCGATCTGGGGGATGGCCGTCGCTCCTGACGAGGCGGACATGGGCCCCGGCGCCATCATCGGGCTGATCGCCGCGCTCATCGGCGCGGCCGCCGCGGTGGTCAGCCCCATGGTCCCCGCCCTCGCGGCCCCGCTGGTGCCCGCGGGCGGCGCGGCACCCGGCCCGTACGGCGGGCAGTACCCGCAGCAGGGCGGCGGCTACGGCTACCCGGGCGGCCCGCAGGGCGGCCAGCCGGGTCCCTACGGCGCCCAGCCCGGCCAGGCCCAGCCGCAGTACGGGCAGCAGCCGGGCCAGCCGCAGGGCGGTCAGCCGGGTCAGCCCGGCCCCGGCCAGCCGGGGCCCGGCCAGTCGGCCGGCGGCCCGCAGGGTGCCACCGGTGGCGCCCCGGACCCGAACTTCCAGCCGTTCTGGTTCGCCGTCCCGATGGCGCGCCCCCTCTTCCCGGAGGACGGCTCGCCGCAGCCGATCGCCGAGTTGGCGCCCGGCACCTGGTACCTCGCGGTGGAGCAGCGCGGTCAGGCGCTGATCGCGCAGACGCAGGACGGCCGGCGCGGCGTCCTCCAGGACACCTCCAACATCCAGCGCGGCTGAGCCCGGCTCCGCCGCCCGCACGCGGCCCCTCGCCCTTCCGGGCGGGGGGCCGCTGCCGTACGCTGCCGCGAAACCGGTTCACTGACGCCCCGTCAGCCGGGGCCGGGCGGAGGGGAGGCGGCACATGCGGCTCGGACTGGCGCTCGGCTACTGGGGGCGCGGCCCCGACCCGCGCCACCTCGAACTCGCCCGCCGGGCCGAAAAGCTGGGCTACCACTCGGTGTGGACGGCCGAGTCGTGGGGCTCGGACGCGTTCACGGCGCTCACCTGGATCGCCGCGCACACCTCCCGTATCCGGCTGGGCACCGCGGTCGCCCAGATGGCGGCCCGCACCCCGACGGCGACCGCCATGCACGCGCTCACCCTCGACCACCTCTCCGGCGGCCGGATGCTGCTCGGCCTCGGCCTGTCGGGGCCGCAGGTGGTGGAGGGCTGGTACGGCCGCCCGTTCCCCGCCTCACCGCTCACCCTGACCCGCGAGTACGTGGACGTCGTACGGCAGGTGCTGCGCCGCCAGGCGCCAGTACGGCTGGACGGGCGCTACCACTCGCACCCGTACGCCGGTGAGGACGGCACCGGCATGGGAAAGCCGCTCAAGCCGATCACTCATCCGCTGCGGCCGGATCTGCCGGTGCTGCTGGGTGCCGAGGGGCCCAAGAACGTCGCCCAGACAGCGCGGATCGCCGACGGCTGGCTGCCCCTGTACTGGTCGCCCATCCGGGCCCGGGTCCACGAGGAGGCGCTGGCCGAGGCGCCGCCGGGGTTCCTGGTCGCGCCGATGGCACAGGCCCGGATCTGCGACGACGTCGCGGAGGGGCTGCTGCCGGTGAAAGCCATGCTCGGCTTCTACATCGGCGGCATGGGCCACGCCCGCCGCAACTTCCACGCGGAGCTGATGGCTCGCATGGGATACGCCGAGGACGCCGCCCGCATCCAGACCCTCTTCGCGGAGGGGCGCCGCGAGGAGGCGGTACGCGCCGTGCCCGACGCCTTCGCGGACGAGATCTCCCTGGTCGGCCCCCGCGAACGGATCGCCGAGCGGCTGGAGTTGTGGCGCGCGGGCCCGGTGACGGACCTGCTGGTGACGGCACCGGACCCGACGACCCTGCGGGTGCTGGCGGAGTTGACTTAAGGGGCGCGGGGAACTGCGCGAGCAACCAGCGCACGCCCGCAGCCTGCCGACGGCAAACAGGGGCACCCCAGTGGCAAAGGCCCGCGCGGGCTCAGCAGCAGTCGGGCTCCAACCCATGAGGCAACCGATCGCCCCCAAAGACCTGCACCGTCGCGTCGTCACCTCCCAACGCGGCGACAGCCAACAGCAGAGCGGCAGCAGTCCAAGTCGTCCGCTCCACCGGCCAGATCGCCTCGTCCTCGAAGACGAAACCCGTCCAGTACATGCCGTCGTCCGCGCGCAGGTGCTGCATCCAGCGCAGGATGTCCAGCGCGTGGTCCGACTCGCCCGTCGCCCACAGGGCCAGCGCCAGCTCGGCGCTCTCGCCGCCGGTCACCCACGGGTTGGGGGTCACGCACCGGACGCCGAGACCGGGCACCACGAACCGGTCCCAGCCCTCCTCGATGCGCTCCTTGGCCGCGGGCCCGCGCAGCGCTCCGCCGAGTACGGGGTAGTACCAGTCCATGGAGTAGCGGCTCTTGTCGAGGAACCGCTCGGGGTGGCGGCGGATGGCGTGGCCGAGCCACCCGGCGGCCAGCTCCCAGTCGGGCTGCGGCTCCTCGCGCCGCTCGGCCAGCGCGAGCGCGCACCGCAGGGCCTGGTAGACGGAGGAGGACCCGGTCAGCAGCGCATCGGTGCAGGCGGTGCCGTCGGCATCGCGCTTCCAGCCGATCTGGCCGCCCGGCTGCTGGAGGCGCAGCACGAACTCGACGGCCGACACCACCATGGGCCACATCCGGTCGACGAAGGTGTCGTCCCCCGTTGAGAGGTAGTGGTGCCATACGCCGACAGCCGCATACGCGCAGAAGTTGGTCTCACGGGTGCGGTCGGTGGGCGCGGCCGCGTCCCCGTCGGCGTACGCCGCGTACCAGGAACCGTCGGGCAGCTGGTGGTCGGCCAGCCAGCGGTAGGCGGCCTCGGCGCGGTCGTGCTCCCCGGCGGCGTCCAGCGCCATGGCGGCCTCGACGTGGTCCCACGGGTCGAGGTGGTGCCCGCGGAACCACGGTATGGCGCCGTCCTCGCGCTGCCCGGCCACGATGCCCTCGACGGTCAGTCCGGCCTGCGCGGCGGTCAGCACGCCGGGCAGCACCAGCCGCTCGGTCCGCCCCGGGCTGGTCACTTGGCCGCCGCCGCGGACGCGCCGGCCGCCTGGGAACCGGTCAGCTCCGCCGGAAGGCGCGGCAGGTGCGGTTTGGTCGCGTAGGCGACGAAGCTCTTGCCGATCAGCGGGTCGAGGGCGCGCTCGGCGAGCCGGGTGGCCAGCGGGCGTTTCATGATGTCCCAGACCAGCAGCTTGTGGTAGGCGCGCACCGGCAGCGCCTTGTCGTTGTCCACGCCGAAGGCGCACTTGAGCCACCAGTACGGCGCGTGCAGGCCGTGCGCGTGGTGGGTGCCGTAGGGGCGCAGTCCTGCCTCGCGCAGCTTGGCGAGGAGTTCGGTGGCGCGGTAGATGCGGATGTGGCCGCCCTCGACCTCGTGGTAGGCGTCGCTCAGCGCCCAGCAGACCTTCTCGGGACCGTAGCGCGGCACGGTCACGGCGAGCCGGCCGCCCGGCTTGAGGACCCGCACCATCTCGGCGAGTACGCCCTTGTCGTCGTGGATGTGCTCCATGACCTCCGAGATGATGACGACGTCGAAGCTGTCGTCGGGGAAGGGCAGCGCCAGCGCGTCGCCCTCCATGGCGGTCGCGGTGGCGCCCTCGGGCGCCTCTCCCGCCTCGGCCATGGCAGCGAACCAGGTGGCGACCTCGCGGATCTCCTCCGCGTTCCGGTCGAGCGCCACCACGCGCGCACCGCGCCGGTAGCACTCGAAGGCGTGCCGTCCCGCCCCACAGCCCAGGTCGAGCACACGGTCGCCCGGGGCGAGCGGGAATCGGGAGAAGTCCACGGTCAGCACGGGGGATCAGCCTTCCACAGGGTTTTCAGCGGGTGGTGGGCGGGGGAAGCGGGTGGGCCGGTCACCGGCTGTCGGCAACGGCGCGCACAGGCTCGGCGGGCAGCCGCGCCACGGGAGCCTGCGCCAACGCTGCGGAGGGCGCCCCCATCGCAGCGCGATAACACTCGACCGTGCCGGTCGCCGCCCGCTCCCAGGTGAAGTTCCGCAGCACCCGCTCCCGCCCGGCGCCCCCGAGCCGGGCCCGCAGCGCACCATCGCCCAACAGCCGGACCAGCCCGGCGGCGAGCGCCCCCGCGTCGCCGGGCGGCACCGCCAGGCAGGTCTCGCCGTCCCGCCCGGCGACCTCCGGGATGGCGCCGCCGGTGGTGGCCAGCAGCGGGGTGCCGGTGGCCATCGCCTCGGCGGCGGGCAGCGAGAAGCCCTCGTACAGCGAGGGCACACAGGCGACCTGCGCCGAGCGGAGGAGCCCTGCCAGCTCCGCGTCGCTGATGCCCTTGACGAACTCGACGGCGCCGGCCAGCCCGTGTGCCTCCATCGCCTCGGCGACGGGGCCTTCGGCGGGGCGCTTGCCGACGACGACCAGATGGGCCTCGGGCCGCTCGGTGCGCACCTTGGCCAGCGCCTCGATCAGGAAGACCAGGCCCTTGAGGGGGACGTCGGCGCTGGAGGTGGTGACGATACGGCCCGGCACCTCGGGCACGCCCTGCTCGGGCGCGAACAGGCGGGTGTCGGCGCCGATGGGCACCACGTGGACGCGCTCGTGCGGTACGCCCAGGTCCTCGGCGATCTCCTGGCGGGACGAGCCGGAGACGGTGACGACCGAGGGCAGCCGGCGGGCGACGCGGCGCTGCATCCGGGTGAAGCCGTACCAGCGGCGGACCGAGGCGCTCTGCCGCCAGCCGGTCGCCGCCTCCAGCTCCAGCCGCCGGTCGACGGTGATGGGGTGGTGGATGGTGGTCACCAGCGGCGCGCCCAGGGCGCGGGGGCCGCCCAGCAGCCCGTAGCCGAGCGTCTGGTTGTCGTGGATGACGTCGAAGTCGCCGCGCCGCGCGGCCAGGTGGCGGCGGGCGCGCAGGGAGAAGGTGAGCGGCTCGGGGAAGCCCCCGGTCCACATCGTGCCGACCTCCAGCAGGTCGACCCAGTCGCGGTACTCGCCCCGCTTGGGGGTGCGGAAGGGGTCGGGCTGGCGGTAGAGGTCGAGGCTGGGCAGCTCGGTGAGGGTCAGCCGGCCGGCGCCCGGCCCCTCGGGCACCTCGTCCAGCACCGGGTAGGGCTGGGCTCCGATGACCTCGACACTGTGGCCGAGGCGGGCGAGTTCCCTGGACAGATGGCGTACGTAGACGCCCTGGCCGCCGCAGAAGGGGTTGCCCTTGTACGTCAGCAGCGCGATGCGCAGCGGGCGGTCGGTTACGGCCTCTGCGGTCACTCGCGGCCCCCTTCGTCACTGCGTTCCGCCGGAGCGTAGCCGCTCGCGCTAACCTAGAACAAGTTTCAGGATTGACATTCGCAAGGGACGGGCCCCGGCGGGCGGACCACCGCGGACTCGTGCCCGGACTGCAGAATTTACCGGCCAGTCACTTCGGGCGAGCCGTCGGAGCAGGTGATTCGCGCCACCCCCGCGGCGCCTGCAAGAATGCACGGCTCCCCACAGGGCTGAGAGAACGCCACGGAAACGGGACCAACAACGCGATGCCGACACCGCCGCAGCCCAAGCCCAAGCCCACAGGCGGGACCCCCCGAGGCGGGACCGGGCCGCTGCCGGGCCGGTCGCTCCCGCACTCGCCGCCGCTGACCGAGCGCCAGGAGGCCAGGCGCCGCCGCATCCTGCAGGCCAGCGCCCAGCTCGCCCGCCGGGGCGGGTTCGACGCGGTGCAGATGCGGGAGGTCGCGGAGTCCTCGAACGTGGCACTGGGCACCCTGTATCGCTACTTCCCCTCCAAGGTGCATCTGCTGGTCGCCACCATGCAGGACCAGTTGCAGCACATGCACGAGACGCTGCACAAGCGCCCCCCGCAGGAGACGGAGGCCGCCGCCCGGGTCGCCAAGACGCTGATGCGCGCCTTCCGCGCCCTGCAACGGGAGCCGCAACTGGCGGACGCCATGGTGCGCGCCCTCAATTTCGCGGACCGCTCGGTCAGCGCCGAGGTGGACACGGTCTCCCGGCTGACCACGGCGATCATCCTGGAAGCGATGGGCCTGGAGGGCCCGCCCACCCCCGAACAGCTCTCCGCCGTCCGCGTCATCGAGCACACCTGGCACTCGGCCCTCATCACCTGGCTCTCGGGCCGCGCCTCGATCGCCCAGGTGAAGATCGACATCGAGACGGTTTGCCGGCTGATCGACAGGTGAGGGCGCCCCGAAGGGGCGCGGGGAACTGCGCGCCCAGCCGCAACGCCACCCGCAGCCCGCAGCCGCGAGCAAGGGGCACCCCCTTACCGGCAGGGGCTCCACAGGGTGAAGCGGACAGCCGTACCCGGCGCGGCCTGCGCGGCGGCGCCCAGCGCCCCAGCGGGGACTACGCCGATGACCGGGTAGCCGCCCGTCGTGGGGTGGTCGGCGAGGAAGAGGACGGGCCGCCCCTCGGGCGGCACCTGTATCGCGCCCAGCGGCATACCCTCGCTCGCCAACTCCCCCTGCCTGGCCCGAGCAAGGGCCGGCCCCTCGGTACGCAGGCCGATCCGGTTGCTGGCGGCCGACACCCGGTAGGTGGCGGTCACCAGCGTGCGCAGCCCCTCCTCGGTGAACCAGTCGTGCCGCGGCCCGTAGGTGACGGGGAGTACGAGTTCGCGCGGGGGCGCCGCCCAGGGGGCCGCGTCCGGCACGGTGCGCCCCGCCGCCGTGCGCGGGGACGCGAGCGGGAGGATGTCGCCGTCGCTCAGCGGCGCCGGACCCAGCCCGGAGAGCAGATCGGTGGCGCGGCTGCCGAGCACCGGCTGCGCGTCGAGTCCCCCGGCGAACCCCACATAGGAGCGCACCCCATGGGTGGCGGCGCCCACGTCGAGCACGGCACCGGCCGCGAGGCGCACCGGCTGCCCCCAGGGCACGGGCCGCCCGTCGGCCGTCACGGGACAGGGCGCCCCGGTGACGACGGCGGTGGTGGGCGCCAGCGCCCGCACCGCGCAGCCGGTGAGGGTGGTCTCCAGCGTGGCGGCGGTCTCGGGGTTGCCCAGCAGCCGGTTGGCGAGGCGGTGCGCTGCCGGGTCCAACGCGCCCGAACGGGGCACGCCCAGGTGTGCGTATCCGGGGCGGCCCAGGTCCTGGACGGTGGTGAGGGCACCGGCCCGTACGGTCTCCACTCCCGTCTGTGCCATCACGGCCGCTCCCGCACGGACCGGGGCCCGCTCTGGCGGGGGACATCAGCGCGCGGATCGGCAGGCGGATCGGTGGGCCGACCCAGCGGGACGAAGCGCACGCGGGTGCCCGGCGCCAGCAGCGCCGCCGGGGTGCGGCCGGGGTCCCAGAGCACCGTCTCGGGTGCTGTCCCGATGAGCTGCCAGCCGCCGGGCGACGAGCGCGGATAGACACCGGTGTAGCCACCGGCGAGGCCGACGGCACCGGCCGGGACCCTGGTGCGCGGGGTGGCGCGGCGTGGCACGTGGTACCGCTCGGGCAGCCCGGTCAGATAGCCGAAGCCGGGCGCGAACCCGCAGAAGGCGACGCGGAAGTCGCCGGCCGCGTGGATGCGGGCCACCTCGTCAGGGGTGACGCCCCACAGCGCGGCGACGTCGGCGAGGTCGGGTCCGTCGTAGCGCACGGGGATCTCCACCGCCTCCGCGCTGCCGCCGGTCAGCGGCGGCACCTGCCAGCCGGGCAGCTCGGCGGCCAGCCGCCGCGCCTCGTCGCGGCTGCCGAACTCGTCGAGCAGGACGGTCCTGGCCCCCGGCACGATCTCGCGTACCGGCGGCAGGGTGCCCTCGGCCCGGCGGCGCAGCAGCTCGGCGTGGAGCGCCTCGGTCTCCTCAGCCGTCGCGAGCTCCACGAGCAGGCCCCGGCTCCCCACGGGCCGGACGACGGGAGGGGCGGCGGTGTCCTGGCGGGCCGTGGCGGCCGCGGCGGCCGGGCCGGTCGGCGTGGTCATGCGAACGCCCGGACCAGGACGCCGGCCGTGGCCAGTTCCCCGCGTATCCGGTGGGCGAGGCGGGCGGCGGCGGGGGTGTCGCCGTGCACGCACAGCGAGCGGGCCCCGGCCGGCAGCACGGTGCCGTCGGCCGCGACGATCTCACCGTCCCTGGCCAGCCGTACCGAACGCTTGACCACCTCTTCGGGGTCGTGCAGCACGGCGCCGGGCTCGGTGCGCGGCACCAGGGTGCCGTCGGGCCGGTAGGCGCGGTCGGCGAAGGCCTCCTCGACGGTGGGCAGCCCCGCGTCGGCGGCGGCCGCCAGCAGCCGGGAGCCGGGCAGCCCCAGCACGGGCAGCGGCGCACCATCGCCGGTGGCGGCGCCGGAGAGCCGGACGCCCGCCACGACGGCCGCGGCCTGCTCGGCGTCGCGTACGACACGGTTGTACAGGGCGCCGTGCGGCTTGACGTAGGCGACGCCGACGCCTGCCGCGCGGGCGAACACCTCCAGCGCGCCGATCTGGTACGCCACTTCGGCGGCCAGCTCGGCTGCGGGTACGTCCATGGCGCGGCGCCCGAAGCCGGCCAGGTCCCGGTAGGAGACCTGCGCGCCGATGCGCACGCCGCGCTCGGCGGCCAGCTCGCAGACGCGGCGCATGGTGACGGGGTCGCCGGCGTGAAAGCCGCAGGCGACATTGGCGCTGGTGACCGAGGCGAGCAGGGCCTCGTCGTCGGTGAGCTGCCAGCGGCCGAAGCCCTCACCGAGGTCGGCGTTAAGGTCGATCTTCCGGTCCATCAGCAGCAACGTAAGCGATTGTTGAACAATCCGGCAAGGGGGTCGGCGGCCGCACGCTCCGCGCGCGCCGTGCCGCCTGCCGCACCGGGCCCGGCCGGCGCCCGCTCACCCAAGGGAGACACGATGACCGCCGACCCGTCCGCCGCCCTCTCCGAGCTCGCCGCCGACCGGGAACTGCTCGGGCGCACGAGCACGGCCGAGCGGGTGGCGGCCATCCTGCGCGAGCGGATCGCCCAGGGCTCCTTCCCGCCCGGCACGCGGCTCTCCGAGGAGCGGATCTGCGGCGCGCTGGGGGTCTCGCGCAACACGCTGCGGGAGGCGTTCCGGCTGCTGAGCCACGAGCGGCTGCTCGTACACCGGCTCAACAGGGGCACCTTCGTCCGCGTACTGACCGACACCGACATCCGCGACATCTACCGCGTACGGCGCCTGGTGGAGTGCGCGGCCGTACGGGGACTGGGCGAGCCGCCGTACGACGTCACGGCGGTGCGGGCGGCCGTCTCGGACGGCGAGCAGGCGGCGGCGGCCGGGAAGTGGCAGGAGTGCTCCACCGCCAACATCCACTTCCACCAGGCGCTCGCCGCGCTGGCCGGCAGCGCCCGTACGGACGAGATGATGCGCGGCGTGCTGGCCGAGCTGCGGCTCGCCTTCCACATCATGGGCGACCTGCGCCGGTTCCACGACCCGTATCTGACCCGGAACCAGGAGATCGTCCGGGCCCTGGAGGCGGGGGACGCCGCGGGTGCCGAACGGCTGCTGGACGCCTATCTGCGGGACTCGCTGCGGCAGCTGCTCGACGCCTATCCGGAGGAGGCCGGCGAGACCGACGAGTGATGTGCCTCACTCTTGTCGGATCGTTCAACAATCCTCTAGCCTCCCGAGGAATCGCTCACGGAAGGCGGACGACATGATCGTTCTCCTCGGCGTCCTCGTAGTGGTCCTCGGCTTCGCGACGCGCCGCAACCCCCTGCTCGTCGTCGGCGTGGCGGGGATCGTCACCGGACTGCTGGGCAAGCTCTCCCCCGTCGAGATCCTCGGGACCTTCGGCGAGAGCTTCGCGTCCAGCCGCTCGGTGACGATCTTCGCCATCACGCTGCCCGTCATCGGCCTGCTGGAGCGCAACGGCCTCCAGCAGCAGGCCCGTACGCTCATCGGCAAGCTCGGCACCAAACTCACCACCGGACGCTTTCTGACCCTGTATCTGCTGCTGCGGCAGGTGACCGCGGCAGTCGGGCTGCAGACCATCGGCGGGCCCGCGCAGAGCGTCCGGCCCATGATCGCGCCGATGGCGGAAGCCGCCACCGAGCGCCGGAACGGGGGGCGGCCACTGCCGGAGAAGGTCCGCGAGAAGGTCCGCTCGCACGCCGCGGGCACGGACAACGTGGGGCTGTTCTTCGGCGAGGACTGCTTCCTCGCCATCGGCTCCATCCTGCTGATCACCGGCCTGGTCAACAGCACTTACCACACACACCTGGAACCGCTGCACCTCGCGCTGTGGGCGATACCCACCGCCGTGTGCGCCTTCCTCATCCACGGCGGCCGGCTGCTGCGGCTGGACCGCACGCTGGAGCGCGAACTGGTCACCGCGAACGCGCGGATGACCGTCGAGCGGGAGGACGCACTGGAGCGCGGCGTTCCCGGCCAGGGTGGCCCGGGTGCGGACCGCAGCGCTCCCAGCGAGGAAGGCGGGGCCGCCAAATGATCAAGTCCGAGTGGTTCTTCTGGCTCGTCGGCGCCGTCTTCATCGCCATGGCGGCGCAGATGGTCTTCGACCGCACCAACCCCAAGCGCCACGGCACCGCCGCCTTCTGGGGGCTGCTGGGCATCTGCTTCATCTACAGCACCTGGGTCAACGAGAAGACCCTGCCCGCCGAACCGCTGGGCGTGGCCGTACTCGCCCTCATCTGCCTGGGCGGTTTCAACCTCACCGGCAAGGGCAAGCCGGACACCACCAGCGAGAGCGAACGCACCCGGCTCGCCGCCAGGTTCGGCGGCAAGCTGTTCATCCCCGCGCTGACCATCCCGCTGGTCGCCATGGTGTGCGCCGTGTTCGCCGACAAGTGGAAGATCGGTGGGCGGCCGCTGCTGGAAGACGGCAGCGAGACCATCCTCGGCCTCGGCCTGGGCGCCATCTTCGCGCTGGGCGTGGGCATGTGGGTGCTGCGCGAACGCCGGGCGACCGTACCGCTGCACGCGGGCCGCGGACTGCTGGAGTCGATGGGCTGGGCCCTGCTGCTGCCGCAGCTGCTGGCCGTACTGGGTGCGATCTTCCAGGCCGCGGGCGTCGGCACCCAGGTACGGAAGATCACCGAATCGGTACTGCCCGACGGGCAGAAGCTGGCCGCCGTGGTGCTGTACTGCGTGGGCATGGCCGTCTTCACCATGATCATGGGCAACGCCTTCGCCGCCTTCCCCGTGATGACCGCCGCCGTCGGCTGGCCGGTACTGATCGAGCAGATGAACGGCAACCCGGCCGCCGTACTCGCCGTCGGCATGCTCGCCGGCTTCTGCGGCACGCTGTGCACGCCCATGGCGGCCAACTTCAACCTCGTACCGGCTGCCCTGCTCGAACTCAAGGACCAGTACGGGCCGATCAAGGCCCAGGTACCGACCGCCGGGGCGATGCTGGCCTGCAACATCTTCATCATCTACCTGTTCGCGTTCTAGTCGCATTCCCAGTGGACCGAGCGGAGCCGTCTGCCATGTCTTCCACGAAAGTTCTCGTCACCGGGTTCGCGCCGTTCGACGGTGAGGAGGTCAACCCCTCCTGGCAGGCCGCCGAACTGCTCGCCGCCGGCCCACCGGCCGGGCTTGAGGTCAGCGCGGTGCGGCTGAGCTGCGTCTTCGGCACGGCACTCGACGAGCTGCGGAGCGCGGTGGACGCGGCCGGGCCCGGCCTGGAGCTGGTCGTCTGCCTGGGACAGGCGGGCGGACGCGCCGACCTCACCGTCGAACGCGTGGCCCTCAACGTGGACGACGCCCGGATACCCGACAACGCGGGGCAGCAGCCCGTGGACGAGCCGGTCGTCCCGGGCGGCCCCGCCGCCTACTTCGCCACCCTGCCCGTCAAGGCGTGCGTCGCCGCGGCCCGCGCCGCCGGCGTGCCCGCCTCCGTCTCCCAGACGGCAGGCACCTTCGTGTGCAACCACGTCTTCTACGGCCTGGCCCATCTGATCGCCACCGAACGGCCGGGGATACGCGGCGGCTTCGTCCACGTCCCCTACACGCCGGAACAGGTGGCGGCCCGCCATCCGGCGCCGCCCTCCCTCTCCGTACACGACGCCGTACGCGGCCTGTCGGCGCTTCTGACAGCCGCGGCCCACACCACCACCGACCTCCGCGAACCGGGAGGGGCGACTCATTGAGCACGGGCACCGGAGCGGGGATGGACGCGGGAGCGGGAGCGGGAGCGGGAGTGGGGGCGGGGGTTGGGGGGCGGGTGCCGGTCGGGCGGTTCGCGGAGGTGGCGTTGGCCAATATCGTCCGCGAGTACCCGAACGCCCCGGCGCATCTGCTCGCCGGCCCGCACGAACTCGTTCCGCCCCGGGTTCTCCATCCCGCGTTCTACGGTTCGTACGACTGGCACTCGAGCGTCCATATGCACTGGCTGCTCGTCAGGCTGCTGCGGTTGCCATGGGACGGTGACGAGGACGGGCAGCGGCGCGCGGCGGTGGTGCGGGCGCTGGACGCGCAGCTGACCCCCGAGGCGCTCGCCGCCGAGGCCGCGTATCTGCGTGCCCATCCCACGTTCGAACGGCCCTACGGCTGGGCGTGGCTGCTGGCGCTCACGGGCGAGAGCACTGCTCTCACAGCGGACGAGAGCACGGCTCTCGTAGCGGATGAGAGCACTGCTCTCATAGCGGAGCGGCGAACCGGCCGGGAGCCGGAGCAGCGAGAGGTGGCGGCAGCACGGCGATGGCGCGCGGCGCTGGAGCCCGCCGCCGAGGCCGTGGCCGAACTGGTGCTGGACTGGCTGCCGAAGGCGACCTACCCGGTACGTCACGGAACGCACGCCAACAGCGCCTTCGCACTGGGGCTGCTCCTCGACAGCGCCGAACGGGCGGACGCACAGCGGCTCGTGGGGCCTGTGGAAGCCAAGATCCGCGAGTGGTACGTACCCGACCACGCTGCCGCTACCCGATGGGAGCCGTCCGGGCAGGACTTCCTCTCGCCACTGCTCTGCGAGGCGGACGCGGTGCGCCGGGTGCTGCCGCAGCACGAATTCACCGCATGGCTGGCGCGTTTCCTGCCCGAGCTGGACCGCGCCACCGGCCCGGAGTTCCTCCCGCCGCCCCACGTCTCGGACCCGGCCGACCCTCAGCTCGGGCACCTGCTCGGGCTGTGTCTGAGCCGGGCGGTGGCGCTGCGCGGCATCGCCGCCGCGCTCCCGCCCGGTGACCCGCGCGCCGCCACCCTCACCACGGCGGCCGAGGCCAACCTGGCAGCGGGGCTGCCGGCCACCACCTCGGGCGACTTCACCACGGAGCACTGGCTGGCGACGTTCGCCACGCTCGCCCTGGGAAGCCCGGTCACCCGCTGAGACCGGCCACCCCCTGTGAGCGGGCGCCGGTCACCCGTTGGCGGTGGGGCGGCTCATGCCAGCAGGGGGCTGACCTCCTGGGCGGCGAAGCGGACGAATCCCTCCGGGTCCGGCTCGTCCGCCGTGGGCTGGAGGACGACCGTGTCGGCCCCGGCGTCGAGGGCCTGGCGGACCGCCTCGGCCACCGTCGCCGCGTCGCCCGCCACACCGGGCCCGGTGGCGGGGTCGTGGCCCTCGCGTTCGAGCTCCGCCCGGAGGCGGGTCGCGGCGTCGGGGCCGGTCGCGGTGTTGAGGTAGTGGACGACCTGGTGGTGCTCGGTACGTCCGGCCGCGGACCGGCCCTCTTCGATGAGCTGCCGCGCGCGACGGATGCCCGCGAGCGAGGTGTTGGCGTCGAGCACCGTGCCGTCCGCCGCCTCGCCGCTGAGCCGCAGGGAGCGCGGCCCCCGCGCACCCGCGTACACAGCCGTGTCCGCGGCGGCAGTCGGCGGCGGCCAGTCCAGGGCGACGCCGTCCAGTTGGACGTACCGGCCCTTGGAGGTGACCCGCTCGCCGCGCAGCAAGGCCCGCATGGCGTCCAGGTGTTCGCGCAGCAGGGTCACGGGCGAGTCGACCCGCGCACCGACCTGCCCCATCCAGTCCTGGACACCATGACCGAGCCCCACCAGGAACCGGCCGGGAAAGAGGCGGCGCAGGGTGGCCGTCTCCATGGTGGTCAGCGCGACGTTGCGCAGCGGGACGGGGAGCAGGCCGACGCCCACCGTGATCCGTTCCGACCAGGCGAGCGCGGCGGCAGCCGTGGCGATGCCGCTCTCCAGGAAGCAGTCCTCCCACAGCCACAGCTGGTTCAGACCCGCCTCGTCGGCGGCGCGCACGACGCTCCGCAGCCGCTCGGGCGGCAACTGGGGCCGGAAGACCGCGCCGAGAGAACCACCGCCGAGAGAACCACCACCGCTGTCAGCACCAAAAGATGTCATACGGCTGTTCCTATCCCGCCGCACGCTCCCCCGGCAACGGATTACCACGGATTTCACGGACCGTCGCGGACCGGCACGACCACGAGCGAGTACCGCACGACTACGAGCGAGTACCGGCCGGTCCGCCGCGGGCGCCCCCCGGCCGGGCTCCTCGTCACTCCTCCGGGGGGAAGACCGCTTCGCCCGTGGCCGCGAGGGTGATGGAGATGGCCTCGACAGGGCAGCTCTCGGCGGCGGCCAGCACCTCTTCGGACGGCTCGCGGTCGGGGCTGACGGGATGCGACTGGCGGGCGGCGTCCAGCCGGAACTCCTCCGGCGCCCCGCCCACGCACATGCCCGAACCGATGCACAGGTCCCGGTCCACCTCGACGTGCCAGCGGTCGGCCATCGCCGCCTCCTCCGTTTCCTCCACGCCCGCCTCGTCCTCCACTTCCTCCACTTCCTCCACTTCCTCCACTTCCGCCTCCGCGAAGCTCACGCTTACGCGGGCAGGTGGATCATCTTGTGCTCCAGGTACTCGGCGTATCCCTCGGGGCCGAACTCGCGGCCGATGCCGGAGTTCTTGTAGCCGCCGAAGGGACCGAGCATGTCCAGGCTGAAGGTGTTGACGGAGTAGGTGCCGGTGCGTACGCGGCGCGCCACGTCGATGCCGCGCTCGGTGTCGGCGGTCCACACGCTGCCGGAGAGCCCGTAGTCGGAGTCGTTGGCGATACGGACCGCCTCCTCCTCGTCGTCGTAGGGCAGCAGGCAGATGACGGGGCCGAAGATCTCCTCCCGGGCGATCCGCATGGAGTTGTCGACGTCACCGAAGAGGGTGGGCTCCACATACCAGCCGGTGGGCATGGACTCCGGCCTGCCGCCGCCGGCGAGGACCTTGGCGCCCTCCTCCTGGCCCAGCGCGATGTAGTCGAGGGAGCGGCGGCGCTGGCGTTCGGCGACCAGCGGGCCGACCTCGGTGGCCGGGTCCAGCGGATCGCCGACGGTCAGCCCGTCGGCGGCGGCCTTGAAGCGCTCCGCGATCTCGTCGTAGTGGCTGCGCGGCGCCAGGATGCGGGTCTGGGCCACACATGCCTGCCCATTGATCATCCAGGCGAACGGGGTGATCCCGGCGACCGCGGCGTCCAGGTCGGCGTCGGGGAGTATGACGGCGGCCGACTTGCCGCCCAACTCCAGGGTGACCCGCGTCAGATTGCGGGAGGCCACCTCCATGACCCGCTTGCCGGCGGCCACGGAGCCGGTGAAGGACACCTTGTCCACCCCCGGGTGCCCGACCAGGTACTCGCTCACCTCCCGGTCGGCGGGGAGGATCGACAGCACGCCGGGAGGCAGCCCTGCCTCGTCGGCGATCCCGGCCAGCAGATAGGCGTCCAGCGGGGTCTCCGGCGAGACCTTCAGCACGGCCGAGCAGCCGGCCAGCAGCGCGGGCGCCAGTTTCGCCGCCGCGGTGAACTGCGGCACGTTCCACGGCACCACGGCCGCCACCACACCCACCGGCTCCCGGCGCACCAGCAGGGGGCCCAGCACCCCGGCCCTGCGCTCCTCGTAGGGGAAATCGGCGGCGATCTTGAGCGCGGTGTCCCACACCATCATCGCGGCGAGGGACTGGAGCATCACCGCTGAGGTGTAGGGCGTACCGTTCTGGGCGCTGATGACCTTGGCGATCTCCTCGCTGCGCGCGGCGATTCCGTCCTTGATACGGGCGACGGTCTCGATCCGCTCGGCCAGCGGCCGCCGCGCCCACACCCCGGAGTCGAAGGAGTCGCGTGCGGCGCGCACGGCACGGTCGACGTCCTCGCGCGAGGCGTGCGGGACGTGCCCGATGGGCTGCTCGGTGTGCGGGGAGACCACCTCTATCGTCCGGTCACCGGCGGGATCGGTGAAGCTGCCGCCGATGTAGAGCTGTTGGTGGGCGGTGTAGGGGATGCCGCCGCCGCTCGCCTCGGGTCCGCTGGGGGTGTCCGTCATGGCCGTGCCCTCTCTTCCGCCCGCCCTCTTCCGCCCGCCCGCCGCCGTCGACTTCCTGACAGCGCATCAGAACTAGTACCAGTTCTAGTTCTAAGGGACAATGCCGGTGCCGATGCTCTGCCGGACCGCCGTCCATGGCGGCGCGGCCGTCAGACCCGCGCGACCCGCGCAACCCGCGCACGGAACCGGGAGCCGCCATGACGAACAGACCGCAGGCAACGGACGACGGGCCGGGGGTCGGTGACCACGGGGGCGGCGTGTGGAGCATTCCCGTACCCATCCCGGACAACCCGCTCGGCCACACCCTCGTCCATCTGATCGAGACGGACGCGGGACCCGTGCTGATCGACACCGGCTGGGACGACCCCGCCTCCTGGCAGGCCCTCGCCGACGGGCTCGCCGCGTGCGGCACCTCCGTCGACGCGCTGCACGGCGTTGTCGTCACCCACCACCACCCCGACCACCACGGCCTGTCGGCGCGCGTACGGGAGGAGTCGGGCGCCTGGATCGCCATGCACCCGGCGGACGCCGCCATCGTCCGCCGCACCCGCGACTCGGACCGCCGCCAGTGGCTCGGCTACCTCGCCGAGAAGCTCGCCGCCGCCGGTGCCCCGGACTCGCATACGGCACCGCTGCGCGCAGCCCTCGCACAGGGCGGGGACGGGACGCTGCCGGGGGCGCGGGCAGCACTGCCCGACCGGGAGATCGAGCCGAACGAACTGCTGGCCCTGCCGGGGCGGCGGCTGCGCGCGGTGTGGACCCCGGGGCACACGCCGGGCCATGTGTGCCTGCACCTGGAGGAGCAGCACCCGGGCCGGGAGGGAAGCCGGGAGGGGACACGGGAGCGGGGTGGTCAAGAGGGAGGCGCGGAGAGGTCGCGGGAGGGGAGCCGGGAGCGGCAGCAGGCGGGGCGCCGGGGCGGGCGGCTGTTCTCCGGGGATCATCTGCTGCCGACGATCAGCCCGCACATCGGCCTGTACGAGGACCCGGACAGCGACGAGATCACCGATCCGCTCGGTGACTACCTCGACTCGCTGGAACGGATCTCCAGGCTGCGGCCCGCCGAAGTGCTGCCCGCCCACCAGCACGCGTTCGCGGATGCGCGGGCCCGGGTCGACGAGCTCACCGCTCACCATGCGGAACGGCTCTCCGATCTGAGAGCACTGCTCTCGAACCGGGACCTCACCCCCTGGCAGCTCGCCGAGGCCATGCGCTGGAACCGCCCCTGGGAGCAGATCCCGTTCGGGTCCCGCAACATCGCCGTGGCCGAGGCCGAGGCCCACCTGCGCCACCTGGTGAAACTCGGCCACGCGGAGGCGGTACCCGGCAGCGCCCCGGTCACCTACCGCGCCACCGGCTGACCCGCCACCGGCACCTGCGGACGAACCGGGACCGGGCCGACGGAACGACCCGGTGGACGGTCCCGCTACAGTGGCCGACAGCCAGACAACGCCTCCGACCGGGGGAAGCCGGTGCGAATCCGGCGCTGACCCGCAACCGTGAGCGGTCCGCCACCCCGTCGTCGTCCGTGGTCCGTCGGCCGTGGTCGCACTCTGGCGGCCGCGCCCCGGCGACCGCGTACGGCACAGGTGGCCGGCCGTGAGCCGGAGCACCCGGGCGGAGGTGGGCTCCTGTGGCCGAGAGGCCACCGGCCCGTCGAGGTATACGGAGCCGAGCCCGGTGCGCCGCGATGCGGGGCCGCCAGAGCGCGAGCCCCCTCGGCGGGGTGGCCGTGCCCGGCTGCGGTCCGCTCCCGTCACCGAAAGGCACTCGCAATGTCACCGCGCCGCCGCCGCGCCACGGTCCTCGCCGCCGCCACCGTGCTGTGCGCGACAGCCGCACCCGTGGCATCCGCCGCACCCTCCGCGCCCCACGTCGCTTCACGGGGGGCCCGTGTCGCCGAGAAGCCGTCCGAGCTGCCGGACGGGCTCTACGGGACGGCTGATCCGAAGTACGACGGGGTGTGGCGGCAGTCGATGGCGCTGCTGGCGCTGGACGGTGCCGGTGCGGTCCCCGCCAAGAAGGCCGTGGACTGGCTCACCGAACAGCAGTGCGCCGACGGCTCGTTCACCGCGTACCGCGCCGACACCACCGGGAAGTGCGACCCGGACGCCACCCCCTCGGACACCAACGCGACCGCCCTCGCCGTGCAGGCTCTCGCCGCCGTCGGCGGCCGGAGCGACGCCGTACGCGAGGCGGTGGAGTGGCTGATCTCGGTCCAGAACAAGGACGGCGGCTGGGGCAGCGCCCCGCACGCCCCCTCGGACGCCAACTCCACCTCGCTGGCCATCGGCGCCCTGCACGCCGCGGGTGAGGACCCGAGGAAGACCACGGCCGAGGGCGGCAAGTCGCCGTACGACGCGCTGCTCTCCTTCCAGCTGACCTGCGGCTCCAAGGGCATCGAGGAGGCCCGGGGCCAGCAGGGTGCCTTCGCCTACCAGCCGGACAAGAAGGGCAAGCTCGTCCCGAACGCGGACGCCACCGCTGCCGCCTCCCTCGCCGCGCTGGGCAAGGGCGCCCTGACCGAGCCGCCCGCCAAGGACGCCGAGGACAAGCCCGTCACACCGCTGAAGTGCGCCACAGGTGCGGACGGCGGGGACAGCGGGAACGACGGGGACGGTGGGAACGGCGGGGACGGCAAGGGTGTCCCGGGTGGCCGGAAGGCGGCGGCGGGCGCGGGCGCCGCGTATCTGGCCGCGACGCTGGAGAAGAACGGCGACCACTTCAGTACGGTCATGCCGGGCGCCTCCAAGAAGCAGCCCGACTACGGGAACACCGCGGACGCCGTCGTCGCGCTGGCCGCCGGCGGTCACCTGAAAGCGGCCAAGTCCTCCCTGAACTGGCTCGCGAAGAACCTCGACAAGTGGGACAAGGCCAAGAACGATCCGGCCGCCATCAGCTCCCTCATGCTCGCCTCCCGCGCCACGGGCGGTGACCCCGGCGAGCTCGGCGGCACCGACCTGCTCTCGCGCCTCAACCACACCGGGCCCAAGCCCGCCAAGATGCCCGCCGCCGACGGGGACTCGTCCTCCTCCGAGAAGAAGGACGACGGCACCACCATCCCCGTCTGGGCGTTCATCCTGGTCGGTCTCGCCATCGGCGCCGGCTTCGGCATCCTGCTGAGCGGCCGCCGCAAGAGGCAGCAACTGTGAGCGCCCGGACGGCAACCGCCCTCGCGGCCCTCGTACTGCTGCCGACCACCACCATGGCAACGGCCTCCGCAGCGGGGGCCGCATCCGCGGCGGCGGCCGCCCCAGCAGCTGCGGCCGCACCCATGGCGGCGACCGCGGACTCGGACGGCTACCGCTACTGGTCGTTCTGGCAGCAGAAGAAGGACGGCTCGTGGTCGTACGCCACCGAGGGACCGGCCACCCTGCGCCCCGAGGACGGCGACACCGTGGGCTTCCGGTTCGCCCTGAGTACCAACTCGCAGCAGGCCGACACCCCGCGCGGCGCCGTCTCGTTCACCGACGCCTGCGCCCGGACAGCGGCCAAGGACGGCAGCAAGCGGGTCGCCGTCCGCATCGACTTCGGTGTCCGCGCCGACGCGCCCAAGGGCGAGTCCCGGAAACCGCCGGCACCCCGCACCGGCTGCGCCCGCATCCCGGGGAACGGGACCGCCGCCGATGCCCTCGCCAAGGTGGCCGGGCCCCTGCGCTACAACTCCGAAGCACTGCTGTGCGCCATCGACCACTACCCGGCCAAGGGATGCGGCGAGCAGGCGAAGACCGGCGATGGGAACGAGAAGAACGGCGAGGGTGGGCGCGAGGGCGGGAGCGAGAACGAGAAGAGCTCCGACAGCAACGGCACCGGCACCGGCACCGGCAGCAGCGACCGCAGCGGTGACGGCGGGGGCGGTCAAGGGGACGGCCTGTCGACGGGGCTGGGGCTCGCGGCGGGGGTTGCGGCTGTGGGGATCCTCGGCGCCGCGGCGCTGTGGCAGGCGCGCCGCCGGAAGCAGTAGCTGATGCACCGCTCCACGTCGAGAGCACCGCTCGCCACGGAGGCGGGGGCTCGTGCATCGCGACGCCGCTCTCACCTGAGAGCACCGCTCTCGACCCGTAGCACCGCTCTCCACCCGGGGGCCTGGTGGCTCTGGGCCCTGGGCCTGGCCACCGCCGCCTCCCGTACCACCAACCCCCTCCTCCTCGCCCTGCTGATCGTGGTGGCGGGCTATGTCGTCGCAGTACGCCGCACCGACGCGCCTTGGGCCCGCTCCTACTCGGCGTTCCTCAAGCTGGGCGTCCTCGTGCTGGCCATCCGTCTGGTGTTCGCCTTCTTCCTCGGCTCGCCCATCCCCGGCAGCCATGTGCTCGCCGAACTGCCCGAGGTACCCCTGCCCGACTGGGCACGCGGCGTGCGGATCGGGGGGAGGGTGACGGCGGAAGGCATGGTCTTCGCGCTGTGCGACGGGCTGAAACTGGCGACTCTCCTGGTGTGCGTCGGCGCCGCCAACGCGCTGGCCAATCCGGCCCGGCTGCTCAAGTCCCTGCCGGGCGCACTGTACGAGGCAGGTGTGGCGGTCGTGGTCGCGATGACCTTCGCCCCCAACCTGGTCGCCGACGTACGACGGCTGCGGGCGGCGCGCAGGCTGCGGGGGCGGGACGACCGGGGTCTGCGCGGCGTACTCCAAGTGGGACTGCCCGTACTGGAGGGCGCGTTGGAGCGCTCGGTGGCGCTCGCGGCGGCGATGGACGCGCGCGGCTACGGCCGTACCGCACGGGTACCGACCGCCGTCCGGCACACCACCACAGCGCTGACCCTCGGCGGACTGCTGGGCGTTTGCGCCGGCACCTACGGTCTGCTCGCCGCCGAGGGAGCGGGCTTCGGCCTGCCCGTACTGCTGGCCGGTCTGGCCCTCGCGCTGGCCGGGCTGTGGCTGGGCGGCAAGCGGGCAGCCCGTACCCGCTACCGCCCCGACCGCTGGGGCATACGCGCCTGGCTGGTCTCCGCGTCCGGCGCCGCCGTGGGCGCCCTTATGATCACGGCCGCCGACGTGCTGCCCGCATCGCTGAATCCGCCTGCCGTCCCGCTCACCGCGCCTGACCTCCCCCTCTGGCCGGCCGCCGCCGTTCTCCTCGGCCTCCTCCCCGCCGCCCTCGCCCCCGCACCCCCACCCACCCCGGGCAAGCCCACACCCTCTCCCGTACGCACCGCACAGCCCGCCACCGCGCACCCCGCCGCCGCACAGCCCGCCGCCGACAAGAGCGCCGCCAAGGGGAGCGGCGCCGACGAGGCCGCCGCCGACGAGGGCGCGGCCGAGGAGGGCGCCGAGGTGCCACGGCCCCGCACGCACCGCACGTCACCGGCGCTCCGCACGCCACGGGCGCTCCGCGGCCGGGAGCACGACGAGGAGAGTCCCCAGTGATCACCTTCGACCAGGTCACCGTCGTCCACGACGGCGCGAAGGCCCCCGCCCTCCCGGTAGTGGACGCCCACCTCCCGGAGGGTGAACTGTGCCTGCTCATCGGCCCGAGCGGAGCGGGCAAATCCACCCTGCTGGGCACCGTCTCCGGGCTGGTACCGCACTTCACCGGTGGCACCCTGCACGGCCGGGTCACCGTGGCGGGCCGCGACACCCGTACCCACAAGCCCCGCGAACTCGCCGACGTCGTGGGCACCGTGGGCCAGGACCCGCTCGCCCACTTCGTCACCGACACGGTCGAGGACGAGCTGGCCTACGGCATGGAGTCCCTCGGCCTGCCCCCCGGCACCATGCGCCGCCGCGTGGAGGAAACCCTCGACCTGCTGGGTCTCAACGAGCTACGGGACCGTCCCATCACCTCCCTCTCCGGTGGCCAGCAACAGCGCGTGGCCATCGGCTCCGTCCTCACCCCGCACCCCAAGGTTCTCGTCCTCGACGAACCCACCTCCGCGCTGGACCCGCCCGCCGCCGAGGAGGTGCTGGCCGTCCTGCAGCGGCTCGTCCACGACCTGGGCACCACCGTCCTGATGGCCGAACACCGGCTGGAGCGCGTGGTGCAGTACGCGGACCAGGTGCTGCTGCTGGCGCCGGAGGAGGAGTTGTCGAACGTGCCTCCCTCCGCTTCGTCCCCTCCGTCCCCTCCGGCCCTTCCCTCCCCTCGTGGAACGGCGCAGCTCGGGGAGCCCGCCGCCCTGCTTGCCCTCTCACCCGTGCGGCCGCCCGTCGTGGAACTGGGCGAGCTCGCCGGCTGGGACCCCCTTCCGCTCTCGGTGCGGGACGCCCGCCGCAGGGCAGGCCCACTCCGCGACCGCCTTGCCCCGCGCCTCTCCCCCACCGCCAACCCCGGCACCGGCGCCGCCTCCCGGTTCCCGGCCGGGTCAGTGGCGCCCGGCCCGCAGCCCGCCCCGCAGGGTGCGCGGCCGCTCGCGGAGGTCTCACGGCTGACCCTTGTCCGTGGCCGTGTCACCGCCCTTCACCATGTGTCCCTCTCCCTCGGGGCGGGAGAGACCGTGGCCCTCATGGGGCGCAACGGAGCGGGAAAGTCCACTCTGCTGAACACCCTGGCCGGCATGCACAAGCCCACCTCGGGCGAGGTCACCGTGGGCGGCAGGACTCCTCACCGTACGCGGCCGACCGAGCTCCTCCGCCATGTCGGCCTGGTGCCGCAGGAGCCACGCGATCTGCTCTACGCGGAGACCGTTGCCCACGAGTGCCGGGCGGCGGACGCGGACGCCGAGGCCGAGCCCGGCACTTGCCGGGCGCTGGTCTCCCGGCTGCTCCCTGGTATCTCTGACACGACGCACCCCCGCGATCTGTCGGAGGGCCAACGGCTGGCCCTCGCCCTGTCGATCATCCTCACGGCACGACCGCCGCTGCTGTTGCTGGACGAGCCCACCCGAGGGCTGGACTACGCCGCCAAGGACCGGCTGGTCACGCTGCTGCGCGAACTGGCGACCGATGGCCATGCCATCGTGCTGGCCACCCACGATGTCGAGCTCGTCGCGGAGCTGGCGCACCGCGTCGTCGTCCTTGCCCAGGGCGAGCCCGTGGCCGACGGGCCCACCGACGAGGTCGTCACCTCCTCCCCCGCTTACGCTCCACAGGTCTCCAAGATCCTTGCTCCACAACCCTGGCTGACGGTCAGCCAGGTACGGGAGGCGCTGTGATCCGCCGGCCCGCCCCGCCGTGGCCTCGCCGGACCGACCGCGCTGCCCCGTCGGTCCCGGCAGACCAGGACTCCCCGGCGCCGCCCGCATCCCCGACGCCCCCGGCATCGGCGACACCTGAGCCCGTCCAGACCGCCCCGGCCGTCCAGACCGCCCCGGACGGCCCGGGCGTCCGGTCCATCCAGCCCGTCCGGGCCGTCCGGCTCGGGCCGAAGTCCATCGCCGCGCTGGCTCTCACCAGCGCCACCGGTGTTGTCGCGTTCGGCTGGCCCCTGCTGGCCGACCGGACCTCCGGGTTGGCGCACTCGCAGGACGCCCCCTGGCTCTTCGCCGCACTGCTCCCCCTTCTGCTCGCTGTCGCCGTGGCGACCGTCTCCGAGACCGGGCTGGATGCCAAGGCCGTGGCCATGCTGGGCGTGCTGGCCGCGGCCGGTGCCGCGCTGCGGCCGCTGGGCGCGGGCACCGCTGGTCTGGAGCCGATGTTCTTCTTGATGGTGCTCTCCGGCCGGGTGCTGGGGCCGGGCTTCGGGTTCGTTCTCGGTGCTGTCTCGATGTTCGCCGGTGCCCTGCTCACCGGTGGGGTGGGTCCGTGGATGCCGTTCCAGATGCTCACCATGGGCTGGGTGTCCATGGGTGCGGGCCTGCTGCCGGGCCCCGGCACGGTTCGGGGCCGGCGTGAACTCCTCCTCCTCTCCGTCTATGGAGCGGTTTCCGCGCTGCTCTACGGCCTGATCATGAATCTGCAGGGCTGGCCCTACATCGCGGGGCTCGGCTCGGGTGTCTCGTTCGTGCCCGGTGATCCCCTCCAGGAGAACCTCGCCCGCTACGGCGCCTATGTGCTGGCGACCTCGCTCGGCTGGGATGTGCCCAGAGCGCTGCTGACCGTCGTACTGACCCTGACGCTGGGCGGTACGGTGCTGCGCGCGCTGCGCAGGGCCACCCGTCGCGCCGCCTTCGACGCCTCACCGGTGTTCGAGCCGTCGGGGCAGGAGCGCGATCAACGGTCGGAGCGTGACCAGCCGCCTTCGCAGGCTGAGGAGCCGGTGAAGGAGTGAGGTTCCCGTGTTCCTGCCCGACCCCGACGGGCAGGAACACGGGCGTTGGAGCGAGTACCGCTGGTTACGCGGACTCGCGGCTCCGCCCCGGCGACACGGCCTCGCATCGGCCCCGGGGATCGGGTGGGCTCCCGGGATGCGGCGGGGTGCTGCGGGCCTGTGTGCCGGTGTGCTCCGGTGGTGCGGCGGGCTCTGCGCTCAGCCGCGGGCGGCAGGGCCGGCGCCGGCGCCTATGAGGCCGGTTATGTGACGGCCGGTGCGCCGCAAGGGTCTGGTCTCGGCGTGGCGGCCACGGCAGGTGGTGGCGCCGGTACCAGTGCCGGTCGGCCGCCGGTTGGATATCCGTCCCGCGGACGGCACGGCGACTCCATGCCTCCACTCGGCTCGCGCCGACGGGCGCGCACGGCGCCCGCTGGTCGCGAGGAGTGCGGTCTTCGGCAGCGCGGCAGTGTCGTGTGCGCCGACGGCGACCGGGACTGCGAACAGCCCGGTCCCCGCCGGCTCACCCAAGCCTGTCCAGTTCCGCAACGTCTGCTCGGCCATGCTTGGGTTCCCCCGTTCTCCCCGTTGATGACCCGGAGAACGTCCGTTCTCCCGGCCAAGCAAGACTGTATCCTAGAGAACGGCGGTTCTCAAGGCATGGGGAGACGGGGAGAAGCGGGGAGTACGGAGAGCATGGACAGCGAAGCCACGACCGCGGCTCGCATTCTCAGCGCGGCGGACGCGCTCTTCTATGAACACGGTGTGCAGGCCGTGGGCATGGACCGGATCCGCGACGCCTCCGGCGTCTCACTGAAGAAGATCTACAAGTGCTTTCCGTCCAAGGGCGCCCTGGTCGAGGCGTATCTGCGCCGCCGGGACCGGTGGGCCCGGACGGCGCTCGAGGAGCGCGTGGCCCGGCACACCGATCCCCAGGAGCGGGTGCTCGCGGTCTTCGACTGGCTCTACGACTGGGTGGACGGGCCGGACTTCCACGGCTGCGCGTTCATAAACGCCTTCGGCGAACTGGGCGCGGACTCCGAGGCGGTGGCCGACGCCGTGCGCGACCACAAGACGGCGGTCCGCACCTATCTCAAGGACCTGGCCCACGAGACCGGCGCGGCGGAACCCGAGTGGCTGGCGGCGCAGTTGGCCGTGCTGCTCGACGGGGCGATGAGCAACGCCTCCATCACCGACTCGCCGGCCCCGGCGCAGCATGCCCGCTCCGCGGCGATGACGTTGCTGAACGGCGCGACCGGCCCCGCCGCCTAGGCTTGTCGCGCAGTCCCCCGGGCCCCTTCGGGGCGTGACCTCGCGAAGTCGCCTACCGCGCCAACCACTACAGCCACAACAACCGCTACAACCGCTACAACCGCTGGATGATGGTGGCCGTGGAGAGCGCGCCGCCCGCACACATGGCGATCAGGGCGAACTCCTTGTCTGCACGTTCGAGTTCGTGGAGCGCGGTGGTGATCAGCCGCGCTCCGGTCGCGCCGACGGGGTGGCCGAGAGCGATGGCGCCCCCGTTGACGTTGACCTTCGTCAGGTCCTGTTCGAAGACCTGGGCCCAGGAGAGCACGACGGAGGCGAAGGCCTCGTTGATCTCGACCAGGTCGATGTCGTCGAGGGTCATACCGGCCTTGCCGAGGACCGCGCGGGTGGCGTCGATGGGCCCGTCCAGGTGGAAGTGGGGGTCGGAGCCGACCAGGGCCTGGGCCACGATCCGGGCGCGCGGACGGAGTTTGAGCGCGCGGGCCATACGCTTGGAGGCCCACATCACGGCGGCGGCGCCGTCGGAGATCTGGGAGGAGTTCCCGGCGGTGTGCACGGCGGTCGGCATGACGGGTTTGAGCCCGGCGAGGGCTTCCATGGAGGTGTCGCGCAGCCCCTCGTCGCGGTCGACGTGGCGCCACATGCCCTGACCCGCGGCCTGTTCCTCCTCGGTGGTGGGCACCTGGACGGCGAAGGTCTCCCGCTTGAATCGCTCTTCGGCCCAGGCGGTGGCGGCGCGCTCCTGGGAGAGGAGGCCGAGGGAGTCGACGCGTTCCCGGGTGAGGCCCCGGTGGCGGGCGATGCGTTCGGCGGCCTCGAACTGGTTGGGCAGGTCGACGTTCCACTCGTCGGGCCAGGGTTTGCCCGGCCCGCCTTTGGAGCCGCTGCCCAGCGGCACCCGGGACATGGCTTCGACGCCGCAGCCGATGCCGATGTCGATGACTCCGGCGGCGACCATGTTGGCGACCATGTGGTTGGCCTGCTGGGAGGAGCCGCACTGGCAGTCGACGGTGGTGGCGGCGGTCTCGTAGGGCAGGCCGACGGTCAGCCAGGCGTTGCGGGCCGGATTCATGGACTGTTCTCCGGCGTGGGTGACGGTGCCGCCGACGATCTGTTCGACGCAGTCGGCGGGGATGCCGGTGCGGCCGAGCAGTTCGCGGTAGGTCTCTCCCAGCAGGTAGGCCGGGTGCAGGTTGGCCAGGGCGCCGGCGCGCTTGCCGATGGGGGTGCGTACCGCTTCGACGATGACGGGTTCGGCGGCCATGAGTCGTCCTCTCCAGCCCGGCTGGCTCCCCACCAGCACAACTAGTACGCGTTCTAGTTCTTCGGTCAGTGTGCGGAGCACCCTCACCGCGGCGCAAGGGTCTTGCACGCCCTATGTGCACTCCGCGCCGATCTTTGCCCTACGCTCCGTACACAAGAACCGGGCGAGAGGCCGCGCAAGTACCGGCGACACACCCCTTGCCAGTTGTAGAACCCGTTACTACCTTCGGGGCGATTCTGACGTGCCGTCAGGAAACGCTCCGGGAAGCGGCTCCTGGGCGTGGCAGGACGAGCCGTCAGCACGTCGAAGAGGGAGCTGAGCTGCCGATGTCCTCCTGTCCAGCGCTGCCCGACGGGTTCGACTTCACCGATCCGGACGTCTACCAAGAGCGCGTCCCGCTGCCCGAGTTCGCCCTGCTGCGCGAGACGGCTCCCGTGTGGTGGAACCGGCAGCCGCGCGGTGTGGCCGGCTTCGACGACGAGGGGTACTGGGTGGTGACACGCCACGCGGACGTCAAGGACGTGTCCACCCGCCCCGAGCTGTTCTCCTCCAATCTCAACACCGCGGTCATCCGGTTCGCCGACCATATGAGCCGCGACCAGATAGACGTCCAGAAGCTGATCATGCTCAATATGGACCCGCCCGAGCACACCCGGGTCCGCCAGATCGTGCAGCGCGGCTTCACGCCCCGCGCCATCCGGGCGCTGGAGAACGCCCTGCGTGAGCGCGCGGAGCGCATCGTACGGGAGGCCAGGGACAGGGGCAGCGGCGACTTCGTCACCGACATCGCCGTCGAACTGCCGCTCCAGGCCATCGCCGAACTCATCGGCATCCCTCAACAGGACCGGTCCCGTATCTTCGACTGGTCCAACAAGATGGTCGCCTACGACGACCCCGAGTACGCCATCACCGAGGAGATCGGCACCCAGTCGGCGGCGAAGCTCGTCTCGTACGCGATGACGATGGCCGAGGCCCGCAAGGAGTGCCCGGCCCGGTACGCCGGGGACATCGTCAGCCGCCTCGTGGCGGCCGAGGGCGAGGGCAATCTCAACCCGGACGAGTTCGGCTTCTTCGTCATCCTGCTGGCCGTCGCGGGCAACGAGACCACGCGCAACGCCATCAGTCACGGCATGCACGCCTTCCTCACCCACCCCGACCAGTGGGAGCTCTTCCGCGGTGAACGCCCCGATACGGCGGCGGAGGAGATCGTGCGCTGGGCCACACCAGTGGTCTCCTTCCAACGCACCGCGACCCAGGACACCGAGCTGGCCGGCCAGAAGATCTCCGCGGGCGAGCGGATCGGTCTCTTCTACTCCTCGGCCAACAACGACCCCGAGGTGTTCGAGGACCCGCACCAGTTCGACATCACCCGTGACCCCAACCCCCACCTCGGATTCGGGGGCGGTGGCCCGCACTTCTGTCTCGGCAAGAGCCTCGCCGTGCTGGAGATCAACCTGATCTTCAACGCCGTGGCCGACCTCGCCCCCAGCATCTCCCTCGCCGGACCGGGCCCGCGCAGGCTCCGCTCCGCCTGGCTCAACGGGATCAAGGAGCTGCGCGTCGACTACGGCTGAGCCCCGCGGGAGCTCGCCGACGCCTCGGCCCCCGGCTTCACCGGTGCCTCGTTATCTGGCTTCGACGGCTCTTCGGTCACCGTCCCGTCCCCGGCCGCAGCCCCGTCTTCCGCCGTCTGCGTGGCCGCCTCGCCCCCCACGCCGCGGATTCGGGCGAGCCACCGCTGGCCGAGGAAGCCGGCCGTCACGACGGCGACGCCGCCGACCGCGTCGAGCAGATAGTGGTTGGCGGTGGCCATCACCACGAACGTCGTCATCAGCGGATAGAGCGCGCCCAGCGCCCGCAGCCAACGGCTGCGGGTGAGGAAGAAGACGACGATCGCACACCACAGCGACCAGCCCACGTGCAGCGAGGGCATCGCCGCGTACTGGTTGGACAGCTGCGTCAGGGCGCCGAAGTCCGGGTTGGACAGATCCTGGGGGCCGTGGGCCGTATCGATGTAGCCCAGGCCGGGCATCAGCCGGGGCGGCGCCAGTGGGTAGAGCCAGAATCCGACCAGCCCGAGCAGCGTGGCGAAGCTCAGCGCGGTGCGAGCCGCCCGGTACTGCGGCACTCGGCGCATGTACAGGAAGGCCAACAGGGTGATGGGCACCAGGAAGTGGAATGTCGTGTAGTAGGTGTCGCAGGCGTCCCGCAGCCACTCCGTGCGTGCGGCCAGTTTGTTGAGACTGTGCTCGATGTCGATATGGAGGAAGGACTCGGCCGTCAGTATCTGGTCGCCGTGCCCCTCGGCCAGGGAACGTGAATCGGGCGCGTGGCCACGGACGTAGGAGTACGCCCAGTAGCCGACGCGGATCAGCAGCAGTTCCAGCAGCAGGTTGGGGCGGCTCAGCGGTCCCGAGTGCTGCGGCTGTGACCAGGCGGCCGAGTCGCGGGTCAGGAACGGGACCGCGCAGGAGCCCAGCAGTGCGGCGAGCAGTACCGCGTTCTCGCCGAGCATCGCGAACGCGGCGACCTTGGGCACCAGTGCGGCGCCGTCCAGTGTCATCACCAGGACCACGAAAACCGGCCACACCAGCCGGTCCCCGGTCCGCCGGCCGACCCGGCCCACCACGGCCAGCAGCACCCAGAGCTGCTGATGCTGCCAGGCCATCGGGGAAGCGACCACAGCGGCGCAGCCCACGACGGCCGCGGCCAGCAGCAACTGACCGTCCCGCGTGTAACGCACCGCACGGCGCAGCGCCAGCCAGCTCACGGCGGCCACCAGTACGGCCAGCAGCACCGCTTCGGGCACCCCGCGCAGTCCGGCGCGCAGCAGTGCGCCGTGCAGCGACTGGTTGGCGGTGGCGTCCGCCGTATCGCCCAGGCCGACACCCGCGACATGGTGCACCCAGTACGTCCACGAGTCGTCCGGCATGGTGGCCCAGGTGGCGAGGGTACAGATGAGGAACGTTCCCCCGCCCAGCACGGCCGCCCTGCGGCGCCCGGAGAGCCACAGCAGCGGGACGAACAGCAAGGTGGCGGGCTGCAGCGCACCCGCGACGCCGATCACGACGCCACCCGCGCTCCCGCCGAAGCGGCTCACGAGCGCGCCGTACCGCCGGCCCTGTTCACGGAGTTCGCGCTGTCCGCCCTGTTCGCGCTCGCGCCCCAGCAGCCAGCCCACCAACACCAGCAGCACCGGCAGAACGCTGGTCTGGCCCAGGTGGAAGGTGTTGCGCACCGGTACCGAGAGGACCAGCAGGCTCAGCGCGCCCGGCACCGCGAACAGCGCCGTGCGCCGCGAGAGCGGCCCGGGCAGCGCGCGGGCGGCCACCACGCCCAGGGCGACGACCAGCAGCAGCGTGCCGAACGTCCAGGCCACACCCAGCCCTTGTTCAGCAGCCCGGGTGAGCGGCTTGAGCACCAGCCCGGCGAAGGGCGTTCCGGTGAACGGCGTCTCCGAGTCGTAGAGCGAACCGTGCACCCGCAGTACGCCGTTGTCACCGATCCAGGTGAACAGATCTACGAGGCGCTCGTCCTGGGGGAGTCGCAGCACGGCGGCCGCCTGCCGGACGGCCAGCGCCAGCGCCAGCAGCCACAGCCCCGCCAGCAGCATGCCCGAGCGGGACCCCAGTTGCTCCCACTGCCGGACCAGCCGCCGGTACGGTCCGCCTCCGGAGGGATGCCATTCACCGCCCCCGTCCGGCCCTTTG
This sequence comes from Streptomyces sp. 891-h, assembly GCF_022760275.1. Classification (NCBI taxonomy): domain Bacteria; kingdom Bacillati; phylum Actinomycetota; class Actinomycetes; order Kitasatosporales; family Streptomycetaceae; genus Streptomyces; species Streptomyces sp. 891-h. Next base: position 5,303,753 of record NZ_CP050693.1, on the reverse strand, counting down.
GGTCCCTCCGCCACCGATTCCGCCGCCACGCCCCGCCGTCTCCGTCCTGTCCACCGGTCTGCCGTCCGCGGATTCCCGCGCCTGTCCGGATCCCCCCGATTCCTGAGGGTCGTCCTCAGGTCAGACGCCAGAAACCTACTCGCTGCCTGACAGCTCCGCTCGACAGGACGCCACGCCGGAGCCGGGCCCTGAGGTGAGGCAGGATGGGCCCATGAGCATCGTCAAGATCAACGCGCTGACCGTACCGGCCGACCAGCGGGAGGTACTGGAGCAGCGCTTCGCGGCGCGCAAGGGTTTCGTGGAGAGTGCCGACGGGTTCGAGTGGTTCGAACTGCTGCGTCCGCTGGAGGGCAGCGACCGCTACCTCGTCTACACCCGCTGGAGGGACGAGGAGTCCTTCCAGGCGTGGATGAACGGCCCCATGAAGGAGGCACACCAGCGTGCCAAGGGCGCTGACAGCGGCACGGAGGGCAAGCCGGCCGACTCGGGTGCCGAGGCCGGCGGCGAGCGCCCCAAGCCCGCGGCGACCGACTCGGAGACCTGGTCGTTCGAGGTCGTCCAGCAGGCGCCGCCGAAGAAGTGAGTCGGCTCGGCCCCTGGTTCAGCCGTCGAACGTGAGGCGTACGCGGCCGTCCGGGAGCCCGGTGACCCGCACCTGCTCCAGATCCGGTATCTGCACGGTGGGGCCGTGTTCCCGGGCGCGCGTGCCGACGCCGACGACCGGCATTCCGGCGGCCAGGCCGGCCGCGATCCCGGCGCCCGAGTCCTCGAACACGACGCACTCTTCCGGGTGATGGCCCAGTTCCGCCGCGCCCTTGAGGAAGCCCTCCGGGTCGGGCTTGCTCGCGCTGACGTCGGCGGCGGTGACGCGCACCGCGGGCATGCGCAGTCCTGCCGCGGTCATCCGCGCCTCGGCCAGTGCGCTGGTGGCCGAGGTCACCAGCGCGTGAGGCAGGTCCTGGAGCGCCGCGAGGAAGGCGGGAGCGCCGGGAACGGGGACGATGCCCTCGGTGTCGGCGGTCTCCATCGCGAGAAGGCGGCGGTTCTCCGCGTAGTTCTGCTCCATGGGCCGGTGCGGCAGCAGGGTGGCCATCGTCAGATGCCCCTGGCGGCCGTGTGCCACCCGCAGCACCTCGTCCGGGTCGAGGCCCTGCTCGACGGCCCAGCCACGCCACACCCGTGCCACGACGGCGTCGGAGTTGACCAGCGTGCCGTCCATGTCGAGCAGCAGCGCGCGGACGGTGAGCGACGGTGTGGACATGCGAGGGCTCCCGGAGGGCAGTCGTCGGCGCACAGCTCGGGAAAGCTGACGGCAAAGGGACGGGGAAGCTGACGGGAAGGGACGGGGGCGGGGGCGGGTCTGGAAACGCAGGACGGCAAGCAAAAGGTGGAGAACAGATGGCCCGCCCGCCGGTCAGGGACGCCCCTCCCGTCAGGTGAGGGACACGGGCGGGACCATTTGTTTCCTCATCATACAAAGCGGCCGGGCAAACCGGCCAGCCCCGCACGTCATCCCGCTCAGCCCGTCGTCCTGGCCTCCAGATGGCGCCGGGTCGCAGGGCCGTACTCACCGGGGGTGTCGTCCCACAGGTGGTGGCGCGCCTGGTAGCGGAAGACCGCCTCCTGGACCTGGGAGGAGTACTCGCCGTCCTCCGGCGCGTTGCGGTCGTAGTAGCCGACCTGCTTCAGCCGGCGCTGGAGCTCGACGACCTCGGTGCCGGAGTCGCCGGGGCGCAGGGTCTCGTCCGAGGAATGGCCCGGCCACCGTGGCCGCCGGCCGTCGTGGCCCCGCTCCCCCTTCCCGGAGGAGCCCGGCTTGCCGGACGCGTGTTTCTTGCCGCCCCGGGAGGGGGACGGGCTCGCGGTGTGCTCGCCGCTGTCCCGGTCGGCGCGGGGCGTCGCGGAGGCGCCGGCACGGGAGGGAGTGGGCCGGGGCCGCTCGCCGCGCTCCGGCTTCTCCTCGGTGGACGGGGAAGGGGTGGGCGGGGTGTGTGTGGGCGCTCCGGTCGGCATATGGCGCAGTGCGCGGCCGTCCCCGGAGCGGCTGCCGTTGTCGGTGAGGAGCTGAGTGGTCAGCAGGCCGCCGCCGAGCACGGCCGCCACCCCGACCCCGGCGAACACCGCCGTGCTGGGTCTGCGGCGCTCGCGCGGCCTGCGGTGGTCGGCGGGTGCGGCTCCCTTGGCGGCGCCGGCGCCCCCGCGACGGGTCCTGGCGCGTTCATCACCCGATCCGCCACCCGATCCGGTGACGGCGGGCAACTCGGCGGTCTCGTCCGTGCCGTGTACCGCGAACGGCGACAGATCGGGCAGCGGCACATGGGCGTCGTCCGGGGCCGCCTCGTTCCCTGTGCCGTCCGCCGCTCCGTCAGGCACCTGCTCGGCGGGGTGCGTCGGACCGTTCTCACGGAGCTGCACATAGGGGCGGATGTGCAGCGGGTCCTCCGGTTCGTACGGGGCTCCGCCGCGGTCGTCAGATCGGTCGTCAGGTCGGCCGTCCGTGGCCGCCGGTTCAGCGTGTGCGCAGAGCTGCTCGTTTCCGCCGCACTCGGGACATCGCCCGTCCCCCGTCATCCGGTCCCCTCCCCTGGCACAGCCGCACCGTCCGGTTCACGGCGGGCGTACCCGAATCGTCGGCAACTGTCCAGTGCTGGACCATACGCGGTCGAGGTCGGTCAGGGTCAAGCGCACGGGAAAAGCCTGACAGGGGCGGAATGGTCGTACTCGATCGACCGGTTCCAGCACGACTGAGCCGCGGCCCCGGACGGTCTCCGGAAGCCGCCCGGCCGAGCCCGGCCGAGGCCAGCCGAGCCCGGCCGCCGGAGGAGGCCACCGGAGGAGGCCACCGGTGCCTCACACCGTCCGAGGTGGTTCCGCCTGCCCGGTCTCCGCGTTCAATTGCCGTACCAGCTCCGTCAGGTCCGTGGGACGCTCCGGTGTCCACCAGTCGCCCAGCAGCTCGGCAAGCTGCTCCTGGCGGGCGTCGGAGAGGGCACGCGCCGCCTGTTCGCCACGCGGTGTCGCCACCAGCTCCAGGCCCGCGCGGGTGGCCAGCCCGCGCTCCTCCAGCTCCCGGGCCCCGTCGGCGACGACCCGGCGCGGTACCACCCCCGCGTCCTCCAGCAGCGCGGGCTCGACGGGGCCGTCGAAGTGGACGCGCAGCAGCATCCAGGTGGCGGCCGGGGCCAGGTCGACTCCGGCGCTGTGGGCGATCCGCGCGTACAGGTCGCGCCGCCCCTCGATGGTGCTGAGCCGGGAGAGCGCCCGGGTGACCTCGTCGGCGGGGCTGCGTTCGACGGGACAGGCGCCCAGCGTCTCGCTCTCGTCGGGGACCTGCACGCTGCGCCGCAGCCGCTGTTCGCGCAGCAGCCAGGTCAGCACGAAGGCCAGCGCGGCGAGCGGCGCGGCGTAGAGGAAGACGTCCGTGATGGAGGTGGAGTAGGCCTCCAGTGCCCCGCGCCGGGCGCCGGGCGAGAGGCGCCCGATGGACTGCGGGTTCCGCCTAAGCGACTCGGGGGTGACCCCGCCGGGCAGGGCGCGGCCGCGCAGCGCTTCGGTGAGCTCGCTGCCCAGCCGGGAGGCGAAGACGGCTCCGAAGACGGCGACACCCACCGCGGCGCCCACCGAGCGGAAGAAGGTGACGCCGGAGGTGGCCACTCCCAGGTCCTCGTAGCGCACGGCGTTCTGCGCGACCAGTACGAGCACCTGCAGCACCAGTCCGAGGCCGAGGCCGAAGACGGCGAAGTAGGCGCCCATCTCCCACTGCGAGCTGTCCGGACTCATCACATGCAGCAGGAGCAGCCCCCCTGTGGTGACCGCGGTACCCACCACGGGGTAGATCTTCCAGTGTCCGGTGTGGGTGATGAGCTGGCCGGACAGCGTGGAGGAGAGGAGCAGGCCGAGCACCATCGGCAGCATGTGCACACCCGAGAGCGTGGGTGTGATTCCGTGCACCACTTGGAGGAAGGTCGGCAGGTAGGTCAGCGCGCCGAACATGGCGAAGCCGACGACGAAACTGATCACCGCGCAGAGGGTGAAGTTGCGCACGGCGAAGATGCTCGGCGGCAGCACCGGCTCCGCGGCCCCGCGCTCCACCACGACGAACCAGCCGAGCAGGAGGACGGCCAGTACGGACAGTCCGTAGATCTGGGCGGAGTTCCACGGCCAGGTGGTGCCGCCCAGTGAGGTGACCAGTACGACACAGGTGGCGACAGCGGCGATCAGGAAGGTGCCCAGATAGTCGATCCGGTGCGGCTCGGCGTGCACCGGGATGTGCAGTGCGAGCAGGATCACCACCATGGCGACCGCGCCGATCGGCAGGTTGATGTAGAAGACCCAGCGCCAGTCGAGATGTTCGGTGAAGAACCCGCCCAGCAGCGGGCCGAGCACACTGGTGGTGCCGAACACCGCGCCGAACAGGCCCTGGTAGCGGCCGCGCTCCCGGGGCGGCACCAGGTCGCCGACGATCGCCATGGACAGCGTGATCAGCCCCCCGCCGCCCAGGCCCTGCACCGCGCGGTACCCGATGAGCTGCGGCATGTCCTGCGCCACCCCGCACAGCGCGGAGCCCACCAGGAAGATCACGATGGCGGTCTGGAAGAGGCGTTTGCGCCCGTACTGGTCGCCGAGCTTTCCCCACAGCGGGGTGGCCGCCGTGACGGCCAGCAGGTAGGCGGTCACCACCCAGGACAGGTGTTCCATGCCGCCCAGGTCGCTGACGATGGTGGGCAGCGCGGTGGCGACGATCGTCTGGTCGAGCGCGGCCAGCAGCAGCCCCAGCAGGAGCGCGCCGATCGGCAGCAGTACCCCGCGTGTGCGAGGGGGTGCCGGTTCCGCCGCGTGTTCCCCGCTCATAGGCCCACGGTGCCCCGCGGCGTGCAGGGCAGCCCGTCGACGGCCTCCATTCGAGGGAGCGGGGAAGACCCGCGGGCAGGCCCTAGGCCAGCGCCTCGTACAGGCTGAACGCGGCCAGCGCCAGCATCAGCAGCGCGGCGATTCGGGTGATCAGCCGCAGCGGGACGTACTTCATCAGAGTGCGTCCCCCCAGGATGCCGAGTGCGGCCACGGCCCACAGTGCGAGCACGGCGCCCACCCCCACCGAGAGGGGATCGTCGTAGCGCGCCGCGAGGTTGGCGGTCATGATCTGCGTCAGATCGCCGAACTCGGCGACCAGGATCAGCATGAAACCGCTGCCCGCCACCTTCCAGAACGACTGATCGGCCGGCTTGCGGGCCTGCTCCTCCTCGTCGTCGTCCTTCTTGAGCAGCAGCATCGCGGCGCCCAGCAGGAACAGCACGCCCACGATGCCCTGCACCAGCCGGTGCGGCAGCAGGGTCAGCACACTGCCCGCCGCGACGGCGAGGGTGACGTGGACGAGGAAGGCGGCGGCGACGCCCGCGAAGACGTAGGACGCGCGGTAGCGGGTGCCGAGCATCAGCCCGGCAAGGGCCGTCTTGTCCGGCAGCTCGGCGAGGAAGACGACGCCGAACACGACGGCGGCGACGGTGAGGCTGAGCACGGGGTTTCCTCCGTGGTCGGGCTGCCGCACCGGCGCGGGCCCTGGGAGCACACTTCGGCACGGCAGCGTCATGGGCTGCCCGTGCGCTGGGCACGGACGCGGACACTGCGGCCGAAGGTCTCGCTGGCGCGGCACCGCCACCGGGTGGCGGGTGCCCCGCTCCGGGCGCCGGGCCCGCACGCGGCGGGCCAGTGTGTCGACGGTCCGGCGAAGAGCTACTCCCCTTCAGACGCGTACGACTGTACGCGATGTCCGTCCCCGGGGGCGATCGGCTGGTCCGCGGCGGACGGAACGGCAGTGGGTCGGGCAGTGGGTCGGGGAGCGAGACGGGCAGTGCGCCTCCGGGGGCGGTGGAAACCGCTCTGGTGTCCAACTCCCGTACAGCATCCGTCGGGTGGGTGTATCGCGTGTGGCCGGAGGCGTATTACCGGGCAGGCTCTTGATGTGACGTGCACACGACCGTCAGGCTGTGAGCCGCACCACCCGAGCACCACCAGGCAGCACCGCTCGACTTCCCCCCACACACCGGGAGTTCGCATGGCGCACAAGCACCGGACAACCCTCGCCCTCTACGCGCGTCGACGCTGGTCGGCGCTCTTCGCGGCCCTGGCGGCAGCCCTCGGCGGCGTACTGGTCGCCGTCACCCTGGGCGCCTCCCCCGCCGCGGCCGAGCCCCCCACGCCGCCGAGCGCCTCGGAGGCCGCCACCATGCTCGGCGACCTCACCGAGAAGGGCGAGGGCTCGATGGACGGCTACTCGCGCGAGAAATTCCCCCACTGGGCCGACCAGGGTGACAACTGCAACACCCGTGAGGCCGTCCTCAAGCGGGACGGCAAGGGTGTCGAGACCGGCAGCGACTGCTACCCGACGAAGGGCAGCTGGACCAGCCCCTACGACGGTGAGACCTGGACCAAGCCCTCCGACCTGGACATCGACCACGTCGTCCCGCTCGCCGAGTCCTGGCGCTCCGGCGCCTCCGGCTGGACCCAGGACAAGCGCAAGGAACTGGCCAACAATCTGAAGATCGCCCAGCTGCTCGCCGTCACCGACAACGTCAACCAGGAGAAGGGCGACAAGGACCCCGCCGAATGGATGCCGTCCAAGTCCTCCTACCACTGCACCTACGCGCGCATGTGGATCTGGGTCAAGCACACCTACGACATGACGGCGGACTCCCAGGAGAAGGCGGCCCTGAAGAAGGCCCTGGGCACCTGCTGAGTTCCTGACTCCGAACCCGGTCAGGAAACTGGCCGGGCCGCTCCCTCGTTCCGTACGGTGCGGGTTCCAGGCCCGCACCGTACGGCGCCACACGGACGAGGGAGATCCGCATGACCGGCCTCCGACTGGGCCCGCTGCTGCGCTACGTCGACCAGGACACCGCGACCGTCTGGGTGGAGACGGAAGCCCCCTGTCAGGCCGAGGTCCACTGCGAGGGCAGCACAGCGGGCGGTACGGCCCGCACCTGGCAGGTCGCCGGGCACCACTACGCGCTGATCACCGTCGTCGGCCTGGAGCCGGGCACCGAGACGCCCTACCGGGTCACCCTCGACGGCGAGCAGGTGTGGCCACTGGCCGGCTCGCCCTTTCCCGCCAGCACCATCCGCACCCTCCCGCCGCCCGACGCTCCCCCCGCCCGTACCCCGCCCCTGCGGATGGCCTTCGGGTCCTGCCGCTGGGCCGCCCGCCCCGCCGGCGCCCGGCACGACCCGATGGGGCCCGACGCGCTGGACGCGCTGGCGCACCGGGCACTGAACGGCGGCCCGCGCCCGGACGTGCTGCTCCTGCTGGGCGACCAGGTCTACGCGGACGAGACCTCCGAGCCGGTCCGCGCCAGGCTCGCCCGCCACCGCGATCTGTCCCGGCCCCCATGGGACCAGGTCGCCGACTACGAGGAGTACACCGAGCTGTACTACGAGTCCTGGCTGGACCCGGAAGTGCGCTGGCTGCTGTCCACCGTCCCCAGCTGCATGATCTTCGACGACCACGATGTGATCGACGACTGGAACACCAGCGAGGCGTGGCAGCGCGAGATACGGGCCACCGACTGGTGGCGCGAGCGCATCCTGGGCGGACTGAGCTCCTACTGGGTCTACCAGCACCTGGGCAACCTCTCGCCCGCCGAGCTCGCCGAGGACCCGGTCTTCGCCGCCGTACGGGCCGCGGACGACGGAGCGCCGCCGCTGCGCGCGTTCGCCGAGCGCGCCGACCAGGACCCGGCCGCGGCGCGGTGGAGCTACCGCCGCGACTTCGGCCGCACCCGGCTGGTGATGATCGACACCCGTGCGGCCCGTGTGCTGCCCGAGAGCGAGCGGCGGATGGTCGACGACGAGGAGCTCGACTGGCTGCACGAGCAGGTGCTGGACGGCGGGCCCGGCTCGGTCGACCACCTCGTCCTGGGCACCTCGCTGCCGTGGCTGCTGCCGCCCGCGGTGCACGGACTGGAGGCCTGGAACACGGCCCTGTGCTCGGGGGCGCGCGGGACACGCTGGAGCAGGTTCAGCGAGAAGCTGCGGCAGCGCGCCGATCTGGAGCACTGGGCGGCCTTTCCGCGCTCCTTCCGCGCCCTGACCGAGCTGATCCAACGGGTGGCCACCGATCAGGACGCGCCCGCCTCGGTCAGCGTCATCTCCGGCGATGTGCACCACGCGTACGTCGCCGAACCGGAGTTCGACGACCTGAAGGTCGCCGGTGGCGGACAGCGGTCCCGGGTGGTGCAGCTCACCTGCTCCCCGATACACAACAACATCCCGGCCGTGATGCGGTCGGGCTTCCGCTTCGGCTGGAGCCGGGCGGGGCGCCGGCTCGGCAGGCTGCTGGAGCAGCACGCCCGCACCGGGGAACCGACCCTGCGCTGGAACAGGACCGGCGGCCCCTGGTTCGGCAACATGCTGATGACGCTGACGCTGCACGGCCGCGACGCCACCTACCAACTGGAGCAGGCCCGCCCCGCCACCTCGGCGCCGGACGGGACGCCGCGCACCGGCCTGGAGCCGGTCTTCAGCGGCCGGCTCAGCGGAACCGAACCGGCCGCCGCCCCGCCGGGCCGGGACAAGAGCTGAGGGGGAGTGAAGGGGGATCAGGACACGCTCAGCGGTACCGAGAAGCAGGCCACCCGCGCACCGGCCTGGCCCGCGTGCCCGGCCTCGGAACTGGTGCCCTTCTCGTGCAGCACGACGGACCTCGCCTCCCCCTCGCGGAAGGTCCAGTGGTGGCGCGAGACGGCGTCGCCGCGGCCCCTCGAGTCCGTGGTGAAGTCGAGCCACACCTCGTTGTCCGGGTTGGCGTAGCGCGGATCGGTGGAGGGCTGCTTCGGGTCCTTGCGGTGCTGGTAGTGCGGCCCCGAGTCGTCGGGCTTGGCGCCGCACGGATGGGTGTGGACATGCGCCCCGTAGGTGCGGTCCGGGACCAGGCCGCGTACCTGCAGCCGCACGCTGGTGCTGTGGTCGGTCGCCGTACGCGCCACCATGATGCCCGCCCCGGCGGGCACCTTGCTCCGGTCGTAGGTGACCGCGTCGGGACGGATGAAGGCGTTCGCCGGTGAGAACCGGTCGTAGCGCACCAGGATCGACTTCCGGGAGGAGAAGGCGGATTCGTCGGCGGTGGTGCCGTCGGCGGCGTCCGATGCCGCGCCGGGCTCGCCGGTGCGCCCGTCCGTGGCCTTGCCGGTGTGCTCTTCCGGGGCTTTTCCGGTGTGCCCGTCGGTGTGCCCGCCCGTGGCTTTTCCGGTGTGCCCGTCCGTGGCCTCTTTCGTGACCTCTTCCGTGGCCTCCTCGGTGTGCCGGACGATCGGGTCGGAGCTGTCGCCCCGGCCGAAGGGGAAGAGCCGCTGTCCGCCGCTGACGATCTCGACCTCCCCGGAGCCCACCTTCACCTGCACGCTCCCGAATTGGGCGTGGTGGAGGAGGTCGGGAAGATCGCCGAGGTTCCGCAGCGCGGCGAGGCGGTCGATGTCCGCAGCGCCGGAGGCCGAGCCGGCACCGTCAGGGGCGTCGGCACCGTCATGGGCGTCGCTGAGGCTCTTGAGCACCTCGGTGAGGTGCCTGAGCCCGATGTCGCCCGCGCGGGCGGCGCGTTCCCCGTCGTCGTCCGGTGGCAGACCGCTCGCCGTACCCGACCCGCTGCCCGCCAGCAGAGCCGTCACGAGCGTGACAGCCGCCACTCCCCGCACCCCCGCCGTGCGCATACCTGCCCTCATCGTGTCGGCCTCCACTGAATTGCGGTTGTCCTATGGTCCGATTCCGCAATATCCGTATCCCGCGCCGGGATGGGAGTGTCGCCACGAGCACCCAGCGGCCCTGAGCGGGGGACCCGGGCGTACGCTGTACGGCGGTAAACCGCCGGCGACGAGAGCCGGACAGGGGAAGAAACGGGGACAGCAGTGCCGGAAGTCCTGGGGTCGGTGACCGGATCCCCGTGGATCTACGTTGTCATCGCCGCATCCGTACTGCTCGACGTCTTCGTGCCCGTCCTGCCCAGTGGCGTACTCGTGATCGCCGCCTCCACCGCAGCGGCCGGAACCACCGCCGCCGACGCCGCCGACCTGCCCACGGCCGCCGCCCGCAGCGCGGCCGGGAACGGGCACCTGATCGAGGTGCTGCTGCTGGTGCTGTGCGCGGCGGCCGCCTCCGTACTGGGCGACCTGGTGGCCTGGCGGCTGGCCTGGCGGGGCGGCGACCGCTTCGACCGCGCGATGGCCCGCTCCCGCCGGCTCACCTCCGCACAGGAACAACTCGGCCGCGCCCTCTCCCGGGGCGGCGGCGCCCTCGTCGTCCTCGCCCGGTTCGCGCCCGCCGGACGCTCGGTCGTCAGCCTGACCGCGGGTGCCACCCACCGCAGCGCGCGTGACTTCGTGCCCTGGTCGGCGCTGGCCTCAGTGGCCTGGGCGGTCTACAGCGTGGGCCTGGGCTACCTCGGCGGCCAGTGGCTGGGCGCCAGTTGGCTGGGCACGGCCGTCTCCGTCCTCGCGCTGTTCCTGGCCGGCGGACTCGCGGCGTATCTGATACGGCGTGAGCCGGGAGCGGCGGCGGACGCGGGCGCGGCAGCGGACGCGACGACGAGCGAGGCGGTGACGCCGGACGGCGCCGCCGCGGGAGCGGGCACGGCAGCAGCCCGGGAACCGGCTCCGGGACCGGGATCTGGACCCGGACCGTGGAGAGGGCCCGGGGCGGGACCGGGGCCCGGACGCGGGCCGTGGACAAGTTCCGCGCCGGGAGCGGGATCCGGGCCGTGGACGAGTTCCGCGCCGGGGGCGGGGATGCTCCTCCCCGGACCCACCACGTTCCCCCTGCTGCCCATGCTTCCTGTCCTGCCCGCGATGCGCGCGGTCGTGGAAGAGGACAGCGGCATCGAGGACGGTACGGTCACGCCCACCGCCACGGTTCCGTCAGCGCCCGCGTGAACTCCCACGGCTGCTGCGGCACTCCCGAACAGCGGTCCTCGGCCGGATAGGGCAACTTGCCGCACGGCCGGTCCCGGTTGACGGACCAGAAGGCGAGCCGGGCCAGCCCCCGGGTGTGGGCGTACCACGCGATGAGGCGGAAGTCCTGGACTGTGATGACCTCCTGATGCCCCGTGATGCCGTTCATGGTGGAGATGCCACTGTGTGCGTACGCCCTCGCCCTGCTGTACCCGTACGCCTCGCGCAGCCGTGCGGCCAGCCCTTCGGCCGCCCGCACCGTGGTACGGCCCATGTTCTCGCGGCGGGGGTGCTGCTGGGTACTCCCGGCGGTGGCCGGTCCGCTGCCGAACGCGAACGGCATGATGGTCCAGGAGTCCGGCTCCAGCCCCGCCCGCGCAGCGGTCCCGATCAGCCGTGCGTCGGGCCCGCCGCGTTCGCTGGGCAGCGTCACATGGATGGTGAGCCCCGGGTGGGCGGCCTTGACCCGCTTGAGCGCCGCGACGGTCTTCCTGCGGGCCGCGGCGCTGTCGTACGCACGCATCTCGATGTCCACGTCGATGGCGCGCAGCCGGTAGGCCCTGATCACCTTCTCGTAGGCACCGGCGAGCGCCGCAGCATCCGGGCAGTCCTGCTCCAGCTTGCGCCCCGTGCCACCGCCGAAGGACACCACGGGCTCCCCGCCGGCAGCCCGCACGGCCCGCACCGCGCGCTCGTCCATCCCACCGGTCAGCGGCCGCTCCCCGTCCCAGCGCGGCTCGCATCCCCCGGCGCTCAGCATGAACGCGAACGTGAACCCACCCACCCCGGTCTTCCGCAGCACGGCCGCCGGATCGGGCGGGTCGCCCCACCCCAAGGAGAGATACGGCTCCACGGCGGGCCCCCACCCCCGCGCCTGCGCGGTCCCACCCCCCACCCCCGCACCGGCCAGCCCCACCAGCACCAGCCACACCCCCACCACTCGCGCCACCCGCCGCCGCACTCTCTCGCAGCGATCCCGGCCCGCCCGGCCCGCCCGACCCGGCCGCCTCTTGAAACCCGTCCTTCTCATCCCGCTCATGAAGGACATCCCTGTCCCCCCTCGCCCGCAAGGCACCGGACAGCCGGGAATCTTCATACCAACCAACGACAACCCCACAGCCCGACCGACACAGGCCCAGGCCCCACCCCCTGGACCCCGCACAGCAAAAGGTCCCCGCAGGAACCTGCGAGGACCTTGTTCGCCTCTGGCCAGAGCTTGACCATCCGGTGGGCACAACTGGGATCGAACCAGTGACATCCTGCTTGTAAGGCAGGCGCTCTACCGCTGAGCTATGCGCCCGGGCATGTGTGGGACGACAGCGTACCCCGCCCGGTGCGGGGCAGCGCAAACGTGGGGTGGGGGAGCGGCCGTGAACGAATCAGCTCGTGTGTTCGTTGAGCCCAGGTGGGAGAATGAGCACCGGTCGAAGAGCCACAGGCGCGTACGGGGAGAGGTTTCGTGACGGCGATGAACGGCGGTGGTATTCGCCGCTGGGGCTGGGGCAATGGCCGCGCGGAAACCCTCAGGGCCGACGCGCAGGCCGCGAAGGACGCCGCGGCAGCAGCCTTCTACGACCTCGACACAGCCCAGCGTGAGCTGCGTATCTCCATAGAGACGATCAGCGCGGTCGACAGCTCACCGGCGGGCCGCAAGGCCGCCGCGGACTTCGCCGAGCTGGGCACGCGCATCGACAGTGTCAGCCACGACTACATCACCGCCGTGGACGCCCACGACCTCGACCGGGACGACCTGGACGCCGCTGCCGCCTCCCGTGCCCGCGCCGAGCTTGAGCGGGCGCGCGGTGAGCTGGAGCGGGTCAAGGGCGAGCTGGACAGGTTCGCGCAGAGCCTCGGCCCGACGCTGACCCGCGCCGAGAACCAGCTCGCCCGCCTCGCACCCGCCGTGGAGCGGGCCCGGCAGGCGCTGCTGGCGGCGAGCAACGCGCTGGACGCGGTGCGGGGCCAGGGGCTGAAGGCGGACGATCTCGCGGCGCGGCTGGCGGCGCTCTCGCCCGAGCTGACCAAGCTCAACGAGGGCGCGGGCACCCATGGGGTGCAGGAGACCATTCAGCGTGCCGACCGCGTGGTGCGGGAGGCGGAGGCGATCCGCGCTCAGGCCGACGGGCTGCCGCAGCAGGCGGCCGACATCGACAAGCGCCTCGCCTCGCTGCGTACCCGCACCGAGGCGCTGCAGAACAGGGCCAAGCAGGTCGAGCCCGTCCTCAGTGAGCTGCGGCGCCGCTTCAGCGCGGCGTGCTGGCAGGACCTCCAGCAGGTTCCCCAGGAGGCCGAGCGCTCGGCGCGGCAGGCCGACGAGAAGCTGCGGGAGGCGCGCACGGCGCGCGAGGAGCAGCGCTGGCCGGACGCCACAGCGCTGCTGTCGACGGTGCGGGCGCTGCTGAACACCACGGACGAGGCGGTGAAGGCCGCGGGAGAGCGGCTGCAGCGGCTCAACGAAGTCTCCTTCGACCACAGCAAGGAGGTCGAGCGCACCCGCTTCGCCATCCGCGACGCACAGCGGCTCGCGATGGCCGGGCGCTCCACCCCGGACCCGCGGCACGCGCAGCCGCTGGACAACGCGGTGGAGCGGGTGGACCGCGCGGTCGCCTCGCTCACCGGCCGCCACCCGGACTACTGGCATCTGCTCACCGAGCTGGACGCGGTCAAGGAGACGGTGCAGCAGGTGGTCGAGCAGATCCGGCAGGAGCGCGCCACCGGACGCTGACGACGGTCACCGGGCGGCGGCCGCTACTGAGCGTCGCTGTTGAGGCACAGGCGCTCCGGGCGGATGCTGGAAGGCACAAGGTGAACGTCGCCTCCGGCCGTTCCGAGGAGGCCCCCAGTGGCCGCGTCCCCCACTCGTACGTTCCGCCGTCGCAGGATCCTGCCGCGCGGGCGGCGGGTACTGGACGAGCACATGCCGGTGCACCACAAGCTGAGCCGCGTCTACCGGGTGGGGGCCGGGGTGGTGGGGCTCGGGCTGACCGTCTTCGGCGTTCTGGGGCTCACCGACAACATCGGTTTCTTCGACACCGGCGGCGACCGGGTGGCCGGTCTCAACACCAACGGAGCGCTCAGCGTGCTCTCCGTCGTCGTCGGAGTGCTGCTGATCGGCGCCATGGTGCGCGGCGGAAACTTCGCCTCCAACGTGAACATCACTTTCGGCGGACTGTTCCTGCTGAGCGGGTTCGCCAATCTGGCACTGTTGGAGACGCGTCTGAACGTGCTCGCGTTCGAGCTGGAGAACGTGCTGTTCAGCTTCGCCGTCGGACTGCTGCTGCTCGTCTTCGGGATGTACGGGAGGGTGGGCGGCGCCCTGCCGCACGACAACCCCTACTGGCAGCAGCGCCACCGGGACGAGGTCGAACGCGCCCGCCGCGCCCGGGATCTGCGCGAGCAGCGCACCCGCGCCCGGATACGCGGCGAGGAGCTGCGCCGCAGGGCCTCGCTCTACGGGGGAAAGGGGGAAGGGGAGGACGGCGGGCGGCGGCAGGAGCCCAGCGAGGAGCGCGGTGAGGAGCGCCGGGAGGAGCACCGGGAGGGCGAGAAGCGGGGGAAGGACGAGAAGGGCGCGAGGCGCGGGAAGGGCGGGAGGCGCGCCGGCCGACGACGCCGGTGAGCAGCGGGGGCGCGCCCGTCCGTCAGTCCGGCACCGGGGCCACGGTCCCCGGCTCGGTGGTCACCGCCGCGCGCATCCGGCGCAGAATGGCCTCGCCCGCCAGTACGCCGCGCTCCGGCAGTACCCGTACGTGTGGCAGGTGCCAGCCGCTGTCGGCCAGCTCGCCGTGTGCCGGGCGCCAGGCCACGTCCGCGGCACGCAGCAGGTCCGCGTCGAGCAGGGAGTCGCCGGCCGCGAGGGTCCGCGCGGTGCCGGCCCGGCGGGCCACCTCCGCCACGGCGGCGCTCTTGGTGAGCGGGTGCGGTACGGCGTAGATCTTGCGGCCCTGGAGGGAGACGCTCCAGCCCTGCGGGCCCGCCCATGCGGCGAGTTCCTTGACCCAGGTGTCGGGCAGCAGCGCCCGTTCGACCACCAGATAGGCGAACAGGCCGTCCGCGACGCGCTCCTTGAGGAGCCATTCGGGGCGCGCCCGGCCCAGCATGTGGTCGCGTACCTGGGCGAGTGGGGCGCACTCGGTCAGCCGTTCGCGCACCCGTTCCCGCCACTCGGGGTCGCTCTCGCCGTCGACCAGCAGGTGACCGCCGTTGGCGCAGACCGCGTAGCGGGGCGGCGGCCCCGGCAGCCGGACGCGGCGGTACTGCTCGGGGGTGCGGGTGGTGGCGGGCACGAAGACCGCCTGGCCGGCGAGGGCTGCCAGCAGCGCGGCGGCCTCCTCCGTCATGTAGGAGAGCGGACGGTGGTCGTACGTCTCCACGCACAGCAGCCGGGGCGCCCGGGTGTCGGGCATGGTCAGCTCCAGCGCAGCCGCCGAGTAGATCAGCGTACGGTCCAGGTCGCTGGCGACCAGGACGTCTTCCGCCGGGCCGGACCCGGCGGGTCTCGGCGTCACCGTGGCCCCCGTCGCAGGTGTGGCCCCCGTCGTCACCGTGGCCCCCGTCGTCGGTGTGGTTCCCGTGGTCGCTCTGGTCACCGTGCGGCCTTTCCGTCGGCGCCTGTCGCACCGCGCGTGTAGCGGGGATGGACGATGCCGACGCAGCTGTAGGGGAGATCGTCGGTCTCCTCGACGGGCACGCCGCGCTGTGCGGCCAGCAGCCGTACGTGGTCCAGGTCGGCGCCGACGCCGCGCCGGGCCAGGATGCGCCAGGGGACGCGGCGCAGCAGGACACGGGTCGTCTCGCCGACGCCCGGCTTGATGAGGTTCACATCGCCGATGCCGTACTCCTCGCTGATGTCCTCCACGGCACGCCAGCCCGCCCAGGTGGGGGTGCGGTCCGCGCCCGCCAGCGCCGCCGCCTGCCGGGCCGCGCTCTCCCGCACCGCGGGGAAGCGCGCCGCGACCGTGTCGACGAAGTGCTGTGACAGGTCGCTGTCGGCCAGTTCGCGGTAGAACTTCGCGCCGTGGAAGTCGTGCGGTCCCACCAGGTCGGCGCGGAGCACGGTGCGGGAGATCAGCCCGGAGACGGTCGAGTTGAGGCAGGCGGAGGGGATGAGGAAGTCCTCGCGCGTGCCGTAGGTGCGCACGCACGAGCCCGGGTCGGCCAGGACGGCCAGCTCGGGGTCGAAACGGGGATGCGCGGCGAGCGCCTGGGCCAGCTCCCGGGTGATGGCGCCCTTGCCGGTCCAGCCGTCCACGAAGACGACGTCGGCCGGATCGTGGCGGGCCGCCAGGTGGGCCAGCGCGTTGGTGTCGATGCCGCGGCCCCGCACGATGGAGACGGCGTAGTGGGGCAGGTCCAGCCCGTGCGCGTACCGCGCCCAGCGGCGCATCAGCACCCCCACCGGCGTACCGGCCCTGGCCAGCGAGACGAGCACGGGGCGCGGGCCGCGTTCGGCCAGCACCGTCTCGGTCACCGTGCCGACCGCGCGGGCCAGGCGCTCGGCCGCCGACTCCAGCGCGCTGTGGAAGAGCTGCTGGTACTCCTTGGAGGGCTGGTATTCGACGGGCAGCGACTCGGCGTAGTGCGCACCGCCCGCCTGGATGGCCTCCTCCCGCTCCTCCGTCGGCGCCTCCAGTTCGATGTCGGACAGGTCGCGCAGCAGCCACGCCACGTCGGCCGGCGCGTACGAGGAGAAGGCGGGGCCGTGCAGCGGCGCTGGCGGGGCCGGCCGGGCCCGGTCCGGTACGTACGCCGGGACGACCGACAGCAGCACCTGCCGCGCGCAGCCGGCGAGCTGGTCCAGCAGGCCGCCGGGGGCGTGCAGTTCGGGGGTGTCGCCCTCGCTGTCCACGACGGCCACGACGGCGTCGAAACCCTGGCCGGCGACGTTGTAGGCGTAGCGCTCCGCGGCGACGCCGCTCCCGGGTCCGTCCTGGCGGGGCAGGTCGTGCGCCGGGAAGCGCAGCGCGGTGCGTATCGCGTAGCCCGGGTCGTCGAGCGGCAGGACGGGCGAGCGGGTCGTCGTGGAGAAACGGACCTCCGCACGGCCCTTGGCGCGCTTTTCCATCTCGGACGCGAGCAGCAGCGGCGCGTACATCAGCTCCTCGTTGCCGAGGACGAGAACACGCGGCGGTTCGGTGCCGGACGACTCGTCCGGTACGGCCGACTCGTCCGGTACGGCCGACTCGTCCGGTACGGCCGACTCCAGTGCGGAGAGCACCCGTTCGGCCATGTCCGGGAGCGCGGCTTCCAGCCGGATCTGCTCGCGCGGGCCGAAGCCGTGCCGGCCGCCGTCCGGCAGCTCCGCAGGCCAGCCGAGGTCCACCCGCCGCACGGTGCCCTTGGGGACCGCGGGCCCGGGCGGCGCGGCGGCCGCCGGTTCGCTGCCGTGCTGCTCCCCGCCGTGCTTCTCGACCAGCTCCCGGCCGCGCTCCAGTACGTCGGCGGGGAGCTCCACGCGGCCTGCGGCCAGGGCCACCACATCGACGCGGGCGCCCAGTTCGGCGGCGAACTTCTCCAGCGCGGCCGCGTCGCCGTCGCCCCGGGTGTCGACCAGTGCGGCCACGACGTACCGGTCACGCGGGTGGACGGCGTGCAGCGCGGCGATGGTGTTGCGTACGGTCCGGCCGGTGGACAGTTCGTCGTCCACCAGCACCAGCGGACCGTCCGTACGCAGCAGTCGCGGATTCTCCGGCAGGAGCAGATGCGCGGTGGCGTGGCTGTGCTCCTCCTCGAAGCCGCCGTACTGCCGCACCCCCGGCACCCGGCGGCGCGTGGAGTGCAGAGCGCTCATCCGGCTGCCCATGCTGTGCGCGACGGTGAGTCCCAGCCCGGTCGCGGTCTCGGCGAAGCCGAGCACGGCCGAACGGTCTGCCTCCTCGGCGCCGAGCAGCTCACGCACCCGCTCTCCCAGGCGGCGGCCCGCGCCGAGCACCCGGGCCGGGCGCTGCGGCAGGTGCTTGCCCAGGACGGTGGAGACCAGCAGGTGGGCCCGCTTGGGATTGCGCCGCAGTGCGAGGCCCAGCAGGTCCCGCAGCCCTTCGCCCTCCAGCCGCACCCCGAGCCGCTCGGCCACCCAGCTGCCCGGCCACATCTCGGCCCCGGCTCCTTCGATCCCGGTCCCCTCGCTCCCGTTGGGCCTGGTCCCGTCCGGCCTGGTCCCGTCCGTCCCGATCCCGGCTTCCCGTACGCTTGCGTTCACTTGACTCCCGCCGCCAGCAGTTCCACGAAGCTCACGCCCTCGCGCGCCACCCCGAAGACCTCACCGCGCAGCAGCGTGCGCTCGGCCCAGGCCCGGTGCGGCTTCACCTCGTTCATCTTGTTCGTATACGCGGAGCGCAGCACTCCGCCTCCGCCGCGCTCCGGGCGCAGCACATCGGTCGCGTCGCAGAACTCCTCATGGCTCACCACCGACAGGGCGTGCACCGGGGCCACATGGGAGGGGTGGATACAGGTCTTGCCCAGCAGGCCGTTGGCCCGGTCGAGCTCGATCTCGCGCAGCAGACCGTCGAGGTCGTGCTCGATCAACGCGGCGCGCACGTCCTCGGCCCGGCCGCTCAGGAACGGGCTCTGCCGCAGTTGCGGTTTGAACATCCTCTCCTGCGGCCGGAAATACTCCCATACCGGTCCGGTGACCGTGAACCCGGTGCCGTCGGCCCGGCCCAGCACATTGACCACGTCGGCGATGACCGACGCGACGAGTTGCACGTCGTACGCGGTCATCTCGGGGGTGCGGCGCAGCCCGTAGGCCGCGCAGAAGTCGGTGACGCCCAGGCGCAGCGCGAGAACCCGCTCCCGGTACTTGTCCAGGGTGCGGGCGATGCCGACGAGCGCCTCCGTGCGGCTCTCCCGGTGCAGCAGCTCGGGCGACTCCAGCACGGGCATCGCGAACAGCCGTCGGCCGCACGCCGCCTCCGCCTCGGTGAGGGCCTCCAGGAAAGGCACCGAGTGGTCCTCGGTGAACTTGGGCAGCACGAAGCCCGACAGCAGCCGTACGGCAGGACCCAGCCTGCGCACCAGCGCGGTGATCTGCCCGTGCTCGCGTACGCGGACGAACAGCAGCGGAAGCCCGTCCTTCGCGAGGCGCTCGGGTACCCGGCCGGCCAGCTCCCTCAGCTGGCCGACGAGGTTGTCCTCGGCGTCCGGCACCTCGGCGTCGGCTATCGAGTCCTCCAGGCACAGCACCATCGACACGACGCCGCGCGCCGCCTGCTTGAGCACGTCGTCGGCGAGCGCGGGCCTGGTCGCGGGGCTGTAGAGGGTGGCGCCCAGCGCGACGGCGAGAATGCTCGGGTGCGAGTCCGGCGTGAACTCGACCGGCTCGCGGTGGAAGAGCGCGTTCCGGCGCTCAGGCGTCAGCTGGCTGAAATGCCGCATGGATGTATCCCCCGTCCCGCCGTCTCAGCGTCCTGCCCAGCTGTCATGGCGTACCTGGTGGCACACGCGGTGGCGGTGGTCCTGCCGGGGCCGCCATGGTGCCGCGTGGCTGCTCATCGTACGTACGAGGACCGGCCACAAGTTCCCTCGGTGCGGGATGCGGCCGCCGGGCCCCTCGCGTCCCGCGTTGTCGATCACGTCCCGCGTTGTCGATGCCGTCCGTCCGGGGGCAGGATGAGGACATGACGCACGCGATGACGAAGGGGTCGAACATCCCGCTGGAGGCCACGGCGGTCCGCGCTGTGCTCTGCTGGGCGCCTGGTGCCGGTGTGCCGGATGTCGATGCCTCGGCTCTGCTGCTCGGCCCGGACGGCAAGGTTCGCTCCGACGACGACTTCATCTTCTACAACCAGCCCCGCCACCCCTCCGGGCTGGTGCGGCACCTGGCCAAGAAGCGCGAGCCGGAGGGGCTGCGCGACACCGTCGAGGCGGACCTGGGCACGCTGGACGCCTCCGTGGACCGCGTACTGCTGGCCGCCTCGGCCGACGGCGGCACCTTCGCCGACGTGAGAGAGCTGCGGCTGCTGCTGCACGACGCGGGCAACCCGGATGGCGCAACCGACCCGGCCCGCGGTGGGCAGCTTCTCGCGCGCTTCGACATGGAGCCGGAGACCGGCGCCGAGACCGCCATGGTCTGCGGCGAGCTGTACCGGCGGGGGGACGGCTGGAAGTTCCGCGCGCTGGGCCAGGGCTACGACACCGGGCTGGTCGGCCTCGCCACCGAGTTCGGTATCACCGTGGACGAGAGCGAGAGCGCCGGTGAGGGCGGCGGGGCCGGCACCGACGCCTCCGGCGACGCCACGGGCGACGCCGACGCCGACCGCCAGGCGGCACGGGATCCGGAGCACGACCCCGACGCGACCGTGGCGCACGATCCGGACGCGACCGTGGCGCACACGCCCAGCCCCGACACGGTCGGCTCCCCGGACTTCCGGCTGGGCCCACCGTCCGCGACCGTCCCGCAGCCACCGCCCGAGCCCGACTTCCCCGAGCCGGAGCCGGTGCCGCCCGGGCCGCAGCCGGAGCCGTCGCCCAACCCGGAGCCGGGACCGCCGCCCGGGCCGCCGCCCTCGCCGCCCGGCCCGGGGCCCGAGCCGGTGCCGCCGGGGCCGCCTCCGGGGCCCACACCGGGCCCAGGGCCGGTTCCCGGGCCCGACCCGGCACCGCCGCCCCAGCCGCCCGCTCCGGAGCCGCCACAGCCCACTCCGTCGCCGGAACCCCAGCAGGACCCGGCGGGGGTGGGGGCTGCCCAGGCATCGGCCTCCGCTGTCACGGCGCATGTGCCGCCGCCCGGCGCGCCCCCGTTCGGGCCCCCCTTCGGGCCGCAGGGGGCCCCGGGCATCCCGGCGCCGCCCACCCACCAGCCCGGGTACGGCTATCCGCAGCCCCCGCACCAGCCGCCCCAGCAGCCACCCGCCACCCAGCCCGCGTACGGCTATCCCCAGCCGGCGTACGGCTACCCGCAGCCGGACCCGGCCTTCGCGCTGCCGCCACAGGGCCCGCAGTTCCTCACCAGCCGCTGAGCGCGCTCACCGAGGACACCGAGCGCACAGTGCGCACAGAGCGCGCAGACGGCTGAGAGAGCGCACGAGGGAGAGCACGAAGGAGAGCACACAGGCGAACCGCGAGGCCCGCCCGGGTGACCGGACGGGGCCCCGCCGTCGTATGCGCGCGCGCTCGCTCCGGCGGCCGGTCAGACCTTCTGCGTCTTGTAGGCGCGGCCCCACTGCAGGCCCCAGCCGTAGAGCCGGTCCAGCTCCGCCTGGAAGCCGTAGACGTAGCGGACCTCGCGGCGCACCCTCAGCTCGCCCTTGACGTTCTCCATCAGCATCACCGCGCACGAGCGCGCCTGGGGAGCCCGCTCGTCGAGGCCGACCTCCACATGGGGGCCGTTGCTGGGGATGAGCGTGACGATGGCGTGGGTCCGGTCGAAGGCCGGGGTGCCGTCGTAGATGTAGACGAAGAAGAGCAGCCGCCTGATCTCGTCCTTGTGGTCGAGATTGACGTACAGCGTCTCGCCGGACGGCGAACCGAACCGGTCGTCACCGGTGAGCTTGACGTAGGGGGGCGCGTTCCAGTCCCCCAGGAAGTTGCCGAGCGGCTGGACGACGCCCTTGCTGCCGTCCACCAGCTCGTACATGCAGGCCAGGTCGAGGTCCACATTGACGACACCCTGCGTGTGCGCCTGCACGACGGTGGGCTTGAACGCTCTGAGCGGGTGCCGCAGCGAGCTGCCGGTGCGGCGGCCGACCCCTTCCAGGTCCGAACTGCGCATCCGCCACGAGAGGTTGACCTGGAGGCTGCCGGTGTCGGCTCCCTGTTTGGTCAGCGACAGCTCGGAGTGCCGTCTGGTCAGCTCCATCGCGTACGTCGAAGGACCCCCGACCGTGTCGAACCTCGGTCCGCGCCGGGACATACCCACACCCCGTCGCCAGTTCTCCCACAGGGAGACCATCCCGCACCCCCACTCGTCCTCAGCAAGCCCGACTCACCACTGCGGGGCGGCCCGAGGACGGCGGCCGGGCCGATTGGCCCTGAGCCGACGCCGCTGCAAGCCGCCCCGCTGGGAGCGTTCCTCGTTCAGAAGCCGGTCACACGCGCACGGGGGTCTCGGATTGCTCGGATTCGTCCCCACCGGACCCGTCTCCCCCGTTGGCCTCGATCGCACGGTTGCGGCGCAGCGAGGACCAGAAGGAGGTGGCGATCAGCACCACACCGACGAGGCCCGTGATGACCTCGTTGATCTCGTACTTGACGGTGACCAGGAGGATGACCGCGAGGGCGCCGATGGCGTAGTGCGCGCCGTGCTCCAGGTAGACGTAGTCGTCCAGGGTGCCCTGGCGCACCAGGTAGACCGTCAGCGACCGGACGTACATCGCTCCGATGCCCAGGCCGAGTGCCATCCAGAAGATGTGGTTGGTGATCGCGAAGGCGCCGATGACCCCGTCGAAGGAGAACGAGGCGTCCAGCACCTCCAGGTAGAGGAACATGAAGAAGGCCGCCTTGCCGGCCAGCCCGACCGCCGAGGGCTGTTTCCCGGCCTTTTTGGCCTCTTCCTCGGCTTCCTGTTCGCGCTCTTCCTCTTCTTCGAGTTTGTTCTCGAAGTGGCCGGAGAGGCCGCCGACGATGAGATAGGTGATCAGTCCCGCGATACCGGAGAGCAGCACCGTGCCGGACTTGTCGGCATGCCCGGCGTGCTGGTGCGCGGCGGTGGCCAGCGTGGTGGCCGTCACCAGCAGCACGACCAGCGCGATACAGACGGAGAGCCCGTCGATCTTGCCGAGCCGGGACAGCGGACGCTCGAGCCAGCCGAGCCACTTCTCGTCGCGCTCCTCGAAGATGAAGTCGAGGAAGATCATCAGCAGGAACATCCCGCCGAACGCGGCAATGGCCGGATGGGCGTCCGTGACCAACTGCTCGTAGCGGTCGGGGTTCTCGAGCGCGACCCGCACAGCCTCGACCGGCCCGACTTTCGCGCTGATGGCGACGATAATGACCGGGAAGATCAGCCGCATGCCGAATACCGCGATCAGAATGCCGATGGTGAGGAAGATCTTCTGCCAGAAGGCGTTCATCTTCTTCAGTACGCCGGCGTTGACGACCGCGTTGTCGAAGGACAACGAGATCTCGAGGACGGAAAGGATCGCCACGAGGGCGAACGCCTCCCACCCCCAGAAGAACGCCGCTGCGGCCAATCCGGCGGCGGTGACGCCGAAGGACCAGCCAAAGGTTTTCAGGAGCACTGGCTTCCCAATCCGGTATCCGGTCTACGTAGATTCACAAGAGGCGAGAGTCCCGGAACGACTGCACCCTCGGAGCCGTCCAGGTGGTTTCGGAGCGACTAGGCGACATTGACGCCGAAGTCTAGAGCGATGCCCCTCAGACCCGACGCGTACCCCTGACCAACCGCACGGAACTTCCATTCCCCGCTGTAGCGGTACAGCTCACCGAAGATCATCGCCGTCTCCGATGAGGCGTCCTCGGTGAGGTCGTAGCGCGCCAGCTCGACCCCGTCCTCCTGGTTGAGCACGCGGATGTACGCCTCGCCGACCTGGCCGAAGGTCTGGTGCCGGCTCTCGGCGTCGTAGATCGAGACCGGGAAGACGATCTTGTCCACCTGCGCGGGGACCAGGGTGAGGTCCACCAGCACCGTCTCGTCGTCGTCGCTGCCGGTGCCGCCCACCAGTTCGTCACCGGTGTGCTCGACCGAGCCCTCGGGGCTCTTGAGGTTGTTGTAGAAGATGAAGTACTCGTCGCCGAGGACCCGGCCGCCGGAGCACAGCAGCGCGCTCGCGTCGAGGTCGAAGTCGGCGCCCGTGGTGGAACGGGCCTTCCAGCCCAGACCGACCTGCACCTTGGTCAGGTTCGGTGCGGCCTTCGAAAGGGAGACGTTTCCCCCCTTGGCGAGCGTCACGCTCATGTTTCTGGTCCTCTCCCCGGCTTGCGGCACGGCCGTGCGGCCCGCGTCGCGGTGTATCCAGTCTCTCCGTACCACCGGGCGCCGCACACCTCCGGGTCACGGAAGTCTGCGGCGCCCGTGGCTGCCGGGCCCCGGCAGGTGCAGCCACCGGCCCACTCGCCGGGCCGGTGGCGCTGCCCGTCAAGGTCCTCAGACGTTCACGCCGAAGTCCTGCGCGATACCGCGCAGACCGGAGGCGTACCCCTGGCCGATGGCGCGGAACTTCCACTCCGCGCCGTGCCGGTACAGCTCACCGAAGACCATCGCCGTCTCGGTCGACGCGTCCTCGCTGAGGTCGTAACGCGCCAGCTCGACGTTGTCGGCCTGGTTGACGACGCGGATGTAGGCGTTCCGCACCTGGCCGAAGCTCTGCTGGCGGCTCTCCGCCTCGTAGATCGAGACGGGGAAGACGATCTTTTCGACATCGGCGGGCACCCCGGCGAGGTTCACCTTGATGACCTCGTCATCGCCTTCGCCCTCACCGGTGAGGTTGTCGCCGGTGTGCTCCACGGAGCCGTCGGGGCTCTTGAGGTTGTTGAAGAACACGAAGTTCTGGTCGTTGGCGACCTTGCCCTCCGCGTTCGTCAGCAGGGCACTCGCATCGAGGTCGAAGTCGCTGCCGGTCGTCGTACGCGCGTCCCAGCCCAGACCGACGATGACCGCGGTCAGGTTGGGCGCTTCTTTGGTCAGCGAGACGTTGCCGCCCTTGCTGAGGCTGACTCCCACGAGTCCTCCTGGTCAGTTGTTTCGTCGAGGAGCACCGCGTGCCCCCGTTTGTGGATGCCGTCGGATCAACGATTCGATCCTAGTGAGCGGTTCCCCGGCACACAGCCCTCTTACGGAGCGGAATCGGGGTTGTTCCCAGCGTCGCGGGAGCGCGCGGAGGCGCCCCCCGGCGCGGCGGTCCTGGCTGTCCTCGCGATGCTCGCGGTCAGAGCTTCTCGAGAACCTTCACGTAGTCCTTGAGGTCCCGCGCGTCGGGCAGCCCGTTGACGACGGTCCAGCGCACGGTGCCTTCCTTGTCGATGATGAAGGTCCCGCGCACCGCGCAGCCCTTCTCCTCGTCGAAGACCCCGTAGGCGCGGGACGCCTCGCCGTGCGGCCAGAAGTCCGACAGCAGCGGGTACTCCAGGCCCTCCTGCTCGGCGAAGACGCGCAGTGCGAACGGCGAGTCGTTGGAGACCGCCAGCAGCTGCACATCGTCGTTGACGAACCGGGGCAGCTCGTCACGCAGGGCGCACAGCTCACCGGTGCACACGCCGGTGAAGGCGAAGGGGTAGAAGAGCAGGACGACGTTCTTGCGGCCCTGGTAGTCCGAGAGCCGCACGGTCTGGCCGTGCTGGTCCTTGAGCTCGATGTCGGGTGCCTGGGAGCCGGCCTCGATGGCCATGACGGGGTCCCTTCGGTGGACGGACAAAGACGTCCCCACCCTATGCACCGAGCCCCTGCCGGACATGGGCCGCTCAGGGGCTCGTCGCATACACGTCGGAACGTGTCGGGCACGCACAGGAAGCAACCGAAACGTGGCGGCGGGGCGCCCGGAACGAGACCGCTTTCCGCTCCGGGCGGAAAGGGAACGGTCCCCTTCCGGAACCGGAGGCCGGGGCCGGACCCGGTGCCGGGGGCCGGGCCCGAGGCCGGGGGCCCGGACCCGAGGCCTGGGCCGGAAACCGGAGGCCGGACCGGGGCCCGAGGCCGTGGCCGTGGCCGGAAGCACAGCCGGAAACGGTGACCGGCTGCCGGAACGGTCCTGAGCCGCGAACCGGAGCGTGAACCGGAGCCGCGCGCCGGAACCGCGCACCGGAACCGGTGCCCACGGCCGGAGAGCGGGTGAACCGGGACCGGGACCCACGGCAGGGGAGCCGTGAGCCGAAATCGGGCACAGCACTGGAATCAGCGGCCGGGCCCCTCTCGGCGTCGGCGCGTGGCGCGCCCGCGCCGCTCAGCGCTTGTTCGGGGCGCCCTTGGGGGTGACCAGCCGGCTGCCCGTCCAGTCCTTGGCCGCGTTGAAGCTCTTGGTCTGGGAGAGCCCGGCGGTCTGGGACGCCTCGCCGATGTCGCTGGGCTCCACATAGCCCTCGCGACCGGTCTTGGGGGTCAGCAGCCAGACGGGGGCACCCTCGTCGATCATCGTGGTCGCGTCCACCAGCGCGTCCGTCAGATCGCCGTCCTCGTCGCGGAACCACAGCACCACGGCGTCGGCCACATCGCCGTAATCCTCGTCGACCAGCTCCGTGCCGGTGATCTCCTCAATGGACTCGCGGAGCTCCTGGTCGACGTCGTCGTCGTAGCCGATCTCCTGGACCACCTGTCCGGGCTGGAAACCCAGCCTTGCGGCGGGGTTGGTCCGCTCCTCCGCGTGGTCCGCGGTCGCGCTCACGGATTGCCTCCAGTCATGTCTTTCGAATATGGGGTTGCACCCCGCGCACACGCGAGGCATGGGCCGTAGTCCACACGGGCGGGCCGGATCACGCAAGTACCCGACGTTCCATCCCGCCCAAACGTTGACGTCTCATCCCACAATGCCTGATCGAGAGTGATTCAGGCCACATTGCGGGCGCTGGGATCTGCCAGGTTTGCCCCGGGTGAGCCGGGGGGAGCCGTAGGGATGCCCCTGTGGACCGAACGGATGTTTGGGGTGGTCGGAGCGGAAGGCCGGGTACGACCCCCAGCGGGCGTAGGGTTGCGGTTCCACCACGTCGCTGTTCCCGCGAGCACCTGCGTACACCGCTCCTCCGGCCCACCTCGAGAGGTGCTGGGTTACTTATCGGTAGAGATGACGCCACAGCGGCGGCGGTACACGATGGAGGCGGCGCGCCACCCCTTGAGCACGAATCACGGCGTCCGCCGTCGCCCGGCCCCCGAGCACCACCCGACCGACACAGCGAAGGAACAGCGTGGCTTCCGGATCCGATCGCAACCCGATCATCATTGGCGGCCTTCCCAGCCAGGTCCCGGATTTCGATCCCGAAGAGACCCAGGAATGGCTCGACTCGCTCGACGCCGCCGTCGACGAGCGCGGACGGGAACGCGCCCGCTACCTCATGCTCCGGCTGATCGAACGCGCCCGCGAGAAGCGCGTCGCCGTCCCGGAGATGCGCAGCACGGACTACGTCAACACCATCGCGACCAAGGACGAGCCGTTCTTCCCCGGCAACGAGGAGATCGAGCGCAAGATCCTGAACGCGACCCGGTGGAACGCGGCCGTCATGGTCTCGCGCGCCCAGCGCCCGGGGATCGGGGTAGGCGGCCACATCGCCACCTTCGCCTCCTCCGCCTCGCTCTACGACGTGGGCTTCAACCACTTCTTCCGCGGCAAGGACGAGGGCGACGGCGGAGACCAGGTCTTCTTCCAGGGCCACGCCTCCCCCGGCATCTACGCCCGCGCCTACCTGCTCGACCGGCTCAGCGAGGCCCAGCTCGACGGCTTCCGGCAGGAGAAGAGCAAGGCGCCGCACGGGCTCTCCAGCTATCCGCACCCGCGGCTGATGCCGGACTTCTGGGAGTTCCCCACCGTCTCCATGGGACTGGGCCCGATCGGCGCCATCCACCAGGCGCGGATGAACCGCTACATGGAGGCCCGCGGGATCGCCGACACCTCCAAGTCGCGGGTGTGGGCCTTCCTCGGCGACGGCGAGATGGACGAGCCCGAGTCCCTCGGCCAGCTCTCCCTGGCAGCGCGTGAGGGGCTGGACAACCTCACCTTCGTGGTCAACTGCAACCTTCAGCGGCTGGACGGCCCGGTCCGGGGCAACGGCAAGATCATCCAGGAGCTGGAGTCCTACTTCCGGGGCGCCGGCTGGAACGTGATCAAGCTGGTGTGGGACCGCTCCTGGGACCCGCTGCTGGCGCAGGACCGGGACGGCGTGCTGGTCAACAAGCTGAACACGACGCCCGACGGGCAGTTCCAGACCTACGCGACCGAGAGCGGCGCCTATATCCGCGAGCACTTCTTCGGCGGCGACCAGCGGCTCCGCAAGATGGTCGAGGGCATGACCGACGACCAGCTCCTGCACCTGGGCCGCGGCGGCCACGACCACCGCAAGGTCTATGCGGCCTACAAGGCGGCGGCCGAGCACAAGGGGCAGCCGACCGTCATCCTGGCGCAGACGATCAAGGGCTGGACGCTGGGCCCCAACTTCGAGGGCCGCAACGCCACACACCAGATGAAGAAGCTGACGGTCGACGACCTCAAGGGCTTCCGCGACCGGCTGCATCTGCCGATCCCCGACAGCGAGCTGGAGTCGGGCCTGCCGCCCTACTACCACCCGGGCCGCGACTCGGAGGAGATCCAGTACATGCACGATCGCCGCCAGGAGTGCGGCGGCTACGTGCCGACGCGGGTCAACCGGGCCAAGCCGCTGCGGCTGCCGGACGAGAAGGCGTACGCCACCCTGAAGAAGGGCTCGGGGCAGCAGCAGATCGCCACCACGATGGCGTTCGTGCGGCTGCTGAAGGACCTGATGCGGGACAAGGAGATCGGCAAGCGCTTCGTGCCGATCGCCCCCGACGAATACCGCACCTTCGGAATGGACTCCTTCTTCCCCTCGGCCAAGATCTACAACCCGCTGGGGCAGCTGTACGAGTCCGTCGACCGCGAACTGCTGCTCGCCTACAAGGAGTCGCCGGCCGGGCAGATGCTGCACGACGGCATCTCCGAGGCGGGCTGCACCGCCGCCGCGATCGCCGCCGGCTCCGCCTACGCCACCCACGGCGAGCCGCTGATCCCGATCTACGTCTTCTACTCGATGTTCGGCTTCCAGCGGACCGGCGACCAGTTCTGGCAGATGTCCGACCAGCTGGCGCGCGGCTTCGTCCTGGGCGCCACCGCCGGGCGCACCACGCTCACCGGTGAGGGGCTGCAGCACGCCGACGGCCACTCGCAGCTGCTGGCCTCCACCAACCCGGCGGTGGTCTCCTACGACCCGGCCTTCGGCTTCGAGATCGCCCATATCGTCCGCGACGGGCTCCGCAGGATGTACGGCTCCAGCGACGAGCACCCGCAGGGCGAGGACATCTTCTACTACCTGACCGTCTACAACGAGCCCATCCAGCAGCCGGCCGAGCCGGAGAACGTGGACGTGGAGGGCATCCTCCAGGGGCTCTACCGCTACCGGGCGGCAGAGCGGGGCACCCATGCGGCGCAGATCCTGGCCTCCGGGGTCGCCGTGCCGTGGGCGCTGGAGGCGCAGCGCATCCTCGCCGAGGAGTGGGACGTGAGGGCCGATGTGTGGTCGGCGACCTCCTGGAACGAGTTGCGGCGTGAGGCCGTGGCGGTGGAGGAGCACAATCTGCTGCACCCCGAGGAGGAGCAGCGGGTCCCCTACGTCACCCGCAAGCTGCACGGCGCCGAGGGTCCCAAGGTCGCCGTCTCGGACTGGATGCGGGCCGTGCCCGACCAGATCTCGCGCTGGGTGCCGGGTACCTACCAGTCGCTGGGCGCCGACGGGTTCGGCTTCGCCGACACCCGGGGCGCCGCGCGCCGCTACTTCCACATCGACGCGCAGTCGATCGTGCTCGGTGTGCTGACCGAGCTGGCGAAGGAGGGGAAGGTGGACCGCTCCGCGCTGAAGCAGGCCATCGACCGCTACCAGCTTCTGGAGGTGGCGGCGGCCGACCCGGGCACCGCCGGCGGCGACGCCTGAACCGACGCCCGAGCCGACGCGTGAGCCGGCCTCGGCTCCTGGCCGGGAGCCGCCGGGCTCCCGGCCCCGGCCCTGCGGCCGGGTGCTGTCCCTGTCGGGGCGGCACCCGGCCGCAGGTGTGCGGGGCCTGTCACCGCGCCCCGCGTATGCGGCGGGCATCTCAGTGCTCCCAGACCTTGAATGCGCGTGCCCGGTAGGGCAGCTCCGGTGTCCAGGAGCCCGAGGGATGGGTGTTGAACTCCGCCGTCTCCGCGCAGACCGCGCTCTGGTAGAGCGTGACTGGCCGGCCTGTGCGGTTTGCCGCGGAGAGGGCCGAGACCCCGCCCGGCAGCGCCGTACAGCTCTCGATGTCGATGCCGCTCAGCTCGTGAACGCGGCGCTTCCCCTTGAACCGCGCGCTGTCCCACAGACACAGCTCTCCGGGACCGCACGTCCCGAGCCGGGGACCGTTCCGTTGCTCATGCCGGGAGCCCGGCTGGGTCCCGTCCCTGGTCTGCGCCCCTACCGGCTGCGCTGCGCCTGTCAGCACCGCAGCGAGCGCTGTCGCGGCCAGGATCACGGCCGCCGTCCTCGGACCTCGTCCGAACATGCCTTTCATGGCTGATCACTCCCCCGCCGAAGGCCGGGCACGTTCTCGCCCGGCGTGTGATCAGCATGTCGGCGCCGCCGACGGGCCGCCAAGAGCAAACGGCCCGGTTCACCGGGACAGGTGGCGGAGTTGTCCACAACTCGCGAGTTATCCACCGTCCCGGCGCCACCGGGCCGGGAAATTGCTGGGATACATCCGTTTCGTCCGTCACCCGGGGGCGACCGTCAGACGTGCACCGACGGCCCCGCGTCGTTCGTGCCGCGGCTGGTGAAGACCGCGACGCCGGCGGCCAGGACAGCGACGATGCCCGCGCAGACGAACGCCAGCCCCATGCCGGAGACGAAGGAGTCGTGCACCACGTGCTTGATCGTCTGAGCCATCTGCTCCGGCGTGCCCTTGGGCACGGGTGCGATGCCGACCTCGGCGGCGTCCCTGAGTGCCGCCTCCTTCTTCTCCGGGAGCGGCGGGAGCTTGGACTCGGCCCACTTGCGGGGCAGTTCGCTGCCGACCCGGGAGGCCATCACGGCACCGAGGACGGCCGTTCCGAGACTGCCGCCCACCTGCATGGCGGCCTGCTGGAGCCCGCCTGCGACACCCGCGTGCTGCAACGGGGCATTGCCGACGATCACTTCGGTGGCGCCCACCATCACCGGCGCGAGCCCGAGACCCAGGAGGGCGAACCAGAGCGAGGTGATGGCCATGCCGCTGTCCGCCTCCAGCGTGGAGAGGCCGAACATGGCGACGGCGGTCAGCACCATGGCGCCGACAAGCGGGGGGCGGGGGCCCACCTTGGTGATGATGGTGCCGGCCAGTGGCGAGGCGACGATCATCATCGCGGTCAGCGGCAGCAGTCGCAGGCCGCTGTCCACCGGTGAGAGTCCGTTGACGTTCTGCAAGTAGAAGGTGACGAAGAACAGGCCGCCCATGAAGCCGAAGGCCATGAGCACCATCAGGACGGTGCCGGCCGTCAGCGGTACGGAGCGGAACATGCTCATCGGCAGCAGCGGCTCCTTGACCTTGGTCTCCCAGAAGCCGAAGAGCACGAAGGCCGCCACGGAGACGGCCAGGAAGCCGAGCGTCCTGGCGTCTCCCCAGTGCCAGTCGGGCGCCTTGATGATCGCCCAGACGAGGCAGAACATCGCGCCCGACAGCAGCACGATGCCCAGCAGGTCGAAGGAGCGGGGAGCGTCCTTCGCGCGCCGGTCCAGCAGCAGCACGAGGCCCATCACCAGTGCGAGCGCCCCGACGGGGACGTTGACGAAGAAGACAGACTCCCAGCCCTTGTGCTCGACCAGCAGGCCGCCGACGATCGGCCCGGCCGCTGTCGAGGCGCCGATGACCGCGCCCCAGATGCCGATGGCCGCGTTCAGCCGCTCGGCGGGGAAGGAGGCGCGCAGAAGGCCGAGCGCGGCAGGCATCAGCAGCGCTCCGCATATGCCCTGGAGCACGCGGAAGGTGATGACCAGAGCGACGCTGCCGGACAGTCCGATGGCGGCGGACGCGGCCGCGAAGCCGACGACGCCGCCGAGGAAGGTCTGGCGGTGTCCGAAGCGGTCACCCAGCTTGCCCGCTGTGATCAGCGAGACCGCGAGCGCGAGCAGATAGCCGTTGGTGATCCACTGGACGTCCGCGAGGGACGCGTCGAGGTCGTCCTGGATGGCGGGGTTGGCAATGGCGACGATCGTCCCGTCGAGGGCGACCATCGCGACGCCGAAAGCGACGGTGACGAGGGTCAGCCAGGGGTGCCCGCGCAGCCCGCCGCGGGTCTTGTGGCCACCGCCCTCGGGGCTTGCTGGATCCGGCGCGCCGTGCGCGACGGTGCTGGTCTCGGTGCTCATGGCGCCACGGTAATGACAGT
This sequence comes from Streptomyces sp. 891-h, assembly GCF_022760275.1. NCBI lineage: Bacteria > Bacillati > Actinomycetota > Actinomycetes > Kitasatosporales > Streptomycetaceae > Streptomyces > Streptomyces sp. 891-h. The sequence continues at coordinate 5,271,838 of NZ_CP050693.1, read as the reverse complement.
CGCTGACAATTGACAAACCAAATTATTAGCCGGTAAATGTCAGTCCGCGCTCACGTATCGTGAGCACCCTGACGCGGGAGAGGAAGCGGCTTTGACGGGTCTGCGTGAACGGAAGAAACAGCGCACCAGGGACGCCCTGATCGTGGCGGCCCATGAGCTATTCGTCACGCAGGGCTATGAGGACACCACGGTCGACCAGATCGCCGAAGCCGTCGACGTCTCCCAGCGCACCTTCTTCCGCTACTTCACGAACAAGGAAGAGGTCGCGCTCTTCGTGCAGGACATGGTCGAACAGCTGTACTGCGAGGCCGTCTGCGCCCGTCCGACAGGCGAGTCTCCGCTGGACTGCCTGCGCAACACCCTCGACGACGCCTGGGACGACGTCGGAGAGGCCGTGGAGGAGATCACCCCTCTCGACCTGCACCTGAAGATGTGCCAGGTGATCGAGACGACGCCCGCGCTGCTCGCCGCGCACCTTCGGCACTCGCTGCTGATGGAGGAGAAACTCGTCCAGGAGATCGCCCGGCGTGCCGGTGTGGACGCCGAGAAGGACCCACGGCCGCGGGTGCTGGTGGCCGCCTTCAGCGGCGTGATGCGCACCGCCGCACGGCAGTGGAGCATGCGCAACGACTCCTCCCTCCAGTTGGCCCGCCAGGTCACCCGCGACTACGTGGCGCAACTGGGCCCCGCCCTCACAGCGGACTGGGGACAGCAGCGCTGAGTTCGACTGCCCTTCTCCGCACGGCAGTTGCGCACGGTGACCAGTACGCCAGATGGACGCACCGCACTGACCCGACAGCGGAGTACGAAACGTGAGATGACTCACTGGGCGCCCAGCAATGCGGGACCTCCGCCCGGCATCTCCTAAGGTGTCGCCCCAGTGACTTACTTCTCCGCACTAGGCAGCCCGCTGTCCGGATCAGGCGTCCCCGCGCCGGGAGCCCCGGGCATCACGGCCTGGCGCGCGCTGCTCGCCCTGGCCGTCGTCTTCGTACTGCTGGCGACGACCGGCTGGACGGCGGTCCGCAAGCACCAGGCGGATGCCGGCCCCCGCGCGGCAGCACTGCACGCCTGGGAGAAGGGTTCTTTCGCCGGCCGCCCGCTGCCCGACCCGGACGCCTCCCCCAGCCGCATCTCCCGCTACTTCGCCCAGCTGAGCGCGGCCCAGCAGCGCACCCTCGCGACGCGCTACCCGCTGGTCGTGGGCAACCTCGGAGGCGCTCCCCTGCAGCTGCGCTACCGGGCCAACCACACCGCGCTGCTCCAGGCCCGTGACATCGAGCGCGAACGGATGCGGGACCAGCGGCTGACGGACGAGGGCCGCGACCAGGCCGGGCAGCGGATGCACCGCTTCGAGTCGATGCTGCGCCCCGGGCGGCAGATCCTCGCCTTCGACCCGACGGGACGCGGCCGGGCCGCCGAGGTCTTCGGTGACCTGCGGAAGGCACGGCGCGTCTCGGTGGTCGTCCCCGGGGTCGACACCGACCTGCTGACCTTCGAGAAGTCGGCGCGGCAGTACTCGGCCCCGGTCGGCATGGCCGAGTCGCTGCAGCGGCAGCAGCACACCGCCCGCCCCGGCACCCGTACGGCGACGATCGCCTGGGCCGACTACACCGCACCCGAGGGGCTCGGCGTGGACGCGGCCTCCGGGGCCGCGGCCCAGGACGGCGCCGTACGGCTGAACAAGCTGCTGCGCGCCCTGCCTGCCACCTCGGCCGGCGCCTCGCCCGGGGTCGCGCTGATCTGCCACAGCTACGGCTCCGTGGTCTGCGGGGTGGCGGCGCACCAGGTGCCGGACAGCGTCACCGACATCGCCGTCGCGGGCAGCCCCGGGATGCGCGTGGACAACGCGGCACAGCTGGGCACCCGCGCCCGCGTCTGGGCGATGCGCGACAGGGACGACTGGATCGCCGACGTGCCCCATATGGACGTCGGCGGGCTCGGACACGGCGCCGACCCGGTCTCGGACGCCTTCGGGGCGCGGCACCTGTCGGCCCGCGGTGCCGTCGGCCACACCGGCTACTTCGTGCCGCACACCCGCAGCCTCGCCAACTTCGCCGCGATCGGAACCGGCTCCTACCGGGACCTCAGCTGCCACTCCTCCGACCCGAAGTGCTCCTTCGTCCCCAGCGTGTCCTGACGTCACGCACGGGCGCACGAGGCGTCCTGGGACACCCTGTCCGAGCCGGCACGGGAGGCCGTATGCACCGAATCAGCGCGCGTAGCGTCGCGGAGAGCGGCGGAGGGGGGACGGACAGGCGGCAGCCGCATACGATGGCCCACATGGGTGACGTACTGGCTGGAATTCACTCCACCTGGGAGTTCGAACCCGACTCCGTGCTCATCCGCTTCGAACGGGGGATTCGCACACCGAAGCTCTTCCAGGTGCTCGGAGAGCGGCGTATTCCGTACGAGGCGCTGAGCGCCGTCGAGCTGGCCCCGGGGGGCAAGCGGGGCACCGTCGTGCTGCGCGCCGTGCCCCGCGAGGGCGCGGACCCGCTGCTGGAGGCCGCCGCGGGTCAGCTCAAGGAGAGCAGCGACCCCTACCGCCTGGTGCTGCCGGCGGAGCGCGAGACGCTGGCTGACTACTACGCGACCGAACTGCGCGACGCACTGCCCGCGGACGCGGCCAAACCCGCCGAGCGCTATCTGGTCGCCGCTCCGGCGGCACCGCAGAGCTTCAAGGCGTACGACGGCAAGGCGTCCTTCGACGGCAAGGTCGTCGCCTTCCGCTGGTTCTGGACGGGCGCCTCCACGGCCAAATGGAAAGCCGGCGACCAGTTCTTCCCCGTGGGAGAGCTGGAGGACGTCGAATGGCGCTCGCCGGAGGGGCTCAGCGGCCATCTGCGGCTGCGTCCACGCGGAGCCGAGATGCTCGCGGAGGCCGACCAGGACCCGGCCTCCGTGGTGTTCGGCCTCGGCTACGGCCCCGTCTACGAATCGCTGCCCTTCGCCGCCTCGGTCCTGGAGGCGGTACGCGAGGCCGACCCGGTGCGGGAGCCGGCGAGCGTCTGCTCCGCCCCTGCTCCGCCGAAGCCGCACCGCTCCGACCCGGCCGATGTGGCCGAGCGCATCCGGCACCTGGGCGAGCTGCACGACGCCGGGCTGCTCACCGACGACGAGTTCACCGCCAAGAAGGCGGAGCTGCTGGCGGAGCTGTGAGCACACGCGCTGTCGCGCCCCGGCTGCGCGACGGTCTGCGCTCGCTCGGCACGGCGCTGATCGTGCCCGCCACGTCCGACGAACCGCTGCTGGCACACGCCTCCTCCCGCGCCGTACGGCTGCTGCCCTACGTGGTGGCGTTCGTGTTCGCCGTCTCGCTCCTCCCGTCCAGCATCCAGGTGCTCGCGCACGACTACGGGCTGCACGGCGGACTGGCCGGCGCGCTGGGCGTGGCACAGGCCGCACCCCTGCTGCTGGCCGTGACCAGACCGCTGCCCGCCTGGTGGATCATTTTCACCGCCGACCTGCTGGGCGCGCTGGCCCTGCTGACCGCCGACGGGAACGCGGGCCGCGCCTGGCCGTGGCCGCCCACGGTGATCGTGGGCTACCTGGTGCTCTGCCTGGCGCTGGCACTGCGCGAGAGCCGCCGCACCCTGCTGTCCGTCTGGCTGCTCACCGTGGTCGCCTCGCTCACGCTCGGACAGCTGGCACCGGAGCGCAGCGAGGGGACGAACGTCCTGCTGATCGTGCTCAGCGGTGTCGTACTGCTGCTGGGTGCCGCACTGCGGGAGCGGGCGGAGGCACAGCGGCGGCTGGCCGAACAGGAGACCATCAGCGAGGCGGAGCGCGCCCAGCGGACGCTGCTGGAAGAGCGCGCCCGTATCGCCCGCGAACTGCACGACGTGGTCGCGCACCACATGTCGGTCATCACCGTCCAGGCGGACAGCGCTCCCTACCGGATCGCCCAGCTGCCCCCTCAGGCACGTGAGGAGTTCGGCTCCATCGCCGCGACGGCACGCGAGTCGCTGAGCGAGATGCGCCGTCTGCTGGGTGTCCTGCGGAGCGAGAAGACCCGCGGGGAGCGCGCGCCGCAGCCCGGTCTGGACAGGCTGGAGCAACTCGTGGAGGCGACCGTACGGGCCGGGGTCCCCGCCGAGCTGAGTATCTCCCTCCCTGGGGACGAGGACGGGGACGAGAACGGGAACGAGAACGAGGACGGTGCGGCAGGCGAGGGGTCGGGCTCCGGGCCGGCGCCGAGTGTGACGCTGTCGGCGTACCGGATCGTCCAGGAGGCGCTCGCCAACGTCGTACGGCACGCGCCCGGCGCCCGGACCCGGATCTCGGTGACGGCGCCGGACGGCTTCCTGTCCGTCCTGGTCGTCAACGGGCCCTCCCCCGAGCCTGAGGCCGCGCCGCTGGAGACCAGCGGGACCGGACACGGCCTGGTCGGGATGCGGGAGAGGGTGCGGCTGGTCGGCGGCAGCCTGGAGGCCGGCCCGCTGCCGGACGGAGGCTTCCGCGTCGCAGCGCGGCTCCCGCTGGACCCGCCACCCGCAGCCTTCAACGACGAGCCGCACGGTGCAGCGGAAGGGACCGAAACCGAGGGCACGCACTCGCAGCTGACGTACTCGAAGAAGACCCACTCGAAGAAGAAGACGCACTCGAAGAAGACGAAGAACACGAAGGGTTCCGCGACCGAATGAACGGCATCGGCGCCCCCGGCGCCTTCCCCTCGGACCAGGTGACCCGCGTGGTCATCGTCGACGACCAGGCCATGGTCCGTGCCGGGTTCGCGGCCCTGCTCGCCGCCCAGAGCGACATCGACGTGGTGGGCGAGGCGCCCGACGGCGTGGCGGGCGTCGAGCTGTGCCGCCGCGCCCACCCGGACGTGGTGTTGATGGACGTACGGATGCCACGCCTGAACGGTCTGGAGGCGACGCAGCAGCTCCTCGACCCGCCGCCCGGCGTCACCCACCAGCCCAAGGTGCTGATGCTGACCACCTTCGACGTGGACGACTACGTCTACGAGGCGCTGCGGCTGGGGGCGAGCGGCTTTCTGCTCAAGGACGCGCCGCCGGCCGATCTGATCGCCGCGGTACGGGTGGTGGCCGAGGGCGAGGCGCTGCTGGCCCCCTCGGTGACCCGGCGGCTGATCGCTGAGTTCGCCAAGCAGCGGTCGGGCCACACTCCGCGCAAGGGGCGGACTTCGGGGCCCGAGCTGCGGCTGAACGCGCTGACGGAACGGGAGACCGAGGTGCTGGAGCTGGTGGCACGCGGCCGGTCCAACACCGAGATCGCGGACTCCCTCGTACTGGCCGAACAGACGGTGAAAACCCATGTGAGCCGTATCTTCGCCAAGCTGGGGCTGCGTGACCGGGCCCAGGCGGTGATCTTCGCCTACGAGTCGGGGCTGGTCGCACCCGGCGACCACGACCAGTAGCGCCGACCCGGACCCGAACCGCCCTCGTAGGACCCGTCGACGCGTCCGCCCACAAGGCGTGCGACGCCCGACGCGCCCGAGCCGCCGACGCGCCCGAGCCGCCGACGCGTGCGAGCCGCGGAAGGGTTCACCCTCGAACGCGTCCGCCCCGCGCACGCGTTCGCCGCCCTCTCCTCCACCCCCTACCCCGGTAGCACTCCGCGATTGGCTCCGCAGTGTGACGACCTGCGCACAGCCGGGCCCGCACTCTCCTTCTGCCGCCATCCGGAGACTCCGGAACGGCGGTGGGAGGAGGGGACCGTATGAAGCGCCGCCGCAAGCGTGCACTGCTCGTCGCCCCGCTCGTCGCGGGCGTCTTCGCCGCGACGGCGGGTGTCACCAGCGGGACGGAGCAGACGCCCGTCACCGGGCCCGCGCCGGGCGCCGCCGCCTGGCGCGCCGACCATACGCTGGGGCGCACGCTGCCGGACCCCGCAACCGCGAGCCCCGAACGAGTCGCCGCGTTCTTCGCGGGACTCGGGAAGAACGAGCGGCGGGCGCTGGTGCGGCGGCATCCGCTGACGGTGGGGAACCTGGACGGCGCCCCCCTGGGTATCCGTTACCAGGCGAACAGGGTGGCGCTCAAGGAGGAGCGGCGGGCGCAGTTGGCGCGAGCGCGGGGGCGGGGCCGGGCCGGAGAAGGCGGGCTGACGCGCGCCGATCGCCGGGAGGCCCGTGAGAAGGCCGAGCGGTACGCCGAACTGCTCACACCTGGACGGCAGATCCTCGCTTTCGACCCGCGCGCCCGTGGCCAGGTGGCCGAGGTGTACGGGGATCTGGCGCACGCCACCCGGACCGCTGTCGTCGTACCCGGCTCGGACATCGACCTGGCCACCTACGACGGCCGCGGCAAGAACCGGTACGGCAAGCCCGCGGGTATGGCCACCGCGCTGCGCCACCGGATGGCGGCACGCGCTCCGCACACCCGTACCGCGGTCGTCGCGTGGGTCGGCTACACCACCCCCGTCGGCCTCGGCCCGGACGCCGCCACGGCGCGGCTCGCGAACGCCGGTGCGCCCCGGCTGGTGCGCTTCCTGCGCGGGCTCGAGCGGACCGGGGCGCCCGCTCCCGCGGTGCTGTGCCACAGCTACGGCTCGGTGGTCTGCGGCCGGGCGGCCCCACGGCTCGACCGCTCGGAGGCTGCCGACCTGATCGTCTTCGGCTCCCCCGGGATGCGCGTCGGTTCGGTGGAGGGGCTGCACACCCGGGTGCCGGTCTGGGCGGCCCGGGCCGCCGAGGACTGGATCGGCCGGGTGCCCAATGTCGAGGTGCTCGGACTGGGACACGGCGCCGACCCCACGGACGCCGGATTCGGTGCCCGTGTCGTCACAGCGGCACGGGCCGACGGGCACAGCGGCTATCTGAAGCCGGGCACCGACTCGCTCGACAACTTCGCCGCCATCGCACTGCGCGCCTATGGCTCGGTCCGGTGTGCGCCCGCCTCCCAGGAGTGCGCCGATGCCCGCTGAGACGACCGCGCAGCGTTCGCTGCTGCACCAGGCGCGAAAAGCCGTCCGAGCCATCGAGGAACGCACTCCAGCGCACCGGGACCGTGCGGTGGACGGGCTGCGCGCGCTGGCGCTGCTCGCCGTGCCCCTGGGGCACTGGATGCTCGGCGGGTTCACCCGCGGCCCCCAAGGCGCCCTGCACAATGCGAGCCCGCTCGCCACGTTCGGCTTCTTCGCGCCGCTGAGCTGGATGCTGCAACTGCTGGGCATTTTCTTCCTGGTGGGCGGCTACTCCTCGGCGCTCTCTCTGCAACGTGCCACCGAGCGGGGCGAGAGCGCCGGGCACTGGCTGCGTGGCCGGCTGGTGCGGCTGGGCCGTCCCGTGCTGGGTGTCACCGCCGTGTGGGCGGGGCTGCTGCCTGTGCTGGCGTTCTGCGGGGTGCCGGAGGCGACACTGCGCACGGCGGCGGTGCTGGTGGTGCAGCCGCTGTGGTTCGTCGGCGTGTACGCGGGTGTCACCGCGCTGACGCCGTACTGCGTGCGGGCGGCGAGGCGGTGGGGAGCGTGGACGGCTGTGCCGCTGCTGGGGACGGTCGCTGTGGTGGACTTTCTGCGCTACGGGGTGGTGGCGCAGCAGATGCCGTCCTGGCTCGGTCTGGTGAACCTGCTGCCGGGGTGGCTGTTCGGCTACCAACTGGGTGTCTGCTGGGGCGTCGGCAGACTGGGGCGCAAGGGTGCCGCAGTGCTGTGCGTCGGGGGCGCTGCGCTGTTCGCCGTGCTGCTGCTCGGTTTCGGCTATCCGGCGTCCATGGTGGGCGTTCCGGGGCAGGCGCGTACCAATTCGCATCCCCCGTCGCTGCTGGTGCCGGCGCTCGCGTCCGCGCAGTGCGGTGCGGCGGTGCTCTTGCGGGAGCGCATCTCCCGGCTGCTGCGCCGTCCCGCGCTGTGGGCGCCTGTGGTGGTGGTCAATCTGTCGGCGATGACGATCCTGTGCTGGCACCAGACGGCGATGCTGGCGGCAGCGGTGCCCGGCGCCCGGCTGGGTGTGGTGCCGGGGCTGACGACGGCGCCCGACTCGCTCGGCTGGGTGGCGGCCCGGCTGGTGTGGCTGCCGGTGTTCGCCGTGGTGCTGGTGGCGATCGGCAGGGTCACCCGCCGGTTCGAGACGCCGTGGTACGGCGCGGGGCGGGGCGCGCGGGCGGCTGCCGGGGCGCTGGCCGCCGCGTTCGCGCTCTACGCGTTCGCCGTGGTCTGAGGTGTGGTGTGGGCGAGGACGGCGCGGGTCGCCGGGAGTTCCCCGGTCTTCTCCGCGTAGATGTCGATCTTGTAGTCGAGGACGGCGAGGGTGTCGTGCAGCTCCGCGATACGTGTGAGCACGTCCTGGCGAGTGGCCTCCAGGAGCTCCTTGCGCTCCGCGAACGTCTCAGCGCCCCGGCGCACCATCTCGGCGTAGCGCACCATGTCGGCGACGGACATCCCGGTCCGCCGCAGCTTGCCGACGAGTTCCAGCCAGTCCAGGTCGCGGTTGGTGAAGCGCCGCTGCCCGGTGTGGGAGCGGTCCACGTGCGGCATCAGGCCGATCCGCTCGTACCAGCGCAGCGTGTGGGCGCTCAGGCCGCTCAGCGCCGCCACCTCGCTGATGGTGTACCTGTCCTGCCCGTCGGGCCTGGGGTGGACGGCGCCGCCGTCGGCGCACTGCCGCGGTAGGAGGGGCTGCGGTGTGGGGGACTGCGGTGTGCGGGGTTTCTCCATCTGCGTCACGGTCACAAGTCAACGCTATGGAGTTGGAGTGCACTCCAAGCAAGGGCAAAATCGTCGGCAAATCGCTGCCGTTAGGCTCGGTGCCATGGACAGCCTGCGGATGATCGAGAACTGGCCGGTGCCCACAGCGGCGGCGGCTGTCGTACGCGCCGACGGCACCGTGGCCGGCACGCACGGCCCTGCCGACCAGCGGTTCGCGCTGGCCTCCGTCACCAAGCTGCTGACCGCCTACGCGGCGCTGATGGCGCTGGAGGAGGGCGCCGTGGAGCTGGACGAGGCGGCAGGTCCCGAGGGCTCGACGGTGCGGCATCTGCTGGCCCACACCTCCGGTCTCGCCTTCGACGAGCAGCGCTCCATGGCCGAGCCGGGTACCCGCCGTATCTACTCGAACGCGGGTTTCGAGACGCTTGCCGACCATCTCGCCAAGGCGACCGAGATGCCCTTCCCGCAGTATCTGCGCGAGGGCGTGCTCGACCCGCTGGGCATGGCCGCCACCGAGCTGGAGGGCTCGGCCGCCAAGGACGCCGTCTCCACACTCGCCGACCTGATCCGCTTCGCAGCCGAGCTCCAGTCCCCCACGCTGCTGGACCCCTCCACGGTGCGCGAGGCGGCCCGCGTCGTCTTCCCCGGGCTCAACGGTGTGCTGCCCGGCTACGGCAACCAGAAGCCGAACGACTGGGGCCTGGGCTTCGAGATCCGCGGCACCAAGTCCCCGCACTGGACGGGCGAGACGTCCTCGCCCGGCACCTTCGGGCACTTCGGCCAGTCCGGCACGTTTCTGTGGGTCGACCCGGAGGAGGGTGCCGCGTGTGTGGCGCTCACCGACCGCGACTTCGGCCCGTGGGCCGTGGAGGCGTGGACGCCGTTCACCGACGCGGTCCTGGCCGAGCTGCGGTAGCGGCGGCGGACGCGGCTCAGCCGTAACCGGGCTCCGCGTGCATCTCCCACAGCAGCACCTCGGCACCGCCCTCGGCGCGCAGCTCACACGCGGCGCCCTGGTCGGTCAGCCGGGCGGCGTCGCCCTCGGCCAGCGCCGTACCGTCCAGCAGGGCCCTGCCGCGCGCCACGTGGACGTACACGAAAGCGGCGTCCGGCACGGCCGTGCGCTCGCCGTCGGCCAGCCGCCGCACATGCAGCACCGCTTCGGTGCGCGGCAGCGCGAAGGGGGTGTTGTCCGCGATGCCGCGGACGATCTCGTACTCGGGCTCGGTGCCGAACGCGCCGGGCACCAGCCACATCTGGACGAAGCGCAGCGGGGTGTCGCCGGCGTTCCGCTCGGTGTGCCGTACGCCGCTGCCCGCGCCGAGCCGCTGCACGTCACCGGCGCGTACGACGGTGGCGCCGCCGGCGGAGTCGCGGTGTTCCAGCTCGCCCTCGACGACCCAGGTGACGATCTCCACATCGCGGTGCGGGTGCTCCTCGAACCCGGCGCCCGGTGCGAGGCGCTCCTCGTTGCAGGCCACCAGCAGCCCGAAACCGACGTTGTCGGGGTCGTAGAAGCCGGAGAAGGAGAAGGCGTGCCGGGTGTCGATCCCGGCCCGCTGGTCGCCGCCCCGGTACCGGTCCTCGGCCCGCCACACCACCTGCTGCATGCGCTCCACGGTAGCCCCGGCCACTGCCCGCAAAGTCCCGGTCCGCCCCCCACGCCCTTGACGGGCATCCGGTAAGGCAGGCTTGTCCCGTGCCCGAAGCCACAGACCCACCACCCCAGCACCCCCACCTGGCCACCCTGCGCCGTCTGGAGCAGTCCTCAGGGAAGCTCGCCGCCGCCGCCATCGCGCGGATGGACGAGCAGCTGCCCTGGTACCGGGCGATGCCACCGGAGAACCGCTCCTGGATCGGCCTGGTCGCCCAGGCGGGTATCGCGGCGTTCACCGAGTGGTTCCGGCATCCGGAGACGCCGCAGGCCATCAGCACCGATGTGTTCGGCACCGCGCCGCGCGAGCTGACGCGGGCGATCACCCTGCGGCAGACCGTGGAGATGGTGCGTACCACGATCGAGGTGGTCGAGGCGGCCATCGACGAGGTCGCGGCGCCCGGGGACGAGGCGGTGCTGCGCGAGGCGCTGCTGGTGTACGCGCGGGAGATCGCCTTCGCCACCGCGCAGGTCTACGCGCAGGCCGCCGAGGCGCGCGGCGCGTGGGACGCCCGGCTGGAGTCGCTGGTCGTCAACGCGGTGCTCTCCGGGGAGGCGGACGAGGGCGCCGTCTCGCGTGCTGCGGCGCTGGGCTGGAACTCGCCCGAGCATGTGGCCGTTGTGCTGGGCACCGCGCCGGACGGCGACAGTGAACTGACCGTCGAGGCGATCCGGCGCGCCTCCCGGCACGCGAAGCTCCAGGTGCTCACCGGCGTACTGGGCAGCCGGCTGGTGGTGATCGCGGGCGGTTCGGACGATCCGCTGAAGGCGGCCAAGTCGCTGATCGGCCCGTTCGCGGCCGGCCCTGTGGTCGCCGGTCCTGTGGTCGGCGATCTGCTGGCGGCGACCCGCTCGGCACAGGCGGCGATGGCGGGCCTGAAGGCGTGCGCGGCCTGGCCGGACGCGCCCCGTCCGGTGCTCGCGGACGATCTGCTTCCGGAGCGCGCGATGGCGGGTGACCCGGTGGCGCGGGAGCTGTTGGTGGAGGAGATCTACAGACCGTTGGAGGAGGCCGGGTCGGCGCTGCTGGAGACGCTCAGCGTCTACCTGGAACAGGCGAGTAGCCTGGAGGGTGCCGCGCGGATGCTGTTCGTGCACCCCAACACCGTCCGCTACCGGCTGCGACGTGTGACGGACGTCACCGGCTGGTCGCCTTCCGATGTACGTTCCGCTTTCACCCTGCGTATCGCGCTGATCCTGGGGCGTCTCGCCGACTTCCCCGGTCAGCCGTAAGCTGTCGGGCGTCTTTTGTCGAGGGTCCACAATTCCCCTCACCGTTCTTCGTCTCGGTCCCCACCGGCCGGGACCCGTGCCCACAGGAGAGAGTGAAAGAGTGCTCGTACTCGTCGCTCCCGGCCAAGGCGCTCAGAAGCCTGGCCTGCTGACCCCCTGGCTCGAACTCCCCGGCGTCGCCGACCGGCTCGCTCAGTGGTCGGCCGCCATCGACCTCGACCTCGTGCACTACGGCACCGAGGCCGACGCCGAGGCGATCCGTGACACGGCCGTGGCCCAGCCGCTGCTGGTCGCCACCAGCCTGCTGTCCGCGTACGAACTGCTGGAGGGCGAGCCCACCCAGGACGCGCCCGGCCGGGCCGCCGACGTCGGCGCGTTGGCCGGCCACAGCGTGGGCGAGCTGGCCGCCGCCGCGCTGACCGGTGTCCTCTCCCCGCTGGAGGCGCTGCGCGTCGTACGCGCCCGGGGTAAGGCGATGGCCGAGGCCGCCGCCGTGACCGAGACGGGGATGTCCGCGGTGCTGGGCGGCGACCCGGAGACGGTCACCGGGCATCTGCACAAGCTCGGTCTGACGCCCGCGAACATGAACGGCGCGGGCCAGATCGTGGCCGCCGGTACCGCCGAACAGCTCGCCGCGCTGTCCCAGGACCGCCCCGAGAAGGCCCGGGTCGTCCCGCTGAAGGTCGCCGGAGCCTTCCACACCGACCACATGGCCGGTGCGCTGCCCGCCATGGAGGCGGCCGTCGAGGACGTCACCCCCGGCGCCCCGCTGACCCGCTACGTCTCCAACTTCGACGGCCAGGTCGTCGAGTCGGGACCCGAGGTCGTCCGCCGCCTGGTGCACCAGATCTCGGCGCCGGTGCGCTGGGACCTGTGCATGGACACGTTCCAGGAGCTGGGGGCCACCGCGCTGATCGAGCTGTGCCCCGGCGGCACCCTGACCGGCCTGGCCAAGCGCGCCCTGCCGGACGTACGGACGCTGGCGCTGAAGTCGCCCGACGACCTCGCCGCGGCGCGGGACCTGCTCGCCGCTCACACGTCCGCCTGACCTCCAAGGAGTCCCGAGAAGCATGACCGCGAAGATCAAGCCCGCGCAGGGCTCACCGTACGCGCGCATTCTCGGCGTCGGCGGATACCGACCGACCCGCGTCGTACCGAACGAGGAGATCCTCAAGCACATCGACTCCTCGGACGAGTGGATCCGCTCCCGTTCGGGGATCGCGACCAGGCACTGGGCGAACGACGAGGAGACGGTCGCCGAGATGACCCTGGAGGCCGCGGGCAAGGCCGTGGCCGACGCCGGGATCACCGCCGACCAGGTGGGCGCGGTCATCATCTCGACCGTCTCGCACTTCAAGCAGACCCCGGCCATCGCCACCGAGATCGCCGACCGGATGGGCGCGCGCAAGGCTGCGGCCTTCGACATCAACGCGGGCTGCGCCGGCTTCGGCTACGGCCTCACCCTGGCCAAGGGCCTGGTCGTCGAGGGCAGCGCGGACTACGTGCTGGTGGTCGGCGCCGAGCGGCTCTCGGACCTGACGGATCTGACCGACCGCTCCACCGCGTTCCTGTTCGGGGACGGCGCCGGAGCCGTCATCGTCGGCCCCTCCGACGAGCCGGGCATCGGCCCCTCGATCTGGGGTTCGGAGGGCGACAAGCGGGACGTCATCTCGCAGACCATCCCGTGGGACGGCTTCCGGGTGGGCGACGTGGCACAGCTGCCGCTGGGCGAGGACGGCTCGGTGAAGTTCCCCGCCCTGCGGCAGGAGGGCCAGACGGTCTTCCGCTGGGCCGTCTTCGAGATGGCCAAGGTCGCGCAGCAGGCCCTGGACGCGGCCGGGATAACTCCCGAGGACCTGGACGTCTTCATCCCGCACCAGGCCAATATGCGGATCATCGACTCGATGGTGAAGACCCTCAAGCTGCCCGAACACGTCACGGTCGCCCGTGACGTGGAGACCACGGGCAACACCTCGGCTGCCTCCATCCCACTGGCGATGGAGCGGCTGCTGGCGACGGGGAAGGCGAAGAGCGGCGACACCGCCCTCGTCATCGGCTTCGGGGCGGGTCTCGTGTACGCCGCCACGGTCGTTACCCTCCCCTAGTCAAGATCCGAGCAGCCCCGTACGACAGGGTCGGGCGCTGCGGACTCACCGAATACGAAGGAGCGCCGCAATGGCCGCCACGCAGGAAGAGATCGTCTCGGGCCTCGCCGAGATCGTGAACGAGATCGCCGGTATCCCGACCGAGGACGTCCAGCTGGAGAAGTCCTTCACGGACGACCTGGACGTGGACTCGCTGTCCATGGTCGAGGTGGTTGTCGCCGCCGAGGAGCGCTTCGGCGTCAAGATCCCGGACGACGACGTGAAGAACCTCAAGACCGTCGGCGACGCGACCGACTACATCCTCAAGCACCAGAGCTGAGACATCCCTTGACGCGTTTGTCGCCACCCGGCGTGCGGGTGGCTCAAACGAGTCACCCCCTACCGTGGAGAGAATTCCAGTGAACGCGACCAATGACACCGTGGTCGTCACCGGTATCGGCGCAACCACACCGCTGGGTGGCGACAGCGCATCGACCTGGGAAGGGCTCGTCGCCGGGCGCTCGGGCGTCGCACTGCTCGAGGAGGAGTGGGCCGCCGACATGCCGGTACGCATCGCGGCGCGGGCCGCGGTCGAGCCGGGTGAGAGCATTCCCCGTCCCCAGGCCAGGCGGCTGGACCGCTCGGCGCAGTTCGCGCTGATCGCGGCCCGGGAGGCCTGGGCCGACGCGGGCTTCACCGCCCGGGCCGGCGAGGACGCCTCCGTCAACCCGGACCGGCTCGGCGCCGTCGTGGCCTCCGGTATCGGCGGCGTGACCACGCTGCTGGACCAGTACGACGTACTGCGCGACAAGGGCGTTCGCCGCGTGTCGCCGCACACGGTGCCGATGCTGATGCCGAACGGCCCCTCGGCCAACGTCGGGCTCGAGGTCAACGCCCGGGCCGGGGTGCACACCCCGGTCAGCGCCTGCGCCTCCGGCTCCGAAGCGGTGGGGTACGCGATCGAGATGATCCGCACCGGCCGCGCCGACATCGTGGTCGCCGGTGGCACCGAGGCGGCCATACATCCGCTGCCGATCGCCGCGTTCGGCAACATGATGGCGATGTCCAAGAACAACGACGACCCGCAGGGCGCCTCCCGCCCCTACGACGTGGACCGCAACGGGTTCGTGCTCGGCGAGGGCGCCGGAGTCGTCGTCCTGGAGTCGGCCGAGCACGCCCGGCGGCGCGGGGCGCGGATCTACGCCGAGGCCGTGGGCCAGGGCATCTCCGCCGACAGCCACGACATCGTGCAGCCCGAGCCCTCGGGCAACGGCATCGCGCACGCGCTGCAGAACCTGGTCTCCAGGACCGGTCTGGACCCGGCCGAGATCATGCACATCAACGCGCACGCGACCTCCACCCCGCAGGGCGACCTGGCGGAGCTGAAGGCGCTGCGCAAGGTGTTCGGCGACGACGTCGACCACATGGGCATCGCGGCGACCAAGTCGATGACCGGCCATCTGCTGGGCGGCGCCGGCGGTGTCGAGACGGTGGCGACGCTGCTGGCGCTGCACCACCGCACGGCCCCGCCGACGATCAACATCGACAACCTCGACCCCGAGGCCGACGGCGACATCGTGCGCGACACCGCGCGCGAGCTGCCGGCCGAGGGCCGTATCGCCGCGCTGAACAACTCGTTCGGCTTCGGCGGCCACAACGTGGTGCTGGCGTTCCGTACGGTGTGATCCCGGCTCTGTGCCGGTAAGGGGCGGTCTCCTTGGGAGGCCGCCCCTTACATGTGCGCTCATGCGCTCATGCACTGGTGCGCCCTGCGCTCATGCACTGGTGCGCCCTGGCGTGCGCGCTGCTACGCGGAACCCCGGGTATCGCCCCTGCCGTAATCGGAGGCCTCGAAGCTGGCGTAGAACGAGGCCGCCGCGTCGTCTCCGCCGTGCCCCTGCGTCTCGGCGCGTCGCAGCCGATCGGCCATCGCGGGGGTCGCGTCCAGCCGCACACCGGCGTCCCGTGCCGCCCGCGTGATGAGCTCGGCGTCCTTGCGGGCGCCGGAGAGCGGGAAGCCGGCCTCGTAGGCGCCCTCCAGGATGAGCCTGGCCTTCGCCTGCAGGTAGGGCGCGTCCAGCGGGCCTCCCGCGACGGCACCGAGGAAGTCGTCGGCTTCTACGCCAAGCCCCTCGGCGAGCGCGAGCGTCTCGGCGGTGCCGTTGATGAGGGTGAGCACCCAGTTGTTGACCACGAGCTTGAGGCGGCTGGCGGCACCGGGCTCCTGGCCGAGCCACAGGGTCCTGGCACCGATGGCGTCGAAGACGGGGGCCGTCCGCTCGCGCACGAGAGCGCTGCCCGAACCGCCGGAGACCAGGACGGTCAGCTGCCCGGCCTCGGCGGGCGCCTTGGTGCCCAGTACGGGGGCGTCCAGGAAGCGCAGCCCGTGCGCCTCGGCGAACTCGGCCAGCGGCGCGAGTCCGTCGGGCCCCACCGTGCTGGCCTGGATCCACACGGCGCCCTCGACCAGCCCTGGTGCCGCTGCGCGCATCGCAGCCAGCACGGCGGGGCCGTCGTGGAGGGAGGTCAGAACGGTACCGGCGCCGCGTACCGCCTCGGCTGCCTCGTCCGTGACGGTGATGCCGTGGCCGGTCAGCGGTTCGGCGCGGGCGCGGGTGCGGTTCCAGGCGCGGACCCGCAGCCCGGCCGCTGAGAGGTTGCGGGCCATGGCGGCGCCCATGGTGCCGGTGCCGAGCACTGCGACTGAGGTTTCGTCAGGCATGCGGGATTCGTCAGGCATGCGGGAACGGTAGGCGTTCGAGCGCCCTTGAAGGCAAGCGGCACGCATACGGATGTGAGGGCTTCAGGCGTGCGGCGTGCAGCGCGGACGGGCCCGGGGGAGGCGGGCCTCACGACCTGGCGCGGCGGGCCTCAGACGACCTGGTGCAGCCAGCGGACCGGCGCGCCCTCTCCGGCGTAGCGGAACGGCTCCAGCTCGTCGTCCCAGGGCTTGCCCAGCAGCTTGGAGATCTCGGCCTCCAGCTCGCTCTCGCCCCGGCCCGCGCGGGCGACGGCGGCGCGCAACCGGTCCTCGGGGATGAGGATGTCACCGTGCATACCGGTGACCGCGTGGAAGATGCCGAGGTCCGGGGTGGAGCTGTACCGCTCGCCCTCGGCCGTCGCACACGGCTCGGCCGTCACCTCGAACCGGAGCAGATGCCAGCCGCGCAGCGCGGAGGCGAGCTTGGAGGCGGTGCCGGGATCCCCCTGCCAGGAGAACTCGGCACGCCAGGTGCCGGGCGAGGCGGGCTGTCTGATCCAGTCGAGGTTGACGCGCGCGCCCAGCACACCCGCGACAGCCCACTCGACGTGCGGGCACAGGGCGCGGGGCGCCGAGTGGACGTACAGAACTCCACGTGTCGTCACCGGGACCTCCAGTGCGCTCCGAGGGTCGCCACCGGGCGGCCTCGATCACCTACCGGTCACGCGCCGGAAAAGCGCCTGACATTTTGCACCACCGGTCACTTTCCTATCAGCTCCCGAGGTTACGAATAGTAAACACCATTGCGCCCAATTCTCCCCGAAAGGGACAGTATGTGACGCGAGGTAATATTTACCAGTCGCTGTGCCGGTCGACTCACCCACTCACCGACCACGGCACAAGCTATCGCGAGGCGGCGCACGGTGGGTGACGTACCGTCGGTTGGGCACGGGCGAAACAGGGGGTCGGATGACGGAGAGCCGCAAGCCGGGGAACGCACGTCCACTGAGCGCGCGCCCCACCGCGCCGAAACGGTCCCGCACCGCCGCGATCTGCGCTTTCGCCCTGATGACCCTAGCGGGTCTGGTGCTCGCCGTGGCATGCGGCAGCTTCCCCGGTGGAGGCGACAAGCGCGGCGCGCAGCGCGCCGAAGACTCCTCGCGCCCCCACCCGAAACCCACCCCACGGCGGATCTGGGACCGCGATCCTGACTCGCTGGCAGCGGTGGGTGACTCCATCACCCGTGGGTTTGACGCCTGTTCCCTGCTGGCCGACTGCACCAAGGTGTCCTGGGCCACCGGCACGGAGAAAGGCGTCGACAGCCTGGCGCGGCGGCTGCTGAGCGACCCGGCGAAGGAGAGCTGGAACTACGCGGCCAGCGGCGCGGTCATGGCCGACCTGCCCGCACAGATGCGCCGGGCCGCCGCACGCGAGCCGGACATGGTGACCGTGATGAGCGGCGCCAACGACGCCTGCCGCCCCACGGTGGAGCAGATGACCCCCGTCGCGGACTTCCGCGCCGACTTCCGCGAAGGGCTGCGGACGCTGCGCAGCGAGGCGCCCAAGGCGCAGGTGTACGTCTCCAGCGTCCCCAACCTCAAGCGGCTGTGGCGGGAGGGCAGGAAGAACCCGATAGGGCAGCGGGTGTGGGGGCTCGGCATCTGCCAGTCGATGCTCAAGGACCCGCAGTCGATGGCCACGGCCGACCGGGAGCGGCGGCAGCAGGTATACGACCGGGTGGTGGCCTACAACTCCGTGCTCAAGCAGGAGTGCGCCAAGGACCTGCGCTGCCGCTACGACAACGGGGCGGTCTTCAACTACCGCTTCACGGGCGCCGAGCTGAGCAACTGGGACTGGTTCCACCCCAGCAGGGAGGGTCAGCGCAGCCTCGCCGAGCTGGCGTACGAGCAGATCACCGCACGACGCGGCGCCGGATAGCCGCCGGGCAGCACCGCACGGGCAGCACCATCGGGGACGCCGGCCCGGGACCGGGCCGCGGAGCACCGCCCACGCTGCGGCGCTCGCGACCCGGAACCGGGAACCGGGTCAGGCGACGTGCAGCGCGACCTCGATGTTGCCGCGCGTGGCGTTGGAGTACGGGCAGACCTGGTGGGCCTTGTCCAGCAGGTCCTTCGCCGTGGCCTCGTCCACGTTGGGGATCGTGGCGCGCAGGGCGACGGTGAGGCCGAAGCCGCCCTCCGGCGTGTTGCCTATGCCGACCTCGGCGGTCACGGTCGAGCCGGATATGTCGGCGCCCTCCTTGCGGGCGACGACGCCGAGCGCACCCTGGAAGCAGGCGCTGTACCCCGCGGCGAAGAGCTGCTCGGGGTTGGTGCCCGCGCCGCTGCCGCCCATCGCCTCGGGCGGGTTGACGACGACATCGAGCTGGCCGTCGTCGCTGGCCACGCGGCCGTCACGGCCGTTCTCTGCGGTGGCGACGGCGGTGTACTTGACGTCGATCGGCTGTATTGCCATGGATGTCCTCCTGTTGATGGCACGACCGGGGGAACTCGCGCCCAGGTTCCCGCCGGTGCGGGCACCAGCGTAGGTCCTCGGTGCGCGGGCGGAGCAGGGAGCCCGACCGGGAGCCCCGTCCGGCCAGGCTCAGGCGTCCAGGGTGACGATCATCTTCCCGACGTTCTCGCCGCGCAGCAGGCCCAGGAAGGCGTCCAGGGCGTTGTCGATGCCCTCGACCACGGTCTCCCGGTACTTCAGCTCACCGGAGCGCACCCAGGGGGCGACCTCCTCGACGAACTTGGGCTGGAGATCGTAGTGGTCCATCACCAGCAGCCCCTCCATACGGAAGCGCTTTGCGATGATCTGCGCGAGATTGCGCGGGGCCGGGGTGGGCTCGGTGGCGTTGTACTGCGAGATCATCCCGCACACCGCGATCCGGCCGTGCAGGTTCATGGCGGCGATGGCGGCCTCGAGATGGTCACCGCCGACGTTGTCGAAGTAGACGTCGATGCCGCCCGGTGCCGCCTCCTTGAGCTGTTCGGCGACGGGGCCGTTCTTGTAGTTGAAGGCCGCGTCGAAGCCGTACTCGTCGGTCAGCAGCTTGACCTTCTCGTCGGAGCCCGCCGAGCCGATCACCCGGGAGGCGCCCTTGAGCCGGGCGATCTGACCGACCTCGCTGCCGACAGCGCCGGCCGCGCCGGAGACGAAGACGGCGTCACCCGGCTTGAAGTCGGCCACCCGGAGCAGGCCCGCGTAGGCGGTCAGGCCGGGCATGCCCAGCACACCGAGATAGGTGGAGAGCGGGGCGGCCTCGCCGTCGACCTTGGTGGCGTACTTGGCCCGCAGCGTGGCGTACTCCCGCCAGCCCATGTCGTGCAGGACATGGTCACCGGGCGCGAAGCCGGGGTCCTCGGAGGCGAGGACGACGCCGATGGCGCCGCCGGTCATCGGCTCGTTCAGCCTGAAGGGCTCCACGTAGGACTTCGCCGCGCTCATCCGGCCGCGCATGTACGGGTCCACCGACAGATGGATGTTCCGCACCAGGATCTGCCCCTCGGCCGGGGCACGGACCGGCTCCTCCCGCAGCGCGAAGCCGTCCGGTGTGGGCCAGCCCTGCGGCCGCTCGGTCAGATGCCAGGCGCGTCCGGTGGCCGGGATCTGATGCGCGGCGGAGTCGGGGGATACGGATGAGGTCACGGTGTCGCCTCCTGCAATTGCTTCAGCTACTGAAACAACCATGCTCCTGGATATTTCATGTTGTCAAGCATTGCGCTAGGCTGGTCGCATGGCAGCAGCGGAGAGTCGCACCCCGGACGCGCTCACCATCGAGGTGGCCGAGCTGATCGGCACGGTGGTCGCGCGCTATCACGAGGAGTACGAGCTGGCCGCTGCCGAGCACGCGCTGACCGGTGCGCAGGCCCGGGTCCTGGCCCTGCTGGCGCGGGAACCCACCCCGATGCGGCAGCTCGCCCGCCACCTCAAGTGCGAGCCGTCGAACGTGACGGGCATAGTCGACCGTCTCGAGTCGCGCGGGCTGGTGGAGCGCAGACCCGACCCCGCCGACCGCCGGGTGAAGATCGCAGCGGCCACCGAGGAAGGGCGCGCGACGGCGGCGCGGCTGCGCGGGGAGCTGGACTTCGCCGGCGAACCCCTCCAGGAGCTCACCCTCGCCGAACGCAGGCTGCTGCGCGATCTGCTCAAGCGGATGCTGGGCGAGCCCCCGCGCTGAGCCCGGCCACCAGCAGGTCGAGACCCGCCCGGAACTCCTCGGTGCGGTCGCCCTGCGCCGAGGCCGTGGCGATCTCCACGACGCGCGGATAGCGGTCCGCCGGGAGCGTCCGGCCGCGTTCGATCACCTCCTGGGCCGAGCCGCCCGTCAGACTGAAGGAGTCGGCTCCGGCCTCGCCCTGCGTGAAACCGATGACGAACCCGGTCACCAGCCGGAAGGCCACCAGCAGATCCCGGCCGGACCTGCCGCTTCTGGCCAGGGCCTCCAGCATCCGCTCCCCGAAGTCGAGGGTCGCCCCATCGGTGGTCCGGCGCGCCACGATCAGCGGCACCACCTGGGGGTGGCTGCGGATGGTGGACCAGTAGGACTCCGCGAGGGCGCGCACCTCCTCGCGCCAGTCCGCCGCCGGCTGCGGCGGATAGCCGACGTGCCGGACGACCGCCTCGATGACCAGCGACTCCAGCCCTTCACGCCCGTCCACGTAGTTGTAGAGCGTCATCGGGCCGGTACCCAGCCGCGCGGCGAGTGTGCGCATCGAGAGGCCGCCCAGCCCCTTCTCGTCGGCCAGCTCCAGCGCCGCCGAGGCGAGTTGCTCCCTGCTGAACTTCTTCGGTGCGGGCACCGGCGATCCACCTTTCCGACTTTCCCGATCTGTCTGCTCACATCGTCGGCAGAGCGGGACTTGACTACGTACGGCGTACGTGTTCCACTGAAATCCGATCACGTACACCGTACTTGATGAGGGGGCGGCAATGACCGCGGTGGATCTGTTCTCTTCCATGTTCCGGCTCGGCCCGGCAGGCGACGTCCGCGCCGAGGAGCGCCGGATGTCGCCCGACCTGGACGGCTGGACGGTGATGACGCTGCACGTCGAGAGCGACGCCGACGCCCACCCCGAGTCGTGGGAGCAGCACAGGGACGGCGAGGAGGTGCTGTGTGTGCTGACCGGCGCGGTCCGGATCTACTTCCGCGCGGACGACGACCCGCAGGACCCCGACGGGGAGCTGGTGGCCAGGCTCACCCCGGGCACGGCATTCGTCATACCCCGGGGCCGGTGGCACCGTACGACGGTCGAGGAACCGAGCGACATCATGGCGTTCTCGCGAATAGCCGGGACGCGCATGGAGCGGCGCGCCGGCTGGTGAGCGGCAGCACGGGGCGGCGTGGTGGCCGCTGCCCCGCGCTAGGGCGGTCCCAGCTCGCCGCGTAACCGCATCGACCGCAGCACCAGTTCCAGTTCGAAGCGGCTGTCGGGGTCGTCGATCTCATCGCCCCACAGCTCGCGGATCTGGCGCAGCCGGTAGCGCACGGTCTGGGGGTGCACCCCCAGGCGTCCGGCGACTTCCGGGGCGCCCCCGCGGGTTTCCAGCCAGGCCAGCAGCGTCTCGGCCAGCCGCCGGCTGTGGGCGGGGCCGCAGGACTCCAGCGGCGCCAGTCTGTGCCGGGTCAGCCCGGCGATCAGCTCCTCGGGCGGCAGCAGCACAAGAGCCTCGGTGTACTCGGTGCAGTAGAGCAGTTCCCCACCCGGCAGCAGCCCGCGCTCCATCAGACCGACGGCGGCCTGGGCCCAGCCCAGCGACTTGGCGGCCTCAGCCAGCGGCACCGGAGGCCCCACAGCGCCGGACCAGCCGGCGACGGCGCGGCGCAGCCGCTCCGGCCTGCCGGGCGCCTCCGGCTCGGGCACCACCATGCGGGGCTGTTCGCACTCCATGTCGAGCAGCACCTCGTCCCCCACGGCGGGCGGGACGGCCGAGCGGGCGGGGCGCACCAGGACGGCGACGGCGACGGTCTGCGGCAGCCGCCAGCCGATACGGGCGGCGCGGTCGGCGAGCAGATCGGCGCGGTCCGAACCGCCGCGCGGCGGGTGGTCGGACAGCAGCAGATCCAGCAGCCGGCGCTGGAGGCGCAGCCGCTCACCGGCCTGCCGTGCCGCGGCCTCCGCGTAGCCGCGCACCGACTCGGCCACCAGGCCGTCGAGGTACTGGAACCCGGACTCGGCCAGCTCGTACATCGCGGGCGGCGGTATCTCCATCTGGGTGCCGATCTCGGCGAAGCGGCGCCAGGCCAGCCGGATGCCGAGCCGGTAGATGGCCTGCAGCGAGTCGAGGCTGCGCCCGTGGAGGACCTCGCCGCGGCCGAACTCCTGGAAGACCTGCGGCGGCACGTGGGGGGCCTCCAGACCGGTGGCCAGGTTCTCCACGAAGTGCTCCAGCGCGCGCCGGATTCCGACGAGCGCCATCGGCTCGCCCGACTCGTCCAGCACCAGCGGCAGGCCGGGGTACTCACGCCGGATGGCGGAGAGGATGTCCTGGGCGAGGACCGGCACCTCGGCCATGGCACGCTCGGCGAACTGCCGTACCCGCAGCGGTGGTACGTCCTGCCAGGCGGAGCGGGCGGGCGCGGACGTCACCGTCACTCACCCGGCGCGGCGGAGGACGTCGAGGGCGCCGCCCTGTCCCGCTCGCCCGGGGAGGGGGCGGGACTCTTGGACGGGCTCGCGGACTCGCTCGGTGAGGCCGACGGCAGCGCCGACTCGCCGAGTCCTGGGACCTCGTCCGGTGACGAATGGAAGTGCACCAGCGGCACGTTGGGCTGCTCGGGTGTGGCGTCGAGCGCGGCGACGATCCCGAAGCCCGTGCCGACGGCGAGACCGGCGGCGGCCACGCAGACGAGCGTGGCGGCGAGGAGTCTGTGCATGGCGGAGGCGAACCTCTCTTCGTGGGTGCCGTGGTGGCCGTTACCCGCCGCGCCAAGGCGCGACTGTCCGGTGTGACGGCCCCGCCCCAGGAGCCAACCCCTTGTGAGTTGCCGAGTGTCGATGGGCATTGACTCCGTGTCAAGGGACGGCCTACGGTTTCCGGCCCATACGGACCGTCCAGACGAACCGACCTTTCCCTTCACGTGGTTGGGCGGCCCGTCATCGAACGTGCACTTCCCCGTCGTAGCGCCGCACCTGCCGCAGGACCGCCCCTGTGTGCGGGCCAAGACCACCCTCGGAGTGCCCCGTCATGCGCCGTTCCGCATCGCCTCTCGGCCTGGTCCTGCTGGGCCTGGGCGTCTTCCTGCTCGTGCTCTCTCCGATGCTCGCCTGGTACGTCGAACCACGCGCCAAGCGCACTCCCACGGATGTGAACATCACCTCGGTCTTCACCGGCACCGGCACCTACTTCGACCAGCAGGAACTCAAGCCGAAGAGCGGCCAGAAGCTGACCGTGACCCGTCGCGTGCTGGGGGATGTCGCGGCCAGTGAGAAGAGCGGGCGAGCGGTGTGGAACGTCTCGCAGGCCATCGACAACCCCAGGACCCGGAAGCTGGACGACCCGCGCAAGTCGTTCCAGTGGACGACCGAGCGTCTGGTGACCGACCGCAAGAGCAACCGGCCGGTCGACTGCTGCCGTGCCAAGCCGAGGAACATCGCCGGAGAGGCCTATCTGAAGTGGCCCTTCGACGTGGAGAAGCGCGACTACGCCTGGTGGGACAGCAGCCTGGGGGCGACGGTTCCGCTGCACTACAAGGGCGAGGCGAAGGTGCAGGGCTACCAGGGGCTGCGGTTCTCCGGCACGGTGGAGCCCACCCGGGCCGGTACGCGGCAGGTTCCCGGCGTCCTGGTGGACCGTCCCGACAGCGGCCAGGTGAACGCCGAGGAGTGGTACTCGAACTCGGGCCTGGACTTCATCGTCGACCAGCGCACCGGACGCATCCTCTACGCGGCGACGGGGCCGAAGCTGGTGCTGCGCGCGCCGGGCGGCAAGGCCGACAAGGTGACGCTGCTGCAGAGCGACAAGCTGGCCTTCACCGCGAAGACCCAGCGGGAGGCCGTCGGCCTGGCCAAGGACGACAACTCCCGGCTGCGGCTGGTCGGCAGCGTGGCTCCCATCGCAGCGGTGACGGCCGGCGGGGTGTGCGCGGCGCTGGGTGCCGTACTGGTGGCCAGGCGGCGCCCGGCCCCGTCGCCGGCAAATGGTTGAACACGCGACAGAGCGCGAAGTGATGAAGCATCAGCCTCATTCCGGAGCAAAGTTGTCACTCCGGTGAGTAGCCACCCTCGAACGCAGCGGCGAACACTGAGCCATCCGACGCGCACCGCCCCGCACAATCCGCGCGCACGGCCCCCGCAAAACCTTCCCACCTCCTGCGAGCCACCTCCCTACGACAACACCCCTACCGCAGCACACCTCTTACCGCAGAACACCCCTACCGCATCGTCCCCACCGCACCCTGAGACGAGTTGGAGCACCGATGCCCCAGCACGTACAACCCTCCCTGGTCCCCCCACACGACCGGCACGCAGCGCTCGCTCCCGCGCCCGCCACCGGGCAGGGCTCCACCCCGCGCAGGCAGCGTCCGGCCGATCCAGGGTCCCCCCGCCGCATCGTCTTCCTGGCGCGGCGCGATCTGGGCAATCCGGCCGCCGGCGGCTCCGAGCTGCTGATCGACCGGATAGCCGAGGGGCTCACCCACCACGGCCATCAGGTCACCCTGCTGTGCGGCGGCCCGGCCGCCTACCGCGACTACCGCGTCGTGTCGGCGGGCGGGGACGCCACCCACTTCCTGCGCGCCCGCAGCGCCTTCTCCCGGCAGGTGGGCGACTGCGATCTGCTGGTCGAGGTGTGCAACGGCATGCCCTACCTGGCACCGCTGTGGCACCGCGGACCGACGCTCTGTTTCGTCAACCATGTGCACACCGACCTGTGGGGCATGCGCTACCCGGCGCCCGCCGCGCGGCTCGGCCGGCAGCTCGAACACTGGGCGCTGGCCCGCAACCACCGGCACAACCTCAAGGTCGCCGTCTCCGGGTCGACCGCGCGGGCGCTGACCGAGATCGGCGTGCCCGAGCAGGAGATCCGTATCGTCCCCAACGGCGTCGAGGAGCCAGGCCCGCCGCACCCCAAGGCGCCCGAGCCGCGGTTCCTGGCGATGGGGCGGCTGGTCGAGTACAAGCGGGTCGATCTGCTGCTGCGGCTGTGGGAGCGGGTCAGACCGGTCACCGGCGGCCGACTGGTCATCGTCGGCGACGGCCCCGAGCGGTCCGCGCTGGAGGCCATGGCCGGACCGGACGTCACCTTCACCGGGCACATCAGCGAGGGCGAGAAGCACCGGCTGCTGTGCCGCTCCTGGCTCCTGCTGCACCCCTCGCTGGTGGAGGGCTGGGGACTGGTCGTCACGGAGGCGGCTGCGCGCGGCACTCCCACGATCGGTTTCGACATCCCCGGACTGCGCGACTCCGTGGAAGACGGGGTGACCGGGCTGCTGGCGCGCGGTGAGAGCTCCTTCGCCGCGCACTGGTGCGCGCTCGCGCTGTCGGCCGAACGCCGGCTGGCGCTGGGCCGCGCGGCAGAGCGCAGAGCCGCCCAGTACCGCTGGGCGCACACGGTGCGCAGCTTCCGGGCCGTCGCGGCAGAGGCGTACGCCCGCGCCGCAGGCACTCCGGCAGCGGCCGGACGCACCGACAGCCGCACACCCGGCGGCACCGACAACCCGACGGACAGCCGCACTCACAGCCGCACGGACAGTACCCCGGACGGCACCCCGGACAGCCGAACCGACAGCCCAACGGCCGGCCCAACAGCCGACCCACCGGCCGGCCCGACCGACCCGGAACCCGGGCAGAACCCCGGCCCCCGCAGCCCGCACGGCGCCCCGCGCCACGTCCCCCTGGGGCGGTGACAGGGCGGTGCGGGATCCCTCCATCAGACGATCCGTCGCGCTCTTCCGTGCCTTCCTGCGCGAGCAGTCCGACCCGGAGCACTGCTACGGCCTGCTCGCGCGGGACGCGGTCGGGCAGGTGGAGCGACACATCCCGGTGGAGGGCCGCACTGTCGTGGACATCGGCGGCGGCAGCGGGCACTTCACCGAGGAGTTCCGCCGCCGGGGAGCGCACTGCTATCTGTTCGAGCCGGATGCGGCGGAGCTGCACGCGGGCGGGCGCAGACCGCGGGGCGCGGTGCTGGCAGACGGCTATCTGCTGCCGCTGGCCGACGGGGTGGCGGATGTGTGCTTCGCCTCCAACGTCCTCGAACACGTTGCGGACCCGCGGACGTTCCTGTCCGAGATGGTGCGGGTGACCCGCCCGGGCGGGCTGATCTATGTGTCGTTCACCAACTGGCTCTCCCCCTGGGGCGGCCACGAGACGGCCCCCTGGCACTACTTGGGCGCCGACCGTGCCGGTGCGCGCTACCGGCGGCGTACCGGGCGCGCCCCCAAGCACACCCTGGGCGTGAATCTGTTCGCCGTGCACATCGGCCCCACTCTGCGGCATGTGCGTGCCCGGGACGACGTCCAGCTCGTCGCAGCGCGCTCCCGCTACTGGCCATTCCTCGCGGGCGCCATCACCCGGGTGCCCGGACTGCGCGAGTTCGCCACCTGGAACCTCCTCCTCATCCTCCGGCGGTGTCCCTCATGACCACGACCGTCCAGGCGCCACCTCAGGCCCCGGCCCCGTCCCCCGGGCCCGCTCCCGCCCCGGAGCGGCCCAGGAGCCGGCGCTGGCTGTTCGGTTTCTGGGCGGTCGTCCTGGTCGCCTTCCTGGCCAAGTCGCCGGGGAAGATGACGTTCGAGACGAAGCTGGGCGTGGCGGCCGACCCCTGGCAGTTCCTGGGGGACCTCGGGCAGCTGTGGCACGACCGGGGCGGGTTCGGCGGAATCGCCGACCAGTACGCCGGCTATCTCTTCCCCGCGCTGCCGTACTACGGGCTGACCGACCTGCTCCAGATGCCCACCTGGCTGGCCGAACGGCTGTGGATGTCGCTGATCGTCTCGGCGGCGTTCTGGGGCGCGCTGCGGCTGGCCGAACGGCTCGGTGCCGGCACCGGCCCCACCCGGCTGACGGCCGCCGTGGTCTACGCCCTGTGGCCCACCTACACCATCGTGATCGGCTCCACCTCGGCCGCGGCGCTGCCGGGCGCCGTACTGCCATGGGTGCTGCTGCCGCTGACCTCCGCCCTGGTGGCGCCCCGGGTGGCGGCTGCCCGCTCGGCGCTGGCGATCCCCTTCATGGGCGGTGTCAACGCGGCCTCCACGCTGGCGGCTCTGCTGCCGGCGCTGCTGTACGTCGCCACCCGCACCGGACGCACCCGCCGCACTCTGCTGGCCTGGTGGCTCCCGGGCGTCGTCCTGGCCACCATCTGGTGGTGGGTGCCGCTGCTGCTGCTCGGCACGTACGGCGAGGACTTCATGCCGTACGTGGAGAACGCCGAGACGACG
This sequence comes from Streptomyces sp. 891-h, assembly GCF_022760275.1. Taxonomy (NCBI): domain Bacteria; kingdom Bacillati; phylum Actinomycetota; class Actinomycetes; order Kitasatosporales; family Streptomycetaceae; genus Streptomyces; species Streptomyces sp. 891-h. The sequence goes on along the minus strand of NZ_CP050693.1, from coordinate 5,244,164 downwards.
ACGAGCACCATGTCGGCCACCGAGATGCTGCGCGGCAGCGGCAACTGGACTGCCTATCTGCACTTCGGCGAGGCGTGGTTGCCCGCCGGATGGGCGGTGGCGGCGGGCCCGCTCGCCATCCTGGGCGGCGCTTTCGCGGCCGCGCTGGGCCTGGCCGGGCTGGCCCGGCGCGACCTGCCGGAGCGCCGCTGGCTGCTGCTGACGGTCGTGACGGTCACCGGCATCATGCTCGCCGGATACGGGGGAGCGCTGGGCGCGCCGTTCGCCGAGCAGATCCAGGGCTGGCTGGACGGCTGGCTGCGCCCCTTCCGCAACATCTACAAGTTCCAGCCGGGACTGGCCCTCGCGCTCGCCCTCGGTCTCGCGCACCTGACCGCCGTCGTTCCCGGCACCCGGGGCAGCAGAGCCGCCAGAGGCGCCAACGGCTCAGGGCCACCGGGACGCGGGCTGCTGCTGTGGGTGGCGACGCTGGCCGTACTGCCGGGGCTGTGCCTGCCGTACGTCACCGGGGACGTCCTGCAGCCGGGCGCCTTCGACAAGCTGCCCAGGCACTGGCAGCAGACGGCGGACTGGCTGGAGAAGCACAGCCCGCACACCCGCGCCTACGTCACACCCGCGACCGCACACGGCGTCTACACCTGGGGCTCCCCCATCGACCAGCCGCTGGACGTGCTCGCCGAGTCCCCCTGGGCGCAGCGCGACTACGTGCCGTTCGGCACGCCGGGCAACCGCAGGGCGACCGACGCGGTGGAGCAGGCCCTGATGAGCGGCGGCGAAGTGCCCGGCCTGGCCGACTTCCTGGCCCGCGCGGGCCTCTACGACATCGTCGTACGCAACGACCTCGACCCCGACCAGATGGGCTATGTGCCGCCGCAGATCGTCAAGCGCACCCTGGAGGCTTCCGGCTACCGGAAGGTGAAGGCTTTCGGCCCGACGCTGACCGGAGGCCGTATCCCCGAGGGAACGCCCGTGCAGGTCGCGGGCTTCTACCCGCGCCAGCGTGCCGTGGAGATCTACCAGCCGACCGGAACGGCACGCCCGGACAGAGCGGCACTCGAGCCGGTGTCCCTTACGGCCGAGGTCAGCGGCGGCCCGGAGGCGCTGCTGCCGCTGGCGGGCGACCCGCGGATCAAGGGCAGGCCGACCGTGCTGACCGGCGACAACCACCCCGGTCTCGGCACCCCGGCCCTCCACGTCAAGGGCGACGGCCTGCGGCGCGCGGACACCCGCTTCGGGCTGGTCAACACCAACACCTCGTACACCTACACCGCCACCGAGCGGAACCATCCCGACAGCGTGCAGCAGCCCGGTGAGAAGCCGAAGCAGATCCTCCCGGCCGAGGGCACCCGGCACCAGACGACGTCCGTACTGCGCGGCGCCAAGTCGGTGACGGCCTCCAGCAGCGGCAACTGGCTCTTCCACCTGCCGCAGTACGAGCCGGTCGGCGCCTTCGACGGCAATCCGGACACCGCCTGGGCCGAGGGCACGGCGGGAGAGCCCGAAGGCCAGTGGATCAAGGCCGAGTTCCGCGGGAGCGTGGACATCCCCCGCCGGATCGAGGTGACCCCGCTGCCCGGTGACGCCACCCGAGCGGCACCCACCCGGGTACGGGTGGAGACCGAGCACGGCAGCGCCTCCAGCTTCCTGCGGCCCACCGGTGAACGGCAGCAGATCAAGGCACCGCGAGGTGCGGCACGGTGGCTGAAACTGACCATCACCCAGGCGCAGTCGCCGCGCGCCGGGCTGTCCGGTGCCGGGTTCTCCGAAATCAGCATCCCCGATGTGCAGGTGACGCGGCTGTTGAAGCTCCCCGCTGACGCCGAGAAGGCCGGTGCGGACAGTGAGCTGATCTCGCTGCACCGGGGCGACGATCCCGGCGGCCTCTCGCCGGTCGCCGCCGAGGTGGGTCTGCACCGGAAATTCACCACTGCCGCGAGCTCCGACTACGACATACGGGCACGAGCACTCCCGGTGCCGGGCGGCGAGCTGGACCGGCTGCTGGACGAGGCGGCGCCCGGGTCGCGGGACCGGATCACCGCGTCGGTCGACTCGACGGCCAGAACCGGCACCTCGCTGGGCGCGCGCAATCTGGTGGACGGAAACCTCTCCACCGCGTGGATCGCCGGGGACAAGCCGACCATCCGGCTCGAGTGGCCCGGGAAACGGAAGATCGACGAGATCGTCCTCGCCCCGGCGGGCGGGATCTCAGCGGCGGCCGAGGAGGTGCGGATCAGCTCACCGGACGGCGCGACGACAGCCGCGGTCGACAAGAACGGCCAGGCCCGCTTCGAGCCGATCGAGACGGACAGGATGACGCTCACGGTCACCAGGACCAAGCAGCTCACCGTGCACAACCCGGTCGCGGACCGGAAGCTCCAGCTGCCCGTCGGGCTGAACGAGGTCTATCTGCCCGCGCTGGACGACTTCCGGGTGCCCGCCCCTGACGCAGACCAGAAGTTCGAACTGCCCTGCGGCAAGGGCCCGGTGCTCGCCGTGGACGGCACCCTGCACGCCACCAAGGCGGCCGGCAAGGTGCGCGACCTGACGCAGCGCCGCCCCATCGATGTGGAGCTGTGCGCCGGCGAGGCCGAGGACGGCAGCCTCGAACTGGACGCCGGGGCCCACACCGTGGAGAGCGGGGACACGGGCCCGCTGGCCATCACCGATGTGACGCTGGGCAGCGGCGAGGAGGGAGCCGCCCCGCAGGCCACCGAGGAAGCGGGCGCCTCTGCGGAAGAGGGTGCCTCGGAGGCGGCCACCGGCGAAGCGGGCGCCTCCGCTGAAGCAGCGGACCGCAAGAGCGTCGTCCGCGACTGGGCGGGCGACGAGCGCACCGTCGAGGTGGGCGACGGTCCCGACGCCTACCTCCAGATGTACGAGAACGCCAACGACGGCTGGAGGGCCACCCTCAACGGCAAGGAACTGCGTCCCCTGCGGATCGACGGCTGGCAGCAGGGTTTCCTGGTGCCTGCGGGTGCGACGGGCACGGTGAAACTGGAGTACCGGCCCGCCACCTGGTACCACGCCGGGTTCCTCGCGGGCGGGCTGGGACTCGCCGCCCTGTTGTGCCTCGCCTTCATCGGCATGCGGCGCGGTACGCCGCTGGGCGAGGAGCGCCCCGATGCGGTGCCCGCACCCGGCCGGGTCCTCGGCACGGTGGTGCTCACCCTGGTGGTCGCGCTCGTCGCGGGCCCGTACGCGCTGGTCGTGCCCGCGCTGGCGGTGGCGGCTCGGCTCCGGCCCAGGGTGCTGGCGCCGGTGGCGCTGGTGGCCATGGCCGGTGCCGGGGTGCTCGCGGCGCTGGGTGCCGGATCGGCCTTCGCCGACGGGCGGGGCGCCTTCGGGCACGCGGCGCAGGCGCTGGCTCTGCTGGCACTGGCCGCCGCGCTGGTGACGCTGCCCGCCAGGGAGCCGGAGCCCGCCCTCGCCTCCGAGCGGGGTCCCGGCGCCTCCGAGCAGGGCCCAGGAGCCGCTGAGCCGCCTCCAGGGGCCCCGGAGACGCGGCCGTTGGCCCCCGAGGCCGGGCCGCCGCTCCCGGCCGCGCCACCCGCGCCGTACGCGCCGCAGCACGACGGGCCGCACGCCGGGCAGCAGCCGCCGTACGACCCGGAAGCCGCGACGGCGCAGCTGCCGCCCGTGCCACCCGCCGACGCGTACGGCGAGCACTCCGCGGCCCCTCCGGAATCGCCCGCCCCGCCCGACGACCCGCGGCCCGACCCGCGGCAGGCCCGTCGGCACGATCCGCACGAGGGGGAGGGAGCCGCCCCATGACACCACCGCACAAGGGCACGGGAACCACGGGCTCGTCGGCACCCGTCGTCGTATCGGGTGGCGCGGCGCCGAAGGCGTCAGCGGCGGGTGCGCCCGGTGAGGGCAAATCCGGTGCAGAGCAGCGCATTCCGTTCCCCACCGTCGACGAGATCACCCGGCACTGTCTGGACGACGACGAGCCGGAAACGGTGCATGTGGAGATCCATCTGCCCGGACTGCCCGATCCGGACCGGCTGCGTGCCGCGTTCGCCGAGGCGATGCGGCGGCATCCGCGCATCCTGCTGCGGCAGGCGCCCACTCGCTGGTGGGCGCCCCGGTACGAATGGGTGCTGACCGAACAGCCCGACCGGGACCCGGTCTCCTTCCCCGGCGGCACCCTGGAGGAGGCGCGCTGCCGGGCGCTGGCGCAGTGCCCGTCGCTGGAGGCCTCACCGCCGTTCCGCGCCGAGGTGATCGAGGGGCACGGGGGCGGGTGCGTGCTGCTGGTGACGATCAACCACACGGCGCTCGACGGCCCGGCGTGCCTGCGGGTGGTGGCGACAGCGGCCGAACTGTACGGCGGCGCCGACAACTCGCCCGCGCCACCGCCCGTACGGACCGCCCCCGCTCAGCAGGGCGGCGCGGACGAGCGGCCTTCGCCGGGCGGGCGCCTGTGGACGCGACCCGCCCGCGTCGCGGCGGACACCCGGCATCCGGCAGCGCCCGGCAACGGCATGCTGATCGCCGAACTGCCGGTGCCCGCACGACCGTCCCGCACCACGGGCCTGCCGGCTCCCTACACCGTCAACGACCAGCTGCTGGTGGCCACCTGGCTGATGGTGGCCCGCTGGAACAGCGCCCATGAGCGCCCCGTACGTCCGGTGCGGATCACCATGCCGGTCGACGACCGGCCCCGCACCCTGGAGATGCCGATCGGCAACGGCACCCGGCTGGTGGAGGTCACCTTCGGGGCACAGGAGCGCGAACTGCACCGGGTGCTCACGGCCCCCGGCGCACCCGACCGGGAGGCGGTCGAGCGGCTGCTGCGGGCGACCGCGGCGCGGACCCGCGCGCTGAAGTCCGTACGCCGTCCCCAGCTCGGTTTCAGCGGAGATCTGCTGACCACCCCGCTGCTGCCCGTGGGGCTGCGTGCGGCAGGCATCCGTACGCTGCGCAGGGCTGCGGGTCCATGGGCCTCCACCACTCTGCTGTCCAACATCGGCCGCATCCCCTACCCGCTGGACTTCGGTGACGCGGGCCGCGCACGTGCGGTGTGGTTCTCGGCGCCGGCCAAGGTGCCGCGCGGACTGTCGGTGACGACCGTCTCGACGGGCGGGCGGCTCCAGTTGGCGCTGCGCTGGTCGCACGCCCGGCTGGACGACAGCGCGGGAGAACGCCTCGGCGCACTGTTCGCCGAGGCGCTGGCCGCCACCTCGTACACGCCCCGCGAGACGCCGTGCGAGGCGGCGGAACCGGACGAGGAGCCCGCACCGTGAGCGGCGGCACCAGCAGCCTCCGGCAGCTCTACGAGGACCCCGGGACGCCGGTCGCCTCCGGTGGGGACCGTGCGCGCCGCCAGGCGGCGATTCTGGCGCGCGCTCTGGGCAGCACCCCCTCGACCGTCCTGGACATCGGCTGCGGTGACGGCAGTGCGGCGGCCACCGCCGCCCGTTCGCTGCCGGGACACCGCCTCGTGGGCGTCGACTGGTCACAGGACGCGCTGCGCCGCGCCTCGTCCCGTCTGACGGCCGTACGGGGCGAACTGTCTGCGCCCGGCCTGCCCTTCGCGACGGGCTCGGCCGACGCGGCGCTCTTCTCGGAGGTGATCGAGCACCTGGTGGACCCGGACGCCGCGCTGGACGAGCTGCACCGGGTGCTGCGCCCGGGCGGGCATCTGCTGCTGTCCACCCCGAACCTCGCCGCCTGGTACAACCGCGCACTGCTGTTGCTGGGCACTCAGCCGGTCTTCTCCGAGGTGTCACTGCGCGGCATCCACGGCCGCCCCGGCTCGCAAGTGGTCGGCCATCTGCGGCTGTTCACCGCTCGTGCGCTGCGCTCGATGCTGCCGGCGGCCGGTTTCCGCGTCGTACGGATCACCGGGGCGCCGTACCACGACGTGCCGCGCCCGCTGCGCGGCCTGGACCGTGCCGCCTGTCATGTTCCGTCGCTGGCCTCCATCCTGCTGGTGCACGCGCGGGCGGTCCCACGGCGGGACGGGCCGCGGGGCTCCGGGGCACCGCGCCGGGAGCCGCCCGGGGAGGAGGGCGTCTGATGCTCTGGGGCGTCGCGGCGGCGCTGCTGGCCAATCTGCTCTTCAGCGCGGGTTTCGTCATCGAGAAGCGGGCGCTGGGCTCGCTGCCGCCGCTCTCCGCAGGACACCCCGCCCGGCTCGTGCTGCAGCTGCTGCGCAGTCCGCTGTGGATGGCGGGCGCCGCCTCGCTGCTGCTGGGTTTCGCGGCGCAGCTCGCCGTCTACCGCACGCTTCCCCTGGTGGCCGCCCAGGGGCTGTTCGTCACCGGCCTGGTGATGCTCCTGCTGCTGTCCGCGCTCTTCCTCGGCGAGCGGTCCGGCGGGCGCGAACGGCAGGGGATGGTGGCCATTCTGGCCGCACTGCTGATGATCGTTCTCTCACTGCACGACAGCTCCGAGACGATCAGCAAGCTGGCGCCCGTACCGGTACTGCTCGTCATCTGCCTGCCGTCCCTGGCGCTGGGTCTGGCCCTGTTCCTGTCGGCTGAACGGCGCTCCCGGCGGCGCCACCGGCTGCCGACGGCCGGTGTGCCCTACGGAGTCGCGGTGGGCTTCCTGTACGGGGTCAGCTCGCTGGCCATCAAGGGCGTCGCCGGGCTGCTCGATCCCGACGACCCGGGCGGCACTGTGACGGCGCTGCTCACCTCGCCGTACCCGTACCTCCTGCTGTTCACCGGTTCGACGGGGCTGGTGCTCTCGCAGACGGCGCTGCAGCGGTGCCGCGCCTCTCTCGTCGTGCCGGTGTGCACCACCGTGAACTTCCTCTACGCGACGGTCAGCGGCACCGTCGCCTTCGCCGAGCCGCTGCCCGACGAGCCGCTGCGGCTCGCCCTGCGGCTGGGCGGCGCGGCGCTGGCCATCTGCGTCCTGGTCCTGCTGCCCCGTCACGAGACGGGCACCGCGCCGGGCGCTCCGCAGTCGCCCGGTACGGAGCCGGCACCAGGGCCCGTACCGAAGGCCCTCCCTCCCGCCGGGCGTCCGCTGTCGGCGACGCTGCCGCCCGCGCACCCCGAAGACGCACCCGAAAGGCAGTGACCATGCCCCCGTTCTGTGCCGACGACCCCCTGCTGAAGATCCTCGCCTGCCCGCTGGACAAGGGGCCGCTCACCCTGCTCCAGCCCGAGGAGGCCCTCTACAACCCCCGCCTGCGCCGCCGCTATCCCATCGTGGACGGGATTCCCCAACTGCTCCCCTCCTCCGGCGAGCAGGTCGGCGACGAGGAACACCGGCGACTGCTGAAACGGCTCTCCGAGCCGGAGGCACCCTCCTCATGACGCTCGCCTCCCGGATCGGCCCGCGCCTGCCCGCACGCCTGCTGACAGCCGCGACCGACCTGCTGTACCCGCGCTTCGAGCCGGAGCTGGGACGGCTGGCCGACTTCTGCCCGCGCGGCGGCACAGCTGTCGACGTAGGCGGCTGGTACGGCCCGTGGACGCGGCGGCTGGCCCGGCGCGCCGACCGGGTCGTCACCCTGGAGCCCGTCCCCCATCTGGCGCGCCGGCTGCGGGCCACTGCGCCGCCGCGCACCGAGGTGCTCCAGGCGGCGGCCAGCGACCGCTCGGGGACGGCGACACTGTGGCTGCCGCCCGACGGGCGCGGCGACCGTGGTGTCTCCTCCCTGGTACGGCGGGAGGTCCACCAGGCGGCCCTCGACGTGCCCTGCCTGCCGCTGGACGAGCTCGCCCTGACCGAGGTCACCCTGTTGAAGATCGATGTGGACGGGAGCGAGCTGGCCGTACTGCACGGCGCGGAGGCCACTGTCGCGCGTGAGCAGCCCGCTCTCTTCATCGAGCTGGAGTCGCGCATCCAGCCGCTGGCACCGGTGCTTACTGTGCTGTCGTCCCACGGGTACACCGGCTGGGTGCTGCCCGGTCGCACCTGGGTGCCGCTGGCCGACTTCGATCTGGCCGCACACCAGCGGCGCACCGCACATGTCGCCGAGCACGGACTGCTGCGCCGCTCACTGGCACCGCACCGGCGGTATGTGAACTCGGTGCTGTTCCTTCCGGCTGGCCGCAGACCGGGCCACCAGGGCTAGGCAGGACGCGCCCCGTCAGGGCGCGGGGAACTGCTCCCCTGGGGGCACCTCCCGGCCGGAGGCCGGGGGACTTCGGCCGGGTGGGGGTGCCCCCGGCCGGAGGCTGGGGGAGTGCCCTCACAGCCACGAGACACCGCAGCCCGCAACCGACAGGCGGGGCGGCCTCAGGCCGTCTTGCGCGGCCGTGTGGTCTTCTTCGCGGCTGTCTTCTTCTTTGCCGCCGCCTTCTTCGGGGCAGCAGCCTTGGAGCCCGTCTTCTTGGCGGCGGCCTTCTTGGACGCGCCCTGCTTGGAGGCGGCCTTCTTGGAGGCAGCAGCCTTCTTGGGCGGTGCCTTCTTCGCGGGCTGCCGGTCCGACAGCTCGTGCACCGTCGCCTCGCCCTCCTGGCGGCCGCTTCTGGCCTCCTGGACGCTGCGCTCCAGCACGGACATCAGGTCCACCAGCTTGCCGCCGCCCGCCTCGGTCCTGCGGCGCAGTTCCTCCCCGGGCGGCTCGGCGCCCTCCACCTTGGCCCTGACGAGCTCTTCCAGCGCCTCGCGGTACTCGTCCCGCAGGTCGCTCCAGTCCAGCTCGCCGAGCGTCTCCATCAGGGTGTCGGCCAGATCGAGCTCTGCGTCCCGCACCTCGACCTGGCCCTCGGGCGCCACCCCGCCGACCGCGCGGATCTCGTCGGGCCACAGCATGGTGTGCAGCGCCAGCGTGTCCTCGTACACGCGCAGCATCCCCAGGCTCTCCCGGGCGCGCAGCGCCAGTTTGGCGACGGCCACCTTGCCGGATCTTCGCAGCGCCTCGCGCAGCAGCACATACGGCTTGTCGGCGCGCTTGCCGTCGGCGGCCAGGTAGTAGGAGCGGTCGAGCTGGATGGGGTCGATCTCCTCGGCGGGTACGAAACCGAGGATCTCCACCGTCTTGGCGGTGGGAAGCGGGAGCGCTGCCAAGTCGTCGTCGGTCAGCAGCACCGTGCGGCCCTCTTCGGTCTCGAAGCCGCGGCCGATCTCCTCGCGCGGCACCTCCTCCTCGTCCAGCTCGCACACCTTGCGGTAGCGGATACGGCCCCCGTCGGCCGTGTGCACCTGGTGGAAGGAGACGCTGTGGTTCTCGGTGGCGGACACCACCTTGATCGGGATCGAGACCAGCCCGAACGAAATGGCCCCTTTCCAGATTGAACGCATACTTTGTCCCTTCTATGGGACTCTCAGGGTATGCCGCACACGGAGATCGGGGGCCACCGTCTGGCCCTCAGCAACCTCGACAAGGTGCTCTATCCGGCGACGGGTTTCACCAAGGGCGAGGCGATCCACTACTACGCCTCGATCGCCCCTGTCCTCCTCCCCCACCTCGACGGACGCCCCCTCTCCTTCCTGCGCTATCCGGACGGCGTCGAGGGCGAGAAGTTCTTCACCAAGCACGTGCCGCCGGGCACCCCCGACTGGGTGACACGGCGCAAGATCACCGTCGTCAGCAGGGAGCCGCTGCACCAGGTGCTCATCCAGGACGAGGCGACCCTGGTGTGGGCGGCGAACCTGGCGGCGCTGGAGCTGCACACCCCGCAGTGGCAGTCGGACCACCAGGCCGAGGCCGACCGTCTGGTCTTCGACCTCGACCCGGGCGAGGGCGCCGACATCCTGGACTGCCGCCGGATCGCCGACTGGCTGCGCGAGCGCACCGGCGCCGACGGCATCACCCTGCTGCCCAAGACCTCCGGCTCCAAGGGGCTGCATCTGATCGCCGCCATCGAGCGCACCCCCTCCGACCAGGTCTCGGCGTACGCGAAGAAGCTCGCCCAGGAGGCCGAGGCCGAGCTGCCCGAGCACGCGGTCAGCAAGATGGCCAAGAACCTGCGCCCGGGGAAGGTCTTCGTGGACTGGTCGCAGAACAACCAGGCCAAGACGACGGCAGCCCCCTACACCTTGCGCGCCAAGGAGCGCCCCACCGTCTCCACGCCGCTCACCTGGGAGGAGCTGGCCGCCGCCAGGAAGCCGCAGGATCTGGTCTTCGTCAGCTCCGACCTGCCGCCGCGGATCGAGGAGTGCGGCGACCTGCTGGCCCTCCTGCTGGAGGGCGGCGGGGACGGGAGCGGCCGGGGCCGCATCCCCGGGTGACCGCCCGGGGCTGCGGCCCCGGCCGCGCGCCCGCTCATCGGCCTCAGCGGCGCTCCTCCGTATCAGCTGACGCCCACCGCCTCAGTGGGCCTTCATTCAGTGGGCCTCGGCGCCCCAGTCGCTCCCCGCACGGGCGCGGTGGTCACGGACCGTACGAACCCGGTCGCTCACCGGCGAGGGGAGCCGGTCCTGGACGGCGTCGGCCGCCTTGGTGGCCGCCTGCCGCCCGCTGAGCGCCGCGGCCTCCCCGGCGTTGCGTACCGCCGGGTTCTCCGCGATCCTGCGCACGCCCTTCATGATCTGCTCGTAGCGCTCGCGTCCCGCGCGGGCGCCGAGCACATAGCCGACGGCCAGTCCGGACACGAACGTGAGCCGGTAGCGCATAGCTTGCCCCTTCTCTCGGCTGGTGGTCCTGCTGCCGGTGCCCCGGCGGCAGCTACCGCCGTCGGGGTCCTTGAGGGGTACCGCGTACGGGCGACAGCAATACCGATTTCGGAGCACCCCCTGGCATGCGCTAATGTATTCCTCACCGCAAGGGAGCGCCCCGGGGTTCCGGAGTGCGACCGACGAGACGGTCCCGTGTAGCTCAATCGGCAGAGCAGTCGGCTGTTAACCGGCAGGTTACTGGTTCGAGTCCAGTCGCGGGAGCAGTACCCGAAAGGGCCCCTTCCCAGGGGCCCTTTTTCGCTGCCGTCGCTCACTCCTCCGGGCTCCCGGGGGACGTTCTCCCGTTTTCCAGGGGAAGTTGACCCCGACCGGGAACCGATCACCCCTGGTTCGCGGTCCTCACCTGCGTAGATCTCCCCCGGCGCGGGCGGCAGATCCTATGAACGGTTATGCTGCGGCAGACGGCGCGCACAGATGTGCGCGGTGCGCCGTTACGGGGCGGTAGCTCAGCCGGTTAGAGCAGCGGACTCATAATCCGTCGGCCGTGGGTTCGAGTCCCACCCGCCCCACCTCAGCACGACCCAGCAGAAACGTTCCAGCCTGGACCTTCGGCGGGGCGCTCCGGACAACCGGGCGCCCCGTCCGGCTTTTCGGCGACAGACCGGCCGGACGCCGGCCCCCTCTCATCGGTCACCCGTTCGACCCGCGAGCCGACCGGCCGCCCGCAAGCCGCCCCGCGCTCGCCGTGAGCGCCGCGCGAGCCACACGGAACAGCGCCGCAGCGACCCCGCGCGCCCCTCCCCGGGGCTCCCCGGTCGTCATGCGCGAGCGCTCGCGCGGGCCCCGCCATCTCTTCGGCGCCCCGCCGCCGCCCTCCACCAGCCCCCGGTCCCCCACCGCGGCGTTGCCGTGCGGCACCGCCCACCTCTCGGCAAGCACACGTCAATGCAGGTTGACACGGCCACCCTGTCATCTTAAGTTGACGCCATGGCAGGAACGGAAGCGCACGAAGCCGATGAAGCGGTGCATACCGCGCAGGCGGCCGTGCACCGCGACCCAGCGGTCGGGCTGCGGGCCGTCGCCGCGCTGCGGCGGCTCGCGGAGCGCCTGGAGGCGCTGCAGGTCGACAGCGCGCGCCACCAGGGGTGGTCCTGGGACGAGATCGGCGCGGCCCTGGGTGTCAGCAGGCAGGCCGTCCACAAGAAGCACGCCAACCGGACAGAGAACCGGGCAGGGAACCGGACAGGGAGGTAGGGCCGATGTTCGAACGGTTCAGCAAGGAGGCGCGGGACGTGGTGATCCGCGCCCAGGGTGAGGCCGGCTCGCTCGGGCACGACCGGATCGGCAGCGAGCATCTGCTGCTCGCCGCGCTGCACCACTCCGAGCAGCCAGGCGCGGCGACGCTGCTGCGGCTCGGCGTCACCGCGGCGTCGTGCCGGGCCGCGGTCGCGGGAGTGGTCACCGGAGCACACGAGGATCTCGGCCCGCAGGACGCGGAAGTGCTGCGGGCGTTGGGTATCGATCTGGAGGAGGTCCGCAGGCGGGCGGAGGAGTCCTTCGGCGAGGGCGCGCTGGAGGGCGCACCGGGCCCCGGCCACGCGGAGCGGCGACGCGGCAAGGACACCACCGCACTCATCCGGCACATTCCGTTCGCCGCACGGGGGAAGACGGTCCTGAAACAGGCGCTGCGCGAGGCGCTGGCGCGCAAGGACCGGCGCATCACTGTGGCACACGTGGTGCTCGGCATACTCCACGCCGAGGACAACATCTCCTGTGCCGTCTTCTCCCGACTCGGTATCGAGCCGGGAGCGGTGCGCGAGCTGGTATTGGACGATCTGCGGGCGGCCGCTTGAGCCCACGCCTGAGCCCCGGCACTCGCACGCGTCGACGCGGCGTCAACTCGCCGCGGCGGGAGGCGCGGTGGCGTACAACCCCCTGAGGGGCCGACGTGTCGTACTGGGTAACCCGCGCATCAGGCCCATAGCTCGGATGCCCCGGATATCCCTGATGCGACTGTTCTTCGCCAAAGAGGGGGAAAAATCACTATGCGTTCCACACGCTTCTCCAAGGGCGCACTGGCCGCCGCGACCTCGGCGCTGGTGCTCCTGCCCGCCGGTGCGGCGTACGCCGGCAGCGGCCCGGCCACCCCGCCGTCCCACCCGCAGAAGCTGACCCGCTCCACGGCTCCCTCCCCCGACGGGAACCCGGCAAGCAAGCTGGCGCAGGCGGCGGGCGTGTGTGACGACGCCGTGCCGATCGGCACCCGTGGGCTGATCAAGCGCGGGTCGGAGACGATTGCCTCGGTCAAGCAGTTCTATTCGAAGAAGTGCAACGAGAACTACGGCTATGTGTGGGTGTGGGAGAGCTTCCGCAAGACCGCGGCTCCCTACGACATCACCGTCGGCGTCTACAGCTACAGCGACGACTCGGTGCACGCCGCCAAGGCATGGAAGGCCACCAAGCAGCAGGAGTTCTGGACGGACGGCGCGAACACGGTCGACCACTGCACCTCCGGCGTGGGCAGCCTGCGCCCGGCGGGCGCGCCGCAGCCCTTCCAGGCGTACTCCGAGAAGCGCTGCTGACCAGACGGCGTCCCGAGCGCCTGCTCCCGCCCCAGGGCCCCGCGTCACCTTGGTGACGCGGGGCCCTTCTCCGTTCCGTGGCGGGGCTCTACAGCGCGCCGGCCGGCCCCGCCGCCCCCGCCCCGCACGAGAGCCCGAACCGCCCCGCCGTCCCGGTGCTGTACGACCCGCCGTTGCGCGCGAATACCCGCCCTGGGGGTCGAAGCCTCTTACTGTGAGCGCGACCGGTCTGACCGATATGACCGGATTCCCACTTTCTTCCGACAGGAGGAGCTCTATGCGCAACTTCTCTCCCACCAAGGGCCTCATCGCCACGGCCGCCTGCGCCATGATGCTGGTGCCCGCCGGGGCGGCCCAGGCCGGCAGTGCCCAGGCCCCGACCTCGGCCAAGGCCGGCCAGGTGACGGCCGGCACCGCCTCCTCCCAGAGCACCCAGGCGAGCCCGACCATGCGGGTGGCGCGCGTGTGCAGCGACGCCCACCAGATCGGCCCGACCGCTTACATCAAGCGCAAGGGCTACACCATCGGCTCGGTCAGGCAGTGGTACTCGCCGCGCTGCAACCGCAACTACGGCTCGCTGTACGTGTGGAAGGGCTTCCGCAACCACGTGCGGCACTACACGACGACCATCGGCATCTACGACTTCAACGTCAGGAAGCTGGTCGGGCTCCGCATCTTCCGCAACACCTCGGCCTCGACGTTCTGGTCGTACCCGACAGCCACCGTGCGCCACTGCACGTCAGCGCGCGGCTCCATCGAGGTGCCCGGGGAGCAGAAGCACTACGTCTACACCTCCAAGCGCTGCTGAGCGGCGGTGTACCCGCTGAGCTGACAGCATCCGACACCGTCCGGCGCATGCCTCCGCCGGGCGGCGTCGAAGACGAGGGCGACCTGGCCGCGCTCCGGAAGGCCGCGGCCGGGTCCTCGCGCGAGGGGGTCCCCGAGGGGGCCTACAACGGGGACCCGCACGCCGGGCTCACGCACGACGCCCGGGGCGTACGTCACCGGTCGTGCACCCGGGGCGCACGAGACCGGTCGCGCGCCGGGAAGCGGCCGGGAAAGGGGTACCGGGCCCGGTACGGGCGGCTATGAGGCATCATTCCCGCCATGGGGATAGTCGCCGGACTGGACAGTTCAGCCGAGTACACAAGCATCGTCGTCTGCGACACGGAGACGGGCGCGGTCGTCAGGCACGGCCACGCCGAGCATCCCGATGAGCGCGACGACCCGCAGTCGTGGCTGCTCTCGCTCGGTACGGCGGCAGGCGGCGGGCAGCTCGCCGAGGTGCAGGCGATCGGCGTCTCCGCGCAGCAGCAGGGCCTCGTCGCACTGGACGGCGGCGGGAACCCGGTCGGGCCCGCGCTGCTGGGCAACGATCAGCGGATGCAGACGGCGGCGGCCGACCTGGTGGACGCGTTCGGCGGGCGCGCCGCGTGGGCACAGGCCGTGGGCACCGTGCCACAGGCCGCGCACCCGGTCTCCAAGCTGCGCTGGCTGGCCCGCGAGCAGCCGGAGGCCGCCCGGCAGGTGGCCGAGATCATGCAGCCGCACGACTGGCTGGTCTGGCAGCTGCTGGGCCGTCCCGCGCGGCGGGTGACCGACCGCGGGGACGCCTCGGGCACCGGGTACTGGTCGGCGGCGACCGAGTCCTACCGTCCTGACCTGGTCGAGCTGGCGCTCGGCCACCAGGTGGGGCTCCCCGACGTGGTCGGCCCCTCCCAGCCCGCCGGGCACACCCCCGAGGGGCTGCTGATCTCCGCCGGTACGGGCCAGACGATGGCGGCCGCCTTCGGACTGGGGCTCGGCCTCGGCGATGTGGTGATCTCGCTCGGCGCCACGGGCTCGGTGTGCGCCGTGCACCACGAGGCGCTCGTCGACCCCTCCGGCACCATCACCTCCTACGCCGACGCCACCGGGATGCACCTGCCGGTGGTGCGCACCCTCAACGCGACCCGCGTGCTGCGCGGTGCCGCGGGGATGCTCGGCACCGATCTGGAGGGCCTCTCCGAGCTCGCGCTGACCTCGACGCCCGGCTCCTCCGGACTGGTGCTGCTGCCGTATCTGGAGGGCGAGCAGACGCCGCAGCTCCCGCACACGGCGGGCTCGCTGCACGGGCTGCGGCGCGAGAGCATGAAGCCCGAATTCCTGGCACGGGCCGCCGTCGAGGGGATGCTGTGCGGGCTGGCGGACGCGCTGGATGTGCTGCGCGGCCGCGGCGTGTCCGTACGGCGGGTCTTCCTGCTGGGCCAGGCCGCCGGGCTGGCCGCCGTGCGGGACGCGGCCCCGGCGCTGCTGGACGCGCAGATCGTGGTGCCCGAACCCGCCGACTACGCCGCGATCGGTGCCGCGCGCCAGGCGGCGTGGGCACTGTCCGGTTCCGGCCTTCCGCCCCAGTGGCCGACCGCGGCCTGCCAGGTCTTCGAGGCCGGGGAGCAGCGGGCCGTCGGACAGGCGGTGCGCCAGCAGTACGCGACCGTGCGCGAGGAGATGTATCCGGGAGCCCTGCCCGAGCCGTATCCGGGCACACAGGAGCCGTATCAGGGGGCAGTGGCCGGGTAGCCCGCGCCCTTTGCCAGGACTTGGCCAGGGAAGCGCCGGAAACAATCAAAACGGGGGGCGGGAGCGAGCCGCACACTTGTACGCTCTTTCCCTTCCGTCGCCATGCCCTCGTCCGCCCGCCGCCATGCCCGCATCCGCTTCCGCCGCACACCCAGCTGTCACTGACCGACCGAGGAAATCTGTGTGCTGATCCGCCTCCTACGCGCCCGGCTGCGCCAGTACCAGCGGCCGATCGCGCTTCTCGTCCTGCTGCAACTCATACAGACCAGCGCCACGCTCTATCTGCCCACCCTGAACGCGGACATCATCGACAACGGTGTCGTCCGCGGTGACACCGGCTACATACTGCGCCACGGCGGCCTGATGCTGGCCGTCTCGGTGGTGCAGGTGGTCTGCAACATCGGTGCCGTCTACCTGGGTGCGCGTACCGCGGCGGCGCTCGGCCGGGACATCCGCGCGGGCGTCTTCGACCGTGTGCAGTCCTTCTCGGCGCGCGAGGTCGGCCAGTTCGGCGCACCCTCCCTGATCACCCGCACCACCAACGATGTGCTCCAGGTGCAGACGGTGACACTGATGGCGTTCACCCTGATGGTGACCGCGCCGATCATGTGCTTCGGCGGCATCTTCATGGCGCTCGGCCAGGATGTGCCGCTCTCCGCCGTGCTGCTGGGTGTGGTGCCGGTGCTCGGTGTCACCGTCGGGCTGATCGTGCGGCGGATGCGGCCGCTGTTCCGCTCCATGCAGCAGCGGCTGGACGGCGTCAACCGCATCCTGCGCGAGCAGATCACCGGTGTCCGTGTCATCCGCGCCTTCGTCAAGGACGACTACGAGCGCCGCCGGTTCCACGAGGCCAACAGCGACCTGACCCAGGTGCAGCTGCGCACCGGGCAGTTGATGGCGCTGATGTTCCCCGTCGTGATGACGGTGGTGAACGTCTCCAGTGTGATCGTGGTCTGGTTCGGCGCGCACCGCATCAGCAGCGGCGGCATGGAGATCGGCGCGCTGACCGCGTTCCTCGCCTATCTGATGCAGATCGTGATGTCGGTGATGATGGCCACCTTCATGTTCATGATGGTGCCCCGCGCCGAGGTGTGCGCCGAGCGCATACAGGAGGTCCTGGGGACCGACACCAGTGTCGTGCCGCCCACCGCTCCGGTCACCACACTGCGGCGGCACGGCCATCTGGAGCTGCGCGGCGCCGGATTCGGCTACCCGGGAGCCGAGGCGCCCGTGCTGCGGGGCATCGACCTGGTGGCGCGCCCCGGCGAGACCACCGCCGTGATCGGCTCGACGGGCAGCGGCAAGTCGACGCTGCTGGGGCTGGTGCCCCGGCTGTTCGACGCCACCGAGGGACAGGTCCTGGTGGACGGTGAGGACGTGCGCACCCTCGACCCGCAGCTGCTGGCCGGCACTGTCGGCCTGGTGCCGCAGCGCCCGTATCTCTTCTCCGGAACGGTCGCCTCCAATCTGCGCTACGGCCGCCCCGACGCCAGTGACGAGGAGCTGTGGGAGGCCCTGGAGGTCGCCCAGGCCAAGGAGTTCGTGGAGCGGATGGAGGGCGGGCTTGAGGCGCCGATCGCCCAGGGCGGCAGCAACGTCTCCGGCGGGCAGCGGCAGCGGCTGGCCATCGCACGGGTGCTGGTGCACCGGCCGGAGATCTATCTGTTCGACGACTCGTTCTCCGCGCTCGACTACGCGACCGACGCGGCGCTGCGGGCGGCGCTCGCCCGCAGGACAGCGGACGCGACGGTGGTGATCGTCGCCCAGCGCGTGGCGACCATCCGGGACGCCGACCGCATTCTCGTCCTGGACGAAGGGCGCGCCGTGGGCGTCGGCCGCCACCACGAACTGATGGAGGGCAACGAGACCTACCGGGAGATCGTGCTCTCCCAACTGACCGAAAGCGAGGCTGTGAGCTGGGGGCACCGCCCAGCGGTAGCTGGGGGAGTACGCCCAACCGCCCAGCCGCAGACGGCTGCGATAGCCGCACCTCTGCGTTGGGCGGACGGAGAAGCGAACGGGAAGGGCACAGCATGAGCGGGCCGGGGGGAATGGCCGCGGGGCCGCCGCGGCGGTCCATGGACTTCACGGGGTCGGGCAAGCGGTTGCTGAGGCAGTTCCGGCCGGAGCGCGGGCGGCTGCTGCTGATGCTGGCGGTGCTCGTGGTCAGCGTCGGGCTGAACGTCGTAGGGCCCAAGGTCCTCGGCCACGCGACGGACCTGGTCTTCGCCGGCTTCATCGGCGAGAAGCTGCCCGACGGGGTGACCAGGGAGCAGGCACTGGAGGGCCTGCGGCAGCGCGGGGACGGCGGGGTGGCCGACATGCTCTCCGGGATGGACTTCACCCCGGGGCAGGGCATCGACTTCGGTGCCGTCGGCACGGTGCTGCTGGTGGTGGTCGTCGTCTACGCGGCGGCCGGGCTGCTGATGCTGTGGGCGGGGCGGATCTCCACCCGCGTCATCACCCGGACCGTCTTCCGGCTGCGGGAGCGGGTGGAGCACAAGCTGGGCCGGCTGCCGCTGTCCTACCTGGACGGCCAGTCGCGCGGCGAAGTGCTCTCGCGGGTCACCAACGACATCGACAACCTCGGCCAGACGCTCCAGCAGACCATGGGGCAGCTGATCAGCTCGCTGCTGACCATCGTGGGCGTACTGGCGGTGATGTTCTGGATCTCGCCGCTGCTGGCGCTGGTCGCCCTGGTGACGGTGCCGCTGTCGGCGCTGGTCGCCACCCGGGTGGGCAAGCGCGCGCAGCCGCAGTTCGTCGCACAGTGGAAGTCGACCGGCGCGCTGAACGCGCACATAGAGGAGATGTACACCGGGCACGCTCTGGTGAAGGTCTTCGGCCGCCAGCAGGAGTCGGCCCAGGTCTTCGCCGAGCAGAACGAGAAGCTGTACAAGGCCGGTTTCCGTGCGCAGTTCATCAGCGGGATCATGCAGCCGGCGATGATGTTCGTCGGCAACCTCAACTACGTACTGGTGGCGGTCGTCGGCGGACTGCGGGTGGCGTCCGGTGCGCTGTCCATCGGTGATGTGCAGGCGTTCGTGCAGTACTCGCGGCAGTTCAGCCAGCCGCTCACCCAGGTCGCCTCGATGGCCAACCTCGTCCAGTCCGGAGTGGCCTCGGCCGAGCGGGTCTTCGAGATCCTCGACGCCGAGGAGCAGTCCCCCGACCCCGACGAGGCACACGCCGAGCGGCCGTCCGAGCTGCGCGGCCGGGTGGAGCTGAAGAGCGTCTCCTTCCGCTACGCCGAGGACAAGCCGCTGATCGAGAACCTGTCACTGGCGGTCGAACCCGGCCAGACAGTGGCCATCGTCGGTCCCACCGGGGCGGGCAAGACCACCCTGGTCAATCTGCTGCTGCGGTTCTACGAGGTGCGCGACGGCCGCATTCTGCTGGACGGCACCGACATCGCGGCCATGTCCCGCGAGGAACTGCGCTCGGGCATCGGCATGGTGCTCCAGGACACCTGGCTGTTCGGCGGCACCATCGCGGAGAACATCGCGTACGGCGCACAAGGGACGACCCGCGAGCAGGTGGAGGAGGCCGCGCGGGCCGCGCACGCCGACCGGTTCATCCGCACCCTCCCGGACGGCTACGACACGGTGCTGGACGCGGAGGGCGACAGCGTCAGCGCGGGCGAGAAACAGCTCATCACCATCGCGCGCGCCTTCCTCTCGGACCCGGTGATCCTGGTCCTGGACGAGGCCACCAGCTCCGTGGACACCCGCACCGAGGTGCTGATCCAGCGCGCGATGGAGCGGCTGGCCTCCGAGCGCACCAGCTTTGTGATCGCCCACCGTCTCTCCACCATCCGGGACGCGGACGTGATCTTGGTGATGGAGAACGGCTCCATCGTCGAACAGGGCACCCATGACAGCCTGCTGGCCGCCGAGGGCGCCTACGCACGGCTGTACCGGTCGCAGTTCGCGGCGGCGGTGGCGGAGGTGGAGTGACCACCTCCGCCCCGCCCCGGGGGCTGGGAGGGATCAACCCGCGAGCTTGCCGGCCGCGGCCTGGATGTCCTTGGCGAACGTGCTGACCTCGGTGTACACACCGGGCTTGCCCGGCCTGGCGCAGCCGTCGCCCCAGCTGACGATGCCGACCTGGACGAACTCACCGGCGTCGTCCTTGCGGAACATCGGCCCGCCCGAGTCGCCCTGGCAGGTGTCCACGCCGCCGGTGTCCATCTTGCCCGCGCACAGTTCCTCGTCCTCGACGAGGTTGGAGTAGGCGGTCTTGCAGGTGGCGTCGTCCACGAAGGGGACCTGCGCCTTGAGCAGATACCGCTGCTGCCGGCCGCCCTCCTGGTCGGCGCCCCATCCGGCGATGGTGAACTCGCCCTTGTTGTAGGAGGAGTCCTCGGCGATGGGCAGGGTCGGCTGGTCGATGGGCTTGTTCAGCTTGATGAGTGCCCAGTCCTTGCCCGTGCCGTCGTAGCCGGGTGCCTGGACGACCTCGGTGGACTTGGCTGTCTTGGCGGCCGGGTCCTCGAGGTCGACGACGCCGCCGGTGGCGGTGATGCTGGTGTCGGGGCCGCTGCCGTCGACGCAGTGGGCCGCGGTCAGCACGATGTCCTTGGTCAGCAGCGAGCCGCCGCAGCCCATGGACAGCCGCACCATGAAGGGGAACTCGCCCTGCCCGGCCTTGGTGCCGCCGACGACGGTCGCGCCCGGGTCGCGGTGGCCGCCGGGTCCGTCGTCCGGCATCGCGGAGGCGATCGAGGGGCTGAGGCTGAAGGCGGCGAGCGCGACGGCGCCGACGGCGGTGACTCTCTTGAGGTGCTTCCTGGTGTCCTGCGCGGAATGTATCCCGGAGTGCTTCAACGGGCTTCCTCTCGTGGGGGGTTGCTCGCGCACCCGCACCCGCCCGTGGCAGTACGACGACAGCACGGCAGCACGCGCACATGAGTGCGATGCTCACTGCGACTGCGGCGGCGAGCATGCCCATGCCAAACCGAGCCGACAGCAGTCCGCAGGGCAGCACGCTCCGCCGGACGTCCCGTCACGAGGGGGCCGGTCCGCGAGATACTGCCGCGATTATGGAGAGGACTCGAACAGACTGACAAGGGCGCCTCGAACAGGCGATCAGTCGAGATAGCCCCGCAGTTGGTCGGCGAAAGCGTGGTCCCGCAGCTTGGTGAGGGTCTTGGACTCGATCTGCCGGATGCGCTCCCGTGTGACGCCGAAGAGCCGGCCGATCTCCTCCAGAGTGCGCGGCCTGCCGTCGATCAGCCCGTACCGCAGCTGCACCACCTTGCGCTCGCGCTCGCCCAGCGTGGAGAGCACCGCCTCCAGGTGCTCGCGCAGCAGCAGAAAGGCGGCCGATTCCACCGGCGAGGGCGCGTCCCCGTCCTCGATCAGATCGCCGAGGTTGACGTCGTCCTCCTCGCCCACCGGGGCGTGCAGCGACACCGGCTCCTGCGCGAGCCGCAGCACCTCGCTCACCCGCTCCTCGGACAGGTCGAGCTGGGCTGCGACCTCCTCGGCCGAGGGCTCGTAGCCCCGCTCCTGGAGCATCCGGCGCTGCACCCGCACCACTCGGTTGATCAGCTCGACGACATGCACCGGCACCCGGATCGTCCGCGCCTGGTCGGCCAGCGCCCGGGACATCGCCTGGCGGATCCACCAGGTCGCGTACGTCGAGAACTTGTAGCCGCGCGCGTAGTCGAACTTCTCCACCGCGCGGATGAGCCCCAGGTTGCCCTCCTGGACGAGGTCCAGCATGGTCAGACCGCGCCCCACGTAGCGCTTGGCGACGGAGACCACCAGCCGCAGGTTCGCCTCTATGAGCCGGCGCTTGGCGAGCCTGCCGCGCACCACGAGCCGGTCGAGGTCGAGCGCGAGCTGCCCGTCCAGGCTGGGCGAGTTCGCCAGCTTCTCCTCGGCGAACAGCCCGGCCTCCACGCTGCGGGCCAGCTCCACCTCCTCGGCGGCGGTCAGCAGCGGGATACGGCCGATCTCCCGCAGATACTGCCGGAAGAGGTCGGCCGAGGGGCCGCTGGTGGGCAGTTCCCGCTGCGGAACGGTCGGTTCCGCCTCCACCGCCGGCTCGGCCCCGGGTGCACCGCCCTGGTCGGGGACGGCGGCCGGCTCGGGTACGGGAAGGGGCGCGGGCGCGGGTCCGGGCGGCTCGAAGGCGGTCGGCTCGTGCGCGGGCGACTGCCCCGGGTGCGCGGGAGGCGCCGGGGGCGCTGACGGCACGGGGGGCGCTGAGGGCGCAGCGGGCGTGGCCACTGCGGCGGTCGGGGCGGCGAGAGGCGCCGCTTTCAGGGTCCGGGTCTGCACGGGGGCGACCTCCAGTGTGATCGCTGCCGGTTCGGGGGCGGCGTGCGAGGCGGGGACGGCTGCGGCCGGGCCGCGCTCCATCCCGTACGAAACGTGCGGATCCGCGGGGGACTTTGGCCCTTCCCGGCCAGCACCGCCCCGCTCCGAGGACTCAGGCACCGCCCACCAGTGTGGGGTACGACACATGTCCGCCACGAGAGGCGTGCGGGCAGTTTTTCCGCCAAACGTCACCCTCAGCGCACGGGTCGCTACGCACCTCTGGGGCGTCGGAGGCCGCTGTGCCGCTTGGGGCAGCGGAACCGTGCCCCTGGGGGCGGCGGAGCTCGAGCGTTCCTCGCGGCCGCGGGGCGCCCCCGCCCGCCGTCAGAGCGCCGCAGCGCCCCGCTCGCGCAGCGCGATGCCGTACTGCTGGAGCGTCCAGATCTGCTGGCGCACACCCGCCGACTGCTCGTACTCCCCGCGGGCCTCCATGCGCCGCGCCGCACCCTCCAGCTCGGCGATGCGGGCGTTGACGGCGGCACGGCGTACGGCGACCAGCTGCTCACCCGCGTACGCCTCGTCGACCTCGCGGTTGCGGGCACTGCGCAGCGGTTCGACGGCCAGCTCGGTGATCAGGGAGCGCACCGTGTCGTCCGGCGCCGCGTCCCTGACCCGGCCCAGATAACCGCTGTCACCGATGCCCGCCTCGGCGCCGCCGGCCGCCTCCAGCGCCTGCCGCACCACCGCGTAGGGCGCCGCGGTGAACTCGTCGGCGCCATAGGCGTCGAAGGCGGGCGAGACCAGCTCGGGGCGCTGGAGCGCCAGCTTCAGCAGCTCACGCTCGACGCGGTGCGCGGGGCTGCGGAGATTCAACGCCGGGCCGTGCGGCACGAACGGGGCCTGTACGGCGGGGGTTTGCGGCGTACGGGACGCGCGGGCCGCCGCGCCCGGGGGCGCCTGGCCGCGCTCGCGCGCCCACTTGGCGAGCTGGGCGACGCGGTGGACGACGAACTCCTCGTCCACGATGCCCAGCAGCCCGGCCAGCCGCACCGCGTAGCCGCGCCTGATGGAGGGGTCCTTGATCTGGGTGACGACCGGCGCGACCTCCTCCAGCGCGGCGGAGCGCCCCTCAGCCGTATCCAGGTTGTGCCGGTCCACGATGGAGCGGATGGCGAAGTCGAAGAGCGGGGTGCGGCTCTCCACCACCTTGGCGACGGCCTCGTCGCCCTGTGCCAGCCGCAGATCGCACGGGTCCATACCGCCCGGCGTCAGCGCGATCCACGTCCGCGCCGCGAACTTCTGGTCGTCCTCGAAGGCGCGCAGCGCGGCCTTCTGGCCCGCCGCGTCACCGTCGAAGGTGAAGACGACCTCCGACTGGGAGTTGTCCATCAGCACCCGGCGCAGGATCTTCACATGCTCGCCGCCGAAGGCGGTGCCGCAGGTGGCGATGGCCGTGGTGACCCCGGCCAGATGGCAGGCCATCACATCCGTGTAGCCCTCCACGACGACGGCCCGGTTGGCCTTGGCGATCTCACGCTTGGCCAGATCGATGCCGTAGAGCACCTGGGACTTGCGGTAGATGGGGGTCTCGGGCGTGTTGAGGTACTTCGGCCCCTGGTCGTCCTCGCGGAGCTTGCGCGCTCCGAAGCCGACGACGTCCCCGGTGATGTCCCGGATCGGCCACATCAGCCGGCCACGGAAGCGGTCGATGGGCCGGCCGTTGCGGGCCTCCTGGGCGAGGCCGGAGAGGGTCATCTCCTTGTCGGTGAAGCCCTGGCCGCGCAGATAGCGCACCAGGTGGTCCCAGCCCGCCGGGGCGTAGCCGATACCGAAGTGCTGGGCCGCCTCCTGGTCGAAGCCGCGGTCGGCGAGGAAGCGGCGGCCGATCTCCGCCTCGGGCCCTTCCAGCTGCTCGGCGTAGAACCGTGCCGCGATCTTGTGGGCCTCCACCAGGCGGGTGCGCTCGCCCTGCTGGGAGGCGCGGCCGTAGCCGCCCTCCTCGTAGCGCAGCGTGATGCCGGCGCGGGCCGCGAGCCGTTCGACGGCCTCGGAGAAGGACAGGTGGTCGACCTTCATCACGAAGTCGAGGGTGTCCCCGCCCTCCTGGCAGCCGAAGCAGTGGTAGAGCCCCTTGCTGGGACTCACATGGAAGGAAGGGGACTTCTCATCATGAAACGGACAGAGCCCCTTGAGGTTGCCGCCGCCCGCGTTGCGGAGCTGGAGGTACTCGGACACCACGGAGTCGATCGAGACCGCGTCCCTGACCGCCTTCACGTCCTCGTCGTTGATCCTCCCAGCCACGCCACGAGTCTACGGGCCGTCGCTGACATGGTTGCTCCCTCCCTTGCGGGGTGCTCCCCCGGATTCCGGCACGGTGCTGCCCCTGTCCGTTGTCTGCGGGCTGCGGGTGGGGGGTGGCTTGTCGCGCAGTTCCCCGCGCCCCTTCGGGGCGCTCTCCCTTCGGGGCGCTACGGCCGGGGGAGGTTGCGGAGGTTGGAGCGGGCCATTTGGAGCATGCGGCCCACGCCGCCGTCCAGCACGGTGCGGCCCGCCGAGAGGGCGAAGCCGCTCACCTGTTCGCGGGTGATCTTCGGCGGGAGGGAGAGCGCGTGCGGGTCGGTCACGATGTCGATCAGCGCGGGGCCGTCGTGGTCGAGGATGTCGCGGAGGGCGCCGCGCAGCTGTTTGGGCTTCTCGACGCGGACGGCGTGCGCCCCCGCCGCCTGCGCGAGGGCCGCGAAGTCCGGGTTGCGGTTGTGCGTACCGTACGCCGGCATGCCGTCGACCATCATCTCCAGTTCGACCATCCCGAGCGAGGAGTTGTTGAACAGGACGACCTTGACCGGCAGGTCGTACTGGACGAGCGTGAGGAACTCCCCCATCAGCATGGCGAAGCCGCCGTCGCCCGACATGGAGACGACCTGGCGGCCTCGGTCGAGGAACTGTGCGCCGATGGCCTGGGGCACTGCGTTGGCCATCGAGCCGTGGCTGAACGAGCCGATCACCCGCCGCCGCCCGTTCGGGGTGATGTAGCGGGCCGCCCACACGTTGCACATGCCGGTGTCGACGGTGAAGACGGCGTCGTCGGCCGCCTCCTCGTCCAGTACGGACGCCACGTACTCGGGGTGGATGGGGATGTGCTTGTCCACGTTGCGGGTGTACGCCTTGACCACGCCCTCCAGGGCCTCGGCGTGCTTCTTGAGCATCCGGTGCAGGAACCCGCGGTCGGTCCTGGCCCGCACCCTGGGGGTGAGACAGCGCAGCGTCTCACGGACGTCGCCCCAGACGGCGAGGTCGAGACTGGTACGGCGGCCGAGGTGCTCGGAGCGGACATCCACCTGGACGATCTTGCAGTTCTTGGGCAGGAACGCGTTGTAGGGGAAGTCGGTGCCCAGCAGGATCAGCAGGTCGCACTCATGGGTGGCCTCG
Organism: Streptomyces sp. 891-h; assembly: GCF_022760275.1. Classification (NCBI taxonomy): domain Bacteria; kingdom Bacillati; phylum Actinomycetota; class Actinomycetes; order Kitasatosporales; family Streptomycetaceae; genus Streptomyces; species Streptomyces sp. 891-h. The sequence goes on along the minus strand of NZ_CP050693.1, from coordinate 5,218,801 downwards.
TAGGCGGCGCCGTAGCCGAGCAGTCCGCTCATGCCGACGTCGTAGGGGTTGTCGTACTGGATCCACTCCTTGCCGCGCAGCGCGTGCCCGACCGGGGCCTTGAGCCGCTCGGCGAACTCCATGACCTCCTCGTGCGCGCCCGCTGTGCCCGCGCCGCAGAACAGGGTGATCTTCTCCGCGTCGTCGATCATGCGTACCAGCGCGTCGACCTCCGCGTCCCCGGGGCGCACGGTGGGGCGCGAGGTGACCAGCGCGTGCTCCACCGGGCTCTCGGGCGCCGGCTCGGAGGCCAGGTCGCCAGGGAGCGCGACGACGCTCACGCCCTGCCGGCCGACGGCGTGCTGGACGGCCGTCTGGAGCACCCGGGGCATCTGCCGCACGCTGGAGATCAGCTCGCTGTAGTGGCTGCACTCGACGAAGAGCCGCTCGGGGTGTGTCTCCTGGAAGAAGCTGGTGCCGATCTCGCTGCTGGGGATGTGCGAGGCCAGCGCGAGGACCGGCGCCATCGAGCGGTGCGCGTCGAAGAGCCCGTTGATCAGGTGGAGGTTTCCGGGGCCGCAGGAGCCGGCGCAGGCGGCGAGCTTCCCGGTGAGCTGCGCCTCGGCGCCCGCGGCGAAGGCGGCCGCCTCCTCGTGGCGTACCTGGACCCAGTCGATGGCCGGGGTGCGCCGGACCGCGTCGACGATCGGGTTGAGGCTGTCCCCCACCACGCCGTAGAGACGCTCCACTCCGCAGCGCACCAGGGTGTCGACGAACTGCTCGGCCACCGTCTGCTTCGCCATCGCTCACTCGTCCTCAGCTCGCCGCATGCCAGGGCGGCGGTACGGGGCATCGCTCCTACCCGGAACGTATTCCCCGTCCGCCGCCCTGGCATCACGCGAATCCGCCGCCCCGGCGATCAGTGGTCAGCCATTGGTGCCGTCCAACGACTCCAGGGGCACACCCGGGTCGGCCAGCGCGTGCGGGTCCACCCGGGCGCCGGAGCGGATCAGGTCCTGGATGGGTCCGGTCACATCCCACACATTGGCGTTCAGCCCGGCCAGCACCCGGTTGTCGCGCAGCCAGAAGGCGATGAACTCGCGCTTGCCCACATCGCCCCGGCACACCACCTGGTCGTAGGAGCCGGGCGGGGCGTAGCCGGAGTACTCCATGCCCAGGTCGTACTGGTCGGAGAAGAAGTACGGCACCCGGTCGTAGGTCACGTCCTTGTCCAGCATGGCGCGGGCGGCCGCCGGGCCGCCGTTGAGGGCGTTCGCCCAGTGCTCGACCCGCAGCCGCTCGCCGAGCAGCGGGTGCGCGACGGCGGCCGCGTCACCGGTGGCGTAGATGTCCGGGTCGCTGGTGCGCAGCGAGGCGTCCACCGCGATACCGCCGCCAGGCCCGGTGGCCAGCTCCAGACCGGCCGCCTCGGCCAGCGCGGTGCGCGGGGCAGCGCCGATGGCGGCCAGCACATCGTGCGCGGGGTGCTCGTCACCGTCGTCGGTACGGACACTCTGCACCATGCCGTCGGTGCCGGTGATCTCGGTCAGCCGGGCACCGAAGTGGAAGCGGACGCCGTGCTCGCGGTGCAGGTCGGCGAAGAGGGAGCCCAGCTCGGGGCCGAGCACGGTGTGCAGCGGCGTGGGCTCGGGCTCGATGACGGTGACCTCGGCCCCGTACGTCCGCGCGGCAGCGGCCACCTCCAGACCGATCCAGCCGGCCCCGGCGATCACCAGATGGCCGTTCTCCTGGCCCAGCGCGCTCAGCACCCCGCGCAGCCGGTCGGCGTGCGCCAGTCTGCGCAGGTGGTGCACGCCCGCCAGGTCGGTGCCGGGGATGTCCAGCCGGCGCGGCTCGGCGCCGGTGGCCAGCAGCAGCTTGTCGTAGTGCACGCGGGTGCCGTCGCCCAGCCGCACCGACTTGCCCGCCCGGTCCAGCTGCACGGCCGGCTGTCCCAGATGGAGTTCGATGTCGGCGCCCGCGTACCAGGCCGGCTCGTGCACGAAGACGCTGTCACGTTCATCCGAACCGGTGAGATAGCCCTTGGAGAGCGGGGGGCGCTCGTAGGGATGGTCGCGCTCGTCGCCGATCAGGATCACGCGGCCGGTGAACCCCTCCGCGCGCAGGGTCTCGGCGGCTTTCGCCCCCGCCAGTCCCCCGCCGACGATGACGAACGTACGGTGTGCGTCGACCACTTGAAGCCTCCTCCTAGAAGACGCTGCCCCCTGCGGGCCGTGCTGTCCCCCGTCGTCCACACGTGAGCGTCCCGCATCGGGGCAGGCGCGGGAAGAGGCAGGGGGCATGGATGGGACGTATGAGCACCGCGACAAGTTCCGAGGCGCGGTGTGGACCGAGGGCACTGCCCAGTGGGGCTGACGGCCCTCGCGCCGTCCTCGCGGTCCATCAGCGGCGCCCTCGTGCCGTCAGCGCCCCGTGCAGTGACCGGGCCGCCGCGTCGGTGAGCGTGGAGATCTGGTCGACGACCACCCGCAGCCGGGCCCGCTCGGGGTCCGGCGCGCCGGCCGCCTCCGCGTACAGCTCCGCATACTGCGGGTCCAGACCCTCGGGGGCACGCTCCAGCAGCGACTCGGCCAGCTCCCCCACGACGATCCGCTGCTCGCTGCGGAGCCGCTCCAGATCCGGCCGCTGCATCACATAGCGGTCGGCCACCGCCTTGAGCACCGCGCACTCCAGCCGGGACGTCTCCGGGACGATCAGCTGGGCGGCGTACCTGGTCAGCGGGCCCGAACCGTAGGCAGCGCGGGTCGCGGCCTCGGCGGCGAGACAGAACCGGCCGATGAGCTGGCTGGTGGCGTCCTTCAGCCGGGCCTGGTCGGGCGCCGTGCCGTCGTAGCCGCGCGGCCACCACTCCTGTGCCGCCAGCCGGTCGAGCGCGGCCGCCAGCTCGCCGTCCGAGGCACCGGCCGCGTAGCGCTCTGCGGCGACGGCGAAGACCTCGCTCCGCTCGGGCCCGGACAGCAGCATGCGCGGGTCCAGATGCCCGGCCCTGATGCCGTCCTCCAGATCGTGCACCGAGTAGGCCACATCGTCCGACCAGTCCATGACCTGCGCCTCGAAGCAGGTGCGGCCCGCGGGCGCGCCCGCGCGCAGCCATTCGAAGACCGGCAGGTCCTCCGCGTAGACGCCGAACTTCGGCGAACCCGGATCGACGGGGTGCTCACCGCGCCGCCACGGGTACTTGGTGGCGGCGTCCAGCGCGGCGCGCGTCAGATTGAGACCGACGTGCACCTGTCCGTCCGGCTCCTCGGAGAACCGTTTGGGCTCCAGCCGGGTCAGCAGCCGCAGCGACTGCGCGTTCCCCTCGAAGCCGCCCGCCGGTGCGGCGATCTCGGCCAGCACGGCCTCGCCGTTGTGGCCGAACGGCGGGTGCCCCAGATCGTGGGCGAGGCACGCCGTCTCGACCAGGTCGGGGTCACATCCGAGCGCGGCACCCAGTTCCCGGCCCACCTGGGCGCACTCCAGCGAGTGCGTCAGCCGGGTCCGGGGCGTGGCGTCCCACGCCGGGCTGACGCTGCCGGGCGCGACCATCTGGGTCTTGCCGGCCAGCCGGCGCAGCGCGGCCGAGTGCAGCACGCGGGCACGGTCGCGCTGGAAGGCGGTACGCCCCGGACGCTTGTCCGGCTCCGGCACCCAGCGTTCGAGGTCGGCAGGCGTGTAGCGGGGCGCCGGCGGGCCGCCGCCCTCCACCGGGGGCGCGCCGCCGTGCGCGGAGGTGTCCTGGGCGGACGTGCCGCCGTGGGCGGGTGTGCCGTGGCTGGCGTGCATACGCCGACCGTAACCGCAAGGCCGCGCCTCAGGACTGCTGAGAGGGCCGCGTCTCCTCCTCCACCCACCGCAGATAGTCCGCGCTGCCGCGCACCACCGGGGTGGCGATGATCTCCGGCACGTCGTACGGGTGGGCCTCGCGCAGGTACGCCTCAAGCGCGTCGTAGCGGGCGGCGCTCGTCTTGAACAGCAGCTGCCACTCGGGGTCGTCCTGTACGGCGCCCTCCCACCGATACAGGGAGGTGACAGGGCCGTTGAGCTGCGCACACGCGGCCAGCCGCCGGGCGATCGCCTCCGCGGCCAGCGTCTTGGCCTCTTCCTGGGAGCTGGTCGTCGTCAACACGGTGAGGATCTCGGCCATCGCACCAGGGTAAGGGGGGCGCCGAAGGCAGGGAGGCGAAGGCAGGGAGCGAGGGCCGAAACGTTCAAGACCGGCGGGGCACGACGCCATAGCGTACGGGTATGACACCTCGTTTCGACCTCATCGGCATCGTCACCTCCGACATGAGCGCCTCGCTCGCCTTCTACCGGCGGCTCGGACTCGACATCCCCGCTGACGCCGACGCCCTGCCGCATGTGGAGTTCACCGGCCCGGGCGGCGTACGGATCGCCTGGGACACCGAGGAGACCGTCCGCTCGTTCGATCCCGACTGGACGGCGCCGCCGCGGGGTGCGGGCCGGATCGGGCTGGCCTTCCTGTGCGACTCGCCCGCCGAGGTCGACAAGGCGCACGGCGAGCTGACCGACGCCGGGTACGAGAGCCACCATGCGCCGTGGAACGCCGATTGGGGCCAGCGCTACGCGACGGTGCTCGACCCGGACGGGAACGGGGTCGATCTGTTCGCGCCGCTGGGTTAGGGCCTGCCGCACGCCCTCAGCGGCGGACCAGCTCGCTCATCGGTACGCCCGCCAGCGCACGCGTCTCGCGGGCCAGGTGGGCCTGGTCGGCGTATCCGGCTCGCAGCGCCGTCTCGGCGAGCGGTCCGCCCGACGCGGCGAGCTCCAGCGCCCGCTGCATCCGCAGTACCCGGGCCAGCGTCTTGGCGCCGTAGCCGAAGGCGTCCCGGCAGCGGCGATGGAGCTGACGTTCGCTCAGCCCCACCCGGCGGGCGACCTCGGCGACCCCGGCACCGTCCCGCAGCGCCGCCACGACGGCGTCCACCCGGTCCGCGTCGCGCGGGTCGGCGGCCGCGCGCCGCTCGGCGGCCAGCCGTCGGCCCGCGACGCCCTCCAGCGCCGCCAGCGGGTCGTGGGCCTGCGCGACCCGTTCACGCAGCTCGCGCACCTGCCGGTCGGGCCACAGATCGGCGAGCGGTACCCGCTGGTCGCGCAGCTCCCAGGCGGGTACGCCGAAGACGCGTGGGCCCGTCCCCGGCGGCAGCCGGAGGCCGAAGACCGGAAGGCCCCGGCGTTCGGTGGTCAGATACGCGCGGGTGTCGGGACCGGCGACGACCAGTTCGCCGTTCCACAGCAGCAGGTCCATGCAGCCGTCTGGCAGCACCCGCCCCGTCGTCCCCGGGGGCACGGGGGCGCGGGTCCACACCACGGCGCCGCGCAACCGCGACGCCCGTTCCTCGTACATGTCCTCAGGATGCACCCGGCCACTGACAGCGCCGACGGCAGCCGGGGAGGCTCAGCGCCGACGGAGCCGGAGGGTTCAGCGGGAGCCGAAGGGTTCAGCGCCGCGGAGTGAGCCCCGCCAGATACGCCGTCGGGCTGACCCCGCGCAGCCGTTTGAAGGCGGTGCTCAGCGCGAAGCCGTCCGCGTAGCCGACCCGGCGGGCGACGGCCCCGACTGTCGCGTCCGGTTCGCGCAGCAGCCGTGCCGCCAGGTCGATGCGCCAGTGCGCGAGATAGGTCATGGGCGGTTCGCCGACCAGTTCGGTGAAGCGGCGGGCGAGGCCGGCCCGGGACACGCCTGCCTTGGCGGCGAGCGCCGCGACCGTCCAGGCGTGTCCGGGCTGCTCGTGCAGCAACCGCAGCGCCACTCCGACCACCGGGTCGCTCTGCGCGCGGTACCAGGCGGGAGCCCGCGCCTCGGGGCGCGCGAACCAGGCGCGCAGCACGGAGACCAGCAACAGGTCCAGCAGCCGGTCGAGCACCATCTGCTGGCCCGGGGTGTCCTTGACGACCTGGGCGGCCACCAGCTCGATCAGCTCGGCCTCCCATTCGTCCTTCCGCAGCACCAGTACGTGCGGCAGCGCGTCCAGCAGCCGTGCGCTGAGGTCCCCGTGCAGCTGATAGTTGCCGCTCAGCAGCGCGACGGGATCGTCCAGGCTGCGGCCCCAGGTGCGCACCCCCAGTGCGAGCTCCTCGCACATGTCGGTCCCGTCCGGGGTGGTGCAGCAGTCACCCGGCTGGATCAGCAGTCCTGGTTCGGTCGCCGGGCCGTCGGCGAGAACGTATGGCGCCGGCCCGCGCAGCACCACCACATCGCCCGGCGCGATCCGGACCGGCTCCGGCGCCTCGGAGTGCCGCACCCAGCCTTCGCCGCGCAGCATGGACGCCACGGACAGCGGGGTCCCGTCCTGGACCCGCACGCCCCACGGCGGCGCCAGCACCGCCCGGTGGAAGAGTCCGCCACGCGCCCGCGCCCCGCTCAGCACGTCGGTGAGCGCCTCGGTGAGTCCGTCGATCTGCTGCGCCTGTCGCGCGCTGTCCCCGTTTGCCGTCACGAGCGCCGTCACAACAGCAGCTTAGACGCGCGGACATGGAACCGAGCCGCTGAGCGATGTCCGATCGCGGCCGGACGGCGTTGGCTTGGACCATGACACAGCACATGACGCAGCACGCGACGCAGCACGCGACAGTGGAGGCAGCAGAGCAGCAGAGTGCGACGGCTCCGGTCCTCGTCCTGTGCGGCACCGGCAAGAACGGCAGCAGGGTGGTGGACCGGCTGCGCGAGCGCGGCCACCCGGTGCGGGTGGGCTCCCGCTCCGGCAGGCCGCCGTTCGACTGGGAGTCCCCCGACACCTGGGACCCGGCGCTGGAGGGAGTGGGCGCCGTCTTCCTCGTCTGCCAGCCCGATGTGGGTGCCCCGGGGACCGCGCGGATGGTGCGCGCTTTCGCGGAGCGCGCCGTGAAGGCCGGGGTGCGGCGCCTGGTGCTGCTCTCGGCACGCGGTGAGGACCTGGCGCTGGAAACCGAAGAGGCGGTCAGGGAAGCGGGCACGGAGTGGACGATCCTGCGCGCCGGCTGGTTCTTCCAGAACTTCACCGAGGGTGTCTTCCGGCCGTACGTCATGGCAGGCGAACTCCCCTTCCCGGCGGGCGACGTGCGAGAGCCGTTCATCGACGCCGACGACATCGCCGAGGTGGCCGTGGAGGCGCTGACCGGGGACGGACACCACGGGCGCGTCCACGATCTGACAGGGCCGCGGCTGCTCAGCTTCGGTGAGGCCGTTGCCGAGCTGGCGGCGGCCGGCGGGCCGACGGTGCGCTATGTGCCGCTCCCGCCCGGGGAGTACGCCGAGTGGCTGGCCGGGCAGGGCTTCGAACCGGAGCTGGTGGCCTTCTTGAGCGAGCTGTTCGCGCAGCTCATGGACGGACGCAACGCGGTGGTCTCCGACGGCGTGCGCGAGGTGCTGGGCCGGCAGGGCCGGGATTTCGCCGACTTCGCCCGGGAGGCGGCAGCCGAGGGCGTCTGGCGGGACTGACCGTCGGACCGGCCGGGCGACGGAACCCGCGGAGGGAATCCGCGGGCGTACCGCGGGTCGCCCGGTTGCATCGTGTGGCATGCGGGGCACGATGGACGCATGGATGATGTGACCGCCCTGGCAGCCGAGCATCTGGCGCTGGCAAGGAAAGACCCGCACGGCCGCAGCGCGTATCTCTTCCTGCACGACGGACCGCTGCGGCAGTCCGTCATCGCACTGACGGAGGGTGCGTCCCTGGAAGAGCACAACACGCCTCCCGCGGCGAGCGTCCATGTCCTCCAGGGCTCCATCCGGCTCACCGAGGGCACCGCCGACCAGGACGTCGGTGCGGGGCAGATCCAGCGGGTCCCGCATCTGCGGCACGGAGTGCTCGCGCTGGAGGACTCCGTGTTCATCCTGACGGCCGTCACGGGCACGGACTGACCCGCCCGCCGGTCTGCGGCCGACCGCTGGGCCGGTCGGCCGGTCAGGCGTTCTCTTGCGCGGCGCTCCACTCCGCGATGCGGTGCAGTACCGAACGCAGCGCCAGCTCGTAGCCGAAGACGCCGTGTCCGGAGACCATCCCCTGGCACACGGGAGCGGTCACCGAGGTGTGCCGGAAGGGCTCACGGGCGTGCACATTGGAGATGTGCACCTCCACGCACGGAATGCCGAGCCCGGCGACGGCCTCCAGTGCGTCCCGCAGCGCGTAGCTGTAGTGCGCGTAGGCGCCGGGGTTGAAGACGATGCCGTTGTCGCCGCCGCGGGTGGCGTGGATCAGGTCGATGAGCGCTCCCTCGCTGTTGCTCTGGGCGCAGCGGACCTCGGCGCCCAGCTCCAGGCCGAGCGCCGTGGTGCGCTCCTCGACGTCCCGCAGGGTAGTACGGCCGTAGGTGGCCTGGTCGCGCTCGCCGAGCAGGTTGAGGTTGGGACCGTGCAGCAGCAGCACCCGCGGCCGTGTGGAGCCAGGTGCAGCGGAGGGAGGGTTCGCGTTCATGGGTGCAGCCTAGAGCCCCCCGGGTGGCGGCTTCCCGGTCGCGGTGCGTCCGGCCTCGACCGTCCGGAGGCGTACCGCTAGCCTCCTCGGACGAGGGGGCCGTCAAGGCGAGGAGCAGGGCGAGCGATGGGCTGGACAGCGCGGAACATCCCGGACCAGAGCGGCCGTACGGCGGTCGTGACCGGCGCGAACAGCGGGCTCGGTCTCGTCACGGCCCGGGAGCTGGCACGCCGCGGCGCCCGTGTCGTACTGGCCTGCCGGGACGAGGAGCGCGGCAGCCGCGCGCGGGACGCGCTCGTCGAGGAGCTGCCGGAAGCGGGGCCGCGCACCGAGCTGCGCAGGCTCGACCTGGGCGATCTGGCGTCGGTGCGGGCCTTCGCCAAAGAGCTGCCGGACGACCGGGTGGACCTGCTGATCAACAACGCGGGCGTGATGGCCCTGCCGTACGGCAGGACGGCAGACGATTTCGAGCGCCAGTTCGGCATCAACCATCTGGGGCACTTCGCCCTCACCGGGCTGCTGCTGGACCGGTTGATGGCCGCCCGCGCCCCACGCGTCGTCACTGTCTCCAGCTTCGCCCATGTGCTGGCCAACGTCGACATCGCGGACCTCAACAGTGAGCACTCCTACCGGCGCTGGGTCGCCTATGCCCGTTCCAAGACCGCCAATCTGCTCTTCACCCACGAGTTGGCCCGCCTCCTGGCCGACACCCCGCTGATCGCGGCGGCCGCGCATCCCGGCTACGCCGCGACAAACCTCCAGACAGCGGGGGCGCGGCTGGAGGGCCGCAGGGCCGTGGAACGCGTGATGGCGCTGGGCAACCGGCTCGTCGCCCAGTCCGCGGACGCGGGCGCGTTGCCGATCCTCTACGCCGCGACGGCGCCCAGGGTGGCACCGGACTCCTTCACGGGGCCGCGTGTGCTGGGCTGGCGGGGCGCGCCTGTGCCGTCCTGGCGGGCGCCGTGGACGCTCAGCGATGTGGCCGCCGAACGGCTGTGGGCGGCCTCTGAGCAGCTGACCGGGGTCACCTACGCGGTGCCCTCATAGGGATGCTTCTCCTCCACTGCTGCGTTGAGGTCTGTTGCGTTGACGTCCGCGTCAACCCATAGCGTGCCGAGCACCGTACGAGAGCACGGCGGACACGGCGGACCAAGGCGGCGGAGCACGCGGAAAGGAGGACCGTATGCGCATCGGGGAGCTGGCAAAGCGCGCCGGTACGACCACGCGCACCCTGCGCTATTACGAGTCGCGGGGTCTGCTGACCGTGTCGCGGGACGCGCACGGGTACCGCACGTTCGACGAGGACGACCTGCGAGTGCTGCGGCAGATCAGGACCCTGCGCGAGAACGGCTTCGAGCTGGAGGAGACCCGGCCGTTCGTGGAGTGCCTGCGCGCCGGGCACCCGGCGGGCGACTCCTGCCCCGACTCGCTGGAGGTCTACCGCCGCAAGCTCGCCGAGCTGGACGCGTGCATGGCCGATCTGCGCTCCGTACGGGACGAGGTCGCGGCGCGGCTGGCCCGCGCCGAGGTCGAGGCTGCCGCGGGCTTGCCGCACGGCCCCGAACCGCGGTGCGAGCTGAGCCTCCCCGGCCCGTCGCCGGACACGCCACAGGGACACCAGGGAGACGAAGGCTCATGAGCGCAACAACCGCACACCTGCGGGAAGTCACAGACGCGACGTTCGCCGAGGAGGTGCTGCGCTCCGACATCCCCGTGCTGGTCGACTTCACCGCCGACTGGTGTCCGCCGTGCCGGATGGTGGCGCCTGTGCTGGCGCAGATCGCCGAGGAGCGTGCGGACACGCTGAAGGTCGTCTCCCTCGATGTGGACCGGAACCCTGAGACGCAGGCCGCGTACAGCGTTCTGTCGATGCCGACGCTTGTTCTGTTCCGTGGTGGGGAGCCCGACCGGTCCGTCGTGGGCGCCCAGCCCAAGCGGCGCCTGGTCGAACAGCTGGGCCTGGACGAGGTGCACTGACGCGAGGGCGTACCCCGGCATCGGTCCGTCCGAAACAATGGAGGCGGCACCCCCGCACGGGTGCCGCCTCCTGGTCCGGGCCGTTCCGCGGTGAGGGTAGGTGCGGAAGGGGAGCCCGGCGGTTGAAATGGCTTACTCGGAAACGCGCTGCTGCGCCGCCGCGCGGCCCGCCTCCAGGCGGGCCACCGGGATGCGGAACGGGGAGCAGGACACGTAGTCGAGACCCACCTCGTGGAAGAAGTGCACCGACTCCGGGTCACCGCCGTGCTCGCCGCAGACACCGAGCTTGAGGTCGGGCCGGGTCGCCCGGCCCGCCTCCGCGGCGCTGCGCACCAGTGAGCCGACACCGTCCTTGTCGATGGTCTCGAACGGGGAGACGCCGAAGATGCCCTTCTCCAGGTAGGCCGTGAAGAAGCTGGCCTCCACGTCGTCGCGGCTGAAGGCCCACACGGTCTGCGTGAGGTCGTTGGTGCCGAAGGAGAAGAAGTCGGCGCACTCGGCGATCTGTCCGGCGGTGAGCGCCGCGCGGGGCAGCTCGATCATGGTGCCGAGGCTGAGCCCGAGCTCGACGTTGTGCTCCCGCTCGATCTCGGCGATGACCTGCTCGGCCTCCTCGCGGACGAGCTCGAGCTCCTGCACGGTGCCCACCAGCGGAATCATGATCTCGGCACGCGGGTCGCCGCCGGCGGCCTTGCGCTCGGCGGACGCCTCGGCGATGGCGCGGATCTGCATGGTGAACAGGCCGGGGATGACGAGTCCGAGCCGGACGCCGCGCAGGCCCAGCATGGGGTTCTGCTCGTGCAGCCGGTGCACGGCCTGGAGGAGCCGCAGGTCGTTCTCGTTGGCATCCTTGCGGGACTCGGCCAGCGCGACCCGTACCGACAGCTCGGTGATGTCGGGCAGGAACTCGTGCAGCGGTGGGTCCAGCAGCCGCACCGTCACCGGGAGTCCGTCCATCGACTCGAACAGCTCGATGAAGTCGCCCTTCTGCAGCGGCAGCAGCGCGCCCAGCGCCTGCTCGCGCTCGTCCTCGGTGTCGGCGAGGATCAGCCGCTCGACCAGCTCGCGCCGCTCTCCGAGGAACATGTGCTCGGTGCGGCACAGGCCGATGCCCTGGGCACCGAACCTGCGGGCGCGCGCGGCGTCCTCGGCGTTGTCGGCGTTGGCGCGTACGCGCAGCCTGCGTACCCGGTCGGCGTAGGCCATGATCCGGTGGACGGCCTTGACCAGCTCGTCGGCGTCGTCGGCGCCCGCGTGCATCCGGCCCTCGAAGTATTCGACCACCGGGGAGGGCACGACCGGCACCTCGCCTGCGTAGACCTTGCCGGTGGAGCCGTCGATGGAGACGACGTCGCCCTCCTCGACGACCCGTCCGTCCTGGGTCTTGAGGCAGCGCCGTTTGGTGTCGACCTCCAGCTCCTCGGCGCCGCACACACAGGTCTTGCCCATGCCGCGCGCCACGACGGCCGCGTGGGAGGTCTTGCCGCCGCGCGAGGTGAGGATGCCCTCGGCGGCGAGCATGCCGTCCAGGTCGTCGGGGTTGGTCTCGCGGCGGATGAGGATGACCTTCTCGCCTGAGCGGGACCACTTGATGGCGGTGTAGGAGTCGAAGACGGCCTTGCCGACGGCGGCGCCCGGCGAGGCGGCGATGCCCCAGCCGATCTGGTCGGCGTCCTTGAGGCCGCCGTTGGAGTCGAAGCGGGGGAACATCAGCTGGGCGAGCTGGGTGCCGTTGACCCGCTGCAGCGCCTCGGCCTCGTCGATCAGGCCCTGGTCGACGAGCTGGGTGGCGATCCGGAAGGCGGCGGCCGCCGTGCGCTTGCCGACGCGGGTCTGGAGCATCCACAGCTTGCCGCGCTCGATGGTGAACTCGATGTCGCACAGATCCCGGTAGTGGTTCTCCAGGGTCTCCATGATCTGCATCAGCTGGTCGTACGACGCCTTGTCCAGCTGTTCGAGGTCGGCGAGCGGCACGGTGTTGCGGATACCGGCGACGACGTCCTCGCCCTGGGCGTTCTGCAGGTAGTCGCCGTAGACGCCCTGCTGGCCGCTGGCCGGGTCGCGGGTGAAGGCGACGCCGGTGCCCGAGTCGGGGCCGAGGTTGCCGAAGACCATCGAGCAGATGTTCACGGCGGTGCCCAGGTCGTGCGGGATGCGCTCCTGGCGCCGGTAGAGGCGGGCGCGGTTGCCGTTCCACGAGTCGAAGACCGCGCGCACGGCCAGGTCCATCTGCTCGCGCGGGTCCTGCGGGAAGTCGCGGCCGGTCTCCTCGGAGACGATGGCCTTGAACTTGCCGACCAGTTCCTTGAGGTCGTCGGCGGTCAGGTCCACGTCGGTGACGGCGCCGCGCGCGCTCTTGGTCGCGTCCAGCGTCTCGGCGAACCGCTCGCCGTCGATGCCGAGCACGGTGTCGCCGAACATCTGGATGAGGCGGCGGTAGGAGTCCCAGGCGAAGCGCTCGTCGCCGGACTGGGCCGCGAGCCCGTGCACGGACTCGTCGGAGAGCCCGATGTTGAGGACGGTGTCCATCATTCCGGGCATCGAGAACTTGGCGCCGGAGCGTACGGAGACCAGCAGCGGGTCGTCGGCCTGGCCGAGCTTCTTGCCCATGCGCTGCTCCAGCGCGGCCAGGTGCTCGCTCACCTGGTCCCGGAGCGCGGCGGGGGCCTCGCCGGACTCCAGGTACGCCTTGCAGGCTTCGGTGGTGATGGTGAAGCCCGGGGGGACGGGCAGACCGAGGTTGGTCATCTCGGCGAGGTTGGCTCCCTTCCCGCCGAGGAGGTCCTTGAGGTCCTTGTTGCCCTCACTGAAGTCATAGACGAACTTCCGCTGCTGCGCCTGCTGCTGGGGCTGCTGCTGCGACGCGCCTACTGCGGACTCTGCGTCCGCGGACTCTGTGTTCTTCGTGTGAACCGGCACCGGACTCGGCTCCTCGTGGTCGGCTGCCCTGACGGCGGGGAGCGTACCCAGATCAAAGGCTTGCGAGTACGTCCAACGGCACGTCACACGGCTGTAACCACCCGTCTGCCGAGAGATCGAAAGTGCGGGGCCGTTCGGGGTGATTGGGCATACCATTCAAGACTCGAACGGATGGTGACGGTACGCCATCTGGACTGCGGGCTTCCCTCACTGAGGGTAGTGAATTCTTCGATTCGGAAACCAAGGCTCGGTAAAACCCCGACCCGCTCCTTGGAGATCTACAGCTCACATTTGAGCGCTCATTTGAGCGCACCCCTGATCAAGGTGGCGCGAATCACTGCGCTGAACGGGTGAACGTCTCACAATGCGGACGAGCGCTGGGCGGCGGAAACAGGGGTGGCGGGCCGCAGTAGATTGCCTGGATGACCGAGCCGACGATCCGTCTCTCCGCCGTCGATCCCACGGCCGACGCCCTCTTCGTCTACGGCACTCTTCGCTTCGGCCGCATCCTCGCCGCTCTGCTCGGCCGGGTGCCCTCCACGGCTCCGGCCGGCGCCGCCGGCTGGCGCGCGGCGGCGCTCACGCGCCGGCCCTATCCCGGGCTCGTCCCGGCGCCGGGGCAGACCGCGTCCGGGCTGTTGCTGAGTGGGCTGAGCGCCCGTGAATGGCGGGTGCTGGACGACTTCGAGGATGACGAGTACGAGCTGGTGCCGCTGATGGTGGAGAGCGGCACCGGGGGATCTCCGGGGACGGTCTGGTCATACATTTGGGCGGCCCCGGACGAGGTCCTCCCGGGGAACTGGGAGGCGGACAGTTTCGCGGAGCGGCAGTTGGACCGGTACGCCGCACGGCTGGAGGGGTTCTGAGCCTGGCACCCCGCATGGGGCGCTGCGCTTGCCAGCCCTGCGCCTCTGGCGCAGACCTCCCAAGCACAGCGGGAGACGCGCCCCGTCAGGGGCGCGGGGAACTGCGCGACAAGCCACATCCAACCCGCAGACCGCGACGGGCAGGAAGGGGCAGCCCCTCACCGGAGGGGGCGGCTCAACCGCCGGAGGTGTCCAGTTCGGCGTCCGCGTCGACGCCCGTGCCGCACTCGTACGGGTCGTTCAGCCAGCCGTCGGGCAGCACGACCTTGTTGCGGGAGTGGGTCCGGCCGCGCGGACCATCCGCGCCTTCCGGCCACTCCTGGGACAGATCCAGCTCGTCGAGGAGCGCGCGCAGCTCCGCCAGCGAACCGGCGACGGCCAGCCGCTTGCGCATCTCGGAGCCGACCGAGAAGCCCTTGGTGTACCAGGCGACATGCTTGCGGAAGTCGATGACGCCGCGCCCCTCGTCCCCCAGCCACTCCCCCAGCAGCCGCGCGTGCCGCACCATGACGTCGGCGACCTCGGCCAGCGTGGGCCGCGCGTACGCCTGCGTGCCGTCCCCTGCCAGCGCGGCCACCAGATCGGCGAACAGCCAGGGCCGGCCCAGGCAGCCGCGGCCGACCACGACACCGTCGCAGCCGGTCCGACGCATCATGCGTACCGCGTCGTCGGCCGACCAGATGTCGCCGTTGCCCAGTACGGGGATTTCCGGGACGGCCTCCTTGAGGCGTGCGATGGCGTCCCAGTCGGCGGTCCCACCGTAGTGCTGGGCCGCCGTGCGGCCGTGCAGCGCGATGGCGGTGATGCCCTCTTCGACGGCGATACGGCCGGCGTCCAGGTAGGTCAGGTGCTCGTCGTCGATGCCCTTGCGCATCTTCATCGTCACCGGGCGCCCGTCCGCGTTGCTGACGGCCTCGTGCAGGATGGCGCGCAGCAGCGGCCGCTTGTAGGGCAGCGCCGAGCCGCCGCCCTTGCGGGTGACCTTGGGGACGGGGCAGCCGAAGTTGAGGTCGATGTGGTCGGCCAGGTCCTCGTCGGCGATCATCCGCACCGCCTTGCCGACGGTCACCGGGTCGACGCCGTAGAGCTGGATGGAGCGCGGCTTCTCGCTCGCGTCGAAGTGCACGAGCTGCATCGTCTTCTCGTTGCGTTCCACCAGCGCCCGGGTGGTGATCATCTCGCTGACGAACAGCCCACGGCCGCCGGAGAACTCCCGGCACAGCGTCCGGAACGGAGCGTTGGTGATCCCAGCCATCGGCGCCAGCACCACGGGCGGCTGGACGGTGTGCTCTCCGATGTGCAGCGGCTGAGTCGGCTGGCTCATACGGCGGCGGTTCCTCGGGCTCGGTCGGTCTGCGGGACAGCTCCCCATTGTCCCCCATCCGGGTCCGTGCCCCGCCGCCGTGGGCTCAGCTGACGGCCTCGCCCTCCTCGATCACCTCCAGCAGGCGCTCGACCCCCGCCTGGGTCTCCTCGTCCTGCGGTACGTACGTGCCCAGGCGCGCGCCCTCGGCCGGGCCGAGCCACAGCCCGTGGTACGTGAAGGACAGCATGCCGACGTGCGCGTTGCGGAAGCGCTTGGTCTGGTCGACAGCGCGCGCCACCTCGTGCCGCTCCCACAGCTCGCGGAACTCCGGCGAGGACCGCTCCATCCGGTTGAGCAGCGCCTTCCAGGCGGGCTCGGCCAGGTGCTCGGCCATCCGGGAGCGGAAGCGGGCCGCCATCAGCCGGATCGTCTCCTGCCGGTCCGGCATGGCGGCAGCCCAGTCGGGGTCGGTGAAGGCCAGCCACATGCAATTGCGGTCCTCGGGTGGATGCGCGTCCAGGTCGCCGAGCAGCCGACCGTAGACGCGGTTGTAGGCCAGGATGTCGTAGCGCGCGTTCTGCACACAGGCCGGGAACGGTTCGAGCTGGGTGAGCACCTTGCGGATGCCGGGCGGCAGCACCGTCGTCTCGGCCGCGGGCGTCGGGTCGGCCGTGCCCGCGAGCGCGAACAGATGGGCGCGCTCGCTGGTGTCCAGCATCAGCGCCCGCGAGAGGGAGTCCAGCACCTGCGCCGAGACCTGGATGTCCCGGGCCTGCTCCAGCCACGTGTACCAGGTCACACCGACTGACGAGAGGTGCGCCACCTCCTCGCGGCGCAGCCCCGGCGTACGGCGGCGCGGGCCGCGCGGCAGGCCCACCTGCTCGGGCTTGATCCGTTCACGCCTGCTGCGCAGGAACGCCGCGAGGAGCTCGCGGCGCACGCTGTCGGCGGGTGCGGACGCCTCCGCTGCGGACGCCTCCTCTGCGGATGCGGACGCCTCCCCTTCGGAAGCCTTCGCTGCGGAGGGGGACGCCTTCGCTGCGCGGCGGCCGGTGGTGACGCTCATGACACCAGGATGAGGCAGAGCGCGTCCTGGTTCCAGGTAGTCGTCATACCAGGATGAGGACCGTCTGGTACCACGTTGACGATCGTCCGAGGCTCGTGGTCATGAGTCACGAAGCCACCACCACGACCGCGCGGCCCGGGCCCGGCGGCGGGCAGGCCGCACCCCCGGCGGGCGCGGGGAGGGCGCCCCGGACCTCCGCCGCACTCCGCCCCCTCGGGCTGTTCACGCTGCTGCTGGGCGCCGCGCTGCCCATGATCGACTTCTTTGTCGTCAATGTCGCCTTCCCCAGCATCGAAGCCGACCTCCACGCCTCCCCCGCCGCGCTGGAGATGGTCGTCGCCAGTTACGCCGTCGCCTACGCCTCGCTGCTCGTGCTGGGCGGACGGCTGGGCGACACCTTCGGACGGCGGCGGCTCTTCAGCTGGGGCGTCGCCGCCTTCGGCCTCACCTCCCTCGCCTGCGGGTTCGCGCCCGGAGTGTGGTGGCTGATCGCCGCGCGGATGGCGCAGGGCGCGGCCTCCGCGATGCTGTTCCCGCAGGTGCTCGCCACCATCCACGCCACGAGCGAGGGGCGGGTACGGGCCCGCGCCATCGGCCTGTTCGGCTCGGTCGGCGGGATATCCGTCGTCACTGGGCAGGTGCTGGGCGGCGTACTGGTCGCCGCCGACCTGGCGGGCACCGGCTGGCGGGCGATCTTCCTGATCAACGTCCCGGTGGTGCTGGTCGCACTGGCGCTGGGCGTCCGTACGGTGCCCGACAGCCGCTCGGAAGCGCCCGCGCAGGGTGACGTTGCCGGAACCGTGCTGCTGGCGTGCGGACTGGGCGCGCTGCTGCTGCCGTTGACGGAGGGCCGTGCGGCGGGCTGGCCCTGGTGGGCGGTCGCGCTGCTGGTCGCCGCTGCCGTGCTGGCGTACGCCTTCTTCGCCGTCGAACGCCGGGAGGAGCGGGCGGGCCGCAGCCCGCTGCTGCCGCCCTCGCTGCTGCGCGAGAGCGGCGTACAGCGCGGACTGCTCGCCGGAGCGCCGATCTTTCTGGGCTTCAGCAGCTTCATGTTCGAAAGCGCACTGCTGCTGCAGCAGGGGCTGCGCTACGGAGCGCTGAAAGCGGGCCTCACCCTGGTGCCGATGGGGCTGGCTCAGTTCGCCGCCTCCGTACGGGCACCCAAGCTGACCGAACGGCTCGACGCGGGGCGGGTGCTAACGCTCAGCGCGGTGGCGCAGGGTGCGGGACTGGGGGCGCTGTTGATCGCCGTCTGCGCGCAGTGGCCCGGCCTGCCGCCGGTCGCGCTGGCGCCGGGGCTGGCGCTGTGCGGCGTGGGGCAGGGGCTGCAACTGCCCACCTATTTCCGCATCCTGCTCTCCGGCGTTCCCGCCGACCGCGCCGGTGCGGGCAGCGGCCTCGCCGCCACGGCCCAGCAGTCCGGGCTCGCCCTGGGCGTCGCCACCCTGGGCTCCCTCTTCCTCGCCCTGATACCGCACTTCGGCATGCGGGAAGCGCTGGGCGCGGTACTGGCGGTGCACGGCTGCGGACTGCTGGCGCTGGTGGCAGTGGGCTTGCGGATGCCGCGCACGGTGGGGTGAGGGCGCCCTGGTCGGACCTCTGTTGTTTTTCGTCACCGGCTCAGGGGGTGATGAAAAAAACTGGTCACCAGGTGCCTGTGCGGGCGAAGCGTTCCAGGTCGGCCTCGTAGGGTGCGGGGTCGAGGCCCCGGGCGCGTACCCACTCCGCGCTGCAGTACGTGTCCCGGTACGACTCGGCACCGTCACCGAGAACGAGGACGACGCTGCCCCGCTTCCCGGCTTCGCGCATCCGGCCCACCAGGTGGCACACCCCCCACAGGGCGGTCCCGGTTGCCGGTCCGGCATCGATGCCCGCCGAGTGCAGACGGCGCATCGCCGCGATCGAGGCGGCGTCCGGCACCGGGATCACCAGGTCGATCACCGACGGCAGGAAACCCGGCTCGGTGCGCGGACGGCCGATGCCGGGAATCCGGGACGGCATCCCCGTGGCGTAGTCGTCGCAGCCGCTCGCCCAGGCGGGGAAGTACGCGGAGTTCTCCGGGTCCACCACGGCCAGCCGACTGGAGCGGCCGTGGTACCGCAGATGACGTCCGATCGTCGCCGAGGTGGCGCCGGTTCCGGCCCCGGTCACGATCCACTCCGGCACCGGGTGCGGCTCGCCCCGCAGCTGGTGGAAGATCTCGTCCGCGATCGTCGCCTCCCCCCAGCCGGCCACCGCCCGTTCGGCGTCGGCGAAGTGGTCGAGCAGGTGGCCGCCACAGCTCTCGGCCAGCTCGCGGGCCTCCTGCTGCACCGCGGCGGGCGGCCGCTCCCCGACCTGCCACTGCCCACCCGCGGCCTCGATCCGCTCCAGGAGACGCGCCGGGGTCTTCGCCGGTACGACGGCGGTGAACGGCAGCCCCAGCAGCTCCGCGAACCGGGCTCCTGCCGCGGCGACCGCTCCGCCCGTCGCCGCGAACACCGGCGTGCCCTCCCTGATCCGCCCGCCGGTGAGCGCCTCTCCGAACATGGCACGTACCAGGCGGTACTTCAGGCTGCCGGTGGGCAGCGCGGATTCGTCCTTGAGATAGACGTCGACGCCCTCGAAGCATTTGAAGCCTTCAGAAGGGGCCAGGCGCCGCAGCGGGGTGAGGGCTTCACGCGGGCCGGCGTCTTCCTCTATGCGCCGGATCGCGTCCGCGGCCCAGACTTGCGGGTGAGTCTCGCCCATGGCGCCGGACATTACCCTGGAGACCGCCGCGTTCGGGCGTCGCCGGGTGCCGCGAGGTGCACCCACACCGTTTTGCCGACCCCCGTGCGAGGGCGTACGCCCCACGCCTGTGAGAGGGCGTCGACCAGGAGTAACCCGCGGCCCGAGACCTCTTCCGGGTCCGGCTTGCGCAGCTCCGGCATCTCCCACTGGAACGAGTCGGAGACCTCCAGCATGAGGACGCCGTCCCGGCGGCGGAGTAGGAGTTCGAAGTAGTCGCCGATTCCCCATGCGGCGTGGGTGACGACGTTGGTCGCCAACTCACTTGTGATGAGCACCGCGTCGTCGCTCACCTGTCCGAGCTTCCACTCTCTGAGTACCAGCCGCACATGTTCCCGCGCCTTCGGCACGGACGCCTTGCTGATGCGGAACCTTGCGATGTTCGTACGCCCGGACATGGGGCCTCCCCGGGGGCGGGTGAGCAGATGGAAGTCGCTCACTCTTGGCGTCTTTGCGGACACACTGAGTGAGGCAAATCACGCTACGGCTAAGCGGAGCGCTTGGCAAGTCATCTACATGGCAAACTTGCCAGAGAGTCTGCGCCTCAAACTGCTGTCCCACTCAGCCAGTTGATGTGCAGACTTGGGGAAGCAAGAAGGGGAGGACCCATGCCCTCGGACCGGAAGCCCACGATGCGCGGCAGGCGGCTCGGCTCCGCGCTGCGGCGATACCGACTGGCCGCGAAGCTCGATCAGGAGCACGCGGCCAAAGCGCTGGGCTGCTCGACGGCAAAGATAAGCCGCATCGAGTCCGGAGCGAACTGCGCCCGCGTCCCGGAAGTCCGCTACCTGCTGGACCTCTACGAGGTGGACGACGAGACGACGCGCTCACAGCTTGAGCGGCTTGCCCGAAGCGCCACAAAGCGCGGCTGGTGGGTCAACCAACCGGTACCGGTGCCGGACAAGCTGGGCGACTACCTCGCGCTGGAATCCGACGCCACGTTCATCCGTACGTGGCAGACCGCATTGGTGCCGGGGCTGTTGCAGACGAAGGCGTACACGAGGGCGCTGCTTGCAACGAACCCTGCGCTCGGGGGCGAGCCGGGCATCGAGCGCGTCGTCGCAATCCGTCAGGAACGGAGGAAGCAATTCCTCGCCTCCGGCGCCCGTCTGGCGGCCGTGATCTGGGAGCCAGCGCTGACTTCTTCCATGCCCAGCGCGGAGACTCACCGGGCTCAACTGCACGACTTGCTGTGGCTCCAGCAGCAGCCGCTGGTCAGCCTTCAAGTGCTACCGCTCAGCGAGTGGTCGGCAGCGGCGAGTTCGCCTCCTTTCGCCATGCTGTCCTTCGACGGGGAATGGGCACCTTCTGCAGTCGTCCAGGACACCCATCAGGAGAGCGTCGTGCTGGAGGACGACAACCTGACGACTCCCTACGCACACGCCTTCGACGCTCTGCGTTCAGCTGCGCTGACCAGCGAACAGACCCGGGACTTCATCCAGAGGCTCATCACCGACATTCCCGAAGAAGAGGAACCCAAGTGAACAGCAGGACCGCCGTCAGCCGCTTCCGCAAGTCGTCCTACTCAGGCGCCGGTGAGGCCAGCGAGTGCGTGGAGGTTGCCTGCACCGCTGACGGCGGACGCGCGGTCCGAGACAGCAAGGACCCCGCGCGGGGGACGGCGTACTTCGGGGCGGGGGCGTGGCGGGAGTTCGTGAACGGCCTCGCGGGGCGCCCCCTACCGCAGTAGGGGCCCCAGCGGAGCGCATTGGCTCCGTGGTAGCTCGTACAGCACGAGGGCCGCGCCATAGTTTCGCTGCCATGAACGCTTCCCGGAATGCCACAGCGCCCGCACCCTCCTCCATGCCGTCCCGCGGGGCAGGGTTCGGCCGGCGGATGGGAGAGGCCCTCACCCTCTTCCCGGCCGGCCTGTTCGCCCTCGTCATGGCGCTCGGCGGACAGGCCGCCCCGGCCCGGCGGACGCTGCGGGCCGGAGCTGGGGCAGGGGCGGGGGCGGGGAGGGTGCGGGTCATGGCGTACGCCTTCCTCACCGTGCTGCTCGGCGTCCTGGCGCTGATCGTGGCGGGCGTGCTCGCCATGGGCACCGCGCGTGGGCTGTTCTACGGCTTCGTGGACAGCGGCCCGTACGACCACTCCTGGGGCGGGCCCAGCAAGGCCGGGGCGTGGCTCGCGCACTTCGCGGTGAGTCTGCCGGTCACCGCCGTGTCGATCGGGCTGCTGTACGGCCTCACCGCCCTGCACCGGCGGCTGACAGCGCCGCTGCGTGGCGAGCGCAGACCGGCGTGGGTGTTGCCGATCGTGCTGCTGAGCTGTGTGGGTGCCTCGTTGTTCGTGGTCGCGTTCTCGCACCAGTTGCACTGAGGCATGGCAGAACCCCCCTTCCGGCCGGCGCTTCGCCAGTGACGTAAGAGGGGCTGCCGTTACTTGGGGTCGCGATTGAACTGTGCGGTGGACCAGAGGTAACCGAGGAGGGTGAGGCCGACGGTCCAGGCGATTGCCAGCCAGGCATTGTTGCCGATCTCCGTGCCCAGCAGGAGGCCGCGCAGGGTTTCGATGGCGGGGGTGAAGGGCTGGTACTCCGCGATCGGCTGGAACCAGCCCGGCATCGCCTCCAGCGGGACGAAAGCGCTGGAGATCAGCGGGAGGATGATCAGCGGCGTGGCGTTGTTGCTGGCCGCCTCCGCGTTCGGGGCGCCCATGCCCATACCCACCGCGATCCAGGTGAAGGCCAGCGCGACCAGTGCGATCAGGCCGAACGCCGCCAGCCACTCCAGCGCTGTGGCATCCGTGGAGCGGAAGCCGATGGCCACCGCGACCGCGCCGACGACGATGACGCTGAGGACCGACTGCAGCACGCTGCCGACCACATGCCCGATCAGGACGGAGGGGCGGTGGATGGCCATGGTGCGGAAGCGGGCGATGATCCCCTCCGTCATGTCGTTGGAGACCGAGACCGCCGTGCCCACCACCGTGCTGCCGATGGTCATCAGGAGAAGCCCCGGCACCAGGTAGGCGATGTACGCGGAGCGGTCGGGACCGCCGCCGTCGATGCCGGCGCTCATCGTGTCACCGAAGACGTACACAAAGAGCAGGAGCAACATGATCGGGGTCAGTAGCAGGTTCAGCGTGAGGGAGGGGTAGCGGCGCGCGTGCAGGAGGTTGCGGCGCAGCATGGTGGTCGAGTCGCGTACGGCGAGGGACAGGGTGCTCATCGGGTGGTCTCCTTGGGCCGGGTGGTGGTCAGGGCGAAGAACACGTCGTCCAGGTCGGGGGTGTGCACCGTCAGCTCGTCCGCCTCGATACCGGCCGAGTCCAGCCAGTCCAGGAGAGAGCGCAACTCGCGCTGACTGCCGTCGCAGGGGATCTGGAGGGTGAGGGCGTCGTCGTCTCGGGTGGTCTCCCGAAGGGCGGAGGCGGCGGACTGATAGGCGGCCGGGTCCGTGAAGCGGAGGCGGATGTGGCCGCCGGGAATGAGGCGCTTGAGCTCCTCCGCACTCCCCTCCGCAGCAATCTTTCCGTCGCTCAGGACCGCGATCCGGTCGGCGAGTTCATCGGCCTCCTCCAGGTACTGCGTGGTGAGGAAGACGGTGACCCCGCCGGAGACCAGCTCGCGGATGATCTGCCACATGTTGTGACGGGAACGCGGGTCCAAGCCCGTGGTCGGCTCGTCCAGGAAGATGATCCGGGGGCTGCCGACCAGCGTCATCGCGATGTCCAAGCGGCGCTTCATACCCCCGGAGTAGGTGGAGGCGGGCTTCCTCGCCGCCTCCACCAGGTCGAACTGCTCCAGGAGTTCGGCGGCGACACGCCGTCCCTCCTGACGCGGGAGGTGGTGCAAGTCCGCCATCAGCCACATGTTCTCCTCGCCGGTGATCAAACCGTCCACGGCGGAGAACTGACCGGTGACGCCTATCGCACCACGCACCCCCTGCGCCTCACCGGCTATGTCGTGACCCGCGACCCGTGCCTGCCCGCCATCAGCGGCGATCAGCGTGGAGAGGATCTTCACCGCCGTGGTCTTACCCGCACCGTTCGGGCCGAGCAGCGAGAAGACCGTTCCTTCGGGGACGGTCAGATCGATGCCGTCCAGTACCACCTTGTCGCCGTAGGACTTGCGCAGGCCGTTCGCCGTGATGGCGGGGTTCGTCATGGTGTGCTCCTCAGAGGCTGTGGGCGGCGATGTTGCCGTAGGCGGTGGTGGCGTGGATGTTCAGAGCGGCGGCGCCGTCGGTGTTCTTGAGGGCGTTGTGGATCCGGCCGTAACCGGTGCCGGCATCCAGGGAGGCGGAGACTCCGGCAGCGGCGTTGACGGTGACGTCGCCCATCTGGGTGTTCAGCACGACCTCGCCGCGCACGGCTTCGCTGATGCGGAGGTCGCCCTTTGCGGTGCTGATCTCCGCGGGGCCGGTCAGGCGGCCGACCGAGACGTCACCGCCGGAAGTGGTGGAGCGGACCGACGCGGCCTCGTCGATCTTGATCCCGCCCTGTGCGCCCTCGAAGGTGACGTCGCCGAACCGTCCGACGCCCCGGAGTTCGGCGTAGGAGGACTTCATCGCGAGCTGGGAACCGGCGGGCAGCTGGACCGTGACCTCGATGGCCCCGGAGGCGCCGAAGTACTGGTTCTTCGCGGCCGGGGCGTGAATCCGCAGGACGCCGTCGCCGTAGGCGACCTCGGTCTGTTCCGCCGCCTTCACATCGCGGCTCTTGGAGGGGTTCGCGGGCAGGACCTCGACGGTGGTGTCGGCACGGTCGGCGGCGATGAACTGCACGCGCCCGGCGGGGAGGTCCAGGTCGACGGAGACCGGGGCGGGGGTGTCGAACTTCTGCATCGTGCTCTCCTCTTGCGCTCGTCGTTTCTGACATCGAAAACGCTACGTTGCCTTTCCAGGCTCGGCAACGACTCTGTTGCACTCAATCAGTGAATCTGCAGTTCAAGAGAGTTATATCGTTGCAACAGGTCAGCGCGCAATGCAACGAGCACACCTCATTCGTTGCATTGGCTTGAGGGTGAACGCTAAGGTGAAGCAACCAGAAAGCACGGAGGGAGATCGCGGTGCCGGGAGGCAGACTCACCCAGCAGGAACGCCAGAAGATCGCGCTGGGCCTGGCCGACGGGCTCGCGTACGCGGAGATCGGCAGACGTCTCGATCGCCCCACCTCGACCATCACGCGGGAGGTGATGCGCAACGGCGGTCCCACCGCCTACCGCGCCGACCTGGCACACCGCGCCACCGAACGCCGCGCCCACCGGCGCAGGCCGGCCGCCCCCCGAGGGGCCGCGCAGGTGCCCGAACAAGCCCACGGGCGCGACGCCGAGGTCGTGCGCGAGTACGAGGAGGGGTTCACCACCCTCCTGATGAAGCAGGGCGTGCCCAAGATGATGGCCCGGGTGCTGACCTGTCTGCTCACCACGGACGCGGGCAGCCTCACCGCGTCCGAACTCGTGCAGCGCCTCCAGGTCAGCCCGGCGTCCGTCTCCAAGGCGGTCGCGTTTCTCGAAGAGCAGGGCCTCATCCGCCGGGAACGCGACGAACGCCGCCGCGAGCGCTATCTCGTGGACGACGACGTCTGGTATCGGTCGATGGTCGCCGCTGCCGAGGGCACCACCCAGCTCGCCCAGACGGCACGGCAGGGCGTCGGCATCCTCGGCCGCGGCACTCCGGCCGCCGCCCGGCTGGAGAACATCGCCCGCTTCATGGACTTCGTCGGGGAGAGCATCAGCCGCGCCGCCGAACAAGGCCGCGAGATCCTGCACACGAGACCAGAGGCGGACTCGGAGGGCGCTGCTGGGCGGGGGCCGGCCGGATGACGGAAAGAGCGCGGAGGCAAGGGGCCGGGGCGGGCCGCTGCTACTCCTCGCCCTGGGACCAGGCGGCCACCGGTAGGGAGAGGTAGACGCCGAAGTCGTCCAGGCCGGTGGCCTCGGCGATGCTCTCGTGGAGCTGGTCCACGCGCTCCTGCCGGTTGGCGGCTCTGCTCTCGAACCACTTGGAGCGGATCTCGATCACCACGTCCAGGCCGCAGCGGTCGAAGGGGCCGAGTGGGCGGAACCGGAGCTCCACATCGCCGGGTTGCAGATCGCCGTCGTAGGGCTCCTCGGGGCACTCCACGGCGACGGAGACGAGGTGCGGGAGGACCGAGCCGAGCTCACGGAGCGTCGCATCCGGGACGTCGGGCGCATAGGTGACTTCGACGAGCGGCATCGGTTCGATTCACTCCTGAGCGGGCGCTGTTCGGACCCGTCGGCGACAGTGGCAGCTGAAGGCAAACGTGAAGCACCCGGCCGGTGCAAATGAATATGCGCGGCCCGGTGGACTCGGGTTTGATGAACAGATGCTCTCCACCGACCGCGTACTCGCCTTCGCCGCGATGTCGTTCCTGCTCATCGTCGTTCCGGGTCCCAGCGTGCTGTTCGTCGTCGGGCGGGCGCTGGCGCACGGGAGGCGGGCGGCGCTCACCACGGTGGTGGGGAACACGCTGGGCGCGTACGTCCTGGTGGCCGCCGTGGCGCTGGGGGTCGGGACGCTGGTGGAGCGGTCCGTGCTCCTCTTCACGGTGCTGAAGCTGGCGGGCGCCGCCTACCTGGTGTACCTGGGCATCAAGGCGTGGCGGCAGCGGCGTTCGCTGCAGGACGCGTTCGAGGGGCAGGCCACGGCGCACGGCGGGCTGCGCACGCTGTGGGAGGGGTTCGCGGTCGGGGTCGCCAACCCCAAGACGATCGTGTTCTTCGCCGCCGTGCTGCCGCAGTTCGTGGACCGGGAGCAGGGGCATGTGGCGGTGCAGATACTGCTGCTCGGCCTCGTCTTCAACGTCATCGCCGTTGTCTCGGACGGCGTCTGGGGGCTGGCCGCGGCCACCGCGCGGAGTTGGTTCGCGCGGTCGCCGCGACGGCTGTCGCTGGTCGGGGGCGCGGGCGGGCTCGCCATGATCGGGCTCGGGGTCACCGTCGCGGCGACGGGCCGCAAGGAGTAGACCGCCGTCAGTCCCCTCCCCCGCCCCCGGGTCCCCCTCCGAATCGTCACTGGTTCAGCCGGTTACGACCTGTGGTACTGCACCGGGCGGCGCGGTTCGGCGCCCAGTTCGGCCGCGGCCTCGTTCGCCCAGTACGGGCGGCGCAGCAGCTCGCGGCCGAGCAGTACCGCGTCCGCCTGACCAGAGGCGACGATCCGCTGGGCCTGCAGGGGCTCGGTGATCAGGCCGACGGCGCCCACGGACAGGTCCGTCTCCTTCTTGACCCGCTCTGCGAACGGCACCTGGTAGCCGGGGGCGGCCTCGATACGGGCGTCGGGCGCGTTGCCGCCGGTCGAGGTGTCGAGCAGGTCGACGCCACGGGCGAGCAGTTCCTTGGCGAGGCGGACGGTGTCGTCGCCGGTCCAGCCCTCGCGCTCGTCGTCCGGGTTCTCGGTCAGCCAGTCGGTGGCCGAGATCCGGAAGAACAGCGGCAGTTCCTCCGGCCAGACGGCGCGGACCGCCTCGACGACCTCCAGCGCGAACCGCGTACGGCCCTCGAAGGAGCCGCCGTACTCGTCGGTGCGGCGGTTGGTGAACGGGGAGAGGAACTCGTTGATCAGGTAGCCGTGCGCGCCGTGGAGCTCGACGACCTGGAAACCGGCCTCATGCGCGCGGCGGGCGCTGTCCGCGAACTGCCGTACGAGCTGGGCTATCTGCTCGTGCGTCAGCTCCTCGGGCGTGGTGTGGCCGTCGGCGAACGGCAGCGGGCTGGGGCCGACCGGCTGCCAGCCGTGACCCGTGCCGGGGGTCAGGGGTGCGCCGCGGTCGACCCAGGTGCGCTCGGTGGACGCCTTGCGGCCCGCGTGGGCGAGCTGGATGCCGGGGACGGTGCCCTGCCCGGACAGGAAGCGGGTGATACGGGCGAAGGCCTCCTGCTGGCGGTCGTTCCACAGGCCCAGGTCGTAGGGGCTGATCCGGCCCTCCGGAGTGACCGCCGTGGCCTCGACCAGCGCAAGGCCCAGCCCGCCGGCGGCCCGCGCGCCGAGGTGGGTGAGGTGCCAGTCGGTGGGAACGCCTTGGTCCGGTCCTTCGGGAGCGGCCGAGTACTGGCACATCGGCGCCATCCAGACGCGGTTGGGAACGGTCACCGACCGCAGCGTGAGGGGCTCGAACAGTGCGCTCACAGCGCTCTCCAATCGGGGTGGGGCGGAACGGCGCTTAGTACGATAGCCACCGTAGTACGACACCTGTCAAATTTCGATGACTGTCGTACTATGGAGGCGTGCCGACGACAAGCTCCGTACGCCAACTCCCGCACCCCGAGCGCGCGGAGATCCGCCTGGAAGCAGTGCTGCACGCACTCGCCGACCCGATACGGCTGCGCATCGTCACCGCGCTGGACCCCTACGGCGAGGGGGACGGCAGCGGCGCCACCTGCTCCCAGGTCGAACTGCCGGTCTCCGCCTCGACCAGCACCCACCACTTCCGCGTCCTGCGCGAGGCGGGCGTGATCAACCAGTGCTACCGCGGCACCGCCAAGATCAACTGCCTCCGCCGCACCGATCTCGAAGCCCGCTTCCCGGGCCTGCTGGACGCGGTTCTGCGCGCCGCCGCGAGCTGAACCCCACCCCTTCGAGGGACCCCACTGGGTAGTCCGCTCACATTGTCGGTGCGGCTGGCTACGGTGAGTTGCTAGTGGCTTACCGCACCTGGAGGGCGCATCATGACAGTGATGCTCGAACGACCGACGGCCATCGAGACCCCCGAGGGACCGCCCCGCTACCAGGCGCTGTTCCGGACACTCTTGACCATGGAGGTGCCCGAGGGATACCGGGCGGAGATCATCGGGGGAAACATCGTCATGTCGCCGTGGTCGAAGGGCTACTACCTCGACGTGATGGACGCCCTCGTCGAGCAGCTCATGCCCCATCTTCCCGAGGGGCAGCGCGTCTCCTACGCGCCGTTCCTCTTCGCCCTGCCCGGGCAGGAACGAGCTTACGGGCCGGACATCTACGTGGCCGCACGTGAGGCGTTTCGTACTCACGACCGGTATATCGACGGCGAAGCCCTCACGCTCGTCGCCGAGTTGACCTCGGACTCGACACGCAACGTGGACTCGACACGCAACGTGGACTGGACCGACAAGCTGCCGGTATACGCCAAGGCGGGTGTCCCGGTGTACCTGCTCCTCGACGTGCAGGAGCACACCATCTCCGTCTTCGCGGCGCCGACCCCCCTCGGGTACGCCGAACGCCGGACCTACGAGTTCGGTGACACCGTGCAGTTGCCCCCGCCGTTCGACTGCGAGATCGAGACCACCGGGTTCGGCGATATGCCGGGCAAGGCCGTGGAAAGCGAATAACAGCAGGCGAGACGGGAGCGCTTCCTGCGAAGCTGCCCGGATGGACCGACAAACCCGCTCCCTCCTCGCCCACGCCGACCACCCCATCGCGGCGCCGCTCGACGACTCCTCCGTGGACCGATTGCTGGCCCGGGCCGTGGTGCGCGACAACGCACGTGTGCTCGACCTCGGCTGCGGGGAGGGCGCGTGGCTCATCCGCGCACTCGGACAGCGGCCCGGCGTGACGGCGGCGGGGGTGGACGTCTCCGCGGAGGCGCTGGAGCGCGCCCGGCGCGCTGCCGAGGAGGCGGGGGTCGGCGGGCGGCTGACCCTGCACTGCGGCGAGGCCGCGGCGTTCGAGGCGCCGCACCTGTTCGAGGCGGTGCTCAGCGTGGGCGTGGCGCACGCGTTCGGCGGGCTGCTGCCCACCCTGGACGCCGCGCTCCGGCACCTGGCGCCCGGCGGCACCGTGCTGATCGGGGACGCGTACTGGGAGCGGGAGCCGAGCCGGTGGGCGCGGGAGACGCTGGGCGAGTACGAGGACCTGGCCGGAACGGTCG
Source organism: Streptomyces sp. 891-h (assembly GCF_022760275.1). Taxonomy (NCBI): domain Bacteria; kingdom Bacillati; phylum Actinomycetota; class Actinomycetes; order Kitasatosporales; family Streptomycetaceae; genus Streptomyces; species Streptomyces sp. 891-h. Next base: position 5,189,689 of record NZ_CP050693.1, on the reverse strand, counting down.
AGAAGGTCACCGCTGAGGGCTGGACGCCGGTGTACGCGCATGTGTCCACGCGGCACGAGCTGGACGACTACGAGTGGAACTGGACCGGCTCCCTCTCCCGCTGGGCGCTGGACCACCCGGGCCACCCGGACAGCGCCGAGGCGCTGCGGGCCGCTGCCCGGCACCGGGACGAGTGGCTGCGCGGCTACCGGGAGAGCTTCGGCTTCGTGTGTCTGGTGCTGCGCCGCACCACCGGATAGCGGGCGCCTGAAGTACCGAGGCCCGGCACCCCTCGCGGGGTACCGGGCCTCGGGTCGTCGCCGAGAGCGCGTACGGCTCAGCCGCGAGCGCGGCGGCTCAGCAGCCGATGAGGCGGCCGGCCAGGTAGCCCTCGATCTGGTCGAGGGAGACGCGGTCCTGCTTCATGGTGTCGCGCTCGCGCACGGTGACCGCGTTGTCGTCGAGGGTGTCGAAGTCGACGGTGACGCAGAACGGGGTGCCGATCTCGTCCTGGCGGCGGTAGCGGCGGCCGATGGCGCCCGCGTCGTCGAAGTCGATGTTCCAGTGCTTGCGCAGCGTCTCCGACAGGCCGCGGGCCTTGGGCGAGAGCTGCTCGTTGCGGGACAGCGGCAGCACGGCGACCTTGACCGGGGCGAGCCGCGGGTCGAGGCGCATCACGGTGCGCTTCTCCATCTTGCCCTTGGCGTTGGGCGCCTCGTCCTCGATGTAGGCATCGAGCATGAAGGCGAGCATCGCGCGGTTGACACCGGCCGCCGGCTCGATGACGTAGGGCGTCCAGCGCTCGCCCGCCTCCTGGTCGAAGTACGACAGGTCGTGGCCGGACGCCTTGGAGTGCGCGGTGAGGTCGAAGTCGGTGCGGTTGGCGACGCCCTCCAGCTCGGAGAACTCGCTGCCGCCGAAGTTGAAGCGGTACTCGATGTCGGCGGTGCGCTTCGAGTAGTGGGAGAGCTTCTCCTTCGGGTGCTCGTACCAGCGGATGTTCTCCTCGCGGATACCCAGGTCCCGGTACCAGGCCCAGCGCTGGTCCATCCAGTACTGGTGCCATTCCTCGTCCTCGCCCGGCTTGACGAAGAACTCCATCTCCATCTGCTCGAACTCACGGGTACGGAAGATGAAGTTGCCCGGCGTGATCTCGTTCCGGAACGACTTGCCCATCTGCGCGATGCCGAACGGCGGCTTCTTGCGCGAGGTCTGCTGGACGGCCGCGAAGTTGGTGAAGATGCCCTGCGCGGTCTCGGGGCGCAGATAGGTGACCGAGCCGGAGTCCTGGGTGGGGCCGAGGTGGGTGGACAGCAGCCCGGAGAACTGCTTGGGCTCGGTGAAGCCGCCCTTGTTGCCGCAGTGCGGGCAGTTGATGTCCGCCAGGCCGTTCTCGGGCTCGCGGCCGTGCTTGGCCTCGTACGCCTCGGTCAGGTGGTCGGCGCGGAACCGCTTGTGGCACGAGGTGCACTCGGTGAGGGGATCGGTGAAGGTGGAGACATGGCCCGATGCCTCCCAGACCTCGGGGGCCAGAATCACCGACGAGTCGATGCCCACCACGTCGTCGCGGGAGGTGACCATGGAGCGCCACCACTGGCGCTTGATGTTCTCCTTCAGCTCCACGCCCAGCGGCCCGTAGTCCCAGGCGGCACGCTGACCGCCGTAGATCTCACTGCACGGGTAGACGAAGCCACGGCGCTTGCTGAGGCTGACAATTGTGTCGATCTTGTCGGCGGCCACGGTGCTCTCTTCATTGACGACGAGACGGAATACCTCAGATTACTGGGGGCCGTAGGGGGCGCGGCAAATCGGTTCCGGATTCGGCCGGAGCCGTCCGTCCGGAGTCATCGGGACCGTCCCGGATCATCCCTTCCGCGTACGTGCCGTGATCACGGAGCGCAAAGCTCTAGTTGACAATCGTTTCCAATTTCGGTGAAAATGAGTGTCATGAACATCGGTCCCCGCCCCCGTCGGCTCATACGCACCGGCGCCGCACTCGGCGCTCTCACTCTCGCCTCCCTCCCCCTCGCCGCCTGCGGCAGTGACAGCGGGAGCAACGGGAAGGTGCGGGTGGCCGCGTCCTTCTACCCCATGGCCTACCTCGCCCAGCAGATCGGCGGGGACCACGTCGACGTCCAGAACCTCACCAAGCCCGGCACCGAGCCCCATGACCTGGAGCTGAGCCCCAAGCAGACCGGGGAGCTCAGCGAGATGGACATGGTCGTCTACCTCAAGGGGCTGCAGCCCGCCGTCGACGAGGCGGTCGAGCAGTCGGGCGTCAAGAACATCGCGGAAGCCTCCTCCTACACCACCCTGGAGGAACACGGCACCGATGTGCACGGCGAGGAGGGCCACGGCGAGCACGAGAAGGGCCACGACGAGCACGGCGAGAAGGGCCACGACGAGCACGAGGGCCACGACCACGGCGAGGACGCGGCGGGCGACCCGCACATCTGGCTCGACCCGGTGCGCTACGCGGAGGTCGCCAAGGGGGTCGGCAAGCAGCTCCAGAAGGCGGACCCCGACCACAAGAGCGAGTACAAGAAGAACACCGCGGAACTCGTCTCCCGGCTCAAGACCCTCGACAAGGACTTCAAGTCCGGTCTGAAGAACAAGAAGACCGACACCTTCATCACCACGCACGCCGCCTTCGGCTACCTCGCCGAGCGGTACGGTCTGCACCAGGAGGCCGTCGCCGGCATCGACCCGGAGTCGGAGCCCAGCGCAGCGCGGCTCAAGGAGCTCCACGAGGTCGCCAAGAAGGACCACGTGGACACCGTCTTCTTCGAGAACGACGCCAGCGACAAGACCGCCAAGACCCTCGCGGGCGACCTCCGGCTCAAGACCGCGGTGCTCAGCCCCCTGGAGACCATCAAGGACCCGAAGAAGCACGACTACTTCTCGGTGATGCACCAGAACCTGACCGCGCTCGAGACGGCTCTCGGCGCGAAGTGAGCCGGGACGAATCCCGCCACGTAGTGGCCCGCCGCGTAGTGAGGACGTGAGGCATGACGAGGACGACAGCCGCCCAGGACGGCGCCGGCATAGCCGAGGCACCGCCTGCCGTCGCCCTGCGCGGTGCCACGGCCGCGCTGGGCGGGCGGCCGGTGCTGCGCGGAGTGGATCTGACGGTGGGGCGCGGCGAGACGGTCGCGCTGCTGGGGGCCAACGGCTCGGGCAAGTCCACCACCATCCGTGCCGTGCTGGGCCAGGTGCCGCTGACCGGCGGTGAACTGGAGCTGTTCGGCACCCCGTTCGCGCGGTTCCGGGAGTGGCAGCGGCTGGGCTACGTTCCGCAGCGCTCCACCGCCGCTGCCGGGGTCCCGGCGACGGTACGGGAGGTCGTCTCGGCCGGCCGGCTGGCCCGACGCCGTTTCCGGCCGCTGGGCCGCGAGGACAAGGAAGCTGTGCGGCACGCGCTGGAGCTGGTCGGCATGGCGGACCGGATGCGGGACCCGGTCGAGGCGCTCTCCGGCGGCCAGCACCAGCGGGTGCTGATCGCCCGGGCCCTCGTCGCCGAGCCCGAGCTGCTGATCATGGACGAGCCGCTGGCGGGCGTGGACGTCGCCAACCAGGAGGTGCTGGCCGACACCCTGCGCCGGCAGGTGGAGCGGGGCACGTCCGTGCTGCTGGTGCTGCACGAACTCGGCCCGCTGGCACCGCTGATCGACCACGCCGTGGTGCTGCGGGACGGACAGGTCGAGCGGGTGGACAACCCCGACCGGCTGCACGACCTGGCCTGCCACCCGCACGGCTCCGTACCCGCCGCCGAGGCGGCGCCGAAGATCGAGACGGGGTTGTTCTCATGATCGAGATGCTGAATTACGGCTTCATGCAGCGCGCGCTGCTCGCCGCGCTGCTGGTCGGTATCGCCGCACCCGCTGTGGGCATCTACCTCGTCCAGCGGCGCCAGGCGATCATGGGCGACGGAATCGGCCATGTGGCGCTGAGCGGTGTGGCGCTGGGCTTCCTGCTGCAGACCAACCCGGTGTGGATGGCCGTGCTCGTCGCCTCGCTGGGGGCCATCTCGATGGAGCTCATCCGCTGGTACGGCAAGGCGCGGGGCGATGTGGCCCTGGCGATGCTGTTCTACGGCGGCATGGCCGGCGGCGTACTGATCATCAACCTGTCGCCGAACGGCTCGAACGCCAACCTCACCACCTATCTCTTCGGCTCCATCACCACCGTCTCGCCGCAGGACATCGCCGCCATCGTCGGCCTGTCCGCCTTCGTACTGCTCGTCTCGCTCGGCCTGCGGCGCCAGCTGTTCGCCGTCTGCCAGGACGAGGAGTTCGCGCGGGTGACGGGGCTGCCGGTGCGGCTGCTCAACCTGCTGCTGGCCGTGACGGCCGCGGTCACCGTCACGGTGGCGATGCGGGTGGTCGGGCTGCTGCTGGTCAGCGCGCTGATGGTGATCCCGGTGGCCGCCGCCCAGCAGGCCACCCGCGGCTTCGCCGTCACGCTGGGCACGGCGATGGGCTTCGGGGTCGCCGTCACCCTCTCCGGCACGGTGACCTCCTACTACGCCGACGTACCGCCCGGCGCCAGCATCGTCGTCATCGCCATCGCCCTCTTCGGTCTCGTCACGGTGCTCGCCGCGCCGCTGGCCCGGCGCAGGGCAGCACGTGACGCGGACAGGACTGTCCCCACAGGGCCCGGAGAGGGCACCCTGGTAGCGGACGGGAACGAGAGCGCCGGCAACGGCACGGGGCCGGTCGACCGCCCGAGCAGGGTGTAATACCCGCTCGTGGGGGGCGCCTGGCACAATGGGTGGCCGCGAACGCCGCACCGGGCCTCAGCCGCCTCGGCGCCTGTCCGGAGCCGACGAACGTAAGGAGCCAGAGCGTGACCACCGCAGGTCCCCCTGTACGCGGCCGGTCGACCCGGCAACGCGCCGCCGTCTCCGCGGCACTCGCCGAGGTCGAGGAGTTCCGCAGCGCGCAGGAACTGCACGACATGCTCAAACACCGGGGTGACTCGGTGGGGCTCACCACGGTCTACCGCACCCTCCAGTCCCTCGCCGACGCGGGCGAGGTCGACGTACTGCGTACCGACGACGGCGAGGCCGTCTACCGGCGGTGCCACAGTGACGACCACCACCATCATCTGGTCTGCCGCGCCTGCGGCAAGGCCGTGGAGGTGGAGGGCCCCGTGGTGGAGAAGTGGGCCGCCTCGGTCGCGGCCGAACACGGCTTCGTCAACGTGGGCCACACGGTCGAAATCTTCGGCACGTGCGGGGAGTGTGCCGCCGCAGGTTGAGGCTTGCCCCGCATGGGGGGGCTGCGCTTGCCCACCCTGCGCCCCTGGCGCAGACTGCCCAAGCTTCGCAGGGAGGAAGGCGCCCCGTCAGGGGCGCGGGGAACTGCGCGCGCAACCAACAGCGCACCCGCAGACTGCGACGGGCAGCAAGGGGCACCCCCTCCCCAGAACTCAGCGCCGTGCAGCGGTAAGCGCCTCCACGCCGTCCAGGATCAAGCCCAGCCCGAACCGGAAGTCGGCCGTACCCTCCGAGTCGGCGGACTCCGCACTGTCGGACAACTCGCCGGAGGCCAGCAACTCACGGGTGGCCGGAAAGTCCCCGGCCGAGGTGAGCTCGGACAGCAACCCCCAGTAGCTGCGCTCGACGCCCTCCCACGTCGTGGCCCTCGCCCGGGTCGCCTCATCGATGTCCGCCAGCAACGAGACGTTGCTGCGGACATAACCGCTGACGGTGATCAGCACGCCCAGTTTTTCCTCGGCGTCCAGCCCCGTCCCCCGCAGATACGCCAGCGCCTGCTCCATCCACTCCACGTTGTGCGGGGAGAGCGGCGGGGTGCCGATGGGGATGCGGACGATCCACAGGTGGCGCCGTAGGACGTCGCGGTAGGCGGCGGCCCAGTGCGCCAGGCCCGCGCGCAGGCCCTCCCCCGCCGGGGGGCCAGGAGGCGGGGAGCCGATGGCCGCGTCCTCCATGAGGATCAGCAGATCGTCCTTGCCCGCGACATAGCGGTAGAGCGCCATGGTCGAGACGCCGACCTCGGTGGCGACGCGGCTCATGGACACCGCGGCCAGCCCCTCCGCGTCGGCGACACCGATCGCGGCGGTCACGATCCGCCGCACGTCCAGCGCGCGTGCCGGTCCCTTGCCTGGCCGCTCCTTGAGGCCCCAAGCGGCGGCCACGCCTGCCGGGAGGCCGCTCGGGGACTGCTGCTCCCGCTTCGCCATCGCGTGCCGTTCCACCTTTCGGGTTGCCGGTGACCACCGGGGTCGTGTATAGCATACGCAGTAGAGTTTATGGCATACGCAGTAGCGCGTATCGCCTACACAGAAGGCACAAGCCACCAGGCCACACAGAAGACACAGAAGAGGGGGGATGTGCCATGCACCAAGGACCGAAGCCGAGTTGGGCGATAGAGACGCGCGGACTGAGCAAGGCGTACGGCTCCGTGCCCGTGCTCAAGGGGCTCGACCTACGGGTACGGCGCGGCAGCGTCTTCGCGCTGCTGGGACCGAACGGGGCCGGCAAGACCACAACGGTGCGCATTCTGGCGACGCTCGCCCGGGCCGACACCGGGCAGGCCACCGTGGCCGGGCACGACGTGGTCTCCGCCCGCTCCCGGGTGCGCCGCGCCATCAGCCTCACGGGGCAGTACGCGGCGCTCGACGAGGAGCAGACGGGGCTGGAGAACCTGCGGATGATGGCCAGGCTGCGCGGCCGCTCACCCGCGGCGGCGCGCCGCCGCGCGGCGGAGCTGCTGGAGCGGTTCGCGCTCACCGGGGCCGGGGACCGCCGGGTGTCCACCTACTCGGGCGGGATGCGGCGCAGGCTGGACATCGCGGCCGGGTTGGTCGGCGACCCCGAGGTGGTCTTCCTGGACGAGCCGACGACGGGGCTCGACCCGCGCAGCCGCCGCACGATGTGGGCGACGGTCGGCTCGCTGGCCGAGGCGGGTGTGACCGTCTTCCTCACCACGCAGTATCTGGAGGAGGCAGACCAGCTGGCCGACCGGGTGGCCGTGCTGGACAGGGGCCGGATACGCGCCGAGGGCACACCCGAGGAGCTGAAGAAGACGGTCACGGCCCAGCGCCTGGACCTGACGATGGCCGGAAGCGCCGCCTACGAGACGCTGGCCGGCCGGCTGGGCGGACGGGCCCTGCACCGGGCGCCGGAGGAGCTGGTACTGGGCGTGGCCACCGACGGCAGCGCGGCCCATGTGCGGGCGCTGCTGGACGAGTTGGATCCCACCCGCGAACAGGTCGCCCGCTTCGCGCTGCACAGCGCCACCCTCGACGACGTCTTCCTGGAGCTGACCCATGAGTGATCACACGGCTTACGCGGTACTGGCGGGCCGGTCCGTGCGGCTGACCCGGCGCAATCCGGACGCCGTGATCACGGCGCTGGTGCTGCCGGTGATGCTGATGCTGGTGTTCGTCTACTTCTTCGGCGGGGCCATCGAGACGAGCACCGGGACGTATGTGACCTATGTGGCGCCCGGCGTGCTGATCCTGTGCGCCGGATACGGCGCGTCGATGACGGCGACCACCGTCTCCAACGACATGACGAACGGCATCATCGACCGCTTCCGCTCGATGGACACCAGCCCCACGGCCGTGCTGACCGGACACGTCGCGGCGAGCGTGGCACGGAACGCCGCGGCCACCACTGCCGTACTGGCGGTCGCCTTCGCGATCGGCTTCCGGCCGCACGCGGGCGTGGTGGACTGGCTGGCCGCGTGCGGCATCCTGCTGCTCTACATCACCACGCTCTCCTGGCTGGGCGCCGCAGCGGGGCTGCTGGCCAAGTCCCCCGAAGCGGCGGGCGGATTCACCTTCGGAATGCTCTTCCTTCCCTACCCCAGCAGCGCCTTCGTGCCGATCGACACCATGCCGGACTGGCTGCACGGCTTCGCCGAGAACCAGCCCGTGACCCCCGTCATCGAGTCGCTGCGGGGCCTGCTGCTGGACCGGCCGGCCGGTGACAGCCCCTGGCTGGCGCTCGCCTGGTGCCTGGGGCTGCTGACGGTGGCACTGCCGGTGTGCGCGGCGCTCTTCCGGCGGCGTACCGGCTGAGGGGCGTACCGGCCGGCTGACGGGCGTACCGGCTAAAAGTACTGAGGGGCGTCAGGGTGCGGGGCTCGCCGGGTCGGAGGTCCAGTGGCGGCGGCCGAGGCTGATGAGGCGGAGCTGACGGCGGGCCGTGTGCGCGACGACGTCCTCCGGCGGCCCCTCCCCCTGGGCCGCCTCCAGGAACGCGGAGGCGGTCATCACCATATGGTCGACGTAGGTCTCGCCCAGCATCCGCAGATCCTCTGCGCTCCACCCCCGCGAGACCTCGTCGCGGGCCAGCGCCTCGGCCACCTCCTCGGCGAACCGGTCGAGTTCGGCACCGATGGCGGTGCGCACGGCGGCCACCCCGCCGTGCCGCTCGCGCACCACGAAGCGGATGTGCTCGGGGTGTTCGCGGACGAAGCGGGCGATGGCGTCCACGAGGTGGTCGATGCGCTCACCGTCCTCGCTGCGCTCGGTCAGTCCGGCCTGTATCACCGCGTGCAGACTGCCCAGCGACTCCTCCACCAGGGCGACGCCCAGGTCGGCCACGTCACGGAAGTGCCGGTAGAAGGCCGCGGGTGAGATGCCCACGGCGCGGGTGATCTCGCGCAGGCCGATGCTGCTGAGGCTCTGCTCCTCGAGCAGGGCGAGGCCGGCGTCGAGCAGGGCGCGGCGTGTGCGGGCCTTTTGCAGGTCCCGCTGCGAGTGGGAGGTGGTTCGGGGGGTGGTGCTCATGGCTTCAGTAAACAGTTGTGCGCCGGGCCCCGCAATGCTGTAGTGTCGAACTCAGTGAACAATTGTCACCACACTTGTTCACCCACTGCTTCTACGAGTTGGGAGAAAGAGGAACTGATGATCTTCCTCGTCGCAGCGTTCCTCCTGCTGGGCGTCCTGGTCGGGCCGCCGGCCCAACTGCCGCCCGCCGTAACCGTCTCCGCAGCCGCGGTCATCGCCGCCTGGCTGCTGGTCTTCACCGTCCGCGAGCGCACCCGCCGCAACCGGAAGAGGAGCTGACCATGAGCACTGTCCTGCTCCGCAAGGGCCGTACCCGGACCGGGGACGCCGACGACATGGCCGTGGCTTCGTTCGTCATGGGCCTGGTCGGACTGCTGGTCTTCAACGTCGTCCTCGGCCCCTGTGCACTGGTGCTGGGCGGGCTGGCACTGGCCCGCGGCACGAACCGGCGCGGCCGCGCCATGCTGGGCACCGCGTTGGGCGCCGCCGATTTGCTCGTGCTCGCCGTACTGGTGACGGCGAACGGCACCGTCTCCTGGAGCTTCACGGGCTGACGGCGCCCTGCTGGCCGTCGTCATTGCGCGCACCGCCGAAGCGGCGGTCGCGCTGGGCGTACTCCAGGCAGGCCGCCCACAGGTCGCGCCGGTCGAAGTCCGGCCACAGGGTGTCCTGGTAGACCATCTCCGCGTAGGCGCTCTGCCAGATCAGATAGTTGGACGTACGCTGCTCGCCCGACGGCCGCAGGAAGAGATCCACGTCCGGCATGTCGGGGTAGTACAGATACTTCGCGAACATCTTCTCGCTGACCTTGGCCGGATCCAGCCGGCCCGCCGCCACCGCCTCGGCGACAGCACGCGCCGCGTCCGCGATCTCGGCACGGCCGCCGTAGTTGACGCAGAAGTACAGCGTCATCGCGTCGTTGTCCTTCGTCTGCTCCTGGGCTACCTGGAGCTCCTGGACGACGGACTTCCACAGCTTCGGCATCCGCCCCACCCAGCGGATGCGGATACCCAGCGCGTCCATCTCGTCCCGCCGGCGGCGGATCACGTCGCGGTTGAAGTTCATCAAGAAGCGCACCTCTTCCGGGGAGCGCTTCCAGTTCTCGGTCGAGAAGGCGTACAGCGACAGGTTCTTCACGCCCATCTCGATGCAGCCCTTGAGCACGTCCATGACGACGCCCTCACCGACCTTGTGGCCCTCCGTGCGCGGCAGCCCCCGCTGCTTGGCCCACCGGCCGTTGCCGTCCATGACGACCGCCACATGGTTCGGGACCAGCTCGCCCGGGATCTTGGGCGGCCGGGCACCCGACGGGTGCGGCTCGGGCGTCGCGTACTCGCGCTGCTGCGACCAGGACAGCATTCCGCGGCGTGCCATTCGGTACTCAACTCCAGCGGGCGGGACTCGCAGGGACAGTGCTGACCCGCCCGAGCCTAACCGCTACTGGCCGCCCGCCGCCTGCCGGACGTAGCGCAGCGAGCGCAGCCCGCGCTCCAGATGCCAGTGCAGATACGCCGAGACCAGCCCCGAGCCCTCCCGGCAGTGCCGGGCCTCGGCGGCGTCTGCGGTCTCCCAGTCGCCGGTCAGCAGTGCGCCCAGCAGCCGCAGCGCCTCCGGGGACGGCACCACACTGCCCGGCACCCGGCAGTCGACGCACACCACACCGCCCGAGGCCACGGAGAAGAACCGGTTCGGCCCCGGCAGCCCGCACTTGGCACAGTCCGCGAAGCTGGGCGCGTAGCCGCCCATCGCCAGGGACCGCAGCAGAAAGGCGTCCAGCACCAGACCCGCGCTGTGCGCCCCCGAGGCGAGGGTGCGCAGGCCGCCGACCAGCAGCAGATACTGCTGCACATTCGGCTCGCCCTCGTGGTCGGTGAACCGCTCGGCCGTCTCCAGCATCGCCGTCCCGGCGGTGTAGCGGTCGTAGTCGGCCACGATGCCCTGGCCGTACGCGGCGATCGTCTCCGTCTGCGTACAGAGCGGGAGGCCGCGCCCCACCAGCTCGCTGCCCCGTGCGAAGAACTGCACGTCGACGTGGCTGAAGGGCTCCAGCCGCGCGCCGAACTTCGACTTCGTCCGCCGGACGCCCCGCGCCACGGCACGCACCCGCCCGTGCCCCCGGGTGAGCAGCGTGATGATGCGGTCGGCCTCGCCGAGCTTCTGCGTGCGCAGGACGATGCCGTCGTCGCGGAACAGGCTCATGGCCTCATTCTCGCGTACCCGGTGTGATGAGTCCGGACTCATAGGCGGCGATCACCAGCTGTGCGCGGTCCCGCACGGAGAGCTTGCCCATGATCCGGCTCACATGGGTCTCCGCCGTGAGCGGCGACAGCGAGAGGGTCTCGGCGATCTCCGTGTTGTTGAGGCCCCGCCCGACCAGGGCGAGCACCTGCCGCTCGCGGGCCGAGAGCGCGCCCAGGGCCTCGGGACACGGCGCCGTCACGGCACCATCCGCGGGGGCGCGCAGCACGCGGGCGATCAACCGGGCCGTCGGTCCGGGCGAGAGCAGCGCATCCCCCGCCGCGACGGTACGGATCGCCTCCAGCAGCTCGGCGGGCCGGGTGTCCTTGACCAGGAACCCGGAGGCCCCGGCGCGCAGCGCGTCGACCACGTGCTCGTCGGTGTCGTAGGTGGTCAGGACGATCCGGATGGGGCCCGCGCCCTCGCGGAGCCTGCTCGTCGAAGCGGTTTCCGTCATGACAGGGCTCCCCTCGGTGCGGCGGAAGACGCGAGTGCGGAGGTGGACGGCCGGGCGGGCAGCAGGGCGGTGACGGCGAACCCGGGCCCTGGAGCGCGCGGTCCGGCCTCCACGGTGCCGCCGACGCTGCGGGCCCGCTCCCGCATCCCGGCGATGCCGAACCCGCCGGGACCGCCGGTGTCCTGTCCCGGAGCGGGAGCGGCACCGTCCGGGCCGTCGTCGACGACGGAGACCCGCAGCGCCTCTCCCACGGCCTCCACCACGGCCCGTACCCGGACGGCGGGCCCGGCGTGCCGCACCGCGTTGGTCAGCGCCTCCTGCGCAGCGCGATGAGCGACGCCGCGGCGACGGGCACGCCGCGCAGCGACTCCTCGCGGGTGCGGTGCATCAGGAAGATGCCGTAGTCGACGCCGAGCGCGACGAGGAGGACGAACGTCATCAGCGGTATGCCCGGGTCGAGCCCCTCGAAGCCCAGCAGCGGCCCGAAGGCCAGCCCGCCCAGGCCCAGTGCCGCGCCCCAGGTGGAGACGACGGCGGCCGTCAGGATGAGCGGCGCGACCAGGCTCTCCGCCGCTCGCCTCCCCTTCGTCGCCCGTGCGACCGAACCCGGCGCTTCCGCCCCGGAAGGCCCGGGGCCCCGGTTACTCCCGCTGTCGTACTCCCGCCGACGCACCTGCGGCGCGCTGGGCGCTCAGTGCGCGGCGGAACCAGTGGAACGAGGCTCTCGGGGTGCGCTCGAGAGTCGTGTAGTCCACATGGACCAGGCCGAACCGCCGGCTGCAGCCCTCGGCCCATTCGAAGTTGTCCAGCAGCGACCAGACGAAATAGCCGCGTACGTCGATGCCTTCGGCCAGCGCGGTGTGCAGCTCGCGCAGATGGGCGTCCAGGAAGGCGATACGGGCGCTGTCCTCGGTACGGTCCGGATACGCGCAGCCGTTCTCCGTGATCATGACGGGCGGCAGCCGGTCGCCGTACCGCGCGCGGAGAATCCGCAGCGTCTCGGGGAGCCCTTCGGGTACGACGGCCCAGCCGAACCCGGTGCGTTCCCTGCCGGGCATCTCGTGGAGGGCGAAGGGGAGTTCGGCGGGGATGTCGACGCCCGCGAACCCGGCGCCGGGACCGTCCGCGATCCCGTCGCCCGGGCCGTCCGCCGGCCCGCCGGTGGACTCCGCGGCGCCGACCAGGGTTGGCTGATAGTAGTTGACGCCGTACCAGTCGAGCGGTTCCGCGATCGCCCGCAGGTCGTCGTCGACCGGCCCGGGCAGCAACTCGGCCAGCCCCTCGGGATAGCGCCCCAGCAGCAGCGGGTCGGCGAAGAGCCGGTTGGTGAGGGTGTCGTAGAAGTCGGCCGCACCGGTGTCGGCCGTACTGTCCGAGCACGCGTGTACGGGACCGTGCGAGTTGGCGACGCCGATGGAGCGGGCGCCCTCGGCCCGCAGGGCGCGCACGGCCAGGCCGTGGCCGAGCAGTTGGTGGTGCGCGGCGGGCAGCGCCTCGAACAGCAGCCGCTTTCCGGGCGCGTGCACCCCGAGGCCGTAGCCGAGCAGGGTCACCTCGGCGGGCTCGTTGAGCGTGGTCCAGTGCGCGACGCGGTCCTTGAGCCGGGCGGCGACCTCGGCTGCGTAGTCCGCGAACCGCAGCGCGGTGTCACGCAGCAGCCAGCCGCCGCGCTCCTCCAGCGCGAGCGGGGTGTCCCAGTGGAAGAGGGTGGGCACCGGCTGGATGCCGGCCTCGCACAGGGCGTCCACGAGCCGGTCGTAGAAGTCGAGCCCCGGCGCGTTCAGCGGCCCCGTGCCGGTGGGCAGCAGGCGGGGCCAGGAGAGGGAGAACCGGTAGGCGCCGACGCCCAGTTCCCGCAGCAGCGCCACGTCCTCGGGCCAGCGGTGGTAGTGATCGGTGGCGACGGCCGCGTCGCTGCCGTCCTTGATCCGGCCGGGCTCCCTGGTGAAGGCGTCCCAGGACGACGGCCCGCGCCCGTCCTCCGCCACGGCGCCCTCGATCTGGAAGGCGGAGGTGGCCACACCCCACAGGAAGCCGTCGGGGAAGGCGGGGAGCGGCTGAGAGGGCGTCATCGGCGCTTCAGGAGGGGGTGCGGGCCTGGGCCAGCAGCCGGTCCACGTCCTCGGCTCCGATCTCCAGCGCCCGTCCGATGGTGGCCAGCACCTCGCGCTCGGCCGCGCAGTACACCCCGTCGGCGAGCGCGATCCGCGCACCTTGCAGCAGCAGGCTCTCCCGGCCGGGCACGGCCAGATGCGGGGTGAGCGGCGCCAGCACCTCGTGCAGTTCGATCTCCAGGGAGATCCTGCCGTGGCCCTGCTGTCTGCTCTCCGCGGTGAGCGCGGCGAGCAGCGCGGTCAGCTCCTCTTCGGTGCAGCCGGGGAAACCGGCGGCCCGCACCGTCTCGGCGGCCGTCTCGCGGGCCGCCCGCGCGTCCGAACCGCCGGCAGCCAGCACGGCGAGCGCCACGCTGTGCACCGCCTCGCGCAGCATGCCGGCCAGCCGCGAGGTGGTGGGCCGGTCCAGGGCCTCGGCGCCGAAGTGGCCCCGGCAGGCCACGCATTCGACCACGGGCCCGGCCGGGCCGCGCGGCAGAAGGGGAAGGCCCAGGACGACGAACCGGCGCCGTCCCGCACGCCGGCGGTAGCGGCGGTCGCCGCCGCAGCCGGGGCAGAAGAAGTCGCCGTCGTCGAGGGTGCGCCAGCTCGTGCGGACCCCTACGAGACGTACACGGAAGGGTCGTTGGCGCATGGCCTCGCACCTCCATCACGATTCGGCAACGTCGCCGGGTGACGTGATATTAACCACAGCCGGGCGCCGGAGACAGCCCTTGGAGAGTTTTTCAGCCCCGCACGTCACATACCCCCACACCCGCCGCCCCAACAGCGGCGCGGGGAACTGCGCGAGCGACCACGACGCACCCGCAGCCCGCAGACGCCGCAAGGGGCACCCCTCACCGGAACAAGCCCCCGGGCGGGCCGCCACCGGAATGCCGGCCGGCCCGCCCGAAGAACGTGCGGCTCAGCCCCGATACGCGCGGTTGACCGCCGACACAGCGGCCTTGATGGAGGCCCGCACGATGTTGGCGTCGATGCCCACACCCCACAGCACCTGGCCGCCGATGGCGCACTCGATGTAGGCGGCGGCCTGCGCTCCGACGCCCTCGCTCATGGTGTGCTCCACGTAGTCCAGCAGCCGCACGTCCACGTCGATGGCGTGCAGCGCGTCGAAGAAGGCGGCCAGCGGGCCGTTGCCGGTGCCGCTGAGCACCACGGGCTCGCCGTCGACCACGGCCTCGACGGTCAGCGCGTCGGCGCCCTCGCTGGTGGTGGAGGTCTGCGCGCCGCGCAGCGCGATACGGCCCCAGCTCTTCTGAGGGGTCGGCAGGTACTCGTCCTGGAAGGCCGCCCAGATGTCGGCGGGTGTGACCTCGCCGCCCTCGGCGTCGGTCTTCTCCTGGATGATCTTGGAGAACTCCACCTGCATGCGGCGCGGCAGGTCCAGGTGGTGCTCACCCTTGAGGACGTAGGCGATGCCGCCCTTGCCGGACTGCGAGTTGACGCGGATGACGGCCTCGTAGGAGCGGCCGACGTCCTTGGGGTCGATGGGCAGATAGGGGACGGCCCACTCGATGTCGTCCACGCTGCTGCCCGCCTTCGCCGCGCGGGCCTCCATGGCGTCGAAGCCCTTCTTGATGGCGTCCTGGTGGGAGCCGGAGAAGGCGGTGTAGACCAGATCGCCCACGTACGGGTGGCGCGGGTGGACCTCCATCTGGTTGCAGTACTCGTAGGTGCGGCGGATCTCGTCGATCTGCGAGAAGTCGATCATCGGGTCGACGCCCTGGCTGAACAGGTTCATCCCCAGCGTCACCAGGTCGACGTTGCCGGTGCGCTCGCCCTGTCCGAACAGGCAGCCCTCGACGCGGTCGGCGCCCGCCATCACGGCCAGCTCGGCGGCGGCCACCGCCGTGCCGCGGTCGTTGTGCGGGTGCACGGACAGGCACACGTGCTCGCGGCGGGACAGGTGACGGCCCATCCACTCGAACCGGTCGGCGTGGGTGCTGGGCGTGGAGCGCTCGACGGTGGCGGGCAGATTGAGGATGATCTCGCGGCCGTCCTCGGGCTGCCATACGTCCATGACGCCCTCGCAGACCTCCAGCGCGAAGTCCAGCTCGGTGTCGGTGAAGATCTCCGGGCTGTACTGGTAGCCGAAGGCGGTCCGGTCGTCCAGCAGCTTCTCGGCGTACTCCATCACCAGCCGGGTGCCGTCCACGGCGATCTGCTTGACCTGGTCGCGGGTGCCGCGGAAGACGACCTCGCGGAAGACCGGCGCTGTCGCGTTGTACAGGTGGACCGTGGCGTGGTGGGCGCCCTTCAGCGACTCGACGGTCCGCTCGATCAGCTCCTCACGGGCCTGGGTGAGGACGGAGATCGTCACGTCCTCGGGGATCGCGTCCTCCTCGATGATGGAGCGCACGAAGTCGAAGTCGGTCTGGCCCGAGGAGGGGAAGCCGACCTCGATCTCCTTGTAGCCCATCCTCACCAGCAGGTCGAACATCTCCCGCTTGCGGGCCGGGGACATCGGGTCGATCAGCGCCTGGTTGCCGTCCCGCAGGTCGGTCGACAGCCAGCGGGGGGCCTTGGTGATCCGGTTGTTCGGCCAGGTGCGGTCGGGCAGGTCGACGGCCTCGTACTGGCCGTACCTGTGGACCGGCATTCCGGAGGGGCGCTGGCGTACGGAAGCCGCGGTCAGCGGGGTGGCGCGGCCGATGGGGGCCTGTGTGGCGCGGGCAGGCCGGGCGGGCTGCTGGGATGTCATGGCGTTCGGGCTCCTGTGAGGTAGCTGTTCCAAGACCGACGACAGCACTCGACTCCGCGGGGAGGGGGTCGGCCTTGTGGTGGCTACAGACCCTCGCCGCGGCAGCTAAGAAGAAGCAGCCCGAAACGCATGATGTTCGCAGCATAACGGAGGTCCGGCGGGCAGCCGGGGGCGTATCACCATGCGGGATACCGGAGGGCACCACCGGGGCGCCGGTGAGCGGGGTTCCGGTCGCGCTGTGCAACACGTTCAACACCGTTTCGCCACCGTTTTGCGCGAATCATGGCCGCCACCGGTGACAGGTCGGTAACTCAGTGCCACATTGCTCAGTATGAACGCACACCGCGCGCACTCACCGCAGATCCATCCCGTCTTCTGCACGATCGTGCCTCCGCACCTCCTCGACCAGGTGTCCAGAAACAGCGACGACGTCCTCTCCCGGCCGGCTCGGCGCACTCTGGAGCGGGACGCGACCCAGCGCACCCGGCGCCAGATCACCACAGTGCGTTACGGCCTCCTCGCCTCCGCGCCCGCCGCGCCGGACGTCGACCCCGCCGACCGCAAGCCGCAGCGCACCATCTCCGACGCGGAGCACAAGGAGCAGCTCCCCGGCGAGACGGTCCGCGAGGAGGGCAGCGAGGCGGTCCAGGACGCCTCGGTCAACCGGGCCTACGCCGGGCTGGGTGCCACCTTCGAGCTCTTCCTGACCGCCTTCGACCGCTACTCGATCGACGGCGCCGGGCTGCCCCTGGACGCGACGGTGCACTATGGCGACGAGTACGCCAACGCCTTCTGGGACGGCGAGCGCATGGTGTTCGGCGACGGGGACGGGGAGATCTTCCGCGACTTCACCCTGCCGGTCGACGTCATCGGGCACGAGTTGACCCACGGAGTGACGCAGTACACCGCCAATCTGGAGTACCAGGGCCAGTCCGGGGCGCTCAACGAGTCGGTCTCCGACGTCTTCGGCTCCCTGATCAAGCAGCACAGCCTGGGCCAGGGTGCGCAGGAGGCAGACTGGCTGATCGGCTCCGGGCTGTTCACCGACCGGGTGGAGGGCGAGGCGCTGCGCTCCATGAAGGCCCCCGGCACGGCCTACGACGACGATGTGCTCGGCAAGGACCCGCAGCCGGCGACGATGGACGACTACGTCAACACCGGCGCCGACAACGGCGGCGTGCACATCAACTCGGGCATCCCCAACCACGCCTTCTACAAGCTCGCCGTCGACCTGGGCGGCAACGCCTGGGAGCGTGCGGGCCAGATCTGGTACGACACCCTCACCGGCGGCTCGCTGCAGCCGGACACCGACTTCGCGGCATTCGCCGCGGCGACCACCGAGGCCGCCAAGTCCCGCTACGGCGACGGCAGCGACGAGCACGAGGCGGTACGCAAGTGCTGGTCCGAGGTGGGTGTGACGGCAGGCTAGGAGCCCGCTGAAGCACTCGGCCGAATCCGGCCCGTCGGCACTTAACGTTCGGGCGGATCGCCGGGAAGATGGATGTATGCGTATCACTGTCATCCGCACGGGTGGCTTCGGCGGGCTCACCCGCCGGGCCACCCTCGAGACCGCGGGCCGGCCCGACGCCGGGGAACTTGCGCGCCTGGCCGACCAGGCGGTGCGCGAGGGCCTCGGCGAGGCGCCGATGGGCGTGCCCGACGGGTTCCACTACGAGGTGCGTACCGAGACCGGGGACTCGGTCGCCACCGCCCACTTCGCCGACCCCAAGCTCACCGAGGCACAGTCCGCGCTGGTGAGAAAGGTGCTCAAGGAAGGAGCATGACGCCCCTGCCCTGAGGGCGCCGGTCAGGGCGGGTAGTACCTCAGGTCAGGGCAGGTAGTACATGGGGTTGGGGAGCTTGACCCTGCGGTCGGCGTGCCCGCCCTTCAGGTCGCTGTACTGGTCGCCGAAGTTGGCCAGGATGTCGTAGCCCTGGTCCTCGATGTGCTCGCGTGTGCCCGACTTGTACTCGACGGTGGTGCAGTCGCTGCCGCAGTCGAGGTAGGGGGGCGGGTTCTCCTCGTTCTTGAGGAAGAAGTGCTCCTTGTCGACCGGGTTCTTGTAGCCGACCTTCTTGAGGTTCCGCACGCTCCAGTCGCGCTGGTACTCCTTGCGCCCGGTCACCAGGAACACCGTGATGCCCTTGCTGTCCGCCCAGTTGACCAGCTTGCGCATGCCGAAGACCGGGTCCATGTTCGTGGTGCGCAGGTACTCGTCCTGCGCCTGCGGCGTGAAGTGGTAGCCGATCTCGCGCTCGAAGTTGTAGGTGAGCAGCGTGGTGTCGTCCACGTCGAACACCACGGCGGGCTTCTTGTGCGGCTTGTGAGCAGACTTGTACTTGTGCAGATCGCTTTCGAGGTCCTTGCGGGCCTTCGCGGCGATGCGGCGCGTCTGCTTGGCGTAATTGCTGTGCGGGGAGGCGTAGTGCTCGCCGTCCTCGGTCTCGATGTCGCCGTAGTACGCCTCGATCTTGGTCTTCACCTGATCGAGGTTGGGGATCTCCTTGTCGGTCCTGGGCACCGAGTGCTCGGCCGTCGCCTGGCCGATCCCGAGGAACGCCGTGCTCGCCACGGCGGTGACGGCCACGAGGGGCAGAACTGTACGGAGGGAACGGGACATCGGGGCGGCTCCTCGCGGCGACTCGGCACGGGCAAGAGATCCCCGGGAACGTAGCAGCGCGCCCAACAGCGCATCTACGCGCGAAGATTCAATGATTCGCAAAATCCCCTGTCGCCCCGTAAGGGGCGCGGGGAACTGCGCGAGCAACCACACACCACCCGCAGTCGGATACACCGGACAGGGCACAAGATCTCGTCCGGACACGGAAGAGACACAGGCCGCACGCCCGGAAGCACTATGGTCGGTGACACGCACGCGCGCAGGCGCAGGCGCCAGAAGGCAAGTCAGTCACGGGGAAGGCACGGTGAGCACGGTGAGCACGCGCAGGCCCCCGGCGGCCGGTCAGCACCCAGGTGCCCCCGGCCGTATCGCACCGGCGAAGGGCTCCCCGCGGCAGCCGCCCCGTGCGGCGCTCTCCCGCCCGCTGTTCGACCCGTTGGCGGCGGTCCGCGCCGCAGGCGACCCGCGCTGGGACGTCTATCTGACCGGCACCGTCTTCCTCGACATCATCTTCACCGGGCTCGACTCGGCACCCGTACGCGGTACCGAGTCCTGGGCCCGCGGTATGGGCTCCTCGCCCGGCGGCATCGCCAACATGGCCACCGCGCTCGCCCGGCTCGGCCTGCGTACCTCGCTGGCCGCCGCGTTCGGCGACGACATGTACGGCGACTACTGCCGCGAGGAACTGGAGGCGGGCGAAGGCATCGACCTCTCCCTCTCGCACACCGTCCCCGGCTGGCACTCGCCCGTGACCGTCTCGATGGCGTACGAGGGCGAGCGCACGATGATCTCGCACGGGCACGAGGCGCCACCCAAGAACGCCGCCACCGCCTACGACCCGGACGCGCCCGAGTGCCCGCCCCCGGCCACCGCCTGTGTCTCCTCGCTGGTGCCCGGCCGCGCCCAGGAGTGGATCGCGACGGCCGCCCGGCGCGGCAGCCGGATCTTCGCCGACGTCGGCTGGGACGAGACCGGCCGCTGGGATCTGGCAGCCCTGGCGGAGCTGCCCCACTGCGAGGCGTTCCTGCCCAACGCCGTCGAGGCCATGCGCTACACCCGCGCCGAGACCCCGCAGGCGGCCGCGCACGCCCTGGCCGAGCGGGTGCCGGTGGCCGTCGTCACCATGGGGGCCGACGGCGCCTACGCCGTGGACGCGGGCAGCGGAGAGACGGCCACCGTGCCGGGCATCGCCGTTGAGGCGCTGGACACCACGGGCGCCGGTGATGTGTTCGTGGCGGGCTTCGTCACCGGCAGCCTCGCCGGCTGGCCGTTGGCCGACCGGCTCGCCTTCGCGGGGCTGACCGCCGCGCTGTCCGTGCAGGAGTTCGGCGGTTCTCTCTCGGCGCCCGGCTGGCCCGAGATCGCGGCCTGGTGGCACCGGGTGGGCTCCCAGGAGCCCGGCTGCCGCCACTACGGCTTTCTGAGCCGCATCCTCACGGATTGCTCCGCCTCGAGGCCGCCCCGCCGCGCGGTGCCCACGCTGGGCTTCCGTGAGCGGGAGGGCTGACGGCGTCCGCCGGGTGTGACAGCGGGCAGCGCCCTCACCAGCCCGTACGAAAACCAGGCCGGGCCGGCCCGGAGCGCGTCGTACCCTGGAGCCGTAGTGGAAGTACGGCGCAGCGAGGGAGATGAGCAGGCCCCAGAGGCCGCCCATGACGCAGACAACCCCATCCCAGGCCGGATCCGGGCAGGAGACAGCCCGCTTCACCGTGCCACCCAGCCACCCCATGGTGACGGTGCTGGGCTCCGGAGACTCTCTGCTGCGCGTGATCGAGGACGCGTTCCCCGGTACGGACATCCATGTCCGGGGCAACGAGATCAGCGCCACCGGTAACGCCGCGGAGGTCGCCCTTGTCCAGCGCCTTTTCGACGAGATGATGCTGGTGCTGCGCGCCGGCCAGCCGATGACGGAGGACGCGGTGGAGCGCTCGATCTCCATGCTGCGCGCTCAGGAGAACGGCACGGGCGCCGTCGACGAGACGCCGGCCGAGGTGCTCACCCAGAACATCCTCTCCAACCGGGGCCGCACGATCCGTCCCAAGACGCTCAACCAGAAGCGCTATGTGGACGCCATCGACAAGCACACGGTGGTCTTCGGGATCGGCCCGGCCGGCACCGGCAAGACGTATCTCGCGATGGCCAAGGCGGTGCAGGCCCTCCAGGCCAAGCAGGTCACGCGCATCATCCTGACCCGGCCCGCGGTCGAGGCGGGCGAGCGGCTCGGCTATCTGCCGGGCACGCTCTACGAGAAGATCGACCCATATCTGCGGCCGCTGTACGACGCGCTGCACGACATGCTCGACCCCGACTCGATCCCCCGCCTGATGGCGGCCGGCACGATCGAGGTGGCACCACTGGCCTATATGCGGGGTCGCACCTTGAACGATGCGTTCATCATTCTGGACGAGGCGCAGAACACCAACCCCGAGCAGATGAAGATGTTCCTCACCCGGCTCGGCTTCGACTCCAAGATCGTGATCACGGGCGATGTGACGCAGATCGACCTGCCGGGCGGGACCAAGAGCGGGCTGCGCCAGGTGAGGGAGATCCTGGAGGGCGTGGAGGACGTCCACTTCTCGCAGCTGACCAGCACGGACGTGGTCCGGCACAAGCTGGTGGGCCGTATTGTCGACGCGTACGACCGCTACGACAACGCCCAGCAGCAGGCTGGCCCCGCCGAGGGCGACGGCGCGAGCGGCAGTGCGACCGCAGGCCGTGGCCACCGCAAGAGGAAGTGACCGGCAGACACCATGTCGATCGACGTCAACAACGAGTCCGGCCGCAGGGTCGACGAGGAGGCGGTGCTCGACATCGCCCGCTACGCTCTGGCCCGGATGCGTATCCATCCGCTGTCCGAGCTGTCGGTGATCGCGGTCGACGCGGACACCATGGAGCAGCTGCACCGGCAGTGGATGGAGCTGCCGGGGCCCACGGATGTGATGTCCTTCCCGATGGACGAGCTGCGCCCGCCGTCCCGGGACGAGGAGGAGCCCCCGCAGGGCCTCCTCGGTGACATCGTGCTGTGCCCCGAGGTGGCCGAGAAGCAGGGCGCCGACGCGCCGACGAAGCACTCCATGGACGAGGAGCTGCAACTGCTCACCGTGCACGGGGTGCTGCACCTGCTCGGGTACGACCACGAGGAGCCCGGCGAGCGGGCCGAGATGTTCGGCCTGCAGTCCGCGATCGTGGACGGCTGGCGCGCCGAGCGCGGCCTGTCCGGGCCCTCCCCCACACCCACCACGACGTCGTGAGTGCTCCGCTCGCCGCCGCCGTCTTCCTGCTGGTGATCGTGGCGTGGCTGGCCGCCTGCGCCGAGGCGGGACTGGCGCGCACCACCAGCTACCGGGCTGAGGAGGCGGTACGCCAGGGCCGGCGCGGCGGCGCCAAGCTGGCCGCGGTCGCCGCGGAGCCCACCCGCTACCTCAACCTGGCACTGCTGCTGCGGGTGGCCTGCGAGGTGGCGGCCGGCGCGCTGGTGACCTACGCCTGTCTGCGGGCCATCGACGGCACCTGGGAGGCGCTGGCCGTCGCCATAGGGGTGATGGTCTTCGTCTCCTATGTCGCCATCGGGGTCTCGCCGCGCACCATCGGCCGCCAGCATCCGCTGAACACCGCGACGGCCGCCTCGTACGTCCTGCTGCCGCTGGCCCGCATCCTGGGCCCGGTGCCGCAGTTGCTGATCCTGCTCGGCAACGCGCTCACGCCGGGGAAGGGGTTCCGCAAGGGACCGTTCGCCAGTGAGGCGGAGCTGCGCGCCATGGTGGATCTCGCCGAGCGGGAGTCGCTGATCGAGGCGGAGGAGCGGAAGATGGTGCACTCCGTCTTCCAGCTCGGCGACCGGCTGGTGCGCGAGGTGATGGTGCCGCGTACGGACCTGATCACCATCGAGCGGTTCAAGACGATCCGGCAGGCGCTGACGCTGGCGCTGCGCTCGGGTTTCTCGCGTATCCCGGTGGTCGGGGAGAGCGAGGACGACGTGGTGGGCATCGTCTACCTCAAGGACCTGGCGCGGAAGGTGCACATCAGCCGGGACGCGGAGAGCGAGCTGGTCTCCACGGCGATGCGGCCCGCCACCTTCGTCCCCGACACCAAGAACGCGGGCGATCTGCTGCGGGAGATGCAGAAGGACCGCATCCACGTCTCCGTGGTGATCGACGAGTACGGCGGCACGGCCGGGATCGTCACCATCGAGGACATCCTGGAGGAGATCGTCGGGGAGATCGCCGACGAGTACGACCGAGAGCTGCCGCCTGTCGAGGAGCTGGGCGAGGGCCGCTACCGGGTCACCGCGCGGCTGGACATCGGCGACCTGGGCGAGCTGTTCGGGCTGACGGGGCTGGACGACGAGGACGTGGAGACGGTCGGCGGACTGCTGGCCAAGTCGCTGGGCCGGGTGCCGATCGCGGGTGCGACCACCACGGTCGATGTGTCCCAGGACCACTCCGACCCCACCCTGACGGGGCTGCGGCTGACGGCCGAGTCCCCGGCGGGCCGCCGGAACAAGATCGTGACGGTGCTCGTGGAGCCGGTCCGCGAGCCCGTGCTCGCGGACGGCGGGGAGGGCGCGGCGGGCTCTGCCCCCGGCGAGGGCTGAGGCCCCGGCGGTCGATGTCCGGGCGGTTGCCGTCCGGGCGGTCGGTGTCAGAGGCGGCACCTACGCTTTTCGACCATGACGCCGGACGAGCTGAAAGCCTGCTGCCTGGAACAGAACGCCGCATGGGAGGACTTCCCGTTCCCCGGGAATCCGGAGCTTTCCACATTCAAGGTGGGGGCGAAGATCTTTGCCATCAGCGCCCTGGACCAGGCCCCGCTCCGGGTCAGCCTCAAATGCGATCCGGAGATCGCCCTCCAGCTGCGTGAGACCTACCCGGCGGTGCGTCCCGGCTGGCACCTCAACAAGCGCCACTGGAACACGGTGACCCTCGACGGAAGCATCCCCGACCGCGCCGTACGGGAGATGATCGAGGACTCCTACGACCTGGTGGTCGCCGGGCTGCCCCGGTGGGAACGGCTGCGGCTGGGGCAGGCGTGAGGGGGCGGATGAGCGGTGCCGTCCGCCACCTGTTCGGGGGCCGTCGGCTCGCGGGCCGGCGCTGCGGCTGATGGGTTGGGGGCAGAGGCCGTCCGAAAGGCGATCCGATGCGCGCTGCACGCTGCTCCCCCCTCGTCGGCGCCCTGGCCGCCGCCACCCTGCTGGCCCTGGCGGGCTGCGGCGACGGCGACGGCGGGAGCTCCGGCGAGACACCGTCGCCGTCACCCCCGCCGTCGAAGTCCGACGCCAGCCCGACAGGTTCGCCCTCGCAGGCGGACGGGCCGCTGAGCGAACAGCAGACCCGCGCCGCACTGCTGGCCGAGGGGAACCTGCCCGCCGGATGGCACCACGCGGACCTGGACGACACCACCGCGGCGGGCGACGCACCCGACGATCTGAGCACCAAGGACCGCAACTGCAAGCAGCTGTTCGACACGCTCGGCGGCGACCTGGACCGCCACGAGGCACGGACCGACGCCTCCCGCGACTACCGGAAGAGCGCGAACGGCCCGTACCTGGCCACCGAGGTCGCCTCCTACGACGAGGAGGGCGGCGACGGCTCGAAGCGGGCCCTGAGCACCTTCAAGAGCGTGCGCGCCAGCTGTGAGAAGTTCACCGCGAAGAACAACGCGGTCACCGTCGACTTCACCGTCTCCCGGCTGCGGGTCGATCCCGGTACCGACAGCGCCTGCGCCCGGCTGCGCGGAACCGCCCAGGGCGGCCCGGCCGACGGAGAACAGCTCACTCTCGACCTGGTGCTGGCGCGGGTGGAACAGTCCACGACCGGCCTTGCGCTGCTGTCCGTCGGGGACGGCGACAAGTCCCTGACCACACGGGCGGCAAGAACCGCCACCACACGCCTCAAAGCCGTCGCACAAGGCCGCACCCCTTCCCCGACGGTGCCCCCGCCGGAGGGCGACTGAGCGGCTGGGGGCGGGGTGCCTCTTGCCCCTTAGCTGCTGCCCCGCGAAGCTCGCCGGCGCCGGGCCAGGGTGAGGGTCACCAGGAGGGCGGTGGCCAGGAGGACGAGCGTGTCGGCGGCGAGGCCCAGTTTGATGCCGCCCAGGGTGGCGGCGTCAGCGGGGGTGCCGCTGCTGCGCAGGGCGCCCGCCCAGCCGACGGACAGGGCGCTCAGCAGCGGGATGCCCAGGGCCAGGCCGAGCTGCATCGCGCTGGTGACCAGGGAGGTGGCGCGGCCCTGGTCGGCGTCGTCGAGGCCCGAGGTCGCGGTGACGCCGTAGGTGACGACGGCCACCAGGTGCAGGCCGCTCGCCAGCGAGACGGCGACCACGACCAGCCACAGCCCGCTCCCGGTGCCCAGGCCCAGCAGCGCCGCCGTCAGCGCGCCCTGGCCGAAGAGGCCCAGCGCGAGGGTGCGCGGGGCACCGATTCGGCGCGCTATCCGGGGTGCGAGGGCGCCGCCCGCGACGGAGGCGAGGCCCTGTACGCCGAAGACGAGCCCGGAGACGAGCGCGGAGACGCCCAGCAGATCCTGGAGGTAGAGCGTCATCAGGAAGACGACTGCGGTCATCATCGAGACGGTGACGAGCCCGGCGAGGTTGCCGAAGGCGACCGAGGGGCGGCGCAGCATCCACAGCGGCAGCAGCGGCTCGGCACTGCGGGACTCCACCCGCACGAACAGGACGAGCAGCAGCAGGCCCGAGACGATCGCGACCAGCACATCGGGCCGCGAGAAGCCCTCCTCGGCCGCGGTGGACAGCCCGTAGACGATGCCGAAGAGCCCACCGGTCACGGTCAGTGCCCCGGGCACGTCCAGCCGGGTGCGCTCACCGCGGCTCTCGGTCAGCAGCCGTGGTGCGGCCAGCAGCACCAGTACGCCGCCCACCCCGAGCAGGCCCATGGTGGAGCGCCAGCCGAGGGTGTCGGTGAGGACGCCGCCGACGACCATGCCGACGGTGAAGCCCAGCGCCATCAGGGAGCCGTTGATGCTCAGCGCCTTGGTGCGCTTGGGGCCCTCGGCGAACGAGGTGGTGATCAGCGCCATGCCGGTGGGCACCAGCGCGGCCGCGCCGAGCCCCTGCAGGGCGCGCCCGGCCAGGAAGAGCGGCGCGGTCGGCGCGAGTGCGGCCAGTACCGAGGCGCCGGTGAAGAGGGCCAGCCCGGTCAGGAACGTACGGCGACGGCCCAGTTGGTCGCCGAGGCGGCCGAAGAGCAGCAGGAAGCTGCCGGTGGGCAGGGCGAACGCGGTCACGGCCCACTGGAGTCCGGCCTCGCCCAGTCCCAGGTCGGGGCCGAGGACGGGCAGCGCGACATTCAGTACCGAGAAGTCGAGCGCGACGAGGAACTGCGAGGCGCACAGCACCACCAGCAGCAGGATCTCGCGCGGGGTGAAGCGGTGGGACACGGGCGCGGGTTCGGAACGGACGGAGGAGGTGTCGGTGACGGTTTCGGTGACCGGCGCGGGCGCGGTCGTCTCCGGTACGGAAGCGGTCGTTGGCATGATCACAGCCTGCTGGCGCGGAACACCCCGTGGGGAGCTGCTGTTTATGGTGGTGCCCGCACCACCAGTCAGGAGGGGGATCAGGTGGCCAGTGCCACGAGGAGTCGAGCGGAGCGGAACCGGCGCGGTGAGGAACTGCGCACGTTCCTGCGCTCCCGCAGAGCCCGGGTCTCCCCGGCGGAGGCCGGACTGCCCGAGGGCGGTCCCCGGCGCAGGACGCCCGGGCTGCGCCGGGAGGAGGTGGCCGTACTCGCCGGGGTGGGTGCCTCCTGGTACCAGTGGCTGGAACAGGGCCGGGACATCACCGTCTCGCCGCAGGTGCTCGACGCGGTGGCGCGGGTGCTGCGGATGAACCCCGCCGAGCGCCGCCACCTGTACGTCCTGGCGGGGCTGAACCCGCCGCTGCCCGAGTCCGAACACGACCGCGACCACCTGTGCGCCGGGATGCAGCGGCTGATGGACGGCTGGATGCCGTACCCGGCGCACATCATGGACCCGTACTACAGCGCCGTCGGGCTGAACGAGTCGGCACGGCTGGCGTTCAATCTGGAAGTGCAGAACAACTGCATCATCAACTTCTTCTGCGACGAGCGCTACCGCGCCCGCGCCGTCAGCTGGGAGGAGAACGCGCCGGTCGTCGTCGCCGAGCTGCGTGCCTCGCTGGCCGAGTGGCCCGAGGACGAGGGGTTCCAGCTGCTGCTGGAGGAGCTGCTGGAGAACAGCACCGAGTTCCGCGCGCTGTGGGAGCTGGGGGATGTGTGCCGCCCCGGTCAGCGGCTCAAGGAGCTGGACCATCCGGTGGTGGGCGCGCTGTACTTCGAGTCGACCACGCTCCAGGTGCCGGCCCGGCCCGACCTCAGGCTCATCCTGCACAACCCGGTGCCCGGCACCGGCACGGCGGAGAAGCTCCAGCGGCTGGCGGAGCCGGGTGTACGGCGTGCGGCGATGCGCCAGGTCGCGGGCTGAGCCACCCGGCAGCGCTGTCGGTGGCACCGCATATGCTCGCCGTCATGAGTGACCAGAGCACCGCCGGGCTGGACCCGGAAGACCGCAAGATCGTCACCCTGGCGCGCAGTGCCCGCGCGCGCAACGCCGTCCCGGAGGGCGCCGCCGTACGGGACGAGACGGGGCGCACCTATGTCGCCGGGTCGGTCGCGCTGCCCTCGCTCCGGCTGTCCGCGCTGCGCACGGCCGTGGCGATGGCGGTGGCCTCGGGCGCCACGTCCCTGGAGGCGGCGGCGGTGGTCTCCGACGCCGAGCAGGTCCCGGCCGAGGATCTGGCGACCGTACGGGACCTGGGCGGCCCGGCCACCCCCGTACTCCTGGCGGGGCCGGACGGGGAGGTGCACACCACGGTGACGGCGGGCTGAGGCCTCACCCCGCACACCCCGCGCCGCCGTCAGGGACAATGGTCGTCATGAACGCATCTTCCGCCCCCGCCAGCAAGACAGAAGGCGGCCTCCCTCACGAGGACCGACCGCACCGGTCGGGCTTCGCCTGCTTCGTCGGCCGCCCCAACGCGGGCAAGTCGACGCTGACCAACGCGCTGGTGGGCACGAAGGTCGCGATCACCTCCACCCGGCCGCAGACCACCCGGCACACGGTGCGCGGCATCGTGCACCGCCCCGAGGCGCAGCTCGTCCTCGTGGACACCCCCGGTCTGCACAAGCCCCGCACGCTGCTCGGCGAGCGCCTCAACGACGTGGTGCGCACCACATGGGCCGAGGTCGACGTCATCGGCTTCTGCGTGCCGGCCGACCAGAAGATCGGCCCGGGTGACCGCTTCATCGCGAGTGAGCTTGCCGAGCTGAAGAAGCGCACGCCCAAGGTCGCCGTGGTCACCAAGACCGACCTGGTCACCAGGGAGGCGCTCGCTGAGCAGCTGCTCGCCGTTGACCAGCTCGGGCGGGAGCTGGGCATCGAGTGGGCTCAGATCGTCCCGGTCTCCGCCACCGAGGGCTCGCAGGTGGACCTGCTGGCCGAGCTGCTGGTGCCGCTGCTACCCGAGGGGCCGCCGCTGTACCCGGACGGCGATCTTACGGACGAGCCCGAGCAGGTCATGGTCGCCGAGCTGATCCGCGAGGCGGCGCTGGAGGGTGTACGGGACGAGCTGCCGCACTCGATCGCGGTGGTGGTCGAGGAGATGGTGCCCCGCGAGGACCGCCCGGCGGACCGTCCGCTGCTGGATGTGCACGCCAACATTTTCATCGAGCGGCCCAGCCAGAAGGGCATCGTCATCGGCCCCAAGGGCAAGCGCCTCAAGGAGGTCGGCAGCACCTCGCGGCGGCATATCGAGGCGCTGCTGGGGACGCCCGTCTTCCTCGATCTGCATGTCAAGGTCGCCAAGGACTGGCAGCGCGACCCCAAGCAGCTGCGCCGGCTCGGCTTCTGAGCCCTTAAGAGTGCTGCCCCGCGCAGGGGGTGTCAGGCCCGCTTGGGCACCGGGATGCGCATCAGGTCCCGCGCCGCCGTCAGTTCGCCCTCGAACCCGGCGGCCCGGGCCTCGGCGGCGAACAGCGCGGTGTCCTGGTAGCGCTGCGAGAAGTGGGTCAGCACCAGGTGCCGTACGCCGCACTCGGCGGCGACCCGACCGGCCTGAAACGCCGTCAGGTGACCGGAGACCTCGGCCAGTTCCGTGTCGGCCTGCAGGAACGTCGACTCGATGACGAGCATGTCGCAGCCGTCGGCCAGCTCGTGGACCCCCTCGCACAGCCGGGTGTCCATGACGAAGGCGAAGCGCTGTCCCCGCCGTGGCTCGCTGACCTCCTCCAGCCGTACGCCGCGCAGCTCGCCCTCGCGCTGGAGACGGCCGACGTCCGGGCCGCTGATACCGTGCGCCGCCAGCCGCTCGGGCAGCATCCGGCGTGCGTCCGGCTCCGTCAGCCGGTACCCGAAGGTGTCGATCCGGTGCGAGAGCCGCCGCGCCTCCAGGGTGAAGGGCACCTGCGGCTCATCGGCGCCGCCGGCGAGTATCCCGGGCTCGCTGATGGGCGCCTCGCGCAGCCGCACCGTGTCGTGGAACGGCGTGGCATGGCGCAGCCGCTCGAAGTAGGAGCGCCCGCTCGCCGGAAAGTACGCCGTCACCTCGTGCGGCACTCCGTCGAGGCTCATGTGCTGGATGACCCCGGGCAGTCCGAGCGTGTGGTCGCCGTGGAAGTGCGTCAGACAGATACGGGTCAGATCGTGGGCGGCGACGGAGGTGTGCAGCATCTGCCGCTGGGTGCCCTCACCCGGGTCGAAGAGGATGCCCTCGCCGTCCCACAGCAGCACATACCCGTTGTGGTTGCGCTGCCGGGTGGGCACCTGACTCGCGGTGCCCAGTACGACCAGCTCGCGGACCGACACCCGGGCTCACCGCCCCGTCTCGACGGACCTCACCCGGGCGGCCATTCGAGGCCACGGCCCCCGAGCACGTGCGCATGCGCGTGGAAGACCGTCTGGCCCGCGCCCGAACCGGTGTTGAAGACCACCCGGTACCCGGTGCCGGGGCCGCCGTCCGCCACCGCGATCTTCTCCATCGCCGCGACCTCACCGGCCTCCCGCACCACATCGGCCATCAGCTGGGGCGCGGCGGTCGCGAGGGAGGCCGCGTCCGGGTAGTGCGCCTTGGGAATCACCAGCACATGGGTGGGCGCCTGCGGGTTGATGTCCCGGAACGCGACGGTCGTGTCGGTCTCCCGCACCAGCGTCGCGGGCACCTCACGCGCGACGATCTTGCAGAACAGGCAGTCCGGCTGCGGTTCTCCGTTGGAAGCCATGCCGGGATGTTACCCGAGCACCCGTCAGCGCCCCGGCGTGCGGCTCGGGGCCCGCCGCGCCCCGCCCTCGTCCCCAGGACCGGTTCCGGGTCCGGGTCCCGGGCCCAGGACCGGGTCCGGGCCCAGGACCGGGTCCGGGCCCAGGACCGGGTCCGGGCCCAGGACCGGGTCCGGGCCCAGGACCGGGTCCGGGCCCAGGACCGGGTCCTGGGCCCAGGTCCGGCCCGCGCCCGGTCGCTCAGCTCCAGCGGCCGCAGCGGGCGAGCACAACGGCGGCGGCAGCCGTACCGGCCGTCGAGGTCCGCAGCACGCTCGGCCCCAGCCGGAACGGCGCGGCACCCGCCTCGGCGAACAGCTCCAGTTCCTCCGGGGCTACCCCGCCCTCGGGGCCCACCACCAGCACGATCTCCCCCGCCACCGGCAGCTCGGCGGTGGCCAGCGGGGTGCTGCCCTCCTCGTGCAGCACCCCGGCGAAGTCCGCGGACTCCAGCAGCTCGGCGACCCGGCGCGACGAGGCGAGCTCGGTCACCTCGGGAAAGCGGAGCCGACGCGCCTGCTTCCCGGCCTCCCGTGCCGTGTTCCGCCACTTGGCGAGCGCCTTGGCCGCCCGCTCGCCCTTCCACCGGGTCACCGCGCGCGACGCGGCCCACGGAACGACGGCGTCCACGCCCGTCTCCGTCATCGTCTCCACCGCCAACTCGCCCCGGTCGCCCTTGGGCAGCGCCTGGACGACGGTGAGGCTGGGGCGGGGTTCCGGCTCGTGGCGGACCTCGCGGACGTCGACCGTCAGCCGGTCCTTGCCCTCGGCGGCTGTCACGCTCCCGTACGCGCCCGTTCCCGCGCCGTCCGTCAGCACGACCTCCTCGCCCGGCCGCAGTCTGCGTACCGAGACGGCGTGCCGCCCCTCCGGCCCGTCCAGCACCACCGGGCCCGGACGCAGAAGACCGGAGTCGGCGAGAAAGACCGGCGCGCTCACGAAGCCGCCTCCGAGAGTGCGGCACGCGCCTCGGCGAGCTCCGCCACCAGCACCTCCACCAGTTCCCCGGCGGGCAACTCCCGTGCCAGCCGGTGCCCCTGACCCGCCCACAGCGCCATCGCCTGCGGGTCCCCCGCCTTCGCCGCCGCCCTGCGCAGGTCCGCCGTCAGATAGTGGAGCTGCGGATAGGCGGCGGGCGCGTACGGGCCGTGCTCCCTGATGAAACGGTTGACCAGCCCTCGCGCCGGGCGTCCGGAGAACGCCCGGGTCAGCTCGGTGCGGGTGAAGAGCGGATCGGTCAGCGCCCGCTTGTGCAGCGGATGTGCTCCGGACTCCTCGGTGGCCAGAAAGGCGGTGCCCAACTGCGCAGCCACCGCACCGGCGGCCAGGACGGCGGCGATCTGCTCTCCGCGCATCAGCCCGCCCGCGGCGACCAGTGGGAGCCGCACCGCCTCCCTGACCTGTGTGAGGAGTGACAGCAGCCCGATACCGCCGCTCCCCCGGTCACCCTGCGCGTCGTCGCGGTGGGTGCCCTGGTGTCCGCCCGCCTCTATGCCCTGCAGGCACACGGCGTGCGCACCGGCCGCCTGCACGGCCCGCGCCTCGGCGACCGACGTCGCGGTCACCATGGTGCGGGTGCCCAGCTCCGCGAACCGCTCCAGCGCCCGGGGGGCGGGGCAGCCGAAGTGGAAGGAGACGACGGGTACCGGGTCGTCGAAGAGGATCGCCAGCTTCGCCTCGTACGCGTCGTCCGTCATGCAGTCGGTGTCGCCCAGCTCCGTCTCGTACCAGGCGGCCTCACCGGCGAGCTGTTCGCGGTAGACGTCGACCGCGGACGGGTCGGTGGTAGGGGGCTGCGGCATGAAGAGGTTGACGCCGAACGGACGCCCCGTCAGCTGCCGGAGCTGCCGGATCTCCTCGTACATGGCCTCCGGCGTCTTGTAGCCGGCGGCCAGGAAACCCAGACCCCCCGCCTCGCTCACCGCGGCGACCAGCTCGGGACGGGAGACCCCGCCTGCCATCGGCGCCTGGATGACGGGATGCGCAGTCAGCTCGGAGATCGAGGGCGACGAGTTGGCCATGGCCACATCCTGTCACGCCCCCACCACGACCCGACCGCACCCATCCAGGGCGACCCCCGGACCCCCGGCCGGGTCAGCGGCAGCACCTCACCGCCCGTTGAAGGCATCCTTCAAACGGGAGAACAAGCCCTGCTGGCCCGGCTGACCCCACCCCCGGGGGACAACCCCCGGGCCCCCGGCCGAAACAAACAGCCGCCCCTCACCGCCCGTTGAAGGCATCCTTCAGACGGGAGAACAAGCCCTGCTGGCCCGGCTGGAACTGGCCCGTCGGGCGCTCCTCGCCACGCAGCTTGGCCAGCCGACGCAGAAGCTCCTCCTGCTCCGGCTCCAGCTTCGTCGGCGTCGTCACCTCCACGTGGACGATCAACTGGCCACGACCGCCCCCACGCAGGTGGGTGATACCCCGCTCATGGAGCGGAATCGACTGTCCGGACTGGGTGCCGGGCCGGATGTCCACCTCTTCCATGCCGTCCAGCGTCTCCAACGGCACCTTGGTGCCGAGAGCCGCAGCCGTCATGGGGATCGTGACAGTGCAGTGCAGGTCGTCACCACGGCGTTGGAAGACCGGGTGGGCGTTCTCGTGGATCTCCACATACAGGTCACCGGCCGGTCCGCCGCCCGGGCCGACCTCACCCTCGCCGGCGAGCTGGATGCGGGTGCCGTTGTCCACCCCGGCGGGGATCTTCACCGTCAGACTGCGCCGCGAGCGCACCCGGCCGTCGCCCGCGCACTCCGGGCAGGGGGTCGGCACCACGGTGCCGAAGCCCTGGCACTGGGGGCACGGCCGGGAGGTCATGACCTGGCCCAGGAAGGACCGGGTGACCTGGGAGACCTCACCGCGGCCACGGCACATGTCGCAGGTCTGCGCCGAGGTGCCGGGCGCCGCGCCGTCGCCGTTGCAGCTGTTGCAGACGACGGCGGTGTCGACCTGGATGTCCTTGGTGGTGCCGAACGCGGCCTCTTCGAGGTCGATGTCCAGCCGGATCATGGCGTCCTGGCCCCGGCGGGTGCGCGAGCGCGGGCCGCGCTGCGCCGCCGTACCGAAGAAGGCGTCCATGATGTCGCTGAAGTTGCCGAAGCCCGCGCCGAAGCCGCCGGCTCCGCCGCCCGCCGCGCCCGAGGCCGGGTCCCCGCCCAGGTCGTAGACCTGCTTCTTCTGCGGGTCCGAGAGCACCTCGTAAGCGGTGTTGATCTCCTTGAACCGCTCCTGGGTCTTCGGGTCCGGGTTGACGTCCGGGTGCAGCTCGCGCGCGAGTCTGCGGAACGCCTTCTTGATCTCGTCCTGCGAGGCGTCACGCTGCACGCCGAGGACCGCGTAGTAGTCCGTCGCCACTTATGACTCCGCCAGGATCTGTCCGACGTACCGTGCCACTGCGCGTACAGCTCCCATCGTTCCGGGGTAGTCCATGCGGGTCGGTCCGAC
This sequence comes from Streptomyces sp. 891-h, assembly GCF_022760275.1. Classification (NCBI taxonomy): domain Bacteria; kingdom Bacillati; phylum Actinomycetota; class Actinomycetes; order Kitasatosporales; family Streptomycetaceae; genus Streptomyces; species Streptomyces sp. 891-h. The sequence continues at coordinate 5,156,084 of NZ_CP050693.1, read as the reverse complement.
CACGCCGAGTTTGGCGACTGCTTCGTCGCCCGAACCGTAACCGACCGAGACGACCGATGTGGAACTCAGTCCCTCGTGCTGGTTCTCATGCCCGATTCGTACGGTCATACCCGGGTCCTTGGCTTCTCCGAGCAGCTTCAGCAGGACCACCTGCTCCTCCAGGGCCTCCAGTACGGGCCGGATGGTGAGCGGGAAGTCGTGCCCGAAGCGGGTCAGATTGGCGGTGCCGCCGATCATCAGCCGCTCCTCGGTCTCCTCGACCAGGGTCTCCAGCAGGGTGGCCAGGACCGTCTGGATCGTGCCTCTGTCGTCGGCGTCGAACGCCTCGGGCAGGTCCTGCACCAGGGACGGGACCTCGGTGAAGCGCTCACCGACGACCCGGCTGTTGAGCCGGGCGCGCAGGTCCGCCAATACCGTCTCCCCGATCGGCGCCGGGCAGTCGATCATCCGCTGCTCGACCCGCCCGGTGTCGGTGATCAGCACCAGCATCAGCCGCGCGGGCGCCAGCCCCAGCAGCTCCACGTGGCGCACCGTCGAACGGGTCAGCGACGGATACTGCACCACGGCCACCTGCCGGGTGAGCTGCGCGAGCAGCCGTACCGTACGGCCGACGACGTCGTCGAGGTCGACGGCGCCCTCCAGGAAGTTCTGGATGGCGCGCCGCTCGGGCGACGAGAGCGGCTTGACCCCGGCGAGCTTGTCGACGAAGAGGCGGTACCCCTTGTCGGTGGGGATCCGGCCCGCGCTGGTGTGCGGCTGGGCGATGTACCCCTCTTCCTCCAGCGCCGCCATGTCGTTGCGGACGGTGGCCGGGGACACCTTCAGGTTGTGACGCTCCGTGAGGGCTTTGGAGCCCACCGGCTCCTCCGTCCCCACATAGTCCTGGACGATGGCGCGGAGGACTTCAAGTCGACGCTCGCTGAGCAAGGCGCACACCTCCCGTCCGGCCGCTGGTCTTCAGTCCCGTTCCTGGCGGTCTGTCTCTGGCACTCTTCGTGCCGGAGTGCCAAGTCCCTGAGCCAGTGTACGGCCGGTCACCACGGCCAGGGCAAGGGCCGCCTGATCGCAGGCCCGACGGTACCGCGCCACCGGGCCCCGCCCGCTCCTTTCGGTGCGCCGAGGGGCGGTGCGCCGAGGGCGCCGTCGCCGGGCTGCGGTTAGCGTCGTCCCATGCAGCCGTTCGGGGAAGACACCAGGCAGAATTCGTCGGCCGGTGACGCCGGCGACCGGCGCTGGGAGCAGCTCGCGCCCGGGGTGCTGCGGCGCAGACTGCCGCAGTGGGACGCGACGGTGGGCGCCGTCAGCGTCGAAGGCAGTGACGGCGGCGACGGCGGCGTGCTGCTGATCGACGCCGGGTCCTCGCTGCGGGAGGGCGCCGAGATCCGCGCGGATGTGCGGGCACGGCTGGGGAACCGGGTGACGCGGGTGGTCCTCACCCATCCGCACTTCGACCACGTCTTCGGCACGGCCGTCTTCTCCGGCGCCGAGGTGTACGCGGCGGTCGGCGCCGCCGAGCTGTTGAGCCGGAGCGCCGAGGTGCTGCGGGACGACGCCGTGGCGAACGGGCTGCTGGAGGACGAGGCCGCGGAGGCCGCCGATGTGCTGGTGCGCCCGCACCACGCGGTCAGCGGGCAGCTCACCCTCGATCTGGGCGGCGGGCGCGAGGCCGTACTGGTCAATGTCGGCCCCGCGCACACCGAGCACGACCTGGCCGTACTGGTGCCCGGCTCCCCCGACGTCGTCTTCTGCGGCGACCTGGTCGAGGAGTCCGGCACGCCCCAGGCGGGACCCGACGCGCACCCCTCACGCTGGCCCGCCGCGCTGGACCGGCTGCTCGCGCTGGGCGGCGAGGACGCGGTCTACGTACCGGGGCACGGGGCAGTGGTCGACGCGGAGTTCGTCCGGGCACAACGGGAGGAGCTGGCACACCGGTTCGCGTCGTACGGGATGTAGCCGCCCGGCACCGGGCGCGTAGCAGAATGTGCGGCATGCGCAGCAGCCGTTACGACAACCCCGACCTCACCCCTCCTTGGAGGCGGAAGCGGGCCGTGCCCGAGGTGGCCGCCGAGCCGGACCTGGTGGTGGAGGAGGTCAGCACCGGGTTCTGCGGGGCTGTCGTGCGGTGTGAGAAGACGGCCGAGGGCCCGACGGTCACCCTCGAGGACCGCTTCGGCAAGCACCGGGTCTTCCCGATGGCACCGGCGGGCTTTCTGCTGGAGGGGCGCACGGTGACGCTCGTACGCCCCCGGACCGGTTCCGGTGGCGGCGCAGCGGCCGCGGCGGCCGGGCCTCGGCTGACCGCCTCCGGCTCCCTGGCCGTGCCCGGCGCGCGGGCCCGGGTGGCGCGCGCCGGGCGTATCTACGTCGAGGGACGGCACGACGCCGAGCTGGTCGAGAAGGTCTGGGGCGACGATCTGCGGATCGAGGGGGTGGTCGTGGAGTATCTGGAGGGCGTCGACGACCTGCCCGCCGTCGTCGAGGAGTTCTCGCCCGGCCCCGATGCCCGGCTCGGGGTGCTGGTCGACCACCTGGTGCCCGGCTCGAAGGAGTCGCGGATCGCCGCCGAGGTGAGCGGGGACCACGTCCTGGTGGTGGGGCACCCCTATATCGACATCTGGGAAGCCGTGAAGCCGGAGTCCGCCGGCATCCGGGCCTGGCCTCGGGTGCCGCACGGCCAGGACTGGAAGACCGGGGTGTGCCGGGCCCTGGGCTGGCCAGAGAACACCGGCGCCGCCTGGCAGCGGCTGCTGGGCCGGGTCCGCTCCTACAAGGACCTGGAGCCCGCGCTGCTGGGCCGCGTCGAAGAACTGATCGACTTCGTCACCGTGTGACGGTGCGCACATCGGCCGCTGCCCCGTAGGACACCCGGCGGTGCCGGACAATGGGAGCATGCCCTCCGCACTTCCCGACGGCGAGCCCGTGCCCCGCGACGGTTCGCTGCCCCCGCAGGCGCTCGACGGCGCCGCCGGCCGCCCGCTCGGCTTCTATCTGCACGTCCCGTACTGCGCCACCCGCTGCGGCTACTGCGACTTCAACACCTACACCGCCACCGAGCTGGGCGGAACCTCCCGTGAGGGCTACGCGGAGCAGGCCGCCTGGGAGATCCGGCTGGCCCGCAAGGTGCTCGGGGACGATCCACGCCGGGTCGAGACGGTGTTCGTCGGCGGCGGCACGCCCACCCTGCTCCCCGCCGCCGATCTGGGCAGGATGCTCGCGGCGGTCAGGGACGAGTTCGGGCTGGCCGACGGCGCCGAGGTCACCACCGAGGCGAACCCCGAGTCGGTGGATCCGGACTACCTCGCCGAGCTGCGCGACCAGGGCTTCAACCGGGTCTCCTTCGGTATGCAGAGCGCCCGCCCGCACGTGCTGCGTGTGCTGGACCGTACGCATACCCCCGGGCGCCCCGAGGAGTGCGTCGCGGAGGCGCGCAAGGCGGGCTTCTCCCATGTGAACCTCGACCTGATCTACGGCACGCCGGGCGAGACGGACGAGGACTGGCGCGCCTCCCTGGACGCCGCGCTGGCCGCGGGGCCCGACCACATCTCCGCGTACGCGCTCATCGTGGAGGAGGGCACCCAGCTGGCCAGGCGTATCCGGCGGGGCGAGGTGCCGATGACCGACGACGACGTGCACGCTGACCGCTACTTGATCGCCGAGGAGCGCCTGACGGCGGCCGGTATGGAGTGGTACGAGGTCTCCAACTGGGCGGCCGGAGGCCAGCAGGCCGCCCGCTGCCGGCACAACGAGCTGTACTGGACGGGCGCCGACTGGTGGGGCGTCGGCCCCGGCGCGCACAGCCATGTGGGCGGCGTGCGCTGGTGGAACGTCAAGCACCCCGCCGGGTACGCGCAGGCCATGGCCGAGGGCCGCTCGCCCGGCGCGGGGCGCGAGCTGCTCACCGCCGAGGACAGGCGCGTCGAGCGGATCCTGCTGGAGCTACGGCTCAGCCGGGGCTGCCCGCTCTCGCTGCTCGCGCCCCAGGGTGCGCGGGCCGCTGAGCGGGCCCGGAAAGAGGGCCTGCTGGAACCGGGCCCGTACGACGAGGGGCGTGCGGTGCTCACGCTGCGGGGCCGGCTGCTGGCGGACGCGGTGGTCAGGGACCTGGTGGACTGAGCGGCGGGCCGGAGTTTCCCGGGGACCGGGGCGCAGCCGTTTCCCGGGGCCGGGGGCGCAGTCGTTTCCCGGTGCGGTCAGCCGTCGAGTACGGCCTCGGCCGGTTCCGGCACCCGCAGCACCAGCATGGCCAGGTCGTCGGCGGGCAGGTCGGGCGCGAAGGCGTACACCGCTCGGCGCAGGTGCTCGGCCGTGGCCGCCGCGTCCAGTCCCGTACAGGCGGCGAACCGGGCCGCGAGACCGTCACCGTCGTCGAACAGCCGGCGGCCGCTGCGGCGTTCGGTCACCCCGTCGGTGACGCACAGCAGGGTGTCGCCGGGACGCAGTGTGAAGGACTGGCACTCGTAGCTGACCTGCTGTGCGATGCCCAGGAGCAACTGGGGCCGCGCGGGCGTCCACACCGTCCCCGCGGCGTCCCTGACGAGCGGCAGCGGGTGCCCGGCGCAGGTGAGCGTGCAGTCCACCAGCCCGTCCCGGAAGGACAGTTCGCCGTAGACGACCGAGAGGAACCGCGCCTGCTCGCCCACCTCCCGGTTGAGCCTGTCCAGGGTCTCGGGAACCGAGTGGCCCTCCCTGGCGAGCAGCCGCAGCACGGGGCGGGCCAGTCCGGTGACCACGGCCGCCTCCGGGCCGTTGCCGCACACATCGCCGAGCGCGAAGCGCCAGCGGCCGTCGGGCAGCCGCAGCAGATCGTAGAAGTCACCGCCCGCCCAGGCGCCCTCGCCCGCCGGCTCGTAGACGAGCGCGGTGTCGAGCCCTGGCACGTGCATCTTCTCGCGGGGCAGCAGCCCGCGCTGGAGGATCTGGCTGATGTTCGCCTGGAGCGCGTAGCGGCGCGCGGAGAGCACGGCGAGCGCCACCCGGCGTGCGAAGTCCTCGACCAGTCCCAGCACTTCGTCCGGTATCCGCAGCAGCCCGGCGCGCCCGATCACCAGCGCGCCCACGGGGCGGCCGCCGACGACCAGCTCGCACAGGACCGAGGCGCCCTGCGGCGTACCGTCCGACGCTTCGCCGGGCCGGCACCAGGGGGACGCCTGGCCGGGCAGCACGCCGGCCGCGGGGACGGGCGGCTGTCCGGCGAGTTCGGCGCGCAGCTCCTCGATACGGCTCTCCTGCGCGTGCCAGACCCGGGCCAGCCGGGGCACCCGGGAGCGCTCGTCGTCCCGCAGCCATACGGCGCACCAGTCCGCGAAGCGCGGCACCATCAGCTGCCCGGCGAGCGAGGCGACCTTGTCCTCGTCGGTGTGCCCGGCCAGCAGGTCGGACGCCTCGGCGAGGAAGGAGAGCGCGCCGTTGCCGGTCCACTCGCGGTACCCGTCCGAGGGGGCGGCCGGGGCTTCGCCGGGGCAGGCCGCTCCGGGACCGGCCCCGCCGGGCGGGAACTCGCACGGCGCGGGGGTTCCGGACGGCGCGGGGAATTCGAGCGGCGGGAATTCGCCATACGCGGAGACTCCGGGCAGGCGCTCGCCGGGCGGGCAGTGGGACGCGATCGTGCCCGGCTCGTCCTCGTCGGCCGGCAGAGCGTGCGGTGCGGGACCGAGTTGGAACCATACGGCCTTACGGTCCCTGCGATAGCTGATGCCCCACTCCTTGGCCAGCGCCCCGACCAGCCGCAGCCCGTGGCCCTCCTCACCGTGCGCGGCCACCCGGCGGGCGGGGTGGCGGTCGGCGACCTCCGCGTAGACGACCCCGGCGGCGTAGCGGCACTCCACCTCGACCGAGGTGCCCGCGTGCACGACGGCGTTGGTCACCAGTTCGCTGACCAGTAACACCGTGTCCTCGGCGCAGGTGCCGCGCACGCCCCATCTGTCGAGCACGGCGTGTGCGAAGCCGCGCGCAGCTGAGGCCGCGAGCGCGTTGCCCGGCAGTTCGGTACGGATGGCGTGCGGCAGTTCACCGCCGGGCTGTAACGCATCCGACGGAGGTGCCGTGGCCGTGCTGTCCGCCCTGTGCTGCCTGTCCGCCGCTGTGGTGTCCGCCTCGTCCGCGCTGTCCATCGCACCCCTCCCCGGGCTCTCCCCCGGGCACTCCCCCCGGCCGTTCCCTCACCGCGCTCGGCGCGGTAGAGCAAGGGTGACAGAAGGGGCCCGGTCATACGCACGGAGTCACGGAAATCGTGGCCGAACACCGCCGTTTTCCGCTGTGAACGGTTGACATCGGGCAACCGCCGGGTACTCTGCTCGCCTTCCCAGGTCCCGTTCCCGGTCCTTGTCCAGGTCCATTCCCGGTCCTTTCCCGGTCCGCGATCGGCGCTCGGTGCGCGACCGGCCCGGAACCACGACAGCCAACGGGGCGGCAATGACCACAGAATCCCCAGCGCATACCGGCGGCGCCGGACATGACGCCGGCATCCTGCTCGTCGACGACATGGAGGACAACCTCGTCGCGCTGGAGGCCGTGCTCGGCGTCCTCGATGTGCCGCTGGTGCGGGCACGGTCCGGCCAGGAGGCGATGCGGGCGCTGCTGCGGCAGGAGTTCGCACTGGTCCTGCTGGATACGGCGATGCCGGGAATGGACGGCTTCGAGACGGCGCAGCGCATCAAGCGGTGCGAGCAGACGAAAGATGTCCCGATCATCTTCCTGACCGGGGACGAGACCGCGCAGGACGCCGGCTACGCCTACCGTGGCTACGCGATGGGCGCCGTGGGCTACTTGAGGAAGCCGTTCGACCCCTGGGTGCTGCGCACCAAGGTCGCGGTGTTCCTCGATCTGTACAGCAAGAACCGCCGGTTACGCCGACTGCTGGAGGAGGAGCAGCACCGGCTGGACGACTTCGCCGGCCGCCTGGCGGCGGTGGAGAGCCACCTGGCGGCCGGCGGTACGGCCGACACCGCCCGGCTGGCCCGCGAGGTCGCCGCGCTGGCCGAAGCGCTGGACGAGCTGCGCGGAGGCTGACAGCACCTCAGCGCTCCCGGGCGCCCTCGTACATCTCCTCGATCAGGTCGCCGAACTCCTTCTCCACCACCGGGCGCTTCATCTTGAGGCTGGGCGTCAGCTCGCCGTGCTCGATGTCCAGGTCACGGGGGAGGACGCGGAACTTCTTGATCGTCTGCCAGCGCTGGAGCCCCGCGTTGAGCTGCTCGATGTAGCCGTCCACCAGGCCGCGCACCTGTTCGGAGGTGACCACCTCGGCGTAGGGCTTGCCCTTGAGATCCTCGTGGTCGGCCGCCCAGGCGGTGATGGCCGGCTCGTCCAGGGTGATGAGCGCGGTGCAGTAGTTGCGTCCCGCGCCGTGCACCAGGATGTTGGAGACGTACGGACAGATCGCCTTGAACTGGCCCTCGACCTCGGCGGGCGCGATGTACTTGCCGCCGGAGGTCTTGATCAGGTCCTTCTTGCGGTCGGTGATCCGCAGATAGCCGTCGTCCGTCAGCTCGCCGATGTCACCGGTGTGGAACCAGCCGTCCTCCTCCAGCACCTCGGCGGTCTTCTCCGGCAGCTCGTGGTAGCCCTGCATGATGCCGGGACCGCGCAGCAGGATCTCGCCGTCCTCCGCGATCCGCACCTCGGTGCCGGGCACCGGCTTGCCGACCGTACCGGTGCGGAAGTTGTCGGTGCGGTTGCAGAAGCTGGCGGCCGAGGACTCGGTGAGCCCGTAGCCCTCCAGTACCGGGATGCCGGCGCCCGCGAAGAAGTAGCCGAGGTCGGGCGCCAGCGCGGCGGAGCCGGAGACGCAGCCGACCATCCGGCCGCCGAACGCGTCCCGCAGCTTGCTGTAGACGAGCCGGTCGGCGATGGCGTGCTTGACCTTGAGACCGGTGGGTGCGTCGGCGACCCCGGTACGGCGCTGGTTGTCCTGCGTCGTCCGCGCGTACTCACGGGCCACCTCGGCGGCCCACTGGAAGATCTTGTACTTGGCCGCGCCCCCGGCGCGCGCCTTCTGCGCGACACCGTTGTAGACCTTCTCGAAGATCCGCGGCACCGCGCACATCTTCGTCGGCTGGACGACCGGCAGATTCTCGATGATCTTGTCGACTCTGCCGTCCACGGCGATGACGTGCCCCGAGTCGATCTGTACGGAGATCAGCATCTTGCCGAACACATGCGCGAGCGGCAGCCAAAGGTACTGCACGTCGTCGCGGTGCAGCAGGCCCGTCTGCGGCACCGCGCGTGCCATGTACGACCAGGCGTCCTGGGCCAGCCGGACGCCCTTCGGCTTTCCCGTCGTACCGGAGGTGTAGATCAGCGTCGCCAGCTGGTCGGAGCGCAGGCCCTCCACCGTCTTGGTGATCGCGTCAGGGTGCTTCTCCCGGTAGGCGGCGCCGCGCCGCTCCAGCTCCGCGAAGCTCAGCACCCAGTCGCCCTCGGCGTCCTCGGCTCCGGGGTCCCCGTCGATGAGCACCACATGCGCCAGATGCGGCAGCTCGTCCCGGTGCGCGCGGACCTTGGCGAGCTGGTCGGCGTCCTCGGCGATCAGCACCCGGCTGTCGGAGTCGGCGAGGATGTAGGCCGTCTCGGCGGCGTTGGTGCTGGGGTAGACGGTGGTCGTGGCGGCGCCGGCGCACAGGATGCCCAGGTCGGAGAGGATCCACTCGATCCGCGTACTGGAGGCGATGGCGACGCGTTCCTCGGGGCGCACGCCCAGGTCCATGAGCCCGGCCGCGATCGAGAACACCCGCTCGGACGCCTCGCGCCAGCTGTAGGAGCGCCACTCGTCGGGCCCCTCGCTCTCGCCCGCGGGCCGGATCACCGGGTAGCGGTAGGCCTCCGCGTCGGGGGTGGCCTCGACCCGCTCCAGGAAGAGCGTGGCCACGGAAGGCGGCCGGTTCTCGATCAGGGACTGTGTGTCGCTCACGACATCCTCCGGGACCCGCGTCCTGCTTGTCGTCCTGCTTGGTGCTTGGCGTCCTGCTGCGTCCTGCTGCGTGCCGGCTCGCGCTTATTGACTCACGAGTAACTACTGAGCAGTGATCAGAGTAAAGGCAGCGGCCCCCTTACGTAAGGGGTCTGCCCTTACGTAAGGGGGCCGGGCCCCGAAGGGGCGCGGGGAACTGCTCCCCCAGCCTTCGGCCGGGAGGTGCCCCCAGCAGCCACAGCACACCGGCGGACTGCGACGCGCCACAAGCGGCAGCCGGGAACCAGCCCGCGCACGGCGGAGCACCCGGCGGAGTACGCCGCAGGCGACGGCGGACTACTTCTTCGCCTTCGCCTTACCGTCACCCGCAGCGTCATCGCTGGACAGCGCCGCGATGAACGCCTCCTGCGGCACCTCCACCCGGCCGACGACCTTCATCCGCTTCTTGCCTTCCTTCTGCTTCTCCAGCAGCTTCCGCTTCCGCGAGATGTCACCGCCGTAGCACTTGGCGAGCACGTCCTTGCGGATGGCGCGGATCGTCTCGCGGGCGATGACGCGGGCGCCGATGGCGGCCTGGATCGGCACCTCGAACTGCTGACGGGGGATGAGCTCCCGCAGCTTGTTGGCCATCCGGGTGCCGTAGGCGTACGCCTTCTCCTTGTGGACGATCGCGGAGAACGCGTCCACCTTGTCGCCCTGGAGGAGGATGTCCACCTTGACCAGGTCGGCCGTCTGCTCGCCCGTCGGCTCGTAGTCCAGCGAGGCGTAGCCGCGGGTCTTGGACTTCAGCGCGTCGAAGAAGTCGAAGACGATCTCCGCGAGCGGCAGCGTGTAGCGCAGCTCGACCCGCTCCTCGGACAGGTAGTCCATGCCCTGGAGGTTGCCGCGCCGCGACTGGCACAGCTCCATGATCGCGCCGATGAACTCGCTGGGAGCGATGAGCGTGGCCCGTACCACCGGCTCGTGCACCGTGGCGAGCTTCCCGGTGGGGAACTCGCTCGGGTTGGTCACCACGTGCTCGGTGCCGTCCTCCATCTCCACGCGGTAGATCACGTTCGGCGCCGTGGCGATCAGATCGAGACCGAACTCGCGCTCCAGCCGCTCCCGGATCACCTCAAGATGCAGCAGCCCCAGGAAGCCCACCCGGAAGCCGAAGCCCAGCGCCGCCGAGGTCTCCGGCTCATAGGTGAGCGCGGCGTCGTTGAGCAGCAGCTTGTCCAGCGCGTCCCGCAGCTCGGGGTAGTCGGAACCGTCCAGCGGATACAGCCCCGAGAACACCATCGGCTTGGGGTCCTTGTAGCCGGGCAGCGGCTCCTCGGCGCCCTTGGCCAGGAGGGTGACCGTGTCACCGACCTTGGACTGGCGGACGTCCTTCACACCGGTGATCAGATAGCCGACCTCGCCCACGCCGAGCCCGTCGGCGGGCGTCATCTCCGGCGAGTTCGCGCCGATCTCCAGCAGCTCGTGGGTGGCTCCGGTGGACATCATGCGGATGCGCTCGCGCTTGCTGAGCATGCCGTCGACGACCTTGATGTAGGTCACGACGCCGCGGTACGCGTCGTAGACCGAGTCGAAGATCATCGCGCGGGCCGGTGCGTCCGCGTTCCCGACGGGCGGGGTGACCTGGCGGACGACCTGGTCCAGCAGCTCCTCGACACCCTCGCCGGTCTTGGCGGAGACGCGCAGCACGTCCTCGGGCTCGCAGCCGATGAGGTGGGCCAGCTCGGCGGCGAACTTCTCGGGCTGCGCCGCCGGCAGGTCGATCTTGTTCAGCACGGGGATGATCGTGAGGTCGTGCTCCATCGCCAGATAGAGATTGGCGAGGGTCTGCGCCTCGATCCCCTGCGCGGCGTCGACCAGCAGGATGCACCCCTCGCAGGCCGCCAGCGAACGCGAGACCTCATAGGTGAAGTCCACGTGCCCCGGGGTGTCGATCATGTTCAGGACGTAGGGGGTGTCCGGATTGTCGGTGGGCGCCCAGGGCATTCGCACGGCCTGGGACTTGATCGTGATGCCCCGCTCGCGCTCGATGTCCATACGGTCGAGGTACTGCGCACGCATCTGCCTCTTGTCCACGACGCCGGTCAGCTGGAGCATCCGGTCGGCAAGCGTGGACTTGCCGTGGTCGATGTGCGCGATGATGCAGAAGTTTCGGATCAGCGCCGGGTCGGTACGGCTCGGCTCCGGCGCGTTCGTTGGGGTCGCGGGCACGCAGTGTCCTGTCGGTTCTGGCCTGTCGGTTTCGGGCTGTCGGCTCTTGCGGCGAGGTCTCGCACGTCCCGGTACGGCCGCACGGAGGCGCCCTCGGGGGCGCTCCCGGACGCGTTCGGGAGCCGGTGCGGGCCCCGTCGAGCCGGTGGTCGGGACGGTGTGTCGTATCCCATGGTCCCATGCGCGCGGGGTACCGCCCGGATTGGGAGGGCCGGTACCCCGACTGGTAGCCTGACCGACTGTGCCTGATGGCACTGGACGGTGCCTTCCGGCACCGAGTGTGAATCTCCGAACCGCAAAGGCTCATTCGTGGCGAACATCAAGTCCCAGATCAAGCGGATCAAGACCAACGAGAAGGCACGGCAGCGCAACAAGGCCGTGAAGTCCGAGCTGAAGACCGCGATCCGTCGCACCCGCGAGGCCGTGGCCGCCGGCGACACCGAGAAGGCGCTCGCAGCCCAGCGGCACGCCGCCCGGAAGCTCGACAAGGCCGCCAGCAAGGGTGTGCTGCACAAGAACAACGCTGCCAACAAGAAGGCGGCGCTGGCCAAGCACGTGGCCTCCCTCAAGGGCTGACCTCAGCTTCTCGGAGCTTCTTCGCGAAGCTCCTCGCAGCTCGTCGGTCTCCGACCGCTCGGACGTTGTGAGGCGGGCCCTCTCTCATCCGCCGTACGCCCGGGCAACCGCTTGAGACAGCGCGCCGCACGCGGCCTGCGTTCGCCACGCGGGTGCGGCGCACCACACAGTACGAAGCGAGGCCCCGTCCCGAGCCCCTCCCCAGGGCCCCGGGACGGGGCCTTCGCCATGTGGGGGCGCGTGGCCCGGGGCCTCGCGGACGGGCGCGACCGGCTCAGCGGGAGCGGGCGGGCCGGGCGCCGACCGGATCAGCGGGAGCGGGCGGCACCGGCGATGGTGACGACGGCCTTCTCCAGCGCGTACTCCGGATCCATCCCGCCGCCCTTGACCGCCGCGTCCGCCTCGGCGACAGCACGCAACGCCGCAGCCACCCCGTCCGGCGTCCAGCCGCGCATCTGCTGCCGTACCCGGTCGATCTTCCAGGGGGGCATGCCCAGCTCACGGGCCAGATCGCCCGGCCGCGCACCGCGCGGTGCCCCGGCCAGCTTGCCGATGGCCCGCACGCCCTGCGCCAGCGCGCTGGTGATCAGCACCGGCGCCACCCCCGTGGCGACCGCCCAGCGCAGCGTCTCCAGCGCCTCGGCCGCCTTCCCCTCGACCGCGCGGTCCGCGACGGTGAAGCTGGATGCCTCGGCCCGGCCCGTGTAGTAGCGCCCGACCACGGCCTCGTCGATGGTGCCCTCGACATCGGCTGTGAGCTGCGTACAGGCCGAGGCCAGCTCGCGCAGATCGCTGCCGATGGCGTCCACCAGCGCCTGGCACGCCTCGGGTGTCGCCGCCCGCCCCAGCGTCCGGAACTCCCCGCGGACGAACGCCAGCCGGTCGGCGGGCTTGGTCATCTTCGGGCAGTCCACCTGGCGCGCGCCGGCCTTCTTGGCCGCGTCCAGCAGCCCCTTGCCCTTGGCGCCGCCCGCGTGCACCAGAACCAGGGTGATCTCCTCCACCGGGGCCGGCAGATAGGCCTTCACGTCCTTGACGGTGTCCGCCGGCAGGTCCTGCGCCCCGCGCACGACGACCACCTTGCGCTCGGCGAAGAGCGAGGGGCTGGTCAGCTCGGCCAGCGTGCCGGGCTGGAGATCGCCAGGCGCCAGATCCCGCACGTCCGTGTCGGCGTCCGCGGCCCGCGCGGCGTCGATCACCGCACGCACGGCGCGGTCGACGAGCAGTTCCTCCTGCCCCACCGCCACGGTGACGGGAGCGAGCGGATCGTCCGAGGTCTTCTTACGCGTACCAGCCATCGCGACCAGCATCCCACGCCGCACCGACACCACGGCCCGTGGAGCTCCCCTGCGGGGCTGCCCTCCGGAGCCACTCTCCGGGGCGCCGTTGAGAGAATGCCCCGGTGAACGACGTACGGCATGTACTGGTGCTGCCCGACAGGGACGCGGCCGAAGAGGTCGCCGCCGAGCTCGAAGTGCGCCTCGGGCTCGCAGAGGAACCCGAACTGGTCCGCGAGGCGCTCGCCGGGGAGGACGACGCCGAGGACGCCCAGTGGCTGGTGGTACTGGAAGACCCGCAGGCCGCCTACGACCCCGCCGTGCTGGACTCCCTCGCCGCCGCCCACGAGGGCTGGCTGGAGCGCGACTGACCGTCCCGACGGCGAGGGGGCTGCCCCGCTGGGTCACCACGGCGGGGGTGCCGTCCGGGCGCCGCGTCAGGGCCAGGGCGCCGTGCCGGTCGGTCCGCGCCACGAGGGCCCCCGAGGCCGTCAGCTCGTTCAGCGTCTCCGGCGCCGGGTGGCCGTACGGGTTCTCCCGGCCGGCCGAGACCAGGGCCACCCGTGGCCGCAGCCGCCGCAACAGCTCCGGGTCCTGGAAGCGCGAGCCGTGGTGCGCGACCTTGAGCACATCGACCCGCGGCAGATCGGGCCGCTGGGCCAACAGCGCCTGCTGCGCCGCGGGTTCGAGGTCCCCAGGAAGGAACAGCCGCAGGCCCGAGGTACGGACGAGCAACGTGACGCTCGCGTCGTTGGCGCCCTCGCCGTCCCGCTCCTCTCCTCCCCCGCCCCCGTGGGCACCGACCCCCGTGCCGCCCGCAGCCGGGGACGGCGGCCACACCACCTCCCAGCGCAGGTCCCCGGCCCGGCGCCGCTCCCCCGCCCGCGCGCCGAGCACCGGGACCCCCGCCCGGCGCGCCGTGCCGCGTACGAACTCCGCCTGGGCCGGCGGCCGCGCCAGACCCGTGGTCTGGATCGCTCCCACTCTCCGTCCGCGCAGCACCCCCGGAAGTCCGGCCACATGGTCGGCGTGGAAGTGGGTCAGCACGACCAGCGGAACCGTGCGCACCCCCAGCTCACGCAGGCATCTGTCGACGGCTTGGGGATCGGGCCCCGCGTCCACCACGACCGCCCCGCCCGAGCCGCCCCGGTCCCCGTCCACGGCCAGCACCAGCGCGTCGCCCTGCCCGACATCACAGGCAACCATCCGCCAGCCCGTGGGCGGCCACCCGGTGAACGGCCGCACCAGCGGCGTCGGCCGCAGCACCACCACCAGCAGCACCAACGCGCAGGCGGCACACAGCCACCGCCGATACGGCGACGTCAGCCGGACCGCCACCACCAGCACCCCGACCAGGGTGGCCGCCAGCGCCAGCGCGCCCGTCCAGGTGGCGGGCCAGCCGATCTCCCCGCCCGGCAGCCCGGCACCCGCCCGCGCGATGCCCGCGATGGCCTCCACCGGCCAACCGGCCAGCCACGCGAGGCCCTTCGCCGCCGGCATCGCCACCGGTGCGGCCGCCAACGCGGCGAAACCCAGGACCGTGGCCGGTGCCACCGCGAACTCCGCGAGGAGATTGCACGGCACCGCCACCAGGCTCACGTGTGCCGCCAGCACCACGACCACCGGTGCGCAGGCCGCCTGCGCTGCGGCGGCGGCCGCCAGCGCTTCGGCCGGTCGGCCAGGACAGCCGCGCCGCCGCAGCGCCGCCGACCAGCGGGGCGCCACCGTCAGCAGGGACGCCGTGGCCAGCACGGAGAGCAGGAACCCGAAGTCCCGCGCCAGCCAGGGGTCGTAGAAGACCAGCAGCAGCACCGCTGCCGCCAGCGCGGGCAGCAGCGAACGCCGCCGCCCGGTACCGATCGCCCACACCGTGATCAGACCGCACACCGCAGCCCGCAGCACGCTCGGCTCCGGTCTGCACACCACCACGAAGCCCAGCGTCAGCAGCGCGGCCACCACCGCGGTAGCGCGCAGGGGAAGTCCCAGCCGGGGCGCGAGACCGCGTCGCTCCGCACGGTGCGCCAGCCCGGGTGGTCCGATCAGAACGAACAGCAAAATGGAGAGATTTGCTCCACTTACGGCCAGCAAATGGCTCATGTCCGTGGTGCGGAACGCGTCGGCCAACTCCTGGCTCAGCCGCGAGGTGTCCCCCACCACCAGGCCAGGCAGCAGCCCTCGCGCGTCCGCACCGAGCCCCGCGCTCGCCTCCCGCAGCCCGGCCCGCAGCTCGCCCGCAGCCCGCTGGACCGCCGTCGGCCCGGCGACGATCTGCGGGGGCCCAGGGCCCGTCCGCAGCACCGCCGCGATGTCCTGGCCCCCTCTCCGGCCGGAGGCGGGCGGCACCAGCTCGGCCCGTACCCGCAGGCGGGTGGAGGGAAGCAGCCGCAGCCATCCCGACCGCGCCGCCTTCGCCGCGCCTTCCCTTCCACCGCCCCCGCCACCGTCCTCCTCCACCCGGACGAGCAGCAGCACCGGGGTACGCAGCCGGGTCCTGGCACCGTCCTCGCCCACCAGCGCGACCGCCTGGGCCGGGGCCACCACCATCCCGGCCAGCTGCCGCGCGCCCCGCGTGCTGGGCCGGGTCAGCCGCGGGTCCTTGGTGAGGGTGACCTCGACGGTGGCCAGCGCGTGGCTGTCGGCCAGCCCGGGCAACGGCCCTCTGTGCAGATCAGCCGCATACAGCGCCGCGCTGCCACCCGCCGCCGCGGCACACAAGCAGGTGACCGCCGCGCCCACCAGCAGCCTCCGGCCCGGACGCCGCCGACGAGGCGCTGGTCGGTCCGGACCCGCGGGGTGGGAGGGGCGCGCGGGGTGGGAGGGGTGCGCCGAAGCCGGTGCGGTCGGCGTTGCGGCTGGAGCTGTGGCATGCGCGGTTGCCGGACGGCTCCCGCCGGCCCGTGCGCTCTTCATCGAACAGGCCAGCAGAGTCAGCCCCACCAGAGCGCAGAGAGCCACACCGATCGCGGCATGCTCCGCCGACGCGCCCAGCGCCAGGGCTGCCGCCGCCCAGGCCGCCAGAGCGGGCAGCACCAGCCGCAGGTCGGAGGGTTCTTCCCGGGGCGGCAGGCCGTCCGTCGCCGGGCCCGGGGACCGGCCCGGACCGGGCACCGGAACCCCGTCCTCCTCCGCGCTCCGTGCGTCCGGCGGCCCGCCGGGGCACGGTCCGGCACGTGCTCCGGCCGTCGGCCCGGCGCCGCTCATGGCGTCACCTGCGGCTTGATGTCCGCGAAGCGCTTCTCCCCGATGCCGTTGACATCCTGGAGCTGGTCGATCGAGCGGAAGCCGCCGTGCTCGGTGCGGTAGTCGATGATGTGCTGCGCCAGCACGGGACCGACGCCCGGCAAGGTCTCCAACTGCTCCTTGGTGGCCGAGTTGAGACTGATCGGCGCTCCCGAGGCGCCCGCCCCGCCCGCCGGTCCCTGCGCGGGGCCCGGTCCGGTGCCCGCGGCGGCCTGGGAGCCGCGGGGAGCGCCCACCACGATCTGCTCACCGTCCACCAGCAGTCGGGCCCGGTTCAGGCCCTTGGTGTCCGCTCCCTCGCGCACCCCGCCCGCGGCCTCCAGCGCGTCCTCAACCCGTGACCCGGCGGGCAGCCGCCGCACCCCCGGATTGCGCACCTTCCCGGAGACGTCGACCACCAGCCGCTTGCCGCTCGCGGCGCCGGTAGCGCCGGGGGCGGCCCCGCCTGCGGCGGGTGTCGCGGAGGCCCCGTTCTCCGTGGGAGGTGCCGAAGCGCCGTCCTCCGGGGCGCTCGGTGCGCTGGGGACCGCGACCTCCTGGGGCCGTCCCGTCCAGAAGTGGTGCACCGCGAAGCCGACTGCGACCAGCAGCACCAGACAGAGCGCCACCAGCGTCTTGGGCTCCATCCCGCACCGCACCCGCAGCCACACCGGCAGCCGCTCCTCCAGAGCGAGCCCCCAGCGCTCCCGCAACGGCAGCCGGCCGGCCGCCTCGTCCTGTTGCTCGGGCTCCTGCCGCTCCTCCCGCTGCTCGGCGAAGAAGCCGCCACCCACCCGCCCCGGCTCCGAGCCGTCCCCGGGCCCCGGCTCAGCGACCGCGTCGGGCCACCCCGGATCGGGCAAGGGCTCGGGGCGAGGACCGGGTCCCCGTACCGATGGCGGTCGTGCGGGCGGAGCCGCAACCGCAGTCGCAGCAGGAGCGGTAGCCGGGGCCGGCACAGGGGCCTGGAGGCCGCCGGAACCCGGCACCGCACGGCTCCGGTGGCCCCCGCGCTCCCTGCTGTCCCGCACAGCCGCACGGGCCGCCGCGATGGCCTCGGCACGCGGCATGACGGGGAGGGGAGCCGAGGCGAAGGCGAGGTCAGGAGCGTGACCTGGCCGTTCCGACCCCGGCAGCGTTTCCGGCACCGTCCTCGCGCGGGGCTCGGGGTCCGGGGGCTCGCTGGGAGGGGGTTCCGTCAGCAGCGAGCGGGCGCGTACCGCCGCGCGGGGCTCCGGAGCCGGCGGGCGCACCCGCCGTGGCCGGCCGTGTGCACCCCGTCGGCCCGGCCCAGGGCCAGGGGCCGCGCGAGGACCCCGGGGCGGCCGACGACGCGGAGGCCGCCTGATCCCGGCGCCGCCCCCGCTGCCGCCACCGCTCCCGGCCCTGGCCCCAGCCCCTGCTCCCGCTCCGGCCGCGCTCCCGCGACGGGCGCCCTCGGCTCCCCCACCCGCCGCGTACTCCGGCACCGCCTGCCCGCCCCGGACACCGGCTGACTCCACCGCTTCGGCTGCTTCTTCTGTCCCCGCTGCGTCTGCTGCTGCTCGTTCGCTCATGCCCACCGACGGTAGGAAGCCGGGCCCCAGCGCAGTGATCTTGCTCGATTCCGGTGGATAACCCGCGAGTTGTGGATAACTCGCTCACTCATCTGAGGGAGAGCACGGCCCCCAGCAGCCCAGGACCTGTGTGCGCGCCGATGACCGCGCCCACCTCGCTCACATGCAGCTCCCGCAGCCCCGGGACCCGCGTACGGAACCGCTCCGCGAGCTGCTCGGCGCGCTCGGCGGCGGCGAGGTGGTGCACCGCGATGTCGACCCGGGCGTCCCCGGCCCGCTCGACCACGATCTCCTCCAGCCGCGCGATGGCCTTGGAGGCGGTCCTGACCTTCTCCAGCATCCCGATCCGGCCGTCCGCCACCTCCAGCAGCGGTTTGACGGCGAGCGCGGAGCCCAGCAGCGCCTGGGCCGCGCCGATGCGGCCGCCCCGGCGCAGATAGTCGAGGGTGTCGACGTAGAAGACCGCCGAGGTGCCTTCGGCGCGCTTCTGCGCCGCCGCCACCGCCTCGTCCAGCGACGCTCCGGCCTCGGCCGCCTCGGCGGCCGCCAGGGCGCAGAATCCCAGGGCCATGGCCACGACACCGGTGTCCACCACGCGCACCGGCACCGGCGCCCGCTCGGCGGCCAGCACGGCGGCGTCGTAGGTGCCGGAGAACTCGGCCGACAGGTGCAGCGAGACAACTCCCGCCGCGCCCGCCTCGGCGGCCGCGCGGTAGGTGCGCGCGAAGGTCTCCGGGCTGGGCCGGGAGGTGGTGACGGGGCGCCGCTCACGCAAGGCGCTCGCCAGCGAGCGGGCGGAGATCTCGGTGCCCTCCTCCAGCGCCTCCGCGCCGAGCACGACGGTCAGCGGCACGGCCTCGATCCCGTGCCGCCGCAGCGCCTCGGGCGGCAGGTAGGCGGTGGAATCCGTGACGATCGCGAGGGGGCCGTGCATGGGACGGAGCGTATCGGGCGGCGGAACCGAGCGGTTCAGGAGGCGCTCCGCGGGCGGCGCTTCTCGAACGCCGTCACCGGGCCCTTCCGCTCGGCGGTGGGATCGGTCAGATCGGCCAGGGACGCCTGGAGACCGTCCTGCTCGGACGGCTCCAGCTCGGGCTTCCCGGGCTCCTCGCGCTGCCCCTCGGCGGGTACGGCGTCCGGCTGGGAGGCCTCAGTGGCCGAGGCCCCGGAAGACACGCCGTCGGCCGACGGGGCGCCGGCCGACGGCCTGTCGCGCGCGGGGTCGGGGCCCGGGGTCCAGTGCCGGAGAGCGCCGGACTCGATGTCGATGTGCTCGCGGAGGGATTTCAGCCCCTCCAGGTCGAACTGCCGTGCCCGGTCCTGGGCCGCGAAGCGCAGCGAGTCCGCCGACTCCTTGATGTGCCGCATCCGCTCCCGCGCCTCGGGCAGTCGGTCGGCGATCCGGGAGTGGTTCGGCTCGCGCTCCATCAGCAGCCGCAGTTCGCCGTCCAGGTGGCGGGCGTGTTCGTGCAGCTTGTCGAGGAGATCGACGGCTTCGGCGAGGCCGGGGTCGTTCCGCGCGCCCGCTTCCAGCGCGGCACGGGTGCCGTCGATCGAGGAGCGCAACTCCAGGCGGATGCGGGCGGCTTCGCCGACCGGGCCGGGCTGCGCCGAGCGGGCCTTGAGCAGCGTCTCCTCGGCCGTGCGCCGCACCTGCGCTCCGGTGCGCTCCACGCCGCGTTTGACGGCCCGGACGACCCGCAGCGTGACGATCGTGCCGAAGATGAGGACGGCCAGCACGAACATCAGGCCGATGACGACTCCCACGTCCACAGATCGCTCCTTCGTCGTCCGTCCGTCACCCGTCTCCGTTCAGCGTAAACGGGCGGGGGCGCCTCCGGGTTCCAGTCGACCCGGAGCCGCCCCCGTAACGTCCCGTAGGGGTCGGTTTTCCGCACGAACCTGCGCACGGACCGGCAGGACCTACGCGGGAACGATGTTGACCAGCTTGGGCGCCCGCACGATCACCTTGCGCACCTCGGCTCCGCCCAGCGCCTTGACGATCGCCGGCTCGGCCAGCGCCAGGGCCTCCAGCTCGGACTCGGAGGCGGAGGGCGACACCTCCAGCCGGGCCTTGACCTTGCCCTTGACCTGTACGACGCAGGTGACGGTCTCGTCCACCAGGTAGGCCGGGTCGGCGACGGGGAAGTCCTCGTGGACGACCGACTCCTCGTGGCCCAGCTTGCGCCACAGCTCCTCCGCGATGTGCGGAGCCAGCGGGGCGACCAGCAGCACCATGGTCTCGACCACGCTGCGTGGCACCTCGGTCAGCTTGGTGACGTGGTTGTTCAGTTCGGTGATCTTGGCGATCGCGGTGTTGAACCGCAGCCCGGCCATGTCCTGGGTGACACCGTCGATCGCCTTGTGCACAGCGCGCAGCGTGGCCTCGTCCGGCTCGCTGTCGACGACCTTCAGCTCGCCCGTCTTCTCGTCCACGGCGTTGCGCCACAGCCGCTGCAGCAGCCGGAACTGGCCGACGACAGCGCGGGTGTCCCAGGGCCGGGAGACATCCAGCGGGCCCATGGCCATCTCGTACAGCCGCAGCGTGTCGGCGCCGTACTCGGTGCAGATCTCGTCCGGTGTGACGGCGTTCTTCAGGGACTTGCCCATCTTGCCCAGCAGCCGGGTGACCTTCTCGCCCTGGTAGTAGTACGCGCCGTCGCGCTCCTCCACCTCGGCAGCGGGGACGGCGATGCCGCGTGCGTCCCGGTAGACGTAAGCCTGGATCATGCCCTGGTTGTACAGCTTGTGGAACGGCTCGGCCGAGGAGATGTGGCCCAGGTCGTGCAGCACCTTCGACCAGAAACGCGCGTACAGCAGGTGCAGCACGGCGTGTTCGGCACCGCCCACGTACAGGTCGACGCCGCCCTTGGGCTGCCCCTCCCGCGGGCCCATCCAGTAGCGCTCGACCTCGGGGTCGACCAGCTTGTCGTCGTTGTCCGGGTCCAGGTAGCGCAGTTCGTACCAGCACGAGCCCGCCCAGTTGGGCATGGTGTTGGTCTCCCGGCGGAAGCGCCGCGGGCCCTTGCCGTCGCCCAGGTCCAGGGTGACGTTGGTCCACTCCTCGTTGCGGGACAGCGGGGTCTCCGGCGAGGTGTCGGCGTCGTCCGGGTCGAAGGTGCGCGGCGAGTAGTCCTCGACCTCGGGCAGCTCCAGCGGCAGCATCGACTCCGGCAGCGCGTGGGCGATGCCGTCCTCGTCGTAGACGATCGGGAAGGGCTCGCCCCAGTAGCGCTGCCTGCTGAACAGCCAGTCGCGCAGCCGGAAGTTGACCGTGCCCTCGCCGATGCCCTCGCGCTCCAGCCACTCGGTGATGCGCGCCTTGGCCTCGGCGACGGTCAGACCGTCCAGGGAGATCTCGTCGTTGGCGGAGTTGATGATCCTCGCGTCGTACGAGCCGAAAGCGGTCTCCCACGTCGAGGTGTCGGTGCCCCGGCCGTCGGTCGGCTCGACGATGCAGCGGATCGGCAGCTCGAAGGCGCGCGCGAACTCGAAGTCGCGCTGGTCGCCCGCCGGGACGGCCATGATCGCGCCGGTGCCGTAGCCCATCAGGACGTAGTCGGCGATGAAGACGGGGATCCGCTCGCCGTTGACCGGGTTGGTCGCGTACGCGCCGGTGAAGACGCCGGTCTTGTCCTTGGCCTCGGCCTGCCGCTCGACGTCCGACTTCGAGGCGGCCTCGGCGCGGTACGCGGCAACGGCCTCGGTCGGCGTCGCATAGCCGCCGGTCCACACCTGGCGGGTGCCCTCCGGCCAGGCGGCCGGGGTGAACTGCTCGACCAGCGGGTGCTCGGGGGCCAGCACCATGTACGTCGCACCGAACAGGGTGTCCTGGCGGGTGGTGAAGACCGGGATGCGCTCGCCGTCGATGGGGAAGTCGACGCGGGCGCCCTCGCTGCGGCCGATCCAGTTGCGCTGCTGCAGCTTGATCGCCTCGGGCCAGTCCAGCTCCTCCAGGTCCTCCAGCAGACGGTCGGCGTAGGCGGTGATCCGCATGTTCCACTGCCGCAGCTTGGCCTTGAAGACGGGGAAGTTCCCGCGCTCGGAGCGGCCGTCGGCCGTGACCTCCTCGTTGGCCAGTACGGTGCCCAGCCCGGGGCTCCAGTTGACCGGTGCGTCGGAGGCGTAGGCCAGCCGGTACTCGCCCAGCAGGTCGGCGCGCTCCCGCTCGCTCAGCTCGCTCCACGGCCCCCAGCCCTCGGGGGTCTCACGGGTGCCGGAGGTGAACTGCTCGACCAGTTCGTCGATGGGGCGCGCCTTGCGGGCCTCGGTGTCGTACCAGGAGTTGAAGATCTGCAGGAAGATCCACTGGGTCCAGCGGTAGTACGAGGGGTCGATCGTCGCGAACGACCTGCGCTGGTCGTGTCCCAGCCCCAGGCGGCGCAGCTGCGCCTTCATCTGCACCATGTTCGCCTCGGTCGAGGCGCGCGGGTGTGTGCCCGTCTGGACGGCGTACTGCTCGGCGGGCAGGCCGAAGGCGTCGAAGCCCAGCGTGTGCAGCACGTTGTGCCCGGTCATCCGCGCGTAGCGGGCGTAGACGTCCGTCGCGATGTAGCCCAGCGGGTGGCCGACGTGCAGACCCGCACCCGAGGGGTACGGGAACATGTCCATGATGAACTTCTTGGGCTTGGCAGCCTGCTCCGGGTCGCCGCCCAGCGGGCCCTCGCCGGGGTTGGGCGCCTCGTAGGTGCCGTGCTTCTCCCAGAAGTCCTGCCAGCGTGCCTCGATGTCGGCGGCCAGCGCCGCCGTGTAGCGATAAGGGGCCGCGGTCTCGGCGGCGGTGGTCGTCTCGCTCATCGTCCTCAAAGCTCCATCGGTCGTCTCTGCCCAGCGCTCCTGAAACGAAAAAACCCCTCGCACAGGAGGGGGAGCCGCGCCGATTCCGGTCCGCGGGAGAGGGACCGGCGTGATTCAGCGCGGCTCGCTAAGCAGAAGGCGTACGGCACGCATAGCGCACAGGGTACCGCACCGACCCCGACCCCCTCACGGGGGAGCAACCCCGCCCCTTCACGAGGGGGAGCACCACCAAGGGGGTGCGGGTGGCGAAGCCCCCACCCGCGCGGCGAAGCCGCGCAAAAACAAAGGAAGCGAGGCAGCCTGCGCTCTCCGCAGGCACACCTCGCCTCTCGCTTCCGTGGAGCTAAGGAGAATCGAACTCCTGACCTCTTGCATGCCATGCAAGCGCTCTACCAACTGAGCTATAGCCCCAGATCTCTGGTCCGCCGGGGGCTTCCCCGCGGCGGCTTCGCCAGCTTACACGGGGTGCACCGCGTTGTGGCAAATCGCTTTCCCGGGCGCCGCCCCGGCGGGCGGTCACTCCCCGCCGCCGCCCACCCGGCGCGGGTCGGTACTGTCGGCCCGTGAGCACGTCGCACCAGGTCGCAGAGTCCAGATGGCCGCCGACGCTCCTGGGACAGGTCGGATTCGCCAGACATCTGCTGCGACGGCCGGTCACCCTCGCGATAGCCGCGTCCATGGTGTCCTTCGCCGCCTTCTGGGCCGCACAGCGCACGGCGAACGTCTCGATGATCGACCTCATGGTCTACCGGGCCGAGGGCTGGGCGGTGCGCAACGGTGACGACCTGTACTCGATGCGTGCCACCTACGCCGGCCTGCCCGCCACCTACCCGCCCTTCGCCGCGCTGCTGTTCCTCCCGCTGACGCTGCTGGACGTGGCCGACATGCGCGGAGCGGCGACGTTCGTCAACCTGGGCCTGCTGGTCGTGCTCACCCAGCTGTCGCTGCGGCTGCTGGGGCGCCCGGCGCGCGTCCCGCGCTGGGCGGCGGCGCTGGCGATCGCCTCGGCCGTGGTGTGGTGCGAACCGGTGTGGACGACGCTGCGCTACGGCCAGATCAATCTGCTGCTCGCCGTACTGGTGCTGTGGGACCTGACGCGCCGCCCGGGGCACCGCTGGGCAGGGGTGGGCATCGGCGTCGCGGCGGGGATCAAGCTGACGCCCGCCATGTTCGCCGTCTTCCTCGCGCTGTACGGGCTGGCCCGTGCCTGGCGTCGGCTCCGGCACACCGGGCGGCCGGCGAGCCTGTGGAACCCGTGGCTGCGGCAGGCGGCGGTCGCCACGGCGACCTTTCTGTGCACCGCGCTGCTGTCCGCCGTGGTGCTCCCGCACGACTCTTTGCGCTTCTGGGGTGGCGCCGTCTTCCAGTCGGGCCGGGTCGGGCGGACGGAGATCACCGACAACCAGTCCCTGAGCGGCGTCGCGGCCCGGCTGCTGCACACCGGTGAGCCCGGCGGGCTGTGGATGGCGCTCGCCTTCCTGGTGGCCGTTCTGGGCCTGGGCACGGCTGTGGCGGCAGCCCTCGCGGGACGGCGCGGGCTGCCGCACGCGAGGGCCTGGGCCGTCGTCGCCTGCGCGGTCACCACGCTGCTGATCAGCCCGATCTCCTGGTCGCACCACTGGGTGTGGTGCCTGCCGCTGATGCTGCTGCTCGGCGCTGAGGCGCAGCGCCGCGGCAGCCTCCGCTGGCTGGCCGGGGCGCTGCTGGCCGGGCTGGTGTTCTGCTCGTACGCGCTGTGGTGGGTGCCCCGGGACGCGGGGTCCGCGCACCCTCCCGAACTGCACCAGAGCGGAAGCGAGATGGTGCTGTCGGCCTGCTATCCCCTGGTGGGCGCCGTCTTCTTGACCGTCACGGCGGTGGTGGCGCTGCGCACACTGTGCGGCAGTGCGCCAGGGGGACGAATGTGAAGGAAACGGCGACGGTGTGACCGGTCTTCAGGCCGTGGTGAAGGACCTTCAGGCTGTCGCGAAGGAGTAGAAACGCTTCAGCGTGCAGTGGGCCTCCAGCAGGCGGCCGTAGATCGGCTCCCCGTCCAACTCGCGGTAGGTCTCGATCGGGTCGCCTTTTATGATCAGCGCCCGAGCGCAGTCCTCACACCAGTACTGGTAGGCACTGTTGACCGGCTCCATGTCACGGACGATCGGGGTGCCGCTGCCGCACCAGTCGCACTTCCTGCTGTGGGCGCCCATCGCTCAGTCAGCTCCAGATGTGGCCGCAAGCCGTGCACACGTAGGACACTCCTCCATTGTCGCCGAGCACTTGGGCGACGTTCGCCGAACCGCAGGACGGGCACTGCAGATTGCACGGGGCCTGACTGGGGTGCTCCGCACGGGGCGGGGGCCACATGGGCGCGGACCCGGGGCCGTCCCCGCCGAGGACCGTCGCCGACATCGCACTCGTCCCTCCCCTTCCCCTGGGCTTCCCCCTTCCAGCCGTCACGATTCTGCCACGTTCCGGCCTCTGGACTAAGGGCCGGTCAGCGATCGTGCGGCAATCCCCTCACCCGGCGCACCAGCGCGTTGAAGGGTCCCGCCGCGGCGCCGATGAGCGATCCGGTGACCAATGCCGCGCAGGTGACGGCGAGCGCGTGTGCCGAGGTGGCGGCCGACGGCACCGTACGCTCCGCGGTCTCCAGGAAGACGGCGCCGAACAGCGCCACCCCGCTCAGCAGTCCGAGTTGCGCGGTGGTCACCAGCAGACCGCTGGCGTCGGCCGCTTCGCTCTGTCGCACACTGGCCAGGGCGCGGGAGAGAACCGGGTTGTACGCGAGGGACATCCCGATGCCGCTGGCGGCCTGACAGACGTACAGCCAGGCGCCGCCGTCGCCACCGTCCGACAGCAGAGCCCCCAGCCAGCCGAAGGAGGCCGCGGCGATCAGGAACCCGGCCGAGGACAGGCGGGGGTGCCAGGACTGCGGCAGCCGCCGCCAGTTCGTACCGACCACCGCGAACAGCACCGCCGTCGGCACCATCGAGAACCCGGCGAGCAGCGCGCTCTTACGCAGGCCGGTCTGCAGATGCAGCATCACCACCAGGACGAACCCGGAGTTGACGGCCATCATGCAGAAGATGCGGACAACGGCGAGCGTCACGCCCGGCGCCCGCAGCACCAGCGGGGAGATCAGCGGCCTGGCGCCGCGCCGGGCCAGCAGCACCTCGTAGCGCCCGAAGACCGGTACGAGCACGGCGCACAGCGCCAGAGCCGCCCAGGCCCACAGCGGCCAGCCCCGCTCCCGGCCGAGCACCACCGGAACGGTGAACAGCAGCAGCACCGCACCGAGCAGCGCCAGACCCGGCAGATCCAGTGCCCGGCGCTCGTCGGCACCGCCCCTGGCCTCCCCTCGCGCGCCCATCAGCCAGGGCCCCAGCGCGAGCAGCACGACGCCCACCGGAACGTTGATCAGGAAGACCGGGCGCCAGCCCCAGCCGAACAGGTCGGCGCTGACCAGCACCCCGCCCAGCAGTTGGCCCGCCGCCGCGCCGACGCCGAGCACGGCGGCGTACGCGCCCAGCGCGCGCCCGCGCGCCTGCCCGGTGAAGGTGCGCTGGATGAGGCTGAGCACCTGCGGCAGCATGGCCGCGCCGCCCGTGCCCTGCGCCAGCCGGAAGGCGATGAGCTGGCCGGTTCCGGTGGCCAGGCCGCAGGCGAGCGAGGCTGCGGTGAACAGCGCAAGACCGGCCAGGAAGACCCTGCTGTGGCCCAGCAGGGCGCCCAGCCGGGCCCCGGTGATCAGCAGCACGGCATAGGCGATGGTGTAGCCGGCGATCACCAGTTGCAGCCCCGCACCGGAGGCGTGCAGGTCGGCGCGGAGGTCCGGGGCTGCGACGTTGACGATGAAGGTGTCCAGCAGCGCCATGAACTGGCCGGTGAGCACGATGGCGAGCAGCCAGCCGGGGCGGGGGCCGCGGCGGACGGTACCCCGGCCGCTGTCAGTGGCGTGCTCTTCACTGAGAATCCGACCGGCGAAGGGACGGCGTCCGGTGGCGGTGACGGCCACAGACGCAGCCGCGGCGGGATTCGGGACGGGAGACGGAGAAGCCGAAGACGAAGGAGCAGAGGTCATGCGCAGAGCCTGGCCGGGCCGGACCAAAGATCCCGAGAGCCCGGTGATCCTGGTACTGACAGCACCTGGCAGCCGGTGTGCGGCGGCCGGACGATGGAGGATGTGACAGTCATCGCCGAGACAGCAGCGGAGCCGCGGGCGGCGCGCAGCGCCGCCGGAACGACACGTCCCGGCGGGCGGCGCCGCAGGTCCGAACTGGCCACGTTCCTGCGCAGCCGCCGCGCCCGGGTCTCGCCCGCCGACGTCGGGATGCCTCCGGGGCCCCGCCGCCGTACCCCGGGGCTGCGCCGCGAGGAGGTGGCCCAGCTCTCCGGGGTGGGGGTGACCTGGTACACCTGGCTGGAGCAGGGCCGCCCGATCAACGCGAGCGCGCAGGTCCTGGACGCCGTGGCGCGTACGCTGCGGCTCGACGAGGCCGAGCGCGAGCATCTGTACCACCTGGCGGAGGTGCCCCACCCGCCGTCCCCCGAGCGGATCGCCGAGGCCGTCGATCCTGAGGTGCACCGCGTCCTGGACGCGATGGACCCGATGCCGGCCGTGGTCTACAACGGCCGGTACGACGTGCTGGCCGCCAACTCCGGCTACCGCCGGCTCTTCCCCGTCCTGGATCTGGTGGACCAGCCGGAACGCAATGTGCTGTGGCAGCAGTTCGTGGCGATGCCGCCGTGCTGCTGCGCGCTGCTCAACCGGGAGGCGGAGCTGTCGCTGATGGTGGCGACGCTGCGCGGCACCTACGGCAGGCATGTCGGCGAGCGGCCCTGGGAGGAGTTCATCAGCCGCATGTGCGAGGCGAGCGCCGAGTTCGCCGGGCTGTGGCGCAGCGGGGATGTCGCCCCTCCCGGTGCGCGGATCAAGCTGGTGCAGCACGCCTCGGTGGGCCGGCTGCGGCTCAGCTCGACCTCGCTGCAGATCAGCGGCGCCCCCGAGACGCGGATCGTGGCCTATGTGCCGCACGACGACGAGACCGAGAAGCGGCTCGCACGGCTGCGGAAGGTGGAGGACCCGTTGATCGGCTGCCCGGAGCACGCCCAGCCGCTCTCCCTCGTACAGGAGCGGCTGCTGCGCGCGAGCCGGCGCAAGGCGCGGGAGCTGGGTGGGGAGCCCGTGGCGGAGTGAGCGCACAAAAAATCCCGCCCTCCGCGTGGGAGGGCGGGATTCGAGAGGTCCGCGTGGAGCTAAGGAGAATCGAACTCCTGACCTCTTGCATGCCATGCAAGCGCTCTACCAACTGAGCTATAGCCCCGAGGACCGGCGCCGGAGCGCCGCGAACGAGATGCAGCTTAGCGCGTGGCCAGGCCGAATGAGAAATCCGCCCGCCCGCGGCCGGCCGCAGCGGCGTTCGGCGTTCTCCGTCCGCCCGCCGTCGGCCGGTCTCAGTCGTCGTCGCCGAGCACGGGCTCGGGCAGGCTGCCCGCGTTGTGCTCCAGCAGCCGCCAGCCGCGCACCGTCTCGCCCAGGACCGACCAACTGCAGTTGGACAGTCCACCCAGGGCCTCCCAGGTGTGCGACGGCAGTCCGATGAGCCGTCCGATGGTGGTGCGGATGGTGCCGCCGTGACTGACGACCACGAGAGTGCCGCCGTCCGGCAGCTTCTCCGCGCCACGCTCCACCACAGGGGCCGCCCGCTCCGCGACCTCGGTCTCCAGCTCGCCGCCGCCCCTGCGCACCGGCTCGCCCCGCTTCCAGGCGGCGTACTGATCGCCGTACCGGGCGACGATCTCCTCGTGGGTGAGGCCCTGCCAGTCGCCCGCGTACGTCTCGCGCAGACCCTCGTCGTGGGTGACGTCGAGCCCGGTGAGGGCGGCCAGCTCGGCTGCGGTGGCCGCGGTGCGCTTCAGGTCCGAGGCGAGGATGGCGTCCGGGCGCAGGGCCGCCAGCAGCCGCGCTGCCCGCCGCGCCTGGTCGAGTCCGGCCTCGGTGAGCGGGATGTCCGTCGAGCCCTGGAAGCGGCGTTCGAGGTTCCACGCGGTCTGGCCGTGCCGCCAGAGAACGATCTTGCGGTTCCTCACCGCCCCCGTGCCGTTCAGCGCAGCTCTCCGTCCAGCTCGTCCGCCGTCCCCGGCACCTGCTCCTCACCCGCGGCCACCGTGCTCGCGTGCTCGGCTGCCCTGCCGTGGGTCGCCTTGGCGTCCTCGGGCAGCTCCAGCTGGGGGCAGTCCTTCCACAGCCGCTCCAGAGCGTAGAAGACCCGCTCCTCGCTGTGCTGGACGTGGACGACGATGTCGACGTAGTCGAGGAGGACCCACCGGCCGTCCCGCTCGCCCTCGCGGCGGGCGGGCTTGGCGCCCAGCTCCTTGTTCAGGCGCTCCTCGATCTCGTCGACGATGCCCTTGACCTGCCGGTCATTGGGCGCCGAGGCGAGCAGGAAGGCGTCGGTGATGGCGAGCACGTCGCTGACGTCGTAGGCGACGATGTCGTGCGCGAGCTTGTCGGCCGCCGCCTGGGCGGCGGTGTTGATCAGCTCGAGGGAACGGTCCGTGGCGGTCACAGGCAAGGCTTTCGGGTCGGAAACATCTCGTCTTCCAGGGTCTCACGGCCGCGCACGGCATTTTCAGCCCTCGTAGTCGGCACCCAGCACCACCGTGACGTCCGCGTTGGCGGCGCCCTTGGCCTTGCGCACAGCGCTGCCGGGCAGCTCCAGCGTCTTGGCGATCTCCTCGGCCTTCGCCTTCTGCGCGGCCTCGGCGTAGGTCACCAGCGACCTGGTGCGGGCGGCTCCTGTGCCGCCCTTGACGACGGTGTAGCCGCCGTTGACCAGCGCGACGGAGGCGGCGTTGTACAGGCCCCGCTTGCCGGTGGCGTTCTTCAGGCTCACCCGGGGCGCCGCGTCGGGGTCGGAGTTCTTGACGCTGCCGCCGAGGATCTTCTTCACGATCTGTTCGCTGACCTGCGGGCTGAGCGTGCCATCGGCGCGCACGGGCAGCGTCCGGGTGCGGTAGTCGCCCTTCTTGGCATGGGTCGCCAGTTTCGCCAGCGAGGCGCCCAGCTGGGACTCCGACAGCGAGGGATCGGGGACCTGCCCGAGGGACTCGACGGTCTTGGTGGCCGCCCCCGCGTCGGTGGAGAGCTTCTTGAGGACCGCCTGCATGACCTGCCCGAACCGGGCCAGCTGCTTGGTCTGCGGCTCGCCAGGGGCGCGGTAGGTGGAGTAGGCGACGGCGGCACGCCCGTCCAGATCCCGCGCGCTGCCCTGCTCGACCTGCGGCCCTTCGCCGCGCTTGGCGCCCGGCACGGTGGTGTCGGCGTCCACGGAGATCCCGCCGACCAGCTCCACCAGGTTCTCCAGGAACGGGGCGTCCAGCCGCCAGGTTCCCTTGATGCCGGAGCCGAGCAGGGTGTTCAGGGAGTCGCGGGTCGGCCCCGCGCCCTGGTCCTCCACGGACCTGCCCAGCGTGGTCGTCTTCCCGTCCTCCGTGGAGACGGCCAGCGAGTTCGGCAGCAGCACGGTGGAGCCCTGGCCCGCGCCCTCGTTGTCCACGAGCAGCGCCGTCGAGCCGGCCTCGCCCCGCTTGCGCAGGTGCACCACGATCACGTCCCGCTGCTCACCGGCCGCCGCGCCGCCCTTGCCGCCGTCGTCGCCGGTACCGGGCAGCATCCCCGCGTACCAGAGGTAGCCCACGCCGCCCGCCAGCAGCAGGGCGAGGACGACCACGAGTGCGACGACGCGGTTGCGGCCCTTGCGCCTGGCCTCCTCGCGGCGCTCGGTGCGGCTCTCGGTGAACTTGAGCCAGTCGATGACGTCCTCGGTCTCGTCGGTGCTCTCCTCGACGAACGAGAACTGCTCGGTGCGGTAGTCGTCCTCAGCGCCGGAGGACGGCTTCGCGGGACCGGGGGCGGCTGCGGCTGGTCCGGACGGCGCCTCGGCCGCCGGGTCCCCGTACGGCTGCTCGTTGTACGACTGCTCGCCGTAAGACCGCTCGCTGTACGGCTGCTGCGCTGCGGGTCCGGTCTGCTGCGCTGCCGTCCCGTACTGCTGTCGGCCGTACTGGTCCTGCTGCGGGCCGTACTGCTCCTGCTGCGGCGGTCCGCCCTGCGTGGGCATTCCGGGCGCCCAGTCGGTCTGCTGCGCGGACTGCTGCTGTGCGGCCTGCTGCTGCGCGTAAGGGTCGTACGCGCCGGGGTGGGCGCCCTGCTGCTCCTGGTAGCCCGCGTAGGGGTCGTACCCGGGCTGCTGCTGGACGGGGGGCTGGGCGTAGGGGTCGTAGGACGGGTACGCGTCCTGACCGGCGTACGTGCCCTCCTGCGGGGCCTCCGGCCGGCGGTATACGGGCCGACCGTACTCGTCGTAGCCGATGATCTCGGGCTGCGGGCCGTACGGGTCGTATCCGTAGCCGTCGCTCACGCTCGCGAGTCCCCCTCCGTGCCGTCCCGGTACAGCGCGCGCTTGTTGATGTACCGCACGACGCCGTCAGGGACCAGGTACCAGACCGGATCGCCGCGTTCCACCCGGGCGCGGCAGTCCGTGGAGGAGATGGCCAGCGCGGGGACCTCCACCAGGGAGACGCCGCCCTGCGGCAGCCCCGGGTCGGCCAGCGCGTGGCCCGGACGGGTGACACCGATGAAGTGAGCCAGCGAGAACAGTTCTTCGGTGTTGCGCCAGCTGAGGATCTGCGAGAGCGCGTCGGCGCCGGTGATGAAGAACAGATCCGTGTCCGGATTGGCCTCGGCGAGCTCGCGCAGGGTGTCGATGGTGTACGTCTTGCCGCCGCGGTCGATGTCGATCCGGCTGACCGAGAACTGGGGGTTCGACGCCGTCGCGATGACCGTCATCAAATAGCGGTCCTCGGCGGGCGAGACCTGTTTGTGGCTCTTCTGCCACGGCTGCCCGGCCGGCACGAACACCACCTCGTCGAGGTGGAAACGCGCCGCCACCTCGCTCGCGGCCACCAGGTGACCATGGTGGATGGGGTCGAAGGTCCCACCCATCACGCCGAGCCGCCGCTTACCGGTCCCGGGCACTATGTCCTCTCCCATACGGGACGACTTTACGCTCAGCGATCCCTGCCGGGTCAGCGATCCCGGTTGAACCGGGTGGTGATCCACAGCAGCAGGAAGAGCGCGAGGAGCGCGCCGCCACCGGTCAGGTACGGGCTCAGGCTCTCGTGCTGACCGCCTTCACCGTGCTCGCCCCCCGAGGCGAGGGTCAGCAGGGCGTCGTGTGCGGTGCTGGGCAGAGTCATCGTCGGCGGTACCTATCCCTGAAGGCGCGGACAGTTGGCGTGCACCCGTCCCGGCGCCGCACACGGGTGCGGCGCGGAAGTGCGCAGCCACATCGTAAGCGGGGACCCTGAGGCGCCTCACGCCGACTCATCCGGAACGCAACGGGAAGGCCCCGCTCCGCGTCCCACCCTCTAGTGTGGACAGCCCAGTCGAAGAGGGGGATACACCATGACAGACGGCACAGGCGGCACGGAGCGCCTGCCGGGCCGCGAAAGGCGGCGTTTCGAGGGCATCTCGTCCCGCGCGTACGAGCACCCGACCGACCGCTCGGCCCTGGTCGCGCTGCGCAAGCTGAGCGGTTTCGACACCGCGGTCAAGGCGCTGAGCGGTCTGCTGCCCGAGCGGAGCATGCGGCTGTTGTTCCTCTCCGACTCGGTGCGGGTCAGCGACCAGCAGTTCGCCCATCTCAACGCGATGCTGCGGGATGCCTGTTACATACTGGATCTCGAGAAGATCCCACCGATGTACGTCACGCAGGACCCGAAGCCCAACGCGATGTGCGTCGGTATGGACGAGCCGATCATCGTGCTCTCCACCGGCCTGGTGGAGCTCCTGGACGAGGAGGAGATGCGCGCTGTCATCGGCCACGAGGTCGGACACGCGCTCTCGGGCCACGCGGTCTACCGGACGATACTGCTGTTCCTGTCCAACCTGGCCTTCAAGGTCGCCTGGATCCCGCTGGGGAACGTCGCGGTCATGGCGCTGGTGACGGCGCTGCGCGAGTGGTTCCGCAAGTCGGAGCTGTCGGCCGACCGCGCCGGGCTGCTGGTCGGCCAGGACCTGCAGGCGTCGATGCGCGGGCTGATGAAACTGGCGGGCGGCAACCACCTGCACGAGATGAACGTGGACGCCTTCCTGGCGCAGGCCGAGGAGTACGAGGCGGGCGGCGATCTGCGCGACTCGGTGCTGAAGATCATGAATGTGCTGCCGCGCTCCCACCCGTTCACCACCGTGCGCGCGGCGGAGCTGAAGAAGTGGGAGGCCAGCCGCGACTTCCAGCGGATCATGGACGGCCACTACCCCAAGCGCACCGACGACAAGGACACCTCGGTACGGGACTCGTTCAAGGAGTCGGCGAACCACTACTCCGAGACGGTGCGCAACAGCAAGGACCCGCTGATGGGCTTCGTCCGCGACCTGGCGGGCGGCGTGGGCGACGTCGGCGGCAGGCTGCGCGACACCTTCACCGGCCGGAGCGGCGGCGGCCAGGACGGCGGCAACGGCGGCAACGGCGGGGCTAACGGCTCGGGCGGGAAGGATGGTCCGGGCTCGGCTGAGCGCTAGCGGCCAGCAGCCCGCACGCCGAGGCGGCGGACCTGCCCCGCTCGAAGGGGTCGGTCCCCGCCTTGCCCGCGTCCTTGGCCCGCTCGCCCGCCAGCAGCGGCGTCAGCGCCTCGGCGGAGTCCCCGCCGCAGTTCATCGGGCCGGCCCGCATGGCGACCTGCCGCACGGTGACCTGGCGCTCGCGCAGGTCCTCCCGCTCGAACCGGAAGTGCACCTCCCGTCGTACGGAGAACAGGGACGCGCTCTTGCGGGCCTCCTCGCCCTTTTTCGCGCCGGCCGGGCGCAGGGCGTAGACGAACACATGGTCGGCGGTGACCTCGAGTCCGTCGCCGACCTCCTGCACCGCGAGCGTGCCGTCGACCCGTACCTTGGGGCTGGCAAGCGCCGCCTTGCCGCGGTCGAAGCGCACCATCCAGGCGGTGGCCGCGTGCCGCCCGTCGCTGCGCGGCTTCTCGACGCTGCGGTCGAACTGGTTCTGCTGACGCGGGTTCAGCAGTACCCGCACCGGCCGCACGGTGCCCCCGGTGAGCACCTTCGGGTCCAGCGAGCTCTCCACCACGTACTCCTTGGCCATGGTCAGCGCTGCCAGCACCTGGCTCTCGGAGAAGTGGTCACTGCTGCGAACGGGTGGCAGCGCCACTCCATCGGCCCCCGTCGCGAACCGGTCGGCGGGGCTGTTGTCGAACAGGTCCGCGGGGGTGCTGCCGGGCACCGGTGCGGTGGGTGCCAGCGGCAGTATTTCGCTGTGCAGGGGTTCAGCGCCGGCCCGTACGGGAGACCGGTACGGATTCCGTATGCCCATGTAGATGGCGGTGCCGAAGGCGAGCGCGGTCAGCAGCACCAGAACCAGGCCCTGCCGGGAGAAGCCCAGGCCCGTCCTGCCGTGGCGTTCCGCTTCCGGGCGGGCGCGGACCGCGGCGTGCTCCTCGTCCTGGAGGCGCTCCTGTGCCGAGAACTCCTGGAGGTGCGCAGCGTTGACGAACGACTCGTCGAACACCAGCGACCGGTATTCGTCGTCGCCGCCATTGCCGCCGTCGGGACCGCCGTCGGACGTCCCGTCGGGAGGATCTGCTCGCCCGGCCATGAGAACAGGGTAGGACCGACCGGGCGGAGGTGAACGGCGTGGCCCCGGCCAACTTGCGGGAACCGGGAGGGTCTGTTCCGAACCGTCCACCCGACGGCGGGAAGGCCGGGCGTGCTCAGCCGCCGGGTGGCTGGGCCGAGACGGTGGGCGGCGCTGCCGGTCCGTTCCGCTCAACGCCGGTGGTGGCCGGTGGCGGGGTGGGTTGCTGCCGCTGGTTGGAGGTGCCGCGGTAGACGGCCGAGAAGGCGAGCGCGACCATGCCGATCCCCATCACCACGGCGAGCACCCAGGCGACGGGCCGCTGCCAGCTGCGATGGCCGCGGTAGGGGCGCGGGCCGTCGCGGTAGGGCGCGTGGCGACCGTAGGCGCCGTGCGCGTAGCCGAAGTCGGCGCCGTGCTCGTAGGCGGGGTCCAGCTCCGGCGGGAAACCGTCGGAGCGCTCGTACTCCACGCGGTACTCGGAGCGGTCGAAGCGGCCCTCGTCGTCGTCCGGGTCGTCGTCGAAGCCCTCGTCCGCTTCGATCAGCTCGTCGGGCGGGAACTCGCCCTCGCCGCGCGCGTAGCCGACGTCCTCCAGCGCGCGGGGGTTCTCGCTCTCCGCGTGCGACTGGGCCGAGGCGAGTATCCGTTCGGCCGCGGTCGGCTCGTGGACCTCGGCGGCACGTACGAAGTCCTCGTCGAGTACCACGGAGGCGAACTCGTCGTCCGCTGCCCCGTGGTCGCGGTACTCGGGCTCCTCACCGTCCGGGAACGGCCCGCCCCCCACCTCGTCCGGCACGCGACCAGCGTAGACCTGCGCGGACGTTTTGGGCAGGGCCCGCGGGAAGCGGACGGAAATCCGCCCCTCCCCGCCCGGCGGGCGCTCAGTCGCGGATGTGGCCGTCCCCGGTGACCACGTACTTGGTGGTGGTGAGCTCGGGCAGCCCCATGGGGCCGCGCGCGTGCAGCTTCTGCGTGGAGATGCCGATCTCGGCGCCGAAGCCGAACTGGGCGCCGTCGGTGAACCTGGTGGAGGCGTTGACCATGACGGCGGCGGAGTCGACCAGGGCCGTGAAGCGGCGGGCAGCAGCGGTGTCGGTGGTGACGATCGCCTCGGTGTGTCCGGAGGACCAGGTGCGGATGTGCTCGACGGCCGCGTCCAGCGAGGGCACGACGGCGGCCGCGATGTCGTACGACAGATACTCGCTCGCCCAGTCCTCGTCGGTGGCCGGCAGCACGGTGCGCGCCGAGGCCCCGGCCACCGTCTGCCAGGCATCGTCGCCGTGCACGGTCACACCGGCCTCGGAGAGGGCTTCGAGAGCGCGCGGCAGGAAGGCGTCGGCGATCCCCGCGTGCACCAGCACCGTCTCGGCCGCGTTGCAGACGCTGGGGCGCTGCGCCTTGGAGTTGACGAGGATGGCGAGCGCGGTGTCGATGTCGGCGCGCTCGTCCACATAGACGTGGCAGTTGCCGGTGCCGGTCTCGATCACCGGCACTGTGGACTGCTCGACCACGGTCTTGATCAGCGAGGCGCCGCCGCGCGGGATGAGCACGTCCACCAGGCCGCGGGCGCGCATCAGCTCGGTGACGCTCTCCCGGCTCTCGCCGGGCACCAACTGCACGGCGTCCGCCGGGAGTCCCGCCTGCGCGACAGCGTCCCGCAACACGGCGACCAGCGCCGTGTTGGAGGCGTGCGCGGACGACGAGCCGCGCAGCAGTACGGCGTTGCCGGACTTGAGGCAGAGCGCCGCGGCGTCGACCGTGACGTTCGGGCGGGCCTCGTAGATGATCCCGACGACGCCCATCGGCACCCGCACCTGGCGCAGCTCCAGCCCGTTGGGCAGCGTGGAGCCGCGCCGCACCTCGCCCACCGGGTCGGGCAGCGCGATCACGTCGCGGACGTCCGAGGCGATGGCCGCGACCCGCTCGGGAGTGAGCGTGAGCCGGTCGACGACGGACTCGGCCACCCCGGCGGCGCGCGCCTTGGCGACGTCGTCGGCGTTGGCGGCGACGATCTCCGCCGTGCGGGCCGTGAGCGCCTCGGCGATGGCCAGCAGCGCGCTGTCGCGGGTGGTGCGGGGGGCCGGGGCGAGGTCGGCTGCCGCAGTCCGCGCGCGGCGGGCCGCCTGGCGGACGGGGGTGTCCGTGGTCTCGGATGCGCTCATGGCGCGCATGGTAGCCGGGGTGCGAGGCGGCCGCCTCGCCGTCTCAGAACGGGTGCACCCCCACCGGGCTCGCGGGTGGCGGACCGTAGCCCTCCGCGACGCGCTGCTGGTAGGTCTCGCGCCCGATCACCTCCAGCCCGACGATCTCCCAGGGCGGCAGTTTGGCCGAGGCCCGGTGCTCGCCCCACAGCCGCAGCGCCACAGCGGCGGCGTCGTGCAGGTCGCGGGCCTCCTCCCAGTAGCGGATCTCGGCGTGGTCGTTGGCGTAGCGGCTGGTGAGCAGGAACGGGTGGTCGTGCGCGAGCTGTTCGAGCGCGCGCCGTACGTCGGCCAGCGGCGACTCCCGCCCGGCGACGCTGAGCGTGATGTGCCAGAGCCGGGAGCCGACTCTTTCCTCGGGCTGGGGAGAAGACGCCATGTCGACGCTGGCCAGTCGTCTCACCGGTGGCCTCCTGGAGTGGTGCTGGTGCTGCTCGGGTGTCCGTGTGTGGTTCCTCGGGGACGCTGCGTGCACGTGCGGGTGCACGTGCCGCTCGCGGCGCCCGCGTCAAAGTTGACCAGTCCGAGGGCCGGCGCGGGGCCGTTTTGCGGAAGGTGTCCGTGGAAAGGCTGGACTTTTTCTCGTACTGCAACCGTCTGCAACCGCCCGGCCCGAAACAGCGGCGCGGCGGACGGCTCCTGTCAGTTGCGCAGCAGCACCAGGTCGTCGCGGTGTACGACCTCACGCTCGTAGGCGGGGCCCAGCTCCCTTGCCAGCTCGTGCGTGGTGCGGCCGAGCAGCCGCGGCAGCTCCTTGGCGTCGAAGTTCACCAGTCCGCGCGCGACGGCCCGTCCCTTGGCATCCCGCAGCTCCACCGGATCGCCCGCCGAGAAGTCGCCCTCCACCCCGGCGATCCCCGCGGGCAGCAGCGAGGTGCGGCGGTCCACCACGGCCCGTACGGCGCCCTCGTCCAGGGTGAGCGCCCCGGTGGGCGTGGAGGCGTGCGCGAGCCACAGCAGGCGTCCGGCCGCGCGCCGCCCGGTCGGGTGGAAGTAGGTGCCCGTGTCCCGGCCCGCCAGCGCGTCCGCCGCGTGCACGGCGGAGGTCAGTACGACGGGCACTCCGGCACCTGCCGCGATGCCCGCGGCCTCGACCTTGGTGACCATGCCGCCGGTGCCCACCCCAGCGCTGCCCGCGCTGCCGATGTCGATGCCCTCCAGATCGGCGGGGCCGCGCACCTGGGCGATCCGGCGGGTGCCGGGGGTGGCGGGGTTGCCGTCGTAGAGGCCGTCCACGTCGGAGAGGAGCACCAGCAGATCGGCGCGGACCAGGTGGGCGACGAGCGCGGCGAGCCGGTCGTTGTCGCCGAAGCGGATCTCGTCGGTGGCCACGGTGTCGTTCTCGTTGACGATCGGCACGGCGCCCATGGCCAGCAGTTGGTCGAGGGTGCGGTAGGCGTTGCGGTAGTGGGCACGGCGGCTGGTGTCGTCCGAGGTCAGCAGCACCTGGCCGACGCGGCGGCCGTAGCGCGCGAAAGAGGCCGTGTAGCGGGCCACCAGCAGCCCCTGGCCGACGCTGGCGGCCGCCTGCTGGCGTGCCAG
Organism: Streptomyces sp. 891-h; assembly: GCF_022760275.1. Lineage (NCBI taxonomy): Bacteria > Bacillati > Actinomycetota > Actinomycetes > Kitasatosporales > Streptomycetaceae > Streptomyces > Streptomyces sp. 891-h. The sequence continues at coordinate 5,118,164 of NZ_CP050693.1, read as the reverse complement.
GTCCCGGGGGCGCTTGGCCAGCCCCAGCGGCGCGAGACCGGCGGCGATGGCGCCGGAGGAGACCAGCACTGTCTCCCGGCCGGGAACCCCGCCCGGCTCGCCCTCGGGGCGCTGCGCGCCGATGTGCTTGGCGAGTACGTCGACGAGGGCGTCCACCCGGTCGGCGTCCAGCCCGCCCGCCGCGGTGGTCAGTGAGGAGGAGCCGACCTTGACGACGACGCGGCGCGCCTCCCGCACGGCCCTGCGCGCCGCGCGGTCACTCTCCGTGGCGCTCCCGGGCCCCTGGTGGCCGTCCCCCGCCGCGCCCGCCGCACGCCCTGTTCCGCTGTCTCCTGCCACGCCCGTACGTACCCCTCGCACCTGTGCCGCCGCGGCGGGCCGTGGGGCGCCGCTGTGCGCCCGCGGCCCGGGACCCGCCGCGCTCTTCTGTCGCAATCTACGTCAGCGCCGCTGAGCGCCGCTCATCCGTTTCGCGCAATGGACGCGTGAGGATGGTTACCTTTGACCAGGTAAGCACGTATCCAGGGCCGACGAAGATTGTCACTTGACCCGCGGGCGTCATACGGTCAGTGGTCGACCTTGGCCACCGCCACCGGCCACCCCTGAAGCCAGTTCCCCTGCGAACTTCGATCTCCACGCCAGGAGCCCAGCCCGTGCCCTCTGCCGGACTCTCCGCACGACGCGCCGTGCAGCTCGCGGCCCTGCTCGCACTCGCGGTGTTCTACACCGTGCAGCTCGCCGGCGCCCTGCTGCCGAACGTGCCCGTCTTCGTCACCGCCTCGCTGGCGGGACTCGCCCTCGACCTCTACCTGACGCACAAGCAGCCCGGGCTGCTGGCACTGCTCGGTAAGGTCCGTTTCGATGTCACCACGCGGCAGCTGCTGCGCGACATGCTCGTCGTCATCGGCCTGGTGCGCCTCCCCGAGGTCCCGCCGGACATCGAGCGCCCGCTCACCCTCCTGCTGCTGGCCGCCTACGCCGCGCACTTCCTGTGCCAGGCCGTGGCCCAGCTCGTGCGCCGCTCCCGCACGCTGCCCGTCGTGACGCGCAACATCGACACCTCCTCGCTCGACCTCACCCACGCGCCCTCCCGGCTGCTGGCCCGCCAGCCCAGCCGCCGGCTGCTGCGCTTCTCCATCCCGGGCACTGTGGGGCTGATGCTCAGCGCGGGCCTCTCGGCGCAGGAGTGGGGTCTCATCGGCGTGACGTGCACCCTGCTGCTGTCCCTGGGCAGCGCCGTCTACCTGGGCACCTGGCTGCTGCCCAAGAAGCGCTCCAAGAGCGAGCAGGAGGTGCTGGCGTGGCTGGACAAGTGGCTCGAGCGGTACCAGCCCACGGTCGGGATGTACTTCTCCGGCGGTGCGTCCTCCGCGTACCAGGCGAACATGTGGCTGAGCACGCTGGCCCAGCTGGACGGGCGGCCGCTGATCGTGCTGCGTGAGCGGTTCATGGTGCAGAAGATCGACGCCACCGACATCCCCATCGTCTGCATCCCCAAGGTCGCCCACCTGATGCGGCTGGAGCACTCCGCGCTCAAGGTGCTGCTGCACCCGGCCAACTCCGGCAAGACCTCCCAGGTGCTGCGCATCCCCACCCTCAAGCACGCCTTCATCAACCACGGCGAGTCCGACAAGCTCTCCTCCTGCAACCCCTACGCCAAGGCCTACGACCAGGTGTGGGTCGCCGGTGAGGCCGCCCGCGAGCGCTACCAGCTCGCCGAGGTCGGGGTGGACGACAAGGACGTGGTCGAGGTCGGCCGCCCCCAGCTGAGCCCGATCCAGCACGCCGACGAGCGCGCCGGAGCGCGCAAGAGCGAGTACACGACGGTGCTGTACGCGCCCACCTGGGAGGGCTGGGACGGCAACCCGGGCAACACCTCGGTACGGCTGGCGGGCGAGAACATCGTCAAGGCACTGCTCGCCGACCCGAAGGTGCGGCTGCTGTACAAGCCGCACCCCATGACCGGCTCGGTCGACCCCCGCGCGGGCGCCGCCGACCAGCGCATCCGCTCCCTGATCACCCAGGCCAACGCGGCACGCGGCGGCTCGCGCCGCGCCCCGGAGGCGGTCGCCGAGCTGGAGCGGCGCACCGCGGAGCTGGACCGGGTCTCCACCGCCGCCTTCCGCGGCAGCGCGGACGAGATGGAGCGGATGAAGATCCAGGGCACGCCCGAGGAGGGCAACGCCGAGCGGGTGCGGGCCGCGACCGAGGCGTGGGAGGCGGCCTACTGGGCGTCCTTCCCCGAGTCGGAGCACCAGATCATCGACGGCCCCCGGCCGGCCATCTTCACCTGCTTCAACCAAGCCGACCTGCTGATCTCGGACGTCTCGTCCGTCGTCTCGGACTACCTCAGCAGCGAGAAGCCGTACGCGGTGGCGAACACCAGCGGGATGACCGAGGACGAGTTCCGCGGCACCTTCCCGACCGTACGGGCCGGCACGGTGCTCACCCCGGACGCGGAGCAGATCCCGGCGCTGCTCGAGTCGGTGCGCCACCCGGAGAAGGACACCCTGGTGCGGGCCCGCAAGGAGCTCAAGACACATCTGCTGGGCCCCTCGGAACCGCCCTCGCTCGCCCGTTTCAACGCCGCGGCACTGGAGTTGGCGGACGAGGCAGAGGCTCGCAACGAGCGCGTGGCGCGGCGTACGACGGAGATCCCCGGGCAGCGGGAGGCGGAAGAGGCCGCCGAGGAGGCCGAGATGGAGGCTCCGGGCAGCGCCGACCCGGAGGACGCGGTGCCGACCTGAGGCGCCGAGGCGGGCCGCGCACGGCGTCCCGCCATTCCGGGCGGCGGCACGGCGTCCCACCTGTTCGGGTGACGTACGCGCGCTACACCGGCGCATAGGAGCACGAAACGGTGCGGGGCCCCGGGAGGAGATCACCTCTCGGGGCCCTTCCGTGTATCTACGTCACTTCTGTCCCACTCGTACCAGCAATTGGGATCATCGCCTGAAAATCGGGCTTTGCGCTCCCTACGCTCGCTGGCGACCCGGTCCGCACCATCCGCCGGGTTCCGCACCATCAGCCAGGAGGGGACGCACGTGACACGCCTGAGAACAGCCATAACACCCCTGGCCCTTGCCCTGGTGGCGGGGCTCCATCTCATGGCCCCCTCCCCCGCCACGGCCGCCGCTCCCGCGATGGCCGCCTCCCCCATGGCCGCGTCTCCCGGCACCGGCCCCGTCTTCAATCTGCCCAACGGCACCCCCGCGCAGCAGCGCGCCATCCGCAGCGATCTGCTGGCCCGCGTCAAGGCGGCCGCGCCCCGCTCCACGATCAAGGTGGCCCTCTACCACTTCTGGGACGCGGAGGTGGCCCGCGCTCTGGCCAGGGCGCACACCTCCGCCAAACGGCGCGTCAACGTCCAGGTGATGCTGGACGAGTCGAGTGTGAGCGCGATGCCCTCCAGTACCTCGTACGCGATCCTGCGCAAGGCGCTCGGCACCAACCGGGCGAAACGGTCCTTCGTCGGACTGTGCCCGAAGGGCAAGTCCTGTCTGGGCGATCCGGGTGCCGGACCGTCCATCGCGCACAACAAGTTCTGGCTCTTCTCCCGGACCGGCCGGCTGCGGAATGTCGTGGTGCAGACGTCGTCCAACCTGTCCAGCGGCAGCTACACCAAGTTCTGGAACGACGCCATGGTCGTCTCCCAGGCGCGTACCCACACCGCCTACAGCAGGTACTTCGACAAGCTCGCCGCGGCCGACTGGCGCGCCTGGCGCTACACCCGCGCGGGCGCCGGACCGTACACGGGCTACTTCTTCCCGCGCCCCGGGGGCGGCGACACCGTGACCGCCATCCTCGACAACGTCACCTGCCGCTGGAAGGACGCCCTCGGCAGCCATCGCACCAGCGTCCGGCTGGCCATGTTCAAGCTCACCCGGCAGCGCGTCGCCGACAAGCTCGCCGCGCTGCACCGGCAGGGCTGCGCCGTCGACATCGTCTACGCCCAGACCGACAGCGAGGACAGCACCGGCTCACCCGGCACCTGGGAGGCCCTGCACGCGCCCGGCGGCCCGGCGGTGCGGTGCCTGCACTACGACGACGACGGGGACTCGAGGACCTCCCGCGAGGTCCTCCACTCCAAGACGCTGATGATCTCCGGGCGTTACGCGGGCGCCCGGAACAACGTGGTGTGGACCGGCAGCCACAACTACTCGGGCCCGGCGCTCACCAGGAACGACGAGGCGCTGCTGAAGATCGACGACTCCGCCGTGCACGACGCGTATGTGCGGCACTTCCACCGGGTGCGTGGCTCGGCACTGCCCGGTCTGGCCGATGACACCCCCAGTTGCAAGGGGGTGAGCCCACAGCCCGAGCACTGATGACCGGCTGAGGGCCATGGAAGGGGCGCGGGGGTCAGCCCTCGAACGGGTCGAAGTCCTCGTACTCGCCCAGGGCCTCGTCGCGCTCCGCCTCGCGGTCGCGGCGGCGCTGGGCCGCCGGCCGGGGGGCTTCCATGCGGTGGTCCTCGCCCCGGCGGCCGAGCATTTCGGCGCCGGTGACCATGGTGGGCTCCCAGTCGAAGACGACGGCGTTGTCCTCGTCGCCGATGGCGACGCCGTCGCCCTCGCGGGCGCCCGCCTTCAGCAGCTCCTCCTCGACGCCGAGGCGCGCGAGCCGGTCCGCGAGGTAGCCGACGGCCTCGTCGTTGTTGAAGTCGGTCTGCCGCACCCAGCGTTCGGGCTTCTCGCCGCGCACCCGGAAGAAGCCCTCCTCGATACGGGTGACCGTGAAGCCCGCGTCGTCCACGGCCTTGGGCCGGATGACGATGCGGGTGGACTCCTGTACGGGGCGTGCCGCACGAGCCTCGTCCACCAGGCCCGCCAACGCGTAGGACAGCTCCTTGAGGCCCTGCCGGGAGACCGCCGAGACCTCGAAGACAGGGAAGCCGCGCTCCTGAAGGTCGGGCCGGATGATGTCGGCCAGGTCCTTGCCCTCGGGGATGTCCGTCTTGTTGAGGACGACGACGCGCGGCCGGTCCTCCAGACCGCCGTAGCGGGCCAGTTCGGCCTCGATGACGTCCAGGTCGGAGACGGGGTCGCGGTCGGTCTCCAGGGTGGCGCAGTCCAGCACGTGGACCAGCACGGAGCAGCGCTCGACGTGCCGCAGGAACTCCAGTCCGAGCCCCTTGCCCTCGCTGGCGCCGGGGATCAGGCCCGGCACGTCCGCGATGGTGTAGACGGAGCCGCCCGCGGTGACCACGCCCAGGTTGGGCACCAGGGTGGTGAAGGGGTAGTCGGCGATCTTCGGCTTGGCTGCGGAGAGCACCGAGATCAGCGAGGACTTGCCCGCGCTCGGATAGCCGACGAGCGCCACGTCCGCGACCGTCTTCAGCTCCAGGACGACGTCCCGCTCCTCGCCGGGCTCGCCCAGCAGCGCGAAGCCGGGGGCCTTGCGCCGCGCGGAGGCCAGCGCCGCGTTGCCGAGCCCGCCGCGTCCGCCGCGGCCCGCGACGAAGGTGGTGCCGGCGCCGACCATGTCGGCCAGCACCTCGCCGCGCTTGTCGAGGACGACGGTGCCGTCCGGCACCGGCAGCACCAGGTCCTTGCCGTCCTGCCCGGACCGGTGCCCGCCCTCGCCGGGCCGGCCGTTGGTGGCCTTGCGGTGCGGGCTGTGGTGGTAGTCGAGCAGCGTGGTCACATCCGGGTCGACGACGAAGATCACATCGCCGCCGCGCCCGCCGTTGCCGCCGTCGGGTCCGCCGAGCGGCTTGAACTTCTCCCGGTGCACGGAGGCGCAGCCGTGTCCACCGTTACCCGCGGCGACATGCAGCTCGACGCGGTCCACGAAGGTGGTCATAGGGGGTGTGCCTCCAAAGGCGTGCTGGGGGGTGTACTGCGCACGCAGCGCGCGAAGCCGCGCACTACGCACCGAGGGCGGACCCGCTTCCCGTGCGTACGCGGTGCCGTACGCACGGGAGGAGGAGGTCCGCCCTCGAGTGTGGAGAGTGTGCCGTCCGGCTGCTTACTTGGCGGCCGGGACGACGTTCACGACCTTGCGGCCGCGGTGGGTGCCGAACTGCACCGCACCCGCGTCCAGCGCGAACAGGGTGTCGTCGCCGCCGCGGCCGACGCCCTTGCCCGGGTGGAAGTGGGTGCCGCGCTGGCGGACCAGGATCTCACCCGCGTTGACGACCTGACCGCCGAAGCGCTTCACGCCGAGGTACTGCGGGTTGGAGTCGCGACCGTTCCGGGTGGACGATGCGCCCTTCTTGTGTGCCATCTCTCCTCAGTCCTTACTTCTTGGCCGGGGCGGGGATGTCGGTGACCTTCAGCGCGGTGTGGAGCTGGCGGTGACCGATGCGCTTCTTGTACCCGGTCTTGTTCTTGTACTTCTGGATCCGGATCTTGTCGCCCTTGTGGTGGTCCACCACCTCGGCCTGGACCTTCACGCCCGCCAGGACCCAGGGGTCGCTGGTGACGGCGTCACCGTCGACGACGAGCAGGGTGGAGAGCTCGACGGTGTCGCCGACCTTGCTCTCAGAAATACGGTCAACCTCGATGACGTCGCCCACAGAGACCTTCTGCTGGCGCCCGCCGGTGCGCACGATCGCGTACACGCGGAACTCTCTCTCGCTCGAATCGGAGCTCCTGACGCCAGCCGCCCGCCCGCGCCGGAGCGCGGATCTGATCCGGAAGGATTGAGCGGCCTCTCCCGGAGACCCGGGAGGGATTTGCTCAGGAGCAGCGCGCCCGGGTGAGGGCACGCCGACGGTCAAGGGTACCCCATACGGCCCCGGGGTCCGGCCCCGAGGCCCTGGCCGGGGCCCGGTGGGGGGTGGGGAGGGCTACCCTTCCCACCCCCACCGGATCACTCCTCGGAGGCCGAGGCGGAGACCGAGGTTCCGGCTCCGCCTTCCTGCTCGGCGGCGGCCGTCTTCTTGGCGGCGGACTTCTTGGCGGTCTTCTTCGCCGCCGTCTTCCCTGCCGCCTTCGCCGTGGACTTCGCCGCCGACTTGGCCGTCGACTTCGCCGTCGCCTTGGCCGTCGCCTTCGTGGCCGACTTGGCCGTCGTCTTCTTGGCCGCGGTCTTCTTGGCCGCCGCCTTCTTCGCCGGAGCCTTCTTGGCCGTCTTCTTGGCCGCGGTCTTCTTGGCCGGGGCCGTGGCCTCGCCCTCCTCGGCCGGCGCTGTGGTGGTGATCGTTCGGGTCACCCTGCGCCGGGGGCGGCGGGGAGCCACATCGGTGACGACCTCGCCCACCACCGGCTCGGGCTCGGGGGCGGCGGCCTCGGCGGCCGTCTCGTCCGCCGGGACGACCAGCACGGCAGCGGTGTCGTCACCGGCGGGGGGTGCCCCGGCCGGTGCGCTGACCTTGCGCGTGACCCGGCGCCGACGCCGCGCGCCGGTGGCCGGCTCGGCGGCGGCCGGCTCGGGCGCTGACGGCTCCGGGGCGGGCCCGGCCGGCTGCTCCGTGCCCGGTCCGGCGGCCGGTTCCCCGGCCGGTTCCGCCGTCGGCGCCGCCTCGGGGGCAGCGGGCACGGCCGGGGCCTCAGCCGGGGCGGAGACCCGGTCCCGTGCCCGTACCGGCTCGGTCACGGCGGGCTCCGCGGCGGCGCGCTCCGGCGCCACCGGCTCGACCACCTCGGCTGCCGCGCTCGCGGCCTTCGGCGACCCGGCGGGAGCGCCCGCCCTGCGGCTGCCGCGCCGACGGCCGCGCCCACCGCGTGCGGCGGCCGCCGCCTCCGCCTCGGCCGCGCTGTTGAACAGCTCCTCGTCCGGCACGAACTCCACCGGCACCGGTGCCGGGGCCGAGACGTCGGCGACCTCGGCCACCACCTCGGCGGGCTCCACGGCGGCAGCCGCGGGAGCGGTCGCCGGAGAGGGCTCGGGCTCGGCAGGGACGGGCTCGGCGGGAGTGGTCACAGGCTGCGGCTGGGCTGCCTGCCGACCGCCCTTGGCCTCGGCCTTGTCCGCCTTCTCCGCCTTGCCCTTGCCCTTCTTGCCCTTCTTGCCGCCACCGCCGGCGGTCATGGCCTGGTCCAGGTGGACGATGACGCCGCGCCCGTTGCAGTGCACGCACTGCTCGGAGAACGACTCCAGCAGCCCCTGGCCGACCCGCTTACGGGTCATCTGCACCAGGCCAAGCGAGGTGACCTCCGCCACCTGGTGCTTCGTACGGTCCCGGCCCAGGCACTCCAGCAGGCGGCGCAGCACCAGGTCGCGGTTGGACTCCAGGACCATGTCGATGAAGTCGATCACGATGATGCCGCCGAGGTCGCGCAGCCGCAGCTGGCGCACGATCTCCTCGGCCGCCTCCAGGTTGTTCCTGGTGACCGTCTCCTCCAGGTTGCCGCCCTGGCCTGTGAACTTGCCGGTGTTGACGTCGACGACGATCATCGCCTCGGTCCTGTCGATCACCAGCGAGCCGCCGCTGGGCAGCCACACCTTGCGGTCCAGCGCCTTGGCCAGCTGCTCGTCGATCCGGTACGTGGCGAAGACGTCCACCTCCGAGCTCCACTTCTGGAGCCGGTCGCCCAGGTCGGGAGCCACGTGCGAGACATAGCCGTGGATGGTCTCCCAGGCCTCGTCACCGCTGATGATGACCTTGGAGAAGTCCTCGTTGAAGATGTCCCGCACCACGCGGACGGTCATGTCCGGCTCGCCGTAGAGCAGCGTGGGCGCGTTGCCCTTCTGGGCCTTCTTCTGGATGTCCTCCCACTGCGCCTGCAGCCGCTCGACGTCCCGGCGCAGCTCGTCCTCGCTGGCGCCCTCGGCCGCCGTACGGACGATCACACCGGCACCCTCGGGGACGACCCGCTTGAGGATCTGCTTGAGCCGCGAGCGCTCGGTGTCCGGGAGCTTGCGGCTGATGCCCGTCATCGAGCCCTCGGGCACATACACCAGGTAGCGGCCCGGCAGCGAGACCTGGCTGGTCAGCCGGGCGCCCTTGTGGCCGATCGGGTCCTTGGTGACCTGCACCAGCACCGACTGGCCCGACTTGAGGGCCGTCTCGATCCGGCGCGGGCCGCCCGCCATGCCCAGCGACTCGAAGTTGACCTCGCCCGCGTACAGCACGGCGTTGCGGCCCTTGCCGATGTCGACGAAGGCGGCCTCCATCGACGGCAGCACGTTCTGCACCTTGCCGAGGTAGACGTTGCCGACGTACGAGGTCGACTGCTCCTTGTTGACGAAGTGCTCGACCAGCACATCGTCCTCGAGGACGGCGATCTGGGTACGCTCGCCGCTCTGCCTCACGATCATCTCGCGCTTGACGGCCTCGCGGCGGGCGAGGAACTCCGCCTCGGTGATGATCGGCACCCGGCGACGGCCCTGCTCACGGCCCTCGCGGCGGCGCTGCTTCTTGGCCTCCAGCCGGGTGGAGCCCTTGATGGCCTGCACCTCGTCGGAGGGCTCGTCCTTCTTCTTGCGCGGCTCGCGGACCTTGACGACGGTGCGCTCGGGGTCGTCAGCGGTCACCGTCTCGGTCGTCGCGGGCTCCGCGTCACCGGAACGGCGGCGGCGCCGACGGCGACGGCGGGAGCTGCTGCTGGACGGGCCGCCGGAGGGTGCGGTCGCGCTCTCCTCGCCGGCGGCACCGGCCTCGGCGTCCGCCGCGGCTTCACCGGCCTGGGCAGCGGCCGGCTCGGCTGCCTCGGCCTCCCGGTCGGCGGAGCGGTCGCGCTCGGCCTGCTCGTCGGTCTCGGCGCCCTCGGCCTGCTCGGCGCTCTCGCCACGGCGCCGACGCCGGCCGCCCCTGCGACGGCGGCGTGCGGGACGCTCGTCGGCCTGGGCGCTGTCCTGCTCCTCGGCCTCGGTCTCCTCGGCCTGGTCCTCGCGCTCCTCCTGGCCCTCCTCGCGGGCGGCGGTGGGAGCCGGCTCGGCCGACTCGGCGCGGCGCCGACGGCGACGGCGCGGGGCGCCCGCGCCCTCCTCCTCGGCTCCGGCCTCGAGCTCCGGCTCCGCCTCGGACTCCGCCTCGAGCTCGGCGCGGCGTTCCGCCTCCGCGGCAGCGGCTGCCGACTGCGGGGTCTGGAAGGCCGGCTCGGTGAAGACGGGCGGCTGGAACATCGCCATGGGCGGCGCGGTCCGCTTCCTGCGCCCCGCGCGGGCCTCGGACTTCTCGGCCTTCTCCGCCTTCTCGGTCTTCTCCGCCTTCTCGCCCTTGGCGGGCTTTGCGGATTCCTCGCCCGTCCCGGCGGTCTCGGCGGGAGCCTCACTCGCGGGGGCCGCGAAGCCCTTGGCGACCTTCGGCTCGGCGGCCTCGGTGCCCTTGCGGGCCGCACGGCGGCGGGTACGGGCGGGCGCGGGGGCCTGGTCGGCTGCCGCTGCCTGCTCGCCGGTCTCAGCGGTCCCGGGGGCGGCGGTCTTCTCCGCTTCGGTTCCGGTCCCGGTTCCGGCCTCCGCCTCGGCCGCTGCCTCGGTGGCGGCCGCCTTACGGGTGCTGGTACGGCGGCGGCTGCGGGTCTTGGGGGCCTCGTCGCCCTCTTCCGCGCCGGCCGCCTCGGTGGCCTCACCCGTCCCGGCGGGCGCGGCCGTCTCGGCGGGTGCCTCGGTGGCGGGCGTGGAGGCCGCACGGGTGGTGCGGCGACGCCTGGTCGTCGTGGGCTTCTGCTCCGGTGCCGTTTCCTCGGTGCCCTCGGCCTCCCCGGCCTGAGCGGCGGAGTCGGCAGCGGCGGCGGAAGCGGCCTTGCGGCTGGTGGCCCGGCGGCGCGTACGTGCCTTCGGCGCCTCGGCCTCCGCTCCCTCGGCTCCCTCGGTCTCGGCGGGCTGCGCGGTCTCGGCGGACTCCGCCGGGGCAGGCGAACCCGCCGGGGCCGTGGCCTTACGGGTCGCGCGGCGGCGGCCCGCGGCCTTCGGCGGCTCCGTACCGACCTCCACCGTGCCTGCGGCGGCCTCCGGCTGGGCTCCGGTACCGGTCGTACCGGTCTGCCCGGCCTCCGGTGCCTGTGCGGCCTCGGCGGGCTGCGCGGTCTCGGCGGACTCCGCCGGGGCGGGCGAACCCGCCGGGGCGGTGGCCTTACGGGTCGCGCGGCGGCGGCCCGCGGCCTTCGGCGGCTCCGTACCGACCTCGACGGTGCCCCCGGCGACGTCGGGCTGCGCGGCGGCAGCGGGCTGCTCGGTGCTGCCGGGCTGCTCGGCGGGGGTCGCCGGAGGCGGCGAACCGGCCGGTGCCGTCGCCTTGCGCGTGGCGCGGCGCCGGGTGCGGGCCGCGGGGGCCGGAGCGACCTCGGCGGGAGCCTCGGAGGGGGCGTCACCAGCGGCGCCGTCCTGACCGCTGTCCTGGCCCTCGGCGTCCTGGCCCTCGGCGTCCTGGCTCTCGGGGCCATGCGGGGTGTCGGCGGCGCTGTTCAGCACGGGCGGTGTCGCGGCCGTACCCGCCGTCTCGCCCGTGTCGGTGCCGGACGGCGGCCCCGCGGGGCGGCTGGCGGCGCGGCGGCGGCGCGGCGGCAGGGTGTCGCTCGGCGTGCTGAGCGCACCACCGGCGGTCTCGGGCGCACCGGCGGCTCCGCCGCCGACAGTGCTCCCACTGTCGACGACCGATCCGCCGGACGCGGTGGACGATCCGGGAACGCCGGACGTACCGGGTTCCGCTGAAGCGGCGCTACCGACTGCGGGTGCCTCGGCTTCGTTGGATTCAGTTGGTTCGAGCATGCGGGCATGTCTCCCGTCACGCTCCCGGGCGCCGCGCTCGTGGGGTCCGGGGCGGCCCGCCCTTGTGGGTGGGCCGCTCTCCGGGGCGCGGGCGCCGCACGGGAGCTCGTTGTCTCACTCGCCGGTTCCGGCCCTTGTCCGGCCCGGCTACGGCGAAAGTCTGCTGGTCTGTGCGCTCGCCTGCCGTACGGCTGCCCGGGTGGCTCCCTGGCGTGCGTCGTCGGCGGCGGCGCGGCTTCGGCGGCTGTCCTACGCGGTGCCGCCCGGCACCGTCGCGGCGCTGGAGATCCCTGAGCCGATGGGCTCCGGGACCGCGTCGCGGTCAGGTGCGAACGGGTCGGTCACCGTGCCGCTCTCCTCATCGAACGGCCCCTGCGCCAGCCTGGTCACCGCTGCGGGTGACGGCGGCGCCAGGTCGGCCGTAGCGCGGAGACCGGACAGGACGTCGTCGGGTCGTACGGCAGGTGTCACGTGTCGTACTACCAGGCGCAGTATCGCACAGGCCCCCTTGCCGGGCCTATCGGCGCCGGTGGAGGTGTCCGCCTCGGCGCTCGGCGCGGCGACCGTGAGCGAGCGGACGGCGGCCCGCGCGTCGAAGGAGCGGATGCCCTTCTTGGTCTGGCGCTGCACCTCGACCGACTCGGCGGCCAGGAACGCGTCCGCCGCCCCCTGTGCCTCGTGCGGGGTGACGCCGTCGAGGCGCAGCTCCCACACGGACGCCTGGAGGCGGTCGCTGAAGTCGGAGCCGCGCGCCTCGACGGCGTCGACGATGTCGAGGCCGTCCGGCATGCACTGGTCGAGCAGCGTGCGCAGCTGTTCGGGGTCGCGCTGCTGGACGAGGGCGATCTCCAGGTACTCGGCCTCGCTGCCGGTGCCCGTGGGGGCGGCGTTGGCGTAGCTGACCTTGGGGTGCGGGGTGAAACCGGCGGAGTACGCCATGGGTACCTCGGCCCGGCGCAGTGCCCTCTCGAAGGCGCGCTGGAAGTCGCGGTGACTGGTGAACCGAAGGCGGCCTCGCTTCGTGTAGCGCAGGCGGAGGCGCTGCACGGTGGGTGCGGGCGGCGGGCCTTCGGGCTGTCGCTTGCCCAGTGGTTCTCTCCTCGGTGCAGGGCGGCGCGCGGGGCACGGCCGCCCATGTCTTATGGGTCTGCCTTATGGGTCTGTCTTGTGCTCTTGTACGAAGGCGGAAGTCCGCACCGGCCAGGCCCGGCGCTCTCGGTGACGAGGCACCCCACCTGCGGCCGACGCAACCGGACGCCAGGGTTCCGCCGGCGGTGGCCGGGGGGCGTCCGCCCGGGCCGGAGCCCGGAACGCGTGTGCGTTTGTGCGGATGATCCTGCTGCCCAGGGTACGCGGCTGCCCTACGGCAGCGGCTCCCGCTCCTTGGAGCGGGGCGCTCCCCCGGCCTCCGGCCGGGGAGACCCCCACAGGGCACGCCGTATCTCTGCCCGCGTCGCGCGCGCCGATGCACGCGCAGCGCGCAGCGCTTCCCGCACCGGCCGTGCGGCGGCTCGCAGGGCGCGGCCCACCGCACGCGCGGCCTGGCCGAGCGGAATCCACACCCAGTCACGCAGCAGCCTGCCGACCGGCGTGACCACATACCGCCACACGCCCACGAAGGGGGCGATCAGCAGGACGTACAACACTCGTCCGAGGAACCGGAAGAGCGTCACCGTCACCCGTCCGGTCACCCGCCAGGCGACGGCCACGGCGTCCGCGAGCTCCCGTACGGCCAGCACGAGGCCGCGTGCCACGGGGGAGAGCACCCAGCGGTGGAGGGCGAGCGCGGGCACCACGAGCAGATACCGCCCCAGCCACACCAGTCCGGCGCCGACCGCCCGTCCCACCGGGGCCAGCACATACCGCCACAGCAGCACCGAGGGCAGCAGCACCAGGTGCCGGCCCAGCCAGGACAGCGCGCTGCCCAGGCCACGGAGCAGGACCAGCACCGCATGGCCGAGCGGGGTGAGGAGCGTGGCGTACACCCACACCAGCGGCACGACCACCAGGACCCGGACGGCAAAGGTGACGGCGACAGCGAGACCGCGGCCCACCGGCGCCACCACGTACCGCCACAGGGCGACCCACGGCCAGACGAGAAGAGCCCTGGCCGTCCAGGTCAGCACCAGCCCGATGCCGCGGAACAGCGGGGCGAGGACGGCGCGCCACAGCCGGCTCGCCGGGGCCGCCACCAGCGTGCGCCACAGCCACGCCAGCCCGCGTCCCACCGGGAGCAGCACCCCGCGCCGGACCGCACGCCCCGCCAGCACCAGCCCGTCCCACACCAGGCGGACGGGCAGCACCAGCACGACCATCACGACGCGCACCGGCAGCCTGACCGCTGCGATCAGACACCCTTCGGGTTCCTTGGTGCGCGCGGTGGCGCCGTGGCGTGGCTGGTATCCGTTCACGCTGGTGAGGACGGGGGCAGCCACGTCACCGGTTCGGCGGCCGGTGTGCGGATCCGGTGACGGGCCTGACCGAAGAGGGCTACTTGTTGACCACGCTCAGCGGCAGCAGCTTCTTGCCGGTGGGGCCGATCTGGATCTCGGTGTCCATCTGCGGGCACACGCCGCAGTCGAAGCACGGGTCCCAGCGGCAGTCGGGGACCTCGGTCTCGTCCAGGGCGTCCTGCCAGTCCTCCCAGAGCCAGTCCTTGTCGAGGCCCGAGTCGAGGTGGTCCCAGGGGAGCACCTCCTCGTAGGAGCGCTCGCGGGTGGTGTACCAGTCGACGTCCACGCCCGTGCCGTCCAGCGCCTCGGCGGCGGAGGACATCCACAGGTCGTAGGAGAAGTACTCGCGCCAGCCGTCGAACCGGCCGCCGCGCTCGTAGACCTCGCGGATCACCGCGCCGATCCTGCGGTCACCGCGCGAGAGCAGGCCCTCGACGATGCCGGGCTTGCCGTCGTGGTAGCGGAAGCCGATCGAGCGGCCGTACTTCTTGTCACCGCGGATCTTGTCCCGCAGCTTGCCAAGCCGGGCGTCCGTCTCCTCGGCAGAGAGCTGCGGCGCCCACTGGAAGGGGGTGTGCGGCTTGGGGACGAAGCCGCCGATGGAGACGGTGCAGCGGATGTCGTTGGACTTCGCGACCTCGCGGCCCTTGGCGATCACGCGGGTGGCCATGTCCGCGATCTGCAGCACGTCGTCGTCGGTCTCGGTGGGCAGCCCGCACATGAAGTACAGCTTCACCTGGCGCCAGCCGTTGCCGTAGGCGGTGGCGACGGTGCGGATCAGGTCCTCCTCGGAGACCATCTTGTTGATGACCTTGCGGATGCGCTCGCTGCCGCCCTCGGGGGCGAAGGTCAGTCCGGAGCGGCGGCCGTTGCGGGTCAGCTCGTTGGCCAGGTCGATGTTGAAGGCGTCCACCCGGGTGGAGGGCAGGGAGAGGCCGACCTTGTCCTCCTCGTAGCGGTCGGCCAGGCCCTTGGCGATGTCGCCGATCTCGCTGTGGTCGGCGGAGGAGAGGGAGAGCAGGCCGACCTCCTCGAAGCCGGTGTTCTTCAGCCCCTTGTCGACCATGTCGCCGATCCCGGTGATGGAGCGCTCGCGCACCGGGCGGGTGATCATGCCCGCCTGGCAGAAGCGGCAGCCTCGGGTGCAGCCGCGGAAGATCTCCACGGACATCCGCTCGTGCACCGTCTCGGCAAGGGGGACCAGCGGCTGCTTGGGGTAGGGCCACTCGTCCAGGTCCATCACGGTGTGCTTGCTGACCCGCCACGGAACGCCGGAGCGGTTGGGCACCACGCGGGAGATCCGGCCGTCGGACAGGTACTCGACGTCGTAGAAGCGCGGCACGTAGACGCCGCCGGTCTTCGCCAGCCGCAGCAGCAGCTCGTCCCGGCCGCCGGGGCGGCCCTCGGCCTTCCAGGCCCTGATGATCTCGGTGACCTCGAGCACGGCCTGCTCGCCGTCCCCGATCACCGCGACGTCGAGGAAGTCCGCGATCGGCTCCGGGTTGAAGGCCGCGTGCCCGCCCGCCATCACGATCGGGTGGTCCTCGGTGCGGTCCTTCGCCTCCAGCGGGATACCGGCCAGATCGAGCGCGGTGAGCAGATTGGTGTAGCCGAGTTCGGTGGAGAAGGAGACGCCCAGCACGTCGAAGGCGCCGACCGGGCGGTGCGCGTCGACGGTGAACTGCGGGACGCGGTGCTCCCGCATCAGCTTCTCCAGGTCCGGCCAGACGCTGTAGGTGCGCTCGGCCAGCACGCCCTCGCGCTCGTTGAGCACCTCGTAGAGGATCATGACGCCCTGGTTGGGCAGACCGACCTCATAGGCGTCCGGGTACATCAGCGCCCAGCGGACATCGCACTCGTCCCAGTCCTTGACGGTGGAGTTGAGCTCGCCGCCCACGTACTGGATCGGCTTCTGGACGTGCGGGAGGAGGGCCTCTAGCTGGGGGAAGACCGACTCGACGGGCATCACGGGCGCGCTTTCGTACAAAGGGACAGGGCCAGTCGTCCAGCGTAACGGTTGGCCGCGTGAGCCCCGCCGGGCCGCCGGGCGCCGGGAGGCCCGTGCGGTCCCCGGCGCCCTGGCCCGGCCCGGCTCACGCGGCTATGGGGCGCTGGGTGCGGATCGACTGGAGCAGCCCGACCGCGATCCACACCGCGAACATCGAGGTGCCGCCGTACGAGACGAACGGCAGCGGCAGACCGGCCACCGGCATGATGCCGAGCGTCATCCCGATGTTCTCGAACGCCTGGAAGGCGAACCAGGCGATCACACCGGCCGCCACGATGGTGCTGTACAGCTCGGTCGACTCGCGGGCGATCCGGCAGGCGCGCCAGATCAGGATGCCGAGCAGCACGAGGATCAGCCCGCCGCCCACGAAGCCGAGTTCCTCGCCCGCGACCGTGAAGACGAAGTCGGTCTGCTGTTCGGGGACGAACTGGCCGGTCGTCTGGGTGCCCTCGAAGAGGCCCTTGCCGGTCAGACCGCCGGAGCCGATGGCGATACGCGCCTGGTTGGTGTTGTAGCCGACGCCCGCGGGGTCGAGCGCCGGGTTGGCGAAGGCCGCGAACCGGTTGATCTGGTACTCGTCCAGCAGCCCCAGCGTCCACACCAGCACCGCTCCCCCGGCGCCCGCCAGGCACAGCCCGATGACCCAGCGGTTGGAGGCGCCGGAGGCGAGCAGGACGGCGAGCACGATGATGACCAGCACCATCACCGAGCCGAGGTCGGGCATCAGCAGGATGACCGCGATCGGCAGCGCCGCGAGGCCGAGCGCGTGCAGGACGGTGCGGTGATCGGGGTGCTCCCGGTCACCGGCGTCGACCTTGGCCGCGAGCAGCATCGCCATACCGAGGATCACGGTGATCTTGATGAACTCGGCCGGCTGGACGGTGAAGCCCCCGCCGAGGTTCAGCCAGGCGCGGGACCCGTTGATGGTGGCGCCGAGCGGGGTGAGGACGCAGACGGCGAGCAGCACGGTGATGCCGTAGAGCACCGGTACGGCGCTGCGCAGTCTGCGGTGGCCGAGCCAGACGGTCCCTATCATCAGCGCGAACCCGATGCCCAGGCTGATGACGTGCCGCACCAGGAAGTACTGCGGATCGCCCTGGTTGAGCTCGGTGCGGTTGCGGGTGGCGGAGTAGACCAGGAGCGAGCCGATGATCGCGAGCGCGACACCGGACAGCAGGATGACCCAGTCCATCCGCCACACGATCGAGTCACGCGCGGTCAGCCGGTCCCAGGCCGAGCGCCGGCGGGGGCCGTAGCCGCCGAGTGCGAATGTCCGGCTGCTCATGGGCGCTGACCTCCGGCGAGCACCCGGGTGTCGCGGGCCTGCTGGGCCCCGTCCCGGCGGCGCTGCTGCCGCTCGCCCTCGTTGCGTACGGCCTCGGCCTCGCCGCGGGCCCTGGGGGTCTCGCCGGGGGGCGAGGCGGACGGGCCGCCTCCGGTGGGCGAAGCGGACGGGCTCGCGGACGGGCTCGCTGACGCGTCCCGACCCCGCCGCTTGTCGCGCTCGGCGACGATGGTGCCGTCCTTGGAGATCTTCGGCAGCTTGGCCTGCGGCTTGGGCAGCAGCGCTTTCTTCTTGTCGATGCCGCCGTCCTCGCCCACGCCGTACATGGCGTCGTAGATCTTGCGTACGGCCGGTCCCGAGGCGCCGGAGCCGGTGCCGCCCTGGGAGATGGTCATCACGATGGTGAAGTCGTCGGTGTAGGTGGCCAGCCAGGAGGTGGTCTGCTTGCCCGCGACCTCGGCCGTACCGGTCTTGGCCCGCATCTTGATCTTGTCCTGCGGCCAGCCGGCCTCGCCGAAGCGCCAGGCCGCCGTGCCGTGGGTGGCCACGCCCTGGAGGGCCTTGTCCATCTGCTTGAGGGTCTTCTTGCCGAGCGGCAGCTTGCCGTGCGACTGCGGCTTGACCTCCTTGACCGACTTGCCGTCCGCGCTGACGACGGCCTTGCCCAGAGTGGGGTCGTAGAGGGTGCCGCCGTTGCTGAGGGCCGCGTAGATGGTGGCCATCTGGATCGGGGTGACGAGGGTGTCGCCCTGGCCGATGGAGTAGTTCACGCTGTCACCGGCGCGCATCTTCATACCGGATACGCAGTTCTCCTTGGCGATCCGCTCGGCGTAGCTGGGCCGGCCCTTGGCGTTGTCAGCCTGCTTGCACCAGGCGTCCTTGTTGGCCTCCCAGTAGTTCTTCTTCCACTTGCGGTCCGGGACGCGGCCCTCGACCTCGTTGGGGATGTCGATCCCGGTCTTCTCACCGAGGCCGAACTGGTGCGCGGTCTTGTAGAACCAGTCCTTGGCGCCCTTCTTGGGCAGGTTCCCGCCGTCCTTCTTCCACTCCTTGTAGGCGAGCCGGTAGAAGACGGTGTCGCAGGAGACCTCCAGCGCGCGGCCCAGGTTGATGCTGCCGTGGCCCTCGGACTCGAAGTTCTTGAAGACCTGGCCGCCGATCTTGAAGCTCGGGGAGCAGTCGTACCGGCCGTTGAACGGATAGCCCGCGTTGACGGCGGCCGTGGTGGAGACGACCTTGAAGATGGAGCCCGGTGCCGCGAGCCCCTGGACGGCGCGGTTGAGCAGCGGGTAGTTGGACTTCTTGCCGGTGAGCTCGGCGTACTCCTTGCCGGAGATGCCGCCGACCCAGGCGTTGGGGTCGTACTCCGGGTTGGAGGCCATGGACACGACGCGCCCGGTCTTGTTCTCCATCACGACGACGGCGCCCGCGTCGGCCTTGTAGTTGCGGCCGGTGTTCTTGTCGAACTTCTTGCGCGCTTCCTTCATCGCCTTGTCGAGCTGCTTCTCGGCCACGGCCTGCACCCGCGCGTCGATCGAGGTGATCAGGCTGGAGCCGGGGCGGGCCTTGTCGCTCTCCGCCTCGCCCATCACCCGGCCGAGGTTGTCCACCTCGTAGCGGGTCACCCCGGAGGAGCCGCGCAGCACGCTGTCGTAGGAGCGCTCCAGCCCGTTGCGGCCCACCTCGTCGGAGGGCAGGAAGGGCGAGTCGGTGTCCTTGGCCTTCTCGATCTCCTCGTCGGTGACGGGCGAGAGGTAGCCGAGCGCCTGCGCCGTATTGGCCCCGTACGGCGCCGGGTAGCGGCGGACGGCCTCCGGCTCGGCCGTGATCCCGGGGAAGTCCTCGGAACGCTCCCTGATCTGCAGGGCCTGCTTGGGCTTGGCGTCGTCGGTGATCGGGATCGGCTGGTAGGGCGAGCCGTTCCAGCAGGGCTGCGAGGTGTCGGCGTCGCAGAGCCGGACCTTCTCCCTGACGGTCTTGGGCGACATTCCCAGGACCTTGGCGAGCCGTTCGAGAACGGCCTTGCCGTCGTCGTCCTGCTTCATCAGCTCGGTGCGGGAGGCGGAGACCACCAGCCGGGCCTCGTTGTCGGCGATGGGCACGCCCCGCGCGTCCAGGATGGAGCCGCGCGTCGCGGGCTGGACGACCTGCTGGACGTGGTTGCCCTTGGCCTGCTTCTGGTACTCGTCCCCGTTGCGGATCTGCAGATACCACAGCCGGCCGCCCAGGGTCAGCAGCAAGGAGAGCACCAGGATCTGGATGGCGACCAGCCGGATGGTCACCCGGGAGGAGCGGCCGGTCTCAGGAATGTTTGTCACAGCCGCTTGACCCCCTTGATCTTGCCTGCCTTGCCGCCGCCCAGGTTCACCGTGTTGTTGCGCGAGGTGCGCTTGCCGGCCTTCAGCCCCTTGGCGGTCTTGCCGCTCTTCCCGCTCTTGCCGAGGAGGGTGCTGCCGGACGAGGCGCTCAGCCCGGTGCCGGAGGTCAGCCAGCCGTAGGCGCGCATTCCCCCGTCCGCGCTGCCGCCGCCGGGCTCGGCGCCGATCGGGTCCTTCTCACCGCGCCGCGCCAACGACATGATCAGCGGGACGACGAACGGCGCCAGCAGCAGGTCGTAGACCGTGGCGGTGATCAGCAGCCCGCCGAGGCCGACCTGGCGGGCCACGGTGTCCCCGACCAGCGCGCCGACCCCCGCGTACAGCAGCGTGGAGCCGATGGCGGCGGAGGCGACCACCAGCATGGGCACGGTCGCCGAGCGGTGCTGGCCGGCCTCCGGCTTGGTCAGCCCGGCGGCGTAGCCGATCAGGCAGAGCACCAGCGCGTAGCGGCCCACGGCGTGGTCGGCGGGCGGCGCGATATCGGCCAGCAGACCGGCGGAGAAGCCGACGAGGGCCCCCGCCGTGTGGCCGTAGACCAGGGCCAGGCCCAGGACGACGAGCAGCAGCAGATCCGGTACGGCGCCGGGCAGTTGGAGTCTGGCCAGAACGGTGACCTGGAGCATGAGGGCGACGACCACGAGAGCGGCCGAGAGCAGCATCCGGTTGAGGTGCACGGGGATCAGCTCCTGGGCGAGGGCGTACCGCTGGGCGTCTTGGTCACGGTCACCGTGGGGGCGGGTTTGGGCTTCGGCGGTTTCCTGGTCTTGAGGACCTCGTCGCGCGGGTCCTTGCGGGGCGGCTTGACGACGACGCCGACCACATCCAGCCGGGTGAAGCCGACATAGGGCCGCACCCGGACCGTGCGGGTCAGATCGCCCTTGTTGCGGTTGACCTTGACGACCTCGCCGACGGGCACCCCTGGTACGAACGGCTTGTCCTTGCTGGAGCCGAAGGTGACCAGCCGGTCGCCCTTCTTCACCTTGGCCTTGCCGTTGAGCAGCTGCACGTTGAGCGCGTTGCCGCCGCGCCCGGTGGCGAAGCCCAGCTCGTTGCTCTTCTCCATCCGGGTGCCGACGGTGAAGTCGGGGTCGTTGGCGAGCAGCACGGTGGAGGTGGAGGGGCCGACCGTGGTGAGGCGGCCGACCAGCCCGTCACCGTTGAGTACGGTCATGTCGCGGCGCAGCCCGTCCTCGCGGCCGGCGTCGATGGTGACGGTCCAGGAGAAGCCCTGTGCGGCACCGATCGCGATGACCTGGGCGCCCTTGACGCCGTAGCCGCCCGCGCCCGCGGTCTTGAGGAGCTTGTCCAGCTCCCTGGCCCGGGAGCGGTTGCGGTCGCTGGAGCCGAGCTTCTGGCGCAGCGCCGCGTTCTCCTGCTCCAGGCGGCTGATCTTGTCGTGGCGGGCACCCGAGTCGCGGACGGCGGCGATGGCGTTGCCGACCGGATCGACCGCCGAGGCCATGCCGTTCTCTACCGGGCCCAGGACGGAGGCGGCCGAGCGCCGCGCCCCGTCGAGCGGAGACTGCTCGCCCCCTCTGAGATCCACCGTGATCAGTGCGAACGCGATGGCGATCAGCAGGACGAGCAGCAGCCGGCTTTCTCGTGTGTCCCTCACGTGCGGCGGCCGAGCCTTTCTCTGGGGCAGCCCCGCGTCCGCGGGGTGCATGGCGGCGGCCGCCACTGCGTTCGAACGACCCGCCGCGTGAACGGTCAGTTATGGCGAACAGGTGCGCCGCGCGCTCAACGGCGCGGCTGGGCGTCGAGCACCTGCTGGAGAGCCTCGAACTCCTCCACGCACTTGCCGGAGCCCAGCGCGACCGAGTCCAGCGGGTCCTCGGCGATGTGGATGGGCATGCCCGTCTCGCGGCGGAGCCGCTCGTCCAGGCCGCGCAGCAGGGCGCCGCCACCGGTGAGCACGATGCCGCGGTCCATCACATCGCCGGACAGCTCCGGCGGGCACTTGTCGAGGGTGGTCTTGACCGCGTCGACGATCGCGTTGACCGGCTCCTCGATGGCCCTGCGAACCTCGGCCGCGGAGATCACCACCGTCTTGGGCAGCCCGCTGACCAGGTCACGGCCGCGGATCTCGGTGTGCTCGTCCTTGTCGAGGTCGTGCGCCGAACCGATGGTGATCTTGATGCTCTCGGCGGTGCGCTCGCCGAGCAGGAGGCTGTACTCCTTCTTGATGTGCTGGATGATCGCGTTGTCGAGCTCGTCGCCCGCCACCCGGATCGACTGCGCGGTGACGATACCGCCCAGCGAGATCACGGCGACCTCGGTGGTGCCGCCACCGATGTCCACCACCATGTTGCCGGTGGCCTCGTGGACGGGCAGCCCGGAGCCGATCGCCGCGGCCATCGGCTCCTCGATGATGTGCACCTGGCGGGCGCCCGCCTGGGTGGACGCCTCGATGACGGCGCGGCGCTCGACCCCGGTGATTCCGGAGGGCACGCACACCACCACGCGGGGCCGGGCGAGATAGCGCCGCTTGTGGATCTTCAGAATGAAGTAGCGGAGCATCCGCTCGGTGATCTCGAAGTCGGCGATGACGCCGTCCTTCAAGGGCCGTACGGCCACGATGTTGCCAGGGGTGCGGCCGATCATCTTCTTCGCCTCGGCGCCGACCGCCAGGATTCCGCCTGTGTTGGTGTTGATCGCGACGACGGACGGCTCGTTGAGGACGATCCCGCGACCCCTGACGTACACCAGCGTGTTGGCGGTCCCGAGGTCGACAGCCATATCACGGCCGATGAACGACATGTTGGTTCCCATGGATGCGTCTGGCCTTCCAAGTGGGGCGATGTGGTGTGCGGCTACGGAAGGAGGTGGACTACCGCGCTGGCATGCTCAAAGCGCGAGGCTTCCATCGTAGACGCGCTTGCTCGAACACGTGGAGACGGTTCCTCCGCCATTGTCGGCGGAAGTCCGAACCGCCACCGTAATGGTGACGTCGTGTCGGAGCCGAGCCCCCGTCCAATCCGACTCCAGCCCGCTGGTCGCCGTAAAGGCAAGGTGCGGTTCAGGAAAAACCAGGGAAAAAGATCTTCATCTCGCGCTCGGCGGACTCCTCCGAGTCCGAGGCGTGAATCAGGTTCTCGCGCACAATGGTCCCGAAATCGCCGCGCACCGAGCCGGGAGGGGCCGCGATCGGGTCGGTCGGACCCGCCAGCGCACGGATGCCCTCGATCACCCGTTCGCCCTCGACGACCATGACGACGGACGGGCCCGAGACCATGAACTCCATCAGCGGCTCGTAGAAGGGACGGCCCTCGTGCTCCGCGTAGTGCTGCTCCAGCGTGGCGCGATCCAGAGTGCGCAGCTCCATGGCCGCGACGGACCAGCCCGCCTTGCGCTCGATACGGCCGATGATCTCGCCAACCAGGCCGCGGCGGACGGCGTCCGGCTTGAGGAGGACGAGGGTGCGCTGGCTCATGTGTGCGGCTCCTTGGCTGCAAGTCGTACGGTGAGCAGAGGCTACCTGCGGCCTGCGACCAGGGCGTAACCGGGGATCACTTTTCCGCCGCCGCGGGTTCGGCCGGACCCTCGGCCGCGGCAGCGAAGCGGGCCTTCGCCTCGTCGACCTTTCTGCCGAAGTGCACCGAGGCCCACCACAGCCCGGCGAAACAGGCACCCAGGAAGAACATCGCCGGGACCACGAAACCGCTCGCGATCAGGGCGATCTGGAGCGCCCAGCCGAACTGCACGCCGCCCGGACGGGTGATGAGCCCGCACAGCAGTACGCACAGCGCCATGGCGATGCCGCTGACCGTCCAGACGGTCGACGTCGAAAGGTCACTCGTTCGCATCGCGACCAATCCGGCGAAACCGATGACGAAGAACTCACCGATCAGCGTGGACGCGCACAGTGTTCGCATCTAACGCCTCCCTCCCAGCAGCAGCCGGGCCTCGCCCACCGTGATGACCGAACCGGTGACCAGCACGCCGGCCCCCGCGTACTCGCCCTCCTCCTCCGCGAGGGCGACCGCCTCCTCCAGCGCCGCGTCCAGCCGCGGTTCCACCTGCACCCGCTCCTCGCCGAACACCTCGACGGCGACGGAGGCCAGCTCGTCCACATCCATCGCGCGGTGGCTGGAGTTCCGGGTGACGACGACCTCGGCGAAGATCGGCTCGAACGCCTCCAGCAGCCCGCGCACGTCCTTGCCCCCGCTGGCCCCGACGACGCCGACGAGCCGGCTGAAGTCGAACGCCTCGCTGACGGCCTGCGCCGTGGCCTGCGCCCCGCCCGGGTTGTGCGCCGCGTCCAGCAGCACCGAAGGGCTGGTACGCACCAGCTCGAGCCGGCCCGGCGAGGAGACGGAGGCGAACGCCTGACGCACCACGTCGATGTCGAGGGTGCGGGCCTGCTGCTGGCCGATACCGAAGAACGCCTCGACGGCGGCCAGCGCCACACAGGCGTTGTGGGCCATATGGGCACCGTGCAGCGGCAGGAAGACGTCCGGGTACTCGCCGCCCAGCCCGCGCAGGGTGAGCTGCTGGCCGCCGACGGCCAGCTGCCGGTCGACGACGCCGAACTCCATGCCCTCACGGGCGACCGTGGCGTCCACCTCGACGGCCTTCTTCAGCACCACCGACGCGGCCTCCACCGGCTGCTGGGCGAGCACCACGGTGGCGTCGGGCTTGACAATGCCCGCCTTCTCCTTGGCGATCTGCTCGGGCGTGTCGCCGAGCCGGTCGGTGTGGTCGAGGGAGATGGGGGTGAGGACGGCGACGCCCGCGTCGATGACGTTGGTCGCGTCCCAGGTGCCGCCCATCCCGACCTCGACGACGGCCACATCCACCGGCGCGTCCGCGAACGCGGCGAACGCCATCCCGGTCAGCACCTCGAAGAAGGAGAGCCGGTACTCCTGCTGCGCGTCGACCATCTCCACGTACGGCTTGATGTCCTCGTACGTCTCGATGAAGCGCTCGGCGGAGACCGGCGCCCCGTCGATGCTGATGCGCTCGGTGACCGACTGCACGTGCGGCGAGCTGTAGCGCCCGGTGCGCAGCTCGAAGGCGCCCAGCAGGGCCTCGATCATGCGGGCCGTGGTCGTCTTGCCGTTGGTGCCGGTGATGTGGATGGACGGGTAGGAGCGCTGCGGCTCGCCCAGCACATCGACCAGCGCGGCGATGCGCTGCACGGAGGGGTCGAGCTTGGTCTCACCCCAGCGGGTGGCCAGCTCCTCCTCCACCGTGCGCAGCGCACGGTCCACCTCGGGGTCCTCGGGCCTGGCCGGGACCACTTCCGGCTGCGGAGGGCCGGCCTGGGCCCGCAGGGTGCGGCTGCCCGCCTCGATCACCGCCAGGTCGGGGTCGCGGTCGGTCTCCTCCCCGACGATCTCCTCGAAGGAGGAGGGCTGGGACGAGTCGGGCTCGGGTTCGTGCGGCTGGGGCGTGTCGCTCACGCGCCCCAGTCTACGGAAGACCCTCCGGCGGTCGGGCCGGCGACCACTCCCACCGCAACATCGGGACAGGGATCAGGGAAGCCGCTCCAGCTGCTGCGTCAGCCGGGCGATGTCGGCCTCCGCCGCGGCCTTGCGGCCGCGGATCTTCTCCACCACATGGTCGGGGGCCTTCGCCAGGAACGCCTCGTTGGTGAGCTTCGCCCCGGTCTGGGCCAACTCCTTCTCGGCCGCCGCCAGGTCCTTGGTGAGCCGCTTGCGCTCGGCCTCCACATCGATCGTGCCCGACAGGTCGAGGCTGACCGTGGCTCCGGCGACCGGCAGCGAGGCCGTGGCCTGGAAGTCGTCCCCGGCGCGCTGGAGCCGCAGCAGCTGCCGGATGGCGTCCTCGTGGGCGACCAGCGCGGTGCCCTCCAGCTCCAGCGTGGCCGGGACCTTCTGGCCGGGCTGGAGGCCCTGGTCGGCGCGGAAGCGGCGGACCTCGGTGACCGCCTGCTGGAGCGTGGCGATCTCGCGCTCGGCCGCGGCGTCCCGGAACCCGGAGTCCTGCGGCCAGGCCGCGACGACCACGGACTCGCCGCCGGTCAGCGTCGTCCACAGCGTCTCGGTGACGAACGGGACGACCGGGTGCAGCAGCCGCAGCGTCACGTCCAGCACCTCGCCCAGCACCCGGCGGGAGACCTCGGCGGGCCTGCCGCCCTTGGCGAAGGTGGTCTTGGACAGCTCGACGTACCAGTCGAAGACCTCGTCCCAGGCGAAGTGCCGCAGGGCGTCGGAGAGCTTGGCGAACTGGTAGTCGTCGTAGTAGCCGTCGACCTCGGCCACCACCTCGTTCAGCCGGGAGAGGATCCAGCGGTCGGTGGCCGCCATCTCGCTCGCGTCCGGCAGCGGCCCGGCGACCGTGGCGCCGTTGATCAGCGCGAAGCGGGTGGCGTTCCACAGCTTGTTGGCGAAGTTGCGGGACGCCTTGACCCAGTCCTCGCCGATCGGCACATCGGTGCCGGGGTTGGCGCCGGAGGCGAGGGTGAAGCGCAGTGCGTCGGAGCCGTAGGCGTCCATCCAGTCCAGCGGGTCGACGACGTTGCCGAAGGACTTGGACATCTTCTTGCCGTGCTCGTCGCGGACGAGGCCGGTCAGCGCGATGGTGTGGAAGGGCGGCTCCTCCATCACGTACATCCCGAACATCATCATCCGGGCGACCCAGAAGAAGATGATGTCGTAGCCGGTGACCAGGACGTCGGTGGCGTAGAAGTTCTCCAGGTCCGGGGTCTGGTCCGGCCAGCCGAGCGTGGAGAAGGGCCACAGACCCGAGGAGAACCAGGTGTCCAGGACGTCCGGGTCCTGGTGCCAGCCCTCGCCGGTGGGCGGCTCCTCGTCGGGGCCGACGCAGACGACCTCGCCGTCGGGGCCGTACCAGACGGGGATGCGGTGGCCCCACCACAGCTGGCGCGAGATCGTCCAGTCGTGCATGTTGTCGACCCACTCGAAGTACCGGGACGACATGTCGGCGGGGTGGATCCGGACCCGGCCGTCGCGCACCGCGTCACCCGCGGCCTTCGCCAGCGGGGCGACCTTGACCCACCACTGCATGGACAGCCGCGGCTCGATGGTCGTCTTGCAGCGGGAGCAGTGCCCGACGCTGTGCACGTAGGGACGCTTCTCCTCCAGCACCCGCCCCTGCTCGCGCAGCGCCGCGACGATGGCCGACCGGGCCTCGAAGCGGTCCAGGCCCTGGTAGGGGCCGTGCGCCGTGATCACGCCGCGCTCGTCCATCACCGTGAGCATGGGCAGCCCGTGCCGGCGGCCGATCTCGAAGTCGTTCGGGTCGTGGGCAGGGGTGACCTTGACCTGCCCGGTGCCGAACTCGGGGTCGACATGGCTGTCGGCGACGACGGGGATGGAGCGGTCGGTCAGCGGCAGCTTGATCAGCTTGCCGATCAGGTGCTGGTACCGCTCGTCGTCCGGGTGGACGGCGATGGCGGTGTCACCCAGCATCGTCTCGGCGCGGGTGGTGGCCACCACGACGGTGTCCTCGCCCTCGCCGTACTTGAGCTGGACCAGCTCGCCGTCGTCGTCCTGATACTCCACCTCGATGTCGGAGATGGCGGTCAGACAGCGCGGGCACCAGTTGATGATCCGCTCGGCGCGGTAGATCAGCCCGTCGTCGAACATCTTCTTGAAGACGGTCTGGACGGCGCGCGAGAGGCCCTCGTCCATGGTGAAGCGCTGGCGGGACCAGTCGACGCCGTCGCCCAGGCGCCGCATCTGGCCGAGGATCTTGCCGCCGTACTCCTCTTTCCACTGCCACACGCGGTCGACGAAGGCCGCACGGCCGAGGTCCTGCCGGGACTTGCCCTCCTCGCCGAGCTGCTGCTCGACCTTGTTCTGGGTGGCGATGCCCGCGTGGTCCATGCCAGGCAGCCACAGCGCCTCGTAGCCCTGCATCCGCTTGCGGCGGGTGAGGGCGTCCATGAGGGTGTGCTGGAAGGCGTGCCCGAGATGGAGAGATCCGGTGACGTTCGGGGGCGGGATGACGATCGTGTACGGCGGCTTGCCGCTCTTGGCGTCCGCCTCGAAGTAGCCCCGCTCCACCCAGCGCTCGTACAGCTTCCCCTCTACCTCGGCCGGCGCGTACTGGGTCGGCAGATCTGCGGGAATGGCGCTGTTCGGCCCGTTGACTTCCGGGCTCTGCTGAGTGTTGTCGGTCACGACCGCCAGTGTACGGGCGCCCATGTCCCGGTCTCGAATCGGTTTGTGGACCGGTGCACCACGCCCCGGCTCCATCCGTCACTATGAGCCTCAGCGCATTCGGCTACTTGTTCACGGAGGGAAAGCGCCGCTCATGAGTAACAACCAGCCCGGCCCTTATGGCGGGCAGCCAGGGCAGCCCGGGCCGTACGGCCAGCAGCCGGGCCCGTACGGGCAGCCCCCGCAGCAGGGCGGCGCCAACCCGTACGGCGGCGCCCCCGGCCAGCCCGGATACGGCTACCCCCAGCAGGGTGCCCCGCAGCAGCCCCCCGGCCCGCCGCCACAGGCCGGGCAACCCGGCTATGGCTACCCCGGGCAGCCGGGCATACCCGGCCAGCAGGGCCAGCCCGACCCCTACGGCCAACCCGGCCCCTACGGCCAGCCCGGCCCCTACGGCCAGCCGGGCCCGCCGATGCCGCCGCAGGGCGGAGGGGGCAAGGGCAAGACGATCGGCATCGTCGTCGGCGCCCTGGTGGTCGTCGGCGCCATCATCGGCGGCGTCCTGCTGTTCACCGGTGGCGACGACGACAACGGCAAGGGCGGCGGGGGCGGCGGCTCCTCGGTCGCGGACGACGGCAAGAAGTACAAGCTGATCACCCCGGCGACGGTGGCCACCGAGTTCGACAAGAAGCCCGGCTCGGAGAACAGCTCCTCCAACGGGTTCAGCGAGTCCGACAAGGAGAAGTTCGAGCAGTTCGGCGTCAAGGACCCGAAGAACGTCTCGGCCAGCTACGAGAGCGGCAGCGGCTTGAACGCCAAGAAGCTCAGCTTCGGTGGTGTCTACGGCGAGATCGAGAACCCCGAGGCAGTGGTCAACGCCGCACTGCTGATGGTGGCGAACGAGGCCGAGAAGGACCCGAACACCAGCGGAGGCGGCAAGGCCGAGCTGGACGGCAAGCCGCAGGAGGTCCACCCCAGCGGGCTGGGCGACGACGCGGTGATGAAGTGCCAGAACGTGAAGTACAGCGCACCGCCCGGAAGCAGCTCCAGCGTCGACAGCTTCACCATGCCGTTCTGCATGTGGGGCGACCACAGCACCGTCGGCTTCGTGGTGACCGCGTCGGCGGCCGACGCGCTCAGCGGCAAGGGGACCTCGGTCACCGAGGCCGGTGAGACCACCGCCAAGGTGCGCGACGACGTCCGCGTCCCGATCGAGTGACGCCCTCCGGCGCCCGGTGGACCTCCGCCGGGCGCGGGCACCGCCCTGCGCAGGGCATTTGGGAGCTTATCCGGACAACTCGCTGAGAATTTTTCACGATTGGGTCCCCACCCGGCCCCGATTCGGCGCCCGGTGCGGCGCTCTCGTCGTGCATCCGTCAAGATGTGCGAGCGCGTTCAGCACATCAACGGAGGGGAAGCGCCGCCATGAGTCAGAACCAGCCGGGGCCCTACGGCCAGCAGGGGCCGTACGGTCAGCAGCCGCAGCAGCCGGGTCAGCCCGGACCTTACGGTGGCGCTCCGGGCCAGCCGCAGCAGCCCGGTTACGGCTACCCGCAGCAGGGGCAGCCGCAGCAGCCCGGCTACGGATACCCCCAGCAGGGCCAGCCGCAGCAGGGCCAGCCGCAGGGCGGGGCCCCGTACGGGCAGCCGGGTCAGCCCGGACAGCCCGGGATGCCGGGTCAGCCGCCGCAGCCGGGGATGCAGGGGCCGGCGAGCCCGGGCATGCCGATGCCGCCGCAGGGAGGCGGGGGCAAGGGCAAGACGATCGGCATCGTCGTCGGCGCCCTGGTCGTCGTGGGCGCCGTCATCGGCGGTCTGTTCATGTTCGGAGTCGTCGGCGGCGGCACGAAGTACAAGCTGACCACCCCCAGCACCCTGGCGGGCGAGTACCAGCGCGACGGCGACGGCAAGACCCTCAAGGGCAAGAAGGGCGCCTTCGGCCAGAGCAAGGACAAGATCCCCGGGATGTCCGCCGACGAGGGCGTGCAGGCCCGCTACAAGTCCGGCTCCACCAAGCAGCTCCAGTTCACCGGCGCCTACGGCTCGGTGGACGACCCGGAGGAGGCCGTGGACTGGGTCTTCGAGGAGTCGGAGAAGAACATGGGTTCGGCCGGCAGCAAGTCCCCCGGCGACCCCAAGACGGTCTCCCCCTCCGGCTTCGACGGCGACACGATGAAGTGCAAGTCCTACTCGGTGCTGACCCAGAAGGCCGACCTGTGCATCTGGGCCGACGGCAGCACGCTGGGCCAGGTCGTCCTGATGGACCGGAACGGCGGCGGCGACCTGGACAAGGCAGCCGAGACGACCGCGAAGGTCTTCAAGGACTCCCGCAGCGAGAGGTGAGCCGCGGATGAGCCAGCCCCCTGGACCTCCCGGGCCCTACGGCGCCGGCGGGTACGGGCACGGGCAGCAGCCACCGGGTCCCGGTGGCGGTCCATACGGGCCGCCGCCGGGGCCCGGCTACGGCGCTCCCGGCCCGTACGGCGCCTGGCCGCCCCCTCCGGTGCCGCCACGCCGCCGCGGGCTGGGCGGGGGTGCCATCACGGCCATCGTGCTGGGCAGTCTGACCCTGGTGGGCGTGGTGGTGTTCGCGCTGGCCGCACTGGTGCGCGCCACCCAGCCGCTGGGCACGGAGAAGATCGCGTTCCCGTCCACGCTGGAGGACGGGAAGTACCACCGGATGGACAACAACGCCCAGGTCGAGTCGCAGGAGCGGCAGCTGCAGGAGCAGCTGCCCAGCGACGGCACCGCCAAGGTCGCCACCTACTCGACCAGTTCGTCGGGCGACCCGACCGCGGGCGGGCTGGCGATCGCCGGTGCCTACGGTGACATCGACGTCTCCTCGTCCAAGATGCGCGACGACATGCTGGACGGCATGCAGCAGAATCAGGCCGCACAAGTGGTGGGACCGCGCCGCGAGTTCACGCCCGGTTCGGGCGAGGTGGAGATCTCCTGCCAGTTGACGCGGATCAGCCAGGGCGGCGCCTCCATCTACGCGCCGGCCTGCGCCTGGGCCGACGACTCGACGGCGGCCACCGTGCTGGAGATCAAAGTGACCAACACGACGCCGGGCAGCGTCGATCTGGAGGAGTTCGCGAGCGTCACGGCGCGCGTGAAGGACGATGTGACGGTGCCGAAGTAGGCCGAGCCGCAGCAGTGTGAAAGGCCCGCTCCCCCGAAGGGAGCGGGCCTTTCCCAGTGTTCGCGGCGGCGCTCAGGCGCTCTTCTCGTGGCGCTGCTGCTCGCCGTTGCCGCGGGCACGCGGCACCAGGGTCGGGTTCACATTGGAGTGCACGACGTCCTCGGTGATCACCACGCGCTCGACGTCCTTGCGCGAGGGCACCTCGTACATCACCGACTGGAGGACCTCCTCCATGATGGCGCGCAGACCGCGGGCTCCGGTGCCGCGCAGAATGGCCTGGTCGGCGATGGCCTCCAGCGCGGGCCGGTCGAAGTCCAGCTCGACGCCGTCGAGTTCGAACAGCCGCTGGTACTGCTTCACCAGCGCGTTCCTGGGCTCCATGAGGATCTGCAGCAGCGCCTCGCGGTCCAGGTTGTGCACGGAGGTGATGACCGGGAGCCGCCCGATGAACTCGGGGATCATCCCGAACTTCACCAGGTCCTCCGGCATGACCTCCTCGAACTGGTTGGTCGCCTCGATCTCCCGCTTGGAGCGGATGTCGGCGCCGAAGCCGATGCCCTTGGCGCCGGCGCGGGACTCGATGATCTTCTCCAGCCCGGCGAAGGCGCCGCCCACGATGAACAGCACGTTCGTGGTGTCGATCTGGATGAACTCCTGGTGCGGGTGCTTGCGGCCGCCCTGCGGCGGCACCGAGGCCGTGGTGCCCTCCAGGATCTTCAGCAGCGCCTGCTGCACACCCTCGCCGGAGACGTCCCGGGTGATCGAGGGGTTCTCGCTCTTGCGGGCCACCTTGTCGATCTCGTCGATGTAGATGATGCCCGTCTCGGCCTTCTTGACGTCGTAGTCGGCCGCCTGGATGAGCTTCAGCAGGATGTTCTCGACGTCCTCGCCGACATACCCCGCCTCGGTGAGCGCCGTCGCGTCGGCGATGGCGAAGGGGACGTTCAGCATCCGGGCGAGCGTCTGGGCCAGCAGCGTCTTGCCCGATCCGGTGGGGCCCAGCAGCAGGATGTTGGACTTGGACAGCTCGATGCCGTCGTCCCTGCCCTGGCCGTTCTCACCGGCCTGCACCCGCTTGTAGTGGTTGTAGACGGCCACCGAGAGCGCCTTCTTGGCGGCCTCCTGGCCGACGACGTAGCCCTCGAGGAACTCGTAGATCTCCCGGGGCTTGGGCAGCTCGTCCCAGCGCACCTCGGAGGACTCGGCGAGCTCCTCCTCAATGATCTCGTTGCAGAGATCGATGCACTCGTCGCAGATGTACACACCTGGACCCGCGATGAGCTTCTTCACCTGCTTCTGGCTCTTGCCGCAGAACGAGCACTTGAGCAGATCGCCGCCATCACCGATGCGTGCCACGAGGAGCTTCCCCTTCGCCTGGGATCCGTCAGGGTACGGACCGAGGTACGTGCTCTCCGACGGTACCTTGCCGGGCCGCCGGAATGGGCCCCCCTTGGAGCGACGGACCGACACATGTGGCGCGTGCCGGGTCATTCGTGCCGTTCCAAGGGGGCGCGGGTCGTGCGCTGACCCGTCAGACTCCCACGGAGGTCTTCCGGGTGGAGACGATCTGGTCGATCAGGCCGTACTCCAGCGACTCCTCAGCGGTGAGGATCTTGTCGCGCTCGATGTCGTTCGAGATGATCTCGCGGTCCTTGGTGGAGTGCTTGGTCAGCATCTCCTCCAGCTGCTCGCGCATCCGCTGGATCTCGTTGGCCGCGATCTCCAGGTCGGAGACCTGACCGCGCCCGGTCTCGCTGTAGGGCTGGTGGATCAGGATGCGGGCGTTCGGCAGCGCCATCCGCTTGCCGGGGGTGCCCGCGGCAAGCAGCACGGCAGCCGCTGAGGCCGCCTGGCCCATGCAGACCGTCTGGATGTCCGGCTTGACGAACTGCATCGTGTCGTAGATGGCGGTCAGCGCCGTGAACGAACCGCCCGGCGAGTTGATGTAGACCGAGATGTCGCGGTCCGGGTCCATCGACTCCAGGCACAGCAGCTGCGCCATGACGTCGTTGGCCGAGGCGTCGTCGATCTGCACTCCGAGGAAGATCACGCGCTCCTCGAAGAGCTTCGCGTACGGGTCGTACTCCCGCACGCCCTGCGAGGTGCGCTCGACGAAGCGCGGCACGACGTAGCGGGACTCGGGCGCGATGCCGGTGAACTCGGCCCGGGGGCCCGTCTGGAATGAGGTCATCGGGAGGTTCTCCTGAAGATGAGCTGGTGGCTGCGGTAGGGGCGGGTGCCGTACGGCGCTGTGGCGGGGCTCACGCACCCGTGCCGCCACCGCCGGGGAGCTGCGCGGCGTTGCCGTAGACCTCGTCGATGAGGCCGTACTCGCGCGCCTCCTCGGCCGTGAACCAGCGGTCGCGGTCCGCGTCGCGGGTCCACTGCTCGACGGTCTGCCCGCTGTGCGCGGCCGACAGCTCGGCCAGCCTCTTCTTGGTACGCAGCAGCTGCTCGGCATGGATCTTGATGTCGGTGGCCGAGCCCGCCAGGCCCGCGGAGGGCTGGTGGATGAGGATGTCGGCGTTGGGCAGCGCGAACCGCTTGCCGGGCGTGCCCGCGGTCAGCAGGAACTGCCCCATGGAGGCGGCCAGGCCCATGGCGATGGTGACGACATCGTTCTTGATGTACTGCATGGTGTCGTAGATCGCCATGCCCGCCTGGACCGAACCACCCGGGCTGTTGATGTACAGGAAGATGTCCTTGTCCGGGTCGGCGGCAAGGAGCAGAAGCTGGGCGGTGATCTTGTTGGCGATATCGTCGTCCACCGGCTGGCCGAGGAAAATGATGCGCTCGTCGAGCAGCCGGTTGTAGACCTGGTCGCCGAGGCCACCACCGAAGTTGGGCTCGCCGGCGGCGGAAGGCATCGGAAGCGTCACGTGTCCACCTGCTCGTGTCCGGACGGCCACGCGAAGCTGGCCGTCACTGGGGTCTTCGTCTACTGGGGACCCTAACGCGCCGGTCGTCGGCCGCCATCCCGGGCCGAGCGCATTTCGCTGTGAGCGCAGGTCCCCTGCCGGGGGCCACGCCGCCCGGATCCGGGCCCCGGCCCCCGCGGTCCGGCCGCGCGCCGCGTGCCCTGCCTCGGCCGGGCCGTGCGCCCGGTGGGTCCCTGGAGGAGCACCCGGGTGGGGCAGGCCGCCGCGGGCTGCGGCCGAAGCCGAACGGGGGGCGCCCGGGCGTGCACTCGCGCGCCCCGGCGCCCCCCGTTCGTGGGTCAGGCGGGCCGGATCAGCCCTCGGCCTTGTCGGCCTCGGCAGCCTTGTCGGCACCGGCGGGAGCCTCGGCCTCCGCCGCGGCTTCCTCGGCGGTCTCGGCGCCTTCGGCGGACTCGGCGGCCTCGTCCTCGTCCTCGTCGCTCAGGTCGACGACCTCGCCGTTGGTGTCCTTGACGGTGACGGCCTCGACCACGGTGGCCAGGGCCTTGCCGCGGGCCACCTCACCGACGAGGACCGGCACCTGGCCGCCCTCGACGACGGCCTGCGCGAACTGGTCGGGGCTCATACCGGAGGACTGCGCACGGCGCATCAGGTGCTCGGTCAGCTCTTCCTGGCTGACGTTGAGCTTCTCCTTGCTGACCAGCTCGTCGAGGACGAACTGCGTCTTGATGCCCTTCTCGGCCTGCTCCTTGAGCTCGGCGTCGAACTCTTCCTCGCTCTTGTCCTGCATCTTCAGGTACGAGCCGAGGTCCAGGCCGAGCTGGGCGAGCTGGTGGTTGACCAGGTTGTGCTTGCGGCTCTCGATCTCGTCCGCGAGCAGCTTCTCGGGCACGGGGACCTCGGTGAGCTCCAGGAGGGCGTCGAGCACCTTCTCCTGGGCCTGGGTCGCCTGCTCCTGCTTCTTCTGGTCGGTCAGCCGCCTGCGGCTGTCCTCGCGCAGCTCCTCCAGGGTGTCGAACTCGCTGGCGAGCTGGGCGAACTCATCGTCGAGCTCGGGCAGTTCGCGGGAGGAGACGGACTCGACGGTGACGTTGACCTCGGCCTCGCGGCCGGCGCCTGAGCCGCCCTTGAGCTCGGAGGTGAAGGTGGCGGAGCCACCGGCCTCCAGGCCCGTGACGGCCTCGTCGATCCCGTCGAGCAGTTCGCCGGAGCCGATGGTGTAGTCGACGCCCTTGGCGACGCCGTCCTCCAGCACCTCGCCGTCGATCCGCGCCTCGAGGTCGACCTTGACGACGTCACCCTCGGCGGCGGCGCGCTCCACGACCGAGGTCGAGGCGAAGCGCTCGCGCAGCTGCTCGACGGCCGCGTCGACGTCCTCGTCGGAGACCTCGGCGGCGTCGACCTCGACCTCGATGCCGGAGTAGTCCGGGATCTGGATCTCGGGGCGGACGTCCACCTCGGCGGTGAAGGCCAGCAGCTCGTTGTCCTTCAGCTCGGTGATGTCCACCTCGGGCTGGCCGAGCACATTGAGCTCACCCTCCTCGACGGCGGACTGGTAGAGCTTCGGAAGCGCGTCGTTGACGGCCTCCTCCAGGACGGCACCGCGACCGAAACGCTGGTCGATCAGGCGCGCAGGGATCTTTCCCTTGCGGAACCCGGGCACGGTGACCTGCTGGTTGATCTTCTTGTACGCCGCGTCGAGGCTGTCCTTGAGCTCCTCGAAGGGCACCTCGACAGTGAGCCGAACCCGGGTGGGGTTCAGAGTCTCCACGGCGCTCTTCACGGTCGGTCTCCTTGGGGCTGGCATTGGGGGTCTTGCTGATTCTTGGCTGCGCCCCGTATGCATGCAGACACGACACAGGCACGCGCGTCTTTCATAGTACGTGGTCGGGGTGGCCGGATTCGAACCGACGACCTTCCGCTCCCAAAGCGGACGCGCTACCAAGCTGCGCCACACCCCGTCGGTGCGACACGTAGAGTACATGTCGTAGGATGCGGTTCGTGCCGATCCGGCCGCCGAGCCGGTTCACGCGGGCGTAGCTCAATGGTAGAGCCCTGGTCTTCCAAACCAGCTACGCGGGTTCGATTCCCGTCGCCCGCTCGCCAGCACGAAGGCCCGGCCCCCGTTGCGGGGGCCGGGCCTTCGTCGTGGGTGGGTTCGCTGCGTTGTCGGGGCGCGGCACTCGGTGCGCGATGCCGGGGCGCCGCACTCGGTGCGCTGCGTTGTGCGAGTAGACGGTCACACCGGGTGCGGGTGCCGGGGAGCGCCCTGCCCCTGTCAGGCGTGCGGACCGCGGGTGCTCTGTGGCTTGTCGCGCAGTTCCCCGCGCCCCTTTGCCGGGGCGCCTGGGGGCTGATCCGGGCGGTGCCCTAGAGGCTGATCTGGTTGATGGTGTCGGCGACCGAGTTCAGGAACCGGTTGATGGACGGGGCCATGCCGGTGGAGGCGAGGAAGAAGCCGAAGAGTATGGCGACGATGGCGGGGCCGGGCTTGATGGACTTGCTCCGGATCATCACGACCAGGATGACCGCCAACAGCACGACTACGGACAGCGAGATGGCCACAACTGCTCACACCCTCATGGTCGGAACGCCTCACCCGGCCTTGGGGGCCTGCCACCGTGGCCGCACCCCCGCGCGCACAGCGCGCACCCATCGTGCCACCAACTCCCGTACGGGAGGACCCGGCTGAGGGCCCGCCGGTCTCATCATCGGGTAAATACTGATCTCTTAACCGGGGACAGTACGGGACAGTCCGGACGTACGGGGCACCGTCGGCGAGCCGGGGTGCGCTCGGAATTTCAGCCATCAATTCGGCTTGATCAATGCACAGCGGCTTGACGAATGCGGCGAATGCGCCAGCGCCGTGTGAACAAGATGTGCACCTGGTGCATAAAGTCCGGCACCTGGTGCCAACCGGCCCCGGTCCCGTGAATTCCTGGAGAGGGCCTGCGAATTGTGTCCTCCCTCACAGGGGGTGCCCGTCGGCGACCGGAGCCCCGCCACAGCCGCCTCAACGGCCCCGTGTCACACCCCGTCAGCTCCGCTTGGCAAGCGGGGAGGAATAGCGCCCGCAGAGGCGGGAAGGAGCAACGGGACGAGAAATTTACGGTTCACATGTTCAACCGCTATGGTGCGGCAGATGTTGCACGCTGGTTATGAGCGGGCGCCGCTCCCCCCCGTCCGCCAGGAGTCCCCCTCCCAGACGCCACCGGCGTCCGCGGAGCAGCCTGCGAAGACGCAGCCTGCCAAGGCGCAGAAGAAGCCAGCAGCCAAGCAGCGGGACCCGTTCTTCGACAACGCCAAGTACCTGACGATCGTCCTCGTCGGGATCGGCCACGCGTGGGACCCGCTGCGCCACGACAGCCGTACGGCCGAGGCGCTCTACTTCGTCCTCTACACGTTCCACATGCCGGCGTTCATCATCATCTCCGGCTATCTGTCCAGGAGCTTCGAGGGCAAGCCGAAGCAGGTCCAGCGGCTGGTCACCGGGGTCGTCGTCCCCTACCTCGCGATCCAGTTCCTCTACACGTACTTCATGCGGTGGGCCAACGACGACCCCGACCGTGAGTTCCACTTCCAGGAGCCCGGGTTCGCGCTGTGGTTCCTGTGCGCGCTGTTCATCTGGCGGCTGACCACCCCGCTGTGGAAGAGCCTGCGCTGGCCGATGCCGGTCGCTCTGGTGATCGGAGCCGCGGCGAGTGTGACGCCGAGCATCAGCGGCGATCTGAACCTGATGCGGGTCGCTCAGTTCCTGCCCTTCTTCGTCCTCGGCCTCCAGCTGCGCCCCCACCACTTCCAGCTGGTCAAGCGCAAGCAGACGCGGTATCTCGCGGTTCCGGTGACCCTGTGCACGATGGTCTTCGCCTACTGGGCCGTGCCCCGGATGTCCAAGGCCTGGTTCCTGCACGACAAGGCGGCCGCCGACATGGGCGTCCCGTCCTGGGCGGGCGCCGTGATGTATCTCGCGCTGTTCGGCTGCGGCCTGGTGATGACAGCCTGCTTCCTGTCCTGGGTGCCGCGTCGCCACATGTGGTTCACGGTGCTGGGCGCCGGCACGCTGTACGCGTATCTGCTGCACATCTTCTTCATCCAGAGCTCGCGGCAGTTCGACTGGTACGAGATGGACTGGGTGGACCACCCGCTCAGCCGGGTGGCCATCACGCTGCTGGCAGCCGTGATGATGACGGTGCTGTGCACTCCGTGGGTGACCCGGCTGTTCCGGTTCATGATCGAGCCCAAGATGGACTGGTTCTTCAAGCGGGACCCGGGTGCCATGGCCCGCCGCAGGGAGTCCGGCAAGCCCGCCTCCCACCGCAAGAAGTAGCCCCCCACGGCACGTCTCCGGCCCTCTCCCGCAAACGCGTGAGGGGGCCGCTTTGTTGGTCCCTCCTCGTCGGTTCCTTCTCGCCCCCGTTCGGCCGCTCTCACCCCCGTTCGGCCGCGTTTCGCACATCCGGACAGGGGGTGATCCGCGGCCACCCGGTTTGCCGCGCTCGTCAGTCGCGGCAGATCAGCAGCAGCGCCCGGTCGTCGTTGACGTCCCGTGCCACCGACTCGATCAGGTGCCAGGCGGCGCCGTGGAAGCTGGAGGCGACATAGCGGTCGGCCTCGCCCGTGAGGCGGTCCATGCCCTCGGTCAGATCGCGGTCGGCGGTCTCGACCAGCCCGTCGGTGAAGAGCATCAGCACGTCCCCGCGCCGCAGCGTCCCCTTGACCGGGTCGAACTCGGCACCGTCGTACACGCCCAGCAGCGGGCCCTCGGCGGCCTTCTCCTCCCATTTGCCGGAGCCGGCGTTGAGCTGCATCGCGGGCACGTGCCCCGCGGACAGCAGCTCGTAGTCGCCGCTGTCCAGGTCGAGGACGAGGTGTACGGAGGTGGCGAAGCCCTCCTCCCAGGACTGGCGCAGCAGATAGCCGTTGGCGGCCGGCAGGAAGGCGTGCGGCGGCAGGGAGCCCAGCAGGCCGCCGAAGGCCCCGGAGAGCAGCAGCGCCCGGGAGGCGGCGTCCATGCCCTTGCCGGAGACGTCGGTGAGGACGAGCTCCAGGGTGCGGCGCTGCGGTCCGGTACGCGCCGCGACGACGAAGTCCCCGGAGAAGGACTGGCCACCGGCGGGGCGCAGGGCCATCTCGTGGTGCCATCCGGCGGGCAGTTTGGGCAACTTGCTCTGCACCCGGATGCGTTCGCGCAGGTCGAAGAGCATGGTGCCGCCGCGCCGCCAGGGCACGCCGACGCGGCTGCGGAACTGGGCGACGAGCAGCCCGGAGAGCCCGGCCGCCGCCACCACCAGGATGGTGCCCGGTGTGACGCTTCCCGCGCCGCTTGCCGGGTCCCAGGGCCTGAGCAGCAGCGACTCCACCATGAGGCCGATCGCGGCGGCGGCGTACAGCGCCAGCAGGCTGGCGGGCCGCAGCAGCAGGCCGCCCGCGATCAGCGGCAGCACCAGTGCCTCGGGCGCGAACCACAGCGGATCGAGGACGGTGGCGCACGCCAGCGCCGGGACGGTGAGCAGGAGGCCGGCCAGCGCCACCCAGTCGGAGGCACCGCCTCTGAAGTAGTCGACGGCGGACCTGCGCAGGTTTGTACGGACCCGGTGCCATGCCTTGTACGCCTGGTGCGACCGGGCCGTCGCTGCTGAGATTCCCGCGCGGCGTTCCGCCATGCTCACGGAGCCTAGCCACCCCCTCGGCAACCCGTCGATTCCCGGCACTGGTCGGGGGGCGTACGGACGGTGGGCGCGCACAGGGGGCGGCGCGCCCGCGGGTAAAAACGTTCGCCCGCGTTCGAACTGCCTGCTAGTGATGGCGGTATGACAAGTGAGCCCCGGGTTCTCCAACCGTCGGAGTGGGACACCTGGTACGGCGCGCTGCTGAGCGCGTTCGCCTCCCAGCCCACGTCCGAGGAACATGAGCTGTACCGGTCGCTGACCGAGGTCGAGAGGTCGATCGGAGTCTGGGACGAGGACCGTCCGGTGGCGACGGCGGGACTGCTGTCCTTCCGGATGACGGTCCCCGGCGGCGCGGTCGTCCCCACCGCCGGGGTGACGATGGTCAGCGTGGCGCCCACCCACCGCAGGCGCGGTCTGCTGCGGGCGATGATGCGGCGGCAGCTGGACGATGTGCGTACGGCGGGCCAGGAGCCGTTCGCGGTGCTGACCGCCTCCGAGGCGGCGATCTACGGCCGTTTCGGGTACGGGCTGGCCGCCCGCTTCCTCTCCGCCCGTATCGACACCAGCAGGGTCGCGCTGGAGCTGCCCGAGCGGACGGCGGCCGAGGCCGAAGCGCTGTGTCTGCGCCAGTCCGACGAGGCCGCTTCGCTGCTCGCCGAGTGCGAGGCCGTCTACGCGCGGACGGTGCCCCGGCGTCCTGGGATGCTGCAGCGGCGCCCCGGCTGGGAGCGGACGCCGCTGCTCGACCCCGAGCGCAGCCGTGCGGGCGCCTCCCCGCTGCGCTGTGTGGTGGTGCTGCGCGACGGCGAGCCGGTGGGGTACGCGCGCTACGCGGTGAAGCTGCGCTGGACGGAGACGGACGCCGCGGACGGCGAGGTGCAGCTACGGGAGCTGGAGGCCCTCGATCCGGCCGGATATGCCGCCCTCTGGCGGTTTTTGTGGGGTATCGACCTGACGACATGGATCGTTGCCGAGAACCGGCCGCTGGACGATCCATGGCTGCACCTGGTGGACGACCCGCGCCGGTGCGGAACGACGGTGGGGGACTCGCTGTATCTGCGCCCGGTGGACGTCGGTGCCGCACTGGCAGCGCGCTGCTATGCGGCGCCGGTGGACGTGGTGCTGGAGGTCGAGGACGCGTTCTGCCCGTGGAACACCGGGCGCTGGCGGCTGTCGGGCGACGAGAAGGGGGCGGTGTGCGAGCCGACCCGGGACGCCGCCGACCTGTCCTTGTCCGTACGGGAGCTGGGCCGCGCCTACCTGGGCGGTACGTCGCTGACGGCGCTGGCGGGCGCCGGCCTGGTGGACGAGAAGCGCCCCGGCTCGGGGGCGCTGCGGACGGCGGCCGCGGCCTTCGCGAGCGAGACGGAGCCGTGGCTGCCGCACGGGTTCTGAGAGCGGTTCCCCGCGGACCGTGAACGGCGGAGAGGGGCGGCCCCTCAGCGCCGCTGGCAGGTGGGGCACCAGAAGAGATTGCGGGCCACCAGTTCGGCGGTGGCCACAGGCGTGCCGCACACCAGGCAGGGCTGTGCCGCCCGCCGGTAGACGTAGACCTCGCCGCCGTGGTCGTCCACGCGCGGCGGGCGCCCCATGGCCTCGGGGGTGTGCTCGTCCCGCACGGTGTCGATGCGGTTCTTGCGCACCCCATCGGTCATCAGCGCGACCAGATCCGACCAGATGGCTTCCCATTCGGCACGGGTGAGATCACGTCCGGCCCGGTACGGGTCGATCCCGTGCCGGAAGAGCACCTCGGCGCGGTAGACGTTGCCCACTCCGGCGACGATCTTCTGGTCCATCAGCAGCGCCGCCACGCTGGTGCGGCTCCGGGAGATCCGTGCCCAGGCGGCCTCGGGGTCCGAGGCGGGGCGCAGCGGGTCGGGCCCGAGCCGGTCGCTGACCGCCTGCTTCTCCGGCTCGGTCAGCAGCTCGCAGCGGGTGGGTCCGCGCAGGTCGGCGTAGTGCAGCGGGCCCGCGTGCGGCAGCGGGCCCGCGGGGTGCTCGCCGGCGCGGGTGGCCAGGCGCAGCCGGATCTGTCCCACGGGCGCGGGCGGCGGCCCCTCGCCGAAGCGGAAGGTGCCGTACAGGCCGAGGTGTATGTGTACCCAGCCCAGCGGTCCGAAGCCCAGGAACAGGTGCTTGCCGTGCGCCTCGGTCGCGGTCAGTGCCGCGCCGTCGAGCAGCGCGGCGCCGTCGGCGAACTTGCCCTGCGGGCTGGAGGCGTCCAGCGGGTGTCCGGCGAACCGGTCCGTGACATCGCGCGCGAGCCGGTGGATGGTGTGGCCCTCGGGCACGGCTCAGGGCTGGGGGTGGTGCGCCGGCACGGGCGGCAGCTGTCCGGTGCGCTCGTAGTCGGCGAGCATCCCGATACGGCGCTTGTGGCGCTCGCCCTCGGAGAAGGGCGTGTTCAGGAAGGTCTCCACGAAGGAGACGGCCTCCTCGGCGGTGTGCATCCGGGCGCCCACACTGACCAGGTTGGCGTCGTTGTGCTCACGGGCCAGCGCGGCCGTCTCGGTGCTCCACGCCAGGGCGCAGCGGGCGCCGGGGACCTTGTTGGCGGCCATCTGCTCGCCGTTGCCCGAGCCGCCGATGACGATCCCGAGGGAGCCGCTGTCGGCGACGGTGCGCTCGGCGGCGCGGAGGCAGAAGGGCGGGTAGTCGTCCTCGGCGTCGTGGATGTGGGGGCCGCAGTCGACGGGCTCATGGCCCGCGGCCTCGAGCCACTCGACGAGGTGGTTCTTCAGTTCGAAACCGGCATGATCGGAGCCGAGGTACACGCGCATGGGGGAGAGTGTGCCATCCTCGCCCGGCGCCCGGCCGCGCAGGGCGCGGCCAGGAGGGCAGCAGAAGCTGCTTCTCAGCCAAACGGCACTGTTTTCCCGATGTTCCGTAGGCAACAATCGGGATTCACCTCTTCCATAGGGGGCGGTAAGGGCCGTTACATGTGATCGCTCGATTCAAGAACGACGCATAGGAGCCGGCTGCCCCATGAGTTCTCAGCACACCCCGCACACGTCGGGGGAGCCGCCGCAATCACCCCGGAACGGCGGTGACGGCCTCCAGGCGGGCCTCAAGAACCGCCACCTGTCCATGATCGC
Organism: Streptomyces sp. 891-h; assembly: GCF_022760275.1. Classification (NCBI taxonomy): domain Bacteria; kingdom Bacillati; phylum Actinomycetota; class Actinomycetes; order Kitasatosporales; family Streptomycetaceae; genus Streptomyces; species Streptomyces sp. 891-h. The sequence continues at coordinate 5,075,570 of NZ_CP050693.1, read as the reverse complement.
CATCGGCGGTGTCATCGGCGCCGGGCTCTTCGTCGGGTCCAAGGCGGGCATCGCGGACGCGGGCCCCGGCATTCTGCTGTCCTACGCACTGGCCGGACTGCTCGTCGTCCTGGTGATGCGGATGCTCGGCGAGATGGCCGCCGCACACCCGACCTCGGGTTCGTTCTCCACCTACGCCGATCACGCGCTGGGCCGCTGGGCCGGGTTCACCATCGGCTGGCTGTACTGGTTCTTCTGGTCGGTGGTACTGGCCGTGGAGGCGACGGCGGCCGCGGAGATCCTGGAGGGCTGGGTGCCCTCGGTGCCGCAGTGGGGCTGGGCCCTGCTGGTGATGCTGGTGCTGACCGGCACCAACCTGATCTCCGTCGGTTCGTACGGCGAGTTCGAGTTCTGGTTCGCGGGGATCAAGGTCGTCGCGATCATCGCGTTCATCGCCGTCGGTCTGATCGCGTTCACCGGACTGCCGCCCGCCGACCACTTCGCCGGCGCCGAGAACCTGACCGGGCACGGCGGATTCCTGCCCAACGGGCCGGGAGCGATCCTCTCCGGCATGCTGCTGGTGGTCTTCTCCTTCATGGGCAGCGAGATCGTCACCCTGGCCGCCGCCGAGTCGCCGAACCCGGTCACCGCCGTCCGCAAGGCCGTCAACAGCGTGATCTGGCGGATCGGGCTGTTCTACATCGGCTCGATCTTCGTGATCGTCTCGCTGCTGCCCTGGGACGCCAAGGCGATCGCCACGGACGGCCCGTATGTGGCTGTCCTGGACATGTTGGACATTCCGTACGCGGGCACGGTCATGGACATCGTCGTACTGACCGCCGTGCTCTCCTGCCTGAACTCGGGCCTGTACACCGCCTCGCGGATGGCCTTCTCGCTGGGTGAGCGCAAGGACGCCCCGGCCGCCTTCGGCCGTGCCAACAGCAGGGGCGTGCCCACCGTCGCGATCCTGGCTTCGGTGGCCTTCGGGTTCGTCGCGGTCTTCTTCAACTACATCGCCAAGGACACCGTCTTCGAGTTCCTGCTGAACTCCTCCGGCGCCGTCGCGCTCTTCGTCTGGCTGGTCATCTGCGCCTCACAGCTGAAGATGCGGCGCCGGATCGAACGGGAGACTCCGGAGCGGCTGACGGTGCGGATGTGGCTGTACCCGTATCTGACGTGGGCGACCATCGGCCTGATCGTCTTTGTGATCGGCTACATGTTCACCGACGACGACGGGCGCACCCAGATGATCCTCTCGCTGGCCGTCGCGGCCGTGGTGCTGGTGGCGGCGCTGATCACGCACCGGGGCCGGCGGGGCGCGGGGGCGGCGGCCGTCGCACCGAAGGGTGCCCAGCCGGAGGGCAAGGGGCCGCAGGCCGCCGGGGCGTCCGTGCCGGAGCCCGCAGCCGAGGCGGATCCGGTGGACGCCGCGGGCGAGCCGGAGTCCTCGCGCCGCTGACCCCGCGACCTCCGCACACGGGTGAGGGCCCGGCGCAGTGCACGCCGGGCCCTCACCAGGAGCGGGGCCGAGCCCTCACGGGCGGCCAGGTGTCAGCTCTTGCGGCCCGCGAGCTTCCAGGCGGCGGGCAGCGCGCCCATCGCCAGCGCCGCCTTGACGGCGTCGCCGACCAGGAACGGCACCAGTCCGGCTGCGACCGCCTCACCGGCCGACATCCCGGTGGCGAGCGCCAGGTAGGGGACGCCGATCGCGTAGGTCACCGCCATGCCGACCGCCATCGTCCCCGCCGTACGCAGCGCGCCGCGGTCGCCGCCGCGGCGGGCCAGCGCACCCACGGCGGCGGCGGCCAGCATCATGCCGAACACATAGCCGAGCGAGGGCATCCCGGCCCCGGCCGAGGCGTCCGCGAACCACGGCACCCCGGCCATACCGGCCACCGCGTACAGCGCCAGCGCCAGGAAGCCCCGTGCGGCGCCCAGGCCCGCGCCGACCAGCAGCGCGGCGAAGGTCTGGCCGGTGACCGGCACCGGGGAGCCCGGGATCGGCACCGAGAGCTGGGCTGCTGTACCGGTCAGCGCGGCACCGCCGACGACAAGTGCGACATCCCGGACGCGAGCGCGAGCGGCGCTGGAGGCGGGCAGCAGATCCGCGAGCACGGCTCCCGGACGCGGCGTGGCTGCGGAGGTGAGGGCACTCATCTGGCATCTCCCTGAAGTGTGCGAGCTGGTAGGAGCAGGCACGGGCGCGCAGGACGACGGCCTCGTGCCCGACGACGCTAGCCGAATCGACTCGTGCGCCAAGCGTGAGCGGGGCGTGAGGTTGGCGACAGTACGGGCGCGCGCGGGGCCTGCTCACCCCCCGTTCACCTCGGCACATCCCGTCCGGCCGCGGTCCGCCGGCGAAAAAGGGCTGTCCGCAATGCGGAAACCGCTGCACGATTATTGCTGCTCGGGGGCGCCTCCCCAAGACTGGGCCCCCGGCGGTACCCCAGCAGTCTCCCCGGATGCTGTGGGGCACACGAAACCGCTCTGTTCCCGCTCACCACTTCGAACACACCAGGAACGGCCACTGATGACGCGCACCGAGACCTCCGACGCGCCACACTCCCCCGACGGGCCGGCCCGGCCCGACGCACCGCCGGACGGCACCGACCCCTCCCGTCGCTCCCTCGCGCACGGCCTCAAGCAGCGCCACCTCTCCATGATCGCGCTCGGCGGCGTCATCGGCGCCGGGCTCTTCGTCGGCTCTGGCGCCGGCATCGCGGCGGCGGGCCCCTCGATCGTCCTCGCGTACGCCGCCTCCGGCGCACTGGTGATGCTGGTGATGCGGATGCTGGGCGAGATGTCGGCAGCGCGCCCGGCCTCCGGCTCCTTCTCCGTCCACGCCGAGCGTGCCCTGGGCCCCTGGGCGGGCTTCACCGCCGGCTGGATCTACTGGACGCTGCTGTGCGTGGCCATCGCCACCGAGGCGACGGCGGCAGCCAAGATCATGACCGACTGGCTGCCCGCGACCGACCAGTGGATGTGGGTCGCGCTGTTCATGCTCGCCTTCTGCGCCACCAACCTGGCGCAGGTCCGCAACTTCGGCGAGTACGAGTTCTGGTTCGCCGCGATCAAGGTGCTGGCCATCACCGCGTTCCTGGTACTGGGCGTGCTCGCGATAGCCGGGCTGCTGCCGGGCACCGACTCGCCGGGCAGCAGCAATCTGACGGGTGACGGCGGCTTCTTCCCCACCGGCACCGACGGACTCATCGTGGGCCTGCTCGCCTCGGTCTTCGCCTTCGGCGGCCTGGAGACGGTGACGATCGCGGCGGCCGAGTCGGAGAAGCCGGTCTCCGGCGTGGCCAAGGCGGTACGCACCGCGGTGTGGCGGATCGCGATCTTCTACGTCGGCTCGATGCTGGTGATCGTCACCCTGATCCCGTGGCACGACAAGTCCGTGCTCTCCGGCCCCTACGCCGCCGTACTGGACTACATCGGCATCCCGGCCGCCGCGCAGATCATGAACGTGGTTGTGCTGATCGCGCTGCTGTCCGCCATGAACGCCAACATCTACGGCGCCTCGCGGATGTCCTACTCGCTGGTGGAGCGCGGCGAGGGCCCGGCCTTCCTCAACCGGGTGAGCGCGCAGGGCGTGCCGCGCTACGCGGTGATCGCCTCGTCCCTCTTCGGCTTCGTCGCGGTGCTGCTGAACCTCCTGTGGGAGAAGACGGTCTTCCAGTGGCTGCTGAACATGGTCGGCGCCGCCACGCTGGTGGTGTGGGGCTTCATCGCCGTCTCGCAGCTGATCACCCGGCACCGGCTGGAGCGCGAGGCTCCGGAGAAGCTGGTGGTGCGCATGTGGCTCTTCCCCGGGCTGACCATCGTCGCGCTGGCGGGTATCGCGGCCGTGCTGCTGCTGATGCTGCGCGAGGGCGACACCCGCACCCAGCTGGCCTTCACCGCGGGCCTGACGGTGGTACTGGCTGCCGCCGGTTACCTGCGGCAGCGCCGGAAGCCGCGTACACCGCTGCCTCAGGACTGACGGCTGCCGGGTGCTGGGGTGCCCCGGGCTGCCGGGTGCTGGGCTGCCGGGCTGCATGACGCGCCGCCCCGAAGTCGCCTGAGGGTTCAGGCGACTTCGGGGCGGCCGCTCATTTCTCCCCCTTGAAGCTCACCGGCCGGTCGTACCGCAGCTCGGTGAAGAGCTTCTTCGCCCGGGGCCTGTTCCACTTCACCGCACTGCCCTTGGCCGTTTTGAAACCGAGGCTCGCCACCGGAATCCTGACCTGCTTGCCCCGGCCCGCTGAGACGCCTCTCATCGCCTCGAACAGCGAGGTGAGGTCCCGCAGGCCGGTGTTCTTGTCCACGACGAGCGTCTCCAGTCCGGCGCTCATCGCCGGGTACGCCGTGAACGGGTTGAGCGCGACGCCCGGTTCGGCGGCCTTGTGGGCGAGCGCGGCCAGGAACTTCTGCTGGTTCCTGTTGCGGCCCAGGTCGCCGTCCGCCTCCTGGTGGCGCTGGCGGACGAACGCGAGCGCCTGGGAACCGTCGAGGATGTGGCAGCCCTTGGCCAGGTCCAGGCCCGACTTCTCGTCCTTGATGTGCCGGTCCACACACATCTTGACGCCGCCGACCGCGTCCACCACCCCCACGAAACCGGCGAAGCCGATCTCCGCGTAATGGTCGATGTGCAGACCGGTGTTGTGCTCGACGGTCCGCACCAGCAGGTCCGGGCCGCCCAGCGAGTAGGCCGCGTTCAGCTTGTTGCCCGCCGCGCGGTAGCGCCTGCCCGTCTCGGGGCGGACGAAGGACGGGATCGTCACCCACGAGTCGCGCGGCAGGCTCATCATCGTGGTGCCGTGCGCGCCGGTGTGCAGCAGGATCATCGAGTCGGTACGGCCGCCGACGGCCGCGCCGGTGTGCAGGTTCTTCTTGTCGTCCTCGGAGAGGCCCTCGCGGCTGTCGGAGCCCACGATCAAGTAGTTGGTGCCCTTGCCCCTCGGGGGCCGGTCCGCCACCTTGTCCAGGTCGACCTTGCGGTTGAGCCCGGAGTCGGCCCACACATAGGTGCCGCCCGACGCGACCAGCAGCACGCAGACCGTCAGCAGGAGCAGCCGCGTGATCCGGCGAGGCCGACGACGGCGGGCTCTGGCAGCGCGCGGGGATCTGTTCCTGGACAGGTTTCCAGGGGCGCCCGCTCCGGGGGCTCCGGCTCCCGGGGAGCGGGCTCCGCCTCCCGGGAAGCGGGCTCCGGCTCCCAGCGGGCGGGCCCCGGCGCCCGGGGTGCCGTTCGCGGGGACCCCGGCGCCGTGCTGCTGGTAGCCGCTTCGCTGCCGCGGGATCAGCGGGCGTTCCGCGTCACCCGGGCCGTAGGGTAGCGCGCCCGAGGGCTGCTCCGGATGCGCATCCCGCATGTGCGCGGCATGGCTCGGCCATGCCTCCGCCGGAATGATGCGCGGCGCACCCGCTTCCCCGTCGTAGTGGTGGTCCTCGGGCCACCCACCCAGCGGTTCACTCATGGATCACCTCGCTGTCAGCTCCGGTTCGGGTTGCGGCAGGCGCTGCCCGAGATGCTGGGCAGCGGTGCCGGAGCGGCGCATCCGGCCCCAGGTCAGCCGGCTGCCGAGCAGGATGGCGACCACGGACTGGATGACCACCAGATACATCAGCTGCCGGTAGACCAGGAGCTGGAACGGCATCGCCCACAGGGTCCGCATCCGCTCGCCGTCCAGCCGCAGCGCGTACCCGGCCGCCAGCAGTTGGACGACGAGGAAGCCGATCCACACCCCGGTCGAGCGCACGGGGTCGAGGAAGAGCACCCCGTAGAGGGCGAACAGGTCGACGATCGGCGCGATCAGCGGCAGCACGACCTGGAAGAGGGTGAGATAGCTCAGCGCGCGCCTGCCGAAGCGTCCGGCCGGGCCCAGTTCGACAGCCGCACGGCGGTGCTTCCACATGGCCTGGAGCGTCCCGAAGCACCACCGGTAGCGCTGGCGCCACAACTGGCCCAGCGAGCTGGGGACCTCCGTCCAGGCGACGGCGGACTCCTCGTAGACCACCCGCCATCCGGCCCGCCACAGGGCCATGGTCAGATCGGTGTCCTCGGCGAGGGTGTCCTCGCTGACCCCGCCGACGCCCATGAGCGCGTCCCGGCGGAAGGCCCCGATGGCGCCGGGGACCGTCGGCATGCACTCCAGCACCTCGAACATCCGGCGGTCGAGGTTGAACCCGAAGACGTACTCCAGGTGCTGCCACCGGCCCAGCAGTCTGCGCCGGTTGCCGACCTTGGTGTTCCCGCTGACCGCGCCGACGGCCGGGTGCGCCAGGGGCTGGATCAGCCGGTAGATGGCGTCCGGCTCGAAGACGGTGTCGGCGTCGACCATCACCACGATGTCGTAGGCGGCGTGCGCCAGCCCGGTGTTGAGCGCCGCGGCCTTGCCCGCGTTGGGCTGCCGCAGCACCTGCACGCGCGGATCGTTGATCCAGGTGGCCAGGTCGGCCGTACGGTCCGTCGAGCCGTCGTCGATCACGACGATCTGCAGGTGCGGGTGCGTGGAGGCGAGCAGCGAGTGGATGGTGGACTCGATCCCCGCCTCCTCGTTGTAGGCCGGGATGAGGACGGTCACCGGTTCGTGCACCTCCCTCAGCCAGGGAGAGCCGGGACGGAAGCGCGTCAGCCGCCTCACATGGGTGCGGGCGAAGAGGACGAGCAGCAACAGCCGCAGCAGCCCCAGCGCTCCCGCGATCCCCAGCACCCAGGCCATACCCCGCACGAAGGCGTGGCCGATCCGCTTGACCCAGACCAGCGCCGTGCCCTCCCACTTCTCGACGGTGGAGGCCGATTCGGCCGGTGGCAGCCGCAGCCCGGCCGAGACGGTGGTGAACCGGTCGACGTGCGGGCTCTCGAGCAGCTTCCTCGCCTCGTGGTACGCGAGGTCGGTCTGGCTGTACTGCCGGATCACGCCCTGCGCGGGTTTGCGGGACGCGCGGTCGGCGGCGACCAGGAGATAGCCGTCGGCCGCGGCGCGCCGCGCCGCCTTCCACTCGGCGCCGCACAGGGTGTCCACCGTGGTGGTCTGCGGCATCCGCAACAGCCTGGTGTGGGTACCCGCGGAGTGCGCCAGCGCCTTCCGGGTGAGAGTCAGCTCCATCCCGGCGCGCACCGATGACGAGGCCCCCAGGTCGGCACCCGTATAGGCGTTCGAGCCGATCTCATGGCCTGCGGCGCGGATCTTCCGCACCAGCTCAGGATGCTGGGCGGCCTTGGCGCCGCTCAGGAAGAACGTGGCGTGCGCCTGGTGCTCGCGCAGCAGAGCGAGCAGGCGCGGGGTCCACACCGGGTCGGGGCCGCCGTCGAAGGTGAGCGCGACGGTACGCGCCGGCATCGCGGAGGACTTCACCCGCCCTCCGTCGATACGCAGCACGGGACCGCCCTCGGCCACCGCGTCGGGTACGGGTTTGGTGCAGTCGCGGCGCGTCTTCGCGGCGTCGACCTCGTGATTGGTCCAGCCTTCGAACAGCAGCGCGGCGAACATGGCGGGCAGCACGAGGCACAGCAGCAGCCAGTGCGCGCGCGGGTCTCGGGATCGGGCGTGCCGACCTCGCGTCGGGCGGCTCATGCCCTCGGGGCCGGGGTGGGGGCCGTCACAGGCCGTCCGGCATGTCCCGGCCCGGGGCGGGGGCCGTCCGCCCCGGCAACGCGGAGGACGTCCGCACTGGTCCGGTACGAGACCTTTACGTACCGGCCGAAACCGTGCGGGCACGGCTGCTGGCGGCGAATTCTCTGCCGGCTTGTCTTCCTGCTGGCCTTGAACATGGTGGGCGAGTGTAGCCATGCTCGCGCCCGGGTATGACCACAAGCCGTTTGCGGCGCGGGGATCTTGTGGGTGCTGTAACACAAAAACTCCTCGTGACGCTGGAACAGTCAGAGGCAGCACTCCAAGGGCTGTGCCACCCCCTGACTAGTCATCGGCCAGTGGGCGCTTCCGCGCCGGAAAGGCGGTCGAGGACGCGGACCGAGCAGGAGCAACGGGTTGGCCTTACTCCGGCCTGCCCGAAATCGTCCTGAGTCCTGCCTGAATTCGCGCCTTCCAGGATGTTTCAGCAGGTCAGAAGGGTTCGACGGCGCGGATAACGGGATTGCGGCAGCTTTTTTACGCCAGCAGTACAGGCCCGTTGCGCCGGAATACGCATACTCGGCTGGGAATTACGGGGTGACGGAAGCACGGGCGAGCAGAGTGAGAATGCTGACACGGCCTCAACTCGTACCAGCAAGTAGCGAGTGAGGGGTTTCTCACTGCCACTCAGCGCCTTTCGCACCGCCTTCGCCGCCCCCTCCTTCCTCTCTCTCCGGCGCCGCTCTCACCGCCGCTTCCTCGCCACTTTACCCTTTTTCGCCGCGCTTACCGAGCTTTGGCTTTCAACGAACCGGCGGCGCATTCCCGTGCGACCAGAGGCCATTTCGCCTCGCCCCGCACCCCCGTGCCCCCATGCCCGGCCCGTCGCACCCCGGCTCCGCCCTCTCGCGCCCTCTTGCTGCTAACTTCTTGTTGCAAGTAATATGCAATAGCGAGTGAAGGGCGGGAGCATGTCGACAGCGACCTACACCTTGCCGGAGCTGCCGTACGACTACTCCGCACTGGAGCCGGTCATCAGCGGCGAGATCATCGAGCTGCACCACGACAAGCACCACGCCGGGTATGTGAAGGGTGCCAACGACACCCTCGAACAGCTCGCCGAGGCCCGCGACAAGGAGCAGTGGGGGGCCATCAACGGACTGGAGAAGAACCTGGCGTTCCATCTGTCCGGGCACATCCTGCACACCATCTACTGGCAGAACATGACCGGCGACGGCGGCGGTGAGCCGTTGGAGAAGGACGGCACGGGCGAGCTCGCGGACGCCATCGCCGAGTCCTTCGGCAGCTTCGCCAAGTTCAAGGCCCAGCTGTCCAAGGCGGCCGCCACCACTCAGGGTTCGGGCTGGGGCGTACTGGCCTACGAGCCGGTCACCGCGCGGCTCATCGTCGAACAGGTCTACGACCACCAGGGCAATGTCGGTCAGGGCTCGGTGCCCATCCTGGTCTTCGACGCCTGGGAGCACGCGTTCTATCTGCAGTACCGCAACCAGAAGGTCGACTTCGTCGAGGCGATGTGGCGCGTCGTCAACTGGCAGGATGTCGCGGCCCGCTACACCGCCGCCAAGGAGCGCGCGCACAACCTGCTGCTGGCCCCGTAGCCGTACGGAGCCGCCACCGCTTCCCCCCTCGTGATCGTCTTCTCACCGTTCCGGGGGCGGAAGACGACGGGGCCCCTTGTGTGGACGTGACACACAAGGGGCCCGTGCTCGGGGAACCGCGGCGGGGTCAGTCGAAGACGGGACCCACGTCGCGGGTGCGCTTGATCTCGAAGAAGCCGGGGGTCGAGGCCACCATCAAGGTGCCGTCCCACAGCTTGGCGGCGGCCTCCCCCTTGGGCGCCGGGGTCACCACCGGGCCGAAGAAGGCGATCCGCGAGCCGTCCGCGCCCGGTACGGCGATGACCGGGGTTCCGACCTCCTGCCCCACCAGGCCGATCCCCTCCTCGTGGGAGGCCCGCAGCGCGGCGTCGTAACGGTCGGAATCGGCGGCGTCCGCCAGCGAGGCGGGCAGCCCGGCCTCCTCCAGCGCCTCCAGGATCACCTCACGGTCCAGCTCCCGCCCGCCCGGGTGGACGCGGGTGCCCAGGGCCGTGTAGAGCGGGCCGAGCACCTCGCTGCCGTGCTCCTGCTCGGCAGCGATGCAGACCCGGACCGGGCCCCAGCCGCGCTCCAGCATCTCGCGGTACTGCTCGGGCAGCTCGTCCACCCGCTTCTCGTTGAGCACGGACAGGCTCATCACATGCCAGCGGACCTCCACCGGCCGGACCTTCTCCACCTCCAGCATCCAGCGGGAGGTCATCCACGCCCAAGGACACAGCGGGTCGAACCAGAAATCTGCGGGCGTCTTGTCCGTCATGTCTTCTCCTCGGCAGAGTGCTCGTGATCGGTACTGCTTGATCAATGCGGGGACAGCGATGGTGTGCAAGCGTGCGCGCACCGCGGCGCGAACCGCAGTGCGACTGTGATCTCGAACACCGACAACGTACGGGGCGGTCGACGGCATTCCCGGGTGTGCCCGCCGCAGGGCGCATGCGATCCTGAGCAGGTTGTCGACCAGGCGATCCGACCTGCGGCCGAGCGGCCGCGGCCGAACGGAGAGGGAGCGGCGTGCCCGGAGAGAACCTGACCCGCACCGAGGCCCGCGAGCGGGCAGCGCTGCTGACCGTGAACGGGTACGACGTGGCGCTGGACCTGCGCTCCGCCGTCGAACCTCCGCCCACCACCGGACCACGCACCTTCCGCTCCACGACGACGATCACCTTCGAGAGCGCCGAGGAGGGCGCCACCACCTTCGTCGACCTGGTGGCCCCGCACGTGCACTCCGTCACCCTCAACGGCGAGTCGCTGCCGGTGGACGAGGTCTTCGACGGCACCCGCGTCACCCTGCCAGGACTGCGGGCCTCCAACGAGGTGACGATCGACGCGCAGTGCGCCTACAGCCGCACCGGCGAGGGCCTGCACCACTTCCTCGACCCCGAGGACGGCGAGGTCTACCTCTACACGCAGTACGAGCCGGCCGACGCGCGCCGCGTCTTCGCCAACTTCGAACAGCCCGACCTCAAGGCGCCCTTCGACTTCACCGTCACCGCGCCCGCGAGCTGGACGGTGCTGAGCAACGGCGCCCAGCGGGGCGAGCCGCGCCCGGTCGACGACGGGAGGTGGGCACTGTGGCGCTTCGAGCGCACCCAGCCGATCTCGACGTACATCACCGCCGTGGTCGCAGGCCCGTACCACTACGTCACCGACACCTACCGGCGCACCCTCGAGGACGGAAGCGAGCTGGAGATCCCGCTGGGTGCGCTGTGCCGCAAGGGGCTGGCGCGCCACTTCGACCCCGAGGACATCTTCACCGTCACCAAGCAGGGCCTGGACTTCTTCCACGACCACTTCGACTACCCGTACCCGTTCGGGAAGTACGACCAGGCGTTCGTGCCCGAGTACAACATCGGTGCCATGGAGAACCCCGGCTGTGTGACCTTCCGCGAGGAGTTCGTCTTCCGCGGCAAGGTCACCGACGCCTCCTACGAGGGCCGCGCCAACGTCATCCTGCACGAGATGGCCCATATGTGGTTCGGCGACCTGGTCACCATGGAGTGGTGGGACGACCTGTGGCTCAAGGAGTCCTTCGCCGACTTCATGGGCGCCTTCGCGCTGGTGGGCTCCACCCGCTTCCGCGACGGCTGGATCACCTTCGCCAACCGCCGCAAGTCCTGGGCCTACCGCGCCGACCAGCTGCCCTCCACGCACCCGATCACCGCCGACATCCGGGATCTGGAGGACGCCAAGCTCAACTTCGACGGCATCACCTACGCCAAGGGCGCCTCGGTCCTCAAACAGCTCGTCGCCTACGTCGGCGAGGACGCCTTCCTGGAGGGTGCCCGCCGCTATTTCAAGCGCCACCAGTGGGGCAACACCCGGCTGGAGGACCTGCTGTCCGCGCTGGAGGAGACCTCGGGGCGCGACATGGCCGAGTGGTCCAAGGCCTGGCTCCAGACCGCCGGGGTCAACACCCTCACCCCGCAACTCACCTACGACGCGGACGGCCGCGTCACCGAGCTCGCCGTCCTCCAGGAGGCCGGGTCCGAGGCGCACCCCACCCTGCGCCCGCACCGCGTCGCCGTCGGCCTCTACCGCCGCGACGCCGCCCACGGCACCCTGGAGCGCTACGCGCGCGCCGAGGCCGATGTCGCGGGAACGCGTACGCCGGTCCCCGAACTGGCCGGAGCCGAGCGGCCCGACCTGGTGCTGGTCAACGACGCGGACCTGACGTACTGCAAGATCCGGTTCGACGAGGTCTCGCTGGCGACCCTGCGCGACCACCTGGGCGAGCTCACCGACCCGCTGGCGCGCGCGTTGTGCTGGTCGGCCGTGTGGAACCTGACCCGCGACGGGCTGATGCCGGCGCGGGACTTCATCTCCCTGGTGCTGCGGTTCGCCGGGCGGGAGACCGAGATCGGCGTGCTGCAGATGCTGCACGGTCAGGCCAGGCTCGCCCTCCACCAGTACACGGCACGTGACTGGCGCGCGGAGGGCGCCCGGCTGCTGTCCGAGGGAGCCGTCACCCAGCTGCGGCAGGCCGAGCCGGGCAGCGGCCACCAGCTGGCCTGGGCCCGCTTCCTGGCCTCCGTCGCCTCCGGCGAACAGGAACTGCGCCTCCTGCAGGGGCTGCTGGCCGGTACGGCCCGGATCGACGGCCTGGAGGTGGACCAGGAGCTGCGCTGGACGTTCCTGGAGCCGCTCGCCGCCGAGGGCCTCGCCGACGAGGCCGCCGTCGAGGCGGAACTGGCGCGGGACGACACCGCCTCCGGCAAGCGGCACCAGGTACGGTGCCTGGCCGCACGGCCCTCCGCCGCGGTCAAGGCCCAGGCGTGGGCCTCCGTCGTGGAGTCCGACGCGCTGTCCAACGCGCTGGTGGAAGCGACGATCTCCGGCTTCGACCAGCCGGGACAGGCCGAGCTGACCGCACCGTACGCGCCCCGGTACTTCGAGGTGCTGGAGTCCGTGTGGGCCTCGCGCTCGATCGAGATCGCCATGGCCATCGTGCGCGGCCTCTTCCCCGCGACACAGGGCGACCAGGCCACGCTGGACGCCGCCGACGCGTGGCTTGCGGGGCATCCGGACGCCGCACCCGCGCTGCGGCGCCTGGTCGCGGAGTCCCGCGACGACCTGGCCCGCGCGCTGCGGGCCCAGCGCACGGACGCGCCGGGGGTCTAGGGGCGGTCCGGCGGCGTCCGGGTGGGCGCCCCGAAGGCTGGGGAACTGCGCTCCCCCAGCCTTCGGCGGGCGCCCCGGGAGGTGCCCCCGAGCCACAACCCACCCGCACCCTGCGGCGGACCGCAAGGGGGCCGGGCCGGTGACGCTGCGGGCCGTCAGGCCACCGCGGGCGGCGGCCCTCAGGCCATCGCGGGGAGCGCTGGGCTGTGCCGGGCGGCCAGCCAGCGGGCGTAGGCGGGGCTGCCCCAGGCCACCTCCTCGTACGAGGCCCGCAGGTCGTCGAAGACGGCGTCCCCCTCCGCGCCCCGCCCCCAGCCGGTGCGGAATCCCACCAGCAGCCGGACACCGAGCGGGTCCCCGGCCAGCGGGACGATGGACATGCCGGGGCGCGGCCGGGACGTCGGCTGACAGGGGGTCACCACCTCCCCCGCGGCGACCAGATCGCTCGCCGACAGATAGTCGCCGTAGACCACCCGCGGATCGACCCGCGCGGCGGCGAACACCTGCCGCAGCCCGTCCCAGTCGCCGTCGACGGACGGGTCGACCATCCACTTCTCGTCCGCGAGCTCCGCGACGGCCACGGCCCGCCCGGCCCGCGCTGCTGGGTGGGTGGCGGGCACGGCGACGAACTGGGGCTCGCGCTGTACCAGGACGCGCAGTTCGATCCCGTCGGGCACCAGCAGCGGCGCGCCCTCGACCTCGTGCACGAACGCGGCGTCCAGCTGGTTGTCAGCGACCATCCGCAGCAGGGTGTTGGCGGAGACGTCGGTCTGGAAGGTGATGTCGAACTCCGGCAGCCGGCTGTGCAGTCGGCGCAGCCAGCCGGGAACGGCCCGGCTGCCGGTGCTGCCGAGCCGCAGCCGCGCTCCGGGTCCCGCCTGGCCGAGCCCGGCGGCGTCCTTGGCCTCCCGGATCAGCTCGGACATCTGCGCGACGATGGGCCTGGCGCGGGTGAGGACGGTACGGCCGAGCGGGGTGGGCCTGCTTCCGGTGCGCTCCCGGTTGAAGAGCCGGCCCCCGACGGCCTGTTCGATGCGCCTGAGCTGCGTCGTCAACGAGGGCTGCGTCATGCCGAGCTGACGGGCCGCCTTGTGCACGCTGCCCGTGTCGGCTATCGCACACAGCGCACGAAGGTGCCTCACTTCGAGCTCCACAGGCGGAGCATAACGGCGGTGTCGCACGTCCCACCAGACAGCGGCGGGCTGGTGAACGCGTCGCGAACCCCTGTGCGGCGGCGGGGGATTCACCGGTCCTATCGGCAGTTGGCATCATTCCGGTACGCCGTGCGCTCGAACAGACTCTCCCGCAGCAGAAATCCGTCCCAAGGGACCGGCGGCGCCCCCCACACGCCAACATCCCAGAGCGGCGCCGGTTCCCTCGGAATTCGAGGAGAGACCCCCCATGAGATACCGCAGATCGGCTCTTTCGGCGGCGCTCGGCCTGGGCGTGACCGTCGCTCTCGGAGTGGGCGCCGCACCGGCCACGGCCGCTGCCCCCGCCTCCCCGGCCGCGCACTCCAGCACCTCCTCCCACAGCACCACCGCCGGTTCCTCCAGCACACAGGGCTTCACCGGCGAGAAGCAGCGCGACAACGAGAAGTTCTTCAAGTTCATCGTCAAGGAAGCGCTCAAGAAACAGGCCGCCAAGCCCGGCATCCAGCAGGTCACCATCAACTACGACGCCAGCCGTGCCCCCTCGTTCCGCAACCAGATAGCCAACAGCACCGCTGTGTGGAACTCGGCCGTCTCCAATGTGAAGCTGGCCGAGGGCGGCAACGCCACCTTCGACTACCGCGAGGGGAACGACCCGCGCGGCAGCTACGCGTACACCGACGGGCACGGCAGCGGCTACATCTTCCTGGACTACGCGCAGAACCAGCAGTACGACTCCAACCGCGTGGTCGCGCACGAGACCGGCCATGTGCTCGGGCTGCCGGACCACTACGAGGGACCGTGCAGCGAACTGATGTCCGGCGGCGGCCCCGGCCCGTCCTGCACCAACGACCAGCCCGACGCCAACGAGCGGGCCCGGGTCGAGCAGCTGTGGGCGAACGGTGTGGCCGACGTCGTCTTCGAGAAGGCCGCCTTCAAGTGAGCAGCCTGAGCGGCACCGCCGTGTGAACCGCCCCCCGCAGGGTCGGCCCCCGGTCAGCACCGGACCGGGGGCCGACGCGTGGCGCGAGGGCGGGCGCCCACGCGTCCCCGCGTGAGGAGGTCAGCCCGCGGCGCCCGCCGCCTCGTCGGCGGCCTGGGCGCGCAGCGCCCGCTCGACACCCGCCCTGGACTCGGTCACCAGGCGGCGCAGCGCCGCGCCGGGCTCGGCCGAGGCCAGCCAGGCGTCGGTGGCGTCGAGGGTCTGCTGCGAGACCTGGAGCGCCGGATACAGGCCGATGGCGACCTGCTGCGCCATCTCGTGGCTGCGCTGCTCCCACATGCCCTTGACGGCGGCGAAGTAGCGCTCGGTGTAGGGCGCCAGCAGGGTGCGCTGGTCGGTCTGGACGAAGCCGGAGATGACGGCCTCCTGGACCGCGTTGGGCAGCGTGTCGCTCTCCACGACGGCCCGCCACGCCTCCGCCTTGGCCTCCGGGGTGGGGCGCGCCGCGCGGGCCGCCGCTGCGTGCCGTTCGCCCGCCGAGGTGGAGTCCCGCTCCAGCTCGGCGCCGATCTCCGCGTCGCCGGCCCGGCCCGTGGCCGCGAGCCGCTCCAGGAACGCCCAGCGCAGCTCCGTGTCCACGGTCAGGCCCTCGATGGCCGTGCTGCCCTCCAGCAGCCCGGCGAGTAGGTCGAGCTGCCCGTCGGTGCGGGCGGCGGCGGCGAAGGCGCGCGCCCAGGCGAGCTGGTGGTCGCTGCCGGGAGCCGCGGCACGCAGCTGCTCCAGGGCTGCCTCGGCCCAGCGGGTGAGCCCGGTCTCGCGCCAGGCCGGTGCCGCGTACAGGTCCAGGGCGAGCTTGACCTGGCGCTGCAGGGACTGGACGACGCCGATGTCGGACTCCTTGCCGATCCCGGAGAGGACCAGGTCGAGGTAGGAGCGCGCGGGCAGCTCGGCGTCCCGGGTCATGTCCCAGGCCGACGCCCAGCACAGGGCGCGGGGCAGCGGGTCGGCGAAGTCGCCCAGGTGCCGGGTGACGTTCGCCAGCGACTCGGGGTCGAGCCGGACCTTGGCGTAGGTGAAGTCGCCGTCGTTGAGCAGCAGCACATCGGGGCGCTTGCGCTCGCGGGGCAGCGGCACCTGGGTCAGCTCGCCGTCGACATCGAGCTCGACGCTGTCGGTGCGCACCAGCTTGCCGTCCACCAGGTCGTAGAACCCGACGCCGAGCCGGTGCGGGCGGAGCGTCGGCTCTCCGGTGGCTCCCGCCGGCAGCGCGGGGGCCTCCTGGCGGATGGCCAGCGCGGTGAGGGTGCCGTCCTGGGCGCAGGTCACCTCGGGGCGCAGGACGTTGATGCCCGCGGTCTCCAGCCACGCCCTGGACCACGCCTTCAGGTCGCGGCCCGAGGTCTCCTCCAGCGCTCCGAGGAGGTCGCTCAGCCGGGTGTTGCCCCACTCGTGGCGCTTGAAGTAGGCGCGCACCCCCTGGAAGAACTCGTCCATGCCGACGTAGGCGACCAGCTGCTTGAGGACGGAGGCACCCTTGGCGTAGGTGATGCCGTCGAAGTTGACCAGGACGTCGTCCAGGTCCCGGATCGGGGCCATGATCGGGTGGGTGGAGGGGAGCTGGTCCTGGCGGTAGGCCCAGGTCTTCATCTGGTTGGCGAAGCTGGTCCAGGCGTGCGGCCAGCGGCTGCCCGGGGCGTGCGCCTGGCAGGCGACGGAGGTGTAGGTGGCGAACGACTCGTTCAGCCACAGGTCGTTCCACCACTCCATGGTGACCAGGTCGCCGAACCACATGTGGGCCAGCTCGTGCAGGATGGTCTCGGCGCGGCCCTCGTAGGCGGCGTCGGTGACCTTGGAGCGGAAGACGTACTGGTCACGGATGGTGACCGCGCCGGCGTTCTCCATGGCGCCCGCGTTGAACTCGGGCACGAAGAGCTGGTCGTACTTCTCGAACGGGTAGGGGTAGTCGAACTTCTCCTGGAACCAGTCGAAGCCCTGCCGGGTGACCTCGAAGATCGCGTCGGCGTCCAGGTACGCGGCCAGCGAGGGGCGGCAGTAGATGCCCAGCGGCACGCTGCGTCCCTCGCCCTCCCAGCTGCTGTGCACCGAGTGGTACGGGCCGGCGATGAGCGCGGTGATGTAGCTGGAGATCCGCGGGGTGGGGGCGAACCGCCAGACGTTGTCCTGCGGCTGCGGGGTGGGCGAGTTGGAGATCACCGTCCAGCCCTCGGGGGCGCGCACGGTGAACTGGAAGGTGGCCTTGAGGTCGGGCTGCTCGAAGGTGGTGAAGACGCGGCGCGCGTCCGGCACCTCGAACTGGGTGTAGAGATACGCCTGGTCATCGACCGGGTCGACGAAGCGGTGCAGGCCCTCGCCCGTGTTGGTGTAGGCGCAGTCGGCGACCACACGCAGCTCCTGCGGGCCGGGCCGCAGCCCGCGCAGGGCGATCCGGGAGTCGGCGAAGACCTCCGCCGGGTCGAGCGACTCACCGTTGAGGGTTACCTCGTGCACCGTGGGCGCGACCAGATCGGCGAAGGTGTCGCCCGCCCCGGACGCCTGGAAGCGGACCGTCGTCACGGAGCGGAAGATGCCCCCGCCACCGTCCTGCGCACCGCTGATGTCCAGCTCGATCTCGTACGAGTCCACGGTGAGCAGCCGGGCCCGCTCCTGGGCCTCTTCGCGCGTCAGATTCGTGCCAGGCACTTGGTTGATCTCCCCACTCTCGCGGATCTCGTCGCTGTCGTGCTGAAGCCATACTTGCACGCGGTTGTGACACCTGGTGGCGGGCGTTCCCGCGCAGTTCAGACAGAGGTCATCCAAGGCGCCAAGAACGGAGGAGAGGGGCATACCCCGCCCCTGCGAAACCTCCGTACCGGGAGACCGAATGCCCCGTCGCAGCCGCTCTCTGCCTGCCGACTCCACTTCCCCGTCCCCTTCCACTCCCGCGTCCCCCACCGACTCCCCGGCCTGCTCCCCGGGCTCCCCGCCCCCGTCGTCGGCCTCGTCCCCTTCCTCTCCCCCGGCCCGCGGTCCGTTCCCGTCCCTGGCCGCCTCCGTCGCCTCGGCCGCCGCCCGGCTCCGCCCGCCCGCCGCCGGCTCGGTGCGCCGGTCCGTGTCCGGCCCGGGGCGCCGCGGTGTGCTGGCGCTCGCCGGTTCCGCCGGGGCCGCGGCTGCGCTCGGGCTGGTGACCGCACCGGCACCCGCGCGTCCCCCCGCTTCCGCGCCCTTGGCCCGCGCTTCCGTACGCCCCCGTCAGGCCGCGCACGCTCCTGCCCCCGTCAGCGCGCCGCACAAGGGCGCGACCACCCTCACCGAGGTCGCGGTGCCCTCCGGGGACGGGCCGTTCAAGCGGCTGGTGACCGGTCCCGGCTGGCGCCGTGTGGTGCGCACCGAGCTGGCGGAGGCCGGGCACGGGCGCGCGGCGAAGGCAGTACCGCTGGCGGCTCTCGTCCAGTTCACCGATCTTCATCTGGTGGATGTGCAGCACCCGCTGCGCTACGAGTACCTGCGCGCACAGACGGCGAGTGCATGGCGCCCGCAGGAGGCGCTGTCGGTCGCCGGTGCCGTCTCGCTGGTGGAACGGGTCAACGCGCTGACCGGCGGACCCGCCACCGGCTCCCCGCTCTCCTGCGTGGTGACCACGGGTGACAACACCGACAACAACTCGCACGCCGAACTGGACTGGTTCGTCGAGGTGATGAGCGGCGGCCGGATCACTCCCGACACCGGGGAGCCCAGACTGTACGAGGGTGTACAGGACTCCGGGCTGCCGGACTACTGGCAGCCGGACTCGGACCTGCGCGACCGCGACAAGACCGCGGCAGGTTTCCCGCGGATGGACGGCTTCCTGCGAGCAGCTGTGCAGCGGGTGACCAGCCCGGGGCTGAACGTGCCCTGGTATGCGACGGTCGGCAACCACGACGCGCTGCCGGGCGGCTGTTTCGCCGCCGCCGACACCCGGGGCTTCTTCGCGGACTTCGCCACCGGTGACCGCAAGCTGATGGACCTGCCCAAGGAGCAGGCCGCACAGCTGTGGCGGGCCGTGGACAAGGGCCTCGACCCGAAGGGCGAGCTGTTCAAGGAGATGCTGCGCTCCGAGCGCCACCGGATGCGCGTGGTCACCCCCGACCCCCGGCGCGCTCCGGTCACCCCGCGCGACTACGTACGCGCGCTGTCCCGGCCGCACGCGAAGGGGCACGGACCGGCCGGGCACGGGTACACCGAGGCGAACGCCGAGGACGGCACGCTGTACTACACCTTCCGGATATCCACCCAGGTGATGGGCTACAGCCTGGACACCACCCGGCGTGACGGGCACTACAAGGGCCATCTGGGCGCCGCGCAGCTGCGCTGGCTGAAGCGCAAGCTGGCCGAGCACGACGACATGTACGCGATCGTCTTCAGCCACCACACCAGTACGACCACTCCTGAGGGCGGTCAGGAGCTGCTGGAGCTGCTGCGGGAGACCCCGCACGCCGTGGCGTGGGTCAACGGGCACAGCCACCGCAACCGGATCACTCCGCACGAGACGTTCTGGGAGATCAGTACGGCCTCCCACATCGACTTCCCGCAGCTGGCGCGCACCGTGGAACTGGTGGACAACAAGGACGGCACGCTCTCCCTGTTCACCACCCTGATCGAGTCGGCGGCACCGCACCGTACGGATTTCACCGACCTGTCGCAGACCGGGCTGGCGTCCCTCTACCGGGAGCTCGCCTTCAACGCACCCGGGACGCGGCGGGGGCTGGAGGGTGCCGAGGGCGACCGCAACACCGAGCTCCTACTCCGCAAGCCGTGACGGGCCGCCGTCCCGGTCCTCGCCGTCCCGGTCCTCGGCGGTCAGCGCGGCCAGGCAGGCGCGCACCGAGGGGCTGTCACCGCCCGTCCGCCAGGCGGCCCGCACCTCACGGGTCAGCGGCGGGCGCACGGAGAGGAACCGCACGCCGGGCGGACAGGGGGTCTGCGCCATCTCGGGGACCAGCGCGGCGGTCAGCCCACGCGCGACGAAGGCGAGCTGGGTGGCGTACTCGGTGAGGGTGTAGCGGACCTGCGGCTCGACCCCGCGCGCCCGCAGGGCCTGCACCAGCGCCTCGTACGGCTCGGTGCCCACCGGGCAGCTCGACCAGACGGCGTCCGCGAGTTCGGCCAGGTCCAGTGTGTCCCGGCCGGCCAGCGGGTGCCGGTCCTGAAGCGCCACTTGGACCTCCTCCAGGGCGAGGGTCCGGACCCGGACGCCCTCTGGCAGCGGCATGGGGCGGCTGTGCCAGCTCTCGACCAGCAGCAGGTCCAGTTCGCCGGTCAGCAGCAGCGGCACCATGTCGGCCGCCTCGCCGTCCACCACGGTGGGCCGCAGCCGGGGGTGCGCCTCGGTGAGGGTGGCGAGCACCCCGGGCAGCAGGCTGCGGAGGGAGCTGCCCACACCGCCGAGCCGCAGCGGGCCGAGGATCTCGTCGCCGAGGCGGGCCAGGTCGGACTCGGCGGCAGTCAGTTGGGCGACGACACGGGCCGCGTGCTCGGCCAGCACCCGGCCCGCGTGCGTGAGGCGGACGCCGCGCCCCTGGGGCTCCAGCAGTTTGTGGCCCGCCTCGCGCTCCAGCTTGGCCAGCTGCTGGGAGACACCGGAGGGCGTGATGTGCAGGGTGGCCGCCGCCCGGGCCAGGGAGCCGTGCACGGCGACGGCGTCGAGGGCGCGGAGCCTGTCGGAGCTGAACACCCAAGCAATGCTAATGAGTATCCCGTACGAATCCTCGCTTTTACTTGAGAGTCACGGCAGGCAGAGTGACTGTCATGACCACCACCGGGGAGGGAACGCAGCGGACCGGTTCGGCGCGGCTGGCCGAACGCAGCCCCGTCGCGCTGGCGGTGACGGCGTCGGCGTGCATCTCGGCGTCCGCGATGTTCGTGAAGCTCTCCGGGGTCAACGCGGGCACCGCAGCTTTCCTGCGCTGCGCGCTGGCGCTGGTGGCGCTGGTACCGCTCGCACTGGCCGAACGCCGTCGGCTGGGGCCGCGCCCGGCCCGCGCCCGGCTGTTCGATCTGACCGCGGGCGCGCTGCTGGGTGTGGACTTCGTCTGCTGGGCGCAGAGCATCCACGATGTGGGCTCGTCCATCGCCACGGTGCTGCTCAACATCCAGATCGCGGTCTTCCCGCTGCTCGCGCTGGTGGTCACCCGCACCCGCCCCGGCGCACGCTACTGGCGCACCCTGCCCTTGCTGCTGGCCGGTGTCGCACTGGCCAGCGGTGCGATCGGCCATCCGGAACCCGGCAGCAGCCCGGTCTCCGGAGTGCTCTACGGAACCGCGGCGGGCGTGGCCTTCGCGGGCTACTTGTTCCTGACCCGGCTGGGCGGCGGCGCGCACACCGTCCACCCGGTGTGCCTCTCGACGCTGGCCGCCGGGATCACCTCCGGTGCACTGGGAGCGCTGTGGACGGGCGTCGACCCGGCGCCCGGCTGGGGACCGCTCGGCTGGCTGGCGGTGATGGCGCTGTTCGGGCAGGTGCTGGCGCTCGTCCTGATGGGGCCCGCGCTGGCGCGGCTGGCGCCGGTGACGAGCGCCGCGCTGCTGCTCCTCCAGCCGGTGCTGGCCCTCCTGTTGGGTGTCGTCTTCCTCGGTGAACGACCCACACCGACCCAGTTCGCCGGGTGCGTCCTTGTCGTCCTCGCCGTCTGGCACACCAGCCGGGACGCTCACTAGAGTCACCGCCCATGCACCTGCCGCGCGCCCTCCTCAGCGGGCTGATCACCCTGGTGACCGTGACCGGGCTGGCGGTGAGCTCCTCCTCGGCCGCCGACCGGGGCCATGCTCGCACCCGCGAGGCGATGGAGGCGCTGGTCGAACAGGACGGCGCCCCCGGCGTGCTGGCGCAGGTCGAGGACGGCGCCGGAGTGTGGGTCGGCAGCACAGGCACCGGCGACTACAGAAGAGAGCGTCCCCGGCTGGCGCATGACCGCTTCCGGATCGGCAGTGTGACCAAGCCGTTCCTGGCGACAGTGCTGCTGCAACTGGAGTCGGAGGGCAGACTGCGGCTGGACGACCCGGTGGCCCGCTGGCTGCCCGGCCTGCGGCTGGGCGCCTACGGCGGAACCACCGGCGGGCGGGCGCACGGGGTGACGCTGCGCCAACTGCTGGGCCACACCAGCGGAATTCCGGACTACACCACCGATCCCGCGCTGCGGGCCGACTACTTCAGCCCTCGCTTCCTGACGCACCGCTGGACCACCCACACTCCCGAACGGCTGGCGGCGCGCAGCCTGTCCAGGCCGCCGCTGTTCCCGCCGGGAACGGACTGGAGCTACTCCAACACCAACTATCTGCTGGTCGGCATGGTCATCGAAAGTGTCACCGGGCACTCCTACGCGACAGAGGTCGAGAACCGGGTCCTGCGCCCGCTGAAACTGCGCGACACCTCGCTGCCGGGCACCTCCTCGCGTATCCCCGGGCAGCACGGCAGGGAATACTCCACGCTGTTCGCCCCGGGGGCAGATCCGCCGGTACGGGACGTCACCTCGCTCAACCCCTCGCTGGCCGGCGCGTCCGGCGAGATGATCTCCTCGGACCGCGATCTGGTGCGCTTCGTCCGCGCCCTGGTGACCGGAGAGTTGCTGCCGCCCCGGCAGCTCGCCGAGATGCGGACGACGCGCAGGGCCGACGCCACCGACCGCTACGGACTGGGCCTGGCGGAGCGCACCCTGCCCTGCGGCGTCACGGTCTGGGGCCACGACGGAACCATCCACGGCTCCACCACGGCCGTCTTCACCACACCGGACGGCACGCACACCGCCGCCTTCAACGTCAACGGCGACTGGTCGGGCGACACCCTCGGCCTGGTCGAGGCGGAATTCTGCGACTGATCTGCGATTGATCTGCGACCGAACGGTCAGCGCGGCAGGACGGTCACGTACTCGGCGGGCTCCATTTCGCAGGCGGCCATCAGCGCCGTCCGGACCACGGCTGCCTGCTGGGCGAGGGACTCGTGCAACTTCTCGGCGGTGACGTGGACGACGGTGATGCCGAGCTGTTCCAGGGCCTCCCGCTTGCGGGTGTAGGCGTCCCAGGCCGCCTCCGCGCCGGTCCTGGGCGTTCCCGCGTCGATCTCCACCGCCACGGCCTGGTCCGGCCAGTAGGCGTCGACGGCGCCCAGGTGCGGGCCGCCGGGGACGCGCAGTTCGACGTTCCAGCAGGGGTCGGGCAGACCGTGGCCGAAGACCATCTCGTACAGCAGGCCCTCGGTCAGCGCGCGCCCCTCCGCCAGCAGGCTCTCCACCGCGTCCGCGACGTGCGGCAGCGCCAGCAGCCGGGCTCTGGTCAGCTCGCGCACCACGGGCTGCGGCTCGCAGTGGCCGCCGCGTACCGCCTCGACCAGCAGCCGCCGTACGTGCTCCCCGTCCGGGAGCTGGGCGACCGCGTCGGCGAGCGCTCGCGGCACGGGCGCCACGGGCAGCCCGGTGATCTCCTCGGGTTCGGGCAGAACGCGGGTCCGCACCAGATGTGCCGAGGTGTAGGCACAGGCGGCCGGAAGCGGCGCGTCGGCCCCGGGCCCGGTGGGTTCGCCGAGGTCGGGTACGAGGACGTCGATCCGCTCCAGGTCCAGCAGGGACGGAGCGGCGGAGAAGCAGTTCAGGGCAAGCGCTGCCATGCCTGTGATCATCGCGCAGCGGTCCACGCCCGGCAGAGCGCCCGGGGGCGCTGCCGCGTCGCTCTGTGCGTACAGCAGCGCGGCGCGCAGCCTCTCCTCGCTGGTGGGCAGACCGGTACGGGGCGGCAGTGGTACTTCGTGCGTCATGCTGTGGGCGATTCCCCGCTGCCCGCCGGGTGCCAACGTGTGTGACAGAGCTGTCGCAGAACGCGGACAACCCTGTACTAAAGCACGGGAGTTCGAGTGCCGATAACCGGCCGGCGACCGGGGCCCCGCGCGGCTACCGCTCGGACGGTCCGTGCGCCGCGCTCTCCTGCGGCGTCAGCTCTTCTTCCTGCTCTTGTCGCCCACCATCACCAGACCGGCGATCAGCAGGAAGAGCACGACGGGCGCCGCGACGTAGAGCCCCAGCGTCTCGGCGACGCTCAGGCCGGAGCCCGGCTGGTCGCCGTCGTCACGGGTGAGCGCGAAGGCGGGGGACGACAGCAGCATCAGCAGCGTCGCACCAGCGGTGACAGTGCCTGCGCGCAGGGCGTTCTTGTTGACCTTGTTGCTCACACTGCAAACATATCGGACGCCTGAACGGCCCGCGCGCCCGGGTGCGCTTATCGGGTTGTCACTCCTGCTCTCCGTGGTCGCTGCCGTCGCTGCCCCGCGCGCGGGCTCGGGCGCTCAGCCCACGGCGCGGCGCACCTCGGCGAACAGGGCATGGGCGCGCGGCGAGGCTGCGAGCTCTTCCAGGGTGAGGGGCCGACCGTCGGCGTCGGCAAGGGGCAGCCGCCAGTTGGGGTACTCGTCGGTGGTGCCCGGCACGTTCTGCGCGCGCCGGTCCCCCACGGCGTCCGGCAGCCAGACGCCGACCATCCGCGCCGGTGTCCGGGCCAGGAAGCGGTACACCGCCTTGAGCACGCCCTCCTCGTCACCCCAGCCCTCCGGCAGCAGCCGCAGCCGCTCGAACAGGGCCAGCCACTCGGTGAGTTCGGCCCGCTCGGCGGCGTGCTCGGCCTCGGCGCCGCCGGGGAGCATGCCGAGCCGCTCCCGCAGTTCGACGTGTGCCCCGGTGAAGCGCGCCGCGGTGCTGGGCAGGTCGTGCGTGGTGGCGGTCGCCAGACAGTCGGCCCGCCACCGCTGTGGCGGCAGTGGCGCGGCCCGCCCGGACGGCAGGCGCCCGCCGGACCCCGGGGCTCCCTCGTCGCCGTGCGCGGCGCCGCTCCCGCGGGATGCGGAGCCGCCGCCGTAGTCACGCTCGAACCACAGCACCGAGGTGCCCAGCACCCGCCGGGCCGCCAGTTCCTCGCGGACACCCGGCTCCACCGTGCCCAGGTCCTCCCCGATGACGGCGGCGCCCGCGCGGTGCGCCTCCAGCGCGAGGACTCCGTGCATGGCCTCGGTGTCGTACCGCACATAGGTGCCCTCGGTGGGCGGGCGGCCCTCGGGGACCCACCACAGCCGGGAGTGGCCCATGACGTGGTCCAGCCGGAGGGCGCCCGCGTGCCGGAAGAGCCCGGCGAGCACGTCGCGGTAGGGCTCGTAGCCCTGCTCGGCCAGTGCGTCGGGGCGCCAGGGCGGCAGCCCCCAGTCCTGGCCGCGCGCGTTGAACTCGTCGGGCGGGGCGCCGACCGTGATGCCCTGGGCGAGGATGTCCTGGTGCGCCCAGGCGTCGGCGCCGCTGGGGTGTACGCCGACGGCCAGGTCGTGCACCAGCCCGATCGCCATGCCGCTCGCGCGTGCGGTGTGCTGGGCCGCGGCCAGCTGGCAGTCGGTGAGCCACGCGGCCCAGCAGTGGAAGTCGATCCGGTCCATGTGCGCGTCCCGGGCGCGTGCCGTACGGGCCGAGCGGGGGTCGTCCAGACCGGCCGGCCAGGAGCGCCAGTCGGGTCCGTGCACCTCGGCCAGCGCGCACCAGGTGGCGTGGTCCTCCAGCGCCTGTCCGCGCTCGGCGAGGAAGTCGCAGTAGGCGGCCCGCCGCCCTGGGCTCATCGGAACCGTACGGACCAGCTCCAGCGCGGCGCGCTTCAGCTCCCAGGTGGCGTCCCGGTCGATGTTCGCGCCCCCGTGCAGCACGCTCCCGCGCAGTGCCGCGGCGCGCGCCAGCAGGGCGTCGGCCGCACGGCGCTCGGCGCTGCCGAGGTAGGCGTACTCGGGGATCTCCTCGATACGCAGGTGCACCGGGTCGGGGAAGCGGCGCGAGGAGGGGCGGTAGGGCGAGGGGTCGGTGCGGCCGCCCGGCGCCGCGGGTACGGCGCTGTGCAGCGGGTTGAGCTGGACGAAATCGGCACCCAGGCAGCGTCCCGCCCAGCCGGCGAGCTCGCTCAGGTCGGCGAGGTCGCCCATGCCCCAGGAGCGGGAGGACAACAGCGAGTAGAGCTGCACGAGCAGGCCGTGACCGCGGGTGGCTCCGGGCCGGGTGCGGGGCGCGGGGAAGATCTCGGGCGCGACGATCAGGGTGCTGTGCGCCGAGCGCTCGTCGGGCGCGTGGGCCAGCAGCGTGTGCACGCCGGGCGGCAGCTCGGTCCCGGGGCCCCAGTCGAGGGCCTCACCGCTCTCCGTGGCGACCCGCAGCACGGTGCCGTCCGGGAGTACGGGGCAGCCCGGCAGGCCGGGCGAACCGGATAAGCCGGGGGAGCCGGATAAGTCGGCGCTGGTGGCCGAGCCGGAGTGCGCACCGGAGCGCAGCACGACGGTGGGAGGCAGCAGTCTGCGGCTGTCCCACTCGTGCTGCTCCAGCGCGGCACGGACGGCGCGCGGCGTCGAGGCGTCGACGCCCAGGGCCGCGAGCACGGCGACGACCGTCTCCTCGGGCACCCGGACCTGGCGGCCAGGTGCGGGCTCGTAGCGGAGCGAGACCCCGTGGGCGGCGGCGAGCCGCGCCAGGGAGCTTCCCTCCGACGAGGCCGGGCTCGAGGTGCCACCGGTCGGAGGCTGGATGGGGGTACCCCCGGACGGAGTCTGGGGGAGGGCCATCAGATGTCCGCCGGCTCCGTGCCGTAACCGACCCCGGTGGGTTCGCTGGTCAGCGGCGCCTCGGCGAGCGGGGGCTCACTGGTCAGCGGGGTGGCGTCGGCGAGCGGGGGCTCGCTGGTGAGCGGCGCGTCGGCACAGCCGCAGGTGCACGAGCCGTCAAGTCCGGAGTCGGGGTCGGACACACCGGACAGGTCTACCGGCTCGTGCCCTCGTTTGGAGAGTGCGCGCTGTTGCGGGAGCGGAGTGAGAGCGGAGATGAGGAGTTCAGCGGACGCGGCCACGGTGGGCCTCCGTTCGTTGACGAAAGGGCGGACAGCCTTCGCCCTACCCAGTCGACGGACATGCAGACGTGTGCGGGGACGGAACGTGTCTCAGCTCACGTCGCTTCCCGCGGCGAATCGGCGACAACGCACGCCAGGGAAAGAAGAATCAACGGACAAAACGGTCAACGATCGTGAGTATTTGCGGCCCCTACCGGAGGGGCGGGTGACTGCCGTCAAAGCCCGGGACGTCCGCGCCGCAGAACCATAGAATCCGCAGGCGCCCGTGTTTCGCGGCACAGCTGTGGCCTTTCCTCGGTGCGAACGGTGCGGCCCGGCACCCCGTCGTGCGGGCGCGGTTCACAGCGGCACGTACGGTACGCAGCACGGCGTCACACCGTGTACACCGATGTACGCGGAAGAGGTACGCGAAGAACGACGGCACGCGGTGTACGCGGAACGTGGGCCCGCGGCAGCGCCGCAGGGGAGCTGGACGGAGGGATTCCGGTCGGACATCGGGAGGTAGCGGTGGGGACAGCGCGCGGTGCGAAGGGCCCGGCGGCCGCGGCCGGCACGGGCGCCACTGCGGCCGGCCGCCCGGGCGCGCCGGGCGGCTGGAGCCGGATGAGCGCCGCCGCGCTCACCGCCGCGGTCGTCTCCGGCCTGCTCGGCGGGGTGCCCGCCCAGGCCGCCACCCCGGCCGCGCCCGACGGCCCGGCCGCGGGCAACCCGGACGACGAGAGCTCGCGCGAGGGACTGCCGCCGGTCTGGCCGCGCCCCCAGTCCATGCGCGCCCAGGGCGACTTCGTCCCGGCGGGCACGGAGGCCACCCTGGTCGCGGACGAGGACGCGGACGAGGACGCACTGCGAGTCGTCCGCGAGACGCTGCACGGGGCAGGTGTGCGCACGGTCCACCGGATACACCCGGGCCGGGACGGACGCCCGGCCGGGACGGTGCCCCCGGGCACTCTCGTCGTACGGGCCGGCTCCGAGGCGGCCGGGCCCGCGCTGCGTGAACTGCGCGCCCCCGCGCGCGACGATCTGCCGGCCGGCGGCTACCGCCTCGCCACCGGGCAGGTGGCCGGGCACGCCACCGTGGCGCTCGAAGGGACGGACGGGGACGGGCTGTTCAACGCCGCGCAGACGCTGCGACAGCTCGCCACCGAGCGCAACGGCCGGCACGGCTTCCCCGGCGTCGCCGTGCGCGACTGGCCGGCCGCCGCCGTACGCGGCACCACAGAGGGCTTCTACGGCCAGCCCTGGACACACCAGGAGCGGCTGTCCCAACTCGACTTCCTGGGCCGTACGAAGCAGAACCGCTATCTGTACGCACCGGGCGACGACCCGTACCGCCAGGCGCCCCGCTGGCGCGACCCGTATCCCGCGGCACAGCGCGCCGACTTCCGCGAACTGGCCGAGCGCGCCAGGCGCAACCACGTCACGCTCGGCTGGGCGGTCTCGCCGGGGCAGGGGCTGTGCTTCTCCTCGCAGGACGACCGCAAGGCGCTGCTGCGCAAGCTCGACGCCATGCGCGCACTGGGTGTGCGCGCCTTCCAGCTGGGGTTCGAGGACGTCAGCTACAGCGAGTGGCACTGCGACAAGGACGCCGACACCTACGGCACGGGCCCCGAGGCCGCGGCACGCGCCCAGGCCGAGCTCGCCAACGCGGTGGCCGCCCACCTGGCCGAGCGCCATCCGGACGCGGCGCCGCTGTCGGTGGTGCCGACGGAGTTCTACCAGAAGGGCCGCACCTCCTACCGGGCAGCGCTCGCGCGGAAGCTGGACGACCGGATCGAGATCGGCTGGAGCGGGGTCGGCGTGGTCCCCCGGACCATCACCGGCGCCGAGCTCGCCCGCGCCCGCCGGGCCTTCCCCCGCCACCGCCTGATGACCATCGACAACTACCCGGTCAACGACTTCGCCTCCGACCGGATCTTCCTCGGCCCCTACCAGGGTCGCGAACCGGCCGTCGCCCACGGTTCGGCCGCGCTGCTGACCAACGCCATGAAGCAGCCGACGGCCTCCCGCATCCCGCTGTTCACGGCCGCCGACTACGCCTGGAACCCGCGCGGCTACCGGCCCAAGGAGTCCTGGCACGCCGCCATCGACGACCTGGCCGAAGGGCGCGGCAGCACCGAGGCCACCCGGGCGGCCGTGCACGCGCTGGCGGGCAACGACGCCTCCTCGGTGCTCGGCTACGACGAGTCGGCGTATGTGCGCCCGCTGCTGGACGCCTTCTGGAGGGCCTACGGGCAGGGCGACGGGCCCGAGCTCGACCAGGCCGCCGAAAAGCTGCGCAGCGCCTTCACAACGATGCGCACGGCGCCCTCCCGGGTACCGGGCGA
This sequence comes from Streptomyces sp. 891-h, assembly GCF_022760275.1. Classification (NCBI taxonomy): domain Bacteria; kingdom Bacillati; phylum Actinomycetota; class Actinomycetes; order Kitasatosporales; family Streptomycetaceae; genus Streptomyces; species Streptomyces sp. 891-h. Next base: position 5,046,503 of record NZ_CP050693.1, on the reverse strand, counting down.
CCTCCGCGAGGAGGTGGAGCCGTGGCTGACCAAGCTCTCCCGACTCGGCGCCGCGGGTGAGCAGTCGGTCGACATGCTGGTCGCGCAGGCGCGCGGGGACGGTCCGGCCGCCTGGAAGGCGCAGCTGGAGGCACGGCGACTGCGCACCGAGAGCGCCAAGGGCAAGGTGACGGTCGGCAAGGGCGTACTGGACGAGTTCACGGACAAGGCGCTGGACCTGTCGGACGGCTGGACGGGCGCCCAGCCGCCCAAGCCCGACCCGACAACGGAAGACGGCGCGAAGGCCGAGCCGAAGAACGGCTCGAAGGCCAAGTCCCAGGACGGACACGGCCGCAAGCCGGATGTGGACGGCGGCCCGGCGGGCGCCCCGCACCACCCGGTCTCCGCCGCGGCGGACGGCGACCCGAGCACCTCCTACCGGGCGGCGGCGAGCCCGGTCGCCGGGACCTTCACCCCCCGGAACCCGCCCATGCTCGTCCCGCCGGCCACCGCCGGGAGCCACGGGAAGCACTCAGCCGAGGCGCTGACCGTGCGGCTGCCCGAGCCGCGCTCCCTGCGCGCCGTCACGGTGCTGACCGGACCGCACTCGGGCACCCGGGGAGCGGTGGAGATGCACCTGCCCGGCAAGGGCTGGCAGCGGCTGGGCGCGCTCTCGCGGACCGGCTGGACGCAGCTGACCACCGGTCGGCAGGGCGCGGCGGAGGCCGACGCGCTGCGGCTCGTGTGGAGCGACCAGACGAAGCCGCCGGTCGTCCACGAGATCACGCCTTGGTACGCCGACACCCCCGCGGCCTCGCTGTCGCTCCCCCGTACGACCGTGGACGCGGCGATCGGCGGGGACGCGACCCGGGTCACGGCGCGGCTGACCGGGAACCGGCCCACGGATGTGCGCGGAAAGGTCACGGCCAAGGCACCCGAAGGCTTCACCGTGCGGACACCGCTGCGCACCACCGTGCGGCGGGGCAGCACGGTGGACGTGCCGCTGCGGATCACCGCCGACAGCACGGTCAGGACGGGCAGTTACCGCATCCCCGTCTCGTTCGGCGGGGAACGCGTCACGCTCACCGTACGGGCCTACCCGCGCACCTCGGGCCCGGATCTGGCGCGGCACGCGCGGGTGACCTCCTCCGCTGACGAGACGAAGGATTTCCCCGCGGCCGCGGTGGCCGACGGCAAGCGCGGCACCCGGTGGTCCTCGCCCGCCGAGGACGGCGAGTGGGTGCAGCTGGAGCTGGCCGAACGGGCCCGCGTGGGGCAGGTCGTACTGCGCTGGCAGGACGCCTACGCCTCGCGCTACCGCATCCAGGTCTCCCCCGACGGCAAGCGCTGGCGCACCGCTGCCACGGTGCGGGACGGCGAGGGCGGCAGGGAATCGGTCCGGATGGACACTCCCAGGGACACCCGCTATGTGCGGGTGGTCGGCGACAAGCGCGCCACCCGCTTCGGGATCTCCCTGTGGTCGGTGGAGATCTACGGCGTGGACACCGCAGGCCAGGCCAAGCACGCCCGGCGCGATGGCGGCAGGGGCGCCGGCTCCCGCGCCGACTAGCCACCCGGAGCGGGCGCGGGGGCGCCGCGTGGCGCCCCCAGGGGTCGTCCGGTCGTCACAGGGCGCCGCACGCGCTTCGGGGCGACCGTGCGGGCATAACAAAGCCCGGGTCTCAGGCAGTGGATCTGCCGTCGATCCGGGCGAGGTCGTCGTCCGCGCCGTATGGCTGGAGGTAGGGCAGCCAGCGCGGGTCCCTATGCCCCGTTCCGATGATGCGCCAGGCGAGGCCGGAGGGCGGGGCTGGTTGGTGTCGCAACCGCCAGCCCAGCTCGGCGACATGGCGGTCGGCTTTCACATGGTTGCAGCGGCGGCAGGCGGCCACCACGTTCTCCCAGGCGTGCGCCCCTCCCCGGCTGCGCGGGATGACATGGTCGACGCTGGTTGCGACGCCACCGCAGTAGGCGCATCGGCCGCCGTCCCTGGCGAACAGGGCGCGGCGGGTGAGGGGGACACTGCCCCGAAAGGGCACCCTCACGAACCGCTTGAGGCGGACGACACTGGGGGCGGGTATGACACGGGTTGCGCTGTGCATCAGGGCGCCGGAGTCCTCCAGGCTGATCGCCTTCCCATTGAGGACCAGTACGAGCGCGCGGCGAAGCGGTACGACGCCGAGCGGCTCGTACGACGCGTTGAGGACCAGGACATGCGGCACGGTGCCTCCTTGTACGTCGGCGGCGCGTGGCTCGCGCCGTGACGATCTCCCCTCAGTGTGTCCCGTGCCCTGGTGACTTCGCCACCACGACCGGGCAACGAGCTGAGCGTGTTTTGGACCACACCTGCCACCTCCCCCGTGGAACAGTCCTCTCACTCGAACGCTCGGCCTCATACTGCTCTGGAGCACCAAATGTGAAGTCATTGCGCCGTTAGTGTGGTCCTGGCATTCAAACGGGTGCCTTGCGGATGTGTCTCGCACGGAAGGTCGACCTGTGTACTGGCTGCTCAGCGCATCCCCCTCACCCGACGGCCCCCAGCCGCCGAGGTCCCTGGAGGACGCCCAGGACAGCGCGGGAGAAGCTGCCGGATGGGTGCAGGAGAACTGGTCGGACTGGCTGGCCACGGGTGTACGCATCGTCTTCGTCTGCGTCGTCGCCGTGGTGCTGCGCTACCTCATCCGGCGCGCGATCACCCAGCTGATAACGCGGATGAACCGCAGGGCCGAGATCGCCGACAGCGGCAACGCGCTGCGCGGACTGCTGGTCAGCGGGGAGCGGCGCAGACAGCGCTCCGCGGCGATCGGCTCCATCCTGCGCAGCGTGGCCTCGTTCGTGATCATGGGCACCGCCGCGATGACGGTGCTCTCCGGGCTGGGCATCAATCTCGCCCCGCTGCTGGCCAGCGCCGGCGTCGCGGGCGTAGCACTCGGCTTCGGCGCGCGCGACCTGGTGAAGGACGTACTGGCGGGTATGTTCATGCTTCTGGAGGACCAGTACGGGGTCGGCGACCGGGTGGACGCCGGAGAGGTGTCGGGCGTCGTCCTGGAGATCGGCCTGCGGGTGACGCAGCTGCGCGGCGACGGCGGCGAGATCTGGTACCTGCGCAACGGCGAGATCAAGCGCATCGGGAACCTCAGCCAGGGCTGGTCGATGGCCTCCCTCGACGTGAGGGTGCGCACCGAGGAGGACCTGGAGGAGGTCCGGGCCGCCATCCTCGCCGTGGGCGAGGAGATGGGCAAGGAGAGCCCCTGGGACGAGGTCCTGTGGGAGCCCGTCCAGGTGCTCGGTCTGGACGAAGTGACGCTGGACTCCATGGCCCTGCGGGTGTCGGTCAAGACCATGCCCGAGAAGAACCTGCCCGTCGAGCGGGAGCTGCGCTGGCGCATCAAGAAGGCGCTGGACGAGCGCGGCATCCCGATCGTGGACGAACCGTCCCTCGCACTGCAGGCCGTGCGGCCCCAGGCGCCCTCGCTGGAGAAGTAGGCCGGGGCGGCGGGCCCTTGCGGCTCCGCCACGGCCACGCCCGTCCCGGTCACCGTCGCTGGGCCGCGTGGGCGTGCCTCACAGCACGCCCACGCGCCGCCCGGCCGGTGACTACCGGCGCACCAGCGTGATCGTCGTCCAGGCGCCCACGTGGACCCGGTCGCCCTCCTTGAGGGGGACGGGTACGAACGGCTGGATCGGGTCCTCGGCACCGTTGATGGTGGTGCCGTTGGTCGAGTCCTGGTCGACGACCGACCAGCTGCCGTCCGGCTGCTGCACCAGCACCGCGTGCTGGTGCGAGACGCCCGGGTCCTCCGGGGGGCGGCCCAGGTCGATGTCCGGGGCCTCACCGGTGGAAGCACGGCGGCGGCCGATGGTGATCTGCGGCCCGGTGAGCGGCAGCTGCTGTTCGGGGGAGTACGCGGGAAGGTTCAGCGCCGCCGCCTCGGGGCCGCTGCGCTGCATCATCGCCGCGAAGTACTCCCGGTCCGGCGCGATCATCGCCGTCCACGCCCCACCGCTCTGCGGTGCGCCGGGGTCCTGTCGGGCGTAGTCCTGTCCCTGGCCGTGGCCCTGCCCTTGCCCGGGCGGTGGGCCCGGCTGCCGGCCGTAGTCCGGCGGGGCCGGCTGCTGGCCGTAGTCCGGCGGGGCCGGCTGCTGCTGGCCGTAGTCCGGCGAAGCGGGGTGCTGTTGGCCGTAGTCGGGCGGAGCGGGCTGCTGCTGGCCGTAGTCCTGGCCCGGCTGGGACGGTCCCGGCTGGGGCTCGCCCGGCTGGTGGCCCGGCCCCGCGGGGGCGGGCTGGGACGGGACGCCAGGTGCCGGGGGCGCGCCCATACCGGGCGGCGGGGGCGGGCCGGGAGGCCCGTCCGGCGCCTGCGGTGGTGCGGGCGGACCCGCCATCTGCTGGTGCTCGGCAGGGCCCGGCGGGGAGAGCTCCCAGTCACCGCTGGCGGGCGGCGCCTGCGGCGCGGGCGGCCCGCCGTACGGCGCGGCATCGGGCCCGGCGGGGTAGGGCCGCTCCTGACCGGGGAACCCTCCGGGGGCGCCCGCGCCCTGGCCGTCGAACGGGCCGGGACCGCCGGGGCCCGCAGCGGGGCCGCCGGGACCGGCCGGACCGCCGGGCCCTGGAGGCGGGAAGCCCGGGGCGCCCGGCTGGGGCTGCTGGCCCGGGGGTACGTAGTTGGTCGGCGAGTGGGTCAGGAAGTTGTAGCGGCACTCCTCGCAGAAGGGCGCCTGGGACTCGCGGGGCGTCCGGCACTGGGGGCACAGCTCGGGCGGGCCCGCGTCGGGCCCCGGGTAGCCGTAACCGTGGCCCGGCCCCTGGCCGGGCTGCTGTCCCTGGCCCGGCTGCTGTCCGGGGCCGGGTGGCTGTCCGGGGCCGGGCTGCTGCGGGTGCTGTCCAGGTCCGGGGGGCTGGGGCGGCCCCGGCGGGCCCGGATAGCCGTAGCCGCCGGGTGCGGCCGGCTGAGGGGGCGGCGGTACGGCACCAGCGGGCGACGCCGGCGCGCCGGTCATGCGGTGACCGCAGACCTCGCACCAGTCGTCGGCCGCAGACTGGTGGCCGTTCGGGCAAGTCGGCATGGTGAGTGCCTCCCCCTCCGTGCTCCTGCTCTTCGGTACCTGGTGGTACGGATCGTGCCGGTTGTGCGGGCTGTGTGGGCTGTGAAGTTCGTTACGGGCCACCGCGACCGGTGCGGCTAGCGCTTCACCCGGACCGTCTTGGTGGACCGCGTCTCCAGCGTCATCTCATCGGCCTCGGCGACCTTCGCCTTCAGTCGAACAGTACCCGTCGCGGCATCCACCACGTCGACCACCTTCGAAAGCAGTTTCGCAGTATCCGCGTTCCCCGAGGCGTTCGCCAACTGTACGGCTCGCCCCAGTTTGGCCGTTGCGCCCGCTTCGTCCCCCGCCTTCCGGAGATCGAGGCCCGTCTGGATGGCCTGGGCCAGTTCGGCCTGCCCCGTGTAGTGCGCGACCTGCGGGTTGATGGAAGTCGTGGCGACCATGTCGTCCGTCCACACCGCCCGCACGAGCCCCTGTCCGAGGGTGTCCGGAGTGCCGCCGCCGGGCGCCGGGCGGATCAGCGAGACCCGCGCCGCGAGCATCTCCCGGCCGACCTCGGCGGCCGGCACCTCCACACAGACGTGGTAGTCGCGGGACTCGTCGCCCCATGACCCTGTCGGGTAGTCACCGGCGCGCGGCCCGGCCTCCGTACGGCGGTCCGTCAACTCCTCGACCGTGGGCGCCACCTGCTTGACGAACTTGATCCGGGAGCCCTGCGGGGTCCACAGCCGCAGCGCCACATCGGCGACCTCCTTGCCCATGGCGTTCTCCATCATCTGTGTGAAGTCCGCCGCCAGTCCGCCCGGATCGGCCACGATGTCGGCGCTGCCCAACAGCGCGGAGGCGATCGAGGTGACCTCCTTGACCTCCCAGTCGGTGCCCACTCCCCGTGCGTCACAGGTGAAGCGGCCGGCGCAGGCGTCCAGCGCGTCGCGCAACTGCTGGGGCTCCTCGTGCTCGTTGCGCCCGTCGGTGAGCAGAATCCCGTGCCGGATGGGGACGTCGGCCGAGCTCAGCAGCTGGTCGGCCAGGCGCAGCCAGGTGCCGATGGCGGTGCCGCCGCCGGCGGACAGTCCGCGCAGCGCGTCCTTGGCCTGGGCGCGTGTGGTGGGGTCGGCGACGGCCAGCGCACCGTTGCCGGGGAAGACTTCCCTGGCCTTGTGGGTGCCGGCCACGACGGCGAAGCAGACGCCGTCCCTGAGGGTGTCGACGGCCGCCGCTGTGGCGTCCCGGGCGTTGCGCATCTTGGTGGGCGGATAGTCCATCGAGCCGGAGCAGTCGACCATGATGACCACCGCGGCGTTCGGACCGTCCTGCGACCGGACCTGCGCCGGGTCCGTCACCGGCAGCGGCATGCCGCCTGTGGTGCCGCCGCCCGTGGCGGTGACGGTGACGATGGCGTTGACCTCTTGCGCGCCCTCGGGCAGGTACTCGTTCTGGTAGACGTCCACCGAGAAGCGCGGCGCATGGGACTTGGAGAAGTTGGCCATCTGTTCCGCTCCTGTTTGCTCTACAGCGACAAGTAGACAAAGGGGCGGGTGGAGGTGCGGTGGTTCTCGCGGCCCTTCCCCCCGGACAGCGTTCTCGTCGTCCCCGGCACCCGTCCTGCGGTGTCCCAAGGCCCCCCGCGGCGTGCTCGACTCAGGCCGATCCTGCCCCTCCCGGCGGCAGCGGGAACGGCACCACCGCCACCGTTACGTTGTCGTGCCCGCCGCCGTCCAGCGCGTAGCCGACCAAGTGCTGCGCCGACTGCAGCGGCCGGGTGAGCGCGTCGGGCGGCACCGCGGCGGCCATCTCCTCGGCGGACTCGGCGTAGTTCCACAGTCCGTCCGTGCACACCACCACGACGCCCGGCTGGTCGGGCTTGAACGAGGCGGTGTGCGGGTCGATCTCGTAGGCGTCCGCACCCAGCCAGCCGGTGATGGCGTGCGCACGGGGGTCGGCGTACGCCTCCGTCTCGCTCATCAGCCCCGCCGCGACCATCTGCGCCGCCCAGGAGTCGTCCTCGGTCAGCCGCGCGGGAGGCGCCGAACGGTCGTCGGGCACCCAGTAGGCCCGGCTGTCCCCGATCCAGCCGACGGTCAGGATGCCGTCCGCGCTCAGCGCGCCCACCACGGTGCAGGCCGGCGCGTTCTTGGACGGCTCGACAGGCGCGTCGGCCGCCAGTGCGTTGACCGCGTCGGAGGCCGCCACCAGCGCCTCGTGCATCGCCTGTTGCGGGTGGCGGCCCTGTGGCAGCGCCTGGCACAGCGAGGTACTGGCGGCCTCGGCGGCCGCCGCTGACGCCTCGTCGGGGCGGGTGGCCGAGGAGACACCGTCGCAGATGACGGCGAAGGTGGCGGGGGTGCCCTGCGACGTGGTGGTCTCCGCGATGGCGAAGAAGTCCTCGTTGCGGTGGTGCCGCAGCCCGCGGTCGCTGGCCGCTGCGACGGTGTCCAGCGCGCGCTCCATGTGGTCGCGGTCCCGGGGCTGTTTGTGACCGCAGTGCTCGCAGTAGCCGTCGCTGTCGATGGTCCCGGTGCCGCAGGCCACACAGACGGGACCGGACGGCTCGTCGGCCGTTCCGCTGTCGCCTGCCATTCCCCCGCCGCCTGCCGCCGCTTGGACGCTCCCGGCTGCGGAGGCCCCGCCGGGCTCGTCCAGGACGGTGCGCGGGTCGGGACCGGTGGGCGAGTCGGTGCCGGTGCGGGGATCGGGACCGGTGGGAGCCGAGGCCTCGGGCGGCACCGGCCCTGCGTGCGGCGCCGGGGCTTCAGGCGGCGCCGGGGCCGCGGGTGGCGGCGGAGGTACGTCCAGCGGTGCCGGGGTGCCCGGCAGCGGCGGTGTCCCGGGCTGTTCCGCGGCGGGCGGCAGCGCGTAGTCGGGCTCGGCCTCCGTGGGCGCCTGCGCGGACGCGGGCGCGGCCGTCGGCGGGGCCGCGGGGGGTGGCGACGGAGGCGGGGGCGGATACCCCGGCCCGGCCGGGCCTGCCGCCGGGAGACCGTCGGGGAGGGTGGGAGTGCGCGGGGCGGGCGGCGCGTCGCCGTGCCCCGCACGGCCCTGTGCGGCGGCAGCGGCGGCAGCGGATTCGAGATCCGCGCCGCACGCGCCGCAGAAGCGGTCACCCTCCTCGAGCGGTTCCGCGCAGCTCGGGCAGGCGGAGAGTTGGTGCAGCTGAGGCATGGTCACACCCACGTCCGGGGGCGGAGACGGTTGGCCCGTTCCACCAGTTCGATCCTCTCGGTTCCGCTCTGCGCGAGCCGGGCGAGCAGCCGGTAGGAGCGCTCCAGGCCGAAGCGCAGCCCCTCCTCGGTGAGCGGACTGTCCAACAGCCGTACCCCGGCACCGGGTGGTGCCCCCGGCGCTCCCGCAGGCGCGGGCCCGGGGGCGGCCCCCCGGGCGGGGACAGCCTGGCACAGCAGCCAGTCGAGTGCGCAGCCGAGCACCTCGCAGGTCAGCTCGTGGCGGCGGACCGCGTCCAGTCCGACGTGTTCCAGCTCGGCCACCTGCCGCGCCGCCGCCTGGAGGTCCTCCAGCAGCGGCTCGTGCGGTGAGCGCTGCCGCAGGCGTGCCCGTACCGCCGCCACCCGGGCCGCGGTGTAGTGGATGGACGCCTCCGGCACGGACTCCAGCACCTGTACGGCGCCTTCCCTGTCGCCCGTGGCGAGCCGCACCCGCGCCAGGCCGAACGCGGCACTCACATACGACGGGTCGGCCGTCCACACCAGCCGGAAGTACTCGGCCGCGTTGTCCAACTGGCCGAGCAGCTCGGCGCAGACGCCCAGGGCGAGCTTGGGCGCGGCCTCGCCGGGGAAGGCGTCGTAGACCGCGTCGAAGGACAGCGCGGCACTCTCCCGGTCACCCGTCACCAAGGACGCCAGGCCGCGGTACCAGACCACGCGCCAGTCGTCGGCGTGACGCGCCTCCAGGGCTTCCAGCGCGTCGAGGGCCGCCCCCGCGCCCTCCAGACCCTCCCCCTGCTCCAGGAGCGCGCGCAGCTTGCGCAGTCGCAGCTCCAGGGACTCGTGCGGCGCCCCCTCCAGCGCGGTGAGCAGGTCGGCGGGTGAGGAGGCCATCAGCCCGGCCAGGAGACCGGCGTTGGGGTCGGTGGGATCGACGCGCGGTACGGGCAGCGCCAGCGCCGTCGGCCGCGTCCGGAGCGGCGCCAGCGCGATGCCGCCCGTCGCGGCGGCGGGCGGGGTGCCGTCCGGGGCGCCGTTGGCCGGGGCGGGGAACGAGGCGAGCGGCGCGGGCTTGGCCGTGACCGTGGCCGTCGCTGTGGCGGACGCCGTGGCGGACGCGGGCCGGGCCTGTAGCGCAGCCGGCTCCTTGGCGGTGCGACGTTTCTTCACGCCGGGGTCCCGCGCTCCCAGCAGCGAGGCCCGACCGGAGTGCTGCGCGAACAGTTCGCTGTCCACGACCCGCGCTTCGGGCCCGAAGAGGGTGGACAGCGCGGGGCGCGGCTTTCCGGTCTGCAGGGCCACCACCTCGCGCAGCACGCCCAGCAGTTGGTCGGACATCTCCTGCGCCGAGGCGAACCTGCGCCCCGGGTCGGGGTCGGTCGCGCGCACCAGGAGCCGGTAGAAGGACTCGTACCGCTGGAAGACCTCGATGTTCTCCGGGTTGGGCAGGCTGTCGACGTACACGTTGGTGTAGCCCTGGAAGTCGAAGGTGAGGACGGCCAGGGTCCGCGCCACGGTGTACAGGTCGGAGGCGACCGAGGGGCCCTCCTCCGCGACCTCCGGGGCCTGGTAGCCCACGGTGCCGTAGATGGCGCTGTCGTCGTCGTCCACCCGGCGCACCGCGCCCAGGTCGATCAGCTTGAGCTGGTCGCCCTGCTGTATCGCGTTGTCGACCTTGAAGTCGCAGTAGAGCAGATTGCGGCTGTGCAGATGTCCGAGGGCCTCCAGCGCCTCGATGCCGTAGGCGCACGCCTGCTCGACCGGGAGCGGGTCGCGCTTCCCTTCGGGGGTGCGGCGACCGTTGGCGATCTGTTTGAGGGAGCTGCCGCCGACGTACTCCATGACGATGTAGCCGTCGAGGCTCCCGGTGCGCTGGTCGAGGTGTTCGACGAAGTTGTAGATGCGCACGATGTTGGCGTGCTCGATCTGGGCCAGGAAGCGCCGCTCGGCGATCGCGGCGGCCATCGCGTCCTGGTCGCCGGTGTCCAGCAGGCCCTTGAGGACGACCCACCGGTCGGAGACGGCACGGTCGACGGCCAGATAGACCCAGCCCAGGCCGCCGTGCGCCAGACAGCCGGCCACCTCGTACTGGCCGTGCACGATGTCGCCGGGGCGCAGCTTGGGCACGAACGAGTAGGGGTGGCCGCACTGGGTGCAGAACCCCTCCGTGCGGCCCGGCCTGCCACTGCGTGCGCGGCCGACGGGCGCGCCGCAGTCGCTGTTGCTGCAGAACCGCTTGCGCTCGGGGACCTCGGGGTTCTCCAGTACGACGCCTGCCGGGTCCGGTTTGGGCACCAGGGGGATCTGCACCAGGCCGGCGCCCAGCCTGCCCCGGGACGAGCTCTTGGCGGAGGAGCGGCCGCTGCGGACGGAGACCGAGCGTTCGGTGCTGCGGCCGGACAGCGAGCGGGAGAGCCGCCCGGAGACGGAGCGGCGGGAGGAGTGGGAGCGCCCCGAGGAGCGGGAGGAGGCCCGTGAGGAGGAGCCGGAGCGCGCGGAGCCCGAGGAGCGGCCCTCGCGCCCCGGGCTGGTCATGCCGGTCGGTGCCGAGCCCAGTACGCCACCGGGTGCCACCACGGGCGCGAGTCCGCAGGTGTTGCAGTACAGCTCGCCCGCTCCCATGTCCTCGTAGACGCCCTCGCACTGCGGCCGCTGGCACGGCCGGTTCTGCTCGCTCGACTGCTCGCTCACTCTGCCCCCATGTTCATCGCTCCGCCGGCGGCGTCCTGAGCGTCCCGCTGCCGCTGCCGGAGTGCCTCCTGTGCCGCCGCCTGGTAGCGCAGTACGGCGTCCTCCGCGGCCCGCAGGTCGCAGGGCGCGCTCCACAGCATCCGGCGTGCCACGTCGTAGCGCTCGATCAGGAGGCGGTCCTCGGCCAGGCCGTTCTGTGCCACCTTGGCTTTGTACGCGTCCAGACGGCCGCGCAGTTCCGCGCGGACGGCCAGTGGTGCGGTGACGGCCGTCAGCTGGGCGCGTGCGCGCTCCAGTTCGTCCTCGGCGCGCTCCTCCAGGCTCTCCAGCAGCGGGGAGAGCCGGTGCCACTGTGCGTGCCTGCGGTACTCGGCGGCCGTTGCGAGCTGTTCCTGCAGCACGGTGGGCGGGCCGCTGACGGCGGGCACCTCCGAGGCGGCGATCTTCGCCAGCACCTCGCCGCGCGCCGCACGGGCCTCGGCGAGGGTGCGGTCGGCGCGGGTGAGCAGGTCGCGCAGTCTCATCAGCCGGGTCTCGGCGTCCTGCCGCACGGCGAGCACGGCGTCGATCTCGCGCCGCACCTCCTCCAGGGCGCGCGCCGCACTGTCGTAGCGGGTGGTGTCGGGTCTGCCGCCGCCCGGTGCGCCGCTGCCTCCGGTCGGGGTCCAGAAGGCGAGCGGGTCCTTGAGCACCTCCTCGCGCAGGGCCTTGAGTTCGGCCGTGGTGCGTTCCAGGTCGTCGGCGGCCGGGTGCTCGCCGGGGCGCACGCCCACCGAGTGCGCCAGGGAGCGTACGCGGCCCAGTTCGGCGGCGAGCAGGTCGATACGCGCCGGAAGCGCCGACCACACGGAGTCGGCCGCCGCCACCACGTCGAGGGCCTGCGCGTACCACTCGTTCATCCGCTCGACGAGCCGGCTCAGCGTCATCTCCTCGGCGAGCCTGGGGGTTTCGGTGAGGCTCGCGCCCGGGGTACCCGGCAGCGCCCCGCCGGGCACGGTGAGGGTGCCGCGCAGCAGCCGGGTCAGCTCCACCAGGTCGTCGCGGCTGGGCCAGCGGCGGCGGGCCCGCAGCTCGCGGGCCTGGTGCAGGGTGCGCGAGTAGAACTCGAACCCGTTCCACAGCGCGGTGATGGCCGCCTCGGCCCGTGCCCAGCGGTGCGCTGTCGTCCCGGCGAGCTGCGCTCCCTCCAGCAGCCTGCGTCCGGCGTGGTCCTGGAGCGCCAGCAGGGAGGATTCGACCGCCTCGTGCTCGGCCTCCAGCCGCTCCAGCACGCGGTCGGTCTCCTCCCGGCTCATCACCTCTCCGGCGGCACCCGCGGGCCCCATCGATCACCTCGCTGTTCGACTCGTACTCACGGACCGGTACATCGGCAACACGACCACGGCAACCGGTTCAGTCACGGTAGAGCGGTTTGGGCGGTGCGGGCTTCTTTCCTTCCGTACCCATCATGTCGTCGGCCAGCCAGCGGTCGTAGGCAGACTTCCACTTCTCCTTGCGGTAGTCCTCCAGAACCTTGTTGACCCTGCGGACGAGATCCTTGTCCTCCAGGTTCATCGCGATGCCGTAGGGCTCCACCGTCTCCGGCTCCCCGATGAGTTCGACGGAGGGGTCCTGAGCGGCCAGTCCCGCGCCCAGCGCGCTGTCGGTGACCGTGGCGTCGGCCTCCCCGAGCTGGAGACGCACCAGGCAGTCGAGTTGGCTGGGCACCACGACGGGCTTGGCGCCCAGGGCCGCGTACCGGGGGGACTTCATCATCTCCTCCGCCGTGGAACCGGACGAGTAGCACACACGTTTCCCGCGCATGCTGCTGTCGAAGCCCTTGACGCGGGCCCGTTTCTTCGGCACGACCAACTGCTGTCCCGCCTGGAAGTACGCCGTGGAGAAGGCGACCTGGCCGAGGCGCTCACAGTTGATCGTCATCGTCCGTACGACCATGTCCACATCGCCGCCGCGGATCGCGGGGATGCGCTGGTCGGTGGGGATGGTCCGGTAGGTGATCTTGTCGGGTCCCGCCCCGCCGAGCAGATCGCGGGCGATGGCCTTCACCAGATCGATGTCGAAGCCCTCGATCTTGCCGGTTGCCGGATCGCGATAGCCCCACAGATAGCTGTTCTGGTCGACGCCGACGACCAGTTTGCCCTTCTTCTTGATGCGCTTGACCGCGTCGCCCGAGGCACCCGACGGCTTGAGACTCTCGGCCGGGTTGTGCCCGTCCTCGCACTTCTCCGGCTCGGGCTCGGCCCCCGGCACGGAGGCGGAAGCGGGCCTGGCCGGCGCCGCGCCGGTACCGCCCCGCGCCACTTCATGCGCCGCGGTGCCCGTGGTACCGGTCGGGCCGGTGTGCGGCACCGTTTGGACGAGTACCGCGGCCGTCACCGCCAGGCCGCCCGCGGCGACGGCCCACGGCTTGCGGCGCGGCCAGCGGCCCCGGCTCCGACCCCGGTCCGGGCCCCTGTCCCGGCTCCGCTCGTCCGCACTGTCCCGCGCGAAGTCCCGCTCCGTCATGACCTTCCCCCTCCTCACCGGTACTCCGCGAGCCTGCGCCCGATGCCCAGCACAGCGGCGGCGGCGCCCAGCACGGCCAGCGCCAGCGCTCCGGCCACCAGTCCGTCGAACCAGTCACGTCCGGCATCCGCGGCCTTCTCGAACTGCCGCTGCTCGTGCGCCGTTGCCCTGCTGAGGCTGTCGTCCACCGCGTCGAAGCTCTCGCGCGTACTGTTCTCGGCGCCGATCACGCGGTCCACCGCGTCCTCGTAGTCGCCCCCGTCGTCCTCGGCGCGCGCCTGCTTGTGCCGCTGCTGCCAGGTGCGGACGGCGCGCTGGGCGTCCTCCACCGCGCTGCGGCCCGTACGGTCGTCCGCCACCTCGTGGGCGTCCGCCAGCAGGCCGCCGCGTTTGTCGCCGCCATGGTCGCCGCCCTTTTCGCCGTCCTTGCCACCACCCTTGTCGCTGGATGCGCTGTTGCCCGCGACCTTCGCCATCTGCTTCCGGTAGCTCTCCTCGTACGCCGCGCCGCCGCCGCGCGCCACCAGCGTCATGTTCTCGTCGCCGCGCGCCTGGAGGGTGCCTATCCGCGCCTCGTTGAGAGCCTGCAAGGAGCGGGCGCCGGTGGCTTCCGACTCGCTCAGCCCGGAGCGCGCCCCCACGTGCCCCGCCGTCAGCCACACCAGCAGCGCCAGCGCCGCGGCCGTGGCGCCGAGCAGCCCGCGGTTGAAGACCCGGTTGGTGCGGCGGTAGTTGCGGCGCTGCGCCCAGCCGAGCGCGGCGAGCGCCACCACACCGCAGCCGACGGCGAGCAGCGGCCGGCTCCTGGCGTCGTCCAGGTCGCCGCCCAGCCGCCTGGTCTCCGCCGTGTACAGCTTGCGGGCCGCCGGCAGCAGTTCGCCGCGCATCTTCTCGTTGGCGTAGCGCAGATAGGCGCCGCCCAGCGGGAGTCCCTGCCGGTTGTCGGCGCGTGCGGACTCCACCAGTCCGGTGTAGACCGGCAGGCCGCGGTTGAGGATCGCGATCTGCCGCCGCGCCGTGGGCGAGCCCCCGGAGTTGGCGGCCGCTTCGGCGAGCAGTTCGGACGCCTCGCGGATGTCCTTCTCGTAGCGGCGCCGCTCGGAGCGGGGCTCGTCGCCGCCCGCGAGGAAGCCGCTGGAGGCGGAGGTGTCTGCGTCGGCCAGCGAGCGGTAGATGTGCGCCGCGTCCGCGCTCAGCGGCTGGCTGTGTTCGACCACGGCGTCGGCCGCGGTGACCCGCTCGGAGACCTGCCACGCCGAGACGGCACCGAACAGCACCAGGAGCGCGGCCAGTACGGCGCCGATGGCGCGCAGCCGCCCGGGCTCGGTGGTCGCGGCCGTACGCACTCGCTGTACGCCCTCGGACCACGCCGTACGGCGCGGAGGGCCGGAGGCGCCGAGAGCGGCCTCGTCGGGCTCGGGGGCCGTGCTCCCGGCGGCGACCGGGGCGGTGCCCTCACCGGGCCCGTCCGGCGGCACCGCCGGGACGGGTGGTGGGGTCGGTGGCGCGGTCGGCGGCTGTGTCACGGCTGGAGCCCTCCCCCTCGGTCGCTGGCAGACACCTGGCCGGTGCGCTCTTCCCGCTCCCTTCCGTGCGGCCCCCGGCTCCCCTGCCCGGGTCCGCGGGCGACAGGCCGCCCCGGTGGTGTGGTGCCCAGGCCAGCAGTATGGCCGTCGCGGCCGCCGCCCACAGGGGCTTGACCGGGATCTTGTTCCGATCGCGACCAAATGTCCGGCTTGCCGTGCGGCTGTCGAGCCGACTGTTCTCCTGTCCTCCCTCACGCCTGGGGCGGGAGCGACGGTTCCCAGGCCGGTCCCCAGGGCGGCCTGTACGGTGCCGCAGCGTGTCCGTACGGTGACGTTTCCTGCCCGGGCCCCCACTGATGGTCATGCGAGACCGAACAGATGGTCACGTGAGACCGGAATATCGGATTCAGCCGCTACTCTCCGCGCATGTCCAACGCGATCACAGCCGACGGGCTGCGCAAGCGCTACGGGGAGACGCAGGCCGTCGACGGTGTCTCCCTCGAAGTACGGCGCGGCGAGTTCTACGGCATCCTCGGCCCGAACGGTGCCGGCAAGACCACCACCATGGAGATCCTGGAAGGGCTGCGCGAGCCCGACGAGGGAACAGCACACCTGCTGGGACACCCCTCCTGGCCGCGCGACCCGGCGCTGCTGCACCGCATAGGCGTCCAACTGCAGGCCTCCGCGTTCTTCGAGCGGCTGACCGCCCGTGAGCAGATACGTACCTTCGCCGCGCTCTACGGACTCGACGAGTCCCGCGCCGACGAGATGCTGGAGACCGTCGGACTGACCGAAAAGGCCCACACGCGGGAGGACAAGCTCTCCGGCGGCCAGGCGCAACGGCTGTCCATCGCCTGCGCCCTGGTGCACGATCCGGAACTGGTCTTCCTGGACGAACCGACCACCGGTCTTGATCCGCAGGCCCGGCGCAACCTGTGGGACCTGCTGCGCCGCATCAACGCCGAAGGCCGCACGGTAGTGCTCACCACGCACTACATGGACGAGGCCGAGACCCTGTGCGACCGGGTGGCCGTCATGGACAACGGCCGGGTACTGCGGGTGGGACCGCCCCGCGCGCTCGTGGAGGAACTGGGAGTCGACACCCTGGAGGACGTCTTCCTCCAGCTGACGGGGCGGGAGTACCGCGAGTGAAAGCCTTTCTCAGCCTGTCGCTGGCGATGGCGCGCGGCCTGGCCCGCGACCGCGCGGCAGTGTTCTTCACGATGATCTTTCCGCTGATGTTCCTGATGCTCTTCGGCGCCCTGTTCAAGGACCAGGGGGTCGGCAAGTCCGAGATCGTGCAGGTCGGCGCCGTCAAGGTGCTCGACGACATGCCGGACAAGGAGCGCGCGGGGCTGCGGGACGTCCTCGAGGTCGAGAAGACCGACGGCTCGGCGGCGGCCCGCAAGGAGGCGCTGGAAAAGGTACGCAAGGGCGACGCGGACGCCGCCGTCTTCCAGCGCGACGGCAAGGTCCAACTGCGCTACTCCGCCGCCGACCAGGTGCGCTCGGGCACCGTGCAGGGGCTGCTCGACAGCATCGTCCAGCAGGCCAACCAGCGTGCCACCGGTCAGCCGCCCGCCTTCGCGATGCACTCGGGCAGCGTGGAGGACGAGAGCACCAAACCGATCCAGTTCCTCACCCCCGGGCTGCTGGGCTGGGCGGTGGCGATGGGCGGCGTCTTCGGCTCCGCCTTCAATCTCGTCAGCTGGCGCAGGAAGCGCATCCTGCGCCGCCTGTGGCTCGCCCCGATCAACGCGCGCGCAGTCGTGGGCGCCCGCATCGGCGTCAACCTGATCACCGCCTTCGCGCAGACCGCGATCTTCCTGACGGTCGCCTCACTCCCGTACTACGGGCTGAAGCTGACCGGCCACTGGTGGCTGTGTCTGCCGCTGGTCGCCTGCGGAACCCTGGCGTTCATGTCCATAGGGCTGCTGGTCGGCTCGTTCGCCAAGACGGAGGAGGCCGCCAACGGGCTGGCGCAGATCGTCATCCTGCCCATGGCCTTCCTCTCCGGCGCCTTCTTCCCGCTGGACAGCGCACCGCAATGGGTGCGCACGGTCAGCGAGTTCCTGCCGCTGAAACACCTCTCCCAGGCGATGCAGGACGTCCTCAGCCGCGGCGAGAGCTGGGGCGCTGCACTGCCCGTGATGGGCGGCCTGCTGCTGTTCGCCGCCGTACTGACGCTGATCGCCTCCCGGCTGTTCCGCTGGGACGCGGCGTAGCGGTCGGTCCGGAGAGGGCGGGGTGGCTGTGGGCTCGTCCCAGGGCCACCCCGGGTGGTGGTCCTAGGACCACAGACCTCGCCCGCCCCGTCTGCGACCATGGACGGGTGATGGAGATTCCGCGCGGCAGTCTGGAGACGCAGACCTTCTACGAGCAGGTCGGCGGCGAGGAGACTTTTCGACGTCTGGTGCACCGCTTCTACCAGGGCGTCGCCGAGGACCCTCTGCTGCGGCCCATGTACCCGGAGGAGGACCTGGGCCCCGCAGAGGAGCGGCTGACGCTCTTCCTGATGCAGTACTGGGGCGGCCCCCGCACCTACAGCGACGCGAGGGGGCACCCCCGGCTGCGGATGCGGCACGCGCCGTTCAAGGTCGACCAGGCGGCGCACGACGCCTGGCTGCGGCACATGCGCGACGCCGTCGACAGCCTGGAGCTGCCCGAGCACCTCGAGGCCCAGCTGTGGAAGTACCTCGTCTACGCGGCCGGATCGCTGATCAACTCGGCGGACTGAGCGCCCGGGCGGCCGAGCAGCCCGCCTGAGCGACGGGGCGCCTGAGCGAACGAGCCGACGGGCCGGCCCCCACCGGAGACCGGCCCGTCGGAACGCCTCTGCGCCGCGTAAGTCAGGCGCCCAGGTCCATGCGCGACGCCCCGGACGCCCTCACACCGGAGTGACGCTCAGGCCGCCGCCCGCACCCGGGCGCTCACGGCGCCGTACGGCCACCGAGCCGTACGCCGTCCGCAGCCGCAGCCAGGCGCCGGACTCCAGCAGCACCGCGGGCTCCGTGCCGCGCAGAAAGCCGAGCGCGTGCGCCGCGTGCGCGGCCCGCAACGGCAGCCGCGTACGCCCCAGCGGACGGGACCAGATCTCCTCGGCGAGCGCGTCCAGCGTCTGCCTGCCGCGCCGCTCGGGCGGCAGCTTCTCGGCCCGTTCGCGGAACTCGCCGACGGCGGCGGCAGCCACCGAGCCCACCGCGTCCACCGGTACCCGGGCGAACTCCTGCCAGCCGCCGCGCGGCGGCAGCACGCCCGCCCAGGACGGCCCGGTCACGGCCTTCGGCACGCCGACGGCCTCCCGCTCCTCCTCGACCAGTTCCAGCAGTTCACCGGCCGCCACCGTCACATCCAGTTCGACCGGCTCCAGCAGCCTGCCCGTCCGCACGGCGAGCACCTCGAACCGGGCGGGTTTGGCGAACACCGCGGCCACGCCGCCGCCCGCCTGGATGCGCACGGCGGCGTTCTTCTCCCAGCGCACCAGCCGCTCCAGGAAGGCGGCCAGCCCCGCCGCCTCCCCCGGGTCGGCGAAGACGAGCCGGTCAGCCGCTGTGGCTGTCATCGAAATAGCCCTCCAGGAAGGAGCGCTCGGCCGCCGACAACCGCCGCAGATGGCCCTCCTTCAGGTTGTACGGAACCACGACCGTCCGCGCCCGCACATACGGGCCCGACTCGGCCGCCTCGTCCTTGATCTCATAGCCGAACGTGACCGAAGCGGCGGTCAGCTTCTCCACCCACAGCTGCACCGTCACCGGGTCGGCCTGGTGGACGAGCTGCCGCAGATAGTCGATCTCGTGCCGGGCGACGACGGTGCCGCCGGTGAACGCCTCCGGGTCCGTCCCACGCGCGGCCCGGGTCAGGAAATCGATCCGGGCCTCCTCCAGATACCGGAGGTAGACCGCGTTGTTGACGTGCCCGAAGGCGTCCATGTCCGACCAGCGCAGCGGGCACCGGTAGCTGTGCCGCACCCGCTCAGCTCCGGGTGAGCTTCTTGTACGTCGCCCGGTGCGGACGCGCCGCGTCCGGACCCAGCCGCTCGATCTTGTTCTTCTCGTACGACTCGAAGTTGCCCTCGAACCAGAACCACTTGCTCTCGCCCTCGTAGGCGAGGATGTGGGTGGCCACCCGGTCCAGGAACCAGCGGTCGTGGGAGACGACGACGGCACAGCCCGGGAAGTCGAGCAGCGCGTTCTCCAGCGAGGAGAGCGTCTCCACGTCCAGGTCGTTGGTCGGCTCGTCGAGCAGCAGCAGGTTGCCGCCCTGCTTGAGGGTGAGCGCCAGGTTCAGCCGGTTGCGCTCACCGCCGGAGAGCACACCGGCGGGCTTCTGCTGGTCCGGGCCCTTGAAGCCGAACGCGCTCACGTAGGCGCGCGAGGGCATCTCGACCTGGCCGACGTTGATGTAGTCCAGCTCGTCGGAGACGACCGCCCACAGCGTCTTCTTCGGGTCGATGTTGGCGCGGGTCTGGTCCACGTAGGAGATCTTGACCGTGTCGCCCACCTTGATGGTGCCCGAGTCGGCCTCCTCCAGCCCCTGGATCATCTTGAACAGGGTGGTCTTGCCCGCACCGTTCGGCCCGATCACGCCGACGATGCCGTTGCGCGGCAGCGAGAAGGACAGGTCGTCGATGAGCACCTTGTCACCGAACGCCTTGTGCAGGTTCTCGACCTCCACCACGACGTTGCCCAGCCGCGGCCCCGGCGGGATCTGGATCTCCTCGAAGTCCAGCTTCCGCGTCTTCTCCGCCTCGGCCGCCATCTCCTCGTAGCGGGTCAGCCGGGCGCGGGACTTGGCCTGCCGCCCCTTGGCGTTGGAGCGGACCCACTCCAGCTCCTCCTTGAGGCGCTTCTGGCGCTTGGCGTCCTTCTGCCCCTCGACCTTGAGGCGGGCCTGCTTCTTCTCCAGGTAGGTGGAGTAGTTGCCCTCGTAGCCGATGGCCCGGCCGCGGTCCAGCTCCATGATCCAGCCGGCCACGTTGTCCAGGAAGTACCGGTCGTGGGTGATGGCCACCACGGTGCCCGGGTACTTCGCCAGGTGCTGCTCCAGCCACTGCACCGACTCGGCGTCCAGGTGGTTGGTCGGCTCGTCCAGCAGCAGCAGGTCGGGCTGCTCAAGCAGCAGCTTGCACAGCGCGACGCGGCGCTTCTCACCACCGGAGAGGTTGGTGACCGGCCAGTCGCCGGGCGGGCAGCCCAGCGCGTCCATGGCCTGCTCCAGCTGCGCGTCCAGGTCCCAGGCGTTCGCGTGGTCGAGCTTCTCCTGGAGCTTGCCCATCTCCTCCATCAGCTCGTCGGTGTACTCGGTCGCCATCTGCTCGGCGATCTCGTTGAACCGGTCGAGCTGCTGCTTCGTCTCCGCGACACCGTCCTGGACGTTCTCCAGCACCGTCTTGGACTCGTCCAGCGGCGGCTCCTGCAGCAGGATGCCCACGCTGTAACCCGGCGAGAGCATGGCGTCACCGTTGGAGGGCTGCTCAAGACCCGCCATGATCTTGAGCACGGTGGACTTGCCCGCGCCGTTGGGGCCCACGACACCGATCTTCGCGCCGGGCAGGAAGCTCAAGGTGACGTCGTCGAGGATCACCTTGTCGCCGTGCGCCTTGCGCGCCTTGCGCATGGTGTAGATGTACTCAGCCAAGAGGAACCGTCCGGCAATCTGTAGGTAGTCGTACGCGGCCAGGCCGCGCGGGTCGTCATGCGGCAGCGCGCCGCGGGTTGAAGTGCGGCCGCACCACGTAAGGCATACGCACCCCATCTTGCCGCACCGGGGCCCCGCCCCGGAAACCGCATCTGGGCCGGGGACCGGGAACGGCCACCGGGGCCGGTGTCGGGAGGGGCCTGCGAACCGCTCCCGGGTTGTGCGGGGACGACTCGAGGGTAGTCGGAGGCGGCTCGGGGGTGCGCGGAGGCGGCTCGGGGGCTGCGCTGGAGACGGCGGGGAAGCGGTGACGGACGCGGCTCGGAGCAGCAGTCCGTCACATGCCGTCGTAGCCTCGTCACCCGGCTTCCGCCGTACACCCGTCACACGCGGCGGGACAGGGCGGGCCGCCGCCGTCAGTGGCGGCGGCGCAGGATACGGAGGGTGGTCACCCCCACCGCGAGGAGACCGATCGCCAGGGCCGTCAACAGCCGGGTCCCGCCACCGCCCGTCTCGGCCAGGTCGCCCGTCCCCGCCGCGGCGGCACCCCCGCCGACCGTCGCGGGCCGCTCCACCGTCGCGGCCGCCTTCTGCTGGGTGATCCCGCCCCCGGCTGCGGACGTCGTGCAGTCCAGGACACCGCTGAACGTCTTCGCGTACCCGTTGGGCCCGCGCACCGGAATCCGGTACGGCTGGTCCTCGGCCACCGGCACCGTCACCGTCCCGCGCTTGCCCTCCGCGATGTCCTCCCGCTGCTTGCCGACGCGCAGCGGGAAGGCGGCGTCACCGCTGTTGACGACGGTGATGTCCACCCCGGACCCGTCGCAGTTCTCCGAAGCGGTGGTGGCGAGCAAGGGTCCGTGTGCGGCCCAGTTGACGGCGGCGGTCGCGGAGACAGTGGACTGGCTCGACCCGGCGACGATCTGGGCCTGCCCCCGGCCGCGCTCCCCCGCGCCGGTCAGCACGCGGCCCACCGGCACCTTGGTGGCCGTCTGCGCGGTCAGCGAGGCACTCCCGGCATCGACCCCCTCGGGCAGGTCGAAATAGAGCTTCGTCCCGTTGTGGGCGGTGCGGACCCGCTTGCCCTTCCCGTCGACGATCCGTACCCCCCGGGAGGCGGCGCGCGGCCCGGGGGCCACGCTCACCGCGGCGGCCCTGGTGCGGACGGTCACAGGTCCTGGGCGCTCGCCGCTCTTGCCGGAGACCTCGGCCTTGTCGAACGTGAGCGACGGCCCCGGCTCGCGCATGGAGCGGGCCTTCTTCACCAGGTAGGCGGCGAGCTTCTGGGCGGAGGGGTCGGCGGCGGTGATGAGGGGGCGCTTCGGGGGGCCCTCCCCCCTCCCCCCTCCCCCCGCAGCCCCCCGTGCCCCGTTCTCGGCGAACCTCCAGATGGCGACCTGCGTTCCGGCAGCGGCCGTCTGCGGCGTGAGCCGCTTGGCACCCGCTGACTTCGCCAGCGCCTGGAGGTCGTTGCGCCGCGGATAGGAGTGCTCCACTATCCAGCGGATCTTCCCGGCGTTGCGGTTGCCCGACAGCGACGAGGACTTCCACTCCCCTTCCGCGTAACGCGACTGCTCTCGTATCGGGTTGAGCGCGTCGAGCCCGTAGGTCTGCAGCGTGCCGCCCCCGTCGACGGACATCTCGAACAGCCCGGCGCCGACCTTCTGCTTCTCCCCTCCCACGGTGACGACCGCCTGGTCGCTGGTCCGAAGGCCGTTGAGCGTGGCCATCGCTCCGCTGCGCTGCTCGGATATGGCCCCGGCGAACGCTCCTTGGGCGGCGGGCGCGGCGGCAGACCGCGTCGTCGCATCGGCCGCGGCCGCCGGCCCGCCGCTCCCCGCCACGCCGGTCGCACACAGCCCGGTGGCCGCCGCGACAACGGTGAGACGGCGGACCGCCCGCGCGCGTACAGAAGTCATGGTCTTCCCCTCTTGGCAGAACCTCCCCCCGGCCGCGTCGCCCACGTACCGCTGGTCCACCGCAAAGCTCTGAACCCCCTGGTCAATACGGGTGGGATCGTAAGGAGGGGAACGGCGCGCAATCCCCAGGATTCACGGTGGCCACACATTCCGACTCGCAATCGTTATCGCCGAATCCGGCGGACCGGGACGATCAAGACGCACCGCGCTGAGCTGGAACGCCTCCTTCCACTCCCTCTTCCGCCTCCCCTTGGGGCACCTCGACCGGCGCCCCGGCCAGCGCCCCGCGCGGCGAGACGGCCGGCTCGTCGCCGGGCGCCCCGAACGGGGGCGGCCCGACCGTGTCGACCGGCGGCCAAGCCGGTGCCGGACCCCGGGTCAGCTCCGGGTTCGCCCTGGAGACGCGTACGAAGGCGGAAGTTCCGCGCGCCAGGTCGTGGCCGACCGTCGAGGCCATCAGATCCGCCGTCAGATACCGCCTCCCCTCCCGTTCGTCCTCCACGATCCGCAACTGCCCCCTGACGACCACCGGTTCGCCGCGCGCCACGGAGGAGGCCACATTGGTGGCCAGCCCCCGCCAGGCCCACACGGTGTAGAAGCTGGTGGACGCGTCGGTCCAGCAATCCCTGTGCTTGTCGAACCGCCGGACGGTGCTGGCCAGCCGGAACCTGGCGACGGGCACCCCCGACGGTGATGTCCAGTGGTCGACCTTCGTCGCCACGTTTCCCGTCACCGTCACATACGTCTCGTTCATCCGGACCTCCCCCGGGCCGCAGCCGGTTGCTGCCTCGGGACACCGCCTCGGTGTCCCGTGCGGATTCCAGAGTGGGGGCGGAAGCGAGGGCGTGGGGGAAGAAATTCTCAGCTGTGGATTACTCGGAGGTTGTGCACAACTCGGTCACTCCTGTGGGTGAGTCGTTCCCGGAGTGCACCGGCGCGCCGCCCGCGTCCCCGGCGACCCGCACCGCGCCCGTCTCCGCGACGGCACCCGTCGGGCCTGTGACTCCAGTGGCCCCTGCGGCCTCTGTGACTCCTGTGATGCCTGCGCCCGCCGCGCCCGCGCCCGCACCACCCGTCACCCCGGCTGCCGTGCCCGTCCCACTCGCCGTCCCGGCCGTGCCCACGGAGCCAGCCGTGCCCGCGGTGCCCGCGCCCCCAGCGACCAGGTCGCCCGCGGCAGCCGCGACGGCCGCGGCCGCGGCATCCAGCGCGCTGACGGCCTCGGCGACTTCGGCGACTCCCGCAGTCCCCGCGGCGGCCGCAGCCCCTGCCGCTCCCACGGTTCCGCCGCCGTCCACCGGCTGCTCCGGCACGGCGGTGCCCACCGCGCCGGCCGCGACCGCGTACTGCTCGCGCACCTGCCGGTACCGCAGCAGTTCGGCGGCCACCGGCTCCAGCACCCGGGTCCGGCCGCAGCACGCGGCCAGCTGGCGCAGCCTGCGCTCTTCCTCCAGCCCGTACGTCCGCGCGGGGCCACGCGCGGCTCTGCGGCACGCCCACGCGAGCACAGGACCCGCCAGGGTGGCTGTCAGGAAGAACGCTCCGGGCAGCAGCACGGTTCGGTCGACTCCGCCTGCGAGGACCACGACCACCACCGCCCAGACGGCTCCCACCGCCTGGAGGGCGAACAGCAGCCACTGGCCGGCGAGAGCCGCGGTGTGCCAGGTCGGGCGCGGCACCCGGGCCAGTGCCCCGCCGACACGCCTGCCCGCGCCCGCGCTCCCGTGCGCGCCCCCCTCCGCACTCGCCTCCGCGTGCTCGCCCGTGCCCAAGCCCGCGCCCGCGCCCGCACCAGGGTCCGCGCCGGCCCCGCTGCTGTACGGCGCCTGGTCCGCTACGTTCGCCGACGCCGTCTCGGAGGCGCCCGGCGCCCCGGCGCCCGCCTCCGACAGCGCACCCCCCGGCCCGGGGACGGCGGCGCCGTCCGCCCGCCGCTCGTGACCGCCGCTCCAGCCGGCCGATGCTTCGGCAGAGGGCTGCTGGCTGGGCACGCTCGGCACACCTGCCGTGGCTGCGGCCGCGGACGCGGACGCGGCGGTCCTCGACGGCGAGGCGGCGTCCATCCCCAGGGCGACGTCCGTCATCGACGCCGTGATGGCCGCCGTCCGCGCCGCATCAGGACCGGAGGCGCACGCCTCCATGACCTCGTCCAGCACCTCGGGCAGCCCGGCGGCGCCGCGCCGCGCCGACTCCCGTACGGTGCGCGCCCAGGGGGCGGGGAGCCCGCTCGCCGCCGCGTCCGCGAGCTCCCGTACGGCCTGCGCCACCACCGGCCGGGCGGCCAGAGGCTGCTGCAGCGTTCCACGGCGGGCCGAAGGCCGGGCGTCGGCGG
Source organism: Streptomyces sp. 891-h (assembly GCF_022760275.1). NCBI lineage: Bacteria > Bacillati > Actinomycetota > Actinomycetes > Kitasatosporales > Streptomycetaceae > Streptomyces > Streptomyces sp. 891-h. The sequence continues at coordinate 5,021,704 of NZ_CP050693.1, read as the reverse complement.
CCTCCGTCCGCTCCCCGGCAGCGGCCTGTGACGGCTCGTCCTTCTCCTGCTCCGGGGACGGCTCGGCGGGTTCCCGCTCCTGGGTCGGCCTGGAGGCGTACCAGCGCAGTGCACGCACCCAGGGGATGCCGGAAGAGTGCTCGGCCTGGCGCAGCCACGCCCGTTCGGCGGCCTGCCCGGCGGCGGCCGCGCCCACGGCGACGGCGAGGCGGTCCTCGAAGTCCTCCCGGGCGTACTCCGTCAGCCCGATGGGTCCCTCCTCGATACCGGGCCCCGGCTCGACGTAGACGGGACGCAGCCGCTCCATGGCACGGTCCAGGTCGGCGGTCAGCCGCAGGACTGCGGCGCGCTGCTGTGCGACGAACTCGCCCAGCTCCTCCCGCAGTACGTCGATGCCCTCGTGGGTGAGGGACGAGGCGGACAGGACGACCGCGCCCGGCTCGCCGTGCTCGCCCAGCGCCATTCCGTCCTCGTCCAGCAGCCGCCGCAGGTCGTCCAGGACCGCGTCGACGGCGTCCCGGGTGAGCCGGTCCGTCTGGTTGAGGACGAAGAACGTGACCTCGGCGTGTCCGGCGAGACTGCGCAGATAGCCCTCGTGCAGCAGCGCGTCGGCGTACTTCTCCGGGTCGACCACCCACACCACCGCGTCGACCAGTTCCAGCATCCTGTCGACCTGTTCGCGGTGCCCCGGTGCGACGGAGTCGTGGTCGGGAAGGTCGACCAGGATGAGGCCGCTCAGTGTGCCGTCGTGCGTACGGTGACGTGCGTGCTGCGGGATGCCCAGCCTGTCGAGCAGCCCGTCCGGCCCGCCGTCGCTGTACCGTCCCGCCTCCCAGGTGCAGGCCACCGGAGCCGCGGTGGTGGGGCGGCGCATCCCGACCTCCGAGAGCCGTCCCCCTGTCAGCGCGTTGAACAGGGACGACTTTCCGCTGCCTGTCGCACCCGCCAGAGCGACCGTCGTGTAGGAGCGGGGCAGCCCTCTGCGGGCCGCCGCCTCGTCCAGCACCTTCCCCGCTTCCGCGAGCACCTCGGCGTCGAGCCTGGTGCGGGACAGTCCGACGAGTTCGCTCAGCGCGGCGAGTCGCTGCCGCAGCACGTTCTCTCCCGCGTCACAGCGGGGGTCTCTGCGGATGTCCCTGCGCAGATCGCGGCAGATGTCCCGTTCGACGCTCCTGGGGGGAGCGGTTTCGGCAGTGGTTTCGGCAGTACGCGCGGCTCCCTTCGCCTCGCCTTCCTGCGCCTCGCCTCCTCGCGCCTCTGTTCGCTCGGCCGGACCGACGTCCTGGGCGGTGGCGAAGCCGGGCCCGGGGTGGTCCGCTCCTCGCTCCGAAGGGTCCGTCTCCGGAGCGTGCCCCTGCGGATCCGGCGCCCGGAACCGGTCATCCGGGACGGCAGCACGCTCAGCGGGCTCCGCATGGCTGAGGCGCTCGGCGGGCTCCGCGTAGCTGTGCTGTTCGGGGGGCTCCGGGTGGCCGCCGTGCTCCGTACGCTCCGCGTAGCCGCCGTGCTCGGCGCTTTCCGTGTACGCCCCCTGCTCGGCGGGCTCCCTCCGCATGCCGCACTCGGGGGACGGATCGGCGTGCTCCGCGTGCGTCCCGTGCTCGGCATACGACGTGTCGTGCTCGGCGTACGGTGCGCCGTGGTCGTCGTGCTCGACGCGTGCCCTGCGAGCGATGACGCCGTCGTCCCAGGCGGGTTCAGACGCGAGCGCGTATGCGGGTACGGCCGGTACGACAGGTGCGGTCGTCGGCCCGTCCTGCCGCGCCTCCCGCCGTTCATCCTGTCGTTCGTCCCGACGGGGGGTTCCGGGACCGTCGCCCTGTTCGCCGGGCGTTCGCGGCTCACCCTGCCCGACCGGTTGTCCGCCCGATCGGCCGACCGGTTGCCCCGGTACGCGTCCGTTCTCGTACGGGTCGGGGTCGGCAGGTGCGGTCTCGGACTGCTGGCGCGGCAGGTCGGCGGTGGCGGGGTGACGGGCCGCAGCTGTGTCCGTCTCGTTCCGCTCGGGGGACTGCCGGGGCGGGGTGTCCTCGCCGTCCAGGCTGAGTTCGAGCTGGCCTTCAACGGGCTCGCTGTGCGGACCGACCCAGACGTCGGGCCAGTTGACGCGCCAGCGCTCGAACCGCTCGGGCGGCTCGCCCGCCGCCGGGTTGGTGGCATCGGTGGACGTCACTGCGGTCACCTCTCCATGTGCGCGCTTTGCAGACCGCGCGCGCCGTCCTGGCCGAGCGGGGCGCGCGTCGGCGGGAATTCACGGGCGGTCACGTCCGTCCTGTTCAGCTCCTGCGGCTGGTGGAGATCGCGCAACTGGTGCGGCTCGTGCAGCCCGTGCGTTCTGGTGAGCTTGTTCAGTACGGAGAACGCGGCGATCAGTTCCATCTGTGGTTCGGGCCCGGCGTTGAGCGCCCGCAAGGGGCCGAGGCGGATGTCGCGCTCGCCGTGCAGCACGCGCTGCACACAGTCCTCCAGTAGTTCCGCGCACTGTTCGCGCAACTCCTGGGCGCTCTCCTCGCCGAGCAGTTCCTCGAGCGCGTCGTCGGCGCCGGCTGCCCGCAGGCCGCCGAGGAGGGAGGCGGCCAGCAGCCCGGCGGCACGTTCCACGTCCTCTTCCGAGCAGGTGGCGCGGGCGGCGGCCTGGGTCTCCTCCTCGGCCAGCTCCTCGACGCAGCGGCGCCATCTGCGCACCATCACACCGATCCGGCCCGTTGCCTCGTCGCGCTCGCTCTGGCCACCGGGGAGGAGCTGGGCGCAGCCCTCCACACCGGGTACGCCGCGGCCCAGTTCGGCGATCCGTTCGTCGGCCGCCGCGACCGCGCCGGACAGCAGGGCGGTCAGTCCGTCGGCGAAGGCGTCGAACAGTTCGTCGCCCGAGCTGTCGGTGGGGAAGCTGCGCCAGTGCTCGGCGGCGTCGCCCGCCAGCAGCTCCCCGGTGGCGATACGGGTACGCAGCCGTTTCCCGGCGGCCTCGTAGGCGGTCTCGATGTACCGGGTGAGCCGCTGTGCCGCCGCGTGCTGTGCGGCGCAGGAGCCCGCGAGTGCGGTGATCCGCGGGCGCAGCGAGGCCAGCGTTCCGTCGGCGGTACGGCTGGCGGCCGCATAGCGGGCGTCGGCGTCCCTGGCGCGCTCTTCCAGCCATTCGCGGAGTCCGCAGACGGCGGAGACGGGCAGCAGCCCGGAGCCGCCCGCGGACTCGGGCAGCTCGGGGATGGTGAAGCGGGGCACCTGTCCGAGGCCCTCGCGTTCCAGCAGCAGTCCGTACTGCGCGGTGACCTCGGCTGCCAGCTGGTGCGGCACCCGGTCGAGAACGGTGGCGAGGGTGACGTCGTACTCCCTGGCGGTGCGCAGCAGATGCCAGGGGATGGCGTCGCCGTAGCGCGCCGCGGTGGTGACGAGCACCCAGATGTCGGCCGCGCAGACCAGCTCGGCTGCCAGGTCGCGGTTGTGCGCGACGAGGGAGTCGATGTCGGGCGCGTCGAGCAGGGCGAGCCCCCGGGGGAGGCCGCTGTCGGTCTCCAGGCGCAGGACACGCCGGGGCTCGCCCCGGTCGGCGTCCCACTCGGACTCCCAGTCGGCGTCCGGACCGGCGTCCCAGCCCGGCTCCCAGCCGGCGTCCCGACGGGTGCTGTCCCGGCGGGCGTCCCGGCCGGTGTCCCGTCCTGCGCCGTGGACGGCGCCCTGGGCGGTGCCCTCGCCGGAGCCCCATTCGGTGCTCCAGTCGTCCCCCCAGCCGCCGGTCCTATCGGCCGCCGTCCGGTCGCCGCGCCCGTCACCGAACCGGTCCCCGCACCCGTCACCGAACCGGCCTCCGAAGCGTCCACCGAACCGGTCGGCGGCGTCGGCCGTACCGTCGCTGTTTCCGTGCGGGCCGGGAGAGCCGTGCGCGCCCCCGCCGCCGAGCGCTCCTCCGCCGCCGTAGGAGCCACCGGCGCCGTGCGTGTCGTGGGCCCCGCCGTTCGGGCCGGACATGCCCGGCGCCCCGAGCATGCCGGGCGTGCCGGTTGACGCGTCCTGCCGGGGCATCCAGACCCGTTCCAGCCGGGGAAGCACCCGCTGCCCTACGAACCAGCCCCGGTCGTCCGGGTGACAGACCAGCACCGGCGTGCGGGTAGTGGGCCGCAGCACTCCGGCCTCGCTGACCTTGCGCCCCACGAGCGAGTTCACCAGCGTCGACTTGCCCGCGCCCGTGGAGCCGCCGATCACCGCGAGCAGCGGCGCCTCGGGGGTGCGCACGCGCGGGACGAGGTAGTCGTCGAGCTGGGCCAGCAGCTCGTCCCGGGAGCGGCGGGCGCGCTCGGCGCCCGGCAACGGGAGGGGGAAGCGCGCGGCAGCGACGCGCTCCCGCAGTGCGGTGAGCGCATCGAGCAGTTCGAGCCGTACGTCCAAGATCGCCACATGGGCAGAATGCCCAATTTTGCGGCAGTTTTGAAGCTTATTCGCTGTTGCGGACGATGGAAATGGGTGCTTTCACCATCGAATGACCCCTTTCGCACCATTCACACCGCATGACCCACCTGCCACCCGGCCGCCCCCATAACGACTGCGCAACACCCGTCTCCCACGCCGCCAAAACCGCTGCGTGAATCGCACCCGCCTGCGATTATCGGGACCGCTTCACGGAACCTCCACATAGCGTCGCGGACGTGAAGCGCGCAGGACGAGCCGCACGGCCCCCTATCCTTGACCCCGCCGTGGTCACGGGGGGCGGCGAGCCCGCCCACCCGCGACGGAGGCCGGCCCCCGTAGCTCAGTGGATAGAGCAGGCGCCTTCTAAGCGCTTGGCCGCAGGTTCGAGTCCTGCCGGGGGCGCGCACCACCCGCCCCTCCCCGGAGGGGCCTTTTTGCTGCTCAGAGCACCTGTGGCCGGAAACGCCATTGCCCGGGCCCTCCCCATATCGCTGCGGGGTGGGTCCGGGGCTGTCCGGCTGTCACCGGGTCTCTGCGGGTGGCCGCGTCGCATACGTGTCGAAGAACGCCGGGCCCTGGCTCAGGTGTCCGTCGGAACGGCCAGGAGATCCCCGCCGGCCTCGATGCGCTTCTTCAGGTCCTGGAGCCAGCCGGAGACACAGCGGGCGTAGATGGAGAGCAGGACCGGGACGCTGTGGGTACGCCGTCGTTCAGCCAGTTCGTGAGGCACGTGTGCCGCAGGTCGTACACCCGCTTGCCGCGCGGGGACGCGTGCTGTTCGGGCGTGAGGATCTCCGCCCGTGCTCTCCGCGGCGCGCGGCGGATGACGGAGCCCGCGAGGATGCTGCCCCGTTCTCCCTGGAACAGCAGATCGCTGGGGTTCAGCTCCTCGGCTTCGATGTGCTCGCGGAGAAACCGCGTGAGGGCGGGACGGCACGGCGCCGGCCGCATGTCGTCCTCCGCACGCCCGCTGCGATGCCCTTCGGCTTCGTCCACATCGCGGCCCGTGACGTGGAGAACGCCGTCGGCCTTCGCGGGAGCGCTTCAGCACGAGCGTGGCGTCAGCGGCACCGGCCAGGCCGTTGGTGCCGGAGGCTTCCGAGAGGAAGTAGTCGGAGCCCGCCTTGCGCACGTGGTGCACGAGGACGCCGGCGACGCCGTAAGGGTCGGCGATGGGTTTTGCGTGGCCGACCGAGGCGTAGTCCGCGTCGCATGCCGGTGCACCCGGGACGGACGGACCACGCATCTCGGCGAAGACGTCGATGACGACCATGCGCGCGTCCGGGTTGCGCTCCAGCCACTGGCAGATGGCTTCGTTCCCGCCCTGCGGCAGCGGCGGGAAGGTGGTCGCCGGCGTCAGCCCCGGAGGGGCCGGACGACCGCCGAGGATCTTGCCCATGCGGGTCTTCAAGCGGCGCGAGGTGTCCTCCAGCGCGAGGCAGAGCACCGGTCCGCCCTCCACGGGCACGGTGTCCATGGCTTGCCTCCGGCCGCCACGGACAGGACCGGCCCCAGGGAGAGCCAGGACTTGCCCACCTCGGGTGGCCCGGCCAGCAGGTTGAGGCCCTCGGAGAGGATGCCGGGCACCGCCCGACTCCGGGTGCGCAGCGGCGCGAGCGGATGAGTTCCCAGCTGGTGGTCCGGCTCAGGTCGAGCACAGGCATGGCGTCCTGCCTGGGACAGTCCTCCAGTCACGAGGGCCGTGTGGGTCAGTCGTACAGCTCTGGCTCCTCGGCAAGGATGTCACGTGCCGCGTACCTGTGAGATTGTCAGCCGACTGAGGTTGTCAGCCGACCCAACTGCGCATCAGCTGTCGCAGTTGCTCATCGATCAGTGCACCATCGTGCACCGCGGTAATCACTACGCCCCAGCAATTGACCGCGCGGGAAATTGATGTCGGGCTGGGAGTGGAAGGGACGCCGGCGAAGCTGTCCACTCGCACCAGGCCGGAAGGAACTCGCGGCGGCTCCCTCAGCAACGCTTCCATGGCTTCGTGGGCGCTGCTCGGGGAGAGCCCTACGGCGAGTCGGGTCTGGTCGAAGAGGCTGAGGCAGCTGGCACTGCTCAGCCGCTCATGTTCTTCAGGCTGCTGACAAGGCACTTCGAATTCCAGAGGGCCGGGCTCCCCTGGGATGTAGGAGCCACCGACCAGCAGTGACTCGATGACCCCCTCGGCCCCCGTCCGCCTCACTTCCGTCAGCCATCGAATGCTCACCCTGGACGGAGCAATCGCAGAATCTGCCGGCCTGCTGTTCCGGAGTGACCGAGAGAATCCGAGACGAGCCCTCTCGTCATACTTCTTCACTGCGATTTCGAAATCGCCAGTATGCACAGTCAATACGTTCTTCTTGCGTTTCCATGCGAGGACTGCCAGGGAGGCACGCAGGTCGCTCTCGATCACAACGAGACACTCCCAGCCCGATGTCTGCACAACAAAGAACGAAACCTGTCGTCGGCCAACCCCCTTCAAGCTGCGAAAAAATCGATCAGAATCAAGGGTCTGACCCGCGACGTCCTCAAGCCCCTGAAGCTTGGCTTCATAGATTCCAGCCAGGTAGTTCGCCTCGGCCTCGGAAACCGGGATCATGCCGCTGCCGGCGCCGAGTGCGTCAATGGCAATGCCGGCCGACTCCCAGCCTGCTTCAGCCAGTTGCGTGCACAGCTGCAAGGCATCGCTGAGAAGTATGTTTCGACTTGGTCGGGTCGCCACTGCAGAACTCCCTCCTTCCTCGCTCACCGCGGTGGGACATGCCACACGGTTGCCCCGGAAGCCGATCCCTCGACCAAATGCTCACTGACTTCAAAAACGTCGTCAAGGTAGAGGTAGGTGGGATGGAGGGGTTGTCCGAGGGGAAGCCGGTGCTGGAGGACGACCCCTCCGAGGTCACCGCGGCCTTCAGCTGCTCCCCGCGCATATCGCATCGCTGTCTCTGGATTGGTGTCCCAGGACGTGTACTCACTTCGAGTATTACCGCGGTGATGCTCAACAATGTCCGCGGGCCCGCCACGTGGGTGTGCTGTGCCATCGAGAGCGTCCGGGTAACCTGGATGCTCTGTCGACACTCCGCGATAAATATATCGAGCTCCGGCCTCTTCGGTTATGTCACTCGCCGAGTTCGCCACTCTCCCGGACGGATAGTCCGGTGCAAGGCCGTACGGGTCAGCCCAGATGTGCGGATTGTTGACGTAGGTATCCGGATTGGGCGCTGGGGCGAGCCCCAGGGGGTCGGAAGTGGTGTACCGGGCGGTGGCGGGATCGTAATACCGGTGGAAGTTGTAGTGAAGGCCGGTTTCGGGATCGTGGTACTGGCCGGGAAAGCGAAGCGGTGTGGAGGCGATGCTGGAGCGGTGAGTCGCCGTGTTGCCCCACAGGGTGATCCGGGTGCGCCAAGCTATCTCGCCCTCAGGTGTGATGAGTTCGCGCGGTGTGCCGACGAGGTCGGTGACGATGGCGTAGAAGCGGGCGTCTGTCTCCGTCTGAGCAGTGCTGTCGAGCAGCCGCTCGGTCTGCGACAGAGGGCTGAGGCCGTCGTGGTCCCAAGTGGTGGCCACCGGTTGCGGCATCGCGTCGCCGGTGGTGGTCTGCTCGATGAGGAGAGGGCCGTCCCAGGTGAACTCCACCCGCTCCGTCGGCGTTTCACCGTCCGACGTCAGGCGTTCCTTGGCGATGCGGCGGCCCAGCGGATCGTAGCGGTATCGCCACCGGGTGCCGTCCGGGGTCGTGACCTGGGTCAGGTGGTCTTCGGCATCGTGGGCGAAATGCCAGGTGTCCGGACGCTTGGACAGGCGCTTGTGCCGGCGCACGACCAGGCGGCCTGCCTGGTCGTACTCGTAACGCACCGCACCGGCGCGCCGGATGCGCGTGCCCGTATACCTTCGTTCGCCCTCCAGTTCCGGCGGGAACGGTTGCGGCCAGTGGGCCGAAGCCTGGTTGCCGAGTTCGTCGTACGCGTACGACTCGCTCCATCCGTGTGCCGAGACCTGTGTCACCCGGCCCACGGGGTCGAGGTCGAAGCGGTACGAGCCGTTGAGATGATCGTCCAGGCCGGTGAGGTGGCCGTCCTCCCTGTAGTGGTAGCGGCGCTGCTGCAAGAGGCGGGCTTCGGGGCCGGCGGTCAGAGTCTGGGCCGACAGGCGGCCTGACGCGTCCCTCTCGGCCGAGATCTCCAGTGTGTCGCCGATGTGGCGGGAGGTTTCGCGGCCCGCCGCGTCCCGGGTGAAGGTCAGGTGGTGGCCGCCTGTGGTCAGGTCGCTGCGGTTGCCGGCGGCGTCGTAGCCGTAGGTGGTCACTGCCCCGGTCGGCGTAACCCGGCGGGTGCGTCTGCCCAGCGCGTCGTAGGAGAAGGTGGTCACCCGGCCGTTGACCACCTCGGCCTTGATACGGCCGAGTTTGTCGCGCTGGTGGATCAGTTCGGCATCCGGGCCGGTCGCCGACAGCAGCCGTCCCGCTGGGTCGTAGTCGAATCGGGTGATCTGCCCGGCGGCGTCCTTGGCCGTCACCCGGCCGAGCTCGTCCCGCTCGAAAGCGATCACCTCGCCCAGCGGCGTCATCCTTTCTGCCAGCCGGCCGGCCGCGTCCAGCCGGTAGGACACTTCGCGGCCGTCGAAGTCCGACTCCGCCACCAGCCGCCCGGCCGCGTCGTAGATGTAGTCCCAGGTGAGCCCGGTCGGGCCGGTGACCCGGGTCAGACGCAGCTCGCGGTCGTGGTCGAACTCGTAGCGGGTGCCGTCCGGCTCGATGCGGGCGGCGATCAGGTCGAAGTGGGTGTATTCGTAGCGGGTCACCGCGCCGGTCGCGTCCGCCTTCGTGCGGCAGTTGCCTTCGCCGTCGTACGTCCACGACGTGGTGGCCCCGTCCGGTGTGATGCGTCGGGAGAGTTTGCCTTCGGCTGTCCATTCCAGGCGGGTGGTCGCACCCGAGGGGTCCGTGGTGGCCACCACCCGGCCGAAGGGGTCGCGCTCGTGGCGGGTCACCCCGCCCAGGGGGTCGGTGATCTCGACCGGCAGCCCTGCGGCGTCGCAGCGCACCGTCGTGGTGTTTCCCAAGGGGTCGGTTTTCGACGCCAGGTGGCCGGCAGCGTCGTAGCCGTAGCTGGTGGTCCGGCCTGCCGGATCGGTCACGGCCGTGCGCAGGCCGCGGTCGTCGAATTCCTGCCGCCAGCGGGCGCCGTCGGCCGCGACGAATTCGACAGGCAGGCCGAGCTCGTTGCGTACAACGCGTGTCTGCCGTCCGTCGGGCCGCGTCACCGCAAGGCATCGGCCCTGCTCGTCGTAGGTGTAGCGGGTCGTACGCCCCAGCGGATCGACGATCGCCGTGACGTGGCTGCTGTCGTCGTATTCAGTGCGGGTGGTGTGGCCCAGGGGATCGGTGATGGCGACAACCCGGGCTGAGTCGTTGACCAGGTGGCGGGTGACGTGGCCGTCCGCGGTGGTCAGCGTCGTGACCTTGTGGCCGGTTGCCCGATCGATGTCATCGTAGGTCAGGCGGAGCTGGAAGTGCCCGCCGGTGCCGCCTTCGGCGATGACCCGGCCCTGGTCGTCGTAGACGTAGTCGAAGCGGCTGTCGTTGGTGTCGGTCCAGGAGATGACGCGGTTCTCGTCGTCGTACTCGAAGCGCAACGGCATGCCGGAGGAGTTGGTGACTTCGGTGAGGTTGCCGTCGGTGTAGCCGTAGCGCAGGACCGTCGTGTCGGCGTCCGGGCCGGCCAGGGCCAGTTCTGTCACGCGGTCGTCGTCGACGGTCAGCTTCACCACGTAGCCGCCGCTGTGCACCAGCCGTGCGGGGGCTCCCGTCCCGGCGTCGTACTCGAAGGTGATGCTGTGGCCGTTGCGGTCGGTGAGCTGTTCGAGCCGTGCGGTGCCGTCCTCAAAAGCCCCGCTGTGCGGAGGAGCGAAGTGCCGCACCCAGCCGGTGTCCGGGTCCGTGAGGGTGTAGCCGCCGTCCGGTGTCCGCTCCAGCGGCATACGGGACGAGCCCGCCGAGGGCAGGGTGGGGACGCCGGGTGCCGGATGTGCGTACGAGAGCAGTCGGCCGTCCTCCGCGACGAAGACGACGCCCTCCGCATCGACCTCCAAGCGCTGGTCCACCGTTGAGCTCCACGACGGCCCGAACCAGTGGCCGAGGCGGTAGCCGGACTCGACGCGGCGGGTGAAGACGAGGGGCAGGGAGCCGGGCAGGGACAGGTCGGTCTGGGGGAGGTACATCCTGCCCGTGGCGAGGTCGACCGGGTCGGTCCTGCCGGAGGTGATTTCGTCGCCTCTCCGGGCGGACTGGCTCGGCCCCTTCTCGCCGAGCATCCTGCGCGCTTCCGCCGCCTCCTTCGCCAGCTTCCCGGCGCGCCCGGCCTTCGTCGCCATGCCGAGGCCCTTGGTGCCGAGCAGTTCGGGGAGAAGGCGGCCGACGCCCTCCGAGGGGTCCTTCTGGAAGGTGTCCCACATCTGCTTGCCCGTGCCCACAGGGTCATTGGCGACGCGGGCGATACCGGTAACGGTGGAGTTGAGGTTGGTGACGTACTCCGCCGGGTGCATGACGTTGTACGGATCGAGCGGGTTGATGCCGCGGACGAAGTTGTTGAGGCCCGCCAGTCCTTTGACGACGCCGCCGGTGAGGTGGGTGGCGTCCAGTTGCAGCCCTTGAAGGCCGTCGCCCGCCTGGTCCCAGTAGTCGGGCTTGGGCGGGGCCGCGTCGCGCGCTGCCTTGACCGCGGTCTGCGCGATACCGGCGGCCGTGTTGCGCTGGGAGCGGGCCCGGTCCAGCTGCTCCTGGGCCTCGTCCTTCTTGCCGGCCTTGTACTTGGCCACGGCCTCCCGCGCCTGGCCCTGGGCTCGTTCCACCGTGTGGGCGAAGTCCTCCAGCGCTCCTGCCGCCTTCTCGAAGGCATCGGCAGCCTTGGCCCACTTCGCCGGTTCCAGACCGATCTTCTCCCAGAAGGCGTCCGCCGCCTTACCCGTCAACGTGCCCTGGGGAAGCTTCTTGAGGCCCCGGAAGACGTTGTTGAAGTCGGTCCTGAAGTCCCTGAGGTGCTTGGCCGTTGAGCGGATCCTGCCGGGGCTGCCGAAGACCAGCTTCGTCGGGTCCTCGGTCTCGTCCAACTGGAACTCGGCCGTCTCGGCGCCCATCGCGTTCGCCGCCGAGCGGGACTTGTCCCGTACCCAGTCCCCGCCGCTCTCCCAGCCGACATCGTCCAACCGGTCGGCGCTCCAGTTGCCCGCGCCCTCGACGACGTCACCGGCACCCTCGACGAGGTCCTCGCCCTTCTCCTCGATGGAATCCGGTACGAAATCCCGCCAGCCCATCAGCCCTGGCCCCCCTCCTGTTGCTGCTGTGCTGCCGCCCGCTCCTCAGGAGAGGGGCCGAAGACCCTGTCCCGGCCGGCCTCGATCTGCTCGTCACTCAATCCGGTGACATCCTGGGCCATGTCCATGTACATGCCGCCGCGGCCCTTGGAGGTCAGCTCCCGGCCGGTGTCCTGCCAGTCCTGCTTGATGTCCCGGCCCGCCTGCTGCCAGGACTCGGCGCTCCAGTCCGGTGCGTCCGGGGTGAGGATGTCGCCGTAACCCTGCTTGGCGACCTCCTCCTCACTGGCGTGCGGGTTGCCGGTGCAGAGAACGGAATTGAGCGCGACCTTCATCGTTCCCGCCCGGTACCGGTCCTCCTCGTACGCCATACCCGCCGACAGGCCGAGCTTCTGGGCCAGCGCGTTGGCGTTCTGCACCAACGCGCGTACGCCCCACTCCCACTTCTCGCAGAAGTCCTCGAAGTCGCCCGCCAGCCCGCCATGACCCATCTCCATACCGGACATGGACAGTCCCTCGACACCCGCACCCTGGAGAGAAGAAGTCGCCGAGCTGCCCGACTGCTTCAGCTCATCGATGGCACCCCCGAGCCCCTTCTCGATCAGGCTCAGGGACTCCTTGCTCCACTGGACCCCGTCACCCTTGCCGCCCTCACCCATCAGAGCTCCCCTCGCCGGTGTCGTCGGCCACGGCCACCTCGTCCGGCACGATGCCCGGTGCGGGCGGGAGGAGCATCGAGCCTTCTTGTCCGCGACGTTCACGGCGACGCCCGTGGTTCCACCGAGCGCGGGGACGACCGTATCCAGCAGCCGGCACGCGTCGCGGCTGTCTCCGCGATCGAAAGACAGCTGCCGGAACGCGTCACTGTAGCCCCCAGCAGTGGCTCCGTAACCGCCATTGGCAGAACACTTATGTGCCGTGCTGGAAGCCCCTCCGCCTCCGACCCCGCGAAAGCGCTGCCGATGCCGGTGGGGGCTTCCAGGGTCGCGGCCATGTGGAGCCGGTTTCAGACGATCGTTGATGTGGAGGCCACGCCGGACGATGCCGCTGTGCCGGCGGCTCGTGGGCTCGAGTGGCTCGTCGGGGAGGGGATGGGGACAGTCCGCCGCTGCCCCTCTCGTGTCGACCGCCCCTCCCCGGGGAGGGGCTTCTCTGTGCCGGGAGAGGCGGCGTGAGGCGGGTGGTCAGCGGCGGAGGTCGTTGTAGACGGTGGCGCGGGAGACGCCGAGAAGGCCGGTGAGGGTCCGCACGGCGCCCTTGAGTTCGAGGAAACCCTGGTCCTTCAGGGTGCGGACGAGGGTGGTCCGGTCGGTGGTGGTCAGGGCGCGGGGAGTGGTGCCGCGGGCGGCGGCGAAGGACTCGGTGACCGTGCGGAGTTCGTCCACCGTGCGGGCGTGCAGGGTCTCGTGGACGGGCGGCCGGTGCTCCTGGGTGCGCAGCAGTTCGGTGAGGCCGTGGTTGAGGGTGGACAGCAAGGAGACGTCCAGGTTGAGGCAGACGGCGGCGACATAGGTGCCCTCGCCGTTCTTGATACCGATCGAAGTGCTTTTGGCGGGGCGGCCGTCGGGGAAGCGGTTGGGGTAGTTCTGGAGGACCTCCGGGTAGGCGGGGTCCGCGATACGGGCCAGGCCGAGTTCGGTCGCCGGATCGCCGGTCCGGCGCCCCGAGAGGTTGTTCTCCACGGTGCGCACCGCGTGGTCGGGGTGGCGCAGGTCGTGCAGCACCGCCTCGCACAGACCGGGGAACATCCGGCCGATCGCGGTGACGATCTTCTCCGCCTCCCGCAGCAGCACCTCGTCCTCGGGGCTGCTCCGCGCGGCACTGTGCGGGTCGTCCTCGGCCATGTGCCCGGCGGCCTCGGCGCTGCTCACCGCGCATCCTCCAGGATGCGGGCCGTCGCCGTGGGGGCCTTGAGGGCTGAGCCGGTGAGGATCACGACCGTGGTTGCGCCCGGCCGCAGGTCGCCGCGGGCTGCGAAGAGGTCGACGGCGGCAGCGGCGGTGGCGCTGGTGGGTTCCGCGTACAGGCCGGCGGCCGCGAGGCGGCGGACGGCGGAGGCGATGTCCTCCTCCGGGATCGCGGCCATGGTGCCGCCCGAGCGGCGTACGGCGGCCAGCACTTCCGGAAGCCGGACCGGTTCCTTGATGGCCGTGCCCTCGGCCACCGTCGGCTGCCATCCGCCGGGCGGTACGGGCACCGGTGCCTCGGCACCGGCGTGGAACGCGGCGTGCAACGGGGAGCAGTTGGCGGGCTGGGCGACCAGGAGGCGGGGCAGTGCCGCGATCCGGCCCGCGGCCAGCAGCTCGCCGAAGCCCAGGTCGCAGCCGAGTACGGTGCTGCCCGCTCCAGCCACCGTGACCACCGCGTCCGGGGCCCGGAAGCCGAGGTCCTCCCAGATCTCGTACGCCAGGGTCTTGGTGCCCTCCAGGAAGTACGGGTGCCAGTTGTGGCTGGCGTAGATGGTGTGCTCCGCGCGGCGCAGCGCCTCGGCGGCTGTCGCGTCCCGGTCGCCCGGCACCGGCGTGACCTGGGCCCCGTAGGCGGATGCCTGCAACGTCTTGGCCGGCGACGTGTGTTCGGGCACCAGGATGGTGGCGTCGATACCGGCGGCCGCACAGTACGCGGCCACCGACGAGCCGCCGTTGCCCGAGCTGTCCTCCAGGACCGCGCCGACACCGTGGGCCGCCAGCGCCGAGATCATCACGCTGCTGCCCCGGTCCTTGAAGCTTCCGCTGGGGTTGAACCACTCCAGTTTGAAGGCGACCTCCAGCCCGGCCCACCTCCGCCGCAGCAGGGGCGTGCACCCCTCCCCCAGGCTGATGCCGGGCGCCTCGGGCGGGAGGGGAAGTGCGGCGCGGTAGCGCCACAGCGAGCGGTCGGCCGTCTCGATGTCGGCAGGGGCCGGTACCTGTGCGGGCGGCGTCGGCGAGACGAGCAGCGGGCTTCCGTCGGCACCGCGCCAGCGCAGCGGGTCGAGCGGGTAGCGGCGCGCCGAGCGCGGGTCGTGCAGTTCTCGCAGCTCGGTGCGGGGTGAAGCGTCCACGGTGGTTCTCCTCGGCTCGGCCGTCCGCCACTTTACGGAGAGACCAAATTTAGACGCATCGTCCACTCGGACAGTTGGTGGGGTGCCGTCATCAACCCACGTACTGGCGGGCCGTCGAGCGGCGTTGGGCCCTCTCCAGGGTGGCCAGCCGCGCCTCGACGGCAGGCGGGACGGGACGGCGGTGGGCCAGGACCCAGGGGAAGGCCGCGGCCGCCCTGGTGAAGGCGCGGGCGCTGGCCGCGTCGCGGGGCACCGTACGGGCCAGATACCAGGTACGGCGCAGCGCGGCCGGGAGCGGGCGGCGCAGCCAGGTGTACCAGAGGGTGTTGCGCAGCCCGTCGGTCCGCCTGGCCGTGGCGTCCCGTACCCGGGAGGGTGCGTGGTGGACGGTCAACTCCTCGGCGAAGGCCAGCCACCAGCCCTGGACGGCCAGGTCGGTGGCGAGCAGTTCCTCCTCGCCGCCGAGCCACAGCCTCGGCTCGAAGCCGCCCACCGCACGGAAGGCGGAGACCCGCAGACAGGTGGCGGCGGCCAGGAACGAGCCCAGCGCGGGGCCGGGCAGCCAGTCGGGCCCCTCCACCGGGGAGTCGCGCAGCTCCGCCACCACCGGGTCCTCCGTGCCGTGCGGCTCGACGACGATCCGCGCGACCACGCCGGCCAGCCTCGGGTGTACGTCCAGCCGGTCAGCGGCGCCCCGCAGCGAGCCGGGCTCCCACCAGGAGTCGTCGTCGCAGAAGGCCACATACGGGGTGGTGACCTGGCGCACGGCGAGATTGCGGCCCACCGCGCCCGTGTTGCGGCCCGGGCACAGCAGCTTCACCTGCGGGTGCGCGGCCCGTACGGCGGCCGCGGTGCCGTCGGTCGAGGCGTTGTCGACGACGATGACCCGCGGCCGCTCGGGCAGATCCGCCAGCAGGTCGAGCGTGCGCAGCAGTTCGTCCTTGCGGTCGCGGGTGATGACGACGACCGTGACGCGCGGGTCCGGGCCATGTCCGGCCCGGCTGCCGTCGGCCTGGTCGCGGGTGGCGGCCTCGGCGGGGTGCCCGTGCGCCTCCGTCATGCCGCTGGTCCCTGCGCTGTTCCCTCCGCTGGTCCCTCCGCCTGGGGGACGGCCTCCTCCACAGCTGCCTCCACCCGGCGGGCTGCCTCCTCCACCGCGCGCGGCAGCGGACGGCGGAGGCGGAGCGCTGCCGGGAGGCGGGGCAGCAGGCCACGCGCTGCGCTGCGGGCCTGCTCGTCCCGCAGCGCAGCCGCGCACAGGGCCGCCGTCCGGGACAGCGCCACCGGCAGCGGCCGGCGCAGCCAGGCGATGAGCAGTTCGTTGCGGCGGATCAGCGCCCGGCGGCCCGGCCTGGGCGCGTCGGCCGGTGTCCCGTCCGGGCCACCGGCCGGGGAGTGCGAGGGGCCGTGCGTGTGGGCGTGCGTGGGGGCGTGCGCCGGGGAGTGCCGGGCGACGACATCGGGGTGGTGGACGACCTCCCAGCCCGCCGCCGTCAGGTCGTAGGCGAGCAAGGTCTCCTCGGCTCCGAAGAACAGCAGCGGGTGGTAGCCGCCGACGTCCAGGTATGCCTGCCTGCGGGCCACGGCGGCGCAGCCGAGGAAGCCGAGGACCCTGCGGCTGCGCGGCGGGGCGCCCTCGCCCAGCGGGGAGGTCGCCAGTGCGGCGTTGAGGGGGTCGGGGCGGCCCTCGGGACCGACGGTGATGCCCGCGGCCAGCAGTCCCGTGCGGGGGTGGGCCGCGAGGAGGTCTACCGCCTTGCGCAGAGCGCCGGGCTCCCACCAGGAGTCGTCGTCGCTGAAGGCGATGTAGGGGGTGTGCAGGGCGCGGACGCCGTCGTTGCGGGCCAGCGCTCCGCGGTTGACGGGCAGCCGCAGCAGCTGCACCGCCGGAAAGCAGCGCGTCACCATGTCCGGCGTTCCGTCGGTGGAGGCGTTGTCGACCACCAGGATGCGGGGCCGCTCCGGGAGGGCCAGCAGCTTGTCGAGGGTGCGGGCGAGGGTGTCACGCCTGTCGCGGGTGGCGATGACGACGCCGAGCCGGTCGTACAGGCCCGGTTCGGCGTCGGACACACTGCGCGGTGCGCTGCTGCTGGTCGGAGCCGGGTCCATCGCGCCTCGTCTTCCACGCCTGTGCGCTGGTCTGCCGCGCCTGTCTTCGCCGTCCGCCCTGGGCGCCCCGCCGTGAACGCTGCCCCGCGCACCCACCTGCGCGCCCCGCCGCGCGGCTCACGGGCCAGCCCCCCGGGCCCTCGGGTCAGCCCCGGAACATCTCCTTCTCGACCTGGTCGGGGCCTTCGATGCGGTCGCTCTTGAGGTGGGCGATCTTGTCGACGACCTTGTCACTCGCCTTGTTCTTCTTGGCGAGGTCGGTGAGGGTCTTGCGGTCGGTCGGGTAGGAGGCTCCCTTGAGGGCCCGCTGGACCTCGATGGGGTTCATCTCGCTCATGGCATCCTCCGATCCGGTGTGCCGCATGAGGCTGAATACCCCTTTGTCTGTCTTGCTCACTTCATGGTGGAAGGCCCCCGTATGGCCCGCAACGCAAGCCCCGGCACGCAGCGGGGCCGTCGTCGGCTCTCAGACGGTCGCGGGTTCCGGTTCGGGCGCGGCCACAGCAGCGGTCGGCGCCGTACGCGGGGCGGGCACGACGTGCAGCTTCTCCAGGGAAGGGCCACCGGCAGGCTCGGTCCGCGCGGCCACGGCGCCAACCGGCTCCGCCTGCGCGGCCACAGCACCCGCAGGCTCCGTCGCCGTGCCGTACGCCGCGCGGTTCGCCGCGCCGTACGCCGTGCCGTTCGCCGGCCGCAGGCGCGGCATGCGGACCGGGCGCTGCTGCGCCAGCTGCGCGGCGGCGGTGACCACGACGATGGCCAGACCGCCCACGACCAGTCCGCCCCGGGCGCCCGCGGTCTCCATCAGGAGGCCGAGCAGAGGCGGGCCGATCAGGCCCCAGCCGGTGCTGGCGCTGCGCCACACGCCGAGCACCCGGCCACGCAGATGGCTCGGCGGCTCGGTCTGCAGCACGGTGGTGCCCGCGGTGTCGGAGACCGACTCCACGACGGCCATGGGCGCCACCAGCAGGATCAGGAAGACCAGCGACGGGGAGAGGCCCGCCACCGCCTGCAGCAGCGCGCCGGCGGCGGCCAGCAGCGCCACATGCCGCACGGAGGGCTTGCGCAGACAGCCGGCGATCACGGCGCCGACCATGCCGCCGACCGCCAGGACGGTGGAGACGGTGGAGAACGAGCCGGCTCCGGCCGCCAGCGGGCCGGTCACCAGGACGGCCAGGGTCAGCTGGTAGTTACGGCCGAAGATCGCGGAGATCCCGGTGATGGAGGCAAGGGCGACCAGGCGCGGGTTGCGGACGAAGTAGACCAGGCCCTCGCGGCTGCCGCCCCGTCCCGGGGCGCGCTTGCTCCCGACGGAGGCGGAGGCGGAGCCGGAAGCGGAGGCGGCGGCCCGGGCGGGAGCGGAACGCTCCCGCGCCGTCTGCGGCTCGCGCTCCTCCTTGGGCACCAGCTTCAGGAACGGGATCACCGCGGCGACCGCGAGGAACGACAGCCCGTTGACGACATAGGCGGACGCCATGCCGAACCAGGCCACGGTGGCACCGGCCGCGGCCGTGCCCAGCAGCCTTCCGGCGCTGTGCACCACCGAGCCCAGGGCGATGGCCGACGGCACGTCCTTGCGCTTGACCAGGTCGTTGCCGAGCAGCGAGCAGGCGGGGTTGTCCACCGTGGCGATGGAGCCCGTGACGGCCGCGAGCACCATCAGCAGCGGCACGGTCAGCATGCCGAAGGCGACGAAAGCGGCGGTGCTGAAGGCGACCAGGCCGAGCAGCGCCTGGCTGACCGAGGCGGTCAACTTGCGCGGCCAGGAGTCGACGAGGCTGCCGCCGACCAGGCTGAGCAACAGGCCGGGGGCCGCCTGCACGGCCAGCGAGAGACCGGTGGTGGCGGCGGACCCGGTGAGCTGGAGCACCAGCAGGTTCTGCACCGTCAGCTGCATCCAGGTGCCGACGTTGGAGACGAGGTTGGCCGCCGACCACCAGCGCATGCTGGGGTAGCGCAGGGAACGCCACGGGCTGCGCTCGGATCGGCCGGAGCGGTCGGAGCGGCCCGAGGGCGCTGAGCCCGCGGAGCCCGCAGGCTCAGCGGACCGGCGTCGGAAACGCTCGGCCCAGCGAGTGGCAATCGAGTGAAGAAAAGGCATGGGGAATCCGCGCAGGAAGGCAGGGGGCGGGGGCAGGAGAGCGGAGAACGAGAAGGCGGGGAACAGGCGGAAAGGCTCGGCGCCTGCGGCCCTCAGCCATATTCACAGACCGCTTACGCCGGCCCGTCGGCCAGTGCGGTCCGCATCCGCGGAACAGCCCGTTTCCACCCGGGCTGAGCTGGGATGAAAAGGCCCGCGTTGCCTTGCTCACAGGGCGGAGCCGAGCCCGGCGGCTGGTCACGGTGCGTCAATAATTGACCGCCCTGTACAGCGGTCAATGACAACAAGTGACGGCTTCGTATGCGAATTGGACCGGTCAGGCACTCGACCACGGTCCGCAGCGCTCGACAGCTCCTCGGTTGCGACTCTGCAGGGCCCCCCGCACGCTGAGAGAGCGAACGAGGAGCACCGGAGAAGGAGACGGCGCTCCAACTCCGACCCCGCTCCGTCTCCCCGGGAAACCCCCGAGAAGGACCCCCAGTTCCCCGGGAACGTCTGTGCCCGAAGAGCACGGTGACCGTGACCGTAGGAGGGTTCATGGATTCACCCACCGCTGCCATACCGCAGTTCCGGCATGCCGTTGTGACCGGCGGCGCGGGCTTTCTCGGCTCGCATTTGTGCGCCGCGCTGCTGGAGAGCGGCTGTGCGGTCACCTGTGTGGACGACTTCTGCACCGGTCGCCGGGAAAATGTGGAGCATCTGACAGGACAGCCGGGATTCAGGCTGCTGGAATCCGATATCAGCCACCCGTTCGAGGTGGACTCCCTCTCTCCCACCCCGCCGGATCTCGTGCTGAATTTCGCCTCCCCGGCCTCTCCCGCCGACTATCTGCGCATGCCCCTGCACACGCTGGAGACGGGGAGTTCCGGCACCCGGAACGCCTTGGCGCTGGCCCGCAGGCACGGGGCGCGCTTTGTGCACGCCTCGACCTCGGAGGCGTACGGGGACCCGCAGGAGCACCCGCAGAGCGAGCGGTACTGGGGGCATGTGAACCCGGTGGGGCCGCGCAGCGTGTACGACGAGGCCAAGCGGTTCGGCGAGGCGCTGACGGCGGCCGAGGCGCGCACCCATGGCAGCAACGTGGGCATCGTCCGCCTCTTCAACACCTACGGCCCCCGGATGCGCGGCTACGACGGGCGGGCCGTCCCCACCTTCGTACGGCAGGCGCTGGCCGGTGAGGAGCTCACCGTGACGGGCGACGGGCGGCAGACCCGCTCCCTGGCCTACGTCGACGACACGGTGCGCGGCGTCCTGGCCATGGCCGGCTCCGAGCTGCTGGGGCCCGTCAACATCGGCAACCCGGACGAGATCACCATGCAGGAACTGGCGGAGCTGGTCATCGAGCTGACCGGCTCCCCCTCCGGTGTGCGCTTCATCGAACGGCCCAGCGACGACCCGGCCGTGCGCTGCCCCGACATCACGCTGGCCCGCGGAAAGCTCCAGTGGGAGCCCCGCGTGACGGCCCGCGACGGGCTGGAGAGGACGATCCGCTGGTTCCGCGCCCACCCGCGCACCGGCGACTGACCCGCGCCCTCCCCCGCCCGCCCCGTCCCGCTCCGGCTCCTCCCGGCGAAAGGCAGACCATGCGCGTTCTCGGTATCAACGCCCTCTTCCACGACCCGGCGGCGGCGCTCGTCATCGACGGACACACGGTCGCCGCGGCGGAGGAGGAACGGTTCTCGCGCCGTAAGCACGGCAAGCGGCCGGTGCCGTTCGCCGCCTGGGAGCTTCCGTACAAGTCCGCGGCGTGGTGTCTGGCCGAGGCGGGGCTGCGGCCGCAGGACCTGGACGCGGTCGCCTACTCCTTCGACCCGGACCTGGCCAAGCCCGCCGTCGACATGGGCCTGGACGACCCGTGGGACCCGCTGCGGCTGACCTACGCACGCGAGGCGCCGTCCTTCCTGTGTGACGCGCTGCCGGGGCTGGAGCACGAGAAGGTGCAGTTCGTCCCGCACCACATGGCGCACGCGGCCTCCGGCGCGTTCGCCGCGCCGCAGGCGGAGCGGTCCTCGGTGCTGGTGGTGGACGGGCGCGGGGAGTCGACGTCCCATCTGGCGGCGCGGCGCCGCGGCACCGCCGTCGAGCCGCTGCACAGCCAGCAGTTGCCGCACTCGCTGGGCCTCGTCTACGAGGAGCTGACCGAGCACCTGGGGTTCCTGCGCTCCAGCGACGAGTACAAGGTGATGGCACTGGCCTCCTACGGGCGCCCTCGGATGGCAGCCGAGCTGGCCAGGTATGTGCACTCCACCGGGGACGGCGGCTTCGTCGCCAAGGACGTGCCCTGGGAGAGCTTCGCACCGGCGGCCCGGCCCGGCCGGGGCTGGTCGCAGGAGCACGCCGATCTGGCGGCCAGCGCCCAGCGGTGCCTGGAGGACACGCTGCTGGACATGGTCCGGTGGCTGCACGGCCAAACGCACGACGAGCTGCTCACCATGGCGGGCGGCGTGGCACTCAACTGTGTGGCCAACTCCCGGCTCGCCGCGGAGGGGCCCTTCGCCCGCGTATGGGTGCAGCCCGCTGCCGGGGACGCCGGTACGGCGCTGGGCGGCGCGCTGGCGCTGGCCTCCCGGGGCGGGGACGCGACCGAGCCGATGTCCGGCGCCGATCTGGGGCGGCAGTGGGACGACGCCGAGTTGCGCGAGTGGCTCACCACGGCCGGGGTGCCCATCGAGCGGCCCGACGACGTGGCCGAGACGGTGGCGCAGGCGCTCGCCGACGACGCGATCGTCGCCTGGTTCCAGGGGCGCTCGGAGTACGGGCCGCGCGCCCTGGGCCACCGCTCGCTGCTGGCCCACCCCGGACGGGCCGCCAACCTGGAGCGCCTCAACGATGTGAAGGGCCGTGAGCAGTTCCGTCCGGTGGCGCCGATGGTCCTCGCCGAGCGCGCACCGGAGATCTTCGAGGGACCGCTGCCGAGCCCGTACATGCTCTTCGTCCACGACGTGCGGCCCGCCTGGCTGGAGCGCATCCCCGCCGTGGTGCACACCGACGGCACGGCGCGCATCCAGACCGTCGACCGCGAACGCGAGCCGCTGGTCGCCCGGATGCTGGCGGCGTTCGAGCGGCGCACCGGGCTGCCGGTCGTCGTCAACACCAGCCTGAACACGGCGGGACGGCCGATGGTGGACGATCCGCGCGACGCGCTGGAGTGCTTCGGCTCCTCCCCCGTCGACCTGCTCGCGATCGGCCCGTACGTGGTACGGCGGGCCGGCTTCTTCCAGCAGCCGGAAGAGTTCGCCATCAAACGCCCCGAGAGGACCCCGCCCCCCGAAGGACGGGACGCCGTGCGAGGGGAGCCCACGTGAGCGCCCGGCACCCCGGCTCGACGCCGCAGTTCGCCGTCGTCGTCCCCACCCTGGGCAGGCCCTCGCTGGCCGGGACGCTGCGGGCGCTGGCCGAGGCGGGCCGGCCGCGGCCGAGCCGGATCGTCCTGGTGGACGACCGCCCCGCCCGCGAGTGCGGCCCGCTCCCGGTGGAGGTGCCCGAGGAGCTGGCCCCGCTCGTCGAGGTGGTGCCGGGCGCGGCCGCCGGGCCCGCCGCCGCACGGAACGTGGGCTGGCGGGCGGTCGAGGAGGAGTGGATCGCCTTCCTGGACGACGACGTGCTGCCGGGCGAGCGGTGGACACAGCGGCTGGTCGCCGACCTGACGGCCGCCGGGCAGGACGCGGCGGGCAGCCAGGGCCGCATCACCGTGCCCCTGCCCGAGCACCGGGCACCGACCGACTGGGAGCGCAACACGGCGGGACTGGCCGAAGCGCGCTGGATCACCGCCGACATGGCCTACCGGCGGGCGGCGCTGGAGGCCGTCGGCGGATTCGACGAACGCTTCCGCCGCGCCTTCCGCGAGGACGCCGATCTGGCGCTGCGGCTGCTGGACGCCGGGTGGCGGCTGGCGGAGGGCGAGCGCCACACCGTGCACCCGGTACGCCCGGCCGACCGCTGGGTCTCGGTGCGCGCCCAGCGGGGCAACGCCGACGACGTGCTGATGAACCGTCTCCACGGCCCCGGCTGGTGGCGGCGAGCCGGAGCCGACCGCGGCCGGCTGCCGCGCCATGCGGCGGTCACGGCGGCCGCCGGCGCGGCGCTCGCCGGGCTGGCCGCCGGGCACCGCCGTACGGCCGCCGCACTGGGCGGGCTGTGGCTGCTGGGAACCGGCGAGTTCCTTCGCGCCCGGCTGCGCCCGGGGCCGCGCACCCTGGACGAGAGCCTGACCATGCTGCTGACCAGCCCGCTGATCCCGCCCGCCGCCACCTTCCACTGGGCCCGCGGCCGGCTGCGGCCCGTACCCGAGGAGGGCGCGCCGAACATCCGGAGCGCTCCGCGCACGCGCGGCGCACCCGGCTCCTACGGCGCGCGCCCCACGCAGCAGTCGTACAGCACCGGCAGCCGGGAGGTGCGGGCATGAACAGCCAGGCATCCGTGGAGTCTGCGCCCTCGCCCGGGGCGCGCAGCGCGCGCCCGGCCGCGGTGGTGCTGCGGTCGGCGACCGCCACGTGGTACCAGGACGGACCCCATGAGCCACTGGTGCGGATCCCCCACACCAGCGCGACCCCCGGCGCCGCGGTGCCGGGATGCGGGCGGCCCCGCGCGGTCCTCTTCGACCGGGACGGCACCCTCGTCGAGGACGTACCGCACAACACCGACCCGGGGCGGATCCGGCCGCGGCCCTCCGCACGGGAGGCGCTGGCGACACTGCGCGCCGCCGGGGTGCCGGCGGGTGTGGTGAGCAACCAGCCCGACGTCGGGCGCGGCATCGTCGCACTGGCACAGCTCGACGCCCTGCACGCGCGGATGGAGGCCCTGGTGGGCCCGATCGCGGTGACCGCCGTGTGCCCGCACCTGCCGCAGGACGGCTGCGGATGCCGCAAGCCGCAGCCCGGGCTGGTGCTGGCCGCCTGCCGGGTGCTGGGGGTGCGCCCGCCGGAGACGGCCGTGGTCGGGGACATCGCCGCCGACCTGGGCGCAGCGCACCGGGCCGGGGCCACCGGCGTCCTGGTGCCCAACCCCGCCACCCGCGCGGCGGAGACCCGCGCGGCACCCCGCACCGCCGCGCACCTGGCAGCCGCCGTCCGCGCGCTGGTCGGTATCCCCACCCGGCCGGGAGGCCGGACATGACCGACCCGAACCCGCACCCGCGCACCGGCCCGCGCGATCCGCACGATCCGCGCGGCCCGCACACGCTCGTCGTACGGCTCGACAGCGTCGGTGACGTGCTGCTGGCCGGGCCCGCCGTCCGGATGGCGGCGGCCGGCTCACGGCGCGTGACACTGCTGGCCGGACCGCTGGGCGAGGGCGCGGCGCGGCTGCTGCCCGGGGTGGACGAAGTCCTCACCTTCGACGCGCCCTGGGTGGGCCGGGAGCCCGCCGCCGTGGACCGCGCCGAGACCGCCGCGCTCATCGAAGCCCTGGCGCGGCGCCGCTTCGACCGCGCACTGGTGCTCACCTCCTACCACCAGAGCCCGCTGCCGATGGCGCTGCTGCTGAAGCTGGCCGGAGTGGCGTGGGTGGGGGCGGACAGCGAGGACTACCCCGGCTCGCTGCTGGAGCTGCGGCACCGGCGGGCGGCAGGACGGCACGAGGCGGAGGCGGCCATGGACCTGGCGGCCGCCGCCGGGTTCGCACTGCCCGACGGCGACCACGGGGGCCCGGCGATCCACCCGCCGCCCGACACCGGGCCGCTGACCGGGACGGACCCGTATGTGGTCGTCCACCCCGGGGCCTCGGCACCGGCACGGGCCTGGAGCCGCGAACGGGCGGCGCGCGCGGTGGCGGCGCTCGCCGGGGCCGGGCACCGGGTGGTGGTCACCGGCGGCGCCTCGGAGAAGGAGCTGACGGCCGCCGTCGCCGGGGAGCATGCCCTGGATCTGGGCGGCCGCACCGGGCTGCACGAGTTGGCGGGCGTCCTCGCGGGCGCCCGCGCCGCCGTCGTCGGCAACACCGGGCCCTCCCATCTGGCGGCCGCCGTCGGCACCCCGGTGGTGTGCCTGTTCTCGCCCGTCGTACCCGCGGAGCGGTGGGCGCCGTTCGGGGTGCCGCATGTGCTGCTGGGCGATCAGAGCGCGCCGTGCGCCGGCACCCGCGACGTGCGCTGCCCGGTGCCGGGCCACCCGTGCCTGGACGCGGTGGCCGACGACGAGGTGCTGACGGCGCTCGACCGGCTGCCGCCCGCCTCCCCGGCGGACCGGACGACCACCGACCGGACCACCACCGACCGGACGGCTCTGGAGGCCCCCGCATGAGGATTCTGCTGTGGCACGTGCACGGCTCCTGGACGACGGCGTTCGTCCAGGGCCCGCACACCTATCTGGTACCGGTGCTGCCGGACCGCGGCCCGGACGGTCTCGGCCGCGCGGAGACCTTCGCCTGGCCGGATTCGGTACAGGAGTTGAGCCCCGAGCAGCTGGCCGGGACCGAGGTGGACGTCGTCGTCCTCCAGCGCCCGCACGAGGAGGAGCTGGCGGCACGCTGGCTGGGCGGGCGCCGACCGGGCCGCGACATCCCGGCCGTCTATCTGGAGCACAACGCGCCCGACGGCGAGGTGCCGAACACCCGCCACCCCTGCGCCGACCGCCGCGATCTGACGCTGGTCCACGTCACCCACTTCAACCGGCTGTTCTGGGACAACGGCTCCACCCGCACCACCGTCATCGAGCACGGCATCGTCGACCCAGGACACCGGTGGACCGGTGAGCTGGCCCGCGCGGCAGTCATCGTCAACGACCCGGTACGGCGCGGCCGGTACGTCGGAACCGATCTGCTGCCCGCACTGAGCGAGGCCGCACCGCTGGATGTCTTCGGGATGCGTACCGCCCAGCTCGCCGAGCACCTGGGGCTGCCCCGGGAGCGCTGCCGCGCCCAGGATCTGCCGCAGGAGCAGCTGCACTCGGCGCTGGCGCTGCGGCGCTGCTATCTGCACCCGGTGCGGTGGACGTCGCTGGGTCTGTCGCTGCTGGAGGCCATGCATCTGGGCATGCCGGTGGTCGCCCTGGCCACCACGGAGGCCGTCGAGGCCGTCCCGGAGGGCGCCGGGGTGCTCTCCACCCGCGCCGAGGTGCTGGCCGAGGCGGCACGCCGATACGTCCACGAACCGCAGGCCGCCGCCGAGGACGGCGCCCGCGCCCGGCGCGCCGCGCTGAGCCGCTACGGGCTCAAACCGTTCCTGCACCGCTGGGAGCAGCTTCTGGAGGAGGTGACCCGCAGATGACGGCCCGGAAGAAGGAGCAGTTGCGCATCGCGCTCGTCTCCGAGCACGCCAGTCCGCTGGCTGCGCTGGGCGGCGCCGACGCGGGCGGCCAGAACGTACATGTGGCACGGCTGGCCGAGACGCTGGCCGAGCAGGGGCACCGGGTGACCGTCTACACCCGACGCGACTCCCCCGACCTGCCCGAACGGCTGCCGCTGCGGCACGGCGTGGACGTCCACCATGTACCGGCCGGCCCGGCACGCCCGGTACCGAAGGATGAACTGCTGCCCTGCATGGGACTGTTCGGCACCTTCCTGTCGACCCAGTGGGCCGCTGAGCGGCCCGACCTGGTGCACTCGCACTTCTGGATGTCGGGCCTGGCCACCCTGCAGGCCGCGCAGGACAGGGCGCTGCCGTTCGTGCACACGTACCACGCGCTGGGCACCGTCAAGAAGCGGCACCAGGGCGCTGCGGACACCAGCCCCGGCGAGCGCATCCCCTGCGAGACGGCGATCGGCACGTCCTGCGACCGGATCATCGCCACCTGCCGGGACGAGGTCACCGAGCTGGCCGCGATGCGGGTGGGCGCCGACCACGTCTCCGTCGTCCCCTGCGGCGTCGACCCGGAGGTGTTCACCCCGACAGGGCCGCAGTGGCAACGCCCCGGGCACCGCCCGCTGCTGGCGCACATCGGCCGGCTGGTGCCCCGCAAGGGCGCCGCGCTGTCCATCGAGGCGCTCAGCCGGATACCCGAGGCCGAACTGGTCGTCGCGGGCGGCCCGGCAGGCGCCGGGCTGGACCACGACCCGGAGGCGGTACGGCTGCGCAGGCTCGCCCACGAGCTCGGCGTCGCCGACCGGGTGCACCTGACCGGCGGGCTGAGCCGCGACGAGGTGCCGCGGCTGATGCGCGCGGCGGACGCCGTGCTGTGCCCCGCCGACTACGAGCCGTTCGGCATCGTCCCCCTGGAGGCGATGAGCTGCGGAACGCCCGTGGTGGCCACCGCCGTCGGCGGCCAGTGCGACACCGTCTCCCACCGCTCCACCGGGCTGCTGGTGCCGCCCCGCGACCCGGAGGCGCTGGCGCACGCCGTACGGACGCTGCTGGCGATGCCCGCACGCGGCCGGGCCTACGGCGCCGCCGGGCGGCGACGGGTGCTCTCCCGCTACAGCTGGGCGCGCGTGGTGGCGCAGACCGAGGACGTCTACCGCCGCGTACTGGAAGCGCGGGCGGCGCGGGCCGCCGCACAGCCGACCGCCGTGCCGGTGACACCGGCCGTCCACTGAGGAGTCCGAGATGCTCTCTGCCGACCCCGCACACGCCCACTGCCAGGCGCTCGAAAAGGCCGTGGCCGCCTTCCGCGAACAGCACACCGCGCAGGTCACCGCCTGGGGTGAGCGGCTTGCCGAGACACTGCGCGCCGGCGGTCGGCTGCTGGCCGCCGGCAACGGCGGCAGCGCGGCCCAGGCCCAGCATCTGACGGCCGAACTGGTGGGCCGCTACCAGGGCGAGCGCAGGCCGTACTCCGCCATCGCCCTGCACGCCGACACGTCCGCTGTGACCGCCATCGGCAACGACTACGGCTTCGCCGACCTGTACGCGCGTCAGGTCACCGCGCACGGACGCCGGGGGGACGTGCTGATGCTGCTGTCCACCTCGGGGCGGAGCGAGAACTTGGTGAACGCCGCGATGGCGGGCCGCGAGGCGGGCCTGGAGGTGTGGGCGCTGACCGGGCCGGTACCCAATCCGCTGGCGGCCGCGTCCGACGCGGCGCTGTGCGTGGCCGCCGCTTCGACGGCGACCGTGCAGGAGGTGCACTTGGTTGCCGTGCACTTGCTGTGCGAGGCGTTCGACGCGGCGCAGGGGCCGGCCGAGGGCCTGCTTTCAGCTGTCGAGGCCCCGTAAGAAGGCACCCCTCCCCGAAGCGATGGAACAAAGGACGCACCAATGCCTCGCAACCGCCCGCTCGTCGTCGTCGGTGACACGTTGTTGGACACCGATGTCGAGGGCCAGGCCAGCCGGCTGGCTCCGGACGCGCCCGCACCGGTGCTGGACGTGTCCGAGGAGCACAACCGGCCCGGCGGGGCCGGGCTCGCGGCGACGCTCGCCGGGACCTTCCCCCGGGACGCCGCAGAGCACCCGGAGATCGTCCTGGTGACCGCGCTGGGCCGGAGCAGGTCCGATCAGACCGTCCGCGACCTGCTCTCCTCACGGGTGCGGCTGCTGGAGCTGCCGCTGCGCGGCAGTGTGCCCGTCAAGACGCGACTGTGCGCCGAAGGGCGGCCGCTGCTGCGGGTGGACCGGGGCGGCGGCACCGTCGGGCCGGTCACCGACGAGGTGCGCGCCGCGCTCGCCGGGGCGCACACGGTGCTGGTCTCCGACTACGGGCGCGGCGTCGCGGCGCGGCTGCGTGCCGAACTCGCCGTGCTGGCGGGCCACACCCAGGTGGTGTGGGACCCGCACCCGCGCGGCGAACCGCCCGTGCCGGGGGTCCGCCTGGTCACCCCGAGCGCGGCCGAGGCCATGGCGCTGTGCTCCGAGGAGCACCCGGAGACGGGCGGGGACAGCGACGGGCTGCACGGGCACGGCAGGCGCGGTGCGGCGCTCGCCGCCGAGTGGCGCAGCGCCGCCGTCGCGGTGACGCTGGGCCGGCGCGGCGCGGTGCTGGCCCGGCCCGGGGACGAGGCGCCGCTGTACTTCCCGCCGTCCCAGGAGACCGAGGGCGACCCCTGCGGCGCCGGTGACTGCTTCGCGGCGACCGCGGCGCGGGCGCTGGCCGACGGCGCCCTGCCGGAGGAGGCCACCCATGAGGCGGTGCGCCAGTCCGGCGCCTTCGTGGCCGCCGGAGGGGTGCGCAACCCGGCGCTGTGGGGCGGGGTGCCCAGCTCCCCGCCGACGGTGCCGCAGGTGACCAGGACGGACGACGCGCGCGCCCTGGCGGCCTCCGTACGGGCACGCGGCGGCACGGTGGTGGCCACCGGCGGCTGTTTCGACCTGCTGCACGCCGGTCACGTCGGCATGCTGCAGAACGCGCGCCGCACCGGCGACTGCCTCATCGTGTGCCTCAACTCGGACTCGTCCGTACGCCGCCTCAAGGGCGAGGGGCGCCCCATCACCCCCGAGGCCGACCGCGTCTCGGTGCTGGCCGGGCTCGACTGCGTGGACGCGATCGCCGTCTTCGACGAGAACACGCCTGAGCGCCTGCTGCGGGAGCTGCGCCCGCATGTGTGGGTCAAGGGCGGCGACTACGGAACCGAGCGGCTCCCGGAGGCCGCGACGCTGGAGGAGTGGGGCGGCCGGGTGCTGCTCCTGCCCTATCTGGACGGCCGCTCCACGACGGCGCTGGCCCGCCGCGCCGCGGGGCAGCACGGCACGGCGGCGTCCGGTCTGGAGCAGTCGCCGTGAGCCCGCGGCCGGACGCCGGAAGGGAGCGGCCGCGCGCCCTGGTGCTGCGCGCCCTGGGCCTCGGCGACCTGCTGACGGCCGTACCGGCGCTGCGTGCGCTGCGGCGTGCGCTGCCGGGCCATGAACTGGTGCTGGCCGCGCCGGGGTGGCTGGCCGACGCGGTGCGGGAGCTCGACGCGGTCGATGTGCTGCTGCCCGCCGGAGCGGCGCACCGCGAGGTCCCGGACCGGCTGGAGTGGCCGTGGGCGCCGCCCCGCCTCGCCGTCGACCTGCACGGCAACGGGCCGCAGAGCCGCGCGGTGCTGGCGCGGCTCGCGCCCGGGCGGCTGCTGGCCTACGCGGACGGTTCGGCGCCCCGCCGGCGGGCCGACGAGCACGAACGGGCGCGCTGGTGCCGCCTGCTGACCTGGTACGGCATCCCCGCCGACGCGGAGGACCTGCTGCTGCCACGGCCCGCTGCGGCCTCTCCCGCGCCCGGGGCCGTGGTACTGCACCCGGGCGCCGACGCGGCCTCGCGGCGCTGGCCGCCCGAGCGCTTCGCCGCCGTCGCCCGGCAGTTGCGGGCGCGCGGGGAGGAAGTGGTGGTCACCTGCGGGCCCGGCGAACGGAAGCTGGCCCACGGCGTCGCCGAAGCCGCCGGTCTGCCGCCCGCGCAGGTGCTGGGCGGACCGTCTGGGCTGCCGTTCAGCACGCTGGCGGCGCTGGTGGCCGGCGCTCGCCTGGTGGTCGTCGGTGACACGGGGGTGGCGCATCTGGCCTCGGCCCTGGCCGCTCCTTCCGTCGTCCTGTTCGGCCCCGTCTCCCCCGCCTTGTGGGGGCCGCCTGCCCAGCCGCGGCACCGTCCCCTGTGGCGCCCGCTGCCCGGTGACGGGGTGCGCCCAGGGGACCCGCACGGCACGCGGCCCGATCCCCGGCTGCTCCGGCTCAGCCCGCAGGATGTGGTGGATGCCTGCGCAGCGCTGCTGGGCGAGGTGCCGCCGTCCGTGCGCGGAGCGGTCTCCCTGGTGCCGGCCGCGCCCCGTCAGGGGGCTCCGTGAGCGGTCGGCGGGCCCTGCTCACCGGGTGGTTCAGCTTTCTGGAGGGTGAGGCCACCGCGGGCGACGTGCTGGCGCTGCAGCGGGTCGAGCGGGTGGTGCGGGAGGCCGGACTGGCCTACGACATCGCCTGGAGCCCGGGGTTCCGGCCCGGTGAGCTGTCGCTGGAGACGGTGCGGCCCGCTGACTACGGCCTGCTGCTGTTCGTCTGCGGCCCGTGCAGCGGCCCGCAGACGGTTGCGCTGCACGAGCGTTTCGCGCACTGCCGGCGCATCGCCGTCGGCGTCTCCGTCGTCGATCCGGAGGAGACGGCGGTACGGGGGTTCCACGAGGTGATCGCGCGGGACGGGCCCTCGCTCAAGCCGTCGCCCGACCTCTCGGCGGGCATCCGGCCGCGAGCGGACCGGCTGCCGCCCGTGGTGGCGACGGTCCTGACGACGGGCCAGCACGAGTACGCGGGCCACCGGCGGCACGAGGAGACGGTGCGCCGCGTCACCGCCTGGCTTGGTGCGCGGGACTGTGCGCGGCTGGAGGTGGAGACGCGGCTGGACACCGGCGACTGGCGGCTGTGCGGCACCCCGGAGCAGTTGGACGCCGTGCTGGCCAGGGTCGATCTGGTGGTCACCAACCGGCTGCACGGGCTGGTGCTGGCGCTGCGCTCCGGCGTGCCGGTGATCGCCGTCGACCCGGTGGCCGGCGGCGCGAAGGTGAGCGCGCAGGCACGGGCGCTGGGCTGGCCTGCGGTGATCCCCGCGGAACGGCTCGACGAGGACACGCTGTCGCACTGGTGGGGGTGGGCGCGCGGGGAGGGCGTCGCCCGTGCGGCCGCGTACGCCGACGCGCCGCCGCCGGAACCGCTCGTCGAGGCGCTGCGCAGCCGGCTGGAGGACGCCGAGCACACCGCCACAGGGGATATTCGCCCCATTTGACACTTTTTCCAGGCGTGAGAGTCTGAGGGGAGGGAGCTGTGGTCGGGGCCGTATCGGACCGCGCTCGGCACGCGCACAGGGCGAACGCCGGGGGCTGAAGGGAGCCGCGTCATGACCGCCGTACTGCACGGCACGAGGGTGGCTCTGCTCGCCACCGACGGCGTCGAGCGCGTCGAACTGGAGCAGCCGCGCGGCGCGTTGCACGGTGCCGGGGCCCAGACGGAGCTGCTCTCGCTGCACACCGGAGAGATCAACGCCCGCCAGATGGACATCGACCCGGCGGGAACCCTGACCGTCGACAGGACGGTCGCCGACGCGTCCGCCGACGACTACGACGCGCTGGTGCTGCCCGGCGGCGCGATGAACCCCGACCAGCTGCGCACGGACCCGGACGCGGTCGGATTCGCACGGGAGTTCATGCGCGCGGACAAACCCGTCGCGGCCATCTGCCACGGCCCCGTGCTCCTGGCGGAAGCGGATGTGGTCCGTGGCCGCCGCCTCACGTCTTGGCCCAGCATCCGCACGGATCTGCGCAACGCGGGTGCCGAGGTGGTCGAGGAGGAGGTCGTCATCGACCGGAACCTGCTCACCAGCCGCGGCTTCCCCGACGACTTCGCGCCGTTCTGCGCCGCGCTCGTCGCGCAGGTGGCGAGGGCCACCAACCGCGCCCCCCAGCCCGCCTGACCGGCACCGCCTGCCGACCAGGGAGCCGTGGTCAGGCCGGCGCCTGGCCGGGGCCTCCGGAGAGGAAGTCGACCGCTCTGGCGTGCCGGAGGCGGGTACGCATCAGCGCGGGGAAGCGGGGCGCCGGGACGGTAAGCACCGGGCACCGCGCGTGCGTCAGGACGCGGCGCGTCGTACCGCCGGCCGCGAACAGGCCGCGGCGGGCGGCGCGGACTCCGATGACCAGGCGGTCGTCCGGCCGGTCCGCGGTCGCGCACAGGGCGCGCCAGGGGCGGTCGCGGACCAGTCGCCGCTCCACCGCTGCGACCCCGGGCGGGTCACCGCCGAACGCCTCGTCGAAGGCGCGGTCGAGCCGCGCGCGGGCCTCCCGGCGCCAGTTCTCCGCCCAGATCCGGTCCGGCCGCAGCATGCGGCCCGCCTCTCCGTCCGGCGGCTGCCAGGCCAGTACCGCCAGCAGCGGGCGGCCGAGGCAGCGCGCCTCGCGGGCCGCCGCCTGCAGGGCTGCGAGGCTGGCGAGCGATCCGCTCACGCCGACGACCAGCCGCCCTTGCCGGTCCCCGTCTCCACCGCTGCCGCCCGTTCCCGTTCCTCTCCATCCTGTGGCGCCACCGCTGTCGTTCACCGCGCGCCCCCTTCTTCGACCAACTGCTGCGAGAACCGCTGATGGCAGGAGGATGACTCTGATTGGACCGGCGCGAAAGAGCCAATGAGAAGTAATTGGCCCACAGTGGCCTCGCCGGGCGGGCGGCCCACGAGAGCCACCCGCACGGCGAGGCCAGAAGGACAGGGAGCAGCCGGGGAATGTGCAGGGAAGCCGGGGTCAGGCGGCCGACATCTGCCGGGCTGACCGGTCGAGCAGCGAGTCGTCCTCGGGCCGGGCCCCTGGCAGGCGGTGCCGGGCCGCGACGAGCGCCGAGTCGATGTCGCTGGTGCCGGTGGCCACGCAGAGCGAGTACTCGAGGTCGTTCATCCGCTGCCGCACCTGGGGCGACCCGTACTCGGCGTGCAGAACGGCGAGTGCGTCGTACTCTTCGACCAGGTTGCGGAGGACGGCGGGGTGTGCGAGCAGCATGCTCGTGCTCCTTTCGGGAGTCCGGAAGCGGGGCGGCGCGGGCCGCTGAGAGCAGCGCTGTGCCGCGCCGGTGGTGCCAGACGATGTCGGCGTGCGGGTTCAGGCGGCGGCAGGGTGGACGCGCTCCGGGCGGCGACGGCCGCCTCCGGCGGTGCGGTGCCGTTCGGTGGCACGGTGCCGTTCGGTGCGCCCGCCTCCGCGCTCGACGCGACGGTCGCGCTCGACCTGTTGCCGGACACGTTCGCAGCTCTTGGACAGCAGCCGGGAGACATGCATCTGGGAGATGCCCAGCTCCTGGCCGATGCGCGACTGGGTCATATCGCGGAAGTACCGCAGGTAGAGCACGCGCCGCTGCCGCTCGGGCAGTTCGCGCAGGCACGGCTTGACGGCTTCGCGGGCCACCACCGTGTCGTACTCGGGCTCCGGCTCGCCGAAGGTGTCGGCCAGCGAGAAGCCGTCGTCGGAGTTGGGCACTGTGGCGTCCAGGGACAGGGACCGGAAACTGTCCAGTGCCTCCAGCCCGGTGGCCACGTCCTCCTCGGACATACCGGAGTGCTCGGCGATCCGCTCCACCGACGGAAGGCCGTCGTCCAGGCCGGTGTTCAGCTCCCTGATGGCGCTGCGCACCCGGTTGCGGAGCTCCTGCACCCGGCGCGGCACATGCACATCCCAGGTGCGGTCCCGGAAGTGGCGGCGGATCTCCCCGGTGATGGTGGGGATCGCGAAGGGCACGAACGGGGTTCCCTGCGCCGGGTCGTAGCGGCCCACGGCCTTGACCAGGCCGAGTGCGGCGACCTGCTCCAGGTCTTCCAGGGTTTCGCCGCGGTTGCGGTACTTGGCGGCCAGCCGGTGGGCCATCGGCAGCCATGCCTCGACCAGGCGGCCGCACAGCTCTTCCCGCTCGGGACCCTCCGGCAGCGCGGCCAGTCGTTCGAAGTCCGCTGTGGTGTCGGGGGCGTCGTCGTGGCTGTGGCGGGCTCGCTGGGGGCGGTAGCGGACTGCGCACATGCTGGCTGCTCCTCCCGTCTCGCTGATGCTGTCAGGCTCGCGAGAGAGGAACGGCTCAGGAGAGGAGACACACCTCGGGGGCTTGAGCGCTCGTCTCCCGCGATGTGCCTGTTCTCCCAAGCACTGACGGTTCTGTTAACCAGCTCCGGAGCCGTCAAACCTCTTGATCACATTTTTGTCGATCCCCCTCCCGTCGCCCCCTCCCACAGACGCGGCCGGGAGCCACGGCGGGGACCCGGCGTGGTCAGGCGCCGCCGCGGCGGGTGTCACTGGTGTCCTGGCGGAGCCGCCCGGTGTGGCAGGCGAGCGTGTCGACGCGCTCGGCCAACTCCGGGTGGCTGCCGGTCAGATGCCGCTGGGTTCCGATCAGCGGGCCGACGAGCCGGGCCGCGTCGTCGTCGGCCAGCGCGCCGGCGAGATGGGCCCGCGGCTCGGCGGGCAGGTCGGGCAGCGCGGTGATCTGACCGGCGAGCTGGCGCAGGTCGGAGGCGTTGCGCCGGGCCCAGGCCGCCACGGTGCGGTCGGCAGCGCGGCGGTCCCGGGTGGCCCGCACCCGCTGTTCGCCTGTCTCGCCCGGGGTGCCGGGCCGGCCGCGCAGATAGCGGCGCTCGGCCGCCTGTCGGCTGGCGACGCCGAGCGGTCCGGCCAGGTCGGCCCAACTGGCGCCTGCCGTGCGGGCGGTCTCGATCAGCGTCGTCTCCCATCCGGCGAGCTGGTCGCGCACCTGGCGCAGCGCGAGGAGCGCTGCCAGCGCTTGGTCGCAGCTGGGTGCGGATGCCGGGCTGTCGGGGTGCCGGGGACCGTCGGCCGGGGCCTGCGCGGTGCGGACCGCCTCCTGTATCCGGTTCAGCGCCGCGGCGGCGGCGAGAAAGGAGGCGGGCGCCGGGCCGGTCTCGGCGCTCGGCAAGGGCTGGTCTTCGGGTGTGGGCACGGGGATCCTCCCCTCGGCGACGTCGTCCAAAGGGCGACAACCACGCTTGTCATCGTTCCGACGACATGGTACAAGGAATGGCAGGTGCAGCGCATTGGCAGACACAGATACTGCCCAGGCTCATCGGAGGTGTTTCGTAATGTTGATGCGCACCGACCCCTTCCGCGAGCTCGACCGCATCGCCCAGCAGTTTCTGGGCACCGGCGGCACCTGGTCCCGGCCGTCCGCGATGCCGATGGACGCCTACCGGGACGGCGACGACTACGTGCTCGCCCTCGACCTGCCGGGCGTCTCCCCGGAGGCCATCGACATCGACGTCGAGCGGAACATGCTCACCATCAAGGCCGAGCGCCGCCCGGTCGCCGGGAACGACGACGTCCACATGGAGCTCGCCGAACGGCCGCTGGGCGTCTTCTCCCGCCAGGTGATGCTGGCCGACACGCTGGACACCGAGAACATCAGGGCCGACTACGACGCGGGCGTGCTGACCGTCCGCATCCCCGTCACCGAACGCGCCAAGGCCCGCAAGATCACCGTCCGCGGCGGGGCCGACCACAAGCAGCTCAGCGGCTGAGCCGGCCCGGCACCCGCGGAGGGCGCCCGGCCCCTCACGTATCGGCCGTCGTACGCGCACTCCCGTCCGCCTTCGCGCACCCGCCCTCCTGCGCACCGCCCTCCGCGCGAGCAACAGCCCCCGGGACCGGCCCTCGGGACAGGCCCGGCCCCGGGGGGAGCGCCTGTTCCCCAACCACAACCGGAGACTGAAACGTGTCACTGACGCATATGAAGCCCCAGGCCGGCGCCGACGCGGAAGGGATGACGTACGACCAGCTGGTCGAACGGGTCAGATACGACGGCGCCTACCCCACCCGCGAACGAGCCGAGGCCGTCATACACGCCGTCCTCGCAGCGCTCGGACGGCGCCTCTCCGGTGACGAACGCGTCGAACTCGCCGCCGTCCTCCCCACGGAGGCCGCCCGCACCTTCACCGCGCAGATCCCCGAGACCGAGCAGCTCACCGGCTGGGAGTTCGTGAAGGACCTCGCCTCCCGGACCGGCGGCACGGCGGCCACCACCCGCTGGGACACCGGCACCGTTCTCGCCCTGGTGGCCCGGCTGGCCGGTGAGGACCTGCTCGCCCGCGTCATCGACCAGCTGCCCGCCGGCTACGCGCTGCTGTTCGGGCGCGCCGAACTCACCCAGCCCACCATGCCGCGGCCCGCCCGCGCCCCTCAGGCGGCGCGAGCCGCCTGAAGCCTCGGCCACCCACCGGGGCGAGCGCGCCGCACCGAGGGCGGGCGCCGCAGGCGCCCGCCCTCACTTCTGCGCGCCGACCCTCACCTCTGCGCGCCTGCTCCCTTCTTTGCGCGCTCACCCCCGGATACGCATGCCACCCGGCTCCGCGCGCCCGCCGCGCCGCATGTCCACCCGCTGCCGCGACCGTCCGCCCCCTGGCATCAGGTGCGAGAAGACCGGCTCCGCGCACAGCATGTGCTCACCGCAGGAACTCGACGTCCTGCTCACGTTCCGCATTCATGCTCTCTACACACTGTTCACGCTCACTGTCCGTGCACTTGACAAGCTTTGCATAATGCAAAAGTAAGAAGGGAGCAGTGATGACGGGCACAGGGGCAGTCAGCAGCAGGGGCACGAGTGCACGGATGCGTTCCGCGCCATGGGGGCTGATGCTGCTCGCCCTGATCACCGGCGCCGGAGCGGGCGTCGGCTCGATCGTCTTCCGCTGGTGCATCCAGCAGTTCACCCGCCTCTTCTCCGGGCACGAGGACTACGCCGCCGACCCCGGCTCCGCCCACCCGCACCTGTCCTGGCTGGGCCCCTTCTTCGTGGTGCTGGCACCTGTGGTGGGCGGGCTGCTGTACGGGCCCCTGGTGCAGCGCTTCGCCAAGGAGGCGCGCGGGCACGGAGTGCCCGAGGTGATGCTCGCCGTGGCACAGCGCGGCGGGCGGATCAGCCCGAAGGTCGCCGTCGTCAAGACACTCGCCTCGGCGCTGACCATCGGCTCGGGCGGCTCGGTGGGCCGCGAGGGGCCGATCGTGCAGGTCGGCTCGGCCCTGGGCGCGACGCTGGGCCGCCTGATGCGGGCGGGCGAGGGGCGGATGCGGCTGCTGGTGGCGTGCGGCGCCGCGGGCGGTATCGCGGCGACGTTCAACGCCCCGCTGGCCGGGGTGTTCTTCGCCATGGAGCTGATCCTGATGACGT
This sequence comes from Streptomyces sp. 891-h, assembly GCF_022760275.1. Lineage (NCBI taxonomy): Bacteria > Bacillati > Actinomycetota > Actinomycetes > Kitasatosporales > Streptomycetaceae > Streptomyces > Streptomyces sp. 891-h. Next base: position 4,984,285 of record NZ_CP050693.1, on the reverse strand, counting down.
TCAGCGCCGAGGCGTTCGGCGCCGCTGTGGTCTCCAGCGTCACCGCCAGCGTGATAGGCCGGGCCGCGTTCGGGGACGTGGCCTTCCTGGACCTGCCGCCCTTCCACGTCGACCACCTGAGCCAGTACGGCTTCTTCGCCCTGCTCGGCGTACTGGCCGGGGCCGTGGGCGTGGGCTTCTCGCGCGTGCTGTACCTGATCGAGGACGCCTGCGACTGGGCGTGGCGCGGCCCCGAATGGCTGCGGCCTGCGGCAGGCGGACTGATACTCGGCCTGCTGCTGCTCGCCCTGCCCGAGATGTACGGGGTGGGCTACCCGGTGCTGGAGAACGCCACCGAGGGCGAGTACGCGATCGGCTTCCTGCTGGTGCTGCTGGTCGGCAAGATCCTGGCGACCAGCGTGACCATAGGCATCGGCGGGTCCGGCGGCGTCTTCGCGCCCGGCCTGTTCATGGGCGCCATGCTGGGCGCCGCCTACGGCTCGGCGCTGCACCACCTGGTGCCCGGCACCGCCGGAGCCGCCGGTGCCTACGCGCTGGTCGGCATGGGCGCGGTCTTCGCCGGGGCCTCACGCGCCCCGATCACGGCCGTCGTCATCCTCTTCGAGCTGACCGGCCAGTACTCGATCATCCTGCCCATGATGCTGGCGATCGCACTGGCCACGGCGACCGGACGGCTGCTGTCCCGGGACACCATCTACACACTCAAGCTGCGGCGGCGCGGCATCGACCTGGAGGGCCCGGCGCGGGGCGCGCGGCTGGGCGGCCAGCCGGTCGGCGAGGTGATGGAGCCGCTGCCCGAACCGCTCTCCACCCACACCTCGCTGTCCGAGGCCGCCGATGTGCTGGGCCTCTCCGGCCAGGGGGCGCTCCCGGTACTGGACCCCACCGGGCGGTACGCGGGCGTGGTCACCAGCCGGGACGTGGCCGAGGCGCTGGCCGAAGCGCCGGACGGCGCCCCCGCGACGGTGAGCGACCTGGCCCGGCGGACGCCTGTCGTCAATCCCGACGAGCCCCTGGCCACGGCGCTGCATCTGCTCTCCGACTCGGTGGAGGGCGGAATGCCGGTACTGGACGCGGACAAGGGGGTGCCGGTCGGCTGGCTCAGCCACCGCAGCGCGCTGCGGGCCCTCCACGCCCCTCAGCCCCCCGCCTCCCGGTCAGCGCTGGTCTGACGGCAGCGGCGGCGCCGCCAGGTCGGCCCAGCCCAGCGGGTAGGGCACGTCGATGTCCGTGGGCGGCACCGGCGGCTCCCCGCCCGCCTCGTTGAACGCCGTCAGCGCCTCGATCAGGGCCGCCCGCCGGTCCGGGGAGAGCCGCTCCACCACGGCTGCCAGCTCCCGGCGGCGGCGCGAGGTGACGCTCCCCACGATGCGGCGTCCCTCGTCGGTGAGGGTCAGCAGGGTCTCGCGGCGGTTGTGCGGGTTGGTCTGACGGTCCACCAGCCCGGCCGCGATCAGCCGGTCCGCCATCCGCATCGCGGTCGAGGGCGCCACCCGCAGCAGCTCGGCCAGCGCGACCAGCTTGGTCGTACCGCGCGAGGAGAGCGCCACCAGCATCCGGAACTGCGGCAGCGTGACCCTGTCCTCCACCTCGGCCAGCGAGCTGGCCGAGACCGCCACCAGTACCCGGGACGCGGTCAGCACGGCCCGCGTGACCGCGTCCACATCGTCCAGACCCGCCACCGGGTCTCCGTGCTCGGCCATGTCCCCTTTTTACCGCTTCCTTCGTCTTCCCTGCGCACCGCCCCGTGGTCGCACGGCCCGGCCGTCTCAGTCACGCCCCGGGCCGCGCCCGTGGCGGTAGCGCACCAGGAGCATCGCCGCGTCGTCGTCCTGGACCCCGCTCGTATAGCGGTCCACGTCCTCGCGCAGCGTGTCCAGCGCGGTCTGCGCGTCACCGGTGCGCAGCAGCGCGCTCTTGTCCTTGAGCGGGTAGAAGTCCCCTTCCCCGTTCCTGGCCTCGGTCACGCCGTCGGTGTAGAGGAGGAGTTGGTCGCCCGGCGCGAACGCGGCACTGAAGAGGCCGGGCGGCTCGCCGCCGTGTGCGGCCAGCCCGAGCGGCAGCGCGTAGGCGTCCGGGCTGGGGAAGTCGACGGTGCCGTCCCGGCGCACCAGCATCGGCGGCGGGTGCCCGTGGTTGAGGAAGTGGACGGTCCGCTCCTTGGGCCGCACCTCGGCGAGGATGGCCGTCACGAACTTCTCGTCCTCCAGTTCGCGTGCGACGCTGCGCTCCAGCCGGGAGCCCAGCGCCGCCAGGTCGGGCTCCTCGTAGGCGGCCTCCCGGAAGGTGCCGAGGACCACGGACGCGGTCTCCACGGCGGCCAGCCCCTTGCCCTGCACATCGCCGACGATCAGCCGTATGCGGTCCGGCGCGGCCGCCACCTCGTACAGGTCGCCGCCGATACGTGCCTCGGCGACGGCCGAGGTGTAGGAGACGGCCACCCGCAGCGGGCCCGCGCTGCGCGGAACCGGCCGCAGCAGCACCCGCTGGGCGACCTCCGCGATGGACCGGACGCTGGCCAGTTCCTCCTCCCGCCGCCCCCGCATGATCGCCGCCACCACACCGGCGACGGTGACCCCGGCGACGGACGCCAGCGCCGTGTAGCCGCGCCGCCCGTCGAGCAGGCCGTCGTAGAGCCCCAGCCCGGTGCACAGCAGCATCGCCAGCGCCCCGACCACGACGGTGCGCCGCCAGGTGCCGACCAGTCCGGCGAAGGCGGGGCCGAGCGAGACCAGCGGCAGGAACCCCACCTCGGGACCCGCCAGCACGTCGACACCGGCCACCAGCGCCATCACCAGAACAGGCAGCAGGACCAGCACGATGTAGGTCCGCTGCCCGCGTCCCTCGGCCATGGCGCTCCCTTGCGACGTCTTACGAAACCGCTGCCGCTGAGGGCTTCGCTTGGAGCTTCACCCTAAGCAACGGCCTCCGGCGGCTTTGGTCGCCCCGCCCGTCTCGTTATCCGATCGCATTCCTGCTCGTGAGGGCTCCGCCCTCGGGGCACCCCGCTTGTGGACGCACGCCCCGTTTGTGTCCCGGCTCGCGCCGACAGGTCGTGTCGGGGGGCTCCGCCCCCCAACGGCCCCCCGCCAGGTGGGCTTCGCCCTCCTAGGACCCCCCTGCCGCATGGGACCACCCCATTGCCTTTCAAGCATCCCCTCATTGGTGCGGGTCCTTGGACCGGCCGGTGACGACCCTGCGGGAGTCACCGACAGGTCCAAGGGCCTGGGGCATGAGCCGGGACGAGGGAACGTGAACAGGGGTGCCCTTTTGCGGAAGGGGGCTCCTAGGGGGGCGAAGCCCCCGTAGCGGGGGGTGGTTGGGTGGGGGTCCCCCCGGACGGAGTCTGGGGGAGGAGCCCCCCAACGCCCGTCCGGCGAGGACCCGGGGGTTTGGGGGCGGGAGCCCCCATAAACGACAGGCGGTCAGAGGGCCGGGCCCTCAGCCATTGGTGGCGGCCTCAGCCATTGGTGGCGGCGCGGACGATGGCCGCCTCAACGGCGGCGAGCCGGTCCGCGACGAGACCGAGGGCAACAACCGCGCGGGCCATGGGATCGCCGTCGCCCAGCGACTGGGCCCGGACATACCCCTGCTTGACCTCCCCCCACCGAGCGGCCTCATCAGCGGTGAGCGCCCCACGCAACTCAGCAAGCTTCAGCAAATTCGCCTCGGCACCCCCCGAAAGGGCCCGCGCCTCCGCAGTGTAGTGGTCCACCACGAGCGCCGCGACCTCGGCGTCATCCATGACACCCCGCACCCGCTGCACGATCTTGTTCATGGTGCGGTAAGACCCCTGCAGCCGGAACGGCGGCTCGGTGCGGCTCTCATCGGTCTGCCCCGCGGAAGCGATGTACGCGCGATTGACGGCGAGCACCGTCTCACGCACCGTCAGCACATGGCGCAGCACGGCGAGCACGCGCTCCAGCTCGGCGGGCGCACAGGGCTGGGACAACTGGTCGGGCCGCGCATCGCCGTCGCCCCGCGCGAGAGCGATCAGCAGCTCCAGGTCCGTACGGGGCCGACCCGCCAGCGGGGCCAGCTCGGGGTGGGAGGTCAGCGCGTTCTCCACGAAGCTGAGCGCGAAAGCCTCCTGCTTGCCCGTCAGCACCTCGCCCAGGTTCCATACGTCGGCCCGGTTGGCCAGCATGTCGGGGACGCGGAAGCGGCTGCCGGACTCGGTGTAGGGGTTGCCCGCCATGCAGACGGCGAACCGCTTGCCCCGCAGGTCATAGGTGTGCGGTTCACCGTCCCACACGCCCTCGATGCGGCGGGTGCCGTCGCACAGCGGGATGAACTTCTCCAGGAACTGGGCCGAGGTGTGCTGGATGTCGTCCACGTACAGCAGCGTGTTGTTGCCGGCCTTCAGTGCGAAGTTGACCTTCTCGACCTCCTGCCGCGCCGCGGCGTCGGGCGCCTGCGCGGGGTCGAGTGAGGTGACGGCGTGGCCGAGCGCCGGGCCGTTGACCTTGACCAGCAGCAGGCCGAGCCGTTCGGCCACGTACTCCAGCAGTGTCGTCTTCCCGTAGCCCGGCGGGGAGAGCAGGAGCAGCAGGCCGCCGAGGGCGCCCGTGCCCGCTTCGGTGCCCAGTTGCTTGGCCAGGTTCTCGCCGATCAGCGGGAGCCAGACCTCGTCGATGAGCCGGCTGCGGACGAACCCGGGCAGGGCACGCGGCCGGTAGTCGGCCGGCCGCAGCCGCTCCCGCTCCTCGGTGACCAGCTGCAGGCGGCGACGCTGGTGTGCGCGGTAGGCGGGTACGGCGTGCGTGCGGAACGCGGTGGTGCGGGCGAGGAACTCGTCCAGCCGCACGGTGAGTTCGCCGTCCTGGACACGGGGGTGGGTGCCGAGCAGTCCGGTCACGGTGGCGGACGGCGGCGCGTCGGCGTCGTAGCGCTCCAGCCGCGGGCACAGCTGCGCGGCGACGGCCTCGGCCAGCTCTCCGGGTGCGAGCTCGGTCCCGCTGGAGCGGGCGTAGGAGCCCAGCCACGCGGTGGCGAGCTGGTGCCGCTCGGCAGGGGTGTCGAGCGCCGCCAGATCGGCGGTGTACGCCTCATGGGCGTCGGTGCCGACCGCGTGCCGGAACTTCTCCAGCACCGTGCGGGCCTCCGCGCCGAGGACGAAGCCGCCGGGCTCGCAGGTCAGCTCCTCCAGCAGGTAGGCGGCCGCCTGCGCGTGCCGCGTGCCGGGGCTCTCGCCCAGCGGCACCGCCCGGGTGAACGCCTCGATGGCAGCGGCCAGTTCGTCCGCCAGTCGTGCGACGCCCCGCACCGGGCCGAAGGTCTCGCCCGCGCGGGCCAGCGAGACGGCGCGCCGGCTCCAGGCGGCGCGCTGCGCGGGCTCGGTCCCGTGCGCCCAGAACAGCTGCGCGACGGCACGCGCCGCGGGCTCGTGGCGCAGCGTTCCCGCGCCCTCGCCGAGCCGCAGCAGCGTCCTCAGGACGAGGGTGGCGTCGTGGTCGTGGACGCCGCGCTCGTAGCCCTCGTCGTAGGCGTCGCGTGCGGCCTGCCGTACCAGCCCGGCCAGGTCCTCGGTCGCCTCGAGGGCCTGCGGTCCGTGCTCGTCCAGCAGCCGGGCCGCCAGGTGTTCGGCGCGGTAGACCTCCGGGGACTCGGACACCAGCGGCCGCTCCCCCAGGGCACGCTCTGCCAGCAGTCCGGGATCGGTGACGGGCACCCGGTAGTCGGTACCGGTGAGGGCGAGCGCCAACCCCTCGCCGCCCTCGCCGTCGGGGACGAGGGTGAGGTCGATCGGCTGGGTGTTGACCGCGAAGCGGTGGCGCCCCAGACGCAGCACGCTGCCGCCGTCCAGATAGAGCTCACTGCGGTCCCGCAGGGCGCGCGCCGCCTCCTGGCGGGCGGTCACCAGCCGGTCCTCCAGCTCCTGTGCCCGGGCGGGCTCGCCCAGCTCCCGCAGCGTGGCGGCGGTGCGCCGAACGGTGCCGGTCATCGGGTCGGAGGTGAAGAACGCGGCCAGCGCGTCGCTGTCGGCCAGTTCACCGGCGCGCCGGGCGAGGGTGGCCAGGGTGCGTTCGGCGGAGGTGACGAGCTGCTGTGTGCGGCGTGCCCGGGCTTCGGCCAGGGCGTGCTTGCGTGCGGCGAAGGCGTCGTTGATCTCGGTGCGTTCGGTGTCGAGCTCGGTGAGGCAGTCCGGCGACTCGGCGAACCGCCGCTCCAGGTCCTCCACCTTCGCCAGCAGCCGCGCGTGCTGGGTGTCGCACTGCTCCGGGGTGTCGGCGGCGGTCAGCGCAGCGGTGAGGGTCTGGCCGAGCAGGGCGAACTCGGCGGCGAACTCCGCCTTCGACTCGCCGGCCAGCAGCGTGCGGCGGCGCGCCTGAAGCGTGGCGCGGGCCCGGTTGAGGCCGCCGGCCACCTCGGAGACCCGCTCCAGCACGGCGGTGCGGACGGTGGCGTCCCCGGCCTCCAGCCCGCCGATCACCTCGGAGACGGTGCGCAGTCCGTCGTCCAGCTCACCGAGCCGGTCGGCCACCGGCTCGGCCTCGGCAGCCGTCTGAATGCCCTGTGCCTGCCCGATCAGCTCCTCGATGTCGCGGTGGTAGCCGGCGAAGGCATCCTCGCCGCGGAGCTGTTCGACGGCGCGCAGCGCGAAACCGTCCAGTTCCCGCTCGGCTTCGGCCGCCAGTTCGGCCGCGCGCACGGTGTCGGCGTACCGCAGCTGAGCGCAGCCCAGCAGCTTGCCCTGGGCCGTGCGCAGTTCGGTCAGCCCCTCGATCCACTCGGCGGCCGAGCGCGGCGTCTCGCCGCGCAGCCGCCGCAGCGCGGAGGCCAGCCGTTCCGCCGCTGCCTCCAGCGCTTCGGCTGCCTGCCGGGCCAGCTCCCGTACGGTCTCGTACTCGGCGAGCACCTGCCGCGCGGTGCCGCGCACCTGGGCCAACGGGGTGCGCAGGTCGCCGGTCTCCTGGTCGCCGAGCCACGGGTGGCTGTCGGCGGTGCGTTCGCAGGCGGCGACCAGGGCGCGGTAGCTCTCGGCGGTCGGCTCGATTTCGGCGGGAGCCGCACTGCGGGCGACGGCCAGGCAGGCGGAGATTCCGCCCACCAGCTCCCGGTTCCCGATCCGGGCCAGCGGCCCGGCCGCGGCCTGCCGGTCCGCCTCGGCGGTGTCGGACAGGTATGGGGAGACCCAGGTCTGCAGCGTGTGCACCCGTGCGGGCTCGGCACGCAGGTCGCCGTCCGCGCGCAGCACGGCGAGCGTCCCGTCGCCGAAGAGGGCGTGCCCCTTGCACACCAGCGGCGCGGCGACCTGCTGGCGCAGCGTGTTGTACGACAGCAGCAGATCGCGGCCGCCCTCCTGCGGCGCGTGGAAGGCGTAGAGCACGTCCTCGCCGTTCGGGGCGTGCACGGCGGACTCGAAGCGGAAGCCTGTGGTGTCGACGGCGTCGAAGGTCTTCCACTCTCCGGAGGTCAGGTAGTAGCCGCCGGGGAAGACCAGCCCGCTGTCACCGGGCAGCCGGCGGCAGGCCGCACCGATCCCGTCCACCCTGACCACCTGCCTCGTCAGGGTGTTGACGACCAGATAGCGCCGCTCCTCCTCCTTGTACGGCCTGACCCGCAGCAGCTTGAGCGGCCCGACCCGGGCGTGCGCGATCTCGGCGTCGGCCAGCGACTGGAGGGGGTCGGTGACGGGCTCGCGGTGCAGCCCGTCACCGCTCTCGGTGTCGTTCTCGTCCTTGACGGTGAGGAAGCCGCCGACGGTCGAGACGTAGCAGCCGTCGCCGACGTCGACATGCGGATGGCGCCCGGGAACGTGTCCCTCGCGAGTGGCCTCGGTCCACTCCAGGTCCTGCGCCGGCGGAAAGGCGTGGTCGCGCTCGCCGCGCGCGTCCAGGAACCGGGCGCTGCCGCCGTCCTGGGCGAGTGCCCAGCGCAGTACGCGGATGTCGGTGGGGCTCTCGCCGGTCTGGAAGACGGCCAGCAGTTTGCCCTCGACCGGGCGCAGCCGCAGGAGTCTGGCGTGCCGGTAGTAGCGGTGCAGGGCGGCGAACTCGCGCTGGAAGTCCGGGTCGTCCAGCAGTCCCGGTACCGCGTCGGCCGGGAGCGGGTCGAGCTCACGGTCGTGCAGGGACAGTACGTCGGCGACGCCTGTATGGCCTTCCGCGTGGTACCCGAACAGCAGCCGCTCTCCTACGGCCACGATGTCGCGGGGCAGGCTCGGGCGCTCGGTGTGCAGCCGCGCGGTGTCCTCCAGCTCCAGCCGCCGGGCGCCGAACTGTTCGGTACGCAGGGTGTTGAGCTCCTCCGCCCGCCGGGCGAGCGTTTCGGCTTGCGCGGCGAGCCGGTCCCGCAGCACCTCGTACGTACCGGTCTCCATTGCTGACTCCCTCTCGTTTTCGTTCGGCACCAAGGGGCTGCGCTTGCCCACCCTGCGCCCCGTCAGGGGCGCGGGGAACTGCGCGAGCAACCACAGCGGACCCGCAGACTGCAGCGGCGGAGCAGGGGCACCCCCTCCCCAGAAGTCACCCTTGCGGCGAACCGTTCTTCATCAGCTTCGCCATCAGCGCGGAAGCGCTCAGGTTCTGGACGTCACCCGTGGTGAGCGAGCCCAGCACCTTCGTCAGGTCACCCGTGAAATCCCCGGTACCGTCCAGCCACGGCCCCGCAAGGGCCTGCACCGTCTCCGAGTTGCCCGCGAACGCGTCCACGCTCTTGCCGAGCGAGACGGCGGAGACGAGCCGGTCGAAGAAGACGGACTCGCCGCCGACGATGTTGATGTCGGCGCTCTCCAGCCCCTTGGAGACCACGGCGGCCTGTGCCTCGGCGAGCTGCCGCTGGACGTCCAGCCCGGCCAGCCGTACGTCCTTGTCGGCCTCCAGCCGCAGCCGGTACTCCTCGTGCTCCCTGGTCGCCTCGTCCAGCGCCGCCATGGCCTCGGCCTTCTCCTTGAGCCCCTCGGCCTCCGCCAGCGCCTTGGTGCGTGCGCCCTCCGCCTCGGCGCGCAGCCGTGCGGCGACGGCCTCGGCCTCGGCGCGCCCGGCCTTCTCCAGGACCTCGGCCTCCTTGTCGCGCACCTGGACCTCGGCGAGCCCGGCGGCGGCGTTCTCGGCCTGGGTGCCCTCGGCGAGCCGGGCCTTGGCCTTGGCGTCCAGGTCGGCCGCCTTCAGCCGGGCCTCGGAGAGGGTGATTTCCTCGGCGGCCTTGTGCGTGGCGGCCTGCTCGGCGGCCTCCGCGGCCTTGATGTCCTTGACCAGCTTCTCCTGCGCCTCGGCCTCGGCGGCGATGATGACGGCCTGGCGCTCGCGCTCGGCCTCCTCGACAGCGCGCAGCTTCTTGATGGACTCCTCCTGCTCGGCGACGGTGCGGTCGACTGCGACGCGTTCGCGGATGACCTCGGCGATGTCCCGCTTCTGCGCCTCGACCTCCTTCTCGGCGGAGATCCGGGTCAGCTCCGTCTCGCGGTCGCGCGCGATGACCTCCAGCAGCCGGTCCTTCTCGATGCGCTCGTTCTCGATGGCGATGACCCGCTCGCGGTTCTTCTGGGCGACGGCGATCTCGCGGTTCTGGTTCTCGCGCTGCACTCCGAGCTGTTCCTCGGTGCGCAGGAACGCGGCCTGCGCTCGCAGCCGCTCCTCCTCCACGACGCGTGCCGTCTCGGCCTCCTCGCGGGCCCGTACGGTCTCGATCTCGCGCTTCTGCTTGATCTCGGCGTCCGCCTGCCGCCGCTCCAGCTCCAGGATGGCCTCCCGGGCGTCGACGTTCTGCCGGGTGATCTCCTTCTCCTCGCCGCGCTGGAACTCGTTGGTGCGCACGTGCTCGGCGGCTGTCAGCTCGGTGATCTTGCGGATGCCCTGCGCGTCGAGGACGTTGGCGGCGTCCAGTTGGGCGAGCGGGGTCTGCTCCAGGTAGTCGATGGCCGCGTCTTCGAGGCTGTAGCCGTTCAGGTCGGTGCCGATGACCTGGATGATGCGGTCGCGCAGTTCGTCGCGCTTGGTGTAGAGGTCGGCGAAGTCGAGCTGTTTGCCGACGGTCTTGAGCGCCTCGGAGAACTTCGCGTTGAACAGCTCCTGGAGGGTGCCCTTGTCGCTGGCCCGCTCGGTGCCGATGGCCTGTGCGACCTTGATGACGTCCTCGACGGTCTTGTTGACGCGGACGAAGAACGAGATCCGGATGTCGGCGCGGATGTTGTCCTTGCAGATCAGCCCGTCCCGGCCGGTGCGGGAGATGTCGATCGTCTTCACCGAGATGTCCATGACCTCGGCCTTGTGCAGCACGGGCAGGACGACCTGTCCGGTGAAGGTCACATCGACCTTCCGCATCTTGGAGACGATCAGCGCACGGCCCTGTTCCACCTTGCGGAAGAGCCGGGAGACGACCAGCAGCGCGGCGAGCGTGATCAGCAGGACGGCGGCGACGAGCACGCCGAGGCCCAGCGAGAAGGTATCCATGTGACGACCTTTGCGAAGAAGAGGTGATAGGCGGAGCTGTGCCGACCGTCGGCGCCGGGCGGTGCCGGTGCCGGTCAGTCGAGGGCGCGGCGCGGATCGAGCGCCGCTTCGTAGGGCGCGATCCAGAAGAACTCGCCCTCGTCGTCGTACGCGTACAGCAGGCCGGTACTGCCGAGCGTCAGCCGGCCGGTGCCGTTCTGCCGCACCTGCACCAGCGCGCTGGAGCCGTCCTCGGCGGTGACCTCGGCCTGGCCGAACCGCTCGTCCACCCAGCGGGTGCGCACGGTGCACGTCAGGCCGACGAAGTCCTGCCGTGAGGGGCCGGAGTCCGCGGGCAGGAATCCGGCCACCCCGCGCGCGGCCGCCCGGGCGAGCGGCCAGGTGGCCAGTGGGGCGGCGACCAGCAGCCCGGCGCCCGCCGCCGAGTGCTGTGCCGGCGACAGCCGGGCTTCGTCCAGCAGCGCCCCTCCGGTCAGGCTCAGCAGCCATGCCCCGGCCGTCAGCAGGGAGAACCCCACGGCGACGGGCAGGCCGCCCAGCCCCCAGACGCGGGACCCGAGCGGGCCTTCGAAGCCCTCCGGGTACGCGGCGCCGACGGCGACGAGAAGCCAGCAGAGGAGGACCACGAGCAGAGCGGCGGAGAATACGACGGTGGGGAAGGCCAGAGCCGCTCGAACGAACGCTCCCATGGCCATCCCCTCCGTCGTCCCCCGTTGCCTCAGTGCCGCGACCTGCCGGTGCACGGCACCCCCCTGCCGGTTCGCGGCACTGAGGCGTCCCCCGGTTCCCCCCGGATTCCCCCCGGATTCCCCCGTGGTGTCCCCCTCGGGAAGAATTCTGACCTCGGGAGCACCACCCCCGCATTGCCGGAACCCGGCAGAGTTCTCTAGTGTCTCCGTGCCGGACGGCGTCAAGGGACCGTCAACGGAGCATCAGGAGAGCGGAGATACGGGTGAGTGGCGCTGCACGCATACCGGAGACCTACTTGGACGGCTACGTCGCTCTCCTGGCCGACGTCTGCGCGACCGGCCGCCGCCTGAAACGGGACGAGCTGGAGACCCGACGGGAGTTGGGGGAGCGCGCGGCCGACGCGGGGCACGGGCTGCGCGACCTGGTCAGCGCTCATCTGACGGCGGCGCGCACCGCCTGGCCGTCCCTGCCGGGCGACCCGGACAGCCTGCTGGCCGGGATGCACCAGGTGGTCGACGCGGTGGCCGAGGGATACGAACGCGCGCAGCGCCAGGCGGTCCGCCAGGAGGAGGCCACCCGGCGGGAGTTCATCGACGATCTGCTGCACGGGCGCAGCGACCTGGGGCGGCTCGCGGAGCGCGCCGAGCGCTTCGGGCTGCGGCTCTCGCACACCCACGCGGTGGCCGTCGCGCACGGCCCGGCCGCCTACGACGAGGGGCATCCGGTGGCGCGGCAGGTCGAACGCGCGCTGATCGCCCGCTTCCACGACCGCGGCATCCTGCTGACCACCAAGGACGGGCGGCTGCTCTGTGTCGGCCCCGGCGATCAGCCGGAGGTCCTCACCTACTTCGCCAAGCAGTGCTACGCGGCGATGGACGGCGGCCAGGTGGCGATCGGACGCGTCCAGCCGGGTCCGGGCGGCGTGGTGCAGTCGTACGAGGAGGCCCTCAGCGTGCTCGATCTCGGGGCCCGTCTGGAGCTGCGCGAACCGGTGCTCTACGCCGCCGATCTGCTGGTCTACCCGGTGCTGACCCGCGACCGGCAGGCCATGGCCGATCTCGTCCAGGCGACGCTGGGCCCGCTCACCGCGGCGCGCGGCGGGCCCGAGCCGCTGCTGGAGACGCTCACCGCCTATTTCGACTCCGGCTGTGTGGCGGCGGAGGCGGCACGCCGGCTGTCGCTCAGCGTGCGGGCCTTCACCTACCGGCTGGAGCGGATACACCAGCTCACCGGGGCCAGCCCCACCGACCCCTCGCACCGCTACATGCTGCAGACCGCCGTGATCGGCGCACGGCTGCTCGGCTGGCCCGCCACCCCGCTGGGCGCGGCCTGACGGCGGGTAGCGTTCCGCCCATGAGCACTCAGACCTCCCCCGAGGCGCCCGGCTTCTGGGAGGAGCGCCGTATCGGCTTCCTCACCACGCCGCGCCCCGACGGCACCCCGCACCTGGTCCCGGTCGGGGTGACCTACGACCCCGCGAAGCGGATCGCGAGGGTCATCAGCAGCCGCTCCAGCAAGAAGGTGCGCAACGTGCTGGCCGCGGGTCCCGGGGGCGCACGGGTGGCGGTGAGCCAGGCCGAGAGGCGGGACTGGTGCACCCTGGAGGGCATCGCGGTGGTCCGGGACGACCCCGAGTCGGTCGCGGACGCCGAGGAGCGGTACGCCCGGCGCTACAAGCCGCCGCGGCCCAACCCGGACCGGGTCGTCATCGAGATCGCCGTCACCCGCGTACTGGGCAACGCCAGGCCGCCGGGCTGGTGACAGCACCCGGCCGGCGCCGCGTTCAGCCCCAGAGCACCTGGGCCGCCGTCACACCCGCGTAGGCGGCGCCCAGCCCGGCCGACAGGCTCGCCGCCGCATTGAGCAGCGCGTACCGGCCCGCGCCCTGTTGGGCGAGCCGCAGCGTCTCGTACGAGAAGGTCGAGTAGGTGCTCAGCGCCCCGCACAGCCCGGTGCCCAGGAACAGCTGGACGGTGGAGGAGGCGGCTCCCGCGAGCGCCGCGCCGGTGACCAGGCCCAGCAGCAGACAGGCGGCGATGTTCACCAGGAACGTGCCCCAGGGGAAGACCGCGTCGTGCCGGGCCTGCACGGCCCGGTCGGTCAGATAGCGCAGCGGCGCCCCAGCGGCCGCTCCGACGATCACGAACAGCCAGTTCACGCGCCTGCCCCGCCCCCGGCCCCGCCGTCCTCCGCTCCGGCGTTCTTCGTCCCGCCGTCCTCCGCCCCGGCGTCGCGGGCCGGGAAGCGGACGACCTCCACCTCGTCCAGCAGCACCAGCGCCTCGCGGGTCAGCTCCGCCAGCTCGGGGAGGAAGGCCCGCACGCGGGCGGCCTCGTCCACGATCACGACGGCCACCGGCAGGTCCTCGCTCAGCGACAGCAGCCGGGTGGTGTGCACCAGGGACGAGGCGCCGAAGCCCTCGACGCCGCGGAAGACGCTGGCGCCCGCCAGTCCGGCCGCGTGCGCCCGGTGCACGATCTCCGCGTACACGGGCCGGTGGTGGTGCTGGTCGTTCTCACCGACCAGCACCGTCAGCCGCAGCGCGTGCGCCTGCGCCGGTCCGGGTTCCGGCGCCGGTCCGGGTGCCGAGTCCGTCATCGCAGCCTCCCTGTGAGCAGGCGGCGGGTGACCGTCGCCGTGAGCCAGACCGCCGCGACGGCCCCCACCAGCGTCAGCCCGAGGTAGCCCAGCGCGGTGCCGGGCTCCCGCACTTCCAGCAGCCGCTGGGTCTCCACCGCGTAGGTCGAGAAGGTCGTGAAGCCGCCCAGCACGCCGGTCCCGAAGAACGGCCGTACGAGAGGGAGCGCCGCCCATACGTCGGTGATCAGCACCATGAAGACCCCGATGACGGCGCACCCGGCGACGTTCACCGCCAGGGTCGTCCAGGGGAAGGCGCCGGGCGGGGTGGGCCACAGCAGGGCGGCGCCGTAGCGGGCGCAGGCTCCCAGAGCGCCGCCGAGGGCCACGACGGCGACGACCCGGCCCTGGCCGCGCAGCACCACGGGCGTACGCGGGCGCCGCACCGGTTCTCGCAGTGGCCGCGCGGGGCGCCGCGACACCTTCTCCACACCTGTCTCCTACTCGCCGGGCACCCCACGGGCGCGCGTCATCGCAAGCAGGGACCGTTGGCGGCACCGTGGCCGCGGTTGGCTTACGGCGAGCCCCACCGCCGTGCGGGGACCGAGGGCCACCGCACCCCCAGATTAACGCCCGCCCCAGGCGCCTCGCACCCGCAGACGGCGGGACCACGCGGCGCCGAGGGAGAGGGCCCGGACGTTCGACCCTCTTGCGCGTGTTCGAAAATCTGGCAGGCTCCCCCCGTCCCATGCCAACACGGGGCGCACTCGGGGGAGTTGACTCCGGGGGCGGCCCGTGCCATCGAGAGGACCCCCCATGCGTGCTACTCGCGCTCCTCTGGCCGCCGCCGTCGGCACCGCCGCACTGCTGGCGCTGTCCCCACAGGCGCCGGCCACGGCAATGCCCCTCACCCCCGACTCACCGACCGCCCCCACCTCCCCCACCTCCGCGAACGACGCGCCCGCCGACTACTACAAGGACGCCGAGGGCAAGACGGGCCCGGAGCTGAAGTCGGCGCTGCACGGCATCATCGAGAAATCCGACGCGCTCTCCTACGACCAGGTGTGGGACGCGCTCAAGGCCACCGACAAGGACCCGGACAACTCCTCGAACGTCGTCCTCCTCTACTCCGGCCGCTCGCAGAGCGCGGACGACAACGGCGGCGGTGCCGACCAGTGGAACCGCGAGCACGTATGGGCCAAGTCACACGGTGACTTCGGCACCGCCACCGGACCCGGGACCGACATCCACCACCTGCGCCCCACCGACGTCTCGGTCAACAGCACCCGGGGCAACAAGGACTTCGACGAGGGCGGCGGTGAGGTCGAGGAGGCGCCCGGCAACCACACCGACGACGACTCCTTCGAGCCACGCGACGCGGTCAAGGGCGATGTGGCCCGCATGGTCCTCTACATGGCCGTCCGCTACGAGGGCGAGGACTCCTTCCCCGACCTGGAGCCCAACGACAAGGTGGACAACGGCTCGGCGCCCGCCATGGGCCGGCTGTCGGTGCTGAAGAAGTGGAACGAGCAGGACCCGCCCGACGCCTTCGAGAAGCGCCGCAACGACGTCATATACGACCAGTTCCAGCACAACCGCAACCCGTTCGTCGACCACCCGGAGTGGGTCGACGCCATCTGGTCCTGAGCCGTACCCGCGGGTGGGGGCGCCCCCGGCGGCCCCACCCGCGGCCGATCCCCGGCAAAACGCCCATACCTGTGACGCTTGTCGCAGGCGGCCGGCCCGCACCCGGCCGGAACGATCTTCCCTGTACACCTGTTACCAGCACAGATGCCCCCGTTGGGTGTCAAGCGGCTTTAACGATCTTCGCCGCCCCTAATTGGAGCATTCGGGCAGCTGTGCTTACGGTCGCTCCCGCTCGACCCCGTTCGCCCGAACTCCTGGGTGAACAGCCGCGACCGTAAGGAACGAAAGACCATGCTGTTCTCCGGCAAGGGCCGTCACCGTCGCCCCGGCAAGGCCGCCCGTATCGCAACCGTGACCGGTGTCGCGGGCGCCGCAGTCGCCATCCCGCTGGTCTCCGCCACGGGCGCACAGGCCGCCTCGGTGGACACCTGGGAGAAGGTCGCCCAGTGCGAGTCCTCGGGCGACTGGGACGCCAACACCGGAAACGGCTACTACGGCGGCCTCCAGTTCAACAACTCCAGCTGGGCGGCGGCAGGCGGTACCAAGTACGCGCCGCGCGCCGACCTGGCCACCAAGGACCAGCAGATCGCCGTCGCCGAGAAGCTGCTGAAGATGCAGGGCCCGGGCGCCTGGTCCTGCGCCGGTGCGGGCGGCCTGACCTCCGGCGGCCCCGCCGCCGACGTCGACCCGGACGGCGGCAACGCCCAGCCGCAGCAGCAGTCGGCGCCCCGGAAGGCCGCCCCGCAGAAGCCGGCCCAGCCGAAGCCCGCGCAGTCGAAGCCCGCACAGCCCCAGCAGGCCCCCGCGACAGGCCACGGCAACTACACCGTCGAGCCGGGCGACACCCTCGGCGAGATCGCCGAGGCGCACGACACCACCTGGCAGAAGATCTACGAGGACAACAAGTCCACCGTCGGCGGCGACCCCGACCTGATCCTGCCCGGCCAGAAGCTGCGGGTCGGCTGATCCCGGCTCCTGACAGGACCGCCATGGCCCGCGCCTCTTCCCCCGAGGGCGCGGGCCATGGCCCTTCCATCGCCTCGTTCAGCGCGCGCTGCGAGCCCGGCTGATGTTCTTCGCCAGCCCGGCGGCCGAACGCAGCCCCGGCTCCTCGGCGAGCCGGTCCGCCTGGACGCGGAGCTTCTCCAGCGACGGCGCGCCCGGCACCGGCTCGGCCTCAGCGCGCGCGGGCCGCGGCTCGGCCCCGGACTCGGCGCCGGACTCGGCGCCGCCCTCCCCGGTGCGCAGGGCGTCCGCGAAGTAGGCGGCGACCGCCGCCAGCCGCAGATACGGCGAGACCTCCTCGCCCGTCCACAGGGCCGCACTGCTCAGCGCGGCCGCTGAGACCTCACGTGACTCCTCGTGGGGCTTGCGGTTGTCGGGGTCCAGCCACCGGACCGTCGCGGTGGCCGCCCGTCCGGTGGCGCCGTGCTTCAGCCGCACCGCGTACAGCGCCGTGACCGTGTGGCCGGGGCCGATCTCGCCGCCGTCCACCGAGTCGTCACGGAAGTCCTCGTCGGCCACCGCCCGGTTCTCGTAGCCGAGCAGACGGAAGTCGTCCACCGCCTTCCGGTCGAAGACCACCTGCGCCTTGGCGTCGCGGGCGCGCAGCTGGATGTTGCGGGGAAGCTGCCCGACGAAGACCTCGCGCGCCTCCCTCCTGGTGGAGACGTAGACGGTGCTGCCGTCGCCCTTGTTGGTGAGGCGCTCCATCAGAGCATCGCCGTAGTCGCTGCCCACACCCACCCCGAACAGGGAGATGCCCTGCTCCTTACGGTGCCTGGCGACGTCGGCCAGGATCGAGTCGGCGTCGGTCTCGCCCGTGTTGGCGAGCGCGTCGGACATCAGGACGACCCGGTTGGTGGCGCCCGGGCGCCGATGCTCGGCCGCCTGCCGGTAGCCCTCCTTCATCCCGGCCCCGAGGTTTGTGCTCGACTGCGGCTCCAACTCGCCGACGGCCGCCTTGAGCCTGGCCCGGCCGCCGTCGTCCAGCCGCGTCATCGGCAGCACCGTCTCCGCTTCACCGCTGAAGGTCACCAGCGAGACGGAGTCGCTGCCGCGCAGCTGTTCCGCCGCCGTCCGCAGTGCGCTCTTGACCAGGTCCAGCCGTCCCGGCTCCGCCATCGACCCCGAGACGTCCAGGACGAAGGTGAGCGCGGCCGGGCGGCGCGGCGCCTTCGGATCGCTCTTCTTGGTCGCCAGCCCGATCCGCATCAGCGACCAGCCCTCGGCGCCGGTGCGGGCGCCGTCCGCCGAGACGGAGAAGCCGTCGCCATTCGGCCGCCGGTACCCCTGCGGAAAGCTGTTGACGAACTCCTCGGTGCGGACGGTGCGCGGCGCGGGCCGCGCACCGTCGCGGAGGGTTCGCTGGGCGTAGCTGTAGGAGGCGGTGTCCACGTCCAGTGCGAACGTCGAGCGGAAGTCCCTGGGCGCGGAGGGTTTCGACGGGGCCACCTCCCCCGGCGCCGTTGGGGCGCCGCCCTCCGCGTGGCCGGGTGCGCCGGGGGCGCCCTTTGCCGAGTCGGCCGTCTCCGTGCTGTGTGAGCCACCGCCGGTGCATCCCGCCAGCATGGCCGCCGCCACCATTGCGGCTCCCGCCGCCCATCCCCGTCTCATCGCATCCCCTCACACCGTTGTTCGGCTCCGTGCCCCGATGTGACGGTCCTCGCCCCGTTCCCCGTTCCCCGTTCCCGTTGTGGGCGGCGGTTCCGCCGAGGGCGGAACGGGCGGGCACAACGGGCCACCGAGCCGCAGACGGCAACGCTCCTGCCTGGCGGGCGGCCGCTACCGAGTGCACGCCGGTGGCCGGTTTGTGCCCACCCGTTCCGCCTTGCGGAACGCCTGCCCACAAACCGTCAACGCAGGTACGCCCCCGGGGCGAGCTCTTCCAGGAGGGCTCGGGTGCGGGGCGGGAGGCCCCGCTCGGGGCCGTGGAGTTCGGCGGCGCGGTCCGCGACCCAGCGGACCGCCTCGTCCAGGTCGCCCCGCTCACCCGTGGCGTGCGCCGCCCGCAACAACGCGTCCCACAGCCGCTCGTCCGCCGAAGCGCTCCGCAAGGCGGCCCGCACGGCGTGCACCGCTGCTTCCGGTTCCCCGAACCTGAGGTGCTCGGCGCACAGCGCCAGCCCGATCTCGGCGACGAGCAGCGGGTGCTGCGCCTCCACGACGTCGTACGCCAGCCACCCGTACCGCCCCTCGGGGCGGTCGGCCAGCAGCGGTCCGCGCGCGAGCTCCAGCGCCTCGGCCAGTTTCTGGCGCCGCACCTGCGGCGCCAGCTTCGCCCCGCGCTCCCCGGTGCAGCCGTGGTGCAGGGTGCGCAGCACGTCCCAGTCGGAGACGACGGAGGGGCGCAGCACCAGCCGCCCGTCCTTGTCGGTGGACAGCCGGGGCGTGCCGTCGGTCTCGATGCCCAGCCAGCCGCGCAGCCGCTCGACCAGCGCGTCCCGCACATCGTCGGTGACGCCCTTGGGCCACAGCGCGGAGGACAGCACGCGGGGGTGCACGCCGTCCCGGTTGAGCAGCAGCAGTGCCAGCGCCTCGTGCAGCAGGGCGGCGCGCGACTCCTCGGGCGGCTCGATGCCGGTGACGTCGTAGCTGCCCATGATGCGCGCGTACACCGCGGGGCGGCCGCCTTCGCTCAGGTCCACGCGGAAGCCGGGGCCCTGGCCGCCTTCGGTGCGCTCGTCATCGGTGTCGGCGAACAGCTCCACCACAGCGGCGCGCAGCTGTTCGGGCAGCAGCTGCGCCCGCACCTCGAGTCCCATCCGGGGTGCGGCCAGCGTCCCTTCGGCGTCGACGGTGAACTCCCACACCACGCTGGGCAGCCGTCCGCCGGACACCCCGACGACGAAGCCCACGCGGGGTCCCCCGCTCTCGGTGGCGAGGGCCGCCAGCCGGCGCGCCTCGGCCGCGCCGGGCTCCACACCGACCAGCACCACCTGCGGCGCGGCGTTCCGGTGGCGCGACGGCGCGTCGGCGCCTTCCCGCTCCCGCAGCAGTTCCGCCACCCCGGGCAGGTACCGCACCCGCTCGGGCGCCAGCGCGGTCAGCTCCTGTCCGAAGCCGACGAGGGTGACTTCCATGCCCTGGGACCAACTGCCGGTGGCGAGTTCGGCGGCGACAGAGGCCAGTACGGCGGTACGCCGCTCCTCGTCGCCCGCCACCGAGACCAGCCCCGGCACCGACTCCAGGTTGAGCAGCAGCCGCGCCTGGCCGCGCAGGCCGAGGCTGACGAGCGCCGGGTAGGGCGAGGGGCCGCTGGTGTCGACGTCGAAGCGGGTGTGGGCGCGCTGGATGGTCCAGAAGCTGGTGTTCTGGCCGTACCGCCAGGGCGACGGCGGCTGTTCGGACTCCTCGGCGAGCTGCAGGTGCAGGTCCTGCCCGGTCAGCCAGGCCGCGTAGACGACGGGCAGCTCCCGCCCCTCGTCGGCCAGGTCCTCGGCCAGTCCGCGCAGGGCACGGTCGAGGAAGCGTACGGCGGCTGGGTCGGCCCCGGCCAGGAGGGCGTCACGGGCCTGCGCCGCGGGGTCGGACGGGGGCGAGAAATCGTCTCCGGGGGAGCGCCGTCCGCTGCCGGTGACAGCGCGCCACAGCGCCGACCGCCGCCGGCGGCCCAGCGCGGCCAGCACCCCGGCAGCCAGCAGCGGCGCCCCGAGCAGCGCTTCGGGCAGCCCGACGGGGCCGAGCGCGCCGTTGTCGTCCGCCGCTTCGGAGGAGCGGTCGAGCTGACTGGTGCCGTCGCCGTCCGGGAGTTCGGCGTTGTCGAGGTCGGTCGAGGTGCCGGCGCCCTTGCCGTCGCCCTTGCCGCCACGTTCGCCCTTGCCGCCACCGTCGCTGTCGCTGTCGCCGTCACTGCCGTCGTCGCTGTGGGTGCCGCGGTCGCTGTCGCTGTGGGTGCCGCGGTCGCCCGGAGTCCTGTCGTCGACGTCGCCGTCGGAGGCGTCGCCCGGCCGGGTGTCCTGGGCGCCGGGGCGGATGTCGGAGGGCTGGGAGATGCCGGGGCCTGGCAGCCCGTCGTCGTCCTCCGAGTCGCCGAGGTCGTCGGTGCGGGTGGGCTGCTGCTCGGCGGGGGTCTCGGGCACGGACTGCTCCTGCCGGTCGGGCGAGTGCGCCCCTGGCGGAACCTCCAGCTTCTCCTCCGAGTCGGGCCTGACTTCGACATCGGAGCTGCCCCCGCCGTCCTGGTCCTGCTCCCGCTGACCCTGGTCGTGCCGGCCTTCCTGAGTGTCCTTGCCGCCCGGACCGGTGGCGTCGGGGGTCTCCGGAATCTCCTGGTCCGGCTGGGTCGGCGCCTGGCTGTCGGCGCCCTTGTCACCGTCCTGGCTGCTGTCGCTGCTGTCGTTCCCTTCCGGAACGCTCGGCTCCAGCGCGGGGTTGTCGTCGGCACCGTCCTCGGACGCGTCGCTGTCAGGGGTGGTGGGCTCGTCCTGGGCCGACCGGTCCCGCTCCTTGTGCGACGGCCTCTCCTGCCGCTGCCCGCCGTCGTCGCCAGGGCCGTCGTCACCACGACCATCGTCACCACGACCATCGTCACCACGGCCGTCGTCGCCACGGTCACCCGCATCACGGCCACCCGCGTCGCGGCCCGAGCCGTGCTCCTGGTAACGCTCGTACTGGGCACGCTCCTTGGGGCTCAGCTCCTGAGCGTCATCCGGCATCTCGACCAGTTCGCCGCCGTGTGCGTCGGCGGGCATCTCCATGATCCAGCCCGGCCGGATGAGGCTGGCCTCCGACAGCCGGGAGCCGTCCGGCTGCACCCGGTCCTTGTTGAGGCGGTAGATCTCCTTGTAGCGGCGGCCGTCGTCCAGGTGCCGCTCGGCGATCTCCCACAGCGAGTCGTGGTGGCGGCCCACGGGGGGCTGGATGCGGTAGAACTTCGTCTGCCCGGCCCGGGAGGTGTCACCGTGCGCCGACGCCTGCCGCGCCGTGCCCGCGCGCTCGCCGCCGCTGCCGCCCCCGGCCAGTACGACCGTGTCCGAGCCGCCCCCGCCCATCACATGCATACCGCCCGCGTCCGGCTGCCCTTCGGCACCGGCCGGACGCTGCTGGCCGGGCAGGAGTTGGGCGCTGGCCACGGTCTGCGAGGGATGGTGCGGCTGTACGGTGTGGCCGAGGTGGGTCAGGCCCGGCGCGAAGCTCGCCGTGCTGGAGCCCAGCAGCAGTATCGCGGTGATCAACTGGCGGGCCAGCAACTGGCTGGGGCCCGCGCCCGGCACCCGTGCGGGCAGCCCGACCCCGGAGAGCGCGGCCTTCGCCTCGACCAGCACACACGCCGTGAACTGCGCCCAGGCCAGCCAGACCACGACCGTCAGGACGTTGATGAAGACGCCGACGCTCACCTCGTCCCGCAGCATGTCCAGGGACGGCATCCGGTGCGGCAGCGGCCAGCCGATGAAGTACGCGAGCGCCAGCGGCACCCCGGCCACCAGCACGGCCAGCGCGACGAACGCGCAGAACGCCTTGAGCACGTCCCCGAACGTGCGGCGGGTGCGCACCGGCACGGGCGTGCGCGAGCGCGAGCGGGACCTGGGCCCGCCGGGGGCAGGTGCCGGTGTCGAACTGCGGCGCGCCATGTCGTGTGCTCCCAGGGTGAGAAGTGCGGACGTGGAGGAGGGGCGGCGTGTGCCGGGCCGGTCACCCGGTCACGGACTCCGCCGTCGCCGTGCCGTGGACGGTCAGGGGTGCGCTGTAGAACAGGCCGGTGAGCACCGGACGGTAGGTGAGACGGATCCGGACCTCGACCTGCTGGGCGCTGGCGGACACACAGCCCGATGCGGCCACATCGGCTGCCGAGAGTCCGGACCGGGTGGCGAACTCGTGGACGCGGGAGGGACAGTTCTCGTAGTTGATGGGCGCGTTGCGGCCCTGGCTCTCGCGCAGGGCCTCCTCGTCGATGTCCTGGGCCGCGTAGCGTGCCGCCTGTTCGGCGATGTCGGCGGCGCGCTCGCGCTGCGAGATGGACAGCCCGCCGTCCACCACGAACGCGGCCAGCACCATGAACAGCAGCGCGAACATGATGACCGCCGCCGCACCGGACCCGCTGTCGTCGCAGGCAGCGCGCCTGGCACGCAGCAGGCTTCCGGCGCTCTCCGGCAGGGAGCGTCTCCCCCGGTTCATCCGGTCCTCCGGTTCATCCGGTTCATCCGGTCCTCCGGTACGGATCGATCGGCGAACTGGAGCGGCCCGTGATGTCCTTGGCGATGTCCAGGCCCAGGATGCCCAGGCCGCGTACCCGGCAGCTGACCTCGACGGTGAACAGCCCGCCGGAGCGGTAGTCGCTGCCCGCGTCCCGTACGGTCACATTCCCCGCGCAGGTGCCCTTGAGGGTGGCGGTGGCCGCCTGCTGTGCGGCCGTCATCGCCGCAGCGTGGCTGCCGTGCTGCAGCGATCCGGCGCGCGCGGCGTCCCGTGCCGCGCTGTCCACGGCCCCGCGCCCGTCCACCAACTGGCCGAAGGCGACCAGGACGAGGATGAACAGGATCATCACCGGCGCGAGGATGACGACCTCGATCGTCGAGAGCCCGGCGTCACCGCAGCAGCGGCGGCTGCGTCTCAGGGACGTCATCAGCTTTGTCATCAGCCGCCTCCGTCCGGTACGAACCGTTCCACCGGCCCCTGGGAGATCGCATACACGTCCATGTCCAGGCCGGGGAAGACGGAGGGGACCCGGGCGCGGATCTCCACGCCTACGGTGTTGTCGTGCGGCCCGAGCAGCTTCACATCGGGGTTCAGGATCAGTTCGGGGCCCAGCTGTTCGATGTACTCCCCCGAGGTCTGCCGGGCCTTGGCGCGCCACCCGCCCGGGTCGGCGTCGGCCTCCTGCCGGGCCTTGCGCGCGCCGGCCTGTGCGGCCGCCTGCGCCACATGGTCGGCGAAGAAGTACAGCGCGAACTGCACCGTCGCGAAGATCAGGAAGAACAGCACCGGGGTGAGGAGCACGAACTCGATCGCGGTCATGCCGCTCTCACCGCGCTGGGAGGCGGCCTCCCATCTGCGGCGTGCCCATGCGACGTACCGTCGCTCCGCTCTCACCTTCGCTGCTCCTACTTGTGCTGCTCCTACTTGCAGGTGCCGTCCTCGTCAGCACCGTCGATGCAGTCGCTCACCTTGTCGGCGCCGTTGCGCAGCGCCAGGTTGATGATGGCGGCGACCACGCCGACGATCGCCACCACGACCGCCGAGATGATCACCCACTCGACGGCGGAGGCGCCCCGGTCCAGCTCTCCGGAGCGGGCGCGCTGGATACGGCCGCGTAGATAGGTCACGAGGAACGCGACTGCGGGATGACTGACCGAGCGAAGCGGATTCGGCATCGTTCTCAGTCCTTTCTGGCTTTGAAGTGGGGGTCAGATCTGGAAGACGCGCATGGCCGCCGGATAGATGAGAAAGACGAGGAAGCCCGCGCAGAGCATCAGCTGGGCCACGAGCATGGACTGGGACTTCTCACCCGCGCTGCCCTCGATCTCGGACAGCTCCCGGTGCCGCATCGTCTCGGCGCGCGAGGAGAGCGAGGCGCGGACCTTGGCGCCGTCGTCGGCGACCAGCGCCAAGGATGCCGACAGGTCCTTCAGTTCGTCGACCCCGAGGCGGACTCCGAGGTCCCCCAGCGCCGCCCACTGGCTCTGTCCGGTGATCCGCGCGTCGGAGAGCGTGTCGCGGATACGGCGCAGCGCCCAGCCGTCGCTGACCTCGCTGGCCGCCTTCAGTGCCTCGGGGAGGCCGCGCCCGCCCGCCAGGTTCATGGCCACCAGGTCGAGGTAGGCGCCGACCACCCGCCGCAGGTCCCGCCGCTTGGCCGCGGCGTCCCTGCGCACCTCCAGGTCCGGCAGCATGAAGAACAGCCCGGCGAAGAACAGGGCGAGCCACAGCGGGATCAGCGGGCTGCGGCCGAAGCCGATCAGCCAGCCGATCGAGAAGAGGAACGGTCCGAAGAACAGCCCGGCGGCGCCCAACAGCACCTTGGTCGCAAGGAAGTTCTCCCAGCGGCGCTCCAGCACATCCAGGTCGGAGCGGAGGCTGCGCTGCTCCCAGCCCTGGCGCAGATACACCTCGGCGACACGGGCACCGACCTGAGCCCGGAAGCCGGCGAAGCGTCCGCTCTCCTCCGGGTTTCCGGTGCCGCCCGACTGGTGCGCAGCGGTACGGGCGCGCAGCGCGTCGATCTCGGCGACGGAGGCGACGGAGCCCCGCTTGCCGGGGGCCAGGGCCCGGACGAGCAGGAAGAGACCGAGGCCGATGAGGGCGCCGGTGAGCGCGGTGAGGGTGAGGGTGTTCATCGGCCCAGCGCTTCCCTTCCGCCGCCGGGCGTCTCCCCTGGCCCGCCCGGCAGTCCGGGTGCGCCGTGGACGCCCTGGGCACCGGGTGGGCCGTGGATGCCGACGGCCGGCTGGCCGGTGCGTTCGGCGGGGTGCCCCGCGCGGTCAGCCGGAGCCGGCTGGTCGGCGCGGACCAGGAAGCGCTGCGGGGTCTCGATCCGGGAGAGCTTGCGCAGCCACCAGAAGCCGCAGGCGAACATCGCGCACACACAGGCCAGTACGACCTGGCCGAGCGGGCTGCCGTACGGCTCGACGAAGTCCCGGTTGAAGACGGCGAGCCCCAGCACGAAGGCCACGCTGACCCCGACCACGATCTGCACGCTGCGCCGCGTCGAGGCGCGCTGCGCCATCACCCGCTGCCGCATGTCCACCTCCTCACGCGCCGACTTGGCCAGCGCGCCCAGCACCTCGCGGAGCCCTGGGCCGCGCAGCCGCGAGTTGAGGATCAGGGCCGCGACGACGATGTCGGCCGAGGGGTCGTCCAGCTCGTCCGCCAGATTCTGCAGCGCGGTGGGCAGCGGGGTGCGGGCCCGCAGCCGGTCGATGAGCGCGTCCAGGTGCGGGCGGAGCGACGGCGCTGCGGCGCGTGCCGATGCGGGGATGGCCTGTTCGAGGCCGACGGCGCCCGCGATCGTGTCGCGCAGCGACTCCGTCCACGCCGCCAGCGCCTCCACCCGCTTCATCGCGGCCCGCTCCTCCGCCGCGCCGCCGAAGAGCCGGTCCCACAGGAAGACGAGGATGCCGGTGGCGACGGCCGCGACCGGCCAGCGCGTCAGCAGCAGCACCAACAGCCCGGCACACACCGCGACGGAGCCGCGCCGGCTCATGAAGCGGGCCAGCTCCGAGGCGCGTCTGCCGGCGTCCCGCCGCTCGTCCGGCGCCTTGGCCGGCAGCCCGCGCAGCGCGACGATCAGCAGCGCGACACCGCCGCCGACGGCAACGCCGCAGGCGAGCGCGTAGAGGGTGGGCAGGGAGAAGATGCCGCCCGTACCGCCGTCGAGAGGCACGGTCTCACCCCCAGTTTCCGGTCGGCTGGTATCCGTGGGCGGCCAGCTCCCGCGTACAGGAGACCGGCGCGTGTGCCAGCAGCCGCCCGTCGGGTGCCTCGGCGAAGACCTCGCTGGAGAGCACCCGGCCGTCCACGCCGTTGATCTCCCGTACGGACGTCACCGAGCGGGACAGTCGTCCGCCGCTGGCGAAGGCGTTGCGGCGCTCGATGAAGACGACGAAGTTGATGGCCCCCGCGATGAGCATCTGGGTGGCCTCGATGGGCAGCCGCTCGCTCGCCTGCAGCGCGTAGGTGGAGATGCGGTTGAAGACCTCGCTGGAGCTGTTGGCGTGGATGGTGGAGAGCGAGCCGTCGTTGCCCTGGGACATGGCGTTGAGCATGGTGACGATCTCGTCGCCGAGCACCTCGCCGACGATCACCCGGGAGGGGTTCATCCGCAGCGAGCGGCGCACCAGTTCGGCCATGCTGATGGCGCCCTGCCCCTCGGAGTTGGGCAGCCGCTCCTCGAACGCGACCACATTGGGGTGCAGTTCGGGGAACTGGTCCAGGCCCAGCTCCAGCGCGCGCTCGACGGTGATCAGCCGCTCGTGCGGCGGGATCTCGTTGGCGAGGGCGCGCAGCAGCGTCGTCTTGCCGGCGTTCGTCGCACCCGCGATCATGAGGTTCTTACGGGCCCGCACCGCCGCCGTCAGAAAGCTGCCGAGCTCCGGCGTCAGCGTCCCGTTGCCCACCAGATCGGAGATGAAGACCTTGCCCATCCTGGCCCGCCGGATGGACAGCGCGGGGCGCCTGGTGACATCCATGACGGCCGAGAGCCGGGAGCCGTCGGGCAGCCGCAGGTCCAGCTGCGGATTGGCGGAGTCGAACGGGCGGGAGGACAGGCCCGAGTAGGCGCCGAGGATCTGGATCAGCTCGATCAGTTCCTCGTCCGACTCGGCGACCGGCTCGCCGCGCACCTCGCGGCCGTCGGCGTAGCCGACGAACACCTGGTCGTAGCCGTTGACGTCGATGTTCTCGACCTCGGGGTCGTCCAGCAGCGGCTGGAGCCGCCCCACGCCGAACAGCGCGGCGTGCACGGCCGCCGCGTACGCCTCCTCCGACTGGGCGTCCGGCGGGGTGCGCCCGGAGGTGATCTCGGAGCGCGCGTGCTCCTCCAGGATCTGCGCGATCACCGCGCGGGCGAACTGCCGCTCGTCCTCGGTGGTCATCGGTGCCACACCGGACGCCTGGTCTATTCGCCGCTGCTCGGCGATCCGGTCCCCGGCCTCCTGCCGGAACCGCTTCACCAGTTGGTGGTCGACCATGCTCGCACTCATGAGGCAGCCCCCTCGTCCCGCGGCTGCTCCCCGCTGCCGGGCAGCGGCACCGGCGGGGTGGGAGCGGGTGCGGGCGCCGGCGGCCTGTGCCGCCCGCGGAGTCCCTTGAGCCCACCCCCGATCCCCCGCGCGCGCTCACCCTCCCCGGGGCGCCCCTGCGCGGAACCGTCCGGTGTGGCCGCCTGTACCGACGGCGCCTGCACGGGAGGCAACGCACCCGGCACCCGAGGACGCGGCCCCTCCACGGGCGGCACCTCCCCGGGCGGCGTCGGTGGCCCGGCCGTGACGTGGGTTCTGGTTGCGGCCTGCGGACCGGCCGTGGTCTGCGGGCCGGTCGCAGCATGCGGGCCCCGCGTCGGGTACGGGGACCCGGCAGGTGGCGGTGGTCCCTGTCGAGGCGGCCCCTGTGGCGGGGGTGCCGTCGGGCCGGGCGCCGCGCCGGGGCGGTCCGCCGCGCCGGGGCGGCCCGTCGGGGTGTGCGGGGGCGGGGGGTTGGGCGTCTGGGCTTCCGCTGCCGGGCCGGGTGGGAGCGTCTCGGCGGGGCCGGTCGGTCGGCCCGCGGCCGGTGCGGGGCCGGCCGACCGGCCCTGCCGCTGGTCGTGGCCCGGCCCCTGGGCCGGGCGGCGGGAAGGCGGCTGGACGGCGGCGGACGCCCAGGCCGCTCCGTACTGCTGGTGCAGGTCGGTGGCGATCTTGCGTACCGAGCGGACGAGGAGTGAGCGCTCGACGCGCCCGCGGCGGCGGCCCGCCAACTGTTCGGCGCCCAGCGGGTCGTGGGCGAGCACGCCCATCACCTGGGCGCCGGCCCGGGAGGCGACCAGCATGTCGTTGACCTGACCCGCCACCTTGGCGGCACCCTGCGCCTGGCAGACCAGCAGCACGCCCAGCAGCGGCTGGGCGAGTGGCGTCATCCCGCGACCCGCGCCGTGCAGCCGGTTGGTGAGGGCCAGGGCGCGGTCCCGTACGCGGGCGATCTGCTCCGGCTCGTCCCGTGCGACCAGCAGCACCAGCGCGGCGTGCGGGAAGAGCGCGACCGAGGCGGCCTCGGGCCCGATGCGCCCGCAGTCGGCGATGACGTCGGCGGCCAACTGCGGGTGCGGGGAGTCCCCGAGGGTCGCGAAGGCGCGGCCCAGGGTGTCCCACTGCCCGGCCAGCCCCGCGGACTGCTCGGCGTTGCCGAGCCCGACGAGCACTTCGAGCCCTCCGGAGAGCCGCTGCGCGTGGTCCCACAGCTGTTCGGGGGCGAGTCCTCTGCGTGCCGTGGCGGCGAGCGAGAGCAGCCCGGTGTTGGGGTCCAGCGGACGGCCGTCCGTGGCGGGGCTGCGGTAGACGAGGTCGCCGCCCGCGGTGTCCATCTCGGCCAGCAGCGCGCGGCGCGGCCACACAGCCGAGAGGGCGACGGCGGCCGTGGTGACCCCCGGTGCCCCTTTGTCGGCGGCGAGTGCGATCAGCGCCATCCGGCTACGCCTTTCCTTGGTGTCCGAGTGGTGTCGTCCCTGCCGTGGTGCCCCTCGTCGCTGTGCTGTCATAGCCGACGACGATGCTCCGCGGTGGACGGTTCCACGGTGCGTCCCCGGCGTCCACGGTCACGGCGTACTCATCCGCGCGGCCGCTGCCGGGTCGGCGCGGGTGTGCCGCGTCAGCTTCCGCCGTCGGAGTCGAGGACGAGGGAGACTTCCCCGTTGGACGCGGCTGCTGTCAGCTCCGCCGCGTCGCTCTTGTCCACGACGACGGAGACAGGGAGGTTGCCGCTGGAGGCGAGGGAGTCGTCCGAACCGGACTTGATCGACTGCACCTTGGCGCCCTCGGCGATCGTCGCGTTCCCCGCCGAGCCGCTGCCGCGGTCCCTCCCGCTGCCCGAGTCGTCCCCGGAGCTGTCGCTGCCGCCCGAGGAGGTCTCGCGGCCCACGCGGTAGGCGGAGACCGTGTCGCCCTCCTTGAGGCGCGGCGGGTACTGGCCGCTCTTGAGCGAGAGCCCCACCACGGCCTTGCCGGGGCCCAGGCCCTTCTCCTTGGTGAGCATGCTGCCCACCAGCACGGTGCCGTCGACCAGGTCGGTGGCCGAGCGGTACTTCTTGAGCAGTCCGCGCTGGTCCCAGCGCACGTACTTGATGTCGCTGTCCTCGGCGACCAGGACCGATCTGATGGCCGAGTCCGGAATCGGCTGCCCCCGCGGTACCCGCTTGGTCAGGGCGACGGCCTCGACGCGGTCGCCCGCGCGCATCACCAGGACGGTCGCCCCGAGCGCGCCGAGCAGGACGAGGAGGACGGCCAGCGCGGCCAGCGCC
Source organism: Streptomyces sp. 891-h (assembly GCF_022760275.1). Lineage (NCBI taxonomy): Bacteria > Bacillati > Actinomycetota > Actinomycetes > Kitasatosporales > Streptomycetaceae > Streptomyces > Streptomyces sp. 891-h. The sequence goes on along the minus strand of NZ_CP050693.1, from coordinate 4,955,050 downwards.
GGCTTGCGTTCGCGTGGCGGGGACGGCAGCCGGTCCCCGGCCGGTGCGGTGAGTGCCGCCCCGCGACCGACCCCGGCGGAGCTCCGCTCCTGGGTCTTCACCTCACCACCCCCGTGTTGTGGTCTTTCCCCGTTTTCAGGTCTGTGTACGTCTTCAGAGCTGTGTACGTCTCACGTCGTGTCACGTCGGGAAACCTGCCCCCTGCCGCCATGCCGCACCCGCCATGCCGGACATGCCCCCGCGTACCGACAGGTCACTGCGCCATGTAGATCCCGGGCACAGTATCAACACCCCCCGACCCCCTCAAGGCGGATCCGAAGGCCCCGGAAGCCGGTGGTCCGGGGCCTTCGGATCCGGAATCAGGGGCCTCGGCGGCCCGGGAGACACCCCCGGAGAACGCCGGAAGAACACCGGAGGAACACCGGACGGGCCGGCCGCACCGCCGCCCGAGCTGCACCCCAGCGGGGCCCCAGGCGGTGCGGTTCCCGGTTGTTCGAGTACGGTGTCAGAAAGGCGTCAAGATCGCGCCGAGTTCGTTACAGGTGTGCCGGGAAGTCTGGTCGGCGGTACGGGGTCCTCCCCGTATCCCTGTACGCGCCGATCCGGGGAGCCGCCCATGACACCGCCCGCCGCAGACGAGGGCCGCACCGCCGCAGACGGCCACGACCACCAGCAGGACCAGCGACAAGACCAGCGACAGAACCAACAGGGCGAGGTCGGCGCCTCGCTGTTCGCCCGCCCCTCGGCACGTGAGCGCAGGCTGCTCTCGGACGCGCTGCGCACCGAGACCGTCGGTGGCACGGTACTGCTGGTCGCCGCCGTGGTGGCGCTGATATGGGCGAACACCCCGCTCGCACATCTGTACGAGACTGTGCGGTCCTTCCACTTCGGCATCCCGGCGCTGGGCCTCGATCTGTCCGTCGAGCACTGGGCCTCGGACGGCATCCTGACGATCTTCTTCTTCGTCGCCGGTATCGAACTGAAACGCGAGCTGACCGTCGGCGAACTACGCCGCCCGGCCGCGGCGGCGCTCCCCGTGGTGGCGGCGGCGAGCGGGATGGTCGTACCGGCGCTCTGTTACGTCGTGGTGAACCTGCTCGACCACGGCAACCTCAACGGCTGGGCCGTTCCGATGGCCACCGACATCGCCTTCGCACTCGGCGTGCTCGCGGTGATCGGCACCAACCTGCCCTCCGGAATCCGCGCCTTCCTGCTCACCCTGGCCATCGTCGACGACCTGGGCGCGATCCTGGTCATCGCCGTCTTCTACACCTCCACCCTGAACTGGGCGGCCTTCGCCGGTGCGATGGCCGGGCTGGTGCTCTTCCGCGTCCTCCACGTCAACCTGCGGCTGCGCGGCTGGTACGTGTACGTGCCACTGGGCGTGGTCGTCTGGGCACTGATGTACAACAGCGGCGTACACGCCACCATCGCGGGCGTCGCGATGGGTCTGCTGCTGCGGGTGAAGCCCGACGATCCCGACGACCCGGAGAGCGTCTCCCCCGCCGAGCGCATCGAGCACCTGGTCCGCCCGCTCTCGGCGGGCTTCGCCGTGCCCGTATTCGCCCTGTTCGCCGCGGGCGTCGGCGTCTCGGCCTCGGCACTGAGCGAGACCTTCCGGCAACCCGAGGCGCTCGGCGTCATGCTGGGCCTGTTCGCGGGCAAGTTCATCGGGGTCTTCGGCGGCACCTATCTGGCGGCCCGCTTCACCCGGGCGCGGCTCAGCTCCGACCTGGCCTGGGCCGATGTGGCCGGGGTCGCGATGCTCGCGGGGATCGGGTTCACGGTCTCCCTGCTGGTGTCCGAGCTCGCCTTCCAGGGCGCCGCCGTCACCGAGCACACCAAGGCCGCCGTCCTGCTCGGTTCGCTGTTCTCCGCGCTGGTGGCGTGCGTGCTGCTGAAGCTGCGGGACGCGAAGTACCGCGCGCTGTGGGAGGAGGAGACCCGGGACGAGGACCGGGACACCATACCGGACATAGATCAGGAACTGGACCCGATCCGCCGTCCCACGGAAGCCGCCCGGCGCGCCCGCGAGCAGGAGCGCGGCAGGGAAACCGATTGACCAGCGGCAGCGCCTCATTAGGCTCGGCCGCATGAACGAAGCACAGCGCGTGGTCAAGGAACTGCGCGAACGGGGAGCGAACGGGGAGATCCGCGAGTTCTCCGCACCCGTGCCCACGGCCGCCGCGGCGGCCGAACAGCTCGGGTGCGAGGTGGGAGCGATCGCCAACAGCCTGGTGTTCGCCGTCGACGGCGAACCGCTGCTGGTGGTCACCAGCGGCGCGCACCGGGTGGACACCGGGCTCGTGGCCGCGCTGCTCGGCGTGGGGCGGCGGAAGGTCCGGCGGGCGAGCCCCGAGTTCGTCAGCGAGGCGACGGGGCAGCAGGTGGGCGGGGTGGCCCCGCTCGGGCACGGGAAGCCGCTGCGCACCCTGGTCGACGTACGGCTCGGGGAACACGACGTGGTCTGGGCCGGAGGCGGCGACGAGTACACCATGTTCGCCACCGATTTCGACGAGCTGGTACGCCTGACGGACGGCCTGGCGGCGCAGGTCGGTGCCTGAGGGAGACACTGGTCGGTGCCTGCGGAGGCGCAGGTCGGCGCCCTGGGGAGCGCGCCCGGCGCCGGGCGGCGGTGCGTGGGTCAGCGCGCCGGGCCGAGGGTCAGGCGGAGGAAGCGCGGCCGGTAGTAGGCCACGTTCCGCTGTATGGCACCGCCCGCGTCCAGCACGTTGACGTCATAACTGACCAGTAGGCCCTTCCCCGCCCCTGTCCCCGTCCCCGCCCCGAACTCCGGATGGCCCTGCGGGTTGTACGGCACAGCGCCGACGCCTGCCGCGCCCTGCGGCAGCGGCGGCTTCGCCACCTGCCCTGGCCCGCGCCAGGGGCCGGTCGGCGCGCACGCCCAGTACGAGACGATGTCGGTGACCCCGCCGCCGTCCGGAGCCCCGGCGTCCATGGTCAACAGCAGCCAGCTGTCCCCGTGCCGTACGACGGAGTAGGTGCCGGTCGCGCCGCGCTGCACGGTCTTGCCGACGAGTATCGGCTCGGAGCGCTCGGGATCGTCCTGCCAGCCGCCGCCCGTGCCTCCCCCGTTCCCGTCCCCTTCTCCGGATTCTGAGGAACCTCCGTCTCCGGAGCCTGCCCAGAACTGCCATGCGTCGGCGTCGTCCAGCCTTCCCCGGGGCGCGCGGGCCAGATGCGCCCGGGACGCCTTGCCGTCCACGCTGCCCTCGTCGGCGCCGAAGATGTAGGTCCAGTCGCCCTGGGTGACCGCCGAGGTGCCGTACAGCACGCGCCGCTCGATGTCGTCGTGGCGCGGACGGTGGATCGGATCGATGCCCTCCAGCCGCAGGCCGGGCAGTGACAGGGTCGCCACCTGGGAGGCCCGGGGCACCCCGAAGATCCAGGGCGGCCGGCCGGCCTCGCGCTGCCACAGCAGCACCCGCACCACCTTTTCGGAGGAACCCGGCCGGCGCGGCTCCACCACCGCCTGCACCGGCCACCGCCACACCTCGCGCCCGTCGGCGGTCGCGGTCCCCGGGAAGAGAGCGGCGGGGCGCATCCCGGTGCCGCCGAGCAGCGTCCGCTCGAACCGACCGTCCCTGGACATCACCAGCGCCGCGTTGCGCACCCAGACGGGGTTGGGCTTGCGGCCCCGCACACCGGGCGCCTGATCGAACACCTGGTCGAGAAAGGTGTCGGCGGACAGCCACAGCGTCCGGCCGTCCGGGAGCCGCACCGAGCGGGTGCCGTCCCCGCCGGTCCAGTCGTCGAACCGCGCGTTGTCGTCGCCGTACCGGGCCAGCTCCCGCGTCATCTGTTCATCGGTACGCCAGCCGGTCACCTTGGCGCCGGAGCAGCGCTGCGGGCGCTGCTCGCCGTCCGGCACCGCGAGCGCCACCCCCACCAGCACCAGCCCGGCCAGCGCCCCGGCGCCGAGCCGCCGCCGGGTGCCGCGGAGCAACCCCGCGCCCCGACTCCCACTCCCCTGGCCCGCCATCGGCCACAGGCTAGTGCGTGTGCCGCCGCCCGGCACCGGGATGTTGACCGGACTGCCGAGCGAGTTCGGCTCGGCGAAGACCGCGGAACACCTCCGGGGTCGTCCATCCGCGCAGCGTGGCGTGAATCGTCGAGTGGAATGCGGCGTCGGACGTGGTTGCGTCCAGGGCACCGGCCAGTTCGAGAGTCACGAGCCCGTGCAGGGTCGCCCAGATCGACAGGGCGATCTCCGTTGCGTCGCCGGCGAGGACGGACGCCGTCACGGCGCGATCGATCGCCGCGAGGAGCGGACGGATCGGATCACGGGCACCGACCTCTCCCGACGGGTCGAAGGACTGCACGCCACCGAACAGCACCATGTACAGGTGGCTGTGTCCGCGCCCCCACTGACGGTAGGCGGCGGCCAGCGCGTAGAGATCGGCGAGAGGGTCCGCGGAGGTCTGCACCGCCGACACGTCCTGGAAGAGGCCGGCGACGGCTCTGTCGCGCACCGCACCGATCAGCCCGTCCTTGCCGCCGAACAACGAGTACACCGCCGTTGTCGACGCCTCGGCGGCTGCGGCCACCGCGCGGACCGTGACCGATTCCCGGGGGCTGGTGGCGAGCATCTCGGTCGCGCACGCCACAAGCCGCTCCTTGACGGCCTCGTCGTTCGTTCTCGGCCTACCCACGGTCAGCAGCTTACTCCCTCTGATAACGTCGTTTTGAAACAACGTTCCGAAACCGTTGGAGGTCCACCGTGCCCCCGCCCGTCCTACGTCTCGTCCGCTCCATCGGACGCGTGCTGTCGGCCCTGGCCACCCTTGTGACGCTGGTCGTCGTCTTTCTCGCACTGATCGCCCTCACGGACGGGGCAGGCTCGGGGCTCGCCGCGTGGGGGACGACCCTCGGGGCCGGGACCCTCTTCGCTCTGTGGCGGGGGCGGCACCGCACCTGGCCGGCGCGGCTCGTGCCGTTCCTGCCGGTGGTCGTCGCGGCGGCGTTGACGGCGACGGTCTGCATCCCGACCGTGCCGACGGCCCGGCGGTACCCGTCCGCGCTGCCGTTCGTCTCCACGCAGCACTGGAACCTGGCCACGGGCAGCCGGGTCGCGGTCTACCACTACCCGCCCGCGAAGTCCGGCCCCCGGCATTCCGTGCCGTTCGTGTACCTCCACGGAGGACCCGTCCGCGGCATCTCGGTGCAGGACCACCGGTTCCTGCGACTCCTGGCACGCAAGGGCTACGACGTCTACGCCTACGAACAGGCCGGCGGCGGACGAAGCGACCTGCTCCCCATGGACCAGTACACGATCTCCAGGTCGGTCCGTGACCTCGCCGCCTTCGTCGACCGCCTGGACAAGGGCAAGGTCGACATCCTCGGATTCTCCTCAGGCGGAGTCGTGCTCACCCGAGCCCTGGCCGACCCCGGCGTCGCCGCACGCCTGCACCGGGCGATCATCGCCGAGCCCGGGCCCATGGACGGCCCCACCGCACACATCACCGGGCACAAGGGCCGGGCATCCGCACGGGGCCTCACACCGGCCCCGACCGGACCGCGATCGACGCACGTCCCCCGGTACGCCGTGGCACTCGGGCTCATGCGACTCGGAGTCCTCACTCCCGAGACCGGACTGATAGGCCAGGCCGAAGGCGACAACGCCTTCACCGCCGCCGACCTCGGCAGCGACACCGCATCCGCCTACTGCGCGCGCGACGCGCACCGCATCCCCACGGAGGACACCGCACAGAACTTCTCCTTCAGTCCCGCCGCCAGCCTCCGCGTCCAGCAGACCGTCAAGGACTCGCCCTCCATCGCGCCGCGGCTGAGGCGCTCCCGGACCCCCGCGATGCTGATGATCGCCGAGTGCTCCTCCCAGGTCCGTCAATGGGCGACCGCCGCGCTTGCCAATGACCCCGCCATCCAGCGCACGCAGTACATGCCCGGAGTCGGACACCACATGTGGAACGGCCTGGACGACAACAACGACCGAGCCGCCGACGTCATCACCGCGTTCCTTCAGGACCAGCCGGCCCCCCTGCCGAACTATCCGACCCGCGACGAGATCCCTGCCTTCCTGCGCGACCACAAATGAAGGCGGTTCAGCAGTAACCGGCAACGGCGGGCGAACCCCCGATGCCGCCCCGGCCCTGCGGCAGGTACAGCCAAGGGCGAACTCTTCTGGCCCGGAAAGGCCCCAGGGCCTGGCGTTGTCGGTGCCGCCCCCTAGAGTGCTGGGCACGAGGCTGGAGAAGCGCGCGGCTCGGAAAAGGCACGAGGCCCGGAGAAACGTGCGGCTCGGAGAGGCGAGTGGGGCTCGACGCGAACGGGGGCGGGAAGATGGCAAGGACGGCCCAGGGCAACCAGCGGGCCGCGAACGGCGCGGACGCCATGGACGGCGCGAGCGGCGCGGACGGCGCCGACTCGCCGGACGACGCCGCGTACGCCGCTGCCCTCGTACGGGCAGAGCTCGCGCCCCGCGAACTGTGGGCGCGCGTCGCGCTGATCGTCGGACTGTGCGTGGGCTGCGGCTTCCTGGCCTCCGGGATCTACGACTACACCCACGTTGGCCGCCCCAAGGGCCTGGCCGCCAACCTCTCGCTGGGCATCGGAGCCGCGCTCCTTCCGACGGCGCTCGCGCTGCTGCTGCCGCTGCGCGGCAGGAGCCGCGACCGGCACAGACTGATAGAGCTGTACGGAGCGCCCGAGTACCGGAGCGGGAGCGAGGCCGAACGGGCGCTGCGCGGACGGCGGGCCGGCTGGTGGACGGTCTGCGTCCTCGCGCTGTTCCTGGCGTTCATCTTCCTGGCGACGGCGCTCACCGAGGCGTTCTCCTCCGACCCGTACGAGGAGCCCGATCCCACGATCTACGGATCCTCCCTGGCGTGGGCCGCCATCCTGACGGCCGGTGGCTGCGCGGGCATCGCCAAGGTCCGGCGCTACCGGCCGCGCGGCACACCGGGCGGCGGACTCGGGAACGGGATGGGCACCACTGCGCGCCGCACGGGACGGCCGACGCCCACCTCCCCCCGCGCGAGGCTGTACGCGCCCCTCGGCTCCCGGCCCGCGGCCCCGCACCGGCTCAGCGCCCGGCTGGACGCCCGCGTCCAGCGGCTGTCCCGGCCCGCAGCCGTGGCGCTGGCGACGGCCGCGACGCTGGTGGGCTGCGCGCTGGCGGGCGCCATCATGCTGGTGCCCCGGTACGTCGGCGGCGGCAGACCGCTGTTCTGGACACTGCTGGTGGTCACGGCGCTCTATCTGCTCGGCCTGCTGCTGGAGTTGACGTACTACGGACCGCGCCGCCGCTATCTGCTGCTCGTCATCTTCGCGGGCATAGCGCTCTTCCCGATCTCCGGGTACGGCTACTCCACCTCGGTGCTGGTGGAGCGCGGTGAGTGGGTGCGGGTCGAGATGACCGAGGTGCACCACCACGCCAAGGGCGGGCCGACCTGCGACCTGCGCCCGCTGACCAGGGGCGCGGTCGTCGAGAACGACAACCTGACCATCTCGTGCGACGAGGACGAGGCGGGCGACACCCTGCGGGTGTTCGCCGACCCGCGGGGCGAGGTGCGACCGCGCCGCTCCCAGCCGAGCGATCTGACGAGCTTCTACGTCGGCTGGGGCATCGCGAGCACCGTGCTGGTGGGGTGCGCCGTCGGCGCCGCGCTCTACGGCCACCGGCGCCGCAGGGAGCTGGGCCTGAACACGACGGAAGGGGAGAGCAGATGACGACCGGACCCCAGGACGCCGCACCGGCGGACTCGGCGGACTCCCCCTCCCTCGCCGAGAACGCCCCGGCCCCCACCCACCCCGTCTACCCCGACCTGGCGGGCAAGGTGGCGGTGGTCACCGGCGGCTCCCGGGGAATCGGCGCCGAGACCGGGCGGGCGCTGGCGGCCCAGGGCGTCGCCGTGTGCCTGGTGGGGCGCGACCGGCCGGCGCTGTTCGAGGTCGCCGACGGCATCGGCAAGGCGGGCGGCACCGCGATCGGTGTCGTCGCCGATGTGACCGACGCGGGGGCGCTCGACCGGGTGGCCGAGCGGGTCGCCGCCGAGCTGGGCCCCGTCGACATCCTCGCCACCTTCGCGGGCGGCCAGGGCGCGCCCACCCCCACGCAGGAGCTGACGGAGGAACGCTGGCGCCAGGTCCTCGACACCGATCTGACCTCCGCCTTCCTCACCATTCGCGCGTTCCTGCCCGGCATGGTCGAGCGGTTCAGCGGCAGCATTCTCACCATGTCCTCCTCGGCGGGCCGCCGTCCCTCGCAGGCGAACCTGGCCTACGGCGTCGCCAACGCGGGCCTGACCATGCTCACCCGCCAACTCGCCACCGAGCTGGGCCCCCAGGGCATCCGGGTCAACTGCCTGGCCCCGACCACGGTGCGTACCGAGAAGGTGGTCGCCCATATGCCCAAGGAGCTCCAGCACAAGGCAGCTCTCCGCCACCCCCTCCGCCGCCTCGGCGAACCCTCCGACGTCGCAGCGGCAGCCGTCTTCCTCGCCTCGGAGGCGGCCGGTTACCTGACGGGCATCACCCTGGACGTGGCAGGCGGCCGCATCACCGACTGAGCCGCGCGAAGCCCCGACGGCGGCCCGGGTCGGCCGGCCGACCGACCGCCCGCCCCGAAGTTTTCGCCGGCAGTTCACCTCCCCACCACGCTGCCGCGCTCCCATCGGCAGGGCCGACCCGTTTCGATGGCCGAGGTCCCGACGGTTCGAGAATTCCAAGACGAGGAGGGGACCTTGTCGTCATCACAGTCCCGATCGCTGTCCCGCAGAAATGTCCTCCGCACCAGCGCCTTCGCGGGCCTGGGCATCATGGTCGCCGGCAGCGTGGATGCCATCGCGGCCCCCGCGGCCGCGGCGGTCACCCGCCGTGCCGGCGGCTACGGCAAGCTGGTCCCCGACCCGGCGGGGCTGCTGTCCCTGCCGGAGGGGTTCAGCTACCGGATAGTTGCCGAGACCGGTACGACCACGCTGGAGAGCGGTGAGCCCACGCCGTCCGACCCCGACGGCACCGCCTGCTTCGCCCGCGGCGGTGGCCAGGGCTTCGTACTGGTCAACAACCATGAGATCGGCGGCAGCGAGGCACACGGCGTGCCGACGCTGCCGGGCCTGACCTACGATCCGGGCGCCCGGGGCGGCACCACCAACATCGTGGTCGACGCCGACGGCAAGCGCGTGAGCGAGTATGTGAGCCTGGCCGGGACGCACAACAACTGCGCCGGCGGCCGCACCCCCTGGAACACCTGGCTGACCTGCGAGGAGACCGAACAGCGTGCCGGTGGCGGCTACCAGAAGGACCACGGTTACGTCTTCGAGGTCGACGCCTTCGACCGGGACGCCAACGCCGAGCCGGTGCCGCTGAAGTTCCTGGGCCGCTACTCGCACGAGGCCGTCGCCGTCGACCCCCGTGGCCCCATCTACCTCACTGAGGACGCCAACGGCCCGCACGGCCTGTACTACCGGTGGACGCCGCCGAAGAACTACCGTCCCGGCAAGGGCGCACTGCGGGCCCTCGCCCTCTCCGAGGGCGGCGACACCGCGGGCCGCCTCCAGGCCATGAGCTGCTTCCAGGGCAGCCGGCGCATCGCCGACCTGTCCGAGGCCACCAGGACCGGCACCCGCTACAGCGTCAAGTGGATCGATGTGCCCGACCGCGACGCCGCCACCACCTCGGTCCGCAAGCAGTTCGAGTCCGGCCAGGTGACCGGCAGCCGCAAGCTGGAGGGCGCCTACTGGGCCGACGGCGGCGCCTACTTCGTCGCCAGCTTCGCCCGCACGGGCGACGGCAGCGCCAACGAGCACGACGGCCAGGTCTGGTTCTACGACCCGGCGTCGGAGACGGTGACACTGAAGACGATCTTCGGCGTCAACCCCGACCCCGACGCCGACACCCACTACGACGGCCCCGACAACATCGTGGTCGACCCGCACGGCGGCCTGATCCTCGCCGAGGACGGTGACGGCATCCAGCACCTCGTCGGCGTCACCGCCGAGGGCACGGCCTACCCCCTGGCCCGCAACGACCTCAACGACAGCGAGTTCACCGGCCCGACCTTCAGCGACGACGGCCGCATCCTCTTCGCCAACATCCAGTCCCCCGGCCACGTCTTCGCCATCACGGGCCCCTGGGACCGTCGGCGCCGCTGAGCCGTCACACCCGACAACCGTGGGCGCCCGGCCGCCCCACCCTCGGCCGGGCGCCCACGGCGGTCACAGCCCGGCTGTCCGCTCCCCGATGCGCGTACGCAACGCCACGGCACGCGGATCGGCGTACGCGGCGAGGCACTCCCGGGCCTCCGCCCAGTGGGCACGAGCCGCCCCCGGGTCCTGCGGTTCCACGGCGGCGGCAAGGCAGTCGAGTTCCAGGGCACGCTGCCAGGTGTCGGCGAGCTCAGCGTGCACGGTGACTGCCTGCCGGTGAAAGGCGACGGCCTCGTCATGGCGGCCCATTGCGACGTACGCCTGCCCGGTGCCCCGCCAGGCGAGCGCTTCCCGGCCGCGGTTCTTCAGGCCACGGTGCAGCTTGGCGGACCGCTGGTACGAGGCCAGTGCCTCGCCCAGTCGAGCAGTGGCACGCTGGATGTCGCCAAGGGTGAGCAGCCAGAACCCTTCCAGGGTGTGGGAGCGCAGATTGAGCGCGATGTCGAGGGCTTCCTCGATCGCGTTCAGCGCCGCCGAGTGATCCCCCTGTTCCAGGCGGACCTCAGCGAGGATGTTGAGAGCGTTGCCGATGCTCCGCTCGTTGTTCAGCTCCCGATGAGCGGCCAACGCCTCTTCCACGGCCGCTTCGGCCTCCCGCAGACGGCCCGCGTCGAGCATGGTGCTGGCGATGTTGGACAGGGCCATGGCCACCCTGCGGGTTTCGTCCAGTTCGCGGAACTGGGCCGCCGCCCGCTCGAAATGCTCGGCTGCCGGATCGAGTTCACGGCTGTCGAGGTGGATCAGACCGATGAGGTTGTTCGAGCGGGCCTCGTCGAAAGGCAGCCCTTCAGCGCGGGCCAGTTCCCGAGCCCGTTGGTGGCGCTCCAGACCTTCCTCGAACCGGTGACACTGCCGGTAGGCCATTCCGAGATTGTTGAGCAGCCGGATCCGTACAGCCGGTTCGTTCCCTCGTTCGGCAGCCTCCAGACCGGCGCGTCCGGTCTCCAGCCAGTCGAGCACTGACGAGGACGGCGAGCGAGCGTCCCAGAGCACCACGGCCAACTGCCAGGCGAGGGTGTCGAACCCGGCGGCCAGCGCAGTCGGGACAAGCCTGGTCAGTGTCGTGTGCTCGCGGTCCGACCAGTCCACCGCCGCGTCGTAATCGGAAAAGCCGAGGGGAGCCACCACGCCCGTCCGCTCGGCCGGCGAAATGCGGGGCTCGAGCGGCTTGATCCAGCCCTGCGCTCCGTAAGCGGTGTGCAGATACCACTCCAGCACCCTGCGCAGTGCGATACTCCGCTGCTCTGCCGACTCATCGTTCTGCACTTGATGAGCGGCGAAAGCCCGCAACAGGTCGTGGAATTGAAAGCGGTCGGGTGCGATCTGCTCCAGCAGATGCGCACCCACAAGGTCGTCCAGCAGGGGCCTGGTGCGCCGTGGCGGCAGCTCGGCCAGTGCCGCAGCCGCGTGCAGGCTGAACTCCGGGCCTGGATGCAGCCCCAGCAGCCGGAACAGCCGCGCCGACTGCTCGGGCAGGGCCCGGTACGACCAGGCGAAGACCGACCGGACCGCCTCGGCTTCCTCGTCGATGCCCGTACTGAGCGCGTCCCACAGCGCCGACTCGTCCCGCAAATCGGCGATCAGGTCGTCAATTTTCATATGCGGATGGCTCGCCGCGCGCTCTGCAGCTATCCGCAGGGCAAGTGGCAGCCGAGCACACAACCGGCTCAGTTCGGAAAGCTTCTCCTCGCCGTCCTCCGGCCGGTAGCCGCTGGTGACCGCGCGCAGCAGGGCCACTGCCTCCTGCTCCGGAAGGGTGCCGAGCGAGAGATGACGGGCACCGTCGCGCACCGCCAGCCCGGCCAGCCGGCTACGGCTGGTGACGATCACCAGGCTGTTGCCACCTCCGGGGAGCAACGGCCGCACCTGGCTCACGGTGGCCGCGTTGTCGAGGATGATGAGGAGGCGCCGCTCGGCGAGCAGGGAGCGGTAAAGGGAGGCGGCCTCGTCCACATCCTGGGGAATGCGCTCGGCCGGTACGCCCAGCGCGCCCAGGAAACGGCGCAGCGCCTGGTTCGCGGTAACCGGTTCGCCGGGGTCGTAGCCGCGCAGATTGATGAAGAGCTGCCCGTCCGGAAAGTGGTCCTTCACTTCGTGCGCCCAATGCAGCACGAGCGAGGTCTTTCCCGCCCCGGCTGTCCCCGCCACCACATGAACTGAGACGACCAGCCGGTCACCGCTCCGGTCGGTCAGGATCGCCTTGAGTTGGCGCAGTTCGTCGGTGCGGTTGACGAAGGCGTGAACAGCGGCCGGCAGCTGGCGCGGAGTGGGGCCCGTCCGTTCCTGGCCCCGCCCTTGGTGGAAGTGAATGCCACCTGCGACATTGCCCGCCTGCACCACGTCGCGGGAAGCCCCGGAAAGATCGTTCCGGGAATCCTGCGAAGGTCCGTCCCCGTCTCCGGACACGCTGTGATCCGCTCCTCTCAAGCCGCTCTCAAGCCGCCGGGGGCGGTGGCAAGTGCGCCACCACGCGCGCGAAATACGATTGGATGTCCTCAGCTGCCGCGTACGCCTCTTTCACAAAGGCCACCCAGGGCTTCACCACATCGGGATCGGTGAAGCGGCGGGCGCGCTCGAAGGCCCCCTTTTCGCTGTAGAGGATTTCGTACAGCGCTTTGCCGTCCAGCACGACGATCTCCGGCAGCAGGCCGTCGCTCTCGGCCGGGGCAACTTCCTTCGCCTGCAGCACACGGCACTGATGGCCGGCTTCCGCACGCATGTGCAGCCAGGTCAGTTCCCACTGCATGTAGGGCGTCAGCGGCTCCTCCACCACGCGTAGCCGACGGAAGGGAGAAGAGTGCCTTCTGTCGTCCTCCGCCGTCTTCCGGGCTTCGTCGAGCCGCGCCTCGAACAGCCGGAGTGCCTCCTGCCAGTCACCCCGGCGGAGAGCGTCCCGGGTTGGGCTGTCCTCCTCGAAGTGCTGGAGCCGCTCCAGCTTCCAGGACTCGCCGTTACGGATGGCGTGACGCCTCGCCCGGAAATCACTGACGTAAGGGTCATGCTCCAGGACTTCACCTTGCTCCGCCGGAAGATACGGAGCACGAAGATCAAGCATCAGGAATATCTGCCTTTGCTGCGCTGAGCATATTGCCAGGGATCACGACCAGCCGCTCATCAGCGCCGAGCGATACACCCTTCGGCAAGCGGAAGCCGTAGTCATCGGTGAGATCGCGGCCTATGACGGCGATATCCCCGTTGTCCAACTGCCAGATGTCCGGGCAGTCTTCTTCGTCCTCCGAATTCCCGAGCTCCTCCGCGGATTTCCCCAGCCGCCGGAGGAATAACGCGGACGGGTCGGCTTCCCAAGCGCGGGCCATGGCTGCCTCCACTCCTCGATCCCGTGACGGACTTCACGGTACCGGAAGTGTTTGAGCGTGTGCAGTCCGTGTTCAGCCAGCCACCTTGACTTGAAGTCTGGTTCAACTTCTACGGTCGGTCCCGCCGCGTCAGCTCAAACGCAGGGAGACAGGGGAACCGGCCATGGAGTACTCGCACAGCGACGCCGAACTGGTCCAGCAGCCCATCGGTTACTGGAGCTGGGCGGCCTACAACGCCGTCGTCAGCCGCACCCGGGGCGCGCTTGCCGGGATCGGCACCACGCAGCCGCAGTGGTGGGTCCTCGCGCAGGTCGCGCGCGCCGAGAGTGTCAAGACCCGCGCGGAGGTGTCCGGCCTCCTGCGGAACTACCTCGATACGGGCCCGGAAGTCATGGAGTCCGAGATCGACCGGACCATCGCCCAGGGGTGGCTCACCGAGGACACACAAGGGCACCTGGGCATCACGGCGGAGGGGCGGGCGTTCTACGAGAAGGCCGCCGCGCTCCAGGACGAGCTGTGGGCGGAGCGGCACGCGGGCATCTCCGACGCGGCGTACCTGACCACGCTCAAGGTGCTCCAGCGGTTCATCCACAACACGGGCGGCAGTGCCTGGCACCACTAGCCCGGTTGTCAGTGGGGGCTGGAAGGATCCTCGGCATGAAGTTCGACGACCCCGCCGAGATGCACCGCATATGCGCCGAACGGCTCGGAGAGGAGACCGGCCGGCAGTTCACCGCCATGGCGCGCCGCGGCTTCGAGCTGGACCGTGCGACGGACGGGGCCCCGGCGACCGGCCGATGCCGGCTGGGCGGGCCTGCGCTGCTCGAACCCGGCACCCTTTGGCCCGAGTTCGGCGGCATGCCGCTGTCCCTGCACGCCGTGCTCGACACCGGCGCTCTCGCCCCCTGGCTCGGCGACGGACTGCCCACCCGCCCGGGCCTGCTCAACTTCTTCTACATCGACCCGGACGTGCCGTACGAGGAGTACCGGAAACTCAACCTCTCCGAGCGGGACGGCGGCTGCGTGATCCCCGCTGATCCCGCTCGCGCGGTGGAGACAGCCGCACCCGCCCCGGCACGGAGTTACCCGGCCACGCCGGTGCACGCCGCCGGGGTGACGATGCTGCCCGACTGCTGGGACATCGAGGACGAGGACCTCAGTTACGACAAGGACGAGCACTGGGGTGCCCCGTCGCTCCTCCTGCAGAAGATGGACGGCATCGACGGGAACACCGCAGGGGGCCACTGTGCCTTCGGCTGGCCCGACACGTCGTACGCCATCTATGCCACCGAGCGCGACGCCGACGGCCCCGAGATCCATCTGCTCCAGCTCGCGGAGGACGGGGACCTGGGGTGGGGTTGGGGTGACGCCGGGACCATGTACTTCATGATCCCGGCGGGCGCCTTCGCGGCGGGCGATTTCAGCAAGGCCGAGGCACGGATGCGCTGTTGCTGAGCCGCCGCCCTGATGAGGGGGCTGCCCCTACGCTCCAGTGGGGCCGCTTCATTTCGGCGACGAACGCCGCGTCGGCGGTGCCCCTTCCGTCCGTTGCGGGCTACGGGTTGGTTGTGGCTGATCGCGCAGTTCCCCGCGCCCCTTCGGGGCGCGTCCTATGCTCTAGCGGGACCGCTTCACCTCGGCGACGAACGCCGCCCAGGCGGGAGTTGGGAACATCAGCGGCCTGCGGGCCGTGTCCTTGCTGTCACGCACCGGGACGAGGCCGGGGAACCCGTCCGCCACCTCCACGCAGTTGCCGCCATCCGGATTGCTGTAGCTGCTTGCGCGCCAGCGTGCGTCGCTCAGATCCACCATGGTTGTAGCCCTTCGCTGCGTTGGCTGTGCCCCTGCCTGTCCGTTGCAGGCTGCGGGTTGGTTGTGGCTGATCGCGCAGTTCCCCGCGCCCCTTCGGGGCGCGTCCTATGCTCTAACGGGACCGCTTCACCTCGGCGACGAACGCCGCCCAGGCGGAGGTTGGAAACACCAGCGGCCTGCGGGCCGTGTCCTTGCTGTCACGCACCGGAACGACGCCGGGGAAGCCGTCCGCCACCTCCACGCAGTTGCCGCCATTGGGGTCGCTGTAGCTGCTTGCGCGCCAGCGCGCGCCGTGCAGATCCACCATGTTTGTAGCCTTCCGCTGCGTTGGCGATCATCCGCGCGGACATCGGCTCGGGGAGCGAGGCCGCACGCAACTGATCGTAGACACGATTGAACGTCTCCACATCGCCCGGCTCTTCAAACAATTGTCCGTGCCCGGCGCCCTCTGCGTACGCCACCTCGGAGCCGTTCGGCATGGTCAGGATCGTGAGCGAGCCGCCCTGCATCGGGTGCTCTCCTGATGCGAACGGGAGCACTTGAATCGACTGCCGATCGCATGCCCTGCGTACCCGATCCAGTTGCTCGTGCATCGTCCTGTCGCCACCCACTCGACGGGCGAGCACGGCCTCATCGAGCACGACGCAGTGCGAAGGAGCATCAGGCTTCCTGAGACGTTCCTGTCGCGACATACGGAGTTCAACGCGTTCCTCAAGCACCTGAGGGCTCGTCACCCCCATTCCGACTCGCAGCATCGCCCGCGCATACGCCTCCGTCTGCAGAAGACCCGGCACAGCCTGCGACGCGTACTCTCGGATGGCGGCCGCCTTCGCCGCAAGCTCCATGAACCGCTGCACCCAATCCGGAAAGCTCTCCCGATACACATGGGGCCACAGGTCCATCAGCAACCCGTCGGCGCCGACCGCGAGGTCGATGGCTTTGGTCAGTTCCCAGGTCGGGCGGGCGCCCAGGGCGCACTCGAGTTGGGCGATGCGGCCGGGGCTGACGTAGACGCGGGCGGCCAGCTCCCGCTGGGTCCAGCCGCGCTGTTCGCGTAGGCGTTTGAGATGAACGCCGTAGAGGGCGGCCATGCTTGATGTCGGGTCCAGTTGACGTTTGGCCATGGGCTCACCCCGGCTGGCTACTCAGCAACGAATAAAGCTCTCAGTGCTGCTGAGGCTACGTCCCGTCACGCACGCTTGGTGGCGTAACCGGCAATTCCAGCAAGAGGACAAGTCATGGAGAGTCCGCGTCCGGCGTGTCAGGACTGCGAATGGTTCCGCATGGTGATCAATCGCGCGGCGGGGGATCCGAAGGCGCGGGCCGACTTGGAGGCGCTGTTCGGCGCGCGCATCTGCGCCGCAAGCACAGCGACGATGAGCGGCGCGGGCTGCGGAGCCTGTGACGTGTGGGCCGAGGGCGACAGGGTGCGGGACGTGAAGACGGGCAAGCCGGGGACGGTGGTGCAGGTGACAGGCCCGGCACCGTTCATCTACCGGGTGCTGGTGGAGGGGAACGGGAGCGGCGGGGCGCCGCTCATGATCTATCGCTACGGGGACCAGCTGCGCCGGGCCGGTCGGTCGGCGCCGTCTTCGGGGCGACCGCCCGCGCCAGGTCGTCCAGCGCGTCGGTGAGGAGTTCGGCGGTGCGGAGGGCGACGGGCGGGGGGTGGTCGGCCTGTTCCCACCAGCGGGCGAGGGCCTCGTGGACCGAGGGCCACTCCAGCGGTTCGCTCCGCCGTACGGCCGGCACGGCGGTGGCGAGGTCGGAGGCGAGGGCGGCGGAGAAGTCGGCGGCCGAGCTGTCGGGCCGGAAGCTGGGGTGCGGCCCCGGCAGGTGGGCTTCCAGCAGCATGCAGGCGCGGCCCATGGTGACCAGCGCGGACTGCGCCTCGCCCGCGGAGCGGCGGGAGAGCCGCGAGACGCGGCCGTGCTGGCGGACGGGTTCGGCCTCGGCGCGGCTGAGGGTCTGCTCCCAGTCCTGCCGGGCCGCGCGGGTGTCCAGCAGGGCCTCGCGCACCTGGCGCGGGGCGTGTTCCGCGGGGTGCGCGAAGGCGTCGAGCACGGCGATGGCGTACCGCCCGGTGGCCGCCAGCCAGTCGGCGAGCCGGTCGCGCAGCAGCGGGGTGTGCCAGGCGGGGAAGAGCGCGTAGCTGAGCATGGCCAGCGCCCCGCCGAGCGCGGTCAGCCCGGCGCGCTCGTAGGCGGTCTGGTACCAGTCGGCGCCCAGGATGCCGAGCAGGAAGACCACGTAGGCGCCGGTGCAGACGGAGGCGATGACGTAGCCGGTGGACAGCAGCAGGTAGAGGAAGCCGACGCTGACGACGGCCAGCGCGGCGCTGAGGTAGGGGCCGGGCCCTGCCAGCGCCATCACGGTGCCCGCGATGGCGACGCCGACCAGTGTGCCGACAGCGCGGCCGATGCCCCGTTCGTAGGTGCGGGAGAAGTCGGGCCGCAGCACCATGACGGCGGTCAGCGGCACCCAGTAACCGTGCGCCGGCGGCAGCGCGTTGCCGAGCAGGTAGCCGAGGGTCACGACGGCGCTGACGCGCAGCGCGTGCCGCAGGATCGGTGACTTCCAGTGCAGCTCGCGGCGGAAGGCGCGGAGCGCGACGGGCACCAGCCCGGCGAGGGTGGGCATGTGGAGGTGGCGCTCGCGGGCCAGCGCGTGCCCGGCTGCGGGGGTGTGTTTGCCGCCGGCCGCCTTGCGGCCGGCCTCCTGCGTCTCGCGGGCCGTGGCCAGTTCGGCCGCGATCTCCTCCGGGTCGGGGCCGTAGGGCCCGTCCAGGCTGGCGTCCACCACCGGGGGCCGGTCCGGGAAGTCGCGACGGCGGCCCTCGCGGTCGGCCACATGCCAGGTGACCCTGGCCAGCACGCTGCCCCTGGTGACCTCGACGGGTTCCTGTGCGGCTTCCACGGCGTCGTCGGTGAGGGCGATGAGGCGCAGTGCCGCGCGCCGGGCGGGGCCGCTCAGTACGGGGCCGCTCTCGGGGACGCGGAGCACGTCCAGGGCCTGGTCGGGCAGCCGGACGCGGTCGCCACGGCGGATGGCGCGCGCGGTGGCGTCCAGTACGGTCGCGGCGGCGGCCAGCAGTTCGCGTACGCGGTCGCGTTCGGGCCCCACCATCGGGGCTCCGCCCACCACCGGGTCGGCGAGGGAGGCCAGCACCGGGCGGAAGCGCTCGGCCATGGCGCGGTAGCCGTGCAACTGGCGGGGCCTTCGGCGGGCCTGACGGGGGGTGACGGCGGCGGCGCTGCGGGCCTCGATCAGCGGTTCGGGGTCGAAGGACGCCATCGGGTCGTGCCGCAGCCGCCGCGCGTAGTCCGCGACCGCGGCCAGCGCGTCCGCGAGGGTGTCGCGGCGCTCGCCCCACGGCCGTACGGGGAAGAGCACGATCAGCCCGGCCTGTACGACGCCGCCGGTGGCGATCAGCGCGGCGCTGCTGAGCGCGCCCATCACACTGGTCGGCAGGTGGACGGTGATGAGCATGACGGCGATGTTGAACGCCGCCACCACGCCCGAGGTGGGCCCCACGCCCCAGGCCATCCCGGCCATGAAGGCCCACAGGGCCAGCAGCAGTATGAACGCCCACGGCAGGCCGACCAGCAGATAGCCGACGAAGGTGGAGATCGCCAGCCCGCTCGAGGCGGCCAGCGCCAGCACCGGCCTCGGCCGCCAGCTGCGCTGGAAGGTGGCGATACCGGAGGCGAAAGCGCCGAACGCGCTGGAGACCGCGAGTTGCGGGGTGCCGATCAGCAGAGCCAGCCCGACCACGAGGCCGACGCCGCAGGCGCCGCGTACCGCGGTCAGCGGGGTGAGGGAGGTCCGCTCCACGGCCAGCCCTGAACGGGCGGTTTCCTTCAGCGCCCGGAGCCAGGGCAGTGGTGCGGCGATCATGCGGCGAGCCTATCTAAGGCGGACGTTTCGATTCCGGCCCAGCCGCACGGGCTGTTCCGGAAAGGGCTGCCCCTTGCCGGTCATTGCGGACTGCGGGTGTGTGGTGGCTTGGCGCGCCCACGCGGCGGAGCCGCATGTCAGATACAGCCCCGCGCCCCTGACGGGGCGCGTACGCGAACTAATGGTTGCTCGGGAAGCCCAGGTTGATGCCTCCGCTGTCGGCCGGGTCGGGCCAGCGGGTGGTGATGACCTTGCCCCGGGTGTAGAACTGCACGCCGTCGTTGCCGTAGATGTGCAGGTCGCCGAAGAGGCTCTGCTTCCAGCCCCCGAAGGAGTGGTAGCCGACCGGGACGGGGATGGGGACGTTGACGCCGACCATGCCGGCCTCCACCTCCAGCTGGAAGCGCCGGGCCGCGCCGCCGTCCCGGGTGAAGATGGCCGTGCCGTTGCCCCACTTGCTGGAGTTGATCAGCGCGAGGCCCTCGTCGTAGGTCTCGGCCCGCACCACGCACAGCACGGGGCCGAAGATCTCGTCGTCGTAGGCGGCCATCCCCGGCCGCACCTTGTCCAGTAGCGAGACGCCGAGGAAGAAGCCGTCCTCGTGGCCTTCGACGGTCAGCCCCGTGCCGTCGGCCACGACCTCGGCGCCCTGCGCGGCGGCCCCTGCCACATACGAGGCGACCTTGTCGCGGTGCTCCCGGGTGATGAGCGGTCCCATCTCGCTGGCCGGGTCGTCGCCGGGGCCGATCCGCAGCTTGCCGGCCCGCTCCGCGATCCTGGCGACCAGTTCGTCGCCGATCCCGCCCACGGCGACGACGACGGAGACGGCCATACAGCGCTCACCGGCGGAGCCGTACGCCGCGTTGATGGCGTTGTCGGCTGCGTGGTCGAGGTCGGCGTCGGGCAGCACCATCATGTGGTTCTTGGCGCCGCCGAGCGCCTGCACCCGCTTGCCGTGGGCGGTGGCCTCGGCCTGGATGTGCTTGGCGATCGGGGTGGAGCCGACGAAGGAGACGGCGGCCACGTCCGGGTGGGCGAGCAGCCGGTCGACGGCCACCTTGTCGCCGTTGACGACGTTGAGCACGCCCTCGGGCAGCCCCGCCTCGGCGGCGAGTTCGGCGAGCCGGTAGGCGGCCGAGGGGTCCTTCTCGCTGGGCTTGAGGACGAAGGTGTTCCCGCAGGCGAGGGCCAGCGGGAACATCCACATCGGCACCATCGCGGGGAAGTTGAACGGGGTGATGCCCGCGACCACGCCGACCGGCTGCCGGATGGCTGAGACGTCCACCCGGGTGGAGACCTGGGTGGACAGCTCGCCCTTGAGCTTCTCCGGGATGCCGCAGGCCAGCTCCAGGATCTCCATGCCGCGCGCGACCTCACCGAGCGCGTCGGAGTGCACCTTGCCGTGCTCGGCTGTGATCAGCCGGGCGATCTCGTCGCGCCGCGCGTCCAGCAGCTCGCGGTACTTGAACAGGAACGCGGTGCGTGTCGCGAGCGAGGACTGCGACCACTGGGCGTATGCCGTCCTGGCGGCGGCGACCGCCGCGTCCACCTCCTCGGCCGAGGCGAGGGCGACCCGGGTGGGCTGCGCCCCGGTGGCCGGGTCGTAGACGGGGCCGAAGCTGCCGGAGGTCGACTCCACCGGCTTGTTGCCGATCCAGTGGCCGAGGGTCTTCATGGCGAGGGGACCTTTCTTGGTACGGGAAACATCGAGAAGGCTCACGACTGGCGCCCGGGTGGGCTCGGAGGGCTTACAAGTGGCGCCGCTGACGGGCGCGTTGCCGCTCGTACTCCTCGCGGGCCCGGCGCGCTGCCGGGCGCTGTGAGGTCTCGGCGACGGCCACGTCCCACCACGCCTCGGGCCCCGGCGCCGGAACGTCCGGGTCAGGATCGGTCTCGACGTAGACGCAGCTGGGCCGCTCGGAGGCACGCGCCGCTGCCAGCGCCTCGCGCAACTGGTCGCAGGTGGCGGCCCGGTACACCTCCATGCCGAGCGAGGCCGCGTTGGCGGCCAGGTCGAGGGGGAGCACCTCGCCGGTGTAGCCGCCCTCGGCGTCGCGGAACCGGTAGGCGGTGCCGAAGCGTTCGCCGCCGGTCTGCTCGGACAGCCCGCCGATGGAGGCGTAGCCGTGGTTCTGCACGAGGACGACGTTGATGTTGATGCCCTCCTGCACAGCGGTGACCAGCTCGGTGGGCAGCATCAGATACGTACCGTCGCCCACCAGCGCCCACACCGGCCGGTCGGGCGCCGCCAGGCGTACGCCGATGGCGGCCGGGATCTCGTATCCCATGCAGGAGTAGCCGTACTCCACGTGGTACTGGCGCGGGGAGCGGGCACGCCACAGCTTGTGCAGATCGCCCGGCATGGACCCGGCGGCGTTGATGACCACGTCCTCGTCCCCGACCACGGAGTCGAGCGCGCCGAGCACCTGGGTCTGCGAGGGGCGGGCCTTCTCGTCCAGCGGGTGCGGGGCGAACGCCTCGGCCACGACGCGCTCCCAGGCCTGTTTGCCGCGCGCGTACTCGGCCTCGTAGTCCGGCGAGACCCGGTGGCCGCGCAGTGCGGCGGCCAGCGCCTGCAACCCGGCACGCGCGTCGGCGACCAGGGGCAGGGCACCGAGTTTGTGCCCGTCGAAGGCGGCGATGTTGAGGTTGAGGAAGCGGGAGGAGGGGTCGAAGAGGGTGCCCGAGGCCGTGGTGAAGTCGGTGTAGCGGGTGCCGACGCCGATCACCAGGTCGGCGGCGCGGGCCAGTTCGTCGGCCACCGCGGTGCCGGTGTGGCCGATGCCGCCCACGTCGCAGGGGTGGTCGTACCGGACGGACCCCTTGCCCGCCTGGGTGGAGGCCACCGGGATGCCGGTCATGTCGGCGAAGGCGCGCAGCGCCTCCTCGGCCTCGCTGTGGTGGACGCCGCCGCCCGCGATCAGCAGCGGGCGCCGCGCGGCCCGTACCGCCTCGGCGGCCTCGGCCAGCGCCTCCGGCTCGGGAACCGGCCGCGCCACCCGCCACACCCGCTCGGCGAAGAACTCCTCGGGCCAGTCGTACGCCTCGGTCTGCACGTCCTGCGGCAGCGCCAGGGTGACGGCGCCGGTCTCCGCGGGATCGGTGAGCACCCGCATGGCCTGGAGGGCCGCGGGGATCAGCGCTTCGGGGCGCAGCACCCGGTCGAAGTAGCGGGAGACGGGGCGCAGCGCGTCGTTGACGGAGATGTCGCCCGCGTACGGCACCTCCAGCTGCTGGAGCACCGGGTCGGGGACGCGGTTGGCGAAGATGTCGCCGGGCAGCAGGAGCACGGGCAGCCGGTTGACGGTGGCCAGCGCGGCGCCCGTGGTCAGATTGGTGGCGCCGGGGCCGATGGAGGTGGTGACGGCCTGCGCCGAGAGGCGGTTGTGCTGGCGGGCGAAGCCGACGGCGGCGTGCACCATCGACTGTTCGTTGCGGCCCTGGTGGAAGGGGAGCGGCGCGCCCGGCTGCCGGCCGCTCTCGACGAGCGCCTGACCGAGCCCGGCCACGTTGCCGTGCCCGAAGATGCCCCAGCAGGCGCCGATGAGCCGGTGCCGCCGCCCGTCGCGTTCGGTGTGCTGGGCGGCGAGGAAGCGCACGAGGGCCTGCGCGACGGTCAGCCTGACGGTTGTCACCTGGCGGCCTCCTCGTTCTGTCCACTGCCCCGCGATGCTGCGGATTCCTTCGCCTCGTACAACGGAAGCCTTGGATCCACAGGCGTATCGGCCCAGGCGCCGCGAATCCACGCGTGTTCTGGATGGTCGCAGATAAGCCAGGAGCGATCCACCCCAGGACCGGCCATCACGTTCAGGTAGTACATGTCGTGGCCCGGTGCCGCCATCGAGGGGCCGTGCCAGCCGTCCGGGATCAGCACCGCGTCACCGCCGCGCACCTCCGCCAGCACATCGGTGCCCTTGCCGTGGCCGCTGGGGGTCACCCGCTGGTAGCCGAGCCCTTCGGTGGTGGTGCCGTCGGGGGCGTGGTGCGGTGCGATCTCGTAGTAGTAGATCTCCTCCAGCTCGCTCTCCACCCCCTCGCGGTACTCGTCGTGCTTGTGCGGCGGGTACGACGACCAGTTGCCGCCGGGGGTCAGCACCTCGACGGCGATGAGCCGGTGGGCTTCGAACACATGTGCAGCACCGAAGTTGTTGACCTGCCGCGAGCACTGCCCGCTGCCGCGCAGCTCCACCGGCACGTCCTCGGCGGCGCCGTAGCGCACCGGCAGCCGCCGCTCGCAGCGCGCGCCCGTGAGCGCGAACCGGCCGCCCGCCGCGCTGCCGATCGTCACCTCGGCGTCGCGCGGTACGTACGCGAAGTCGCTGACGGCGGTGAAGACGCTCGCCCTGCCGTGCAGCCGGAGGGTGTGCCCCTCGGCCTCCACGGTGCAGCCGCCGCTGAGCGGTAGCACGATCCACTCGCTCCCGCCCGTCGGGAACGTATGGGTCTGCCCGGGGCCGAGCTCCAGCACCCGCAGCGAGGAGTAGCCCCAGCCGGCGCTCTCGGGGCTGACCTCGAGGGCGTACGGGCCCGACGCGGCGCTGCCCGCGCGCAGATGGAAGTCGGTGGTGCGGTTCATCTCGCCCCTTTCAGAGCAGTCCGGTCAGAGCAGTCCGACGGCGGTGTCCACGGCCGCGCCCACATCCCCGTCGGCCGGGTAGAGCAGGGAGCGCCCGACGACCAGCCCCCGTACGGCCGGGAGGCTGAGCGCCTTGCGCCACTTCTCATAGGTGCCCTCCTGGTCGCCGTGCACCTCACCGCCGAGCAGTACGACAGGGAGCGTCGAGGTCTCGCACACCCACGCCATGTCGTCCGGGTCCTCGGTGACCGGCAGCTTGAGCCAGGTGTATGCGGAGGTGCCGCCCAGTCCGGCGGCTATGGCGACGGAACGGGCGACGGCGGGCCCGCTCAGGTCGTTGACCACCCTGCCCTCCACCCTCCCGCTGAGGAACGGTTCCACGAAGACGGGCAGCCGGCGCGCCGCCATCTCGTCGACGGCGCGGGCGGCGGAGTGCAGGGTGCGCAGCGAGCCGGGGTCGTCGTAGTCGATGCGCAGCAGCAGCTTGCCCGCGTCGAAGCGCATCCGTTCGATGTCCTCGGCGCGGTGCCCGGTGAAGCGGTCGTCCAGCTCGAACGAGGCGCCGGCCAGCCCGCCCCGGTTCATGGAGCCGACCGCCACCTTGCCCTCCAGCGCGCCGAGCAGCAGCAGGTCCTCCAGGATGTCGGCGGTGGCCAGCACCCCGTCGACGCCGGGCCTGGACAGCGCCAGCACGAGGCGTTCCAGCAGCTCGGCGCGGTTGGCCATGGCGAACTCGTCGCTGCCGACACCCAGCGCGCCGCGTGCCGGATGGTCGGCTGCGACGATCATCAGCCGCTCGCCGACCTCCACCAGCGGCCTGCGCGTACGCCGGGCCGCCGCCTCGGCGACGGCCTCCGGGTGGCGGGTCCGCACGGACGTCAGCTCGGAGATGCCGACACTGCTGGGGGTCAACGGTGGCTCGCTTTCGGGGCGTTGTGGGGGCGGCGGCTCGCGGGGCGCTGCGCGGGGCCGGGGACGGGCTCAGTCACGCAGCAGGTCCTGCACCTGGGCTGCCGTCGGCATGGCGGAGGAGCAGGCCAGCCGGGAGGCGACCAGCGCGCCGGCCGCGTTGGCGAACCGCATGGCGTACTCCAGCTCCCAGCCGGCCAGCAGCCCGTGGCACAGCGCGCCGCCGAACGCGTCCCCCGCGCCGAGGCCGTTGACGACCTCCACCGGGTGCGGCGGCACCTGCGCCGTGGTGCCGTCGGCGTGTGCGGCGAGTACGCCCTTGGGCCCCTGTTTGACGACGGCCAGTTCGACGCCCGCCGCCAGCAGCGCCTCGGCGCAGGCGTGCGGGTCGCGGGTGCCGGTGGCGACCTCGCACTCGGCGAGGTTGCCGACGGCCACGGTGGCGTGGGCGAGGGCTTCCCGGTAGAAGGGGCGCGCGGCCTCGGCGGCCTCGGCCTCCGTGCGCTGCCCCGCGGTCCCCGCACCCCAGAACATCGGCCGCCAGTCCAGGTCGAAGACGGTGGCGACGGCCTCCTCGCGGCCCGGCGCGCGGGCGGTGAGCGCGGCGAGGGTGGCGCTCCTGCTGGGTTCCTCGCACAGTCCGGTGCCGGTCACCCAGAAGATCCGTGCGGCGGCGATGCCCGCCAGATCCAGCTCGTCGGCGCTCAGCTCCAGGTCGGGCGCCTTGGGCTGCCGGTAGAAGTAGAGCGGGAAGTCGTCGGGCGGGAAGATCTCGCAGAAGGTCACCGGCGTGGGGTACCGCGCCACGCCCGTCACCCACCGGTCGTCGACGCCGAAGTCGCGGAGCGCCTCGTGACAGTAGACGCCGAACGGGTCGTCACCGGTGCGCGTGATGACGGCTGCCGAGCGGCCGAGCCGGGAGGCGGCGACGGCCACGTTGGTGGCGGAGCCGCCGAGGAACTTGCCGAAGCTGTCCACGTGCTGGAGCGGGACGCCGGTCTGGAGAGGGTAGATGTCGACCCCGATGCGGCCCATGGTGACCACCTCGTGCGGCGTACCCCCGTCGTGCGGCTCGGCCATGACTCCCGTCCCTCTCTTCCCCTGCGGGGTGTGCAGGTGCCCGGATCATCGTCCGCTGTTCCGGCGGCCACTGTCAATAATTTGTCCTTACATATTGACGTCGCCCCGGGCGACCGGATTGGCTCTCAGCCATGACTGGCACTTCCTCCGCCCCCTCCCTCGACCGCATCCGCGTCGGCTCCGCGCCCGACTCCTGGGGTGTGTGGTTCCCCGACGACCCCCAACAGGTGCCCTGGCAGCGCTTCCTGGACGAGGTGGCACAGGCGGGCTACCGCTGGATCGAGCTCGGCCCCTACGGCTACCTGCCGACCGACCCGGCACGGCTCACCGACGAGGTGGCCTCCCGCGGCCTGGAGGTCTCGGCCGGCACGGTCTTCACCTCGCTGCACCGGGGGCCGGACATCTGGGACGAGACCTGGGCGCACGTCTCCCGCGTCGCCGAGCTCACCCGCGCGATGGGCGCGGCGCACCTCGTGGTCATCCCCTCCTTCTGGCGCGACGACAAGACGGCCGAACTGATCGAGCCCGCGGAGCTGACGGCGCAGCAGTGGCGGCACCTCGCGCAGGGGACCGAGCGGCTGGCACGCGAGGTCGGCGAGCGGTACGGGCTGCGCATCGCAGTCCACCCGCACGCCGACACCCATATCGACACCGAGGAACACGTCGTCCGCTTCCTCGACGCGACCGACTCCGACCTGGTCAACCTCTGCCTGGACACCGGCCACTACGCCTACTGCGGCGGCGACAGCGTCGAGCTGATCGAGCGGTACGGCGAACGGATCGCCTACCTGCACCTCAAGCAGGTGGACCCGGAGATCCTCGCCGAGGTCGTCCGCGAGGGCACGCCCTTCGGCCCGGCGGTGCGCCAGGGCGTGATGTGCGAACCCCCCGGGGGTGTCCCGGAGCTGGAGCCGGTACTGGTGGCGGCCCAGAATCTGGGCGTGGACCTGTTCGCCATCGTCGAGCAGGACATGTACCCCTGCCCGCCGGACCAGCCGCTCCCCATCGCGGAGCGGACCCGGCGCTTCCTGCACAGCTGCGGCGCCTAGAGCGCGCCCCGGAGCCTGCCTCGTACGGGTGAGGGGGCGCGCTCAGCGGGACGCGACGACCCGGTCACCAATGTCACCGTTTCACGGGCCGGGTGTCACAGCCGTCGCACAGCACCCGTCGGAGGTCACTCTCCGTCGTTCACCGGGCACAGGCTGAGCGATCACCAGCCACCCCTGGGAGGTGCGAGAGATGGCCGACCGAGATCTTTGGTCGTACAAGGAAATCGCCGCGCACATCAGCGTCCAACCCGACACCGTGCGCTCCTACCGGAAGCACGGGCACCTACCGCCGCCCGACCTGGTGGAGGGAGGCAGGCCCTTCTGGTTCGCCGACACCATCCGCGAGTGGGTCACCCGCAGGCCGGGCCACCGCGGCGGGCGCTGAGCCGGGCGACGAGGGAGCTTCGGCCATGACACCCGGCATATCCCCGACGACACCCGGCATATCCCCGACCGCTGAGATTCCCTGGGGCGGCACCACAGGTGCCGCCCCAGAACGCGTCCGGGACGGCGCGGCAGCGGGCCGGCGCGGCACCCTCCGGCCCAGCATCCACTGCACCGCGAGCGCGGCCCCGGCCAGCACCGCGGAAGCACCCACCCCGATCAGCGCGCCGGAGAGCGTTCCGGCCAGCGCCCGGCCGCCCCAGTAGCCGACGCCCACCGAATAGCCCGCCCACAGCAGCTCGGCCAGCCCGGCGCCCAGCAGGAAGCGCCGCACCGGGTAGCCAACGGTGCCGGTGGCCAGGCCGCCGACGATCCGGCCGCTGGGCAGGAACCGGACCGCGATCACGAACGGCACCCCGTGGCGCCGGACATGGCCGGCCGTCCACTCGAGCGCCGCCCTGCGGCGCGGACCGGACGACAGCCACCGGCGGCTCCGTCCGCCCGTGCGCCGCCCGATCCCGTACACCAGCACGTCCCCGGCCAGCGCGCTGCCCGCCACGGTCAGCAGCACCAGCGGCAGCGGCAGCCGTCCCTCGGCGGCCAGCGCACCCGCCGCCGCGATCAGCGCGGAGTTGGGCACCAGCGGCGGCAGGGTGGTGAGCCCCAGCACCGCCAGCGTCATCCACAGCGCGCCCTCCACGCCGACCACCCGCCTTCCACCGGACGCCCCCGTGGCGCCACCCGTAAGCCCCAGCTGACAGGTGAAAGGCCCGGGGAACAACCGCCGTCCGACCATTACGGGGACATCTCAGGGCCTGGTCGAGCCGACCCCTAAGGGCTTGCCGTCAGCCGACCGGACGGTGCGTACCGCCGTCCGCCGCACTTGGCGTATACCCTGAGGGGGTATATCGTTGAGCCCGCGCACACCCCGGACGCACCACCATCCGGGCCCCTTCGTGCGGCTCGGCCTGAGTGTTCCGTACTGAGCGTTCCGTACTGAGAGTTGAGGAGTGGACCATGAGCACTGTCACGACCACCTACAAGGTTTCCGGAATGACCTGCGGCCACTGCGAGGGCGCGGTCTCCGAGGAGATCTCCCGGCTCGAGGGCGTCTCGGCAGTGAAGGCCGTGGCCGCCTCCGGAGAGGTCACCGTCACCTCCTCCGGCGAGCTGGACGAAGCCGCCGTGCGGGATGCCGTGGACGAGGCGGGATACGAGCTGGTCGGCCGGGCCTGACCGGCCCGGCCGCCTCGCCATCACAAGGGGCACCGCCCCTCCATTGTCACCCCGGCCCGGGAGTCCCGCACGGCAGGGCGAGACCCTCTCCCGCCGCAGCGGCACTCAGCCACGAAAGACGTGACCGGCGGTGCCGAACCAACCGATTGCGGCGAGTTCGGCACCGTCGGTCACGCGCGTTCCACACCTCACCGTCGCGGCGGGAAGAAGCACACCTACGGAACCCTCTTGCACCAAGCCCGCGGCAGCGAAAAGCGCCCCGTCGGCCA
This sequence comes from Streptomyces sp. 891-h, assembly GCF_022760275.1. NCBI lineage: Bacteria > Bacillati > Actinomycetota > Actinomycetes > Kitasatosporales > Streptomycetaceae > Streptomyces > Streptomyces sp. 891-h. The sequence continues at coordinate 4,926,334 of NZ_CP050693.1, read as the reverse complement.
GGTCCCCCCACGGGCCCGCCAACGGGGCGCTTTCGATTCCCGGTCACGGATTCCCCCCACGGGATCCTGGCCGGGCGCCTCCTGGGTGTCCGTGCGAGCGGGAGGGCCGCTCAAAGCTCCCCGCGCACGTTCACCGTTCCTTCACCTCGCATCCGTCCCCCAAGACGGATGTGAAGCCGGCGGCGACGGCTCCGCCGGGAGGCCGACGCCACCCGGTTAGACCTACGAACCCCGCCGATGGTTACCCCCCAATTTCTGTGACCTACGTCTCGTCGTCAATGCGCACAAATGGAAGACCCCGGTCCGTTTGGACCGGGGCCTTCCATTTGTGCTGGTACCGGGGAGAGCGGGTCATCCCGAGAGCGCGGCGCCGTCGGAGCGGCTCACCCGAAAAGGGGCAGCCCCGAACAGGGCAATGGCTCAGCGCGCCTCGACGGGGACGTAGTCCCGCTCGACGACGCCCGTGTAGATCTGCCGCGGGCGGCCGATGCGCGAGTTCGGCTCCTTGATCATCTCGTGCCACTGGGCGATCCAGCCCGGGAGCCGGCCGAGCGCGAACAGCACGGTGAACATGCTGGTCGGGAAGCCCATGGCGCGGTAGATCAGGCCGGTGTAGAAGTCCACGTTCGGGTAGAGCTTCCGCTCCACGAAGTAGTCGTCGGACAGCGCGTGCTCCTCCAGGCGGAGCGCGATGTCCAGCAGCTCGTCGCTCTTGCCCAGGGCCGAGAGCACATCGTGGGCCGCCGCCTTGATGATCTTCGCCCGGGGGTCGAAGTTCTTGTAGACGCGGTGGCCGAAGCCCATCAGCTTGACGCCGTCCTCCTTGTTCTTCACCTTGCGGATGAAGCTGTCGACGTCACCGCCGGAGGCCTGGATGCCCTGGAGCATCTCCAGCACGCTCTGGTTGGCGCCGCCGTGCAGGGGGCCCCAGAGCGCGTTGATACCGGCCGAGATGGAGGCGAACATGTTCGCCTGCGACGAGCCGACCAGCCGCACGGTGGAGGTCGAGCAGTTCTGCTCGTGGTCCGCGTGCAGGATCAGCAGCTTGTCGAGGGCGCTGACCACGACCGGGTCCAGCTCGTACTCCTGGGCCGGGACCGAGAAGGTCATCCGCAGGAAGTTCTCCACGTAGCCCAGGTCGTTGCTCGGGTAGATGACCGGGTGGCCGATCGCCTTCTTGTAGGCGTACGCGGCGATCGTCGGCAGCTTGGCCAGCAGCCTTATGGTCGACAGGTGCCGCTGCTTCTCGTCGAAGGGGTTGTGGCTGTCCTGGTAGAAGGTCGACAGCGCGCTCACCACCGAGGAGAGCATCGCCATCGGGTGGGCGTCACGCGGGAAGCCGTCGTAGAACCGTTTGACGTCCTCGTGCAGCAGGGTGTGCTGCGTGATCTCGTTCTTGAACGCGCTCAGCTCGTCGACGGTGGGCAGCTCGCCGTTGATGAGCAGATACGCCGTCTCCAGGAAGGTGCCGCGTTCGGCGAGCTGCTCGATCGGATAGCCGCGGTAGCGCAGGATGCCCTGCTCACCGTCGAGGAAGGTGATGGCGGATTTGTAGGCGGCGGTGTTGCCGTATCCCGAGTCCAGGGTCACCAGACCGGTCTGGGCACGCAGCTTGCCGATGTCGAAGCCACGGTCGCCCACCGTGCTGTCGACGACCGGGTAGCTGTACTCGCCGTCCCCGTAGCGGAGTACTACGGAGTTCTCGCTGTCGCGGTGTTCGCTCACGTCATCCCTCACCGACGTAGTGCCTCTTCTTCGAGGTGCCCTGACTTCTTCCACTCTCCCCTATCCAGCGCCGTGCGGTGCACTGGGGGTCAGCCGGAGGGCTCCATGGTGGCACGCAGTGCCGCCCAACTAGCTATCCTGCACCCTCTTGGCCGCCATGGTCACCCCCTGGCACACATCCCGCCTCCCGAGGAGGAGCCGCCGCGCGCAGCCGGTGGTCGAGCGCCGTACAGCGCCGCCCCGCCGAGACGGTCCGGACCGCCTGGCCGAGCGCCCTGCGCGACCCCACCAGCACCACCAGCCGCTTGGCTCTCGTCACCGCCGTGTACAGCAGGTTCCGCTGGAGCATCATCCAGGCACCCGTGGTGACCGGGATCACTACCGCCGGGTATTCGCTGCCCTGCGAGCGGTGGATGGTCATCGCGTAGGCGTGGGAGAGCTCGTCCAGCTCGTCGAAGTCGTAGGCGACCTCCTCGTCCTCGTCCGTCAGCACGGTGAGCCGGTGGTCGTCGACGTGCAGTCCGGTGACCACGCCGACCGTGCCGTTGAAGACACCGTTCGCGCCTTTTTCATAGTTGTTCCTGATCTGGGTGACCTTGTCGCCCACCCGGAAAACCCGACCGCCGAAGCGCTTTTCGGGCAGCCCGGGACGGGCCGGGGTGACAGCCTGCTGGAGCAGCCCGTTGAGCGCGCCGGCCCCGGCCGGGCCGCGGTGCATCGGCGCCAGCACCTGCACATCGCGCCGCGGGTCGAGCCCGAACCTGGCCGGGATGCGCCGGGCCGCCACATCCACCGTCAGCTGCCCCGCCGCCTCGGTGTCCTCCTCCACGAAGAAGAAGAAATCCTCCAGCCCCTGGGTGAGCGGCTGGGTGCCCGAGTTGATCCGGTGCGCGTTGGTCACCACGCCCGACTGCTGGGCCTGCCGGAAGATCCGGCGCAGCCGCACCGCGGGTACGGGACCGCCCTCCGCCAGCAGATCCCGCAGCACCTCGCCGGCGCCCACCGAGGGCAGTTGGTCCACGTCTCCCACCAGCAGCAGATGGGCGCCGGGCGGGACGGCCTTGATCAGTTTGTTGGCGAGCAGCAGGTCCAGCATGGAGGCCTCGTCGACCACGACCAGGTCGGCCTCCAGCGGGCGGTCCCTGTCGAAGGCCGCGTCGCCGCCCGGTTTCAGCTCCAGCAGCCGGTGCACGGTGGAGGCCTCGGCCCCGGTCAGCTCCGCCAGCCGCTTGGCGGCCCGGCCGGTGGGCGCGGCCAGCACCACCCGGGCGTGCTTGGCGCGGGCCAGCTCGACCACCGAGCGCACGGTGAACGACTTGCCGCACCCCGGCCCGCCGGTCAGCACCGCCACCCGGCTGGTGAGGGCGAGCCGCACCGCCTCCTGTTGCTCGGGCGCCAGCCGGGCACCCGTGCGCTCCGCCAGCCAGCCGAGCGCCTTGTCCCAGTCGACGTCCTGGAACCATGGCAGCCGGTCCTCCGCCGTGCGCAGCAGCCGCTTGAGCTGGGCCGCCAGCGCCACCTCAGCGCGCTGGAAGGGCACCAGATAGACGGCGGTCAGCCGGCGTCCGGGATCCTCGGGGTCGGGCACCGGCTCGCGCACCACGCCGCCCTCCTCGTCGGCGGCGAGCTCACCGAGACAGTCGATGACCAGGCCGGTGTCCACCTGGAGGAGCTTGACGGCCTCGGAGATGAGCCGCTCCTCGGGCAGATAGCAGTGCCCCTGGTCCGAGGACTGGGACAGGGCGTGGCGCAGACCGGCCTTGACCCGCTCCGGGCTGTCGTGCGGGATACCGACCGACTGGGCGATGCGGTCGGCCGTCAGGAAGCCGATGCCCCACACGTCGGCCGCCAGCCGGTAGGGGTTGCCGCGCACCACGGAGATCGACGCGTCGCCGTACTGCTTGTAGATCCGCACCGCGATGGAGGTGGAGACGCCGACGCCCTGGAGGAAGACCATCACCTCCTTGATGGCCTTCTGCTCCTCCCACGCGGCCGCGATCAGTTTGGTGCGCTTGGGGCCGAGCCCGGGGACCTCGATGAGCTTCTTGGGGTCGGCCTCGATGATCTCCAGCGTGTCGACGCCGAAGTGGCTGACGATCCGGTCGGCGATACGTGGCCCGATGCCCTTGACCAGGCCCGAGCCCAGATAGCGGCGGATGCCCTGGATGGTGGCGGGCAGCACCGTGACGTAGTTGTCCACATGGAACTGGCGCCCGTACTGCGGGTGGGAGCCCCAGCGCCCCTCCATCCGCAGCGACTCCCCCGCCTGGGCGCCCAGCAACGCGCCCACGACCGTGAGCAGTTCGCCACCGCCGCGGCCGGTGTCGACTCGGGCGACGGTGTACCCGTTGTCCTCATTGGCGTAGGTGATGCGCTCTAGTACCCCTTCGAGCACAGCAGGCTGGAACGTCATGTGACCGACCGTAGCCCCGGATACCGACACCCCGGCAGCCCTGTGGATACCGCGCCCTCCAGGGGGTCGCCCCCCGGACCACCAGCCGGACGAACGCCGACCCGGCGCCACTTCCGGGCCGACACCCGCCCCCTGGAGATGACTCTGGGCTCACCACCGGAACTGTCCGCGTGACCAGTGCAGTTACGTATGCACGAGCATCATCACGATCGTGCATCGGCACCGTTCTCGACTTGCGCCACCCTGCGCACATCACATTGCATGACCGATGTAATCGTTTCCATGCGCAGCGCGGCGCCCCCCTGAGTGCCCTGCGTCTGGAGGCACTTCCCCCCTTCCCAGCTTGGAAAAAGCACGGCAATGGCAGGCATCAAGGACGTCGCGGCACGCGCCGGCGTCTCCGTCGCCACGGTCTCGCGCGTCCTCAACGACCACAGCGGGGTCCGCGAGGAGACCCGTACCCGGGTGCTGACCGCCGTCTCCGAACTGAGCTACCGGCCCAACACGCTGGCCCGCTCCCTGCGCACCGACCAGACGCGCACCCTCGGGCTGGTCATCAGCGACGTGCTGAATCCTTTCTTCACCGAGCTGGCCCGTGCGGTCGAGGACGCGGCCCGCAGCAAGGGCTACAGCGTGATCATCGGCAACGCCGACGAACAGCTCGCGCTCCAGGACCACCATGTGCGCACCCTGCTGGACCGCCGGATCGACGGACTGCTCGTCTCCCCCGCCTCCGGCGACTCCGTCGCGCTGCGGGAGGCCGCGCTGCTGGGCATCCCCATGGTGTTCGTGGACCGGTGGATCGAGGGTCTGGACGTACCGCTGGTGCGTGCCGACGGGCAGCCCGCAGTTCGCGATCTCGTCGCTCATCTGTACGCCCTCGGACACCGCAGGCTGGCTATCATCACCGGGCCCGTCGCGAGCACGACCAGCAACGAGAGGGTCCACGCCTTCCGCTCGGCGCTGCGGGAGCACGGACTGCCGCTGCCCGACACCTTCATCGGCCAGGGCGACTTCCAGACGGCGAGCGGACGGCGGGCCACGGAGCGGTTCTTCGCGCTGCCCGAGCCGCCCGACGCGATCTTCGCGACGGACAACCTGATGGCGCTGGGCGTCATGGAGCAGCTGCGCACCCGGGGCATGCGGGTGCCGGCCGATGTGTCGCTGGCCGCCTTCGACGACATCCCCTGGTTCCTGCACACCGACCCCCCGATCACCGCGATCGCCCAGCCCACCCAGGAGCTGGGCCACCGCGCGGTCGCCGCGCTGACCGACCTGGTGGAGGGCCGGAGCGCCGGTTCCGTCACGCTCTCCGCCCACCTCATAGCGCGCCGCTCCTGCGGCGAAGACGAAAGGACGCGTCGTTGACCACCCCAGACCCGCCCCCGGCACGGGAACTGCTGCGCACGGAGGGCATCCGCAAGACCTTCCCCGGCGTGGTCGCCCTCGACGGTGTCGACTTCGACCTGCGCGCCGGTGAAGTGCACGTCCTGCTGGGCGAGAACGGCGCCGGCAAGAGCACCCTGATCAAGGTGCTCTCCGGCACCTATCGCGCGGACGCGGGACGGGTGCTGCGTGAGGGCAAGGCAGTGCGCATCACGGGCGCCGAGGCCGCGGAGAAGCTCGGAATCGGCACCATCCACCAGGAGTTCAACCTGGTGCCGCACCTGTCCATCGCGGAGAACATCTTCCTGGGCCGGCAGCCGCGCCGGTTCGGCCTGGTGGACCGCAAGAAGATGGAGGCCGACGCCAAGGTGCTGCTGGACCGGGTCGGCGTCACCGCTCCCCCGCGCACCCCGGTCGGCAAGCTGGGCATCGCCGGGCGGCAGATGGTCGAGATCGCCAAGGCGCTCAGCCTGCGCACCCGCGTCCTGATCATGGACGAGCCGACCGCCGTGCTCACCGCCGAGGAGGTGAACCGGCTCTTCGTCATCGTCCGCAAGCTGCGGGCCGAGGGTGTGGGCATCGTCTTCATCACCCACCACCTGGAGGAGATCGCCGCCATCGGCGACCGGGTCACCGTGCTGCGCGACGGCCGCAGCGTCGGCCAGGTCTCCGCCCACGCCCCGCAGGACGAGCTGGTGCGGATGATGGTGGGCCGCAGCATCGAGCAGCAGTACCCGCGCGAGACCGTACAGGCCGAGAAGGCGGCCGCCTCGGCCGCGCCGCTGCTGCGGGTCTCCGGGCTGCGCAAGAACGGCGTCTTCGAGAACATCGACTTCGAGGTGCGCGCCGGTGAGGTCGTCGGCATCGCCGGGCTGGTCGGCGCCGGCCGTACCGAGGTGGTGCGCGCCGTCTTCGGCGCCGACGACTACGACGCCGGGCGCGTCGAGGTGGCCGGCAAGCGGCTGCCCGGCGGCGACGTATGGGCCTCGCACGCGGCGGGGCTGGGCCTTGTTCCCGAGGACCGCAAGGGGCAGGGCCTGCTGCCGGACGCGTCGGTCGCGGAGAACCTCGGCCTGGTCACCCTGCGGGAGGCGAGCAGGGGCGGTCTGGTCGACCGTGCGGGCCAGCGCAGGGCGGCCTCGCGGATCGCCGACCGGCTGGGCGTACGGATGGCCGGACTCGATCAGCATGTGCGCACCCTCTCCGGCGGCAACCAGCAGAAGGTCGTGATCGGCAAGTGGCTGCTCGCCAACAGCCGCGTGCTGATCCTGGACGAACCCACCCGAGGCATCGACGTGGGCGCCAAGGTCGAGATCTACCAGCTCATCAACGAGCTGACGGCCTCCGGCCACGCGGTGCTGATGATCTCCAGCGACCTCCCCGAGGTGCTGGGCATGAGCGACCGGATCCTGGTGATGTCCCAGGGCCGGATCGCCGGTGAACTGACCGCGCGGGAAGCGACCCAGGACGCCGTCATGGCCCTGGCCGTCGGCACCTCCGCGCCAGGTACGAGCGAGATGGAGGATTCTCCCCGTGGCCATTGACACGCAGCAGCCGGGTCACCGCCTGGACAAGCGCCCCGGCGGCAGCGGGCCGCCCAACCGCGTACGCCGCGTCCTGGAGGACAACGGCGCACTCACCGCGCTCGCCGTTCTGGTCCTCGTGCTGTCGTTCTGGACCGGCAACTTCTTCACCACGACGAACCTGCTGAACGTGGGCGTACAGGCGGCCGTGACCGCCATCCTCGCCTTCGGCGTCACGTTCGCCATCGTCTCCGGCGGCATCGACCTGTCGGTCGGTTCGGTGGCGGCGTTCTCCGGGGTCATGCTGGGCTGGTTCACCACGACCCAGGGCATGCCGGTCTTTCTCGGCGTCGTCCTGGCCATCCTCTCCGGCACCGCCGCCGGACTGGTGAACGGCATCCTGATCTCGTACGGGAAGCTGCCGCCGTTCATCGCGACCCTGGCGATGCTCTCGGCAGCGCGCGGCCTGGCACAGGTCGTCTCCGAGGGCAGCCCGGTCGTGCTGCCCGACTCCCTCACCTGGATCGGCAGGACGATGGGGGAATGGCTGCCGGTGCCGGTCCTGGTGATGATCGCCATGGGTCTGCTGGCGGCGCTGGTGCTCAACCGCACCTACAGCGGCCGTTCGATGTACGCCATCGGCGGAAACGAGGAAGCCGCGCACCTGTCCGGCATCCGGGTCCGCCGCCAGAAGCTGGTGATCTACACCCTGGTGGGCACCTTCGCCGCCATCGCCGGAATCGTCCTGGCATCCCGGCTCGCCTCGGCCCAGCCGACGGCCGCCAATGGTTACGAACTGGATGCGATTGCGGCCGTCGTCATTGGTGGTGCCAGTCTCGCCGGAGGCGTCGGCAAGGCTTCCGGAACGCTGATCGGCGCGCTTATCCTCGCTGTTCTGCGCAATGGACTCAACCTTCTCGACGTTTCCGCTTTCTGGCAGCAGGTTGTCATTGGGGTAGTTATTGCGCTCGCCGTGCTCCTCGATACACTGCGTCGCCGCGCATGATCTTTATGCGACGGGGGAGCTCGCGTAGTTCATCCATCTGCCGACTGCAAGGAATGCAGCAATGAGCAAGAGAACGAACACGTCTGTCGTCGTCGTGGCCACGGCAGTCGCACTGACGGCAACGGCCTGTGGTTCCGGCGACGGTTCGAGCGGCGGTAAGGACAAGCCCAAGATCGGCTTCGCCATATCCGCGCTCAACCAGCCCTTCATGGTCCAGATGAAGAAGGGCGCCGAGGAGGAGGCCAAGGCACAGGGCGCGGAGCTGAGCGTCCAGAACGCCTCGGACGACGCCTCCCAGCAGGCCAACCAGATCCAGAACTTCACCTCGCAGCAGGTGAAGTCGATCATCATCAACCCGGTCGACTCCGACGCTGCGGCCCCTTCCGTCAAGGCAGCGAACAACGCGAACATCCCGGTCATCGCCGCCGACCGCAGCGTCAACAAGGCCGATGTGAAGACGACCGTCGCCTCCGACAACGTCGCGGGCGGCGAGAAGGCCGCCAAGGAGATCGCCGACCAGCTCGGCGGCAAGGGCCAGGTTCTGCACCTCCAGGGGCAGACGGGCACCTCCGCCTCCCGCGAGCGCGGCAAGGGCTTCACCGAGGGCCTCAAGAAGTACCCCGGCATCAAGGTCGTCACCAAGCAGCCCGCGGACTTCCAGCGCACCAAGGGCCTGGACGTGACCACCAACGCGATGCAGTCGCACCCGGAGATCGACGCCGTCTTCGCGGAGAACGACGAGATGGCGCTCGGCGCGGTCAAGGCGCTCGGCTCCAAGGCGGGCAAGTCCGTCAAGATCGTCGGCTTCGACGGCACGACCGACGCGATGAAGGCCATCAAGAAGGGCACCATCAACGCGACCGTCGCCCAGCAGCCCGCCGAGCTCGGCAAGATGGCCGTCCGCAATGCCATGCGCGTCATCGACGGCTCCGACGTCGACAAGCAGATCAAGGTCCCGGTGAAGGTCGTCACCAAGAAGAACGTCGACCGGTTCTCCTGACCGGGGCGCGGTTCTCCAGCCGGGAGCCGCTTCCCCGGACGGGAGCCGCAGGAACGACAGGCTGAACGGCCCGTCGCGGGCAGCCGCGCCCGCGCGCGGGCCGAGAAGGAGCACCCCGGATGCACGGATACGACCTGCTGGTCGTAGGTTCCGCCAACGCCGACCTGGTCATCGGTCTGGACCGCCGACCGGGCCCCGGCGAGACGGTGCTCGGGTCGGATCTGGTGATCCACCCGGGCGGCAAGGGCGCGAACCAGGCGGCGGCAGCCGCCCGGCTCGGCGCCCGCACCACGCTGTTGGCGCGCGTCGGCGACGACGCGTACGGCCGCATGCTGGCCGAGGCACAGCGAGCTGCGGGCGCCACCCTGTCGGGGCTCCTCGCGGGGGCGACCAATACCCCCGGCACGGTGGCCAAGGACGGCACCGGCGGTGCCGAGGAGGGCAAGGACGCACCCCCGACCGGCGTCGCCCTCATCACCGTCGACGCTGCGGGTGACAACAGCATCGTCGTCTCACCCGGCGCCAACGCCCGGCTCACTCCGGACGATGTGGCAGCCGCGCGTGACCTCTTCGCGGCCGCCGCCGTGGTCTCGCTCCAGCTGGAGATCCCACTGGAGACGGTCACCGCAGCGGCGCACGCGGCGGCCGAGCACGGTGCCCGGCTGGTGCTCAACCCCTCACCGCCCGCCCGCCTCCCCGAGGACGTGCTGGCCCTGTGCGATCCGCTGGTTCTCAACGAGCACGAGGCACGACTGCTGCTCGACGGGCAGTCGCCGGGCGCGGGGCCCGAGGAGTGGGCGACCGCGCTGCTCGCACTGGGCCCGCGCAGCGTCGTGGTCACCCTGGGCGCCGAGGGCGCGCTGGTGGCCGGGCCGGCGGTGGGTGCCGAAGTGACGGACGGGATCGGCATGGTGCGGGTCCCCAGCCCGCGCGTGCGGGCCGTGGACACCACCGGAGCGGGCGACGCCTTCACGGGTGCGCTCGGCTGGCGGCTGGGCCGCGGTGACGGACTGGAGGAAGCCGTGCGCTACGCCGTACGCGTCGGCGCCCTCGCGGTCACCCGCCCGGGCGCGCAGGAATCCTACCCCAGCGCCGACGAAGTACGAAGAGCCGGTCAGGAGAGTGCGGAATGAAGAAGTCCGGGATACTCAACCGCCATCTCTCCGGCGCCCTGGCGCAGTTGGGACACACCGACCTCGTCGTGGTCTGCGACATCGGGCTGCCCATCCCCCAGGGACCGACCGTGGTGGACCTCGCCTTCCGCGCCGGAGTGCCCTCCTTCGCCGAGGTGCTCACCGGCCTGGTGGAGGAGCTGGAGGTCGAGGGCGCGGTCGCCGCCGCAGAGGTACGGCAGGCCAACCCGGAGTGCGGCGCCCTGCTGGAGAGCCACTTCCCCGGGCTGGAACTGGTGCCGCACGAGGAACTGAAGAAGCTGACCAGGCAGGCCCGCCTGGTGGTGCGCACGGGCGAGGCGAGACCGTACGCGAACGTGGCGCTGCGCTGCGGAGTGCCGTTCTGAGCCGCTGAGTGCCGGCTGTGTCGCTACAGCACGTGCTGGAGATACCTCGCCGCCGTCTCCCGCAGCACTTCGGCGCCGTCCCGCTCCCACAGCGCGGGGTTGAAGATCTCCACCTCGACCGGGCCCCGGTAGCCGGCCGCTTCCGTCCACGTCCGGAAGGCCCGCAGGTCGACCGCGCCGTCCCCCAGCTGTCCCCGGCCCAGCAGCACGCCCTCGGGCAGCGGAGTGACCCAGTCGGCCAGCTGGAACAGAGCGATCCGGCCCTGCTCCCCCGCGCGGGCGATCTGCCGCGGGACCCGCTCGTCCCACCACAGGTGGTAGGTGTCGACCACCACCCCGACCTCCTCGGCGGGGAACCGCTCGGCCAGATCGAGGGCCTGACCGAGCGTGGAGACCACGCAGCGGTCCGAAGCGTACATCGGGTGCAGCGGTTCGAGGGCCATCCGCACCCCGCGCTCGCGCGCGTACGGGGCGAGTTCGGCGAGCGCTTCGGCCACCCGCTCCCTGGCGGAGGCCAGATCCCGCTCACCGTCCGGCAGCCCGCCCGAGACCAGCACCAGCACCCGGGTGCCCAGTTCGGCCGCCTCGTCGAGCGCCGCCCGGTTGTCGTCCAGTGCCGCGCGCCGCGCCCCGGCCTCCGCTGCCGTGAAAAAGCCGCCCCTGCACAGCGAGGTGACGGCCAGTCCGTTCTGACGCATGAGGCGGGCGGCTGCCGCGGGCCCGTAGGAGCGCACCGGATCGCGCCACAGTCCGACTCCGCCGATGCCCAGTTCCGCCGTCCTGCCGGCCAGTTCGGGCAGGGAAAGCGGGCGCACGGTCTCCTGGTTGATCGAGAGCCTGGCCAGGCCCTGCGCCGGGCTCACTGGGCCACTCCGTGGACGGTGAGCAGCAGTCTCATCCGCTGCTCGGCGCGCTCGGGGTCGGGAAAGAGCCCCAGGGAGTCGGCCAGTTCGTAGGCGCGCGCCAGGTGCGGCAGGGAGCGGGCCGACTGGAGGCCGCCGACCATGGTGAAGTGCTCCTGGTACCCGGCCAGCCAGGCGAGCAGCACCACACCGGTCTTGTAGTAGCGGGTCGGCTGCTCGAAGAGGTGGCGCGCCAGCGGCACGGTCGGGTCGAGCACCGCGCGGAAGGCCGTGGCGTCCCCGGAGTCCAGCAGCCGTACGGCGTGCGCGGCGAGCGGGGCCAGCGGGTCGAAGACGCCCAGCAGCGCGTCGCTGTGGCCCGCCTCGTCGCCCTCGATCAGCCGGGGGTAGTGGAAATCGTCACCGGTATAGCAGGTGACGCTTTCGGGCAGCCGTCGGCGCAGCACCACTTCGCGGTCGGCGTCCAGCAGCGAGACCTTCACCCCGTCGACCCGTTCGGGGTGGGCCGCGATGATGCGCAGGAACGTGTCGGTCGCCTCGTCCAGGTCGCCGCTGCCCCAGTAGCCCTCCAGCGCCGGGTCGAACATGGGGCCGAGCCAGTGCAGGATGACCGGGCGGCTCGCCTGGCGCAGCAGTGTGCCGTAGACGTGTTCGTAGTCCTCGGGGCCGCGCGCTGCGGCGGCCAGCGCCCGGGAGGCCATCAGGACTGCCTGTGCGCCGGTGTCCTCGGTGAGTGCCAGCTGCTCCTCGTACGCCGCGGTGATCGCGGTGAGCGTCTGCCCGGGCGCCGCGCCCGCGCCGGAAGGGTGCGGGCCCAGTTGGTCGGTGCCCACGCCGCACGCCAGCAGCCCGCCGACCGCCTCGGCCTCGGCCGCCGAGCGCCGGATGAGTTCGGCGGCGCCCGCCCAGTCCAGGCCCATACCGCGCTGTGCGGTGTCCATCGCCTCGGCCACGCCCAGGCCGTGCCCCCACAGATGGCGGCGGAAGGCGAGCGTGGCGTCCCAGTCGAGCGCAGCGGGGCCGCCGGGCGAGGTGTCGGCCAGCGGGTCGGCCACCACGTGCGCTGCGGCGAGGACCGTACGGGAGGTGAGCGGTACGGCCGCACCGCCGCCGGTGCGGTGGTGGCCGCGTACGGCCTCGGTGGGGGCCTTTCGCGGCTCGTAGCGGCGGGTCCCTCCGGTGGCGGGGTCGGGCAGCCGGATCACAGCGCCAGCTCCGGGACCTCGCAGCGGCGCCCCTCGGCCGACGACTTGAGGGCCAGCTCGGCCAGCTGCACCCCGCGCGCCCCGGCGAGCAGGTCCCACGGACAGGGCTCGGCGGCCTCCCGGTCGGCGACATGGCGCAGGAACAGCTCCCACTGCGCCTTGAAACCGTTGGTGTCGGCGTCGCCGTCGTTGTCGGGCACCTCCTGCCACTGTTCGCGGAAGCGCTCGGTGACGGGCAGGTCGGGGTTCCACACCGGTTTCGGGGTGCCCGCGCGGTGCTGGTAGCGGCAGCCGCGCAGCCCCGCGACGGCGGAGCCCTCGGTGCCGTCGACCTGGAACTCGACCAGCTCGTCCCGGTGCACCCGTACCGCCCAGGAGGAGTTGATCTGCGCCACGGCCCCGCCCTCCAGGGTGAAGATGCCGTAGGCGGCGTCGTCCGCCGTCGCCTCGTAGGGCTCGCCCCGCTCGTCCCAGCGCCGCGGGATGTGGGTGGTGGCGTGCGCCTGCACGGAGGTGACGCGGCCGAAGAGGTTGTGCAGCACGTACTCCCAGTGCGGGAACATGTCGCTGACGATGCCGCCGCCGTCCTCAGCCCGGTAGTTCCAGGAGGGGCGCTGGGCGCTCTGCCAGTCGCCCTCGAAGACCCAGTAGCCGAACTCGCCCCGCACCGAAAGCACCCGGCCGAAGAAGCCGCTCCCGGCCAGCCTGGCGAGCTTGCGCAGACCGGGCAGGAAGAGCTTGTCCTGGACGACACCGTGTCTGATCCCCGCCCGGGACGCCGCTTGGGCCAGCTCCAGGGCGCCGTCCAGCGTGCCGGCCGTGGGCTTCTCCGCGTAGATGTGCTTGCCCGCCGCGATGGCCTTCTTGAGCGCTTCCTGGCGCGCTGAGGTGACCTGTGCGTCGAAGTAGATGTCGATGTTGTCGTCGGCCAGTACCGCGTCCAGATCGGTGGAGACCGCCTCCGGGTCGAGCCCGTACTCGTGCGCGAGGGCGCGCAGCGCGTGTTCTCTGCGCCCCACCAGCACCGGCTCGGGCCACAGCGTCTCGCCGCCGCCGAGGTCGATGCCGCCCTCTTCCCGCAGCGCGAGGACGGAGCGTACGAGGTGCTGGCGGTGCCCCATCCGGCCGGTGACGCCGTTCATGGCGATCCGGATCGTCCTGCGTGACACGTGGGCTCGTCTCCCTGCTGTCGCGGCGCTGTGTGGTGAGCACCGTTTAGTAAGCGCTTACCACCGCTCACCGTAGACCCGGCCACAGGCGGCAGCAAGAGACCCGGGGCGGCGGCAGGGGAGTTGACGCAGGGGGCACCGGCGCGGCGGCAGCGTGGGAACATGTCTCGAACAGGACGAGGCGGAGGAACGGATGGCAGTGACCCTGGCGGACGTGGCGGCACGCGCCGGTGTCTCGTCGGCGACGGTCTCGCGGGTACTGAGCGGAAACTACCCGGTCGCGGGTGCCACCAGGAACCGCGTGCTGCGTGCCGTGGAGGAGCTGGAGTACGTCGTCAACGGCCCCGCCAGCGCGTTGGCCGCCGCCAGCTCCGATTTGCTGGGCATCCTCGTCAACGACATCGCCGACCCGTTCTTCGGCATCATCGCCTCCGCCGTGCAGGGCGAGCTGGAAGGCCAGGGCCAGGGCGAAGGACCCGTCCCGCGCAAGCTCGCCGTCGTCTGCAACACCGGCGGCTCTCCCGAGCGGGAGCTGACCTACCTCACGCTGCTGCAACGCCAGCGCGCCGCGGCGATCGTGCTGACCGGCGGGGCGGTGGAGGACCCCGAGCACAGCGCGGCGCTCGCCGCGCGGCTGCGCCGGCTGGCCGCCGGCGGCACCCGGATCGTGCTGTGCGGCAGACCGCCCCTGAGGGACGGCCAGGGCGGCGGCGCGGCGCCCGGTGCGCTGCTGACGGTCGCCTTCGACAACCGCGGCGGAGCGCGCGCACTGACCGGGCACCTGCTGGCGCTGGGCCACCGGCACATCGGCTACGTCGCGGGCCCCGCCGAGCGCACCACCACCCGGCACCGGCTGGAGGGCCACCGCGCCGCGCTGGAGGCGCACGAGAGCTTCGACCCCGCGCGCGCTGAACGGCTGACCGTGCACGGTGGCGGCTACCACCGCTCAGCCGGTTACGAGAGCACCCGCGAACTGCTGCACAGGGCCCCCGAGACGACCGCCGTGCTGGCGGCCAACGACACCGTGGCCCTGGGGGTGTGCGCCGCGCTGCGGGAGGCGGGACTGCGCATCCCGCAGGACGTCTCCGTCGCGGGCTTCGACGACCTGCCCTTCAGCGCCGACGCCTCGCCCACGCTGACCACCGTGCGGCTACCGCTGCAGGAGGCGGGGGCCCGCGCCGGGCGCCTCGCACTGGGCACGCAACCGCCGCCGCGGGGCGGTGTGACGACCATCGGACACGAACTGGTGGTACGCGCCTCCACGGCACCGCCCCGCGCCGGAGGTTGAGGCCCAGCCCCCCGAACGAGACCGCTGCCGGGCGCCGGAGCCCCGGGCGCACCCGCCGCTGCCCGCCGCCCGCCCGCCGTCCGACACGTACCGCCGGAACCTTGCCGGACGGGAGGGCATCTGGTCGGGTGAGCCCATGCGACTCGCGTTCTCCACTCTCGGCGTCCCCGGCATGCCCGTCCCCGAGGTGCTGCGCCTCGCCGCCCGCTCGGGCTTCCACGGGGTCGAACTGCGCGCCCATCCGGAAGAACCCGTGCACCCCGGCCTCGACCGCGCCGAGCGGCAGCGGGTGGCACGGCAGTTCGCCGAGGCGGAGGTCGCCCTGCTGTGCGTCGCCGGATACCCGCGGGTGGCCGCGAGCGGCGACGACGCGCCCGTCCTCGACGAGATGCGCGCGCTGCTGGAGCTGGCGCACGACCTGGGGGCACCGTACGTCCGGGTCTTCCCGGGCGGCGACACCGTCGGCGGCCCCGGCGACACCGGCAGCGGCCCCGGCGGCACGGAGGGCGACACGAGGGCCGTACGGCGGCTGCGGCAGGCGGCCGAGACCGCCGCCGGGCTGGGCGTACGGGTGCTGCTGGAGACCCACGACTCGCACGCCACGGGCGCGGACGCGGCGCGCGTGCTGCGCGCCGTCGACCACCCGGGCGCAGGGGCGCTGTGGGACGTGATGCACACCTGGCGCGGCGGCGAGGACCCCGAGGAGACCTACCGGCTGCTCGCCCCGCACCTGGGCTACGTACAGGTCAAGGACATCGCCTCCAGGCAGGACACCACCCCGCTGCCGCCCGGCGAGGGCGTACTGCCGCTCACCGACGTCGCGGAGGTGCTCACCCGCGCGACGGACGCACAGGCGCCCGCCCCCGGGCAGGGGACGGGCGCCGAGTGGTTGTGCTGGGAGTACGAGAAGCGCTGGTACCCGCAGATCCGTGAGCTGCCCGCGCTGCTGCCGCAGGTCCGCGCACACCTGCTGGGTCTGCTGGCGGACGCGGCCTAGCGGGCCGCGCGCGTCACGGACGCAGTTCCAGCGTCTTGCGCGGCTTGTCCAGCTTCTTGTCGTAGGCCGTCAGCCGCTTGGGCTTCTTGGCGTGTGCGGCCTTCAGACCCGCGAACTCCATCACCATGCGGGTGGCTTCCACCCGGTCGCTCTCCTTGAGCGTGGCGATCTTCGCGCCGTGGTCCTGTCCGGGCGCCCAGAAGACCGCCGTGTCCTCGGTGTGCCTGCCGGGACGGAACGGCTCGGCGCCCCAGGGGTCGTTCTCGCCGTAGACGAAGAGCATCTGCGAGGAGCGGTGGCGCACCCAGCGGTCGATGTCACGCATCGCCCGGTCGTGCTTGTTGAACGCCATCGGGATGCTGCGCGGCACATAGGTGCGCGGCACGTTCAGACCCGGGTACTTGCGCACGTCGTCGAGCAGGGGCTCCTCGTAGTCGGGCGAACCCAGCTGGGTGCCCGCCTGGTAGTAGTACGGGACGTACGGGGTGATGCCCTGGTCGGTGCCTGCCTCCCAGCCGCCGATCTCGTCGGCCCACTTGTAGAGCGTGTCGGTGGAGGCGTCGGTGGCGGGCACCTGGTCGCACTCGCTCTCCAGGTGGTACTGCCAGAAGCCCCAGACCAGGTCCTGGGAGATCAACTCGAACGCTTTGTCGGCGCTGCCGGCCAGCTTGAAGGTGTAGCCGTTCTCCTTGGCCCACGCCTTCAGCCGCGGGACCATCTCGTCGCGCCGCTCGAAGATCTCATGCTGCACGCCGTTCAGGCGGTCACGGCACTCCTTGGAACCGACGTTCTTGAAGAACTCGTAGTAGGCCGAGTCCTCGCGGTTGCGGACGTCGTTGGGCGCGACATAGGGGACGGTGCCGTCCATGTCGTGCGGGTAGAAACGGCGGTAGTACGTCGCCGTCATACCGCCCTTGCTGCCGCCGGTCGCGATCCAGTTCTTGCTGTAGATCCGCTTGAGCGCCTTGTAGATACGGTGCTGGTCGCTGGCCGCCTGCCAGATGGTCAGCTTCGACCAGTCGGCCGACTTGGGCCGGGAGGGGGTGAAGAAGCGGTACTCCATGGAGACCTGGTTGCCGTCCGTCAGCTGCGTCGGCTCACTGCGGCTGGGGTTGGTGTAGAGGTTGTAGCCGCTGGTGAAGAAGACCGTCGGACGGTTGGTGTCCTTGTGCAGGATGGAGATGCGCTGCTTGAACGTGCCCTTGCTCGGGTGCCGGTGGTCGATCGGCTGCTCGTAGTTGAGCAGGAAGAAGCGGTACCCGTCGACGGGCTTCTCCTCGATGAGACTCATCCCGGGCACCGCGAGGATGCGGTCCTTGATGTCCGTCTCGCCTGCGGTCCCGGCCGTGGTGGCGGCCCCCGCGGTGGCACCGCCCACGCTGAAGGTGCTTATGAGCACCACCAGCGAGAGCAGCCATCTGAGCGTTTTACGCATTCACCCTCCCCTGTTTTCGCCAAAAGTCGTCGAGAACCTATCGGCGTCCGACCGGCTCCGCCAGACCCCGGAACCGACCACGTGTACGGAATTCGGGAGAGCGCGCCCCGCTCAGCGGTGCCGGCCCGGCTGTCGGCGGCCGGGGTTACGCTGCCGTCATGACCGATCCCGCAACCCCGCCCACGCCCGCCCCGCTGGCCACGGGCCCGCGCGGGATGCGGCTGCTGTCCTTCCACCGAGAGGCGGAGGACACGCGTTTCCCGGACGCCCCCGTCGGCTACGTGCTGTTGGCCGTACGGCACGGGGGCAGGCTGCTGATGGTGCACGTACGCAGCCGCGCCTGCTGGGAGCTGCCCGGCGGCGGTATCGAGGAGGGCGAGAGCCCGCGTGCGGCGGCCGCCCGCGAACTGCACGAGGAGACCTGCCAGTCGGTGGACGCGGCGGCGCTGCGCTTCGCCGGCTTCGCCCGTACCGCGCTGGGCCCGGAGCAACGGGTGCTCTACGGCGCCGTCTACACCGGGGAGCTCACACAAGTGCTGCCCTTCACCCCGACCGAGGAGATCTCGGCCATCCACTGGCGCACCGGCGAGGAACCGCTGCCCTATGGCGAGGTGCAGACGGTGGACGAATACGTGGTGGGACTCTGCGACAACTGAGGCCTAGCGTAGGACGCATGCCGAGACCTCATGGATTCGCCTACGAACAGCACGGCGCGACAGCGGCCGTGGTGATCAGCCACCACGGCCGCCCGGTCACCACGCTGCGCGGACCGCGCGCCGACCGCTTCCTCGAGGAAGTCGCCGCCGGCGACGCGCAGCTGGTGATGGCCCGCTGGACGGGCAACTACAAGCGCGGCAACGAGCGCACCGCACGCCGCCACCCACGCAACCGGGGCGCCTAGCAGTCACGCCTCACCGGACCACGGCGTGCTCCGCACCTCCCGTGGCGGGCTCCCCCGCGAACGTCCGCCACAGCTCCGCGTAGCGGCCACCGAGCGCCACCAGCTCCTGGTGCGTACCGTCCTCGACGACTCTGCCGTGATCGAGCACGACGACCCGGTCGGCCCGCGCCGCCGTCGTCAGCCGGTGTGCCACCACCAGTGTGGTGCGCGAACCGGCCAGCCGGTCCGTCGCCTGGTTGACCAGCGACTCGGTCGCCAGGTCGAGAGCCGCGGTCGCCTCGTCCAGCAGCAGGACCACCGGGTCCACCAGCTCGGCCCGCGCCAGCGCGATCAACTGCCGCTGCCCGGCGGACAGGTTGCGGCCCCGCTCGTCCACCTCGTGCAGATAGCCGCCCGACAGGGAGGCGATCATGTCGTGGGCGCCCACCGCCCGGGCCGCCGCCTCGACCTGGGCGTCGGTGGCGTCCATCCGCCCGTAGGCGATGGCGTCCCGCACGGTGCCCGGGAAGAGGTACGGCTCCTGGGGCACCACTCCGAGCCGGTTCCGGTAGCCGGTCAGGTCGATCTCGCGCAGGTCCCGGCCGTCGACCAGGACCGCGCCCTCGCTCGGGTCGTAGAACCGGGCGACGAGCTTGACCAGCGTGGACTTGCCCGCGCCGGTCTCCCCCACGAAGGCTACGGTCTGTCCTGCCGGGATGGTCAGCCGGACGCCGGAGAGCGCCTTCTCGTCCCCCTGCGCACCGGCCGGGTCCGCGCTCGCATAGCGGAAGTTGACGTCCCGGAACTCGATCCGGCCCTCCAGCGCGGTCAGTTCGCTCGGCGCCACGGCCGGCGGAGTGCTGCTCTCCTCGCGCAGCAGCTCCTGGATACGGCGCAGTGAGACGGCCGCCTGCTGGTACCCGTCGAAGACCTGCGAGAGCTGCTGCACGGGTGCGAAGAACAGCTCGATGTAGAGCAGGTAGGCGACCAGCGCACCCGCCGTCAGTGTGCCGTTCTCGATGCGCCCGGCGCCCACCACGAGCACGGCCGCCGTCGCGACGGCGGCGAGCAGCTGCACGAAGGGGAAGTAGACCGATATCAGCCACTGGCCGCGCACCCGGGCCCGGCGGTAGCCGTCGCTGCGGCGCTCGAACTGCTCGGCCCCGCGCTCCTCGCCGCGGAACGCCTGCACCATCCGCAGCCCGGCCACCGACTCCTGCAGGTCGGCGTTGACCACGCTCACCCTCTCGCGGGCCAGCTCGTAGGCCTTGACGCTCTGCCTGCGGAAGAAGACCGTGCCGACGACCAGCAGCGGCAGGGTCGCGAAGACGACCAGGGCCAGCTCGATGTCGAGGACCAGCAGCGCGCCCAGGATGCCCAGGAAGGTGAACAGCGAGACGACAGCGGTGACAAGGCCCGTCTGCAGGAACGTCGAGAGGGCGTCCACGTCCGTCGTCATCCGGGTCATCACGGCGCCCGCCTGGTGCCGTTCGTAGTAGTCGAGTCCGAGCCGCTGCAACTGCGCGAAAATCTTCACCCGCAGGGCGTAGAGCACCCGCTCTCCGGTGCGTCCGGTCAGCAGCAGCGAGCAGATCTGCGCGCCCCACTGGGCGAGCACGACGGCCAGCGCGAGTCCGGAGGCGAACCAGACGGCGCCCAGTGCGCCCTTTTCCACACCGTCGTCGATGCCGTGCCGGATCAGCACGGGCAGCACCAGTCCGAACCCGGCGTCCAGTGCGGCGAAGACGAGGGCGACCAGCAGGGCTGCGCCGAAACCGCGCAACAGGCGGCGCAGACCGTAGGACTCCTCGCGCTGCTCGGCGTGCTGCTCGTCCACGTCCGGTGTGTCGTCGGCGGGCGGCAGCGCGGCCACCCTGGCGAGCAGTTCGGGGCTGCCGGGCAGACCGGCCAGTTCCGCGCCGAAGGCGCCCGGGCGTCCGGCCTGTGCCGCGGCGGTACCGGTGACACCGGCCGCGGCCGCGTCGTCGGCCTCCGCCTCCTGCTCCCGCACCCACAGCTCGGGCGTCACCCCGTCGACGGTCTCGTGCGCGTCGTGTACGGCCATACCGGCCGGGTCGCGTTCCACGTCGCCGAGCTCGTCCGGGTCGGTCAGCAGCCGGCGGTAGAGGGCGCAGCGCTCGGTCAGCTCCTCGTGGGTGCCGACGTCGGCCAGCCGCCCGTGCTCCAGCACCGCGATCCGGTCCGCCAGCGCCAGGGTGGACTGCCGGTGGGCGATAAGCAGTGTCGTACGGCCCGCCATGACCTCGCGCAGCGCCTGGTGTATCTCGTGCTCCACGCGCGCGTCCACAGCCGAGGTGGCGTCGTCCAGGAGCAGCAGGCGCGGGTCGGTCAGCAGCGCGCGGGCGAGCGCTACGCGCTGGCGCTGGCCGCCGGAGAGGGTCAGTCCCTGCTCGCCGACGGCCGTCTCGTAGCCGTCCGGCAGCTCGCGGATGAAGCGGTCGGCCTGTGCGGCGCTGGCGGCGGCGCGGATCTCCTCGTCGGTGGCGTCGGGAGCGCCGTAGGCGATGTTCTCCCGGATGGAGGAGGAGAACAGAAAGGGGTTCTCCGGCACGAGGCCGATGGCGGAGCGCAGCGAGTCCAGCGTCAGATCACGCACGTCCTGCCCGCCGACGCGCACCGCTCCGCCCGTCACGTCGTAGTAGCGCGGCAGCAGCATGGAGACGGTGGACTTGCCGCTGCCGCTGGCGCCCACCAGGGCGACCGTCTCGCCGGGTTCGATGCGCAGGCTGAAGCCGTCCAGCACCGGGTTGTCCGGTGCGTAGCCGAAGGTGACGTCCTCGAACTCGACGGAGGCGTCGGCGGACTGCGGCAGGGCGCGCGCGTGCGGGCTCTCGGCCATCTGCGGTTCGGTGTCGATCAGGTCGTAGACCCGTTCGACGCCGGCCCGCGCCTGCTGTCCGACGGTGAGCATCATGGCGAGCATCCGCACCGGGCCCACCAGTTGGGCCAGGTAGGTGGAGAAGGCGACGAAGGTGCCCAGGGTGATCTCGCCCCGGGTGGCCATCCAGCCGCCGAGCGCCAGCATGCCGACCTGGCCGAGGGAGGGCACGGTCTGCAGGGCGGGCGCGTAGCGCGCGTTGAGGCGTACGGTGCGCATCCTCCCGGCGAACAGCTTCCGGCTGACGGCCCGGAGTTTTCCGGTCTCCTGTGCCTCCTGGCCGAAGCCCTTGACCACGCGTACGCCGGTGACCGATCCGTCCACCACGGAGGCGACCGCGCCGGCCTGCTGCTGCGCGTACCAGGTCGCGGGGAAGAGCCGCTTGCGGCTGAGGTTGGCCACCCACCACAGCAGCGGGAAGACCGCCACCGACACCAGGGTCAGCAGCGGTGAGAGGGCGACCATCACCACGAGCGCGACCACGAACAGCAGTACGTTGCCGATCATCATCGGCAGCATGAACAGCAGGCTCTGCACCAGTTGGAGGTCGCTGGTGCCGCGTCCGACGACCTGTCCGGTCGACAGCTCGTCCTGGCTGCGGCCGTCCAGCCGCACGATCGAGCGGTACATCTCGGTCCGCAGGTCGTGCTGGACATCCAGCGCGAGCCGTCCGCCGTAGTAGCGGCGTGCGTAGGTCAGTACGTAGATGACCACGGCGGCTGCGAGCAGCAGCCCGATCCACGTCCACAGGCTGCCCCGGCCGCCGACCACCACGTCGTCGATGATCGTCTTGGTCAGCAGCGGGACCAGTGCCATGACGGCCATGCCGCCCAGCGAGGCGCCCAGCGCGAGCACGACCGAACGCCTGTACCGCCAGCAGTACCCGGCCAGCCGCCGGGCCCACCCCGGCGTACTCGCACTCTCCTCCGTCACGACGTCCCCAGTCCCTTCATGTCGGGCCTTTCGCTGCCTTCCCTGCGGACAGCCCAACATCAATGGATCGGATTTTCATCCCGGATCGGCGGAGAGGTGAGCGGAAAAGGGACGAGCGGAGGAGGGCGAGTGAAGGAGGGCGAGTGGAGGGAGGAGTGGAGGAGGGACTCGTGGAGGAGGGACTCGTGGAGGAGGGACTCGTGGAGGAGAAGGTGACCGAAGGCGGCCCGGTGAGCCCTAGGCTCTTCCGAGGCCGCCCCGGCCACCGACGGCGCGTCCCTGGGTGCGTGCGGGCCGGCACCCCCCACGAGGCCAGCTCCGCGATCGCTCCGCGCCGTCTTCCCGCGGGATCGCTTGTGCAGTCTGTCGAGAACTTCCACGAAATGCACATCGACCGATCAAATTTAGTAACGTCCCGTATTAAACCAGCTGCACTCTGTTACTGAGCGGACGATTTGCCGGGTACCGTCAAGCCCGCACCGACCTGCATCGTTCGGCAGTCCGAACGGTGCCGACTCGCCCGACGTGTACGGGAGGCTGCCCGCAGGCGAACACACGACCGGAAGGAGCAGGTCCCCAACACGGCCGGAACCCACTCATCCGGGCCGCCCTCGTCAGCCCCTGGCCGCCGCGATCTGCCGCGTCATCAGCGTCGTCAGCTCGTACGCCGTGTGCGAGGCTGCGACCGAAGTGAGCTCCGCGTGGTCATAAGCGGGCGCGACTTCCACCAGATCGGCCGAGACCAGATTGCAGTCGGACAGACCGCGCAGGATCTCCAGCAGCTCCCGCGAGGTGAGCCCGCCCGCCTCCGGGGTGCCCGTGCCGGGCGCGTGCGCGGGGTCGAGCACATCGATGTCCACCGACACATAGAGCGGACGGGAGCCGATGCGCTGCCGCAGCTGGTCGACCACCTCGTCCACGCCCCGCCGCATCACATCCGCCGAGGTGACGATGCCGAAGCCCATCTTGGCGTCGTCGTCCAGGTCGCGCTTTCCGTACAGCGGTCCCCTGGTGCCCACATGGGAGAGCGCCGAGGTGTCCAGCAGCCCCTCCTCGACGGCACGCCGGAAGGGCGTGCCGTGGGTGTAGGCGGCGCCGAAGTAGGTGTCCCAGGTGTCCAGGTGCGCGTCGAAGTGCAGCAGGGCCACAGGTCCGTGCTTGCGTGCCATCGCGCGCAGCAGCGGCAGCGCGATGGTGTGGTCGCCGCCGAGCGTCATCAGCCGGGCGCCGGACTCCAGCAGGGAGGTGGCCGCCTCGTCGACCGTCTCGACGGCCTCGCCGATGTCGAACGGGTTGACCGCGATGTCCCCGGCGTCCGCGACCTGCGCCAGCGCGAAGGGTGCCGCGTCCTGCGCCGGGTTGTAGGGCCGCAGCAGCCTCGACGCCTCCCGGATGGCGTTGCCGCCGAAGCGGGCTCCGGGGCGGTAGGAGACTCCGGTGTCGAACGGGACACCCACCACGGCCACGTCCGCACGGCCGCCCGTCTCGTCGATCCGCGGCAGCCGCGCGAACGTCGCGGGTCCCGCGTAGCGGGGCACCCTGGAGGAGTCGACGGGACCACGGGGCGTCGGAACGGTGTCGGAGGGATGTATCTCACTGCTGCTCATACCGTCGAGCGTAGGCGGAACGCACCCCTGGGCCGTTGGACGGTCCGCAGGAACGTACGCCGCCTTTTGGACACTCCGTCCATCGAGCGACCGTACGAGACACAATGGCTACATGTCACAGCCTCTCTTGCCCGTGTCGCTGCCCCTGCCGCTTCCGGAAGCGCCCTCCCGTGACGAGCTGACCAGCCACCTGGTGCGCACCCGGATCGCGGGGGACGTCGCCACGCCGCGGGAGAACAACCTGTCCCACTACCGCAAGCTCGCCAACGGCGACCGCCACTACTGGCTCGGCCTGGAACTGGGCGAGCGCTGGGCGGACGAGCAGGACGTACTGGCCGTGATGGCCGAGCGCTGCGGCGTCAACGACGACCCGGACTACCGCACCGGCCAGGACACCATCGACCCCGAGCTGACCGTGGCGGCCCTCGACCGGGCCGCCGCCGAGCTGCGCAAGGCCGCCGAGGGGCGCGGCAGGGTGCTGTTCGCCACCGGCCATCCGGGAGCGCTGCTGGACATGCACGGCACCCTCGCCACCGCGCTGCGCGCGGCCGGGTGCGACATCGTGCGCACCCCGCTGCGGGTCTTCGCCGACGAGGGCGTCATCGTGCAGTTCCAGGGCGTCGCCGTCTACGAGCGCGGCGCCTCCCTGTGGCACACCCACTCGCCCGAGCCGATGGCGGGCGTGCTGCACGGTCTCGAGCAGGCCGGAGAGCCGCTGCCCGACCTGGTGGTGGCCGACCACGGGTGGGCGGGCCGCGCCGCCCAGCACGGGCTGACCACCGTCGGTTTCGCCGACTGCAACGATCCCGCGCTCTTCCTGGGCGAGGCGGAGGGCACGCTGGAGGTCACCGTGCCGCTGGACGACCACGTGGTCGACCCGCGCTTCTACGAGCCGATGACGGCCTATCTGCTGGCCGCCGCCGGGCTGGCGGGCTGAGCGCCGCCCTCCTGGCGCGGAACCCGGACGACGCCCTCCTGGATGACGGAGACCACCAACCGTCCGTCCCGGGTGAAGATCCGCCCCTTGGCCAGCCCCCTGCCGCCCTGGGCCGTCGGGGACTCCTGGTCGTAGAGCAGCCATTCGTCAGCGCGGAACGGGCGGTGGAACCACATGGCGTGGTCCAGGCTGGCCCCGACCACGTCGCCGACCGCCCAGCCGCCCCTGCCGTGGGCGAGCAGGACCGAGTCCAGCAGCGTCATGTCCGAGACGTAGGTCGCCAGACAGATGTGCAGCATCGGGTCGTCCAGTTCGCCGTCCAGCTTCCCGTTGGTGCGGAACCACACCTGGGAACGCGGCTCGCCGGGCCTGCCGACCCTGCCGAACGGGGGCTCCTCGACGTACCGCAGATCGACCGCGGCCCGCGCCTTCAGGAGCCGCTCGGGCACCTGGGGGTCGGTGAACAGCTCCCGGTAGCGCGGAACGATCTCCTCCGCGGCCGGCAGCGTCTCCGGATCGGGTGCGTGGGGCATCGGCTCCTGGTGCTCCATCCCCTCCTCGTGCACCTGGAACGAGGCGGACAGATGGAAGATGGGCTGCCCGTGCTGTACGGCCACCACCCGGCGGGTGGTGAAGGACCGCCCGTCGCGTATCCGGTCCACCGTGTAGACGATGGGCGCGCCGGGGTCCCCCGAGCGCAGGAAGTACGCGTGCAGCGAGTGCGGCAACCGCCCGGCGGGGACGGTGCGGCAGGCGGCGACGAGTGCCTGCGCGGCGACCTGGCCGCCGAAGACCCGGGGGACGATGGCGGGGCGGCTGCTGCCGCGGAAGATGTCCTGCTCGATCCGCTCCAGATCGAGCAGTTCGAGCAGGGACGTCAGTTCTTGGCTCATGTTCTGTGATTCTGCCGAGCGGACCCGAGACGGCCGTACGCCGTTCACAGCCCCATGGACTTGGCGATGATGGAGCGCATGACCTCGCTGGTGCCGCCGTAGATGCGCGAGACGCGGGTGTCGGCGTACAGGTTGGCGATCGGGTACTCCAGCATGTAGCCGTAACCGCCGTGCAGCTGGAGGCACTTGTCGATGACCCGGGCCGCGGTCTCGGTGGTGAACAGCTTGACCGAGGCGGCGTCGGCGGGCGTCAGCTCACCAGCGTCCAGCGCCTCCAGGGCACGGTCGACGACGGCCTGCATCGCGTCCACGTCGGACTGGCAGTCGGCCAGTACGAACTTGGTGTTCTGGAAGGAGGCCACCTCCTTGCCGAAGACCGTCCGCTCCTTGACGTAGTTGTGCGCGAAGCGGACGGCCGCCGCGGACTGCGCGTAGGCGCCGATGGCGATGCCCAGCCGCTCCTGCGGCAGGTTGTGGGTGAGGTAGGAGAACGCCTTGCCCTCCTCGCCCAGCAGGTCCTCGACGGGCACCTTGACGTCGGTGAAGGACAGCTCGGCGGTGTCGGAGCTGCGCAGTCCGAGCTTCTCCAGCTTGCGGCCCACCGCGTAGCCCTCGCTGCCGGCGTCCACGACGAGGATGGAGATGCCGCCGCGCCGGTCCTCGGGGGTGGGCGGGGCTGTACGGGCGCAGACCAGGACGCGGTCGGCCTGGACGCCGCCGGTGATGAAGGTCTTGGCGCCGTTGAGGATGTAGTGCGTGCCGTCCTCGGACAGCTTGGCCGTGGTCTTCATACCGGCCAGGTCGGAGCCGGTGCCGGGCTCGGTCATGGCGATGGCGGTCATCATCTCGCCGGAGACGAAGGCGGGCAGCCAGCGCTTCTTCTGCTCCTCGTCGGCGTACTTGAGCAGGTACGGGAGGCAGAGGGCTGTGTGCACGCTGGAGCCGCCGAAGCTGACGCCCGCGCGGGCGCACTCCTCGGTGATCACGGCGTTGTACTTGAAGCTGGTCTCGCCGGCGCCGCCGTACTCCTCGGGGACCTCGATGCCGAAGACGCCCAGTTCGCCGAGCTTCTTGTAGAACTCCTTGGGCACATAGCCCTGCTCGGCCCACTGCGGGTAGTAGGGCACGACCTCCGCCGCGATGAAGTCGCGGATCGTCTGGCGGAACGCTTCGTGGTCCTCGTTGAACACCGTGCGGCGCACAGCACGCCTCCTCGTCGCCTTGACCATGGCTAAGCGCTTGCTCAGCCCAATGGAGTCAAAGCTACCGAGCGGTCACCTCCACTGTCCAGGGCGGTCGCTCACGCGACCACGCGATCACGCGATCACGCGGAAGGCTCGGCCCCCGGTGCGGGCGCGGGCTCCGGGTGCTCGGTGCGCTCTGCGGGCGCGGTGTACTCGGCGCGCTCTGCGGCGGACCGCGCCTCCCCCTCCCCCGCCTCCCCCGCGCGCTCGCGCGGAGCCGCGGCCGAGAAGGCGCCGCGGGCCAGCCGGTGCAGCAGCGCGGCCGTCGTCTCCCGGTCGGGCAGCGCCGAGGGGCCGCTCAGGTGCGGGGTCGAGTTCAGCAGCCCGAAGACGGTGTGCACCGAGACCCTGGCCTCCAGCTCGGTCAGGCCCGGATACACCGCGCGGACAGCGGCGACCCACAGCTCCACGTACTGCCGCTGGAGCTTGCGGACCTGCTTGCGGTCGGCCTCCCGCAGCCGGTCGAGCTCGCGGTCGTGGAGGGTGATCAGCTCCCGGTCGTCCAGCGCGAAGTCGATGTGCCCCTCGATCAGTGCGTCCAGCGCCGCCTGCGGCGCCAGACCCGCCGCCGCCGACTCCTCGGACCTGCGCCGGCCGCCCTCGTAGAGCCGCCGGCTGATCCCCACCAGCAGCTCGGCCAGCATCGCGTCCTTGCCCGCGAAATGGCGGTAGAGGCCCGGGCCGCTGATACCGACGGCGGCTCCTATCTCGTCGACGCCCACCCCGTGGAAACCGCGCTCGGCGAAGAGCCGCGCGGCCTCCCGCAGGATCTGCTCCCGTCGGCTGGGTGCGGCCGTGCCTGCCGTCTTCGTGCTCATGCTGACCATTCTAGACAGCCGCGTTAGTGAGCGTTAACCTGGATGCAGCGAGTTAACGATGGCTAACCGCCGGATGTGCGGTGGCGGTGCGGCTGTCGTGGTGGTGACGTGCGAGCAAGGGGGCTGGCCGGATGAACGAGCGAGCAGTGCGGGACGTGAGCGGGCACGGGCCCGCGGCGCCACGCCTGGTGAGCGCACTCGACCCGGGCTCCGAGGCGGCGGCGGAGAACCGCAGGGCCCACCGCGAGCTGGCCGGACAGCTCCGCGAGAAGCTGGCGCGGGCCCGGCTGGGCGGCGGTGCCAGGGCCCGCGAGCGGCACACGGCGCGCGGCAAGCTGCTGCCCCGCGAGCGGGTGGACGCCCTGCTCGATCCCGGCTCGCCCTTCCTGGAGCTCGCCCCGCTGGCGGCGGACGGGATGTACGGCGACGCGGCCCCGGCGGCTGGGGTGATCGCCGGCATCGGACGGGTCGCCGGACGCGAGGTGGTCATCGTCGCCAACGACGCCACGGTCAAGGGCGGCACCTACTACCCCATGACGGTCAAGAAGCACCTGCGGGCTCAGGAAGTGGCCCTGGAGAACCGGCTGCCGTGCCTCTATCTGGTCGACTCGGGCGGCGCCTTCCTGCCGATGCAGGACGAGGTCTTCCCCGACCGCGAGCACTTCGGCCGGATCTTCTACAACCAGGCCCGGATGTCCGCCGCCGGAGTCCCGCAGATCGCCGCCGTCCTCGGCTCCTGCACCGCAGGCGGCGCCTATGTCCCGGCGATGAGCGACGAAGCGGTGATCGTGCGCGAGCAGGGCACGATCTTCCTGGGCGGCCCGCCTCTGGTGAAGGCGGCCACCGGTGAAGTGGTCACCGCCGAGGAGCTCGGCGGCGGCGAGACCCACTCCCGGATCTCGGGTGTCACCGACCACCTGGCCGAGGACGACGCGCACGCGCTGCGCATCGTCCGCCACATCGTCGCCACCCTGCCCGCGCCTCCCGCCGCCTCTGCCCTGCCCTGGGCCGTACGCCCCGCGGAGGAGCCCGCCCTGGACCCGGCCGGGCTCTACGACGTGGTGCCCGTCGACTCCCGCACGCCCTATGACGTGCACGAGGTCATCGGCCGCCTGGTGGACGGCTCCCGCTTCCAGGAGTTCAAGCCGGAGTACGGCACCACGCTCGTCACCGGCTTCGCCCATGTCCACGGCCACCCCGTCGGCGTGGTGGCCAACAACGGCATCCTCTTCTCCGAATCCGCCCAGAAGGGCGCCCACTTCATCGAGCTGTGCGACCAGCGCGGCATCCCGCTGCTCTTCCTGCAGAACATCTCGGGCTTCATGGTCGGCAAGGACTACGAGGCGGGCGGCATCGCCAAGCACGGCGCCAAGATGGTCACCGCCGTGGCCTGCGCCCGGGTTCCGAAGCTGACGGTGGTGATCGGAGGCTCCTACGGCGCCGGCAACTATTCGATGTGCGGCCGGGCCTACAGCCCGCGCTTCCTGTGGATGTGGCCGAACGCCAAGATCTCCGTGATGGGCGGCGAGCAGGCCGCCTCGGTGCTCGCCACCGTGAAGCGGGACCAACTGGAGGCGCGCGGTGAGGAGTGGAGCGCCGAGGAGGAAGAGGAGTTCCGCGCCCCCGTCCGCGCGCAGTACGAAACCCAGGGCAACGCCTACTACGCCACCGCCCGGCTGTGGGACGACGGCGTGATCGACCCGTTGGAGACCCGGCAGGTGCTGGGGCTGGCGCTGACCGCCTGCGCCAACGCGCCGCTGCCGCACCGCGATCCGGAGGCGCCCCGCTTCGGCGTCTTCCGGATGTGAGGGGGCGGGACATGGCACAGCCGACCGACGGCAGGGAAGCCGGGAGCGACGGAGTCGCAAGGGCGAGGAGAGGACCGATGTTCGACACGGTGCTGGTGGCCAACCGGGGCGAGATCGCGGTGCGGGTGATCCGCACGCTGCGCAGGCTCGGAATCCGGTCCGTCGCGGTGCACAGCGACGCGGACGCCGAGGCGCGCCATGTACGGGAGGCGGACACCGCGGTCCGGATCGGCCCGGCGGCGGCCGTGCACAGCTATCTGAGCGTGGACCGGCTGCTGGAGGCCGCGGACCGCAGCGGCGCCCAGGCCGTACACCCCGGGTACGGATTCCTCGCGGAGAACGCCGAGTTCGCGCGGCGCTGCGAGGCCGCCGGGCTCGCCTTCATCGGGCCGCCCGCCGACGCCATCGAGCTGATGGGCGACAAGATCCGCGCCAAGGAGACGGTGCGCGAGGCGGACGTCCCGGTGGTGCCGGGCTCCTCGGGCAGCGGGCTGACCGACGCCGAACTGGCCGTCGCCGCTCGGGAGACCGGCCTCCCGGTGCTGCTCAAGCCGTCCGCGGGCGGCGGCGGCAAGGGCATGCGGCTGGTGCGCGACGAGGCGGCGCTGCCGGACGAGATCGCCGCGGCCCGCCGCGAGGCCCGGGGCGCATTCGGTGACGACGGACTGCTGGTGGAACGGTGGATCGACCGGCCGCGGCACATCGAGATCCAGGTGCTGGCGGACGGCCACGGCAACGTCCTCCATCTGGGAGAGCGCGAGTGCTCGCTCCAGCGCCGGCACCAGAAGATCATCGAGGAGGCGCCCAGCCCGCTGCTGGACGAGGCCACGCGCCAGGCGATGGGACAGGCGGCGGTGAACGCGGCACGCTCGTGCGGCTATCGGGGTGCGGGCACGGTGGAGTTCATCGTGCCGGGCGACGGCTCCGGGTCGTACTACTTCATGGAGATGAACACCCGGCTCCAGGTGGAGCACCCGGTCACCGAACTGATCACCGGGCTCGACCTGGTGGAGTGGCAGCTGCGCGTCGCGGCCGGGGAGCCGCTGCCCTTCGCACAGGGGGACATCGCGCTGGACGGCCATGCGGTGGAGGCCCGGATCTGCGCGGAGACCGCCCGCGTCACACAGGGCGCCGAGGACGGCCATGTCGACTTCCTGCCCTCGGCAGGCCGGGTGCTGCTGCTCCAGGAGCCGCAGGGCGAGGGCGTGCGCACCGACTCCGGCTTGAGCGAGGGCACGGAGGTGGGCACGACGTACGACCCGATGCTCGCCAAGGTCATCACCTGGGGGCCGGACCGGGCCGCCGCGCTGCGCGGACTGCGCGCCGCTCTGGCGCGTACGACGGTGCTGGGAGTGGACACCAACACGGCGTTCCTGCGCGCCCTCCTCGCCCACCCCCAGGTGGCCTCCGGAGACCTGGACACCGGCCTGGTGGACCGCGCCGCGGCCGGGCTGCTGCCCGAGGGCGTGCCGGACGAGGTGTACGGAGCTGCGGCCCTGCTGCGGCAGGCGGCACTCGCCCCGGACGCCGGCCCGGGACCGGACACCGGCACTGGAGGACCGGGCGCCGCCGCGGTGCCCGGCGTCGCCCCGGAAGCCGCCGCCGGTCGAGCGGCCGGGGCCGCCGCCTGGGTCAGCCCGTTCTCGGTGCCCTCCGGGTGGCGGCTCGGCGGACAGCGCGCCTGGACGGTGCACCATCTGCGGGTTCCGGGCCACGAACCGGTTGCGGTGCGGGTCCGCCCGGCAGCGCCGGACGGCAGGCGCCCCGAAGGGCCCCCGGCCGCAGGCGAGATGGAGGTCAGCGTCGACGGCGCCGCCCCGGTGCGCGCCCGGCTGGCGCCCGGCGCGAGGGCGGACGGCCCAACAGCGGACGCCCCGAAGGTACGGCTCGACTGGGACGGAATGAGCCGCACCTTCACCCGCGCCCTGGCAATGGACGGTGACACCCCGGGGGTGTGGCTGGGCAGGGACGGCGAGGCCTGGCAGGTGCGCGGTCACGACCCGGTGGCGGAAGCCCTCCGGCGGGCGGGCGGCGCCCATGGGGCCGACGCGCTGACGGCGCCCATGCCCGGCACGGTCACCGTGGTCAAGGCGGCCGTCGGCGACGAGGTGGCGGCCGGTCAGAGCCTGCTGGTGGTGGAGGCCATGAAGATGGAGCACGTCATCACGGCCCCGCACGCCGGCCGGGTGGCCGAGCTGGAGGTGACGGCGGGCAGCACCGTGGCGATGGACCAGGTGCTCGCGGTGGTGGACCCGTTCGAGGACGCCGAGAAGGCGGACGGGAAGGAGGCGCGGGATGACTGACGCGGCAACCCCCACGACACCGGGCGGCTCACCGGAGGGCAGGGCCGGCGGCTCACCGGCACAGCTGCCCATGGTCTTCCCCCTGGAGGGCCACGAGGGACTGCCCGGCCGGGTGCGGATCCACGAGGTGGGCCCGCGCGACGGTTTGCAGAACGAGCCGGCGACCGTCCCGGTCGAGGTCAAGGCGGAGTTCATCGAGCGGCTGGCGGCCGCGGGCCTGACCACCGTGGAGGCCACCAGCTTCGTCCACCCCAAGTGGGTGCCCCAGCTTGCCGACGCCGAGGAGCTGTATCCCCGCCTCGGCGGCCCCGCCCTGGAGGGCGTGCGGCTGCCGGTGCTGGTGCCCAACGCGCGCGGTCTGGAGCGGGCGCTGGCGCTGGGGGCGCGGGAGGTGGCGGTGTTCGCCAGCGCCACCGAGTCGTTCGCCAAGGCCAATCTCAACCGCACGGTGGACGAGGCCCTGGAGATGTTCGAACCCGTGGTGGCCCGCGCCAAGCGGGAGGGCCTTCGGGTGCGCGGCTATCTGTCGATGTGCTTCGGCGATCCCTGGGAGGGGCCCGTCCCCCTCGAACAGGTGGTCAGGGTGTGCCGGGCGCTGGCCGGAATGGGCTGCGACGAGCTGAGCCTGGGCGACACCATCGGCGTCGCCACCCCCGGCCATGTCCACGCGCTGCTCGCGGCCCTCCGTACGGCAGGGCTGCCCGGCTCGGGCGCCGGGGAGCCCGGCGCTGCCGGCTCCGGACCGCCGGCTGCCGGTCCCGTGCTCGCCGTGCACTTCCACGACACCTACGGCCAGGCCCTCTCCAACACCCTGGCGGCGCTGCAGAACGGCGTGGCCACCGTGGACGCCTCGGCGGGCGGGCTGGGCGGCTGCCCGTACGCCAAGAGCGCCACCGGAAACCTCGCCACCGAAGACCTGGTCTGGATGCTGAACGGCCTCGGCATCGAGACCGGCGTCGATCTGGCCCAGCTCACCGCCACCAGCCGCTGGATGGCCGAACGGCTGGGCCGGCCCAGCCCGTCCCGTACGGTCCGCGCCCTCGCCGGCACGGCCGCCCCCACCTCTTCCCAGGAGCAGTGACCATGGCACTCGACCACCGACTGAGCCCCGAGCACGAGGAGCTGCGCCGCACCGTCGAGGAATTCGCCCACGATGTGGTGGCGCCCAAGATCGGCGAGTTCTACGAGCAGCACGAGTTCCCGTACGAGATCGTCCGGCAGATGGGCTCCATGGGCCTGTTCGGCCTGCCGTTCCCCGAGGAGTACGGCGGCATGGGCGGCGACTATCTCGCGCTCTGCCTCGCCCTGGAGGAGCTGGCCCGGGTCGACTCCTCCGTGGCCATCACGCTGGAAGCGGGGGTGTCGCTGGGGGCGATGCCGCTCTACCTGTTCGGCACCGAGGAGCAGAAGCGCGAGTGGCTGCCGCGGCTGTGTGCGGGCGAGATCCTGGGCGCCTTCGGGCTGACCGAGCCGGAGTGCGGCTCGGACGCGGGCGGCACCCGCACCACAGCGGTGCTGGACGAGAAGAACGACGAATGGGTGATCAACGGCACCAAGTCCTTCATCACCAACTCCGGTACGGAGATAACGGGCCTGGTCACCGTGACAGCCGTCACCGGGCGCAAGGACAACGGGGCGCCCCGCATCTCCACGATCATCGTCCCCTCGGGCACCCCGGGCTTCACCGTCGCGCCGGCCTACTCCAAGGTGGGCTGGAACGCCTCGGACACCCATGAGTTGTCCTTCGCCGATGTCCGCGTCCCGCACGCCAATCTGCTGGGCGAGCCGGGCCGTGGCTATGCCCAGTTCCTGCGCATCCTCGACGAGGGCCGGATCGCCATCTCCGCGCTCGCCACCGGGCTGGCCCAGGGCTGTGTGGACGAGTCGGTGCGCTACGCCAACACCCGTACGGCCTTCGGCAAGCCCATCGGTGCCAACCAGGCGATCCAGTTCAAGATCGCGGACATGGAGATGCGGGCCCACACCTCGCGGCTGGCCTGGCGGGACGCGGCCGCACGGCTGATGGCGGGAGAGCCGTTCAAGAAGGAGGCGGCGCTGGCCAAGCTGTACTCCTCGGAGAGCGCCGTGACCAACGCCCGTGAGGCCACGCAGATCCATGGGGGCTACGGCTTCATGAACGAGTATCCGGTCGCCCGTATGTGGCGGGACTCGAAGATCCTGGAGATCGGCGAGGGCACCAGCGAGGTGCAGCGCATGCTGGTGGCCCGCGAGTTGGGGGTCGGCGAGTGAGGACACCGCGAGCGGCGGCGGCCGGACCGGGGGTGACCCCTGCGCTCTGAGGCTAAATAATCGGAGTATGGCGGAAATCCTCCAGCGGGCCGGGGCATGGACCTTCGACGGGGAGACCGTCAGGATCGTGCCCGGCACCGACCGTCAGGTGCACCAACTGCGCAAGGCCCTGGGAGAGGTCACCGTTCCTCTGGGTGCGGTGGCCGGAATCGCCTACGAGCCGGGCGGACGCAAGGGCGGCAGGCTCCGCCTGCGGCTGCGGGACGGCGCCGACCCGCTCTCCCAGGTGGCCAGCGGAAGGCTGCCGGACGCGGCCGACCCGTATCAACTGGCGGTGGAGAAGGACCGCACGGGGGTGGCCGAGTACTTCGTCGAGGAGGTGCGCAACGCCCTGCTGCTGGCGGAGGTGCCCGACACCCCGTGCGACCGCTATCTGCTGCCGGGGCCGCCCGTCCCGCTGACCGCCACCGGCACGGACGGCACCGCCGCCTTCGACGGGGAACACATCCAGTTGGAGTGGAACTGGATGGCCGAGCAGAGCAAGTCCTCGGCCGGTCCGCGCCGGTTGCTGCTCCAGGAGCTGGAGGGCGTGGAGTGGACCCCGGCGCTCGGCTGGGAGAACGGCAGCCTCCGCTTCCGTCCCAAGGGCACCTACCCGGCCCTCAAGCCGCAGCACGACCCGAACTGTCTGCTGCTGTGGGGCGTGCGGCAGACACGGGAGACGGGCGGCGCCGTGCTGCTGGCCGCCGCCGTGGTCGCCCGGCTGCCGCACCCGCTGGCAGGGCACGCGGCGGAGGGAGCCACCGGGGCGGGTGCGGGGGCCGGAGCGGCGGCACCCGAGTTGAGCGCCCCCACCCCGTTCCCGGCCGCGGCGGACCACGACGGACTGCTGCGGCGGCTGCGCGAGCTGGGTGAGCTGCACAGTGCCGGCGTGCTCACGGATGACGAGTTCGCCCTCGCCAAGAAGGCGATACTCGACCGTTTCTGACAGCCGGCCGGGCGAACGCGGGCCCCGCGCTCGTCCGGCCCGGCAGCAGTTCACCGCGGCCAGGGCACCTGCGGCGACCGGTAGTAGTTCACTCCCATCAGCTCCCAGCGCGGCGCCTGCTGGGCCAGCCGCTCCCGGTAGCCGTCCCAGTCGTGGGTGGCGGCGGGCGACCAGCCCACCTCGGCCACGCCGGGCAGCCGGGGAAAGGCCAGGTACTCGAGCTGGTCGCTGGTGGCGATGGTCTCCGACCACAGCGGGGCCTCCACGCCGAGTACGGCCCGCTCGGGCACCCCCTCCAGATATTGGCCCGGGTCCCAGTCGTAGGCGCGCCGGGTGGGCACGTAGCCGGCCCAGGACAGGCCGAGCGGGGTGTCCTTGTCGTACTTCATGTCCAGGTAGGCGCGGTCGGCCGGGGAGAGCACCAGCTTGGTGCCGCGCCGTGCGGCCTCGGCCACCTGGGCGCGCTCCTGGGGGCCGGTGCGGTCGTATCCCCAGTACTGGGCGACGGTTCCCCGGGCCGGGGCTGCGGTGATCTGGTGCCAGCCGATCGCCTTCTTGCCGTACTTGGCGACGAGGGGCTGTACGCGCCGCATGAAGGTGACGTAGTCCTCGTGGCTGGTGGAGTGCGCTTCGTCCCCGCCGATGTGGAGGTAGGGGCCGGGGGTGAGGGCCGCCAGTTCGCGGAGCACGTCGTCGACGAAGTCGTAGGTGCGCTCCAGCGGTACGCACAGTGAGCTGAACCCGACCTCGGTGCCGGTGTAGCGGGGCGGTGCGACGCCGTCGCAGTTGAGCTCGGCGTAGGAGGCCAGCGCCGCGTTGGTGTGGCCGGGCATGTCGATCTCGGGGACGACGGTGAGGTGGCGTGCCGCCGCGTAGCGGACGATCTCGCGGTAGTCGGCCTTGGTGTAGTGGCCGCCGGGTCCCCCGCCGAC
Source organism: Streptomyces sp. 891-h (assembly GCF_022760275.1). NCBI lineage: Bacteria > Bacillati > Actinomycetota > Actinomycetes > Kitasatosporales > Streptomycetaceae > Streptomyces > Streptomyces sp. 891-h. The sequence continues at coordinate 4,890,313 of NZ_CP050693.1, read as the reverse complement.
CTCGCTGCCGCCGCCGTAGGTGGCCAGCCGGGGCCAGGAGTCGATGGCGATGCGCCAGCCCTGGTCGTCGGAGAGGTGCAGATGGAGGGTGTTGATCTTGTAGAGGGCGAGCTGGTCGATGTAGCGCTTGACCGCGGGGACGGGGAAGAAGTGCCGGGAGACGTCCAGCATGGCGCCCCGGTAGGCGTAGCGCGGCGTATCGGTGATGGTGCCGCCCGTTATCCGCCAGGGGCCGGGCTGCTTGTCGGAGGCCTCGATCGTGGCGGGGAGGAGCTGCCGGAGGGTCTGTATTCCGTGGAAGAGTCCGGCGGGCTCGCGTGCGGTGAGCCTGACGGCCCGTGCGGTGACATCGAGCCGGTAGCCCTCGGGGCCCAGTCCGCGGTGGCCGCCGAGCCGCAGCTGGATGCCGTCGCGGCCGGGGCTGGTGGTGACGGGCAGCCGGTAGCCGGTGGCGGGTCGCAGCAGCTCGGCGAGGTGGTCGGCGACCTGGCGCACGTCTTTGCGGGCTCCTCGCCGCTGTCCGTGCCGGTGGTGGTCAGGGTCGCCGTGCACCCGGATCACTGTCCGGGGGGTGATCGTGTACGGCCGGCCCCGCTCGCGTACCGAGGCGGGTGCGGGTATCACCTGATCGAGTGGCCGCGGGGAACGGGTGGTGGCCGCGTCCTCCGCGCCGGTGCCGGTGGCGGTCACCGGTGCGGTGCGCGGCGAGGCGGTGGCGGGTGGCGAGGCGGTGGCGGCGAGCAGCGAGGCACACAGGACCAGTAACGGGCCGATTCGTCGTCCCATCAGCGCTCCCTCCGGGATCGCTCCGATCCCTTCGAACGAGTGTTCATGGAGGTCCGGGTCGCGCACTCTCAACGAAAGCCATGTTCAGGACACTTCGCCATAATGACCGCCTCGGACCGGGTCGGGAAGACCTCGGCCGGGAGTATCCGGGAGTATTTCTGTGCCGGTTCCGCCACACGGTGCCCGCTATCGGGCAGATTTCTTGCGATCGAGGCGCTGAGACCGCAGTATCAACGGGTGCTCGACACCACGACGCCGGTCCACGAGGACCTCATCGACCACCTGGTCCGCACCACGCCGCTCCAGCGCGGCGAGGCGGCCCGGGTGGTGCTGGACGTGCTGTCGTACTTCGATGAGACGGCCACCGAATTCGTCCGCCGCCGGCACCGCGAGCTCCAGGCCAAGGGCCTGACGAACCCGGAGATCTTCGAGCGTATCGAGGCCGAGCTGCCGCACCGCGCCGTGGCGCCGCCCCAGCTGTCCCTCAGACAGCTCCGCCGCATCGTCTACGGCTGACAGAGCGCAGACCGCGGACCGCAGAGCGCACCGGCATCGAGCGCCCGGCACCGAGCATCGAGCACCGAGCACCCAGAGGTCGGACTCCAGAGAAGTCGGACTCGGAAATCAGAAATCAGCACAGCACGACGGAGAGGCAGGGCATCAGCAGTATGTGCGGAATTGTCGGGTATATCGGTAAGCGTGACACCGCCCCGCTCCTGCTGGAGGGCCTCCAGCGGCTGGAGTACCGCGGCTACGACTCGGCGGGCATCGCCATCCAGGGCGGTACGGGCGGCAAGCCGGGCGGCCTGAAGACCGCCAAGACCAAGGGCCGGGTCCGCGACCTGGAGGAGCGTATCCCCAAGCGCTTCACCGGCACCGCCGGCATCGCCCACACCCGCTGGGCCACCCACGGCGTGCCCAACGACGTCAACGCGCACCCGCACCTGGACGCGGCCGAGAAGGTCGCCGTCGTCCACAACGGCATCATCGACAACGCCGCCGAGCTGCGCGCCAAGCTGACCGCCGACGGCATCACCTTCGTCTCCGACACCGACACCGAGGTGCTGACCCATCTGATCGCCGGTGCCCAGGCCGAGCGCCTGGAGGCCCGCGTCCAGGAGGCGCTGCGGCACGTCGAGGGCACCTACGGCATCGCCGTGCTGCACGCCGACTTCCCCGACCGCATCGTGGTGGCCCGCAACGGCTCGCCCGTGGTGCTGGGCATCGGCGAGAACGAGATGTTCGTCGCCTCGGACGTCGCCGCGCTGGTCTCGCACACCCGCCAGGTCGTCACCCTGGACGACGGCGAGATGGCCACCATCAAGGCCGGTGACTACCGCACCTACACCACCGAGGGCTCGCGCACCTCCTCCTCGCCGGAGACGGTGGAGTACGCCGCCGAGTCCTACGACCTGGGCGGCCACGACACCTATATGCACAAGGAGATCGCCGAGCAGGCCGACGCGGTGGACCGGGTGCTGGCCGGGCGCATCGACGACCGGTTCGCCACCGTCCACCTGGGCGGCCTCAACCTCGACCCGCGCGAGGCGCGCGCCGTGCGCCGGGTGAAGATCCTCGGCTGCGGCACCTCGTACCACGCGGGCCTGATCGGCGCCCAGATGATCGAGGAGCTGGCCCGCATCCCCGCCGACGCGGAGCCCGCCAGCGAGTTCCGGTACCGCAACGCGGTCGTCGACCCGGACACGCTCTACATCGCCGTCTCGCAGTCCGGTGAGACCTATGACGCGCTCGCCGCCGTCCAGGAGCTCAAGCGCAAGGGCGCCCGGGTGCTGGGCGTCATCAACGTCGTCGGCTCGGCCATCGCCCGCGAGGCGGACGGCGGGGTCTATGTGCACGCCGGGCCCGAGGTGTGCGTCGTCTCCACCAAGTGCTTCACCAACACGGTGGTCGCCTTCGGCCTGCTCGCGCTGCACCTGGGCCGCATCCGCGATCTGTCGGTCAAGGACGGCAAGCGGATCATCGAGGGGCTGCGCCGGCTGCCGGGCCAGATCGCCGAGATCCTCAAGCAGGAGCCGGAGATCGAGAAGCTTGCGAAGCAGTACGCGGACGCACGCTCGATGCTCTTCATCGGACGGGTACGCGGCTACCCCGTCGCGCTGGAAGCCTCCCTCAAGCTGAAGGAGGTCTCCTACATCCACGCGGAGGCGTACCCGGCCTCCGAGCTCAAGCACGGGCCGCTGGCGCTGATCGAGCCCGCGATGCCGACGGTCGCGATCGTGCCGGAGGACGACCTGCTGGAGAAGAACCGGGCCGCGATGGAGGAGATCAAGGCCCGCAGCGGCCGCATCCTGGCCGTCGCGCACCAGGAGCAGGAGAAGGCCGACCACACCATCGTCGTGCCGAAGAACGAGGACGAGCTGGACCCGATCCTGATGGGCATCCCGCTCCAGCTGCTGGCCTACCACACGGCACTCGCCCTGGGCCGGGACATCGACAAGCCCCGCAACCTGGCCAAGTCGGTCACGGTGGAGTAAGAGGGAGCCACAGCGCCGCAAGGCGCGAGGATGGGCGGAATCCCACGCGGGCCACCAACCGCGCGGGATTCCGCCTCCCCTGTACCGGCGTCGCCCATTACGCCGGCGGGTGGGCTGCCGTGCGGGACCGTCACCTCCCGTTCAGCAGCGCGCCCTCGGGTCCTGTCCACCCGTCGTGTTGTCTGTATGCCCCTCACAAGCGCACAACCCACCTCTTACGGGTGGGTAGATTTGTCGATGTGCGGAAGCTGAATTCCCCGCAGCCGTAAGGGCCTTGCCCGGCGGAACCCGCCCGGCCCGCCCGACGGGCACCTGCGGGCTCAGGTGGCTGCCCTATGGAACGACGATCACCGGACGCTGGGCGCGCCGGGCCAGCCGGCCGGCCACCGAGCCGAAGATCCGGCCCACCAGTCCGTGCGTGGAGCCGACCACGATGGCGTCGGCCGCGTACTCGCTGCCGACCTCTTCCAGCTCGTGGCAGATGTCCCCGCCCCGCTCCACCAGGATCCAGGGCACTTCGGCGAGATGGTCGGCGCAGGCCAGTTCGAGCCCGAGCACCTCGGTGCGGTGGTCGGGGACGTCGACGAAGACCGGCGGCTCGCATCCGGCCCATACGGTGGTCGGCAGCCGGTTGGCGACATGGACGATGATCAGGCCGGAGCCGGAGCGGTGGGCCATGCCGATGGCGTAGGCCAGGGCGCGCTCGCTGGAGACGGAGCCGTCGAAGCCGACGACGACGCCGTGCTGGAAGGCCGGATCGCAGGAGTGGCGCGTCTCGTCCGCCGCTTCGGGGATCGCCGTCGAGTCGGCGACCTGCCTGCGGTCTGCTGGGTCAGGGATCTCGTGTCCTGCCATGACTTGTCTCGGCGAAGTGAGTCCTCTGTGCAGAGGGATGTCGGACGGCTTGCGCTCTCTGTGATCGGCTCGGTCGAAAACTGCTGGATGCCTGCACGGCCTGCTCGATGAAGACCGGGAATCGTCTTCCCAAGTCCCTTACCCACAGGGTACGGCCGCACTCCCCTCTTGCCCAGGTAATGCGTGGCGGCCGCCCGAGGCGGTTGACCCCGGAGCATGCCTGAGCGCGGGCCACAGCGCAATGCCGCGTTACGCCCCTTACGCGCCTCCTTGACAGGCGCGGAGGGCGGCCCCTGGCCCGGAAGAACCGCTGAACAGGCCGCGTCGACGGCCCGTGCACGCCTCGTACGCCCCTCGCACACCCCTCGTACCACTCCGGTCACACACGGTGGGAACGGTTCAGCGTGGCGGCCGGTGACCTGGGCGGTGACAGGGGGCGCGTCGGAGTCGTCCGGTCCTGATCGTTGCGATGGCGCGAGACGATCGCTCGGGGCGCACACCGGCACACACCAGCGCGCACAGAGTCACAAAAAGTCACGCACTGTTTCCGGCCGCGTACGCCGGGCGCACCTCAGACGCCCCATACACCCCATGGACCTCCGGAGCCCCGGACGTGGGCCGGGCCGGTGACTGGATCGCACGTCTGACCCCCCGCGAATTTCAGCCAACTTGCCGCCCCGCCACAACCCTTGCCCCGCCCAGCACCAACCCCCCTGCCACCAGGGGCGAAAGGAGCGGCGCGCGGGTGTGCACCCTACGTTGATGGGGCAGAGAGGGCATGCGTACTTCCCTGTAGCGCCGTTGAGTGAAACGCTTCGTGATCGAATGCTTCACGCCAAGTTGCCATGTCGACATAGCGCCGGATGCCGAACTTGCACCGCCCACCTCATCCGACGCAGTAGATTCGATCTTGGCTTTCGCTGCGGGGGAGAGCGGGGGAGATCTGCATGGACCGAGAGGAACACAACGATTGAGGGGGGCTTAGTTCCAATGAGCCAGGACTCCACGAACGGCCCAGTCGAGACCCGCAAGCTGGCCGCGCGCCGCCGGCGCGAGATCGTGGCGGTGTTGCTCTTCAGCGGTGGTCCCATCTTCGAGAGTTCCATCCCGCTCTCCGTCTTCGGAATCGACCGCCAGGACGCCGGAGTTCCGCGCTACAGGCTGCTGGTCTGCGCGGGCGAGGACGGGCCACTGCGCACCACAGGCGGGCTCCAGTTGAGCGCGCCGTTCGGGCTGGAGGCGATCTCACGCGCGGGCACCGTCGTGGTGCCCGCCTGGCGCTCCATCACCCAGCCACCACCACCGGCCGCACTGGACGCGCTGCGCCGCGCGCACGAGGAGGGAGCCCGGGTCATCGGGCTGTGCACCGGCGCCTTCGTCCTCGCGGCCGCCGGGCTGCTCGACGGCCGCCCGGCCACCACGCACTGGATGTACGCCCCGACGCTGGCCAAGCGGTATCCGGCCGTCCACGTCGATCCGCGCGAGCTGTTCGTGGACGACGGGGACATTCTCACCTCGGCGGGCACGGCAGCGGGCATAGACCTGTGCCTGCACGTCGTACGTACCGACCACGGGGCCGAGGCGGCCGGGGCGCTCGCGCGCCGGCTGGTCGTACCGCCCCGCCGCGGGAACGGCCAGGAGTCCGGCGGCCACCCCCGTCACCTGGACCGCTCCTTACCAGAGGAGATCGGCGCCGACCCGCTGGCCGAGGTCGTCGCCTGGGCGCTGGAACACCTCCACGAGCAGTTCGACGTGGAGACGCTCGCCGCGCGCGCGTACATGAGCCGCCGCACCTTCGACCGGCGCTTCCGGTCTCTTACTGGGAGCGCTCCACTGCAGTGGCTGATCACCCAGCGCGTGCTCCAGGCGCAGCGTCTGCTGGAGACGTCGGACTACTCCGTGGACGAGGTGGCGGGCCGCTGCGGCTTCCGCTCGCCCGTCGCGCTGCGCGGCCACTTCCGCCGCCAGCTCGGTGCCTCCCCGGCCGCCTACCGGGCCGCGTACCGGGCGCGCCGGCCGGATGGGGAGCAGGGGCACGAGGGCGCGGGCGCAGCGGGCGGAGCCGGGGGCGGAGCGCCGGGCTCCGGTGGCCAGGCGCACGGCCCGGGTCCTGGCGGTCCGGGCGCGGGCGCGGAGAACTCGCTACGGCTGCCGCACCAGTCCCACCAGCCCCAGCAGGGCCACTCGGGACACCCTGGCCATCCGGGTCACCCCGGCCATTCCGGCCAGTCCGGCCCGGCCGGGCACCCCGGGCACGCGTCGGGCGGCCATCCGGGGCCTGCCGGGCACCCGGGAGCCGGCCACGAGCCGGGGGCGGCGAACGGGCCGTCGGCGTACGGCACCAGGCAGGAGACCCGTCATGAGCCGAGGGAGCACAGGAACGCGCAGCAGAACCGCTCCGAACGCCCTGAACAGGGCAAACCGGAGTCGGACACGTTCGCCCCGCGGGTGCCGGGGCAGCGTGGCCGGGGAGCGGGCTGAGCGGGTCCGTCACGTAGTGTGAGGCGCATGAACGATCGCATGGTGTGGATCGACTGCGAGATGACCGGCCTCTCGCTGTCCGATGACGCGCTCATCGAGGTGGCCGCGCTGGTGACCGACTCGGAGCTGAACGTACTCGGCGACGGCGTGGACATCGTGATCCGCCCGCCCGCACACGCCCTGGAGGCGATGCCGGAGGTGGTGCGCGAGATGCACACCGCCTCCGGCCTGCTGGAGGAACTGGACGCGGGCACCACGCTGGCCGACGCCGAGGCCCGCGTCCTGGCGTACGTCCGCGAGTGGGTCCCGGAGGCGGGCAAGGCTCCGCTGTGCGGCAACTCCATCAGCACCGACCGCGGCTTCCTCGCCCGGGACATGCCCGCGCTCGACGGCCACCTGCACTACCGCATCGTGGACGTCTCCTCGGTCAAGGAGCTGGCCCGGCGCTGGTATCCGCGCGCCTACTACAACAGCCCGGAGAAGATGGGCAACCACCGGGCGCTGGCCGACATCCGCGAGTCCATCGCCGAGCTGCGCTACTACCGCGAGGCGGTGTTCGTGCCCCAGCCGGGCCCAGACTCGGAGACGGCCAAGAAGATCGCTGCCCGACATGTGCTGCCTCCGGCCGACTGAGCCTCCGGCTGACCGGGCCCGGCCGACCGGGCTTCCGGCCGGCTGCTGAGCCTCCGGCCGGCCGAGCAGCGCAGGGACCGGGGCGGGTGAGGGGCCGCACCGGAAACCTGGGCGCGAGCACCGCGCCCGACCCTGTACACTCGTAGCGGCCGGTCAGGGAAGATCTTCTCTTCCCCGCCGGACATGGTGGTCGTAGCTCAGTTGGTAGAGCACCTGGTTGTGGTCCAGGATGTCGCGGGTTCAAGTCCCGTCGATCACCCTTACTCGGAGGCCCTGTGGCCGGCGGAAACGCGGACCACAGGGCCTCCGTGACGTATGCACGGTCGGGCGGGGGTTGTTCTTGTGGTCTTGGTCATCGTCTTCGGCGTCGCCCTGCTTGTCGCCGTGCTGCTGTCCGGACTGGCGGCCCGGTCGGTGCTGTCCACCTCGCTGCTGTTCCTCGCGGGCGGCGCGCTGGTCGGGGACGGTGTGCTCGGACTCATCCACGTCGCGCCCGGGAGCGAGATCGTCCGGGTGACGGCCGATCTGGCCCTGTTCGCGGTGCTGTTCACGGACGGCATGCACGTCCGCTTCGCCGAGCTGCGCGAGCGGTGGAAGAGCCCGGCGCGTGCGCTCGGCCTCGGCATGCCGCTGGCCTTCCTCGGTATCGCGCTGCTCACCCACTATCTCGTCGGCTTCGACTGGACGACCTCCTTCCTGGTCGGCGCGGTGCTCTCGCCCACCGACCCGGTGTTCGCCTCCGCCATCGTCGGCCGCCAGCAGGTGCCCGCGCGGCTGCGCCAGCTGCTCAACGTGGAGAGCGGCGTCAACGACGGCCTGGCGCTGCCCTTCGTGCTCATCTTCATCGCGGCTGCGGCCCCGAGCGGGCACAGCGAGCACGCCTCGCTGGGCAGCATCGCCCTGGAGCTGGTGCTCGGCGTGGCCTTCGGCATCGCGGCACCGCTGCTCGTCAACGGCCTGACGCGCTTCCGGCTGCTGGGCGCAGAGCCCAAGCTCCAGCCGCTGGGGCCGCTGGCCATCGGCGTCATCCTGTACGCGGTCTGCTCGCTGACCCACGCCAACGCCTACCTGGCCGCGTTCAGCGCCGGTGCCGTCCTGGCGGCGGTCTCGCCCGAGGCCAAGCACGCGTTCGAGCCGTTGGGCGACTCGCTGGCCGAACTGGCCAAGTTCGTCGCCCTGCTGATCTTCGGAGCACTGCTGACCGGCGAGCTGTTCAGCGACCTGTCCTTCGGCGGGTACGTGGTCGCCGTACTGGCGATCGTCCTGATCCGCCCGGCCTCGCTGCTGCTCTCGCTCATCGGCACCTCCTTCGACCGGCGGGAGAAGCTGACGGCCGCCTGGTTCGGGCCCAAGGGCTTCGCCTCTGTGGTCTACGGGCTGCTGGTGCTCCAGGCCGGAATCCCGCGCGGCGAGGAGGCGTTCACCCTCATCGCCGTCACCATCGCCTTCTCGATCATCGCCCACAGCAGCTCGGACGTCCCCATCGCCCGCCTCTTCGACGTCGAGGAGCTCGTAGGAATCCCCGACGACAAACGCGGCCCCCACTGGCCGTTCGGCACGGGCGCCCGGAAGAACCCGCCCAAGGAACCAGCGAAGTCCGCACCACGCACGGACAACGACGGCCAGACCCCCGACGCGTAGCGTCCGGACGGCAAGCGCCCGGACGCGGACCAGCAGAACGCAGCAGCGGAGGCGGGGTGCGGGATCGGCCTGGGACCTGTCCGGCGAATCTTTTGCTGGGTAGGGGCTGCCCCTGAGTGTCCGCCGCAGGCTGCGGCAGCGTCGTGGCCTGGGGGCACCTCCCGGCCGGAGTCCCCCAGCCTCCGGCCGGGAGGTGCCCCCAGGGGAGCGCAGTTCCCCGCGCCCCTCCGGGGCGCAGCTCCCTGGCGGGGATCGCGGTGGCGGGGGTGGAAAACACTGCGTTCCCGGACTCCCTGGGGAGGCGGGAACGCAGTGCTGACGGGCAGGCAGAGCGGGTCTGCCACGGGAGAATGTTCGGGTCAGTCGAGGATCATCGGCCCGAAGTAGAAGAAGTACGAGCCGCTGATGATGTGGTCGTCGTCGGAGACCTTGACCTTCTTCACCGACTCGTACACCGAGTTGCCGTGGTGCCCCTTCGGCCAGGCGGCGGCCGAGCCCACGCCCGCGCCGGCCAGGCCCAGGACCGCGAAGCCAACGGCGACGGAGCGCGCGAGCATACGCATGCGCATGTGAACCTCCAAGGGTTGGTTGGACGAGACACCACGATGGAGGGTGAAGTGTCACTTTTTGGTACAACACGACAACGCCGCCCGTAATGAACCCGGACGGCGCACCCACCCTCGTAATCGAACTAATATTCGGTACGTGAGTGAGTGGCGCGACCGTGCGGGCCCGTGGGCGCGGGCCCGGATGCCGGACGGACAGGAGCTGGACGTGATCGTCACCGGCCGCTCCCGTACGGCCGACGGCCACTGGTGGTACGAGTGCGAGGCGATCCTGCCCAGCCGCTACGAGCACCCCGACGGGCGCGCCGAGCCCAAGAGCGCGCCGACCGCGATCAGCGTCGCCGCCGAGAACATCACCCCGATCCCCGGCGAGAACTACCAGGCGGTGCCCACGGCCGGGGCCGTGGCGGGCCGCCAGTGGCTGGCCGTCCGGGTGCGGGGCGTCGGCGAGACGGGGCCGTGGTGGTGCGTACACCGCCGGGACTGCTGGCAGGCCAGGGACGGCTGGCTCACCCGGCGCATCACCTCCCGCGAGGCGGTGGAACTGCTGGCGCGGACGGCCGAGGCGCGGGTGTGCGACGTCTGCCGCCCGGACCGGGTGCTGGGCCGGCCCGGGCGCTGAACCCGCGGAGCTGCGGAGCTGCGGAGCTGCGGAGCTGCGGAGCTGCGGAGCTGCGGAGCTGCGGAGCTGCGGAGCTGCGGACAGCCTCGCCCCGCCCGGGTCGACGCCTGGTGTCTCAGCCGAGGCTGACGCCGTGCGCGGCGAGGTAGCGGACCGGGTCGATGTCCGAGCCGTAAGAGCGACCGGTCCGCACCTCGAAGTGCAGGTGCGGGCCCGAGGAGCGGCCCGTGTTGCCGGAGAGGCCGAGCCAGGTGCCGCCGCCGACCGTCGCGCCGTCCCCGACGTAGATCTCCGACAGATGGGCGAAGAGGGCGTACTTGCCGTCGACCATCCGCACCGTCACCGCCTTGCCGTAGGCGCCGGCCCACCCCGCGGAGACGACCGTCCCCGGTCCGACGGACCGCACCGGGGTGCCCACGGGCACGGCCAGGTCGACACCGGTGTGGTAGCCGGCCGCCCAGCTGCCCTTGGCGCCGTACGGCTGCGAGATCCGTACCTGCGACGCGACCACCGGTGTGACCCAGCGGCTCGCCGCCCCGACCCCCGCTCCCTGCCCGGCTTCGGAGGAGGAGGGCGGGGAGGGCGGGGAGGGCGGGGACGAGGGTGAGGGCGAAGGTGGGGACGAGGGCGTGGGCGAAGACGGTGAAGAGGGCTGGGACGAGGGCTGGGGTGGCTCCGGGGCCGGGGGTGAGGACGCGGCAGGAGCGAGAGGCGTTGCCGCGGGCTCCGGGGTGGGCGTCGCGCGCGCCGTCGAGGGGTCGGACGCGGGTGGCAGTGACGCCGCCGGAGGGCCGGGCGCGGGCGTCACCGGGGCCGCCGAGGACGCGGTGGTGTCCGGTTCCGGCGTGGCGAGAGCCGCAGCGGGGGCGAGCAGCAACGCGCCTGTCAGGGTGAGGCCGAGCAGGCGGCGGACACGGCGTCCCAGTGCCTTGCCCGTTCGTGCCGTCGTACCCGTCCCTGCCGTGCCTGTCGGTGTGCCGGTTCCGGTGCGCGCCATGCCTGTGATCCAACGGCCGGTGCGGGCCGGGCGCACCCGGAGCAGGGCTCACGGGGTGACGTGATCCCTCGTCAGGAGGAGCCGCGCCGCACCAGCTCGGTGGGGAGTACGCGGTGCCGGGCGTCTCCCTCTCCCGGCGCCGGCCCGGTACCGCCCGGGGTCCACTTGCCCAGCAGCTCCAGCAGCACCCTGGCCATCTCCCGTCCCATCGCGGCGATCGGCTGGCGGACGGTGGTCAGCGGCGGGTCCATATGGCGGGCCACGACCGAGTCGTCGAAGCCGACCAGCGCCACATCGTCCGGCACCGAGCGGCCCGCCTCGCGCAGCGCTCGCCGGGCGCCGGCCGCCATCACGTCCGAGGCGCAGAAGACGGCGTCGAGTCCGGGGGCGCGGTCCAGCAGCTCCCGCATCGCGCGGTCCCCGCCCTCCTCGGTGAAGTCGCCGCACGCCATCAGTTCCGCGTCCTGGGGCAGGCCCGCCTCGCGCAGCGCCTGACGGTAGCCGTCGGCGCGGCAGCGTGCCGCGTACACGTCCGCAGGGCCGGTGACCGTGGCGATCGTGGTGCGCCCGCGCCCCAGCAGATGGGTGACGGCCGACCGGGCGCCGCCGGTGTTGTCGCAGTCGACGTACGGAACCGGTTCGGACGCGCTGCGGCGGCCGCCCAGTACGGCGGGTATCTCGGCGCGGGCCAGCAGGTCCGGCAGGGTGTGGTCTTCGTGTACGGAAACCAGCAGCACGCCGTCGATGCGGTGGGCCGCCGCGTACTGCGCGAAGCGGTCCCGTTCCTTGCCGCCGTGCAGCAGCGTGAGGAGCAACTGCATGTCGGCTCCGGCGAGTTCGGCGCTGATGCCCCGCACGATGGCGGGGAAGTAGGGCTCGGTGAAGAACCGGGACTCCGGTTCGGGCACCACCAGTGCGACGGTGTCGGCGCTGCCGGCCGCGAGCGCACGGGCGACCCGGTTGGGGACGTAGCCCAGTTCGGCGACGGCTTCCTCGACGGCGGCGCGCGTGCGGTCGCTGACCCTGGGCGAGCCGTTGATGACGCGGGAGACGGTGCCGCGGCCCACCCCGGCTCGGCGCGCCACTTCCTCCAGGGTCGGCCTGGACTGTGCGGTTCCGCGGGGCCGTCCGCCGCGCACTGCTGCCATGGTGCCCTCCCCGTGCTGCGAGCCCCGGCCCCGTGGGGCCCGGGCGAGGAGAACATTCAACTACAACGGCCCCGGCAGCAGGAGGGGCAGGAGCCGAGGCGGCGCGGGAGCCGGGGCCGGTTTGCCGAGGCGGGCCGGTTGCCGAGGCGATGCGGGAGGAGGCGGGGCGCGACGGCGGTGTGGGGGGTGATGGTGCCGTCGCGCCCCGCCGGTGGGGGGTGGCCGGAGGTGGCTGGTGTGGCCGGCCGGTGGCCGGCAGCGGCCGGCGCGGTCAGGTCAGCCGGTGAAGGCCCTGCTGAACTCGTCGGGGCTCTGCTCGATGCTGGAGCAGGTCGGGTCCGCCTGGTCCTTGGGGCCGCCGGGGCAGGGCTTGTCGCGGGTACCGGACCACATGGACAGCCAGCCCAGGCCGTGCTCGTCCGCGAAGGCCCGCAGCTCCTTGGCGTCCTCGGGTCGGAAGACCTCGACGTTGACGTCGTTGACGCCGATCATCGGGGTGACGGCCAGCGCCTTCCAGGCGGCGTCGTCATCGAGGCCGAGGGCTGTCGCGACCTGCTTGTGGGACGCGGTGGCGGCCTTGGTGGCGTACTCGCCCATGTCTCCGTCGTAGGAGGGGCCGTAGTCCATCGCCATGATGTTGACGGCCGAGACCTCGACCCCGTTCTCCTTGGCGTTCTTCAGCAGGGCGACGCCGGGTTCGGTGAGGCCCTCGGGCATCACCGGCAGGGTGTAGGAGACGTCCAGGTCCTGATGGCTCTTCTGGAGCGAGGCGATGGCCTTGGCGCGCCGCTCGTTGGCCTCGGTGTCGGGCAGCGCCGCGCCCTCGATGTCCAGGTCGATCTTCTTGAGGTCGAAGGCGTCGACGACCTTCCCGTACGCCTTGGCCAGCTCCTCCGCCGAGTCGCAGGCCAGTGCGAGCTCGGAGCCGTTGGCGCCGCCGAAGGAGACCCGTACGTCACCGCCCTTGGCCCGCAGCTCGGGTATCTGCCCGGCGACCGGGTTGTCCGTCAGCTCCTGGCTGCCGCCCCACTTGGGCACGCAGCCGCCGCCGCTGGTGACGAAGGCGAGGTTGTACTCCTTGACTCCGGTCCTCTCGGCGCTCTTCAGCAGGTCGTAGGAGGGCTGGAGCGAGGTGTCGACATACGGCGCGAAGGGGGTGCCCGCGGAATCGGCCGGCTGCTCCTCGCCCGCCGTCGCGTTGCCGGCGAGCAGGAAGCCGCCGCCGGCCGCGAGCGCCATGGTGACGGCGCCCAGGGCCGTCCTGGTGGCGCGGCCGGCACGGCGGCGGTGGCCCGCTGAGTTCGTCATCTCGTTGCTGCCTCGTCCTGTGGGGGATGGGAACGAGCAGCACGGTACTGACGGTGAATCGGGCAAACGCCGTGTTGCGGACTTCTGCCGTCGGCCTTAGGGAGCTCTTAAGGAAGCCGAAAGGGCCTCCTCAGGAGACGGCCCCGGACTCCGGCCGCGCGGCGGACGCGGCCCTTCAGCCGTGCTGTTGCTCCATTCGCCGCACAGCCCGGCCACTCCGTGGAGTGAGGGAGCGGCGCTGGTCGGAAAGTCACAACGACCCAGCCCGGACCCCTGTGCCTGGATGGTGGCAAGTTGTCTGTCTCCTGGAGGAAGAACACCATGCTCCGTTACGTGACCACGGCGGCCTGCGCCGCCGCCCTCGCCCTGGGTGGCGCCTCCGCCGCCGTCGCCGACTCCGGTGCCCAGGGTGGCGCCGCCAAGTCGCCGGGTGTGCTCAGCGGCAACGTCGTTCAGGTGCCCATCCACATTCCGATCCAGGTGTGTGGCAACACCGTCAACATCATCGGCCTGCTGAACCCGGCCATCGGCAACACCTGCGTGGCCAAGTAAGCGGCGGCACGCCCCGCGACGCCGCCGGGTCCGGCCCGTCCCACGGTCCGGACCCGGCGGCGTTCCCTGTGCCGCCCGACGGCCGGCGAGGTGCCGCTCAGCGGCGCACCCAGCGGCGGGCCCGGCGGCGCAGACGGTGGTTGCGGCGACGCCCGCCCGTCGGCCGCAGCGCGAGCCACATCCGCACCTCCGTACCGCCCAGCACCGAGCGCCCCAGCCGTACGTCGCCGCCGGTGGACTCCGCGACCCGGCGCACGATGTCCAGACCCAGCCCCGTCGAGCCGGGGCCGCCCGCGCCGTGGCCGCGCCGCAGCGCCGCCTGCGGGTCCTCGATGCCGGGGCCCGCGTCGGAGACCAGCACGATGACGGCGTCGCTGCCGGGGCCGCCGCTGTGCAGGTCGACGGAGAAGGCGGTGCCCTCCGGTGTGTGCCGGAAGACATTGCCGAGCAACGCGTCGACGGCGGCGGCGAGTTCGGCCCTGGCGACCGGCACCCGGGCCGACTGCTCGACCCCGGCGACCCGCGCCTCGCGCCCCTCGTCCTCGGCCAGCGCCGACCAGAAGGCCATCCGTTCGCGGATCACCTCGGCGGCGTCGGAGACGGCCGAGTGCGCTGCGCCCGGCGACTGGGCGCGCTGCTCGCGGGCCGCGCCGATGATGCGGTCCACCTCGCCCTCCAGCTGGGCGACGGCGGCCCGCGTCTGGTCGGCCGCGTCGCCCTCGCCCAGCGAGGCCGCGTTCAGCCGCAGCACGGTCAGCGGGGTGCGCAGCCGGTGCGAGAGGTCGGCGGCCAGCTCCCGTTCGTTGGCCAGCAGTTGGACGACCTGGTCGGCCATGGAGTTGAAGGCGACGGCCGCCGACCGCAGCTCCGTGGGCCCCTCCTCGGGCACCCGGACGTCCAGTTCGCCCTCGCCCAGGTCGTGCGCGGCCCCGGCGAGCCGTTCGGCGGGCCGTACCATCCGGGTGCCGAGCCGGTCGGCGACCGCGACCGAGCCGACGACCAGCGCGACCCCGACACCGGCGAGCACCATCCAGGAGGTGGCCACCCCGCGGGTGACCTCCTTGTCGGGTACGAAGACCTCGACGACCGCCACCTTGCCGCCCGCCACCGCGGTGGGCCGCAGCAGCGCGTATCCGCCCTCGACCTCCACGGTCGAGGCCCGCCCGAGGCGTCGCGCCGCGGCCACCCGGTCCTGTGGCGCAAGACTGTGCCCGACCCGCAGCTCGCCGCCGGAGCCGGAGTCGGAGCCGCCGGACTCGGCGGATCGGCCGGACTCGGCTGTCCTGCCGGACTCGGCGGTCACGCCGGAGGGCAGGTGTACGGCGATGCGGTCCTGGGCGCCCGCCTGGGTGACGGCGACGACGCGCTGGAGCTCGCGGTGGTCGCGGGTGATGGCCAACGCGGGGCCGATGGCGGAGGCCTGCCGCTCGGCGCCCGCGAAGGCGCGGTCGCGTGCGGTCTCCTTGACGACCAGTGCCAGCGGTACCGCGAAGGCCACCACGACCATCACCGTCACCGCGAGGCAGACCTTCACCAGCGCCCACCTCACGCGGGCCCGCCTCGCACGCCGGGGCCTCTCACGCCGGGGCCTCTCACGCCGGGCCGCCGCTCATCGTGGCCCGCCCTCCTCCTGGGGCGGTTCCAGCTTGACGCCGACCCCGCGCAGGGTGTGCAGATAGCGGGGCCGGGCGGCCGTCTCCCCCAACTTCCGGCGCAGCCATGACAAATGCACGTCGATGGTCTGGTCGTCCCCGTAGGAGAGCTGCCACACCTCGGCCAGCAGCTCCCTGCGCGGGACGACGACGCCCGGCCGGCTCGCCAGAAAGGCCAGCAGGTCGAACTCCCTGCGGGTGAGGTCGAGCGCCACTCCGTCCAGCCGGGCCACCCGGCGCAGCGGGTCGACCACCAGGCCGCCGACCCGCAGGACGCCGTCCCCGGCGCTCTCCCCACCGCCTCCGAACTCCCCTGTGCGCGTACGGCGCAGCACGGCAGCCATCCGCGCCGACAGGTGCGCCACCGAGAACGGCTTGACCAGGTAGTCGTCCGCGCCGGCGTGCAACAGCCGGACGATCTCGGCCTCGTCGTCCCGCGCGGTGGCGATGATCACAGGGACGTCCGTGACCCCGCGCAGCATCTTCAGCGCCTCGGCGCCGTCCAGATCCGGCAGTCCCAGGTCCAGCACGACCACGTCGAATCCGACCTGCGCCACCTCGCGCAGGGCCTCCAGCGCCGTACCCACACTGCGGACCGTGTGGCCGGCCTCTGTCAGGTGCCGGATGAGAGCGGAGCGCACGAACTGGTCGTCCTCGACCACGAGCACACTTGGCATGGGCGGAACCGTACGACATTCCAACGGCCTCTAGGCTGACGGGGATGCAGCGCCCAAGTAGCCTCCCCGGACCCCGCTGGCTGCACGTCGGCGCGTGGCTCCTGGCCACCGGCGCCGCGACCACGCTCTCCTGGTTCGGGGTCCACACAGTGCTGAACGAGACCGCCGAAGCGCCGCCCCGGGCCCTGCCCGTCTCCGGCGGGAGCCCCGACCGGGTCACGCCCCGGGCCTCCTCCACCCACCGGCCCAGGCCGAGCCCCTCCCCCTCCCCCACCCCGAGTCCCTCGAAGACGGCCACGCGGACGCCGCAGCACACCGGCTCCGCCGACTCGCGCCCCGGCGCCGAGGAGCCGAGCCCGGACGGCCACCACACCGGGAACGTCAGGGGCGCGACCGTACGCGGCGGCCGGGCTGTCTTCGACCTGAGCGGCCGGGAGGGGGCCCTGGTCTCCGCGACCCCCGATCCGGGATGGGAGATGCGGATCTGGGAGACCCCTGGCCTGATCCGGGTGACGTTCACCAACGGCGCCGTCTCCTCGTCGGTCTTCTGCCGCTGGGACAACGGCCCGCCGCGGATCGAGACGTACGACGGGTAAGGGGTGCCCCTGGCGGGGCGCGGTCCCGCGCTAGTCGAACGTGCCCTCGGGCGGGGGCGGGGAAGCCGTTGCGGTGGCGTCCGTCACGGGGGCGGCGCCGGCCGTGAAGGCGTCCAGCTCGCGCCCCGCCTCGACCCGGCCCGGGTGCGGGTCGCCCGCCGTGCGCCGGGTCAGCTCGGCGACGGGCAGCTCCCCCTCGGCGGCCAGCAGCACGCCGTTGCCGAACCGGCGGCCGCGCAGCACCGCGGGGTCGGCGAGCACGCAGCGCTGCGGGAAGACGGCCCCGGCTGTGGCGATCTGGGCGCGCAGATGGCGCAGTGGCGCTCCGTCGGCGATGTTGGCCGCGTACCACCCGGCGGGCCGCAGCACCCGCCGCACCTCGTGCAGGAACTCGACGCTGGTGAGGTGTGCCGGGGTGCGGGCGCCGCTGAAGACGTCGGCGATGACGAGGTCGGCCCAGCCCTGCGGCAGCCGCTCGAGGCCGGCGCGCGCGTCACCGCCGCGTACCCGGATGCGCCAGCCGCGCTCCAGCGGGAGGTGCTCGCGCACCAGCCGGGTCAGCTCCTCGTCCACCTCGATCACCTGCTGGGTGGAGCGCGGCCGGGTGGCGGCGACGTACCGCGCCAGCGTCAGCGCACCGCCGCCCAGGTGCAGGACCCGCACCGGGTGGCCGGGCGGCGCGATCAGATCCACCAGGTGGCCGAGGCGGCGCTGGTACTCGAAGCCGAGGCGGGTGGGGTCGGCGAGGTCCACGTGGGACTGCGGGGCTCCGTCCAGCAGCAGTGACCAGGAGTGCGGCCGGTCGGGGTCCGGCACCAGCGAGGCGGTCCCGCCGCCGACCCGGGCCGTGACCGGATCCCTGTCACGGTTCCTGGCGCGGTTCCTGGCGCGGTTCCCGGCGCGCTCCGCGCCGCGGTCCCTGGCGCGCTCGCCGTCGCGCCCCTTGTCGCGCGGCTTGTCACGCCGTCTGTCGCCCCGTGCCATACGCCCATTGTCCGGCACCTGGCGCAGGTCACCCACACGGACGGTTTTCCGTCCCGCGCCGCGCGCCCCTCGGGGCAATTGCCCCACGTCCGGTAGGGTCCGGGGCTCTTGCCCGGAGTTCCGTGCATAAAATATGTGAAGTGCGGAATACTTGCTTTCGGCATTTGCTGCCATTGATTCTCTTTTCTGTCGCTCCCGAAGTGGGCGACCGGCTCTGTCGGCCGTGCGACTGAAGAAAGAGAGAAGGAATGAAAGTTCGGAATTCCCTGGCCGCGCTGGGAATGAGCGCGGTGCTCGCGCTCGGCGTGGGCGGCGCTGTGGCTCCCGCCGCCCAAGCGGCCACCCCCGGCACCCCGGTGACCGACGTGGCGGCGAACGCCGACTACAAGAGCAAGGATCTGAAGAACGGCCGTACGAAGACCGGAAAGGCAACGCCTGCGGGCAAGGCCGGGCAGGCACGGCCCCCGGCGCGCGCCTCGCTGCGCTGCTGGAGCCCCTATCTGCGGGGGCGGGTCTTCGCGATCTCCTGCTCGGGAACGGCGTTCCGGGTCTTCGTGGACTGCTCCAACCGCGTCCGCTACGTCACACCCGTGCTGTCCGGCAGCAAGCGCGTGACCCTGGTGTGCCCGTCGGGCACCAGGGCGCTGCGCGGCGGCGCGTTCGGCCGCTGAGCCGACCCGTGGGACCGGGGCTGCCGAGCGTTCTCCCGCACAGGGCGCTGGGCAGCCCTTCGGCATGCCGCACCGGCCCTCGATGCGGCCCCGGCTACACCCGGCTGGCGGCGGCGATGGTGCGGGCCGCCTCACCGAGGGCCGCGCGGAGCTCGGCGGGCTCGGTGGCGCGCGCGTAGGCACCCTCCGGCGGCACCAGCCACCCGGTGCCCGCCACCGGCGGCTCGCCCGAAGCGCCGCGTGCCCCTTGCCCGTTGGAGCCCGCGACCGTCTCGCACGTCTGCGTACAGGCGCTGCCGGGCAGATCCCAGCAGTCGGCCGTGCCGGGCGGGACCAGGAAGCCGAGGGTGTCACCCGCGCGGTCGTGCAGCACCGGGCCGACGCCGTCGCGGAGCCGGAGGATGTCCACGGCCTCGAGCCCGTGCCGGGCGGGCACGGTCACCAGGTCGCAGGGGCCGGGAACGCGCCCGGCCGGAGTGCTGTTGCCTACGCCAGTGTCCAACAACTCAGACCCCTCCTCGCGGTCGCTGTGCAACGTTCAACGGCTGTCCTTGTCAACGGCTACGGTGGCGAACCAGCGCATTGGATGGCGTTTCATGGCAGAAGCAGGGTGAGATATCCCGTTTGTAGCCAAACCCTGGGTGTCGGACCCGTCACAGCCGGTACGTTTCAGCCATGGCGTCGTCACCCTCAACGTCACCAGCACCGCAGCACCGCCCCAACACGGCTTTCCGGGCACTGAGGGGGCATCTCTCTCCGGGGGAGTTCGCGGCGAACGTGCGCCGTTCGGCTCGCGAGATCGGCGAACAGGTCTCGTGCGACGCGCGCTACATCGGCCGCGTCGAGTCCGGTGAGATCAGGTGCCCCAACTACGCCTACGAGCGGGTGTTTCTGCACATGTTTCCGGGCTACTCGCTCACGGACATGGGCTTCGCACCCCGGGAGTCCGTACGCGGTCGTGCGGCGCGCGCTCGCGGGGCGCGCAGCGATGGACAAGCGCCTCAGCAGTCCACCGCGCGCTGTGACGGCCCCGCACTGCCCCAACTGCCCCCGTTCACCGACCATCCCGACAGCCCCGGTCTCACCGCATTCCCCAACTGTCCCGAGTACGACGAGGAGAGCGACGTGCTACGTCGCGCTTTCATGACGGGCGGCCCGGCCGCCCTTGCCACCGCTTCGCTGGGCGGCGCCGCGCCCAGTGCCTGGGCCGCCCACCCGGCACCCCCGGCCGCCCCCGCCCACGCACACGTGGGAGACACCGAGGCCAGTGCCGTCGAGAACGCCGTACGCCGAATCCGGCTGCTCGACGACCGGCACGGCGGGGCCGGGCTCTACCAGCAGGCCACCGGCTCCCTGCGCGCCGCCTACGGCCTGCTGGACACCGGCGCCCACCGCCAGTCGGTGACGGACAGACTGCACTCGGGCGCGGGTGAACTCGCCATCTCCGTGGGCTGGCTGGCCCACGACTCGGGCCGCTACAGCGACGCCCGCTCCCACTACGCCGAAGCGCTGGCCACCGCGCGGGTGGCGCAGGACCCGGCCCTGGAGGCGCACGCCTTCTGCAACACCGCCTTCCTCGCCCGGGACGCGGGCCGCCCCCGCGAGGCCGTACGCGCCGCGCAGGCGGGCCAGCACGCCGCCAAACACCTGGGCTCCCCGCACCTGCTGTCGCTGCTCGCCCTGCGTGAGGCGGGCGGCTGGGCGGGGCTCGGTGACCGCGCGGGCTGCCGGCAGGCGCTGGCGCGGGCCCACCAGCTGTTCGCCAAAGGGCCGTGCGACGGCGACCCGGAGTGGATGAGCTTCTTCGGCGAGGCCGAGTTGGAAGGGCTGGAGGCCCAGTGCTGGTCGGCGCTGGGGTTGTGGGACCGCGCCGCCGAGCACGCGGAGCGGGCCGTTCGGCTGCAGAACCCGCACTTCACCCGGAACCGCGCCCTGTTCACCGCGGAACTCGCGGGTGACCTGGCGGCGCAGGGCAAGCCGGAGGAGGCGGCCTCGGCGGGGTCGCGTGCGCTCGACTTCCTGGGACCGGTCCAGTCGACGCGGATCAGCACCATGTTGGACGCGGCGGCGAAGCGGCTGCGCGGTTTCCGCAGGGTCCCGGGGGTCGCCGCCTTCCTCTCCCGGCACGCGGCAACGGCCTGACCCGGCAGTTCGCGTGCCCCGTAAGGGGCGCGGGGAACCGCGCGAGCAACCACAACGGCGCCGCAGTCCGCGACGGGCGGGCAGGGGCACCCCCTCCCCGCAAGGCAGGGACACCCCCTCCCCGCAAGGTCCGGTCAGTCCAAGTGGCCCGTGTCGTTCCAGCGTTCGACGGCCGGGTCCCCGTACGCCCAGCCGAGAATGGAGAGCGAGGCGGGGTCCAGGCGGAGACGGGCCGCGAAGGAGGGGTCGTAGCCGAGCCACCGCGCACCCAGCACCCGCAGAATGTGGCCGTGGGCGAAGACGAGCACGTCGCGGTCGGCCGACCGCGCCCACCGCACCACCTCGTCGGCGCGGGCGCCGACCTCGGCCAGGCTCTCGCCGCCTGTCACCCCGTCCCGCCAGATGACCCAGTCGTCCCCGGCGCGCTCCCGGATCGACTGCGTGGTGAGGCCCTCGTAGTCGCCGTAGTCCCACTCCATCAACGCGTCCCACTGTTGGGCGCCCTCGAAGCCCGCCAGTTCGCAGGTCTCGCCGGCACGGACGAGCGGACTGGTGCGCACCTCGGCGCCTGGCAGCCCGTTCCACGGCGCGCGGTGCAGCCGCTCGCCGAGCAGCTTCGCCGTCCGGCGGCCCTCGTCCAGCAGCGGTACATCGGTCCGGCCGGTGTGCTGTCCGGTCACCGACCACTCGGTCTGACCGTGCCGGACGAGAAGGATGCGCGCTGCCATAGGGACCTCTCGGACGTGCTCGAGGGTGCTCCGGTGTGTCCGGAACACACCGCTCCATCTTCGCGCAGGCCGTGACGGCGCGACCGGGCGGGGGCACGTTTCGGCAACGGGAGGCGCGTTGTCAGCGGAGGATGCGAGACTTCGGCGGGTACCGCACCCTCCCCCGAGGCCACAGCCGATGACTAGCTCCTCGCTACCGAAGCAGACCCCGCCGCAGGGCACCGCACCGGCCGCCGGGCCGGACGGCCGGCAGGCCACGCCGCAGCGGCTCGCCGAGCTGCGCGGCGGGCCCGATGTGCCGCAGCGCCCCCTCGACGCGCGGGCGCTCGCCGCGCTGGCCGCCAACCCCGGCTGCCGGCGCCGTGCGCTGCTGGACGGCGCGGGTGTCGACAAGGGCGCGGTGGCCGAGGCCCTGGGCTCGCCGGCGCCGTTCGGGCAGTCGCAGTTCGCGCTGGTGCGGGGCAACGCGTTCGAGGCGCGGGTGAAGGCGGACGGCGGCGAGGTGCTGCTCGCACTGCTGTGTGAGCACACCGGCACGACCCCGCCTGATCCGGCCGAGGTCGCCGTCCCCCAGCTGACCGCCGACGGCCCTGCCGGGCGCGCCTTCCGCACCCGGCAGGCGCTGGCAGAGGCGGCGGAGGGCGGATGGACCCTGCTGGACCATCCGCTGCTGTCGCTCCAGGTGGCCGGATCGACGGCGTATCTGGAGCCGGACGCGCTGGCCGTCCATCCGGACGGCACCGTGACCATCATCGAGATCAAGTCCTTCGCGATCCTGGACGGTTCCGCCGACCCGGTGAAGGTCGGCGCCGCAGCCCGGCAGGCGGCTGTCTACGCGCTCGCGCTGGAGGATGTGCGGACGGTGCGCGAGAGTGCGCTGCTGGTGTGTCCCAAGGACTTCTCCAACCTGCCCACCGCAGGGCTGCTGCCGCTGCGCAAACAGATCGCCGCGACCCGGCGCCAGCTGAGGCGGCTGACCCGGCTGGAGGAGATCGCCGCCGGGCTGCCCGAAGGCGTCCACTTCGCGCCGGACCAGGAGCCCGCCGCGCTGACGGCGGCCGTCGAGTCGGTGCCCGCCAGCTACGCGCCGGAGTGCCTGTCCACCTGCGAGCTGGCCTTCCACTGCCGCGACCGGGCCCGCGAGTCGGGCGATGTGGTGGCACTGGGCCGCTCGGTGCGCGGCGAGCTGGGCGGGCTGACGACGGTCTCGGACGTGCTCGCGGCGGCCTCCGGCGACCCGGAGAGCCCGGCCGCGCAGGACCCGGCCGCCACGGCACTGCGCAGGGCCGCCGCGCTGCGCGCCGAGGCCCTGGAGGCCGCACACGACGCACAGGCCGCCGCGGCAGCGCACGCCGCGGCGGCGGAACAGGCCACACCGGCAGCACAGGCCCCAGCAGCCACGTCTGCCGTTCCGTCGGCTCGCCCGGCGGGGACGGAGGCGCGCTGATGTCGCTGCTGAGTGCGCTGGCGCGGATGGAGGCTGCCGCCTGCGGGCGCGCGCGGCCGGTGGCGACCGTGCGCCACCGGCATCTCGCCGAACGCCCGCTGGTGCTGGTCCCGTTGACGACGGCCGGTGAGAACGGAGCGCCCCTGGGGGCGATGCTGGGCACCGACCGGTCGGCGCCCGAGATCTTCACCGTGCCGCAGCCCAGGGACCGCGACCTGCGGTTCGCCTTCCTGGGACGGCTGGCCGAGGCGATGCTGCCGCATCTGGAGTCCTGCCAGGACGAGGTGGAGCTGGTCGAGCGCAAGGAGACCGACCCGGAGACCGGCAAGCGCGTCACCGTCGAGGCGGAGCTGTGCGCCGAAGCGCCGCAGGTGCTGGTGCCCACCGGACCCGGCGTGGATTTCGTACGGCTGCTGGGGCGCTCGATGCGGTTCCGGCGCACCGCCGAGGAGGACCCGGGGGCCGAGCACCCGGTGCCGCCGCGGGTGCCGCTGCTGGGCCGCTGGCTGACCCACTACGGCGAGCGCGCCCGGGTGCCGGGCTCCTCGCTGCTGCTGTCGATGACGGGGCTGCTGTCGCGGCACTGGGCCACGGGCCAGAGCCGGCTGGAGGACCAGCATCTGGGAGCGCTGCTGGCGTGGCTCGCGCCGCCGGACGGACTCGACGGGGCGCAGGCGGCGCTCCGGGCCGAGCTGGGCCGGGACGCGGACGGGCAGCTGCTGGTGCCCCCGGCGGGCCCGGCGACCGACCCGGCGTTCGACAACGACCTGCTGGCCCCGGCCATCGCGCGGTACGACAAGGGGGTGCCGGGCGCGGCGCGGGAGGTGCACGAGCTGGTGGCCGCGCAGCTGCGCCCCACCTGGGAGGCGATGTGGCAGGGCGTCGAGCTGCTGCGGGCCCTGCCCGAGGCGGCGCACGTGCCCGACAGATGGCGGCGCGACCGCCAGTCCTACACCCACCACCGGGACCGGCTGCGGGCCGGCGAGCCGCCGCAGCCACGCCGGGACGACGCGGTGACCGCCGCGCGCAAACTGGCCATGCGCGAGCAGCGGCAGGCGGAGCTGGACGCGCAGGAGGCGCTGGACGACCCGCTGGTGATGGCCGTACGGCGGCTGGCGGGCGAGGCGTTCCTGGCGGAGGTGCTGGAGGTGGAGATGGCGTACTCGGAGGGCAAGCGGCCCTCGCCCCGCCCGCTGGTGACGGTGCACACCCAGGACACCCCGCTGCTCTCGGACGGCGACAAGCTGCACCGGCAGCTGCCGACCGGCACCCAGCAGCGGGCCGAGCTGGCGGAGATGGCAGGCCCCGGGGAGTATGTGCTGCGGCTGGTCAGCGGGATGGGCCGGGCCAAGGAACCGGCGGAGGGGACGGTGCCGCGGAAGGGCGACCTGGTGTCCTGGACGCTGTTCGAACACGCGCCGCGCGGTGGCCCTGGGCTGCCGGAGCCGGAGGAGACGCCCTGGACACACGGCGGTCCGCCGGGCGAGCCGAGCGCCGAGCTGCCCGACCCGGTGACCGCGGAGGACGTGCTGTGACGGCGGGTGTGGAGTCGCCGGAGCGGCCGCCGTCCAGCGGCCCGACCCCCGCGTCGGCGGCTGCCGCGGCCACCGAGGCGATCCTGGCCGACACGCTGGGCGGCGCGCACCGGGGTGTGGTGGTGGACTCGCCGCCCGGCGCCGGAAAGTCCACGCTCGTGGTGCGCGCGGCGCGCGAGCTGGCCGCAGCCGGGCATCCGCTGATGGTCATCGCGCAGACGAACGCGCAGGTGGACGACCTGGTGAACCGGCTGGCGACGGCCGATCCCGAGCTGCCGGTCGGGCGGCTGCACAGCAGCGAGCCCCATCCGTACGACCCGGTGCTGGACGGGCACCCCTCGGTGCGGACGTCCGCCAAGCCCGCCGAGCTGGCCGGGCTGGACATCGTGGTCTCCACGGCGGCCAAGTGGGCGTGGGTGCGCCCGGACGAGCCCTGGCGGCACGCGATCGTGGACGAGGCGTACCAGATGCGCTCGGACGCGCTGCTGGCCGTGGCGGGGCTGTTCGAGCGGGCGCTGTTCGTGGGCGACCCCGGCCAGCTCGACCCGTTCAGCCAGGTCGGTGTGGAGCAGTGGGCGGGCCAGGCGCACGACCCCTCGGCCAGCGCGGTCGGCACGCTGCTGGCGCACAACCCGGGGCTGCCGCAGCACCGGCTGCCGGTCTCCTGGCGGCTGCCCGCCTCGGCGGCCGAGCTCGTCTCGGACGCGTTCTATCCGTACACGCCGTTCCGCAGCGGCACCGGCCCCGGCGAGCGCCGGCTGGCCTTCTCGGCCCCGGCCGACGGTTCGCCTCTCGACGCGGTGCTGGACGAGGCCGCCGGGGCGGGCTGGGGGCTGCTGGAGCTGCCGGCGGCCCGTACGCCCCGTACGGACCCGGAGGCGGTACGGGCGATCGCGCGGCTGGTGCACCGGATGCTGGAGCGGCGGGGCCGCACGCACAGCGAACGGGACAGCGGCGGCGACGGCCGAGGGGCGCCGCTGTCCGCCGACCGGATCGCCGTGGGCACGGCGCACCGCGACCAGGCGGCGGCGGTGCGGGAGGCACTGGCCGAGGTGAGCGGGCCGCAGGGCCCCGCGGCGCAGGTCACCGTCGACACCGCCAACCGGCTCCAGGGCCGGGAGTTCGATGTGACGGTGGTGCTGCACCCGCTGTCCGGGCGGCCGGACGCGACCGAGTTCCATCTGGAGACCGGCCGGCTGTGTGTGCTGGCGTCCCGGCACCGGCACGCGTGTCTGGTGGTGTGCCGGGAGGGGGTCGCCGAACTGCTGGACGACCATCCGGCGACCGAGCCGGTGCGGCTCGGTGCTGTTTCACCCGCGCCGGACGGCTGGGAGGCCCACCAGGCGGTGCTGGCCCGGCTGGCACGGCACCGGGTGCGGCTGGAGTGAGCCGCCGGGCCGCGGAGCTGCCGGGCCGTCGAGCCGTGGGGCGGTGGGCGAGCTCGCGGCCCGTGCGGGTGTGGGGGTGCGGAGCGCACAATGGGGGGCGGCCCACGACCTTGGAGGTATGTACACATGGCTGAGCCGCACTCGGCTCCGGACCCTTCGCGCTCCTCAGCCCAGGGGAGCGGTGCCGGTGGCCCGCACTACCGCCGCCCCGCGCCGCTGCTGTTCGAGCCGACCGAGGCGGCCCCCGACGACGAGCACTTCTTCGGTCTGGAGTCGCTCACCGACCCCAAGGAGCTGCTGGACCGCGCCACGGAGCTGGTGCACGCCTTCCGGGCCGCAGCCGACCGGGCGCAGGAGTATCAGGCGGCGGCCGCCGCGCAGCTCGCCGACCCCAAGAGCTTCGACAAGCTGCCGGACGACGCGATCGCCGACCGCGGCGGCTGGACCGAGGAGTACGCACGCAAGATGATCGAGTTCGGCCGGGATCTGCTCAAGGACCGGGTGCCGGGCACCCAGCCACCGCCTCAGCACTGAGAGTGCAGGTCGCAGGGGTGGCGTCCGGAATATCGATTTTCGCTTCACCGGATCGTGGTGTTAAGGTCTAGGACGTCAGCAGGCGCCGCTAGCTCAGTTGGTTAGAGCAGCTGACTCTTAATCAGCGGGTCCGGGGTTCGAGTCCCTGGCGGCGCACAGACAGTCGGAGGCCCCTCGCGAAAGCGGGGGGCCTCCGGTGTTTCCGGGGCGCTAGGGGGTGAGCGGCACCGCGGCACCGAGGGCGCCCACCGTGGCGGGGGCGCCGAGGTGGTGGACGCGGGCCGGCGGCAGGTTGGACAGGATCAGCCGCTCCTCCAGCAGCCAGGGCTCGATGGCGGCGCGCACGGCGCGGCGCGCGGCGGTTCTGCGCGAGTCGGCGCCCTTGAGGGCCCGTCCGCCCGCGTAGCTGAAGAAGGAGAGGGTGCCGCCGGGCCGCAGCGCGGCCAGCATCCGCGAGAAGACGGCCGTCACCGCCTCCGGCGGGAAGTTCGCGAACGGGAGGCCGCACACGATCGTGTCGTACTCCCCCAGTTCCCGCTCCTCGACCTTTCCGTGCCACAGCCGGGTGCGGTCGGCGACCGGGGCCAGGGCCGGGTCGGTGCGCAGGGCTCTGCCGAGCCGGGTGACGAAACCGGGGCTGGACTCGACCAGATCGAGGCCGTCGCGCGGCCCCAGGCGGCGGACCAGGTGCCGGGTGACGGCCCCGGTCCCCGGCCCGACCTCCAGGACCGTACGGGGCTGGTCCGGGCCGCCGGGGCGCACGTGGTGGGTCAGGGCGCGGGAGAGGGCGGAGCCGCTGGGGGCTATGGCTCCCGTGGTGCGGGCGGCGGTGAGGAATGCGCGGACGAAGACGAGGGTGTCGCGTGTCATTGGCGAGGCTCCGTACCCAGCGCGGCGGAACGCAAACCGCCGACGGCTGGGGCGTATGAGGCTGAGGGGGCGAGTGGTGCGGCGGCCGTGGCGCGGACATACGTCCTCCCGAGAAAGTAGATAGTAGATAGCGCCACTACCGATAGTTGGACTATCTATCATGATTGAGGGAGGGTGCAAGTGCCGTCCTGCAGAGCGGAGAAGGGAAACGGATGCGCATCGCGGAGCTGAGCCGACTCAGCGGAGTGCCCGCGCCGACGATCAAGTACTACGTACGCGAGTCACTGCTGGCGCCCGGCGAGCGCACCAGCCGCAACCAGGCGCAGTACGACGAGCGGCACGTGACCAGGCTCCGGCTCATCCGCGCCCTGCTGGAGGTGGGCGGCCTCTCGGTCGCCGCCGTACGCGATGTCATCGCCGCGCTGGACAGCCCGGAGACCGGCACCCACAAGGTGCTGGGCGCGGCCCAGCAGACCGTCACCGCCACCGGGGTCGCCGGCCACCACGACGAGCCGGGCCACCAGGAAGCGGTCGCCGAGATCCGGGCGCTGGTCGAGCGGCAGGGCTGGGAGGTCTCCGAACACAGCCCGGCGCTGACGGCCGCGGCCGAGGTGCTGAGCGCCCTGCGGCGGCTGGGCCAGGACGACTTCGCCGACCAGCTCGACGCCTATGCGCGCGCGGCGGACGCCGTGGCCGCCGTCGATCTGGAGATCGTCCGCAAGCGGCCGGATGCCGACTCCATGGCCGAGGCGGTGATCCTCGGCAACATCCTGGGCGACGCCCTGCTGGCCGCCCTGCGCCGCCTGGCCCAGATCCACCGCTCCGGAGAGCTCTTCGATTAGGAGCGTGGCGCCCCGAAGGGGCGCGGGGAACGGCGCGAGCCCACCACAGCAGCGCCGCAGCCCCCGACGCACGACCAGGGGCACCCCCTCACGGCATCCCGCCCTCACGGCATCCCGCCCTCACGGCCTCATTCCCTCGTGAGCCGTACCTCCCAGTCGCCCTCCGCCGTGCGGCCGGTGACCTGGACGCGGAGCGCGTCGCGGGGGTCGGACCAGCTCTCGCCGACACCGAGCGGCGCGTCGGCGAGCCGGCTGTGCACGGAGGTCTCCCGGCAGCGGGAGGTGCCCGGGTGCCCGTCGATCACCTCAACCGGGCCGTGGGTGGAGGGGGTGTCGCTGTGGACGCGGTAGATCAGCAGTCCCTGGGCGCACGAACCCCGGTCGTTGCCGGTGCGCTCGCGGACCTCCATGGCCAGCGCCTGCTGCGCGCCGGTGCGCAGGACCAGGAGCCGGACGCCGTCGGGCCCCGCGGCGGCGGGTGCCGCCGCGGAGCGCCGCACCACCTGGTGGAGCGGTGCCCGGCGCGCGGGCGCCGTCAGCGGCCGCAGGGTGTACTCGGCGTGTGGCGGCCCGCCCCGGGCGGCGCGGGCCTCGGGGCCCGCCGCGTCCCCGGTCAGCGGGAGGCAGGCCACATTGGACCGCGCCAGCCAGCCCAGCTTCCACTTGTGCCAGCCGAAGGGCTCGGGTGACAGACCGAACTGGCTGCCCATCAGGTCCCAGTCGCCGACCCTGGTGTCCCAGTCGGCCTTGCCGTCCGAGGGGCGCTGGTAGAGGTCGGGCAGGTCGAAGAGGTGTCCGGTCTCGTGGGCGAGGACGTTGCGGTCCGGTGGACTCTGTTCGAACACGGTGACCAGACGGTGGAGTTCGGTCCCGTCCGCGGTGAGCGGCTCGTCGAGGTTGACGACTTTTGTGGCGTCGGGGTCCACACCGGGCGCGTCCGGGTCCGCGACGAGGTATACGACGTCGTAGCGGCTGAAGTCCACATGCGGGTCGGCGGCGGTCACGGCGTCCGCGAGGTAGGAATCGCGCAGGTCGGAGTCCCAGTCGCGCTCCATGCCGTAGTCCGTGGCGGGCCGGGGAAGTTCGATCCAGCGGTCCACAGGTCGCGGCCGCAACCGGAACTTTCCGTAACTCGCCCGCTCGAAAAAGTCGGATGTGGCAGGGAAATGGTCGTTCACAAGCTCCCGAGGGGTGGCCATGGGGGTCGCATCGGGGAAAGAGAGAAAGAGAAGGGCGGCATCGAGCGTCCCCTCGGGGCGCGGATAGGAGGCGTTCCAGGTGTCCAAACCCAGCGAGTGGTGCGCGTCGGTGCGAGGCAGAGCGCACGACATGTCCGCCGCAACGGAATGCACGGGACCGGCCACGAGCCCGAAGCCCATGAAGGCGGTCAGCGCCATCACGACGGCCCCCACCCGGTGCCGGACACCGGGCCCAAGGCAGTTCGCGCCGCGCCCGGGGCGACGCGGGGGAGGGTTTTCAACTCCCCCGTGTTCCGACACACGCACCACGCGAAGACCTCACCGGAAGAGGAGGGGCGGACCCTCTCCAGACTCACCCCGTATGTCCGGCTTTGCCCTGTTTCAGTAGACCGGATGAGTCAACCGCAATATGACTACTCCCAGTAACAGCCGGTCGTTAGCGGTCACGGCGCTCTCAGCCCTGGAGCAGAAACGGTCACCCTCGCGCGCGAGCCCGTCCACCGGCCGCCCGAACGACCGGAAGCCCCAGCGGAGACACTGGCTCCGCTCTTGCGCCAACCTCTATGATCGGCACATTTCCAGCGCGGATCCTCCCCTGGGCGGCCCACGGCAGCCGGCCGACCGATCCGCACGAGACGAGCCCCCCGCGGAGCGATCGGTGAACGGACCCCTCGAAGGACCGGGCAAAGACTCCGGCGAAGCCCTCGTAACCCAACCCCAAACCATCACGGAAAGTAGCCACAAGCGCTGGCGACGGCGCGCGCACCACGGGCACAGCGAGAGCGACTTCCGGGCCGCCTTCCACGCGGCACAGCTGCCGATGGCCATCGTCGACCCCAACGGCCGGGTGCTGACGGCCAACCGCGCGCTGGGCGCGCTGCTCGGCGCCGAGGCGCACCGGCTGACCGGCCGGCCCATCGCCGAACTGGCAGGGCTGGGCCTGGACGGGCGGGTACGCAGCGCCTACCACGAGGCGCTGCAGGGCCGCACCGACCGGATGTCCTGTACGCGCAGGCTCAAACACGCGGACGGCCACACCCTGTGGGCCGAGATCACCGTGACCCCCACCTCGCGCGGCGGCGAGGCCCTGCTGTCCATCGCGGACATCAGCGAGCGCCGCGACCTCCAGGAGCGGCTGCGCCACCTCCAGATGCACGACCCGGTCACCAGGCTGCCCAACCGGACCCTGTTCTTCGAACGGCTGGCCGGCGCGCTGGCCGAATCGGCGACCGGCAGGACCGGGCTGTGCTACATCGACCTGGACGGCTTCAAGGCCGTCAACGACACCCTCGGACACCGCATCGGCGACAGCCTGCTGGACGCGGTGGCCCAGCGGCTGACCCAGTGCGCCGAGGCCGGCGGCGAGGAGTGCGGCGGCCATCTGGTCGCCCGGCTCGGCGGCGACGAGTTCGCACTGCTGGTCGAGTCCTCCACCGGGACCGAGCAGCTCACCCAGCTCGCCCAGTCCGTGCTCGCCGCGCTCCAGCGCCCGTTCGACCTGGCAGGACAGCGGCTGGCGGTCTCCGCCAGCATCGGCGTCGTCGAGCGCGAGACGGCGGGCACCACACCCACCGAGCTGATGCAGGCGGCCGACACCACGCTCTACTGGGCCAAGGCCGACGGCAAGGCACGCTGGACCCTCTTCGACCCCGAGCGCAACGCGCACCGGATGACCCGGCAGGCCCTCTCCTCCACCCTGCGCAGGGCCGTGGAGCGTGGCGAGTTCGTGCTGGAGTACCAGCCGATCGTGGGCTTCGCCGACGACATGCTGCGCGGCGTCGAGGCGCTGGTGCGCTGGCGGCACCCGCAGTTCGGCACGCTGGGGCCCGACCGGTTCATCGGCCTCGCGGAGGAGAACGGCGCCATCGTGCCGCTGGGCCGCTGGGTGCTGGAGGAGTCCTGCCGCCAGGCCCGGCGCTGGATGCGGCAGCACCCGGGGCCGCCGCTGTATGTGAGCGTCAATGTCGCGGTACGCCAGGTGTGGGACTCCGACCTGGTGCGGGACGTGGCCGACATCCTGGAGGAGACCGGCCTGCCCGCCGGGCTGCTCCAGCTGGAGCTGACCGAGTCGGCGGTGATGGGCTCGGCCGGGCGGCCCCTCCAGGCGCTCCAGGCGCTGTCGGAGATGGGCGTACGGATCGCCATCGACGACTTCGGTACCGGCTACTCCAACCTCGCCTACCTCAGCCGCCTCCCGGTGCGCGCGCTCAAGCTCGACGGCACCTTCGTCCGCGGCTTCCGTACGGCCCGGCACCACAACCCCGCGGACGAGACGATCGTGACGGCCCTGGTCCAGCTCGCCCACAAGCTGGGCCTGACCGTCACAGCCGAGTGCGTGGAGGGCCCGGCCCAGGCCGAACGGTTGCGCAGGATCGGCTGCGACACCGGCCAGGGCTGGCACTACGCCAAACCCATGGAGGCCGACCGCATCGCCGAGCTGCTGGTGTGGTCCCCGCCGGCGGCGGGGAGCGCCTGACCTGCCGGGCGTCGTCCACGACGGCCCCGGCAGCGGCCCTCACAAGCCGTAGGCGTCGGCTATCAGCTCCAGGGAGCGCACCCGGACCTCGGGCGTATGGGCGTTGGCGGTCAGCATCAGCTCGTCGGCGCCGGTGCGTTTGACGAGCGCGTCCAGGCCCTCGCGTACGGCGTCGGGGGTGCCGTAGGTGACATTGCCGAGCCAGCTGTCGACGAAGTCGCGCTCCACGGGGCTGAAGGGGTACGCCTCGGCCTCCTGCGGGGTGGGGATCAGCCCCGGCCGGCCGGTGCGCAGCCGCACCATGGACAGGGCCCCCGTCAGCACCTGGCGGTGGGCCTCCTTCTCGTCCTCGGCGGCCAGCGCTGCGGCGCCGATGAGCGCGTACGGCTCGTCCAGCACCGCGGACGGCCGGAACGTCTCGCGGTAGAGGTCGAGGGCCGGAAGCGTGTTGGCGGCCGAGAAGTGGTGCGCGAAGGCGAACGGGAGGCCCAGCTGCCCGGCGAGCTGGGCGCTGAACCCGGAGGAGCCCAGCAGCCACACCGGCGGCCGGTGCGCGGCGGCCTTCGCCGCTGAACCGCGTGCCTGAACAGGCCCGGGAACGGCGTGGATACGGGCATAGCGGTGGCCGTCGGGGAAGTCGTCGTCCAGGAACCTGACCAGCTCGGCGAGCTGCTGCGGAAAGTCCTCGGCGCCCTCGCGCAGCCTCTCGGTGCGGCGCAGCGCGGCCGCCGTCGCCCCGTCGGTGCCCGGAGCGCGGCCCAGGCCCAGGTCGATCCGGCCCGGCGCCAGCGCCTCCAGCGTGCCGAACTGCTCGGCGATGACCAGCGGCGCGTGGTTGGGCAGCATGACCCCGCCGGAGCCGAGCCGGATACGGCCGGTGTGCGCGGCGAGGTGGGCGAGGATCACCGCGGGCGAGGAGCTGGCGACGCCCGGCATGGAGTGGTGCTCGGCCACCCAGTAGCGGGTGAAGCCGCGGCTGTCGGCCAGCGCGGCCATCCGGGTCGAGGCCGCCAGCGCGTCCCCTGCGGTGTATCCCTCGCCCACGTTCACCAGATCGAGGACGGAGAGCGGCACGGGGGCCGTGCCCCGCGCCGTGCCCCGGATGGTCCCGGTCGTCGGCTGCCCGCTGTGCCGCGCGCCCGTTACCTGTGTTTCGGCGCCCTGTGCGTCCTCGTCCGGCTGGCTCACGATCACTTCGCCCTTCTCCCGCGTTCCGGTGCGCGGCCCCGGCCCCCGGAGTGCGGGGCGGGGCCACGAGCCGGTTCAACGCGTCAGGGGCCCGCTCTCTTCCCGACGGCCGCCGTTGCCTGTGCGGCGGTGCTGATGAGGGGCTGCCCCCTGGCGGTCCGTTGCAGTCTGCGGGTGCGCGGTGGCTTCGGGGGCGCCTCCCGGCCGGAGTCCCCCAGCCTTCGGCCGGGAGGCGCCCCCAGGGGAGCAGTTCCCCGCGCCCCTGACATGGCTGCTCCGCAAGACCCGCCGGGCGCCCCCTGGCCGCACCCGTCAGGAGAAGAGCTTGCCCAGGGCTGGGCAGTGGACCTTCAGGTCCAGGAGGCGGAGGCCCTCCTTGGCGGTGACCTGGTTGGCGGTCAGCACGGGCTTGCCCAGCTCCGCCTCGAGGGCCGGAATGTACGCGGCGGTGTGCAGCGCGGTGTCCGGCAGCAGCACCGCCTGCGCGTCGGGGTGGTCACCGCCGCGAGCCAGTGCCAGCACCTCCTCCTCGCCCCAGGTGCCCACCTCGGCCGCGGTGATGATGCCACTGCCGCGCATGGCGACCACCTCGGCGCCCGCCGCCTTGAGGAAGCCGGTGAACAGCTCGGCGACGTCCTCCGGGTAGGTCGCGGCGATGCTGACGCGTTCGACACCGAGGTCGCGCACGGCGTGGGCGAAGGCGAAGGACGTGCTGGAGGCGGGCAGCCCGGCCGTCTCCCCCAGCTCGCGCACCTGCTCATGCGCGCCGTCCCAGCCGAAGACGAAGCTGGCGCTGGTGCAGGCCCAGACCACGGCCTGGATGCCATGGCCCTTGACCTCCTCCACCTTGGCGGCGAGCCGCGCGGCCGAGCCCATCTCCAGCAGCGCGTCCACCCGGTGGGCGTCCTCGCCGATGTCGGTGTGCACGAGCGGCAGCCGTACCTCGGCGCCTGCCTCGGCGAGGATTCGCTCCAGCCTCGGGTAGTCGTCCTCGGCCGAGTAGCCGGGGTAGAGGAATCCGACCGCCGGTGCCGATGCCGCCTGTGCCATCTACGCCTCCTGTGCGTGCTCAGAGCTGGGTGGTGGGGGTGTGTGTGCCGGGTGGGTGGGAGAGGAGCGGGCACGCGCGCACCTGGCGTACGCGCGTACCTGGGCCGCCGTACTGCCGGTGGCAGTACGGCGGTTGGGCCGTTCGGAAAAACGGAAGGACGGAAGGGCTGGAGTGGGGTGCGGCTCAGGCCGGGGGCTGGGGGCCGCCCCACTCCTCCGGATGACCGGGCTGCCCGTAGCCGAGCTCCGAGGTGCCCTCCAGCGGCTCGGCCGACTCGGTGCCGGCGCCCGCCAGCGCGGCCTCCGGCTCGTGTTTCTGCTGCTCCTCCGGCTCGACCAGCCCGTCCGTCTCATGGGCCACCGGCTGGCTGCCGGTGGTGGACGTCATGGCGGCCGGGCCGCGTCGGGCGACCGGGTCGAGGAGCGCCTGGTAGGGGCCGACCGCCTGTTTGCCGACCGACCGCAGCGCCGCCCACATGGTGACCTGGTTGGCCGAGAGCACCGGCATCCGCAACTCGGCCTCGAGCTGCGGGATCACGTCGTAGGTCGGCAGGTTGGTGCAGGAGATGAACAGCGCGTCCGGCGCGTCCACCACCGCCTCCCGCGCCATGTCGACCACGTCCCGGTAGGCGACCCGCCAGATCTCCCTGGTGAGCCCCATGTAGCAGCGCCCGGTGATGCCGATGCCGGCCTCGTCCAGGTACTCCTCGAGGGAGTCGGTGACCGACTTGGTGTACGGGGTGACGATGGCGATGCGCCGCGCGTCGATCTCACGCAGCGCGTCCAGGAGCGCACCCGAGGTGGTGAGCGCCGGTACATCACCGGCCTCGGCCATGGCCGCCGCCATGGCCCGCTCGCCGGCCGTACCGCCCACGAAACTGCCCGACGTACAGGCGTAGGCCACCACCTCGGGAGCCACCGCCGTCAGGGCCCGTACCGCCTCGCGCAGCGTCTCGTGCTCGCTGACCAGGCGGGCGAGGTCCAGGCTGACCTCCACGGGAACGAAGGGAGTTCGAGTCAGATGCAAGGACACGTCGTCCGGCACCCAGCGCCAGAGCTCACGGTCCAGTGCGAAGTCGAAGGGAGCGACGATTCCCACGCCGCGCTGCGGCAACGGTCCGCCGAGGAAGGAGACGTCCATTTCGGGCCCCAAAAGAACGGAGGGGAAGGCTCATGGCCAGAAGGCCCCTGAGTCAAGGGAAGTCAGAGGAAAAGCAAAGCCGGTCAGAAGCCGGGACGCCGGGACAGATGTCTTTGTTGACGAAGGTAGTTTCTGCTCCCTACCGTGGTCAATCCCGCCAATGAGGCTGGTTCCCGTCCCTCCCCCGGCTCACTCGCTCAGCCAACCGTCCCTGCGTTTCGAAACGGTTTCCTGCCTATGTCCGAAACCTGCGTTCTTGTCCTCGACGCCGAGCCGCTTCCCCGGCTCGACCGACTCGCGGGACGCGCGCGCGTCATCCATGCCGACGAGAAGACTCTCGCCGGCCAACTACCCGAGGCCGACGTCCTGTTGGTCTGGGACTTCCTCTCCGACGCGGTGCGCGAGGCATGGCCGGGAGACGGCCCGAGGCCGCGCTGGGTGCATACGCCCAGCGCCGGAGTCGACCGGCTGCTCCCGGAGCTCGCCGACGGCCGGGACACCGTCATCACAAATGCACGAGGCGTCTTCGACCGGCCCATTGCCGAATACGTCCTCGGGCTCGTACTGGCCATGGCCAAAGACTTCCGTGGCACATGGGAATTGCAACGACAGCGGCGCTGGCGGCACCGGGAGACATTCCGGGTCGGCGGAAGTCGCGCCACGGTCGTCGGCTCCGGGCCGATCGGCCGGGAAATCGGGCGCGCGCTGCTGGCACTCGGTGTCAAAGTCGACCTCGTCGGCCGGACGGCCCGCGACACCGACCCGGAATTCGGGCAGGTCCACGCCACCGCCGCGCTGCCCGGGCTGCTCGGCGAGGCCGACTGGGTCGTGTGCGTGGCCCCGCTGACCCAGGAGTCGACGGGCATGTTCGACGCCGGGATGTTTGCTCGGATGAAGCCCGAAGCGCACTTCGTGAACGTCGGCAGGGGGGCGCACGTGGTCGAGGAGGACCTGGTGGACGCGCTGCTCAAGCACCGGATCAAGGGCGCGGCGCTGGATGTCTTCGCCGAGGAGCCGCTGCCTGCCGACAGCAAGCTGTGGGACGTGCCCGGGCTGCTCATCTCGCCGCACATGAGCGGCGACACGGTCGGCTGGCGCAACGACCTCGCGGAGCAGTTCCTCGACAACTTCGACCGCTGGGAGGCGGGCGAGCCGCTGCTCAACGTCGTCGACAAGCACCTCGGCTACGTGCCGACGTCCCCGGCGGCACCGGCGAACTGACCCGCCGGGCGACCGGGCGACCGGCCGGGGGCACCACGGCGCCCCCGGTCGGTTCACCCCACCGGGAGGAGCTCCCGGTCGTCACCGGCCACCGTCACCGACTCACACCGGACCGGTCACCGGCCCCCGGTTCCTACCGGACCGGCCACCGGCCCCCGGCTCTCACCGGACCTCCGGCGCCGGCCACCAACCGGTCCCGGCTCACCGGATGACCCGGCGTCTCACCGGGTCGTCCGGCACCGGCTACGGCCGATGCCGGAGGTCCGGGTCGTTTCTTCACGTCTTCTCGCCCTTGGGTGCGGTGCGGGCCCGGGGCACGTCGTCCTGTGGCAGTCCGCCTCGCGGGTGCCCTGGTCTCTCGGGAGGTTTCGTCATGTCCGATCTCAACGCCCTGACCGCGACCCAGCTCGTGGCGGGGTACGAAACGGGGGACTTCACCCCCGTGGAGGTCACCCGGGCGGCGCTGGAGCGCGCGGCACAGACCCAGGAGCGGGTCAACGCCTTCGTCCGTATCGACGACGAGGACGCGCTGCGGCAGGCCGAGGAGTCAGCGGGCCGCTGGCGGCGCGGCGAGCCGGCGGGCCCGGTGGACGGGGTGCCGGTGACCGTGAAGGACATCCTGCTCCAGCGCGGCGGGCCCACCTTCAAGGGTTCCTGGGCTGTGGACGAGACCGGGCCCTGGGAGGAGGACGCGCCCTCGGTGGCCAGGCTGCGGGAGAGCGGCGCAGTCTTCCTGGGCAAGACGACGACGCCCGAGTTCGGCTGGAAGGGCGTCACCGACAGCCCCCGGCACGGCGTCACCGGCAATCCGTACGCGCCGGACCGCACAGCGGGCGGCTCCAGCGGGGGCAGCGCAGCGGCCGTCGCCGCCGGGGCCGGGCCGCTGTCGCTGGGCACCGACGGCGGCGGGTCGGTGCGCATCCCCGCCTCGTTCTGCGGGATCTTCGCGCTGAAGCCCACCTACGGGCGGGTGCCCATCTACCCGGCCAGCGCCTTCGGGACCCTGGCCCACGTCGGTCCGATGACGCGGGACGCGGAGGACGCGGCGCTGCTGATGGATGTGATCAGCGCGCCGGACCCGCGCGACTGGTCGCACCTGGGCCCGGTGCCGCACAGCTTCCGCGGCGCGCTGGCCGCCGGAGCCGAGGGGGTGCGCGGGCTGCGGGTGGCCTTCTCGCCCGACTTCGGCGGCCGGGTGCGGGTCGAGCCGCAGGTCGCGGCGGCGGTACGGGCGGCGGTGGCGAAGCTGGAGGAGCTCGGCGCTGTCGTGGAGGAGGCCGATCCCGGCTTCGCCGATCCCGTGGAGTCCTTCCACACGCTGTGGTTCAGCGGTGCGGCGCGGGTCACACAAGCTTTCAGCCAAGATCAGCGCAAGTCTCTGGACCCGGGTCTGCAGGAGATCTGCGCGGACGGCGCGTCCCGCAGCGCGCTGGACTACCTGGCAGCCGTGGACGAGCGGATGGACATGGGCCGCCGGATGGGCGCCTTCCACGAGCGGTACGACCTGCTGGTGACGCCGACCATGCCGATCACCGCCTTCGAGGCGGGGGTCGAGGTGCCGGAGGGCTCGGGGCTTCAGCGGTGGACCGGCTGGACGCCGTTCTCCTACCCGTTCAACATGACGCAGCAGCCGGCCGCCTCCGTGCCGTGCGGCGTGGACGAGGCGGGTCTGCCGATCGGGGTCCAGCTGGTGGGGCCCCGGCACGCGGACGCCCTGGTGCTGAGCGCTTCGCACGCACTGTACGAGGCGGGGGTCGCGGCGCAGGTGCCCTCGGCGCTCGGCTGAGTCACCGGACTCGGGCTCCCGGGCCCGTCGGTGGGTTCCGGGCCCGTTGGGGGTTGTCCCCCAACGGGCTTCACCGGTCGGCCGATCAGTTCGGCCGACCGGTCGACTCACTCAGGCGCGGCGGAAGTTGAGCGTCTCGCCGATGGCGCCGGAGCGCCACAGGTCCTGGCAGGCCTCGGCCATGTCGTCGAGTCCCTCGACGATCTGGCCCCAGACGATGCCGGGGACCCATCCGGCGTCGCCGTTGATCAGGAGGTTGTTGCGCTCGTAGAAGAGCGCCAGGTCGACGACGGTGGAGTGCTCGACGTGTGCCGCCTGCGCCCCTTGCTGTTCCGCCGCGGCCTCGTACCCGTATCCCGGAGTCGCCAACTGGGTGCTGGTGAAGGTGAAATAGCAGAGGTCACCTGGGATGGGGGTAATGGTCGGATTCTCCAGCGGCGGCTCCTGGGGGGCGAAGGGGGGAATGAGGGCATAGATCTCGTTACGCGCGTACTTCGCGTGGTAGACATCGCCGCCCAGCGGCAGTGCGTCCCACACCGCCGCGCAAGTGATCGGTGCGCGGTCGTCGAGCAGCTTTGCCGTGCAGCTCACTCCCCGCTTGTCCAACGACACTTCAATGAAGCGCTCAGCCATCGTGCCTCCGCACCAGGGTGGTCATTTACCCGCTAATGGTGACGCAGATGTCACCCCGAGCGCGACCCCATAACGGCTTGAAAATATCCGCATATCTTCAGCACGGCTGGGTATGCGCGCGCCCATGGCTCCACCACTGAGGAACAACACGGCAGGTGCCGGGAGACGTTTGAGCCGTCGGTCGCTGCTCGCTGGAGCGGCGTCCTTGAGTGCGGTGAGTGCGCTCGGCGCAACGACCGCATGCAGCCGGGTGTCCAGTGCGGACACCGAGAACGGGGGAGATCTTCTGGAGCGGCTGAGGGCCCAGGGAACGGTGAAACTGGGCCTCGCCGGTGAACAGCCGTACAGCTACATCGACAAGGACGGCGAGCTGACCGGGTCCTCGCCGGCGATCGCGCGCACCATCTTCACGAGGCTGGGTGTCGAGCACGTCCAGCCCTTCCCGACCGAGTTCAACTCGCTGATCCCGGGTCTCAACTCGCAGCAGTTCGACGTGGTCGCGGCCGGTATGTACATTACGCCCGATCGGTGCAAGCAGGTCCTGTTCGCCGACCCCGAGTACGAGATGCGCGACGCGTTTATCGTGCGCAAGGGGAATCCGAAGGACCTGCACAACTACGAGGACATCAAGAAGAGCGGCGCCAAGATGGCCACCGGCACCGGGTACGCGGAAATCGCGTACGCGGCCGAGGTGGGTATCAAGGAGTCGGAAATTCTTCTGCTGCCCGACCAGCTCGCCGGACTCCTTGCCGTGGAACAGGGCCGCGCCGATGTATTCGCCGGTACGGCTGTCACGGTTCGCAACGTCGTCAGGCAGACCAAGAGCCGGAAGGCCGAGTTCACCGACGCTTTCACTCCGAAACTGGACGGAAAGCCCGACCTCGGCACCGGCGCGTTCGCGTTCCGTAAGACGGAAACAAAACTCCGGGACGCGTTCAACCGCGAGCTGCGCAAGATGAAGGAGAGCGGTGAACTCCTCCGCCTCATGAAGCCCTTCGGCTTCCTGGAGGACGAGATGACCGAAAAGACCGCGAAGGAGCGTTGCGCATGACGGACCTCACCGCGGGCTTGTGGGGACTGCTCTTCAAGGGCGTCTGGGTCACCGTCCAGCTCACCGTCTTCAGCGCGGCGCTGGGCGCGTTCGTCGCCTTCGTGGTGGGCGTCGCCAGGACGCACCGGCTGTGGATAGTCCGGTTCCTCTCCGGCCTGTACATGGAGATATTCCGGGGCACCTCGGCCCTGGTACTGATGTTCTGGATGTTCTTCGTGCTGCCGATGGCCTTCGGCTGGCAGCTGGTGCCGATGTGGGCCGCGGTGCTCGCGCTCGGCCTGTCGTACGGCGCCTACGGCTCGGAGATCGTGCGCGGCGCGCTGGCCGCCGTGGCG
This sequence comes from Streptomyces sp. 891-h, assembly GCF_022760275.1. Lineage (NCBI taxonomy): Bacteria > Bacillati > Actinomycetota > Actinomycetes > Kitasatosporales > Streptomycetaceae > Streptomyces > Streptomyces sp. 891-h. The sequence goes on along the minus strand of NZ_CP050693.1, from coordinate 4,850,083 downwards.
CCCGCTCAGCAGGAGGCGGGGATCGCGCTCAGCTTCTCGCCCTGGCAGCGGCTGACGAAGATCCTGCTTCCGCAGGCGTGGCCGGAGATGATCCCGCCCGCCAACAACCTGCTGATCGAACTGCTCAAGGGCACCGCGCTGGTGTCCGTGCTGGGCGTCGGCGACATCACCTTCGGGGCCGCTCTGGTGCGCAACGCGCTCGGTGAGAGCGCCCCGGTCTACACGATCATCCTGGTCATGTACTTCGTCCTGGCCTTCCTGCTGACGCGTGTGATGCGCGCCGTCGAGCGCAAGGCCAAGGCGGGCATCGGCCAGGCCCCGGAGAAGGGCGTAGGTGTGCTGCGCAAGCTCAACATCCGGCAGCAGACGGAGACGTCCGGCGACTTCTCCAGTGCGGGAGGTGCCTGATGACGTGGGACTGGTCCGCTGTCGGTGACTTCATGCCGCGCTTCTGGGACGGCGTGCTCGTCACGCTCCAGGCGCTGGTACTCGGCTCCCTCATAGCCTTCGCTCTCGGCCTGATATGGGCGATGGCCCAGCGCTCGCCGCTGAAGGTGGTGCGCTGGCCCGTCGTGGCCGTCACCGAGTTCATCCGCAACACCCCGCTGCTGGTGCAGCTCTTCTTCCTGTTCTACGTACTGCCGGAGTGGGGCGTGACGCTGTCCGCGCTCACCACCGGTGTCGTCGGCCTCGGTCTGCACTACTCGACATACACCGCCGAGGTCTACCGCGCCGGTATCGACGGGGTCCCGGTGGGCCAGTGGGAGGCGTGCACGGCACTGAGCCTGCCGCGCGGCCGCACCTGGGGCGCCGTCATCCTGCCGCAGGCGATCCGGCGCGTGGTCCCCGCGCTGGGCAACTACGTGATCGCGATGCTGAAGGACTCGCCGATGATCGCGGTCATCGGCGCGCTCGAAATGCTCGGCCAGGCCCGGCAGTTCACCGCGACCACCTTCCAGCCGACCGAACCCATCACCGTGGTCGGTATCGCCTTCATCCTCATCGCCTACCCGGCTTCCCTGCTGATGCGAGCCCTGGAGCGTCGTCTTGTCCGCTGAGAAGAACCCGAGCACGACCGCGAACGGCGGTACCAACCCCGCCGTCGACGGCAGCGAACTGATCAAGTTCGACAACGTGACCAAGCGCTACGGCAGCAACGTGGTGCTGGACAACCTGTGTTTCGACGTGTCGTCCGGCAAGCACGTCACCCTCATCGGCCCCTCCGGCTCCGGCAAGACCACGATCCTGCGGCTGCTGATGACCCTGGTGAAGCCCGACGAGGGCACCATCAAGGTGGCGGGCGACTACCTCTCCCACGAGGAGAAGAACGGCAAGCTCGTGCCGGCGGGCGAGCGGCACCAGCGCGAGGTGCGCAAGAACATCGGCATGGTCTTCCAGCAGTTCAACCTCTTCCCCAACATGAAGGTGCTGCGCAACATCACCGAGGCGCCGGTGCATGTGCTGGGGCTGGGCAAGGACGAGGCCGAGCAGCGCGCCCGTGAGCTGGTGGAGATGGTGGGTCTGACCGACCACCTCGACAAGTACCCCAGCCAGCTCTCCGGCGGTCAGCAGCAGCGGGTGGCCATCGCCCGCGCGCTCGCGATGCGTCCGCAGGTGCTGCTGCTGGACGAGGTCACCTCCGCGCTCGACCCGGAGCTGGTGGCCGGGGTGCTGGACGTGCTGCGGGACATCGCCCACTCCACGGACATCACCATGCTCTGCGTCACGCACGAGATGAACTTCGCGCGGGACATCTCCGACGACGTGCTGATGTTCGACGCGGGCCGGGTCATCGAGTCCGGCGCTCCGGAGAAGATCTTCACCGACCCGGAGCACGAGCGGACCAGGGAGTTCCTCAGCGCCGTCCTGTAACCGGCGAGCCGGTGTTCCCGGTCGCCACGCCCCCACGGCTGTACTCCGAGCCCGCGCCGCACCTGCGGTGCGGGCTCGGTGCCGGAAGTACCGGAAACGCCTCGAAAGCCCGGCGGGGGCGCACCGGGGGGCGCGTCAGGGGGCGCATCCAGCCGTCTGGCATATGCCGATAGCGGTAACAGCCCCGTTCCGGCACCGGGTTGACCGCTATCGTGAGATATGAAGCCGTGACCGCACGAAGCGGTAACGGTACAAACGGTCACAACCTCCAGGGGGACACCGTGGCGCTACTCCAACCGCCCTCAGGCCCGTCCGAGGAGCCGGGTCGGGAGCCGGTCACAGCCTTCGGCTCGGTGCGGCACGCCCTGCGGGTGCTGGAGACCGTCTCCCGGTACCGGGACGGCATCGACGAGGACGCGATAGCGCGCCGGACCCAGCTGCCAGCCGGCCAGTTGGACCAGCTGCTGCGGATGCTGTGCCGCGAGGGCTATCTGGCCCGGCTCGAGGACGGCTCCTATGTCGTCGGGGAGGCCCTGGTGCTGCTGGGCTCGGGCGTGGACCGGGCCCGTGCGCTGCGCGAACGGCTCCAGGCCACCCTGGACGAGTTGCGCGACACCGTGGGTGCCGCCGTCTACTTCGGCCGCTATCAGGACGGTGAGCTGGAGAGCACCCAGGTCGCCGACGGCCCCACCACCCCGGCGGTCAACCAGTGGGTGGACTTCCGCTCGGCCGCGCATGCGACCGCGATCGGAAAGTGCCTGCTCAGCCAGCTCGACCACGACCGCAGACTCGACCATCTCTCCCGGCACAAGACCCCGCGCCTCACCTCGCGGACGATCACCGACGAGCGGCTGCTGCTGACGGCGCTGGACCGGCAGCCACCGACCGTTCCGGTGCTCGACCTGCAGGAGTACGCCGTGGGCACGGTCTGTGCGGCGGTGCCGGTCACCGCGGGCTCCGCGGTGAGCTGTCTGGCGCTCTCCCTCCCGGTCGCCCAGGCGCACCGGCTGCGCAGAGCCGCGGAGGAGCTGAGCCGGCGGGCAGCGCCGGTGATGCTGTCGCTGGCGATCTGAGGCCCTCGGTGCTCTCGCGGGCGCATACGCGCGTGCTCTCGCGGGCGGGCGCATACGACGGTCGCCCCCTTGGAAACCAAGGGGGCCACCGTCTTTCTGTACGCCGCCAGGGACTCGAACCCCGGACCCGCTGATTAAGAGTCAGCTGCTCTAACCAACTGAGCTAGCGGCGCCCGTCGCCGTTTCCGGCTGACGACAGAAATACTACCCCCTCCGAGAGGGTGCTGATGACCACCGCCGGGCGGCCCCGCGCACGGCGCGCCCCCACTGTGAGCCGTCTCACAGCAGCCGTCTCACAGCGGAAGCGTCAGGCCGGGCTCCCTGCGCCGCAGCGAGCCCGCCAGCAGCAGTACGGCGCCCGCCAGCGCCCAGCCGCCGAGCACCAGCAGCGGGGTGCCGAGCGCGTTGCCGGAGAAGTAGACGATGTTGCGTACGGCAGTGGTCCCGGCGCCGGTGGGGATCCAGTCGCCGATGGCCCGCCAGAACGAGGGGATCAGGTGCTTCTGGAAAGCGCCGCCCGCGCTGGGGTTGCCCAGCACCACGAAGATCAGCACCGCCACCCCGATACCCACGATCCCCAGGAACGCCTCCAGCGCCAGCGTGCACGCCGCGGTGCCGAAGACCAGCAGGGCGCCGACCCACCACAGCGATACGAAGTGCCCGGGCAGGGCGTGCAGCACCGGGTCCACGATGATCGCCCCGCCGAGCCCCGAGAGGACGGCGTACGCCGCCGCGCCCACCAGCCGCAGCGCGCCCAGCTCCGGGCGGGCCGGGCGGGTCCCGGCCAGCACCCCCATCAGCGACGCCAGCAGATAGCCGCCCACGAGCCAGCCGACGATGAGGTAGAAGGCGGTCAGGCTCTCGTAGTCCTGCTCGCCCGCCGGCGCGATGTCGACCACCTTCAGCCGCCTGTCCTGCTCGGCGGCCACCCGCTCGCCGACCCTGCGCAGCGCCTGGGCCTGCGGGCCGCCCGCGCCGGAGGCGACCAGCAGGGTGTCCCTGCCGCCGCGCGGGTTCATCAGATAGGCGCCCTCCGCCTCGCGCTCCCGCACGCGTTCGCGCGCGGCCCGCTCGTCCTCGACGACGGTGGCGGACAGCGGGTTCCCGGGCAGCCGGTCGAGCCGGTCGGCGGCCTTCTGGGGCGCGACGACGGCGATCGGGATGCCCTGCGGCTGGGGATGGTGGAAGGAGCCGATGTAGGAGAGCAGAAAGCCCAGCTGGACGGCGAGCACCCCCACGACGAGCGCGAGGGTGCCGGGCGTGAGCGCGCCGCGGCCGCCGGCGCCGGGGGTTGCGTGGTGCATGGACGACATGGAAAGCATTCCCTTATCGATCCCTTTGGGAGCAAGAGCCTCCATCCATACCGCATCAGCCGCTTCATCCCCCGCCGTTGGGGTTCCGGGCGCGCCGTACCGCGGCGTCGCGTGGCGCGGAAGGGCGCCATCGGCCAGACTCATGGCCATGCCAGAACTCCTGACCCGTCCGGCCCTGGGCCGCGCCCTGCTCGCACGCCAACTCCTCACCGAACGCGCCGAGATGCCGGTGCGGAACGCGGTCGAGCACCTGGTCGGCATCCAGGCGCAGGCGCCCAAGCCGCCCTACTTCGCGCTGTGGAGCAGGCTGGACGGCTTCGACCCGCAGGAGCTCTCGCTGCTGCTGGAGGGCCGCGAACTGGTGCGGCTCAGCGTGATGCGCGGCACCGTCCACCTGGTCAGCGACCGCGACGCGCTCCAGTTGCGCGCGCTCACCCAGCCGCTGCACGAGAGGGCGGTGCTGACCGACCACGCCAAGCGGCTCGGCGGCGCGGACCCCTGGCAGGTGGCCGAGGCGGCCCGCGAACTGCTCGCCGAGCAGCCGTTGACCGGCAGCGAACTCGGCGTCCGTCTCCAGGAGCGGTGGCCGGAGGTGGAGGCCCGTGCGCTGGCGATGACGGCGCGCTATCTGCTGCCGCTGGTGCAACTGCCGCCGCGCGGGCTGTGGGGGCGCTCGGGGCAGCCGGTGGTGGACACCGTCGAACGGTGGCTGGGCCGACCGCCTGCGGCCGAACCGTGTGTGGAGACGATGGTGCTGCGCTATCTCGGCGCCTTCGGCCCCGCCTCCGTACGGGACGCGCAGGTATGGTCGGGGCTGACCCGGCTGGGCGAGGTACTGGAGCGGCTGCGCCCCCAGTTGCGGGTCTTCACCGACGAGGCGGGCCGCGAGCTGTTCGACCTGCCCGACGCGCCCCGGCCCGGACCCGAACTCCCGCTGCCCGTGCGCTTCCTGGCCGAGTACGACAACATCATCCTCTCCCACGCCGACCGCTCCCGCATCCTGGACGAGCCGATCCGCCGCGCCCTGGCGACCAAGAACGGCCAGGTACCCGGCACCTTCCTGGTGGACGGCCGGGTGCGCGGCACCTGGAAGGCGGACACCAGCCGCCGGGCGGCGACCCTCACCCTCACCCCCTTCGGCCGGCTCGACGACGAGACGGCTCAGGCGCTGGCGCGGGAGGGCGAGCGGCTGCTGGCATTCGCCACCGACGGCCGCCCGGGACCGCACCCGGTCACCTTCGCCGCACCCCACCCGGAGGGGCCCGCGTAGGCTGACGCCGAAGGGCGGTGCGGGCCCGGGGACGGGGCCCGGGGGCAGGCCCGGGTGAAGGAGGCACAGGGTGCGCAGCCGGGGAAGGCTCGGGGAGATCCAGGAGCGGATCAAAAGGCTGATCATCGAGGAGCGGCTGCCGCCCGGCGCCCCGATGCCGACCGAGACGGAGCTGATGGAGCGGCTCGAGGTCAGCCGCAACTCCGTCCGCGAGGCGCTCAAGGCGCTCCAGGCCATGGGGATCGTGGAGATCAGACACGGCTTCGGCACCTATGTGGGCGCGATGTCCATGGCTCCCATGACCGAGGGCCTGTCCTTCCGCACGGTCGCCGGGCACTACCGGGGAGAGGACAGCCTGCTGCAACTGCTGGAGCTGCGCGAGGCGGTGGAGACGGGGTTGATGGCGCGGCTGGTCGCCGAACGCGGCGGCCGGGGAGCCGGAGCCGAGCAGTTGGCTCAGCTGGAGCGGCTGGTCGACCGGATGCGGCAGGAGGCCGAGGCCGGGCAGGTGCGGGCCGAGACCGACCGGGCCTTCCACTCGGCGCTCTACGCCGGGCTGGGCAACTCGCTGCTGAGCGAGGTGCTGGACGCCTTCTGGGACGCCTTCCACCGGGTGCGGACGGATCTGGCCGAACTGCGCCCCGACCCGAGGATGACCTGGCAGCAGCACGCCGCGATCCTGGACGCCGTCCGGGACGGTGACATGCCGCGCGCGGAGGAGGCCGTCCGCGCCCACTTCGGCAACATCCGGGAACGGCTCCGGTCGAGCACTTCGGACGCCGCCACGCGGCAGCCACAGTTTGATGACTCCTCCATCACATCTGCCGCTTCCATAACGCCCCAACGGCGTTAAACCGCCCCTTCCGCACTTGCGTTCATGTGCCAAGTTGTAGAACCTGACGTGCGGTTACCGATCGGTCCGTACCGTGCTGCGGGGACACGGGACACGGAGACCGGATACACCGCGCCCTGAGCGGGGGGCCAGGACAAGGCGCGGGTTCGGCACGAGAGCACGCCGTACACGAGCGTGCGGGGGGACAGAAGCATGACCACGCCGCGCATGAGCGGCCCGCAGCCGCAGGGGCCCGACGACCAGGACGACCCGACGCGGACGGCACAGCTGCGCATACCCAAGCCGCCGATATACGACGGCGGCCGACCCTCGCAGCGTTTACTCACCCCGCACCGCACCCGCTCCCGCAGACCCTCCCAGCACCCCTGGGAACGCGCGGCACCCCGCTACGACTACGAGCACTACAGCCGGCTGGCCGGCCCGCTCACCCGGCCGGAGCCCGGCAAGCCCTACCGGGTGCGGTACCGCAGCCTGCTGGCCGACGAGCCGCACCGGTTCCGCGCCGGTTTCCTGCTCTGTCTGGCCCCGCTGCTCTCCGCCGGGCTGCTGATCTGGCTGATGCAGCCCGACCACTGGACGCGCCGCGACGCGGGCGAGGTCTCCGACCTCGTACTCAAGCTGGACGTCGTCATGCTCGTCTCGATCGGTCTGATCGAGCTCTTCCGCACCCTCAACGTGCTTTCCAACGCGCACGCCACGCTGGTGGCCCGCGACCCGGTGCCCGTGGTGCCCGAGACCGGCACCCGCGTCGCCTTCCTCACCTCGTTCGTGCCCGGCAAGGAGCCGATCGAGATGGTCACCAGGACCCTGGAGGCGGCCGTACGGGTGCGGCACCGCGGCACCATGCACGTATGGCTGCTCGACGAGGGCGACGACCCCGAGGTCAAGGAGGTCTGCCGGCGCCTGGGCGTGCACCACTTCTCCCGTAAGGGAGTCGCCAAGTGGAACACCGCCGAGGGCGCCTTCCGGGCGAAGACCAAGCACGGCAACTACAACGCCTGGCTGGACGCGCACGGGGACGACTACGACTTCTTCGCCGGGGTCGACACCGACCACGTACCGCTGCCCAACTATCTGGAGCGGATGCTCGGTTACTTCCGCGACCCGGATGTGGGCTTCGTCATCGGACCGCAGGTCTACGGCAACTACGACAACTTCGTCACCAAGGCCGCCGAGAGCCAGCAGTTCCTCTTCCACGCCCTCATCCAGCGCGCCGGCAACGCCTACGACGCGCCGATGTTCGTCGGCACCAGCAACGCCGTGCGCATCACGGCGCTGAAGTCCATCGGCGGCCTGTACGACTCCATCACGGAGGACATGGCCACCGGCTTCGAGATGCACCGCCACCGCAACCCGGCCACCGGCAACAAGTGGCGCTCCGTCTACACGCCCGACGTGCTCGCCGTCGGCGAGGGGCCCAACGCCTGGACGGACTTCTTCACCCAGCAGCTGCGCTGGTCCCGGGGCACCTACGAGACGATCCTGAAGCAGTACTGGCGCGGCCTGGGCTCCATGCCGGCGGGCAAGCTGTTCAACTACACGCTGCTGATGCTCTTCTACCCGGCCTCGGCGCTCAACTGGATCCTGGCCGCGCTCTCCTGCGCCCTCTTCCTCGGCATGGGCGCCTCCGGTGTGCAGATCGACCCGACCATCTGGATGGCGCTGTACGGCAACGCCACCGCGCTCCAGATCGGCCTGTACATCTGGAACCGGCGGCACAACGTCTCCCCGCACGAGCCGGAGGGCTCCGGCGGGCTGGCGGGGATGCTGATGTCCGCGCTGTCGGCGCCGATCTACGCGCGCTCCCTCTTCGACACGGTGCTGCGCCGCAAGAGCAAGTTCGTCGTCACCCCCAAGGGCGACTCGGCCAGCCCCGACACGCTCTTCGGCACCTTCCGGGTGCATCTGTTCTTCATCGCGGTCTTCGGCGGCTCGCTCGTCGGCTCCCTCTTCCTGGGCCACGACCATCCGGCGATGCTCACCTGGGCCGCACTCGCCCTGCTGATCACTGCGGCGCCGATCGTCGGCTGGCGGACCACCGTGCGCGCCGAGCAGCGGCGCCGTACCTCTCGCGGGCGACGCCGCAGAAGGTCGGCACCCGCGCCCGGACCCGCACCTGTTCCTCCGCACGACCAGCACCTGCACACCGCGCTTGGGGGGCACGAGAGATGACATCCCGACGGAGCCGCCGCCGCGCCGCGAGCGCCAGGAAGCGGCGGGCCCGGCGCATAGCCATCGCCACGGCAGTCGTCCTGCTCATCGCCGGGTTCAACGGCCCGGCGCTGTGGGGCTTCGCCTCGGCGAAGTACCACGAGTACGAGATCAACCAGCCCGAGTACAAGGCGGCGAAGGGCCACTGGCAGATCGTCGACATCCCCGAGAAGTACCGGATCAACACCATCCACGCGGCGCTGCTGCACACCGGCAAGGTGCTGCTGGTGGCGGGCTCGGGCAACGACGCCAAGAACTTCAAGGCCAAGAGCTTCCGCACGGTGCTGTGGGACCCGGTGAAGAACACCTTCAAGAACATCCCCACCCCCAACGACCTGTTCTGCTCGGGGCACAACCAGCTCCCCGACGGCAAACTGCTGGTCGCGGGCGGCACCCAGCGCTACGAGACGCTCAAGGGTGATGTGAAGAAGGCCGGCGGGCTGATGTTCCTCTACAACGAGAACCCCGACGACCCGAAGACGATCAAGGAGGGCACCCGCTTCACCGGGCGCAAGAGCGGCAAGACGTTCGTCGCCCAGCACACCGTCCTGCTGCCGCGCGCGAAGAAGGTGAAGGACCCCGAGACCGGCAAGGTCGACACCGTCCACAGCGTCACCCGGGTCTACGCCGAGGCGGCGGAGGAGGGCCGCAAGTACCAGACGGGCACCGAGGACAAGTACACGGTCGACGGTCTGACCGGCGCCTGGAAGAAGAACGTCTACGGCATCGCCCAGAAGATGTCCTTCGACAAGAAGGACTTCCAGGGCATCAAGGACGCCTACGAGTTCGACCCCGTGGCCGAGCGGTACATCACCGTGGACCCGATGCACGAGGCGCGCTGGTACCCCACTCAGCTCACCCTCCAGGACGGCAGGGTGATGACCGTCTCCGGACTGGACGACATCGGCCAGGTCGTGCCCGGGAAGAACGAGATCTTCAACCCGAAGACGAAGAAGTGGCACTACATGCCCGAGACCCGCTTCTTCCCCACCTACCCGGGGCTGCACCTGATCGGTGAGAACCGGGTCTTCTACAGCGGCACCACCGCCGGCTACGGCCCCGCCGACAAGGGCCGCACCCCCGGCATCTGGAACCTGGAGACGAACAAGTTCACCAAGATCCCCGGCATGAGCGACCCGGACGTCCTGGAGACGGCCATGTCCGTGCCGCTGCCGCCCACCCAGTCCCGGAAGTTCATCGTCCAGGGCGGCGGCGGGGTCGGTGAGTCCGACAAGACCACGGACAAGACCCGCATCGTGGACCTGTCCTCCGACACCCCCCGCTTCCACGACGGCCCCAAGCTGTACGACAAGGTCCGCTACCCCAGCAGCGTCATCCTGCCGGACGACACCGTACTGACGACCAACGGCTCGGGCCGGTACCGGGGCAAGAGCGACAGCAACGTGCTGAAAGCCGCGATCTACAGCCCCAGGACCAACAAGTTCAAGGAAGCCGCCGCACCGCTGGTCGGCCGCAACTACCACTCCGGTGGACTGCTGTTGCCCGACGGCCGGGTGATGACCTTCGGCTCGGACTCGCTCTACGCCGACAAGGCGAACACCAAGCCGGGCACGTTCGACCAGCGGATCGAGATCTACACGCCGCCGTACCTGCACAAGGGGAAGCCCCAGCCGCAGTTGCGGCTCGCCGACGGCAACCCGGAGAAGCTGATGCCCGGCTCGCGGCTCACCCTCAAGAGCAAGGACGCCGCCTCCCTGAAGCGGCTGCGGCTGGTGCGGCCCGGCTCCTTCACCCATGTGACGAACGTGGAGCAGTCGTCCGTGGCGCTGAAGATGAAGCGGTCGGCGGATGGAACGGTGACCACCACCATCCCGGACGATCCGTCGCTGGTGACCCCGGGCTGGTGGATGGTCTTCGGTGTGGACGGGGAGGGCGTGCCCTCGAAGGCCCAATGGGTCCACGTGGGCATCGACCCCGACGCGGCCCACGCCCCCGTCACCACGGGCGACCCGAAGTAGCCGTTCCGAGTAGGGGCTGCCCCTGGCTGCTGTTCCCGGGCTGCAGGCGCGTCGTGGCCTGTCGCGCAGTTCCCCGCGCCCCTGGCGGGGCGCGCACCCTCCCGCTGTGCTTGCCAGCCCCCCAGGCCGGGTACGCGGGATCAGGTCTCAGAGTTTCGGGCCAGTTCCAGGGCATAGGACGGCCACCAGGCACCGGCCTTGGGCCCACCCCGGCACTCGCCGTCCGACTCACCGGGCCGTTTGACCCACAAATAGGCGTCCACCGCCTCGTCCCCCGTCCGGGTGGTGGGCGCCTCACCCAGCGCCCGCCCGGGCGGATTGCACCAGCTCTCCTCGCCGCCGCCCTTCAGCGGCCCGTTGCCATTGCGACTGGTGTCGACAACGAAGTGCTTGCCGCCGACCATCGAGGACAGCCGTTTGCCGTAGGCGACGTTCGAGGCGGTGGTCTGGAAGTTGGAGACGTTCAGCGCGAACCCGTCGGCCTCGGCGATCCCGGAGCGCTTGAGCGGCTCGACCAGCGCGCCGGGGTCGCGGACCCAGTCCGGGTTCCCGGCGTCCAGGTAGACCTTTGTCCGGGGCAGCCCCTTCAGCTTGGTGACGGCGGCGTCGAGGAGCTGGAGGCGCTCCTGCCGCAGCCGTGGCGAGGCGCAGTCGCCGGACACCGTGTGGGCGAGCGCGTCGGGCTCCACGATCACCGTGGCGCTCCGCTCGCCGATGCCCTCGGCGACCCCGTCCAGCCAGTCGCGGTACGCCGCAGCGTCCTGTGCGCCGCCCTTGCTGTACTGCCCGCAGTCGCGGTGCGGCACGTTGTAGAGCACGAGCAGCGCCTCGCGCCCCGCGTCGGCCGCGGCCTCGGTGACACGGGCGGTGTGGCCGCGCGGGTCCTTCGCGTCGATCCACTCGGCCACCGGCTGCGCTGCGATCTTCTTCAGCTGCGCGGCCTGCGCGGACTTGCCGTCGTCCGCGTAGGTCCTGGCCTGCTGGGCGGCGTTGCTCTTGGGGTCCACCCAGTAGGGGGTCACGGACTTGGGGCGCTGCCGCACCGTGGGACCCGGCTGTGTGTCGCCGTCGTCCGGGCCACCGCCCGACGACGAGCAGCCGGCCAGCAGCAGGGCTCCTGCCAGCACGCTCCCCGCGAGGGCCCGGGTGCGGGCGCACGCCGTACGCGCCCCGCGCGCAGTGCGCGCCGTGCGTGCCGCCCGCGCGCCGTCGTTGGCGCTGCCGTACATCCACTCCCCTTCGGCTGTACTCAGCTGTGTTCCCGGCCACTCCGACCGGGTCTTATCGTGTCACAACTCCCCTCTCGTACAGCTTCGTTCGGCCCATGACCACACCCGTTGTGACGGAGCCCTTATTGACAGTGCGCATGTCAGGCTGGGAGCCTCCGGGACGGCACACTTCCATATTGAGGCGACAGAGCTCAGGAACCCGGTGCGACTCCGGGACGGTCCCGCCACTGTGTCCGCGGCCCGGAACGGCCGCGGGAGTCAGGAACTGACCTGTCGCTTCTCCACCGATGGGGCGTGGAAACCCCAGGAGGAGGCATGCGGATGTCCCCGCACACCGCCGGCACGACCGTCGCACCCGAGACCGCCGCCGCACACCCGGCGACCGTCAGGACCCGCGACTGGCTCATCGTCGCCGCCGCCGCGATCGTCGCACTGATCGCCCTGTACGCCGTCTTCGTCGACAACGGCAACCTCGTCTCCGCCACCGGCTCCTATCTGCACGAGTTCTCGCACGACGGCCGTCACCTGTTCGGCGCCCCCTGCCACTGACCGATCGGGGGTCGCCCGTCATGTCCGTCTCCGCACAGCCAACTCCCTACCCCCTGCTGCCCATGCTCGGCCGCGGTCTCGCGGCCGGCGGGGTCGCGGGGCTGGCCTCGGGCCTGTTCTCCCTGCTGCTCGCCGAGCCGCTGATGGACCGGGCCATCCGGCTGGAGGAGAAACGCGCGGCGGCCGAGACCGCCGCGCACACCCACTCCGGGCACTCGGGGCACAGCCACGCCGCCGAGGCCGAGGAGCTCTTCAGCCGGGGCACCCAGCACCTCGGGCTGGTGGTCACCGCCGTGGTGGCCGGTCTCGCGCTCGGGGTGTTCTTCACGCTCGCCCACGCCCTGGTGCACCGCTCTGCGCCCCGGGACGACGGCCGCGCATGGCAGCGCGCCATGGGTCTGGCCGGTGCGGGCTTCCTCGCGCTGTCCCTGCTCCCCGCGCTGCGCTACCCGGCCAACCCGCCAGGTGTCGGCGACGGCGGCACCGTCGCCGAGCGGCAGGGACTGTGGGTGGCCGCACTGGTCATCGGTGTACTGGGAATGGTGCTGGCGCACCAGGTGCACCAGCGGCTCGGGCAGGCCGGGCACGGGCTGCCGGTACGCCAGTTGGGCGCAGCGGCGGCCGTCGTCGCCACCCTGGCGGCGCTCTTCCTGCTCCCTGACAACCCGGACGCCGTGCCGGTGTCCGCCACCTTGCTGTGGGACTTCCGGGTGCTCTCGCTGGGCGGCCATGTGGTCCTGTGGGCCGTGCTGGGTGTCGCGTTCGCGGCTCCGGCCCTGCGCGGGCAGCGGCGGGCCGACGGCGAGAAGCCCGTCGCGCGGCAGACCGCGGCCTGAGGCGCGGGCGCTCCCCCGCCTGCCGCGCGGTCCGGTCCTGCCGTCTCACCGGCCTTCCGGCTCAGGGCGCCATCGTGACCCGTGCGGTCGCGGTGGCGCCCGAGCCGTTGCGGCGGGTGCCGAGCACGCGGTGGCGCGCTGCCGTCCCGTCCGCCCGCCGTACGGTGACCCGGGCGCCCTCCTCCAGTGCGCTCAGGGCCCGGACGGCCGGGCGGTTCCTGGCTGTGGCCACCAGCACCGAGCCGTCCCGCGCCTGAACGGTACGCAGCCGGACCCGGACACCGGCCAGCCGCACCGGCTCACCGTCCACCGGCCCGGCAGCGCGGTGGGCGCTCCGGCCCGTGGGCTTGGCATCCGGTGCTGTGGGCCCCGCCTCGGGGGTGAGCCGCTCCCTCGCGAGACTGCCCGCCCGTGAGACATCGCCCAGGACCGGCCCGTCCTCCGCGCCGCCGGAGCCCGAGGGGCCGCGGCCCCACAGCCACAGCGCGACCATCAGCAGCACCCACACCACCGCGACAGCCGGCTGCCATGCGCTTCTCCGGCTGCGGCTGCGGAGCCGCGGAGTGCGATCGAGGGCGTGCGGCATGCGGCGGCCTCCGGGCATCGGTCCGATGCTCCGACAGTCCGTCAGCCGGCTCCGCCTCGCATCCGCACGAGAGGCCGCTTACTCCGTACGGCGGCTCGGCACGGCCCGTACGGAGACGGTCCGCGCTCAGACCCGGTCGACGAGGTCCGCGATCGAGTCGACGACGCTGGAGGGGCGGTAGGGGTACCGCTCCACCTCGTCGGGCCGGGTCAGCCCCGTCAGCACCAGGAAGGTCTCCAGCCCTGCCTCCATGCCCGCGCGGACGTCGGTGTCCATCCGGTCCCCGATCATGGCGCTGGTCTCCGAGTGCGCGCCGATCGCGTTCAGCCCGGCGCGCATCATCAGCGGATTGGGCTTGCCCACGAAATAGGGGTGCTGACCCGTCGCCTTGGTGATCAGCGCGGCGACCGAGCCGGTGGCCGGCAGCGCGCCCTCGGCCGAGGGGCCGGTCTCGTCGGGGTTGGTGGCGATGAAGCGGGCGCCGTCGTTGATCAGGCGGATCGCCCGGGTCAGTGCCTCGAAGCTGTAGGTGCGGGTCTCGCCCAGGACGACGTAGTCGGGGTCGGCGTCGGAGAGGACGTACCCGATGTCGTGCAGGGCCGTCGTCAGCCCGGCCTCCCCTATGACGTACGCGGTGCCGCCCGGGCGCTGATCGTCCAGGAACTGCGCCGTGGCCAGCGCGGAGGTCCAGATGTTCTCCGTCGGCACGTTCAGTCCGATACGGGACAGCCGGGCGTGCAGGTCCCGAGGGGTGTACATCGAGTTGTTCGTGAGCACGAGGAACGGCCGCCCCGACTCCTTGAGCCGCTTGATGAACGAGTCGGCGCCGGGAACTGGGATTCCCTCGTGCATCAGCACACCGTCCATGTCGGTGAGCCAGGACTCGATGGGCTTGCGCTCTGCCACGGATGGACTCCTGCCAGGTCGTGGTGGTCCGGCCGGCGGGGACGTGCGCCTGGAACCAGGCACGGACCGGCCGCCGCGCTCAGCGTAACGGCAGCGGCCGGTGCAGGTCAGCCGTCAGGTACGCGGCCGGGGTACCCGCCCCCGCCGTACCGCATACCGCGGGGCGGGTTACGCCGGGCGGGTGCGTGCCCCCACCGACGGGCTTTGCGAGGGTGGGGGCATGAACCGCATGGACACCACCGCCACGCCGCTCCGCGTCGGGCTGCTCGGCTACGGCCTGGCCGGGTCGGCCTTCCACGCCCCGCTGATCAGCACCACACCGGGGCTCGCACTGGACACCGTCGTCACCTCCGACCCGGAACGGCAGAAGCACGCCCGGGAGGCCGGCGGCCCTCACGGCGAGGTGCGGACGGTCGCGTCGGTGGACGAGCTGTTCGCGGACGCCGACCGGCTCGACCTGGTGGTCGTCGCCACCCCCAACCGCACCCACGTGCCGCTGGCCCACCGCGCCCTGGACGCCGGACTGCCCGTCGTGGTGGACAAACCACTCGCGCCCACCGCCGCCGAGGCCCGCGAGCTGGCGGCGAAAGCCGAGGCACGCGGACTGCTGCTGGCTCCGTTCCAGAACCGCCGCTGGGACAACGACTTCCTTACCTTGCGCTCCCTGCTCGGCCAGGACGCGCTGGGCGAGGTCCTCCGCTTCGAGTCCCGGTTCGAACGCTGGCGGCCCCGGCTCAAGGGCGGCTGGCGGGAGTCCGGCGACCCGGAGGAGGTGGGCGGTCTCCTCTACGACCTGGGCAGCCACCTGGTCGACCAGGCGCTCACCCTCTTCGGCCCGGCCGCCTCCGTCTACGCGGAGTCGGACGTACGGCGCGCGGGCGCCGAGGCGGACGACGACACCTTCATCGCCATCACCCACGAGAACGGCGTCCGCTCCCACCTGTGGATGAGCGCCACCGCGGCACAGCTCGGGCCGCGCTTCCGGGTGCTGGGCAGTGCGGCCGCGTATGTGAAGTACGGGCTCGACCCGCAGGAGAACGCGCTGCGCGCGGGCGCCCGTCCCGCCGAGGGCGTGCCCTGGGGCGTCGAGCCGGAGGACGCCTGGGGCGTCCTGGGTGCCGGGGACGCCTCCGGCGAGCTGCGGGCGGTGCCCACGCTGGACGGTGACTACCCCGCGTTCTACGCCGGGGTCGCCGACGCGCTGCGCGACGGTACGCCGCCGCCGGCCACAGCCCACGAGGCCGCCGCGGCGCTCCAGGTCCTGGAGACGGCCCGCTCCTTTGCGCGGGGCGCCTGACCAGCGCTTCTCGTACCGCTGCCCGACCAGTCAGCGCCGGGTGCACGCCCAGGCGACCGTGCGCCCGCCGCCCGCGCGTCCCAGCGCCGACCGCTCGGCCGCGGCCCGCGTGCTGCCGCTGCCGCCCCAGTAGTGGTTGCTGTTCGGGTTGTAGGCCACGGCACCGCAGCCGTTGGCGAAGGAGACCAGGACCTTGCAGGAGGGACCGGTGCACCTGGACATCGCTCCCTGCTCGGCGGCGCTCCGGGATCGGTAATCCCAGGACCTGCCGTTGCTGCCGTCCCGGCCCACCGCGATGGCCCCGTAGTAGTTCGGTGGCGGGGTGGGGGCCGGAGCAGGGGCCCGGTCGGGAACGCGGGCGGTCGGGCGGGCGGCCCCGTCGGTCTCCGGCCGGTCGTTCTCGGCGGGTCCGGTGTCGGTCGAGTCCGTGTCGTCGGAGCTCCCGGAAGAGTCGTCGGAGCTCCTGGAAGTGGGGTAATCCGGCCTCGGGTTGTAGTCGGGCAGGGATCGGCTGGCGGAGTAGGTGGGCCGTACCTGGGAGTTCGTCTCCGAGCTGGGGGAATCGTCCCTGTCGGACAACAGCAGTGCGGCGAGGACCACGGCGCCCGCCGCCGCGGCGACGCCCGCCGCGACCCGGCCCGCCGACGATCCGCTCGGCCCCGGGCCCGGCCCGCTCGGCGGGGTGGTGCCCGAACCCTGGTCGCGCCGAGGGCCCGGCGGCCGGCTGCTCCCCTGCCGGCTGCTCCCCGACCGGTCGTTCGCCCCCGCCCCCGCCCCCGCGCCCGCGCCCGCGCCCGCGCCCGCTGCCCGCCGCTGCGCCCCTGACGGTCCCTCCTGGGTCACGCGCCGGGTGTGCCCAGGGGCGTCCGAGGTCCAACTGCGGGTGACCGTCTCCGCCTCCGCCTGGTCGGCGGCCCGCTGGAGGCGGCTGCCTTCTTCGGCGTACTGGTCGATCAGCGACCTCCAGCCGCTCGGCAGTACCCGGGAGCTTCCCCCGGCGAAGCGCCGGACGAGCTGCTCGGCGGTCGGCCGGTCCTCGGGCCGCACCGCGAGGCAGTCGCCGACCACTCCGGTGAGGCCCGCGGGCAGGCCGTCCAGATCGATCGCGGCCCGCCGCACGTGGTTGAGCTGCTGCAGCGGCTCCTGGGTCTCCGGGTACGGCAGCCTTCCGCAGGCCACGTAGTAGAGGGTGACGCCGAGCGCGTAGATGTCGGAGGCGAAGGTGCTGGCCTGCCCCTCGGCCTGTTCCGGCGAGGCGAAGGCGATGGTCCCGAGGGTGAGCCTCGTGCTGGTGAGGTCGCTGGCGTGCGAGATGCCGAAGTCGATGACCTTCGGCCCTTGCGCGGTCAGCAGGATGTTGAGCGGCTTCACGTCCCGGTGGACGATGCCCTTGCCGTGCAGCTCCGCGAGCGCCCTCAGGATGCCGGGGGCGATCCAGCGCACCGCGTCCTCGTCCCCCAGCGGCCCCTTCTGCACCACGAGTGCTTCCAGCGAGGGCGCCGGTACGTACTCCATGGCCATCCAGGGCCGCTCGGCCTCGACGTCGGAGTCGATGACCCGGGCGGTGTACGTGCTCCTCACGCGGCGGGCGAGTCTGGTCTCACGCCCGAAGCGCTTACGGGCCTCTTCGGTCACCCCACCAGGCGCCAGCAGCGTCTTGACGGCGACGATCCGGCCCGTGTCAGGGTGCCGCCCGAGGTAGATCACCCCCATACCGCCGGTGGCCAACTGGCCGAGCAGCCGGTACGGGCCGAGTCGGCGCAGCTCACCGCTGAGAGCGAACACACCCATCCCGAACAGATCTGTCACGGCCCCGCCCCCGTCCCCGTCGTCCCCGACAACGGCATCGTCTCACGCAACTTCCGTTGTGCGCCGCTCAGTTCGGGTCGCTGTTCGGGGCCGGGCCGGTCAGGCCGCTCTCGCCGACCTCAGGACCTGGCGCTGGCGGCCGAGCCCCGCGATCTCCAGCTCCACCACATCGCCGTCCCTCAAGTAGGGCTTGGGTTCGGGCATTCCCATGGCGACCCCGGCGGGGGTGCCCGTGGAGATGACGTCACCCGGATACAGCGTCATGAAATGGCTGAGGTAGCGCACGACTTCGGCGACGGGGAAGATCTGATCCGCGGTGCTGCCGTCCTGCCGCAGTACCCCGTTCACCCACAGGCGCAGCCGCAGCGCCTGGGGGTCCGGTACCTCGTCGGCCGTCACCAGCCAGGGCCCCAGCGGGTTGAAGGTCTCGCAGTTCTTGCCCTTGTCCCATTGGCCGCCGCGCTCGATCTGGAAGGCGCGTTCGGAGACGTCGTTGGCGACGGTGTAGCCGGCGACATGGGCGAGCGCCTCCGCACCCGAGTGCAGATAGCGCGCGGTGCGGCCGATGACGACGGCGAGTTCGACCTCCCAGTCGGTCTTCTCGCTGCCGCGCGGGATCAGCACGGTGTCGTCGGGGCCGACGACGGTGTCGGGCGCCTTCATGAAGACGATGGGCTCCTCGGGAACCGGGGCGCCGGTCTCCCGCGCGTGGTCGTGGAAGTTCAGCCCGATGCACACGACCTTGCCGATCCGGGCCAGCGGGGGGCCGATGCGCGGGCCCCCGGGCCGGGCGTCGACCGCCATCGCGGGCAGCGTCCCGGCGGCTGCGGCCTCCCGGACGCGGTCGAGCGCTGTGCCGTCCGAGAGCAGGTCGGGGTCGATGTCCGGGACGATCCCCGACAGGTCGCGCAGGGTTCCGTCCTCGTCCAGCAGCGCGGGGCGCTCGGCTCCCGCGGGTCCGACGCGGAGCAGTTTCACGTGACTCTCCCTCCCAGGCGAATCAGCTGATCCTCCAAGAGGGTGTTCAGAACCACAAGACACTGTTCACTTACTGGACCGTAACTTCCGTGCCACGGAATCGGTGGCGAGCCGCCACGAAAATCAGTGGTGGACCGCCCCGAAATCAGTGCCGAAAACAGTGCCGGACCTAGGCCCCGAACAGCCGGGCCACCGTGTAGATCGCGAGACCGGCCAGCGAGCCGACGACCGTGCCGTTGATCCGGATGAACTGGAGATCCCGGCCGATATGGGCCTCGATCTTCCTGGAGGTGTGCTCGGCGTCCCAGCCGGCGACCGTCTCCGAGATCAGCGAGGTGATCTCGTCCCGGTAGGTGGTCACCAGATACACCGCGGCGCCCTCGATCCAGCCGTCCACCTTCGAGCGCAGCCGCCCGTCGGCGGCGAGCCGCCCTCCCAGCGACAGCAGCGCGGCCCGGGCGCGGATCCGCAGTTCGCTGCGCTCGTCCTCGGCCGCGGCCACCAGCATGGCCCGTACCGCGCCCCACACCGAGGCGATCAGGTCCTGCACCTCGTCGCGGGCCAGGGTGTCGTTCTTCAGCCGCTCCACCCGGGCCCGGGTGTCCGGGTCGGACTGGAGGTCGGCGGCGAAGTCGGTCAGGAAGCGGTCGACGGCGCCGCGCGCGGGGTGGTCGGGCATGTCCCGCATCTCGGTGACGAACCGCAGGAGTTCGCGGTAGACGCGCTCGCCGACCTTCCGGTCGACGAACTTCGGCGTCCAGCCGGGCGCACCCCCCGCGACCGCGCCCATGACCGAGTCGCCGTGCTCGCGCAGCCACTCGGCGGCCCGGGTGCACACCAGATCGACCACCCGGCGGTGACCGCCGTCCGCGACGATCCGCTCCAGCATCGTGCCGAGCCCGGGCGCCACCTCCTTGGCGGTGGCGCGGCGGGTGATCGCCTCGCTGACGACCGCCTGGACATCCGAGTCGCGCAGCACGGTGAGCGCCCCGCGCAGCGCCGTGGCCAGTTCGGCCGTCACCCGGTCGGCGTGCTCGGGCCGGGCGAGCCAGGCGCCGAGCCGGCTGCTGATGCCGACGGCGCGCAGCCGCTCCCGTACGACGTCACCGGCGAGGAAGTTCTCCCCGACGAAGTCACCGAGGCTCTGGCCGAGTTGGTCCTTCTTGGTCGGAATGATCGCCGTGTGCGGGATCGGCAGCCCCATCGGGTGCCGGAAGAGCGCCGTGACGGCGAACCAGTCGGCGAGCGCGCCCACCATCCCGGCCTCGGCGGCGGCCGCGACATAGCCGGTCCAGGGCCCGGCGCCCGCGTGCTGCGCCCACTTGACCAGTACGAAGACCGTGGCCATCAGCAGCAGGGACCCGGTCGCGATCGTCTTCATCCGCCGTACGCCGCGCCGCCGCTCCTCGTCGGCCGGGGTGAAGCCGCCGATGCCGCCCGGGCCTCGCGGCCCTCCGCCGGCGGGCGCGTCGGTGCCCGGCGGGGCACCCGTTCGGCGCAGCGTTCCCTCCCCGGCGCCGGGAAGGTGCCGGGGTGCGGCCCGTCCGCGTGTGATCGCTCTCACGTGGGCATCCTCACCATCGGGTCGCCGGCCCTCCGTCGTCCGT
Source organism: Streptomyces sp. 891-h (assembly GCF_022760275.1). Taxonomy (NCBI): domain Bacteria; kingdom Bacillati; phylum Actinomycetota; class Actinomycetes; order Kitasatosporales; family Streptomycetaceae; genus Streptomyces; species Streptomyces sp. 891-h. Next base: position 4,829,715 of record NZ_CP050693.1, on the reverse strand, counting down.
TCCATCCGCTCCACCCTCCCCTGCATCGCCCCTGGCCACGCCCTCGACACCGGCGGATGTTCCGGAGCCGGCGGGTACCCGCCCCGCGCGGTGCGCGCACGGCGCGGGGAGGGACATTCTCCCTCCGAAGGCATCAAGGGGAACGGACCGAGGCTCTTCCGCGTCTGTGTGAGCGGCGGCAGTGAAACGCCATCAGCAAGGACCAGGTGCCGGGGGAACGATCCGTCGACTGCCCGGCCGGCGTACGGCCCCCCAGCGGGCGCCGTGCCCCGATCGTGGGATCATGGCACCGCAGACCACCCGGAGCCGCGGGCTCCGTGCAGCCCGAGGAGAACCATCGCGCGTGACCAGGAACATGGGCTATGCCCTGCTCGCCGGAGTGGCGGCGATCGTGGTCCTCGTCTCGACCGCGATATTCATCGGAGCGGGCAACAAGGGCAGCGGGCTGGGCGAGGACTCACCGCAGGCACGCAACTCGGCGGCGCCCGCCTCCTCGGGCAACTGGGTGGGCACCTGGGCGGCCGCTCCCGCGGCGGCCGAACCGCACTCGCGGGACGGCTTCGCGAACATGTCGATACGGAACGTCGTGCACACCTCGGTGGGCGGCACCCAGGCCCGGGTGCAGCTCTCCAACCTGTTCGGCAACCGCCCGCTGACCATCACCCACGCGAGCGTCGCCCTCGCCGCGGCCCCCAGCAACCCCACGGCCGCGGCCGGCAGCATGCGCCGACTCACCTTCGGCAACAAGACCTCGGTCACCATCCCGGCCGGCGGCGAGGTCACCAGCGACGCGGTCCGGCTGAACGTGCCGCACGCCGCCGATCTGCTGGTCACCACCTACTCGCCCACTCCCTCAGGGCCTGTGACCTACCACCCCTACGCGCGGCAGACCAGCTATGTGGCCGCGGGTGACCGCGCCGAGGACACCTCGGGCACCGCGTTCAACCAGCAGAGCCCGTACTGGCGCTACCTCACCGGCGTCGACGTGTGGAGCTCCGAGACGCAGGGTGCCGTCGCGGTGCTGGGCGACTCGATCACCGACGGCATCACCTCCAGCCCCGGCGCCAACCGGCGCTGGACCGACTTCCTTGCCGAGCGGCTGCGCACCGAACGCGACGCGCCCCGGCTGAGCGTCCTCAACTCCGGTATCAGCGGCAACCGGGTCCTGGTCGACGGCAGCAAGTACTCACCCAACAACGGGCCGAGCGCGCTGACCCGGATGAGCCGGGACGTGCTCTCGCGTACGGGCGTCAAGGTGGTCGTCGTCGAGATGGGCCTCAACGACATCATCAAGCCGCCCCGGCAGCGCGATCCGCGCAAGATCGTCAACGGGCTGCGGGACCTCGTGCGCCAGGCGCACAGCCGGGGGCTGCGCGTCGTCGGCGGCACGCTCACCCCGTTCGGCGGGCACCGTGGGTACACCCCCCGGATGGAGGCCATCCGACAGGCCGTCAACGCCGAGATCCGCAAGGGGAAGGTGTACGACGACGTGGTCGACTTCGACGCGGCCCTGCGCGATCCGGCGCACCCGCAGCGGCTGCGCGCGGCGTACGACTCGGGGGACCATCTGCACCCGAGCGACAACGGGTACCGGGCGATGGCCCAGGCGCTGGACCTCAAAACGCTGAAGGGCGCGCGCCCGGCGAAGCTCTGAGTTCGCAGTTCAGTTCCCCGCGCCCCTGACGGGGCGGCCGCCTCAACCCGCGTACATCCGGGCGATGACGTCCTCGATGTCCGGCTCCCGGATGGACAGGTCCACCAGGGGGTACTCCGCCGCCAGTCGGGAGACCAGCGGAGCGGCGCTCGCGGAGGCAGGGAAGGCCAGCCACTGCCGGGGGCCTTCGGTGCGGACCGTGCGGGCGCCGGGAATGCCCTCTATGGGCGGCAGCTCGCGCTCCAGGTCCACCACCAGGGTGCGCTCGCCCCGGCCCACCTCGTGCAGGCCCACCAGCGGCCCGTCGTACATCAGCCGGCCGTGGTCGATGACCACCACCCGCTCGCACAGCTGCTCGATGTCGCTCAGGTCGTGGGTGGTCAGCAGCACGGTGGTGCCCCGCTCGGCGTTGAGGGTGAGCAGGAACTGCCGGACCCTGGCCTTGCTGACGACGTCCAGGCCGATCGTCGGCTCGTCCAGGTAGAGCACATCGGGGTCGTGCAGCAGCGCCGCGGTGATGTCGCCGCGCATCCGCTGCCCCAGCGAGAGCTGCCGTACCGGCACATCCAGCAGGTCCCCCAGCTCCAGCAGTTCCACGCAGCGCGCCAGGTTCTCCTCGAACCGGGCCCGCGGGATGCGGTACATCCGGCGGACCAGCCCGTAGGAGTCGCGCAGCGGCAGGTCCCACCACAGGGTGGTGCGCTGCCCGAAGACGACGCCGATGCGCCGCACCAGCCGGGTGCGTTCCTGCCAGGGGTCGACTCCGGCGACCCGCAGGCTTCCATCGGTCGGGGTGAGGATGCCGGTGAGCATCTTGACGGTGGTCGACTTGCCGGCGCCGTTGGGCCCGATGAAGCCGGTCATCTCGCCGCGCCGGAGCGCGAAGGAGATGCCGTCGACGGCGTGCACCTGGGTGGCCGTCCGGCGCAGCAGGCCGCTCCGGCGGCGCACCGTGAAGGTCTTGGTCAGGTCCCGTACGTCGATGAAGGCGCCGTCCGCGTCGTCCACGGCTTGTCCGTCCTCTCTTCCGTTCAGCTTCCCGTGCTCCGGTACGCGCGCAGCCCCGCCCGCCACACCAGACCCGTCACCGCGCAGCACAGCAGGGCCACGCCGGGGGCGGCGAGGTCGAGCCAGTCCGGCAGGCCCAGTGGATCGTCCCGGCCCAGCACCCGCAGGGCCGGCAGCCAGTTGACGAAGGCCAGCGGCACCACGAACGTCACCCCGCGCACCAGTTCCTTGCCGAAGACGGTGGGCGGGTACTGCAGCAGCGTCGTCCCGCCGTAGGTGAACGCGTTCTGCACCTCGGAGGCGTCCTGCGCCCAGAACTGGAAGGCACCGCCGACGACGAACACACAGCCGAAGATGGCGGCGCCGCACAGCACCATGGAGGCGAGCAGTGCGACGCGGCCCGGCGTCCAGTCCACCTCCAGCCGGGTCAGGGACCAGCCCAGCACCAGCGAGCCCTGGATGACCCGGCCCAGCCTGCGCAGCGCGAAGCGGTCGGCAGCCAGCTGGCTGAGCACGGGCACCGGACGGGTCAGCAGCACGTCCATGGTGCCGTCGCGCACCCGGCGCCCGACCCGCTCGGCCGTGCCCAGCAGCAGGTCGGACAGGCCGAAGGCGACGCAGGAGGTGCCGTAGAGGAAGGCGACCTCGGGCAGTGCGAAGCCGCCCAGCGTGTCCACCTGCGCGAACATGATCATGATGGCGGCGAAGTCGAGGGAGCTCATCGCGAAGTTGGCCGCCAGCATGATCAGGAAGGAGGTGCGGTACGCCATCGTCGAGCGCACCCACATCGCCGCGATGAAGCCGTAGGCCCGCAGCCCCCAGACCACGTCGTCCAGCAGCGCGCCGAGGCGGCCGCCCGGGCCGGGACTCGGGGAGCGCGGCTCTCGGTCAGCCACCCTGGACCACCACCTTGCGGGTCGCGACGGTCTGCAGCAGCCGCCCGGCGGTCAGCAGCACCAGCGCCCACCCCGCCTGGAAGGCGAGCCCCGCCGCGGCTGAGCCGGGCTGGGTGCCCATCAGCACGTCGGCGGGCACCTGGAGCGTCGCCGACCACGGCAGCAGCCGCGCCACCTCGCCGAGGGCGCCGGGGAAGACGGTCAGCGGCAGCACCATCCCGGAGAAGAAGAGGCTCAGCAGGGAGGAGAGGGCGTTGAGCCCTGTCGCGTCCAGCAGCCAGAAACCGCACAGTGCGAAGAGGTAGCGCAGCGCGAAGCTGACCACGACGGCCAGCAGGACGGACGGCAGGAACAGCAGCCACCGCAGCGGGGAGGCGGGCAGTGCCAGGTCGAAGGCGAGGGCGCCGACGGCCAGCGGCACCACACCGCGGCCCAGCAGCTGGAAGGCGGCCCGTCCCAGGTCGGAGGCGAGCCACCACAGCTGGAGGTCGATCGGCCGGTAGAGGTCTATGGCGACATCGCCGTTTCTGATCCGTTCATGGAATTCGTCCTGGAAACCACCGCCCATCAGTGCGGCGGCGGCCAGCAGCGCCTGCCCGGTCCAGACGAAGGTCAGCGCCTGGCTCTGGTCGTATCCGCCCAGGTGGGGACGGGTGTGCCAGAGGGCGATGAAGGTATAGGCGAGAATGAAGCCGAAGACGGTGTTGGTGAACACGCCGGCCGCCGTGGCGACGCGGTAGGTGGCGTAGCGCCGGAAGCCGCTGAGGGCTACGGCGAAATTGAGACGGAGCAGATGCATCCTTTCGAGCCCCTCTACCGTCTTCCCAGTAGCACTTCCGTGCGAGCACCGTGCGCGAGCGAAGCCAGGGAGCCTAGCTCACGGGCCGGGTGGGCGACCATCGAATATCCACCGGGCCGGGCTACGGCCCCGAGGGCGGTCTCCCAAGCGGAGGGTGCGACAGTGTTCTACGGGGCGTACCAGCATCGCCCGCCATTGGACGAGGAGTCCCTGCAGACATGAGTGACGAGCCGAACAGCGACGCCGAAGGCCGGGAGCCGGAGTCGGACGGCCCGCCAGAAGAGACCCCCGCACGGCAGCCCGCCGAGGGCGCGGGGAAGGGCGCGGGGGCCCCTGAGAAGAGCAGCGCGTCCGCCGACGAGAGCAGCGGAGCCGCCGACAAGAGCGCCGCGGCTCCCGAGGAGAGCGCCGCGGCTCCCGAGGAGACAGCGGCTTCCCAGGAACCCGCGGAGCCCGCGGAGAGTGCCGGGCAGCGCCCCGGGGACGCGGACGAGGCCGCCGCGAGACGTGACGCCCAGCGGCCGGCAGGCGGCACGGGCAACCCGGACGAGGGCCCCGGCACCCCCGACAAGGGCCCCGGCGCCCCGGGCGGCGGCTCCCCCACGTCGGGCGGGGGTCCGATACCGGCGCCCGGGCGGACCGCCCCGCCGACGGAGCCCACCCCGCCCCCGCAGCCCGCTCCGCCACCACCCGAGGGACCGGCCGCGACGGCCGCCATGCCGGTGGGGCAGGGCCCGGCGCAGGGCAGCCCCCCATCCGAGGAGAGCGGCAGCCTCATGGAGCACACTTCCGCCGCGGACGACGCCCAGGGCCCCCAGGACCCGAAGGCCGCCAAGAAGGCCAAGAAGGCGATGAAGAAGCAGAAGCGCCGCCGGACCGGCTGGCGCAGACTGCTGCCCACCTGGCGGATGGTGCTGGGCGGCGTCCTGCTGATCGTGCTGCTGGTCTCCGGTGCGCTGGTCACCGGCTATCTGCTGGTGAGCATCCCGCCTCCGAACAAGGCCGCAGCCGCGCAGACCAATGTCTATCTGTACGCGGACGGCAGCCAGATCGCCAGGGACGGCGACATCAACCGGGAGAACATCACCCTCGACCAGGTGCCGAAGGCCACGCAGCACGCGGTGCTGGCCGCCGAGGACCGCGACTTCTACAACGAGTCCGCTGTCGATCCGCAGGCGATGGCACGCGCCGGCTGGAACATGCTCACCGGCGGCGAGCGGCAGTCCGGCTCCACGATCACCCAGCAGTACGTGAAGAACTACTACCTGAGCCAGGACCAGACGGTCACTCGCAAGGCGAAGGAGTTCTTCATCGCGCTGAAGCTGGACAACGAGGTCAGCAAGGACGACATCCTGCAGGGCTACCTCAACACCAGCTACTTCGGCCGCAACGCCTACGGCATCCAGTCGGCGGCGCACGCCTACTACAACAAGGACGTCAGCAAGCTGACCCCGGCCGAGGGCGCCTATCTGGCGGCGCTGGTCAATTCGCCCAACGCCTACGACACCCGCGCCCACCCGGAGAACAAGGAGCGCGCCCTCGCCCGCTGGAACTATGTGCTGGACGGCATGGTCGAGAAGGGCTGGCTGAGCAAGAGCAAGCGCGCGGACATGAAGTTCCCCGAGCCGGGCCGGGTCAAGCCGCCGCGGAACATGTCGGGTGAGCGCGGCTATCTGGTCTGGGCGGTCAGGAACTACCTGATCAACAACAAGATCATCGACGAGCAGCGGCTCGCGGCCGGCGGCTTCCGGATCACCACCACGTTCCAGCCGAAGAAGCAGAAGGCCATGCGCGACGCGGTCAACGACAAGCTGATGTCGAAGCTGGACAAGAAGAACCGCAAGGTGGACAGGTACGTGCGCGCGGGCGGCGCCTCGGTGGACCCGAAGACCGGCAAGGTCGTCGCGATGTACGGCGGCATCGGCTTCACCAAGCAGTACACGAACAACGCGACCCGCCGCGACTACCAGGTCGGCTCCACGTTCAAGCCGTTCCTGTTCACCGCTGCCATCCAGCACAAGTCCACCACCCAGGACGGCCGGCCCATCCGCGCGAACACCGTCTACGACGGCACCAACAAGCGCGAGGTGGTCAGCAACGGCCAGGGCACCGGCTACGCGCCGGCCAACGAGGACCACCACTCCTACGGGAAGATCCCCGTCTCCGAGGCCATGGACAAGTCGGTCAACAGCGTCTTCGCCCAGATGGGCATCGATGTGGGCCCCAAGAAGGTCAAGGAGACCGCGATCGATCTGGGCATCCCCCGGGAGGTGCCCAACTTCGCCGAGAACGGCTCCATCGCGCTCGGTGTGACCACGGCCTCGCCGCTGGACATGGCCGAGGCGTACGCGACGCTCGCCAACCACGGCAAGCACGGCCACTACAGCATGGTGCAGAAGGCCACCCGCGGCAGTGAGGTCGTCAACCTGCCCGACCACGATCCCAAGCAGGCCGTACCGCGGGCCGCGGCCGACGCCACGACGGCCACGATGCGCGGCGTCGTCCAGGGCGGCACCGGCACGGCGGCGCAGGCGGCGGGCCGCCCGGCGGCAGGCAAGACCGGCACCGCCGAGGAGGACAAGGCCGCCTGGTTCGCCGGCTACACCCCGGACCTGTCCACCGTCATCGCGGTGATGGGCCAGCACCCGAAGACGGCCGTTCAGGAGCCGCTGTACGGCGCCGGCGGCCAGCCGCGCGTCAACGGCGGCGGCTATCCGACACAGATCTGGGCCGCCTACACCAAGAAGGCGCTGGAGGGCCGCCCGGTCAAGGACTTCGACCTGGACACGGCGGGCGCCGGCAACATCCCCGGCAGCCAGCCGCCGTCCAGCTCGGGCCCGACCTCCGAGCCGCCGTCCGACGAGCCGAGCGACGAGCCGTCGCAGTCCCAGGAGCCCAGCGACCAGCCCTCGTCCCCCGCACCGCCGACCAGCGCACCGCCGACCAGCACCGGGCCGAGCATCCCCGAGATCGGCGGCGTCGACGGCGGCGACCCAGGGGGTGACCCGGGCGGCGACCCCGGCGGCGGCGACAGCAGTACCGGCGGTGATCCCGGCGGTACTCCCGGCGGCGGCCCCGGCACCTGACGCGGCCCCTCCCTCGCGGGGCCCCTGAATGACGGCGCCCCCTCTTCCCACCGCGAGGCGGGAAGAGGGGGCGTTTCGCGATTCGCGCTACGGGTGCGGGTCCGCTACGGGTACGGGCTACAGATACAGGCCGGTGGAGTCGTCGCTGCCCTGGAGGCGTTCGGCCGCGACCGCGTGCAGATCGCGCTCACGCATCAGGACGTAGGCGATACCGCGCACCTCGACCTCGGCGCGGTCCTCCGGGTCGTACAGCACGCGGTCCCCGGGCTCGACCGTACGTACGTTCTGGCCGACGGCGACGACCTCCGCCCAGTCCAGCTTGCGTCCTACGGCCGCCGTGGCGGGGATCACGATGCCGCCGGAGGAGCGGCGCTCGCCCTCGCTGTTGTCGGTCCTCACGAGCACGCGGTCGTGCAGCATGCGGATCGGCAGTTTGTCATCGTGTGCGGAAGCAGGGGTCTTTGGGCTCACCGGAAGACCGTATCTCAGCGCCTCAGTGCCGGCGGCGGCGAGCCCGGCCACGGCCGGCCGGCCTGCGCCGCGAGGAGAGGGCCAGCACGCCGCCCACCAGCGCGACGGCCACCACGGCCGCGGGCACCAGCCGCTCCAGGCGGGGGGCGCCGTCCTCGCTGACGAACTGGGCCCGCACATCGGAGACCGCGCGGTTGGCGACGATGTAGGCGCGCCCGGCGGTGCGGTCCACAGCGGCGGCCGCCCTCGCCTTGGCGTCCCCGACGATGGTCTTCGGATGAACGCGTACGGCGATCTCGTCCAGCGCGGCGGCGAGATCCTGCCGCCTGCGGATGATGTCCGCCTCGATGTCCGCGGGGGTCCTGGCTTCCGGCACCGAGCTGCCTCCGTCGCTGTCAGTCCTGCGTCCTACCGTGTGTCAGCGGCCATCCTGTCAGCTCGCCGGTGCCGCCGCCCCATGGCACCCCGGATCGGCGGCCTTTGGCTACGCTCGGGCAGGGTCGGCCCGCCGCCGTCGCGGACGAGTCAGCCACTGACGGATCCACTGGGCACCAGTACAGCATTACCGGTGGGTACCGCGGCTGCCGGCGCAGAAAACGCACAGGATTCGAAGGAGCCCCGATGAGCCCACGCCTTGAGCCCGGCGACACAGCGCCGGACTTCACGCTGCCCGACGCGGACGGCAAGGAGGTCTCGCTCTCCGCCCACCGGGGCCGGAAGGTGATCGTCTACTTCTACCCGGCGGCGCTCACCCCCGGGTGCACCAAGCAGGCCTGCGACTTCACGGACAACCTCCAGCTGCTGGCGGGCCAGGGCTACGACGTCATCGGCGTCTCCCCGGACAAGCCGGAGAAGCTGGCGAAGTTCCGTGAGAAGGAGTCGCTGAAGGTCACGCTGGTGGGCGACCCGGGCAAGGAGACGATGGAGGCGTACGGCGCCTTCGGCGAGAAGAAGCTGTACGGCAAGACCGTCACCGGTGTCATCCGCTCCACGGTCGTCGTGGACGAGGACGGCAAGGTGGAGCGTGCGCTGTACAACGTGAAGGCCACCGGGCACGTCGCCAAGCTGATCAAGGACCTGGGGCTGGCTTCGGAGTGATCGTCCCGCTCCCGGGACCGGCGCCCGGTGGGGGTGCGTATGGCGAGGTGGGAGTGGTGGTACCCATGGGGAATGGACCACGAGGATCAGCCCCGGGACCCGGCTGCCCTCAAGCGGCACCGGCATCTCTTCCGTGCCGTCGGACGCCGTCGGAAGCCGAGGGTTCGCCGTAGCGACATCACGGTGACGGACGAGGCGACGGTCAAGCGCGCCACCAAGGCCGCCGCTGTCGGCAACGCCATGGAGTGGTTCGACTTCGGGATCTACGCCTATCTCGCGGTCACCATCGGCAAGGTCTTCTTCCCCGGCGGCAGCACCCAACTGCTGGCCTCCTTCACCGCCTTCGCGGCCTCCTTTCTGGTGCGGCCGCTGGGCGGGCTGTTCTTCGGCCCGCTCGGCGACCGCATCGGGCGCAAGAAGGTGCTGGCGCTGACGATGGTGCTGATGGCGGCCGGCACCTTCTGCATCGGCCTGATCCCCTCCTACAGCTCCATCGGGCTGGTCTCACCGGTCCTGCTCCTGGTGTGCCGCCTGGTGCAGGGCTTCTCCACCGGCGGCGAGTACGGCGGGGCCGCCACCTTCATCGCGGAGTACGCGCCCGACAAGCGGCGCGGCTTCTTCGGCAGCTTCCTGGAGCTGGGCACCCTCGCCGGGTACACCGGTGCCGCCGCACTGGTGCTGGTGCTGAACACCGTGCTGGGCGACGACACGATGCTGAGCTGGGGCTGGCGCATCCCCTTCCTGGTCGGCGGGCCCATCGGGGTCGTCGGTCTGTATCTGCGGATGCGGCTGGACGAGACCCCGGCCTTCCAGAAGCGGGCGGCGCAGCTGTCCCACTCCCCCGAGGCGGGCCCCGCCGAGGCGAACGAGCCGAAGCTGTCGGAGAACGTGCCCCAGAAGGAGCTCAGGTCGATCTTCGCCCAGCAGTGGCGCACGCTGCTGCTGTGCGTCGGCCTGGTGGCCGCCTACAACGTCACCGACTACATGCTCCTGTCGTACATGCCCGCCTATCTGACCGACGCCCTCGGGTACGAGAACTCGATGGAGCTGGTCGCTGCCATCATCGCGATGGTGGCGATGGCCACGGTGATCCAGCGGGTCGGCCGCCTCAACGACCGGTTCGGCCGCAAGCCCGTGCTGATGACCGGCATGGTCGGCTTCCTCCTGCTGACGATCCCCGCCTTCGCGCTCTTCCAGCGGGGCAGCTTCGTCGCGGTACTGATCGGGCTGCTGGGGCTCGGCGCCTGTCTGGTGTGCCTGCTGGGGACGATGTCGGCGACGCTGCCCGCGCTCTTCCCCACCGATGTGCGCTACGGCTCACTGTCCATCGGCTACAACGTGGCGACGGCGGTCTTCGGCGGCACCGCGCCCGGCGTGATGACCTATCTGGTCGACGTCACCGGCGACAATCTGGCCCCCGCCTACTACGCCTCGGGCGCGGCCGTGCTCGGCATCGTCGCGGTGGCCTTCATGAAGGAGACGGCCCAGCAGCCGCTGGCGGGCTCCCCGCCCTCGGTCAGCACCCACGAGGAGGCGCGCGCCATGGCCCGCGCCGAGACGAACCAGCCGACCTTCTGACCCGCCCCGGCCCGGCGCCCGGGCAGGCGGGCGCAGTACGATACGTCCGCGCGCGAGTGCCGGAATTGGTAGACGGGACGGCTTTAGGTGCCGGTGTCTTCGGACGTGGGGGTTCGAGTCCCCCCTCGCGCACGGTGGTGCCCCGAAGGGGCGCGGGGAACTGCGCGCCAAGCCACATCGGCCCCGCACCCCGCAACGCATCACAAGGGGCACCCCCTCAGCGGATCAACTCCCGCACGGCGGGCACCAGCGCGCGGAACGCCTTGCCCCGGTGGCTGATCGCGTTCTTCTCCGCGGGACTGAGCTCGGCGCACGTCCTGGTCTCGCCCTCGGGCTGGAGGATCGGGTCGTAGCCGAAGCCCCCGTCACCGACGGGGGCGTACCGCAGGGTGCCGCGCAGCCGCCCGCTGACGACCCGTTCGGTGCCGTCGGGCAGGGCCAGCGCAGCGGCGCATTCGAAGTGCGCCCCCCGGTGCGCCGAGTCGATGTCGGCCAGCTGGGCGAGCAGCAGCTCCAGATTGGCGCTGTCGTCCCCGTGCCGGCCCGCCCAGCGGGCCGAGAAGATACCGGGCGCACCGCCGAGCACGTCCACACACAGCCCGGAGTCGTCGGCGACGGCGGGCAGCGAGGTGGCCCGCGCGAGGGCGTGTGCCTTGAGGAGGGCGTTCTCCGCGAACGTCACCCCCGTCTCCTTGACGTCCGGCACCTCGGGGTAGGCGTCGGCGCCCACCAGGTCCAACTCGAGGCCCGCGTCGGCGAGGATCGCCTTCAGCTCGGTGACCTTGTGGGCGTTGCGGGTGGCCAGGATCAGCCGCTGGATGCTCATGGCTCCCCAGTATCACGCCCGGCAGCGGGCGGCGTGCGCCGGGCCCTCAGCCCGGGGTGCGGCCTCAGCCCGGGGTGCAGACCTTCGTCAGCTCGTCCGCCGCCGCCACGACCGGCTTGGTGCTCGGCGTGCGGCCCGCCTCCACATCGCTGCGTACGCTGTCGACCGCCTCGCGGAGCCGGGAGACGGACTTGCCGACATCCCCGTCGTCCGTCTCCTTGTCGATCTTGGAGAGGTTCTTGTCTATCCGGTCCAGCGCCTGGTCGGCGCGGGTCGGGTCCTCACCCGCGTCGGAGACCGCCTGCTGGAGGTCGTCGACGGACCGGGCGACGGCCGAGGCCGTGCCGGCGCAGTCCAGCGCCCGGTCCACGGCCGAGCAGCCCGCCAGCACCGGCACCACCAGTGCGACGGCCGCCGCGGCTGCCGCCGCGGTGCCGGCCCTTCTCCGTGACACCTGGCTGAGTGACACCTGCACGTCCCCCTCCACAAGACTGGTCGGGCCGCACGGTTCGACACGTGCGGCCCGCACCCCGTCAGACGCGTAAAGCGAGGGCAAAGTTCCCCGGGGCGCCCGATTTTCCGGCCAACCGTCGCCGGCTCAGCGCCCCAGTGCCGTGCGCTGGTGGCCGTCGAGCTGCGCGCAGCCCGCGACGGCGAGGTCGAGCAGCCCGTCGAGCTCCTCGCGTGCGAAGGGCGCGCCCTCGGCCGTGCCCTGCACCTCGACGAAGCGTCCGTCACCGGTGCAGACCACATTCATGTCGGTCTCGGCGCGCACATCCTCCTCGTACCGCAGGTCCAGCATCGGCACGCCGTCGATGATGCCCACGCTGACCGCCGAGACGGTGCCGGTCAGCGGCTGGGACTTGGCCTTGACGAGCTTGCGGTCCTGCGCCCAGGCGACGGCGTCGGCCAGCGCGACGTAGGCGCCGGTGATCGCCGCCGTGCGGGTGCCGCCGTCGGCCTGGAGCACATCGCAGTCGATCACGATGGTGTTCTCGCCGAGCGCCTTGTGGTCGACAACGGCGCGCAGCGAGCGCCCTACGAGCCGGGAGATCTCGTGGGTGCGGCCGCCGATCCGGCCGCGCACGGACTCCCGGTCCCCGCGGGTGTTGGTGGCGCGGGGCAGCATGGCGTACTCGGCGGTGACCCAGCCCTCGCCGCTGCCCTTGCGCCAGCGGGGCACGCCCTCGGTCAGGCTGGCGGTGCACAGCACCCGGGTGTCGCCGAAGGAGACGAGGACGGAGCCCTCCGCGTGCTTGCTCCATCCGCGCTCGATGGTGACGGGTCGCAGCTCCTCGGCCGTACGGCCGTCGATACGTGACATGCGTGCGAGCGTATCCCTGGCCGGGTGGCTCAGCCGAATGAGAGGGGGCTCCCTCTCTGCCTGCCGCTGTGCTGAGAAGGGGGTGCCCGTTGCTGCGCGTTGCAGGCTGCGGGTGTGTTGACTTCCTCGCGCAGTTCCCCGCGCCCCTTCGGGGCGCCCCCATGCCGGGGAAGCCGTTACATCATGTCTTCGATCTCCGCGGCGATGGGGTCGGCGTCGGTGCCGATGACGACCTGGATCGCGGAGCCCATCTTGACGACGCCGTGCGCTCCGGCGGCCTTGAGCGCCGCCTCGTCGACGAGGGAGGCGTCGTTGACCTCGGTGCGCAGACGGGTGATGCAGCCCTCGACCTCTTCGATGTTGTCGAGCCCGCCGAGCCCGGCGACGATCTTCTCAGCCTTGCTGGCCATGTCCTTCTCCTGTGTTGACGGACGGGTTTGTCACGTTAGCCCACGATCAGCCCAGCTCTGCGAGCGCCGGTGCGCCGTCTGCCGAATGATGACGGTGACGACGTCCACGGACGCCGCCACTAGTGGTCTACACCATTATGCGTCAGCCGCAGTCAGGAGGAGGCTCGTGAGCGCCAACGCCGCAGCCGGGCCGGGGCGGAAGTGGGGCTCCGTCTTCTTCCAGGGTCTGCAGAAGATGGGCCGCAGCCTCCAGCTGCCCATCGCGGTGCTCCCGGCCGCCGGCATCCTCAACCGGCTCGGCCAGCCCGACATCTTCGGCGACGAGGGGCTGGGCTGGACGGACGTCGCCAAGGTCTTCCTGGGCGCCGGTGGCGCGCTGCTGGACTCGGCGCTCGGGCTGCCGCTGCTGTTCTGCGTGGGCGTGGCCATCGGCATGGCCAAGAAGGCGGACGGCTCCACCGCGCTGGCCGCCGTCGCGGGGTTCCTCGTCTACTACAACATCCTGCAGCAGTTCCCCGACTGCCCGTCAGGCACCACGTTCGATGCCGAGCTGGGCACCTGTCTGGCCAAGGACAGCACAGCCGCCGGCGCCGCGTCCTTCCAGAACCCGGGCGTCTTCGGCGGCATCGTCGTCGGGCTGCTGACGGCCTGGTTCTGGCAGCGGTTCCACCGGGTCAAGCTGGTGGACTGGCTCGGCTTCTTCAACGGGCGCCGCCTGGTACCGATCATCATGGCGTTCGTCGCGCTGTTCTTCGCGGTGCTGTGCCAGTGGGTGTGGCCGCCGATCGGGGACGGCCTGACCAGCTTCTCGAAGTGGATGACGGACCTGGGCGCCTGGGGTGCCGGCATCTTCGGCGTCGCCAACCGGGCGCTGATCCCGATCGGTATGCACCAGTTCCTGAACACGTTCATGTGGTTCCAGTTCGGAAGCTACAAGAAGCCCGACGGCGAGATCGTGCACGGCGACATCAACCGCTTCCTGGCCGGCGACCCGAGCGCCGGGCAGTTCCTCTCCGGGTTCTTCCCGATCATGATGTTCGCGCTGCCCGCCGCCGCGCTGGCGATCACGCACGCGGCCCGTCCCGAGCGGCGCAAGGTGGTCGGCGGTCTGATGCTCTCGACGGCGCTGACCTCGTTCGTGACGGGGGTGACCGAGCCGATCGAGTTCTCGTTCCTGTTCGTCGCCCCGGTGCTGTACGTCATCCACGTCCTGCTGACCGGCGTCTCGATGGCCCTCACCTGGGCGCTGGGGGTGCACGACGGCTTCAGCTTCTCGGCGGGGCTGATCGACTACGTCATCAACTGGAGCCTGGCCACCAAACCGTGGCTGATCGTGCCGATCGGGCTGTGCTTCGCCGCCGTCTACTACGTGCTCTTCCGCGTCGTGATCGCCAAGTTCGATCTGAAGACCCCGGGCCGGGAGCCCGAGGAGGTCGCCGAGGAGATCGAGGACGAGGTGACGCGTTAGCCGACGCGCCCGTTACCCAGATCACCCGGAAGCGACCGTTCCGCGCCCCGCCGCAGCCGTGCTACTAATGGTCTAAACCACATGTGGACTAGACCACCAGCGGGCTGCCTCCTCCCTGTGCCGCGCCCGCTCCACCCGGAGGAAGACCCATGAGCACGGACACCGCTGCTCCCGCGAAGAAGCGGGGCTCCGGACTGTTCCAAGGGCTGCAGAAAGTCGGCCGCAGCCTGCAGCTTCCCATCGCCGTCCTGCCCGCGGCCGGCATCCTCAACCGGCTCGGCCAGCCCGATGTCTTCGGTGACGAGGGGCTGAAGTGGCACGACATCGCGGCCGCCTTCGCCGGCGCGGGCGGCGCCATCTTCGACAACCTGCCGCTGCTGTTCTGCATCGGCGTGGCCATCGGCTTCGCCAAGAAGTCCGACGGCTCGACGGCGCTGGCCGCGCTCGTCGGCTTCCTCGTCTACAAGAACGTCCTGGAGGCGTTCCCGGTGCACGAGGCCCAGGTCAAGGCGGGCGAGGACACCCCCGCCGTCTACCACGACCCCGGCGTCCTCGGCGGTGTCCTGATGGGGCTGATCTCCGCCGTCGTCTGGCAGCGCTTCCATCGCACCAAGCTGGTGGACTGGCTCGGCTTCTTCAACGGCCGCCGGCTGGTGCCGATCCTCATGGCGTTCATCGGACTCGTCGTCGGCGTGGCCTTCACCCTGATCTGGGGCCCGGTCGGGGACGCGATCACCTCGTTCGGCGAGTGGATGACGGGGCTGGGCGCCACCGGGGCCGGCATCTTCGGCCTGATCAACCGGGCGCTGATCCCCGTCGGCATGCACCAGTTCCTCAACACCGTGGCCTGGTTCCAGCTCGGTGACTTCAAGGACGCCTCCGGGGACGTGGTGCACGGCGACATCGCCCGCTTCTTCGCCGGCGACCCGAGCGCCGGGCAGTTCATGTCCGGCTTCTTCCCGATCATGATGTTCGGGCTGCCCGCCGCCGCGCTCGCCATCGCCCACTGCGCCAAGCCGCACCGCCGCAAGGCCGTGACCGGCATGATGGTCTCGCTGGCGCTGACCTCGTTCGTGACCGGCATCACCGAACCGATCGAGTTCACCTTCATGTTCATCGCGCCGGTGCTGTACGTGGTGCACGCGGTGCTCACCGCCGTCTCGATGGCGGTGACCTGGTCGCTCGGGGTGCACGACGGCTTCAGCTTCTCCGCCGGGTTCATCGACTACGCCATCAACTGGAGCCTGGCCGAGAAACCCTGGATGATCGTCCCCATCGGGCTGTGCTTCGCAGCGGTCTACTACGGGATCTTCCGCTTCCTGATCGTCAGGCTGGACATCAAGACCCCGGGCCGCGAGCCGGACGAGGAAGTCGAGGACCTCACCAAATAGCCCGGCGGCAACCGGCCTGGCCCGGCGTCGCGGCCCGGCGGCCCGGCACGGCGGCGCGGCTGCGGATCAGACCTCGTAGACCGCGCCCGGCCGGGCCATCTCGACCGGGCCCGCGAAGACCGCCTTGGCGTCCCGAAGGTTGATCTGCGGGTCCGTCCACGGCGGCACATGGGTGAGCACCAACCGCGCCGCGCCGGCCCGCGCCGCGACCTCCCCGGCCTCCCGGCCGTTCAGGTGGAGGCCGGGGATCTGCTCCTTGCCGTCCGTGAAAGACGCCTCACACAGGAACAGATCGGCATCCCGCGCGGCCAGTTCCAGCTCCGCGCACGGCCCGGTGTCACCCGAATACGTCACGACCCGGCCGCTCTCCTTGTGCTCGACCCGGAAGGCGTAGGCCTCCACCGGATGGTCGACCCGCTCCGTACGCACCCGGAAGGGGCCCGCCTCGAAGCTGCCGCCCGCCGAGAGCGTACGGAAGGCGAAGACCTCGCTCATCGACGAGTCGGACGGGGTGTCGGCGTAGGCGGTGGTGAGCCGCTGCTCGGTGCCGGGCGGCCCGTAGACCGGGATGGGGCTGCAACGGCCGCCCTCGTGGCGGTAGTAGCGCGCGACGAAGTAGCCGCACATGTCGATGCAGTGGTCGGCGTGCAGATGGCTGAGCGCGATCACATCGAGGTCGTAGAGACCGCAGTGACGCTGGAGCTCACCGAGTGCGCCGTTGCCCATGTCCAGCAGCAACCGGAAACCGTCGGCCTCGACGAGATAGCTCGAACAGGCCGATTCCGTGGACGGAAACGATCCGGAACAGCCGACGACGGTGAGCTTCATGGAGCGGGAACCTCCGTTGACGGCCTGCGGAAGAAGCCCCCGCGTCGTTGACGAGGGGACTTCCGAGCGTAAGCCGCGCGGGTCGGGGTGACTCCTCGATGGGGCGGCGGTGTGGGCGGAATCACCAGCCCGGGGTAGCGTCGTTCCCCGGCGGGTCCCGGCGCAAACGCCGCACAGTGCGACGGCAGACGGCCTCGGAGGCGGAACGAAGATGGACACCTCGTGGTGGCTGGCCCTCGGCGGCGTCGTCCTGCTCGCCTTCGTGGCGGCGCTGGTCGACGGCCGCGGCCGACTGGGGCCCCCGCGGCGCGCCCTGCGGGCCGCCTCAGCGGCAGACAAGGGGACGCCGCCGCCCCGGCCCGGAGAGATCTGGCGGGCGACGCTGCCGGACGGCGGCGAAGCGCTCTTCCTGGTGCTCGCGGTGTGGACGGACGGCGCCCGGCTCGCCCGGCTGACGCGCGAGCCCTCCGCGCTGCCCGTACTGGCCGCCGACGCCCCGGCCGGGCCCGCCTATCTGGAGCCCGACTCCCTCGCCGAGGCCGGTCTCGCCCGCCTCCGCACCCGCTGCGGCGAAGTGGACCCCGCCACCTGGGAGGGAGTCTGCCGCACGCTGGGTTTGCGGTGATCCCCGGAGAAGGGCTAGGCCCAGAGCTGGCCCTGGACGGTTTCGATGGCGGCCTCGTCGGACTCGGCGGTGTACAGGCCGGTCGACAGATACTTCCAGCCGCCGTCGGCGACGAGGAAGACGATGTCGGCGCTCTCCCCCGCGCGGAGCGCCTTGCGGCCCACTCCGATCGCGGCGTGCAGCGCCGCCCCGGTGGAGACGCCCGCGAAGATGCCCTCCTGGGCGAGGAGTTCCCGGGTACGGGTGACCGCGTCCGCCGAGCCGACCGAGAAGCGGGTGGTGAGCACGGACTCGTCGTACAGCTCGGGCACGAAGCCCTCGTCCAGGTTGCGCAGCCCGTACACCAGGTCGTCGTAGCGCGGCTCGGCGGCGACGATCTGAATGTCCGGGCGGTGCTCACGCAGATAGCGCCCGGCGCCCATCAGCGTCCCCGTGGTGCCGAGACCGGCCACGAAGTGGGTGACCGACGGCAGGTCGGCGAGGATCTCGGGGCCCGTGGTGGCGTAGTGCGCGCCCGCGTTGTCCGGATTGCCGTACTGGTAGAGCATCACCCAGTCCGGGTGCTCGGCCGCCAGCTCCTTGGCCACCCGCACGGCGGTGTTGGAACCGCCCGCCGCCGGGGACGAGATGATCTCCGCTCCCCACATGGCCAGCAGCTGGCGGCGCTCCTCGCTGGTGTTCTCCGGCATGACGCAGACGATGCGGTAGCCCTTGAGCCTGGCCGCCATCGCCAGCGAGATGCCGGTGTTTCCCGAGGTGGGCTCCAGGATGGTGCAGCCGGGCCGCAACCTGCCGTCCTTCTCGGCCTGTTCGACCATGTACAGGGCCGGACGGTCCTTGACGGAGCCGGTCGGGTTGCGGTCCTCCAGCTTCGCCCAGATCCGTACGTCCTCGGAGGGCGAGAGCCTCGGGAGCCGTACGAGCGGGGTGTTGCCGACGGCGTCGAGCGGGGAGTCGTAGCGCATCAGCGCATCCGGCCCGCGTGCATGGATCCCCCGGCGACCGCGGGCAGGATCGTCACGCTGTCGCCGTCGCTGAGCTTGGTGGAGATGCCGTCCAGGAACCGCACGTCCTCGTCGTTGAGGTAGACGTTCACGAAGCGGCGCAGCTCACCGCCGTCCACCAGGCGGTCCTGGATTCCGGCGTGGCGGCTCTCCAGGTCGGCGAAGAGCTCACCGATGGTGGCGCCCGTGCCCTCGACCGCCTTCTGGCCGTCGGTGTAGGTGCGGAGGATGGTCGGAATGCGGACCTCGATGGCCATGAGAGTGCTCCTGTCGGAGAGGAAGAGTGCGGCTGTGCGGAGTGCGGCTGTGCTGTGAGCAGGCGGACGCGCGGGGCCCCGCGCCACAGGCCGGGGACAGGGTGGGGCGGACGGACGCCGTACGGCGACGCGCGTCAGGCCAGACAGATCGCGCTGGCGAGGCGGCACAGGTCGACGTGCAGGCGCGCCACGAGCAGCATGCCCGGGGTCTTCTCGAATGCGCTCACGTCGTGGACAACCATGGGCTCATCGTAACGATTCCCGGCGGCGGAATCGGATGTGAGTTTCATGATGCGGACCGTTCTGTCTCACGGCGGGCCGGATCCGGCCCGGATTCGGCCCGGATCTCAGTAGCTCTGGACGACCTCGACCTCTTCCTCGGTCACCTCGCCGTCCACGATGCGGAAAGAGCGGAAGGAGAAGGGGCCCTCGTCGTTGCCGCACTCGGCGGTGGAGACCAGGACGTAGTGCGCTCCGGGTTCGTTGGCGTAGGAGATGTCCGTACGGGACGGGTACGCCTCGGTGGCGGTGTGCGAGTGGTAGATCACGACGGGCTCCTCGTCCCGGTCGTCCATCTCGCGGTAGAGCTTGAGCAGGTCGGTCGAGTCGAACTCGTAGAAGGTCGGCGAGCGCGCGGCGTTCAGCATCGGGATGAACCGCTCGGGCCGGCCCTTACCGACCGGCCCTGCGATGACGCCGCACGCCTCGTCCGGGTGGTCCGCACGGGCGTGGGCGACGATCCGGTCGTGCAGCTCCTGGGTGATGGTCAGCATGTGGGCAAGGATATGAGTGCCTCGGAGCCGGGGAGATCAGGGCTACTGCTTCTCGAAAACGTGCGGGGTACGTGCCCTGATCACGTAGTAGGAAACAGTCAGCAACCCGGCCCAAATGGGTGCTGCGTACAGCGAGACGCGGGCGTCCTTGTCGAAGGCCATCAGCCCGATCACCACAAAGATGAAGGCCAGCGCCAGGATGCCGGTCCACGGGGCACCCGGCATCCGGAACTCCGAGCGGGGGAGCTCACCCCGGTCCGCCTTCGCCCGGTACCGCAGCTGGGAGGAGAGGATCATGATCCAGGCCCACATACCGGAGATCGTGGCGAAGGAGACGACGTAGTCGAACGCCTTCGACGGCCACTCGTAGTTGATCCACACCCCGACCATCATCAGCGCCGCCGACACGGTGGTGCCCAGGAACGGCAGGCCGGTCCTGGACAGCCTGGTGAAGACCCTCGGCCCCTGCCCGTTGAGCGCGAGGTCGCGCAGCATCCGGCCGGTGGAGTACATACCCGAGTTGCAGGAGGACAGCGCCGCGGTCAGCACCACGAAGTTGACGATGCCCGCGCCCGCCGGCAGCCCGATCTTCTGGAAGGCCGCGACAAAGGGGCTGGTGCCCGGCTCGAAGGCGGTCCAGGAGACGACGGAGAGGATGACGATCAGCGAGCCGATGTAGAACAGCGCGATGCGCCACGGGACCGTCTTGATCGCCCTGGGGAGCGCCTTGGCCGGGTCGGTCGCCTCGCCCGCCGTCACGCCGACCAGCTCGACGGCGAGGAAGGAGAACATCACGATCTGCAGGGTCATCAGGGTGCCGCCGATGCCCTTGGGGAAGATCCCGTCGTGCTGGTAGAGGTTGGCGAACGACGCCGTGTCGCCGGCCTGCGAGAAGCCGAGCGTGATCACGCCGAGGCCGATCAGGATCATGCCGATGATCGCGGTGACCTTGACCATCGAGAACCAGAACTCCAGCTCACCGAAGAGCTTCACGGAGATCAGGTTGATGCCGTAGAGGGCGACGGTGAACACCAGCGCGGAGATCCACGGCGCGATGTCCCACCAGTAGTTCACGTACGTCGCGGCTGCCGTGACCTCGGTGATGCCGGTGACGACCCAGAAGAGCCAGTACGTCCAGCCCGTCACGAAGCCCCAGTAGGGACCGAGCAGCTCGCGCGCGTACTCGGAGAACGAGCCGGAGACCGGGCGGTACATCAGCAGTTCGCCCAGCGCGCGCATGATCAGGTAGATGACCGCGCCGGCGACGAGGTACGCCAGGATGATGCTGGGGCCCGCCTTGTGGATGGACTTGCCCGCGCCGAGGAAGAGTCCCGTCCCGATGGCGCCGCCGATGGCGATCATCTGGATCTGCCGGCCGCCGAGCCCCCGCTGGTATCCCTCGGACGGACCGCTGTCGCCGGCCGCGCCCTGAGCGTCCACCGGGCTGCTCGCCACCCCGGTCCCGGGCATCGGGTCCGGTGCCGGACCGGGGTCTTCGACCTCGGAGGTCATGTGGTGCGCCTTTCTCCCTACCGATCCGGCCCTCAACAGCGGATCCGTGCAGGTGTACCACGCAGCGGCCTCCGCGACGCAGGAGCGAGAACCGGGATATACCGGACAGACGTGGGCAGCGCGCCAGGAAAGGCGGAGGAACATGGCTGGTTCGTTAATCGGTTTTTGCCGTCCGATTAACGAACGCCGCGACGAACAGTGGCACGGAGCACAGAGCCGGGGGCCGAGCCCCGCAGGGTCACGGCATCAGCGTCTCGACCAGCGTCTCCTGGAGGCCGCCCAGCCACAGGTAGGCCATCACCATGGGCTTGCGCTCGTCGGAGTCGGGCAGCTGGTACAGCTCGTCGTCGGTGTCGTCGCTGACCTCCAGCCGGGTGCCGATGGCCAGCCGAAGATCGTTGAGCGCGCCCAGCCACTGCTGGGACTGGGCCGGGGTCAGGGTGAGCACGGCACCGCTCTCGCCCGGTGTGAGGGCGTCCAGCGCGCGCACCACGGCCAGCCCGTCCTCCCGCTTGCGGGCCCGCAGGTCGTTCTCCGTGTAGCGGCGGAACTCGGCGGAGGCGGCGCGGTCCCGCTTGGCCCGCGCGGCCTCCTCGCTGCCGGGGGCCGGATCCTCGGGTGGCGCCGCCTGCGGGCCTGGGCCGTAGGCGTCGGGGAAGAGCCGGGCCAGGGCAGGGTCGGCGGGCGGCTCGCTGGGGCCGTCGGCGAACGGCGGCCAGGAGACCGCCTCGATGCCCGCCAGCTCGTCCTCCATGCTCTCGGCTGCACCCTCGGCTGCGCTCTCCGCTGCGCCCCCGCCGGGGCCGCCCGGCTCCGCGTCCTGCGGCGGGCGCGGCTGGTCGGCGGGCTCGCTGCCGGGGCCGATCAGCTCCAGCAGTTGCACCACCAGGCTGCGCAGGATCGAGATCTCGACCTCGTCCAGCGCGATGGCGGCGCCACCGTCCTCGGTGGGCTCGAAGTGCCCTGCCATCAGCGGTCCTGGGTGAGCGTGGCCCACAGGCCGTAGCTGTGCATGGCCTGTACGTCGCGCTCCATCTCCTCGCGGGTACCGCTGGAGACGATGGCGCGTCCCTTGTGGTGGACGTCGAGCATCAGCTTTTTCGCCTTCTCCTTCGAATAGCCGAAGTACGCCTGGAACACGTACGTCACATAGCTCATGAGGTTGACCGGGTCGTTGTGCACCACGGTCACCCAGGGCACATCCGGCTCGGGAACCTCCACGGGTTCCTCGGTGGTCTCCGGGCGCTCGATCTCCGTCGGGGTGGCGACACTCACAGGTCCCATGCTGCCACCCGGTCCCCGGAGCCGCCCAAGCAGTGCCCCCGGTCGCCGTATATCGTCAAGCTGACGAGATCCGGGGTAGGCTCGCCGTGACCGACCCGAACACACGAGGTGAGGCAGCAGTGCTGGATTCCCCAGGGGGGCAGCCCCCGAAAGACTCCCGGCAGCCGAAGGACGCCCGGGAGGACTCCCGGCAGGAACACGCCCGGCGGATGGAGACGGGGCTGCCGGTGGCCGTGCCCTCCACGGCGCTCTTCACCGACCAGTACGAGCTGACCATGCTCCAGGCCGCACTGCGCGCCGGGACGGCCGAGCGCCGCTCCGCCTTCGAGGTCTTCACCCGACGGCTCCCCGAAGGCCGCCGCTACGGCGTCGTCGCCGGCACCGGGCGGGTGCTGGACGCGGTGGAGAACTTCCGCTTCGACGACCAGCTCCTCGACTTCCTGCGCGAGACGAGGGTGGTGGACGAGCCCACCCTGCGGTGGCTCGCCGACTACCGCTTCACCGGCGACATCGTCGGCTACCCGGAGGGCGAGGTGTACTTCCCCGGCTCGCCCATCCTGCGGGTGGAGGGCACCTTCGCCGAGTGCGTGCTGCTGGAGACGGTGATCCTCTCCATCCTCAACCACGACTCGGCCGTGGCGGCCGCCGCCTCCCGGATGGCCGTCGCCGCCGCGGACCGCCCGCTGATCGAGATGGGCGCCCGCCGCACCCATGAGCTCGGCGCCGTCGCCGCGGCCCGCGCCGCCTACGTGGGCGGCTTCGACACCACCTCCGACCTGGCCGCCGGGTTCCGCTACGGCATCCCCACGGTGGGCACCAGCGCCCACGCCTTCACCCTGCTGCACGACACCGAGCGGGACGCGTTCACGGCCCAGGTCGGGTCGCTGGGCCAGGGCACCACCCTCCTGGTGGACACCTACGACGTGGCCGAGGCGGTCCGTACGGCGGTCGAGGTGGCCGGACCGGATCTCGGCGCCGTCCGTATCGACTCGGGAGACCTGCTGCTGGTGGCGCACCGGGTGCGCCGGCAGCTCGACGAGCTGGGCGCCGACCGGACCCGGATCGTGGTCACCAGCGACCTGGACGAGTACGCCATCGCCTCGCTGGCCGCGGCTCCGGTGGACGCGTACGGCGTCGGCACCCAGCTGGTCACCGGAAGCGGCCACCCGACCTGCTCGATGGTCTACAAGCTGGTGGCCCGCGCCGACTCCGAGACGCCCGGCGCCCCGCTCCGCCCGGTGGCCAAGCGCTCGACGGGCGGCAAGACCTCCATCGGCGGCGCCAAGTGGGCGGCCCGGCCGCTGGACGCGGGCGGCGTGGCCGAGGCGGAGGTGGTCGGCACCGGCGAGGTACCGCCCGAGCTGGCCGGTCACCTCCTTCAGGTGAAGCTGGTGGACCGCGGAACCGTCGTCGGCCGCGAGCCCCTGGACGCGGCGCGGGAACGCCACCGCGCGGCCCGCGCCCGGCTCCCGATGTCCGCGACCCAGCTCTCCCGGGGCGAGCCGGTGCTTCCCGTCGAGCACGTGTGACCCCCGGATACCCGTGTAACTCCCGGATACGGGAAGGGCCCTCCTGGCGGCGTTCTTCCACTGCCGCCGGGCCCCTCGAGTGTCTAGGCTCGTAATCGACACCCACCAGCCGAAAGGTGTGCACCATGCACCGGGCACTGATCGTCGTGGACGTGCAGAACGACTTCTGCGAAGGCGGCAGCCTCGCCGTCGCGGGCGGCGCCGACGTCGCGGCCGCCATCACCGACCTGGTCGGGGACGCCTCCGCCGGCTACCGCCACGTCGTGGCCACCCGGGACACGCACATCGACCCCGGCGACCACTTCTCGGCCGACCCGGACTTCCAGCGCTCCTGGCCGCCGCACTGCGTGGCGGGCACCGAGGGCGTGGGCTTCCACCCCAACTTCACCCCCGCGGTCGCCTCGGGCTCCATCGAGGCGGTCTTCGACAAGGGGGCCTACACCGCCGCCTACAGCGGCTTCGAGGGCGCCGACGAGAACGGCGTCCCGCTCGCCGACTGGCTGCGCGAGCGGGACGTGACCGAGGTCGACATCGTCGGCATCGCCACCGACCACTGCGTACGCGAGACCGCGCTGGACGCGGCGCGGGAGGGCTTCCGTACGCAGGTGCTGCTGGATCTGACCGCGGGGGTCGCCGAGGAGAGCGTTCAGCGGGCGCTGGACGAGCTTCGCGGGGCCGGGGTGGAGCTGACCGGCAAGCCGGTGGTCGCCCCGGCGTAGCGTCGCGCCCTTTCAGGGCTCCCCGGCCGGGGCGCCCCGGCCCTAGGCCGGGGTCACCCGGAGGAGGGCGGCGATGGGGCGCCAGGAATCGCGGTCGTCGTCGGGGACCGCGCGCCAGACCAGGCCCTCGGGGTGGTGCAGCACCGCCGTCACCTCGTCGGCCGTGGGCGGCTCCGCGTTGCCCCGCAGATAGATCGCGCGCAGCCCCAGGTTCCGGAGCCTGGTCAGGGCCCGGGCCCGGTTGCCCGCGTGCACCAGCACCCGGACTCTCTGTTCCTCGCCGGGTCTGCGGACCGTCGCCTCACGCACCGTGTGCGGTTCGTCCGCGAACGCCGACCAGCGCCGCGAGGCCGGCAGCAGCCCCGAGCGGCGCGCTGTGGGCACGCCTGCACTCCGCGTGCCCGGGGCAGCGGCGTCGGCGGCACCGGCCGAGGCGCCGTGCGGCTCGCGCGGCACCGGAAGCGTCAGCGCGACGATCACGCTGCCGTCCGGAAGCCTGACGAATCCGCCTCCTGACATGATCACCATCTCCCCCGTGAGACTCGTTCGGGTCGGTCGATACGGGGCCGCCTCGAGGCAGCCCCACCGTGCATCTAAACGCGATCGAGCGCCGATCGCCAGGGGGTAACGGATGATCATGTTTTGACCTGCAACGATGCAAACAAATTCATACCTAGGTTGCATGGCCGTCGATCACCTGTGCCCGACCACCCGTTTGTGGATCTTCACGCCATCTTCACCGTCCGTAATGACACCGTTCTGTGTACGGGTTTCGCCGGTTTTGGGCGATTTATCTGCGGTCGTTGAAGCGGCCACTACTTTCCGTGCCGTCATTGGGCCAACCGCTGACAACAAGCGGAGTCAGCACGACCGGCCGTGGAAGCGGAATCCCCAACTCCCCATCAGATAGCGGGTGCGAACATCGGTACGGAGCGCAAGCGCCGGCGGTGAGCCACCGTTGCCCCCGGCGCCGGACACGAGTCCCGCGCGACTCGCGCAAGACCCCGTTCCTGTCCGCCAGTTGGGACGGCCCGGGCCCTGTGCGTCAGTGCGCCCCCCGTGCAACCAAGGCGTGGGTCACCTCACGCTTGCCGCACTTTCCGCCGGGGCATGCCGGACCGTAGAGTCGTTCGATGGCGCCCCGTTTGTACCGAGGCAACGCGTAGCGCAGAACGACCCGTTCACCCGTTCAGACCGTGCCCACACCCCCGAGGACGGATCCGCCATGCCGCGTCCGAACCCCGCCCAACTCGCCTACGGCTCGGCCACCGTCATGTGCTCCACGCTCGCCATGCTGCTGCTCTCCGAGACCCGTTCAGGCGTCTGGATCGCCGTGATCGCGTTCGTGGCCCTCGCACTTGGCCTGCTGGTGGCACTGACCGCACCCGCCGTCAGGCCGACCGCCGCACGGCGCAAGGCCGTTGCCCCCGTGGACGCCGCAGCCGGCGCTCCCGCCGCGGCCACCCGGCCCGACCCCGTCCCGGCCCGGCACCGGACCCAGTACCCGGCCTCGACGGCCTCGGCGCCCGCGGCGACAGCGGGCCTGGGAGCCCGGCGCTGACCCGAGCGGCGCGACCGGCCGCACACCGAGGGCAGGGGCTCAGTCCGCCGCGACCACCACCGTGCGGGCCGCCTTGTCGTGCAAACACTGCTGATACGGCTTGTCCCAGGTGCAGAAGAGCACGTTCACCAGCCAGAACAGCGAACCCACACACGGCACCAGCGGCGGAATCTGGTAGACGGCGACCCGCAGCCAGCCGGGCGCGCCCGCGGGCACCGCGCCGTTCTGCAGCATGGCCACCCTGATCCGCATCAGCTTCTTGCCGACCGTCTGCCCCGAGTTCGTCAGCATCAGGCCCTCGTAGAGGAAGTAGACGAGCGTGTAGCTGAACTGAGGCCAGTAGCTGATCCCGGTGTCGGTCGAATAGCCCCCCTCGACCACCCCCGCGATGATGCCGATCGGAATCGCGATCAGCAGCGCGTCGATGATCCGCGCCAGCAGCCGCTTGCCCCGGGAGGCCAGCGGCGCCATCCCCGCCAGCGGGTCGGCAGCGCCCGTGGGACCGCCGTAGGGGTTGTCGTACGGACTCCCGTAGCCGCCG
Organism: Streptomyces sp. 891-h; assembly: GCF_022760275.1. Taxonomy (NCBI): domain Bacteria; kingdom Bacillati; phylum Actinomycetota; class Actinomycetes; order Kitasatosporales; family Streptomycetaceae; genus Streptomyces; species Streptomyces sp. 891-h. The sequence continues at coordinate 4,803,073 of NZ_CP050693.1, read as the reverse complement.
CCGTAACCCTCGCCCGGACCGCCTGCGGGACCGCCGCCCGAGGGAGGCGGCGGCGGGTTGCCGTACGGCATTCCCGGCCCGCCCGGCGGCGGTGACTCCGCCCCGGGCTGTTGACCGGGCTGCTCAGGACCGGGCTCCCGCGGCTCCCCCGGCTTGCGGAACGGGTCGTTCTCCGGCTGCTCCGTGCTCATGGCCCGAGTGCACAGGCCCCGCGGCCCCGCCGCATCCGGGGCGGGGCCGTTCGAGGGACGGCCTCACAGCCTGAGTTCGCCGTCGCCTGCACTGCCCTTGGCGACGAACGTACCGGCCACCTTGTCGTGCCAGCACTGCCGCCAGGGGCGGTCGAACAGGCACCACACGACGTTGACCAGCCCCACCGCCAGCAGACCCAGCACGCCCTGCACCAGCCAGCGCACCAGGGACTTGCCGAAGGCGGGCTTCCCGTACCCCTCGATGTTCACCACCGAGAGCCCGAACAGCTTCTTGCCGAGCGTCCGGCCCCAACGGGCCGTCGGCAGCACCTCGTAGAGCAGCCCGAACACCAGCAGAGCGCCCACGACCACGGCCAGATAGAGGCCGGTGGTGCCGTCGATCAGCCACACCCGCTGGGTCACGCCCGCCTGCTCGACCGCGTCGATCTTGGCGTTGATGTGGTCCACCGTCCGGCCCACGAACGGGAACGCGGCCGCCGCGCCCACCCCCAGCGTGAGGACGAGGTCGACGAGCCGGGCGCCCAGCCGCTTGCCCAGCGCACCGGGCCTGGCCTCCTGGCGCGCCGCCCGCGCGAACGGGTCATCGGCCGGCGGCCGCCACGGGGTGACCGCGTCAGGGCCACCGGACGGCGGCTGCGCCGGGAGCCCGGCAGGCTGCGACCAGGAGGGGACGGCCGAACCCTGGGGAGCACCCGGTTGCGGGGTGCCCTGCTGCCCTGCCGCTGCCGGGCTCTGTCCGGGCACGGTCCCGGCGGCCGGTCCCGCTGCCGCGGGCGGCCCCTGCCGGCCGGGCCTACTCTGCCGCCCCGGCAGGGCCTGCTGCCCCGGCACGGCGGTGGGCTGGTCCTGCCGGGCGGGCGGCCCGGCAGGACCGGCGTCGACCGCTGTCCGGGCCGCGCCGCCGGGCCTCGCGGAGCCGGACGGCTCCTGACCGCCGGGCGCCGGCTGACCGGCCCCGGTCCCCTCCAGGGCGCCGGAGGCGGCTGCCTGGGCGGGCTGGGCCGACTGGGCGGGCTGAGCTGACTGGGCTGCCTGGGTCGGCCGGGCCGACTGGGTCCGGCCCGGGCCCGGGGACACCGAGGGAGCGCCTGGGGAGGAGCCGCCGGTCTCGGAGGGCTGCCCCTGGGCCGGAACGATGCCCGCGCCGCCCTGCTGGGGCCGCTCGCCCGCCCCTCCGGCGGCAGGAGCCGAGGCCGGGGCCGGGGTCTGCTCCTGGCGGGCCGCGGGCGCCTGGCCCGGCACCCGGGCAGCGGGAGCCGAAGCGGGGGACGCGGCCGGCGCGCCCGGTGTGCCCGGTGTGCCCGGTTCCGAGGCGCCGCCGGGGCGCTCCGGCGTGCCGCCCGGCCGCTCGGGGGCGCTGTCCGGGGCGGCAGAGGACTGCGCGGGAACGCCTGCCGCCGGGGACCGGTCGCCGCTGCGGAGCACCTCGGAACGGCGCAGTCCCACCGTCTGTTCGCGCCCGCCCCGGCCCGGGGGCTCGGATGCGGCCTCGGGACTGCTCGCCGCTGCGGGCGGCCCCGCCTCCCGTCCCGTACGGCCCGGGGCGTGGCCCTCGTTGCCCCAGCTGCCGCGCGGGTCGGCCGCCGGTGGTCCGAACGCGCCCTGGGGCGCGGCGGGCTCCGGTCCGGGCGACGGCTGCCTCAGGCCCGGTGCACGGGGCGTGTCCCCGTCCCCTTCGCCGTCCTCGTCGAGGAAGACCGGCCCTGTCTCGTCCGAGGACGAGCGCCGGGGGCTGGGCGGCCCCGCGGGGCCCTCCTGGTCGGCGGTGGCGGGAGGCGCCGGAGCAGTGGCGGGCGAGGACGCCACGGGCGGCGGCGCCGGCATGGGTTCACCCTCCCGTGGCTCCGGGCGGCTGGTGCCCGGTACCCAGGACGAACCGTTCCAGTAGCGGATGTATCCGGGGATGGACGGATCCGGATAGTACCCGGCACGGGGTACCTCACCATGAGTACCGGAGGGTCCCACAACCCCCAACTCCCCTCACGCACGACGCTCTTGACCAGGCCACGGCTGCGCGGCCACGCGGCCCGCCGCTCGCGGTGCGGCGGGATCGACCACCTGTCCTCCGTCTGGCCGAGAAGGACGGTAAGGAGGACAGTAACGAAGAAGACCGCGTGGGGAGGAAGCAGACGGCGGGTAAGCCGCCTTCGAGCGACCCCGGGCCGCCCCGCGACCCGTCACCCGACCAGGCGGAAAACCCGTGCCCATACGCCGCCCTCGCCGTCCTCGCCACGCTCACCGTCCCCGCCACCTGTGCCGGCCGCGGGCGGCGCCCCGGAGGCGGCGTTCCGGCAACGCCCGGCGAAAAACTCCGCGAACCCGTGTAAGAAACCGTGCCCGGCGGCCTCTTCCCCTGTGCGGGCCTCTTCCGGCGGTCCGCACCGGGGAACAGGGGAACAGGAAAGGGCGCACCTATGGACACCGCCATCGAACGCGAAGTGGAGATGAGGCTCGTCCTCGCACCGGAGCGCAGCGTGGCCGTACCGGCACGGCTCAGCTACCGCACCGACGATCCGTACGCGGTCCACATGACCTTCCACATCTACTCCGAGACCCCCGTGCACTGGACGTTCGCGCGCGAACTGCTGGTGGAGGGGGTCTCACAGCCGTGCGGGGACGGCGATGTGCGGGTGTGGCCGACGTGCGTGGCGGGGCGCAACGTCGTGTGCCTCGCGCTCAGCTCGCCCAACGGCGACGCGCTGCTGGAGGCGCCCTCGCACGTGGTGGCGGCCTGGCTGGAGCGGACGCTGGGACTGGTACCGGAGGGCAGCGAACTGGAGGCTCTGAGCCTGGACGAGCAGTTGAGCGAACTGCTGGATTTCCCCGCGCCGTGAACTTTTCCGCCGGGCCCGCCATCGAACGTGACGTATGGCCCTCAGCAACACGCAAGAGGAGAGAGATGCGTAAGAAGTTCACGAAGCTCGCCCTGGTCGTCGCCGGTGTCGCCGCCTTCTCCGGTATGACGGCGGGTTCCGCCCTGGCCGACGGTCCGGGCACGCCGGGGGACGGTGTGCCGGACATGACCTACAAGGTCAACAGCCTCCAGCACTGCCACGACTGGGGCAAGGTGTTCACCGATGGCCTGCACCAGTACGCGGGCTACGCGTGCTGGAGCGACGAGAACGGTCAGTGGTACCTCGACCTGATGAGGTGAGCCCGGGGCGGCCACGGGCGTCCGACTCGCGCCCCGGCCGCCCGCTCGGAGGGCCGGCTCGGTCTGCCGCCGGGCCGGCCGGCCCTCAGAAGAGCTTTCCGGGGTTGAGGATGCCCCTCGGGTCGAAGGCGGCCTTGACGGCGCGGTGGAGTTCGAGGCTGACGTCGCCCAGCTCCCGCGCGAGCCAGTCCTTCTTCAGCAGACCGACACCGTGCTCGCCGGTGATCGTCCCGCCCAGCTGAAGGCCCAGCTCCATGATGGCGTCGAACGACTCGCGGGCGCGGCGGGTCTCGTCCTCGTCGGCGGCGTCGAAGCAGACGGTCGGGTGCGTGTTGCCGTCACCGGCGTGGGCGCAGACGCCGATCGTCAGCCCGTACCGCTCGGCGATCCCGGCCGTGCCCTCCAGCATCTCGGCCAGCCGGCTGCGCGGTACGCACACGTCGTCGATCATCGAGGTGCCCTTGACCGCGTCGAGCGCCGTCAGCGCGGCCCGCCGCCCCTGCAGCAGCAGTTCGGACTCGGCGGCGTCCTCGGCGGGCACCACCTCGCTCGCCCCCGCGGCCGCGCACAGGTCCCCCACCGCTCGCAGCTGCGGCGCGGGGTCCGGGGTGTCGAAGGCCGCGAGCAGCAGCGCCTCCGTGGTCTCGGGCAGGCCCATCTTCGTCAGCTCGTTGACGGCGCGGAGCGTGGTGCGGTCCATCAGCTCCAGCAGCGCGGGCGTATGACCCGCCTCCATGATTCGGCACACCGCGTCGCAGGCCGCGGCCGCCGAGGGGAACTCGGCGGCCAGCGCGAGCTGTTGCGGCGGCTGCGCCCGCAGCGCGAGGGTCGCCCGTACGACGATGCCCAGGCTGCCCTCCGAGCCGACGATCAGCCGGGTGAGGTCGTAGCCCGCGACCCCCTTCGCCGTACGGCGGCCGGTGGACAGCAGCCGTCCGTCGGCCAGTACGACGTCGAGGCCGAGCACGTACTCGGCAGTGACGCCGTACTTCACACAGCACAGGCCGCCCGAGCCGGTGCCGATGTTGCCGCCGATCGTGCACATCTCCCAGCTGGAGGGGTCCGGCGGATAGCTCAGCCCGTGCTCGGCCACCGCGTGGGAGAGCCGGGCGTTGACGACGCCCGGCTCCACGACCGCGATCCGGTCGACCGGGTTGATCTCCAGAATGCGGTCCATACGGGTGAGGGAGAGCAGGATGCAGCCGTCCGTCGCGTTGGCCGCGCCGGACAGACCCGTGCGGGCGCCCTGCGGGACGACCGGGACGCGGAGGGCGTGCGCCGTGCGCGTGGTGTGTTGCACCTGCTCGACCGTGTGGGGCAGTACGAGGGCGGCCGGTGCCCCCGCGGGGCAGAAGCCGGCCATGTCGTTGGCGTACGTGCGGAGGATGTCGGGGTCGGTCACCACAGCGTCGGAGGGCAAACCCTTTTGGAGCCGCCTGATGAGCTCGCGCATCCCTTCACCCTGACACCCCCACCCGTCCCAGGGAACCCTCCTTGGTGCCGCTCCCTTCGGGGGTGCTCCCGCTTGTGGACGCACGGGGCCCTCACGGGGTGGCCCGCCGCTTGTGGACGCACGCCCCGTTTGTTGCTTCGGCTCGCCGCCGAGTGGTCGTGTCGGGGGGCTCCGCCCCCCAACAGCCCCCCGCTAGGTGTGTTGTTCGGGGAGGTTGGTGACAGGTGACACGCTGTGGGTGGTCCTTGAACGGGGTGAGGGCCTTCTGGCTCGGTGTGGATTGCGACATCTACCGCCGAGTGCAGGAGGCCCTCGTGATCCACCGTAATGCCCCGCTGACCCCGACCGGCCGTCTGCGTCTGGCTCGCTGTGTCGTGGAGGAGGGCTGGCCGCTGCGCCAGGCTGCCGAACGCTTCCAGGTCAGTCACACCACCGCCGCCCGGTGGGCTTCCCGCTACCGGCAGCGGGGAGAGGCCGGCTTGTACGACCGCTCCAGCCGTCCGCGTCACTGCCCTGGACAGACCCCGCCCGCCACAGAAGCGCAGGTGGTGCGCATGCGCCGCGAGCACCGTATCGGGCCCCTGCGCCTGGCCGCCCGCACCGGGCCGGCCGCCTCCACCTGCCACCGCATCCTGGCCCGCTGCGGCATGCCTCCCCTGGCCGCCCTGGACCGGGCCACCGGCGAGCCCGTCCGCCGCTACGAACGCTCCCGCCCCGGCGAACTCGTCCATATCGATGTCAAGAAACTCGGCCGTATCCCCGACGGCGGCGGCCACAAGGTCCACGGCCGGGCCGACAGCCCGAACAAGGACCGCCGCCACGGAAAGGGATACGCCTGCCTCCACACCGCCCTGGACGACCACTCCCGCCTCGCCTACACCGAGAACCTGCCCGATGAGAAGGCCCCCACCTGCGCCGCCTTCCTCCGACGGGCCACCGCCTGGTTCGCACGCCACGGCATCACCATCGAACGGGTCCTGACCGACAACGCCTGGGCCTACACCCAGAAAACCTGGAAGACCACCTGCCACGACCTGGGCATCCGCCCCCGCTACACCCGCCCCTGGCGCCCCCAGACCAACGGCAAAGTCGAACGCTTCCACCGCACCCTGCTCGAAGAATGGGCCTACCAGCGGCCCTACACCTCAGAAACCGAACGACAAGCAACGTTTCCCGGCTGGCTCGACTGGTACAACCACCACCGACCCCACACCGGCATCAAAGGCCAAACCCCCGCCAGCCGCGTCACCAACCTCCCCGAACAACACAGCTAGGTGGGCTTCGCCCCCCTAGGACCCCCCTGCCGCATGGGACCACCCCATTGCCTTTCGAGCATCCCCTCATTGGTGCGGCTCCTTGGACCGGCCGGTGACGACCCTGCGGGAGTCACCGACAGGTCCAAGGGCCTCAGTCATAAGCCGGGACGAGCGAACGTCTACGGGATTGTGCTGTTGCGGAAGGGGGCTCCTAGGGGGGCGAAGCCCCCGTAGCGGGGGGCCGTTGGGGGGCGGAGCCCCCCAACGCCCGTCCGGCGAGGACCCGGGGGTTTGGGGGCGGAGCCCCCATCAACGGAAGAGGGTCAGAGGGCTGAGCCCTCAACCAATGGAGGGCAGCACCCTCTCAGAGGTTGCCCCGCAATTCCTGTTCCCTCTCGATGGCTTCGAAGAGCGCCTTGAAGTTGCCCTTCCCGAACCCCATCGACCCATGCCGCTCAATGATCTCGAAAAACACGGTCGGCCGATCCTGCACCGGCTTCGTGAAGATCTGCAACAGATACCCGTCCTCGTCCCGGTCGACGAGAATCTTCAGCTCGCGCAGGGTCTCCAGCGGCACCCGGGTCTCACCGGCCCACTCCCCCAACGTGTCGTAATAGGTATCGGGCGTGTCCAGGAACTTGACCCCCGCGGCCCGCATACCCCGCACCGTGGAGACGATGTCGTTGGTGGCCAGCGCGATGTGCTGGACACCCGCGCCGCCGTAGAACTCCAGGTATTCGTCGATCTGGGACTTCTTCTTGGCGATGGCGGGCTCGTTGATGGGGAATTTGACCTTGAGCGTGCCGTCGGCCACGACCTTGGACATCAGCGCGGAGTACTCGGTGGCGATGTCGTCGCCGACGAACTCCTTCATGTTGGTGAAGCCCATGACCTTGTTGTAGAACTCCACCCACTCGTTCATCCGGCCGAGTTCGACGTTGCCGACGCAATGGTCGATGGCCTGGAAGAAGCGGCGTTCGCCGGGCTGGACGATGGGGTCCATGGCGACGTAGCCGGGCAGGTAGGGGCCGTCGTAGCCGGAGCGCTCGACCAGGGTGTGGCGGGTCTTTCCGTAGGTGGCGATGGCGGCCCGGACGACGGTGCCGTGCTCGTCCTTGGTCTCGTAGGGCTCCTCGATGCCGCGGGCGCCATGTTCGACGGCGTACGCGTAGGCGGCGCGGGCGTCGGGGACCTCGATGGCCAGGTCGATGACGCCGTCGCCGTGTGCGGCGACGTGGTCGGCCAGGAAGCGGCCCCAGTCGGTGGTGGGGCGGATGACGGAGGTGAACACGAACCGGGCAGAGCCGGACTCCAGCACATAGCTGGCCGTCTCCCGGCTGCCGTTCTCCGGGCCGGCGTAGGCCACGGCCCGCATGCCGAAGGCGGTGGAGTAGTAGTGGGCTGCCTGCTTCGCGTTGCCGACGGCGAAGACGACCGCGTCCATCCCCTTGACCGGGAAGGGGTCTGCCTGCCGTGCGGTCTGCGGGGTTGCCGCTTGTGTGGTCTCTGTCATGTTCGCAGGGTCTCCCCGGACCACAAGGTGCGCAATAGTTTGCGTTTTCACTGGGCAGATTGTTCAGTGGTAGCGGGCTTATGGCGGACGATTTGCACAATCTGTTCAGTGTCCGCCGGACTGGCCCCGGCACTCATCGAGAGGCATGTCATGGGCATTGACCGGCTGGACGGGCGGCTGCTGGAGCTGCTCGCCGAAGAGCCCCGGATCGGGGTGCTGGAGCTGTCGCGGCGCCTCGGTGTCGCCCGGGGGACGGCGCAGGCGCGGCTGGACCGGCTCACCTCCGGCGGCGTGATCCGCGGCTTCGGGCCGCAGGTCGATCCGGCGGCGCTGGGCTATCCGGTGACCGCGTTCGCGACGCTGGAGATCAGGCAGGGCCAGGGCGCCGAGGTGCGGGCGCATCTGGCGACGGTGCCGGAGGTGCTGGAGCTGCACACGACGACGGGCAGCGGCGACATGCTCTGCCGGCTGGTCGCCCGCTCGAACGCGGACCTCCAGCGGGTGATCGACCGGGTCGTCGGCATCGAGGGGATCGTCCGCGCCTCCACGGCGATCGTCATGGAGAACCCGGTGCCGCTGCGCGTGATTCCGCTGGTGCGGCAGGCCGCGGCCGATGGTGGGGGCGACCGGTCGTGAGAGGCCTCTCCTGGGTCTGATCAGGAGGGTGCCCCTGTCCGAGGGACGCAGGGTGCGGGAGTGCTGTGGTTGCGCGCGCAGTTCCCCGCGCCCCTTCGGGGCGCGCTCAGCAGCCGGGTACCTTGCCGTCCGTGCGGATCTCCTCCAGCGCGTCCAGCGCGCCCTTCAGGGAGCCGACCGGGACCAGCCGGAGTCCGGAGGGGCGCTGGGCCTCGGCCTCGGCGCACTGGGTCTTCGGGACGAGGAAGTAGGTGGCGCCGTCGCGGCGGGCCGCCTGCGTCTTGAGCGGTACGCCGCCGACCGCGCCCACCTTGCCGCCCGGGGTGATGGTGCCGGTTCCCGCGACGGTGTGGCCGCCGGTGAGGCCGTGGCCCGCGCCGTCCCCGTCCAGCTTGTCGATGATGCCGAGCGCGAAGAACAGGCCGGCGCTGGGACCGCCGACGTCGCCCAGCCGCAGCTTGACGTGGACGTCCTTCGGCGACAGGTGCAACTGGCGCAGGGCGGCTGTGACGGCCTTGTGCTGGGACTCCTCCATCTCCTCGGAGATGCGCTCCTCGGCGTCGCCGTCGCCGGGATAGACGGCCTCGCGGGGCATCACGGCCCGGTCCTCGCGGAACCAGGCCCGCGCCACGTCGGCCAGCCGTACGTCGGCCTCGGGCCGGGTCGCGGCGATGGTGACGGACAGCAGCCGTCCCTTGTCCTCGTCCTGCGTCCGGGCGCCCTTCACCTCGATCACGGGCTTGCCGTCGCTGCGGCCGAGGACGTTCGCCGTCTCGCCGGGCTGGGCGAGCGAGTACGGCAGCGGGGCGAGCAGCGCCACCGCGAACAGCGCGACGACGGGGAGCGCGCAGAGCGCGAGCGTACGGCGGCGGGTGCGGCGCGGGTCGTCGGTCACCCCCGCAATCTATCGACCGGCGGACGGCGCCGTGCGCACACCCCGCCCCCGATCGCCGGGGGCGGGGTGTGCCGACGGTCAGCGCAGCGCGTCGGCCACTTCGTTGGCGGCCCGCACCACCCGGTGGCCGACCTGTTCGGGCACCGTCTCGGAGAGCATCACCACGCCCACGCTGCCCTCGATCCCGCTCACCCCGAGCACCGGTGCCGCGGCACCGCTGGCGCCCGCCTCCAGTTCGCCGTGGGTGAGGACGAAACCGGCGCCGCGCTCGCTGTCGGGCTCGCGCCCGGCGAGTATCGCCCGGCCCGCGGCCCCCCGGTCGAGGGGGTGCCGGAAGCCCGTACGGTAGGCGACGTGGTAGTCGGTCCAGCTCGGCTCGACCACCGCGACGGCCAGCGCCTCGGTGCCGTCGACGAGGGTGAGGTGCGCGGTTGCGCCCACGTCCTCGGCCAGGGAGCGCAGCGCGGGCAGTGCGGCCTCCCGCACCAGGGGGTGGACCTGCCGGCCCAGGCGCAGGACGCCGAGCCCGACCCGGGCGCGGCCGCCCAGGTCGCGGCGGACGAGGGCGTGCTGCTCCAGGGTGGCCAGCAGCCGGTAGACCACGGTGCGGTTGACGCCGAGCTTGTTGGACAGCTCGGTGACGGTGAGGCCGTGGTCGGTGTCGGCCAGTAATTTGAGGACTCGCAGCCCTCGGTCGAGCGTCTGAGAAGTCTCCGCAGTCACGACGCCCCCCTCCCTCGGGTGAGTGACGGCAGCCGCGGGTGCGGGAGCGTTTGGCGTCACCTGCCCCGGGCCCCTGGCCTGGGTCGGTACCCCAAGCGCAGCGCTGGAGGCCGCCGGTCGCGGTGGCACTGGCAAGAGCTGTTGCGATGCAAGCTGAGTGTCATCGAGGTAACCGGCCGCCCGTGGCGACGTCGCCACGGGCCGTGTGTCCGGGAAACTTAGCGAGCAGCACCGCTGACCGGAAGAGTCTGTCCAGAATCCGGTCTCGGGACGACCGTATTCGCCGCAAACATCCCAAAGATACGGAGTCGGAATTGTTTCCGGGGGCTACTTCATACGGGTCGCCCATTCCCGGACCTTGGCGATGCGCGCCTCGATCTGGCCGACTGTCGCCTCGGCGCTGGGCGGGCCTCCGCACACCCGGCGCAGTTCGTTGTGCACGACTCCGTGCGGCTTGCCGCTTTGGTGCACATACGCGCCGACCAGGCTGTTGAGCTGCTTGCGTTTCTCCAGCAGTTCCTTGTGCGTGACCACGGGACGCTTTTCGGCGGGCATTTCCAGCAGGTCCGCCTCGCTGTCCGGCTTCTTCCTGCTGTGCGCGATCTGCCGGGCCTGCCGCTTCTGGAGCAGCAACTGCACCTGGTCGGGCTCCAGCAGCCCGGGAATGCCGAGGTAGTCCTGCTCCTCCTCGCTGCCGGGGTGCGCCTGCATCCCGAATTCGGCGCCGTCGTACATCACCCGGTCGAAGACCGCGTCGGACTCCAGGGCCTCGAAGGGGAGCTGGTCCTGTTCGCCCGTGTCCTCGTCCTTCTCCTGCTCGGCCTCCTTGAGCAGGTCCGCCTCTTCCGCGTACGGGTCGTCCTCGTCGCCCTTCTTCGGCTTGTCGAGGACGTGGTCGCGCTCGACCTCCATCTCGTTGGCGAAGGTCAGCAGCGTGGGGATGGTCGGCAGGAAGACGGACGCCGTCTCGCCGCGCCGCCGGGAGCGGACGAAGCGGCCGACGGCCTGGGCGAAGAACAGCGGCGTGGAGACGGTGGTGGCGTACACCCCGACCGCCAGCCGGGGCACGTCCACGCCCTCGGAGACCATCCGGACGGCGACCATCCAGCGGTCGTCGGGGTTCTGCGAGGTACGGAAGTCCTCGATGCGCTGCGAGGCGCCGGTGTCGTCGGAGAGGACGACGGTCGGCCCGGTGCCGGTGATCTCGCGGAGCAGCTTGGCGTAGGCACGGGCCGAGTCCTGGTCGGAGGCGATGACCAGGCCGCCCGCGTCGTGCACCGATTTGCGGACCTCGGTCAGCCGGTGGTCGGCGGCGCGCAGTACGGCGGGCATCCACTCGCCGCGCGGATCGAGCGCGGTGCGCCACGCCTGGGAGATGGCGTCCTTGGTCAGCGGCTCGCCGAGCCTGGCCTCGATCTCGTCCCCGGCCTTGGTGCGCCAGCGCATGTTGCCGCTGTAGGAGAGGAAGATGACGGGGCGCACCACGCCGTCGCCCAGCGCGTCGCCGTAGCCGTAGGTGTAGTCGGCGACGGACCGCCGGATGCCCTCGCCGTCCTCGGCGTACTCCACGAAGGGGATCGGGTTGGTGTCCGAACGGAACGGCGTACCGGTCAGGGCCAGGCGCCGGGTGGCGGGCTCGAACGCCTCCTGGCACGCCTCGCCCCAGGAGCGGCTGTCGCCCGCGTGGTGGATCTCGTCGAGGATGACGAGGGTCTTGCGCTGCTCGACGCGGTTGCGGTGCAGCATCGGCCGTACGCCCACCCCGGCGTAGGTGATGGCGATGCCGTGGTACTCCCGGCTCAGCGGGCCCGCGCTGTAGTCCGGGTCCAGCCTGATCCCCATCCGGGCCGCCGCCTCGGCCCACTGCTTCTTCAGATGCTCGGTCGGCGCCACCACGGTCACCTGCTGGACGACGTGGTGGTGCAGCAGCCACGAGGCCAGGGTGAGGGCGAACGTCGTCTTACCGGCGCCGGGCGTGGCCACGGCGAGGAAGTCGCGCGGCTGCCGCTCCAGGTATGCGTCCATCGCCGCCTGCTGCCAGGCCCGCAGCTTGCTGGCCGTACCCCAGGGGGCACGGCCGGGAAAGGCGGGAGACAGCTGGTGGTTGTTGCTGGGGGTGGTGGGAGTGGTAGTCACGGTCTCCGGTACGACGGGGTCGGGTACGGCGTCGGCCGACCGCTCGGCGGCCGGCCGGACACAACCTCGGCAACCCTACCGGTGGCCTCGCGCGTGCGGAGCAGCGCCGGGGAGCTCACCCGGCGCTGTGACCAACCTCCCTGTGGCTCACCTGGGTTGTGCGCGGGTGAACCGGTCGGGCTTGCCGTTGTCCCAGTCGAGCGTGAGGGTCCGGCCGTCCTCGCTGACCCTGGCCTGGCCGGTCAGGTTCAGCCCCCGGCAGGTCACGGAGATGCGCAGGCTGCGGCTAATGGGCCCGGAACAGCTGGCGCCCTGGCCCGCGAACGTGTAGGAGCCGCCTGTGACGGTGAAGGTGATGGGCTTGCCCTTGACGAGGTAGGGGAAGTACCAGGTCCCCTGCACCGCGTCGATCCCGCGCTTGCCGCCGGGCGCCTTTGAGGCGGTGCCGTTCCCGCTCGCCCGCTCACCGTCGGCGGTGCTCGCGCTCGCGCCGGACGCGGGGCCGTCCGAGCCCTTCGCGTCCGCGCGGGCCGGGCCGGACTCCGGCGCGGCCGAGGAGTGCGAGGAGCCCGAGGGGTGCGCGGACCGCGTCGAGGGAGCAGCCGAGGAGTCCGGGCGGGAGGAGGCGCTCTCCTTGCCGGGGCTCGCGCCGGCGCCGTGGTCCCGTTCGGGCCGCTCGACGGCTTCGCGGTTCTTGCCGTCCTCGACTTCCTTGGCGTGCTCGCCGCCCTTGCCCGTCCCGCCGTCCGCGCAGCCGGACAGGGCGAGGGCCAAGGCCATGACGGCACCTGCGACGAGTGAGGTTTTTCCCCGCACGAGAATTCCTGTCCTGTCTGAGGGGCACATCCGAGAAAGACGGTGACCCGGCCGAGAGGGAATTTTCCGGGAGTTTGCCACAGCAGGCCACGGCAACCGGACAAAACCGTCACGCACTGAATGATTTCCCGTCTTATTTCGGCCGAATGGGGGGACGGAAATGCGAAGGGAAACCCGTGGCCGCCCGGACAGCTCGGTCTCGGCACCCTCCCGTCTCCCCGCCGCAACCCCGGCGCAACCTGTCCGCCTTCTCGACACAACCCTCGGCCCGCCTCGCGTGTCTCACCGACGAGACAAGCGCCCCGGTCCCGGTCCGTCCCCGCAGGCTCAACTCCCGCTCACCGCACTGCTGCTGAGGACCGGAGCACCGACACAGGAGGACGAGTGCACCAGACCAAAGCCACCCCCCGACCGACCCCCGGTCCCACCGCGACGGCGCGGGCCACCGTCACAGCAGCGCGCGTCATCGGGGTGACGGCCGCGCTGCTGGCCGGTACCGCCTGCGCCATGGGACCGGCGAACGCGACACCGTCCCACCCGGCCACGGCCTCCGGTGCCGCCGCGATATCCGGCGGCGCCGCGGCGCCGAAGGGCGACTTCGACGGCGACGGCTACGCGGACACCGTCGCGAGCGCCTGGAAGGCGACCGTCTCGGGTCACCAGTACGCGGGCTTCCTCACCGTGACGTACGGCTCGGCGACGGGCACGAGCGTCACGCACCGGCAGTTGTTCAGCGCCAACTCGGCGGGAGTGCCCGGGGACGCGGAGACCTACGGGAACTTCGGCCGCAACTCGGCAGCGCGCGACTTCGACGGTGACGGCGTCACCGACCTGGCCGTCAGTGCCAACAAGGGCATCGTCGTGCTGTGGGGCGAGAAGGGCAAGGGCCTCACCAGCGCCTCGCAGCTGTCCGGCGTCACGGACGTCACCCGGCTGGTCGCGGGGGACTTCAACGGCGACGAGAAGCCCGACCTCGCCGTGGGCACCGGGGACTTCGACAAGGGCCTGAAGGTGCTGTACGGGGGCTTCACCCGGGACGGCAAGGCCGCCGAGGAGGACCAGCGCGAGACCGGGCACGAGTTCGGGCCGACGTCGCTGACGGCGGGCGATGTCACCGGTGACGGCATCGACGATCTCGTCACCACTCACGCGTTCGAGGAGATGGCCGAGAGCAGCGAGTTCTTCCGGGGCGGCAAGGACGGGCTCGCCACCGGGTCCGCCAACACCACGGCCGCGGAGAGCGGCGTGATCGCCGACGTGAACAAGGACGGCTTCGGCGACCTGGTGATCCGTACCGTCCCCGGCGGTGTCGTGGAGAACCTGCCGTACGACCACGGCACGCTCAAGGTCCTCTACGGCTCGGCCGAGGGCCCGGGCGCCAAGCGGACGGCGACCCTCGACCAGAACAGCACGGGCGTACCCGGTGTCAACGAGGACGGTGACGAGTTCGGCAAGGCGCTCGCCGCCGGTGACGTCAACGGTGACGGCTACGCCGACATCGCCGTCGGCGTGCCCGGTGAGGACATCGGCAGCGGCGCCGGCGGCAAGGACACCGGCGCTGTCGTCCAGCTCCTCGGCGGCAAGAACGGGCTGACCGGCACCGGCGCGAAGAACTGGGACCAGGGCAGCCCGGGTGTGCCCGGCGCTGTCGAGGCCGGGGACGGCTTCGGCGGGGCGCTGGCCTTCGGCGACACCGACAAGGACGGCCGGGACGACCTGGCCATCGGCGCCCCGGGGGAGGACGGCGCCGGCACCGCGACCGACGCGGGTGCGGTGTGGGTACTGCGGGGTGCCTCCGGCGGTTTGACCGCTGAGGGAGTTGTGTCTTACGGGCCGAAGGCGCTGGGGGCTCCGGAGAAGGGGTCGCAGTTGGGGAGCGGTTTCTCGCGCTGAGGCTTGCCATTTGAGAGTCGGCGTCGTTGTGGTGGAGCTCCGCCATGGCGGCGCCGGCTTTTCGCCGTTGGGGCTTCGGATGTCTCCCGGGTGCGGGTGGGTTGCTGGTTGCTCGCGCCCCAACTCCCGGTTCTCATACGGCCGTTGTCATGCACTAGCCACATCTGTACTGTGACGCCCCAGGCGCCTGAGCTCCATCCCCCCACCACAGGAGCAGACATGGCTTCACCCACGCATGCCCGCAGAGCGCGAAAGCGCGTCCGGGTCGCCGTCGCCGCATCCCTCGGCACCATCCTCGCCTCCGGTGCGCTGTTCGTCGGCGTCCAGTCGGCGACGGCGGGACCGAGCGAGGACCCCTCGATGAACGAGTCCTTCGAGGCCGCCGCCGAGAAGTACGACGTGCCACGGGACGTACTGGCGGCCGTCGGCTACGGCGAGACGCACTTCGACGGCCACGACGGCAAGCCCAGCCAGGCCCACGGTTTCGGTGTGATGCACCTGGTCAGCAACCCCTCACGGCACACCCTCGAACAGGCGGCCGAGATCACAGGCGAGTCCGTCACCGAGCTGCGCGAGAACACCGACGCCAACATCCACGGCGGTGCCGCGGTCCTGCGCGCCCACGCCGACAAGCTCGGCCTGAGCGCGGCCGAGCGCGACGACGTGGACGCCTGGTACCAGGCCGTCGCCCGCTACGGCGGCGGCAAGGGCACCGTGGCGCGGATGTACGCCGACGACGTCTACAAGATCCTCGAAAAGGGCGTCCGCGGCAGCACACCCGACGGCGAGCGGATCACCGTCCAGGGACAGGCCGTCCACCCAGAGAAGGGCAAGCCGGCCGCCGCGGGGCCCGCGAAGCAGAGCCCGGACTACCCCGACGCCACATGGGTCCCGGCCAACGGCAACAACTTCGCCAAGGGCCGCAACGCCAAGATCGACAAGATCGTCGTCCATGTGACGCAGGGCTCGTACGCGGGCACCATCAGCTGGTTCCAGAACCCCGAGGCGCAGGTCAGCTCCCACTACGTGGTGCGCTCCAAGGACGGCGCTGTCACCCAGATGGTGCGGGACGCGGACACCGCGTACCACGCCAGGAGCGCCAACGCCTCCGCGCTGGGCATCGAGCACGAGGGGTACGTCGACGACCCCTCCTGGTTCACCGACTCGATGTACCGCTCCTCCGCGAAGCTGACCCGCCATCTGGCGGACAAGCACAGCGTCCCGCTCGACCGCAAGCACATAGTCGGCCACAACGAGCTGCCCGGGAACGACCACACCGACCCCGGCAAGCACTGGAACTGGGACACGTACTTGAAGCTGGTCAAGGGCTGAGGCCGGGGAGGCCCGGCCGCCGCACCGACCCGGCCCTGACCTCCGTACGGCCTAGGACCAGCGGACGAGCGGTCTGAGCAACCACGGTAGGTGTCGCCTGTCACAGGTGGCACTTACCGTGGTGAGCATGCCAGCGACCGAGACCGACAGCGACGCCCTGCCCCCGCCCTCCGACCCGGTGGAGCTCCGTGCGGAATCCGTGCTCGGCGCCGCCCACCGGCCGCTGACGTTCGGCATCGTCTCCGTCGTCCTCCTCATCGCCTTCGAGGCGACGGCGGTGGGCACGGCCATGCCGCTGGCCGCCGACGAGCTGAACGGCATCTCCCTCTACGCGTACGCGTTCTCCGCGTTCTTCACCACCTCCGTCGTCGGCATGGTCGCCTCGGGGCAGTGGTGCGACCGGAGAGGACCGCTGCCCCCACTGGCCACCGGCATCGCGCTCTTCGCCGGTGGCCTCGTACTGTCCGGCACCGCCGTGGCCATGTGGGTCTTCGTACTCGGCCGGGCCGTGCAGGGCGTCGGCGGCGGGCTGGTGATCGTCGCGCTCTACGTCACCGTCAGCCGCGCCTACCCCGAGCGGCTGCGGCCCACCGTCATGGCCGCGTTCGCCGCCTCCTGGGTGGTGCCGTCCGTCGTCGGCCCGCTGATCGCCGGCACCGTCGCCGAACAGCTGGGCTGGCGCTGGGTCTTCCTCGGCATCCCGGTGCTCGTGGCGCTGCCGCTGCTGGTGATGCTGCCGCCCCTCAGACGCCGGGCCTCGGGCCCGCCCGAGGACGCCTCCCGCGAGTCCGACGGCGACGCGGCCCCGGGCGGCCCGGCCGAGTCCGCAACGGGCGGACGGCGTATCCGGCTCGCGGTCGTCGTCGCGCTGGGCGCCGGACTGCTCCAGTACGCCGGGCAGGACCTGCGCCCCCTCGCGCTGCTGCCCGCAGCCGCGGGCGTCGCCCTGCTGGTCTTCGCGCTGCGGGTGCTGCTCCCCCGCGGGACCGCACGGGCGGCACGCGGCCTGCCCGCCGTGGTCCTGCTGCGCGGCATCGCGGCCGGCTCCTACGTCGTAGCCGAGAGCTTCGTTCCGCTGATGCTGGTGACCCAGCGCGGGCTGTCGGTCACCCTCGCCGGACTCACCCTGGCCGCCGGGGGCGCGCTGTGGGCGCTGGGCTCCTTCACCCAGTCGCGGCCCCGGCTGGAACCGCACCGGCAGCGCCTCGTCCAGACCGGCATGACGCTGGTCACCCTCGCCATCGGCTACGCGCCGCTGGTGCTGGTGGAGTCGGTACCCGTATGGACGCTCGCACTGGCCATGGGCATCGGCTGCTTCGGCATGGGCCTGACCATCTCCTCGCTGAGCGTGCTGCTGCTGGGCCTCTCGGCGCCCCGGGAGGCCGGGCGCAACTCCGCTGCCCTGCAGCTGAGCGACGGCCTGTCCAACGTCCTGCTGCTCGCCCTGACCGGCGCCCTCTTCGCGGCGCTCGGCGGCGGCGCGGTCACGGTGACCGAAGCCGCCCCGGACGCGGGAGCCGGTGGTGCCGACGGGGCACAGCCGGCGGCGTTCACGGCCGTGTACGCAGTCTCCGCCGTCGTCGCGCTCATCGGCGTATGGGTGGCGGGACGGCTGCGTCCCGAGGCGGACGAGGCCCGGCCTCGTCCGGCCACCGCTGTGGTGACCGGGGCGGCCGGGACCGAGGAGACCACCGGGACGGCAGCACAAGTGAGTGATGCACCTGAGTGATGCACCTGAGTGATGCAGCTGAGTGATGCGTCGGAGTGATCCAGAAGCGGATACGCGCCAGCCGACACCCACCCCAAAATCTGCTTATGGTTCTACCCCTGCATAGGGTTCGGGGCATGTTCGACTCGCGGCACATCCAGACCTTCCACGAAGTGGTGCGAGCGGGCTCCTACTCCGCCGCGGCCCGCGCACTGGGCTACACCCAGCCCGCGATCACCCAGCAGATGAAAGCGCTCGAACGGTCCGTCGGCACCCCGCTGTTCATCCGCGTCGGCCGCCGGATGCGGCTCACCGAGGCGGGCCAGGCCCTGGCACGCCACTCCGAGGCGATCCTGGAGAGCATCCGCACAGCCCGGCAGCAGATGGAGTCCCTCACCAGACTCCAGGCCGGAAAGGTCACCGTATGCGCCTTCCCCAGTGCGGGCGCCACCCTGGTCCCCGAAGCCCTCGCCGAACTGGCCGCCGAGCACCCCGGCATCCGGGTCGAGCTCCAGGAGGACGAACCGCCCGAGTCGCTGCGCCGGGTGGTACGCGGCGAGTGCGACATCACCCTCGCCTTCACCTACCCCGGCCTGCGCGAACAGGTGCCCGGGGAGCTGGTGGAGATACCGCTCCTGGAGGACCAGCTCACCGTGCTGCTGCCGATCGGGCACCCGATGGCCCGGCGCCGCGCGGTACGGCTTCGCGAGCTGGCCGACGAGCGCTGGATCGCCGGCTGCCTGCGCTGCCGGGCCAACTTCCTGCACGAGTGCGCCGAGTTGGGCTTCGCGCCCGAGATCGCCTTCACCACCGACGACAACCTGGTCGTCCAGAGCCTGGTCGCCGAGGGCCTGGGCGTCGCCATGGTGCCGGGCCTCGTGCTGTCGTTCCTCGTCCACAAGAAGGTGACGGGCCGCGCCCTGGACCCCGCCTCGCGCCGCCAGGTCTCGGCGTACGTACTGCGCGAGCACCTGGAGATACCGGCGACCGCGCGGGTACTGGAGGCGCTGCGCGCGGTGGCGGAGCGGCGGGTGGGCTGCTGAGGGTGCTCGGCCGGCCGCCGGGCACCCATAAGCAGAATTGAGGGAGTCCCCAACGAACCGTCGTTGGACGTGATGGATGGCCGCCGCGACGCTGCCCGTATGACAGCGACGACGACCACGACGACCGCTGCCTCCACGGCGGGGACGACGGGGCGCATGCGCGCCCTCATCGCGGATGTACGCGAGGCCGTCGGCAGGGGGCTGCCGCCGGATGTGACCGCGTATCTGGTCGGCGAGAAGCTGGCCCCGCACCTGGGCGCGGATGACCTGCTGACCGACGCACAGTGCGAGCCCGACCCGGATCGCTACCGCCAGCACGTGCTGCACGCCGAGAGCGACGGCAGCTTCTCCGTCGTCGCGCTGGTGTGGCTGCCCGGCCAGGGCACCTCCGTTCACGACCACGTCTCCTGGTGCGTCACCGGCGTCCACCAGGGGGAAGAGCACGAGCGCCGCTACCGGCTGCTGCCCGCCGACGCGGCCGCCGGCGGCAGCGCACGGCTCGTCGCCACGGAGGACGTCGTCAACCCGGTCGGCGCGGTGTGCGGGTTCGCGCCTCCCGGTGACATCCACCGCGTCTGGAACGGGTGCGACTCGGTCGCCGTCTCCCTGCACATCTATGGTGCGGACATCTCTCGGCTCGGGAGCAGCGTGCGCCGCGTTTACGACCTGCCGGTCGATGCGGCCGACCCGGTCGACCCGGCCGACGCCTGATGGCGTTGCTGGGGGATCGGGGGCGAGGCGCGGCTGCTTCTGGGACCTCGCGGGCGCGGGGCTCGCGGGCTGGGGGCTTGCGGGATTCGGGCTCGCGGGATGCGGGCTCGCGGGATGCGGGCTCGCGTTCTGAGACCTCGCGTTCTGCGGGCTCGTGGGCGTTTGCGGCTTCGCGGGGCTCCGCGAGTTCGCGGGGCACGGCCGCCTCGGGGGCCGCCGTCGCAGATGCAGCCCGGAAGCCGAGTCGGCTGCCCGGGCTCGCGCTGGCCGCGCTGGGCGTGGCCGCCGCATCGACGGTGCACCTGCTGGTGCCCGCCGTACCCATGCTGACGGTGGCAGTGGTGCTGGGCATCGCCGCGGCGCACCTGCCAGGGCTGCGCGGACTGGTGCGCGGGGCCGCACGCCCGGGGCTGACCTTGGCGGGCAAGCGGCTGATGCGGCTCGGCATCGTGCTGCTCGGCCTGAAGCTCGCGCTGAGCGATGTGCTGGGACTCGGATGGGCGACGGTTGCCATGGTGGCGTGTGTCGTCGTCGCCACCTTCTTCGGCACCGTATGGCTGGGGCGCAAGCTGGGGCTGCGGGGTGACCAACCACTGCTCGTCGCGACCGGCTACTCCATCTGCGGCGCGTCCGCCATCGGCGCCGTCAGCGAGGTGCGGGGCAGTGAGGAGGAGGACGTTGCCACGTCCGTCGCCCTGGTGACACTGTGCGGCACGCTGGCCATCGCCGTACTGCCGCTGCTGCGGGGGCCGTTGGGGTTGGACGCCGGAGAGTTCGGCCGCTGGGTCGGTGCCGGGGTGCACGACGTGGGACAGGTGGTCGCCACGGCCCAGACCGCGGGGCCTGCGGCGCTGGGCCAGGCGGTGCTGGTGAAGCTCCTGCGCGTGATGATGCTGGCGCCGTTGGTGGCGTGTGTGGTTGCTGCGGGGCGACGGCGTCGGGTGGACGTCGCTGGGAGGGCCGCCGGTGGGGCCGACGCCGGTGGGGCCGACGCCCACGGGGCGGGGCGGCCCGGTTCGAGGCCCCCGTTGGTGCCCCTTTTCGTTGTGGGCTTTCTCGCCATGGTCGTTCTCCGTACGACGGGCCTGGTGCCGGCCGCGGGGCTCGACGGTGCGGCGCGCGTTCAGGAAGTCCTGTTGGCTGCCGCGCTCTTCGGGCTCGGCAGCGCGGTGCACCTGCCGTCGTTGACGCGGACCGGGTTGCGGGTCGCTGCGCTTGGCCTCAGCGCTTGGCTCGTCATCGCCGGCGCCTCGTACGGGGGCGTCCTCTTGACGACCTGACCTCTTGCGGGGTGCCGTGGGTTGTGGACGCACGCCCCGTTTGCGTCCCGGCTTGCGCCGACAGGTCGTGTCGGGGGGCGAACCCCTCACGGGGTGCCCCCGCTTGTGGACGCACGCCCCGTTTGTGTCCCGGCTCGCCGCCGAGTGGTCGTGTCGGGGGGCGAACCCCTCACGGGGTGGCCCGCCGCTTGTGGACGCACGCCCCGTTTGCGTCCCGGCTTGCGCCGACAGGTCGTGTCGGGGGGCGAACCCCTCACGGGGTGGCCCCCCGCTTGTGGACGCACGCCCCGTTTGTTGCTTCGGCTTGCGCCGACAGGTCGTGTCGGGGGGCTCCGCCCCCCAACAGCCCCCCGCTAGGTGGGCTTCGCCCCCCTAGGACCCCCCTGCCGCAATCCCGAACCCCATTGACTTTCAGCAGTCCCTCAGTGGTGCCGGTCCCTGGAGCGGTCGGTGACGACCCTGCGGGAGGGGGCTATTTCGGGTCGCGGTTGAACTGGGAGGTGGACCAGAGGTAGCCCAGGACGGTGAGGGCGAGGGCCCAGGTGATCGCCAGCCAGGCGTTGTGGCCGATGTCGGTGCCCAGCAGGAGGCCGCGCAGGGTTTCGATGGCGGGGGTGAAGGGCTGGTACTCCGCGATCGGCTGGAACCAGCCCGGCATCGCGTCGAGAGGTACGAAGGCGCTGGAGATGAGGGGGAGGATGATCAAGGGGGTGGCGTTGTTGCTGGCCGCCTCGGCATTGGGGCTGGACAGGCCCATACCCACCGCGATCCAGGTCAGCGCGAGAGCGACCAGTGCGATGAGGCCGAACGCCGCCAGCCACTCCAGCGCTGTGGCATCCGTGGAACGGAAGCCGATGGCCACCGCGACCGCGCCGACGACGATGACGCTGAGGACCGACTGCAGGACGCTGCCCACGACGTGGCCGACCAGGATCGAGGGGCGGTGGATGGCCATGGTGCGGAAGCGGGCCATGATGCCTTCCGCCATGTCCATGGACACGGAGACGGCCGTCCCCGCAGGGGTGGCGCCGATGGTCATCAGCAGGATGCCAGGGACGATGTAGGCGATGTAGGCGGAGCGGTCCGGGCCGCCGCCGTCGATGCCGGCGCTCATCGTGTCACCGAAGACGTAGACGAAGAGCAGGAGCAACATGATCGGGGTCAGTAGCAGGTTCAGGGTGAGGGAGGGGTAGCGGCGCGCGTGCAGGAGGTTGCGGCGCAGCATGGTGGTCGAGTCGCGGACGGCGAGGGACAGGGTGCTCATCGGGTGGTCTCCTTGGGCCGGGTGGTGGTCAGGGCGAAGAACACGTCGTCCAGGTCGGGGGTGTGCACCGTCAGCTCGTCCGCCTCGATACCGGCCGATTCCAGCCAGTCCAGGAGAGAGCGCAACTCGCGCTGACTGCCGTCGCAGGGGAACTGGAGCGCCAGCGCTTCCTCGTCGGTGGTGGCTTCGCGCAGGGCGGAGGCGGCTGTCTGGTAGGCGGCCGGGTCGGTGAAGCGGAGGCGGATGTGGCCGCCGGGAATGAGGCGCTTGAGCTCGTCGGCGGTGCCCTGGGCGGCGATCTTTCCGTCGCTCAGGAGCGCGATGCGGTCGGCGAGTTCGTCGGCCTCCTCCAGGTACTGCGTGGTGAGGAAGACGGTGACCCCGCCCGAGACCAGCTCACGGATGATCTGCCACATGTTGTGGCGCGAGCGCGGGTCCAGGCCGGTGGTCGGCTCGTCCAGGAAGATGATCCGGGGGCTGCCGACCAGCGTCATCGCGATGTCCAGGCGGCGTCTCATACCGCCGGAGTAGGTGGAGGCGGGCTTCTTCGCCGCGTCGACGAGATCGAAGCGTTCCAGGAGTTCGGCCGTGACGCGTCGGCCCTCACGACGCGAGAGGTGGTGCAAGTCCGCCATCAGGAGCATGTTCTCCTCGCCCGTGATCAGGCCGTCCACGGCGGAGAACTGACCGGTGACGCCTATCGCGGCGCGCACCGCCTGTGCGTCAGTCGACAGATCGTGGCCCGCGACCTGCGCCTGCCCGCCATCGGCGGTGATCAGCGTGGAGAGGATCTTCACCGCCGTGGTCTTGCCGGCGCCGTTCGGGCCGAGGAGGGCGAAGACCGAACCGGCCGGGATGTGCAGATCGATGCCGTCCAGCACGGTCTTGTCGCCGTAGGACTTGCGCAGGCCGACGGCGGAGACGGCGGGTGGGCTGGACGTGGGCATGACAGATGAAGGCATGGAGCCCTCCCGTTAAGGGGTTGAAGTGACTGAGGTGAGGGGCCGGAGCTCAGGCGCGGGCGCGGCGGATGTCGATGTTGCCGTAGCGGGTCCGGGCACGGACCTTGACGGTGTCCTCGGTCTCCTCCGGGGCCTCGGAGGCGGTCAGCGTGTTGCGTACCTGCCCTCGGTCGGAGCTGACGTCCAGCCAGGCGGCAGTGCCCTCGCGGATGCCGACCTCGATGGCGCCGTAGGAGGTATCCAACTTGACGGTGCCGCAGGCGACATCGGCGACGCGCAGGGTGCCGTGGGCCGTGGCGGCCGTGACCGAGTCCTCGGCGCGCGCGATGTCGATGTCGCCGTTGGCGCCTTTCACCTGCAGCTCACCGGTCGCGGCGCCGACCATCGTGGTGCCGTGTGAGTTCTTCAGGACGGCGGGGCCGTCGATGAGGCCGACGCGCAGGCTGCCGAAGTTGGTGGTGATCTCGGCGGCGCCCTCGATCTGCTCGACGGTGACCGATCCGTAGGAGGCGGCGAGCCGGAGCGGTCCCGTCGTGTCGAGGCGGACGTCACCGCCCGAGGTCTTCACGCGGACCTCGCCGAGTCGGCCCTCGCCGAGCACCTGGGTCCAGGAACCGGTCACCTCGACGCTCGAACCCGTGGGCAGTTCGACCGTCACGTCGACGAGGCCGCCGGGCCCGATGAAGACCCGCTCCTTGGTCTTGACCGTCAGAAGACCGCTCGCGAACGAGACCTCGGTCTGCTCGGCGGCCCGCACATCCTTGTCCCGCTTCGGGTCGCGGGGCCGCACCTCGACGACCGTGTCGGGGCGGTCCCCCGCAGTGAACTGGATGGAACCGGCGCCCACGTGGGCGGTGACCGCGATCGGTGCCGGAGTGTCGAAAGAAGGCATGGCTGTACCGTCCTCGTGAGTCCTTGGGGCGTCCCCGCTGGTGGGACGTGGTGGAGGTGAAGCAGAGGGGGGCGGCTAGCGCACCCAGCCCGTGAAGTTCTGTCCGAGGGTGCGGGTCCGCTCCGTCGGCCGCGCACCGCCGTCGACCGCGGCCGACACGGCCCGCACCAGCCACGCGTTGACCGACAAACCCTCCCGGCTCGCCGCCTCCTCGGCGCGCGCCTTGAGATGGGCCGGCAGCCGAAGATTGACGCGTGCGGTACCGCCCTCGTCCCCCTCGGCCTTGAGGGGTTCGGCAGGAGCAGCGACCAGTTCCGCGGGGCCGCCGTCCGTGGGCGGCGGCGTCACCACGAAGTCGGGGTCGAGCCCGCGCAGCCGTACGTCGACCGAGCCGGGTGCGAGCTCCCGGGTGATCTCGTCCATCGCGGCCGAGAGCACGTTGAGAATGGTCAGCCGAGTCGCCGACTCCAGCGGAGCGGTGAGCCGCTCGGCCAGCTCGCGCGCGTCCTCCCCACCGGCCTCGGCGGCCACCGCGAGCTCACGGCGGAGGGAATCGACATACGGGGTGAGATCCATGACGCCATGATGGCACCAAAATGGCGCCACCGGCAACCCCTACTGAAACCTCGACACCTCAACCCTACTCTGACTTGCGCAGATATCGTATGGCACCACCTGGCGTCACCTGGTGCCATACGAGTGCCACCACCCGCAGGGTCGTCACCGACCGCTCCAAGGACCGGCACCACTGAGGGGATGCTCTTTACGTCCATGGGGCTCGGGATTGCGGAAGGGGCCCCAGGGGGGCGGAGCCCCATCAAAGACACGCCCCCGAAGGCGGGTCCCGAGGGCGCAGCCCTTACACCGGCGCTACGGCCGCCTGGGGCCGGATGGGGAGCCGATTCACAGGGCGCCCCGTCGCAGCCCGCACCGCGCCGGCCACCGCTGCCGGCGTCACGACAACCGGCACGGACGAAGCCGCCTTCGCCCCGAACGGCGCCACCACATCCCGCTCCTCCACGAGCTTGACCACCCGGATATCGGGCGTGTCCAACGCCGTGGGCAACGCGTAAGCCGTGAAATCGGCGTGCCGCACCACGCCCTTGGCCACCCGCAGGTGCTCCGTCAGAGCGGTGCCGATGCCCTGGGTGACCCCCGCCTCCAGGCGGGCCCGCAACTGGCGGGGGTTCAGCACTGCGCCGACGTCCTGAGCGAGGGCGACCTCGACCACCCGCACCGAGCCCAACTCGATGTCGACGTCGACGACAGCGCGCACCGCCGCGAACGCGAGACCGACGAACGCGTCGCCCTGGCCCCATTCGTCCAGCGGTTCCGTCGGATGGGGGCGGCACTGCGCGGTCGCCCACAGCTCCTTGCCCTCCAGCGCCTCGGCCACCGTCGTCGAGAGCACCCCGTCATAGGAGGTGATCTTGCCGTCGGCGATGGTCAGCAGCTCCGTGGACATGCCGAACTTGGCCGCGAGCGGCTGCAGCAGCTGCGTACGCACCATCTTGGCGGCGCGCTCCACCGCGCCGCCCGACACCCAGGTGTGCCGCCCGCGGCCACTCGCCCCGGAGGGGGGCTGGTCCGTGTCCACGGAGGCGACGTGCACTTCCTCGACGCCGAGGACTTCCTGGACGATCTGCCGGGCCAGTGTGTCGAAGCCCTGCCCGGACTCGACGGCCGCGCACATCACGGTGGCCACGGGCCCGTTGACCTTCACCGTCGCCGTGGACACCTCGTCGGTGCCCTCGGCTCCGAGCATGTGCACCATGCCGAGCGCGTAACCGACCCCACGGCGCACCGCCGTGGGGTCGCCGGCGCCCTCGGGCCCGCCGGGCAGCAGCCACTCCTCCTCGGGCGCGTCCTTGGGCAGCGGCGGCAGCGGCGCCTCGTGGACGGCGTCGAGCAGTTCGGCCACGGGTGCCGGGCAGGTGACGGTCTGGCCGGTGGGCAGCAGATCACCCGTCGCCATCACATTGCGGGCCCGCACCTGGGCCGGGTCGAGCCCCAGCCGCTCGGCGAGCTTGTCCATCTGCCCTTCGTACGCGGCGCACACCTGCATGGCGCCCTCGCCGCGCAGGTGGCCGGACGGCGGGTTGTTGGTGCGTACGACCCAGCCGTCGATCACCGCGTGCGGCACCACGTACGGGCCGCAGGCGAACGAGACGGCGGCGGCCAGGGCGTCGGAGGAGGTGTCCGCGTAGGCGCCGCCGTCCAGCAGGATCTGCGCCTCCACCTTGACCAGCGTGCCGTCGCTGTCCGCGTGGTGGCGGTAGCGCAGCAGGGTGGGGTGGCGGTGTGCGTGGCCGAGAAAGGACTCCTCGCGGTTGAGGGCGATCTTCACCGGGCAGCCGGTGCGCATGGCCAGCAGTCCCAGCGGGACCTGAAGCGCCGCGTCCTCGCGGTCGCCCATGGCCCCTGGCACCCCGGTGACGACGATCTTGACCTGCTCGGGCGGGAGTCCGAAGCAGGCCGCTGCCAGGTCGCGGTCGGTGTGCGGGTCGGTGGAGGCGGTGTAGAGCTCGACGCCGCCGTCCGGCCGGGGGACGGCCAGTGCCGCCTCGGCGCCGATGGGTGCCGGGTCCTGCCGTCCGATCCGGTAGAGCCCTTCCACGACGACCTCTCCGGTCGCCTCGGGGTCACCGTAGCGCAGCGGGATGTGGCGCAGCAGGTTGCCGTCCGGGTGCAGCGGCTCGGCCTCGAACGACTTCTCGGGGTCGGTGACCGGCTCCAGCACCTCGTACTCGACGGCGACGGCGGCCGCTGCCAGCCGCGCCGTGTCGGGGTGGTCGGCCGCGACGGCGGCGATCGGTTCGCCGTAGTAGCGCACCATGTCCCGCGCGAACGCCGGCTGGTCGGCGATCTTGCGCCCGTGCGCGGAGTCGCCGGGTACGTCCTCGTGGGTGATGACCGCCCGGACGCCGGGCATCTTGGCGGCCTCTTCGGTGTCGATCGACAGGATGCGGGCGTGCGGGTGCGGCGACCGGTGCACCGCGGCCCACAGCAGCCCCTCGGCCCACAGGTCGGCGGCGTAGGGGAAGGTGCCCTGCGCCTTGGCGTAGGAGTCGGTGGGCAGGACGGAGGCGCCCAGGCCGTGCGGCTCGGGCTCACCGTGCGTGCCCAGCGCACCGGTGCCGGGGGCGCCCGCGCCGGGACCGACGCCGGTGTGACCGTCAGCCGTTTCCGTCATGCCGCCGCCTTTCTGTGCGTGGGTGCGTTCCGGTGAGCCGGTTTCGGGGCGCGGTCACCCTTGCGCTGCGCAGCTTGCCACCATGCCGGGTACGCATCACGACTCGCCGCCGTTCTCGGGGTGCCGGGTCTGGTGCGGGATGTGCGCGCCGTAGGTGCCGTCGTCGTACGGGCCGTCGGGGTACGCGCCGTCGGGGTACGCGGCGTCGTAGCCATAACCGTCGGGTCCGTAGCCACCCTGTTGGTGGCCGCCCTGTTCGTGGCCGCCCTGTTCGTAGGGCACTCCGCCGTAGGCCGCGCCTTCGTCGTACGCTCCGGGCCCGTAGCCGCCGCCCGGCTGCTGCTCGTACCCGCCGTGCGCGTATCCGCCCTGCGGGGCGAAGCCGCCCTGGCCGTGGTCGGCGTGGCCGGGGTGCTGCCCGTGGCCGGCGTACTGCTGGTCGATGGCTGCCTGGGACTGGGCGTGGGCCTGTGCCGGTTCCTGGGCCTCCGCCTCGGCGGCCTCCCGCTCGGCCCGCGCGGCGCGCTGCTCGACGACCGTACGGACCGCGTCGAGCACCCCGCGATAGCCCGAGCACCGGCACAGATTGCCGCTGATGGCCTTGCGGGTCTCCAACTCGGTGGGGGCGTGGTTGCCCTCCAACAGGTCGTGCACGGTCATCGCGAGGCCCGGAACGCAGAACCCGCACTGCACCGATCCGCTCTCGGCGAGCGCGCACTGCACGTCGGACGGCGTGCCGTCGGCCGACAGCCCCTCCACGGTGCGCACTTCGCTCCCGGCCGCGGTGGCCGCCGGTACCAGACACGCGGCCACCAGCCGCCCGTCCACCTGCACCGAGCAGGCACCGCACTCCCCCTGCGAGCAGCCGTCCTTGGCACCGGCCAGGCCCAGCCGCTCCCGCAGTACGTACAGCAGTGACTCGCCGATCCAGGCGCTGGCGACGGGCCGGTCGACGCCGTTGACCCGCAGGACGTACGAGACGTGCGGATGCTCGTCCTCCGTCTCGACGGCCTCGGTGAGCGGCGCCGCACTCTCCTCGTCCGCCGGGTCGGCCTCGGCGGCACCTTCACGACCGCCCTCGGAATCGGACGCGGGGTCGGACTCGGACCCGGGCTCCGGCTCGGGGGCAGCCTCAGGGGCAGCCTCGGACCCGGCCTCCGCTGCGGCGTCGGTCCCGGGCGTGGACGGGGCACCGGTCGGGTGCCCGGGGTCGGCCTCGGTTCCGGTCGCGGTTCCGGCCTCGGTTCCGGTGGCGGCCTGCTCGGACTCGGGGCGCTCGGGGTCGGGTTGGGATACGGGCTCGGGTCCGGGCCCGGCCGCTTCCGCGGCCTCTGTTCGCGCGGCGGCGTCCGACTCGGGCTCGGCCGCCTGCGGTTGGGGCGCGGGCGGCGGCACGGGTGCCGGAGCGGCCTGGGCCAGGGAGGTCACCTCGGAGTCCGGGTAGCTCTCCGGCCCGGCGGGCGGGGCGGGCGGCTCGCCGGCGACGATCCCGGGCTGCTGGGGCTCGTGTGCGGGCGCGGCGTCCGCGCGGTCGGCGGTGGGCGCGCTGGGGAAGCGGTACGCGGTGGCGGCGCCGGGCGCACCATCGGCCGGCCACGTCTGCGTGCCCGGCTCGTGCGGGGGCAGCGGTCCGGGACCGGCCGCGTCCGGTGCGCTTCCGGGCGCGGGAGCCGGGGTGTCCCAGTGCGGTGCCGACGCCGGGGACGAGGGCGTCCACGCGTGCGCGGACTCGCCCTCCTGGGCCCCGGGCCCGGGACCCCCGGGTACGGGGGTGCCCGAGGCAGGGGTATCGGAAGCTGGGGTATCGGAAGCTGGGGTACCCGGCATCGGCGTACCGGAGGCAGGCGTGCCCGGCACCGGCGTCCCCGCAGCAGGCGTCCCCGAACCCAGCGACCCCGGCGAACCCGGCCCAAATGGCGTGGGTTTCTCGTCCGTGGTGGCCGCGCGGGCGACCCCCGTGCCGAGGGGGCGGCGGCCGGTGCGGGCCTCGTGGGAGCCCGCGAGCGCGGCAGCGGCGCCCTGGCCGAACCCGCCGGGCGCGGCGGGCGCAGACGAGGCGGAGCCGCCCTGGGGGTCCTGAGGGATGCCCGGAACGCCCTGGCTGCTCCCCTGGCCGCCCAGGGTGTCGTTCGGAGTGCCGTGCGGGTTCGGGCCGTTGACCGGCTGCCCCTGCTCCGGGACGCCCGCCCCGTGCGCATGGCCCTGACCGGCGTCGGGGCCGTACTGCTCGGGCTGTGCGTACGCCCCAGGCTGTCCGTACGGCCCCGATTGCCCGTACGGTCCCGGCTGTCCCGTTCCACCGGCTCCGGCACCCTGTTCGCCGTGCTCCGGCGCGAACGGCAGCACCCAGTGGCCGCCGGTGGCCGGATCGGCGGCGGGGAGGGGCGAGCCGGAGCCGCCGTCCGCCGCGGTGTGGGACGACGGGTCGATCGGCGGGGGCGTGTAGCCGCCCTGGCCCGTTCCGGGTGCGGCCAGCGGCACGTCCTCGGCGAACTCACCGAAGCCGCCGCTGGGGAGCTGGACGAAGGCGGTGGCGTCGGCGTCGTACTCGCCGCCGCCCCAGCTCCTGGGCACATGCTGCCCGTACGCGGCCTCCTGCGCGTACGGGTCGCCGTACTGTTCGCCACCGTACGGGTCACCGCCGTACTGTTCGCGGCCGTGCTGATCGCCGGGGTACTGCTCGCCGTACTGGTCGGCACCGTACTGCTCGGCGCCGCCCGCGCCGTTCCCGTACTCGCCCGTGTCCGTGTGCGCGTTCACGTGTCCGTGCGGGTCCGCACCCGCGTGCGGACCCGCGCCCCCGTTCCGGTTTCCGTTCCCGTTGTCGTGTGGTGCCTGTGGTGTGCCACTCGTGCCGCTCATGCGAGAGCCCTCCCGAGTCCTCGGCGGGCCAGTGTCGCCACCGTACGCCGCAAGTGCAGCGCGGCGGGCGGAAGCTGGGGTACGGCGCCGGACGTGCCGTCGGCGCCCTCCTCGGGCGGCGGGTCGGGGATGCACGCCATCGCGACGTACTCCCCGAAAGCGGACAGCGCCTCGGGGGCCAGGCTCCGCTCCCCGTCCCAGTCGATGAGCGAGGCGATCCACTGCTCGGCCTCCAGCGGGCGCAGCGGCATCGGCGCGACGGCGCCAACCGCGCACCGAACCCCGCGCCGCATCGGGTCGAGCACGACGGCGACGGAGGCCAGCGCGCGGCTCGGTCCGGTACGGCTGGTGGCCTTCAGAAAGGTCTGCGGGGCGTGCAGCAGCGGCACCTTCACATAGCCGACGACCTCGCTGGGCCGCAGCATCTCCATTCCGGCGAGCAGATGGCTGACCGGCAGTTCGCGGCGCGCGCCTTCCGGGCCCGCGATGGAGAGCGTGGCCTCCAGCGCGGCGAGTACGGGCAGCGCGTCCCCGGTGGGCGAGGCGCTGACGATGTTGCCGCCGAGGGTACCCGCGTTGCGGATCTGCGGGGGGCCCGCGGCGCGCGCCGCTGCGGCGAGCGCGGGGATGAGCGCGGCGAAGTCGGCGCTGCCCATGCGCGCGTGGGTGAGGCCGGCGCCGAGCACGGCGTACCCGTCCTGGTAGGACCAGCCGCGGATCTCGCTGATCCGGCCGAGGCCGACCAGCGCGGCGGGGCGGAGCTGCCCCGAGTTGACGTCGGCCATCAGATCGGTGCCCCCGGCGACCGGCACGGCCGCCGGTACGGCGGAGAGCGCGGAGACGGCCTCGTCCAGGGTGGTCGGCAGCATGACAGCAGGGGGCACAGCCTGCGCGGCTCGTTCGCCGTCTGGTGCATGCCGTACGTGCGTGCTCAACCTGCTGCCCCTTCCCCGACATACCGGGCTCCCGGCTGCACTGCCGTACGGTACGTGCTCACAGCCCGGACGAGGCAACTCTGGCATATCTCGGCCCGCGCCTGGCACGAGGGCCAGGGATGGGCCCTTTCGTACCGTTTGACCGCGGGCGGCCGACCGTCACTCCGGCGGGTGGCGGGCCCTTGCTCCGGCGGCGGCCGGTCCTCACCTCCAAGGGTGACCGGCCCTCACCCCAGCGGTCGCCCCGGAATTCCCGGCCGCCGCTGCCAGGGACGTGGCCCCGTCGCGGGGCGGTACTCGACGCCGAGGGCGTCCAGGCGGGGCAGGTGTGCCCTCTCCAGGCGCTCCGCGAAGTCCTCGTACGGGTGGCCGGGCCCGGCCCAGGCGACCTCCGCGACGGCGGCGAGCCGGGGGAACATCTGATAGTCGACGCGTTGCGAACTCTCCGCGCACTCGGTCCACATATTGGCCTGCACGCCCAGGACCCGCCCCGCGAGCCCGGCCGCCGCCAGCCGCGCGGGCACCGGCCGCACCTCGTACACGTCCCGCAGCGACGCCACGTACCCCAGTGGCATGGGCTCCTCGTCGCCGGGTGCCTGCCGCCGGTCGAGGTACAGCTCGTGCTCGGGACACATCACCACATCGTGGCCCGCCTCGGCGGCCGCGACGCCACCCTCGTACCCCCGCCAGGAGGAGACGACGGCGCCCGGCGTCAGTCCGTCGCCCGCGAGGGTGCCGCCCTGAAGGATCTCGTCCCAGCCCACCATCCGCCGCCCGCGCTCGGCCAGCCACCGGTCGAAGTGCCGCACCAGCCACGCCTGGAGCGCGTCCTCGTCCTCCAGCCCCTCCCGCGCCATCCGGGCCTGCGCGGTCGCTGAGGCGCGCCACTGGTCCTTCGGCGTCTCGTCGCCACCGATGTGGATGAAGGGGGACGGGAAGACGTCGAGCACCTCCTCCAGTACGTGCTCGTAGAAGCGCAGCACCCGGTCGGTGGGTGCCAGCAGATGCGGGCTGACGCCCCAGTCGGTCCAGACCTCGACTTCGGTCCCCGTGCTGCCGAGTTCGGGGTAGGCGGCGATCGCGGCCTGCGAGTGTCCGGGCAGCTCGATCTCGGGTACGACGGTGATGTGCCGGTCTGCGGCGTACGCCACGATTTCGCGGAGGTCGTCCTGGGTGTACCAGCCGCCGTGCGGACGCTCGTCCCACAGCGGGGAGGCACGGTGGCCGACCCGGGTACGGGACCGCCGGCCGCCGACCTCGGTGAGCCGCGGGTAGCGCCGGACCTCCATCCGCCAGCCCTGGTCGTCGGTCAGGTGCAGGTGCAGGACGTTCAGCTTGTGCGCCGCGAGCAGATCGAGGATACGGAGCACCCCGTCCTTGGGCATGAAGTGCCGCGCCACATCCAGCAGCAGGCCACGCCAGCCGAACCGCGGCGCGTCCTGGACGCGGACGGAAGGCACCTCGAGAAAGGTGAGGGCCCCGGCCCGCCGGAACGCCGCGGGCGGCAGCGCCTGACGCAGAGTCTGTAGGCCCCAGAACACGCCCGCCGCGTCCCCGCCCTCGATCAGGGCACGTTCGGCGGTGACGTCCAGCCGGTACGCCTCGGCGCCGAGTCCGGCATCCAGCCGGAGTTCGAGGGTGTTGCTGTTGCCTCGCTCCCCCTCCTGGAACGGCAGCACGGACTGGCCGCGCAACCACCGGGCGGCCCCCGCCGTCCCGGGCCCGGCGAGGAGCGCGGTACCGCTGCCCCAGACGAAGGGCGGCCCGTCGCCCTCCCGTACCTCACGGGCACGCGGCACGAGGCCTGTCCCCCATCCGGCGGCCGGCATGGCGCTTCCTCCTCACGGGTCGTCACCCCCTGGTACATCCTTCTGCCACAGCCATACCCGAGTCCCGCGCCGTCCAGCCTCTTCGCAGCGGCGGCCGCTTCCCGCAGGGGACCAGCCCGCCCCTCGCGACGGCCGGTTCCCACAGGAGCCCGTCACGGTTTGCGTTCGCACGGTCGCTTTCGGATATCGTGTTCGATCGGCTAGGGGCAGCTCCGGGGGGAGAGGCGAGATGGGGGACAACAGCGGGCCGCTGACGCCCGGCGAGAGGATCAGCAACGAGCTGGCGTACAAGGGGCAGTTGAACGTCCCGAAGGAGACCGTCGATCGGCTGACCAAAGGCATCAAGGGCGCGCTGGACGAGCTCCGGGAGATCGGCACGGACGTCGACGCGGCGCAGGGCAGCGGCTTCGAGGAGATGTCGTTGACCAAGATGGAGGTCGGCGACGACGCGCTGTCCCAGTCGTTCGAGGGCTTCTGCGAGCGATGGGAATGGGGCGTGCGCGGCTTGCTGGCGGACGCGGACGGCATCGCCGAGGGCCTGGGCCTGGCCGCGGGCATGACCTGGGAAGAGGACCGATACCGGTCCAGGGCGATCAAGGGCAGCGTCAACGCCCTCAACCCGTTCGGCAACCCGTATGCCTCCAAGGAGGGGCTCGACAAGGCCGGATACGGAGACCTCGCCACCGGTCAGGTCGAGGGCAAGCCCGGCCAGAGCGGAGGGCAGCAACCCGGTGGGGGCGCGGGGCGGCCTGGTCAGGGCGGCGAGGGAGGGGTCGGCTGATGGGGCTGGGGGATCTCGTCGACAAGGCGTCCGACGCCGCCAAGGACGCTTACCACGACTTCACTCCCGACCCTGTCGAGGACAAGATCGAGGGCGCCGTCGAAAAGGGCGGCGAAGTCGTCGGCATGGGCTCGAACATGCTCGCCGACAAGCTGGACAAGATGGGCTGGAAGCCCGGAGCCAAGTTCGTCCGCGACGCGGGTGACGCGGTCACCAACAAGACCGGCGGTGATGTCCAGGAGCGGGAGCTGGGCGAGACGGAGGAGGCGAACAAGCTCATCCACGGCTCGCCCTCCAAGCTGGAGTCGACCGCCAACCATCTGCGGGACTTCCACAAGGCGTTCAACCGGGTGGGCCGCGGTCTGCAGGGGCTGGACTCGGAGCACCTCAAGGGCGAGGCCGCCGACGCCTTCCGCAAGACGGTGGAGATACAGCCCCGCCGGTGGTTCAAGGCGGCCGACGCCTGCGAGAAGGCCAAGGGCGCGCTGAACGACTTCGCCGGCACCGTGCGCTGGGCCCAGGGCGAGGCGAAGGAGGCCATCAAGCTCTACAACGAGGGCAAGAATGCCTCCCAGCGGCACAGGTCGAAGGTCACCTTCTACAACGACGCGGTCAAGGCATACAACGAGATGCCCGAGGAGGACCGCGTACCCGGCTCACTCCCGGACAAGCCTCCGGCGAAGGACCCCGGCGAGGCCAAGATGGAAGAGGCCCGCGAGAAACTGAAGGAGGCCCGCCGCCAGCGGGACGAGGCGGCACGGGCCGCCAACAAGCTGATGGAGGCAGCTCGCGACGCGGCCCCGTCCAAGCCCTCGTACCGCGCGCAGGCACGCAGCGGTCTCAAGGGCGGACTGCTGGCGGTGGAACACCGTATCGGCGGCTTCCTCAACACGGGCAGCGAAGCCGCCAATTTCGCCAAGGGCATGAGCCCCGTCAACCCCCACAACATCCTCAACCCCGACGACTACCAGACCAACCTCAACAGCACAGCCGCCGGGATGAAGACCCTGGCCACCCACCCGGACCTCGCCCTCAAGCAGGCGTACCGGAGCTTCCTCGACGACCCGGAGGCGTTCTTCGGCGGCGGCGCTTTCGATGTGCTCACCGGGGGCGGCGGGAAAGCCGCGGGTGTGGTGACGAAGGGCACCCGCCTCGCCCGGGCCGCCGAGCACCCGGCCCACCCCGCACACCCGCCCGCGCACCCGCCCAAGCCGTCGTACCCGCCCAAGCCGGACTACGAGCCCGACCACCCTGGCCTCCAGTCGCTCAAGGACGAACCGGACAACGCCAACCGTCCGGACGGTGAGCGCCCAAAGGGCGAGGATCCCGTCGACTTCGCCACCGGCCGCATGCTGATGCCGCAGGAGGACCTGGCGCTGCCCGGTGTGTTGCCGTTGGTTTTCCGCCGCCAGTTCGAGTCGTCGTACCGCGCGGGCCGCTGGTTCGGACCGGGCTGGTCGAGCACCGTCGACCAGCGGCTGGAGGTCGACGCGGAGGCCGTGGTCGTCCACGGGGAGCACAACCTGCTGATCGCC
Source organism: Streptomyces sp. 891-h (assembly GCF_022760275.1). Classification (NCBI taxonomy): domain Bacteria; kingdom Bacillati; phylum Actinomycetota; class Actinomycetes; order Kitasatosporales; family Streptomycetaceae; genus Streptomyces; species Streptomyces sp. 891-h. Next base: position 4,768,059 of record NZ_CP050693.1, on the reverse strand, counting down.
TACCCGCACCCCCGGCCGGGCGGCGAACCGGTACTTCCCGACAAGGGCCCGCAGTGGCCGCTGGAGTTGCGCGCGGACGGCGACTACGTCCTGACCGACCATGAGACCGGCCACGCCAGCACCTTCGCTCCCCCGACCGATCTCGCCGACCGCGCGGGCGTGGCCCTGCTCGCGGAGGTGTCCGACCGCAACGGCAACCGCGTCACCTTCGAGTACGACGAAGAGGGCACCCCGCTCGCCCTCGTCCACTCCGGCGGCTACCACGTCCGAGTCGAGACGGACGGGGAGCTGCGCCGGGTGACTGCCCTGCACCTGGCGGGCGCGGCGCAGGGCGGCACCGACCAGGAAATCGTCCGCTTCGGCTACGACGAACAAGGCAACCTCACCGACGTCACGGGCTCGACCGGCCGACCGCTGCGCTTCGGTTACGACGAAGCCGACCGCATCACCTCGTGGACCGACACCAACGACTCGCACTACGAGTACGTCTACGACGAGCACGACCGCTGCGTGTGGCAGTCCGGCACCGAAGGCCATATGCACGCAGCCTTCGACTACAGCCCCACCGATCCCGGGACGGGCCACCGCGTCACCAAGGTCACCACTTCCTTCGGCCAGACCACCTACTACCTGGTGAACGCCCGCAACCAGGTCGTCGCCGTCACCGACCCCACGGGTGCCACTACCCGCTTCGAACGGGACGTGCGCCATCGTGTGCTGTCGCAGACCGACGCGCTCGGGCGCACCACCCGGCTGGAGCGGGATGACGAGGGCCGCGTGGTGCGGGTCATCCGCCCGGACGGCGGCGCAGTCTCCGTCGCATACAACGCCCTCGGCGCGCCGACGGAAGTGACCGAGTCGGACGGCGCGGTCAGACGGCATGAGTACGACGAACGCGGGAACCGCACGGCCGCCACCGACCCGTCGGGAGCGACGACCCGTTTCACGTACGACGGGTTCGGTCGTCTGACCTCCGTGACGGACGCGCTGGGCCACACGACCCGGGTACGGTGCGACACGGCCGGCCTGCCGGTGGAGATCACCGACCCGCTCGGCGCCGTCACTACCTACCGCAGGGACGCGTTCGGTCGCCCGACGGCCGTCATCAACCCGCTGGGCGACACCACACACCTGACGTGGACGGTCGAGGGCCGCCTTGCCCGCCGTACCGGCCCCGACGGCGCGGGCGAACGCTGGGAGTGGGACGGCGAGGGCAACTGCACGCGGCACGTCGACGCGGCGGACGGCGAAACAACGTACGAGTACACCCACTTCGACCTGCTCACCGCCCGCACCGGCCCCGAAGGCGTGCGCTACACCTTCACCCACGACACCCGGCTGCGCCTGCGTCAGGTGACCAACCCGCAGGGCCTGAGCTGGACGTACGAATACGACGGTGCCGACCGCCTGGTCGCGGAAACCGACTTCGACGGCCGCACCCAGCGCTACACGCTCGACGCCGCAGGCCAGTTGACCGAGCACACCACGCCGCTCGGCGACACGATCACCTACGAACGCGATCTGCTCGGCCGGATGACGGCCAAGGACGCGGCGGGCACGGTGACGACGTACGCATACGACCCGGCAGGCCGCCTGGTAGAGGCCCGCAACCCGGACACGGAAGTGCTGCGCCAGTACGACCGGGCGGGCCGCCTCAAGACGGAGGTCGTCAACGGCCGTGCGCTCACCCACGTGTACGACGCACTGGGCCGCCCGGTCCGCCGCACCACACCCACCGGCTCGGTGACGCGCTACGAGTACGACGAGGCGGGCAACCGCACGACGGTGACGGCCGATGACCACACCCTCTCGTCCTCGTACGACGCTGCAGGCCGCGAGCAGCAACGGCGGATCGGCGCTGCGGCCTCCCTCTCGTGGACCTGGGACCCGGCGGGCCGCCTCACGGGCCAAACGGTGCTGGGCGAGGCGCCCGACGCCGACTGGCACCGCATCTACACCTACCGACCGGACGGTCACCTGACCGCGGTGGACGACTCCCGCGAGGGCACCAGCCGCTTCACCCTCGATGCGGCGGGCCGCATCACGCGGGTCAACGCCCGCGACTGGACGGAGACCTACGCCTACGACGAGGCGGGCAACCAGACGACCGCCGACTGGCCCGCGGCCCACGCGAGCCCGGAGGCCCGCGGCCCCCGCACCTACACCGGCACCCGCATCCGCACGGCGGGCCGCCTGCGCTATGAGCACGACGCGGCGGGCCGCGTCGTGAGTCGCCAGAAGAAGAACCTCTCACGCAAACCGGAAACCTGGCACTACACGTGGGACGCGGAAGACCGCCTGACCGGGGTCACGACCCCGGACGGGACGGTCTGGCATTACACATACGACCCGCTGGGTCGCCGCGTCTCGAAGCACTCGGAATCGGAACGGGTGGACTTCACCTGGGATGGCCCCACCCTGGCCGAACAGACCACCACCGGCGAGACCCCCCACCCGGTGACCCTCACCTGGAACCACCAGGGCCTCCACCCCATCTCCCAGACGGAACGCATCACCGATGAGACGTCCCAACGGGACATAGACTCCCGCTTCTTCGCCATCGTCACCGACCTCATCGGCACCCCCACAGCCCTGCTCACCGAGTCCGGCACCACGGCCTGGCACACCCGCTCCACCCTCTGGGGCACCACCACCTGGAACACCGACGCCACCACCTACACCCCCCTCCGCTTCCCCGGCCAATACTTCGACCCCGAGACGGGCCTCCACTACAACCACTTCCGCCACTACGACCCGGAGACAGCCAGGTATCTGTCCCCGGACCCGTTGGGGCTGAGGCCGGCACCTAATCCGGTGACGTATGTGGGTAATCCGCATGCACAGAGCGACCCTCTCGGGCTTTTTAGCTGCCCCAAGGACAAGCGCGGGCCGTTCGAATTCCGCGATCCGAGTCCTGAGTACCCTCCGCACGCCACCGCAACCGAGGCACTGAAATCAGTACCCGCAGGCGGTAACATCGACTGTTCCGAAGTGGCCGAGGCCCTGCAACGTGCCACAGGCGGGGAAGGCCAGATCGTTAACTACACCACTCCTTCAGGGGCAGACATCAACATTCCATCCGGAATGGGCAGCCAGGTCGAGGAATATCGATACCACGATGTCTTTACTGACGGTCGATACGTATACGACCCCGAGATGAGCCGGTCGCCGATCCCGATGGGGGACTACGAGAGGGCACTTCGACACGTCAACGAAGGAGAGAAAGTATTCAGAAGGAAGGGCGGCTACGATGGCCCTCTGTGGTGAAGGAGTTCCGAGATGTCAATCAGAGGCGAGCGCGCAGGGGCTGCTCTCCGCGCTTTCGGGGAACTTGAATGGTTCAAGATGCCGCTCACCACTCACCCCCTGTACGGCTATGAGCAGGTTCCGTACGTCGGGTGGCGCTACAAGAATGCAACAAACGAAACCATTGCCATGTTCCAGCGCGTCGCAGCCGACGCACCGGAGCACCTTGAGTGGGCTTTCGATTCCTCCCGGAGGAACTGGCTTCTCATTCCGGCGCGCCTGTCGCAAGAATACCTGGATGATTCAGGCAGCACCTTCCTGGAGATGATCAGCGCGATCAGTGAAACAGACCAGGAGTATTGCCGCGCCGCGAACCTTGACATAGACCTCATCATTGACTTCCTGGAAGGTCTGAATCCTGCCCCATGAAGCTGCGCCTTACACGACACCGCTTCCCGACTGGACTGGGAGAGGCAGACCTCATCCTGGGGCAAGCCGAAGGGGTGTTCAAGGAACGAGCGGAGGCTCAAACATGGGTGAGTTGAGAGTGGTGAGCGGCTACTTCTGGCTGGCACCCCGGTCACTCGATGCCCCCTCGGCGACCTGCTGCTGTATTGCGGCCGTCGTTTGACGGCGCCGCCGCCCCTCTCCCTCCTGTACCCCGACCGCTATCCTGACCCTCCGACCACACATTGGCCCGAGGGTCACTGTCGGTCGGGCAGCGCAGCGTCGTCAGGGTGCAGCAGCAAGCAGCCCCTCGCTCAGCGAGCCAGTGAGCCACCGGAGGTCACCGACACATGGCCCAGCGGCCCCCGCGACTGCCTGTTCCGCCGCCCAATCCGTACGGGGCGCATCCGGGCGCTGGGTGGGCGCCGCCTGGTGGGGGGCGGAAGAGGGAGGTCACCGCAGGGCGGGTGACCGGGGTGTGTGTGGCGGCCCTGTTGCTGGTCGTGTACGTGGTGATACCGGCCGTTCAGTCGCTCCGTTGAGCCGTCGGACAGGGCAGGCGAACGGCGCGACGGCGAGTGCGAGGACAACAGATGTGGAAGAGGGGGGCGGCCGAAGGGGCCGCAGGGGCAGAGGAGATGACAGCGGCGGCACCCACGGCGGAGCCGTGGCAGGCGCCCAGCGTGGTGGAGCAGCAGCTCTACGAGGCGAAGAGTCGGCACGACTGGGCCGCGTACCTGGACGTGCTGGCCGGGCAGTACCTGTACCGCCTCGCCTCCCGCCCCTGGCTGGACGCCAATCCTGGCCGTATCCCGGCCCGGCTGCAGCCGGTCTGGCGCCCGGAGGTGCGGGGCTGGTGCGCGGCCGTGTACACGGAGGCCATGCTGCCCGCGCCGATCGACGATCCGGTCTTCATCTCGGAGAGCCTGGACGCGTACGCCCGCAGCTGGTCACCGCAGGATCCGCCGTGGCTGGCGGTGAACCCGGGCTCGCCGTGTGAGGCGTACTTCCCGGCCAGCCAGTCGCTGTGCGCACTGTGGCAGCAGCACGCCGACCGCGTCGACCACGTCTGCCAGCACGGAACGCTGCGCACCCTGTGGGTCGGCGGCCCGCGCACCGGCCCGGTCGCGCGGGGGCTCGCCTGTGGGGCGCTGCTGTGTGTGAACAACGGCCACTACTGGAACTCCCTCGGCCACGGGCACGGTTACAACGACGAGCGGCGGGCGCTCGACCGCTGGTGGGGCGTGACCACACGCGAGAAATGGCAGCAGTACCAGGAGGAGCTGCTGACCAACGAGATGAGCAGCCCGGTGTGGGAGTTCGCCCTGGGTCTGCGGCACAGCCTGGCCCAGGACTTCGGCGGCCAGGTGGAGCCGGCGCACTGGCGGCAGGCCGCGGAGCGGGTGCTGCGCAAGCGGGTCGCGACGGCCACGATCGAGCTGACGCCGGACGGGGTGACTCGGACCGAGGGTCCCACCGAGGAGGAGGTGGAGTGGCAGATCGACGGCGTGAAGCGGCTGATCGGCCGCATCACCCGGTACGAGGCCCGGTTCCGCGCGGACGGACTGCTGCCCGAGGGGCGGTTCGTCCGCTCGGTCGCGGCCTGGGACTACGGCCGCGCCTCCAACATGGCCCGCTTCGGACTGGCCGCCCGCTTCTGCTCGTTGGAGGAGGCGGAGGCGGCCGTCCTCCGCGCCGGGCGGGTCAGCACGGTCAGCTACCGCTCGTGGGAGGACTTCTCCGCCGGGTACATCCTCGGCCGCTGCCTCCACTTCGACGAGGAGGAGTTCGGCTCCTGGTACGAGGAGATGCTGACCGCGCACCGGGTGCTGACGACCGACCCCGAGAGCCCCTGGCTGACCATCCCGTTCCGCGCCGAGGGGTAACCGGCCTGCCGTATCAGGCGTTCCCTAACGCCAAGGATCGAGGGCGAGCTTGCCGCGGGTCCGGCCCGCTTCGAGGTCCCGCAGCACCGTCGCCCCTTCAGCCAGCGGGAAGACCTGGGGGGTGCCCGGCGTGTACACGCCGTGGGCGATGAGGGCCTCGATCTCGGCGAGCAGCGACTGGTAGAGGGACGGCGATGCGACCGCGAGTGCACCGATGTGCAGGCCCTTGATCTGGACCTGATGGGTGAAGACCAGGTCGTGGGTGGTCAGGGTGGCGTCGCCGGAGGCGGCGCCGAACACGACGACGCGTCCGGTGAAGGGTTTGGTGACCGACAGGCTGGTCTTGAACGTGGCCTGTCCCACTGATTCCAGGACCAGATCGACCCCGCCGGTCAGGCGGGTGAGGCGGGTGATCTCCTCGACCAGATCGGGACGTCGGCTGTCCAGGACTTCGTCGGCGCCGAGCGCTTCGACGGTGTCGTGCTTCTCCGGTGAGGCCGTGGCGATCACGCGTGCGCCGTAGTGGCGGGCGAGGCGGACGGCGGCCTGGCCGACGCCTCCGGCCGCGGCATGGACGAGGACCACCTCATCCGTCTTGATCTCGCCCAGCGGCTTCAGTGCAGCCAAGGCGGTGGCCCAGTTCAGCACCAGGCCGAGGGCTTCGGCGTCGCTCCAGCCGGCCGGCACGGGAAGGACACCCGCGGCCGGCATCGTCATGTACTGCGCGAAGGCGCCCGGTCCCACTCCGACGACGTGCGTGCCCAGCTGCAGCGGACTGTCGACCTCCGGGCCGACACCGACGATCTCACCGGCGGCCTCGAAGCCCGCCACATAAGGTGCCTGCGGGCCTCCTCCGTATGTGCCATGGGTCTGCATGACGTCTGCGAAGTTGACCCCGGCGGCACCGACGCGGATCAGGTACTCGCCTGGCCCCGGGGCCGGGCGTCGGCGATCGCTCGTGAGGGTCAGATCCTTCGGTCCCCGGTGCGAGCGCTGGACCAGAGCTCGTATCGTCTGCTCAGCGGTGTGCTGCTGCTCGTTGATCTCCATGGCCCGAACGTAGGAGTCTGACACTTGCGTCAAGGTCAAGCCGCGGTCAGAGATCAGGACGACGGGCCTCTCGCAGGTAGGTGTCGAGTGCCGCCTGCTGATCGCTGAGAACCGCGATGCGAGCAGCGAGCCGATCGCGATAGCTCCGCACCTCGTGCAGGAACTCCGCGCACACCTCGTCGGTGCCGGCCTCGGATCCATCGGTGAGGCTGGGCAGGATTTCCCTGATCAACCGCACCGGCAGCCCGGACTCCAGCAGCGAGCGGATGACGAGCACCCGGTCGATGGTGGACTGGCAGTAGTCGCGGAATCCATTGCTGAAACGGCCAGGGACGATCAGCCCCTCGTCCTCGTAGTGCCGCAACGAGCGAGCGCTCACACCGCTGACTCGGGAAGCTTCGCCGATCTTCATACCTGCAGCCAACGTCCAGGAGCACCGCGATCTTCCAGCGCTCCGCTCTGCTGCGACGAGTTGAGAACCGGCTCAGGCGTCAACAACCCCCCGTCCTGCGACAACTAGCAGTAAGGGGCCTGGCCCGTCAGCGCATAGGCGACGTTCTGGAAGACACCGAAGAGGCGGAAGAGGGCCGGCAGGTCGCCGCTGACCCGTACCGAGCGGTCGTGCGCGGCGTCACCGGCTGAGGGGGTGACGCCCGGGATGCCCGCCAGCTGCTGGGCGACGGAGGCCGACTGCCAGCGCACCGTGAGGGTGTGCTCGGTGGTGTCGGGTGTGTGGGACGCCGGGCTGGTACGGGACGGAGCCTCGCGCACGCCCTCCCGTACGGCTTCCTCGATCGCGGCGCGCGCCTCGTCGGCGGGGCGGAGCCGGGCGGCGAAGCGGTCCCTGGCGTATTTGACGGGCGCTGTACGGACGTTGGCGTCCCACTCCGCCGCCTCCGCGCAGGCCACGTCGCAGCCGGACAGCGCGACGACGGGCACGCCGAGAGCGGTGGCCGTCGCGTACGCGAAGCCGATCTCGCCCATGGCACGGTCGTCGTCCAGCCACATGTCCTCGATCTCATGGCCCATAAAACTGTGGCTGAGCACACCGAGCGCACCGGCCCGCGCGTGGTGGCCCACGAACACGGCGGCGTCGAAGGAGCCGTCGAGGTCCTGCAGCATGCCCATCGGCTTGGGCTTCCCGCGCACCAGGGCCGCGGCCGGGTGCAGGTCTTCGACCAGCAGGTTCCGCATCGTGCTGTGTGTGTCGTTGACGACGACCTCACGCGCCCCGGCCGCCAGTGCCCCGCGCACCGCCGCGTTGACGTCCCCCGTCATCATCACGCGCCCGCGCTCGTAGTCGCGCCCGCCCATCTGCACGTCGTCGGCCCCCACCAGCCCGGTGACGCCCTCCATGTCGGCGCTGATGTACACCTTCATGCGCTGCCCGTCCCTCCGCCGCTCGCCCCGCTGCGCTTGGTCACGTCAGCGCCAAGTCTCACAGAGGTCCCGGGGGTTCACCTGGTTTCACCAGGTTCACCGGTTCCGCCGGTTCCGCCGGTTCCACCTGCTTCAGCGGTTTCACCGGGTCCGCCCCGCACCGGCGCGCGGCCGAGGCGCGAGTGCCGGATGCCGTAGCCGAAGTAGACGGCGAGGCCCGCGGCCATCCAGGCGGCGAAGCAGGCCCAGGTGACGGCCGGAAGGCTGACCATCATCCAGACGCAGAACCCGAAGCCGAGCAGCGGCGTGAGGGGGAAGAGCGCCACCCGGAAGGACCGATTCATGGTGGGCCGGGTCCGGCGCAGGATGATGACGGCGACGTTGACCAGGGCGAAGGCGAAGAGCGTGCCGATGCTGGTGGCGTTGGCGAGTTCACCGAGCGGAACGGTGGCGGCGAGGATGCCGCAGAAGGCGGAGACGAGCAGCGTGTTGGCGCGCGGCGTCCCGGTCCGCTCGTTCACCTTGGCGAACACCTTCGGTACGAGCCCGTCCCGGGACATGGCGAACAGGATGCGGGTCTGGCCGTAGAGGACGGCGAAGACGACGCTGGCGATGGCGACGACGGCTCCCGCGGCCAGTACGACGCTCCACAGGCCCATGCCGGTGACGTCCTTCATGATCCGGGCCAGCGCGGCGTCGGTGCCCTCGAAGTCCTGCCAGGGCATGGCGCCGACGGCGACGAGCGCGACCACGCAGTAGAGCACGGTGACGATCAGCAGCGACAGCATGATGGCCCGGGGCAGGTCCCGCTTCGGGTTCTTCGCCTCCTCGCCCGCGGTGGAGGCGGCGTCGAAGCCGATGTAGGAGAAGAAGAGGGTGGCGGCCGCGGCGCTGACGCCGGTGACGCCCAACGGGGCGAGCGGCGCGTAGTTGCCGGCCTTGATGCCGAAGAAGCCGATGCCGCAGAAGAGCAGCAGGGTCACGATCTTGATGACGACCATGGCGGTGTTGATCCGGGCGCTCTCCTTGGCGCCGCCCATCAGGAAGACCATCGCCAGCAGGATCACCGCGAGCGCGGGCAGATTGACGAAGCCGCCCTCGCCCAGCGGCGCCGAGACCGCTTCGGGGATGGTCACACCCAGGGTGCCGTGCAGGAGTTCGTCGAGGTACTCGCCCCAGCCGACGGCGACGGCCGCCACGGAGATGCCGTACTCCAGTACGAGACACCAGCCGCAGATCCAGGCGACGAGTTCGCCCATGGTCGCGTAGGCGTACGAGTACGAGGAACCGGAGACCGGGATGGAGCCGGCCAGCTCGGCATAGGACAGGGCGGAGAAGAGGGCGGTCAGACCGGCGAGAACGAAGGAGATCGAGACGGCGGGACCGGCGAGCGGGGTGGCTTCGCCGAGTACGACGAAGATCCCGGTACCCAGCGTGGCGCCGATGCTGATCATTGTCAGCTGCCACATGGACAGGGAGCGGCGCAGCGCGCCGCCCGCGCCCTGCCCGCCCTCGGCGACCAGCCGTTCGACGGGCTTGCGCCGCATCAGCCGGCTGCCGCCGCGCGCCGCCCCGGCGCCCGGGTGGCTCATGGCCGGGTCAGCGCCGGAGCTGTGGGGAGAACTCGGCGGGGAGGAGGGCTCGGCCGAGGGCGGCGCTGTGCTGTGTTCCGGCGGCATCTGCGGGGTCGGCGGCATGTCGGGCTCCTTGTCACGGCGGGTGGGCGGGGCCCAGGACGACGGCTCCCCGTCCGCGCGCATGACAAGAGACATGCCGCGTCGGCCCGTGCGGGGTGGACCCGTGCACCGGTGGGGGTTGCCGAGCTGGCGGTCACCGCCACTCCTGGCACGGGGCATGAGCCTACGAGTCCGCAGCTCACGACAGGAATGCATGCCTGTTGCGCATCACCGGAAGATCGTTGCGCACTTGGGCTCCCGAACGGGGAATCGTTGCGCGGCGTTGCTCGAGTGGCGCCCCGAGCAGATGGGAACCCGCGGTGACCTCTCGGCCGGCTGGGCCGACCACAACCACTGAACGGCATGGGACCCTTTCCCCATGCGGAATCAGTCCCTACCGGTCCTTCTCTACGACGGTGACTGCGGCTTCTGCACGTCGGCGGTCCGCTTCGCCGAACGGCGCGTACGGCCCCGATGCACGTACGAGCCCTGGCAGTTCGCCGACCCTGCCGAACTCGCCGCGCTCGGCGTCACGCGGGAGCGCGCCGAGCACGAGGTGCTGTGGGTGACGCCTGCCGGGGCGGTGTACGGCGGCGCGCAGGCCGTCGCCAAGGCGCTGCTCAGCGCGGGCGGCGGCGCCTGGCCGGTGGTGGGCGCCGTACTGACCCTGCCGCCCTTCCGCTGGGCCGCGCACGTGGGCTACCGCGTGATCGCCGCCAACCGCCACCGCCTCCCGGGCGGTACGGCGGCGTGCGCGGTCGCCCGGCCCGGTCGATGAGGCCGGACCCGGAGGCGGCCCCGCAACCCGGGCCGGGTCCGGCTAATTGACGGCCTGGATCTCCTGGACGGTGATGGTCTGCTCGCCGCCGAACTCACCGTTCGGCAACTCGTTGCCGCCGTCGCCCTCGCTGCTCTCCCACGAGGCCTTCCAGGTGAGGGTGGACCGCAGTGTGTAGGACCCCCCGCCCTGCGTCGCGCGCAGATACGTCACCCCGCACGGCGGGGCCTTCTTCCCGCTGCCCTTCTTGTACGGCGCACCGATGCTGCCGTCGTCCTTGACCCCGCACTCGCCGGAGGACGGGTGCAGCGCAGCGTTCTCCGTGCCAGGGCTCAGCCTGAGAGAGTCCGGCTCGACCGTCGTCCTGGCCCAGATCTCCTTCCCCCCGCCGAGGTCCACGGACGCCTTCACCGACAGCGGCTTGTACCGGCCCTTGTCCAACCACACCCAGGTCGGCAGATTCACCGTCTGCTTGCCGTCCGGATTCAGCTTCACCCGCGTCTCGGGCACGGTGATCTGCGCATACGCCAGCTTGGAGAGGATCTCCGGACTGATCGCGTTCTCCACATCCGGCTGCTCACCGTTCTTCACCCAGAACGGCAACCTCGTACACGACTCGCGCTTCGCCGCGTCCTTCTCGTTCGGATTCGGCACCGCAGCCCAGAACTTGCCCTCGCCCTGCTTGTCGAGGTTGTAGTTGTCGTACTCCCCCTCCGAGTACAGGTGCCGGATATCCCGGTCCGTCTCCTCCTTGAGATACCTGTTGTTGGGGTCACGCCCCGTCAAGGAATACGGCGACGCGTCCACCTTCTCCTTGAGCTCCTTCGGCGAATACGTCGGCGCATACCAACACGGAGGCGGCGCCCAATTCCCACTGGGCACCGCCAGATTCCCACCCCCGCCATCGTTCCCACCGGAACCATTGCCGGAGTAGTGGACGGTGCCCTTGGCTGCTGCGGACGCCTGCCGCTTGTTGATTTTCCCGATGGCGCCCGAAATCGTGCCGTCGTCGGCGTGCACTGCTAAGGCGCCTGCTGCCAGCTCAGCGAGGCATACCGCCGCGACGACTGCGGCTCTTCTTGTCAGTCTTTGCACTGCTTCACCGCCTTCTCCTCCGCCTCGAACGTGCGTGCCTTCCAGGGCTGCTGCGACTTCTCCGGTGCCTGCATCACCAAGGTCAGACGTAGATAGCTGGACGCGCTCTCCTTTGTGCGGAGCACCTTCCCTGTCTTGATCTTCTTGCTGAAGAACTTCGACTGATCCATGCAGAAGGAGACCTCGGCCAGCTTCTGCTCGGTCACATCGCCGACTTCCGACTTGTAGTAGCGCTCCTGGCCAGTGACCGTGTAGCCCTTGTCGACATCCATCTTGATCTTGGTCTGCGCGAACTCCTGAGCGGTCTGCAACGGCACCACATACTTCGCCAGCACCGGATCCTTCGGGTCCTGCTTGACCGTGCCGTGCATCAGCGCTCGCATATAGTCCGCGGCTCCATCCAGCGCTGCCGCCTTCTCGGGGTCCGACGGCTGGTCCCAGTCGAAGACGAGCTTCACGTCATCCGGCAGCTCGATGTCCGACGTGCGGAAGTCGGGCTCCTTCTTCTCGGAGCCCGACTCACTCTTCTCCGGGCCGGGCGACGACTTCTGGCCCGCATCGTCCGCGCCCTCGATCTTGTCGCCCTTCGAATCACCGTCGTCACCCCCACCGCACCCGGCGAGAAGCAGCGCAGCGGCCACCGCGGCGGCGGCCAACGAGACGGCGGGGCGGCGGGTGAGGTGCACGGCGAGCTCCCAGTAGCGTCAGGTGACTGTCGTGCACCTGACGGTAGCAGCGCGGCCAACACCCCATCGAGCAAGTTCAGTAGAGAAGGGAGGGGTGCGAGACGAGAGGGCAACACACACCACACCGCCGCCTCACCCGTACGGAGTACGGGTGAGGCGGCGGTGTGGTGACAGGCGCGGCGCGTGGTGCACGTCATACGTTCACGCGCCGGTCGCGCGTGCGCGGGGGCGCTGAGCTCGAACGCGTGGGGGCTACTTCTTGTCGCCGCCCTTGCCGTCCTTGCCGTTCTTGTCCCCGCCGGGACCCATCGTCTCGTAGATCTCCTTGCACATCGGGCAGACCGGGTACTTCTTCGGGTCGCGACCCGGGACCCAGACCTTCCCGCAGAGCGCGACGACGGGCGTGCCGTCCATCGCGCTCGCCATGATCTTGTCCTTCTGGACATAGTGGGCGAACCGCTCGTGATCGCCATCACCGTGCGACGTCTGCGGGGTCGGTTCGACGAGTGTGCCGGTGCCCGCCCCGCGCTCGGGCTCAAGAGTGCTCATGCAGTCCAAGGGTACTCATGCGACCGGAACACGTCAGGCATGGGCCGTGGCCCACGTCACCCGTCGGCGGCCCCGCGCGCAACCGTGTTCGAACCGGCCGGTGCCCCGCGGCGCGGGGCGCACGGCTCTCAGTTCAGCGAGGGGTCGTCCGGGTATGTCGCGACCAGCGCCAACTCGCTGCGCTGCCGACGCAGTACGGACCGCCACAGACGCTCCGGTGCCGGGGAGGAGACGTCGCCGGGCTCCGACTCGACGACGTACCACGCACCCTCCGACAGCTCCTTCTCCAGCTGCCCCGGACCCCAGCCCGAGTACCCGGCGAAGATCCGGAGCGAGCCCAGCTCGGCGGCGAGCAGTTCGGGCGGGGCCTCCAGGTCGACGAGGCCGATGGCCCCGTGCACCCGGCGCCAGCCCAGTGGGCCGTCCGTGTCGAGGACGGTGTCGGTTCCCAGGTCGGCGTCGGCCTCGGCACCGGTGGGGTCCGCGTCGCCGCCGTCGGCGGCCGCCTCGGCGTCACCGACGGCCGCACCCTCTCCCGGGCCGTCCTTCCGGCCCGCTGCGCTCCCGCGCTGGGCGGCGTCCGCCCCGGCCGGCTCCGCACCGCCCCGTTCCGGGGCCCCGGTCGTTCCGGTCGTCCCGGTCGTCCCGGCGGCGCCAGTGGTGCCATCGGCTCCAGCGGCGCCCGCAGCGCCAGCGGCGCCCGGCTCGGCGCCCGGAGTGCCGGCCCCGTCGTCACCGTCGTCGCCGCCCGCCCGGGCTTCCGATCGGGCGGTGCCCCGCGAAGCGTCCCCGGGGCCCTCACGCCCGGCGCGCTCCTCACCCCGCCCCGCCGACTCCGACGATTCCGTGGCGTCCGTCGGGCCCTCGGCCGGGATGGTTCTCTTCCGGCCGGACGCAGGCCCGGATGGTTGCCCGGGCGCTTGCCCGGACCCGCGGCCTGGGGTACGGCTCGTGTCACCGTCGGTGCGGTCACCTCTGCCGGAGGGCACCACGGCGACGCCCAGTGCGGCGTCCAGCGAGACGGGGCCACCCTGGAAGACGACGCCGGGCTCGCCGGTGAGCGCGGCCCACGGCTCCAGGATGTCGCTGACGTCCACCGGGGTGGGACGGTTGAGGACCACGCCCAGTGAGCCCTCCTCGTCATGGTCGAGGAGGAGCACCACAGCGCGGTCGAAGTTCGGATCGGCCAGCACCGGTGTGGCGACGAGCAGTCGTCCGGTGAGCGAGGACACCTCGGTCATACGCCAATGATCCCGCACCTGCGCCGTTTACGGGACCCAATGGCCGGATCGAGGGCACCGCTGACCGGTCGCGGGCCCCTGGTGCCCCATCGGCGGCCCATCGGCAACCCACCGGTGGCCCACTGCACGGCAACCAGGGCGAAACCGGCCCTTATCACCCCACGACAGGTGATACCCGTGTCACCCTCCGTGTTATTGCCGACCTGTGACAGTCACCGACCCCCCTCGGGCTTGGGTAGGCACCGGACGGGGCCATTACGCTTGCCTGTTGTCCCATCCCGTCTCGCGGAATCGCGGAGATCCATGACCGACAGCCCAGCCGACGTACTCCTCGTCCACGGTGGCGCCCCGCTCGAGGGCGAGATCCGTGTCCGGGGTGCGAAGAACCTCGTTCCCAAGGCCATGGTCGCCGCGCTGCTGGGCAGTGAACCGAGCCGGCTGCGCAACGTGCCGGACATCCGCGATGTCCGCGTCGTCCGCGGGCTGCTCCAACTGCACGGCGTCACGGTGCGTACCGGGGACGAGTCCGGCGAGCTGGTGCTCGATCCCTCCCATGTGGAGAGCGCCAACGTCGCGGACATCGACGCGCACGCGGGCTCCTCGCGTATCCCGATCCTGTTCTGCGGGCCGCTGCTGCACCGGCTCGGGCACGCCTTCATCCCGGGCCTGGGCGGCTGTGACATCGGCGGCCGTCCGGTGGACTTCCACTTCGACGTGCTGCGGAAGTTCGGTGCGACGATCGAGAAGCGTGCCGACGGGCAGTACCTGGAGGCCCCGCAGCGGCTGCGGGGCACCAAGATACGGCTGCCGTACCCGTCGGTCGGCTCGACGGAGCAGGTGCTGCTCACCGCCGTGCTGGCCGAGGGCGTGACCGAGCTGTCGAACGCCGCGGTCGAACCGGAGATCGAGGACCTGATCTGCGTCCTGCAGAAAATGGGCGCGATCATCTCGATGGACACGGACCGTACGATCCGCATCACCGGCGTCGACAAGCTGGGCGGCTACACCCACCGTGCGCTGCCCGACCGGCTGGAGGCCGCCTCCTGGGCGAGCGCGGCGCTGGCCACCGAGGGCAGCGTTTTCGTACGCGGCGCCGAGCAGAAGTCGATGATCGCGTTCCTGAACACCTTCCGGAAGGTGGGCGGCGCGTTCGAGATCGGTGACGAGGGCATCCGCTTCTGGCACCCGGGCGGCCCGCTGAACGCCATCGCGCTGGAGACGGACGTCCACCCCGGCTTCCAGACGGACTGGCAGCAGCCGCTGGTGGTGGCGCTGACGCAGGCGTCGGGGCTGTCGATCGTGCACGAGACGGTGTACGAGTCGCGCCTCGGTTTCACCTCGGCGCTCAACCAGATGGGTGCGCACATCCAGCTCTACCGCGAGTGCCTGGGCGGCATGCCGTGCCGCTTCGGCCAGCGCAACTTCCTGCACTCGGCGGTGGTTTCCGGGCCGACCAGGTTGCAGGGCAGCGACCTGGTCATTCCGGACCTGCGTGGGGGTTTCTCGTATCTGATCGCCGCGCTGGCCGCGCAGGGTACGTCCCGGGTGCACGGCATTGATCTGATCAACCGGGGCTATGAGAACTTCCAGCAGAAGCTGGTGGACCTGGGAGCGAAGGTGGACCGCCCGTAGGGCCGGAGAGGGGGTGCCCCTTGCTGCGCGTCGCGGGCTGCGCCTACGTCGTGGCTTGTCGCGCAGTTCCCCGCGCCCCTGACGGGGCGCCCCCACGCCGGGTGCGCGGAATCAGGCCTCCACCAGCACCGGCTGCTCCTGCGGGGTGAGTGTGCAACGTGCTCCCGGTGTCAGAGCCTCCGCCTCCCAACTCGGGAGGTCGACCTTGGCGTCGGCACCATCGTCGGTGCTCACCAGCAGGCGGGTGGTGCCACCGAGGAAGGTGGCGACCCGCACGGTTGCCCCCTCGCCCTCGCCGTCCGTCTCCGTACCGGCGCGCACCCTCAGCCCCTCCGGCCGCACCAGCACATCGACCTCGCGCCCCACACCAGGGCACTCCCCGTGCACCGGCACCCGCCGCCCCAGCACCTCCACGGTCCCGCCCTCACACACGACACCCGGCAGCCGGTTCATCGTGCCGACGAACTCCGCGACGAACGGCGTCGCGGGCCGCTCATAGAGCTCGTTCGGAGAGGCACACTGCTCCAGGCGGCCGTCCTTCATCACCGCGACGCGGTCGGCCATCGAGAGAGCCTCTTCCTGGTCGTGCGTGACGAAGACGGTGGTGATGCCCAGCTCAAGCTGGAGGCGGCGGATCTCCTCACGGAGCTGCAGCCGCACCTTCGCGTCGAGCGCTGACAGCGGCTCGTCCAGCAGCAGGATGCGGGGGCGGATGGCCAGCGCGCGGGCGAGCGCCACGCGCTGCTGCTGGCCGCCGGAGAGCTGGTGCGGGTAGTGCTTCTCGCGTCCGGGCAGCCCCACCAGCTCCAGCAGTTCGGTGGCGCGTGCCGCCCGTTCCGCCTTGGGCACCTTGCGCACGCGCAACCCGTAGGCGACGTTCTCGGCCGCCGTCATGGTGGGGAAGAGGCTGTAGGACTGGAAGACCATGCCGATGTCGCGCCGGTTGGCGGGTACGGCGGTCAGGTCCTCGCCGCCGATGAGGAGCTCTCCCGTATCGGCCGTCTCGAACCCGGCGATGATGCGCAGCGCCGTCGTCTTGCCGCAGCCGGACGGGCCGAGCAGAGCGACGAGTTCGCCGGGGGCGATGTCCAGGTCGAGTCCGTCGAGCGCGGTGGTGGCGCCGAAGGAGCGCCGCAGTCCGCGCAGTCGCAGCCCGACGCCGCCTTCCGCGCCGGGGCCTGCCGACGACGGTTTCACGGTTGTGGCTCCCGCCTGCTTCACGGTCGTAGCGGTGGTGGTGGTCATACGGTCGGCTTCCTCCTGTCGGCGCGGGCGCGCGTCCGCCCGCCGGCGAGGTTGGTGAGCAGGAGCAGCAGCCCCCAGGTGATGAGCAGGCTGAGCATGGCTGCGGCGACGGACAGTTGGGCCTCGTACTCGCCCACGTGCACCATCCACACGGAGAACGGTTCGAATCCGAGCACGTTCGCCACGGTGAACTCCCCCAGCACCATCGCCAGGCTCAGTACGGAGCCGCTGACGATGGCGGGCCGCAGATTGGGCACCACCACGCGGCACAGCGTGGCCCGCCGGGTGGCGCCGAGGCTGCGGGAGGCTTCCACCAGGGTCTTCAGGTCGACGGCGCGCAGTCCGCCGTCCAGCGAGCGGTAGAGGAACGGCAGCGACATGACGGTGTAGACGAGGACGAGCACGAGCGGGAAGCTCTTGTCGTGCAGCGCCTGGAAGGTGCCCCACAGCGGGGTGGTGCGCAGGTCGTCCTCCCAGGAGAGCACCGTGCTGACGCCCGCGACGAGGGCGATCGGCGGCACGATGAGCGGCACCATGCACAGCACTTCGACCACCCGGCGCAGCTTGGGCAGCCGCAGGGTGACCACGACCATGGTCGGCACCATCAGTGCCAGGCCGAGTGCGACGGTGGCCAGGCCGAGCCGTATGGACAGGCCGAGGCTGGTGGCCATGCCGTCGTCGCGCAGCCCCTTGGCGTAGGCGTCGAAGGTGAGGCCCTCGGCGGGGTCGTCGACGGTGAACCAGAGCGAGGCGGCGACGGGGACGAGGAAGTAGAGCGCGGCCAGCAGCAGCACGAGGATGCTGCCGTACGGCCGCTTGCGCGCGTTACGCGAACCAGCGGTGCGCGGAACAGCGGTACGCGAAACAGCGGTCAGCCCAGCCATCGGTTGCTCCGTCGTTGCAGCGGGATCTGTACGGCCATCACGAGCAGCGCGATCACCACCATGTTGAGGCTCATGGCCAGGGCCAGGTTCTCCTGGCCGACCAGGACGTTGCCGGACAGCGCGTTGGCGATCTGGATGGTGATCAGCGGCACCGAGCTGCCGGTCATCACGGCGGCGGTGGCGTGCGAGGCGAAGGCGGTGCCGAACATCAGCACCGCGCCGCCCAGCAGCGAGGGCATCAGCACGGGCAGCCCCACATGGCGCCAGAACTGCGCCTTGGTCGCACCGCAGGAGGCTGCGGCCTCCCGCCACTGTGCCCGGACGCCGTCCAGCGCGGGCAGGATGGTGACGACCATCAGCGGCACCATGAAGTAGAGGTAGGCCAGCACCAGTCCGGTGAAGGTGTAGAGGCTGAAGCCGGTGCTCTTGAGGTGCAGCAGCCGCGTCACCGTTCCGGTGGTGCCGAGGGTGGCGATGAAGGCGAAGGCGAGCGGCGCGCCGCTGAAGTTGGCGAAGACGCCGGAAGCCGAGACGACGGCCTTGCGGAGCGCGCCGCTCCGCGCCCCCAGCAGCGCCTGCGCGATGACGGTGCCCAGGACGGTGGCCAGTACGGCGCTGAGCAGCGAGAGTTTCACGCTGCCCGCCAGTCCTGTGGCGTAGGCGCCGGTGAGCGAGTGCCGCACGTTGTCGAGGCTGTGGTGGCTCGCGCCGGTCGCCGGGTCGATGACGGTGAACGCGTTGTAGGCCAGGGTGCAGGCGGGCAGGCCGAAGCAGACGGCCATGAAGGCGAAGAACGGTACGACGGCGGGCCAGTGCCGGCGCGCCGCGCCGCGGCCCGCGCGGCGCCGGGTCACGGGCGGCGCGGGCTGCGGCTGTTCTTCCGTTGCGGTGGCGCCGTCCCACCCCGGCGCTTGGGACGTCACGGCCATCAGCTGACCGCCGCGCCCCAGCCCTCGCTGATGACCTTCTGTGCCTTGGCCTCCTGCGCCGGGGTGGGGAACTTCGGGGTGCCGTCGACCTCGGGGAGCTTGGCCGCCGCCTTCTTGTCGGCGGTGCCGTCCTTGGTCATCTTCTCCAGCAGTGCGGGGCGCGAGTAGCCCTTGAGCCAGATGTTCTGGCCTTCGGGGCTGTAGAGGAACTCCAGCCACAGCCGGGCCGCGGCCGGGTGGGGGGCGTACTTGTTGACGCCCTGGTTGTAGTACTGCGAGTACTGGCCGTCCTCGGGCACGGTGACCTTCCAGTCGACGCCCTTGGACTTCAGTTCCTCGCCGTAGCCGAGGTTGAGGTAGTCCCAGTCGATCGAGATGGGCGTCTCGCCCTTCTGGATGGTGGCCTTGGTTGACTCGACGGGCACGTAGTTGCCGGCCTTCTTCAGCTTCTTGAAGAAGTCGAGGCCCGGCTTGACGTCGTCGAAGCCGCCGCCGTTGGCGAGCGAGGCGGCGATGACGGAGGAGAAGGCCGAGGAGGACTCGGTCGGGTTGCCGTTGAGGGCGACCTTGTTCTTGTACTGCGGCTTCAGCAGGTCCTTGAAGGTCTTGGGGCACACCTTGACGGCCTTGGCGTCGCAGCCGATGGAGATGTAGCCGCCGTAGTTGTTCATGAAGGAGCCGTCGGGCTGCTTCTGCGTCTCGGGGATCGCGTCCCAGCCCTTGACCTTGTACGGCGCGAGCAGCTTCTTGGCCTTGGCCTGCTGCATGAACGCGGTGCCCAGGTCGAGGGCGTCGACGGCGCGGTCCTGGCCCTTGCGCTTGGCGGCGGCGTTCAGCGCGCCCTGGCTGCTGCCGCCGGGGTCCTCGTTATGGACCTCGATGCCGTACTTCTTCTCGAAGGTTTTGATCATCTGGCCGTAGTTGGCCCAGGTCGGCGCGAGGGCGTAGACGTTGAGCTCGCCCTCCTTCTTCGCCGCCGCCACCAGCTTGTCCATACCGCCGAGATCCGCGGCCGAGCGGGCCTTGCCGGCCTTGCTGTCGGAGCCCTGTGCCGGTGCGGAACCGCAGCCGGTGGCCACGGCGGAGAGGGTGACGGCCGCTGCTGCCGCGGCCAGCAGGCGGCTCCGGTGACTCCGGCGGCTCCTACGGCTGTGATGGTCTGCCTTCACGTGTCTACTCCTGGGGTTCGCGCCCGTCACCTGTATGGACAAGCTCGATTCATTGAGCCAGGGCAAGCTAACAGCACCCAGCCTGTGCCGCAAAGCCGGGAGCCCGCTCAAATGCCCAGCTCAAAGCGTTATTTGCGAACAGGTTTAGCGATGTTCACCGTGGATACAAGTAACCGACCGGGCTGCCGAGTGTGCGCACTACTGCGCACAGATGGCATGATCGAGCGGAGCCCGCGCAGCCGTAGCGCAGCACTTCGAGGAGCCGCCCCATGCCCGAGCCCGCACGCCACGAGCGGATCGCCGACGAGCTGCGCCGCGCCATCGCCGAGGGGCGCTATCCGGTCGGCGCCACCCTCCCCTCCGAGGCCGAGCTCGCCACCGCGCACGGGGCCTCCCGGGGCACCGTGCGGCAGGCCGTCTCCGCGCTGCTGGCCGAGGGCCTCATCGGCTCCAGGCAGGGCGCGCGCCGCGTCGTCCTGTCGACCACGCCCAGCCAGAGCTTCACCGAGCTGCGCAGCTTCGCCCAGTGGGCCCGCGCGGGCGGCCGTACAGCGGGCGGGCTGGTGGTCTCGGCATCCTGGGACTCGGCGCGCGCCGAGGAGGCCGGACTGCTGCAGGTGCGGCACGGCTCCCCGGTGCTGCGGGTGCTGCGGGTGCGCACCCTCGACGAGGAGCCGGTGCTGCTGGAGCGCACCGTGTACGCCGAGTGGATCGGGACCGCCGTCGAGGCGCTGCCGGCCGACTGCGAGTCCGTCACCCAGCGGCTCTACGACGACACCGGGCTCGTCTTCGCACACGGCGAGCACCACATCGACGCCGTGGCCGCCGGTACGGCCGACGCGGAGCACCTGCGGGTACGCCGGGGCAGCCCGCTGCTGCGCGTACGGCGTACGACCACCACGGCCGACGGCCGCCCCGTCGAGACCTCCGACGACCGCTACCGGCCCGGCTCCGTCGTCTTCACCGTCCGCAACTCCACCCAGACCAACCCGCTGGCGCGCACCCGCGCGTGAGCGGACGCCCTCCCTCGATGAAAGTACGAGCCAGCATTGCCCACTCCCCTGCCCTCACCCTCGTCCTCGCCCAATACGCGGTCCGAGGGCGGCCCCTCGCTGCCCGCCGCGCTGCTCTGCGACATGGACGGCACTCTGGTCGACACCGAACGCGACTGGCTGGCGACGCTGGCCGAGCTGCTGGCCGAGCACGGCGCGGCCGCCGACGAGACCGCGCTGGCACCCTTCGCCGGGCTGCCGCTGGACGGCGCCGCCGAGCTGGTGGCCCGCAGGTCCGGGCTGGCCGCCGGGACGGCCAGGGACCGGCTGGACGCCTCCTTCACGGCGCGGGTCCGCGCCGGGGTGACGGTGCAGCCCGGGGCGCTCGCGCTGCTCGACAGCGCGCGGCGGCTGGGCGTCCCTGTGGCACTCGTCACAGCCTCCGAGCGGCCCATCGCCGACCTGGTGCTGGCCACCCTGGGGCGGCACCGCTTCACCTGCTCGGTCGCCCACGGCGAGACCCCACGCGGCAAACCGCACCCGGACCCGTACCTGGCCGCTGCCCGCCTCCTGGGCGTCCCCGCGACGGCGTGCCTCGCCCTGGAGGACACCCCCACCGGCGCCGCCTCGGCACGCGCCGCGGGCTGCCGGGTGGTCGCCGTACCCACCGTGGACGGCATCCAGGAGGCCCCGGGCACCCTGCTGCTGCGCTCCCTGCGGGAGGTCGACCTGAGGGCGCTCCCGCTGTCCTTCGAGGGCGCGACCTAGTCCGCTGAGCCTCGGCGGCGGGTGCGGCGCCGGTGACCTCGGCGGTCCGGGTGGTCCAAATGGCCCGGGGGGCGCCTGATCTCGCCGAACCACAGGTGCGGCGCGTACGTCCTCACGGCGCTGCTCACCTCACTGTGCCGCCAGGTGAGGGGTATCCGGTAGCGCATCGGGGGCAGCCCGGGCGGAAGGTGCATCGTGGCGTGCACGACGGGGGCTTCCTCGCGGACGAGGGGCCACAACAGCGGGTGGTCGCGGTCGATGGCGTCCCGGGGGAGGAGCTCCAGGGTGTAGGCGTGCGCTCGGCCGCTCTTGCTGTGCCAGATCCCGGCCGCGGCCAGCGACTGCCACGGTATGAGGGCCGAACCAGGTCCGTCGTGCCACCACACACCTGCCGCGTCCACTACCAGCACCTGATGACGGGCCCGCCACCCGTTCACGAACACGTACACCCCGAACGGCCCGATGAGCAGCTCCAGGGCGAGGAGGACGAAGTGGCCGGGCTCGGCACCCTCTCCTCCCGTCCTGGCCAGGAGAAAGACTGTGCCGAACAGGAGAAGGGCGAAGAAGGAGAGCAGGACGGTCGCCCCCCACACTGCCGTCCACAGCTTGCTGCGGCCGAGACGCAGGACCGTGGCGCTGGGTGGGGAGTGCTGCGGGTGCTGGGGTTCGATGCTCATGGGCAGCCATTCTCATCCCACCGCCCGCGGCGCCGCGTGCGGGCATGCAGACGAAGAGGGGCGGCCCCTGCTTGTGGGGCCGCCCCTCTTCTGATGCTTCAGAGCTTCTGATGCTTCAGAGCTTCAGGTCTCCAGGGCTTGCTTACTTGCCCTTCGCCGCTTCCTTGAGCTTGGAGCCCGCCGAAACCTTGACGCTGTACCCGGCCGGGATCTGGATCGGGTCACCGGTCTGCGGGTTGCGCGCGGTGCGCGCCGCCCGGTGGGTGCGCTCGAAGGTGAGGAAGCCGGGGATGGTGACCTTCTCGTCGCCCTTGGCGACGACCTCGCCGACGGTCTCGGCGAACGCCGACAGGATCGCGTCGGCGTCCTTACGGGTCACCTCGGCACGCTCGGACAGAGCGGCCACCAGCTCACTGCGGTTCATAATTCGTACTCCCGTGTTCTTCTTGCCGATGAGGCGTGCCACGCGGCAGAGCCGCATATCAGACACAGCGAAGCCGATGCTGCCAGGGCCCTCCGACAGTCCCCGGACCCGGGTCCGCCTTCGGGCCCGCGCGCCCCGTGGGGATATCCCCTGGACAAGGTCCGGATCGGGGTCTCCCCCTCGGACGAAGTCCTTGGGGATGCATCCTGCCCCTACCTGCGGCGGGAAAGCCAATCCGGCGTCATCCGGCGTCCTCGCGCGGTGCTGCCCGCAACACTAGAGGGCCCGCCCGAGTGAACCCCCACCCGACTCGCCGGGGCGGAGCCCCGGCACCCCCTGCTGCGCTTGGGCAGTCTGCTCCCCCAGACTCCGTCCGGGGGTACCCCCAGGGCGCAGGGTGGGCAAGCGCAGCACCCACCACCGGCCCGCACCCGACGGGCGCCCACGGCTCGGTGCGGGGCGCGGCCGTCTCGCGGGTGCGGCCCCCAGCACTGGGGCGAGGGGCGCGGCCCCTCACGCTTGGGCGGCCGGGTCCTTGGTGGCGGCTTTGCCCTCGCCTTCGGCGAGGGCCGCATTGCGGACGGCCCCGGCGACGGCGCCGGAGACCTTCTCGTTGAAGACCGACGGAATGATGTAGTTCGGGTTCAACTCGTCCTCCCCCACCACATCGGCCAACGCCCGCGCAGCGGCCAGCATCATCGCGTCGTCCACCGTCCGCGACTGCGCGTCCAGGAGCCCCCGGAAGACGCCGGGGAAGACCAGCACGTTGTTGATCTGGTTCGGGAAGTCGGACCGTCCGGTGGCCACCACCGCAGCCGATTCGCGGGCGGCTGCGGGGTCGACCTCGGGGTCGGGGTTGGCGAGCGCGAACACGATGGCGCCCTCGGCCATCTTCGCGATGTCGCTGCCGTCCAGCACGTTGGGCGCGGAGACGCCGATGAACACGTCGGCGCCGACCACGACCTCCTTGAGGGTGCCGGTGTGGCCCTCGGGGTTGGTGTTGTCGGCGACCCACCGCATCGGGGAGTCCTCGTCGGCGTCGGCGAGGTCCTTGCGGCCCGCGTGGACGACGCCGTGGATGTCGGCGACGACGGCGTGCTTGACGCCGGCTTCCAGCAGCAGCTTGAGGATGGCCGTACCGGCCGCGCCGGCCCCGGACATCACCACGCGGACGTCCTCGATCCGCTTGTCCACCACGCGCAGCGCGTTGTAGAGCGCGGAGAGCACGACGATGGCGGTTCCGTGCTGGTCGTCGTGGAAGACGGGGATGTCGACGGCCTCCCGCAGCCGGGCCTCGATCTCGAAGCAGCGGGGTGCGGAGATGTCCTCCAGGTTGATGCCGGCGAAGCCGGGTGCCAGCGCCTTGACGACCTCGACGATGGTGTCGGTGTCCTGGGTGTCCAGGCAGATCGGCCAGGCGTCGATCCCGGCGAAGCGCTTGAAGAGGGCCGCCTTGCCCTCCATGACGGGCAGTGCGGCCTGCGGGCCGATGTTGCCCAGGCCCAGGACGGCGGAGCCGTCGGTGACGACGGCGACGCTGTTGCGCTTGATCGTCAGGCGGCGCGCGTCCTCGGGGTGTTCGGCGATCTGCGTGCAGACGCGCGCCACACCGGGGGTGTAGATCATCGACAGGTCGTCGCGGTTGCGAATGGGATGTTTGGCGGACATCTCGATCTTGCCGCCCAGGTGCATCAGGAAGGTCCGGTCGGAGACCTTGCCGATGGTGACGCCCTCGATGGTGCGGAGCTGGTCCACGATCTCGTCGGCGTGCGCGGTGGAGCTGGCCGCGATCGTCACGTCGATCCGCAGCCGTTCGTGGCCCGACGCCGTCACGTCGAGGCCCGTGACCGAGCCGCCAGACGACTCCACGACCGTGGTGAGCTGACTGACCGCCGTCCCGCCTGCGGGGACCTCCAGGCGGACCGTCATCGAGTAGGAGACGCTTGGCGCCATTGCCGACTTCCCTCTGCTTTCCCTTGTCACGTTGTGCACGTGCGCACGCGTGGCCGCAGTTCTTACGGCCCACAACGCGTCACGTCAACAGATCGTCCCACCTACCCCCCGGTACGTGGTAACGCGTCCGCGTTTCCGGAAAGCGTATTCCACATTACGAGAGACTGTCACCCGGAAGAAACCGGCCTCAATTCCCCTGAAACTGCATGAATACGACTTAAGATCGCCCCGCACACTGCCTCTGCATCACAGGAGACCCGCAACATGGCTCACGGCACGGTCAAGTGGTTCAACGCCGAGAAGGGCTACGGCTTCATCGCGCAGGAAGGCGGCGGGCCGGACGTCTTCGTGCACTACAGCTCGATCGACAGCGAGGGATACCGCAGCCTGGAGGACGCACAGCGCGTCGAGTTCGAGATCACCCAGGGCCGCAAGGGCCCGCAGGCCGACGGCGTCCGGGTGGTCGGCTGACCACCCGGACCCACAACGAGAGGGCTCCCGCCGACGTCGGCGGGAGCCCTCTCGTTTACGTCTTTCGTGCGTCTTTGGTGACACCGACCCGCCAGCTCGCCTCGCGGCAAGTGGGCGCTCGAAGCGCCTATGGTTGGGCCCGGGGGCATGGATCGGGCCGGTGCCACACCCAGGCTAACAAACCACCCCCGCCCACGATTCCCTCGCGGAGCACCGGTTCTTCCGGCCTTCTGTCACTCCCGGAGCACCTGCTCTTCCGGCCTTCGGCCGCCCCTGCCGACCCCTCAGTCCCGCAACAGGTCGGGCACCCCGTCCTCGTCCGGCAGATCCGGCGAAGCACTCAGCACCTCCAGGCGCTGTGTCGCCCGCGTCAGCGCCACGTACAGCACCCGCAGCCCCGCGGGGGACTCGTCCGCGATCTCCGCGGGCGAGACGACGAGCGCCGCGTCGTACTCCAGCCCCTTGGCCTCCAGGCTGCCGAGCGTGACCACCCGCTCCCCCAGCCCGGCGAGCCACGCGCGGGCCTCCTCGCGCCGCCGCATGGCCACCACGACGCCGACCGTCCCCTCGACCTCCGTCAGCAACCGGGCTGCGCTCTCCCGTACCGAGACCCCCAGGCCCTCGCCCTCGCCCTCGCCCTCGTCCGCGACGGCGAACGACGGTTCGACGCCGGTGGAGCGGACCGCGCGGGGCGGTTCGACCCCCGGCATGGCCAGCGCCAGCACCCGGTCGGCGAGGACGGCCAGCTCGGCAGGGTTGCGGTAGTTGACCGTCAGCTCGAACCGGCGCCTAGGCCGCTTGCCCAGCGCCTCGTCCCGCGCCGCTGCCGCCTCGTCCGGGTCGGTCCAGGAGGACTGGGCCGGGTCGCCGACGACGGTCCAGGTGGCGTGCCGGCCGCGGCGGCCGACCATCCGCCACTGCATGGGCGTGAGGTCCTGGGCCTCGTCGACGATGACGTGCGCGTACTCCGTACGCTCCTGCGCCGCCTGCCGTTCGGCGGCACGCTCGCGCCGCCCGCCGCCGTTCCGGTCGGCTGCCGTGGTCAGCTCCTCCAAGCCGGTGAGCTGGTCCAGCGGGTCCACCTCGCGCTTCTTGGGGCGCGCGGG
Source organism: Streptomyces sp. 891-h (assembly GCF_022760275.1). Lineage (NCBI taxonomy): Bacteria > Bacillati > Actinomycetota > Actinomycetes > Kitasatosporales > Streptomycetaceae > Streptomyces > Streptomyces sp. 891-h. The sequence goes on along the minus strand of NZ_CP050693.1, from coordinate 4,741,775 downwards.
GGCGCCCAGCAAGGTGCGCAGCTCGTCAAGTAGCGCGATGTCGTGCACCGACAGCGGCCCTTCGCCCTGCGGAGTGAGGCGCGCGGCCAGGGCGCGCGCCAGCGTGCGCACCTCACCCGGCCGCAGGACGCGCCGCGACCAGCGGGCCAGCAGCCCCTCGTCCGCCATGGCGCCCAGCACCTGGCGCGGGGTGAGCTCCGGCCACCACGCGCCGAGGAAGGCGAGGAACTCCTCCTCGCCCGCGATGTCCTCGTCGAAGCCCTGCCGCGCCTCGGCGGCCAGCTCCGGGTCCTCGTACCGGCGGCGCGCGCCCGACTTCTCCCACAGCGCGTCCAGCAGCAGCTTCCGCGCCCGGGGCCGCATCAGGTTGACCGGCGCGGTTCCGGCGAGCACCTGCTGCCGTACGGCGGCGAGTTCGTCGGCGTCCAGCTCCACCCGAGCCCCGAAGGCGACGACCCGCAGCCGCTCCGGCACCGGCGTACGCAGCCCCAGGTCGAGCGCCCCGCGCGCCGCCTTGCGCAGCACCTTCAGCATCCGCGCCGAGCCCTTGATACGGGCGACGCTCTGCTCGTCGTACGTCGTCGCCTCGGCGCCCGTCGTCTCCTCGGCCAGCGAGCCGAGCGCCCGGATGGCCACCTGCCCCTCCTCCCCCAGGGACGGCAGCACGCCTTCCGTGTACGAGACGAGCAGCGGGGTCGGCGAGACGATGAGAATCCCGCCCGCATACCGGCGCCGGTCCTGGTAGAGCAGGTAGGCCGCACGGTGCAGCGCCACGGCCGTCTTGCCGGTCCCCGGGCCGCCCTCCACCTCGGTGACGGAAGCGGCGGGGGCGCGGATCACCTCGTCCTGCTCGGCCTGGATGGAGGCGACGATGTCCCGCATGGTGTGGCTGCGGGCCTGCCCGAGCGCGGCCATCAGCGCCCCGTCCCCGACCACGGCCAGCTCTTCCCCGTTCAGCCGCGCCTTCAGCTCGGGGCGCAGCAGATCGTCCTCGACGCTGAGCACCCGCCGTCCCTTGCTGCGGATGACCCGGCGCCGTACGACCCGGCCGGGCGCCACGGGAGTGGAGCGGTAGAACGGTGCGGCGGCGGGGGCCCGCCAATCGATGACCAGCGGCGAGTAGTCGGCGTCCAGCACCCCGAGCCGCCCGATGTGCAGCGTCTCGGCGATGTCGGCGAGCTGCCGGCCGCCCTCGTGCCGGATGGCGCCCTCGGCCGGCTCGACGGAGGTGTAGGCCCCATCGGGACCCCTCTCGCCCGTCTTCCCCTCCAGCAGATCGATCCGCCCGAACAGAAAGTCCTCGAACTCGCTGTTGAGCCGATTGAGGTGGACCCCGGCCCGGAACACCTGCGCGTCACGCTCGGCCAGCGCGCCCGGCGTACCCACCTGAGCGCGCTTGGAGGCGTCGTCCATGAGGAACTCCGCCTCATGGATCTTCTCCTCCAGCCTCCGGTACACCCGGTCGAGATGCTGTTGCTCCGCGTCGACCTCGCGGTCACGGACGGTCTCTGGCTCCGCTCTGTGCTGCGCGTTCAACGCGGCGGCCCCCTTCTGCGTTCCCTAGGGCAGCCGTCAACCGTACGCGATTCCACTTTGCGGAGCGCGCTGGACGGTAGGGCTAGCGGGGCGGGGACCTACGCGCGCGACCTGGAACCATCGCACCCACCCAGTTACCTCCATCCTCCAGCCCTCATCCATTTTTAGAAATACCTGCCCAAGCGGCCGTCGGAACACAACGCAAGTGCTTCAGGAGACGCACTCATCCCAATGCGAATCCCTTTCCTGCACCTGCACGAATGACGAGAGAAGGTCATCAATGATCTCATTGTAATCCTTCCCGCCTCTCTCGAATTCTTCAATATACGAGTCATGGGCGAACAATCCAATATACAGATCCCCTTGCTTGCATCCGGCGACCTTACCATTGTCCCACTCAGCCGATACCTTCTGCTTCTTTACTGCCTCAACTACATCTTGGTTCGCGCTTACGGAAAAAGTCAGGCTGGGCCGTTTTTGACTCTGCAAGTAAAGGTCACAGCTCCACACAGTGGCGTCCTCGGATGTGCGCCGCTCCGCACCGACTTTCGTCCGGGCCGTAGGCAGGGCACGAGTTGGGAGACTGAGCCCGGGCTTACCGCAGAGCTTTTTCGAATGAGAGCGCTGCATATGCGCCGAAGCCAGATGGAGAGATCCGGATGAAGTCTTCTGGCGCACTCCATGCGTGGAGCATTGGACATTCTTAAGAATTCGCTGAGCGGCCCGATAAGTGAGGCGCATCAGAGCATCCGGAGAGGTGGATACGTCTGATGACTCCGGCTGATTTCCCCCTTCTGACAACTCGGTGGTGACGAAAGGAATGGAATCCTTCCGGGCAGGTATCTTTCCCCAGCACTCACTCGGCAGGAGCACCCAGGCTCGCTTCTTTGTGGCGCCCCCTGCCAGTCCGCTTTTCGTGAAGGACATCCTCTCCCGATTCTGCCAAACGGGCGACTGGAACGGGTCGTCTCCATCAGCGAATTCAATCGAGACTTCGACACGCGGCTGAGGAGAGCCCAGGAACTTGCTGGTCCGCTTCAGCTCGCAGCGCAAAAAGTATGAGCCCTCTTCGTAGCCCTTCCCTTGCTTCAAACGCCCACTGCCCTGGAGAGCGGCGTCGACTTCGGAAGAAGAGAACATGCCGTCGCAGAAGCGTTCCCGACCAAGAAGATCTGTATTCCACCACGAGAGCAGAAAAACAACCATGAGAATGCACAGGAAGACCGCGGTAGATGAGAACCAGAGGATTTTACGCTTCACTGGTAGAATCCGTCCTTCACGCCCGCTTACGACCGTACCCGAAGTGCTTCGTACACAGCTTGGCGACCCTTGACATAGCTCTGCCCCGCTTCCCTCTCACCGGCGCCAACATTTTGTGGACTCTCACCGGATGCCTTACCCCAAGCCTCGAAATAGTCACTCAAAGCTTTATCGGCTCGATCGTTTCCGGCTGATATCTGCTCCCTCGTTTCAAGCACGGCCTCATTGTCTGCGGCTTTGAGCCACTCATTCCAGTACGAATCCACTGAGCGCTGAGCCACATCACCGACTACCGGAAGAGAGTTCGCCAGGCTCCCGACAAGGTGATATCCGTACACGCGCTTGTCGCTGTTTTTACCCGCCTTGTCGTCGTATTCACTCAAGTCAATATCGGAAGCTATTCCATTAATTGCCCCAAAAGTCTCCCCTATTTTTGCCCCGCGGTTCTCGAGTGCCGTCTTCCCTCCGTGACCTTCGGCTTCAAGTTGCTCCAACATGTATCGCCCACTCGTTTCATGCAGGAGAATATAATTATCTTTGTCTTCGGAGACGCCGCGCATCGCTCGCAGCAAACTACTGCGGCTGTTCTGAATCTGCGAGTCTTCGTTGCCGAGCAATAGCGGATCGGGGTCTCCCGGTTTTCCACCGAGGCTGTCGCCGGAGATGGTGTCGACGATGTCAGGAACGTAGGATGTCAAGGCCCGAGCCAGAGGAGTCCGCATTTTCGCATAGCCTTCTTCCTCGAGGCGCTTGTCAGCCTGACCGATACGCCCTTCCTCAGCCTCCCCTTTTCCGTCCGGGTGCCCATAGTCGAGGAGATTGATCGTGTCATGCATGATCCTGGCCTGCACCGGAGTGTGTCTGCCGAATTCCACGCCAGGAGAGCCCGGGTCACGCCCCGTTGTTCCTGCCTCGATAACGAGCCCCAGCCCCTCGCGTGCGCCTCTGCTCTCTTTGTCCGGGTCTCCGTCTCCGCCCACCGGGCCGTCGCCGAAGTCCACGTTTTTCCAGTCCCGGTCATGCAGCAGGTATTCAAGGTTGTCGTTCTCCGCCGGGTCGAGGTATTCCGACGAGACCTCGGGGCGGTCGGACATCACCTTGAGCAGTCCGTCGTAGGGGTCGTCGGTGAAGTGAGCGTACTTCTTGCCGTGAAAGTCTCCGCTCAGGTCCCAGGCATCCTGGTTGCCACCTCGGCTCTTGTCCTCGACGCTGCGGATCGCGTCAGCGGTGTCGACCAGGAACTGCTTGCCGTAGTCGTCGCCGTCCGCCCGCTGCATCAGGGAAACCAGGCTCTGGTAGCCGCGGACTTTCTGACCTGGGCCTGCACCGTCGACGCTGCCTGCTACCTTCAAGTCATATCTACCCACACCCGCCTGGCGCATCTCGGCTTGGAACTTCTTGTAGAACGCCGTATCCGGATTCTTCGTGGCAGAAGCAAGGTTCTTGGCAAGCGCCTGGTCCAGGGAGGTGTATATCTTCTTGTGGTCCTTGTCGTCGGTGTAGGCGAGATCGTCGAGCCGATTGTGCGTCTTGATGAGGCCCTCAGGACCGCCGACGGAGTTGATGAGCGTCCGGCTGAAATCAGGGTCGTCGCCAAGTCCCCGTGCCAGCAGGGCGGCCTCACGGAGCTTCTCCGGTGACGGCGTATCACCGTCCTGGAGGTCCTTGTAAGTCTTGGCGGCGCGGACAGCGCTCTTCTTTATCGCGTCATCACCGATCGTGCCGTTGAAACCACTGGGAAGGCCGTTCTTCGACTCCTTCGAGTCCGTCATGAACGCCTGCTTCATGCTCGCGTCGGCGGCTTGCGCGTCCTTGACAGCCTGTCTGATCGCGTCTGTCCACCCTTCTTCGACCTTCCCCCGGTCCTTCTTATCCTCACGGTAGTGATCGGCGACTGCCTTGCCTCTCTTCGCCTCGATCTTGTCGAGGTTCATCGTGCAGTGGCCGCGGGAGTCCACATCCATGCCCGCGTCCTTCGCGTCGTCGCGGGCCTTTTCCACGGCCTTTTTGTGGGCCTCCAGGGTCGCGTGAGCCAGGCGGAACAGGGCAGCCACGCCGTTGGCCTCACCCTTGGCTTCGTCGTATTCAGCTGCTGTCTTCCGCCCCCACTGTCCGAAGACCTTCGCGCTCGCGCCCTGCCAGCTGTCGGCGTCAACGGCTGCCCGGACGTGGTCTCTGTAGTGGCCGCCCAGAGTGCCGAATCTCTTGCCCATGCCCTCCCAGGACTTGGCAGCGGTTTCGAGAACACTGAAGTCCGCGTGGATGATGTCGTCGTAGGAGATCGCCATGACCTCTGCCCCTCAGAGTTTGTCGAGCCCGCTCTTGGGGCGAAGCTTCGGGCCTTCCGGGTCCGTGAGGCCGCTGGTTGCACTGGTCACGCTGTTGGCATTGGCTACGTCGGTACCGTTGAGGATCTTGTTGACGTCCAGCAACGCTTCGCGCTCGTTGGCCAGCATCTGGGTCAGATGCTTGTGGTGCTCTCGCCATTTCGTCAGGCGGTGACGTACGCCGGTCCACAGCTCCCACCCGTGCAGCTTGCCGCGCACCGTTGTGGGACTCTGCGGGTTTCCGGCGAGTGATTCGGTGTCCTCATCAGCCTTCGACCCGGCCTTCTGCGTCTCCGGGCCGAGAGTCTCCGCGATGTAGCGGGCCGCAGCGCGCTTCTTCGACTCCGAGTGGACCAGGTCGGTGTTCGGCGGCAGGTGACCGCCCGGTGTTGTTCCCGGGCTCGGGCTCCCGCCCGACTCCCCGTTGCCCCCCATGACTGCGCTCCCCCTCCTTGCGCTTGTCGTCCGTCTGTTGGCCGTTGGGGCGTGCCCGGGTCTTCCGCTGTCTCAGCCCCCTGGAAGACCTGCCCGCCGCGCCGGCCAGTGTTGAGCGTTGACCAAAGCTAACAGGCAGTGTTACCGACCGCTACCGGAGGATGCGGAGAGTGAGGGATGTCCTGATTGGACGTAGGCGACAAGGAGTCGCCTTTCAGGCCAGGTGCTGCTCGATGAGGTCGGCGGCGTGCGGGGCACCGCCGGTGGTGTGGAGGGCTTCGCGGATGGTGCGGAGGGCGGATTGCGTGGTGGGGTCGGTGGTGAGGTGGGTGACGGCGGCGTGGAGGGCAGTGGGGGTGGCCGTGTCGCGGTCTAGGCGGGTCCCGAGGTTCAGCTCCTGGACGCGGTCGGCGTTGAGGGACTGCTCCGGGGTGTGCGGGAGGGTGACCAGGCCGACGCCGTGGTGGAGGGATTCCAGTACGGAGTTCATGCCCGCGTGGGAGACGAAGGCCGAGGCGTGGCGGAGCACCGCGAGTTGGGGGAAGCTCGGGCGCACCTCGACCGTGGGCGGCAGAGGGCCCAGGTCCACCGGGTCCGTACGGCCGATCGTCATGGCCACCTGCCACGGGGTGTCGGCAAAGGCGTCGACGCAGCGGCGGTAGAAGTCGGGGCTGCCCGTGGCGACCGACCCCAGGGAGATGTAGACCAGCGGGGCGTGCGGATCGCGCGGCTTCCAGTGTTCGGCCCTGTCCCGTGCCGTGAGCGAGGGGCCGGCGAAGTGGTGGCGGTTGTCGAAGCTGTCGCCGTGCGGCTGTAGCCGGCGGGGCACAAAGATCAGATTGAGGTCGGTGGCGGGTTCCGCCAGCGGGTCGACGCGGTCGGCGTCCACCCCGTACGTGCGAGCGAAGTGCGTGCGGTCGGCGGTCAGGGCCCGCATCGCCGGATGGTCGGGTTCCAGGAACTGCACCAGGTGCGCGTGCAGGGAGAACTTCTCGTTCGAGGCGAAGTGCGGGACGAGGCGGATCGCCGGGAGAGCGAAGTCTTCGGCCACCACGCGGCCGGGCCAGTTGGTGGTGTCGTAGCAGACGGCGTCCGGCGGATCGGCGGCCGCGCACCGGTCGCGGAGGACGGGGTGCGTCCCCGCCATCGCGGCGAAGTAGTGGCGCAGCCATGCGCCTATGACCTCCGGGCCGACATGCGACGGCGGGGTGAACGGCTTCAGCCCGGGCAGCTGGACCCAGCGCGCGCCCGCTCCGGTGACGGCCTCGGCGTGTTCTGGCCCGGTCGCGTAGTCCACCCGGTGCCCGCGCCGCACCAGTTCCTCCACCAGCGGCAGAGTCGGATTGACGTGCCCGTTCCCGGCCAGCACGACGAACATCAGGCGCTTCTTCGGTCGCGAGGTGTGCGGCATGGCCGGTGACCGTATGACAGGACGCGGCGCCGACGACAGCGAAACGGGCACAACCACCGGAACGTGTGGCCGGTGCGCCGGCCACCGCCATCGTTCAGTGCGTACCGTCCGCAGGCTTTCGCACAGGCGCGCAAATAACGTCCTCGAATTCCGCCCACACCACCTTGCCGGGGTTCCGCTCCCCCACTCCCCATTTGTCCGCCAGCGTTTCGACGAGCAGCAGCCCGCGCCCCGTTTCCGACGCATTGTCGGCACAGGACGGGCGGGGAGTTCCCTCCCCGCTGTCGTGCACCTCAATTCGCAACAGTCCGTCATGCTCCAGCCAAAGCATGATGCGGAATCCGCGCCCCGGCGGCGCCCCGTGCAGCAGCGCGTTCGTCGCCAGCTCGCTGACGCACAGCAGCACGTCGTCGCTGCGCTCGCCGACACCCCAAGCACTGAGCGCCGCCCTCACGAAGGCCCGCGCACGCGGAACCGAGCGCCGCTCCCGCCGGTAGAAGTGCTCCCGGAATTGAGGCAGATGAGTTTCACGGTTCATGGGATAACGGTCGCGTCCCCTGGTTACGCTCAACACCGGTTCCGCTCGTACAGATTCGTTGTACGGGTTCAATTCCGGTCGACCCCGGGCCGGTTGGGGGAGAGACACGGTTATGCCACAACCCAAGAAGCGTACGAAGAATGCGTCTGCGATGCGGATGGTCGGCCAGGTCCTCGCCAACTACCGACGTGCGGCGGGCTACACGCAGCGATCCCTTGCCGCCCAGGTGTGCGCGGACGAGGAGACCATCGCCTCCATCGAACAGGGCCGCCGCATCCTGAAGAGCGACCTGGCCGAACAGTTGGACGAGCTCCTCGATACGAAGGGGGCGCTGGCTGTCGCCGTCGCGCATATGCCGGAGATGGACAAGTACCCACTGTGGGCCGAGGAGTTCATCGACCGGGAGAAGGAAGCCGTCGCGATCGACTGGTTCGAGAACCAGGTGCTGCCCGGGCTGTTGCAGACCGAGGACTACGCCCGAGCTGTCTTCCGGAGCAAGGAGCCACCGCTGGAGCCCGACGAGGTGGAGGTCCAGGTCGCGGGGCGGATGACCCGACAGGACGTCTTCCAACGAAAGGTCCCGCCCTCCGCGAGCTTCGTCATCTCCGAAGCCGTGCTCATGGACCGGCTCGGCGGAGAGGCGGTGCGCCGGGAGCAGCTGCGCCGTCTGCGGCAGGACGCGGATACGCCGGGAATCGCCATCCAGATCATGCCGCTCGGACGGGAGACGCATGCTGCGCTTTCCGGCCCTTTCATCCTGTTGGAGACCCCGGACCACGAGCACCTGGGGTACGTCGAGACACAGCGCGGGAGTGTGCTCGTTTCCGACGCAGACGAAGTCAGCATCCTTGCGCGAAAATATGCGATGCTGCGGACACAGGCTCTCAACATTGAAGAGTCGCGGAGCCTGCTGAATCGACTGCTAGGAGAGGCATGACGGACGTACGGCCGACCCCCGGCACCGGCAAACTGGCGTGGTTCAAATCCAGCTACAGCAGTGAAGAAGGCGGCGCCTGCCTCGAAATCGCGTACGACTGGCACAAGTCCAGCTACAGCGGTAGCGAAGGCGGAGCCTGCGTCGAGGTCGCCACCTGCACCGACGCCCAGGTCCACATCCGCGACTCCAAGAACCCCACCGGACCCACCCTTACCCTCTCCCCCACCACCTGGGCAGCCTTCACGGCATACGCCGCCGAACGCCGCTAGGAGGAGGACCGCTCATCGGGCGAGGCCGGCTCCGAGCCGCCACGCTATTGGGTGATGGGGTTAACCCCGGCGGGTGACGGCGGTGCCACCAGCTGCTACCGGGTGGACAGGTGGTCCAGGATTCAATGGCGCCGCCGTCCTAGCGGAACGTGCGTCGACCAGGTCTGTGCCGAGCGATCGGCTCGGCCACGGCTGTTCGAGGAGTTCCGTCCCATGCGTTCACGTGTCATCGCCGTCATGGCCGCCACGGTTGCGGCCGCTGCGGCACTCGCGCAGCCCGCCCACGCCGCCCCGCTCCTCGACGGGGTCTACCGGTTCTCGGCTCTCAAGGACGGCAAGTGCCTGGTCTGGCCCAAACTGAGCGGACACACCGGCGCGGTGTCGCTGGGTGCCTGCACGGACACCGCGTCAACCTCGGCGAACTGGCAGGTGCGGCAACGCCCCAACGGAACGATGGACGTCTCCTTGCCGGGCTCGAACCCGCGCACCTGCCTGAGGCTGACGACCGACCACAAGGTGATGGTCAGCGACAACTGCGCTGACAAGTACGCCGAGTGGACCGTCTCCTACGGCTCCGCCGGGCCCGGCAGCGTGGTGTGGGCCGACATCGAGCACACCCCCGGCGACCGGTCCCAGTCGTGGGGGAAGCTGGTGGACAGTCCCGACGTAATCGGTCGACTCGTGGTGAAGCAGGCCCCCATCGAGCCGCACTACTGGGCATTGCAGCAGGTCGGCTAGGAGCGCATCTCAGCAACGGAAGCGGTCTGTCCCGGCTTCGCAGCGCACCTCGTCAGCGGACCACGTCGAGGACGTTCAACTGGAGGCCGTTGGCGTAAGCCTCGTGCTCGACGAGCTTCAGCTTCTGGGCGTCCTTGTCGGCGGCGCTGAACAGCCGCTTGCCCGCGCCGAGCAGGAGCGGGAAGACGAGCAGGTGGTAGCGGTCGATCAGGCCGGCGTCCGAGAGGGACCGGTTCAGGGAGGCGCTGCCGTGGACGATGATCGGGCCGCCCTCCGTCTCCTTCAGCGCGGCGACGTCGTCGAGGGAGCGCAGGATCGTCGTCTCGCCCCAGTTCGAGACCAGTTTGTCCTCGGTGAGGGTGGTGGAGACGACGTACTTCGGCATCACCTTGTAGTCCGCGAAGTCCTCCATGTCGGGCCACACCGCGCTGAACGCCTCGTAGCTGGTCCGGCCCAGCAGCATGGCGGTGGCTTCCTTCTGCTCCCGGCCCTTGATCTCGTACGCCTCGGGAAGGAACTCGATGTCCTTGAAGGTCCAGCCGGAGTTCCGGTAGCCGGGCTCGCCGCCGGGGGCTTCCACAACGCCGTCGAGCGAGATGAACGCGGTGCTGATCAGGGTGCGCATCTGGGGTTCCTCGGTATCTCGGGGGCGGTTCGTATCAGTCATATGTACTGACCGGGGGCGACGGCAGAACTCATCGGTCGTCCCCATCCCTCTTGGCTGCTGTCGCCATCATCCTCGTACCGGCACATACATCCGCGCGTCACCCCCTTGGCAGGTGACGTTTGAAAGGTGGTGTCTCGAAGCCGTCGCCCTCCGTCCTGTTGAGGACGTGATCCCGCCAGCGCCGGGGCGGCGGCCTTGCTGGACTCGGGCGCATGGAAACGACACGACGGCCATGGCTTGCCGTGGTTTCGGTGACGGCGGGGCTGTTCTCCCTCGTCACCACGGAGATCCTGCCCATCGGGCTGCTCACCTCGATAGGCGGCGACTTCACGGTCTCCGACGGGATGGCCGGGCTGATGATGACGATGCCCGGCTTTCTGGCGGCGCTCTCGGCCCCGCTGGTGACGGCGGCGACCGCGCGCGTGGACCGGCGGCGGATGCTGGGCGCTTTCATGCTGCTGCTGGCGCTGGCCAACCTGGTCGCGGCCTGGGCGCAGGACTACGGATGGATTCTGGCCTCGCGCGCTGCGGTCGGGGTCACGATCGGCGGGTTCTGGTCGATCGCGGCCGGGCTGGCGCCCCGGCTGGTGCCGGCGGCTGCCGTGGGGCGGGCGAAAGCGGTGATCTTCGCGGCGGTGCCGCTCGGTTCGGTGCTGGGCGTGCCGTTGGGCACGTTCGTGGGGCATGTGGCCGGGTGGCGTACGGCGTTCGCCGTGCTGGGGGCGGTGTCGTTGGCGGTCGTCGCCGCGCTGTGGTCGGTGCTGCCGCCGCTCCCGCCGGAGCAGGTCACCCGGCTGCGTACGCTCGGACGGCAGCTGGGCCGGCCCGGTACGCGGTTCGCGCTGCTGGTCACGTTCCTGATCGTGCTGGCGCACTTCGGCACCTATACGTATGTGACCCCGTTCCTGGAGCAAGTCACCGAGGCGGGCCCCGGACTGATCACCGTCGCGCTGCTGGCGTACGGCGCCGCCGGGATGCTCGGCAACTTCGTGGGCGGCCCGGCCGCCGCCCGTCGGCCGTACGGAACGTTCGCGGCGGCCGCGGCGGCGATCGCCGGTGCGACGCTGCTGCTGCCGGTGCTCGGCCGGTCGTCCGAGGCCGGTGCGTTCGCGCTGCTGCTGGTGTGGGGCGTGGGGTACGGAGCGGTGCCGGTCTGCTCCCAGACCTTGTTCGCGCGGGCCGCCGCCCCGGGGGCCGGGGAGGCCTCGTCCACGCTGTTCACCGCCTCGTTCCAGGCCACCCTCTCGGCCGGTGCGCTGGCGGGCGGCGCGCTCCTGGACCGCTCGTCGCCGTCCGCGGTGCTGGCGGTCGGCGGCGCGGCGGCCCTGCTCGTGGTGCCGGCCACGGGGTGGTGGGCGGGGCGCACGCGGGAGGCGGTCACCGCATGACGGGCGCGGGGAGGGGGCACCCCCGCCAGTTGGTGTTCGTCGGCCACTTGGCCCACCGCGTGGTATGCGGGGCCGGGAGCGGGTTACCCGTGCGCGTATGGCCGGTATCGAACTCAGCACCTCGGCATTCGACGACCACGCCCTGATCCCCCGCCGGTACACGCGTGACGGCGAGGACGTCTCCCCGCCCCTGGAGTGGTCCGGTGTGCCGGCGGGCACCGCCGAACTGCTGCTGCTGTGCGAGGACCCGGACGCGCCCTCCGGCACCTTCGTGCACTGGCTGGTCACCGGTATCGACCCGGGTGCCCGGTCGGTGGAGACGGGGGCGACGCCGGAGGGCGGCACCCCGCTCACCAACGGCTTCGGCGGCACCGGCTGGGGCGGTCCGATGCCGCCCGCCGGGGACAACGCGCACCGGTACTTCTTCCGGCTGTACGCGCTGCCCGAGCCGGTGCGGCTGCCGGACAGCCCCTCCGCCGAGGACGTCCACCGCGCGGTGGACGAGGAGGCCCTGGCGAGCGGCAACATCGTCGGCCTCTACCAGCGCTGACGCCCCACTCCCGGGAAGGGGACGCCCATACCCGGCAAGGAAACGCCCCCCGGACACTCCAGCGTCACCGTCGCCGAAGTACCGGCCCCGTCACGCCGTGAGGGTGTCCCAGGCGGCCAGCGCCGCCTCCACGACGCCGAGCAGTTCGTCGCGGGGGACACCGTCCTTGGCCTGGACCGAGAGGCCGAAGAGGACGGTCGCGTAGAAGGCGGCCAGCGTGCCGCTGTCGGTTCCGGCCGGTACGTCGCCCTCCGCGATGCCCCGCTCCACGCGCTCGCGGAACCTACGCTCCGTCGCCCGGCGGCTCTCGGCGAGCAGGGTGCGGACGCCCTCGTTCTCCGGGGTGCAGTTGGTGGCCGCGAGGACGATCATGCAGCCGCGCGGCTTGGCCGGGTCGGTGTAGCCGATGACGTTGCAGCGCAGCGCCCCGTGTACGCCCTCGCGAGCCGTGGGTGCCTCGGCCAGCGCCTCGCGGCTGACCGTGCCGTCGGTCCGGCCGTACAGCTCGACCGCCTCGCGGAAGAGTCCCTCCTTGGAGCCGAACGCGGCGTAGAGGCTGGGCGGCCGGATGCCCATGGCCTCGGTGAGGTCGGTCAGTGTGGTCGCCTCGTAGCCGCGGTCCCAGAAGACGTGCATCGCCCGTTCGAGTGCGGCGTCCCGATCGAAGGCGCGTGGCCGTCCGCGTGCCGCCATCCCCGGCTCCCTTCTGCCGCTGCCACTCCTGTCGGCGTTTCTTGAGCGATCGCTACTGAAAGCCCTTGACGCCCGAGGATACTCGCTGGCTTAATTATTGAGCGCTCGCTACAGAAAGCGGGCGCACAGCTCACGCCCCCAGTGCGACAAGGAACGAGGACACCCATGACATCGACATCGGCACTCCCGCTCAGCGGCAAGGCGGCGCTGGTCACCGGCGGAAGCAGGGGGATAGGCGCGGCCATCGCCAGGCGGCTCGCCGCTGACGGCGCCGATGTCGCGCTGACGTACGTCAGCGCCGAGGGCCGGGCCAAGGAGGTTGCCGAGGACATCCGCGCCACCGGACGGCGGGCGCTGGTCGTCCAGGCGGACAGCGCGTCGGCCACCGACCCGGTGGAGGCCGTGCACCGTACGGCGCGCGAGTTCGGCCGCCTCGACATCCTGGTCAACAACGCGGGCATCTTCCCCAACGGCCCGCTGGCGGACGTCACCCTGGAGGAGATCGACCGCACCCTGGCCATCCATGTGCGCGCCGCGCTGCTCGGCGCCCAGGCGGCCGTCGGGCACATGAAGGACGGCGGACGCATCGTCACGATCGGCAGCAACCTGGCCGACCGCGTCCCCCGCCCCGGCATCACGCTCTACGCCGCCTCCAAGTCCGCGCTCAGCGGCCTCACCCGGGGACTCGCCCGCGACCTGGGCGCCCGGGGCATCACCGCCAACCTCGTCCAGCCCGGCTCCACGGACACGGAGATGAACCCCGCCGACAGCGGTGCACCCGCCGACGCGCAGCGTGCGCTGACCGCCCTCGGCCGCTACGGCACCCCCGAGGGCATCGCCGCCATGGTCGCCCACCTGGTCGGCCCCGACGGCTCCGGCACCACGGGCTCCACCTTCACCGTGGACGCGGGCACCAACGCCTGAGACCGCGCCCCGCCTGAGGCGCCTTCCCCCGCCGCGGGCGAAGCTCGAACGGCGGGCTTCCGCCTCAAACGGCAGGCTTCCGCCACACCAGCGAATACCGGCGGAGCACGTGCCGGCGATACCGCACGCCCGGCAACAGCCGACGCGCAGCGCCCCGCACCTGCCCGTAGCTCATGCACGGGTCGGCGGTCGGCATCCCTTCCGGGCCGGACCGAGCCCGGCGCACCACCTTGGTGATCCGTACGAGAGGCAGGGCCGCGATCCTCGCCGCCCAGTCGGCCCAGGTCGCCTCCCGGGCGAGACCGACCACCACCAGCGTCCCGCCGGGGCGGAGCAGCTCGCGCATACGGGTCAGTGCCGCCTCGAAGTCCGTGTGGTGGACGGTGGAGACGGAGCAGACGAAGTCGAAGCCCCCGGCCGGGAGACCGGCGGCGAGGAAGTCCCCTTGGACGAAGGTGAGGCCCGGTTGGTCCCCGGCGAGGTCACGGGCGCGGGAGACCATCCGGGCCGAGCTGTCGATCCCGGTGACCCGCTCCGCCCGTGAGGTCAGCTTCCGGGCCAGCAGCCCGTCCCCGCAACCGACGTCCAGCGCGTCACCGCACCCCTCGGGCACCGCACGCAGGATGCCCGGGTGGCGGGCGACGTTGGTGTTCCAGTACGGCTGGAGGTCGGACCGGTGCATCGGGGCATCGTAGGGGCTCCGCGTTCGGCGATCGGCCCTCGGCCCTCGGCCCTCAGCCCTCAGCTCTCAGAACCCTCAGCCCTCAGAACCCTCAGCCCTCAGAACCCTCAGCCCGCAGAGCCCTCAGCGGTGCAGCGCCTCGTCCGGGGGTGGGAGCCAGCTTTCCGGAGGGCGGCGCAGCCACCCGGCGACGCCGCCCAACTCGCGTGCGGCCTCCCGCAGCGCGGCAAGGCCCGGGTGCCGCAGGCCCCGCCGCCACACCATGGAGACCGGGGAGAGCGGCACCGGCTCGGTCAGCGGGCTGAGCACCATGCCCTCCATGCCGATGAAGACCTCGGTCGCCAGCACCGACCAGCCCTTGGCCCGTACCACTCGGCGGAACTCGCGCTCTCCCTCGATCTTGGGGAACGGCGCGGCCAGTTGGATGCCGCGCCCCGCGAACAGGGCACGCGCGTAGGAGGTCCACTCGGCGGTGTCGGGGTTCCCGGCACCGGCGTACAGGGTCTCCCCCTCCAGCGCCGCCAGCGGCACCCCGCGCGGGCCTGCGGCGCCGTGCTGCTCGGGCAGCAGTACGGCGACGCGCTCGTAGCGCACCAGCTCGTGCTCGAGCCCGGCCAGCGTCTCGCGCGGCAGCCCGGCCGCACGGCCGAAGGAGACGTCGATACGGCCCGCGAGGATGTCGGCCGCCGCCGCCGTCAGACCGCTGTAGTAGCGGGCGACGAACTCGATGCCGGGTGCCGCATCGCGCGCCGCCTCCAGCACCCGCTCCCCGGTGGAGACGGGCGCGGCCACATCGACAGCCAGCGGCCGCTCCTGGGGCGCGGCGCCCCGGCCGAAGGCGGCGGCCAGCTCCTCGTGCGCCGCCAACACCCGTCGCGCGTACGGCAGCAGCCGCTCGCCCTCCGCCGTGAGCGCCACCTGCCGGGTGCTGCGTACGAACAGCACGGCGTCCAACTCCCGCTCCAGCGAGCGGATGTCGCGGCTGAGCGCCTGCTGGGCCACATACAGCCGGGCGGCGGCACGGGTGAAGTGCAGCTCCTCCGCGACGGCCGCGAACGCCCGCAGCAGGCGCGGGGACAGATCCCTGGACACCCGGAGACGGTAAGCGCGGGCCGCGCGATTCACAACACAGTTGTGTCAGTGGGCCGGCAACAAGTGTTGGACCCCGCTCCCCACCTGCGGCAACGCTGTACGGCATGCCCGTCTACCGCCACCCGTCACGCGCCGACACCGGCCGCCCCGGCTCCGGCTCCGGCCACCCGTCGTACGCCGTCCACGGCAGCACCCTCGTCCTGGTCCGGCCCGCCACGGCACGACCCACCACAGCGCGGCCTGCCACGGCCGAGGACGCCCCCGCCCGGCCCGCCCCCGTCGGGCACGCCTCGGCGAGGCCGCCTCGCGAGCGTCCGCCGCGCAACCCCTACGCTCGGCTGTTCGCCCGCCCCGGCACCGTCGCCTTCACCCTCGGCGGGCTGCTCGCCCGGCTGCCGATGGGCATGTTCACCGTCAGCGCCGTACTGATGATCGCGGCCGAGCGCGGCAGTTACGCGCTCGCCGGAAGCGTCACCGCGACCGGCCTGGCGGCAACCGCGCTGGCCGGGCCGCTGGTCGCACGGCTCGTCGACCGGTACGGACAGGCACGCGCAGCCCTGCCCGCCACCCTGCTCGCGCTGCTCGGCTCGCTCGCGCTGGTGGTGTGCGTACGCACACACGCGCCCGACTGGACGCTGTTCGCCGCCTACGCCGCAACCGCGACCACGCCCAACACCGGCGGCATGGCACGCGCCCGCTGGGCACACCTGCTGCGCGCCGACCCGGCCGCACGGCACACCGCCAACTCCTTCGAACAGGCCGCCGACGAACTGTGCTTCATGCTCGGCCCCGTTCTCGCCACCCTGCTGTGCACCGCGCTCTTCCCCGAGGCCGGAACGCTCGCCGGATGCGGGCTGTTGCTGGCCGGCATGCTGCTGTTCCTCACACAGCGCTCCACACAGCCGCCGCCGGGACCGAGCCGCGCCCAGGCCGGTCCCGCGCCGCTGCGGCGGCCCGGAATGCCCGCGCTGCTGCTGGTCTTCCTCGCCACGGGCGCGGTGTTCGGCGCGCTGGAGGTCGTCACCCTGGCCCACGCGGACGGTGCGGGCCACCGCGCTGCGGGCGGTGCCGTCCTCGCCTGCCAGGCGGCCGGCTCGGCCCTGGCCGGACTGCTCCTCGGCGCCCTGCCGCCCGCCCGCTCGGACCGGCGACGACTGGCCGGCTGCGTGGGCGCCATGGCCGCGCTGATGACCCTGCCGCTGCTCGTCTCACTGACGGCACCGCTGCCACTGCTGGCCGGGGCGCTCCTGGTGGCCGGAATGGCGACCGCCCCCGCGATGGTCACCGGCATGGCGCTCGTCCAGCGGCTCACCCCCGCCGGGCGCCTCAACGAGGGCATGACGCTCGCCGTCACCGCGCTGCTCGGCGGCATAGCCGCCGGATCGGCGAGCGGCGGCTGGGCCGTGGAGGCGCTGGGATCGGCCGGGTGGGCGTACACGGTCCCCCTCCTGGCGGCGGCATCGGCGGCCGCCCTCGCCACCCTGCCGGCCGCACGGCCCGTCGCACACGGGTGACACGGGCCCCCCCCCCGCGGCTCTTCACCGCCTGGGCGAGTAGTGCTGCGGCCAGTCCCGCTCCTCCGGCAGCGGCAGATTGCGCGCCGGTGTCTCCACCGGGGGCGCGTCCCGGTCCCGCACGCCTCGCTCGCGCTCCCAGCCCGCCCGCGCCCTGGGGTGATAGCGGCGCGAGGGCGGGACCAGCTTCCAGCCCCAGTGGATGAGCCGCCCGACCCTGCGCAGCCGCCGCTCGTCCCGTGCGGTCCATTTGCAGCCGAGACGGCGCCGGACGGCGGGCGGGAAGAAGCCGACGGTGAACCACACCGAAGCGCGCGCCTGCGGGCCCCGCACCAGCCGCCACACCGCGTCCGGCAGCAGCCGCAGCGCGGGCGGCTTCGCGATCAGCGTCAGGTCCAGGACATCCCGGGTGGGCCGGTTGTCCTCCAGCACGTTCTCGGCCATATGCGTCCAGTAGCGCTGGAACGCCTCCCAGTCGGCCGGTACGGGACGCATGCTCATGCCGTACAGGCGCCACCACTGCACGTGCTCGTCGAACAGCCGCCGCTTCTCCGCCTCCGTCAGCCCCGGCCCCAGCCGGTCGGCGACCAGCAGGGTGAGGACGAAGAAGGTGGCGTGCGCCCAGTAGAACGTGTCCGGGTCGAGCGCGTGGTACGGGCGGCCCTGCCGGTCGGTGCCCTTGATGGTGCGGTGGTAGCCGCGTACCTGGCGTGCCGTCTCGGCGGCGCGGGGGCCGTCGTAGACGACGCCCCCGATGGGGTAGAGCGAACGGAAGAGGCGTTGCCAGCGCTCCTCGAAGAACCGGGAGTGCTCGGCGACACCCGCGCCCAGGTGCGGGTGCATGTTCTGCATCGCGCCTGCCCATGGTGCCAGCAGCACCCCGCGCCAGTCCCCGAAATACCGCCACGTCAATGAGGCCGGGCCCAGTGGTACAGGCCCCGACTCGGTGCCGCCGTCGCCCATGCGGGCAGGGTAGCCCTCGCCGCGCCGAGACCCCAGCCTTGTGGACCCCTCACCTGCGCTGCGCACGGGCTGCCCCTGTCCGTCCGTTGCGGGCTGCGCGTACATCGTGGCTGGTCGCGCCGTTCCCCGCGCCCCTGACGGGGCGCCCTCCACCGAGACCCCAGCCCCCACCGGGGGTGCGGGTGGCGGAGCCCCCGCTGCGCGCGGCGAAGCCGCGCAGAAACGACGAAGGCGAGGCGGCCCACGCTTTCCGTGGGCACACCTCGCCGCTCGCCTTCGTGGAGATGGCGGGAATCGAACCCGCGTCCAACGAAGTGGAAACAGGGCTTCTCCGAGCGCAGTCCGCTGCGATTTTCTCGGCCCCGGAGATCACGCGGACAAGTCTCCGACGGGCCCAGTCACTGTGTGATGTCCCGGCAGGTCCCGTGACCGGACCTACGCGGTGAGTTCCCTTAGCTGATGCCAGGAACCGGGGCGGGAACTACCCCGGGCTGACACTTCGCAGATCGCTGCTCAGGCAGCGAGGGCGAAGGAATCGCGCTTGGTGTTGGCGATTATTTTTTTGCGGCACATGGTTAACGAGATCATTGCCGCGTTCCTCGGCTCGCTTCCCCTGCTTCGACGTTCGCTGTCGAAACCGATCATCCCCATGTTGAGTTGACAATCTGCACAGACACCCTTGCGGGCAGTGCTGTCATGCTGCCGACCATGATACGGGACCAGGTCGCACCTGTGCCAACCATTTACCACCCCGGGCTATTCCCGGGGGCGCCCCCTCAGAGGCGCTGGGCCCCGCACAGCGGCGCCCGCCCCCGGCAGGGTCACGCGTGGGCGCGCTGCCGGCGCCGGGCCGCCGACACGGCGCGCTCCGCCTCCCGGCGGTCCTGCTTCTCGCGGAGGGTCTGCCGCTTGTCGTACTCCTTCTTGCCCTTGGCCAGCGCGATCTCGACCTTCGCCCGGCCCCGGTAGAAGTAGAGCTGGAGAGGGACGAGGGTGAGGCCCGTCTCCTGGAGCTTGCCGGTCAGCTTGTCGATCTCGGCCCGATGGAGCAGCAGCTTCCGCTTGCGCCGGGCCGCGTGGTTGGTCCAGGTGCCCTGCGCGTACTCGGGGATGTGCACGTTGTGCAGCCACACCTCGCCGCCGTCGATCTGGGCGAAGCCGTCGACGAGCGAGGCGCGGCCCTGGCGCAGGGACTTCACCTCGGTGCCCGTCAGCGCGATACCGCACTCGTACGTGTCCAGCACGAGATAGTCGTGGCGCGCCTTCTTGTTCTGCGCGACGAGCTTCCGGGCGTCCTTGTCGTCCTTGGCCTTGGCAGCCTTCTTGCGTGTCGTCTTCATCTTCGCCATAGCCAGGCCATTCTCCCACTACGACCGGGCTTCGAGGCCACTCAATACTGTTCTTGCCCGGTCCACGGCCTCGCTCCTGCTGGGTACCGGGAGGTCCGGCGCGATGCCGTGCCCCTCCACATCGCGACCCGACGGAGTCGTGTAATGACCGACCGTCAGCTCGGCGACCGAGCCGTCCGACTGGGGCCGGGGCATCTGCACCGAGCCCTTGCCGAAGGTGCGGGAGCCGACCACCACGGCGCGCCCCCGGTCCTGGAGCGCCCCGGTCAGCATCTCGGCCGCGCTCATCGTCCCGCCGTCCACCAGGACGACCAGCGGCCGCCGCTCGACTGCGCGGGAGCGGTCCTCGGCGTAGAGCGCGCGCCGGGTGCCGTTGTCGTCGTAGGTGGCGACCAGGCCGCCGTCGAGGAAGGCACCCGCCGTGGTGACCGCCTCGTCGACCAGACCGCCCGAGTTGCCCCGCAGGTCGAGCAGAACCGGCCCGTGCTCGGGCACCCGCTCGACGACCGCTTCGCGCACCTGCTCGCCGGAGCCCTTGGTGAAGGAGCTGATCTTGACACGGGTGACGCCCCCGCCGACCCGGTCCACCCGCACCGACTCGGTCGTCAGCCGCTCCCGGCGCAGGGTGCGGGTCAGGTCCGTACTGCCGCGGGTGAGGTGGAGCCGGACCTGGGAGCCGGGCTCGGCGGCCTCGGCCGGGGCCTCGGGGTCGGAGCCGCGCAGCAGCGCAACGACGGCGGTCACCGGCTTGCCGGTCACCCGGTGGCCGGCCACCGAGCGCAGCCGGTCCCCGGCCCGGATGCCGGCGCGGTCGGCGGGGCTGCCGGGCTGCACCCGGTCCACCACGACGGCGGTCGAGCGCGCGGGCCGGTGCCCGCTGGAGCCCCCGCGGTCGGTGGCGCTCTCCCGGTCCGAGCCAGCCGCGGCGGCCGTGTCTCCGTCCGGGTCCGTCCCGTCGGCGCGGGTCTGGCGTACGGAGATGCCGACGCCCACGTACGAGCCGTCGAGTGCCTGCCGCAGCCCCTCGTACTCGCGGGCCGAGTAGGCGGCCGACCAGCGGTCGCCGCTGCGGCTGACGACGGCGTCGGCGTCCACGCCCCCGGCACGCTCGCGGGCCTCGTGGGGGCCGGCCGGGGTGCCCTTGCCGTCGGCCGTGCCCTGCGGGCCGCCGAGCGCGCCGCGGCCCGTGCCGTGTGCCGCGCTGCCGGGGCCGGCCGAGCCGAACGCGGCCAGCTCCCCGCCGAAGGCTCCGGTGGCCGCGCCGGTGGCCAGCACGCCGACGAAGACCAGTGTCAGGGTCCCGCGCCGGGGCCGGCGCGGACGCGTGTCGAGGAACCACGAGCCTGGCATGGTCCGGAGTGTAGGCCAGTGCGGGGCGCCGCACGGGGCGTTGGCCCCATGGCGCCCCGCGTCCTGTGTCACACCTTCAGGTACTTGCGCAATGTGAAGAACGCTGCCACGGCCGGCATCAGCACCCCCACGGCGAGGATCAGCGGCAGCACCTTGATGACCGCGTCCCAGCCGATGAAGGTGATCAGCGACATCCGCTCCTGGAGCCAGTTGTTGATCAGGAACCACTTGCCCAGCACGAGCAGCACGCAGGCGAACCCGGCGCCGATCAGCCCCGCGATGGCGGCCTCCAGGATGAACGGCATCTGGATGTAGAAGCTGGAGGCGCCCACCAGTCGCATGATCCCGGTCTCCCTGCGCCTGCTGAACGCCGACACCCGCACGGTGTTGACGATCAGCAGCAGCGCGACGACCAGCATCAGCGCCATCACACACAACGACGCGATGTTCATACCGTTGAGCAGATTGAACAGTGGCTCCAGGGTGTCCCGCTGGTCGGCCACGTCCTGGACGCCCTGTCTGCCGGCGAAGGCGGTCTGCAACACCTTGTACTTGGTCGGGTCCTTGAGCTTGACCCGGTAGGACTCCTGCATCTGGTCCGGCGTCAGCGACGCGGCCAGCGGGGAGTCCTTGAACTGCTCCTTGTAGTGCTTGTACGCCTCGTCGGCCGACTCGTGGTAGATCTTCTCGACCACGTCGAGCTTCTCGAGGTCGGTCTTGATCTCCTTCTTCTGCTGCTCGGTCACCGCGCCCTTGGCGCAGTTGGACTGTGCCATGGCGTCGTTCTTGTTGCACAGGTAGAGGGAGACCTGGACCTTGTCGTACCAGTACCCCTTCATCGTGCTCACCTGCTCCTGCGCGAGCAGCGAACCGCCCGCCAGGGCGAGCGACAGGGCGACGGAGACGATCACCGCGAAGGTCATCGTGAGATTGCGACGGAGACCGACGCCGATCTCCGACAGGACGAACTGGGCGCGCATGGCGTCCCTTCCTCAGTGCTAATGCTGCCTCGGTGCTGGTGCTGCCTCAGTGCTGGTATCCGTAGACGCCGCGCGACTGGTCGCGCACGAGGCGGCCCATCTCGAGTTCGATGACGCGCTTGCGCATCTGGTCGACGATCTGCTGGTCGTGGGTGGCCATCACCACGGTGGTGCCTGTGCGGTTGATGCGGTCGAGCAGCTTCATGATGCCGACCGACGTCTGCGGGTCGAGGTTGCCGGTCGGCTCGTCGGCGATCAGCAGCATGGGCCGGTTGGCGAAGGCCCGTGCGATGGCGACGCGCTGCTGCTCACCGCCGGACAGCTCGCCGGGCATCCGGTCCTCCTTGCCGCCCAGGCCGACGAGATCGAGCACCTCGGGCACCGTCTTGCGGATCTGGCCCCGGGACTTGCCGATGACCTCCAGCGCGAAGGCGACGTTCTCACCGACGGTCTTGTTGCCGAGCAGCCTGAAGTCCTGGAACACCGTGCCGAGCTGGCGGCGCATGTGCGGCACCTTCCAGTTCGACAGCCGGGCCAGATCCTTGCCGAGCACATGGACCTGCCCTGAGCTGGCACGCTCCTCGCGCAGGATCAGCCGCAGGAAGGTGGATTTGCCGGACCCTGAAGAGCCCACCAGGAACACGAACTCGCCGCGCTCGATGTCCAGCGAGACGTCGCGGAGCGCCGGGCGGTTCTGCTTGGGATAGGACTTGGAGACGCTGTCGAATCGGATCACGGATACACCACGTCGACCTGGGTAGGGACAACGGAAGCCGCGGTGCGGCCCCCTGGGCACCTCC
Organism: Streptomyces sp. 891-h; assembly: GCF_022760275.1. Lineage (NCBI taxonomy): Bacteria > Bacillati > Actinomycetota > Actinomycetes > Kitasatosporales > Streptomycetaceae > Streptomyces > Streptomyces sp. 891-h. Next base: position 4,719,372 of record NZ_CP050693.1, on the reverse strand, counting down.
CAGCGAGTGCTGGGGAGCGGTGTGGGCGACCATACGCGAAGCGTGGTGTGCTGCGCACGCGGCACCGGTGTGTACTCTCCGCTTCTGCGCCCTTCCTGTCTGTCGCCGCCGGGTTTTTGCAGGTCCGCTGCCGCGAACTGCTGCTTTCTGCGGATGGCCGCCTCACCTGGCAGAGTGGTGAAGAGCACCCCTGGGGAACGAATCACTCACGGGTGGCGTTGGCGCTACTGAGGAGGAGTTCGCATGACATGCGACCGACTGGTGTGTGCCAACTGCGCGGCACCCGTGAGCGAGGGGCGCTGCGCGGTGTGCCGTGCCCACCGGGAGCGGCTGCACCGGGAAGCGCCGCTCGCACATCTGTCGCCCACGGCGCTGATCGCCCTGCTGGTGACGCTGATAACTGTCGCGCTGGTGGCACAGCGGGTGGCCACGGCCTGACCTGAGAGGGGCTGCCCCTGAGCGGCGCCCGTCCATCTCGTCCAACCCGCCGCAGCGGTACGGAACCACAACGCGCCGGGTCCGGCGGTCGGAGGACCACCGAAACCCGGCGCGCTGCTGAGCCTGGCTCTACTGCTGAGACCTAGCTCTTACGTCGCTGCGCTCCGCGAAGCGGACTACGCCGCGGTACGCCGCGTGGCGAGGCGCGGCATCAGGCGGAAGCCGATGCCACCGGCGATCATCGTCGCCGCGCCCACGAGCAGGAACGTGGTCTCGGTGGAACCGGTCTCGGCCAGTTCGTCCTGCTTCTTGCCCGGAGCAGCCGGCTTGCTGTCCTGGACCGGCTGGCTGCCCGCGCTGTCGGGGTTGGTGCCGCCGCCCTCGCAGTTCACCTTGTCGCCGTCGAGCTCGCAGGTGTCGTCGTCGCCACCGCCGGTACCGCCCGTGGTGGCCGGCTCCTCGCCGCCACCGCCGTTACCGCCGTTGCCGCCGTTCCCACCGTTGCCGTTGCCGCCGTTGCCGTTGCCGCCGTTGTCGGCCGCACCGCCGTCGTTGCCACCGGCGTTGCCGTTGCCACCGTTGTCGGCCGCGCCACCGTCGTTGCCACCGGCGTTGCCGTTGCCGCCATTGTCGGCCGCGCCACCGTCGTTGCCACCGTTGCCGTCGCCGCCGCCGACGGTGACGGTGCCGCTGATGCCGCCGTCGTCGCCGCCACCGGCACCGCCGTCGTCACCGCCGGAGCTACCGCCGATGAGGCCGCCGATGAGGCCCCCTTCGCTACCGCTGCTGGAGCCACCGTCGGTGTCGCCCAGCCCCGCGGCCTGCGCCGCGCCCGCGGCGGTCAGCGAGGCGCCGGCGGCGAACACGGCCGCAGCGGCTATCCGCGCGACCCGCAGCCGCGTCTTCGATTTGCTCATGTTCCAACTACCCCCAGTAGCTGTACTCGTGGATGGGGCAGCTGCGCATGGAGCGCGATCCGCACCGGGCTTCCCGTCGAGGCGCATGTCTGCCCCCACCCCGGACTGCCGCCGTTTGCTCACCGGGGCACTCTCTCCACCCCGTCCGTGCGCCCCTGACACAGGCATGCCGAGCGAACAGCTTTCCCCAGCTCTCACACGCCCGTCAAGCGAGGACCCGTTGAACACGGCCCCGATCGAGCTGACGCGGCGTCAGCTCTCGGTCTGCTCCTGCTGCTTGCGCCAGCGAATACCGGCCTCCAGGAAGCTGTCGATGTCGCCGTCGAGCACGCCCTGCGGGTTGCCCACCTCGTACTCGGTGCGCAGGTCCTTGACCATCTGGTAGGGGTGCAGCACATACGAACGCATCTGGCTGCCCCAGGAGTTGCCGCCGTCGCCCTTGAGGGCGTCCATCTTGGCCTGCTCCTCCTGGCGGCGGTGGGCCAGCAGGCGCGCCTGCATGACGCGCATGGCGGCGGCGCGGTTCTGGATCTGCGACTTCTCGTTCTGGCAGGAGACGACGATGCCGGTCGGCAGGTGCGTCATCCGGACCGCCGAGTCGGTGGTGTTGACCGACTGGCCACCGGGTCCGGAGGAGCGGAAGACGTCGATCCGCAGTTCGTTCTCCGGGATGTCGATGTGGTCGACCTGCTCCACGACGGGCAGCACCTCGACCCCGGCGAACGAGGTCTGGCGGCGGCCCTGGTTGTCGAACGGGGAGATGCGCACCATCCGGTGCGTGCCCTGCTCGACGGAGAGCGTGCCGTAGGCGTACGGCGCCTTCACGGTGAAGGTCGCGGACTTGATGCCCGCCTCCTCCGCGTAGGAGATGTCGAACACCTCCGTGGGGTAGCCGCGGCGCTCGGCCCAGCGCAGATACATCCGCATCAGCTGCTCGGCGAAGTCGGCGGCGTCCACACCACCGGCCTCGGCCCGGACGCTGACGACCGCCTCACGCGGGTCGTACTCGCCGGACAGCAGCGTGCGGACCTCCAGCTCGTCCACCGTCTTGCGGACGGCCGCCAGCTCGTTCTCGGCCTCGGCACGCGCGTCCGCGTCGTCCTCGCTCTCGGCCAGCTCGAAGAGCACCCCGACGTCGTCGATACGCCCGCGCAGCTCCTCGACCTTGCGCAGCTGCCCCTGGAGGTAGGAGAGCCGGCTGGTCACCTTCTGTGCGTTGTCCACGTCGTCCCACAGATCCGGGGCCGCCGCCTGCTCCTCGAGCGCGGCGATGTCTGACCGCATCTTGCCCAGGTCAAGGACGGCCTCGATCGACTCCATGGTGGAGGAGAGGGACTTCAGCTCTTCGGATACATCGACGACTGCCACGCTCCCCACCCTAACCGCAAGCCGCCACCCCCAGCCCTAGCCCAGTTGGGCGTCACGCTCCGCGCTGTGCCGTGCGGTCAGCGTGGTCACCAGGACATCGCGCCGGGCCGGCCTGGTGGCGTCGGCCGGGCGGACGGGGGCGACCTCGTGCAGGGTGGCGCGGTCGTCGCCGAGCAGCAGGGTGCCCGGCTCGTGCAGGGTGGCGGTCAGCACTCGGGTGCCGTCGGGCAGGTAGACGGTGCTCTGCCCGCCGACGGCGTTCTCCCGGCCGATCATCAGTGAGGTCACCAGGGTGACTCCGTCGCGGTGCCGGCCCTCGGGGGTGGGCAGCCCGGCACCGTCGGCCGAGGCGACGACCCGGAACGGGTGGACCTTCACGCTCCAGCTGTCGGCGTCCTGCAGGCAGCTCGCGATCCCGCCCAGCATCCGCATCAGCGACTTGAACAGCGGGTCGGCGACGAAGACGTCGGTCAGCGGCTCGAAGTGGCGCTCCTCGCCGACGTAGAGCGGATTGGTGTCCTCGGGCTGCGCGAAGGCCAGGTGCGGCATGGGGCGCAGCGCCCCGGTACGGTCCAGCGAGAAGTGCCCGTACCGGCGCAGCCGGTGGGTGCCCTCGCGTGCCGCGTAGTCGTCAGGGGCCAGGTCCTCCCAGTGGACGGCGAACCGGCGCCAGTCGGCCGCCTCCACGCCGACGCACCGGGAGACGGCGTCCGGGTCCATCAGGTGGGCATGCCGGGAGAGCAGCGCCTGCCGGGCCTCGGCGATCTCACCCGCGCTCCGCAGCGTCGAGCCGCCCGCTATGTCCTCCATGCGGCGAATCCTCCCTACCGCTCGTCGGCTCGCTCGGCCTCTCCGCGCGCCCTCCCACGCGCCCCCACGCGTCCTCCCCAGGCTCCTACGCGCCGTCCGGGTCCGCATCCGGGGGCAGGGACCAGGCGCCGGAAGGCTCGGGCGGCACGGGCGGCTGGAGTGGCTCCCGCAGCGCCGACGCACCGACCCGCCAGCACTCCAGCAGTGCCGCGCCCAGCCGGTCCTCGAGGAAGACCGTGGCGTCCGCGCCGAAGGCCACGTCGGACTCCAGCGCGGGCTCGTCCTCCAGCAGCCCGCCGATCACCTCGTGGCGCACCACCTGCTCGTGCACGGCGTCGGCCTCCACGTGCTCGTCGTAGAAGCGCTGCGCCGCGGGTCCGGCGCCCAGGCGGCGCAGTGCGGCGGCCAGCCGGCGGGAGCCGGGCGAGGAGGTGATCTCCACACAGGCGAAGTGGCCGACCAGGGCACCGCGCAGCGCCCGGTGCAGCCCGAGGAGCGACATCAGGTTGACCGGCGGGAGCGCGGGTCCCGGTGCCGCGTCCAGGTAGTGCCCGTAGGCGGTCTCCAGGTCCAGGTCGCGCATCAGCTCGGCGAAGAGCCTGGCGTGCACGTCCTCGGCCCGCCCGGCGCCGAACTCGTCGTACTCGACGGCGGCCATCGCGGCCTTGGCCCGCCCCGCGAGCCGCGGGATCGCCCAGGCGTGCGGGTCGGCCTCTTTCAGGTGATAGAGCGAGCGCAGGGCCGCGTACTCGCGGAACTGCCACAGCTCCCCCCGGTACTGGAGGTGTGCGGCCACGCTCTGCGGCTGGTCGGCACCGTGCTGTGCGACGGGTTCGACCAGGAGCTCCCCTATGGCGTCGCCCACCGTGCGGCCGGCCGGGACGTGACTGCGCAGTGCCGAAAGGAAGCGGTCCTCGAGCACGCCGCGCAGCCGCAGCAGGTCGGGGTCCCACTCGCAGCGCTCCGGCACCCCGGCGAAACCCCGGTAGTGCAGTTCGTAGAGGGCGTAGAGAGCCAGCTGCAGGTCCTCGCCGTACGGATCGGCGCCCGCGGCCTCCGTCCCGGCCTCACGGACGAGCGCGGCGGTCGTCTCGGGGTTCCCGGCGGTCAGCGCGGTGAGCACGGCCGCCGAGAGCGGGCCGCGCGCGGTGGGCAGGGCGGGGCTGGTGGGGCGGACGAGGTCCGGGATCGCCGTCATACGGTGTGCTCCCGTTCGGTCGGCTCACGCGGTCGGCTCCCGGCGGGCGGGGCCTGGCACGCGCCCGCCGCCGACGGCCGCGGCGGTCAGTCGTCGACCGAGTACCCATGTGCGGGCGCTGGCAACGAACCGGTGTCCTCGTCCGAGGTGGCCAGCCAGCCGCCCACCGCGAGCGCCGCTGCCACCAGTGCGGCCGCGACGCCTATTTTCAGCCGTCGACGGCGAACGGCTGTCCGGTGCCGTGCGGACCCGGCCCGCGCCTCGCCCACCGGACGCGGCGCGCGTGCCGTGCCGTGCGCTCCCCCCGCGAGCTCGTCCTCGCCGGGCACCCGCATGCTCGTATGGGTGTCACGGTTGGCGTCCGGGCCGACCCGGGAATGGACGAGCGGCACGGCGCCGCCCGCGGCCGGTACCGCACCGGTGCCGGAGAGGGAGTGCTCGGCCTCCGCGCGGCCCTCGCCGCCGCCCGGAATGCCCTCCTCCGGTGGCTCGTACTCGGCGTAGCCCTCCTCGCCCTGCTCGTCGATGTCGAGCGGCGGCAGTCCCTCCAGCGCGGGCAGCAGCTCGCGCAGCCGGGCCGCCAGCTCAGCGGCGCGCAGCCTGGAGGCGGGCGCCTTGGCGAGGCACTGGTGGATGAGCTGCCACAGCTCGTCAGGGATGCCCGGCAGCGGCGCCACCGTCTCGGTCACATGCCGGCGCAGCACCGCGCCTGGGTGGCCGCCGCCGAACGGGGTGAAGCCCGCCAGCAGCTCGTAGACCACGGTGGCCAGCGCGTAGATGTCGACGGCGGCGCGCGGCGGCAGCCCCTCGACGATCTCGGGCGCCAGATAGTCCGGGGTGCCGATGATCGAGGTGGCGCGGGTGCGGCTGGGCGAGTCGATGAGCTTGGCCACCCCGAAGTCGGTCAGCAGCGCGGGCGGAGCCCCGCCGGGACCCTCCATCGAGAGGGCGTCCAGCAGGACGTTCTCCGGCTTCACATCGCGGTGCACCAGTCCGGCGGCGTGCGCGGCGGCCAGCGCGTCGGCGACGTCGGCCGCGATGGCGACAGCCGCGGCGGGCGCCAGGCGGCGGTCCCGCTCCAGCCGGGTGCGCAGATCGGTGCCGCGCACCAGATCCATCACGAGGGCCAGCTCGTTGCCGTCCACCACCAGGTCCCGGACGCCGACGACGCGCGGGTGGTCGAGGCAGAGCAGGGCGCTGCGCTCCTGCACGAACCGCTCGACCAGATCCTGATCGGAGGCCAGGTCCTCACGCAGCAGCTTGATGGCGACGGGACCCTCGGGTCCGTCACCGAGCCACACCGTTCCGGCACTGCCTCGCCCGAGGATCCGGTGTGCCGTGTAGCGACTGCCGATCTTCCGTGCCATGGCGACAAAACTACGCGGCGGGGCCCGGCTTGGGAGCCCCGGATGCCGGTAACTGTCACTTCTGTGGGGGAAATCCCCTCTCACAAGTCGACAAATCACCGTAGTGGCAGGTAACTCGGCGCGCGGGCAGCCGGTCGGCGGCGACCGGTCACCGACAGCTCGTCACCGGCCATCCATGGCCCGTCGACGATCACCGACGGCCCGTCAGTTGTTGAACTGACCGAAGAAATCCCCTATCTCGTTGAAGACGTCCTTCGTCGACTGCCAGAAGCTCTTGCCCTCGGCCCACCACTGCGGCGCGTCCGTGAAGTTCCACACCAGCACGCCCGCCACCACGATGATGACGACCATGAACAGGCAGCCCTTCAGACAGCCCAGCCCAGGGATGCGCATCGGGTTGGCGCTGCGCTGCCTCGGCTCGCGGCGCGGCCTGGGCTCACGCTGCTGCCTGGGCTCCGGCTGCCTCGGCTCCCTCTGCGGCCTCGGCTCCCGGCCCCGGGGCGGCTGCGGCTCGTAGCGCTGCGGCGGCGGCTGCGCGGGCCGCTGCTGCTGCCCGTACTGCTGGCCGTACTGCTGCTGGCCGTAGGGCTGACCCTGCGGGGACTGCTGCGGCGGCGGTGGGGCCGCGCGCCGCTGAGGGCGTCGGCGCAGCGGGTCCATGCTGGGGTCCAGCGGCTGGAACTGGGTCTGCTCGTTGCGGTCCCGGGCCGCGCGCAGCTGGCTCTGCCACGGGTGGGGCCCGTCCGGCTGCGGAGGGCCGCCCTGGCCGCCGTCCGGAGGGCCACCGGGGACGGGCGGCATCACCTGGGTGGGGTCGGCGTTGCCGCCCTGGCCCCCCTGGCCGCCGTAACCGCCCTGGGGGCCGCCGGTCTGCGGAAGAACGTTCGTCTCGGCCGACGGGTCGTACTGGCCGCCCGCGCCCGCCGCACCGCTGTGCGGCAGCACCTGCGTCGGGTCAGAGTCGCCCGCGCTCGCGCCCGGGGCCGTGCCGCCCGGTGCACCGGAGTTCGGGACGGGGGCCGGCGCCGGGTCAGGGGCCAGCAGCGCGGCCACCCCGAGCGCCGCACCGGCGGCCTGCGGTGTGGCCTGCGCGCCGATGCCGTCGGCGACCGTACGCAGCCCGCGCGCGAGGTTGACGGCGCTGGGGCGCTCGTCGGGGTTCTTGCGCAGACAGTGCTCGATGACCGTCCACAGCGGGTCGGGGACACCGGCCGGGCGCTCGGGCTCCTGCGCGAGGTGCTGGTGCAGTACGGCCAGCGCGCTGTCACCGCTGAACGGCGGGTAGCCGCTGACCAGCTCGTACAGCAGAATGCCAGCGCCGTAGATGTCCACAGCCGAGGTCTGCGGGCGGCCCTCGGCCGACTCGGGGGCGACATAGGCCGGGGTGCCGACGAACTCCTGGGTACGGGTCAGTCCCGGCGAGTCGGCGAGGCGCGCGATGCCGAAGTCGGTGAGCATCGGCCGCATGCCGTTCTCGTCCTCGGTCAGCAGGACGTTCGCCGGCTTCAGGTCCCGGTGCACCACACCGTCGGCGTGGCTGGCCGCCAGCGCGTCGGCCACCTGTGCGGTGACCAGAGACGCCGCGATGGGCGAGAACGGGCCGTTCTCGCGCAGATAGCGATGCAGGTCCGGGCCCTCGACGAGATCCATCACGAGCGCCAGCAGATCGCCTTCGACCACGAGGTCGCGCGTTCTGACGATGTTGTGGTGCGTCAGCCGCAGCAGCACGGAGCGCTCCCGCAGGAAGCGCATCACCACGTCGGGGTCGTTCGCCAGCTCCTCCTTGAGGACCTTGATCGCGACGGTCTCCCCTGGCTGCCCGGCCACCGCCGCCTCGGAGCCCGCGGTCTCACGCTGGCGGGCACGCCAGACGGTGCCCGTGGCGCCGCGTCCCAGCGGCTCCTCGAGCAGATACTTGCTGCCTACCGGCCGCACGTCATGCGCTCCCTGGTCTCGTACTGCAATCCCGCCCACAATAGTGCCGCCGCGCAAGGGGTTGCCGGGCCCGCGAGGGTGCTCCTCGGCACTCCCGCCTCCGGCGGCGGGGCTGACGGGTTCCCCGGGAAGACGCACACCGGGTGGCGATGGTTGCGGTGGCGCCGCTGCCCGGACAAGATCATTCCGCGCGGCAAGATCGTGCGGATGGCCAGGACGGGCCCCGTTGTCGGTCGCGGGTGCGAGTATGCATGCAGTGGTACGGACGATGTGCCGGCGCGCGAGCGCGGTGGGTGGCCAGCCCGCCCGGCACACGGAGCGGACGGGACCTGGAGGCGCAGATGCAGATCCGGCTGACTGTCGCTCTTGCGCCGCGCGGCGCCCGCGGCGCGGCGGACGCGGGCGCGGGCGAGGCCGGCGGCGCGGGATCGGCAGCGCGCTCCCCCACCCGCTCCCCCTCGCCCCAGCCGGTCGGCCAGGCGAACGTGCTGGTCACAGCCCCCGCAGGCACCGTGCTCTCCGCTGTGACGAACGCCCTGGCGACCTCGGCGGCGGCCGCGCTGGCGACAGCACCCGCTGAGCCGGGGACGGCCTCCGGTCCGGCGCCCGGCTCGACGTCCGGGCGCGGCTCGGTGTCCGGGCCGGGATCGTCCGGGCCAGGACGTGAGGCGGGAGGCCAGGAGGAAGCCCCGCAGGAGCCGGTGGTCGTCTACGCGGGAACGCGGCGGCTCGATCCGCACCGCCAGATCATCGGCGAGCCCCCGCTGCTGGACGGCGCGCTCGTCTCGCTGTACGCCCCGGTCGCCCCCGCCGCGCTGCCCGCGCACGGAGCGGCCGTGACGGCGCTGACGGCATACGGCTCGGCCAAGGCCAGGCTGCATGTCACCGGGGGACCCGACGCGGGCGGCATCCACCTCCTCCAGGGCGGCAAGGTCCACCTGGGGCGCTCGGCCGAGGCCGACGTCCCGCTGGACGACCCGGACGTCTCCCGGCTGCACTGCGCGGTCACCGTCACCGACGGGGGCACGGTCACCGTCACCGATCTCGGCTCCACCAACGGCACCACCCTCGAGGGCACCCCGGTCGGCGGACGGCCCGTGCTCTTCCGCCCCGGCGCGACGCTGCGGATCGGCGAGACGACCATCCGGCTGGAGGCCGCCACGCTCCCCGCGTCCCCGGAAACGGCGGCCGGGAGCGGTCACACCCCCGCCACCACCCCGGCACCGGGGCTGGCACTTCCCACCGTGCCGGACGGCGAGGGACGCCTGCGGCTGGTCCGCGCGGCGCAGGCGGGCGAGGGACAGGACGGTGCGGGGCCGAGCGACGCCGGGACGGGCGGGGCGGGCGCGGGTCCCGGCCAGGAGACCGGTCAGCGCTCCCTCGCGCCCGCCGGGCGTCCGGGACATCCCGAGGATGCCTCCCCGGCCGAGCACTGGGGCACCGGAGACGGCTCCGGCCACCATGCCCACGACTACGCCTCGGCCTCCGGGCCTTTCCCCGGCAGCGATGTCACCCACAGCGCCGGTCTGCTGCCGCCCACAGCCGACGGAAACAGCGGAGAGAACGCGGACAGCGCGGACGGCGAGGACGCGGCGCACCGCAGAGGGCGGGGACTGAGCGCCTGGGCGCGCCGCTTCACGGGCGGCCGCGCCGAGCCCGCGGGCGGCCCGGCGCAGCCGCCGCACGGCCGGCCGCAGGGCCCCAACGGGCCGACGCGGTTCGGCGCGGGTACGGCCGAGGGCTACGCCGCACACCCCGCCGAGGGCTTCGGAAACCCCGCTGCGGCTCCCCCGGCGGGCTTCGGAGCGGGCGAGGCAGCCGGAGCGGGAGCGCCGGGTATCCCCGGGGCGGCCTCCGTGAGCCCGCCGTCCGCGCCGCGCGGCGACGGGCAGCGGTGGCCGGACCCGGCCGCCGTGCTGCTGAGCGCCCTGGGCCCGGGCCCCCGGCTGTGGGAGCGCGATCCGGGCCACCCGGACGCGCTGACCGTACGGCTCGGGGTGGCACACCGCAGCGGCGGGCACGGCGATCCGGTCACCGTCGACCTGCGGCGGGCAGGCTCCCTCGGGCTGGCGGGGCCGCGCGCCCGGCTGACCGGGCTGGCGCGGGCTGTACTCGCGCAGCTCGCCGCGCTGCACGGGCCGAGTGCGCTGGAGGTCGTCCTGCTGTCGGCGGACCCGGCGCGCGGCAGCCTGGCCCGCCACCAGGAGTGGTCCTGGCTCGGCTGGCTGCCGCATCTGCGCCCCGCACACGGCCAGGACTGCTCCCTGCTGACGGCCTACGACCTCGAGCAATCCACCGCGCGGACGGCGGAGCTCGTGCGGCGGCTGGAGGCGCAGGGCACGGCTCCCCGACGCGGCGGGCCGCCCGGCCCGGCCGTTGTCGTGGTGGTGGACGGTGACCCGGGCTCGGCCGACCTGCGCGCGAGCGTGGCCCGGCTGGCGCGGGACGGCGCTGCGGCCGGTATCCATCTGCTCGCCCTCGCCGAGACCCCGCCCGCCAGCCCCTCCTCGCCGGTCGCCGCGACCCTGGAGGCCGCGAACGCCGTCTGTGCCGCCTTCCCCGAGTGCGGGACGGTCGCCCTGCTGAGCGGCGATGTGGCCACGGCGGTCAGAGTCCTGCACCCGGCGCACCACCCCCGGCAGGCGGCGGGGGGCCCGACGACGTCCGGGGCGGCGAGCGGCCCGGTGGCGACGGTCGACGCGGTGTCGGCGGCCTGGGCGGAGCGGTTCGCGCGAGCCCTGGCGCCGTTGCGCGAGCCGGAGGGCGCGGGGGCCGACACGTCCGCAGCGCCGACCGTGACGCTGCCGGAGCAGTGCAGGCTGCTGGAAGAGCTGGGGCTGGCGCGGGCGACTCCGGCCGCGCTGCTCGCCCGTTGGTCGGAGCGGGCGACGGCCACCTTCGGCCGGGTGCCGCTCGTCTTCGGCGCCGGTCCGCACGGGCCGCTGGAGGCCGATCTGAGCGACCTGTCGGAGCTGTCGGCCCGGATGGCACCGGCTGCCGCCGAGGGCGAAGCCGACGAGCCGGGCCGCGCCCTGCCGGGGCACGCCTGCGTCAGCGGCGGCCCCGGCTCCGGCAAGACGGAACTGCTGCGCTCGCTCGCGGCCTCCCTCGCCGCCGGTGAGCGGCCCGACCGGCTGGCGCTGGTGCTGGTGGACGGCGCGGGCGCCGGGGCCGGGGAAGGGCTGCGGGTGTGCGGGGAGCTGCCGCATGTCACGGCGCGGCTGTCGGCGGACGACCCGGTACGGATGCGGCAGTTCGCACAGGCGCTGAGCGCCGAGCTGAAGCGGCGGGCCGAGCTGATCGGGGACGAGAGCAGCTACGAGGAGTACGTACGGCTGGCGGCCCGCCCCGGCGGCCGGGTGGTGGCGCCCCGTCAGGCGCCCGAGCGCGCCCCGGTGCGGGAGCAGGCGCCGGGTGAGCGGACCGGGGAGGGCGTGCAGCTTCCGGCACCCGCTCCGGCGCCGGACGAGCGCGCTGCGGTGGCGGCCCAGCCGTCCGGGCGGCGCGGCGGCTCGGCCGAGAACCGGCCGTCCGGCGAGGGCGGTTCCGGGGGCGGGCTGCACACGCTGCCTTCGCAGGCCGCGCCCCGAACGGGGGGCCTGCCCGGCGGCAGGAGCGGCGGGGAGGCCCCCGCCACCAGTGGCGCCGCCGCCGAGCCGGACCGTACCCAGCGCACCTTGCGGCTGCGCCGTACCGAGGAGTCGGCCGGCTCCGGGGGGCGGGAAGGCGACTTCGGCGAGTCGGGAGCGGTCTCGGCCGCCTCCCTCGGGTCCGCAGGCGTGCCGCCCAGGCTGGTGCTGCTGGTGGACGACTTCGACACGCTGGTCGACCCGGCGCTGGGCAACCCCGGCCGCCCCGCTGCGGGTTCGGTCGTCCGGGCGCTGGAGGCGGTGGCCAGGACCGGGACGCGGCTGGGTGTGCACGTGATCGCGGCGACGGGCCGCGCGGACCGTACGGTGCGCACGGAGCTGGCCCGGACGGCGGCGCTGCATGTGGAGCTGACCGGCGGCGAGCGCGGCGCCGACGGTACGCCACGGGGCCGCGGGACCCTCACCCTGCGGCAGCGCCGGGGGCCGGAGGGCGCGGTCGTCGGCGGGGTGCCGGTCGCCTTCCAGGCGGGCCGGGTCACCGGCCGTATTCCGCGTACGGCGACGCTGCGGCCCACGGTGGTGCCGCTGGACTGGGCGCGGGCGGGGGATCCGCCCGCGCGGCGTCAGGTGCGGGAGTTGGGGAACGGGCCCACGGATCTCGCGCTGTTGGCCAGCGCGATGGAGCGCGCGGCCCAGCAGGTGAGACCTGCCGCGTCGTCGTAGGCCCCGGTCCTGTCCTGGTCCCAGGAGGCCGGGAGGGGGTGCCCCTTGCGACGTATGCGGTCTGCGGGTTCGGTGGTCACTCGCGCAGTTCCCCGCGCCCCTGACGGGGCGCACTGTCTTCATAAGTTGTACGCAGGATGCCGGCCCACTGGAGTCCCGGACGTGGTGAATCGTCCGTTCCGTGCGGGGCGCGAGTGACCGTCCCGTGAAGGTTCCGCGCACCCTCGTGGGCGGCTCGCGCACCCCTCGAAAGGGGCTCGCGAACCTGTCCTGCGCCACCCCGCACGGCTCGTGCGCCGCGCTTCGAGAGCCCTGCACCGATAGCACCAACTCCCCCTCTATGCCCAGGAGTTCGCAGTTGAGGGCACATATGGGCCGCGCGTCGGATCACGGACTGATCAAGATGCCGACGGCGGGCCGGACACTGTTGCCAGCAGGCCTCGTCCGGGCGTACAAACTTCCGCACGAGAAGGTACGACGCGGTGCCGCCCCTGGGCAGCCGCGTCTGCTCATCTCCCGTTCATCCGATGAAACGGGAGCACACGGGGAAAGGGACGGCACTCAACCATGCGAAACTCGCGTGCTCCGCGCACGGCTCTCGCGCTCGCCTCCGCAGCCGCCCTGACGCTCACCGCCGCGGGATGCGCCGCCGAGGACGAGGGGAGCGAGTGGGCGGCCGCACACCGGCCGACCGTGGAACTCCCCCAGCTCAAGGGGGAGAAGCTCCAGGTCGCCGCGGTGTGGACGGGCGACGAGCAGAAGAACTTCCGCAAGGTCCTCGACGAGTTCGAGAAACGAACCGGCGCCAAGGTCGAGTTCGTGCCCACCGGCGACAACGTGGCCACCTACATAGGCTCCAAGATCGAGGGCGGCTCGCCGCCGGACGTGGCGATGCTGCCGCAGGTCGGTGTGTTGCGGGAGTTCGCCAAGAAGGGCTGGCTCAAGCCGCTGGGCAAGCAGGCGCTGGCCGAGTCCAGGAAGAACTTCGCCAAGGGCTGGCGCGAACTGGGCAGTTACGAGGGCAAGCAGTACGGCATCTACTACAAGGCCGCCAACAAGTCCCTGATCTGGTACAACACCCAGGCGTTCGAGGACGCGGGCGTCAAGGAGGCCGAGGACTGGAAGTCCTTCGTCAAGGACGCGGAGACGCTCTCCGACTCGGGGGTCGACCCGGTGTCGGTCGGCGGGGCCGACGGCTGGACGCTCACCGACTGGTTCGAGAACGTCTACCTCTCCCAGGCCGGTCCCGAGAAGTACGACCAACTCGCCGAGCACAAGATCAAGTGGACGGACCCTTCGGTCACCAAGGCGCTGAAGACCCTCCAGGAGCTCTGGGGGAAGGGCCACCTGCTGGCAGGCGGCAACCAGGGCGCGCTGCAGACGGACTTTCCCAAGTCGGTGACGCAGACCTTCGGCAACCTCGCCTCGCCGCAGGCGGCGCTCGTCTTCGAGGCCGACTTCGTCGGCGTCAACATCGAGGGCGACACCAAGGCCCGGATCGGCAAGGACGCGCAGGTCTATCCGTTCCCGAAGGTGGGCGCAAAGCCCCCGGTGGTCACCGCGGGCGACGCGGCGGCGGTGCTGAAGAACAGCAAGGGCGCACAGGCGCTGGCCACCTTCCTCGCCTCCGAGGACGCGGCCGGGATCTGGGCGGCCGAGGGCGGCTATGTCTCCCCCAACAAGGAGCTGGACCTGTCCGCCTACCCGAACCAGCCGCAGCGCGAGATCGCCAAGGCGCTGGTCGGCGCCGGGAACGACTTCCGCTTCGACATGTCCGACCAGGCACCCGCCGCGTTCGGCGGCACCAAGGGCGAGGGCGAGTGGAAAGCCCTCCAGGACTTCCTGAAGAACCCCGAGGACATCGAGGGCACTCAGCGGGCGCTGGAGAAGGCCGCCGCCAAGGCGTACGAGAAGTGAACCGCGCCGTGACCACATCCGCCGCGACCCGTACGACAGCCGCGACCCGTACGACGCGCGTGCCCCACGTGACCCGCATGTCCCGTACGGCTCTCGCCACCTCCACGCCTCACTGACGGACCAGACAGGGGAGACCACCGTCATGCCGACCCCGAGCCAGCCAGGAAGCGGCGCGACCGGAGGCATACCGGACGACGCCGGCGCACCCGACGCGCCGGTCGCCGGAGCCGCTGCCGGCACCAGCTCCAGCACGACAGAGGGCGCGACCGCGACCGCGCCGACGACCGCGAGCACAGCCACGACCGCGAGCACAGCCACGGCCGCCGCCGAAGCGGCGCCGTCCGAGACACCCGCCGAGCAGACCTCGGCCGAACGCACCGGCGCCGGGACGGCGCTCGGCAAGGGGGCCTCGGCGCTGCGCCGCCGCCCCTGGATCGCCGCGCTGTTCCTGCTTCCCGCCCTGGTGGTGCTGGGCGCGCTGGTCGTCTACCCGATCGCGTTCTCGATCTTCCGCAGCTTCATGAACGCCGACGGCTCCAGCTTCGTCGGGCTGGACAACTTCACGGAGCTGTTCACCGACGACAACACACTGATCGCCTTCCGCAACAACCTCGTCTGGGTCGTCGTGGCGCCCGCCGTCTGCACGGCGCTCGGCCTCATCTTCGCCGTACTGACCGAGAAGGTGCGCTGGGGAACGGCGTTCAAGCTGCTGGTCTTCATGCCGATGGCCATCTCCATGCTGGCCTCGGGCATCATCTTCCGGCTCGTCTACGAGCAGGACCCGGACCGCGGCGTGGCCAACGCGATGTGGACCACCGTCCACGACACGTTCGCCGAGACCTCGCCCTGGCCGGACGCGCGGCCGCGCACCGACGCGCCGCTGTCCATCTCCCACGGCGCCTACACCACCGAGCAGACCGTGGACGCCTCCAGCCCGGCCCACCTCCCGCTGGTGGGCATCCCGCCCAAGGAGGCGAGCGGCGCGGCACCCGCCAAGAAGCCCGCGAAGGCCGAGGGCGGCAAGGTCACCGGCACCGTATGGCTGGACTTCGTCAAGGGCGGGCGCAGCGAGCACGGCGTCATCGACCAGCAGGAGAAGGCGCTCGCCGGGATCAAGGTGGAGGCGGTCAAGGACGGCCGCAAGGTCGCCGAGGCCACCACGGGCGAGGACGGCACCTTCACCCTCCCGGCCGCCGCCGACGGCGCCAAGCTGCGGATGCCCGCCTCCAACTTCGCGGCGCCCTACAACGGCGTCGACTGGCTCGGCCCCACCCTCGTCACCCCGGCCATCATCGGCTCGTACGTGTGGATGTGGGCGGGCTTCGCGATGGTGCTGATCGCGGCCGGCCTGGCCGGAGTCCCCCGTGAACTGCTGGAGCAGGCCCGGGTGGACGGCTGCAACGAGTGGAAGGTCTTCCGCAAGGTCACGGTGCCGCTGCTGGCGCCGGTGCTCGGCGTCGTCACCGTCACCCTGATGATCAACGTCCTCAAGATCTTCGATCTCGTCTACGTCATCGCGCCAGGGGCCAGCCAGCGGGAGGCCAACGTCCTCGCGCTCCAGCTGTATCTCAAGTCCTTCGGTGGCAGCCCCGACCAGGGCGCGGGCAGCGCGATCGCGGTGGTCCTGCTGCTGCTCGTCGTGCCGGTCATGATCCTCAACATCCGCCGTCTGCGCAGGGAGTCCCGCCGATGACCACGCTGACCGCCACGGGCGCGTCCTCTCAGCCGGCGGCTCCGGCACCGGAAACCGCCGCCCCCAAGACCTCGGCCGCCGCGCGGGTGGCCGCCTTCACCGGCCACTGGGCAGTGCGCTTCGCCCTCGTCGTCATCGGGCTGTTCTGGCTGATGCCGACGGCCGGTCTGCTCAGTTCGTCGCTGCGCGACCCGGCGGATGTCTCCATATCCGGCTGGTGGAACATCTTCGACCTGAACGGCAGCTTCCCCTGGATTCTCAACAAGGACCAGCTGACCACGGCGAACTACGACGCGCTGTTCGCCAACGACCAGGTGATGAGCTCGCTGTGGACCACCGTGCTGATCACCGTTCCGGCCACGGTGCTGGTGGTGGTGATCGGCGCGCTGGCCGGGTACGCGTTCGCGTGGATGGAGTTCCCCGGCCGCGACTGGTGGTTCCTGGTGGTCGTGGGGCTGCTGGTGGTGCCGGTGCAGGTGGCGCTGGTGCCCGTCGCCAAGCTGTTCAACACCCTGGGCATCTTCGAGACAACAGCAGGCGTGGTCCTCTTCCACACGGCGTTCGGCCTGCCGTTCGCCATCTTCCTGCTGCGCAACTTCTTCGCGGAGATCCCCCGCGAACTGCTGGAGGCCGCACGGCTGGACGGCGCCGGTGAGATCCGGCTGTTCACCCGGGTGGTGCTGCCGCTGGGCGGGCCCGCCATCGCCTCGCTGGGCATCTTCCAGTTCCTGTGGGTGTGGAACGACATGCTGGTCGCGCTGATCTTCGCCGACTCG
Organism: Streptomyces sp. 891-h; assembly: GCF_022760275.1. Classification (NCBI taxonomy): domain Bacteria; kingdom Bacillati; phylum Actinomycetota; class Actinomycetes; order Kitasatosporales; family Streptomycetaceae; genus Streptomyces; species Streptomyces sp. 891-h. The sequence continues at coordinate 4,702,640 of NZ_CP050693.1, read as the reverse complement.
ACGAACCCGCCGATCACGGTGGCGCTCCAGCAGCAGATGCGGCAGTTCGGCAACAACATCGACGTGCTGGCGCCCGGCGCCTTCATCTCGATGCTGGTGCCGCTGGCGGTCTTCTTCGCCTTCCAGAAGCAGTTCGTCTCCGGAGTGATGGCGGGTTCGGTCAAGTGACCTCGCCGTCCGCCTGCGGCTGCGGATGTGGCTGTGGCTGTGGCTGTGGCTGCCCCCGTCCCGCTGGGGCGGGGGCGGTCTCATGGGCGAACACCAGTGTGCGCGTACCCCAGAAGCGGACGGCGGTGCCCAGGACGAGGCCGATCCCTGCCCCGGAGACCACGTCGGCCAGGGTGGAGGTGAGCCCCAGCAGGTGTCTGGACACGCCGAGGCAGCCCAGCTGTACGGCGCCGCCCGCGGCGTTGACCAGCGCGAAGACGCCGAAGCGGCGCCATCCGGTGGCCACTCTGCGGGCCCGCAGGCGGTAGGGGCCCAGGGCGTTGCCGGTGTACGCGACGGCGACACCGGCGAGGAAGGAGAGGGCCTTCGCGAACATCGGTTCCATTGCGGCGGGGCCGCGGAGGTAAAGGAACGTGCCGAGGTCGGCGGCGAAGGCGAACACCCCGACTGCGGCGAACCCCGCGAATTCGGCCCCCAATGCGCGCGGCTTACTCATCGCGTACCCCGCATGGGGACTGCGCTTGCCAGCCCTGCGCCTCTGGCGCAGACCTCCCAAGCGCAAGAGGGTGCCCCTTCAGGGGCGCGGGGAACTGCGCGACCGGCCACGACGCGCCCGCAGTCCGCGAACAACGGACAGGGGCACCCCCTCGCCGGAGCATGCCCTACAACCCCATGACAGACAGGCCGTACAGCAGGCCCCAGCACCCAGCTGTGACGGCCAAAGGGCGGTCCCGTAGCAATACGTCCTCGGGGCTCCCAGCCGTTCCCCGATCAATAAAGACCGCGTACCGCAGCACCGCGCAGATCAGCGGGACCATCGACAGCTGCCGGCAGAGAGAAACCCCCGCACCGGCGTCGGTCCCCAGCGCCCAAAGGCAGTACGCGAGTACTGCCACCCCCGCCGCGAGCTGCCAGACGAACCGCAGGTAGCCGACGGTGTACTCGCGCAGCAGTGCCCGGGTGCCGCCCTCGCCCTCCCCCATCAGCAGCGCCTCCGAGTAGCGCTTGCCCGCCACCATGAACAGCGCGCCGAACCCGGCCGTGATCAGGAACCAGCGGGAGAGCGGGATGTCCAGCGCCAGCCCTCCGGACATCGCCCGCATCACGAACCCGGCGGTCACCACGGCCAGGTCGACCACCAGCACCCGCTTGAGCCGCAGACAGTAGGCGATCTGCATCACCACATAGCCCGTCAGCACGGCCGCGGTCGCGGTGTTGCACAGCAGTGCGGCCGCCACCGCGGAGGCCGGGGCGAGCAGCGCGCCGAGGGCGTAGGCGAGTGGCACGGGGACGGTCCCGGCGGCGACCGGGCGCCGGCACTTGTCGGGGTGCGCCCGGTCGGCCTCCGCGTCGCGTGCGTCGTTGAGCAGGTAGACGGCCGACGCCGCTGCGGTGAACAGGGCGAAGACGAGGGCGAGTTCGAGCACCGTGTGCACGGCGGCGAGCTGTCCGGCCGCCGCCGGGGCCGCGACGACGAGCAGGTTCTTGACCCACTGCCGGGGCCGCACGGTCAGCAGCAGCCCGCCGGCAAGGGTGCCGGCGAACCCGTGCGGGCGCAGGGGCGCCGTCGCCGCGGCAGTGGCGGACGCGGCGCCACTCGACTCGGCATCCCGTCCCGGCGACGGCGCCATGGGCGAGCCGGTCAGCGTGGAGCGGTCAGCCATCCGGCCGCCCCCTCTTTCCTGTGTCGCGGGTGCCCAGCCGGGCGGTCAGCGCGCCCAGCGCCGCACCCGCCAGCACGTCCGAGGGGTAGTGGACGCCGACGACCAGCCGCGAGACGCACATCAGCCCGGCCAGCGCGGCCAGCGGCGTCCCCAGCGGCAGTCCTCCCGGAGAACCAGGCCGCAGCCCGGCCGACGAGCCCGGCCGCAGGCCGCCCAGTACCAGTGCCGCCGCGCTCGCGGAGGCGGCGTGCGAGCTGGGGAAGGAGTGTGCGCCCGCCGTCCGTACCAGCGGGGCGCGGCCGGCCAGGCTGGGGCGCGGGCGGCGCACGACCCGCTTGAGCCCCATGCTGGCCAGGTGCGCGGCGCCCACGAGCGCGGTGCCCTTGAGCCAGCGCTCCCGCTGCGTACGGTCGGTGGCGGCGCCGGTGAGTCCGACCAGGAGCCAGACGGCGGCGTGCTCTCCGCTCCACGACAGGGCGCGTGCCGCACCGGCCACCCGGGCGTCCGCCGCGCAGTCGCCCAAGGCGCACAACAGCCGCCGTTCCCACTGCCCCCATCGTCGGGCCGTTCTCGCTGCCACGGTCCGACTCTGCCGCGCCCCGTGCCGCCACCGGCCCACATACGATCCGACACCCGCCCTTTCACCCTTTCAGCGACACGGACGAACCACGCGGGCACGGCTTACCCTCCGTTGCATCTCGCGGCCCTTACCGTCACGTTCATGCCCGCTCAGCACACCCGGCGCGACGCGCCCGCACCGCAGGCCGCGCCCCCCGACCGGACCGCCCGGCTGCTGACCGGCTGGGGCGGGACGGCACCGACCGGCGCCCGGGTGCTGCGGCCGCGCACCCGGCAGCAGGCGGTCGAGGCCGTACTGGCGTGCGGGGCGCGCGGAAGCATCGCGCGCGGCCTCGGACGGGCCTACGGGGACGCGGCGCAGAACGCGGGCGGCACCGTTGTGGAGACCACCGGTCTGGACCGGGTGCTGTCGATCGACGCGGTGGCCGGGACGGTCACCTGTGAGGCGGGGGTCAGTCTGCACCGGCTGATGACGGTGCTGCTGCCGCTGGGCTGGTTCGTCCCCGTCACGCCGGGGACCCGCTATGTGACGGTCGGCGGCGCGATCGGCGCTGACATCCACGGCAAGAACCACCATGTCTCCGGGTCCTTCACCCGCCATGTGCGCTCCCTGGAGCTGCTGACGGCGGACGGGCAGGTGCGCGAGGTGGTGCCCGGCAGCGAGCTGTTCGACGCCACAGCCGGCGGTATGGGGCTGACCGGGCTGGTGCTGAGCGCCACGATCCGGCTGCTGCCGGTGGAGACGTCGCTGATGACGGTGGACACCGAACGGCTGCCCGATCTGGACTCGCTGCTTGCCACGCTGACCGCCACCGACGACCACTACCGCTACTCGGTCGCCTGGATCGACCTGCTGGCGCGCGGTACGGCGGCCGGGCGCGCGGTGCTCACGCGCGGCGACCACGCGCCCCTGGAGGCGCTGTCGGCCGACGGTCGGCTGGCGCGCGCGGCCCGGCGTGACCCGCTGGCCTTCCGCCCGGGGCGGCTGCCGCCCCCGCCCCGTACCGTCCCGGGCGGGCTGCTGCGCGGCAGTACGGTCACGGCGTTCAACAAGCTCTGGTACCACAAGGCCCCGCGCCGCCGCAGGGGCGAACTCCAGCGGCTCGCCTCGTTCTTCCACCCGCTGGACGGGGTGCCGCACTGGAACCGGGTCTACGGCAGCGCGGGCTTCGTGCAGTGGCAGTGCGTGGTGGGACACCAGCACGACGACGCGCTGCGCCGCATCGTGCGGCTGATCTCGCGCCGCTCCTGCCCCTCCTTCCTCGCCGTGCTCAAGCGCTTCGGCCCCGGGGACCCGGGCTGGCTCTCCTTCCCCGCGGAGGGCTGGACGCTGGCGCTGGACATCCCGGCCGGGCTGCCGGGGCTCGCGGACTTCCTCGACCTGCTGGACGAGGAGGTCGCCGTCGCGGGCGGGCGGCTGTATCTGGCCAAGGACGCGCGGATGCGGCCGGAGCTGCTGCCCGCGATGTACCCGCGGCTGGACGACTTCCGGGCGCTGCGCGCGCGGCTGGACCCGCGCGGCGTCTTCACCTCGGACCTGGCACGGCGGCTGGCGCTGTGACCCTTCTCTGTCAGGAGCACCCATGAAGGACGCCTTCGGTTCCCCGCAGTCGCTGCTCGTGCTGGGCGGCACCTCCGAGATCGCGCTGGCGACCGTGCGCCGTTTCATGGCACGTCGCGCCCGCACCGTCTGGCTCGCGGGGCGCCCCGGCTCCCGGCTGGACTCGGCGGCGGCCGGACTGCGCGACGAGGCGGCGGCACACGGCGCGGAGGTCACCGTCCGTACGGTCCCGTTCGACGCGCTCACGCCCGAGACGCACGAGAAGGTGCTGGAGAAGGTCTTCGCCGAGGGCGACATCGATCTCGTCCTGCTCGCCTTCGGCGTCCTGGGCGAGCAGCACGCCGACGAACAGGACCCGATGGCCGCCGTGCGCGTCACCCGGACGAACTACACCGGCGCCGTCTCTTCCGGGCTCGTGTGCGCCAAGGCGCTGCGCGCCCAGGGGCACGGCTCGCTGGTGGTGCTCTCGTCGGTCGCGGGCGAGCGGGCCCGGCGGGCGAACTTCATCTACGGGTCGAGCAAGGCGGGGCTGGACGCGTTTGCGCAGGGCCTGGGGGAGGCCCTGCGCGGTAGCGGGGTGCAGGTGCTGGTGGTGCGGCCCGGGTTTGTGCACACCCGGATGACGGCGGGCAGGGCGGCTGCGCCGCTGGCCACGACGCCGGGCGCTGTCGCGGAGGCGATCGAGCACGGGGTGCGGCGTCGGGCGCCGGTGGTGTGGGTGCCGGCGGCGTTGGGGCCCGTGATGAGTGTGCTGCGCCATCTGCCGCGTGCCCTCTTTCGCCGACTGCCGGGTTGAGAGTGCCCCTGCCCGTTGTTTGCGGGCTGCGGGTTGTGTGTGGCTTGTCGCGCAGTTCCCCGCGCCCCTGAGGGCGCGGCGCCAAGATGTGGCGCTGCGCCCCATATGGGATAAATCGAGGCGGAGCCAACCGTCGAACCCGGGACTCGCAAATGCCCCGTTTCAGCGTGATCGTGCCCGTCCACCGGGTGCAGGCGTATCTGCACGAGTGCCTCGACTCCGTACTGGGCCAGTGCTTCGGGGACTTCGAGCTGATCGCCGTCGACGACCACTCCCCCGACTCCTGCGGGGAGATCCTGGACGCCTACGCCGCCGCCGACCCACGGGTGACCGTCATCCATCTGGCGCAGAACGGCGGACTGGGCCCGGCCCGCAACACCGGCACCGCACGCGCCCGCGGCGACTACGTCCTCTACCTCGACAGCGACGACACCATGGCCCCTGGCACCCTGCGCGCGCTGGCCGAGCGGCTGTCCGCGACCAGCGACCCTGACGTGCTGGTGTTCGACTTCGCGCCCGCCTACTGGGACGGCTCCCTCGGCCCGGCGGCCCACCCCGACCTGCTTGCCGACGGCACCGGGCCCGCCGTCGGCACCCTCGCCGACCGCCCCGAGCTGCTGCGGCTGCCCGCCTTCGCCTGGGCCAAGGCCTACCGCCGCGACTTCCTGCGCCGCGAGAACCTGACGTTCCCGCCCGGCAGGTACGAGGACACCCCCTGGTCCTTCCCCGTGCTGCTCACCGCGCGCACCCTCGCCACGCTGCCGCGCGTGTGCGTGCACTACCGGCAGCGGCGCGGCGGCAGCATCCTGACGACGACGGGGCGCGGCCACTTCGAGGTCTTCGAGCAGTACGACAGGCTGTTCGCCTTCCTGGCGGCCCGGCCCGAACTGGAGCGCTGGCGCCCCCACCTGCACCAGCGGATGACCGACCACTTCGCGACCATCCACAGCAGCCCCGCACGGCTGCCCCGCTCGTCCCGCGCGGAGTTCATGCGCCGTGCACGGGACTCCTGCCGCCGCCACCGGCCCGCACCCGGCGCGGCCGGGCCGCCCGACACGACCGCCCGGCGGCTGCGCAGACTGCTGGTGCGGTGCGGCACGCACCGCGTCTTCCGGCTGCTCTCGCACGCCGGGCGGGCGCGCCGCGCGATGGGCGCCCGGCTGCGCCCGGTGCGCTCCCTGCTGCGCAAGGCGGCGCTGCACGCGTACTACCGCCTTCAGCGGTGCCGCCCCCTCGATCCGGACCTCGCCGTCTTCTCCGCGTACTGGGGCCGCGGCTACTCGTGCAACCCGGCGGCCATCGAGGCGAAGGCGCGCGAGCTGGTCCCCGGCATCCGCACGGCGTGGATATGCGACCCCGCGTACGCGCCCACCCTGCCGCCCGGCGTACGGCATCTGCGGCCGGGCTCGGCGGCGTACTGGACGGCGCTGGCCCGCGCCCGGTTCCTGGTCAGCAACGTCAACCTCCCGCACCGCTACCGCAAACGGCACGGCCAGACGCTCCTGCAGACCCACCACGGCACCCCGCTCAAGCACATGGGGCTCGATCTGCTGGCCTACCCGGCCGCCGCGGACGGCATGGACTTCGCACGGCTGCTGGAGCACACCGACCGCTGGGACTACAGCCTCTCCGGCAACCCGCACTCCACCCTGGTGTGGGAGCGCGCCTACCCCTCCCCGTACACCACGCTGGAGTTCGGCCACCCGCGCAACGACGTCTTCCACACCGCGACCGCCGCCGACGTCGCCCGTGTCCGCGCCGAACTCGGCATCCCCGACCGGGTGACGGCCGTGCTGTACGCGCCCACCCACCGCGACTACCAGCCCGGCAGGCAGCCCCGCCTCGACCTGGCACGGCTGGTGGCGGCGCTGGGACCGTCCTTCGTCGTCCTCGTACGCTCGCACTACTTCCTCGCCGACGAGGGGCTGCCGTGCGAGCCGCCCGGCGGGCTGCTCGATGTGACCGCCCACCCCTCGGTCGAGGAGCTGTGCCTGGCCTCGGACGTGCTGGTCACCGACTACTCGTCCCTGATGTTCGACTACGCCAACCTCGACCGGCCCCTGGTCGTCCACGCACCCGACTGGGAGACCTACCGCGAGGCGCGCGGCACCTACTTCGATGTGACGGCCATGGCGCCGGGGCCCGTGGCACGCGCCGACGACGAGCTGATCGACATCCTCGCCACCGGCGCCTACGCCACCGAGCACGCCCGCGCCCTGCGGGCCGCCTTCCGGCAGCGGTTCTGCCCCTGGGACGACGGCCACGCGGCCGAGCGCGTGGTGCGGCACGTCTTCCTCGGTGAGGCGCCCGCCTCCGGCGGCGGTCCCGTCGTCGCGGCCTCGTGCCCTCCCGTCGTCCCGCTCGCCGAGCGGCGGCCCGCGCCCGCACCAGGCCGCCCGTCCGGCACCCCCGAGCCCCTCACGTCTCCCGCCCCCCTCGCAGTGAAGGACTGGTGGTCATGCCCCGCTTCAGCGTCGTCGTACCGGTGTTCAAGGTCCAGGGCTACCTGCGCGAGTGCCTCGACTCGGTGCTCGGCCAGTCCTTCACCGACTTCGAGCTCATAGCCGTCGACGACCGCTCACCCGACCACAGCGGCGCGATACTCGACGAATACGGGGCGCGTGACCCGCGCGTACAAGTGCTGCACCTGCCCGAGAACGTGGGACTGGGCCGCGCCCGCAACACCGGCGTCGAGCACGCGCACGGCGACTACCTGCTCTTCCTCGACAGCGACGACAGCTGTCTGCCCGGCGCACTCGACGCGATCGACCGGCAACTGACCGCCTGCGGCCACCCGGACGTACTGGTCTTCGACCACCAGCGCTCCTACTGGGACGGGCACACCGAGGTCAGCTCCTACGGCGGACAACTGGCCGCCGTCGGCACCCAGACCTTCACCGTGGCCGAGAACCCCGAGCTGCTCACCCTCTTCCACGTCGCCTGGAACAAGGCGTACCGCCGCGAGTTCTACCTGCGCGAGGGGCTGCGCTTCGAACCCGGGCTCTACGAGGACGCGCCGCTGTCGAACGAGGCACTGGTGTGCGCCGAGTCCATCGGCTGTCTGCCGCGCGTCTGCGTCGACTACCGGCAGCGGCACCAGGGCGCCATAACCCGCTCCCCCGGGCGCCGGCACTTCGACATCTTCCCGCAGTACGCCTCCCTGTTCGCCTTCCTGGAGCGCCGCCCCGAACTGGCGGCACACCGCCCGCTGCTGTTCGAACGCGCGGTGGCACACCTGATCTTCTGCATACGGCGCCGGGACCGGGTGCGCCCCGCCGACCGGCGCGCGTTCTTCCGGCAGGCGGCCCGGCTCTACCGCGAGCACATACCCCCCGGCTTCACCCCGCCGCGCCGCCGGGCCCGCGACTGCCGGCTGCTCGCCCACAACACCTACACGCTGTTCGCCGCGCGGGAGACGGTACGCCGCGCCGCCGGACTCGCCCGGCGCTCCGTCCGCGCGGCCCGCCCCCACGTGGCCCGCGCCTTCCACGGTCTCTACTACACCCTCCAGCGGCTGCTCCCGCTCTACCCGGACGTGGCCCTCTACTCCGCGTACTGGCACCGGGGGGTGGCCTGCAATCCGCAGGCGATCGAGGCCAAGGCGCGCGAGTTGGCGCCGCACGTGCGCAGCGTCTGGGTGGTGCGCAAGGACGCCGTCCCCGCGCTGCCGCCGGGCACCGACCACGTGGTGCCCGGCTCCCGGCGCTACTGGCGGATGCTCGCCCGCGCCCGGTACTTCGTCAACAACGTCAACTTCCCCGACCACCTGGTCAAGCGGCCGGGCCAAGTGCATGTGATGACCCACCACGGCACCCCGCTCAAAACGATGGGCCTGGACCAGCAGCCCTACCCGGCCGCAGCCCAGATGGACTTCGGCAAACTGCTGCGCCGGGCGGGCCGGTGGGATGTGAGCGTCACCGCCAACCCGCACTCGGCCGAGGTGTGGGACCGCGTCTTCCCCTGCGGCTACACGGACCTGTCGGCCGGTTACCCGCGCAACGACCGGTTCGCGACCGCCACCGCCGAGGAGATCACCGCCGTCCGCGCCCGGCTGGGCATCCCGCGCGGCCGGATCGCCCTGCTGTACGCGCCCACGGCCCGCGACTACCGCAAGGGCTTCGTCCCCCGCCTCGACCTGGAACGGCTCAGCGCCGGACTCGGCGAGGAGTACGTGCTGCTGGTGCGTACTCACTATTACTACGGACGCGACAGCGCACTGCGCGACCTGCACGCACGCGGACTGGTGCGGGATGTCTCCCGCCACCCCTCGGTGGAAGACCTGTGCCTGGCCGCCGACGCGCTGATCACCGACTACTCGTCCCTGATGTTCGACTACGCCAACCTCGACCGGCCGCTGGTCGTCCACGCACCCGACTGGGAGAGCTACCGCGACACCCGGGGCGTCTACTTCGACCTGCTCTCCGGCCGCCCCGGCGAGACCCCGGGACCCGTCACCCGCACCGAGGACGAGCTGACGGCCGTCTTCCGCAGCGGCACCTGGCGCGGACCCGAAGCCCGCGCCCTGCGTGCCGCCTTCCGCGCCCGCTTCTGCCCCTGGGACGACGGCCACGCCGCCGAACGCGTCGTCCGCCACGCGCTGTTGGGAGAGCCCCTGGACGCGCTCCCTCCCGTCGTCCCCCCGGCCGAACGCCGCCGGGTCCCCACCCCCGAGGAAGCCGAAGCCGCAGTCGAAGCCCCGCCCGCCCCCGTCGAGCCGGGCCCCGCCCCGGAACCCCTCAGCTGACCCGCCACGTGCTGACGACACGGCTGGGCTGATCCAGCCATACGTGCTGCGTGTCAGCCGTCGCCGTGACACCGAAGCGCGTCAGCTCCGGCTCTCCCTCGCTCTCCCACCAAGCGCGGGCCGCGGTGGCCTCGTCCCACACATTCCGGGGGCCGGTCTGCCGCACCGCGTCGGTGGCCTTCCAGTCGTGGAGGAACACGGTGGCCCGTGAGCCGTCGCCGTCCCACAGCACCAGCCGACGTGTCGTTCGCGGATCGCTCTCGTCCCACACCACGCGGTACCGCACCGTGGGGAGGTGGAGCCCGACGGCGAACGCGGCGTGCACCGATTCGAGCACCGATTCGGGGTTCATGGCGGACGGGCCGTAACGGGCCTCGCCGCTGGGCGGCGCATCCGACGGGGCGCCTGGCCGCTGCCCCCGTACCCACATGAAACTCACGCTGTCCACGAATCGCCCCTCGGCTTCCTCCCCTTCACGCACGTGCAGTTTCAGCAGCCCGGCGTTGCAGAAGGGCGTCCCCCAAGGCGTGACGATCACTCCGCCTGGTTTCGTCTGCGCCACCCAGGCAGGGGGCACGCGGCGAACCGCCGCTGTGGAACTCACACGGTCGTACGGCGCCCGCTCGGGAAACCCCCGCGTTCCGTCGCCGACGACGAGCACGGGCGCATGTCCGGCCAGCGCGAGCGCCTTACGGGCACGCTCCGCCACCTGCGGGTCGATCTCCACGGACACGACGCGTCGCGCCCCGACGCGCGAGCACAGGAGCCCTGTCGTCCAGCCCGAGCCGATCTCCAGCACGGACCGGGTCCCGTCGCGCACATCGAGGTGCGCGAGCATCCGGCCGACCAGCGAAGGCATGCTCACCGAACTTGTCGCGACGCCCGGACCGGACTCTTCCCCGTCATCGAGCTGCGTCACGACTGGTGCGTCCGCGTTCACGGTCGCCCGCCACGCTTCGGGGTCGTCCCGCTTGGTGACCTGCCGGTACCCGCTGGGGCCTGCCGCGATCCAGATCCGCTCCGGGACGAAGAGACTGCGCGGGGTGCGTAGAAAGGCACCCCGCCAGCCCGCCCCGAGAGCACCGGACTCGCCCAGGAACGCGACGAGTTCCTGGTACTCCGAGTACTCCGAGTCGTCGTTCACGGCTTCACTTCTCGTCGTCATCGGCCGGGGGAATGGGCCGCTCCCACTGCCCGTCCGACTCCCGAGGGGACTGCTGCTGGTCCCCTTCCTCGCCGCCTTTGCCGTCACTGTGCCTGCCCATGGCTGTCTTCCTCTCGATCGTGGTGCTGCGGGGGGGTGTTTTTGGTTTCGTCACTGGTCAGACTGGTGACGTTTTGCGGGGGTGGTCGGGGGAGGGGGGCGGCGGCCCAGACCCTCCAGGTGCTCGTCGATCTGGCGGCCCAGTCGCTCCGCCTGCTCGCTCAACTCGGCCGTGGTGCGACGTCGTTCCAGCCGCTCCAGCTCCCCGCTCACCCCTCTCCCTCCCCCACCGCCCCGGACCGCAGCGCGGCGGCGAGCGCACGGGCCGTCGCCACATTGCAGCGCCCCAACTCGATCAGCGCGGGCGTGCACCACCCGGCGTATGAGACGGCCTCGATCGACAGCGACGGCAACTTCACCCCTGCCGCCGTGAGAGCGTCCTTCAACTCGCCGTAGGCCTCCTCCGGCGTCGCCTCGGCCACACCACTCCAGTCGTTCACCTGCGCTCCCTTGCCTGGATCAATTACCTTGCGTATTCCAAGTGTTGCCCTGGGTTGCAGGTGAGAGCGAGGAATTCATCTCCCCAGCCCCACCCGGGGAGAACGGAGGCCGCCCGATGCCAGCCCGACCACGAGAACTGACCCCCGACCGAGGCGCCCGGCACCTCTTCGGCGCCAAGATGCGCACCCATCGCGAGCGGGCCGGCATGAGCCTTGAGGGCCTGTCGGACGTGGTGAACATCAGCCGCAGCCACCTGTCCCGCATCGAGACAGCGGAGGTGATGCCGCCGCCTTCACTGCCACCGATGCTGGACGCCGCCTTCGGCACGGACGGAATCTTCGAGGAGCTGTTCCTGCTCGCGAGCAAGGAGATCCATCCGGATCAGTTCCAGCGTCGGATGGAGCTTGAAGCACGTGCGCAGGTGCTGGACGAATACAGCGGTCAGATTGTGCCGGGGCTCATCCAGACAGCGGACTATGCACGCGCCCAGTTCAAGGAGGCCAACCCCTGGCAGTCGCAGGACAGGATCGAGGAGCTCGTCGCTGCTCGGCTGAGCCGTCAAAGGCTGCTGCGTTCCGACACGCTGCTGGATTACTCAGCCGTGATCGATGAGGCGGCGATCCGACGCAGCTTCGGCGACCCGGCCGTCATGCGTGCGCAGTTGGCGCGCGTTGCAGAGCTGACACTTACGCGGACAACCGTGGTGCAGGTTCTCCCATTCGAACAGGGGGGACATGCCCTGGTAGGTGGCACGCTGGCGCTGATGACCTTGGACAACGGCGAACGCGTGGCTTACGAGGAGGGCATCTCGACGGGCACGCTCATGGAGAACTTGGACAGCGTCATCGAACGCCAGCGCGCCTACAATCGGGTAAGGGCACGCGCCTTGTCGCCGGAGGATTCGGCGGCGTTCGTCCGGTCCGTGATGGAGGCACTACCGACATGAGCACCACTCCTGACCTCTCCAGCGCGGAGTGGGTCAAGTCGAGCTACAGCGGCAACGGAGGCGCCAACTGCGTTGAGTGGGCACCGACTTACATCAGCTCCGGCACCGTCCCCGTCCGCGACAGCAAAAGCCCCCACGGCCCGGCACTCGCCTTCACGCCCGACGGCTGGGCCGAGTTCGTGACTGCGGTCAAGCACGGGGAGCTGCACCGTGAGCAGAACTCCTGACCCCTCCGAAACGGAGTGGGTCAAGTCGAGCCACAGCAACGGCAACGGTGGAGGCTGCGTCGAGTGGGCACCGGCTTACATCAATTCCGGGACAGTCCCCGTCCGGGACAGCAAGGAACCCCACGGCCCTGCCCTCACCTTCACGACCGACGGCTGGGCCAACTTCGTATCTGCGGTCAAGCACGGGGAGCTGCACCATGAACACAACTCCTGACCCCTCCCACACGGAATGGGCCAAGTCGAGCTACAGCGGCAACGGAGGCAACACTTGCGTTGAGTGGGCACCGGCTTACGCCAACTCCGGCACCGTCCCCGTCCGCGACAGCAAGGCTCCCCACGGCCCGGCGCTCACCTTCACGGCCTCCGCATGGTCGTCATTTGTCACGGCCGTCCAGCGAGACGCACTCGGCCGCGCGTGACCCAGAACACCAACGCGGTGCCCCACAGCCCCACGAAGGAGCAGCGGGGCATCACGCTTGTCCCGCTCCGGTAAAGGGGACGCCCTCTCACCTCGCGGACACCTGGTCGCGGCGTATGTGACCAGGCTGCTGTGGGACTACCACCAGCTGGGGCATCGGCCGCCTCAGCCGACCTGTACCGCGCCGGTCTGTTCCCGAGGTGCTCCGTGAAGCCGCCGTCGAGGTCGACTCGCTGCTCCTGATCTCCAAGCCGTACAGGGAGCGTCGCCTACGCGGGCCGGGCCACATCCATGGCGCCTACCAGCGGCTCCTCATGCCCTGAAGGGCCTCAGCCGAAGGAGCAGGGGGCAGCACAGATGCCTGCCGATTCAGGCTGTGTCCTGCATCACATACTGCCCGTGTCACGTCCCGGCTGCCCGCTCCCATCTGGTGGGCATCAGCAGGCGAGCCGAGGAGGACGTGACGATGAGCGCACGGCACAAGACCAGCACGGAGGCCGCGCACCGCGTGGTGATCCTGGGGGCGGGATACGCAGGCATGGCGGCAGCCGTCCAGCTCGCCGGCCGAGTGAAGCGGCGCGAAGGGGTGCGGGTGACCGTCGTGAACGCGCAGGAGCGGTTCACCGAGCGCATGCGGCTGCACATGACGGCGACCGGCCAACAGCTCGCGGAGCTGAGCGTCCCGGAGCTGCTGGAGGGCACCGGTGCGCGGTTCGTTCGCGGCTGGGTGACGGCCGTGGACGCGGACGCGAGAACCGTGCGGATCGACGACGAACGGGTGCTGTACTACGACACGCTGGTGTACGGGCTGGGCGGTGTCGCCGACACCTCGGCGGTGCCGGGGGTCGAGGACCACGCGTACACCTTGAGCAGCGCCCAGGACGCCGAACTGCTGGCCGACCGGCTGGCACGGCTCGGCAGCCGCAGCCGCAGCCGCAGCCGCAGCCGCAGCCGCAGCCGCAGCCGCAGCGGCACGGTGGTGGTCGCCGGCAGCGGGCTGACCGGCGTCGAGTCGGCCGCGGAGATCGCCGAGCGGCACCCGGAGCTGCACGTCGTACTGCTGGGCCGGCAGGAGCCCGGTGCGACCATGAACCCGAAGGCCAAGACCCATGTGCGCGCCGCGCTGGACCGGTTGGGCGTCCGGGTGCGCGTCGGCGCCGACGTGGTGAAGGTGCTGCCCGACGCCGTGGAACTGGCGGGCGGGGAGAGCATCGCCGCCGACGCGGTCCTGTGGACGAGCGGCACACGGGTCTCGCCGCTGGCGGCCCGCGCCGGGCTCGCCGTAGACGAGCGCGGACGTATCGTCACCGACGCCGCGCTGCGCTCGGTGTCCCACCCCGAGGTGTACGCGATCGGCGATGCGGCCGCGATTCGCCAGGGCTACGGCGTCATGCACGGTACCTGCCAGGGCGGCATGCCCACCGGAGTGCATGCCGCGCTCTCGATCGACCGCGTGCTCAAGGGCAAGCGGCCCAAGCCGTTCCGCTTCGGTTACTACCACACGCCGGTGAGCCTGGGACGCGGCGATGCCGTGGTGCAGTTCACGCGGCCCGACGACAGTCCGCGCCGGTTCTGCCTCACCGGTCGTGCGGCCGTACGGTACAAGGAGACGGTGACCGCCTCGCCCTGGCCGACGTACGGCCGTATGAAGAAGATGCCCGCCTCGGGCGCGTTCTGGCCCCGCGGGGGCCGCTTCACCCGCGTCCGGGGGGCCAAGTGACCGGCCTGTCCGCCCCCGGCCAGCAGGTCTTCCACGAGCACCGGCGGCTGCTGTTCTCCGTGGCCTACCGGCTCCTCGGCAGTGCGGCCGACGCCGAGGACGCGGTCCAGGACGCGTGGCTCAAGTGGTCCGCCGCGGACCGTTCGCAGGTGGCCGACCCCAAGGCGTACCTGACGCGGATCGTCTCGAACCTGGCGCTGGAACGGCTGCGCTCCACCCGTCACAAGCGGGAGACGTATGTGGGGCCGTGGCTGCCGGAGCCCGTCCTGACCGGCGGGGACGCCTCCGAGGTCGTCATGGACGCCGAGTCGGTGTCGATGGCCATGCTGGTGGTGCTGGAGACGCTCAGCCCGCTGGAGCGCGCGGTCTTCGTGCTGAGGGAGGTCTTCGCCTTCAGCCACGCCGAGATCGCCGAGGCGGTGGAGCGTTCCGAGGCCGCCGTGCGGCAGGCCGCGCACCGGGCCCGCGAGCACGTGCGGGCCCGGCGGCCGCGCTTCGCCGCCGACCGGTCGAGGCAGCGCGAGGCCACCGAGCGGTTCTTCGCCGCCGCGACGGGCGGGGACGTCAACGCGCTGATGGAACTGCTCTCCCCGGACGTCACCCTGTGGACCGACGGCGGCGGCAAGGTCCGCCAGGCCCTGCGCCCGGTGGTGGGAGCGGAGACGGTGGCTGCCTGGTTCGCGGCCATCGGGACCGTCACCTACCAGGGCGTCGAGCCTGCCGCTATGAAGGCCGAGCTGGTGGAGATCAACGGTGGCCCTGGCATCCTGTTCAGCGCGCCGGGACGCGTGATCGCCACCGTCACCTTCGACTTCGACGCCGACGGCCGTATCACCGCCGTCCACAACGTGGCCAACCCGGACAAGCTCCAGGCCGTCGCCGACCGCACGGCCTACGACCTCGGAACACGGTGAACGTCGCCGCTGCCGTCGCCACCGCTGGATGCCGCCCGGAGGCCCGGCCTCAGCTCAGCATGGCCGTCATCAGGCGGCGTACCGCGGGGAAGCGGCCGACTCTCGGGGGTGGCGGCGTGCGCAGCGGATCGTGGGCGATGTCCGCGAGCAGGGCGGGGACATCGCCGCGCCAGGCGAGTTCCAGGGTGCGGCGGCGGCGGGGATCGAGGCGTTCGAGTACGCCGTCGCCGTGGGCGCCGATCAGTCGGGCTGCGCCGGTGCACACGGTCTCCCGGGCGGCCTCGGGGAGGGCGGGGAAGTCCGCGCCGAAGAGCTGGAACAGCTCGACGTGGAAGTGCCGCTTGTGGAAGGCGTCCCGCAGCGGGCCCGGCGCGAAGTGGCGGCAGGTCGCCTCGAAGAGGCGCTCCGTGCAGCGGAGCCGCACCCGGGGGTCGGCCCGGAAGGTGATGTTGCCGGAGTCGGCGCGGCGGACGGCGAAGTAGTGCGGTTTGTCGGCCAGTACGGAGATCCGCGAAGCGCGTACGCACGCCTCCAGGACGAACGGCTGGTCGCTGAAGGCGGGCATGGACTCGTCGTAGCGGATGCCGTGCTCCTCGATCAGGGAGCGGCGGAACAGTTTGGTGTTGGACAGCGCCCACGGCAGCCCGTCCCCGACCAGCCGGATGGCGGGCGCGGTGCGGCTGAACACCCCGGTGGGGACCGTACGTTCGCCGATCGGCACCATTTTGCACAGCAGCACGTCGGAGCGGCAGTTGTCGGCCATGGTCACCATGCGCTCCAGCGCCTCGGGCGACAGGTGGTCGTCGGCGCCGAGGAAGAAGACATGGCGTCCGCCGGCCTGCTCCAGACCCCGGTTGCTGGGGGCCGCGGGACCGCCCGAGTTGGGCTGCCGCAGGGTGGTGAACAGGCCGGGGTGGAGCGCGGCGAAGCGTTCGATCTCCTCGGCGCCGCCGTCCGTGGAGCCGTCGTCGACGACGATCACCTCCATCCGCCGCTGCCCGATGGTCTGCTCGACCAGGGAGGACAGACAGCGGGTGAGGTAGGGCATGGTGTTGTGGACGGCGACCACGACGCTGACGTCAGGGGTGGGAGGGCGCCCGGTGGGGGCGCCCGGTGCGGTGCTCATGCGCGCACCACTCCTCGTCCCGCGCCGTCCCCGATGACCACCCGCCGTACCCCGGCCCACAGTGCCGGGTCGGTGACGCGGCGGCCGTCGACCAGTACCCGTACGCCGGGCAGCTGGTCGGCGGACAGCTCGCGGTAGGCGGCGTGGTCGGTGTGCACGACGGCGGCGGTGACCGGCTGCCCGGTGTGCGGGCGCAGCCCCATGTCGGCCAGCTCGTGCGGCTCGAACAGCGGGTCGGAGACGTACGGCCGCGCCCCGCGCTCGCGCAGCGCCCGGACCGTGGGGAAGACGCCGGAGAACGCGGTCTCCTTCACCCCGCCCCGGTAGGCGGCGCCCAGCACCAGGACCTCGGCGCCCTTCAGGTCGCCGTAGGCGTCGGCGAGGAGGTCGACGGCGTGCTCGGGCATGGCCTCGTTGGTCTGCCGCGCGGCGCGTACGACGTCGGCTCCGGGGTCGTTCCACAGGTACATCCGCGGGTAGACCGGGATGCAGTGGCCGCCCACCGCGATGCCGGGGCGGTGGATATGGCTGTAGGGCTGGGTGTTGCAGGCGTCGATCACGGCCTCGATGTCGACGCCCGACCGGTCGGCGAACCGGGCGAACTGGTTGGCGAGCGCGATGTTGACGTCCCGGTAGGTGGTCTCGGCCAGCTTCGCCAGCTCGGCGGCCTCGGCGGAGCCGAGGTCCCACACCCCGTTGGGCTTCGGCAGCTCCTCGCGTACGTCGAAGTCGAGTACGGACTCGTAGAAGCGCACCCCGTCCTTGGACGAGTGCGGGCCGATGCCGCCGACCAGCTTGGGGTAGCGGCGCAGATCGGTGAAGACCCGCCCGGTGAAGACCCGCTCGGGCGAGAAGACCAGGGAGAAGTCGCGTTCGGGCAGCAGCCCCGAGCCCTCGGCCAGCATCGGTGCGAAGCGGTCGCGGGTGGTGCCGACCGGCAGGGTCGTCTCGTAGCTGACGAGGGCGCCGCCGCGCAGCCCGGCGGCCACGGCGCGGGTCGCGGCGTCCATCGCACGGAAGTCCGGGGTGCCGCGCTCGTCGACGAACAGCGGTACGACCACCACGACGGCCTCCGCGCCGGAGACGGCGTCGGTGGTGTCCGTCGTCGCCGACAGCCGCCCGGCCTCCACCGACTCGGCCAGCCGTTCCTCCAGCCCCGCCTCACCGGGGAACGGCGCCTGCCCGGCGTTGACGCTCGCGACCACGCGCGCGTCGGTGTCCGCGCCCGTCACGAGGTGTCCCTTGGCCGCGAACTGGACGGCCAGCGGCAGGCCGATCTTCCCGAGCGCCACCACACAGATCCGCATTCCCGTCTCCTTCTACTGCTGCTCCTGGCTTGTCGTGATGGTCCGTTCGCTCCTGCGCCGCCGCCTGTGACAGCTCCCGGTAGATCCGGTCGAGCGCGGCCGCCTGTGTCTCCCAGGTCCAGCGCTCCAGCAGCCCGGGGCGTTCGTAGGCCGCGCGGTAGCGCTCGGGGTCGTCCAGCACCGCCCGTAGGGCGCGTACGTAACCGGCGGTGTCCTCGGCCCGGAAGACCTGGCCCTGGCCGGTCTCCAGGACGGTCGCCGCCATCGTCTCGACATCGCTGACCACCAGTGGCAGCCGGGCGTGCGCGTACTCGAAGAACTTGGTGATCAGCGCGATCTCGTGGTTCGTCCAGTGGTGCAGCGGGATGGCGCCCGCGTCCGCCTCCGCGAGGAAGGGGACCACCTGGTCGTAGGGCACATACGGCAGCACATGCAGCCGGTCGGCGACCCCGAGTTCCGCCGCCCGTGCGCGCAGCTCGCCCAGATAGCCCGCGGCGGGCCTGGGCACGATCAGCGCGGTGTGCACACCGGGCAGCTTCGGCAGGGCCTCCACCATCGTGGCCAGGCCGCGCTGCGGTGCGGCGGCACCGCTGTAGACGACCAGTGGGGTGCCGGCGTCGATGCCGCACAGGGCACGCAGGCTCGGTACGCCCCTGTCGGCGCCGCCGCGTGTGGTGCGGGCCTCCGGCGCGTTCAGTACGACGGCCGGCTCCTCGGCCAGCCCGTGGGTGCGGCGCAGCAGTGCCGCCAGAGTGGACGAGACGGTCACGGCGGCGTCCGCGTACGGCACGTACTCGCGCTCGTGCGCCAGATGCGCCGGCAGCCAGCGGACATCGTTCTGCCAGGGCCGGACGCCGGGCAGGTACTCGTGCGCGTCCCACACCAGCTTCACCGGCCGCCCCTGGGCCATCGCGCGGATCTTGGCGCGCGCCCCGACGCCGAGCATCCGGAAGTCGTGCGCGTGGATGATGTCGGGCCGCAGCTCGTCCACCACGCGGCCGTATGCCAGCTCGAAGTCGTAGAGGCTCGGCCACAGCCTGCGCCAGCAGCGCTCCTTGAGGACGCGCTGCCAGAAAGCCACGGCCGCACGGTTGACCGGGGTGCCGGTGCCGCGCAGCGCCTGCCCCCGGTCGAGCTGCCGCTTGCGGAAGGCGACCCAGCGCTGCGCGAACCGCGCCGCGGCCCTCGGCAGGGCGAGCCGTACGGCGCCGGTGCGGGGGGTTGTGGCCGCCTGGAGGGCGAACGCGGCCCGACGGGTGCGCAATTCGTCCCGCCACGCCTTGACGCGCTGTACGCGGTAGGCGGCGGTGCCCGGCCGGTAGGCCAGCGGCCGGGTCAGCAGCGGACGGCGGAGGGCGCGCGGCGGCTGGGCGAGCGGCGTGGGCACGGGCAGCAGCCGCACCTGGGCCTCACCGACCCGCCAGGAGGCGGGCCGCCCGTCCGGCGACCGGCCCAGCAGCGTCACCTCCCACCCCGCCTCGGATGCCGACCGGGCCACCTTCTGCACCCGGGAGTCCCCGACCACCCCGTTGCACACCAGCATCACGATCCGGCCCCGCGTCGGCCGATCCCGCGTCGGCTGATCCCGTATCGGTTGGTCCCTGTCGAACTCCACGGGCTTCCCTCTCTGTTGTCCGGCCACCGATGTCCCAGGCGCTAGCGGAGGAACCCGTCCAGCACGTCGGCCGTGTAGCTGCCGTCGTGGTAGGTACGGACGTACTCGGCGGACTCCTGAGCCGTCCGCATCGCGAAGTCCCGGTCCTCCAGGAGCGACTCGAGGGCGCCGCGCAGCGTGCCCGGGGTGGCGTTGACGATGGGCGGGCGGATGCCCACCGACCGGTGCAGCCGCTCGTCCAGGAAGGCGATGACGGGCCGGCCGGCCGCCATCCCCTCGCAGGCGAAGGTGCCGTAGGTGCCGACCGCGAACTGGTCGACGACGATGTCCGCCTCCTTGACCAGCTCCCGCACCTCGGTCCAGGGCACCCCCGTCACCATGCGGAACTCGATCAGTCCGCGCCGGTCCATCTCCTCCAGTACCGGCACCACCCGCTCGGTGCCCTTCGTCCAGCGTTTCGAGGGCGCGTGCACCACCACCGGGCGGGCCCGCTCCATCGCGGGCCGTTCGCTCGCCCACCCTTCGACGTCCACCACCAGCGGCGCCCAGCGGGCCCCCGGCAGCTCCTCCAGCAGGTCGGGGGTGGTCACGAACTGGGGCAGCCCGCTCTGCGCCGCCATCCGCCGGTTGCGGGCGCTCTTCTTGGCCAGCGCCCTGAGGATCTGCTCGTCCGCTGCGTGGAAGAGGGAGTGCTCGTAGCGGCTCATGTGCCGCTGCGGGTCGCGCACGTCGCTGCCGTGTGCGAGCAGCGCCACCTTGATCCCGGCCGCCGAGAGGGAGGGCAGGTCGTCCTGGATGTGGCCGCCGTTGAGCCTGCCCAGCGCCGGGGTGAAGGAGTCGGCGAGGTAGTGGGTGTAGGAGCCCAGTACGCGGCGGGCGCGGTCGAGCTGGAAGCCCAGGTCGCCGGTGCGCTCCCCGATGGCGTAGATGTCGGCCGGGTAGATGACGCTCTGGTCGTGGGTGTGCATCACGACCTCGGCCGACAGGTCCTGGCGCCGCTCGCACAGGGCCCGGGCGAATCCGGCGAGCTGTCCCGCCGAGTTGGCGCAGCCCATGCCCAGCCGTACCGGGGTGCTGCCGAGCGACCGCCAGCCGGCCGGCGTCCCGCCGGGCGCTGCCGGTTCCTGGGCGTGCGCCCGTGCGGCGCCGAGGCCGGGCTGTTCGGACGCCGACCAGGGCACGCTGCGGGGTGCGAGCCGGGCGGCTGCCGCGGGTCCCGCGAGCTGCTCGTAGAGGTTCAGCAGTCCGGCCGACTGCTGCTCCCAGGACAGCTCCTGCAGCAGCGGCTCGGTGATCCGTGCCGCCAGGGTGCCGCGCTTTGCGAGGCCGCGCTGCACGGCGGCGACGAAGGAGGGGACGTCCTCGGTGACGAAGACCTCGCCGACTCCGGTGCGTTCGACGAAGTTGCGCAGTGTGCGCACTCCGCTGGTGACCATCGGCAGCCCGGCGTGCAGATACTCGGCCGCCTTGGTGGGCAGCGAGATCTCGCAGTTGGGCACGTGCCGGAAGCAGATCAGTCCCAGGTCGGCCGACGAGAGGTAGTCGGGCACCTGTTCCTGCCGTACGTAGGGCACCACGTGCACCCGCTGGCGCACACCCAGCTCCTCGGCGCGGGCGAGCAGCCCCTGGAGGGTGGCGTTCTGCTTCCCGGCGACCAGTGCCAGGTGGGCGTGCGGCAGCTCGGCCAGGCCCTCGACGGCGGTGTCCAGGCCGCGTTCAGGTCCGATCCACCCGGCGTAGACGAGCAGCGGCACATCGGGGCTCAGCCCGCAGGCGTCGCGTACGGAGACGCACTCGTCGGTACCCGCGCTGACCGTCTCGCGCACCGGCGCGTTGGCGACGACCAACGGATCGGCCGGCAGCGCGTACGCCTCGCGCAGGATGCCCGCCAGCTCCTGGGAGACGGTGACCACCGCGTCGGCCTTGCCGATGAACTCCTCCTCCACCCCGGGGAAGGCGCTGGCCCGTACGGCGTCCGGCCACTCGACGCCGCGGATGTACTCGTGCGCGTCGTAGAGCCAGCGCGTGGGACGGCCGCGGGCGCGCAGCCGGGCGGCGCTGCGCGCACCGACGGCGATCATCAGATGGTCGTTGGCGTGGATGACATCCGGCTCGATCTCCTCGATGACCGGTCCGAACGCCAGGTCGATGTCGAGCAGTTCGGGCCAGTCGACGCGCCAGTCACCGGTCGGCTGCGGCTGTCCCGCGGCCCGGCGGCGCTCCCACCGGTAGACGCGCCCCCGGCCCTTGTGCGCGTACCTGCGCGCCCGGACCCAGCCTTTGAGCGCCTCCCGGGCGAGCTGCCGGGCCAGTGCGGCGGGCCGCGCCTCCGGGGTGCGCAGTCCCCAGGGTGCGGGCCGGCAGCGCGAGGGGGCGCTGAGCCAGCCCACGCGCGCCGTCTGCTCGCGCACCCAGGCGGCGTGCGCGGCGCGCGCCCGGACCCACGCGGAGTCGTCGGGCAGCCCGAACTGGGTGACGCGGCTGCGCAGCTGGGGCCGGCGGCGCGCGGCGGCGACCACGGCCCGCATATCCGCGGAGACGGGCACCTTGATGACGCGTACCGGGCCGAGCACCGACTCCTCGCGCCGCTTGGAGGGGCTGCGGCCCACCAGCGTCACGTCCCAGCCCGCCCTCGCCGCGGCGATCGCGGTCTTCTGCACCCGGGAGTCGCCCGCGATGGTGTTGCCGACGACGACCGCCAGCCGCGGCCGCCCCCGGGGGCGCTCCTCGCCCTTGCGGGCGCTGCTCTCGCCCATACGTCCCTCGGCCGCGCCGGGGGCCTCGACGGTGTTGCCGGCGCGCGCCACGCTGCCGCGCGCCGTCCGGCGCCGGATGATGCGGTGCGTCTGCTTCATGCTGTGTGCTCCGCGATGGTGGGTGCCGACGAGTCGCGTCCGGGCGCCGCCGTGACGCCGCCCGACGCCGGGGTGGAGGGCAGGGAGGTGGAGACCTCCAGTGGCGGCACGGGCTCCACGGCCGCCGGTTCCATGGGTTCCGCCGGTTCCAGGCGTTCGGCGGTCTCCAGAGGTCCCACGCGCGCCATCGCTTCCGCGGGAGCTCGCGGCGGGGCCGCCACGTGGGCCGCCTCCAGCACCGCGGCCGAGACCTCCACCGTCCGCAGCCCCTCGCGGGCCGTGACGATGCCGCTGCCCTCGCCCGTGCCCTCCCGTACCGCGTCGCGGAACCGCTCGTGCTCGACGACCAGCGGCTCGCGCTTGGGGAAGGCGTACCGGACGGTGTCGCCCTCGGCCACGCCGCGGAAGGCGCGCAGGGCCTCCCACTCGGTGGCCACCGCGCCGTTGGCGTGGAAGGTCAGATCGGCGGTGAGGGTGTCGGCGACGAAGCAGCCGCGCTCCCCGGTGACGGCGGTGAAGCGCTCCTTGAGCGGGCTGAGCCAGTTGACCAGGTGGCTGACCATCGTGCCGTCGGTGAGCGAGCCGACGACGGCGACCATGTCCTCGTGCTCCCGGCCGCTCTTGGAGACGGTGCGCGCCGACAGCGAGGCGTAGGGCTGCCCGGTGATCCAGCTGGTGAGATCTATGTCGTGGGTGGCCAGGTCCTTGACCACGCCGACGTCGGCTATGCGGTGCGGGAAGGGCCCCTGGCGGCGGGTGACCACCTGGAAGACCTCCCCCAGCTCGCCGGCCTCCAGCCGGGCGCGCAGCTGCTGGAGCGCCGGGTTGAACCGCTCCACATGACCGACCCCCGCGACCAGCCCGCGCTCCTCGAAAGCCCGCACCAGCCGCCGCGCCGCCTGCGGGGTGTGCGCCAGCGGCTTCTCGATCAACGCGCACACCCCGTGTGCCGCGAGCTGCAGTCCGATTTCCTCGTGCAGCGCCGTCGGACAGGCGAGGACCGCGTAGTCGACGCCGAGCGCCAGCAGATCGGCCACCTCGGGCAGCACGGGCACGCCCAGCACGGCGGGCACACAGCCGTGCGGGTCGCCCGCCGGGTCGACCGCGCCGACGAACTCCACGCCGTCGAGCGAGGCGAGGATGCGCGCGTGGTTGCGGCCCATCGCGCCGAGGCCGATCAGACCGGCGCGCAGCCGCCTGTGCCGGCCGTGGTGCTCGGCGGGCTGTCCGCCCGGCGCGGACGCGGCCGCGCCCGCCTCGGGGCCGTACGCCGTCGCCGCCGACGGGGGGTCGGCGGTCTTGGGCGCGTTGGCCGTGGGGGCTATGGGTGCGGTGGCCGCGTTGGCCACGGGGGCTATCGGTGCGGTGGCCGCGGTACCCGCGGTCGTCTCTCGGGTAGGTGTCATCTGGTCACTCCCGCCTTGCTCGCCGCGCTGTTGGCGGCCGCCACGATCTGATCCAGGTCGCCCGGGGTGAGCGAGGGGTGTACGGGGAGGGAGAGCACCTCGGCAGCGGCCTGGTCGGTGACCGGCAGCTCGGCGCCCAGATGCGCGTAGGGCTTCAGCCGGTGGATCGGCGTCGGGTAGTAGACCGCGCAGCCCACACCGGCCGCCTGCAGCTCGCGCTGCACCGCGTCCCGTACGGCGGCGCCGCCCGGCACCCGCACGGTGTACTGGTGGTAGACGTGCCGGGCGCCGTCGGCCACCTGCGGGGTGATCAGCCCGCCGGTCAGGCCCGCGTCGAGGGCCTTGGCGTTGGTGCGGCGCTGCTGGGTCCACTCCGGCAGCCGTTCGAGCTGCACCCGGCCGATGGCGGCCGCCACGTCCGTCATCCGCATATTGGCGCCGACGAGCTCGTTCTCGTACCGCTGCTCCATGCCCTGGTTGCGCAGCAGGCGCAGGGTGCGGGCGCGTGCCCCGTCGGGCACGACGACCATGCCGCCCTCCAGGGTGTGCATGTTCTTGGTCGGGTAGAAGCTGAAGCACGCCGCGTCCCCGAAGGCGCCAACCGGGTGTCCGTGCAGCGCGGCCGAGTGCGCCTGGCAGGCGTCCTCGACGACGGCCAGCCCGTGCCGCTGCGCGAGCTGGGTCAGCCGGCCCATCGGCGCCGGATGCCCGTACAGGTGCACGGGCATCAGCGCTGCCGTGCGCGGCCCGACGGCCTCGGCCGCCGCGTCCGGATCGAGGCAGAAGGTCTCCGGATCGATCTCGGCGAAGACCGGCTCGGCCCCGGCCAGCCGCACCGCGTTGGCCGTCGCGGCGAACGAGAAGGAGGGGACGACCACCTCGTCGCCAGGGCCGATGCCGAGCGCGAGCAGCGCCAGGTGCAGCGCGGAGGTGCCCGAGTTCACGGCGACGCATGGTCGTCCCTCGACCAGTTCGCCGAACTCCTCCTCGAACGCGGCCACTTCGGGACCCTGCACCACGCGGCCGTCACGCAGCACCCGCACGGCGGCGGCCACCTCGTCGTCCCCGATCACGGGTTTGGCAGCCGGAATCATGTCTTTTCGCAGCCCTTGCATCGGGATGTGCCCTCCGGTTCCCCCGGCAGATTCACCCCTATGTGGTCCCGGATTCGGCCACCCTCTTGCACGATTTACCTACAAATCACCCGTATTGCCTACGAACTCCCTGGAGCAAGGCCCGCGATTCTCTACACAGCGTCACTCCACAGGCGTCATCTCGCGGAGCGTGACGGCGTCGGGGGACGCGGCGGCATCGGAAGCGCCCTCCTCCCGGTACCGCTCGCCCGTCCTCGGGCACTCCCACTCCCCGGCACGCCCCGGCACCGGACGCAGCCGCACCCCCGACCGCCCCACCCAGCCGACACGGCGCGCCGGCACCCCCACGACCAGCCCGAAGTCGGGCACATCGGCCGTCACCACGGCCCCGGCCGCCACCATCGCCCACCGGCCGATCCGCACCGGCGCCACACACACCGACCGCGCGCCGAGCGACGCTCCGTCGGCGACCGTGACCCCCACCGGGTCCCAGTCCCCCGCCCGCTTGAGCGCACCGTCCGGCTCCACGGCGCGCGGCGCCCGGTCGTTGGTCAGTACGACGGCCGGCCCCACGAAGACACCGTCACCCAGCACCGCGGGCTCGTAGACGAGGGCGTGGTTCTGCAGCTTGCAGCGCGCCCCGATCCTCACGCCCGCACCGATGTAGGCGCTGCGGCCCACCACACACTCCGCACCGAGCCGGGCACCCTCGCGCACCTGCGCCAGCTCCCACACGGTGCTGCCGTCACCGACGACGGCCTCCTCGGACACCTGCGCCCCGGGCATCGCCCGGAAGCCGCCACGTGTGTGGTGCGGGGGACGGAAGGAGGAGGCAGGGGTGGGGGTCGGAGTGGCCGGAGTCGGGGTCGGCGGGGCGGGGGTGGCCGGGTTCGGGGTGGCCGGGGTCGGGGACGGGGTGGCGTCGGGGGCAGGCATAAGGGCTCGCTTTCTGCTCCGGTTCCGGTCCGGTGCTCTCCGGTTCCTTCGTGTTCTTGCGCCTTCATTCGCGTTCCGCTCCGGTCATCAGTGCCCCGCCGTGCCCCTCTCCCGACTCCGGCGCTCCGCCAGCCGGGTGAGCGGCCACCCGGCGGCGCGCCGCACCCGAGGGGCCCGGCGGAGCCGGAGGGAAGGTGGCCCCATGTCCAGCTCCGATGAGATCCCCGTCCCCCGGCCTGCCGAGGGGCCGCGGGCCTTCGGCCTGCCCGGCACGCTGGCCCAGCGCTGGAACGCGCTCGCTGTCGCCGCCTGCGGCGCGACGGTCCTCGTCATGGGGTACCGGCACCGCTGGACCAACGACGACGCACTGATCTACACCCGCACCGTTCGGCAGATCCTGGCCGGGAACGGCCCCGTCTACAACGTCGGCGAACGCGCCGAGACCTCCACCGGAACGCTGTGGCAGTGGCTGCTCGCCGCCGGCAGCACCCTCCCCGGAGTGGACGACCCGCTCCGGCTCGCCGTCGCCCTCGGACTGCTGTTCACCGTGGCGGGGTTCGTGCTCGCCCTGGACGGCACCCGCCGGATGATCCGCCTGCGCCGTCCCGCCGGCGCCCTGCTGCCCGTCGGCGTGCTGGTGCTGCTGCCGCTGTGCGCGACCTGGGACTACGCGACCTCGGGACTGGAGACCGGGCTCTCCCTCGGCTATCTGGGCGGCTGCTGGTGGCTGCTGGTCCGGGCCCGCGTGGCTCTCGACCGGGCCGCCGCGCCGCCGCGCGCTTCCAGCGCCGCCACGCCCGCGCAGGCGCTCACGGCCCCCGCACCCGGACGGGCACTCACGGCCACCGCGTTCGCCCTCGGCCTGGGCCCGCTCGTCAGACCGGACCTCGCCCTCGTCAGCGTCGTCTTCCTGGCCGCCCTCTGGCTGATGTGGCGGCCCCCGCTGCGCACCACGCTCGGCTGGGCGGGCGCGGCCGCCGCACTCCCCCTCGGCTACGAGATCTTCCGCGCCGGGTACTACGGCGTGCTCGTACCGCTCCCGGCCATCGCCAAGGAGGCCTCCGGCACCCAGTGGGAATACGGCTGGACCTACCTGGTCAACACCCTCGTCCCGTACGCGCTGTGGGTGCCGCTCGGCCTCCTCGCCGCCTTCGGGCTGCGCGAGGGGGTACGGCGCACCGCCGGCCGGCCCGTGCGGCCGGTGCGCACAGCCGACGCGGCCCTGGTGGCGGCTCCCGTGGTGGCCGGGCTGCTGTCGGCCCTCTTCGTCGTCAAGGTCGGCGGCGACTTCATGCACGGCAGGATGGTGCTGCCCGCACTCTTCCTGGTGCTGCTGCCGGTCTTCCTGCTGCCGTACGCACGCGCTGCGGCGGCCCTGGCCTCAGGGGTGGGCATCTGGGGTCTGGTCTGCCTGCTCGCACTGCGCCCACCGCTGGAGAGCCCCGACGACGGGCGGATCATCTTCGACTCCCACACCGTCTACCAGCAGGCATTGGGCGCACAGCACCCCGTGAGCCAGCAGGACCACCTCGCGGCACCCCGCGACTTCACCCAGGTGACCCGGCGCACCGTCCGGCAGGGCACCCACGCACTGGTGCTGCGGCTGCCCCGCGACGCCGGGTTCCCCCGGGTACGGCTGGCGCCACGGGTCGAGGCACCGGTGGCGGCGGCGGAGGCACGGCTCGGCCTGGCCGGGGCAGCCCTCCCCCTGGACGGGCACGTCGTCGACCTCCTCGGCCTCGGCAACCCGCTGGGCGCCCACACCGAGCCGGTCACCCACACCAAGGCCGGGCACGAGAAGCCGCTCGACCGCGCCTGGGTCCTCGCCGATCTGACGGCACCGGGCACACCGGTCCCCGACGGGGTCGACCCCCGCCATGTCGCGGCCGCCCGGCACGCCCTCACCTGCGGCCCCGTCCCCGAACTGCTCGCCTCCGTCCGCGCCCCGCTCACCCCCGGCCGCTTCTGGTCCAACCTCACCGGCGCCTGGTCCCGCACCCACCTCCGCCTCCCCCCGAACCCGATGGACGCGGAACGCCGCCTCTGCTGAGCGCCGACCAGCCCCCAGGCCCCTCCCCCCCCTGCAGCAGCCCCTCCCTCGAAAAGTCAGTCAGCCGGACGTGAATTCGTACTGCAACTCATAGAGATGGCCGGCCTTCGCCATGACGGTGGCCTCGATGGGGCGGTTCTGATCGCTGTAGACGACGCGCAGCGTGCGCAGCACGGGAAGGCTGCTGGGCAATTGGAGAGCGGTGTATTCCTCCTGCGTGGGGACTCGCGCGGAGACCCGGTCCGCGCTGAGCCGAGGTGGATGTCCGAGCTCGGCGAGGAGGGTGGGTGTGCCGCCCTTGATCTTGCGGCGCTCCATCATCGCGGTCCCGCGGGCGATCTCCAGCGGGTAGTAGGACTTGACCAGTTCCACCGGCTCGTCATCGATCAGCAGCATTTGACGGCGGAGGAGTGCGGTACCGCCCTCGGGGAGTTCGAGTGCCGCGAGCACATCCGCCGGGGGAGTGGCCTCTCCCACTTCCAGTAGCTTGCTTCGCGCCTGCCCGCCGAGCTTCGCCGCCTCGGTGAGCCAGCGGTAGGGCTCTCCGGACTGCGCCGGCGCCATGTAGGTGGCCGGCCGTATGGTCCGCTGCCGGTGCTCGCGGACGGTGACGGCAGCTCCGGGCCGCCCGACCACCAGACGTTCGTCCTTGAGAAGCTGCAGCGCCTTTTGCACGGTCGCGTTGGAGGCCGTGAATCTGGTCTTGAGTTGCGCCGTGGAGGGCAACTTCGAACCTGGAGCCAGGTCCCCGCTCATGATTTCGTCACGCAGGTCAGCGGCGATCCGCTCGTGGAGCGAACGGCGGTCGAGTGCGTCCGGTTCGGGCTTGGGCACGGTCATCCGATCCTGAGTTCGTATCGCAGTCGCTGGCGTTGGGACGGCATCGCCATCACGTCGGCCTGGATCGGCCGATCCTCGTGGTCCAGCGTCACACGTGTCAGCTGCAGAACCGGCTCGCCAACTGCGATCTGCAGCGCTTCCCTTTCTTCCTCGCCGGGCATCCGGGCGATGACATCCTCGCGGGCCCGAACACCTTCGTGCCCGAGCTCGGCGAGCAGCGAAACGGCTCCACCGGGGATCTTGGCCGTCTCGGCAAGGCGGGTTCCGCGGGCGATCTCGGCGGGGTAGTAGGTGTCGGTCAACTCGCACGGCCGGCCGTCGAGATACATGATCCTTCGACGCACGACGACCTCCTGTGCTTCGGAGACCCCCAGCAGCTCCGCCACGTCGGCCGGTGCCGTCACCACTCCGGCATGGACGAGCCGCTGGCTGCCCCGGCGCCCCTCGGCCGCCGTCTGAGCCTGCCACGTGTCGCGCCGTCCCTCCTGGCGCGGCGTCAGGTACGTGGCTGAGGCACTGACCCAAACGCTGTCGCTCACGGCGTCCTCCCGCATTAGCCGACGGTCTCTCGACCTTGCCGCTTTACACGGTAAGCGACTCAGTACCGGTGTCCACCTTCCAGCTATCTTACTGCCTTTCGCGAATAGCGATACAGTCGAGTTGAACCTGCGAGAGGGCGGTGACCACCTGTGTCTTTGTCACAGCAACAACGATTTCCCCGACGACGCGCCTCCGTCGGTGCTGCTCGCGACTTCACCACACGGACCCTTACGGACTGGGGCCTCGACGACTTACAGGACGAGCTACGGCTGTGCGTCTCCGAGCTCGCCACCAACGCCCTGATTCACGGTGCGCCGCCAGGACGTGAGTTCTCCGTACGGCTGGATGTGGATGGCTCATTAGTACGGCTCGAGGTCCGGGACAGCGGCGAAGGGCTCCCTGTGGTCCGCGACCCCGACGCTGATGAGGAGACTGGTCGCGGGCTGCGCCTGGCGATGACCCTCGCGGACGAGTGCGGCGTCATCGAGCACGTCGTGGGCAAGTCCGTATGGCTGAACTTCAAGCTCAGGCGCGAGCTGGAAGGAACCGGATGATGGAGGCCTTCGAACGCGCCCGTCTGGACGCCTTCTTCAGCCGGATCGCCGCACATTTTCGCTCCGAGCAGCGTCCTGCCTCGTTTCTGATCACACACCTGCTGCCGGAGCGTCCGGCGTTCGTGCGGGGTGTGGCGAGCGTGACCGACCTGCGTTCCGTGCTGCCCAAGCCGAAATCCGTACATGCCGAGGCACGGCGTCAGGTCGAGGGCGATGGGTACACCTGCGACAGGCTGACCCGGGAGACGTTCTCCGACACGGACCGCGCCGTGCGGTACGTCGAGGCGCATGCCGCCGGTCGGCCGGTCGTACTGCTCGACGTCGGCGGGTACTTCACTCCGGCTCTCGGCGAGCTGTGCGACCGCTTCTCCGGGCGCATCCTGGGAGTGGTCGAGGACACCGAGAACGGGCACAAGCGGTATGCCGAACTCGACAAATTGCCCTGCCCGGTGGTCTCCGTGGCCCGCTCTCCACTCAAGGACCCCGAAGACTTTCTGGTCGGGCAGTCGGTCGTCTTCTCCACCGAGGCTCTGATGCGCAGCCGCAATGACATCTTGCACGGCCGCACGGCGCTGGTGATCGGCTTCGGCAAGCTCGGCAGCTCCATCGCCCGTCTTCTGCACGCGAAAGGCGTACGGGTGACCGTCTATGACATCGACCCCGTACGCCGTACCCAGGCCCTCTCGCAGGGCTTCACCGTGGCCCGCGATCGCGCGAGCGGGCTTGAGGACGCCGGCCTCGTGCTCTGCGCTACCGGCTCTCTGTCGCTGCGTTGCGAGGACTTTCCGCGCCTGCGCAACGGCGCCTACGTGGCGACCGTGACAAGCAGCGAGGACGAGCTCGGACTCGACGGCTTGACGGACGTCTATGAACGTACGCAGGTCGGCGAGTACATCACCCGATACCTGACGACCGGCCACTACTTCTACTTGCTCAATGACGGCAACGCCGTCAACTTCCTGCACGGCGCCAGCGTGGGACCGTTCATTTTCCTCGTTCAAGCCGAGATCCTGGCTGCTTCCTCCGCCCTCAGCCGCGGGGAGATGAGCCCTGGCATGCACGAGGTCTGCCCGGCCGACCGCGCCGCCATCGCAGCGACGTGGCTCGACTACTTCAACCGCTAGGAGCAACGTGCCGATCACGACCGAGCACATCCGCGAGACCGTTGACGACTACCTCGCCGCCTACCCTGCCGAGAAGGGGCAGCTCGCGCCTGTGCTGAGCCTTCTCGACGCCGGAGCCGACCTCACCTCGAGGAAGGAGTTCCGTGGACACGCCACGGCCGGGGCAGTCCTCGTCGACCCTGCCTACCGCGTACTCCACCTCAGGCATCTGGCCCTCGACCGCTGGCTGCTGCCCGGCGGGCATGTGGAGGGCGGCGACGCCCGGCTTGTCGACACGGCGCAGCGCGAGCTCACCGAAGAGACGGGCATTCCCGCATCTGCCGTTGTCTTGGCTGCGCCGGACCCCCTGCACGTCGACGTACATCGGATTCCAGCGAACGACGGCAAGGGCGAACCCGAGCACCAGCACTTCGACTTCCGGTTCCTCTTCCGTACCTCGGCCGAGGTCGGGGAGCTCCAGAGCGAGGAGGTCACCGCCGCAGCTTGGCGTGACGTCGCCACCATCACGGATGAGACGCTGCGCAACCGGGTCACGCGAGCCCTGCACTGATCAGCCCTCCTGTCTCTCTTTCCTGCCGCACCCCCACCCCCTGCGGCAGGAAAGAGAGACCCCTCTCAGCGGCGGGCGCGGCGTAGGGCGCGGGTCATCAGTGGGGGGAGGAGGTCGGCGGCCAGACGGCGCGCTGCGGCGGCACGGGGGGCGGTCCTCCCGGGCGCGAGGCGCGGGGCCGGGGCGTGCCGGGAGACGGGGAGGCTCGGGGCTGCGGCCTTGCGCGCTCCCACCAGCAGCAGCCGCTGCCCGGCGACCTGCTGCCACTGCAGCCAGCATTTGCCGCGCTCCTTCAGCTCGGCGTGGAGCGCGTCCTGCCAGGGGCGCGGGTCGCCCCAGGTGCCGTAGAACTTGTGGCTGGAGACGCACACCGGCCGCAGTCCGCCCTCCAGCACGGCCTGCCAGGTGGCGCAGGCGACGCCGGGGGTGTGGTCGGAGCGGTAGTCGTCGAGGACGACGATCCCCTCGGGGCCGAGGACGTCCCGCGCCGCCGCGATGTCCCCGCGCACGTGCTCGTACAGATGCGAGGCGTCCACATGGACGAAGCGGCAGCTTCCGTCGGCCACCTCGCCGGGCACCACGGCTGTCGGCGCCTGCACGATCCGCGGCAGCTCGTCGTGGAAGGAGAGGTAGTTGGCCTCGAAGGCGCGCCGGGTGAGCGTCGAGTAGGAGCGCTGCATCTCGCGCTCGTTGGCCTCGTCGGGTGCGGCTTCAGGGTCGTCGAACAGGTCGCAGACGGTGAAGCGCTCCCCCGCCTGCAGGTAGGCCCCCATGAGCACGGCGCTCTTGCCCATGTAGGCGCCCATTTCCAGCAGGTCGCCGTGGTGCCGCAGGTCCCGCTGCCGGCTGAGGAACCAGTCGAAGAGGATGAGGTCCGTCCGGTAGAACCAGCCGGGTACCTCGTCGAAGGTCCCGGGCCGGGGCAGACCGTCGGTCTCGGTGGGGGGAGCCTGACCGGACGTGGCTGTGGTCGTCATGGGGAGGGGATCTCCTTGGGACGGTACGTACGTGGGGGGCCTGGGCCCTGTATAGGGCGCCGGGGCGACCCGTCGCACGCCCCGGCGGCGCCGATCGGCAGAGCTTCGGCGCCCTGCCGTCCGGCAGCCATCCGGCGTTCAGCCCCCGTTCGGAGCCCCGCCTGCCCGGGCCGCCGCGGGGCGGCCGCCGACCGCGGACCACCCGGCGCCGGGACGGTCACTGCGGGGCCGGTCGCCGGGGAGCCGGTCACCACTGTGCGGGACGGTGCCGGGTGAGGCGGTGCCGGGCGGGACGGTTCCGGGCGGGACGGTTCCGGGCGGGACGATGCCGGGCCTGTCGGCCGCGCTGAACCGGTCCGCGCCGGACCACTCGGCACCCGACCGGGTGGCGCACGACCGGTCTGCTGCGAGCCGGTCGGCCAGGGGCGGGCCTGCCGGGGGCGGGCCCGCCGGGTGGCGGTCGTCCGTGCGCCAGTCCTCGCCGAACCAGTCCGCCGCCGGCCAGTCGGCCTGGGAGCGGTCGGAGCCGGGGCGGTCGGAGACGGGCCAGTCCGCCGTCAGCCAGTCGGAGGCGGGCCATTCGGACGTCGGCCATTCAGAAGCGGTTCCCTCGTCCCTCCCCTGCGGCGCCCGGCGCCCGCGCGCCGTCGCGTCCGGCTCCGTCCCCTGCGACGCCGCCGCGCCCGGCGCCGTCGCGTCGTTCGCGTTCCGGCGTCCGCGCAGCCAGCCGGGGAAGGGCGGCTCCACCAGCGGCCACAGCACCTGCCGCACATGGGGAAGCCCCAGCAGCACGGCGAGCGCGCCGGCCAGCACCGTGGTGCCCACCACTGCCAGCAGTCCGCCGGTGAGCACCGCCTCGTACCCGCCGGCCTTCTCGACGGCCTTGACGACGAGCCCGTGCAGCAGGAACGGATAGAGCGCGCACGCGCCCAGCACGGTGTACCCGGTGCGGTGTGCGGGGACGAGCGCGAGGAACGCGGCGACGAGCACGGCGCCGACGGCGAACAGCCCCAGCCGTACGCCCACATACAGCATCGGCCGCAGGCCCAGCTCGTGCGCCCCCGCCTCCATCAGCAGCCACTCGCGGCTCACCCGGGGCGCGGCCCACCAGGCACCGGCCGCGGCGGCGGCCATCACGGGCAGCGCCCATCTGCGCGCGGAGCGGCTCCGCAGCGGGCGCAGATGCTCGGCGCTCAACCGCAGCCCGAGGACGAACCACGGCCAGTACATCAGCAGTCGGGGCAGCGCCAGCTCCTCCCCCAGGTCCGTGAACCCGGCGCCGACGGACACCACAGCCGCGAAGAACACCGGCCAGCGCACGGCACGCCACAGGGGCGCGGTCAGCCGCCAGACGAACAGCGCCGCGAGGAACCAGCACACGAACGCCGGCCGGGTCGGCGAGACGGTGAACGGCCGGTCCCACAAGAGGGTGTCCATCCCCGCGTAGGCCGCCTCGAAGACGAGATAGGGCACCAGGACGTGGCTGAGCAGTCTGCGGAGTTGTTCGGGCCGCCCTGTGAAGCTCCGCGAGAGATGGCCGCACAGCAGCGCGAGCGCGGGGAGGTGGAAGGAGTACAGCAGCAGGGAGGCGGCCTCGACGCCGCGCATCGCGTCGGCGACGGGTGCCCAGTTGTGTCCGAGGACGACGAGGACGACGAGCAGGAACCGCGCGTTGTCGAGGAACGGGTCGCGCGCGCCCGTCCGGCCCAACGCCGAGGCACCCTGGGGCCGCCGCAGCCGCGCCCGTACGCCCGTACGCGCGCCGGTGACCGCCCCAGTGTGTGCTTCGGCGCACGCCTCGGTGCGCGCCCCCGTCGGAGCCTCCGCGCCGGTTCGCGCGGCCTTGCGCCTGCCCCGCGAGCCTGCCGCGTCCGGGTGATCGGGCACTCCCCGCCGGTCTGCCGGGTGCCGGGTGCCCGAGGAAGGCGGCGCGGCAGCGGGCGCGGGAAGCCCGGCGCGGGGCGGGCGCGCACCCGGGGGCGCTTCGGCGGAGCCGCTCGGCTCGCCGAAGCCGCTCGCCCCGGCAAAGTCGCCCGTTTCGGCGAAACCGCTCGCCCCGGCGGAGCCGCTCGCCCCAGCGAGATCGCTCGCCCTGGCATGGCCGCTGTCCGCCGCCGGTGCGCCCACGTCCTTCCCGGCCCCCGAAACCGCGCCGGTTGCCGCAGTGCGGCTTCCGGGCCGGGCGAGGGGCCCCACGGTCGAGACGGTCGGCGCCGAGAAGGTGGCCGCCGTGGGGGTGTCAGGCGCGGCGGAGTCGGCCGTGGAGGGGGCCGCCGCGAAGGGGTCCGTCACATAGGGGTCGGTGAAAGGGTCCCAGGCCATCACGCCGTCCTTGGCTCACTCGTTCCGGGCGAGTTCCCCCGGCGCCGCGGCCGGGTCAGACCCGGCACCGGTGGCTCGATGAGAGGCCGCGCCAGCCGCCGTACGGGCGCGGTCGACAGCAGTACGGCGACGGCGGCTCCGCAGGCCGTCAGCAGGGCCGCGCCGAAGGGGCCCAGCGGGCGCAGCGGCGCATCCCAGCCGTAGGCGTGCGCGGCAGTGGTCAGCAGTCCGTGCAGCAGATACGGGTACAGCGTCACGGCCCCGAGCGCGGTCAGCCACAGGGCGCGCCGGGGGACCAGGGCGAGGAAGGCGCCGGTCATCAGCGCCGTCACCGCGAACAGCCCGAGCCGTACCAGCAGATAGGCCGGGGTGCTCACGCCCAGGTCCGCCTGCCCGTAGCTCATCCACAGCCAGTGCACATCGGTGCCCGGCGCCAGCGCGTACGCCGCCACGCCGCCCGCCACCAGCACCGGCGGGGCGCAGTACCGCAGTACGCGGCTCTCGCGCAGCCGTGCGAAGTGCTCGGGCCGCAGGGCCAGTCCGAGGACGAACCACGGCCAGAACATCAGCACCCGGGGCAGTGCGAGGTCGTCCCCCAGGGTGGAGGTGCCCGCCACCAGTGAGACGAGCACGGCGACCGGCAGCGGCCAGGGGATCACGCGCCACACGGGGGCGGTCAGCCGCCAGACGAAGAGCGCCGCCAGGAACCAGCACACGAACGTCGGTTCGGTCAGCGTGAGCTGGAACGGCTTGCCCCAGGCGACGGCCTCCACCGCCGTGTAGAGCACCTCGAACACCAGATAGGGCGCCAGCACCTTGGTGAGCAGTCCGCGGATCTGCTCGGGCCGCCCGGTGAAACCGCGTGAGAAGTAACCGCTCAGCAGGATGAAGGCAGGCATGTGGAAGGAGGAGATCCACAGGTAGGCGGCCTTGACCGTACGGGAACCCTCGACGAGGCCCATCGGCCAGATGTGGCCGACGACCACGAGCACGATCAGCAGGAATTTGGCGTTGTCGAGAAACGGGTCCCGATCGCCGCGGTATGGCCTGACCAGGCGCGTGTCCCCGTACGCAGGCTCCGCCGCCCGAGCCCTGGCCCCATCGGGAGCCCTGGCCCCATCGGGAGCCCTGGTCTCATCGGGAGCCCTGGTCCCATCGGGCGCGCCGCAGGCCCCGGCGTCGTCCGGGTCGGCTGGGTCGATGATCTTCGGGGCCATTGATCTGACAGTAGGCGCGGCCTGCCCTCATTCGATCGCGGCATGCCGCTGCGGGGGCCGAACGAGGGACATACGAGTGTTAAGAACGCATCCCCTCCCTTTCCACCTCTCAAATAGTCGGAGGAAACGGCTGACTCCGCGCACACAGCGCAGCGCGGAAGCGAGCAGGAAAGAGAAGGGGAAGCCGCGGATGAAGATCGTGTTCCTGCTGGACAACGCCTATGGAATCGGCGGGACGATCAGGTCGACGGTGAACCTCTCAGGGGCGCTTGCCGAGCGGCACGAGGTGGAGGTGGTCAGCCTCCGCCGGTCACGCCATGAACCCGCACTCACCTTCGACCCCCGCGTCACCCTCACCTCGCTCATCGATCTGCGCCCCTCCTCTCCCCGCTACGACGGGGACGACCCGGCCTACCGCCTGCGCAGCGAGCGGTTCACCGAGGGCGGCGACCACTTCGAGCGCGGCATCTCCACGCGCCTGGGCGATCTGCGGGTCAAGGAGTTGCTGGAGAATCTGGAGGCGGACGTCGTCATCGGCACCCGGCCGAAGATCAACGACTATCTCGCCGCGTACGGCACCGACCGCTATGTGCGCATCGGCCAGGAGCATCTCACCCACGCGATGCACAGCGACCACATCCGCACCCACCAGGACGCCGCTCTCGCCCACCTGGACGCGTTCGTCACCGTCTCGTACGCGGACGCCGCCGACTACCGCGCGGCACTTCCCGGAGTGCGGACCGAGATCGTCTGTGTGCCCAACGCGGTACCGGTGCCGCACGTGGAGCCCTCCGACGGGCAGTCGAAGCTCGTCGTCGCCGCGGGCCGGCTCATCAAGGTCAAGCGGTACGACCGGCTGCTGCGCGCCTTCGCGCTCGTCGCGGACAAGCACCCGGACTGGTCGCTGCGGCTGTACGGGCGGGGTCCGCAGCAAGAAGCGCTGCGTGCCGCCCTCGACGAACTCGGCCTGCACGACCGCGCGTTCCTGATGGGCGCCCACTCGCCCATCGAGACGGAGTGGGCCAAAGGCGCCGTCGCGGCCGTCTCCTCGGACGCGGAGTCGTTCGGTATGACCCTGGTGGAAGCCATGCACTGCGGGGTCCCGGTGGTCAGCACCGACTGCCCGTACGGTCCGGGTGAGATCATCGCCAACGGCGTGGAAGGGCTGCTCGCCCCGCTCGGCGAGAGCGAGGAGATGACCGTACGCGCCTACGCCGACGCCCTCCTGCACCTGGTCGAGGACCCGGCACTCCGCTCCCGGATGAGCGAGGCCGCGCTGCGCAAGGCGGCCCGCTACAGCCCGGAGCGCATCGCGGGCGAGTACGAGGAGCTGATGACCCGCCTGCTGGCGGGCCGCCCGGGCGCCGGTGCGGCCGCTGCCCCGTCCGGCACGGGACCGCGTACGGGCACGGGCACGGAGTCGCGTACGGGGACGAGTCCGGACCCGCGCCGGAGCAGGCGCGTACCGGACGGGAGCGGCGCACAGGACCCGCCGAGCGCCCCGGACGCACGGAGCCCGCACGCCGGGCGAAACACGCGCGCCGAGTCGAACACACCGGACGAGCCGAGCGTCCAGGTCTCCCGGCCCAAGCCGGCCGCCCGGCGTACGCGGCTTGAACGGGCGGCGCGCCGTCTGGTGCCGAGCGCGCTCCGGCCCGCCCTGCGCCCCCTCGCGCGCGCCGTACGGGGAAACGGGTCCACCCGGCAGAAGAGCGCTGCCAAGGGGCTGCGGCGCCCGGTGGCCCACGTACGGGCCGAGGGGGACGGGACGCTGCTGGTACGGCTGCGCGCCGACTCCCTCCCCAGGTCGGCCGCGGTACTGCTGTTGCGGCCCCGGCACCACGACGGCGACACACCGGTACGCGTTCCGCTGCCGCCCCTCAGTCAAGCGGACGGGGACGGCTGGGTCGCACTCCGGCTGACCCGCGAGGAGGTGCACCTGTTCGAGGCGCGGTGGGACGTCTTCGTCGAGCGGGTCTCGGACGGCCGGAGCAAGCGGGTCAAGGCGCTCATGGTGGAGACGGCACGGCTGCTCTCCCTGCCCGCGCCGCTCGCCCAGGACGGCACGCTCCAGCCGTGGATTCCGTACGCCACCGCCGACGGCTGGCTCGCGCTGCGCAGCTGGTGCCGCGCCCGGCACGCGGAGGTCACCTCGATCGAGCTGGGCGAACACGGCTTTGAGCTCTCGGCGAGGCTCTACGGACAGCCCCCGGGCCCGGCGCTGTCGCGGCGTACCGTTGAGCTCTCCGGGGGCCCGGTGCTGATGGCGGTGCCGCGCGACAACCCGGGCCAGGCCTTCGAGTTCCCCGGCCGCCGGAGCACCGGGGACGAGGGCGCCACGGTGCGCCTGGAGCTGCCCTTCGAGCTGCCTGCCGCGTTCGCCGACGGCTCCCCCGAGGGCGTATGGGACCTGTGGCTGCGCCCGGGTCTGGGCCCCGAACGAGTACGGCTGGGCAGGCTGCTGGGCGATCTCGCGGACCGCAAGAAGACGGACGTCGTCCCGCGCGTCCGGCTGGAGGGGACCGACCTGGCCGTCCAGCTGTACTTCTCGCTCAACAACAACCTCGTCCTGGCGCTGAAGACCCTCGCCCCGCACGCGGCGCCACAGCGGGAGCCGGAATGTGCGTCGGCGTCAACGTCAGCATCGGCTCCGGCTCCGGCTCCGGCGACGCAGCTGGTGGCGGACGGGCGGGAGCCGGCCGCTGAAGGCCCCGTCGCCGCTGACGCGCAGCACCCTCAGCGCCGCTCGTCCTCCCCCAACGCTTCCCCCAATGCCTCCCCCAGTGCCTCGGCCGGCGCCTGATCCGGCGTCGATGTCGGCGCCGCCGCCTGATCCGGCTCCGGCATCGTCACCGGCGCCGGCGTCAGGGCCGGCTCCGGCATCGCGTCCGGCTCCGGCATCGCGTCCGGCTCCCCCCTAGGATCCCGCTCCCGCTCGCGCCGCTCCGCCCGGGAGTCGGCCGGCCGAAAGCGCTGTGCCCTCGCCTCGGCCGCCCGCACCAGCTCGCGCACCGCGCGGTTGAAGCGGACGATCGAGGGCGGCTCGGCCGGACCGAGCAGCCGGACCTTCAGCGCGGCGCGCGCCGCAGCCAGCGTGTCCTCCTCCGGATGGCGCACGGAGCGCAGCAGTTGGGGAATGCCCGAGCCGTCGGGGCCGAGGATGGTGGCGGCGCGGACGGTGGGGCAGGCGGCGCGGAAGCTGTCGTCGTCCGTGCCGCTGGTGTTGGCGACGGCGTAGGGCTTCTCGCTGCTGAGGTAGTCGGAGACGACGGACGAGACGTCCGAGACCAGGACGTCCGCCTCGTTGAAGCAGCTGAACAGCCCCGGGCGCGGGCCCACCACGACCTGGTGGCGCCCGCCGGGCTGCGCCGCCCAGTAGGCCTCCTCCCACGCCCGGATCGCCTCGTCCACCGCCCGGGCACGGCCCGGCTCGGGCGCCGACTGGCGCAGCATCCGCTCCACCTCGTCGGCGCGCCGCCCGAAGTCGGCGCGGGTGAGCGACCGCACCTCGCGTGCCGCCTCCTCCAGCGCGGCGACGGCCTCCCGGTCCGGTTCGGTGTCGCCCCGCCGCGCGTTGGCCTCCTCGACCAGCGCACGGATACGCCGGTCGGCGGCTCCGGCGCGCGGGTCGATGGTGCCGGTCATCGGGTGCGGCTTGTACAGCAGCCGCACCTTCGGGTCGGCGAGCAGTGCCTTGACGATGTTCTCGCCCGCCACCCCCACGGAGGTGTTCCCCGGGTCGTCGGTGAAGCCTTCCCAGGTGGGCGCGTAGAGAACGGTCAGATATCCGGCGCGGTTGCCCACCGGGCGGGCACCGGCCGGTTCGATGGGGGCGAGCTGGGGGCGGCCGACCTCCACCACGTCCTTGTCGTCCACCCCGACCTCGGCCAGCTGGTAGCGCTCGCGTGCGGCCTGACCGGCGACCCAGACCTGGTCGTAGGCCTTGGCGTAGGGATTGCAGGAGGAGAGCTTGTCGGACTCGCCGTGGTTGATGAACGCGTGCTTGAGGGTCGGGATGCGCAGCACCTGCGCGGTCTTGCCCGAGTTGGCCGGGTGCAGCAGCACCTTGAGCGTGGAGTGCTCCAGCCGCAACAGATGGGCGACCTTGGGGATGCAGACGATGGGGATGTCGGTGGCATCGATCTTCTGCACCATGAACCGCTCACGCAGCACGATCACCGGCCGCCCGTCCAGCTGGGCCAGCGTGCTCAGCCACATGTTCGCCTGATACGCGGAGGACGCACCGCCGGAGAAGTACATCCCGACGGTCGGCCGGTACTCGGCCAGCCAGCCGTCCAGCCAGGCAAGCACCTCCTCCTCCCCCGCGATCCGTTTGCCGGGCAGCAGCCAGGTGGCCAGCCACCCGGTCCCGGCCAGCACCCCGGCACCGCAGCACCAGGCGACGGCCGGCGCCCACCCCAGGTCGCCCGTGAGGGCCGAAGCGCACATGGCAGCGGTCGTCAGCGTGGAGACCGCCATCGGCCGCAGCGCAGCGCGCTGGGCGAACAGGGCGGGCGGCGAGGGGGACAGGCGCAGGGCCGAGGCGTCGACGTTCCGGGTGACGACCGGCAGCAGTCGCCTGGTGTACACCGCGCCGGCGACCGACTGGCACAGGAAGTGCGCCGTCCAGCACAGCAGCACGCCGCCCAGCAGCAGCGCTCCCGTCCCGCCCGGGGGCAGCACCTCCAGCCTGGCCAGTCCGCCCAGCAGCAGCGCGTCCCGCAGCAGCTGCCGTGCGGGCGGGGTGAACTGGGCCCGGCGCAGCTCCCACGCCATCCGCCCCGCGCGGAAGGCCAGCAGCGTCTCGGTCACCAGGCCGAGCGCTGCGCCTGCGACGACGAGGAGCGCGTGGCGGTCCGCGATGCCCAGCACCTGGAGCAGGTAGCCGGCCGCGAGCAGCAGCAACGCGCCGGCCGCACTGGTCCGGGAGCGGACCAGTGCGGCACGGCGTTGACGCCCCAACACGTCGTCCACCAGCGCACCCACCCTTTGACGGTAGGCAGCACCTCGGCGGCACGTCACGCCGCCGAGGTCCAAACGTGCGACCAGCACCGCTGGGGCCGGTGCAGTCAGCCGCCTGCGGCTACGTCGTGGCTGTGGGGGCACCTCCCGGCCGAAGGCTGGGGGAGCCGTTCCCCGCGCCCCTGACCGGGCACACCTCCTGCGCTTGGGAGGTCTGCGCCAGAGGCGCAGGGCTGGCAAGCGCAGCCCCCATGCCGGGCACCCGGAATGAGGCCTCAGCGGTTGCTGCGCAGCAAGGTGCGCATCGTCCGCATGGCCACCGACAGGTTCGCCAGGTCGAACGTTTCCGACGCCTGGATCTCGTCCAAGGTGGCCCGGGCGCGGATGAGGATCGCGTGGTTCTTCTCCTCCCACGCCTGGTACCGCTGCTCCGCCGTCGCCCCGCCGTCTGCCGCCGCCAGCACATCGGCCGTCAGCAGCTGATGCGCCGCGTACAGGTCCTCACGGATGGACGAGCGGGCCATGGACTGCCACCGGTCGGCGCGCGGCAGCTCGCTGACGCGCCCCTGCAGCTGGGTGATGCCCAGCCGGTCGGACAGATCGAAGTAGACCTCGGCGACATCCATCAGGTCCTTGTCCGTACGGCCTGCGACGGCCACCACGTCCAGCGCGGAGAACGCCGCCGCCGATCCCGCGATACGCAGCGCCAGGTCCGCCGGGACACCGGCGCCCGAGAGCTTGTCGTAGACCCGCTGGTGCCACTTGAGGTCGTCGCCCTTGAGCAGCTTGGGCAGCTGGGCCCAGACCTCCTCGACCCGGTCGGAGAACAGCTCGATGGTGTCGGCCAGCGCCAGCGGCTGCGGGCGGTTGTTGAGCAGCCAGCGCGTGCCGCGCTCGACGAGCTGCCGGGAGCGCAGCCGGATGTCGGTGAGGACTCCCGCCGCGACCTTGTTGTCCAGCGACTCGGCCTCGTCCCAGATGTCGCCGAGCCGGAAGATGGCGCGTGCGGCGGTGTGGGCCCGCACGATCTCCTCCGTGGAAGCGCCCGACTCCTCCTTCATCCGGTGCACGAAGGTCGAACCGGAAGTGTTGACCGTGTCGTTGACCAGCAGCGTGGTGATGATCTCGCGGCGCAGCGCGTGGCCCGCGATCTGCTGGCCGAACCGCTCGCGCAGCGCCTTGGGGAAGTAGGCGTACAGCAGCCGTTCCAGGTACGGGTCGTCCGGCAGCGAGGTGGTGATCAGCTCGCCGGTGATGTTGATCTTCGTGTACGCCAGCATCACGGCGATCTCCGGCTGGGTCAGCCCCTGGCCGTTGCCGCGCCGCTCCCGGATCTGCCGGTCCGAGGGCAGGAACTCCAGCGCCCGGTCGAGCTTGCCCTCCTTGGCGAGCCTGCGCATCTGCCGCTGGCTGGCCAGCAGCAGACTGGGGGCCTGCGCGAGCGAGTTGGCCAGCGCCGCGTTCTGCGCGTAGTTGTTGCGCAGCACCAGCTCGCCGACCTCGTCGGTCATCTCGGCCAGCAGCGCGTTGCGCTGCTTGACCGTCATGTCGCCGTCGGCCACCACGGAGTTCAGCAGGATCTTGATGTTCACCTCGTGGTCGGAGGTGTCCACACCGGCGCTGTTGTCGATCGCGTCGGTGTTGATCCGGCCGCCGTTCGAGGCGAACTCGATCCGGCCGAGCTGGGTGCAGCCCAGGTTGCCGCCCTCGCCCACGACCTTGACCCGCAGGTCCTGGCCATCCACCCGGATCGCGTCGTTGGCCTTGTCGCCGACGTCCGCGTCGCTCTCCGTCGACGCCTTGACGTAGGTGCCGATGCCGCCGTTCCACAGCAGGTCGACCGGGGCGCTCAGGATGGCCCGCATCAGCTCGGCGGGGGTCATCTTGGTGACGCCCGACTCGATGCCCAGCGCCTCACGCACCTGCGGTGTGATCGGCACCGACTTGGCGCTGCGCGGGTGGATGCCGCCACCGGCCGAGATCAGCTTGGCGTCGTAGTCCGCCCAGGAGGAGCGGGGCAGCTCGAACAGCCGGCGGCGCTCCGCGTAGGAGGTGGCCGCGTCCGGGTCGGGGTCCAGGAAGATGTGCCGGTGGTCGAAGGCGGCCACCAGCCGGATGTGCTCGGACAGCAGCATGCCGTTGCCGAACACGTCGCCGGACATGTCACCGACGCCGACCACGGTGAAGTCCTCGGTCTGGGTGTCGTGGCCCAGCTCCCGGAAGTGCCGCTTGACGGACTCCCAGGCGCCGCGCGCGGTGATGCCCATGCCCTTGTGGTCGTAGCCGGCCGAACCGCCGGAGGCGAAGGCGTCGCCCAGCCAGTAGCCGTAGGAGACGGCGACCTCGTTGGCGATGTCGGAGAAGGTGGCGGTGCCCTTGTCGGCGGCGACGACGAGGTAGGTGTCGTCCTCGTCGTGCCGCACCACGTCCTTGGGGTGCTCGACCTCGCCGGAGACGAGGTTGTCGGTGACGTCCAGCAGGCCGGAGATGAACGTCTTGTAGCAGGCGATGCCCTCGGCCAGCCAGGCGTCGCGGTTGCCGGCCGGGTCGGGCAGCTGCTTGCCGACGAACCCGCCCTTGGCGCCCACCGGGACGATGACGGTGTTCTTGACCTCCTGCGCCTTGACCAGGCCCAGGATCTCGGTGCGGAAGTCCTCGCGCCGGTCGGACCAGCGCAGACCACCGCGCGCCACCTTGCCGAACCGCAGGTGGACGCCCTCGACCCGGGGCGAGTACACCCAGATCTCGTACTTGGGGCGCGGCGCCGGCAGGTCCGGGATGGCCTGCGGGTCCAGCTTCATCGAGACATAGGTGTGCGGTTCGCCGTCCGCGTCACGCTGGAAGTAGTTGGTGCGCAGGGTGGCGTTGATGACGGTGAGGAAGGAGCGGAGGATGCGGTCCTCGTCCAGGCTCGCCACCTGGTCCAGCGCCCCGTTCAGCT
Source organism: Streptomyces sp. 891-h (assembly GCF_022760275.1). NCBI lineage: Bacteria > Bacillati > Actinomycetota > Actinomycetes > Kitasatosporales > Streptomycetaceae > Streptomyces > Streptomyces sp. 891-h. The sequence goes on along the minus strand of NZ_CP050693.1, from coordinate 4,658,782 downwards.
CCTCCAGGATGCCGTCCGTCAGCTCGTGCCCCGCCCACCTGCGCGCCGGGTCCAGCCGGGCCTCGAACAGGTTGACCAGCAGCCGCGTGGTGTGCACGTTCCCGCGCAGCGTCTCCTCGATGTAGGACTGGCTGAACGGAGCACCCGCCTGCCGCAGGTACTTCGCGTAGGCGCGCAGCACCATCGCCTGCCGCCAGGTCAGCCCGGCGGAGAGCACCAGCGCGTTCAGGCCGTCGTTCTCCGCGCGCCCGGTCCACACCGCGGCGAACGCCTCCTGGAAGCGCTCCCGCGTCTCCTCCTCCAGGCCGCGCTGGCCGTCCGGCATCCGCAGCCCGAAGTCGTAGATCCAGGCGTGCGAACGGTCGGTGCAGCGCAGCTCGTACGGCCGCTCGTCCACCACCTCGACGCCCATCGCCTGCAGCCCCGGCAGCACGGCCGAGAGCGAGACCGGGCTGCCGGTCCGGTACATCTTGAACCGGCGCTCGCCGGGGCCCGCGCCGACCGGCTCGTACAGGCTCAGCGAGAAGTCGTTCTCCTCGCCGCCCCGCACCAGCTGCTCCAGGTGCTGGAGGTCGGCGACGGCGGCGCGCGGCGGGAAGTCGGCCTTGTAGCCCTCGGGGAAGGCGCGCGCGTACTTCTGCGAGAGCTCCGCGGCCTTCTCCTCGCCGCACTCGGCGATCAGCGCCTCGTTGAAGCCGTCCGCCCACGAGCGCGCCGCCTCGGCCAGCCGGGACTCGATCCGCTCGACCTCGGCGTCCGTCAGCTCCGCGAGCTCGGCACCGGGGTGCACCCGGATGACGAAGTGCAGCCGGGAGAGCACCGACTCGGTGTTCCACGCGGTGAAGTCGACGCTGGTCCCGCCCAGCTCCTCGGTGAGGATCTCGGTCAGCCGCAGCCGCACCGCGGTCGTGTAGCGGTCGCGGGGCAGGTAGACCAGCGCCGAGTAGTACCGCCCGTACTCCTCCTTGCGCAGGAAGAGCCGCAGCTTGCGGCGCTCCTGGAGGTAGAGCACGGAGGTGACGATCGCCCGCAGCTCCTCGACCGAGGTCTGGAACAGCTCGTCGCGCGGGTAGGTCTCCAGAATCTGCAGCAGGTCACGCCCGGCGTGGCTGTCGGGCGTGAAGCCCGCGCTCTCCAGCACGTCGGCGACCTTGCGCCGCACGACCGGGACCCGGCGCACCGACTCGGTGTAGGCGGCCGACGAGAACAGGCCCAGGAAGCGGCGCTCCCCGATGACGTTCCCCGCCTCGTCGAACTTCTTGACGCCGACGTAGTCCAGGTACGAGGAGCGGTGCACGGTCGCGCGGCTGTTCGCCTTGGTGAGCACCAGCAGCCGGTGCTCGCGCGCCTTGGCCCGCGCGTCGGCGGGCAGCCGGTTGAAGGACGGCGAGACCGGGTGGCTCTCCTCCGTGGTGCGCTGCGGGTCGGCGCGCAGGATGCCCAGGCCCGTGCCGGGCAGCGGGGCGAGGCTCAGCTCCTCGCCTCCCTCACCGCCGTCGCCGCCCTCGCGCCCGCCCGCGACGTCCAGCTCGTACTCGCGGTAGCCGAGGAAGGTGAAGTGGTCGTCGGCCAGCCAGCGCAGCAGCTCCCTGGCCTCCTCGATCTCCTCCTGCGGGAGCTCGTCGGTGGGCTCGCCGGGCAGCTCGTCGGCGATCCGGAGGGCCGCGCCGCGCATCTTCTGCCAGTCCTCGACGGCCTCCCGCACATCGGAGAGGATGCGGCGCAGGTCGGCGGCGATCTGCTTGAGGTCCTCGCGGTCGGTCTCGCGGTCGATCTCCACATGGATCCAGGACTCGACCACCGCGTCGTGCGGCAGCTCGCCCTCCGCGACCTTCCGGCCCTTGCCCTTCTTCCTGCCCATGGGCTTCTCGGTCCCGGTGGCCCGGGTGTCCGGCAGCCGGGTGTCCGGCATCTGCGCGATGTCGTCCCGGCCGACGGAGAGCACCTCCAGCAGCTTCCCGGCCAGATCCCGGCGGACCACCATCTGCGGGTGGATCACCACATGGATACCGCGGCCCTGCCGGGAGAGCTCGTTGGTGACCGAGTCGACCAGGAACGGCATGTCGTCGGTGACGATCTCGACCACCGAGTGCGTGCACGACCAGCCGTTCTCGTCGATCGACGGCGAGTAGACGCGCACATCGGCCGTGCCCTGCGGCCGCTCCTCGGCGAGACGGTAGTGGGCGAGTGCGCCGCCGAGGATGTCGACCGGGTCGCGGTCGGCGAGGTCCTCCGGCGCCGTGTGCAGGTAGTACCGCTGGAGATACGCGCCAAGGGCGTCGTCGCGGGGCCCCTGGACCGGGTGACGTCCCTGGGCCGGGCTTTGATCGGCCACCCGAGCGGCTTCCGCCAGCCGCTCGGCTTTTGCTTCATCCAGCTTGCTCTGCATGTCCTCTGGCTCCTGTCGCGCGCCGTTGCGTGACGTCGGGAAAATGAAGGCACGGCACCGGAATGGCGCGGGGTGTCGGCTCGGGTCCGCCGCTGTGCCGGGAGAGACGACCAGCGGCGCCCCGCCCGCGGTCCTGCGGGGGGCGCTGTACGGAGGGGCGCCCGAGGGCGGATCCTCCGGTGGATATCGCGCTGATCACGTAGGTAAGGCTATCGCCCATGGGCACCGGCGCGTCATGGGCCTCATTTGTACAGAAAGCGAGCGCACCTAGATCATCTTCGCCGATCCGGCCAGTCGGGGAAGGGCCGGGGAAACTCTCGGCAAAGCGGCGATCAGGGGGCACGTCGACACAGACGGTACCGGCACCCCGTACGGTTCCAGCCCGGGGCCGCCGGGCTGGAGACCTCTGACACACTCCCCCCGGAGCAGCCCGGCGCCTGACCCATTTCGTTTCCCGGCACCCGCCCCCGTACCGTCCGCTACGCCTCGGCGGCGGCCGCCTCCGTCCCGGCCGCCTCCCCATCCGCTCGTGCCGCCAGTCGCTCCGCCGTCTCCACGGCCTCGTGCAGGGTGTCGACCACGGGGACCCCGGCCTCCTCCAGGCTGGTCCTGCTGTGGGAGCCGCCGGTGAACAGCACCGCTCCGGCGCCCGCGTGCGCGGCCGCCAGGGCATCGTCCACGGCGTCACCGATCACCACCGTCCGGCCGGGCTCGACTCCGGCGAGCGCTGAAAGGTGCCGCACCATCTGGGCCGCCTTGCCGCCACCGGAAGGACCCACCGAGCCGTCCACGCGTACGAAGTGCCCGTCGATGCCATACGTACGCAGCAGCGGCAGCAGCCGCTCATGCGGGGCCAGCGAGCACAGCGACTGGGTGTGGCCCGCCGCCTTCCGCGCCGCCAGCAGCTCGGCGGCGCCCTCGGCCAGGCCCGCGTCGCCGATCCGGGCCCAGTAGTGCCGGTGGAAGGTCTCGTCCATGATCAGCCACTCGCTCCGGGTGGGCGCCCGGCCGATCAGCCGCTCGTAGAAACGCGGCACCGGAACGCAGTACAGCTCCCGGTATCTCTCCAGCGTGATGGCCGGAAGACCGAGCTCGTCGAACGCCGCGTTCGTGGCTTCGAGGACGGTGTGGATGTCGTGGAGAAGTGTGCCGTTCCAGTCCCACACGATGTGTGCGGACTCCTGTTTTCGCCCGAGGACCATGCACAAGACCGTAGGGGCAGGCACTGACAACGCGACAGGCGTTTTCACCGGCCCCGGACCGGAAGACGGAGAGAAACCGCTGGTCAGCCGACCAGAGCGGGGATCTCCTGAGTCGCGAACCACAGCAGTTCGTGGTCGTCGGCACGCTCCACGACCCGCTGCGCCTTCTCATCCCCGCTCAGGGCCGCGGACAGCGCGCCGAGGGCCGCCGTCACATCCTCGACCGCGTCCTCGGCGTCGAGATGGACCGCGGCCGCCTTGGTCAGCGGGACGGCGGCGCTCAGCCGCACCCGGCCGACAGCGCTCTCGTCGTCTCCGGTCTCCTCCTCCGCAACGGTGACGGTCGCGTCGGGGGCCTCGGCCACCACGACCACCCGCCGCCGCGCGGCCTCGTACTGCTCGGCCAGCAGTCGCAGGGAGGCGGCCGCCGCCTGCCGCAGCGCCGCGTACTCCAGCTCTTCCTCGTCCTCCGCACCCCACCACTCGCGCAGCCCGGAGGTGACCGCGTACGCCTCGACGGGCGCCGGCCCCAGCTCGCCCGCGCCGTGTGCCTCGCTCAGTGCGGGCAGGGTCAGGGGGACATAGACACGCATGGGCTGCCGCTTTCGTGTATCGCCGGGGACCGTATGCCCCGTCAGCATACGGGCCCACCGCCCGCGCCGCCCTCCCCAGCGGCCGCGCAAACCCGCAGGTAGAGATCGCGCGACGGCAACACACAGCGCCCGTCTCGCCCAGATAGGGGAACTTTCCCGGCCCCCTGACCCACCCACCCCCGCACATTGCGGCACGCAGCGCCGCGCCGCTACAACCGTTGCCGTCCAGCCAGTTACCGCCCGGTATCGATCTGTCCGGGCCCGGCACACCTCCACGGGGGACCCATGACGACGCCCGTCTCCGAGTCGGCATCCGGACGCCAGCCGCGCAGGCGCACCCCGCGCACCGCGCCGTCCCGGCCCCCGACCCGGCGCGACAACCGCCGCCCCGCGGACGCGGCACTGCGCGCCGCCGCGCAACGCGCCCGCGAGCGCCGGCCCCCGTTCTGGTTCGCACACCGCCTGCTGTTGGTGCTCAGCGGCCAGAGCCCCGTCCACACGCTCCTCGCGTACGCCAGGGGCCCGGCCTACGACCGCCTCACAGCGCTCGCGCCGCTGGCCCCGCTCCGCCCCCGGGGCGCGGACCGCACGGCCCCCGCCGTACTCGTGGCCCGCGGCACCCAGCCCCGGTCCGGTGTCATCGAGGCCTTCGCCCGCATCTCCACCGGCGCCCACCAGCGAGCCATGGCCTTCCGCCTGGAATGGTGCCCCGACAACCGCTGGCGCTGCACAGCCATCGAACTGGACGTCAGCCCGTGAGGGCGCGCCCCGAAGGGGCGCGGGGAACTGCGCGACCAGCCACATCACAGCGGCAGCCTGCGGACATCAGGAAGGGGCACCCCCTCCCCAGCCCCCGCGAGGGGTCGCAGGTCGCAGCAGAGATCCCCCCGAACGCAAGGGGGCCGGGCACCAAGTGCCCGGCCCCAGCCACACCTCGCGGCGCTACTTCCGCTTCTTACGCCCCTTCTGCGCCTTCCGCCGCTCCGCCCGGGTAAGACCATCAGCGGGCGATCGGACCGGACCGTTGTCGGCGCCCTCCGCGGGAGCGCTGGTGTCGAGATCCCGCTCGACCACACCGCCCTCCGCCGTGGGAGCGGAGAAGTGCAGCCGGTCGGGCCGCTGCGGCTGGTCCAGCCCCTTCGCATGGATGGCCGGCGCCGCGCCGGCGGGCACCGCGTCGCTCGGGCCCTCCTTCTCCAGGGAGGGCGCCGGGGCCGCCTCCTCCACCGGCACCTCCTCGACCTGCTGCTCGACCTGGACCTCCAGGTTGAACAGATAGCCGACGGACTCCTCCTTGATGCCGTCCATCATGGCCTGGAACATGTCGTAGCCCTCCCGCTGGTACTCGACCAGCGGGTCCTTCTGGGCCATCGCGCGCAGGCCGATGCCCTCCTGGAGGTAGTCCATCTCGTAGAGGTGCTCGCGCCACTTGCGGTCCAGCACCGACAGCACCACGCGCCGCTCCAGCTCACGCATGATCTCGGAGCCGAGCTCCTTCTCGCGCTTGTCGTACTGCTCGTGGATGTCGTCCTTGATGGCGTCGACGATGAAGTCGGCCGTCAGCCCCTCGCGGTCGCCCGCGGCGTCCTCCAGCTCCTCGATGGTCACCTGCACCGGGTAGAGCTGCTTGAAGGCGCCCCACAGCCGCTCCAGGTCCCACTCCTCGGCGAAGCCCTCGACGGTCTCGGCCTGGACGTAGGCCTCGATCGTGTCGTCCATGAAGTGCCGCACCTGCTCGTGCAGGTCCTCACCCTCCAGGACGCGGCGGCGCTCGCCGTAGATGACCTCGCGCTGCCGGTTGAGCACCTCGTCGTACTTGAGGACGTTCTTGCGGATCTCGAAGTTCTGCTGCTCGACCTGGGACTGCGCGGAGGCGATGGCGCGGGTCACCATCTTGTTCTCGATCGGGACGTCGTCGGGCACGTTAGCCATCGACATCACGCGCTCGACCATCTGCGCCTTGAACAGCCGCATCAGGTCGTCGCCCAGCGACAGGTAGAAGCGGGACTCGCCCGGGTCGCCCTGTCGGCCGGAGCGGCCGCGCAGCTGGTTGTCGATCCGGCGGGACTCGTGGCGCTCGGTGCCCAGCACGTAGAGGCCGCCCAGCTCCTTGACCTCGTCGACGGCGGACTTCACCGACTTCTCGGCCTTCTCCAGCGCGGCGGGCAGCGCGGCCGCCCACTCCTCCGGGTGCTCGTTCGGGTCCAGTCCGCGCTCGCGCAGCTCGTTCTCGGCCATGCCCTCGGCGTTGCCGCCGAGCTTGATGTCCGTACCGCGGCCCGCCATGTTCGTGGCGACCGTGACGGCGCCCTTGCGGCCCGCCTCGGCGACGATCAGCGCCTCGCGCTCGTGGTTCTTCGCGTTGAGCACCTGGTGCGGTACGCCGCGCTTGGTGAGCTGCTTGGAGAGGTACTCCGACTTCTCCACCGAGGTGGTGCCGACCAGGATCGGCTGGCCCTGCTCGTGCTTCTCGACGATGTCGTCGACGACGGCGTCGAACTTGGCGACCTCGGTGCGGTAGATCAGGTCGGCCTGGTCCTTGCGGGCCAGCGGCCGGTTGGTCGGGATGGGGACGACGCCGAGCTTGTAGATCTGGTGGAACTCGGCGGCCTCGGTCATCGCCGTACCGGTCATGCCGGAGAGGGTGTTGTAGAGGCGGAAGAAGTTCTGGAGGGTGATCGTGGCGAGCGTCTGGTTCTCGTCCTTGATCTCCACCCCCTCCTTGGCCTCGATCGCCTGGTGCATGCCCTCGTTGTAGCGGCGGCCGGCGAGGATACGGCCGGTGTGCTCGTCGACGATCATGACCTCGCCGTCGAGAACGACGTAGTCCTTGTCGTTCTTGTAGAGCTCCTTGGCCTTGATCGCGTTGTTGAGGTAGCCGACCAGCGGGGTGTTGACCGACTCGTAGAGGTTGTCGATGCCCAGCCAGTCCTCGACCTTGGCGACGCCGGACTCGTGGATGGCGACCGTGCGCTTCTTCTCGTCGACCTCGTAGTCGCCCGTCTCCGGCTTCTGGGTGCGCGGGTCACCGGGCTCGCCCTTCTCCAGGCGCTTGACCAGCTTCGCGAAGTCGCTGTACCACTTCGTGGCCTGGTCGGCGGGGCCGGAGATGATCAGCGGCGTACGGGCCTCGTCGATGAGGATGGAGTCCACCTCGTCGACGATGGCGAAGTTGTGGCCCCGCTGGACCAGTTCGTCCTTCGACCACGCCATGTTGTCGCGCAGATAGTCGAATCCGAACTCGTTGTTGGTGCCGTAGGTGATGTCGCACGCGTACTGCTCGCGGCGCTCGGCCGGGGTCATGTTGGCGACGATGCAGCCGACCGACAGTCCGAGGAAGCGGTGCACGCGGCCCATCCACTCGGAGTCGCGCTGTGCCAGGTAGTCGTTGACCGTGACGATGTGCACGCCGTCCCCGGACAGCGCGTTCAGATACGCCGGCAGGGTGCCCACCAGCGTCTTGCCCTCACCGGTCTTCATCTCGGCGACGTACCCGAGGTGCAGCGCCGCGCCACCCATCAGCTGCACGTCGTAGTGCCGCTCCCCCAGCACCCGCTTGGCGGCCTCGCGAACGGTCGCGAAGGCCTCCGGCATCAGGTCGTCCAGGCTCTCGCCGTCGGCGTACCGCTCCTTGTACTCGTCCGTGAGTGCCCGCAGCTCGGCGTCCGACAGGTCGACGAAGTCCTCTTCGATGGAATTCACCTGCCGCGCGATGCGGTCCAGCTTGCGCAGGATCTTCCCTTCACCTGCACGCATGAGCTTGCCGAAGACGGACACTTAGGGTGGCTCCTTGCCGGTCGGGCCTGGCACGGTCTGCACGGTCAGTGCGGATGGTGGCTGCGGATTCGGCGTAGATCACCGGATCCGGCGAGTGATCACCGAGGTCCTCTCCTTGCCGAGGGCCATTACCGCACCGGCCATCGTATGCGAGGGACGACTGCCCCTGTACCCCCAACGTGCCGGAGCCCCCGAAGGTGCCGGAGAGCCCGTCGGCACAATCAGGCTATGGAACCCATCACACTGCACACCGAGCGGCTCGTGCTGCGCCCCTTCGAGGAGCGGGACGAGGCAGCACTGGCCGAAGCATGTGACGATCCGGACATCCAGCGCTACGTCCCGGTGCCCGAGCCCTACACGCGCAAGGACGCCGAGGAGTTCGTCCGGACCACGTGCCCGGCAGGCTGGCGGGACGACACCATGTACAACTTCGGCCTCTTCACCCACGGCGGCGAGCTGGTCGGCTCCATGGGCCTGGTCCGGCTCGAGCTGCTGCGCACCGCCGAACGCCAGGCCGAACTGGGCTTCTGGACGGCCCGCGCCCACCGCCGCAAGGGCTATACGGCCGAGGCCGGGCGCGCGGTCGTCGAGTGGGCCTTCACCGCGCTGGGTGTGGAGCGCCTGGAGTGGGTGGCCCAGGTCGAGAACGCGGGCTCGCACGCCGTGGCGCTGCGGCTCGGCTTCGTGGACGAGGGTATCCAGCGGGCACGCATCGTGCACAGGGGGACACGGCGCGACGCCCGTATCGCCGCGCTGCTCCCCTCGGACTGGGGATACGGGCTGGAGACGCCCTATCTGCCGTCGAGGGCCTGACATCTGCCGTCGAGGGCCTGGCGCCGGGGAAGTCGGCTGTCAGTGACCGCACTTATGGTGGGCCGCATGACGACTGGCCTGCCGACCACCACCGTTCCGACCGCCGGCTCCTCCCCCACGCCGCGGATCTCCCTCTCCGCCGACGAGGCCCGGCGGATCGCCCTGCGGGCCCAGGGGCTGCTGGGCGCCCCTGACCGGCGGGCCGGAGTGCGCGGAATGCTGCGTCGGCTGGGCGCCGTACAGCTGGACACCATCTCGGTGCTGGCCCGGTCGCACGAACTGGTGCCCTACGCCCGGCTGGGGCCGGTGGGACGGCGGGCGGTGGAGTCGGCGTACTGGACGGACGCGCACAGCTTCGAATACTGGTCGCACGCCGCCTGCGTGCTCCCCATCGAGGAGTGGCCGCACTTCGCCTTCCGCCGCCGCGCCTTCCGCGCCCGGGGCCACCGCTGGCACCAGATGAAGGACCGCGAGGGCTCCTGCGCCGCCGTCCGCGACCGGCTCGCCGCCGAGGGGCCGCTGACCACCGCGGAGCTCGGGGGCGGCCGCAACGGTGGGGAGTGGTGGGACTGGTCCGAGAGCAAGATCGCGGTGGAGTGGCTGCTGGACATCGGCGAGGTGGTGGTCACCGAGCGGCGCGGCTGGAAACGCGTCTACGACCTTGCTGAGCGCGCCGTCCCCGAGGCGCTGCTGCACGACACCCTGGACGACCACGAATGCCTCCGCCGCCTGGTGGCGCAGGCGGGCTCGGCGCTGGGCGTCGCCACCCGCGCCGACCTGGCCGACTACCACCGGCTCAAGGGCGAGCAGGTCGAAGCGGTGCTGCCGGACACCGGACTGGTCCCGGTCGAGGTGCGAGGCTGGCCCAGGACCGGCTGGGCCGACCCGGCGGCGCTGGAGAGCACCCCGCGCGGGCGGCACCGCACCACGCTGCTCTCCCCCTTCGACTCCCTCATCTGGGACCGGCCCCGCACCGAGCGCCTCTTCGGCTTCACGCACCGCCTGGAGGCGTACGTCCCCAAGCCGAAGCGGGTGCACGGCTACTTCGCGATGCCCTTGCTGGCGGGCGGCAAGCTGGTGGGCCGCGTCGACCCGGCCAGGGAGGGGACCACACTGGTGGCCCGCCAGCTCTCACTGGACAGCGCCAAGGCCGTGGAACCGATGGCACGGGCGCTGTGCGAGGCCGCGGAGTGGGTGGGCTGCGACGCGGTGCGGGTGGAGCGCTGCGCCCCCGAGGAACTGCGCCCCCGGCTGCGGGCCGCTCTGGACGCCCTGGGCTTGTGACTCTGGACGCCCTGGGCTTGTGACCGGTCCGGCTCAGCGGATTTCGAGGATCTTCTCCCGCATCGCGTAGACCACCGCCTCCATCCTGGAGTGGAGCTGGAGCTTCTCCAGGATGTTGCGCACGTGGTTCTTCACGGTGTTCTCACTGATGAACAGCTCTTTGGCGATGTCGCGGTTGTTCATGCCCGTGGCCACCAGCTTGAGCACTTCCAGCTCCCGGTCGGTGAGCTTGGGCGCGGGCACCAGTTTGCTCTCGTCGGTGCGCTGGATCATGGACTTGAACTCGGTGAGCAGCTTCGCCGCCATGGACGGGCTGATCTGCGACTGCCCGTCGGCCACCGCGCGGATCGCCGTGGAGACCTCGTCCGTGGAGATCTCCTTGAGCAGATATCCGGTGGCGCCCGCCTTGATGGCGTCGTAGAGGTCGGCCTCCTCGTCGCTGATCGTCAGCATGATGATCTTCGCGCTGGGGGCCACCTCCTTGATGGACGTGCACGCCTCGATCCCGCCGCGCTTCGGCATCCGGACATCCATCAGCACGATGTCCGGCAGCAGGTCCGCCGCCTTGTCCACCGCCTCGGCCCCGTCCCCGGCCTCCCCGACGACCTGGATGTCCTCCTCCTGGGCCAGGACGATCTCCAGCCCGCGCCGGAAGAGCGCGTGGTCGTCGACGACCAGCACCCTGATCGGCTCCTGCCGCCGTTCCCGCTCGCGCGGCTCCTCCTCAGCGCCCGGGCCCGGGTGTGCGTCGGGCATGGGCATCACGGGCCCGAAGCTGTCCACCATCGTTCCTCCCCCTGCACCCTGGTCTCCCACCAACCCCGCTACGGCCAAAGGCGATTGGCGTGGGTCTTGATGTTACTCATGCCGACGCCCCCGGCCGGGTTTCGAGACCGGCCGGGGGCGCGAACATCAAGCCTGTGGCGCACAGGGGTGCGCCGGGCCCGTGCTGGGCTGCTGCCCGTTCCGCGTCAGCCGCCCAGCGCTCCGCCCGCTCCGTGTGGCGGCTCCTGGACGAACGGGTCCGGCTCCAGATGAATCACGCCGTAGTCGTAGCCGTGCCGCCGGTAGACGACACTCGGCTGCTTGGTCTCGGAGTCGACGAACAGATAGAAGTCGTGGCCGATCAACTCCATCTCGTAGAGCGCCTGGTCCAGCGTCATGGGTGCGGCCGCGTGCGTCTTCTCGCGGACCACCAGCGGCCCTTCGCCCCGCACCTCCAGCGGCCCCATCCGGGTGACCACGGGCTGGCCGTCGGCCTCGGGGGGAGCGGCCACCGATCCGGCGGCCGCGTCGAGTTCTCCGTTGAGTTCCGACGCGAGGTGGGCGGTTGCGGCCGCCACACTCATCGGTGTGCGGGCTCCACCGCGGTGGACGCGGCGCTTGTCGGCCTGCTTCCGCAGCCGGGCCTCCAGCTTGCTGGTGGCCAGGTCGAGCGCCGCATACGGGTCGGAGGCCGCTGCCTCCGCACGAATGACCGGTCCGCGCGTACGCAGGGTGATCTCCACCCTGTCGGAACGGTCGGCCTGCCGGGGATTGTGCTCCTTGGCCACCTCGACCTCGAGGTTGATCACCTTGCCGTCGAGTTTATGAACCTTCTCCAGCTTCTCGGCCACGTGCTTGCGGAACCGGTCGGGCACCTCTGTCTTTCGGCCCTTGACGACGATGTCCACGCAGAACTCCGTTCCCGGACGGTCCCACATCCAGTGCTGACCGTCCTTGGTGCACTGACGCCGGAGGCTCGGCCCTCACGCCGTTGGCTCTCCGGCTCGAGGTCGGCTTGCGAGTTTCACCTCCTTCTCCCCCTGAGGGGAGATCGCCACCCAATCCGAACGTACCTCCAGTGGGGGAGGCGCGGCACCCCCTACCGGCACGTACCTCCGAACAGAGGAGTCATCCCTGGTACCACCAGCAACGATGCCGGCGATCCGATAGTTCCGCCCGGTCACCCGGGGCAACTTTCCGCATACCGGGTTCACCCGTCCGAGCGGACCGCGAGCACCGCGGCCGAGGTCACTCCTCCCAACGCCCGCGCCGCCTCAGCGAGCGACGCTCCTGTTGTCATCACATCGTCCACCAGTACGACCCGGCCCGCATCCAGCAGCCGCGCGCCGCCTGGCACGATCTCCAGGGCTCCGGCAAGATTCGCGGTCCGCTGCGCCGCCGTCAGCCCCGACTGGTCGACGACCCTGCGTCGTTGGCGCAGCACGGGCAGCACCCGCACCGCCATGCCCTCCCCTCTGAGCACCCGCGCGGCCTCCCGCGCCATGCGCCGCACCGGGTCGTGCCCCCGCCCCGCGACTGCCCGGCGCATGGAGGGCACCGGCACGAGGGTGACCGGCGCCCGGCGCCGTGGGGACGGGCCGCCGTCCCGGGAGGGCGGCCCGCGCCGAGCGGGGGCGGTGGGCACGGAGGCAGGCGCGAGGGTCTCCGGCGCGTGCGAGGCCAGCAGAACGGCGCCCGCGAGCACCGCTCCCAGCGGCGCGGCCAGCCCGAGGGCACCGCGCTCCTTGTGAGCGAGCAGCGCGGCTCTGGCCTCGTCGGTGTACGTGAGCGCTCCGTACACCCGAGGCAGTCCGGACGGTACGCGCGAGGGCCACACCCGCCGCGGCACCGCGCCATTCAGCACGCTGCTGCACTCGTCGCACAAGCGGTCCCGCTCGAGCGGACGACCGCAACCGGCACACCCCATGGGCAGCACCAGACCTGCGATTTCCCGCCGAAGTCCCTGCCAGGACTTCGGCATGACCCCACTCTGGCATCCGGCGCCGACGGCCACCAGCCCTGTGGATAACTTCCCGACCGGGGCCGCCCCGGCTCGGCCCCCCGAGCCCGGGCGGGGAATTGCCGCAGCTCAGCGGCGCCTGGCCGCCACCCCGGCTCAGAGCCTGCCGGGTCAGCCCGGGTAGGCGGGGGCCGAGCCCTTGTCCGTCAGCATCTTCCAGGTCGCGTCGGGCGGCAGCCGTACGATCCCGTCCTCGGAGTCGGCGAGCAGCGGCTTGCTCTCGTCCTCCGAGGCGGCGACCCCGGTCACATCGGTGATCCCGGGCAGCGTCGGCTGGTCCGAGACGGAGCCGTCGGTCTCCATGTACAGCAGCTGCTGGACGCTTCCGGACTCCCGGCCCACCACCACGAGCCGGCTGCCGCCCGCCCAGGATGCCGCCGAGACGTCCACCAACTGAGGTGCCACCGGCCGGAGCTGCTCCACCGTCACCACGGGCTTCTTCACCGTGCCACCGCGTACCACGCGGCCGAGCTGGAGCGTGGTGTGCCCGTCACGCCCCCGCACGCGCAGCGCGATCCGCACCCCGTCGGAGGAGATCCGCAGCGACTCGATGCGCTCGTCCTTGCCCAGATCCGGCACCTGTACCTCGTCGGGCCGCTCCTTGCCGGTGCGCAGCCGCAGCAACCGCGGGTTGTCCGGGTCGCGGTCGGCGACCCACAGGTCACCGAGCCCGTCCCAGCTGGGCGCCGTCAGCCTGTCGTTCTCCCGTTTGGCCTTGCTGACGAGGGCCGGGTCGCCCAGCGTGGTGTTCGCGCTGCCTCCGTCCAGGGAGGCGACATACAGTCCGCGCCGGCCGCGCGTCACCGCGGCACCCTCGCTCTCGATGCGGTTGACGGCGACGGCGCCCATCTCCACCTGTCCGCTGCCCAGCGGTCCCAGGACCGGGCGCGGTGACTCGTTCTTGCGCTGGAAGGCGGCGACCCGGTGGTTCTCGTCGATGAAGTACGCCCTCTTCGCGCTGCCGTTGAGCCGACCGGGCTGGAAGGCGGTGACCTGTTCGCGCGTCTGTGCGCACATGTCGTGGTTGTCGGGGCCGGCCAGTTCGACCTTGCCGACCTTCGCCGAAGCCTGGTCCTGGACCGAGTACAGCAACTGCGCCGCCATGCGCACGCAGCGCTTGCCCCCGGCCTTGGCTCCCCGGGCGTTCAGCCGTACCCGCAGCACCCCCGAGTCGTCCACCGACAGGTGCTGTTTGGGCGCCAGTCGGGTGCCGCGCGGGAACGCGGAGGCGACCACGGGGTCGAGCCAGCCGGACGGCCCCTGGAGCAGCGCGGAGACCGTTTTGGTGACCGGATCGATGCGCCGACGCAGATAGACGGGATCTGCTACGAGCACGTTCTGTCCGTCCGTGATCGACTCCGCGTCCGGGCCGAGCTCCGCGTAGTAGTACGTATTGATGGGGCGGTAGATGCGCTGGAAGTCGGACTCACCGAGGACCAGGCCGTCCGGCATCTCGTCGATACGCCACTCGCCGTCCACCTTGACCAGGTGGAAGACCTCGCTGTAGTCGCCCTTGGAGGGCGAGTAGGCGTGCTTGTCGTCCACCTCGGCCATCCGGGCGCCGGAGACCTCGACGGAGTAGCCGTCCTCGGCGCGCCTGCTGTGCCGCGGTGCCTTGGCGGCGCTCGGCCCGTCCGAGAGCACCGTCGTCGACGCGAAGGGGTCCCACCGGCGCGCCAGGTGACGGGTCAGATATTCGCGGGCGGTCGGAAAGTTGGCCTCGTCGCTGGTGATCGCCTCCAGGAAGCCCCGCACGATCTGGGTCGGCACCTGCCCCTTCTGCGGGCTGACGCCGTTGACGCGCACCTGTGAGTCGCCCTGGTTGCCGTGCGAGGAGCTGACGTGCTTGACCTTGCCCCCGTCCGGCATCGACGCGCAGCCGGCCAGCAGCGCTCCGCACGTGGCGAGCACCAACAGCGCGCGGCGCCGCCGTGCGCCACCCCCGCGCTTCGTGCGCCCGTCGGCGGCCGTCATCCGCGCTCCTCTCCGGACCGTCCGACTCGCTCGTCGTTCCGTACGCCCTCGCCGGTCCGTCCGGCCGGCACCGGCTCGGCGCCCACCGGCGCGGCGGCCGGCCGCTGCCGCTCGCGCGCTCGCTGCCGCTTTCTGCGCGAGTCCTCCGGCTCCAGCCGCAGCGGCGACCCACGCAGCGGCTCTCCGGCCGTGCAGGGCAGGACGAGCAGGAACTGCGAACCGTCTCCCGGCGCACCCCAGGCCCGCAGCCAGCCGCCGTGCAGCCGTGCGTCCTCCAACGCGATCGAAAGCCCGAGCCCCGTGCCGCCGGTGGTACGGGCCCGCGCCGGGTCGGCGCGCCAGAAGCGGTTGAAGACGCGCTCCGCCTCGCCCTCCTTGAGGCCGACACCGTAGTCCCGTACGGCCACCGCCACCGCGCCGCCCCCGGTCGCCAGCCGAACGACGACGTCGCGGCCCTCGCCGTGCTCGACGGCGTTGTCGACCAGGTTGCGCAGCACCCGCTCGATCCTGCGGCCGTCCACCTCCGCGATCACGGGCTGCTCGTCGCCCCGTACCAGAATCCTGCCGCCCTTGCGCTCGGCGAGCGGCTCACAGCCCTCGACCACGCGGTGGACCACATCGCGCAGATCCACCGGGCCGGCCTCCAGATTGGCGGCGCCCGCGTCGAACCTGCTGATCTCCAGCAGGTCGGCCAGCAGCGATTCGAACCTGTCGAGCTGTCCGAGCAGCAGTTCGGCCGAGCGCGCGGTCGCCGGATCGAAGTCCTCACGCGCCTCGTGGATCACGTCGGCGGCCATGCGCACCGTCGTCAGCGGCGTCCGCAGCTCGTGCGAGACATCCGAGACGAAGCGGCGCTGCATCCGGGACAGCTCCTCCAGCTGCTGGATCTTGCCCTGGAGGTTCTGGGCCATCTTGTTGAAGGACTCCCCCAAACGGGCGATGTCGTCCTCGCCGGTGACCTTCATCCGCTCCTGGAGCCGCCCGGCCGCCAACCGCTCTGAGATTCCGGCCGCCATCCGTACGGGCGTCACCACCTGCCGCACGACCAGCCACGCGATCGCACCCAGCAGCACCACGACGAACACTCCGGCCGTCGCCAGCGTGCCCTTGACCAGGTTCAGCGACTCCTCCTCCTGGGTGAAGGGGAAGACGTAGTAGAGCTGGTAGGGATTGCCGCGCGCGTCGTTGAGTCGCTTTCCGACGATCAGCGCCGGGTCGCTGCTGTGGTCCTGCCGGTAGACCCGCGCGTAGCGGCGGTGCGGCCCCGGCTCGTCGTCCAGGGCCTTGCGCAGGTCCGCGGGGACGCTCTCCTCCGGGCGGATGTCACCGGAGAAGCGGGGCCCGCGCGTGGTCAGGCTGCTGTTGCCCAGGAACGGCGACTCGCTGTTCTCGGAGCCGAGCGCCACCACCGAATAGACGCCCTGGCCGCTGCTGGCGAGCTGCTCGACCAGGTTGTTCAGCCAGGTGCCCGAGTTCTGGGCGCTCCTGCTGCCGCGGATGCCGTCCTCGCCGCTGGGCCCGCTCTCCGCGCTGTCGGCCATCCGCTCTGCCGCGGCGAACCCTCCCGAGGCCTGGCTCTGCGCGGTCTGCTCCTTGGCCTCCAGCAGGCCGTTGCGGACCTGCCCGATGACCACGAGCCCCAGCAGCAGTACGACCGCGAGGGAGAGCAGCAGAGTGGCCACCACCACCCGGAGCTGGATGTTGCGCCGCCACAGCCGCATCACCGGCAGCAGCGGCCTGCGTACCCACCGCACAAAGAAACGCACCATGGGGCGCGCACCGGGACCGGTCGCGCCCTCGGGGAGGAGGCCGTCGGAGAAAAGGACGCCACTTCGCCACAGACGTCCGAATTTGGATATATCGGACTCGCGGCCCGCGCTCCGACCCCCACCGGCGCGATGCGGTGCGGTGTTACGGGTCATCTCAGCTGGGCCCGGCCTTGTAACCGACGCCGCGCACGGTCACCACGATCTCCGGCCGCTCCGGGTCCTTCTCCACCTTGGAGCGCAGCCGCTGCACATGGACGTTCACCAGGCGGGTGTCCGCGGCATGCCGATAGCCCCACACCTGCTCAAGCAGGACCTCACGGGTGAAGACCTGCCACGGCTTGCGCGCCAGCGCCACGAGAAGATCGAATTCAAGCGGGGTCAGTGCTATGGACTGCCCGTCCCGCTTGACCGAGTGCCCGGCCACATCGATCACCAGATCGCCGATGGCCAGCTGCTCGGGCGCCGGCTCCTCGGACCGGCGCAGCCGAGCCCTGATCCGTGCCACCAGTTCCTTCGGCTTGAACGGCTTGACGATGTAGTCGTCAGCCCCCGACTCCAGCCCGACCACCACATCAACCGTGTCGCTCTTGGCTGTGAGCATGACCACCGGCACCCCGGACTCCGCGCGGATCAGGCGGCACACCTCGATGCCGTCCCTCCCCGGCAGCATCAGGTCGAGCAGCACCAGGTCCGGCTTGGTCTCCCGAAAGGCGGCAAGCGCCTTGTCGCCGTCCGCGACGAACGACGGTTCAAAGCCTTCTCCGCGCAGCACAATGCCGAGCATCTCTGCCAGTGCGGTGTCGTCATCGACGACAAGGACGCGTCCCTTCATGACTTCATCATCCCATCAGCCGACCGCGACGCCCTCATGCGTGATGTGGAACACAGTTCCGCGATCCCTTCGGGCGTCACCGGAGAGGCCACTCCCTCATCCGTCACCACGGCAGTGACCAGCGCGGACGGCGTCACATCGAACGCAGGATTGTAGGCGTGCGCCCCCACCGGAGCCAGCGCCGGGCCCACGCCCGGGCCACCACCAGGGCCCGCCCCGAGACCCAGTGGTCTCGCCCAGGGCCCCTCCGTCACCTCGTACGCCGCCCGCTGCTCCACCTCGATCTCGCTGCCCGACGCCGTGTCCAGGTCGATCGTCGTCACCGGAGCCACCACCACGAACGGCACCCCATGGTGCCCGGCCAGCACAGCCAGCGAATACGTCCCGACCTTGTTCGCCACCGAACCGTCCGCCGCGATCCGGTCGGCCCCCACCACCACCGCATCCACCTCACCGGCCGCGAACAGCGACCCCGCCGCGCCGTCCGCGAGCACGCTGTACGCCATTCCCGCTTCGGCCGCCTCGTACGCCGTCAGCCGCGCCCCCTGCAACAGCGGCCGCGTCTCCCCCACCCACAGCCGCCGCAGCTCCCCGGCCCGGTGCACCGCCTTGAGCACTGCCAGCGCCGTGCCGTTCCCGCCCGAGACCAGCCGCCCGGTGTTGCAGTGCGTCAGCACCCGCATCCCACCGCCGGGCACCAGCTCCGCCAGCAGCACACTCCCGTGCTCCGCCATCCGGTCGCTCGCCTCCGCGTCCTCCCGGTGCAGCGCCCTGGCCTCCGCCAGCGCCTGCGCGGCGGCGTACGCCTCCCCACGGCCCGCACCGAGCGCCTCCCGGTAGGCGGCCTCCACCCGCCGTGCCCCGTAGGCGAGATTCACCGCCGTCGGCCGTGCGTGTGCCAACTGCTCCGCCGCGTCCGCCACGTCGAAGCCGCGCGCCGCCGCCAGCGCGACGCCGTACCCGCCCGCGATGCCCAGCACCGGTGCGCCCCGCACCGCCAACGAGCAGATCGCGTCCACCAGGGCAGGCACGTCCGTGCACACCAGCTCGGCCTCTTCCGCGGGCAGCCGCGTCTGGTCGAGGAGCACGACAACCGGCCCCTCCGGCAACTCCTCATAACGGATGACGGGCACACACTCTTCAGCCATCCGTCCAGTCTGCCTGCTCAGCGCGGGTCGCTTGAAGAGCGTCGCCTGCTCCCGACTGGCCGCCCCGGCACCGCCCCGTGGCACGATGGCAACCCACCAGGCACGGGACTACCCATACGAGGTGACCTCACGTGAACGACTCCCCGGGCTGGGCTTCGCCCGGATCCCCCTCGCCCGAACCCCGACCCTCCGGCACGCCCGGAAAGGATGACGAGGGAGCCCAGGGCGACGGCACGGAGCGCACCACATCCGAGGAGACACCCCGCCCCACCGCTGACGACCGCCCCCGCAACTGGGCCGCCGACCAGCCCCCAGCCGCGCCCCAGGGCTGGACCCTGGGCGCCCAGGGCGAAGGCCCCCGCCTGCGAAGGGGCCGCGGCCCGGTCCCCAGGCAGCATCCCGGCCGAGCGAGCGGCCCGGCCGGCGGCTGGGGAGCCGCCCCAACCCCCGGTCCCGGCCCCGCCCGCGGCTGGAACTCCGGCTGGGCCCCGCCCCCGCCCGCCGCGAAACCCGGCGTCATACCGCTCCGCCCGCTGGGCGTCGGTGAGATCCTCGACGGCTCCGTCAGCGCCATGCGCGCCCACTGGCGCACCGCGCTGGGCATCTCCCTGGCCGTCGCCGTCCTCACCGAACTGGTCTCGGTCATCACCCTGCGCTTCTGGTTCGGCGACACCAGCGAACTCGAAGCCCTCGCCAACAACGACAACCCGACCAGCGAGGACCTGAACAACGCCCTCTCCGGCACGCTCGGCACCGTCGGCGTGACCGGGGTCGTCGGCATGCTCGGCAGCGTGATCGCCACTGCCCTGCTCACCGTGGTCGTCAGCCGCGCGGTCCTGGGCCGCCAGGTCACTCTCGGCGAAGCGTGGCGTGACGCCCGCCCTCAGCTCCTGCGCCTGTTCGGCCTGCTGATTCTCATTCCCCTCCTGGTCTGCCTCGTCCTCACGGCCTGCCTGCTCCCGGGCATCCTCGTGGCCGTCGCCGGCTCGGTCGGCCCCGCGGTGCTGCTCCTCTTCTTCGGGCTGCTGGGCGGCATCGCCCTCACCGCCTGGGTCTGGGTCCAGCTCTGCCTCGCACCCCCGGCTCTGATGCTGGAGAAGCAGGGCCTCTTCGCCTCCATGCGCCGCTCAGTCAAGCTCGTACGCGGCAGTTGGTGGCGCATCCTGGGGATTCAGCTCCTCGCCCTCCTTCTCGTCATCGCCATCTCCCTCGTGGTCTCGGTGCCGGCCACCGCCATCTCCGCCCTCGTCAGCGGCGGAGACACGCTCACCGACCCAGCCGCCGCCACCGGCTGGACCTCCCTGATCATCAGCGGCATCGGCTCCGTCCTCGCCTCGACCGTCTCCCTCCCCTTGAGCGCGGGCATCACCGCCCTCCTCTACCTCGACCAGCGCATCCGCCGCGAGGCTCTCGACCTCGAACTGGCCCGGGCAGCGGGCGTTCCCGGCTTCGAGCACCAGGCCCCCGGCCCCTCGGCCCCGGGAAGCTGACGCCGTGCCGGGGGGACTCGTCGGCGCCCTCGCCCGCCCCACCGCGGCCCTCCACCGCGCTGCGACCGGTGACGGGAACGGCGCCCCCGTCACCACCCCCCGGCTTCCGGCGCGCCACGACGCCGAACGTGAGCTGTCCCGGCCCGAATACCACGAGCACGACCCCAACTTCTTCCAGCGCGCCCTCAACTGGCTGTGGGACCGCCTCACCGATCTCCTCAGCACCGCAGCGGGAGTCGCCCCCGGCGGCTGGGTGGGACTCACCGTCCTCGCACTCCTCCTCGTCCTCCTTCTCATCGCCCTCCGCATACGCCTGGGCAATCTCCGCCCCACACCCACCACAGGCACCACTCCGCTCTTCACCAACCGCCCCGCCGACGCAGCCGACCACCGAGCCGCCGCCGAGGCGCACGCAGCCGCCGGGCACTGGAGCGCGGCCGTCCAGGAACGGATGCGGGCCCTCGTCCGCTCTCTGGAAGAACGCGCGCTGCTCGACCCACGGCCGGGGCGCACCGCCGACGAAGCCGCCGCCGAGGCAGGTACCGTCCTGACCGGCCAAGCCGACCAACTCCGCGCCGCAGCGCGCACCTTCGACGAGGTCACCTACGCCGGCCGAGCCGCCGACCAGACCGCCTACACCCTCCTCCGCGACCTCGACCACACCCTCCTTCACACCACCCCCGCTCAGCCCACGGCCCTCTCCTCCCCAGGCCCCGCCGACCGCGGAGGCCCCGCTTGACGACCACGGCTCCCACCACCCCGACTCCGCAAGCCCCTGACTCTCCTTCGGCAACCGCCCCTACGTGGACGTCACCGACAGCACGCCACCTGTGGCGCCGGGCCCGCGGCCTTCTCCTGGCCGCAGCAGTTCTCGCCCTGGCCGGAACAACCCTCGCCGCCCTGCGCTCCGGTGAACACACCGGCTCGCTCGACCCCCGCTCGGCCACCCCCTACGGCAGCAAGGCCCTCTCGAGGCTCCTCGCCGACCGTGGCGTACACACCAAAATCCTCAGCGCCTCCGCAGCCGCCCGCCGACAGACCGGACCCGACACCACCCTCCTCGTTCCCTTCCCCAACGCCCTCTCCGAGCGCCAACTCAGCGACATCCGTGCAGCCACCCGGCGCTCCGGCCGCACCGTCCTCCTCGCCCCCGGCCCCGCAGCAACCGCCGCCCTCATCCACGGCATACGCACCACCGGCCGGACCACCGTCCGGCCGACACCGCCGGACTGCGACTTCCCCGTCGCCCGCCGCGCGGGCGACACCGACCTCGGCGGATACGGCTACACCACCGACGCCGACCGCGCCGAAAGCTGTTACCTGAGTGACGGCCGCGCCAACCTGCTGCGCCTCCCCTCGTCAGCCGGCCGCGACACCGTCCTCCTGGGCGCCGCCGACCCCCTCCACAACAAGCACCTCGCCGACCACGGCAATGCTTCCCTCAGCCTCCAACTCCTGGGCTCCCGCCCACGCCTCCTCTGGTACCTGCCCACCGACGCCACTCCCGCCGACGGCCAGGAACGCGGCTTCTTCGATCTTCTGCCCCGCGGCTGGTCATGGGCCGCCATTCAGCTCGCGCTCGCGGCCCTCCTCGCCGCCGTATGGAGGGCCCGACGCCTGGGCCCCCTCGTCACCGAACCACTGCCGGTCACCATTCCGGCAGCCGAGGCCACCGAAGGCCGATCCCGCCTCTACCGCAAGGCCAACGACCGCGGCCACGCAGCCGACGCCCTCCGCGCCGCCGCCCGCGCCCGCCTCGCGCCGTTGCTCGGAGTGCCCCTCACCAAAGCCCACCTCCCCGAGGTGCTGATCCCCGCCCTGGCCGGCCAGGCATCAGGCCGCTCCCCCCTCGGTGACGGACCTTCACTCGACGAGCCCGGCCTGCGAGCGCTTCTCTTCGGACCACCTCCCCGGGACGACGCCGCGCTACTGGAACTCGCGCATCGCCTCGATCAGCTCGAACAGCACCTCACCTCCCCCTCGGACTTGCCCCGACCACCGAGAGACAAGGACATCTCCTCGTGACCGCCCCCTCCACTGACAGCGCCCGCAGCGCCCTCGAAGCCCTGCGCCAGGAAATCTCCAAGGCCGTCGTAGGACAGGACGCAGCGGTCACCGGGCTCGTCGTCGCGCTGCTGTGCCGGGGCCATGTCCTGCTCGAGGGCGTACCCGGCGTGGCCAAAACCCTCCTCGTACGGACACTGGCCACCGCTCTGGAACTCGACACCAAGCGGGTGCAGTTCACCCCGGACCTGATGCCCAGCGACGTCACCGGATCACTCGTCTACGACTCCCGCACCGCCGAGTTCTCCTTCCAGCCCGGCCCGGTCTTCACCAACCTCCTTCTCGCCGACGAGATCAACCGCACTCCACCCAAGACACAGGCCTCGCTCCTGGAGGCCATGGAGGAACACCAGGTCTCCGTAGACGGGGCGCCACGCTCACTCCCAGAGCCCTTTCTCGTTGCCGCCACCCAGAACCCGGTCGAGTACGAAGGCACCTATCCGCTTCCGGAAGCACAACTCGACCGCTTCCTGCTGAAGCTGAACATCCCGCTGCCCTCACGCGACACCGAGATCGATGTCCTCACTCGCCACGCGGAAGGCTTCGATCCCCGAGACCTTCCGGGAATGGGCGTACGTCCTGTCGCGGGCCCCGCCGAGATCGGAGCCGCGCGCGCAGCCGTCGCCCGGACGTCGGTGTCTTCCGAGGTCACCGGCTACATAGTGGATATCTGCCGTGCCACTCGCGAATCCCCCTCCCTCTCCCTCGGTGTCTCCCCCCGAGGCGCTACCGCTCTGCTTTCCACAGCCCGTGCCTGGGCCTGGCTCACCGGCCGCGACTACGTCATCCCCGACGACGTCAAAGCCTTCGCCCTGCCCACGCTGCGACACCGGATCCAACTGCGGCCCGAGGCCGAGATGGAAGGCGTCACCGCCGACAGCGTCCTCGACTCGATCCTGGCCCACACCCAGGTTCCCCGCTGAGAGATCTGGACCCCTTCCATGGCCCTCACCGGCAGAACACCGCTCATAGCGGCACTGGGAACGCTCATCGTGGGCCTCGTGCTGCCCAGTTGGACCGGTCTCCTCGCTGTCGAACTTCCGTTGCTGCTTGCCATCGTCGTGGACCTGCTGCTGGCGGCGCCAGTGAATCGGCTTCTGTTCACTCGAAGCGGTGATACTTCAGTTCGACTTGGCGAACACGTGCTCGCCTCTCTTGTGATCAGCAATCCCACCCGTCGCCCCTTGCGCGCCCATCTCCGCGATGCCTGGCCCCCGAGCAGCTGGCCGCCCGATGCCGCACCCCAACCCGGTCGGCACGAGCTCCACATCCCTGCCGGTGAGCGGCGCCGTGTCACCACCACGCTCCAGCCCACCCGACGCGGCGACCACAAGGCCCAACGCATCACCGTCCGCTCGTTCGGACCGCTCGGACTCGCCGCCCGCCAAGGCCACCACTACGTTCCCTGGACGGTCCGCGTCCTCCCCGCCTTTCCCAGCCGCAAGCACCTGCCCGCGAAGCTGGCACGTCTTCGGGAACTCGACGGCCGCACCAGCATCCTGACCCGCGGGGAAGGAACCGAGTTCGACAGCCTGCGCGACTATGTGCCGGGCGACGACACCCGGTCCATCGACTGGCGCGCCACAGCCCGCCAATCCACCCTCGCCGTCCGCACCTGGAGGCCCGAACGGGACCGCAGGATCCTGCTCGTCCTCGACACCGGCCGCACCTCCGCAGGCCGTATCGGCGACATACCGCGGCTCGACGTCTCCATGGACGCGGCACTGCTGCTGGCCGCGCTGGCTTCCCGCGCCGGCGACCGCATCGACCTGCTGGCCCACGATCGGGTGACCAGAGCCGGCGTCACCGGCCGCTCAGGCCGGCAAGTGCTGCCCGCCCTGGTGGACGCGATGGCTCCCGTTGAACCGGCCCTCGTCGAATCAGACCTGCGCGCCATGACCTCGAAGGTTCTGCGCACAGCCCCACGGAGATCCCTCGTGGTCCTGCTGACAGGGCTCGACCGCGCACCTGTGGAAGAGGGGCTGGTGCCCGTACTGCCGCTTCTCACCCAGCGGCACACGGTCCTGGTTGCCGCGGTATCCGATCCCCGCATTCAGGAAATGGCCCGCAGCCGGAGCACCGTCGACGCCGTATACGGCGCAGCGGCCGCAACTCAGACGCAGGCCGAACGCAGGGAGACCGCAGAAAGGCTGCGCAAGCAGGGGGTGACGGTTGTTGACGCAGCCCCCTCACAGCTCGCTCCCGCACTCGCCGACGCCTACCTTGCACTCAAAGCCTCCGGACGTCTGTGAACGGAGGACAGGTGGGAAGGAAGAGAGAAGAAGACAAAATTGGGCATGAAAAAGGCCCTGTTGGCGTCAGCCAACAGGGCCTTCATCAAAACAAGTTCGGCGGTGTCCTACTCTCCCACACGCTCCCGCATGCAGTACCATCGGCGCTGAAAGGCTTAGCTTCCGGGTTCGGAATGTAACCGGGCGTTTCCCTCACGCTATGACCACCGAAACACGGCGAAACAACAACCAGGTTGTTGTCTCAGAACCAACACAGTGGACGCGAGCCTCTATGGACAAGCCCTCGGCCTATTAGTACCGGTCACCTCCACCCATTACTGGGCTTCCAGATCCGGCCTATCAACCCCGTCATCTCCAGGGAGCCTTAACCCCTCAAAGGGGGTGGGAGTCCTCATCTCGAAGCAGGCTTCCCGCTTAGATGCTTTCAGCGGTTATCCTTCCCGAACGTAGCCAACCAGCCATGCCCTTGGCAGAACAACTGGCACACCAGAGGTCCGTCCGTCCCGGTCCTCTCGTACTAGGGACAGCCCTTCTCAAGACTCCTACGCGCGCAGCGGATAGGGACCGAACTGTCTCACGACGTTCTAAACCCAGCTCGCGTACCGCTTTAATGGGCGAACAGCCCAACCCTTGGGACCGACTCCAGCCCCAGGATGCGACGAGCCGACATCGAGGTGCCAAACCATCCCGTCGATATGGACTCTTGGGGAAGATCAGCCTGTTATCCCCGGGGTACCTTTTATCCGTTGAGCGACGGCGCTTCCACAAGCCACCGCCGGATCACTAGTCCCGACTTTCGTCCCTGCTCGACCCGTCAGTCTCACAGTCAAGCTCCCTTGTGCACTTACACTCACCACCTGATGACCAACCAGGCTGAGGGAACCTTTGGGCGCCTCCGTTACCCTTTAGGAGGCAACCGCCCCAGTTAAACTACCCACCAGACACTGTCCCCGATCCGGATCACGGACCCAGGTTAGACATCCAGCACGACCAGAGTGGTATTTCAACAACGACTCCACGAACACTGGCGTGCCCGCTTCACAGTCTCCCACCTATCCTACACAAGCCGAACCGAACACCAATATCAAGCTGTAGTAAAGGTCCCGGGGTCTTTCCGTCCTGCTGCGCGAAACGAGCATCTTTACTCGTACTGCAATTTCACCGGGCCTATGGTTGAGACAGTCAAGAAGTCGTTACGCCATTCGTGCAGGTCGGAACTTACCCGACAAGGAATTTCGCTACCTTAGGATGGTTATAGTTACCACCGCCGTTTACTGGCGCTTAAGTTCTCAGCTTCACCAGGACGAATCCTGACTAACCGGTCCCCTTAACGTTCCAGCACCGGGCAGGCGTCAGTCCGTATACATCGCCTTACGGCTTCGCACGGACCTGTGTTTTTAGTAAACAGTCGCTTCTCGCTGGTCTCTGCGGCCACCCCCAGCTCACCAAGCATGTTGGATCACCAGGCGTGGCCCCCCTTCTCCCGAAGTTACGGGGGCATTTTGCCGAGTTCCTTAACCATAGTTCACCCGAACGCCTCGGTATTCTCTACCAGACCACCTGAGTCGGTTTAGGGTACGGGCCGCCACACAACTCGCTAGAGGCTTTTCTCGACAGCACAGGATCACCCACTTCACCACAAACGGCTCGGCATCAGGTCTCACCCCTATGCCAGGCGGATTTACCTACCTGACGGGCTACACCCTTACCCCGGGACAACCATCGCCCGGGCTGGACTACCTCACTGCGTCACCCCATCACTCACCTACTACAAGCTCGGACCGTCGGCTCCACCACACTCCCACTCCGAAGAGCAGAAGGGGCTTCACGGACTTAGCATCACCTGATTCGATGTTTGACGCTGCATAGCGGGTACCGGAATATCAACCGGTTCTCCATCGACTACGCCTGTCGGCCTCGCCTTAGGTCCCGACTTACCCTGGGCAGATCAGCTTGACCCAGGAACCCTTAGTCAATCGGCGCACACGTTTCTCACGCATGTATCGCTACTCATGCCTGCATTCTCACTCGTGAACCATCCACAACTCGCTTCCACGGCTGCTTCACCCGGCACACGACGCTCCCCTACCCACCCACACACCCGTTAGAGCTATTGTGTGAGTGACACGACTTCGGCGGTGTACTTGAGCCCCGCTACATTATCGGCGCGGAATCACTTGACCAGTGAGCTATTACGCACTCTTTCAAGGATGGCTGCTTCTAAGCCAACCTCCTGGTTGTCCCTGCGACTCCACATCCTTTCCCACTTAGCACACGCTTAGGGGCCTTAGTCGATGCTCTGGGCTGTTTCCCTCTCGACCATGGAGCTTATCCCCCACAGTCTCACTGCCGCGCTCTCACTTACCGGCATTCGGAGTTTGGCTAAGGTCAGTAACCCGGTAGGGCCCATCGCCTATCCAGTGCTCTACCTCCGGCAAGAAACACACGACGCTGCACCTAAATGCATTTCGGGGAGAACCAGCTATCACGGAGTTTGATTGGCCTTTCACCCCTAACCACAGGTCATCCCCCAGGTTTTCAACCCTGGTGGGTTCGGGCCTCCACGAAGTCTTACCTCCGCTTCACCCTGCCCATGGCTAGATCACTCCGCTTCGGGTCTTGAACACGCTACTCAAACGCCCTCTTCGGACTCGCTTTCGCTACGGCTCCCCCACACGGGTTAACCTCGCAACATGCCGCAAACTCGCAGGCTCATTCTTCAAAAGGCACGCAGTCACGACAGACAGTGCGAACACTGCCTGCGACGCTCCCACGGCTTGTAGGCACACGGTTTCAGGTACTCTTTCACTCCGCTCCCGCGGTACTTTTCACCATTCCCTCACGGTACTATCCGCTATCGGTCACCAGGGAATATTTAGGCTTGACGGGTGGTCCCGCCAGATTCACACAGGATTTCTCGGGCCCCATGCTACTTGGGAACAACACAAGCGAGCCGTGCAGATTTCAGCTACGGGGGTCTTACCCTCTACGCCGGGCCTTTCGCATGCCCTTCGCCTATCCACACGGTTTCTAACTCACCCAGCCGCCGGCAGACGACTGAAGCGCAGTCCCACAACCCCGCATGCGCAACCCCTGCCGGGTATCACACACATACGGTTTAGCCTCCTCCGGTTTCGCTCACCACTACTCCCGGAATCACGGTTGTTTTCTCTTCCTACGGGTACTGAGATGTTTCACTTCCCCGCGTTCCCTCCACACCGCCTATACATTCAGCGGCAGGTGACAGCCCATGACGACTGCCGGGTTCCCCCATTCGGACACCCCCGGATCACAGCTCGGTTGACAGCTCCCCGGGGCCTATCGCGGCCTCCCACGTCCTTCATCGGTTCCTGGTGCCAAGGCATCCACCGTGCGCCCTTAAAAACTTGGCCACAGATGCTCGCGTCCACTGTGCAGTTCTCAAACAACAACCAGCCACCCACCACCCCAACCACACAAGCTGAGTTCACTGGGACCGGCGCAGAAGGACAGCCACCAACGGCCGCACCCTCAGACACCCAACAGCGCGCCCGACACGACCAGATCACCTGCGTTCCACGCCGAAGCAGTACTAACAGACACCCTGACCGTGCCGAATAGTCAACGTTCCACCCATGAGCAACCCACCGTCAGACACTCGCTGACGCAGTGGGCCTCTGGACCGCCGAAGCGGCCAAAGATGCTCCTTAGAAAGGAGGTGATCCAGCCGCACCTTCCGGTACGGCTACCTTGTTACGACTTCGTCCCAATCGCCAGTCCCACCTTCGACGATTCCCTCCCCACAAAGGGGGTTGGGCCACCGGCTTCGGGTGTTACCGACTTTCGTGACGTGACGGGCGGTGTGTACAAGGCCCGGGAACGTATTCACCGCAGCAATGCTGATCTGCGATTACTAGCGACTCCGACTTCATGGGGTCGAGTTGCAGACCCCAATCCGAACTGAGACCGGCTTTTTGAGATTCGCTCCACCTCACGGCATCGCAGCTCATTGTACCGGCCATTGTAGCACGTGTGCAGCCCAAGACATAAGGGGCATGATGACTTGACGTCGTCCCCACCTTCCTCCGAGTTGACCCCGGCAGTCTCCCGTGAGTCCCCAACCACCCGAAGGTGTTGCTGGCAACACAGGACAAGGGTTGCGCTCGTTGCGGGACTTAACCCAACATCTCACGACACGAGCTGACGACAGCCATGCACCACCTGTACACCGACCCAAAGGGGGGCACTGTCTCCAGCGCTTTCCGGTGTATGTCAAGCCTTGGTAAGGTTCTTCGCGTTGCGTCGAATTAAGCCACATGCTCCGCCGCTTGTGCGGGCCCCCGTCAATTCCTTTGAGTTTTAGCCTTGCGGCCGTACTCCCCAGGCGGGGCACTTAATGCGTTAGCTGCGGCACGGACGACGTGGAATGCCGCCCACACCTAGTGCCCAACGTTTACGGCGTGGACTACCAGGGTATCTAATCCTGTTCGCTCCCCACGCTTTCGCTCCTCAGCGTCAGTATCGGCCCAGAGATCCGCCTTCGCCACCGGTGTTCCTCCTGATATCTGCGCATTTCACCGCTACACCAGGAATTCCAATCTCCCCTGCCGAACTCCAGCCTGCCCGTATCGAATGCAGACCCGGGGTTAAGCCCCGGGCTTTCACATCCGACGCGACAAGCCGCCTACGAGCTCTTTACGCCCAATAATTCCGGACAACGCTCGCACCCTACGTATTACCGCGGCTGCTGGCACGTAGTTAGCCGGTGCTTCTTCTGCAGGTACCGTCACTTGCGCTTCTTCCCTGCTGAAAGAGGTTTACAACCCGAAGGCCGTCATCCCTCACGCGGCGTCGCTGCATCAGGCTTGCGCCCATTGTGCAATATTCCCCACTGCTGCCTCCCGTAGGAGTCTGGGCCGTGTCTCAGTCCCAGTGTGGCCGGTCGCCCTCTCAGGCCGGCTACCCGTCGTCGCCTTGGTAGGCCATCACCCCACCAACAAGCTGATAGGCCGCGGGCTCATCCTGCACCGCCGGAGCTTTCCACCACCAGACCATGCGGCCGGTGGTCATATCCGGTATTAGACCCCGTTTCCAGGGCTTGTCCCGAAGTGCAGGGCAGATTGCCCACGTGTTACTCACCCGTTCGCCACTAATCCACCACCGAAGCGGCTTCATCGTTCGACTTGCATGTGTTAAGCACGCCGCCAGCGTTCGTCCTGAGCCAGGATCAAACTCTCCGTGAATGCTTATCGCTTCGCGGAAGAGCGGAACCAGGGGAGGAATAATCCCCACGGTTCACAGCGTCCTCGCTGTTGTGTTTCAAAGGAACCTCAACCCACCGGAACAACCCGGCAGGTCGGGGTATCAACATATCTGGCGTTGACTTTTGGCACGCTGTTGAGTTCTCAAGGAACGGACGCTTCCTTCGAAACCGTTTCACCGGTCTCTCCGGACGTTTGCCCTTTCGGTTTCTCCGACTCTATCAGATCGAATCTGCCTCGAGTTCGGGGTGCTTCTCGCACAAGAATTCCGTGACCGGATTTCTCGGTTCGAAGCGGAGAAGAAACTAACTGCTGCTGCCGAGCTTGTGCAACTCTAGGCAACTGTTCGAATCTACTGCCCACGGTGCACCGCGTCAACGGTTTTCCGGGGCGGAGAGGACAGTAGCAGGTTCCCTGCTGTCCGCGCACATCATGCGGCAGTCGGCGCTTCGGAGGAGCGGTCCGACACGGCGATGTCACCGGTTTCGCCCAGCCGGACCGCTCGTCGTCCCACCCCGTAGACGTAGGCGAGGAAGACCAGTTCCGCCAGGATCCCGATGAGGATCCGGCCCCAGGTGGGCAGGCCGGAGGGCGTCACAAAGGCTTCGATGACGCCGGAGACGAGCAGGACGGGTGCCAGGCCGAGGGCCATTCCCAGTGCTGAGCGGCCTTCCTGGGCCAACGCGGTTCGTCGGCTTCGAGGGCCTGGGTCGATGACTGTCCAGCCAAGTCGCAGCCCTGTCCCCGCTGCCACGAAAACGGCCGTGAGCTCCAGGAGGCCGTGCGGGAGGAGCAGACCGAGGAAGGTGTCGAGACGACCGGCCGACTGCATGAGGCCGAGACCGACTCCGAGGTTGAGGACGTTCTGGAAGAGCACCCAGAGCACCGGCACACCGAGAAAGGTCCCGAAAACGAGGCAGATGGCGGCGGCCTGAGCATTGTTCGTCCAGACCTGAGCGGCGAACGAAGTGGCGGGGTGGCTCGAGTAGTACGCCTCGTACTGCCCGCCCGGCCGGGTCATCTCGCGGAGCTCTTCCGGGGCTCCGATCGTGGCGCGGACCTCCGGGTGAGTGGCCACCCAGTAGGCGACGAGTGCAGCCAGGACCGTGGAGATGAGCGCTGTCGGCACCCACCAGTTGCGCGAGCGGTAGAGAGCTGCGGGGAAGCCCGTGGTGAAGAAGCGTGCGAGGCCGCGCCAGGAGGCGTTGTGCGCTCCGGTGACCGTGCTGCGGGCGCGGGCGACCAGCTGGGTGAGACGGTCGGTGACGGCTGGGTCGGGGGCGCTCGACTGGACCTGGGAGAGGTGCGTGGCAGCGCGCTGGTAGAGCGTGACGAGTTCGTCGGCTTCCGCCCCCGTGAGGTTCCGTTTGCGGCGCAGCAGTTCGTCCAGACGGTCCCACTCGGCGCGGTGGGCCGAGACGAAGACATCCAGGTCCATGGAGAGAGCTTGGCAGATCGTCGTACTGGAAGACTGGGGGGTTGAGACCGGAGACCGCTGGGGCGGTACGGGTGGTTCGGATGGTGGGTCTCCGGCGGGGAAGGAACTGGGGGTGCGCGATGAGCGAGCTGGTGACAGGTGACGCCGTCGTACTCGGACTGCGTCCTGCACGGCTGCCGAGCCGGGCGCTGGCCGTCTGCCTGGATCTGGTGCTGGTCTGGGTCGTCTACATCGCCCTGACGCTTGCGTTGCTCACTGCTGTGTCGTCCTTGGACGTGGCGGCGCTCGCCGCGGTGCAGGTGGGGCTCTTTCTGCTGATCCTCGTCGGGGTGCCGATCGCTGTGGAGACGCTGACCGGTGGCCGGTCGGTGGGGAAGATCGCGGCTGGTCTGCGGGTCGTACGGGACGACGGCGGACCGATCCGGTTCCGGCACGCGCTGGTGCGCGGGGCACTTGGCGTGGTGGAGATCCAGTTGCTGTTCGGGCTGGTGGCGTGTGCGGCGTCGCTGGTGTCCGAGCGGGGGCGGCGGCTGGGGGATGTGTTCGCCGGGACGCTGGTGGTGCGGGAGCGGGTCCCCACGGTTGAGGGACAGGCTGTGCCGCCGCCTCCTCCGCAGTGGCAGTCCGGACAGTTCGCCGAGATCGACCTGTCGCGGGTTCCGGACGCGCTGTGGCTCGCGGTACGGCAGTTCTTGCTGCGCGTCGAGCAGTTGGACCCTGCTGTCCGGCGCCCATTGGCCGAGCGGCTGGCTGACGACGTCAGGGCTTGGACCGGGGGCTCGTCGCCGCAGGGGATGTCCGCCGTCGAATATCTGGCCGGGGTCGTGGCGGAGCGCCGGGAGCGGGAAGCGCGGCGGGTGTTCGCCGGCGCGGAGGGGATGTCCTCCCCTCCTCCCGCCCCTCCTCCTTCCCCTTCTTCTTCCCCTTCCTCTTCCGCTCCTCCTGTGGCCGGAGGGGACGGGGACGAGAACGGGGACGGGGACGGATCGCCGCCTTCCCGCAGCGGCTTCGTGCCGCCCTCCTAGAGCCCGGCAGCCCCCACCCTTGGCTCAGGCGAAGGTCGACGGCGGTGACTCGAGGTCTTCCAGCTCGATGCCCGGTGCTGCCAGGACGACGTCGCCGGCGATGTGGACCGGGTGCTGCTCACCCGTCTCAAGGTCGTTGACCTGGTAGTTCTCCACGACGAGGGGGCCGCTGTCAGTGGTGTGTGTTTCTCTGTTCACCAGCGCCCAGGACTGGTCGAGAGTGCGGGGAGCGAGAACGGGAGGTGTGAAGGCGACGAGACGGACGCGGGTGGCCCGGTCGCCGAGAGCCGGGCGCAGCAGCCGTGAGGTCGCGACGAGAAAAGCGGGGGATGCCCCGGTGAAGGAGTGCGCGGCGACGTTGCCCTCCTGGGCTTGCTCGCCTGTGGGATCCGAGCGCACCCAGGTGACGCCGTCCAGGGCGGCGCCGCGGACCTGCCAGTTCGCGGCGTGGAGTTGGAGCCGGATGGGGCGGCCGAGTTCGTCGAGGGTGAGGTCGACGGAGCCCGCGTGCTCACCCGAGGGGCTGGTGAGTTGGGAGACGTAGCGCCAGCCGGAGGGGCCGGTGGCGCAGTGGAAGTGTTCTTCGCCGAGGAAGGTGTGGTCGTGCGGATCGTGGAGCGAATAGCGGCCGCGGGGCATGGGCGGTGTCCGGGTTCGGTGCGGTGACGGACAGACCCCCGCCGGGGCGGGGGTCTGGGACCGTTCTGCCCTCCCGGGCCGGACCGGCGGCTGTGCCGCGCGGCCCGACCCGGGAGGTGGGTGACGGAGTTGCGGAGACGGACCGGTGTCCGGCTCGCAGTTGCAACGGGTTGAACGGATGGAACAGGTGGAGCGGGTGGATCAGTAGCGGTAGTGGTCCGGCTTGTACGGGCCCTCGACCGGGACGCCGATGTAGGCCGCCTGCTCCGGGCGGAGCGTGGTCAGCTTGGCGCCGAGTGCCTCGAGGTGGAGGCGGGCGACCTTCTCGTCGAGGTGCTTGGGCAGGACGTAGACGTCGGTCGGGTACGACTCGGGCTTGGTGAACAGCTCGATCTGGGCGATCGTCTGGTTCGCGAAGCTGTTGGACATCACGAACGAGGGGTGTCCGGTGGCGTTGCCCAGGTTCAGCAGGCGGCCCTCGGACAGGACGATGATGGTCTTGCCGTCCGGGAAGGTCCAGGTGTGGACCTGCGGCTTGACCTCGTCCTTGACGATGCCGTCGATGGCGGCGAGGCCGG
Source organism: Streptomyces sp. 891-h (assembly GCF_022760275.1). Classification (NCBI taxonomy): domain Bacteria; kingdom Bacillati; phylum Actinomycetota; class Actinomycetes; order Kitasatosporales; family Streptomycetaceae; genus Streptomyces; species Streptomyces sp. 891-h. The sequence goes on along the minus strand of NZ_CP050693.1, from coordinate 4,625,490 downwards.
CCATGTCGATCTCGTTGTCGAAGTGGCCGATGTTGCCGACGATGGCCTGGTGCTTCATCTTGGCCATGTCCGAGGCCATGATGATGTCCTTGTTGCCCGTGGTGGTGATGAAGATGTCGGCGGTGTCGACCACGTCGTCCAGGGTCACCACCTGGTAGCCGTCCATCGCGGCCTGGAGGGCGCAGATCGGGTCGATCTCGGTGATCAGGACACGGGCGCCCTGGCCGCGCAGGGACTCGGCGCAGCCCTTGCCGACGTCGCCGTAGCCGCAGACGACGGCGGTCTTGCCGCCGATGAGGACGTCGGTGGCGCGGTTGATGCCGTCGATCAGGGAGTGGCGGCAGCCGTACTTGTTGTCGAACTTCGACTTGGTGACGGCGTCGTTGACGTTGATCGCCGGGAAGAGCAGCGTGCCTGCCTGCTGCATCTCGTAGAGGCGGTGGACGCCGGTGGTGGTCTCCTCGGTGACGCCGCGGATCTCCGAGGAGAGCTGCGTCCACTTCTGCGGGTTCTCGCCCAGGGTGCGGTTGAGGAGCTGGAGGATGACGCGGTGCTCGTCGTTCTCCGCGGTCTCCACCGCGGGGGCGGCGCCGGCCTTCTCGTACTCGACGCCCTTGTGGACGAGGAGGGTGGCGTCACCACCGTCGTCGAGGATCATGTTCGGGCCGCCGGTGGTGGCGTTCGGCCAGGTGAGGGCCTGCTCCGTGCACCACCAGTACTCCTCCAGGGTCTCGCCCTTCCAGGCGAAGACCGGGATGCCCTGCGGGTTGTCGGGGGTGCCGTTGGGGCCGACGGCGACGGCCGCTGCGGCGTGGTCCTGGGTGGAGAAGATGTTGCAGGAGGCCCAGCGGACCTCGGCTCCCAGGGCGACCAGCGTTTCGATGAGCACGGCCGTCTGCACGGTCATGTGCAGGGAGCCCGTGATGCGGGCGCCTGCCAGGGGCTGGTCCGCGGCGTACTCCTTGCGGATCGCCATCAGGCCGGGCATCTCATGCTCGGCCAGCGTGATCTCCTTGCGGCCGAAGGCCGCCAGCGAGAGGTCCGCGACCTTGTAGTCCTGGCCGGTCGTGGAGGTCGTCGTCATTGCGAGCTGCTCCTCGGTGTCGAGATATAAGGCTGGCTGGTCCGTGCTGCGGCGCGGGACTGTGTGGTGCCGGTCGCGCGGAGGCGCACATCGTGGCCGGGCACACTCGTCCCCTGCTCGCAGCTCAGTCCGTCGGAGGCCCTCTCTCCCTCGGTGGCCCGCTGTGCGGGCCTCCCGACCGCCATCAGCAGCGACGTCTGGCTCTACGAATCTACACCGCCCGTCCAGGGGACAAGACGGGCGCCGCTGACAGCAAGTGCGCCTCGGGGTCGGTTTTCGGCCGCTTGCGTTTTTGGCCATCGGGCTGGTTCGGTGCACCCTGCGGCCTCTGCGACCGCGACTGCGATGGCGCGAGATCGCATCCCTCCACACCACTGGCCGAGCAAGGAGTACCCACGTGACCAGTCCTGCCGACCCCCGCGACGGAGCGGCGCCACCCGCCGGCTCGGGGCTGAAACTGCTCGCTGTGACGGCGTGTCCCACCGGTATCGCTCATACGTACATGGCCGCGGAAAAACTGACCCAGGCCGCACAGACCCGTGGTATCGCCATGAAGGTGGAGACGCAGGGCTCCATCGGGGCTGAGAATGTACTCTCCGACAACGATGTCAACGCCGCTGACGGCGTGATCGTCGCAGCTGACAAGGACGTGGACCTCAGCCGGTTCGAGGGCAAGCGGGTGCTGGTCGTCGGGGTGGCGGAAGGCATCAGCGATCCGGACGGTCTCATCGACCGCGTCCGCCGGGCGCCCGTCCACCAGAGCGGAGCCGCCGCCACGGCCGGACGACGCGGCGGCGGCGCCGGGGGCGACGCCGGGGGCGGGGAAAGCGGCTCGGGCAGCGGTGGGCCGGGCGGCGGAGGAGGCGCCGGGGCCGCCGGGACCGCCGGTGCGCCCTCGGGCCCTGCCGGGGCCAGGGGCCGGGAGCGCAGCGCCGGCTACAAGGCGCTGATGAACGGCGTCTCGTACATGATCCCGTTCGTGGTCGTCGGCGGGCTGCTGATAGCCGTCTCGCTCGCTCTGGGCGGGCATCCGCAGGCCGACGGCGGTCTGGTGATCCCGGACGGCAGCTTCTGGAAGCACGTCAACGACATCGGCACGGTCGGGTTCACGTTGATGGTGCCGATCCTGTCCGGGTACATCGCCTACGCGATCGGCGACCGGCCCGCTCTGGTACCGGGGATGATCGGCGGCTGGATCGCCAACACGGGCGAGCTGTACGACTCCGAATCGGGTGCCGGTTTCATCGGCGCGATCGTGACGGGGTTCCTGGCCGGGTATCTGGTCCGCTGGATCAAACTGGTGCCGGTCTCCCGGTTCGTACGTCCCATCATGCCGATCATCGTCATCCCGATCGTGGCGACATCGGCGCTCGGCCTGTTCTTCATCTATGTCATCGGCAAGCCCATCTCCTGGGTGTTCGAGAATCTGACCGACTTCCTCGGCGGCATGACCGGCACCAGTGCCGCGCTGCTCGGTGTGGTGCTCGGGCTGATGATCGCGTTCGACATGGGCGGCCCGGTCAACAAGACGGCGTTCCTGTTCGGGGCCGGCCTGGTCTCCAAGAGCCCCGAGGTGATGGGGATGTGTGCGGCGGCCATTCCGGTGCCGCCGCTCGGGCAGGGGCTGGCGACGCTGCTGCGCCGCAAGTTCTACTCCGACCAGGAGCGGGAGACCGGTCTGGCGGCGCTGTTCATGGGCTTCTTCGGCATCACCGAGGGCGCCATCCCGTTCGCCGCCGCACGGCCGGCCACGGTGATCCCGGCGAACATGCTCGGCGGCGCGGTCGCTGGCGGCATCGCGGGGCTGGCCTCGGTCGGGGACAGCGTGCCGCACGGCGGGCCGATCGTGGCCGTTCTGGGCGCGGTCGACGGCGTGGCGATGTTCTTCGTGGCCCTGCTGATCGGCGCCGCCGTGACGGGGCTCACCACCGTCGGCCTGGTGTCCTTCGCGGCACGCCGCTCCGACCGGACGTCGAACGGCACAGGCGCGACAGTGCAGCACTCCCCCACGCCGCCTTCCAGCAGTGCGACGGGTGCGACAGTGCCGCCGCAGGGCGGAACCGCGCACAGCACCGCACAGGACGCGGAAGCCGCCGGGACGGGCGAAGTGCTCTCCGGGTATCTCACCACCGAGACGGTCAGCGAGCAGCTCGCCGCCACAGACAAGGAAGCCGGTATCAGGGAGATGGCGGCGCTGCTGGAGCGCAGCGGCAGAGTGGCGGACGGTGCGGCGCTCGTCCGGGCCGCGCTCGCCAGGGAGGAGCAGGGCACCACAGGGCTCGGCGAGGAGATCGCCATTCCGCACGCCAAGACGGACGCGGTCACAGCGCCGGTCGTCGGGTTCGCACGGTCGGCCGAGGGCATCGAGTGGGGTGCGCTGGACGGGACGAAGGCGCGGCTGGTGTTCATGATCGCGGTACCCGAGGCGGCGGCCGGTGATGAACACCTGCGCATCCTGGCACTGCTGTCCCGCAAGCTGATGGATCCGGGCTTCCGTACGCGGCTGCTGGAGGCCCCCGACAAGGAGAGCGTGCTGGCCGCGCTCGCCGAGATCGAGTGAGACCACCTCGTGCGGTGAACGTACGGCGGTACGGCGGCACTGACCGCGGCACGACGAGGGCCCGCCCCGAGCTGCTGGGGCGGGCCCTCGTTCCGTGTTGCTGTTGTCGCGGTCTCAGCGCGAGCGCGGCGTCACAAACTCCACGTCACCGCGAGCGCGGCGTCACCGGGTCCGGCCCGCCGTCTCCGGGGCCGATTCGCCCTCGCTGCCCTGCGCACGGTAGATGTCCGGCTCCAGGTAGATGACGCGGGCGATCGGCACGGCCTCGCGGACGCGCTGTTCGGCGGCGTCGATGGCGCGGGCGATCTGCACGGCCGTGTCGTCGTGCTGCACTGCGATCTTGGCGGCCACCAGGAGCTCCTCAGGGCCGAGGTGGAGCGTGCGCATGTGGATGACGCGGGTGACCGTCTCGCCGTCGACGAGCGCGGCGCTGATCTTGTCCCGTTCCGCCGGGTCGGCGGACTCGCCCAGCAGCAGCGACTTGGTCTCCACGGCCAGCACCAGCGCGATGACGACGAGCAGCGCACCGATGCACATGGTGCCCACGCCGTCCCAGACGCCGTTGCCGGTCAGCAGCGCGAGCCCCACACCACCGAGGGCGAGCACGAGGCCGACCAGCGCGCCGAGGTCCTCCAGCAGGACGACGGGCAGCTCCGGCGCCTTGGCGCGACGGACGAACTGGCTCCAGCTGAGCTTGCCGCGGACCTCGTTGGACTCCTGGATGGCGGTGCGGAAGGAGAACGTCTCGGCGACTATCGCGAAGACGAGGACGCCGACCGGCCAGTACCAGTGCTCGACTTCGTGCGGGTGAGCGATCTTCTCGTAGCCCTCGTAGAGCGCGAAGACGCCACCGACGGTGAACAGGACGATGGAGACCAGGAACCCGTAGATGTAGCGCTCGCGGCCGTAGCCGAAGGGGTGTTCCTCGCTGGCTTCCTTCTTCGCCTTCTTCCCGCCCAGCAGCAGGAGCGCCTGGTTTCCGGAGTCGGCGACCGAGTGGACGCCTTCCGCCAGCATCGAGGCCGATCCGCTGAAGCCCGCCGCGACGAACTTGGCGACGGCGATGGCCAGGTTGGCGCCCAGCGCGGCGACGATCGCCTTTGTTCCGCCTGATGCACTCACAAGTCCGGAATCCTTCCTGCTGCTGTGTGGTCGTCCGGTCAGACGGCCACGGTGGCGCGGAAGAGCGTACCGTCACCCGAGATCTGCACTTGCTGCCCTGCCGGAACGTATACGGACTGCCCTGGGGCAAGGGTGATGTCCTGTGCGTCCCCCTTGGCACCGGCCTCGCCGCGGTCGTCCCCCTCGTGCAGTACGACGGCTCCTGCGGTGCACAGCAGGATCTGCGCGGCGGGTGCGGCCAGGCTGTGCGGTGCGGCGCCGGGCACCAGGACGAAGCGGGAGAGCCGGAACTCGCCCACGGGTGTCTCGTAGACCTCCTCGCCGCTCGCCTCGTCCGCCTCGGGGCGCAGTACGCCGGGTTCGGTCGGCTCGAAGCGGACGATGCACAGCAGTTCGGGCACGTCGACATGCTTGGGCGTCAGGCCGCACCGCAGGACGTTGTCCGAGCTGGCCATGATCTCCACGCCGAGGCCGCCGAGGTAGGCGTGCGGGACGCCCGCGGCGAGGTACAGCGCCTCGCCCGGGCGCAGCACGACGTGGTTGAGGAGCATCGCGGCCAGCACGCCCGGGTCGCCCGGGTAGTGCTGCGCGAGGCCCGCGTAGACGGCGTACTCGGGGCTCTGGGAGGCGGCTTCGGCGGCCTCCGCGACCGTGGCGGCCATCGCGTCCTTGTCGGCCGTCAGGAGCGCCGTGAGGACCTCGCGCAACGCCTCGGTCTCGGGTCGGGCGCGCAGGATGTCCGCGTACGGCTTGAGGCCGTTCACGCCGAGCCCCTCCAGCAGGGCCGCCGCCTCCTGCGGGTGGCGGAAGCCGCACAGCCCCTCGAAGGGGGTGAGTGCGCAGACGAGTTCGGGTTTGTGGCTGTCGTCCTTGTAGTTGCGGTGGGGGGCGTCCAGCGGGATACCGCGCGCCTCCTCGTCGGCGTAGCCCTGTGCCGCCTGTGTGCTGTCGGGGTGGACCTGGAGGGAGAGCGGGGACGCGGCCGCGAGCAGCTTCAGCAGGAACGGCAGGCGGGGTCCGAAGGTGCGCACTGTCGGGACGCCCAGTTCGCGCTCCGGGTCGGCGGCGATCACCTCGGACAGCGGGAGCGGTCCTGTGCCCCTGTCGATACGGGACGGCGCTCCGGGGTGGGCGCCCATCCACAGCTCGGCCTGCGGCCGCCCGGTGGGCTTCTCGCCGAGCAGTTCGGGAAGGGCGGTGGTGGACCCCCAGGCGTACGGCCTGACGGTGTTCTCCAGACGGTCCATGAGGTGTGCTGTCCTGTCGTGCTCAGAGGGGTCGTGCGCGGGGCGCCGCGGTCAGGCCCAAGGGGAGTCGCTGTCGGCGAGCGCGAGGTAAACGGCGGAGAAATCGGCGGTGGCGATCAGCTCGGCTGCCGCCTCCAGGGCGCTGCTGCCCTCGGCCGGCTCCAGCTCGCTGAGTGCCGCCTCGTGCGCGTAGGCCAGGTCGCGGGCGGCCACGGTTGCGGACTCGCCGCCGGGTGGCCCCTCGCGCAGCAGGACGACGCGGGCGCGGGTCGTCTCCGGTTCCTCCACGCGGTCGCGGAAGAAGTCGTCCGGGTCGGAGCCCGGCGCGAACGGCCCGGTCAGCAGGGCGCCGTGCGCGGTCATGGCCTCGGGCAGCTCGGCCGCGAGGGCGGGGCGCCCGCTCAGCGCGGCAAGAACGGCCGACCAGTGGCGGGCCGCGGCGCCCGCGATGCCGCCCTCGCTCCACAGCAGCGGCACCGCGCCCGCCAGTTCGACGGCGAGGGTCTTTCCGGGGTTGCTGTAGGTGGGGATGGCGGGGCCGCAGCGTTCGGCGATCTCGTCCAGCCGGTCGGCGAGTGCGGAGAGCGCCGAGGGGCCGGTCTGGGTGAGGCCGAGCCGGTCGGACAGCAGGAGCAGCGGGGTGAGCAGCGCCCAGAACGGGCCGGGGGCGCCGAGGGGCTGCCCGGCCGGTGTCGCGGGGGCCTGCCGCTGCTGCTGGTCGCTGTCCGCGCCGTCCGGCGCGGGTCCGTCGTTGCGGCCGTCATGACCGTTGTGGCTGTCATGACCGTTGCGGCCGTCGTGACCGCCGTTCCCGTTCCCGTCGGGCGCCGGGTCGGCCGTCTCCGCGTCGAACGGGTGCCCGGGCGCATCCGGCGAGGCGAAGACGTCGTACGGGCCCGGCGCCAGGGGCACCGCGAGGCCGCGGGTCTCACCGAGAGCTTCGGCCACCGGCGCACCCTGCGGGGTGACGGCGACGACGGTGCAGCCGCGGCGGTACGCCTGCTCCACCAGCGCGGTGAGGCCGGGTTCGGTGCCGTCCGGGGTGATCAGCAGCAGCAGGTCGAGCGGGCCGGCCCAGCCGGGCAGCGGCCAGCGCAGCGCGCCGGTGGCCGCGTGGGCGCCGGAGGGGCCCAGCCTGGTGACGGGTACGGCGCCGTTGGTCAGGGCGCCGAGCAGGTCGGCGACGCACGCGGTGGCGGGGCCCGGCCCCGCGATCAGGAGGGCGCGGGGGCGGCCTTCCGGCTGGAGCTTGTCCAGACCGGCCTCGGTGGCCTGGCGCAGCGCCGTGCGGACACGTGCTCCGGCGTGTGCGGCTCCGCGCAGCAGGCCCCGGACGTCGGCCCGGGCCAGAGCCTCGGGGGCGTCGAGGAGTGTCTCGTCGAGCATCTTCCGTGGGCCTCCGATTCGGCTTCCGGTGCTGCGCGCAGGGCTGCTGCGCGGCGGCTGCTGCGCGTACGGCTGCCGCACCCGGGGCGCGTGCCCCGGCGGTGTCCCGACAGGAGCGCCGGCAGCGGAGCTGTGCCGGCTCAGTCGGGCCGGCGTGCCTCGTCCACCAGGAGCACCGGGATGCCGTCCCGCACCGGGTAGACCAGGCCGCACTCGGCGCCCCCGGTGCACAGCAGCTCGTCGCCCTCCTCGCGCAGCGGCGCGTGGCACGCCGGACAGGCGAGGATCTCAAGGAGTCCGGCTTCGAGCGGCATGTGTTCCTCCTGGTGCGACACGCGGCAACTGTGTGCCGGCTGTACAGCTGTGTGCTGACTTGTGCGGTCAGGGTACCGCCGTGGACGGCCGGCCGTACGCGTGCGTGCGGGGTGCGCTCACAGCGCCGAGGTCGTCTCGCCCTCCGCCCGGACGATGGCCAGCACCTCGTCGCGGATGCGCTCGACGGTGGCGGTGTCCCGTGCCTCCACGTTCAGCCTCAGCAGCGGTTCGGTGTTGGAGGGGCGCAGGTTGAACCACCAGTTGACGCCGGTGACGGTGAGGCCGTCCAGCTCGTCCAGCGTGATGCCCTCGCGCCCTGCGAAGGCCGCCTTGACGGCTGCCGTGCGGTTGAACTGGTCCTCGACGGTGCTGTTGATCTCCCCGGAGGAGGCGTAGCGGTCGTAGCGGGCGACGAGCTGGGAGAGCGGACCGTCCTGTCCGCCGAGCGCGGCCAGCACGTGCAGCGCGGCCAGCATGCCGGTGTCGGCGTTCCAGAAGTCGCGGAAGTAGTAGTGCGCCGAGTGTTCGCCGCCGAAGATCGCGCCGGTTCTGGCCATCTCCTGCTTGATGAAGGAGTGGCCGACCCTGGTGCGCACGGGCAGGCCGCCGCTCTCCCTGATGACCTCTGGAACCGACCAGGAGGTGATCAGGTTGTGGATCACCGTGGAGCCCGGCTCCTTGGCCAGCTCGCGGGAGGCGACCAGGGCAGTGATCGCGGACGGGGAGACCGGGTCGCCGTTCTCGTCCACGACGAAGCAGCGGTCGGCGTCGCCGTCGAAGGCCAGACCGATGTCGGCACCGACCTCGCGCACCCGCTGCTGGAGGTCGACCAGGTTCTTCGGATCGAGCGGGTTGGCCTCGTGGTTGGGGAACGTGCCGTCCAGTTCGAAGTACATCTCGTGCAGTTCGACGGGGAGTCCCGCCAGCACGAACGGGACGGTCAGTCCGCCCATCCCGTTGCCCGCGTCGACCACGACCTTGAGCCTGCGGATGTCCGAGAGGTCGACCAGGGAGTGCAGATGTGCGGCGTAGTCCTCCAGCATGTCCCGCTGGGTGACGGTGCCTTGGGGCTTGTCCGCCGCCGGGGCGCCGCCCTGGTCCAGCCACCGCTCGACCAGTGAGCGGATGTCGGCCAGCCCGGTCTCCTCGCCCACCGGTGTCGCACCGGCGCGGCACATCTTGATGCCGTTGTACTGGGCGGGGTTGTGGCTGGCGGTGAACATCGCGCCGGGCAGGCCGAGTTTGCCGCTGGCGAAGTAGAGCTCGTCGGTCGAGCACAGGCCGATCTCGGTGACGTCGGCGCCCTGGCCGGCCGCGCCCCGTCCGAATGCCCGGACGAGACCGGGCGAAGAGGGCCGCATGTCGTGCCCGACGACGATGGCCGAGGCCCGGGTGGTACGGACGAAGGCGGCACCGAACAACTCGGCTGTCGTCTCGTCCCACTGGTCCGGCACCACACCGCGCACGTCGTACGCCTTCACGATCTGAGACAGATCTGCCACGGCCAGCCTCTCCTGGGTCGTCGGTCGGCAACGGTCCCAAATCTACCCGGGCGGGTGAGGGCCGCCGTGCGGCAGCGCGGTGTGCTACGGCTCCGGGGAGCGCAGGACCCTCAGATGGCCGCGCCGGGCCACCTCCATCGGATCGGCGTCCCGCCCGTCGGGGCCGCTGAGCCGGTCCTTGGGGGGCGGCTCCTGCTGCTCGGCGCGCGGTGTGCGGGCCGCCTCGCGTACGGCGTTGGCGAGGGCTTCCAGGTCGTCGCTGCTGGGCCGCGCTGCCGCCGTGTCGACGGCGAGCCTGACCACCTCCCAGCCGCGGGGTGCCGTGAGCCGCTCGGAGTGCTCGGCGCACAGGTCGTAGCAGTGCGGCTCGGCGTAGGTGGCGAGGGGGCCCAGGACGGCTGTGGAGTCCGCGTAGACGTACGTCAGCGTCGCGACGGCGGGACGACCGCAAGCGGTGCGCGAACAGCGACGTACAGGGCTCACGACGATGGACCGTACCGCACTCTTGAGCGGGCTGCGACGACTCTCCATGACGTCACCCTGCCGTGTCGTCCGCCTTCGCCGGAAACGCCTGATCTGCTGAAAGGCGTGCGCGGTCACCGTATGGGCGCCCCCTGACCGGCGGCCGATGAGCACTGTCGCAACACGAACCGCGCGCCATTCACCTGATTTCGGTCATTTACCATGCTCCGTTCCGCCGAAAAGAGCGATCAAAGCGGCAGAAAGGGCGAAGGGCCTTCATGCGTTGATATGCGGGAGATGCTCCGCACCCGCCCGTCGTGCCCCGCGTGCGGCCTGCGGCGGGCTAGGCTCGGAGGTGATGGACAGCCCCGTACCGCCGCGCCGGGTCGACCCACGGCCGCGCCGCCGAGACCGCCACGGCCGTGGCATGCGCGGCCCCATCGCACCTCCCCAAGTGCCGCTCGCCATCAGCAGGGCGGAGGCGTTCGACGATCTGGTGCGCGACTCGGTGACCCGTCTGGAGAGGCACTGGCCGCAGCTGGCCGGGGTCGAATTCGCGGTCCAGGAGGTGCCCCGGTCGGACAACGGCGAGGTGCGCGAGGGTGACGAAGCCGTGCCGCTGGGGCGGGTCACCGAAGGCAGCGGCGAGCGCCCGGACCGGGTGATCGTCTTCCGGCGCCCGGTGGAGATCCGCAGCAGGACCAGGGACGAACGGGCGCTCCTGGTGCACGAGGTCGTGGTCGAGCAGGTGGCCGAACTGCTGGGACTGGCGCCCGAGTCGGTCGACCCGCGGTACGGGCAGGACTGAGGGCAGGGCAGTACCGAGGGCCCTGGCCCCGCCCCGCCCCCGGCGCGGCGCGGGGCGGGGCGGGGCGGGGCGGGGGCTCACTTGTCGACGTTCAGTACCGACAGGTCCTGGTCGGACTCGGGGACCGCGACCGTGCTGCGGTCGTCGGGGAGGGTCTGCACGGTGAAGGCCGGCAGTCCGGACTGCTCGCGCTCCAGGGTGCGGGAGGCGTACAGCGGACCGCCGGAGAGGCGCTCCACCGTCACCGCGTAGGCGCCCTTGCCACCGTCGGGCCGGGGCGGGGTGAACGCCTTGGTGGTGTGCGCCTTGACCGTGACAGTGGTGCTCTTGGGGCTGCCGCCGCCGCTGGTCGGCGAGGCGGTCACCTTCACCCGTGCCGCGGCCTCGGGCGCGGTCAGAGCCAGGGTGGAGCCGGTCGCGGTGTTGCCCGCGGCGGTAGCGCGCTTGTTCACCGGCACGGTCGCGGGGACGAACGCCGTCTCCTGTTTGCCGCCCTTGCCGCGCAGCACCCGCGCCGCCGCCACCACGCCGGGAGCCTCCTCGCCGTCCTCGGCGGGCGAGAGCACCAGTGACCCGGCCTCGCCCTTGGTGAGCTCCTTCAGGTCGACGGTGGTGACCATTCCGGCCTTCACATGGAGCGTCTCGTGGCCGGCCGGGCTGATCGTTCCGGACCGGCCCGCGAGCTTCACCTTGAGGTCGGCGTCCTTGTCCCCGGGCGCGAAGACGGACAGCCGGACGGAGGCCGCGTCCTCGGGAATGCCGGGCAGCACCACCCGGGGGCTCGGGTCGGCGGCGGGGGCCAGCCAGTCGCCACCCAACTTGCGGTCCGAGGACTGCACTTGTGCACCGACCCGGCCGGACCGCGCGGTGACGTGGAGCGTCACATTGGTGACCGGTTCGGCGGTCAGGGTGGACAGCAGCACGGGGACGCTGGAGTGCGGTGGAACGGTGACACCCTCACCGGCGCCCTGGCCGCCCTTCTCCTTGCCCTCCTTGCCGTACAGCTCCAGGTCGACGACGGCGCTGGTGCTGTCCGGGTTGGTGAGGTGTACGTAGTCCTGCCGGTCCTCGGCGGTGCTGGCCCCGGGGAACCAGAACGACGTGTCGGGCGCCGTACAGGAAGTGCCCTGCAGACCGCGTCCGGCACCGGCACCGATGCTCGTCGTCTGCTGCACGGTCCAGCCGGGTGCGAAGGGGCCGTCCGCGCTGCCGGTCAGCGCGGGTGCCTTCGGGTCGTCCGTCTCGGCGGTCACGGGCGTGCCGGGGCTGCTGAGAGGGAGGAACGGTTTCCGGCTGCCCTTGTCGGCCGTCCCGGCGCCCTGGCCCTCTCCCTCGTCCTGCTTGCCCTTCTCGCCCTTCTTCTCGCCGTCCTTTTTCCCGTCCTCGCCGTCATCGGGGCTCTGCGGGGTGTCCGTCTCGGCGGCTTCGGCGGGGTACAGGGCGGCGCTGCCCTTCTTGCCGGGGCCGCCCTTGGGCGTGAACGCCTCGTAGGAGGTCTCCGCGACGTCGGAGGTGCTCGGCTGCGGGCAGACCAGCGTGGAGCGCTCCACGGGCTTGTGAGCGGCCGCCTTGGCGCTCTCGCCGCCCTGCGCCGCCTCGTCCGGTGCGGACAGCGCGGCGACGCCGGTCACCGCGGCGAGCGCCACAGCGACGGCTCCGAAGCTGAGGACTGTGCGGTTCACTGCTGCTCGCTCCCGTTGCCGTTGCCGTACCTGCTGTCGTAGCCGGGCGTGTCAGGCCCCTCGTAGCCCTGCTGATAGCCGTACGGGTCGGCGGGCTGCTGGGCCGCGTACTGCTGGGCCTGCCAGTCGTCGTAGGAGGCGGGCTGCTGGTACGCGTCGTACGCGGGCTGTTCGGCGTACGGCTGCTCATAGGGCTGCTGTTGCTGCTCGTACGGCTGTTGCTGGTACGACTGTTGCTCATACGGCTGCTGCTCGTAGGACTGCTGCTCGTACGGCTGCTGTTGCGGGATCTGGCCGTAGGAGGCCCCGCCGTAGGCGTCGTAGGAGGGCTGCTCGTACGGGGCGCCCTGGCCGTAGTCCGTCTGGTCCGGGTACGGAGGCTGCTGCGGCACGTAGGGCTGCTGCTGTTGGCCGTACGGGTCGTAGGCGGGCTGCTCGGGGACGGGCGGCGGGCCCTGCGGAACAGGCGGGCCCTGCGGAACAGGCGGGCCCTGTGGGACAGGCGGCTCCTGCGGAGCGAGCGGCTCCTCGGGCGAAGGCGCCGACGGAGCCTGGGCCGCCTCCGCGGCAGCGCGGAGCCTGCGCGCCCTGCGGCCGTCACCCAGCGCGGACGGGTCGGGCACCGCCGGCTCGTCCGGCAGGTCGTCGTCCACCTCGCGACGGCGGCCGGGCAGTGCGAGGACCAGGACGAACAGCAGCAGGAAGCCCTGCGTCCACACCCACACCGTGTGGGTGAACGGGGTCTCGTGGGCGAGTTCCAGCTTGCCGCCCTTGGCGGGCAGTTCGAAGCCCTGCGCCCAGCCGTCCACCGTGACGCTCTTGAGCGGGGTGCCGTCGAGCGTGGCCTGCCAGCCGCTGTCGGCGCGGTCCGCGAGCCGCAGCACCCGCCCGGAGGGCCCGGACGGCAGCGTCGCGTGCGACTCGACGGGCCCGGAAGGAACCGCAACGGGCGCTGTCACGGCACCCGCCGCACCGTTCTCCTGCTTGCCGGGGACGATCGACAGGCGGGAGACCTGGCGGTCGACGCGCCACAGAGCGCTGCCGTCCTCCTGGCTGAGCCGGGTCAGTCCCGGCGTGGCGTCCAGGGTGCGGCTCACCTCGCGGGAGGCGCCGTCGCGCAGCAGGACGTACCGGACGGCGTAGCCGCCCAGTTGGCTGGTCTGGTCGGCGCCGGAGCCCGCGACGAGGTTGGAGACCACCTTGTCCAGGCGGGTGTCGTCGCCGTCGGCTGCCGCGAGTTCGGCGTCGCCCAGCCGTGCGCCGGAGCCGCGCGCCAGCGTGTAGGTGACCCCCGAGGCGCCCTCGGGCTGATCGAGCACCAGGGTGCGGGCCTGGTCGCTGGTGGTGCTCTCCTCCGCGACGAACGCGGGGACCTGCACCGGGTCGCGGCGCGAGAGCGGGCCGTCCGCTCCGCGCACCATCCAGCCGACCGCCGCGACCAGCGGTGCCAGCACACAGGCCACGGCGATCAGTGCGGCCACCGGCTGGCGCCAGCCGAAGCTCTGGGCCGCTACGCGTTCCTTGGCGCCCTCGGCACCGACCGCGGCGGCGCACAGCAGCGCGAGCCCGTAGACGAGCGTGGCGGGACCGGCCCAGGCCGAGCCGTTGGAAAGACCCGCGGCCAGCAGTCCGGCCAGCGCGGCGACCCAGGCGGCCCGTACGGCGAGCCCGCGTTCGGTGCGCAGCAGTGCGGCGAGCCCGGCCGGCACCAGGCCGACGAGGAAGAGCGCGTCCGGGGTGCCGGGGCCACCGGGCGAGAGCATCAGCAGGTCGAGGGCGGAGGCCGCACCCGTGCCGTAGTCCAGACCCGCCTCGTCGAGGAACCGCCCGGGGGAGGTGAACAGCGACAGCGACCAGGGCGCGAGCAGTACCAGCGGCGTCACCAGGGCAGCGGCCAGCCGGGCGGCGAGCGCACCGAGTGAGGCACCGTACGCGCTGCGCACCCCGAACGCCGCAAGGGCGAGCACGGCGGCCAGCGGCCACACCACCGGGGTGAAGGCCATGGTGACGGTCAGCAGCAGCGCATACGCCCACGCCGCCCGCCAGCCGCCCTTGCCGCGCAGCCCACTGGCGGCGACCGCGGCACGTGCCAGCAGGGGCAGCAGTACGGCGAGTACGGCGGTGCCGATACGGCCCTGCGCGAGCGCACCGGTCGCGGCGGGCAGGAAGGCGTAGGCGACGCTCCCCCAGGCGCGCACCAGACGGGAGTCGACCAGGGGGCGGGAGGCGAAGTAGGCGGTGACACCGGCGAGCGGTACCGAGCACACCAGCAGCAGCGTCAGCGTCAGGCCTGTACTGCCGAACAGCAGCGTGGCGAACGTGGCGAGGACGGCCAGATAGGGGGGCGCCGGCTCGGTGCCTCCTGTGCCGACCGGGTGCCAGCCTTCGGCATGACGTGCCCACAGGTCCGAGACCCCGTCGGGGACGGGCAGCAGCGCGCCGCCCGCCAGTGCCCCGCCGCCCAGCAGCGCCCGGCAGGCGACCAGGGAAACGACCAGCAGGACGGCGAAGAGGACAGGACCGGGCTTCTGGGCGAGCCGCTTGAGGCGCGCGAACTGTTCCACCTCAAGGAAGTCCGCGTCCTCGTCCCCGGGGCCCGACTCGACGGCGCCGTGCCGGCCCCCGGCGGAGGAGTCGGGCTCGGAGCGCCCGGTGAAGTTGCTGGTGACCTGTTCCAGGGTCGCCCGCACGGTGGCACCGGGAGGCGGGAAGAGTGACCGCAGTTCCTTGTGCGGGACGGCGGGCCTGCCCCGTTTGCGGCGTGCGGTCAGGATGCTTCCGCCGCGCAGCAGGGTGCCGGAGAGTCCGGCGATCTCGTCCAGTGCCTGCCGGGGCACCTTGCCGACCAGGTAGGCGAGAGTGCGCAACAGGGTTCCGACGACGAGACGCAGCAGCACCCATGGCAGCAGTGCGCCCGGCATGTTGGCGAGCAGCGTGTAGACGGCGCCCGCCTTGTCGACGCGGTGCGGGCTGGCGCCGCCGCGGCTGGCGCGGCCGACGCAGTCGACGGGACGGCGCTCCCGTGAGGCGGCCTCGGCGTGCCGCATCACGGCGTCCGGTGCGGTCAGTACCCGGTGCCCGGCTGCCTGGGCGCGCCAGCACAGGTCGACGTCGTCGCGCATCAGGGGCAGTCGGCGGTCGAATCCGCCGAGCTGTTCGAAGACGTCGCGGCGGATGAGCATGCCGGCGGTCGAGACGGACAGCACGGGGCGCACCTGGTCGTGCTGGCCCTGGTCCTGTTCGCGGCGTTCGATGCCCGTCCAGCGGCGGCCGCTGTGCGCGATGGTCACGCCCGCTTCCAGCAGCTGCCGCTGGTCGTACCAGCTGCGCAGCTTGGGTCCCGTGACGGTGACCGACGGGTCGGCGTCCACGACGCGCAGCAGCTGCGCCAGGGTGTCGGGCTCGGGCGCGCAGTCGTCGTGCAGCAGCCACAGCCACTGCACGGGCTCGCCGTAGGGCAGCTCCGGCATGTCGTAGGCGTCGTCGCGCCAGGCGCGGTTGACCGGGTCCCAGCCGCTGGGCCGCTTGAGGTAGGGCAGGTCGTCGGGGGTGAGCCGGCGCGCCGTGCGGGCTGCCTCCTCGACGGCGGTGCCGAACCCGGTGCGCCGCGCCATGTGCAGGACGCGCTCGGCGCCGAGCGCTTCGGTCAGCAGCTGCGCCGAGTTGTCCGCGCTGCCGGTGTCCGCCGCGACGATGTTCTGCACCGGGCGGCTCTGTTCCAGCAGCCCGCTCAGCGCGTCGGGCAGCCAGCGGGCGCCGTCGTGGGCGACGATGACGGCGGTGACGACGTGCCGGGGGAACTCGGGCGGCTCCACAGTGGCCAACCCTGCTGCGGCCGCCTCGTAGTGGGCCGCCATGTGGCTGTGCACGGACATCGAGGTAGGGGCCCTCCCCGGGGTGCCGGGGCCTCGCGGCAGTGCCGCGGTCTGGCTGCAAGCCCCCGGAAGACGCGTATCGGAGCGGTGAACGCAGCGCCCTTGGCGGGGCGGTGCGTCGCGGACGGCCCCACACTAACGGCTCGCCCTCGCGCGTCCTGCGGTCCGTGGCAACTACCCCGGCCGGGCTCCGGGTTGCCCGGTCGAGCGGTACGGGTCTCCCGCACGGGTCTCCGGTACGGGACGGGGTCGGGCGTACAGCGGCCGGGCAGCTGGGCAGCGGCTAGACAGCGGCCTTCTTCAGGCGGCGCCGTTCACGTTCGGACAGGCCGCCCCAAATACCGAAACGCTCGTCATTGGCGAGGGCGTATTCGAGGCACTCGGAGCGGACTTCACACGCGAGGCAGACTTTTTTCGCCTCGCGGGTGGAACCGCCCTTCTCGGGGAAGAACGATTCGGGATCGGTCTGAGCGCACAAGGCGCGCTCCTGCCAGCCCAGCTCCTCGTCCGCCTCTTCGACCAGCAGTTGTTGGAACAGCTCGGTCATGTGCGCCCCTCGATCCGTCTCTTCGACCCCGTGATGCTGTCGTTATCGAACCCTCTTGAACGACACGAGTGAAATTACAAGTGTGCCGATCCGGGGCAGTCAAGCCGAGATCTGCTATTGAGCCCGTTATTCACCCGGCGGAACCAAGCCTTCGCAGTAAGTGTTCAAATCACTACGAAATATGACACTCGCGCCCGGAGCCAGGGCGTTTTGCCCGACTCCTGTATGCAGAACGCGATGACCTGCGATCACGTTCCGCATGAACGCCCGGATGGCCCTGATCACACTCTGATCACGGAAGTGCAACGGCGTACAGGCAGGCCCACGACGCCACCCGACGGGCGCGAGGCGGCATCTCTCCGGCGCGGGAGGGCACAAACCTTTCGCCGGTCACGGGGACCGGAAGGGATGAAAGATTCGCCACAAACGCGACAACAAGTTGACACCTGGGGCACGGGGGCGCTGTTCTGGAGCGCATGGCAGTGACCTCTGAGACCCGTACGGCCCGTGGCGCCTTCGCCGCGCGGCCTGCCGGGGGCGCGCCCGCGCTCCCCCGCGCCGCCTCTCACGTCCTGGAGCCCCACCGCTGTCGCTGTCCGCGCGGCTGTCACGCCCGCTGTCGCTGAGGCTGCCGAGGCCCCGCCCGGCCTGAGCCCGGCGCCGCCCCCTCGGTCACCCCGCGGCTGGTCGGTTCCGCCGTCGCGCATCCGCTCCGGCCGAGCGTGCCGCACCCTCCCGCATCTCCCGTCGCGCCCCTGAGCGCCCTGCCCAGCCGCCTCCGGCCGTACGCCGGACCGGCGCCTCCGCCCCGCCCGGCCGTCCGCCGGCTCTCGCACAAAGGCACTCCCGCACGTGAACAGCGACCTCGAAATCGCGGGCGACCCGCTCGCCATTCCGCACCTCCTCCCCCCTGCCCCCGCGCACCCCGCAACCGTCGCGGACTTCGCCGGGCTGATCCGTGAGCTCGCCGCCGACCGCGCCGCCTGGGCGCCGCTGGTGCGCTACGACCCGACCCTGCGCTGGTACCACCGGCTGCGCACCGGCCCCGGATACGAGGTCTGGCTGCTCAGCTGGCTGCCCGGGCAGGGCAGTGGACGGCACGATCACGGACGCTCGTTCGGCGTGTTCGGCGTACTGGAGGGCGAGTTGACCGAACACAGCGGAACCAAACGCGTTCTTTCCAGCGGAACGGTGCGGGTCTTCGCGCCCGGCTACGTGCACGAGGTGGTCAACGACGGGCTGGAGCCCGTGGTGAGCGTGCACGTGTACGCGCCCGGACTGACCGAGATGCCGCAGCACTGCTCCATGGGCCCCGCCGTCGAGCGCAACCTCGCACAGGAGACCCCGGCCTGAGGTGACGGCGCGGCGGCGCACGGCGGAACGGGTGTCGCGGCAGACCTGATGTCGGGTGCAAGTACCGGGCTGCGAGACTGGTGCGCATGCAGCGCATTGTGGTTCTGGCCGGGGGCATCGGCGGTGCCCGCTTTCTGCGCGGGCTCAGGTCCGCGGTGCCCGACGCGGAGATCACCGTCGTCGGCAACACCGGTGACGACATCCATCTGTTCGGGCTGAAGGTCTGCCCCGACCTCGACACCGTGATGTACACCCTGGGCGGGGGCATCCACGAGGAACAGGGCTGGGGACGGGCCGAGGAGACCTTCGTGGTCAAGGAGGAGCTGGCCGCCTACGGCGTGGGCCCCGAGTGGTTCGGGCTGGGCGACCGGGACTTCGCCACCCATATCGTCCGTACTCAGATGATCTCCGCGGGATACCCGCTCAGCGCCGTCACCGAGGCACTGTGCGCGCGCTGGCAGCCCGGGGTGCGGCTGCTGCCGATGACGGACGACCGGGTCGAGACGCATGTGCTGATCGACGACCCGGACGCGGAGGGCGGTGCGGACGGCACGGCTGCCCGCAAGGCGGTGCACTTCCAGGAGTACTGGGTGCGGCTGCGGGCCTCCGTGGACGCGCACGCCGTGGTGCCCGTCGGCGCCGACTCCGCCAAGCCGGCCCCCGGGGTGCTGGAGGCCGTCGCGGAGGCCGACACCGTGCTGTTCCCGCCGTCCAACCCGGTGGTCAGCATCGGCACGATCCTGGCGGTTCCCGGCATCCGGGAGGCCATCGCCGACGCGGGCGTACCGGTCGTCGGGCTCTCCCCCATCGTCGGGGACGCGCCGGTGCGCGGTATGGCGGACAAGGTGCTGGCCGCCGTCGGTGTCGAGACCTCCGCCGCCGCCGTCGCCGCGCACTACGGCTCGGGGCTGCTGGACGGCTGGCTGGTCGACACCGTGGACGCGGGCGCCGTAGCGGCCGTGGAGGAGGCGGGCATCCGCTGCCGTGCCGTTCCGCTGCTGATGAGCGACGAGCAGGCCACCGCCGAAATGGCCCGGCAGGCGCTGGAACTGGCCGAGGAGGTACGGGCGTGACGGCGGACGCGACAGAGACGGCCGAGGCACCAGGGGCTCCGGAGTCCGCCCGGGTCACAGAGTCCGCCCGGGTCGCGGAGTCCGCCCCGGTGGCGGAGCCCACCCGCGCACCGGGGCCCGCGTACGAGGTCTGGGCGCTGCCCGGCATTCCCGAGGTGCACCCCGGGGACGACCTGGTCGAGCTCGTCGTCGCGGCCGCCACGGCACCCGGCGGGCGCGGGCTGGTGGACGGCGACGTGCTCGTCGTCACCTCGAAGATCGTCAGCAAGGCCGAGGGCCGCGTCGTGCAGGCCGACGACCGTGAGGCCGCCGTCGACGCCGAGACCGTACGCGTCGTCGCGCGGCGTGGGGCGGCCCGGATCGTGGAGTCCCGGCACGGCTTCGTGATGGCGGCCGCCGGGGTCGACGCCTCCAACACGCCCAAGGGCACGGTGCTGCTGCTGCCCGAGGACCCGGACGCGGCGGCCCGGCAGGTGCGCGAGGGGGTACGGGAGGCGCTGGGCGTCACCGTCGGCGTCGTCGTCACCGACACCTTCGGACGGCCCTGGCGCGAGGGGCAGACCGATGTGGCGATCGGCGCCGCCGGGGTGCGGGTCCTGCAGGACCTGCGTGGCAGCGTCGACATGTACGGCAACCCGCTGGGCGTCACCGTCACCGCCGTGGGGGACGAACTGGCGGCGGCGGGCGAGCTGGTCAAGGGGAAGGCGAGCGGGCTGCCGGTCGCGGTGGTGCGCGGACTGGCGCAGCACGTGCTGCCCTCGCCGGAAGCGTGCGACGGCGGACAGGCGGAGACGGCGCGCGAGGAGACGGCCCGCGCGCTGGTGCGGGACGCCGCCAACGACATGTTCCGGCTGGGCACCTCGGAGGCCGTACGCGAAGCGGTGACGCTGCGCCGGACGGTACGCGAGTTCACCGCCGAGCCGGTCGACGAGCAGGCGGTACGCCGTGCGGTCGCCGCCGCGGTGACCGCTCCCGCTCCGCACCACACCACCCCCTGGCGGTTCGTGCTGCTGGAGAGCGAGCGGTCGCGGACCCGGCTGCTGGACGCCATGCGGGAGGCGTGGATCGCGGATCTGCGCGCGGACGGCAAGAGCGAGCAGAGCATCGCCAAGCGCGTCCGGCGCGGCGACGTGCTGCGCAACGCGCCCTGTCTGGCCGTGCCCTGCCTGGTGATGGACGGTTCGCACACCTATCCGGACGATCGCCGCAACGCCGCCGAACGCGAGATGTTCGTGGTGGCGACGGGTGCGGGAATCCAGAACTTCCTCGTCGCCCTGGCCGGGGAACGGCTGGGGTCGGCCTGGATCTCCTCCACCATGTTCTGCCGCGACGTGGTGCGCGAGGTGCTGGAGCTGCCCGCGGACTGGGACCCGATGGGCGCCGTGGCCATCGGCCACCCGGCGGCACCGCCCCGCGAGCGACCGGCGCGCTCCGCAGCGGACTTCGTCGTGGAGCGCTGAGCCGCGCCCGTACGCCCTTGCAGCGGGCTGTGTCCCCACCGGGAAACGCTTACAGCGGGGCTATGTTCCCCACCGGGAAACGGGGCTGACGGCGTGGCATGCGCGGGCCGCCCAGCAGGATGAGGCGGCCGGCCCGGTGCCGCTGTCCCTCGTAGGGGGCCAGCAGCTCCAGCATGCCGTCGTCGTCGGTGCCCCGCGCGCCGGTGAGCGCGTAGCCGATCAGCCGCGGCAGGTGCAGATCTCCGACCGTGATCGCGTCCGGCTCCCCGTTCGAACGCTGGAGGACCTCGGCCGCCGTCCACGGCCCGACGCCGGGGATCGCCTGGAGCCGGGCCAGCGCCGCCGCCAGGTCCATCGTGGCCGCCTCCTCCATCCGGCTCGCCCGCTGGAGTGCGCGCAGGATGGCGGCGGAGCGCTTCTGGTCGACACCGGCTCTGTGCCACTCCCAGGAGGGGATGCGCAGCCAGTCGCGCGGATGCGGCATCACCCACAGGTCGGGGTGCGGGCCGGGCGCACGCTCACCGAACCGGCGCACGAGCAGTCGCCATGCGCGGTATGCCTCGTCCGTGGTGATCTTCTGTTCCAGGACGGTGGGGATCAGCGCCTCCACCACCCGGCCGGTACGGATCAGCCGCAGCCCGGGGTGGCGGCGGTGCGCCTCACGGGCAACGTCGTGGTGCGGGACGAAGGCGTGCGGGTCGTCCTCCGCGCCGAGCAGCGCGGGCAGCCCGTCCAGCAGCCACCGCGCGCCCGGCCCCCACGCCTGCGCGCACACGACGCCGTCGGTGCCGCCGCGGCGCGTCCACACCTTGAGCGTCGCCGGGCCGTCCGGGGTGCGGGTACCGCGCCAGACCGCGCCGCCCTCGGTGCGGTACGTCGGGTCGTACGGCCCACGGCGCAGCACGCCGAGGCTGCCGTGCAGGTCGTACGGGCCCGGCGGGGTCCAGGTGCGGGTGAGTGGCGACACGGGCAGCAAGCGTACGGTCCCCCACTGACAGCCAGGCCCTCGCCGGGGGCCACCTGACAGCCAGGCCCTCGCCGGGGCTACTGGTCCGAGGAGAAGCGCACCGCGCCGGCTGGTATCCGGGCGTCGCACCACACCCGGATGCCGCCGCGCAGTTCGTTGCCCTCGCCGATGACCGCGCCGTCGCCGATGACCGCGCCGTCCAGCACGGTGTCGGCTCCGATCCGCGCTCCGGCGCCGATCAGCGAGTCCCTGATGCGCGCGCCCGGTGCCACCACCGCGCCGTCCAGCAGGGCGCTGCCGTCGATCCGGGCACCGGCTCCGACCTGGGCCCTCGCTCCGGCGACGGTGCCGCCCGTGAGCTTGGCGTCCCCGGCCACCGCAGCGCTGTCCAGGATCAGCCGCTCCCCGCATCTGCCCGGCACGGCGGGCGAGGGCGCGCGGCCCAGTACGAGGTCGGCGGAGCCGCGTACGAACGACTCGGGGGTGCCCAGGTCGAGCCAGTAGGTGGAGTCGACCATGCCGTGCAGCTTCGCGCCCGCGGCCAGCAGTCCGGGGAAGGTCTCCCGCTCGACGGAGACCGGCCGCCCGGCGGGGATGGAGTCGATGACGGAACGGGTGAAGACGTAGGCCCCGGCGTTGATCTGGTCGGTGACGATCTCCTCGGGCGTCTGCGGCTTCTCCAGGAACGCGGTCACCCGGCCCGTGCCGTCCGTGGGGACGAGCCCGAAGGCGCGCGGGTCGGTCACCCGCGTCAGGTGCAGCGAGACATCCGCGGCGGCCCGGGTGTGCTGGTCGACCAGTGCGCGGATGTCGAGCCCGGAGAGGATGTCGCCGTTGAAGACGAGCACCGGCTCGTCGGGGCGCGAGTAGAGGCGGGAGGCGACGTTGCGGATGGCGCCGCCGGTGCCGAGCGGCTCCTCCTCGGTGACGTACTCCAGGTGGAGTCCCAGCTGGGACCCGTCCCCGAAGTACGGCTCGAAGACCTCGGCGAGATAAGAGGTGGCCATCACCACGTGGTCGACGCCCGCGGCGCGGGCCCGGGCGAGCTGGTGGCTGAGGAAGGGCACGCCTGCGGCGGGGACCATGGGCTTGGGGGTGTTCACCGTGAGCGGACGCAGCCGGGTGCCCTTGCCCCCGACCAGAAGGATCGCTTCTGTCACCTGTTGTCTCTGCTTCCTGCCGGGGTCCGCCGACCGCCCTTCGGGCGACCGGCGGACAGTGTATGCAGACACGCACGCACGCCTGGACGGCCCTGTGCGCCCGTCCCCGGCAGACGCTTCCGGCGGCTCGGTGGTTCACCCGCGAACTGTGTTCAGCGGCCTTGCAGGTGAGCCGCGGCGGTGCGGATCGAGTCGAGCTTGCCGTAGAGGCGGGCACCGGGGCACTCGGTGACATACCCGTCCTTGTGCCCGGAGACCGTGTGGAACCGAATCTTGCGGCCCTTCTTGAACTTGCCGCCGCCGGACTTCAGCCACGTCCTGCCCGCCGGGTCGACGCCGAACAGGCCCAGCTTCCAGGCGGTGAGCCGGGCGATGGCGTCGACCGCACGCTGCGGGGGCTTCGTCTTGTCGAAGGAGCCCAGGACGGCGATGCCCGTGGTGTCGGTGTTGAAGCCGTAGGTGTGGGCTCCCCGCACGGCCTTGGCCACCCCGCCGGACCGGCCTTCGTAGATGGTGCCGCACTTGTCGATGAGGAAGTTGTAGCCGATGTCCCGCCACTTGCTGCTCTTGACGTGGTAGCGGTACATCGCGCGGATGATGGAGGGCGCCTTCGAACACTTGTAGCTGTTCGACATCGCGGTGTGGTGCACGAAGGCGGCCTTCACGGTCTTGGTGTAGGCGTGCCCGGGCTCGCGGAGCTTCTCGTTCGCGCCCCAGCCCCTGCGGGTGACGATGCGGGGACGCGGGCCGACGAACGAGCCGCCCGTCTGGTACTCGGTCTCGGTCGCCTCCCTTGTGAGCTCGGGCAGTACGGCGCCGGTCCCGTTCTGGCCGCTCATCGCGCCGTCGCCGGATCCGGTTTCGCTTCCGGTCTGGGGATCGCTTCCGGTCTGGGGCTCGCCTCCGGTCGCCGGTTCGGTCCCGGTGTCGGGCGCCGAGCCGGACCCGGCTCCTGTGTCGGTTCCGGGGGCCTTCTCCGGGTCGGGCGCCTTGTCCGGGCCCGGGCCTCGGTCCGGCTCCGCCGTCTTCGGCTCTCCGGGGGGCTGCGCCGCGCCGGACTGCTCGCCCGGTCCCGGATCGACCAGTTCCAGACGGAGCCCGCCTGGGAGCGACACGCCGGCGGTCGCCGACTCGGGCAGGACACGGGCCTCGACTCCGTCTGACGGGCCGACCCACAGCGGGGCCGTGGCACCCCGGGCCCGGCCGCCCTCGTCGGCGGAACCGGCGCCACTGGCGTGGGCTTCCAGTTGCTGCCACTCCGACCAGCGGCCGGTGTCCGCGTCGCGGGCGCGTACTTCGACGCGCCCCCTCAGCGGCTGGTCCGCACGGTCCCAGACGACGCCGAGGAGTGAGTACGGGCGCACGGTGCGGGCGGAGACCACCCGCACGGCGGCGTCCTTCTCACCCGGCGCGCGGGGGCCGGCCGAAGGCTTGGGCGACTCGTCGAAGGAGAGCGACTGGGTGTGCCCTGGGACCGCGGGAGAGGACGGCGCGGACCGGGCGGACGGGGCAGCCGCGGAGGGGGACAGCGCGGCTGCCGGGACGAGGGGGGCGAGCGGCAACAGCAGGGCCGCCGCACTGGCGACACCGATCGATTGAGCGAGATTCGCACGCATACCCATGATCATGGACATATGTGATCATTCCTGTCTATTGACGCACCGCCAGCTGGGCGCCCGCGTACGCTTGCGCGAATGAACGACTCCGACCGCACCCCCGCCGACCTGCTGAACACCGCCCTGTCCGACGACCCGTCACGTCCCCTGGTGACGTACTACGACGACGCGACGGGCGAGCGTGTCGAGCTGTCCGTCGCGACGTTCGCCAACTGGGTGGCCAAGACCGCGAACCTGCTCCAGGACGAGTTGTCGGCCGAGCCCGACGACCGGCTCGCGCTGCTGCTGCCGGCGCACTGGCAGACGGCCGTATGGCTGCTGGCCTGCTCCTCGGTGGGTGTCGTCGCCGATCTGGGCGGCGACGCCTCCGGTGCCGACCTGGTGGTCAGCGGCCCCGACACCCTTGAGGCCGCTCGCACCTGCTCCGGCGAGCGGGTGGCGCTCAGCCTGCGGCCGATGGGCGGGCGCTTCCCGCAGCCGCCCGAGGGCTTCGTCGACTACGCCGTCGAGGTGCCGGGCCAGGGCGACCAGTTCGCCCCGTATGTTCCGGTCGATCCGGACGCGCCCGCTCTGGTACTGCCCGACGGCAGCGAACTGACGGGGGCCCGGACGGTGGAGC
This sequence comes from Streptomyces sp. 891-h, assembly GCF_022760275.1. Taxonomy (NCBI): domain Bacteria; kingdom Bacillati; phylum Actinomycetota; class Actinomycetes; order Kitasatosporales; family Streptomycetaceae; genus Streptomyces; species Streptomyces sp. 891-h. Next base: position 4,600,652 of record NZ_CP050693.1, on the reverse strand, counting down.
GGGCCCGCGCTGATGCCGCGGCGCGCGGACTGGAGCCCGGCGCGCGGATGCTGTCCGCGCTGCCGTACGACGGCTGGGAGGGCCTCAGCGCGGGACTGCTGGCACCGCTGGCGAGCGGCGGTTCGGTGGTGCTCGCCCCGCGGCTGGAGCGGCTGGACACCGCCTCGCTCGACCAGCGGAAGGCGAACGAGCGGGTCACGCACACCGCGCCGTGACGGCGAGGGCACCCAGGCGGCAGGAGCGCCCCCGAGGAGCGTGGCGGGCCGGATGAGTCAGGTGGTCCGTACAACCTTGCGAGTGGTTCGAGCGTCTGTCTTCGTAACCGGTGCACCCGTACGCCTGTACGCCCTGTACTCCGTGTGCGCCGGCGCCGCCACACGAGGGATGAACAGTCGTGACCGAACCGGGTACCACCGAAGCCGACCCCGGCGCTCCAGGCTCGACTTCCGTCCGCCCTCGCGCGCGCCGCTGGCTGCGCTGGGGGGCGCTGGGCGCCTCGGTCCTGGTGCTGGCCGTCGCCGCCACGGGCTGGTCCCTCTACCGGAAGCTGGACGGGAACATCCGTACCGACTCCGACACGGCCCAGGCGCTGGCACCGTACGAGAAGGAGCGCCCCACACCGGTGCGCGTCGCGGGCGAGGCCCGCAACATCCTCGTCCTGGGCTCGGACAACCGCGGCGACGGCAACGGTGCATACGGCCGGGACGAGGGCAGCCAGCGCTCGGACACGGCGATCCTGTTGCACATAGCCGCCGACGGACGCAGCGCGACGGGGATGTCGATACCGCGCGACCTGATGGTGGACATCCCCGCCTGCAGGCGGCCGGACGGTTCGCACAGCCGGGCACAGTTCGCCCAGTTCAACTGGGCGTTCCAGGCGGGCGGCGCGGCCTGTGCGATCCGCACCGTGGAGAAGATGACCGACATCCGTGTCGACCACCATCTGGTCGTCGACTTCCGGGGCTTCAAGAAGCTGGTGGACGCGGTGGGCGGGGTGGAGGTCTGCCTGGCCGAGCCGGTGCACGACCGGGAGGCGAAGCTCGACCTGCCCGCCGGGCGGCAGACGCTGGACGGCGAGGACGCGCTCGGATACGTCCGCGCCCGGCACGGTCTGGGCAACGGCAGCGACACCCAGCGCATAGAGCGACAGCAACGGTTTCTGGGATCTCTGGTGAAGAAGGTGCGCAGCAACGGCGTGCTACTGAATCCCACCCGTGCGTATCCGGTGCTGGATGCGGCGACCTCCTCATTGACCGCGGATTCCGGTCTTGATTCTCTCTCGGAACTGTACGAACTAGTGCGCAGCGTGCGGGATATCCCCGAAGACCACATCCGTTTTCTTACGGTGCCCCGCCGCTCCTACAGACTGGACATCAATCGGGACGAGCTGGTGCAGCCGGACGCCGACGAGCTCTTCACCAAGCTGCGCGAGGACCGCCCGGTACGCGTCGGGGACGCCGAAGCCCCGAAGGAGGCCCGGAAGGCGGGCGGAAAGGAGAAGGCGGACGGGCCGTACCGCGGAACGACGGCAGACCTGGACATCTGCGCGAACGAATGACGCTGGGAATGAGTCGAATTGACCGTTTCCGGGTGCACGGAATTTGTCACCGGCGTCGCTGGCCGCAGAACCTGCCGGATAGTGTGAGCGCTCCGGTCAGCCCCGGGGCGGCATCAGCAGCCGGTTCTATGGAGGACTTACGCAATCGTGGACGCGCAAGGCCGTGGGCACGCGGGAGATGTCGATCCCGCGGATCAGTGGGTGTTCAACCCGAACACCGGCAGCTATGAGCTGCGACTGAACCCCGTCGCCGACGACTCCGGTAGTCGGTACGGATCCCGCCGCACCTCGGCGCCGCGCCAGAGAAGTGCCTCCCCGGACGAGAGCGCCGGTACACCTGCCGACCCCGGCGCCGGTGAGCGTTCCGGGGGGCGCGGCGGTGACCGTGCGCGCCCCGGGGCCGGGGAGCGCCCCGGCGAGCGGGACGAGGGCCGGCCCGGCTCGCGGTCGGCGCGGCGCGCCGAGGCCAGACTCCCGGCCCAGCGGCGGGCCCGCGCCTCCGAGCGCGCCGCCTCGGCCGAGAGTGCGGGCAGGGGCGGCCGGGGGCGCAGAAAGGCCAAACGGCCGCTGTCCGGCAAGCAGAAGGCGCTGCGCATCGGCGGCGGCGTCGTCGGATTCGTGCTGGTGGCCGGCTGTGTGGCCGGTACCGTCTGGTACCAGAAGCTCAACGGCAACATCAGCAAGGTCGATGTCGGCGAGAACAACCCCGCCGTCACCGACGGTCCGGTCAACATCCTGGTCATCGGCACCGACGCCCGTGAGGGCAAGGGCAACACCGGCTACGGTGACGCGGGCAGCGTCGGGCACGCGGACACCACGTTCCTCTTCCACGTCTCCAAGGACCGCTCCAACGCGACAGCGCTTTCCATCCCGCGGGACATGATCACCGACATCCCCCAGTGCGAGGTCCGGGAGAACGGCCGCGTCAAGAAGACCATCCGCGGGCAACAGGGCGTGCGTTTCAACACCAGCCTGGGCCAGGAGGGCCGGGACCCGGGTTGCACCTGGCGCACCGTCGAGAAGCTCACCGGGGTGCAGATCCACCACTTCATGATGGCGGACTTCAACGCCGTCAAGGAGCTGTCCACGGCCGTGGGCGGCGTCGAGGTCTGCACCCGGAAGCCGATAAACGACCCGAAGTCGCATCTGAAGCTCAAGGCGGGCAAGCACGTCGTCAAGGGCGAGCAGGCCCTGGCGTTCGTCCGGACCCGGCACGCGGTCGGCTTCGGCAGCGACCTGGACCGGATCAAGCTGCAGCAGCAGTTCCTCAGCTCGATGATCCGCAAGATGAAGTCGGGTGACACGCTCTCCAGCCCGTCCAAGCTGTTCAAGCTGAGCAACGTGGCGACGAAGGCGCTGACGGTGGACGAGGGCATCGGCAGCGTGAAGAAGCTGATGGACTTGGCGAACGACCTCAAGCGGGTGAACATCAAGAACATCACCTTCGCCACGGTCCCGGTGGTGGACAATCCGAACGACCCGGCCACCGTCCTGCTCAACCGGCAGAAGGCCGACCCGCTGTTCAAGATGGTCCGCCAGGACAAGTCGCTGACCGGGAAGGACAAGAAGCGGAAGACGGCCGCGCCGAAGGCGAAGAAGGCCCCGGCCTCCCAGGTGAACGTCTCCATCATGAACGGCGGCGGCCCCCCGCGCGCGGCTGCCACCACGGTGGACTGGCTGCTCAACGAGGGCGTGGGCAGCGCGGCCTCCGGCGGCAACGCGCCGCAGCAGCTCTCCAAGACCCGGCTGGAGTTCGCACCCTCGGAGGAGGGAGAGGCGGCCCGGCTGGCCGACATGCTCAAGCTGCCGGCCTCGGCGCTCAAGAAGTCCGAGGGCGCGGGCCCCGGTATGAAGCTGACACTCGGCAAGGATTTCTCGGCCCCGGGCAAGCCACTCGGCGCGCCGGACAAGACGCCCTCCGGCGTCGAGAAGGTCAAGGCCGACGACAAGAACGTGTGTGCGAAGTGACACCTACCCCTCCGGAGCGTCCCGCCAGGCGTCCGGGGGCAGCACAACCTGAACATCTCGGGGAGGTCCCGTGCGGCAGAACGACACCGACGGCGGCAGGGAGGCGCAACACGGCGCCCCCACCGCCGCCGACCGCGGCTGGGACGAAAGCCTGTACGGAGACCCGGCGGGAGAGCACCCGGCAGGAAAGCAGCCGGCAGGAGAGCACCCGGCAGGAGCCGGCCCGGCCGGGGAGCGCTCCGCCGCAGGACGCTCCCCGGCCGGAGGGCACCCCGGCGGAGAGCGCCCGCACTCGCAGGACCCGAACCCCGAGAGCGCCTCGGCGGCACAGCCCGGAGCCGGCGGCGGCCGGGGCCAACGCCGCAGGAGACGCGGGGGCACGGAAGCCGACGCGGCGAGGGGCTCCGCGAGCCGGAGCGCGGCAGCGGTGAGCCGGGCCAAACGGCCCAGCCGGGCCAGGCGGGTGCTGCGCTGGTCCGCCGCCGTCCTCTCGGTGCTGATACTCGCCGTCGCGGCCTCGGGTTACCTCTACTACCGGCACCTCAACAGCAACCTCAGCAAGGACGAGCTCAACCTCGGAGACAACAAGCTCCACCACTCCGACCCCAACGCGGCGGGCCAGACCCCGCTGAACATCCTGCTGCTGGGCTCCGACTCGCGCGCCTCCAAGGAGAACGTACGGCTGGGCGGCTCCCGCGCCGACCGCGACCGGCCACCGCTGGCGGACGTACAGATGCTGCTGCACGTCTCGGCCGACCGCAGCAACATGTCGGTCATCTCCGTACCGCGTGACACCAGGACGACGATTCCCAAGTGCACCGACCCGGACGACAAGAAGGTCTATCCGGCGACCACGGACAAGATCAACACCAGCCTGCAGCACGGCGGACCCGGGTGCACCGTCGCCACCTGGGAAGAGATGACGGGCATCCCGATCGACCACTTCATGATGATCGATTTCTCGGGTGTGGTCTCCATGGCCGACGCGGTCGGCGGCGTCCCGGTCTGCGTCAAGGAGAACGTCCACGACCCCAAGTCGAAGCTGAAGCTGAAGAAGGGCACCTCCGTCATCAAGGGCGAGCAGGCGCTCAGCTGGCTGCGGACCCGGCACGGCTTCGGTGACGGTACGGACATAGGCCGCGCCAAGGCGCAGCACATGTACATGAACGCGATGGTGCGCCAGCTCAAGTCGGGCACCAAGCTGACCGACCCGGGCAAGCTGCGGCACCTGGCGGAGGCCGCCACCAAGGCGCTCACCGTCGACAAGGGCATCGGCTCCGTCAAGAAGCTCTACGACCTGGGCAACGACCTCAAGCGGGTCCCCACCAAGCGCATCACCATGGCCACCATGCCGTGGGAGTACGGGGGCGGCGGCAGCTATGTGCTGCCGAAGGAGGGCGACTCCGACAAGCTCTTCTCCCTCGTACGCAACGACGTGGCGCTCGACGGCAAGGACAAGAAGAAGGCCGAGGCCAGCAAGTCCGCACAGCCCACCGAGCCGTCGCAGCCGAAGGCCCGGATTCCGGTCAGCGTGATGAACGGCACCGGTACCGCGCTCCAGCAGCCGGTCACCGGCAGGGCGAGCGTCGTCGCGAGCACGCTGGTGAACAAGGGGTTCGGCCGGGCGGTGGCCAGCCGGACGCCCCAGTCGCGGGCGGACACCACCATCCTCTACCCGCGCGAGGAGCAGCGCGGTGACGCGCTGGCCGTCGCCAAGGCGCTGGGCATTCCCGAGCGGCTGGTCAAGCACTCCGCCGGCGCGCAGCAGGTCACCCTCATCATCGGCGCCGACTGGCGGGAGGGGTCGGCCTACCCCGAGAGCGAGGGCGGCGAGAGCGGCAAGAAGGACGAGCAGAAGGCGCCGGACAGTGCGGACGCGCTGCGCGGCGACGACAAGAAGGCGTGCATGGACGTCAATCCGAACTACACCTGGTGAGACGACCCACACCTGGTGAGGCGAGCTGCACCTGGTGAGGCGCTGACGCACAGCCATGAGTAAGGGGCGCCCTCCTTTGGAGGGCGCCCCTTACCGATGACGGACGCGGCTACCGGGTCGCGAGTACCGGCTCGCGGCGGCTGGCGATGACCTTGCGTGCCAGCTTCTTCGGGCTGGTCAGAAAGCCCCAGCCCCAGGACATGTGCATGGTGGCGAGCGCGACGGGGATCTGCGCGCGTGCCTTCAGCGGCAGCCCCCGGCCCGCCGGCAGCGATCCGGCGACGATGGCCGCCAGATAGCCGCCGGGCACCGCCAGCGCCCACGGCGTGACGGCGGCGCCCACCACCAGGCCTGCCGCGATGGCGCACACGGCGACCGGCGGGGCGAGGTAGCGCAGATTGATGGAGCCTGCGTGGTAGCGGGCCACGACGTGCCGCCAGCGGCCGTAGTTGCGGTACTGCTTGGCCAGGGCGCGCACGCTGGGCCGGGGCCGGTAGGAGACCCGCAGCTCGGGCGAGAACCAGATCAGGCCGCCCGCCTCGCGGATACGGAAGTTCAGCTCCCAGTCCTGCGCGCGGATGAACTCCTCGTTGTAGCCGCCCTGCTGCTCCAGCACCTCCCGGCGGAAGACGCCCAGGTAGACAGTCTCGGCCTCCCCCGCGGTGCCGCCGGTGTGGAAGGCGGCGTTGCCCACGCCGATCTTCGAGGTCATCGCCGCGGCGACGGCCTGCTCCCAGGCGTTCTCGCCCTCAGCGTGCATGATGCCGCCGACATTGGCGGCGCCGGTCTCCTCCAGCAGCCGTACGGCTGTGGCGATGTAGTCGGCGGAGAGCATGCCGTGGCCGTCGACCCGCACCACCACCGGGTGCCGGGACGCCTTGATCGCGGCGTTCAGCCCGGCCGGGGTGCGGCCGGTGGGATTGGGCACCGTGTGCACGCGGGGGTCCTCGGCGGCCAGCTCGGCGGCGATCTCGTCCGTGCGGTCCGTCGAGGGCCCCAGCGCGATGACCACTTCCAGCTCACCCTCGTAGCGCTGCTGAAGGATGTGCCGCACAGAGCTGCGCAGGTGCCGTTCCTCGTTGAGGACCGGCATGATCACGGAGACGGGGGGCTGGGCTGCGTCCGGGGTGGAGTCCGGGGAAGGACGTCGGTTCTCGCGAGTCACGGCGCTCACGTTACCGCGATCGGGGGAACGGTCCGTACGCCCGCGCGCCTTCCGCACCCCTCCGTGCCGGGCCCGTGCCGGGCCGGCGGGTACGCGCGAGCACGGGACGGCGTGTACGCACGATCCGGAGATCGTACCGGCATACAGTGTGGGAACTCTTAGTCACTTTATTGTCACCCTCGGTTCTGACTCTGTTCGTCCTCTGCGGAAGGCGGCCACTCTTGCCTCGACGCGCCTCCTCCCCCCACAAAGGCCCGCCCAAAGGGCCGCGCAACGGCCCCCGCAGGGCCCGCCAGGGCCCACGATGGGGTCTGCGGATCGCCACCGGCTCCTCCGTGCTGCTGCTGGTCGCCGGCGGCGTCGGGCACGCGATGGTGACGGGACTGAGCTCGGACGTACGCAGGGTCGACCCGTTCGACGGCCTGGACACCGACAGCCGCCCCAAGGTCGACAACGGCGTCAACTTCCTGGTCGTCGGCACCGACCGCAGAGACGGGCTCTCGGCGACCCAGAAAGAGCGGTACAACCTGGGCGGCTCGGCCTGCGACTGCACGGACACCATCCTGCTGGTGCACCTCTCCGGCGACCGGCACCGCGCCACCGTCGTCAGCCTCCCGCGCGACACCTACACCCGGCTGCCGCCGCACAAGAACCGGGCGACCGGCAAGCAGGTGCCCTCGCGGCCCGCCAAGCTCAACGCCGCCTACACCGCGGGCGGCGCTCCGCTGACCGTACGGACCGTGGAGAAGCTGACGGATGTGCACGTCGACCACTATCTGGAGGTCGACTTCACCAGCTTCATGAGCACCGTCGACGTGCTGGGCGGCGTCCCGGTCTGTACGACCAAGCGGCTCAAGGACAGCTACTCCGGGCTCGACCTGCCCAAGGGCACCACCAAACTGAACGGCGGACAGGCGCTGCAGTACGTACGGGCGCGGCACCTGGACGGCGGCTCGGACCTGAGCCGGATGAAGCGCCAGCAGCGCTTCCTCGCCTCGGTCATCTCCCGGGCCACCGACAGCGGGGTGCTGATGAACCCGGTCCGGTTCAACAAGGTGGCCACCACCTTGCTGGAGTCCGTACGCGCCGACGAGGACTTCGGCACCGAGCAGATGATGGCTCTCGGGCAGGCGATGCGCGGCTTCAAACCCGAGTCCTCGGAGTTCGCCTCCGTACCCCTGGCCGACGCCGACCACCGGGTGCCGGAGCTGGGCTCGACCGTCCTGTGGGACGAGCGCAAGGCGGCCAAGCTGTTCACGGCGCTGCGCGAGGACCGGCCGCTCTCCGGGCCGAGCCCCGCCCCGCGGGGCGGTCCTCCAAGGGTCGAGGTCGCCCCGCGCACCATCCAGGTCGAGGTCACCAACGCCACCGGCCGCCGAGGGCTCGGCGCCAAGATCGACCGCGGGCTGCGCGGTACGGGCTTCGCCACCACGGGCACCGCCACCAACGCGCGCCCTGTCCGGCCCGGCCGTACGACCATCACCTACGACCCGCGCTGGAACCGCTCCGCCAGGTCGCTGGCCGCGGCGCTGCCCGGCGCCGAACTGGTCGAGGCCGAGCGCAGGGGAGCCCGGATGCGGGTCACCGTCGACGACCCGCACCAGCGCGTGCGCCGCGTACGCCCCCCGGAGGTGGACAGCGCCCCGGGCGAGGCTCCGATGCGAGGGGACGAGGTCGACTGCGACTGAGCCAACGTCGGGGCGTACCCGGCGTGGTCCAGCCGGGGCGGCTCAGCCCGCGGAGCGGCTCGCGCGGAGTTCCTTGATGGCGCGGCGCCGGGCAAGCCGGTGGGTCCGGCGGATCTGGGCCTCCTGGTAGCGCCGCCGGTCGTGGTCCGTCTCAGGTATCACCGGGGGGACGGAACGGGGCTTGCCGTTCTCGTCGACCGCCGCGAACACCAGGTAGGCCGAGCCGACCTGGGTGGCGGGCGTGGACTCGTTCCAGCGCTCGGCCATGACGCGTACGCCGACCTCCAGAGAGGTCCGTCCCGTCCAGTTGCACTGCGCGTGCACGTGGACGAGGTCACCGACGCGGACAGGCGAGAGAAACGCCATCTCGTCCATGGACGCGGTGACCGCGGGCCCTTCGGAGTGGCGCCCGGCGACGGCGCCGGCGGCGTCGTCCACCAGCTTCATGATCACACCGCCGTGGACGGTTCCGAGGAGATTCGTGTCGGCCGCCGTCATGATGTGCGAGAGCGTTGTGCGCGACGCCGAGGTCGGCTTTCCGGGAAGGTCGTCCCCTGCCGACGTAGGGCCCTGATCAGTCATGACACCACCATAAGCGGACGGCCCCGACATCGTGTCGGCGCGGAGCAAGCCTGGCGGACCGCGCCATTTTGCATCAGAACTGCTACAGCCTGACCCCGAAGTGGTACCCGCCCTGTGTTCCGCCACCCGGGTGCAGGCACACTGCGGTGCATGAATGAGTGGCCCGACGGTTGGACCGACAGCTCGCGGGGCCGGGAGGGTCGTGGTCGCGGCGCGCCCCGTCCCGACCCCACACGTGTCATGCCCCACACATCGGCGCCCGGGGTTCCCCCGCAGACCCGCGGCCCGGGTCAGGGGGGCGGCCCGGGAGGGCCCGGATACGGTCCGGGCGGTGGCGGGTACGACGCGGGCCACGGTCAGCCGCAGGCGGGCTACGACTCCGGCTACAACGAGGGCCAGGTCTACGGCGGCGGCCGGGGCGGCGGGCGCGGCGACTACGGCGACCGTCCCAGGCCCGACTGGCGGCGCCGGACCAAGTGGACGCTGATCACGCTGGTCGTCGTCGTGCTGGTGTGGTCGGTCGGTACCTACTTCTGGGCCGACTCCAAGCTGCGCCGCGAGGTGGATCTCAGCATCGTCGAGGACCGTCCCGAGGGCGGCGACGGCACCAACTACCTCATCGTCGGCTCCGACAGCCGCGAGGGCATGAGCAAGGAGGAGCGGCAGAAGCTCCACACCGGCGGGCCCACCGACAAGGGCCGCACCGACTCGATCATGATTCTGCACGTCGGCAGCAACGGGAACACCATGATCTCGCTGCCGCGTGACTCGGACGTCGAGATCCCCTCCTTCACCGGGTCCGAGTCCGGCAAGCACTACCCGGCGCAGGGCAAGCACACGAAGATCAACGCCACCTACTCCATGGACGGCCCCGAGCTGCTGGTCCGTACGGTCGAGCACAACACCGGACTGCGGATCGACCACTACGCGGAGATCGGCTTCGGCGGCTTCGCGAAGATCGTGGACGCGGTCGGCGGCGTGGAGATGGACATCCCGCGCGACATCAAGGACGACAAGTCCGGCGCCGACTTCAAGAAGGGCAAGCAGACCCTCAACGGCCAGGAGGCGCTCGCCTTCGTCCGGACCCGTTACGCGCTGCCCGGCAGCGATCTGGACCGCACCAAGAACCAGCAGAAGTTCCTCTCCGCGCTGGCGAACCAGACCGCGACCCCGAGCACGGTCCTCAACCCGTTCAAGCTCTACCCGACGATGGGCGCCGGCCTGGACACCCTGAAGGTCGACAAGGACATGAGCCTGTGGAACGTCGCCTCGATGTTCTGGGCGATGAAGGGCGTCTCGGGCGGCGACGGCAAGTCCATGAACATGCCGATCGCGGGGCCGGCGCCCGGCGGGAACCTCCAGTGGGACAAGGCCAAGGTCAAAAAGCTCGTCAGCCAGCTCAACAACGACGAGAAGGTGACGGTGACCTCAGACCGCTGAGGCATCGGTTGTGACGTGCTGCTTGTGACGTGCCGCTCGTGACGCGCCGCTCGTGCGTTCAGCGCTCGCACAGGCACAGGCAGAAGGGGTGCCCTGCCGGGTCGAGGTAGACGCGGAAGTCCCGCGCGCCGTCCCCGTCGTCCTGGATGAGCCGGGCGCCCAGCGCCAGCGCCTCCTGCTCGGCTGCCTCGATCCGCGACGGCGGCACGTCCAGGTCGAGGTGGAACTGCTGGGAGTGGTCCTCGCTCGGCCACTGCGGCGGGACGAATCCGGGCGCCCGCTGGAACGCCAGTCGCCTGCGGCCGTCCTCGTCGAGAACCTCCGTCCACTCGCTGTCGCTGTCCGGGTCCACCTTCCAGCCGAGCAGCTGCGCGTAGAACTCCGCCAGCCGCCCGGGGTCGGGACAGTCCAGTACGACTACGCCCATCGTGGGGATGGCCATCGCGTGTCCTCTCGGTTGTCCGTCGTCGAACCACCACGGTCGGCGTTACCGCTAGACGGGTTCTAGTGGTAACGGCCGGGTTACCTCATGATGCGCCAGAACCGGTAACGTCACAAGAGTGGGAGACAGACAGGCGCCGGAACCACTCCTTCTGGTGCAGGAGTTGGCGAACACGCTGGACATCGAGACCGGTACGGACGAGCTGGCAGGACCGGAGGGCCTGGCCCGGTTCGTCAGCACGCATGGGTTGACGCGATTCGGCCTCGGCAAACCCGACCTGGCGGGGCTGAGGGAGCTCCGCGAGGCGCTGCGTGCCGCCTGTCTGGCCCATACGAGCGCCGGAGCCCACGCCGACGCCGCCGCGCAAACCGCCGCCCCGCAAACCGCCGCCGCGCACACCGGCGCGGCAGCGGTGCCGACGCAGGCCGCCGAGGCGCTGGAGCGGCACCTGGGCGCCGCACCCCTCGTCCTGCGGATCGGCGAGCAGGGTGAGGCCGCACTGGAGGCCGCGCCCGGCCTGACGGGCCTGCCCGCTTTCACCGCCCACCTCGCCGCCCGGATCGCCACCGCGGCGGGCGACGGCACCTGGCAGCGCCTGAAGGCGTGCGAGACGCACGACTGCCAGTGGGTCTACTACGACCGCAGCCCCGCCGGCCGCAGCCGCTGGTGCACCATGGCCGTCTGCGGCAGCCGCGCGAAGATGCGCGCCTACCGCGCGCGGCGCGCGCGGTAGGGGAAACCGGAGGACGCCTCGTGCGGGCCCGCACACCGCGACCCGCCACCGGCCCGGAGGCGGGCGGGATCACCCGCCGCCGGGGTCACAGCGTGGGGCGGCCCAGGGCGCGGAAGGTCCAGCCGGACTTGCGCCACAGCGTCGGGTCCAGCGTGTTGCGGCCGTCGAGAATGTGCCGGGCGGCGACGACGTCGCCCAGCTTCGCCGGGTCGAGCTCCTTGAACTCGGACCACTCGGTCAGGTGCAGCACCACATCGGCCCCCCGGGCGGCGTCCAGGGCACTGTCCGCGTAGCCCAGCGTGGGGAAGACGGCACGCGCGTTCCCCATGCCCTTCGGGTCGTACACCGTCACCTGGGCGCCCTGGAGGTGGAGCTGGCCCGCGACGTTGAGCGCGGGCGAGTCCCGTACGTCGTCCGAGTCGGGCTTGAAGGTGGCGCCGAGGACGGCGATGCGCTTGCCCAGCAGCGCACCGCCCAGCGCGTCCCGCGCCAGCTCGACCATCTGGGCGCGGCGGCGCATGTTGATGGAGTCGACCTCGCGCAGGAAGGTTAGCGCCTCGGACGCGCCCAGTTCTCCGGCGCGGGCCATGAAGGCGCGGATGTCCTTGGGCAGGCAGCCGCCGCCGAAGCCGATTCCGGCGCGGAGGAACTTGTGCCCGATGCGGTCGTCGTGGCCGATGGCCTCGGCGAGCTTGACGACGTCGCCGCCTGCGGCCTCGCAGACCTCGGCCATGGCGTTGATGAAGGAGATCTTCGTGGCGAGGAAGGAGTTCGCCGAGGTCTTCACCAGCTCGGCCGTGGCGAAGTCGGTGACCAGGAACGGGGTGCCCTCGGAGATGGGCCGTGCGTAGACCTCGCGCAGCAGTTCCTCGCCGCGCGGCCCGTCGGTCCCGACGACGATGCGGTCGGGGTGCAGGGTGTCCTTGACGGCGAAGCTCTCCCGCAGGAACTCCGGGTTCCACGCCAGCTCGGCCTCCTTGCCCGCGGGGGCCAGCTCGGCGATCCGGGCCGCGAGCCGCTCCGCGCTGCCGACCGGCACGGTGGATTTTCCGACGACCAGCGCGGGCCCGTGCAGGTGCGGGGCCAGCGACTCGACAGCACGCTGCACGTAACTCATGTCGGCGGCGAACTCGCCGTGCTTCTGCGGGGTGTTGACGCACACGAAGTGGACGTCACCGAAGGCGCCGAGCTCCTCCCAGGAGTCGGTGAAGCGCAGCCGCCCCGTGGAGCCCTCGACACCGGCGACGTGTGCCCGCAGCAGCTCCTCCAGGCCGGGCTCGAACATGGGCGCCTGCCCCTGCTCCAGCTTGCGCATCTTCTCCGGCACGACGTCGAGCCCCAGCACCTCGAAGCCCAGCTCGGCCATGGCGGCCGCGTGGGTGGCGCCGAGGTAGCCGAGGCCAATCACGGTGATCTTGGGCGAGGCCATGCGGGTAGCTCCTTGTGACGGCAGAACGCTGTCCGCGAGCATAACGGGGCGTCTCCTGTCGTGAACCTCACGTACCCCCGGGGAGGCATCCGCCACTAAAATCGGTGTTACTTAACGGTAATTAGCAGCGCAGGCAACCGGCGATCCACGACAGCACCCCAGGCATTCCGCATGCTCTCAAAGGAGTGAGACACCTTGGCGTCTGATTTCGACCTCTACCGGCCGTCCGAGGAGCACGAGATGCTCCGCGACTCGGTGCGCGCGCTCGCCGAGGCGAAGATCGCGCCGTACGCCGCCGAGGTGGACGAGGAGGCACGGTTCCCGCAGGAGGCGCTGGACGCGCTGGTGGCCAACGATCTGCACGCGGTGCACGTGCCGGAGGCGTACGGGGGCGCGGGCGCCGACGCGCTGGCCACCGTCATCGTCATCGAGGAGGTCGCCCGGGTGTGCGGCTCCTCCTCGCTCATCCCGGCCGTCAACAAGCTCGGCTCGCTCCCGGTGATCCTCTCCGCCTCTGAGGAGCTGAAGAAGCGGTATCTGACACCGCTCGCCAAGGGCGACGGGATGTTCTCGTACTGTCTGAGCGAGCCGGACGCCGGTTCGGACGCGGGCGGGATGAAGACCAAGGCCGTACGCGACGGGGACCACTGGGTGCTCAACGGCGTCAAGCGCTGGATCACCAACGCCGGCGTCTCCGACTACTACACGGTGATGGCCGTCACCGACCCGGACAAGCGCACCAAGGGCATCTCCGCCTTCGTGGTGGAGAAGGACGACGAGGGCGTCTCCTTCGGCGCCCCGGAGAAGAAGCTGGGCATCAAGGGCTCCCCCACGCGCGAGGTCTACCTGGACAATGTGCGCATTCCGGCCGACCGGATGATCGGCGCCGAGGGCACCGGCTTCGCCACCGCCATGAAGACCCTCGACCACACCCGTATCACCATCGCCGCGCAGGCCCTCGGTATCGCGCAGGGCGCCCTGGACTACGCGAAGGGGTATGTACAGGAGCGCAAGCAGTTCGGCAAGCCGATCGGCGACTTCCAGGGCGTGCAGTTCATGCTCGCCGACATGGCGATGAAGATCGAGGCGGCCCGGCAGCTGACCTACGCGGCCGCCGCGCGCTCCGAGCGGGTTTCCGAGGGCAGCGAGAAGGAGGACCTGACCTTCTTCGGCGCAGCCGCCAAGTGCTACGCCTCGGACGCCGCCATGGAGATCACCACGGACGCCGTCCAGCTGCTCGGCGGCTACGGCTACACGCGGGACTACCCGGTCGAGCGGATGATGCGGGACGCGAAGATCACGCAGATCTACGAGGGCACCAACCAGGTGCAGCGCATCGTGATGGCGCGGAACCTGCCGTAAGAGAGCATCTGGAGAACGGCGATGAGGGGCCGGCGTCCTGGGACGCCGGCCCCTCATATGTGCACGTGGCTCAGTGCCCCATGTCGCAGCAGCCGTCCCGGCGCAGCTGGCGGCTCACCTGCCGCCAGTGTGCTTCCTGTCCGCTCTCATGGGCGCGCACCCGCGCGTCGCTGCTGTAGGCGTCGATCAGATCCTTCTGCTCGTACGGGACGCCGCCACGGACCACGGTGACGGTGCGCACCAGTGAGTCGAAGTCGGTCAGCGGGTTGCCGTCCACCAGGGTGAGGTCGGCCAGCTTGCCCTCCTCCACGGTGCCCAGTTCGCGCTCGGCGCCGAACGCCCTGGCGGGCAGCACGGTGGCCGTACGCAGCGCCTCGTGCGGCTTGAGCCCCGCGCGGTGCAGGGCGCGGAGCGCCAGGTGGAGGTGGAGGCCGATCGGCACCAGGGGCTGGTCGGTGCCGAGCGCCACGAGGCCGCCCGCGGCGAGCACCCGCCGGTAGACGGCGGTTTCCACATCGAGCGTGGCCAGCTGGTCCTCGGTGGGCGGAGTGGCCGCCGACTGGCGTACGGCCTGCACGTCCCACGGGGGCAGCAGCCGGGTCACCCGCTCGTCCTCGGCCAGCTCCGGGTGGGCGCCCAGCAGCGGGACGGCGGTGAACGGCGTGGCGACGAGGTGGAAGTCGCCGGGTGTGGAGTAGATGCCGACGAGATCCTCGTAGGCGTGCCCGGTGGCGGTCGTGGCGTGGCCGAACTCCAGCCGCTGGGTGGCCTGGAGGTGCGTCGTCAGATCCTGGCCGATCTGTACGCCCGGGGTGCACAGGTGGCTGCCGGAGCGGACGCCGAGCTCTTCGTGCGCGTACTGCGCCGCTTGGCGCATCGCGGTGGCGGGCGCGCGTACGTACGTCTTGACGAAGTCCCAGTCGAGTGCGCCGCCGCGCTCAAGGGAGCGGCGCAGCCCCGCTTCCGTACGGTGCGCCCTGCCCATGCTGTAGGCGACGCGTGCGCCGTCCAGCAGTTCGCCGGTGGCCAGCAGTCTGGGTCCGGCGAGCTGTCCGGCGGCCACCGCCTCGCGCAGTCTGGCCTGTTCGTAGGCGAAGCCGCCGAAGGAGACCGCTGTGGTGATGCCGTAGGCGAGCTGGGTGACCGTCTGCCTGCCGCCGTACGTGGTCTGCCAGGGGTGCGTATGGGTGTCCCACAGGCCCGGCAGGACGGTCAGCCCGGAGGCGTCCAGCCGGCGCTCGGCGCGGCGCCCTGAGCGGTGCGGGGCGATCTCGGCGATCCGGCCGTCCCGCAGCACCAGATCGACGTCCTCGCGTACGCCCTCCCCTGTGCCGTCCCACAGCCGTCCGGCGTGCACCACGGTCTGCTTGGGCGCGGGCCTACGCCAGGACATCCCCAGCCGGACGGTGCGCGCCTCCCCCGGCTTTCCGTCCTTCACCCGGCGCAGCCGCAGCCTGCCCGCCGACAGATACAGCAGGGCGGAGGAGTCGCCCGACCAGGACGGGTGGTCGGCGCTCTCGTCGGAGAGCCGGCGCGCCTTGCCCGCCGGGCTGCCGTCACCGCCCACGGGCAGCACCCACAGGGCCGACTCGGACACGGCGGCCATCCACTTCCCGTCGGGCGACCAGACCGGCCCTGAGGCGTAGCGGTCGGCGAGCGAGGCGTGCGGTGCGAGCGGGTGCAGCGCTTCCGCGCCGCTGTCGGTCTCCAGCACCCGGATGAGGTTGTAGCCCTCGCGGAAGCGGTGGTTGAGCCGGTTGCGGTCGCACAGCGCGAGATGGCGGCCGTCCGGCGACCAGGTGGGCGGGCCCGGCAGGCCGCCCCCGCCCAGCGGGCCGGCCAGGGTGCGCTCCCGGCCGCTGTCCAGGTCCTTGACGAGCAGATTGCCCGCCATGTCCAGGCAGGCCAGCTTGTCGCCGTCCGGGGAGAGCGCGCCGAAGACGCGGCCGCCCCCTGCGAGCTCCTTCTCCTCGCCGGAGTCGAGTTCTCTGCGGCGTACGGCCAGCAGGCCGTCGCGGTCGTCGCTGTAGAGCAGCGCTTCGCCGTCCCGGGTGAAGGAGGGCGCGCAGATGTAGCGGGACTCGGACGCCTGGACGAGCTTGCGGGGCCGCCCCCGGCCGTCGGTGCGGGCCAGCCACAGCGCGTTGAGTGCGACATAGGCGACGTGCTCGCCGTCCGGGGAGAGGACGGGCTGCTGCACACCGCGCACGGGGTGGCTGCCCGGCGACTCGAAGCCGTAGTCCTTGACGCGGTAGCGGGGGCGCCGGGTGACCAGTTCGGCGGTGAAGGGGATGCGCTCGCCGGACTCGGGCCGGGACGGGCGCAGCAGCCGGAAGGTGCCGGAGACGGTCAGCAGCAGCGTCTCGCGATCGGTCCAGCGGGGCGGCACCGGCGCCAGGTCGCCCTCGATCCGTACGGGCTTCCCCTCGACGACCAGCGCGCAGGACGCCTTGGGCGCCGCTGTGGTGCGCAGGTAGGCGACCTTGCCGGAGGGCGAGACGGCGGGCGTCATCAGCGACACGCCCTCGGTGCTGTCCTCGTGCTCGGTACGGACGTCGCCGGAGCCGTTCGCGGCGACCGACACCAGGGTGCGCGCATCGAGCTGGGGGCCGCGCTCCCCGTCGGCCACGGTCCCTCGTACACACAGCACGCGCTCGCCGTCCGGTGACCAGGCCGGGTCGAAGTCCTCCCAGTCGCCGTCCTGGAGCGGACCGCCCTGCCCCTTGCGGCCGGTGAGGCGGGTGAGTTCGCCGCTGCGCACGTCCAGCACCCAGATGCGGTACGGGCTGCCCTTGACCGGGTCGCCTTCGCGTTCGGAGGCGAACGCGATCCGGGTGCCGTCCGGCGACCAGGCGGGGCCGCGGTCGTCCCAGGGCCCGTCGGTGCGCTGCTTCAGCCCTGAGCCGTCGGGGCGGAGGGTCCAGATGTGGAAGCCGCCGCCGTGGTAGGCGCAGACGGCGACCGTCTTGCCGTCGGGTGCGAGCACCGGGCGGGTCGGTTCCAGCACCGGGACGGTGAGCGGCTTCGCCTTGCCGCCCGAACGGGGGATGGACCAGAGGGTGTTCTGCATCTCCGCGATCACTCGGTCCGCGCCGGGCACCAGGGTGGCCGCGCCGTTGGTGGCGGCGGAGAAGGTGACGGTACGGGACTTCGTGTCGGCCTGGGCGAGGTCGGTGGCCTGAGCAGGTACGGCGGCTGGTACGGCGGCGGCCGGTGCGGTGAGGGCTGTGCCTCCCACAGCGAGTGCGCCGCCCGCGGCGGCCGATGCCTGGAGGAGCCGGCGCCGGGCGAGAGTGCTGGGAACGTCACCAGTTGAGGGGGTGACGTTTTCGGAGGTGGTGTGCGGGCCGGACGATTCGGAGGTGGCCAATGGTCCTCCCTGGACACGAGGGACGGGCCCGCTGATGCTCGCGGGCCCCGGTGGCGTGGTCAAGACCGCTCGCCGCTCCGGGGCCCGCTTCCTCAGGCCCGCTCTCCAGGGGGAATTGACGCCAGGTCAGCCGTCCAGCTGCCCGATCGTGGCGATCGAGGGCCCGCGCTGCGTCTGCAGCGTGCGGGCGACCTCCTCCGCCTCACGCAGCACCCGCAGGGCGTTCGACCACGTCAGCTTCGCCAGGTCGGCCTCGGACCAGTTGCGGTCCAGCAGTTCGGCGACCAGGTGCGGGTAGCCGGAGACGTCCTCCAGCTGGGCGGGGGTGAAGGCGGTGCCGTCGTAGTCGCCGCCGATGCCGATGTGGTCGATGCCGGCGACCTCGCGCATGTGGTCGAGGTGGTCGGCGACCGTCGCGGCGTCCGGGACAGGGCGCGGGTTGGCCTTCTCGAACTCGCGCTGCACCTTGCGGCCCTCGTCGCTGAGGTCCAGGTGGTCCAGGCCGTGCGCACGCATGTTCGCGTCCGCGGCCCGGGTCCAGTCAACCGCCTCGGGAAGGATGAACTTCGGTACGAAGGTCGCCATCGCCACCCCGCCGTTGGCCGGGAGCTGGGCGAGCACGTCGTCGGGGATGTTGCGCGGGTGGTCGCACACGGCGCGCGCCGAGGAGTGCGAGAAGATCACGGGCGCCTCGGTGACCCGCAGCGCGTCCCGCATCGTCTCGGCCGCCACATGCGAGAGGTCCACCAGCATGCCGAGCCGGTTCATCTCGCGGACGACCTCCTCGCCGAAGCGGCTCAGCCCGCCCGCGCGCGGCTCGTCGGTGGCCGAGTCCGCCCAGTCCAGCGAGTTGTTGTGGGTGAGCGTCAGATAGCGCACCCCGAGCTGGTGGAGCGCGCGCAGCGCGGCCAGCGAGTTGTTGATGGAGTGCCCGCCCTCGGCGCCCATCAGCGAGGCGATACGGCGCTGGGCGTGTGCGGCCTCCACGTCCTGAGCCGTGAAGGCCAGCTGGAGGTCGTCGGGGTAGCGCGCGGCCAGCAGCCGAACGGCGTCGATCTGCTCCAGGGTGGCGCTCACCGCGTCGTCGCCGGTCAGCTCGCCGGGCACGTACACGGACCAGAACTGCGCGCCGACCCCGCCCGCGCGCAGCCGTGCCAGGTCGGTGTGGAGCTTCTCGCGCTGGTCGTCGGCGATGTCGAGCTTGTCGAGGTCGTAGCGCGCCTGCTCGCGCAGCGCCCACGGCAGGTCGTTGTGGCCGTCCACGACGGGGTGCTCGGTCAGCAGCGCCCGGGCGCGCTCCAGGCTGGGGCTGTCCGGGCGCCGCCCGGAACCGTCGGTGTGTGTCACCGGTTGCCTCCCGTCCGGCCGCCGAAGCCGAAGCCGGTCTCGCCCGCGGCCCTGGCACGCAGCCGCTTGCCCTTCTCGGTGGCCTGCGCGTTCAGCTCCTGCTGGAAGTCGCGCATCTTCTCGCGGAGTTCCTCGTCGTGCGCCGCGAGCATCCGAACGGCGAGCAGCCCGGCGTTGCGCGCGCCGCCGACCGAGACGGTTGCGACCGGGACACCGGCCGGCATCTGCACGATGGACAGCAGCGAATCCATGCCGTCCAGGTACTTCAGCGGCACCGGCACGCCGATGACGGGCAGCGGGGTCACCGAGGCCAGCATGCCCGGCAGATGTGCGGCGCCGCCCGCGCCCGCGATGATCGCTTTCAGCCCGCGGTCGGCGGCGTCCTCGCCGTAGGCGATCATCTCGCGGGGCATCCGGTGCGCGGAGACGACGTCGACCTCGTAGGCCACCTCGAACTCGTCCAGCGCCTTGGCCGCCTCCTCCATGACGGGCCAGTCCGAGTCGGACCCCATGACGATCCCCACGAGAGGGCTGGCTGTACTCATACGGCTCCTAGGCTGCTAGGTGGCGGATCCGGGCTCGATGTCGGTGCTGTGGGTCCCGTCGGCGCTGTGGGTCCCGTCGGTGCTGTGGGTCCCGTCGGCGCTGGGGGTCCCGTCGGCGCTGGGGGTCCCGCGCTCACTCCACGACGGTGCCGCGCAGGTAACCGGCGGCGTGCGCGGCGCGCTCCCGCAGATCGGCGAGGTCGTCCCCGTACACGTTGACGTGCCCCACCTTGCGGCCGGGCTTCACGCCCTTGCCGTACATATGGATCTTCAGCTGCGGGTCACGTGCCATGCAGTGCAGATACGGGGCGTACATGTCCGGGTAGTCGCCGCCCAGCACATTGGCCATCACGGTCCAGGGCGCACGGCAGCGCGGGTCGCCCAGCGGCAGGTCGAGGACGGCCCGCAGGTGGTTGACGAACTGCGAGGTGACGGCGCCGTCCTGGGTCCAGTGCCCGGAGTTGTGCGGCCGCATGGCCAGCTCGTTGACGAGCAGCCGGCCGTCCGCCGTCTCGAACATCTCGACGGCCAGGTGGCCCACGACGCCCAGCTCGTGCGCGATGCGCAGCGCGGTCTCCTGAGCGCGTACGGCGGCGCCCTCGGCCAGCCCGGGCGCCGGGGCGATCACCGTGTCGCAGACCCCGTCGACCTGGATGGACTCCACCACCGGGTAGGCCACGGCCTGCCCGTGCGGGGAGCGTACGACGTTCGCTGCCAGCTCCCGCGCGAAGTCGACCTTCTCCTCGGCGAGCACGGGGACGCCCGCCTTGAAGGGCTCGGCCGCTGCCGGGTCGCCGACGCCGCGCACCACCCATACGCCCTTGCCGTCGTAGCCGCCGCGCACCGTCTTGAGCACGACGGGGAAGCCGTCGCCCTCAGCCGCGTCCACGCCCTCCGCCGCGAACGCCGCCACGTCCTCGGGCGAGCTGACGATGCGGTTGCGCGGCGCGGGGATGCCGAGCTCGGTCAGGCGGGCGCGCATCACACCCTTGTCCTGCGCGTGGACGAGCGCGTCCGGACCGGGACGGACAGGGAAACCGTCCGCCTCCAGCGCGCGGAGGTGCTCGGTGGGGACGTGTTCGTGGTCGAAAGTGATCACGTCGCAGCCCTGGGCGAAGCGCCGCAGGGTGTCCAGATCTCGGTAGTCACCGACGACAACGTCGTTGACGACCTGCGCCGCGGAGTCCTGCGGCGTATCCGAGAGAAGCTTGAATCTGATGCCGAGCGGAATGCCCGCCTCGTGGGTCATACGAGCGAGCTGACCGCCACCGACCATGCCGACTACCGGGAATGTCACGGTTCCAGGGTACGGGGCGCAGCGGAGCGCCCCACCCGCCAGGTCCGCCCAGGGCCGCTCCCGCCACGCTCGGCACCGGTCGATCCCGGTGTGGACCTGTCTACAAGGGGGGCCGGAGCGGGCTGTGCGAAACGACGGGTGAAACAAGCCACCCTCGCGCTCGCCGCCCCTGGGCAACCGTGCCCGCCCCTGCTGCGTCAATCGACCTACAGAGCGAATGTCCGGCTGGTTAGCATGGGTCAGCCTTCGCCGCCGACCGAAACGGGGCTCAGTATCGCTATGGGTAACTGGCGCACGATGCGCCCGGGACTGGAACGGCTCGTGCGCGAACTGGCCAAGTTCGGCGCCGTCGGTGCGCTGGGCTTTCTGGTGAACGTCGCGATCTTCAACCTGTGCATCCACACGTTCCAGCTCGCCCCCATCCGCTCCGGGGTCATCTCGCAGGTCGTCGCGATCGGCACCAACTACCTGGGCAACCGCTACTGGACCTACCGGCACATCGACAAGAACCGGATCCACCGCGAGACGGTCCTCTTCTTCCTCTTCAGCGGCGTCGGCCTGGTGCTGGAGAACGGCATCCTCGCCCTCTCGCACTACGGCTTCGGCTACACCTCGACGCTCGCCGACAACATCGCCAAGAACGTCATCGGCCTCGCCATCGGCACCGCCTTCCGCTTCTGGGCGTACCGCAGCTGGGTCTTCAAGGTGACCGGCAAGCCCGCCGTGGAGCCGGCTCGGGCCTCGGCACCGGCCCCCGTCCCGGCCTCGGCCCCGGCACCCGCGCCGACGGGCTCAGCCGGCGGACCCCTCGACGTCGGCGGCCTCACGGCTGAGGAACAGCGCGAAGACCGGCGGGAGCTGCTGAAGTAGCTCCAGGCGCCCGCCGTCCGCCTCCGCGAGGTCGCGCGCGACGGCCAGCCCGAGCCCGGTGGAGTTGTGGCCGCTGACCGTCCGCTCGAAGACGCGGGAGCCCAGCGACTCGTCCACCCCGGGGCCCTCGTCCGTGACCTCGACCACCACCTGGTTGCCGGTGACCCGGGTACGCAGCGCGACCGTGCCGTCGCCGTGCATCAGCGAGTTCTCGATCAGCGTCGCCAGCACCTGCGCCACCGCGCCCGGGGTGCCCACGGCGCGCAGGCCGGTCTTGCCGGAGCGCACGAGGGCCCGGCCCGCGCTGCGGTAGGCGGGCTTCCACTCCTCGATCTGCTGTTTGACGACCTCGTCCAGGTCGAAGCTGACGGCTGAGCCGGTACGCGGGTCGCGGGAGTTGGTCAGCAGCCGCTGCACCACGTCGGTGAGCCGCTCGACCTGGGCGAGCGCGATGGTCGCCTCCTCCTTGACGACGGCCCGGTCCTCCGGCTCGTCCCCGTCGGCCATCGTGATGATCTCCTCCAGCCGCATGGAGAGGGCCGTCAGCGGGGTGCGCAGCTGGTGCGAGGCGTCGGCGGCCAGCCGCCGCTCGGCGGTGAGCATCCGGCCGATCCGGTCGGCGCTGGCGTCCAGTACGTCCGCGACCCGGTCCAGTTCAGGGACCCCGTAGCGGCGGTGCCGCGGGCGCGGGTCGCCGGAACCGAGGCGTTCGGCCGTCTCGGCCAGGTCGGTGAGCGGGGCCGCCACCCGGTGCGCCTGGCGTACGGCGAGCACCGCGGCGGAGATCACCGCGAGCAGCGCGACCGCGAGGATGATCAGCAGGGTGCGGCCGACCTCGGCGCGCACCTCGGACCTGGAGGCCTGGACGGTGACGTGCTCGCCGTGCGCACCGGTCTGCTCGGCCTCGACGACGTCGCCCGAGGGCCGCTCACCGACCTCGATGGGCGGCCGCCCCGGCAGCTCGATGCGGATGTAGCGGACGTAGCGGTCCTTGGAGGTGGTGACGCCGATGGACTCCTTGGTCACCCGCTCGCCGGCCACCAGTCGGCTCTCGACGGTGGAGACCAGGCGGACCGCCTCGGAGCGGACGTTCTCCTTGGTGCTGTTCTCGATCGTGCGCGATTCGACGATCACCAGCGAGATGCCGAAGACCGCCACGACCACGAGGACGACGGCGAGGATGGAGAGAATGAGCCGACGGCGCACGTGCTGGCTTCTTTCCTAGGGGCTCTGCGGAGGGAGGGGATACGCGCCCCGAAGGGGCGCGGGGACCTGCGCGACCGGCAACGACGAAGCCGCGGCCCGCACACTTCGGAAAGTGGCACCCCCTCACCGGCGCCGGCACGGCGGAAAGGCCTCAGCTCTTCTCGAAGCGGAAGCCCACGCCGCGCACAGTGGCGATGTAGCGAGGGTTGGCCGCGTCGTCGCCGAGCTTCTTCCGCAGCCAGGAGATGTGCATGTCCAGCGTCTTGGTCGACGACCACCAGGTGGTGTCCCACACCTCCCGCATCAGCTGGTCACGGGTGACGACCCGGCCCGCGTCCCGCACCAGCACCCGCAGCAGGTCGAACTCCTTGGCGGTCAGCTGCAGCTCCTCGTCGCCCATCCAGGCGCGGTGCGACTCGACGTCGATCCGCACCCCGTGGGTGGCCGGGGGCTGGGCCGGCTCGGCGGGCGTACCGCGGCGCAGCAGAGCGCGGACGCGCGCCAGCAGCTCGGCGAGCCGGAAGGGCTTGGTGACGTAGTCGTCGGCGCCCGCGTCGAGACCGACGACGGTGTCCACCTCGTCGGCGCGTGCGGTCAGGACGAGGACGGGGAAGGCGTGGCCCTCGTTGCGGAGTCTGCGGCACACCTCCAGGCCGTCCATGCCGGGCAGCCCCAGATCGAGCACGACCAGGTCGATGCCCTCGCGCAGCCCCGCGTCGAGCGCGGTGGGGCCGTCCTCGCGCACCTCGACCTCGTATCCCTCCCGGCGCAGGGCGCGGGCCAGCGGCTCCGAGATCGACGCGTCATCCTCGGCGAGCAGTACACGGGTCATGCACCGATGGTAGTCCGCGTGGCCGAGCGTAAGGGCCGTCCCGGTGCGCTCCGCTCCCGCACTGTCGATCTCCAGGTGAGATGGACACGACACCATCGAATGCACTGTCGGGTTGCATCGTTCACCTGTGATGTATCTCGCAACCTCTTCCCTGGGGCCGTGCGCGGTGACTTATGGTGAATGCACTTATGTAGTGAACGTCGAGGACTCCTGACGCCACAGCACCACGGCCGGGGGTCCTTTTCCGTGTACGGGTCCCGCCTGCGCGCAGCGCCGCTGGGCAGCGCGGCGCCCGCAGCGCAATGGCAAGGAACACCGATATGGCGCCCAGCCTGACGAAGGACGCCCCCGGCACAACCGGCGGCAGGACCTTCTTCGGCCACCCACGAGGACTGGCCACGCTCTTCATGACGGAGATGTGGGAGCGCTTCAGCTTCTACGGCCTCCGCGCTCTGCTCGTCGTCTACCTCGTGGCCGGCGGGCCCGACGCGGGTGAGGGCGGCGCGCACCAGGGCGGCGGCCTGGCCATGACCCTGGCCACGGCGACGGCGATCTACTCCGTCTACAACGCCATGGTCTATCTGCTGACCATGCCGGGCGGCTGGTTCGGCGACCGGCTCTGGGGCCCCCGCAAGACCGTCACCGTCGGCGCGGGCATCATCATGGTCGGCCACCTCACCCTGGCGATGCCGGGCGAGGCGTCGTTCTTCATCGGCCTCGCCTGTGTGGCCACCGGCTCCGGGCTGCTGAAGGCCAACATCTCCAAGATGGTCGGCGATCTGTACAACGGGCCCGACGACCCGCGCCGCGACGGCGGCTTCACGGTCTTCTACATGGGCATCAACGCCGGCTCGTTCCTCGCCCCGTTCGCCATCGGCACCGTCGGCCAGACCGTCAACTGGCACCTGGGCTTCGGCATGGCCGCCGTCGGTATGGGCCTGGGCCTGATCCAGTTCCTGGTCGGCTCCCGCCATCTGGACCCCAAGAGCAGCCAGGTGCCCGCGCCGCTGACGGCGCAGGAGAAGTCGGCCGTGCTGCGCAAGGCGCTGCTGTGGCTCATCGTCGCCGTCGTGTTCTACGGCGTCGTGGTCGCCACCGGCACCTTCACCCTCAACTGGGCGATGGTCCCGCTCACCATCCTGGGTCTGCTCATCCCGCTCGGCATGCTGGTGCGGATCAAGCGCGACAAGGACCTCACCCGGGCCGAGCAGGGCCGGATGACCGGGTACATCTGGTTCTTCGCCGCCGCGGCGATCTTCTGGATGATCTACGACCAGGGCGCCTCGACCGTGCAGGCGTTCGGTGACGCCAAGACCACCTCCCAGGTGCTGGGCTGGCACTTCCCCTCGACCTGGTTCCAGTCGATCAACCCGCTGTTCATCATCCTGCTCGCCCCGCTCTTCGCCTCCCTGTGGCTGGCCCTCAACCGGCGCGGCAAGGAGCCGACGACCACCGCGAAGTTCGCCTTCTCGCTGGTCGTGATGGGCCTGTCGTTCTTCGTCTTCGTCATCCCGATGGGCATGGCCTCCGGCGGGACGAAGGTGAGCCCGATGTGGCTGGTCCTCATCTTCCTGCTGCACACCGTCGCCGAGCTGTGCCTCTCGCCGGTGGGCCTGTCGGTGACCACCAAGCTGGCCCCCGCCAAGTACGCGAGCCAGCTGATGGGTGTCTGGTTCCTCGCCGTGACGGCCGGCGACAGCATCACGGGGCTGCTGTCCATCGGCGGCGTCGACCTCAGCACCACCGGGGTCGTCGCCATGGAGGCCACCCTCTCGGCACTGGCCGGCTTCGCGATCTACATGTACCGCCGGCAGATCACCGCGACGATGACCGAGGTGAAGTAAGAGAGCTCTCACCGCCGCGAGCTCTCTTGCCGCCGCGAACATAGTCGCGCCGCGAACGTGATCGCGCCGACGCGGCGGGACACCACCATGGCGAGGGTCCGGCGGAATCGACGACTGCGTCAGCCACGGCGGCTCGCTCACCGGGTCGACAACTGGCGGCTACGTCGCTGATTCCGCCGGACCCTCGCCGTCCCCCTTCTCGCCGTTGCGGCGGGAAGGAGGGCCGCGCTCGCGGCGGGAAGAGGGATCGCCCTCGCGGCGGGAAGAGGGATCGCCCTCGCGGCGGGAAGAGGGATCGCCCTCGCGGCGGGAAGAGGGATCGCCCTCGCGGCGGGAAGAGACCCGTACGACCAGGGCCATGCCCAGGCGGAAGACCGCCAGCGGGACCACCACGCACAGCAGTACCCAGAAGAGGGTCACCCCCCAGGGGCGGCCCACGTTCCACGGCTGCTCGGTCAGCACGCGCCGGCCGAGCTTGGCCGCGACGGTGTACTGACCGTGCGCGCCCGAGGCGAGCTCCACGGTCAGCTCCACCCGCGCCTTCTCGCCCGGATCGATCGTGCCGCGCCACTGCTGGCGCTCCCACTCGGGCGCGAGGACGCCGTGCGAGGCCCCGACCTCGAAGACCGGGTCCCGGGCGCGGTCGGCACCCAGGTTGCCGACCGTCAGCACCAGCTTCCGCTGCTGAGGGGCGCCGAACCAGTTGAGCAGCCCGCTGTCGCCCTCCAGCCGCGCCGCCAGGACGCTGAGCCGCCCGCCCGTACGCTTCTCGGGCAGCGGTTCCACCGGGTGGCCCGCGACCCGGAACGCCGCTTCGGCCGCCGCGAACGGGCCGGTCACCGTGGCGGCCCGGACGACGCACGGGCACGGCTTGGGCGGCTCGGCCACGGGGAGCTTCTTGCGGAAGCCGCCGTTGCCGTCCGTCGTGACGGCGCGCCCTTCCGCGTTGGCGCAGGCGTTGGTGCCGCCGATCGCGTTCTGGCCGCACATCAGCAGGGTGAGCAGGGTGTCGGGCCGCCATCCGGTGCCCCGGACCGTGACGGTCGCCCCGGCCCCGGCCTCGTTCCGGGAGAGCGTGACCTTCGGATGCGCCTTCGCGGCGGCCGGTACCGTCGTCGCGGCCGGTGCCTGCGGGAGTGCGGCCCCGGTGAGGGCGCAGGCCAGCAGGGCTGCCACCAGGCATACGGTGCGCCGGATACGCGTCGGGGTCTTCCTCACTTCGCGGCTCCCGCGGTCGGCACCGGGCGTCGGGTTCGGGGCTGTCGCGGGCCCGCGTCGGCGGCCGGGGCGCGGCGTCTGCGACGGACGTACCAGGCGACGCCGCCACCGGCGAGGACGAGGAGCACACCGAGGGTCCACTTCCAGGGCACGGCCGTGTAGGAGGCGGTGGCCGCGTCATGGGCTCCGGCTTCGGCCGTCACCGTGAGGCGGACATCCGCCACGTCCACCGCGGGCGGACGCGGCCACCGTTCGTGGCGGGTGACGCGCCGGCCCGGGAGCAGTTCCACGGGCAGGGCGCGGGCCGGTTGCCGTACCAGCGGGCCGAACAGCCCGTCGGCGTGTACGGCGAGCCGGGGCCGCAGCACGACGTTCCCCCGGTTGACCAGGGTGTAGCCGATCGTCGCCGCGCCGTCCCCGGCGTCCCGTACGGTGACGTCCTCCACGCTCAGTGCCGCCAGGGTCGGCCCGCTCACCCGCAGATACATCCGGACCCCCACCTTCCGCTCACCGTCGTCGACGACGAGCGCGGCGGGATGGTCTCCTGGCACGGCGCTGTCCGGGACGGTCACGCTCAGCGGCACCTCGGCCCGGGTACGCGGCGGCACCTCGACGGTCTTCCGGGCGAGCGCCGTCCAGGCCCCCGCTCCCCGGCTGTCGCCCTCCTTGCGTACGGCGAACCGACCGCCACCGGCGTTGTACGCGTCGGCTCCGCGCAGCCGGAAGGTGCGGGGCTCATCGCCCTTGTTGGTGAGCGCGAGGGAGTCGTGCAGCACGGTCCCCGGCTCGCCCTCCAGATAGAAGAACGAGCGCGCCTTTGTGCCGTCCGCGCCGGGCCGGGTGCGGGCGGGCGGAGCGGGCGCCGCCGTCCAGTCCGGGTGCGCCTCGGCGAGACTTCTGACCGCCTCGGCGGGCCTCCCGGACACCGCGCCCGCGCGGCCGAAGCCGCCCGGCAGGCAGCAGACGAGCACACCGAGCACCAAGAGGGCACGGACGTGAGGGAGAGCCTTACGGCCCGCCACGGGCTAGTGCCGGACCGCGGCCCTGCGCCGCGTCACCCACAGTGTTCCGCCGATTCCCGCCAGCAGCACCGTGCCGCCGAGGGTGCCGAGGGCCACAGCGGAGTCGGTGGGACCGGTCTTGGGCAGCTGTCCGCCGCCGCTGGGCGACGTCTGGCTGCCGCTCGCCGCGCCGCCGGAGGTGCCGCCGCCGCTGGCCGCGCCGCCCGAGGTATCGCCGCCCGAACCCCCGCTGCCGCCCGAACCGCCGCTGCTGCCCGCGGCCTTCACGTCCAGGGTGAGGGAGGGCTTGGGGTTGTTCTTCGGGTTGCAGGTGGTGGTCGTGCCCAGCGCCTTGATGGTCAGGGTGCTTGCGGTGAAGGTGACCTTGCCGCTCTTCTTCGGCGTGTAGGTCCCGCTCAAGTCGGGGATCTTGATCGGGGTGTTGGCCGGAATGGCCTTGTCGTTGGCGGGGCCGCTCACCGGGACGTCACCGGTCTCGGCGCCGCCGAGCTTGATCTTGGCGCTGGGCTTCATGGCGCCCTTGCCCAGCTCCACGGGGCTGGAGGAGACGCCCTTCTCGAAGGACATCGTGAGCTTGTAACCGCTGCCGCTCTCGGTGGCCTTGATGTCGATGGGCGAGACGGCGCTCTTGTCCCCGATCGGGGTCTTGCACTGGTAGTCGACGTCGACCGTGGTGGCGCTCGCGGTGGGAGCCGACAGCAGTACGGACGAGCCGGCGAGGGCTGTTGCCGCCACCGTGGCGGCGGCCGTGCGGATACGGGGTTTCTCGCTGTGGCGTTTCGTACTGTGGCGTTTCGTACTGTGGCGCTGCTTGCTGTGGGACACGGGGGTTCCCCCTTCATCCGGACGCGCAAGTTACTGACGACACATCAGATTCGCGCCGACAGTAGCCCCAGCCCCTTGGAGAGGGAAGAGCCCCCGCACCGTGAGTACGGGGTCGCCCCTCCCTCGCAAGCGACCCCGTGGAAGGCTCAGCGCCGATGGCTCGGTGTCGAAGGCGTCAGTGCGGAGCGGCCAGCTCCGCCCACACCGTCTTGCCCGGACCCTCTGGATTCCGTACGACGCCCCAGTCCAGGCAGAGCCGCTGGACGATGAACATCCCGTGCCCGCCCGGCCGTCCGGCCCGGTGCGGGGTACGCGGCGACGGGGAACCCGCGCCCAGGTCGACGATCTCCAGACGCAGCACCTTCGCGTTGGCTCCGACCCGCAGCTCCTCGGGGCCGTTGGCGTGCAGACACGCGTTGGTGACCAACTCCGATACGACGAGCAGCACGTCCTCGGCGGCCGCGCGCTGGTCGGCCGTGGCGGCGGGCAGCCAGCCCCAGTCCTGGAGGGCCCGGCGGGTGAAGTCCCGAGCACGTGGCACGGCGCCGCTGGCGCCGACCAGCCGCAGCCTGCGGACCTGCCGCATCGGCTGCCCGCCCTGGCGTGCGGCTCCCCCGGCGGCAGAGGCCGCACTCTCGGCGGCGGTCCCCATGGCGCCACTCCCCCCTTCGGATCCGGGTGCCGGCGTGGAAGCGCTCCCGGAAGCGTCGGCCTGACCGGGAGCGCCCTCGGAACCGGAGATCCCGAGGGTCGGCCCACGCCCCGTGTCCGTATCGGCACGCACCCGCGCGTCGGCACCACCGGCCGCGCCGCACCCCGGGCCCGCGGTCGCCGGAGTGCCCTCGGGCTCCGGACCGCGGTCGCCCGCCGGTTGCGGCCGGGTGGTGCTCATCAGTGGTTCACCTCACCGATCACCGGATACGTTCGCCGTCCCGCGCCGCCCCGTACCGTGCGGAACCTTGACGCGCTGTACACGAATGTCTGACAGATTCGAAGGACTCCTGCCCGGACGCACCGTGAGAACACTTACGGATTCAGCCGGACCTGTGTGATGCGCGTAACGCCCTGATTACGCGTCGGGCCTGTGTTCCGGGCCCGAGGGGTGCTCCAGCGCCGATCCGAGATCGTCGTGCACGGTGAAGACCGCGCTCGCACCGGTGATCTCGAAGACGCGCGCCACTACGGGGAGCATCCCCGCCAGATGGACGCCGCCGCCGGCCTCCTCCGCCTTCAGGCGGGCGCCGAGCAGCACGTTCAACCCCGTCGAGTCGCAGAACTCGAGCCGCGAGCAGTCCACGACGAGGCGGCTGTAGCCTTCCTCGACGCTGCGCTCCAGCGGCTCGCGCAACAGCTCCGCGGTGTGGTGATCGAGCTCACCCTCGGGGGTCACGACGGCACTGATTCCCTCGTGCCGCACCTCGACCGTCAGCCGGCCCTGGCTCGTGCTGCCGGGCATCCCGCGGTCCATGCACACCCCTTCTGTTTCGCGTGAGGGCCTTCACTGCTTCCCCCGTCGAGCGGTTCGCAACCCTACGCCTTCGGCGGCCTCACCGGTAGCCGAACATTGGACAGATTGGTCACAAAAGGACAAAGGGAGCTTGCTCTTGCTGTGCAGGAGCAGGTAGGTCTAGTAGGGATACCGAACCAACGTCGGCTCTGGAGGCGCCGCACCCCGTAGTGCACGTCACGGCTTCGGCAGCCATATGCCGAGAAAACCATGGAGGACAGCCATGTCACCCCGGCTCGACAACGGGATATCCGACCCCGCGCATACGCAGGTCGCGACCGTTCCCGCCGTTCCGGAGCAACACAGCACGGACCGGCTGCCGGATTCCCAGTCCCTGACCCCCGAAACCCTCACCGATCCGGCGAGCGCCGAGCAGATCGCGGAGGCGGTGGAAGCCGACCTCTTCGACCAGCTCCAGCTGCCTGAGATCCCACCCTATGACGAGGTCGGTCCGCTGGACGCGCGGGCCCTGTCCAAGACGCTGTTCGAGCGGCTGGAGAACCTCGAAGAGGGCACCCACGAATACGCGTACGTCCGCAACACCCTGGTAGAGCTCAACCTCGCCCTGGTGAAGTTCGCGGCCTCCCGGTTCCGCTCGCGCAGCGAGCCCATGGAGGACATCGTCCAGGTCGGCACCATCGGCCTCATCAAGGCGATCGACCGCTTCGAGCTGAACCGCGGCGTCGAGTTCCCCACCTTCGCGATGCCGACCATCGTCGGCGAGATCAAACGCTTCTTCCGCGACACGTCCTGGTCCGTGCGGGTACCCCGGCGCCTCCAGGAACTGCGGCTCGACCTGGCCAAGGCAGGCGACGAACTCGCCCAGAAGCTGGACCGGGCGCCGACCCCCGAGGAGTTGGCCAAGCGGCTGAACATCTCCAGCGAGGAAGTCATCGAGGGCATGGCGGCGAGCAACGCCTACACCGCCAGCTCGCTGGACGCGCAGCCCGAGGAGGACGACACCGAGGGGGCGCTGGCCGACCGCATCGGCTACGAGGACCACGGACTCGAAGGCATCGAGTACGTCGAGTCGTTGAAGCCGCTGATAGCCGAACTCCCCCCGCGGGACCGCAGAATCCTCTCGCTGCGCTTCGTGGCGAACATGACCCAGTCGGAGATCGGTGAGGAGCTCGGCATCTCGCAGATGCATGTCTCCCGCCTCCTCTCCCGCACCCTGGGCAAGCTCCGCAAGGGGCTGATGATCGAGGAGTGACGCGGGGTGCCGCCCAGTGTGGTGCGGCGACTCCGCGTGCCGAGGGCCCGGCCGGACAACGACAGTCCGGCCGGGCCCTCGGTCTGTCCGGGCCGTCCGTGGCGGTGGGCCGCACGCGTCCGGCCCACCGCCGACTACCGCCCCGGGTCGACCCCCGTAAGCGCACTCCACCCCTGGTTCGAGATCCGAGTTGGAACCTGCACGGGATTCGCCGCGGCCCGCGGCTGCCTACCGTCCTGAGGGCAGGAAGAGCTTCTGACAGTCCGGGGGACGACATGGTGCACATCTGCCCGCAGGAGGCCGTCGACCACGGCCCTGCCCTGTTCGCCCGCATCCAGAGCTTCATCTGGGAACACCTGGGCGACCCCGGGCTGAGCCCCGACGCCGTCGCCGCCGCCCACTACATCTCCACCCGCAGTCTGCACCGGCTCTTCCGGAGTCAGGGCTGCACCGTCAGCTCCTGGATCCGCCGCCAGCGGCTGAACCGCGCCCGTCGCGATCTGGCCGACCCGCGGCTCGGCGACCGCACCATCCAGTCCATCGCCGCCACTTGGGGCTTCCCCCGCGCCGCCGACTTCACCCGCACCTTCCGTGCGGCCTACGGCATCACCCCTCAGGACTTCCGCACCGAAGCACTCAGCCACTCCCGGAGCCCTCACACCTCGCGTACGCCGCGCTGCCAGACCTCCGCCACCAGGGGGACGCCCGGGCGGTAGGAGAGGTGGACGTGGGAGGGGGCGTCCAGGAGGGTGAGGTCGGCGCGGGAGCCGGTCGTCAGCCGGCCGATGTCGGTACGGCGCAGCGCCTGGGCGCCGCCCGCCGTCGCGGACCACAGCGCCTCGTCCGGCGTCATCCCCATCTCCCGTACGGCGACGGCGATGCAGAACGGCATCGAGGAGGTGTACGAGGACCCCGGGTTGCAGTCGGTGGACAGTGCCACCGTGACGCCCGCCTCCAGGAGGCGGCGGGCGTTGGGGTAGACGGCGCGCGTGGAGAACTCGCAGCCGGGCAGCAGGGTGGCCACTGTGGCGCTGTTCGCCAGTGCGTCGATGTCCGCGTCCGTGAGATGCGTGCAGTGGTCGGCCGAGGCCGCGCCGACCTCCACCGCCAGTCGGACACCGGGGCCGTGGGTGAGCTGGTTGGCGTGGACCCGCGGGGTGAGGCCCTTGGCCTTGCCCGCGGTGAGGATGGCGCGCGACTGGTCCTCGTCGAAGGCGCCCTCCTCGCAGAAGACATCGACCCAGCGGGCGTACGGGGCGCACGCGTCCAGCATCTCGCCCGCGACCAGCGCGGTGTACTCGTCGGGGTCCTCCGCGTACTCGGGCGGGACGACATGGGCGCCGAGGTAGGTGATCTCCTCCACGCCCGACGCGGCGGCCACCCGGAGCGCGCGAGCCTCGTGCTCGGGCGAGAGCCCGTACCCCGACTTGGTCTCCACGGTGGTGGTGCCCTGCGCCAGCATCTCGCGCAGGTGGCCCTTCAGCGTGGCCGCCAGTTGCGCGTCCCCGGCCTCGCGGGTGGCGCGAACGGTGGTGCGGATGCCGCCCGCCGTATAGGCGCGTCCGGACATCCGGGCGTTGAACTCCTGGGTGCGGTCGCCCGCGTAGAGCAGGTGGGAGTGGCTGTCGACGAACCCGGGGATCGCGGCCCTGCCGCCCGCGTCGTACGTCTCGTCGGCCGCCGGCGCCCTGTCCGTCGGACCCACCCATGCCACCTTGCCGTCCTCGATGACCAGGGCGGCGTTCTCGATGATGCCCAGCGGGCCGCCGTCGCCCTGGGCCGGGTCGTTGGTGACGAGGGTGGCGAGGTTGGTGAGGGAGAGGGTCCGGGGCATGGGTGGGGTGTCCTCGGGTCGGGGGTCGGGTGTCAGGGGCGGAGCGCTGCGATCGACTCCGTGAGGGCCTTGGGTACGGAGTCCAGGAGGGTGTGGGAGCCGTCCCGCACCACATGCCGCCCGGCCACCACCGTGTGGCGGACGTCGGCTGCGGTGGCGGCGAACACGGCCGTCTCGGCGCCCAGTCGCACCACGGGCCCGGCCGTACGTACCGAGTCCAGCGCGACGGTCACGAAGTCGGCCAGCGCCCCCGTCTCCAGGCGGCTCGCCTCGGGCCAGCCGAGCGCCGCGTGCCCGCCCTCGGTGGCGGCACGCAGCAGCTGTCCGGCGGTCCAGTGCCCCCGCGTACGGCTGGCGAGCCGCTCGTTGAGCTCCAGGGCGCGGGCCTCCTCGAACAGGTCGATGACGGCGTGGCTGTCGCTGCCCAGCGAGAGCCCGGCACCGGCGCCGTCGAGCGCGGGCGCCGGTCCGATGCCGTCGGCCAGGTCGCGTTCCGTGGTCGGGCACATGCACACGCCCGTGCCGGAGCCGCCCACCGTACGGATGTCGTCCGCCGTCAGATGGGTGGCGTGTACGGCGGTGGTATGCGGGCCGAGTACGCCGTGCTCGGCCAGCAGCGCGGTAGGCGTCAGCCCGTGCACGCTCTCGCACGCCTCGTTCTCCGCGTTCTGCTCGGACAGGTGGACGTGCAGCGGCGCCTTGCGCTGTTCGGCCCACTCGGCGACGGTGTGCAACTCCCGTGCGGGCACGGCCCGTACGGAGTGCACGGCGGCGCCGACCCGCGCGTGGTCGCCGTCCGGGCTGAAGGCGTCGGCACGTTCGGCCCACGCCTCGGCGCTGCCGTCGCTGAAGCGCAACTGCGGCCGGGTGGGCGGCTCACCGCGGCCCTTCGGTCCGATGCCGGAGGCGAGGTAGGCGGTGTCCAGCAGGGTGATACGGATGCCCGCGTCAGCCGCGGCCGCGACCAGCGCGTGGCTCATCGCGTTGGGGTCGTCGTAGCGTTCGCCGCCCGGAGCGTGGTGCAGATAGTGGAACTCGCCCACACAGGTGATCCCGGCCAGCGCCATCTCCGCGTACACCGCGCGGGCCAGCGCGTAGTAGCTGTCCGGGGTGAGCAGCGACGCCGTCCGGTACATGGTGTCGCGCCACGTCCAGAAGGTGCCCGAGCCGACCTGGACGGTGCCGCGCAGCGCCCGGTGGAAGGCGTGCGAGTGGGCGTTGGCCAGCCCGGGCAGCGTCAGCCCGCGCAGCGTGACGGCGCCGGGCGGCGGGGTCTGGACGCCGGTACGGATGGCGCCGAGCCGGCCCTGCGCGGTCACCTCCAGGACGACGTGCTGTTCGACGGTGCCGTTGAGCCACGCGTTCTCGCACCAGTAGACCTTCTCGGCCGGTGCGCCGCCGGGCTCCGGGCCTGTCGCGTTGGGGTTCGTCCTGGTCCTCGTGGTCACACCAGACCCTCCAGTACGTCGGCGAGCGCGCTGACGCCCGCCACACAGTCGTCCTCCTCGGCGAACTCGGCGGGCGAGTGCGAGACACCGGTGGGGTTGCGGACATACAGCATGGCCGTGGGCACCGAAGCGGACAAAATACCCGCGTCGTGTCCCGCGCCGGTGGGCAGCACCGGCACGTCGCCGCCCAGCAGCCCGACCAGCCGGTCCCGCAGTACGTGGTCGAACTCCACGAGCGGCGTCCGGGACTCCCGCGTCACCTCGACCGCCACCCCGTCACGCCCGCCGCGCTCCCCCGCCGCGCGCTCGATCTCGGCGACCACGGCCGCCAGCGTCTCCGCGTCCGGAGCCCGCGAGTCGAGCCACCCGCTGACCTTGGAGGGCACGGCATTCACCCCGTTCGGCTCCACCGCCACCTTGCCGAAGGTCGCCAGCGCGCCCGCCAGCCGCGCCTTCTTGCGAGCGGCCAGCACCGTGTTGGCGTAGGTGAGCATCGGGTCCCTGCGGTCCTCCAGCCGGGTGGTGCCCGCGTGGTTGGCCTCGCCCCGGAAGTCGAACCGCCAGCGCCCGTGCGGCCAGATCGCCGAGGCGACCGCGACCGGGTGCGGCGTCTCCGCGAGTGCGCGGCCCTGCTCGATGTGGAGCTCCACGAACGCGCCGATGCGGGCGAGGCGCTCCGGGTCGGGGCCGAGCGCCTCGGGGCTGTACCCCGCCGCCTCCATCGCCTGCGGCAGCGTCACCCCGTCGGCGTCCCGCAGCGCGTGGGCGCCCTCCCGGGTGAGGGTGCCGGTCAGCAGCCGCGAGCCCACACAGGCGAGCCCGAAGCGGGCGCCCTCCTCGTCGGCGAAGTTGACGATCGCGAAGGGGCGGGTGAACTCGGTGCCCCGGCTGCGGAGTTCGTCGTAGGCGGCGAGCGCCGAGATGACGCCGAGGGGGCCGTCGAAGGCGCCGCCCTCGGGGACGGAGTCGAGATGGGAGCCGGTCACCAGTGCGTCCCCGGCGTCCTTGTCGCCGGCCCACGCCCATTGGTTGCCGTTCTGGTCGGCCTCGTACGCCAGCCCGCGGCTCTCCGCCTGGTGCCGGAACCACTCCCGGCACTCCATGTCGGGCCCCGACCACGCGTACCGACGGTAACCACCGCCGGGTGCCTTGCCGAGGGGGAGGAGCTCTTTCCACATGGCGTGGAAGGACGGGCTCGGGAAGCCCTCAGGCATGTTGCTCTCCCTCCCGCATCGGGATGCGGACTCCGCGGTCGGCGGCGACCGCCTCCGCCTCGGGGTACCCCGCGTCCACGTGCCGGATCACTCCGGTGCCCGGGTCGTTGGTGAGGACCCGCAGCAGCTTCTCGCCCGCGAGCGGCGTCCCGTCGGCGACCGTGACCTGCCCCGCGTGCAGGGAGCGCCCCATGCCGACCCCTCCGCCGTGGTGGAGGGAGACCCAGGACGCGCCGGAGGCCACGTTGAGCATGGCATTCAGCAGCGGCCAGTCCGCGATGGCGTCGGAGCCGTCGCGCATGGCCTCCGTCTCGCGGTAGGGCGAGGCGACGGACCCGCAGTCGAGGTGGTCGCGGCCCAGCACCAGCGGGGCGGCGAGCTCGCCGGAGGCCACCATGTCGTTGAAGCGTTCACCGGCCGCGGCCCGCTCCCCGTAGCCGAGCCAGCAGATACGTGCGGGCAGGCCCTGGTAGTGCACGCGTTCACCGGCGAGTTTCAGCCAGCGCGCCAGCGACTCGTTCTCGGGGAACAGGTCCAGCAGGGCGCGGTCGGTCGCGGCGATGTCGGCGGGGTCGCCGGACAGCGCCGCCCAGCGGAAGGGTCCCTTGCCCTCGCAGAAGAGGGGGCGGATGTAGGCGGGGACGAAGCCGGGGAAGTCGAACGCACGCGCGTACCCGGCGAGCTGTGCTTCGCCGCGGATGGAGTTGCCGTAGTCGAAGACCTCGGCTCCGGCGTCCTGGAAGCCGACCATGGCCTCGACGTGCGCGGCCATCGACTCGCGGGCCCGCCGGGTGAAGTCGGCGGGCTTCTCGGCGGCGTAGGCGGCCATGTCCGCGAAGTCGACACCGGCGGGCAGGTAAGAGAGCGGGTCGTGGGCCGAGGTCTGGTCGGTGACGATGTCGATGGGCGCGCCCTCGGCGAGCAGCCGGGGCAGCACCTCGGCGGCGTTGCCGAGCAGTCCGATGGACAGCGGGCGGCGCGCGTCCCGGGCCTCGACGGCGAGCCGCAGCGCCTCGGCGGTGTTCTCGGCCCGTACGTCCAGATAGCCGTGTTCGATACGGCGTGCGATACGCGAGGGGTCGCATTCGACGACGATGGCGACGCCGTCGTTCATGGTGACGGCGAGCGGCTGGGCACCGCCCATCCCGCCGAGGCCGGCGGTGAGGGTGATGGTTCCGGCGAGGGAACCGCCGCTGTGCTTGTTCTGAGAAGCGAGCTTCGCGGCGACCGCCGCGAACGTCTCGTAGGTGCCCTGGAGGATGCCCTGGGTGCCGATGTAGATCCACGAACCGGCGGTCATCTGGCCGTACATGGTCAGGCCGAGTTGCTCCAGGCGCCGGAACTCCTCCCAGTTGGCCCAGTCGCCGACCAGGTTGGAGTTGGCGATCAGCACGCGCGGGGCCCACTCGTGGGTGGTCATCACTCCGACGGGGCGGCCGGACTGGACGAGCATCGTCTCGTCGCCGCGCAGGGTGCGCAGGGTGCGGACCATCGCGTCGAACGACGCCCAGTCGCGGGCCGCCTTTCCGGTGCCGCCGTAGACGACGAGCTTGTCGGGGTGCTCGGCGACCTCGGGGTCGAGGTTGTTCTGCAGCATCCGCAGCGCGGCCTCCTGCTGCCATCCGAGCGCGCTCAGCTCGCTGCCGCGCGGTGCCCTGACCGGGCGCGGTCCTGCGGTGCTGGTCATATGGCCCTGCCTCCTCGACTCGTGCCGCACGCGTACGCCGGTGGCGGAATGCGCCGGTGGCGGCGGATGTGCGCCGGTGGCGGCGTACGCGCGCGGATGGGGGTCGCGTAACGGATCTATTCACTAACCATACGCGCTGAATAGTTCTAGTCAACGGGGGCTTCCACCCCGCCTCCGGCCTCCCGGGTCCGTCGCGGGCTGCGGCGCCCAGGGGACGAGGCGGGCTCGCCCGGTGACGTCAGCCGCCGTGGCGGCCCGGCGCGGCCTACCGTCGACGGGTAGCCCTCCCCGCAGCCCCGGAGAACGACATGTCGCAGATCCTTTTCGTGCTGACCGGCGCCCGCCACTGGACGCTGGCCGACGGCACCGAGCACCCCACCGGCTTCTGGGCCGACGAGGCCGTAGCCCCCTACGAGATGTTCAAGACGGCCGGCCACCAGGTGGTGGTCGCCACCCCCGGCGGCGTCGTCCCCAGCGTCGACGAGGCCAGCCTGTCGGCCGACGCGAACGGCGGACAGGAAGGCGCCGACCGGGTGGCCGCGGGCCTGGAGTCCTTCACCGAGCTGGGCCAGCCGCTGAGCATCGAGGACGTACGCATCGACAGCGGCGGTGGCCCGGCCGGGTTCGACGCCGTCTTCTACCCCGGGGGCCACGGCCCCATGGAGGACCTGGCCACCGACTCCGACTCCGGAACCCTGCTGGTGCGGACGCTGGCCTCGGGCAGGCCGCTCGGCGTGGTCTGCCACGGGCCCGCGGCGCTGCTGGCCGCCCACACCCAGGAGGGTGCCAGCGCGGTGTACGGGTACCGGATGACAGGTTTCACCAACGCCGAGGAGGAGCAGACGGGACTGGCCAACAAGGCCAAATGGCTGCTCCAGGACCGGCTGGTCGAGGTCGGCGCGCACTTCGAGGCGGGCGAGCCCTGGGCCCCGCACGTGGTGGTGGACCGCAACCTGGTCACGGGGCAGAACCCGGCCTCGGCGAGGCCTGTGGCCGCCGAGATCGTCAAAATGCTCGGCTGAGGCAGGACCGGCCGGCCCGGCCGGTTCAAGCGGGCCACCGGTACCGACCGTCACGACGAAGGGAAGAGCAATGTCCGACTCGTCAGCAGCCTCCGCGGCGGCTCCGCTGGGCTCCGCCGGACGGCCCGCCGAGGCGTCCGGCAGCTTCGCGCTCGGCGGCCGGCTGCCCGTCCACCGGCTCGGCTACGGGGCCATGCAGCTGACCGGGCCCGGCGTCTGGGGCGAACCACGGGACCCGGACGAGGCCGTACGAGTGCTGCGGCGCGCCGTCGAACTGGGCGTGAACTTCATCGACACGGCCGACTCCTACGGCCCCTTCGTCTCCGAGCGACTCATCCGCAGGGCGCTGCACCCCTATCCGGACGACCTGGTGGTCGCCACCAAGGGCGGGCTGACCCGCGCCGGGCCCGACGACTGGCGCCCGGTGGGCCGTCCCGAGTACCTGCGCCAGCAGTGCGAGCTGAGCCTGCGCCATCTGGGACTGGAGCGTATCGACCTCTACCAGTTGCACCGTATCGACGAGAAGGTGCCGGTCGCCGACCAGCTCGGCGAGCTGTCGCTGCTGCAGCAAGAGGGCAAGATCAGGTTCATCGGGCTGTCCGAGGTGTCGGTGGCCCAACTGGAGGAGGCCGCCAAGCTGGTGGACGTGGTCTCCGTGCAGAACCTCTACAACCTCTCCGACCGCAGCGCCGAGCCGGTGCTGGACTACGCCGAGGAGCGCGGCCTCGCCTTCATCCCGTGGTTCCCCATCGCGACAGGCGAACTGGCACGGCCGGGCGGACCGCTGGAGACGGTGGCACAGCAGCACGGCGCCCGCCCCTCCCAACTGGCCCTCGCCTGGCTACTGCGCCGCTCCCCCGCGATGCTGCCGATCCCGGGCACCTCCCGGCTGTCGCACCTGGAGGAGAACACCCACGCGGCCCGGATCGAGCTCACCGACCAGGAATACGAGGACCTGTCGGCCGCGGTTCGAATCTGAACCTGCCTCCCCGCGGTGGGGTACGCCGCCGTCAGTGTCCGGCGGTATCCGGGCGGCCGTGCCAGTCCACGCACATCACAAGGG
Source organism: Streptomyces sp. 891-h (assembly GCF_022760275.1). NCBI lineage: Bacteria > Bacillati > Actinomycetota > Actinomycetes > Kitasatosporales > Streptomycetaceae > Streptomyces > Streptomyces sp. 891-h. The sequence goes on along the minus strand of NZ_CP050693.1, from coordinate 4,560,985 downwards.
CGTCGTCCTGGAGCGGCGCCTCGTGACGGTAGGTGGCGAGCTCACGGAGGACCGCCACGGGCACCTGCCCGGCGGGCAGCAGCCGGTGCCCCGGCAGCGAGCGGACCAGCGCCCGCTCGCCGTACGTCTCGCCGCCGCTGCCCGGCGTCCCGTAGACACCGTCGCTGCCGATCAGCAACCGGTCCCCCGGCCGCACGGCGAAGTGCTCCTCCACGTACACCGTGTCCTCGAACATGCCCAGCGGCAGCTGGTGGTCGAAGGACAACTCCTCGACGGAGCGGCCGCGCACCCGCCACAGCTTCGGCGAGCCCGCGTCCACGACCTCCACCCGGCCGGTGGCCAGCTCGAATCGCAGCAGCAGCACCGACACATAGGCGGAGCCCCGGTACTGCGCATAGACCGCCTGGTCGGCGAGGGTCGCCTGGCCGGCGAGGTCCAGCCCGGCACGGCGCGCGTTGCGCAGCGCGTTGACGGCGAGGCTGGTCAGCAGCGCGGCCTCTATCCCCTCGCCCATGCCGTTGGTGACGGTGAGCGTCAGATACCGCTCGGACGCCTCCCAGTCGAAGCTGTCGCCGTGGATCGCGTAAGCGGGCTCCAGATGGGCCCCGACCTCGAACTCATCGCGGACACAGGCGCGGCCGGGCAGCAGCTGCCACTGCATCTCGGCGGCGAGCGTCAGCCGTGAGGCGCGGCGGGCCAGCACGAACAGGTCCGTGTCCCGCTCGGCGACCAGGATCTCGTGGCCGAGCGCCTCGCACAGCCGCCGCAGCACCGGCAGCAGACCGTTCGGGTCGGCAGCGGAGGGCAGACCGACCGACAGCGTGCCCAGCCGGTCGCCGCGGATGGTGAGGGGCAGATGGACGACGATCCCGCCGCCGGGCTGCTGGGTGACGAACGCCTCCTGCGACCCGAACGCACGCCCCTGCGGACTGTCGTGGACGGGCACGGGCTCGGTCTTGGCCGCATAGCCGTCGACCAACTGCAGCGACTTCACCGCGTAGTCGACCATGCGCAGCTCGACCAGGTCGGCGCCGAACTGCTTCCGCAGCTCGTCGATGACCACCCGGGCGAGCGCGTGCGGAGGCGCTGTGCGCAACGCCTGTTGAACAGCGGCGAATCCGTCCACGATCGGTCCTGGTTCTGTGCGGGGCTGAGGATGACCCCGCGGGCAGGGATCGCACTGGTTCAGCCGGTCCGGAAGAGTCCCGCGAATGACCGTATCGCAGACCACATGCGGACCAGCCGCATCCGCTTCGCCTCCGGGTGACGTGTGCCGCCCGTCCCGGGGCGGCACCTCGCGATGAGTTTTCCGCCCGGGCCGGGTCCATTCCATGAGCGCCGGAGCGGTGTGCCCGGTGTCCGACGGTTACAGGAGGCAGATGTCATGACGGAAGCGACCGGTCCCCGGATTGGCGGCATCGTGCTGGGCAGTACGGACCCCGAGCGGCTGTGGGAGTGGTACCGCACCGCCTTCACCCCCCGGGCGGCGGCAGCGGACACGGACGGCGGCGAAGGCCCGGCCCACGTCCTGGAGCTGAGCGGCACGTACGTCATCTTCGAGAGCAGGGACGACGTGGGCCGCAAGTCGGTCGAACCAGGAAGAATCCTGATCAACTTCGAAGTGACGGACATCCATGGCACGGCACGGCGGCTGACCGAGCAGCTCAATCCGCACTGGGTGCGCCCGGTGGAGGCGGTGGACGAGGGCGTCCTGCTGGCCACCGTGGAGGACCCCGACGGCAACTATGTGCAGCTCTTCGAGGTGACGGGGAAATCCACCGACCAGACGGCCGCCGACAGCTCCGCCGCCTGACCCCGTGTTCCGCGAGGGGGAGAGCGGGGGCGCACGGGGCGGCGGAGCGAAGGGCGCTGGTGTGCGCGGGGGCGGCGATACGCGGGGCGGCGGCGCGCGCGACAGCGGCGCGCGGGACACCGGTACGCGGGACACCGGCTCCGAGGACGCCGGCACGCGCGACAACGGCTCCGAGGACGCCGGCACGCGCGACAACGGCTCCGAGGGCGCCGAGGTGCGGGCGGCGGAGCTGTTGCGGCACGCGGTGGGCTACGCGCTGGGCACGGCCCAGCCCGTCACCCCGGCGCTGCTGCACCGGCCCACTCCGTGCACGGAGTGGGACCTGGGCGGGCTGATGGCGCATCTGGACGACTCGCTGGCGGCCCTGCACGAGGGCTTCGCGCAGGGCACCGTCGCGCTGCACCCGCACCCCGCGCCGGGGGCCGCCGGGGGGCGGGAGCCGGACCCTGCGGCGGCCTTCCGGCGGCGGGCGGCGCGGCTGCTGGGCGCCTGGGCCGCGATCCGGCAGAGCCGTCGGCCGATCGTGGTGGCCGACGCGCCGCTGACGGCGACGGCCCTGGCGCTGACGGGCGCAGTCGAGCTGGCGGTGCACGGCTGGGACATCGCGCGGGCCACCGGGCGCGCCGACCGCGCCATTCCCGCCCCGCTGGCGGCCCGGCTGCTGCCCATAGCCCGCCAGCTGGTGCCGCACGAGGGGGCGCGGCGTCCGCTGTTCGCGCCGCGGGTCCCGGTGGCGCCGAACGCGCCACCGGGAGACCGGCTGCTGGCGTTCCTCGGCCGCGATCCGGCTCAGGGCCAGTAGACGCACTCCGTCAGGATGGTGTGCGCCTTCCAGCCCAGCGTCTCGTACAGCGCACGGCCCTGCGGGGTGGCGCCGAGAATGCCGAGGGTCGCACCGGCGGCCACCGCGCTGTCGGCGAGGGTGCGCATCACCAGACCGCCCAGGCCGCGGCGGCGGTGCGCCTCCTCGGTCCGGATACGGTCCATGACGGCGTTGCGGCCCAGTACGGAGGCCTGTCCCGCTGCGGCGGTCTCGCCGCTCGCGGCGTGCACCCACACCCGGGTGACGCCGTCGCGGGTCTCGACGGTGCGCGTATAGCCGTCCGGCGGCACCGGGTCGGTGGTCTCCAGGCCGACGCTCATGAGGTGGCCGGTCTCCGCGTGGTCCACCTCCCAGCCGGGCGGCAGCCAGGCCGCGACCCGGTCGGGCTCCGCGAAGACCATCAGCCAGGTGGAAGGGACCGTCACCGCCGCGGCGGCCGCACGGACCGTCGCCTCGTCGGCGTGCAGCAGAACGTGCCGCCCCACCAGACGTTCGCTGCGGATGTCCATGTAGAACCCCCACGGTCGCTCCACCGGTGCGGGGGTGCCTCGGGAGGCGGCCCAGCCCACCACCCAGTCGGTGATGAGCTCACGGTCGAGTTCAGGGGCGGTGGCAGGGTGCATCGGGCCTGCCGGTCCCGGAAGACGGGAGTCGTCCAATCAGGGTCTCCAAAGTGCTCGGGTGGCTTACGGCCGCGCACGGTACGGCAGAACACCCTGTGGGGCACCTGATTTGACGCCGTCTCACGGCGCCACAGCGCCCGGCGCCACAGCGCCCGGCACCGGCAGGGCCGCGCACCGGGCGGAGAGCGCTCGCTCACCCGCTCACTCGATGCCCACTCCCGATGCTCACTCCGCGAACAGGCCGCGCTCGCTCGCCCGCGCGTCGAACTCCTCCAGCCGCGCCTGCGCGTCGGGCAGCCCGTCGCACATCGCCTCCAGCAGCACCCGGCCCAGCAGCATGGGCGCGCAGGCGGTGTCGAAGGCCAGGCCCGTGCCGACGGCTGCGGGCAGCAGCAGGTCGCCGGGGTGGGCGACCGGCGCGAAGGCGCTGTCGGCGACGGTGACGATCGACAGCCCCGCCGCGCGCGCACTGTCCAGCGCCTCCACCGTCTCGCGTGGATGCCGGGGCAGCGCGAAGCACATCAGCGCTTCGGCACCGGCCCGTACGCAGCCGTCCAGACGGTCCTGGAGCATGGAGCCGCCCTCGGTGAGCAGCCGGACATCCGGGTGCACCTTGGCGGCGAAGTAGGCGAAACCGCTCGCCTGTGCGGCGGCGGCGCGCAGTCCGAGCACCGGGAGCGGACGGGAGGCGGCCAGCAGCGCCCCGGCGCGCTCGACCTGCGCCGGGTCCTCCAACAGCGCGGCCAGGTGCCGCAGGTTCTCGATCTCGGCGTGGACGGCCTGCTGGTACTCGTTGAGCCCACCGGCGCCCGTACCCTCCGCTGCGGACTCGGGCCCCGCGGGCGGCTCGGTCTCCCGCAGGTGGCGGCGGAGCGCCGGGTAGCCGTCGAAACCGAGCGCCACGGCGAAGCGCGTCACGGAGGGCTGGCTGACGCCGGCCAGTTCGGCGAGCTCCACGCTGGAGAGGAACGGCGCATCTCCCGCCCTGCGGACCATGCAGTGCGCGATGCGGCGCTGCGTGGGGGTCAGCCGGTGCCCCTCGAAGAGCTCCAGCAACCGCGCGCTCGCGCTGCTCATCCCGCACCTCTCATTCAGCCCGCTCCTCCCCTGCATAACCCTATGCAGGAGGGCGCGCCCCGGCAAGGCGGGCCACCGGCAGAAGGTGGTGCCAGCACCACTGTGGCGGCCCTCGCGGCGCCGTAATGTGACGGGCATGAGCGCACCCGACCCTGAGCTGAAGAAGGAACTCGACGCGACGCTGCAGACGCGCCGGGAGCTGGGCCCCGAGTACGAGAACGAGCTGCTCGACTCCTTCCTGGAAAAGGTGGAGCAGCGGCTCGACAACGTCGTCGACAAGCGGGTGCGGCGCCAGCTGGCCGAGCAGCAGATGGTGGCCGCGCGAGGCGGCAGCGTGCGGCCGCAGCCGGCGCCGCACACCGACGCGGACGGACTCGGCGCCCGCCTGGGCCTCGCGGTGGCCTCCCTGGTGCTGGCCATCCCCCTGACCGCGATAGCCGTGGCCAACGCGGGCCTGACCGGCCTGGTCACCTGCTGGGCGGGCATCGTCGCAGTCAACGGCTTCCAGGCCAGCCGCTCCTGGTTCTCCCGCTCCGGCCCCGACCACGACCGCCGGTAGGACCCGCGCGGCAGCGCGGGCATCACGGCGGCCGAGGCCGTGCCGGCCCACCGGCGTGGCTAGCGGCCCTCGTTGGCCAGGAAGGCCAGCAGGTCCTGGCGGCTGACGACGCCGCTCGGCTTGCCCTCGTCGAGGACGATCGCCGCGTCGGCTCCCTCCAGGACGGCCATCAGGTCGGCGACGCTCTCGCCCGCGCCCACGTGCGGCAGCGGTGCGCTCATGTGCTTGTCCAGGGCGTCGTCCAGGGAGGCCCGCTGGGCGAACAGCGCGTCCAGCAGCTCCCGTTCGACGACGGAGCCGATCACCTCGGCCGCCATCACATCCGGGTGCCCGGCGCCGCGCTTGACGACGGGCATCTGGGAGACGCCGTACTCGCGCAGCACCTCGATGGCCTCGCCCACCTTCTCCTCCGGGTGCATATGGACGAGGGAGGGGATCGGACCCTCCTTGAAGCGCAGCACCTCACCGACCCTGGCGCCGGTGGTGCCGCCCTCCTCCAGGAAGCCGTAGTCGTTCATCCACTCGTCGTTGAAGATCTTGCTCAGATAGCCGCGCCCGCCGTCCGGCAGCAGGACGACGACCACGTCGTCGGGTCCGAGCCGCTTGGCCACCTCGAGCGCACCGACCACGGCCATTCCGCAGGAGCCGCCGACCAGCAGCCCCTCCTCCTTGGCCAGCCGCCGCGTCATCTGGAAGGAGTCCTTGTCGGAGACGGCCACGATCTCGTCGGTGATGTCCCGGTCGTAGGCGTCGGGCCAGAAGTCCTCGCCCACACCCTCGACCAGATAGGGCCGTCCCGAACCGCCAGAGTAGACCGAGCCCTCCGGGTCGGCGCCCACGATCCGCACCCGGCCGCCGCTGACCTCCTTCAGGTAGCGGCCGGTGCCGCTGATGGTGCCGCCGGTGCCGATTCCCGCCACGAAGTGGGTGATCCGGCCGTCGGTCTGCTCCCACAGCTCGGGGCCCGTCGTTTCGTAGTGCGAGCGGGGGTTGTTGGGGTTGCTGTACTGGTCCGGCTTCCAGGCGCCCGGGGTTTCGCGGACAAGCCTGTCGGAAACGTTGTAGTAAGAGTCGGGATGTTCGGGATCGACGGCCGTTGGGCAGACCACGACCTCGGCTCCGTAGGCCCGCAGCACATTGATCTTGTCCATGGAGACCTTGTCGGGGCAGACGAAGAGGCACCGGTACCCCTTCTGCTGCGCCACGATGGCCAGTCCGACACCGGTGTTGCCCGAGGTGGGTTCGACGATCACCCCACCGGGCTGCAGCTCGCCGGACTGCTCTGCCGCCTCGATCATGCGCAGCGCGATCCGGTCCTTCACAGAACCGCCTGGATTGAAGTACTCGACCTTGGCAAGGACGGTGGCCTGGATGCCGTCCGTGACACTGTTGAGCTTGAGCAGCGGGGTGTTGCCGACAAGCTCGATCATCGACTCGTGATACTGCACCGTGGTCTCCGCGCGTAGTCGTGGTCGCAGGGCCGCGGGGTCGCGAGCCCGTACGGACAGCCTATGGGGCAACACGTACACACCTGAGACGCGTTGCAGGCAGGGCCGCACGGGGCAACACAGTCTTGGAGGTCGTGAGCCCCCGGCGCACGGACGCAAGGCGCCCCGGCGCACAGCGGACCGGTGCATATCGGACGTGCGCCCGGAGCCGAGCGAGGGAACGGAAACCGAAATTGGACCTGATACGGGGACAGGGCCCTGCAAAACCGGCAGAACACTACGCGGTTCGGTGCAGACCTCGAGCACGGACAGAAGCACCACGAAGCCATGAGCCCATGAGCGCGACAACCGGTGGGATCGAGAACTCGGGAGGCGGAAGAGCACAATGCCGATGTCGAAGGCGTCGAGCGCGAGAGTAGCCCGGCGAATCGCGACCGCGGCCGCCTATGGAGGCGGCGGACTCGGCCTGGTCGGTGGGGCGGCTGTCGGGCTGCTCTTCACCGAGCTCCAACTGGCGAAACGTCATATCGGCGGCTCCGAGGACGAGCCGCCCAAGGCCGACGGTCTGTACGGCAGCGCCTTCGGCAGGCTCTACGCAGGGCAGCCGCTGCGCCTGGCCTTCCTCGGCGACTCAACGGCGGCCGGCCAGGGCGTGCACCGCCCTCGGCAGACCCCCGGCGCGCTGCTGGCCTCAGCGCTCGCCGCCATCGCCGAACGCCCCGTCGAACTGCGCAACGTGGCGCTCTCCGGCGCCATGTCCGACGACCTGGAACGACAGATCACACTGCTGCTGAGCGAACGGGAGCTCTCCCAGGCCCCGGATGTGTGCGTGATCATGGTCGGCGCCAACGACGTCACCCACCGGATGCCTCCGGCCCGCTCCGTGCGCTACCTCTCGGATGCGGTGGCGCGGCTGCGCACGGCCGGCTGCGAAGTAGTGGTCGGCACCTGCCCCGACCTGGGCAGCGTCGAACCCGTCGGACAGCCGCTGCGCTGGATCGCGCGGCGGCTGTCGCGTCAGCTGGCCGCCGCCCAGACGATCGCCGTGGTCGAGGAGGGCGGCCGCACGGTCTCACTGGGCGACCTGCTGGGACCCGAGTTCTCCGCCAACCCGCGCGAGCTGTTCGGACCCGACAACTACCACCCCTCCGCCGAGGGGTACGCCACGGCCGCGATGGCCATACTGCCCACGCTGTGCGCTGCGCTGGGCTTGTGGCCGACCGAGGACGAGCGGCCGGACGCCAGGCGGCGCGAGGGCATCCTGCCGGTCGCCCGTGCGGCGGCGGAGGCCGCCGCGGAGGGCGGCACCGAGGTCGCGGGCATGCGGGGCCCCTGGGCGCTGCTCAAGCATCGCCGCCGGCGTCGGCTGCCCCCTCCCGAGGAGGTCCAGCCCAAGCCCCCCGAGGGCGTCGCCGAGAACCGCTGATCGGCTGCGCCGCTGCGGCGCCTTTGTCCCGCCTGGACGGAGACCGGTTTCCGCCGGGACGGTGACCAGCCGCGGCGGAGGCACCGGACGCGTCAGCCGGGGTGGGTTCGGCACCGCCGGTCACCACCGGTTCGCACCTCGCCGTCGCGGCGGGAGGCGGGTGCGGCGGCAAACAGGTGCGGCGGCAACCACGTGCTGCGAAGAAGGGGCAGCCCTCGGCGCGGCGGGCGGCTCTTGACCGGGGGCGGGAAAAAGCAAACGCTTAGAAGAGGCCCGCATCACACCGCCGGGCCCGTGACCAGCACCCTACGGGCGGGTAGCTTCCGCTGCGTAGCCACCCGCCGACTCCCTCAGGAGCCCTGATGCCCGAAGCAGTGATCGTCTCCGCAGCCCGCTCGCCCATCGGCCGTGCCTTCAAGGGCTCCCTCAAGGACGTGCGCCCGGACGACCTGACGGTCGAGATCGTCAAGGCGGCGCTCGCCAAGGTTCCCCAGCTGGACCCGGCCGACATCGACGACCTGATGCTGGGCTGCGGCCTCCCCGGTGGCGAGCAGGGCCACAACCTCGGCCGGGTGGTCGCCGTCCAGCTCGGCATGGACCACCTGCCCGGCTGCACCATCACCCGCTACTGCTCCTCGTCCCTGCAGACGACGCGGATGGCGATGCACGCCATCAAGGCGGGCGAGGGCGATGTGTTCATCTCGGCGGGCGTCGAGACGGTCTCCCGCTCGGTGAAGGGCTCCTCCGACGGGCTGCCCGACACCCACAACCCGCTCTTCGCCGAGGCCGAGGCCCGCACCGCGGCCCGCGCCGAGCAGGGAGGCGAGGGGTGGACCGACCCGCGCGAGGAGGGCAAGGTCCCGGACGTCTACATCGCCATGGGTCAGACGGCCGAGAACCTGGCACGTCACAAGGGCATCACGCGGCGTGAGATGGACGAGTTCGGCGTACGGTCCCAGAACCTCGCCGAGAAGGCCATCGCGGACGGCTTCTGGGAGCGCGAGATCACGCCCGTCACCACCCCGGACGGGACGGTGGTCGGCAAGGACGACGGCCCGCGCCCCGGGGTGACCCTGGAGGGCGTGGAAGGGCTGAAGCCGGTCTTCCGCCCCGACGGCATGGTCACCGCGGGTAACTGCTGCCCGCTCAACGACGGTGCGGCCGCGCTCGTCATCATGTCCGACACCAAGGCCCGTGAGCTGGGCCTGACCCCGCTGGCCCGGATCGTGGCGACCGGTCTCTCTGCGCTCTCCCCCGAGATCATGGGCTACGGCCCCGTCGAGGCGAGCAAGCAGGCGCTGGCCCGCGCCGGCATGTCGATCTCGGACATCGATCTGGTGGAGATCAACGAGGCGTTCGCGGCCCAGGTGATCCCCTCGTACCAGGACCTCGGAATCGACCTGGAGAAGCTCAACGTCAACGGCGGTGCCATCGCGGTGGGCCACCCGTTCGGGATGACCGGAGCGCGGATCACCACCACGCTGCTCAACTCGCTCCAGTGGCACGACAAGCAGTTCGGCCTGGAAACCATGTGCGTCGGAGGGGGCCAGGGGATGGCCATGGTGCTGGAGCGCCTCAGCTAGCCCACTGTTACCTCTGTGCCGGGTATACAACGGCGAGACCGAAGCGCCCCCAGGATGTGATATACACCCTGGGGGCGTGGCATTCCTGCTGGTCACAGCGGTGCGCGAGAGGCAGGCTCCGGGTTTCCCCTGTCCAGTTCGGCGGGATTTGCACTACGGTCGGAGAACCTTGAACAACCTTCCCGGCAACGCTGTTGTAGGAATACAGCGCTGTAGGTGAAGACAGCTGTAGGTGAAGACAAGGGCAATGACCGGGGGGACCGCGTCAGGGACCGAACCGGAACCGGGAGTCAAGTCAGTGAGCGCCATATCCCTCATCCTGCTGTGCGCGGCGGCCGCGGCCACCGCGTTGGGCGGTGCGGCACTGCACACGGCGCGCGGCCTGCGCCGCCAGCTGGCGGCGTTGCGTGCCCAGCTGGAGACGGCACCGACCGCCGAGCGGGCCGTCGAGATCCCGCGGGCCCGCACCGCGGCCGCGGACGACGAGCCCGGCGCCATCGAGGTGGCGCCCGGCGCCTTCTCCGAGGAGATCAGGGCCGCGGTCGCCGCCGCGCTGGCCGACGAGCGCGAGCGCGAGCTGGCCGAGGCCCGTGCCTTCTGGGCCGCGCAGGAGGCGCGTGACGCCTCACCCGGAACGGGTTCGCTGCTGGCGGGCCACGGCACGGAGTACGAGGTCGCCTCCGGCGATCTGGGTGGCGAGCTCACCGACGATCTCGACTCGCTGCTGGAGGGGGACACCGGCGGCCTGTTCATCCCGCGCCAGCCGGGCCCCGAGGACGCGGACATCGAGATCGAGCTGGACGTGGCCCCGTACGGCCGCGCGGACCACGAGCGCGGCACCGCCGAGGACCTCGGCGCGGGCCCCGGAGCGGAAGAAGCGCAGAGCCCGTCCGACGAGGAGGGCACCGCCGGGCCGGAGCACCCGGGACTCGCCGCGGCGCGCCGCCGCCACCCGTCCCAGCCGGACTACAACCTCAACGGCGAACCGGTCGCCCCCGGCACCACGCCGTCGCCCGCGACCCCCACCGTCACCTACCACGAGCGCACCGTCGAGCGGCTGGCCGAACTCGCCGACGCGAGGACGCCGCTGGCCGATGTGCGCCCCGGCCCGCTGGGCACGCTGGACGTCTACGTCTTCGAGGACGGTACGACGGTGTGCCTGTCACCCGGGCACCGCGCCACGAGTGAGGCGCTGGCCGACGGCGTACGACGGGGTCAGGCGCCGGTGCTGATGGGGGGCTCGGGAATCGCCGGCTCCTACACCCTCACCTTCGGCTTCCCCGACGGCAGAACCGCCTACCTGCTGGCCGACCGCGTCATCACGCCCCTGTAGCACCGCGCGGGGAGGCTCCACGGGAGGACAGCGGGGAGCTCTCCAGCAGCCGCAGGGCTTCCCGCAGGGCGGATTCGGCCGGCGCTGCGGGCGCCGTCTCCAGCGCCGCGACCACATCGTGACCCGCGACGGCGAGTTGATCTCCGACGGAGAAGATTCCGGCGTCGGGCATCACCCGGGACATCCCCCCTCCGGGGAACTCGACACGCTGGGCCAGCAGTGCCAACTCCCTGGCGAGCGCGAGCCCTTCCGCGGCGGCGCCCCGCCGCAGGGTGCTCTGCGGGAGGGCACGCAGCCGGTCGGCGAGCCGTTCCACGGCGTCGGTCAGGGGGCGGGTGTCGACACAGGGCACGCCCCCACCTTATGCGTCCGCGCGCCGGCGCAGCGCCCCCGCACTGTTGCCAACGCCCGAACCCTCAGGCAACGTGTCGTCAAGGACTCATTGCAGAAGCGTCCGGAGGCGCCGATGTCCCAAGTCTTCTCCGAAGAGACCCACCGGAACATGCTGTCCCGCATTCCTCAGTGCACTGGTCGTGAAGTCTCCGAATGGCTCCGCGCAGTCGATGAGGGCCCGTCCCTGCTCCGCTTCGAGGAGAAGGTGAGCTGGCTCCGCGGTGAACACAATCTCGCCTACGGGCACGCCAAAGCGATCATCCACGAGCACGATCTGCGCCGTGCGGCGCGCCACCGCTAGGGCTCTTCCTGAGGGCTTGTTCGGCTGAGGCGCTTGCTCGCCGGCCCATGCCGGGTCGGCAGAGAGCGGAGAGGGCCCGGGAGGCAAAGCCTCCCGGGCCCTCTCCGCTTTGTGGCGGACGGTGCTAGTTGTCGCCCTGCAGAATGGCGATCAGACGCAGGAACTCCAGGTAGATCCACACCAGGGTCAGCGTCAGCCCGAACGCGGCGAGCCACGCCTCCTCCTTGGGAGCGCCGTAGGCGACGCCGTCCTCGACCTGCTTGAAGTCGAGCGCGAGGAACAGCGCACCGAGCACCACGCCGACGAGGCCGAAGATGATGCCCAGGCCGCCGCTGCGGAGGCCGAGTCCGTCACCGCCGCCGATGACGGCGGCGAGCATGTTGACGGCCATCAGCAGCACGAAGCCGATCGCTGCGGCGATCGTGAAGCGGTAGAACCGCTGGGTGACGCGAATCACACGGGTCTTGTAGAGCACCAGGACGGCCGTGAACACCGCCAGCGTGCCCAGCACCGCCTGCATGGCGGCACCGTTCACGAACTGGTTGACGTAGTTGCTCAGCGCACCGAGGAAGAGGCCCTCGAGGGCGGCGTACCCCAGGATGAGCGCGGGCGACGGCTTGCGCTTGAACGACTGCACGAACGCCAGCACCATCGCCACGAGGCCGGCGCCGAACGCGAGCGGCAGCGAAAGCCCGGCAATCCAGGCGGCGGCGGCCATCACGATGACGAGGCCGAGAGTCATACCCGTACGGGCGACGACATCGTCGATGGTCATCCGCCCGGCGGACGGCGGCGCGGCCGGCGGCGCGTACGGCTGGCCGGGTGCCTGGGTCTGCTGGCCGGCGTACGGGTTCGCGGCGTAGGGGTTGGTCGCGTAGGGGTTCCCGGCCTGCGGCGACTGCTGCTGGGCGTCGAAACCGGCATAGCCGCCTGAGCGGCTGAACCCCCGTCGCGAGAAGACCGGGTTACTGCTCCTCATCTCACTCCTCCATGGCCACACAGCGCGGCATTGCAGTCCAGCGTAATGCGTTGGCAAAAACAGCACGCTAGTGCAGAGTCAAGAACGAAGGAAAGCTGTCCATTGTTCCACTTCCCTTACGTTCCCCGGCCTTCCCGTGCCTCACCCGGGTGGAGTGTCAGGAGCGCGCGAGGAGCACAGCACCCGCGACGAGTGCGCCGAGGACGAGCGCCGCCGCGCCGTGGGTGAGCCGGTGCGGGCTCGGCAGCGGCAGCACCCGGTCGGCCGCCAGCCGGCCGGGGCCGGTCAGGGTGAGTGCCGCGGCGCCCACGAGAAGCAGCAGTTCGTATTCGACGCCCTGGGGCGCGAAGAAGCCGCCGCCCCATTTGACCGCGAGCGCGTTGAGCAGGGTGCCGAAAACCGCGGCGCCCGCCAGCGGGGTGAGCAGGCCCAGGACGAGGCCGAGTCCACCGAGGGTCTCGGTCAGGCCTGCGACCACGGCCATGGTCTTGGCCGAGGGGTAACCGGAGGACGCGAAGAACTGCGCGGTGCCGTCGATGCCGCCGCCGCTGAACCAGCCGAACAGTTTCTGCGAGCCGTGCGCCGCCATCGTCAGGCCGAGCGCGAGGCGCAGCACCAGCAGCCCGGCGTCGTACGCGGGCTGTTCGGCGGGGGCTGCTCCGCCACCGGCGAGGGGGCCGGACGAGGGGGCGTACCGGGCGGTGTCAGTGGTCTCGGTCACGTGGGGGGACGACATGAGCGGAGCCTCCTGCGGCTGGACGGCGCAACGGCCGGACGGTGTAGTTCGAATTTGAAGGACCTGACGCGGGACGACCGTAACAAGGAGGTTCGAATTTGAACAACCGGGTACGATGGGCGCCATGGCTGGAACCAGGTGGCTCGACGAGCGTGAAATGGCGGCCTGGCTGGGCTTCCTGGAGGCCACCAGCCGGGTCTCCCGCCATGTGGAGCACCAACTCAAGGACGACGCGGGACTCTCCCACGCGCAGTACGAGATCCTCGTCAAGCTCGCCACGGCGCCCGCGGGCGAGGTCCGGATGACCGACCTGGCGCACGGCCTGTTCACCTCCAAGAGCGGCCTCACCTACCAGGTGGGCCAGCTGGAGAAGCGCGGCCTAGTCGAGCGCCGCTCCTGCCCCTTCGACGACCGGGGCGTCCTGGCTGTGCTCACGACCGAGGGCCGCGACACTCTGCGTGCCGCGGCCCCCGGGCATGTGGCGGCGGTCCGCTCGGCGCTGATAGACGTGCTGGACCGCGAGGAGCTCGACGTCATCGCCCGCGCGCTCGGCCGCGTCGGTGCGCGGCTGCGTCCGGCGGATCACAGCGCGGGACCGGCGCCGCACGCCCCCGCGCAGGGCTCCTAGCGGGACCCCAGTACGTCGCCGAGCCGCCGCAGCCCCTCCCGGATCTCCTCGGGGGTGTGCGTGGTGAACGACAGCCGCAGCGCCGCCGGGTCGGGCGGCCCGGCGAAGAAGGGCGCACCCGGCACATACGCGACGTCCTTGGCGACCGCCTCGCGCAGCAGTTCGGTGGCGTCGTACCCCTCCGGCAGCCGCGCCCAGACGAACATGCCGCCCTGCGGGTGGTTCCAGGCGCTGCCCGGCGGCAGTGCGGCGGACAGCCCGTCCAGCAGCGCGTCCCGGCGCTCGCGGTAGGCGTCACGGACCCGCGCCAGATGCGCGTCCAGGTCGTTGTCCGCCAGATAGCGGGCGACCGCCGCCTGGTCGACGGTCGAACAGTGCAGATCCAGCGACTGCTTGACGATGACACAGGCACGGCGCAGCGCGGCGGGCGCACGCAGCCAGCCGAGCCGCAGCCCTGGCGCCATCACCTTCGAGAAGCTGCCCAGCAGCACCGTGCGGTCGGCGGCCCTCGGCAGCGCGGCGACCCACGGCTCGTGGTCACCCTCGAACCGCAGTTCGCCGTAGGGGTCGTCCTCCACGATCCACAGCCCGTGCCGCGCGGCGAGTTCGGCGACCGCCTCCCGTCGGGCGAGCGGCAGGGTGCGTCCGGTCGGGTTCTGGAAGGTGGGTATCAGATAGAGCATCTTGGGCCGCTCGCGCTCCACCGCCTCGGCCAGCGCCACCGGGTCGACGCCCTCGTCGTCGGAGTCGACGGGCACCACACGCGCGCCCGCCAGGCCGAAGCACTGCAGCGCCGCCAGATAGGTCGGGTTCTCCACCAGCACGGTGTCACCCGGCTCCAGCAGCGCGGTCGCCAGCAGGGTGAGGGCCTGCTGGGAGCCGGTCGTCACCAGCAGGTCGTCGGGCCCGGTCGGCAGCCCGCGCTCCCCCAGCCGCCGCGCGACGGCCCCGCGCAGCGCAGGGTCGCCCTCGGTGGTGGAGTACTGCAGGGCGCGCTGCGGCTCCTCGGCGAGCACCCGGTCGTAGGCGGCCCGGATCGGCTCGGCGGCGAACAGCTCGGGCGCGGGCAGCCCACCGGCGAAGGAGATCACCTCCGGGCGCTGGGTCAGCGCCAGGATCTCCCGTACCGGCGAGGAGCCGACCGAGGCGGCACGGGCGGCGAGCGGGGGCGCGGGAACGGCGGCGGAGGAGGCATCGGGAGGGGCGGCGGGAGCGGAACCCGAGGGGGTGCTGGGAGTCATCCCCGCAGCTTAGAAGCGTTCTGCTGAGCCGCCCCAGTGATTTCCGGCACGTGGACGGCGGGCCCTCGCAACACGTGGACGGCGGGCCCCTCGCGAGGCGCCACCGCGCACCGGCCGAACCGCCGAGCACGGCGGCCCGCCCGGCTCAGCGGCCGTCCCCCGCCGTCTCGGCCTGGACCAGCCAGATGTGGCCGTCCGGATCGGCGAACGCTCCTGTGTAGCCCCACGGCTGCCGGGCCGGTGCGCTGATCTCCCGCGCGCCGGCGCGCACGGCGCGGGCCGTCATCTCGTCCACGTCACGCTCCTCGGCGACGGGCACGACCAGCACGCACTCGCTCTGCTCCGGCCCGGCGACGGAGTGGTCGCCGGTGATCCAGTCGAAGCCGCCGGTGGGGATCAGCATCAGCCGCAGCCCGTCGTTGACGACGAACCGCAGCGGCTCGGGGACCCCGTCCTCGGCGAGCTTGCCCACGGCCTCGAGACCGAGCCCGTCCCGGTAGAAGGTGTACGCCGCCATCCGGTAGGCGACGGGCAGGCTGACGGTGACCGTCGCGAGCGTTCGAGTGGTGGCCATGGGTACCTCCTGGCGGTCGATGCGGAACTGGTCGGGTAGCGCTGTGCACGCGGGCACGGCCCTGTGCACACAGACCTTCCCCCGCGCTCCGTCTCATCGCTCCGGCACACGCGCCGCACCGGGCGCGCGAATCGCCGGTTGGGATCACGCCGAACGGGTACCTGCGGGCCGATATTGGGCCTGGAGCGTATTCGCGAGAAAGGGAGGCCCGCACCATGACGGCGGAGATGTCGGAAGGGGAGATGGAAGTATCCGTGCAGCTCAGTGACTGCGCCTGCGAGGACGCCGAGGTGGTCTTCAGGATGCTGGGCGGGCTGTTCCCCTCGGACTGGGCCGAGCTGCAACCCGAGGGCCGCAAGGCGAACGTGTGGCTGTCGCGGTTCGATGTCTCTCGTGACGTCGGACAGCCGGAGACCCCGGCGCTCGGCACCCCGGTCACCGCTGAGCTGCAGGGCTCCCCGCAGGCGGTCGAACGGCTGCACCGGGTGCTGCTGGCGGCGTTCGGCGTGGTGGAGGTGCTGGAGGTCGCCGGGGACCAGGAGAAGGAGCTGAGGCTCCGCCTCGAGACCCGCTGAGCGGGGGTAGATCCCGGTCGTGCCCCGGCAGCTTCGCCCCCGTCGTGCCCGAGGCTCTACGGCCCCGAGGTGCTACGGCGCGGTGGGGGCGGGCCGTGCCGGCCAGGGCGGACGCCCGCCTCCGCGAGTCGGCGAAGCGGACGAGCCCGGTAGTGCCCGGAGCCGGACTTGAACCGGCACGGCCCTCAAGGGCCAACGAGGTTTAAGCTCGTCGTGTCTGCATTCCACCATCCGGGCACCGGCTCCTGGACCGCGTCGTACGCCGCTGAGCGCAGACGGCCCTCCCCAGGGCATGGGACGAGCCTATCCAGGGTCATCCCCCGAACAGCGGATCGACAGAGCGATGTTGTCTTATTTTATTGGCAACTGACGACCCATCAGTGTCACATGCACCACTTCGCAGCGCTCTCCCCCGCGCGTCCGGCTCGTCAGGAATGACGGAAAGTCGCCGTTCGGTCACCCGCCTCCACGTCCCATGTCCACCAGGGGCATATGCCGGCGGTCCATGCGGGCGAGGGGCCCTCGTCCCTCTCAGGGTCGGCTGTCATACCCAGGGATGACCGGGAGGCCGACGGCTACCTCCGAAGACTGTCCCGGAAACAAGAGCCGGGTCGGATCCCGTCGCCCGGATCGGACGGAACGATGGAGTCACAACGAAAGTTCCGTCTCACCCGACCGACATCCGACAGGAGCACCGCGCCGTGACGACCAGTACCCGTGAGCACCACACCGCGGGCGGCCCGTACCCCGGAGCCCCCGCAGACCGCATGAGCAGCGGCGTCGCCGCCGCGCGGGCCACCGATCTGTCCAAGGTCTACGGCCAGGGCGAGACCAAGGTGGTCGCCCTCGACCGGATATCGGTCGAGTTCCGGCAGGCCGAGTTCACCGCCATCATGGGCCCCTCGGGCTCCGGCAAGTCCACCCTCATGCACTGCATGGCGGGGCTCGACTCGATCTCCAGCGGCAGCGCCCGCATCGGCGACACCGAGCTGACCTCGCTCAAGGACAAGAAGCTGACCCAACTGCGGCGCGACCGCATCGGCTTCATCTTCCAGGCGTTCAACCTGCTGCCCACCCTCAACGCGCTGGAGAACATCACGCTGCCGATGGACATCGCGGGCCGCAAGCCGGACAAGGCGTGGCTGGACCGCGTCATCCAGACCGTCGGCCTGGCCGACCGGCTCAAGCACCGGCCCAACCAGCTCTCCGGCGGCCAGCAGCAGCGGGTCGCGGTCGCCCGCGCCCTGGCCTCCCGGCCGGAGATCATCTTCGGGGACGAGCCGACCGGCAACCTCGACTCACGGGCGGGCGCGGAGGTCCTCGGCTTCCTGCGCAACTCCGTCCGCGAACTGGGCCAGACCGTCGTCATGGTCACCCACGACCCGGTGGCGGCCGCCTACGCCGACCGCGTCGTCTTCCTCGCCGACGGCCGCATCGTCGACGACATGACCGGCCCGACGGCCGAGAGCGTGCTGGAGCGGATGAAGGCCTTCGACGCCAGGGCCCGGACGAGCTGACCCGGATCTCCTGATCCGGATGAGCTGATCCGGACGGGCCCGCCCCGCGCGTGCGCCGTCGTCCCGCCTGCGTCCCGCCTCCGGTCCGTCTCCGTCGGTCTCCGTCCGTGTCCGCCGCCGGTACCACCTCACGGCGTCCCACCGCACACCTTCGGCCGCTCGCCGGCGGCCTGGCGCGCTCACCAGCGCGTGGGCGTACCCGAAGGCGCGTTCCCGCACGGCGCGTACGCCGTAGGTGCTCATCCCTCGGACGCGTACGCCGTAGGCACTCCGTGCCCGTACGCGCCGTCGCGCCCTCATATACGCCCCGCCGGCCGCCCTTACGCCCGGCGCCTGCCCGGTGCCGGCGCCCAGCCCGCCTGCTTTCCGCCTCTCGTAGAAGGACCATCCAGGACTTCCTCATGCTCCGAACAGCCTTGCGCAACGTCTTCGCGCACAAGGCCCGGCTGCTGATGACGATGCTCGCCGTGTTGCTCGGCGTGGCCTTCGTCTCCGGCACCCTGGTCTTCACCTCGACCATCTCCGACGCCTTCCACAAGAGCTCCGAAAAGGGCTATGCGAACGTCGATGTCTCCATCCGGCAGGACGGCGGTGACGCGCCCGAAGGCCGCGACTCGGCGCCGCCGCTGAGCCAGCGCACCCTCGACCGGGCCGGTGAGCTGTCGGGCGCCGAGTCCGCGACCGGTGTCGTCTCCGGCTTCGCCGCCCTCTCCGACAAGGACGGCAAGCTCGTCGGCGACGGCTTCTCCACCCAGGGCGCCAACTACTACGCCGGCCGGGACGGCAAGGGCTCCGACCAGCGCTACCCGATGAAGGACGGCGCGGCACCGCGCGCCCCGGGCCAGATCGCGCTGGACGCCAAGACCGCGGAACGCACCGGCTACCAGGTCGGTGACACCGTGCGGATGTCGGTGAACGGGCCGGTGCGCAAGGAGAAGATCACCGGCATCTTCACCACCGACGACGGGAGTGTGGCCGCGGGCGGCACCCTCGTGCTGTTCGACAACGCGACCGCGCAGAAGCTGTTCGCCAAGCCCGGTGAGTACACCGAGATCCAGCTCAAGGCCGAGCCCGGCGTCTCGCAGGCCACGCTCAAGGAGCGGGCCGAGAAGATCCTGCCCTCCGACGCCGAGGCCGTCACCGGCAAGAAGCTCGCCGACGAGCAGTCCAAGTCCATCGAGTCGAGCATGTCCAGCATGAAGACCAGCCTGCTGGCCTTCGCCGGGATCGCGCTGTTCGTCGGCATCTTCATCATCGCCAACACCTTCACCATGCTGGTCGCCCAGCGCACCAAGGAGCTGGCGCTGCTGCGCGCGGTGGGTGCCGGCCGCCGTCAGGTGACCCGTTCGGTGCTGATCGAGGCGCTGGTGGTCGGCGCCGTCGCGGGGCTGGCCGGGATGGCGGCCGGTGTCGGTATCGGCGCCGGGCTGCGCGCCCTGGTCGGCAAGATGGGCACGATGCCCGACGGGCCGCTGGTGATCGAACCGTCGACGGTCGCGATCTCGCTGGCGGTCGGCGTCGTCATCACCGTCCTGGCGGCCTGGCTGCCCGCACGGCGCGCGGCCAAGATCCCGCCGGTCGCGGCGATGGGCAGCGTGCACGCCCCGGCGACGACCCGCTCGCTGATCGTCCGCAACGTCATCGGAGCCCTGCTGTCCGCCGCCGGCGCGGTGCTGGTGCTGATGGCCACCGGGATGGGCGACGGCGCCAAGGCGCCCATGGCGCTGGGTGCCGGGCTGCTGCTGATCGGCGTGTTCGTGCTGACCCCGCTGCTGTCCCGCCCGCTGATCGCGGCGGCCGCACCGGTGCTGCGGCTGTTCAACGTCAGCGGCAAGCTGGCCCGGCAGAACGCGGTACGCAATCCGCGCCGTACGGCGGCCACCGCGTCCGCGCTGATGGTCGGGCTGACGCTGATCACCGGGCTGACGGTGATCGCGGGCAGCGTGCAGAAGGCCGTCGACAAGATGGCGACGGACTCGCTGAAGGCCGACTACACCGTCTCCATGGCCAACTTCACGCCCCTCTCGCCCCAGGTGGAGAAGGAGCTGGCCCGCTCGGAGCAGGTCACCGCGACCTCGCCGCTGCGCAACGCGCGGGCCGAGATCGGCGGCGACACCGAGTACCTGACCGGTGTCAACGGCTCCACCATCGACCAGCTCACCTCGCTGGACTTCACCGCAGGCGGCTGGTCGGGCATCAGCGGCGGCAAGCAGATCGTCGTGGACAGCGACATGGCCAAGGCGCAGGGCTGGAAGCCCGGCTCCCGCTTCCAGGTGACCTACGAGGACGGCGAGAAGGCGTGGCTGTCGGTCGCCGGGATCTACCGCGGCAACGAGATGATCCACGGCATCCTCGTCGACAACAAGGCCGTCACCCCGCACCTGGAGAAGGTCGCGGACATGCAGGTCCTCGCCAAGACCAAGGACGGCGCGAGCGATCAGGTCAAGAAGACCCTGGAGAAGCAGCTGGGCAACAACCCGGCGGTCCTGGTGCAGGACAAGAAGGACATCTCCGAGGCCATAGCGCAGATGATCAACATCCTGCTGAACATGCTGTACGGGCTGCTCGCCATGGCCGTCATCGTCGCCGTGCTCGGGGTGATCAACACCCTGGCGATGTCGGTGTTCGAACGCGGCCAGGAGATCGGGATGCTGCGCGCCATCGGCCTCGACCGGCGCGGGGTCAAGCGGATGGTGCGGCTGGAGTCGCTGGTCATCTCGCTCTTCGGCGGGGTGCTCGGCATCGGCCTCGGCGTCTTCTTCGGCTGGGCGGCCGGTGAGTTGATCGCCGACTCGCTGGACACCTACACCCTCGTGCTGCCCTGGGGCCGGATGGGCGTCTTCCTCGCCCTCGCCGCACTGGTCGGCGTCCTCGCCGCGCTGTGGCCGGCGCGGCGGGCCGCCCGCCTCAACATGCTGGCCGCCATCAAGACGGACTGAGCCGGCAGCCCCCGGCAGTCGGCATCGCCCACCCGCCCCTTCACCGGGGTGGGTGGGCGATGCCCTGTCCGGAACGCAGCGGCGGGCCCGGCTATCCGTCCGCCGTCCACTTGCGGGTCCGCAGCGGCAGGCCCGAGGCTCCGGACTCGGGGGTCTTGATGGCCAGCACCTGGTTGACGCCGATCCGGTTGCGCTCGAAGGCGAGCGCCGAAGCCGCCATGTAGAGCCGCCAGACGCGGGCCCGTCCGGGAGTGGTGAGCCGTGCGGCGCGCGGGAAGTCGGCCTCCAGGTTGCGCACCCAGGCGCGCAGCGTCAGCGCGTAGTGCTCGCGCAGGGACTCCACGTCCCGCACCTCGAAACCGGCCCGCTCCAGCTGGGAGACGGTGCGGCCGATGGGGGCGAGCTCCCCGTCGGGGAAGACGTAGGCGTCGATGAACGGGTCGACCTCGTAGGCCTCTTCGTCGGCGAGGGGCCGACGGGCGATCTGGTGGTTGAGCAGCCGCCCGCCGGGCTTCAGCAGGGCGTACAGGCTGTCGGCGTACTCGCGGTAGCGCGCCGCGCCGACGTGCTCGGCCATGCCGACGGAGGAAATCGCGTCGTAGGGCCCGCCCGTCGCCCGACCACCACCCCTGTCCGAGGCGCTCCGCGCCGCCTCTTCCTTCTCGATCTCGCGGTAGTCCTGCACGCGGATCTCCACCCGGTCGGTCAGCCCCTCCTCGGCGATCCGCTTGCGGCCGTAGGCGGCCTGCTCCCGGGAGAGGGTGACGGCGACGGCGCGTACGCCGTACTCGCGCGCTGCGTGCAGAACGAGTGAGCCCCAGCCGCCGCCGACGTCAAGCAGCCGCTGCCCCTCGCGCAGGCCGAGCTTGCGGCAGATCAGGTCGAGCTTGTCGTGCTGGGCCTCCTCCAAAGTGCCGTCCGGCTGCCAGTAGGCGCAGGAGTAGACCATGCTGGGGCCGAGCACGAGCTCGTAGAAGTCGTTGCCGACGTCGTAGTGGTGGCTGATGGCCTTGCGGTCGCGGCCGAGGGTGTGGCGCAGGCCGGTGCGGCGGCGGGCCTCCTCGGGGGGCGGCGGGGGCGGCAGTCCGGGGCCGGCCAGCCGCAGCAGTTCGGCGGCGGCCGCGCGGGACGCCGGGTCCCGGGCGAGGGAGAGCGCGCCGCGCGCCCGACCGCCGCCGGAGGTCTCGGCGTTGTCCGGCACCGCGCCGGGACCCTCGCCCCGTTCCCAGACCAGTCCTGCCATCAGTTCCAGCACCCGGTACAGGTCGCCGTCGACGTCGAGGTCCCCGGCGACCCAGGCCCGCGCGAGTCCCAGCTCTCCGGGCCGCCACAGCACCCGGCGCAGCGCCCGCCGGCTGCGTACGACCAGTACGGGGGCCTCCGATGGCCCGGCCTCGCTGTTGTCCCACGCCCGCACCCGGACCGGGAGCGGGACCCCCAGCAGCTGTTCCGCGAGCGCGACGATCCGTTGGGCGGCACCGGCCATTGAGCACACCTCCGTGTCAGAAGGGGTGGATTCCCCGTACACGTAACGCGGGCGGGGGAGGGAGTATGCCCACTGTGCCCGGAGAACCGGCCGTTTCGGTACGGCGGAAACGGCGAGAGGGGCGTGAGCCCCACGGATGGCTCACGCCCCTCTGGGACGTACACGATGTGCGCCGCCGGCCTTTGGCCGGGCCTGCTCCCCAGGGCGCAGAGTGCGCCCCGAAGGGGCGCGGGGAACTGCGCGACCGGCCACGACGCTGCCGCAGCCCGCGGCCGACAGTCAGGGGCACCCCCTGCCCGCCGACCTCCGCCGCAGGAAGCGGGTCAGGAGGAGGCGGTTGCCTTTTCGTTCTTGCCGTCGACCGGGCTGTCGGCCCGGCCGTCGGCGGTCGCCTTGCTGGTGTCGGCCGGAGCCGACGACTCCGCCTTGCCGAGCGCGGCCGCTGTCACCGGAGCCGCCGCCTCGTAGAACTCGCCGCGCGGGTGCTCCATGGCGCCCAGCGAGACGACCTCGCGCTTGAGGAACATCCCCAGCGTCCAGTCGGCGAAGACCCGGATCTTGCGGTTCCAGGTGGGGACGGCCAGGCCGTGGTAGGCGCGGTGGAAGTACCAGGCCAGCCGGCCGCGCAGCTTGATCTTCGTCTTGCCGAAGACGATCATCGCGACGCCCTTGTGCAGGCCGAGCCCCGCGACGGCGCCCTTGTTGGCGTGCTTGTACGTGCCCTGCGGGAAGCCGCGCATCCCGGAGATGACGTTGTCCCCGAGCACCTTGGCCTGGCGCAGCGCGTGCTGCGCGTTGGGCGGGCAGAAGGCGCCCTCCTTGCCGGCGGCCAGGTCCGGCACCTGCGCGTTGTCGCCCGCGGCCCAGGCGTAGTCCACGCCCTTGACCTGCATGGAGGCGTCCACGTCCACGTGGCCCTTGGGACCGAGGGGCAGCCCGAAGCGGGAGAGCACCGGGTTGGGCTTGACGCCCGCGGTCCACACGATGGTGCTGGAGTCGACCTCCAGCCCGTTCTTGAGCACGACATGGCCGTCCACGCAGGACTCCATGGAGGTGTTCAGGTAGACCTCGACGCCGCGCTTCTTGAGGTGTTCCAGGCCCCACTCGCCCAGCTTCGGGCCGACCTCGGGCAGGATGCCGGGGGCCGCGTCGACGAGGACGAACCGCATGTCCTCGCGCTTGACGTTGGGGTAGTACTTGGCGGCGTCCCGCGCCATGTCCTCGACCTCGCCGATGGTCTCGGCGCCGGCGAAGCCGCCGCCGATGAAGACGAAGGTGAGTGCCTTGCGGCGGGCGTCCTCGTCCTGTGTGGAGTCCGCCTTGTCGAGCTGCTCCAGGACGTGGTTGCGCAGGCCGATGGCCTCCTCCACGCCCTTCATACCGATGCCGTTCTCGGCGAGACCGGGCACCGGGAAGGTGCGGGAGACCGCGCCCATCGCGATGACCAGGTAGTCGAAGGGCAGCTCGTACGCGTCGCCGACCAGCGGCGAGACGTTGGCGACCTTGCGGTCCTGGTCGATGGAGGTGACGCGGCCGGTGAGGACCTCGGCCTTGGGGAGCACGCGTCGCAGGGGGACCACGACGTGGCGGGGTGAGATGCTGCCGGCGGCGGCTTCGGGGAGGAAGGGCTGGTACGTCATGTACGACCGCGGGTCGACGACCGTGACGGTCGCCTCGCCGTAGCGCATCTTCTTCAGAATGCGCCGCGCTGCGTACAGACCGACGTACCCGCCACCCACTACGAGGATTCGGGGACGCTCCGTGGTGCTCATGAAATCGAGTATCCACCCACCGGTGGGGGTCACTTCGTGAGGGTCTTCACAAGCATGCCCGCACCCTCTGCTACACTCCGCCGCCCCGTGATCGAGCCCACAGGGCGATGCCGGAACCACTGACCGCCGTGAGCCGTTGACACAGCTTTTGAGCTGCGGGGATCGATGAGGCGGCGGGTGAACCACGTGACGGGGGACGGGCCGTGTGCGTCCTGGGCGCCGGGAGCACATCCGGAACGTCGTCTTCCACCCCGTCTTCCGAGTCAAAACCGGGGCTCACCGGGCACTTTCTCATGTGAAACATTTCACGAAACTCGTGCGCCGACGCGTTCGCAAGGCCCTTGTGAGGCCCTTCAAGCTCTATCAGTGGAGAGACGCCCCGCTCAAGTGAGAGCGTTCGGCGCCTCTCACCGGCGCCCGGATGCGGGGGTTGACGACACTCTACTCCGCGGTAACACTGCCCGGATGGCGCTCACCAAGGGCAGGAGCCTCGCAACGTTCGCCGCGCTGGCCGCCGCGGACCTCTACGCCACCGCGAAGGCCCCGAGGGGCCCGGCCCGCGCGGCGAAGCCCTTCCTCATGCCCGCGCTCGCCGCACACGCCCGGCACCTCTCGGCGCACCCCCGGCGCCCGGCGCACCCCCCTCACCCGGCACAGCCCGGACATCCGCCCGCAGCGCTGCTGGCCGGGCTCGCCTGCGCCACCGCGGGCGACACCGCGCTGCTGTGGGACCGCCACCACCGCGCGCTGCTGACCGGCATGGCCGCCTTCCTCGGCACCCAGGTCAGCTACACCGCGGGCATGACGGCACAGCTCGGCGCCGTACGAGGGCTGCGGGCCCGGCCGAAGCGCGCGGCGGCCGCGCTCGCCGCCTGGGGCGTGGTCAACGCGGCGTTGGCGCCCACGCTGGAGCGCCGGCTGCGTCTCCCGGTCGCGGGCTACAGCCTCGCGCTCACCGCGATGGGTGCGGCGGCGCTCGGCGTCGGGGGCAGGGTCGCCGCCGGAGCGCTGGCGTTCATCGCCTCGGACGCGCTGATCGGGCTCCAGGCGGCGGGGCACGAGTTCCCCTCCCAGGAGGTGCTGATCATGGCGGGGTACCTGCTGGGCCAGTACCTGATCACCACCGGCTGGCTGGAGCGCGCCCCGGCAGGCGCACCGGCAGGCGTACCGGACTGAGCCCGCGCCGCCCGGACCGCGCCCGCGCCGCACCCGGCGCATACCGTCATGGATGTGCACCACCCGAACGATCACGCGCCCGGCTCCGGCCCCGCGTCCCCGCCGCCCATGCCGCCCCTGTTCGACTGGCGGTTCGCCGCCGACCCCTACCCCGCCTACGCCTGGCTGCGCGAGCACGCTCCGGTGCGCAGGACCCGGCTGCCCAGCGGGGTGGAGGCGTGGCTGGTGACCCGGTACGCCGACGCGCGGCAGGCGCTGGCCGACCCGCGGCTGAGCAAGAACCCGCACCACCACGGCGAGCAGAGCGCGCACGGCAAGGGCAAGGTCGGCATTCCGGGCGAGCGCAGCGCGAACCTGATGACGCATCTGCTCAACATCGACCCGCCCGACCACACCAGGCTGCGCCGGCTGGTATCCAAGGCGTTCACTCCGCGCCGGGTCGCCGCCTTCGCACCCCGGGTACGGGAACTCGCGGACGGACTCATCGACTGCTTCGCGGCGCGCGGCGAGGCCGACCTCATCCACGAGTACGCCTTTCCGCTGCCGATCTACGCCATCTGCGAGATGCTCGGCGTACCGCGCGAGGACCAGGAGGACTTCCGTACCTGGGCGGGCATGATGCTGCATCAGCCGGGCAGCCCGCGCGGCGGTGTGGGCCGCGCGGTCAAGCGGATGCGCGGCTATCTCGCGGAGCTGATCCACCGCAAGCGCGCCGAGCTGGCCCGCGAACAGGGCGCCGACGACCTCATCTCCGGCCTCATCCGCGCCTCCGACCACGGCGAGCACCTCACCGAGAACGAGGCGGCCGCGATGGCGTTCATCCTGCTGTTCGCCGGGTTCGAGACCACCGTCAACCTGATCGGGAACGGCACGTACGCGCTGCTGCGCCACCCCGGGCAGCGTGCCGTCCTCCAGCGGGCCGTCGCGGCGGGGGACGAGGGGCTGCTGGCCGGTGCCGTGGAGGAACTGCTGCGCTACGACGGGCCGGTCGAGATGGCGACCTGGCGGTTCGCCACCCGCGAGCTGACCCTCGGCGGACAGCGGGTGCGGGAGGGCGAGCCGGTGCTGGTGGTCCTCGCGGCGGCCGACCGCGACCCGGCCAAGTTCGCCGAGCCGGACACCCTGGACCTCACCCGCGGGGACAACCAGCACCTCGGATACGGCCACGGCATCCACTACTGCCTGGGTGCGCCGCTCGCCCGGCTGGAGGGGCAGACGGCGCTCGCCACGCTGCTGCACAGGCTCCCGGATCTGCGGCTGGCGGCCGACCCGGACGAGCTGCGGTGGCGCGGTGGACTCATCATGCGCGGGCTGCGCTCGCTGCCGGTGGAGTTCACGGCGACCGACCGTCGGTGACCCGAACCGTGAAGGTGATGTGACGGGGTATCACTTATGTGACCGCCGCGTGATGTGTACGACATTGGCTTGTGACTGTCGGCATTCACAGCTACGTTCGGTCACCGACTTCGGCCCTCGGCCGTCGTCACCGACTTCGGTCGTTCGTCACGCTTGTCCCCCACGAGAGGTCACCCATGCTCTCCGGTAACGGTCGGCATCGCCGCCCTCGCCAGGCCCCCGCTCTCTTCGTCGCCGCCGGGGTCACAGGTGCCGGAATCGCCCTCCCGCTGCTCGGCGCCACCGGCGCGCACGCCGCCGACGCCGGGACCTGGGACCGCGTGGCGGACTGCGAGAGCGGCGGCGCCTGGAGCGCGAACGACGCCAACGGCTACTACGGCGGGCTCCAGTTGGACCTGGACACCTGGAAGTACTACGGCGGGACGATGTACGCCGAGCGTCCCGACCTGGCCAGCCGGAGCGAGCAGATAGCCATCGGCGAGAAGATCCTCGAAGCCGAGGGGCCCCACGCCTTCCCGCACTGCGGAAGCGGTCTGCAGGTGCCCGGCCTCGGACAGGGGTCGGATGCGACGCCGGACCAGAAGCCCTCCCAGTCGCCGTCCGAGTCCCCGTCCGCATCCCCGTCACAGGAGACGGGCGAGCCGGAACAGTCCGCGCGGCCCGACGACTCGGGGAAGCCCAGCGGAACCGGCAAGCCCGACAAGCCCGGTAAGTCCGATGAGCCCAGCAAGCCCGGCAAGGGCTCGCCGGACACGGAGCCGACCCCCGGCGCGAAGCCGGGCGACAGCGCGGGCGAGCAGCCCTCCGACGAGGCGTCCGACACTCCCGGGGACGGGTCGAGCACGTCGCCGCGCCCGCCATCCGGTGGCGGCGGCCCCGACTCGGGCCCGGCCGAGGACGACGATTCCGGTTCGGACTCCTCCAGCTGGTCGAACCTCGGCCCGTCGAGCCCGGACCGGCTCAAGTCCCCGTCCGACGAGTCCGATGAGTCCGCCGAGACCGACCCGTCCGAGGAGTCCGGGAAGCCCGGGAAGGGCAAGCACCGCGGGAGCCCCGCGGACGACGACCGGGCCTCCCGCGGCGGCGACCGCGAGGGCGGCGGCAAGCACCGGGTCACCGTACGGACCGGCGACTCGCTCTCCCGGATCGCCGCGCAGCACGAGGTCGCGGGCGGCTGGGCCGAGCTCTACGAGCGCAACCGCGAGACGATCGGCGACGACCCCGACCTCATCCGCCCGGGCCAGCACCTGACGCTGTAGCGGCGGGACGCTCCAGCGGCGGTTCGCTCCAGCGGCGGTTCGCTCCAGCGGCGTGCCGCCGTAACCGCGCTCCCGTCGGGTCCGGGACGGGCCCCGGGGTGGGACACCCGGGGAGGAAATGGGACAGCCGCGTGGGCGCGCTGGGTGGGACGGTTAGGCTCGGGGCGGAGAAAGTCGTCCCAGACGAAGGAGAAACCTCGTGCCGTCCATCGACGTCGTCGTAGCCCGCGAGATCCTCGACTCGCGAGGCAACCCCACCGTCGAGGTCGAGGTCGGCCTCGACGACGGCAGCACCGGCCGTGCTGCCGTACCGTCCGGCGCCTCGACCGGCGCCTTCGAGGCGCTCGAACTGCGCGACGGTGACGCCGCGCGCTACAACGGGAAGGGCGTCGAGAAGGCCGTCCTCGCCGTCATCGAGCAGATCGGCCCCGAGCTGGTCGGCTACGACGCCACCGAGCAGCGCCTGATCGACCAGGCGATGTTCGACCTGGACGCCACGGCCGACAAGTCCTCGCTGGGCGCCAACGCCATCCTCGGCGTCTCGCTCGCCGTCGCGCACGCCGCCTCCGAGGCGTCCGACCTGCCGCTGTTCCGCTACCTGGGCGGCCCGAACGCGCACCAGCTGCCGGTACCGATGATGAACATCCTCAACGGCGGCTCGCACGCGGACTCGAACGTCGACATCCAGGAGTTCATGATCGCGCCGATCGGCGCCGAGTCGTTCTCCGAGGCGCTGCGCTGGGGCGCCGAGGTCTACCACGCGCTCAAGGGCGTGCTCAAGGAGCGCGGTCTGGCAACGGGCCTGGGCGACGAGGGCGGTTTCGCGCCCAACCTCGGCTCGAACCGCGAGGCCCTCGACCTGATCATCGAGGCCATCCAGAAGGCCGGTTACAACGCCGGCCAGGACATCGCGCTGGCGCTGGACGTGGCCGCCTCCGAGTTCTACGAGGAGGGCGTCTACGCGTTCGAGGGCCAGAAGCGCTCGGCCGCCGAGATGACCGAGTACTACGAGCAGCTCGTCACCGACTACCCGCTGGTCTCCATCGAGGACCCGCTGTTCGAGGACGACTGGGCGGGCTGGAAGACCATCACCGACAAGCTGGGCGACAAGGTGCAGTTGGTGGGCGACGACCTGTTCGTCACCAACCCCGAGCGGCTGGCCCGCGGTATCGAGGAGGGCAGCGCCAACGCGCTGCTCGTCAAGGTCAACCAGATCGGCTCGCTGACCGAGACGCTGGACGCGGTCGAGCTGGCGCAGCGCAACGGCTTCAAGTGCATGATGTCGCACCGCTCCGGCGAGACCGAGGACGTGACGATCGCCGACCTGGCCGTCGCGGTCAACTGCGGTCAGATCAAGTCGGGTGCCCCGGCCCGCTCCGAGCGCGTCGCCAAGTACAACCAGCTGCTGCGCATCGAGGAGATCCTGGACGACGCGGCGGTCTACGCCGGCCGTTCGGCGTTCCCCCGCTACAAGCGCTGAGCAGTCCGCCGGCTCACGGTGCCGTACCCCCTCGTGACACGAGGGGGTACGGCACCGAAGGTGTCACCCGCGAGGGAGAGGTATGGGAGCGGACCGGGACCGTTTCTCCACCGCGACGCGGCTGCGCGCCCTCGGCGCCCAGGCCGCCGAGCGGGTCTACCGGGCGCAGGGCAGGACGGTACGCACCCCGCGCAAGGGGCGGCTCACCGGCCGGGCCGCGCTGCTCGCCCTGGTGCTGTGCTCCCTCGTCGTGGCGCTCGCCTACCCGACACGGCAGTACATCACCCAGCGCTCCGAGATCACCGACCAGCGCGAGCAGGCCGAGCACGCGCGGGCCGCGGTCGAACGTCTCCGGGAGCAGCGGGCGCGCTGGCAGGACCCCGCGTACGTGGAACAGCAGGCCCGCGCGCATCTGCACTTCGTACGGCCCGGCGAGACCGGCTACATCATGCGGGACGGCACGGCTGACGTACGCCGCCCCCGCCCCCACGGGCCCGCCGACCGGGCCTGGTACCAGAACCTGTGGGACGGGGTGGACAGCGCGGACCGGACCGAGTAACCCCACCGCCCTCCTCCCCTTCCTCTCTCCCTCTCCCCGACGACCGAAGCGAAGCGACGAGCACCCCAGACATGGAAACCCCACCGCCCCGGACCGAGCCGACGCCGCCCACCGGCGCGGACATCGCCGCCTTCAAGGAGCAGCTCGGCCGCCCGCCGCGCGGGCTGCGCGCCATCGCCCACCGGTGCCCCTGCGGGCTGCCCGACGTGGTGGAAACGGCGCCCCGGCTGGAGGACGGCACACCGTTCCCCACCACGTACTACCTGACGTGCCCGCGCGCCGCCTCCGCCATCGGAACGCTGGAGGCGAACGGGGTGATGAAGGAGATGACCGCGCGGCTCGCCGAGGACACGGAGCTGGCCGACGCCTACCGCGCCGCGCACGAGGACTATCTGGCGCGCCGTGACGCCATCGAGGAGCTGGTGGGCTTCCCGAGCGCGGGCGGGATGCCCGACCGGGTCAAGTGCCTGCATGTGCTGGTCGCGCACGCGCTGGTGGCGGGCCCCGGCGTCAACCCGCTGGGCGACGAGGCGCTGGCGATGCTGCCCGAGTGGTGGCGCAAGGGCCCGTGCGTGACGGTGCCCGAGGAGAACGAGGACGGTCAGGCATGACGATGAGCCGAGTCGCCGCGATCGACTGCGGCACCAACTCCATCCGCCTGCTGGTGGCGGACCTCGACCCACAGACCGGGGAGCTGACGGAGCTGGACCGCCGGATGGAGATCGTCCGGCTGGGGCAGGGCGTGGACCGCACCGGGCGGCTGGCGCCCGAGGCGCTGGAGCGGACGTTCGCGGCGTGCCGACGGTACGCCGAGGTCATCGACTCCTTCGGGGTGCCGCCCGAGCGGACCCGCTTCATCGCCACCTCCGCGTCCCGCGACGCGGAGAACCGGGACGAGTTCGTCAGCGGCGTGCTGGACATCCTCGGCGTGGAGCCCGAGGTGATCACCGGCGACCAGGAGGCGGACTTCTCCTTCACCGGCGCGACCAAGGAGCTGGCCGCCGGCACCTTCGCACCGCCCTACCTGGTGGTGGACATCGGCGGCGGCTCCACCGAGTTCGTGCTGGGCGCCGAGAGCGTCGAGGCGGCCCGCAGCGTGGACATCGGCTGCGTACGGCTGACCGAGCGGCATCTCACCGTGGACGGCGCGCTCACCGAGACCCCGACCGCGGCCCAGGTGGACGCGGTACGCGCCGATGTGTCGGCGGCGCTGGACGAGGTGGCCCGCACGGTGCCGCTGGAGCGCGCCCGCACCCTGGTGGGCCTGGCGGGAACCGTCACCACTTTGGGGGGTATCGCGCTGGAGCTGGACGCCTACGACTCGTCCCGCATCCACCACACCCGCGTACCGCTCCCCCGCGTCCGGGAACTGACCCAGCGCCTGCTGTCCGCGACCCACGACGAGCGCGCCGAGATCCCGGTCATGCACCCGGGCCGCGTCGACGTCATCAACGCCGGAGCCCTGGTCCTGCTGACGATCATGGAACGCCTCGGCGCCGAGGAAGTCGTGGTCAGCGAGCACGACATCCTCGATGGGATCGCGTTCCATACGGCACTCGACGCGCGCTAGGAGCAGGGGCCGCTACAGGTTGCGGTAGACGTCCCGCCGGTCGCCCACCTTGACGACGAGGACGACGAGTTCACCGTCGTTGATCTGGTACGCGACCCTGTAGTTGCCGACTCGGAGCCGGTAGAGAGCCGAGGGGCCGTTGAGCTTCTTGATGTCGGCGTCCTCGCGGTACGGATCGTCGCCGAGAGCGGTCAATGCGGTCAGGATGCGCATGGCTTCGGGCCGGTCGATGGCCCGGAGCTGCCGCTGTGCTGCTGTGGTGAACCGGAACGCGTACTTCACGCGGCGCCTTGGCTGCGCTCGCTGAACAGGTCCGCCAGCAGCTCGGCCATCGAGATGGTCGGCTCGCCGTCGGCCAGAACTGCTTCCGCTTCGCGGGCCAGCATCATGTCGGCCGCTTCTTCCAACGCTTCGAAGTCGGCGATCGGCACGACTGCGGCAACCGGGGCACCGTTGCGGGTGATGACAGTCGGAGTGCCTTCCTCGGCCTGGTTGATGTGTTCCGCGAAGTGTGCGCGTGCGTCCCTGATGCTCGCGGTGTTCTCGGTCATGGACTCAGTGTACGCATTTACGTGTACACAATGCAGGTCGTCGCCGTGGCCGCGGTCAGGCCTCTCGGTCCTTGATGAGGTCGCGGTATTCGCGAGCCGCGGCGCGCAGGGCTGCTTCCGGGTCGATGCCCTCCCGTTCGGCCTGGGCGGCCAGTGCCAGCAGGGCGTAGCCCACTCCCTCGCGGGAGGTCTCCGGGGCGGGGAGGCCGGCGGTGCGGGCTCGGCCGGCGAGTTTGGCGGCGAGGGAGAGGGCCGGCTGGCCCAGTGGGACGCCCTCGGTCACCGATACCCGTCCGGACTTCTCCAGGGCCTTGCGGCGCTGCCAGTGCGCCTCCACCTCGGCGGCGGTCTCGGCGACGTCGTCGCCGAAGACGTGCGGGTGGCGGTGGACCAGCTTCTCCACCAGGGTGCCGGCCACGTCGTCGATGCCGAACGGTTCCTCCGGGTCGTCCTGGGCGATACGGGCGTGGAAGACGACCTGGAGCAGTACGTCGCCGAGCTCCTCGCGCAGCTCTTCGCGGTCGCCGCGTTCGATGGCGTCGATGAGCTCGTAGACCTCCTCGACGCCGTACTTGAGCAGGTCCTCATGGGTGCGCAGGGCGCTCCACGGGCATTCGCGGCGGATGCGGTCCATGATCTGGACGGCGTCCAGCAGCCGGGCGCCTGGCAGGTCGTAGGAGCCGGGCAGCAGCTCCAGTTCGGGCATGGCCACCCGTCCTGAGCCCGCCAGCCGGGCGAGGCCGTCGGTGAGCGCGGGCTCGCCCTCGGCAGTGGCCAGCACGACGACCGACCTGCCGCCGCCCTGTGCGCACTCCTCCACCAGGGTCCGCGCGTCCAGCTCGACGCCTGCCTCCGCCTTGACCCCGGCGTCCCCCACATAGGGGAGCTGCGGGTGTGCCGGGTCGGCGCACAGCACCCGGTCGGCGGTGCGCAGCGCTTCCCAGGCGGGCCAGGACAGCAGTCCGGGCGCCACCCGGTGGGTGGTGGTGAGCAGGACGATACGGCCGGTCTCGGGGATCTCGTTCACCCTACGAACGTACTGCGTCCGCGGGGGAGCGACGTACCCGGTTTCCCGCGGGGCCCGGACGATCCCCCGGCGGGCCCGCCGGCCGGGTGCGCCCCGGCTACATCTGCTGGTCCGGGGCCTGGCGGGCCGCCTCGCCGGTCACCTCGCGCAGCCACGGGGTCTTCGCTCCCGTGAGGGTGGAGCGGTTCGCGTCCCACTTGCCGTAGCGCGGATTCACGTTGATCTTCATGCTCTTGGAGACCTTCGCCAGCTCCGTGGTCAGCCGCTGGTTCCCGTCGGGGGACGTCGGGTCGATGCCCTTGGCCTCGGCGATCTTCTCGACGAGCAGCTGCATCCGGATGCGGTCGTCGATCTCGTCGGGCGCGACGCTCTGCTGCCGCAGCAGCACCGCCTCGAGCTGCTTGCGGCCGCCCGCCTGTCCTTCGAGCTCCGAGCGGACCCGCTGGACCTCGCGGCGGCTGACGCGCACTCCCTCGTCGTCGGCCGCCTGTTCGACGATGCGCTGGCGGATCATGCCGTCGAGGGTGGCCCGGGTCAGCTTGCCGCTCTGCTTGATCATCTGCTCGCCCTGGGGGGCGGCACGCTGCGCGTCCCGGACGGCACCGACCCGGGACTGGAGCTGCGCCATGCTGATCCGGTCGCCCTTCACCAGCGCCGCCGCACCCGGGTGCGCGTCGTTGCCGCACGCGGTGAGCAGCGGTGCCGCGACGACGAGCGCCGCGACGGCGGAGAGGGTGAGCGCGGACCTGCGGTGACGGCTTTCCATGGGGCCTCCCGGCGGCGGCGAGGGGTCGCGCGTCCTCGCACGACCTGGCGGTGATCGATGGTAGGGAGTCGAACGGGTCCATGACCACCGGTTCGACATCAAATCGACCAACGATTCGGGACGAGTTGGGTAGCTGCCGACCCACCACCCGTGGGGCGCACGGTGATTTCCGGGTCACTCGGGTGACCCGGGGCCGATGGAGTCCTCCGAGCCGCCACCCGAACCGGACCTGTCACCCCGACGGCGCTCTCCCTGTGGCAAGGGGAGGAAAAGCGGGGAGGGACGCAGGGTGCGCGAAGTCACCGACCCACTGCTGAACCTGGTGCGGCGGCACCGGGAGCCCGTGGTCGCCCAGACGGCCCGGTCGACCATCGCCGCTGTGATCAGTTACGCCGTCGCCACCCAGCTCAGCAGCGAGGCCGCGCCGCTGACAGCGCCGCTCACCGCACTGCTGGTCACCCAGGTGACCCTCTACACGACGCTGCGGACGGGCATCCGCCGGGTCAACGCGGTCGTCGCCGGTGTGCTGGTCGCCAGCGGCTTCAGCGCCCTGGTCGGTCTGACCTGGTGGAGCCTCGGGGTGGTCATCCTCGCGGCGCTGATCACCGGCCGCTTCGTGAAGGCGGGCGAGTTCGTGCCCGAGACGGCGATCAGCGCGATGCTGGTGCTCGGCGTGACCCAGAACCAGGTGGCGCAGATGGCCTGGGACCGCGTGCTGGAGACGCTGATCGGCGCGGTCGTCGGGCTCGGCTTCCAGGTGCTGTTCGTCCCGCCGGTGTGGGTGCAGCCCGCCGGGGACGCGGTCATCGACCTCGCCGGCCGGATGCGGCGGCTGCTGCTGGGCCTCGGCGAGGACGTGTGCGGCTTCACCCCCGTCAGCCAGGCCGCCGACCGGCTGCACCAGGCGCGGCGGCTCGACCACGACATCGTGGAGGTCGACGTCGAGCTGCGGCGTGCCGAGGACAGCCTGCGGCTCAACCCGCGCGTGCGGGAGGGGCTGCTCTCCCGCGTCGTCCTGCGGACCGGCCTGGACGCCCTGGAGATCTGCGCCGTCGTCCTGCGCACCACCGCGCGCACGGTCACCGACCTGGCCAAGAAGCGCCTGGACGAGCCGCTGTTCAGCGAGGAGATCGCGAACAGCATGCGGGAGTTGTACGTCCATATGTCCGCCGCCGTCGAGGCGTTCGCCGTACTGATCACCACCCCGGTCAGCGCCAGCGCCGAGGAGGCCGAGGACCGGCTGGTCCGGGAGCTGGAGGCCAGCCGCGCCAGCCGGGACACGGTCGCCTTCCAGCTCCTGGACAAGGTGCGCGAGCACCCCCGGCAGTGGCAGCTGCACGGCGCGCTGCTCGCCGAGGCCGACCGGCTCCTCGACGAGCTGGATGTGGAGAAGCGCTCCCAGCGGCTCTGGGAGGAGCTGGACCGGCAGTCCCGTGAACAGCGCGAACGCAACCCCGTGCTCCGCCGCATCCGCCAGATCCGCAACCGCGAACGCGCCCACCAGCGCGAACTGGAGGAGGAGCGGGAGCTGGAGTGGGAGGAGGAGCACTGACCACCGGCGGCGCCGGGTGCGGTCGTCCGGGGATCGGCGTCAGTAGGGGCCGGTGTGCGGCGCCGGTGGGGCCAGCTGCCGACGGCAGAGCGCCTCGTCCTGGAGGAGCTGGGCGACGGCGGGGTCGTGCAGCCCGCGCTCGCGGATCAGATCGCGCAGCAGTGCGCCGAGTTCGGGCAGGGCCTGGGCGTACTGGCCGGTGTCCACCAGCACGGTGGCGTACTGCTTGCGCAGGGTACGCACGACGGGCGAGGTCTCGCCGTAGGTGGTGACCGCCACCGGCAGGGCCCGGCCGAGCAGCGCCGCGACCTGGGCGTAGCGGCCCGCGGCCAGCAGCCGGCGGATGTCCTCCAGCACGGCGTTCAGGTCCCCGTCGGGCGTCGGTGCCGCGCCGCGCCGGGGCGGCCACGGTGCGGCGGGGGCGAGGAAGGGCCGGGTGGGGTCGAGCGGCGGCCCGGGCACGCGCTCCCCGGCGCGGGGCAGCAGCGGGGCGAGAGCCGCGTACACCTCGTGGGCGTCGGCGGGGCGGCGGGCCGGGTCGCGGTCGAGCAGGCGGCGGACGAGCCCGGGCAGCGGCGCGGGGACATCGGGGCACAGCAGTTCGAGCGAGTCGGGCTCCTCGTGCAGCTTCTTGTAGAGCAGCCCTGCCGCCTCCGGCGCCTCGAACGGGGTCCGCCGGGCGAGCAGTTCGTACAGCACCACGCCCAGCGCGTACAGATCGGCGGCCGGGCCGACAGCCGCGCCGCCGGTCGCCTGCTCGGGCGCCATGTAGACGGGGGTGCCGACCAGCGCACCGGTACGGGTGAGGCGGGTGACGTCGGGCGCGCCGACCGAGGCGATGCCCAGGTCCAGGATGACGACCCGGCCGTCGGGTCTGACCATCACATTGCCGGGCTTGAGGTCCCGGTGGACGACGCCGACGGCGTGCACCGCGGCGAGCGCCGAGCACAGCTGCGCGGTGACCGCGACCGCCCACTGCCACGGGTAGGGATCGTGTTCGGCGAGGTGATCGGCCAGGTCGCTGCCGTCGAGCCGCTGCATCACCAGGAACAGCTCCTCGCCGTCCTGGCCCGCGTCATAGACGGTCACCAGCCCCGGGTGATCGATCTGCGCGGTCACCCGGCATTCGCGCGCGAAACGGCGCCGCAGCTCCTCGGGGTCGGCGCTCTGCACAAGAGAGGCCATCCGCTCCGAGTGCGCCAGCTTCACGGCGACGGGACGGCCGCCGAGCCCGGCGTCGAGGGCGCCCCACACCTGGCCCATACCGCCCTTGCCGAGCGGTTCGGACAGCTCGTACCGGCCCGCGATCAGCCGGCCGGGCGTCACGCCGGGCCCCGGGAGTCGGGCCGCTGCCGCCCGTCCTGCGGCTGCTGCCGCAGCAGCTCACCCAGCTCGTCGAGTTCTGAGGCGACCTGCCGCATCCGGGGCGAGGTCGACGACGCCGGGTCCGGCTGCGGGGCCGCCGTCACGGTGGGGGCGTACGGCGAGGCGCCACCGTACGGGGGCGTGGGCGGGGGCGGGGGCGGGGAGGAGGACTGCGACGGGGGCTGGGAGCCGGGGGCGTACGGGCCGGCAGGGTACGGGCCGGAGGCTTGCGGGCCCGGGGCGTACGGGCCCGGTGCGGGCGGGGGCGTGTGCGCCGGCGCGTACGCGGTGTGCGCGGCGGCCTTCGGCCGGCCGGCGCGCGGGGGACGGTCGGCAAGCACGGCGTGCACCACGGCACCGCCGATCAGCAGCACGATGTAGACCCCGGCGGCGAGCTGCGCATTGCCCTCCTCCCCCGGTTTCGTCTCCGGTACGACGAAGAGCAGCACGATGTAGACCGCGGTCAGCACGCACGCCCCCGCGAACACCGCCCAGTCGCGCGGCCGGCGCCGCAGCACCGCGAACCGCAGCGACGGCACCCAGGTCAGCAGCCCCAGCGACCAGAGAGGGAACGACGCGAAGGCGATCCGCACCAGCAGGGCGCGGGTGGCCGCGCTGCGCGCCCCGGCACCGGCCGCGCCGGCGGCACCGGGACCGGGCGGCGGCTGGGGTGGCTGGGGCGCGGCCGGGCCGTACATCTTTCCTCCTGATGGACAGGGGCGGACAAGGCAGGAGGTGAGCGTATACAGCGGTACGGACTCGCGGATACGCGGCGGCGGAGGGAAGCGGAATCGTTGCCAAGTCCCGCCGCCCGCCGGGCGGTCGCCGGTGGCCGGTAACCGCCGTCAGGACGGCGGGACGGTGCCGTCGGCAAGTCCGTCGAACATGCCTTGGACGAACTCCTCGCCCAGTTCGCCCACCCGCCGCAGGGCGGCCTCGAACTCGGCGAGGCGGCGGAAGCGGTCCCCGTAGGCGCGCTGCCGCTCCAGCGGCAGCCGCGGCAGCCGCAGCCGGCGCACATCGATCCGGGAGGCGCTGGAGGCGTAGCTGCTGGCCTGCCGGGTGTTGGCGGTCGAGCGCAGGAACCCGGCGACGAACCAGGGGTCGAGCGCCGTCGGGTCGGGCCGCAGCAGACACAGCGGCTTGCCCAGCCGGGCCCCTCCCTCCCCCTCGGCGACCACATGCGCCGCGCCCCGGCCGGTCACCGGGAGCACGACATCCCCTGGCGCGGTGGTGACCGGTTCGGCGCCGGCGGTGTGCACTTCCAGGGCTCCGCTGCGGGCGAGTTCCCCGACGGTCGCCTCGGGCAGCGCCGCGCCTCCGGGCCCGGGCGGCTGCTCCCCCTCCGGGGCGGACGCGTCGGCTCCGCTCAGCTCCAGGGTGCGGCGCAGGGTGCGCTCCAGATCGGCGCGGACGGAGGCGAGCGCCACGGCGTCCGTTCCCGTACCGCCCGGCAGCAGATGGCGCGCCGGGCTCAGGTCCACCTCGTCGTCCAGCAGGTCGATCACCGGCAGGGTGGCGCACACCCCGGGTTCCTCGGGCACGCTCCGGCCCGCGTCGTGTGCCCGCCACGCGGCCACCACGGCGTCGGCCGTCCGCTCCCAGGAGGGCGGCTCCTCGTCCTCGGCACGGCCGCCCGCGTCCATCAGCAACAGCCGTGAGGCGGCGCCCGGGGTGCCGCCCGGCTTGCGCAGCACCCACAGGTGGAGCGGCAGGCTGTGCGGGGCCGCGGCGCCCGGCGGGAGCGCGAGGACGGCGCGGAGCGCCCCCTTGCGCAGCAGCGCGGCGCGCACCCGGCGGCCCGTGCGGCGGGCGGCGACGGCGGGCGGCAGCAGCAGTACGGCGATGCCGCCCGGGCGCAGCCGGGAGAGCGCGTGCTGCACCCAGGCCAGTTCGGAGTCGGTGCGGGCGGGCAGGCCGTAGGTCCAGCGCGGATCGTAGGCCAGTTCGTCGTGGCCCCAGTTGCGCTCGTTGAACGGCGGATGGCACAGAACCGTCGTCACCTGCGGTGCGTCGGCCGCGGGTTCGGTGCGCAGCGCGTCTTCGGTACGGACATCAACGGCGGGCGGCCCCGCGCGGCCCGTGCCGGCAGCGCGCAGGGTGAGGCGGAGCGCGGCCAGCCGGGCGAGGAGGGGGTCGCTCTCCTGGCCGTGGAGCGCGGCGCGGCCACCCGAAGGGGCGCCGCCCGGGGGGCCGGGGGCCTTCGGGTCCGGGGAGGCGGCCAGGAGCAGTTCGGCCGAGCCGCAGGCCGGGTCCAGTACCGCCTCACCGGGTCCGGCGAGCCGTGCCATGAGCGCGGCGGTGGGCTGGGGAGTACGGGCGTACTGGCGGGGGTTGGCGTCGAAGTAGTCGGCCAGCAGCTGCTCGAACGCCGCCGCCGGCCCCGTCTGAGCCGCCATCAGTCCGAGTTCGCGCCGGGCGTCGTCGAGCGGGTCGCCGGACGGCAGCTCGTTGAGGCCCGCCAGGTGCTCCCCGGCCCGCACCAGCGCCGGGCCGTATCCCTCGGGGGCGCTCTCCAGCCGGCGGCGTACGCGTTCCCGCAGCGGGGCCTCGGCGAGCTTGCCCTGGTCGCGGAGCCAGCTCTCCACCTGGGCGAGGGAGAAGGTGGGGCTGGTCTCGGTGCCGCCGACGGGCCGGGGGAAGTCCGCGTAGCGGCGTCGCCAGTTGCTGACAGCGGCCCTGCCGACGCCGGCCAGCCGGGCAATGGCCGCTGCCGTCACTTCCGTGCCGTCCGACACCGTGTTCCTCCGTTCGCCGGGCACACCCGTTCGCTCGTCGCCGTGGCCGTAGGGGTCCGCACGAGCATACCCATCACCCTGCCGCCCCTCTCAGTTCACGACGTGAATGGCCACGCATTGGGGGATACGTGTTGACTCGATTCACAGGCAATGCTGTTATTGACCCAGCGATCCGGCCCGTTCGATCGACGGCGCGGCGGACCGCTCTCTGTTCACACCACTCACCACTCGACCGGAGGTCGCAGCATGCCTGTACGCGCACTGCCCTGTAGACGCCCGTTGTCCGTCGCCGCCGTCACCGCCGCCACGGTGCTCTCCCTCGGCGCACTCGGCGCCTGCTCACTGGAGGAGCCCACCACCGGGAAGGCCGGGACCAGCCAGTCGGCCAAGAAGGGAAAGGACAAGAAGGGCAAGGACCGGGCCGGCGAGGGCTCGGCGAAGGGCGGCGGCAGCGGGGGCAGCGGCCCGCGCGCCGCGGGCGAGTCCGCCGTGTACGCCAAGAAGGGGCTCAAGGTCACGGTCGCGGCGCCCGAGAAGTTCACACCCTCCGCCTACGCCGCAGGCCACAAGTCGGGCCGGCAGGCGTACAAGCTGCGGGTGACGCTGGAGAACACCGGCGACGCCAAGATCGACACCGCCCTGGTCACCGTCGGCGCCCGGCAGGGCCGGGACGGCGAGACGACGGCCGGGATCTTCGACGGCGACACCGTCGGCAGCGGCTTCACCGGCCACCTGCTGCCCGGCAAGCGGGCCACCGCCACCTACGGCTTCGATGTGGCACCAGGCGCCAAGACGCTCGACATCGAGGTCAGCGTGAACGACTTCGAGACCGAGCCGGCGCAGTGGAGCCTCAAGCTCTGACCGCGCCCCCGGCACACCGGCAACCGCTCACGAACCCGCACCACACCATCCCAGGGGGGAACCCATGTCGCACGCTCACCACTCGCACCCGCAGCCGCCCGCACCCGCCGCGGCGGCCCGCAACGGGCTCGGGCTCGCCGCGCTCATCCTCGGCCTCATCGGCGCGCTGTCCGGGCTGGTCCCGATCCTGTTCTGGCTCTCGGGCACCCTCGGTCTGATCGGCCTCATCCTCGGTCTGGTCGGCCGCTCCCGCGCCAAGAAGGGAATCGCCACCAACGGGAAGACGGCGCTGGCCGGGGTGCTGCTGTCGCTGGCCGCCTTCGCGCTGGGCGTGTGGGGGCTGGTCACCGTGGTGACGGCGTTCGGCGACGCCGCCGACGAGCTCGACAAGGAGCTCGACAACGGCGCCGCCGTCGTCACAGTGACCCGCTGACAGCCGCCTGTCGCACGACAGCCGACCGCCGCGTGGAGGGCCCGCCGCGGGAGGGCCCGCCGCCTCAGGAAGCGGGCACAGCGGTGAGGAACTCCCCCACCCACGCCAGGAGTTCGCGGCCCGTCAGCGGCTTGGCGCCGATCTTGGTGGGCTTGGGGCGGGGGACCAGCACCTGGTGGGTGGCCTGCTTGACGACCGAGCCGGGGTAGAGCCGTTTGAGCCGCAGCTCCTGCGACTCGCGCAGCTCCACGGGGCTGAAGCGGACGTTGTTGCCCTGGAGGGTGATGTCGGTGACCCCGGCGGAGCGGGCCAGCATCCGCAGCCCGGCGACCAGCAGCAGGTTCTCCACCGGCTCGGGCAGCGGCCCGTAGCGGTCGGTCAGCTCCTCGCGTACGGCGGCGATGTCCTCCTCCGTGTTGGCGGCGGCGATCGAGCGATACGCCTGGAGCCGCAGCCGCTCGCCCGGCGCGTAGTCGTGCGGGACATGGGCGTCGACCGGCAGCTCGATCTTGACCTCCAGCGGCGCCTCCTCCACCGGGCCCGCCTCTCCCGCCTCCAGCGCCGCGCGGTAGTCGGCGACGGCCTCACCGACCATCCGTACGTACAGGTCGAAGCCGACCCCGGCGATATGACCCGACTGCTCGCCGCCGAGCAGATTGCCCGCGCCGCGGATCTCCAGGTCCTTCATCGCCACGTACATACCGGCGCCCATCTCGGTGTGCTGGGCGATGGTGGCCAGCCGCTCGTGCGCGGTCTCGGTCAGCGGCTTCTCCGG
This sequence comes from Streptomyces sp. 891-h, assembly GCF_022760275.1. Lineage (NCBI taxonomy): Bacteria > Bacillati > Actinomycetota > Actinomycetes > Kitasatosporales > Streptomycetaceae > Streptomyces > Streptomyces sp. 891-h. The sequence continues at coordinate 4,519,691 of NZ_CP050693.1, read as the reverse complement.
CGGGTAGAGGAAGTAGGCGTAGCCGCGGTCACGGCCCCGGCCCACCCGGCCGCGCAGCTGGTGCAGCTGGGAGAGGCCGAAGGTGTCGCCGCGCTCGACGATGAGGGTGTTGGCGTTGGAGATGTCGATGCCGTTCTCCACGATCGTCGTGGAGACGAGCACATCGAATTTCTTCTCCCAGAAGTCGACCACCACCTGCTCCAGCGCCTGCTCGCTCATCTGCCCGTGCGCGGTCGCGATCCGGGCCTCCGGGACGATCTGCCGCAGCCGGGCCGCGGCCCGGTCGATGGACTCGACCCGGTTGTGGATGTAGAAGACCTGTCCCTCGCGCAGCAGCTCACGGCGGATCGCCGCACCGATCTGCTTCTCCTCGAACGGGCCGACGAAGGTGAGCACCGGATGCCGCTCCTCCGGCGGCGTGGTGATGGTGGACATCTCGCGGATGCCGGTGACGGCCATCTCCAGCGTCCGGGGGATCGGCGTCGCCGACATCGTCAGTACGTCCACGTTGGCGCGCAGCTTCTTCAGCTGCTCCTTGTGCTCGACGCCGAACCGCTGCTCCTCGTCCACGATGACCAGGCCGAGCTCCTTGAACTTCGTCTCCGAGGAGAAGAGCCGGTGGGTGCCGATGACGACATCGACGGTGCCGTCCCGCAGCCCGTCCAGGGTGGCCCGCGCTTCGGTGTCCGTCTGGAACCGGGAGAGCGCCCGGACGTTCACGGGGAACTGGCCGTACCGCTCGGTGAAGGTGGAGAAGTGCTGCTGCACCAGCAGCGTCGTCGGCACCAGCACGGCCACCTGCTTGCCGTCCTGCACCGCCTTGAAGGCCGCCCGCACGGCGATCTCGGTCTTGCCGTAGCCGACGTCGCCGCAGATCAGCCGGTCCATCGGGACCGACTTCTCCATGTCGTCCTTGACCTCACCGATGGTGGTGAGCTGGTCGGGCGTCTCCGCGTACGGGAACGCGTCCTCCAGCTCCCGCTGCCAGGGGGAGTCCGCGCCGAACGCGTGGCCCGGCGCCGCCATCCGCGCGCTGTAGAGCTTGATCAGGTCGGCGGCGATCTCCTTGACCGCCTTCTTGGCCCGCGCCTTGGTCTTCGTCCAGTCGGCGCCGCCCAGCCGGTGCAGGGTGGGCTGCTCGCCGCCCACGTACTTGGTGATCTGCTCCAGCTGGTCGGTGGGCACGAACAGCCGGTCCCCTGGCTGGCCGCGCTTCGCGGGCGCGTACTCCACCAGCAGATACTCGCGGGTCGCGCCCTGCACCGTGCGCTGCACCATCTCGATGTAGCGGCCCACGCCGTGCTGCTCGTGCACGATGTAGTCGCCCGGCTGCAGCGTGAGCGGGTCGATCTGTTTGCGGCGCCGCGCCGGCATCCGGGTGCCGTCCTTGCCGGCCGCCTTCTGGCCGGACAGGTCGGTCTCCGTCAGCACCGCCAACTTGAGACCGGGGGCGACGAAACCGGTGTCGAGGGAGCCGCACGCCACATGCACGAGCGACGGGTCCAGCGCCAGCTCGGGCCCATCCCCCAGACTCCGTCCGGGAGGTGCCCCCAGCCTGGCCGGCACGCCCTCGCCGCCCAGCACCTCGACGGTGCGCGCCGCCGGGCCGTGCGCCTCGGTGACGTACACGCACCGCCAGCCGTCGGACAGCCAGCCCTTGGTGTCGGCGAGCGCGCGGGCCGTGTCCCCCCGGTACGACTCGGGGGCGCGCAGTCCGAGCTGGAGGGTGTCACCGTCCTCCTCGGCCGCCCCCTCCACGTCCGCGGCGAACTGGCTCACCGTCCACCACATCATGCCCAGCTCGCGGGCGTGCTCCCGCACCTCCGCGATCCCGCGCAGCGAGGCGGCGCCCACATCGATCGGGGCCCGCGCCCCCTCGCCGTCCCCCGCACCGGCCGTCGCCGCCCAGGAGGCCTGCAGGAACTCCTGGCTGGTCGCCACCAGGTCGGCCGCACGGGTACGCACCCGCTCCGGGTCGCACACCACCGTCATGCTCCCGGCCGGGAGCACGTCCAGCAGCAGCTCCATCTCGTCCACCAGCACCGGCGCCAGGGACTCCATGCCCTCGACCGCGATCCCCTCGGCGATCTTGCCGAGCAGCTCGTGCAGCTCCGGGTGGACCTCGGCCAGCTCCGCCGCGCGCCGCCGCACCTCGTCCGTCAGCAGCAGCTCACGGCACGGCGGCGCCCACAGCCCGTGCTCGGCGATCTCAAGGGACCGCTGGTCGGCGACCTTGAAGTAGCGGATCTCCTCCACCTCGTCGCCCCAGAACTCCACCCGGATCGGGTGCTCCTCGGTGGGCGGGAAGACGTCCAGGATGCCGCCGCGCACCGCGAAGTCGCCGCGCTTCTCCACCAGCTCGACGCGCGCGTAGGCGGCGGCCGCCAGCGCGTCGACCGTCTCCTCCAGATCCGCCGTCTGCCCCTGCCTCAGCGCTACGGGCACCAACTCGCCCAGCCCCTTGACCTGCGGCTGGAGCACCGAGCGGATCGGCGCGACGACGACCGAGACCGGGCCGGTCGCCGGGTCGGAAGGATCGGGGTGCGCCAGCCTGCGCAGGACGGCCAGGCGGCGGCCCACCGTGTCGGAGCGCGGGCTGAGCCGCTCGTGCGGCAGCGTCTCCCACGACGGGTACTCGACGACGCCCTCCTCCGGGAGGAGCGAGCGCAGCGCGGCCCCCAGGTCCTCGGCCTCGCGGCCGGTGGCCGTCACCGCCAGCACCGGCCGCCCCGCCGAGCGGGCCAGCGCGGCCACGGCGAAGGGGCGGGCCGCCGCCGGGCCGACGATGTCGACGTGGTGCCGGTTGCCGTCCGCTGCGGCCTTGACGGCCTCCTCCAGCGCGGGGTCCTTGGTGACGGCATCGAGCAGACCGTGCAGGCTCATGAAGGCTTCGCTTTCGGCTTTCCGTCCGGGGGGCGCACGCGTCGCCGCGCTGGGCGCACACGACGAGAGCCCGGCTCGCAAGCGAACCGGGTCCCTTTCAGGGTACGCCGCCCCCTGACACCACCGGTCCCGGCGAAAAGGGGAGCCCTCTCAGGGCACCGGCGAAAAGGGGCGGAGCTCTCTCAGTCCGCTGCCGAGGCGGACTGCTGGGCCGGGACGGCGGGGTCTTCCGGGGCGCGGCCGGTGAGGGCCGCCAGGGAGGAGCGGACATGCGCCATGTGCTGCCTCAGCTCCTCGGCCCGCTCGGCGTGCTCCCTCAGCACCCGCTCGGTCTCCCTCTCGATGCCCTCGGCACGCACCTTGGCCTCCGCCAGGATCTCCGCGCCGCGCGCCTCCGCGTCCTCCTGCCGGTGCCGCGCCGCCTCCTCGGCCTCAGCGTGCGCCCGCTTGGCGTCGGCGAGGGCGCGCTGGCCGCGTTCGTCCAGCTCGGCGGCGTACGCCTGGAAGTCGGTCTCCTTCTTGGCCATCTCCCGTTCGAAGGCGTCGGCCTGCGCCGCCTGCTCCTTCTCCTGCTCGGTCAGCAGCGCCGCGCACCTGCGGGACATCTCCTGGAGCGCGTCGAAGGCCTCCTGGCCGATCTTCTCGGCCTGCGACCGCGCCTCGGCACGCAGCTCGTCGGCGCGGTCCTGGGCGGCGTCCAGGATCCTGGCCCCGGCGGCCTCGGCGTCCGCGCGCCGCCGTGCCGCGGCCTCGCGCGCGGCCTCACGTACGGAGCGCGCCTCCTCCTCGGCGCGTTCGGTCAGCTCCTGCGCCTCGGACTCGGCCGCCGTCCGTACGTCGGCGGCCTCGGATTCGGAGGTGGCGAGGAGCCCCTGGGCGCGTGGACCGAGCGCCTCGTAGGTCTGCGGTGGCAGCGCGGCGGCGATGCCGCGCAGCCGTTCGGCCTCCTCGGCCAGCTCCTGGGCGCGCTGGGTGAGCTGCGCGGTGCGGTGCCAGGCGGCCTCGCGTTCCGCGTTCAGCTCGGTCACACGGCCGTCGACCTGCTCGGGCCGGTACCCGCGGCCCCGGACGACGGTGAAGCCGTGCGGCGACGACGCACTCATATCGAGCCCCTTATCTCGGCAAACTCGTCACTCTGGTCACTCTTGGCGATCCGGCGTTCCCGACGCTCACGTCCGACGACGCTCGCGTCCGGCCCGCCCCAGGATGCGCTACTTCACCGTGGTTGCCGTAATCGGCACATCCTGCCGCAACTGATGAAAAAGAGAACGTGACCCGGATGGCTCCCAAGTGACCACGCTTCCGGCACCCGGCACGCTGAGCCCGGGGTTCGCGACCGGGACGGTCGTCGTACCCCCGTCGCCCTCCGTCAGCCGTCTGATCTTCCAGCCCATTCGTGTGAGTGACAGCGCTGAGCTGCCCCGGTCGACGGTGACCGCGTCCAGGGCCGAACCGAGGAAGGGGTAGAAGCGGAAGGGGTTGCCCACGGTGGCCGGGCCCGTGCCCTCCCGGACGAGCGCGCTCAGCAGCTCGCGCTGCCGCTCGACCCGGCCCAGATCCCCCTGCGGGTCGCTGTAGCGCGCCCGGACGAAGGCCAGCGCCTGCCTGCCGTCGAGCGTCTGGCAGCCCGCGCGCAGCTCGGCCCCCGCCTTCTCGTCCCGCAGCGGCTCGTCCAGACAGATCCGTACGCCGTCCAGCGCGTCGACCAGGCGGGTGAAGCCGAGGAAGTCGACCTCCGCGTAGTGGTCGAGGCGCAGCCCGGTGGCCTGTTCGACGGTGCGGGTGAGCAGTTGGGGGCCGCCGCGTGCGTACGCCGAGTTGATCTTGCCGCGGCCGTGGCCGGGAACGTGGACGTACGAGTCGCGCGGAATGCTGACCAGGTACGGGCCCGCGTCCCCGTGGTGCAGCACCATCACCGTGTCGGTGTTGCGCCGGCCGCCCCCGCCCACGTGCAGCTTCTCGCGCTGCTCAGGGCTGAGGTCGGCGCGGGTGTCGGTACCGACGATCAGCCAGTTGGTGCCCTTGCCGGGCGCCGGACGGCCCGGGTAGTCGGCGAACGCGTCGGTCTGCCGCACCCGGTTGTCCGCCCACACATACGTGCCTGCGACCGCCACCGCGCAGGCCAGCAGCAGCACCCCGAGAACGAGCACGACGACCCGCCACCATCTGCTGCGCGGGCCGCTTGCGCGGTGGACGGTGCCCATGCATCGAGCCTCCCGCACGGAGCGCCGGTCGGCACGTCGGCGCCCCGCAAGGGGCGCGGGGAACGGCGCGACAAGCCACAACGCACCGGCGGCCCGCGACGGGGGGGGAAGGGGCACCCCCTCACCGGACAACTAGAACAAGCCGTCCCACATCTGTTCGAGCAGCACCGACCACCAATTCTCCGGCGAGGCCAGAGCGGCAGCGTCCAGCGCGGCGAGCTGTGCCTGGAAGTCGACCGTCCACCGGCCGGCCTGCTCGGGCGTCAGCCCGAACCGCAGGCGCCACATCCGCCCCAGCATGGCCATGCACCGCACGAACTCCGGAAGCCCGGTGTTCACGAACTGCGGCGGCGCCGGCTGCCCGCCGGGCCCCGCCTCCAGCGGCACGGCCACGATGTTGGCCGTGCCGTACTGCACACACAGCTGACGCCCGAAGTCCGTCCCCACCACCAGGTACGACCCCGCGTCGGAAGCGGGCTGTACGCCGCGCTCCTGGGCGAGCTCGGCCAGGGTCGGAATGGGCCTGCCGGGCTGGGCCTGTCCCCAGAAGAAGGGGCCCATGTCCAGGGGGACGCCCGCCCACACGAGGGTCTGCGCCACGATGTCGGGCACGCCCTGCCGGGAGACGGCGCGCTGGTCGAAGCGGAAGACGCCCTGCGGCCCGAACGCCTGCATGAGCTCCTGCCCGACGGCGTCGGGCGGGATCGGCGGCGCTGCCGGGATCTGGCCGGGCGGCGGCAGCGGCACCCGGCTGGGCGCCGGCCGCGCCGGACCGTCGGCGACCTGGTGCAGCTCGCCCTGGTGCTCGATCAGGTGCCGCATGCCCTGCTGCCGCGAGGCGTGGTCGGTGCCGTACGAGGCGGTGTGGCTGACCCGTACCTGCGGCCAGGTCTCGCGGATCATCCGGGCGCAGTAACCACCCGGCAGGTCGCAGGGCTCCAGCTCGGTGTGGAGCTCGACCACCTGCTGCGGGGGCACGTTCATGGCCCGCAGCTCGTGCAGCAGCTGCCACTCGGGGTGCGGGGTGCCCGGCGCGGAGCGGCGGATGAGCTGCTGCTCGGAACCGTCCGGCGCCCGGTAGCGGAGTACGGCCATATAGCCGGGACCGACCGTGGGCTGACCCGGCTGCGGCTGCGGCCCTCCGGGCGGCGGCGCTCCCATCCCGGGCCCCATGGCGGGCCCGCCGGGCGGCGGGGTGCCGTGGACCCCCGGCGGCGGGGCGCCGGGAGCGCCGGGCGGCGTTCCGGGCGCGCCGGGCGGCCCGGGAGGTGTGGGACCGCCGGGGCCGGGGCTCGCGAGCATCGTCGCCGCCTGGTGCACGCCACCACCGCCCGGACCCGAGGCGTCGCCGGGCGGCGGGGTGGCCGCGTCGCCCGGCAGGTCCGGCTTGGGCTGCTGCCCGCTCTGGTTGATCTGCTCGGCGAGGTCGTCGGCCGAGACCATCTGGGTGGGCACATACCCGCCGCCGGGCGCGCCGGGAGCTCCGGGGGCACCGGGTGCTCCGGGCGCTGAGGGCGGCGGAGGGGTGCCCGCGCCGCCGGAGCGGGCACCTGGCGCACTCGGCGCCCCCGGGGTGCCGGGAGCGCCGGGCGGCGGAGGTACGGAGGGACCCGTGCCCCGGGAGGAGGGCCGGGCGGGCGTCGAGCCGTGCGGGGCCCGGCTGGTGGCGGCGTCCGCGATGTCCCCGGCGCCGGTGCCGGGCGCTTCCGGTGCGGCGGGGGCGCCGGGCGCCCCGGGCATCTGGAGGCCGCCCTGGGAGGGGTCGGCCAGCATGGTGGCGGCGTGGTGCACGGCGCCACCACCGGTGCCGTCACCCGTGCCGGGGCCGTCGGTGCCGCCTCCGGCGCCCGTGTCGTCGGCGCCGGTCCCGCCGCCGGGCGCACCGCCCTGGGAGGGGGAGCCGGGGTCCTGGGCCGGGGGCCGGCCGAAGTCGGCGCCCGGATCGTCGAGCGCGGGGGCCACCGTGGTCCTGGGCAGGGCGCTGCCCTCGGGCAGCAGTTCGGTGCGTGCCTCGGAGCCGGGGGGCGGGGGCGGGGTGTCGTCCTCGTCGCTGCCCATCAGCGGCGGCGCGAACACGGTCGCGGGCGGCGCCTGCGCCTCGCCGCTTCCGGCACCTCCGGTGTCGGCACCGTCCCAGGGACTGGCTCCGGACGTGCTCCCGCCAAGCGAGCCGCCGCCACCCGGCGAGCCCTCACCGGCGAGCGAGCCACCGGCGGGCGGGCCGCCGCCGAGCGAGTCCCCGGCGGAGGCAGCCGGCGCAGGCGAGGCGGGTGCGGGCGAGGCAGGCGCGGCGGGGCCGTCGGCGCGGCGGTCCGGGATGCCCATCTTGTCCGCCGCCTGCTGGAGCCACTCGGGCGGCGTCAGCAGGAACGAGGTCGCCTCCAGGTCGAGCCGCTGCTCCGAGGGCGGCGGTGGTGTGACGGCCGGTTCGTCGCCGTACTCCTCCTCGTAGCGGCGGATGACCTCGCCCACCGGCAGCGCCGGCCACAGCGTCGTCTCGCCGCTGTCGCGGGCGATGACCAGCCGGATGTTGCCGCCGTCCGAGGCCGGTCCGCCCTCGCGGTCCTCGGCCCAGGCGACGAAACCCAGGTCGAACTCGCGTACGCACACCTCCCGGTGCTGGTACGCGGGCATGTCGCCGTTGACCCAGCGCTCGGCGCGCTCCTGGGCCTGCGCCAAGGTCACCATCGCGCTCTCACCTCTCCAACGGGACGGCTCGCGCGAAGCCGCCGTCCACCATCAGGTTCGCCACGGTCTCCAGCTCCGGCGGGTTCCCGGCCAGCCGCAGCAGGAACTCGTCGAAGTCCGCGCCGCACGGCCGCAGCAGCCGCTCCACCCGCTCCTGGACCTGCATACCGTCCGCGTCCCTGGCGTCGTCGTACGCGCAGAACCACACCGAACCGGCGGCCTCGCCCCGCACCTTCACCGCGATCAGCCCGCCCTGCACGAAACCGACCCCGAGGTAGTCCTTGGTGAGGTGGTCGCGCAGGCACTTGTTGATGTAGACGAGGTCGTTGACGGCCGCGTCGTCGCGCACCGTGAAGAACGGCTGGTCGACCAGGAGGCCCAGCTCCGCGTCGAGCGCCACACCCTGCGGGGCGCAGCCGCCCGCGACCTTCAGGAACATCCGGTAGGCCCCCGGCAGCCGGTAGCCCAGCCGCTCCTCGATGTCCAGGACCTGCCGCTCGCTGACCGCCGACTCGGGGCCGTGCGGGACCGCGAAGTGCGCGGGGCGGGTCTCCTGGAGGGGACGCGTACCGGTCTTCTCGTGGTCGACGGCCGCCGTGGCCAGTCCGCCGTGGTGCCGCAGCAGCGCCTTGACCTCCACGGGGACGAGCTCCATCCGGCGGCTGCCCGGCACGTGATGCCACGTCCAGCCGTGCGGGGTCGCCACCGGCGGCAGATCCGCCCACAGCTCGTGCCCCTCGGCGTGCAGCGCGGCGTTGGCCGACACATAGTCCGTCAGGCGCAGTTCGTCGCCGCCGAAGCCCTCCGGGGGCTCCGCGATCTCCGCGGCCGCGCGGGCGTACGCGGAGAAGTCCGGGAACCCGCTGTGGTCGACCCGCACCCCCTGGGGGTAGCGGGCCGCCCGGACGGGGTCCGGGAAGTTCACGACCTGCCCGGCGTACGCCCGGTTCGGTGGCGGGGCGGCTGGTCCACGGCCCTGAGGGCCGGGAGCTGCCCCCACCCCAAGCCGACCTGTCGTCATGGCGTTGGCTCCCTGCTGCTTCTGGCTGGTACCGAACAGCCTATGCGGTACGGCAGCAGGCAGACACCGGCCCTGGTGATCAGCCCCTGAGCGGCGCGCGATCGCAGCGCGTCACCCCTTCCCCGCGGCCTCCAGCTTCGCCAACTGCTTGTCGATGAGCCGCTTGGGCTGCTCGGGCCCCTTGCCGGTCAGCGATGTCGACATGAAGGTCATGGTGTTGGCACCGGAACGGACAACCGTCACCTGCACCCCGTATGGCTTGTTCTTGGCGTTGGTCATACCGAACCGCACCGAATCGTCCCCCATCCCCGGGGACGGCTGCGGCTCGACGCTCACCTTCTCCCGCTTCCCGGTGCCGTCCGGCTCGTCCTCGATCTCCTGGCACTTCTCCGTCGCGGTCTTCAGGTTCCCCAGGAACGTCTCGGCGTCGCCGGGCCGGTAGGCGGAGAGCAGCACCTGGTGGATCGTGCTCTCGGTGGTGAACTGGTCCTTGCCGCCCTTGAGGAGGCCGGCGGCCGCCGAGGCGGTGCGCTTCTGCTCGGAGTCCTTGCTGAAGAGGTCGATCAGCGCACGGCACTCCGGGCCGGCCGGCGGCGGGTCGTCGTCGAGCGCGTTCCTGCTCTCGTTCGCCCGGTAGCCCGGGGCATCCTCGGAGTTGAGGAGCGCGGCGCGCAACTGGCCCTCGGTCAGCGGCTTCGCGGAGCCCTTGTCCGGCTTGTCCGTCTCGTCGCCCTTGCCGCCGCCGGTACCTCCGCCGCCCTTGCCGCCGTCCCCTCCGCCGCTCGTGCCGCTGTCGCCGCCGTGGCTCTCACCACTGCTGCCGCCGCTGTCGCCGCCGCTCTTGCCGCCCCCGTCGTCCCCGCCGCCGCAGGCGGTGAGGGGCAGCAGCAGTGCGGGAAGTACGGCGACGGCCGCGCACGTACGGCGCAGCGCGGCGTGGGGACGCGTGCGCCTCGTCGTGGGGGTCATGGCTATCCCTCTCGGTCGGGACTGGCCATCATCCGCCGCCCCCAGGGGCCCCACAAGGCGCCCTTCACAGCACCGCCACCACCGCCACAATTCCATGACATCACCGGCGGAATGATCGACTCATGCGCCACACTGCATACTTGGGCGAGCCCCGGCACAGAGGGGACACTCTGGGAGGAAGCTCCATTGCACACGGCACCACAGGCGCACACATCGCGGCGGCCAGAAGCTCCGCAGTCGCAGCCCGGCGCGTACACCCACGCGTACGACAGCAGCGACCCGCGCATCGGCTGGATAGCCGCAGCCGACTCCCTCAGCGCCACCGCACCGGTCCTGCTCCAGCGCCGCGACGGCATCCTGCCCGCCGTCGCCGCCGCGCTGTCCATCCGGGGCGAGACCCTCACCTGCACCGGCAGCAAGAGCGAACGTCCGCCCGCCCTCCACCCCTTGGTGCAGGACTTCCTCGACACCCTCACCACCGACCGCCGCTCCCGGCAGACCGGCCGCTGCCCCGAAGCCGTACTGCTGTCGCGCTATCTGACCGCCACCGAGGCCGCACGCGCGGACAAGCGCGGCGGGCGCAGACCGGCCAGGAGCGGCCGCTCCGGCAAGGGCGCCACCGGCAAGGCGTCCCGCGCAGCGAAGGCCCCCAAGCCGCTCACGCTCAGCGAGGCCAAGCGCGCCCTCAAACACGCCAAGCTCACCGCGCGCCGTATCCGCGAGGACGGCGACCCGCTGCACGGCAGCTACGCGCCCCCCTGCCGCTCCTGCGGAGCGCTGCTGGCCCACTTCGGGGTGCGGGCCGTGGACCCGGCACGGGAGAACGCGCAGTGACCACCCGTTTCCCCGTCGCCGTCGACGACCCGCTGCGCAACGCCGGGTGGGAGCCCGGCCGGTGGGACATCCGGCAGGCCGAACAGTGGGCCGACACCCTGCGCGGCCACATCTCGCCGGGCGGCCACCGGCACGCGGTCTTCCCTGCCGCCGTCGAGGTCTGGGCCGAGTTCGGCACCCTGTACATCACCCCGACCGGCCCCGGCCGGCACCTCGCACCCTCGCCCGTGTACATCGACCCGCTCCCCGGGCTGCACTCGGCGCGCACCTTCTCCGACCTCGGCCGCGCGCTGGGCACCCAGGTCTGCCCGATCGGCACCGAGGGCGAGGACGAGGCGCTGCTGGCCATCGACGCCGAGCGCCGCGTCTACAGCATCGACGCGACCGGCGACTGGTACCTGGGCGCCGACTTCGACGCCGCGCTCTCCGCACTGATGAGGGGACTGGTGCCCGCCAGACTGAGCGCGAGCGCGCCGCCACCGCCGTCCGCTCCCCGACAGGAGAACACCGGCCCGGAGGGGCTCACGGACGCACGCAGCGGGTGATGTGGGAGCTCACGGAATCGCGCAGCGGGTGATGCGGGGGTTGCGGACGCGCGTAGCGCGAGTGACGCGGAAGTCAGGAGCGCGCGTAGGGGATGATCGCCGAGACGCGGAAGCCGCCCGCGTCCGTCGGCCCCGAGACGAAGCCGCCGCCGAGCGCCGTCACCCGCTCCCGCATGCCCACCAGGCCGTTGCCGCCGCTGGGCAGGCCCGCGTCGGCCGCGCCGGCGGCGGCCGGATCGTTCTCCACCTGGAGCGCCACCTCGGCGGCCCGGTGCGCGACCCGTACCCGGGTGGCGGCACCCGCCGCGTGCTTGTGCACATTGGTCAGCGCTTCCTGGACCACCCGGTAGGCGGTCTGCTGCACCGGCTGCGGACAGGCGCCGTCCGGGCTGCCCTCGACGCTGAGCTCCACCGTCATCCCCGCCGCACGCGACTGCCCGACGAGGACGTCGAGCTGCGCCAGCGAGGGCGCGTCGGAGGGTGCCCCGCTCCGGTCGGTGTGCGCCGCGCCGTCCTCGTCCGCGGCCCGCGCTCCCTCTTTACGGGAGTCCGCGGCACCGGCGCTCGCCCGCCCGGCGACCGCCGAGGCGAACTCGGCCAACCGCGAGGGCGCCTCGGCGGCGTCGTCACCGCAGGGCCGCACAGCGGCGGTGGCGGACCCGGCCGAGGCGGCCGAGGCCCCGGAAGCGGAGGCGGAGGCGGAGTCGGGGGCGGCGTGGGAGGCGGCATGGGAGCCGTCCTGCAAGCCGGCACCGGCCGGCTCGGAACCCGCCACCCGCTCGGCCCCCTGCTCCCGCTGCTCCGCCTGCTCGGCCTGTTCTGCCTCCCCGGCCTTCTTCTCCGCCTTGTCCGCCTTCTCCGCCTCGCCGGACCGCAGGACGCCCAGCATGGTGCGCAGCTCGTTCAGCGCCTGCCGCCCCATGTCGCCCACCAGCGCCGCGTTCTTTGCGGCCTTCTCCGGATCCTTGAGCGCCACCGCCTGCAGCGCCGCAGCGTGCACCACCATCAGGCTCACCCGGTGGGCGACCACGTCGTGCATCTCCCGCGCGATCCGGGTGCGCTCCTCGTTGCGCGCCCACTCCGCGCGCTCCTCCGCCCGGTCGGCCAGCAGCGACAGCTCGCGCTCCAGCCCGTCGGCACGCTCCCGCAGCGACTCCACCAGCCGTCGGCGCGCCCCCACGTAGAGGCCGAGCAGCACGGGTGGCGCCGTCACACCGATCGACATCAGGACCGAGACCAGGGGGACGAACCAGGCCGAGGGGTTGAAATCGGGGTCCTGCCCGATACTCTGCTCCAGCCGGAAGGTGGTGATCACCAGCATGCCGACGGCGGCCATGGAGGCCAGCAGCCCGGTGATCCGCCGCGGCACCTCGGTGGCGGCGAGCGTGTAGAGGCCGACGACACCGAGGAAGGTGCCCATCTCGGCCGGTATGACGGCGATGGCCACCAGGACGACGGCTATCGGCCAGCGGCGGCGCAGCACCAGCGTCGCCCCCGCGAGGGCGCCCAGCACGATCGCGAGCACACCGGGGACACCGGCCTCGCGCGCGAAGCCCTGGCCCTGCAGCGCGCACTCCGCGGCCGAGGCCGCGCCCAGGGCGATATCGAGCACCGCACTCCGTGGTCTCTCCCACCACCACGGCCCGCCCCGCGTACGGTTTTCCCCCGTCTCGGTCATACCGACCACCCTACGACCGCACACCGTCGGCTTGTCCGGCCGATCACCGGAACACCCCATTCCGCTCATCTGTCTGCGACCGGACGATTGTGCAATCGAACAGACCCCCTTTCACTCGAACTGAGCAATGGAACACGTTTTCCCGGCGCGCCTCACCGGTGGCCGCCGAGACTCGCCCCATGCCACGCACATACGACGCCCACCAGTACGAACAGCTCCGCGAGCAGGCCGTCGCGCTGCGCCGCGCGGGGCTCAGCCGCCGCCAGATCCGTGACCGCCTCAAGGTCGGCAACAACGACCTCCTCAACCGCCTGGTCCAGGGCGAACCCCCACCCGCCTGGACCCGACGCCCCAACGCCAAGGACGACCTACGAGCGCGTGCGCGCGAGCTGCGGCGGCAGGGGTGGACGTACGACCGGATCGAACTGGAACTGGGCGTCTCGCGCAGCTCCGTCTCCCTGTGGGTCCGGGACCTGCCGAGGCCGCCGAGGCGCACCCGCGAGGAAGCGTCCACCATCGCCAGGCGTGGCTGGGAGCGCACGCTCGCCTTACGGGAAGAGGAGCGGCAGCGCACCAAGGCAGCCGCCACCGCGGAGATCGGAACCCTGAGCGACCGGGAGCTGTTCCTGCTCGGGGTGGGGTTGTACTGGGCGGAGGGCAGCAAGGCCAAGCCGTGGCGGCGCGACGAGATCGTCGTCTTCGTCAACAGCGACCCCGACATGATCAAGCTCTTCCTCACCTGGCTCGATCTGCTCCAGGTGGAGAAGGAACGCCGCCGGTACCGCGTGATGATCCATGAGTCGGCCGATGCGGAAGAGGCCCAGCACTTCTGGCAGGAGCTGACCGGCGCCCCGCCGCAGAACTTCTACAAGCCGCTGCTCAAGAAGCACAACCCGAAGACAGTTCGCAAGAACACCGGGACGAGCTACCGCGGCTGCCTGACGGTACGTGTACAACAGGGGGCTGAGCTATACCGTCGCATCGAGGGCTGGTGGTACGGCATAGTGTTGGGTGTCGGTTCGACCCCCGAGAGGGAGTGTCCGAATTGACCTCTTTTGCTATCCCCTGTGGTGTAATGGGCAACACGATTCACTTTGGATGAATTGTTCCAGGTTCGAGTCCTGGCAGGGGAGCTCACAGCAGCAAACCCAGGTTCGAGTCCTCACCGGCGGCTGCCGTCCTCAGGCCCCGCCCTCCCTTCACGCGGCGAACCCCCCGGTATCCTGCGGGACAGCACCCACCCCCGAAGCCGAAGGGCACACCCGTGAGCGTCACTCGCCCGGCAGCCGTCGTCGTTCTCGCAGCGGGTGAGGGCACCCGCATGAAGTCGGCGACCCCCAAGGTCCTGCACGAGATCTGCGGCCGCTCGCTGGTCGGCCATGTGGTGAGCGCCGCGCGGGCGCTGGATCCGGAGCAGCTGGTCGTGGTCGTCGGGCACGCACGGGAGAAGGTCACCGCACATCTGGCGCAGCTCGACCCGGGTATCCGTACCGCCGTGCAGTACGAGCAGAACGGCACCGGGCACGCGGTCCGGATGGCCCTGGAGGAGCTGGGCGGGGACGGCCCTGCCGGGACGGTGCTGGTGACCTGTGGCGACACCCCGCTGCTGACCGGTGAGACGCTGCAGCAGCTCGCGGACACCCACGTCGCGGACGGCAACGCCGTCACCGTGCTGACGGCCGAGGTCCCGGACGCGACGGGCTACGGCCGGATCGTGCGCGAGGGCGGCCGTGGCGAGGGCGGCGGCGCGGTCACCGCGATCGTCGAGCACAAGGACGCGAGCGAGGAGCAGCGCGCGATCCGGGAGATCAATTCGGGGGTGTTCGCCTTCGACGGCCGTCTGCTGGCGCAGGCGCTGGGCAAGGTCCGTACGGACAACAGCCAGGGTGAGGAATACCTCACGGATGTGCTCGGCATCCTGCGGGAGGGCGGCCACCGGGTGGGCGCGGCGGTGGCGGGCGATCACCGCGAGATCGCGGGGATCAACAACCGTGTCCAGCTGGCCGAGGCGCGCCGGATGCTGAACGGCCGGCTGGTGGAGGAGGCCATGCTGGCGGGGGTCACGGTGGTCGATCCGGCCACCACCTGGATGGATGTGGGTGTGACCTACGAGCCGGACGCGATGGTCCATCCGGGCACCCAGCTGCTGGGCGGCACCCATCTGGGCGAGGACAGTGAGGTGGGCCCGAACACCCGCCTGACGGACACCGTGGTGGGTGCGGGTGCGACGGTCAGCAACACGGTGGCGCAGGGTGCTCGGATCGGTGCCGGGGCGTCGGTCGGTCCGTACACCTATCTGCGGCCGGGTACCCGGCTGGGGCCGAAGGTGAAGGCCGGCAGCTACGTGGAGATGAAGAACGCGGAGATCGGCGAGGGCACGAAGGTGCCGCATCTCTCCTATGTGGGTGATGCGGTGATCGGCGAGCACAGCAATATCGGTGCCGCGAGTGTGTTCGTGAACTACGACGGTGAGAGCAAGCACACCACGACGGTCGGTTCGCACTGCCGGATGGGCGCGGACAACATGTATGTGGCTCCGGTCACGGTGGGGGACGGTGCCTACAGTGCGGCCGGCTCCGTGATCACGAAGGATGTGCCGCCCGGCTCGTTGGCCGTGGCGCGGGGTCAGCAGCGCAACATCGAGGGCTGGGTGGCCAGGAAGCGTCCGGGCAGCGCGTCGGCGCAAGCAGCCCAGACGGCGCAGGCGGCGCAGGCCGAGGAGTCGGTTCAGCCCGGGCAGTCGGCGCGGACCGAGGGGTCGGCTCAGTCCGGGCAGTCGGCGGGTGGCGCGGTCCCCGGGGCGGCTTCGGACGGGGCCGAAACCGCTCGTTCGGCAAACGGTACGGGCGGGCAGGTTCCCGCCGAGGAGGGTTAAGACCGGGTATCCGGTTGTATGACGCGGGGCGTACGGTTATGGAGAGCCTGATTGGCCATGCGGCCGAAAACCGACGCCGCCCCCGCAACCGACGCCGCCCCCCGCTGAGCCGCCGTGCGGCGCACCACACAGGGAGACAACAGCAGTGACCGGGATCAAGACGACCGGCGAGAAGAAACTCATGCTCTTCTCCGGCCGCGCCCACCCCGAACTCGCCGAAGAGGTCGCCAAGCAGCTCGGTATCGGCGTGGTCCCGACCAAGGCTTTCGACTTCGCGAACGGTGAGATCTACGTCCGCTTCCAGGAGTCCGCGCGCGGCGCCGACTGCTTCTTGATGCAGAGCCACACGGCTCCCATCAACAAGTGGATCATGGAGCAGCTCATCATGATCGACGCGCTGAAGCGGGCTTCGGCGCGGAGCATCACGGTGATCGTCCCGTTCTACGGCTATGCCCGGCAGGACAAGAAGCACCGCGGGCGCGAGCCGATCTCGGCGCGGCTGATGGCCGACATGTTCCAGTGCGCGGGTGCGGACCGTATCCTCACCGTCGATCTGCACACCGACCAGATCCAGGGCTTCTTCGACGGCCCGGTCGATCACCTGTTCGCTCTGCCGCTGCTGGCGGACTATGTGGCGGCCAAGACCGACCGCAACAAGCTCACCGTCGTCTCGCCGGACGCCGGCCGGGTCCGGGTGGCGGACCGCTGGGCGGACCGGCTCGGCGCTCCGCTGGCCATCGTCCACAAGCGCCGCGACCCCGATGTGGCGAACCAGGTGACCGTGCACGAGGTCGTCGGCGATGTGAAGGGCCGGGTCTGTGTCCTGGTCGACGACATGATCGACACCGGCGGCACGATCTGCGCAGCGGCCGAGGCGCTGTTCGCCAACGGCGCCGAGGACGTCATCGTCACGGCGACGCACGGCGTGCTGTCCGGTCCGGCCGCGGACCGGTTGAAGAACTCCAAGGTCAGCGAGTTCGTCTTCACCAATACGCTGCCCACCCCCGGTGAGCTGGAGCTCGACAAGATCACGGTGCTGTCGATGGCGCCGACGATCGCCCGCGCGGTGCGTGAGGTGTTCGAGGACGGCTCGGTGACCAGCCTCTTCGACGAGCAGGCGTGAGCGGCCGCGGGCCTGTCCCACATCCCGTGTTCCGCTGATCGATTTTTGGCCGGCCTCCTTCGCCGCGTAGACTCTGCGAGTCGCTCGGCGAGGGAGGCCGGTCCTTTTCGACGTTCCACGTCATCGCAGGACCGGATGCTCCGTTATCGACGCGCGCTCTTCGTAGCAGGTCCGTCGGGACCGAGTGGCACCGCAGACATCCGTACCACCGTCGCTAACGAGGAGCGCAGCATGGCTGACGTCAACATCAGCGCGACCATCCGCAACGAGTTCGGCAAGGGCTCCGCCCGCCGTCTCCGCCGCGAGGAGAAGGTCCCCGCCGTCATCTACGGTCACGGCGCCGATCCGGTCCACGTGGCCCTGCCCAGCTACGACATGATGATGGCGCTCAAGACCCCCAACGTCCTGATCCACCTGGACGTCGAGGGCAAGAAGGAGCTCGTCATCCCCAAGGCCGTCCAGCGCGAGGCCATCCGTGGCTTCCTGGTCCACATCGACCTGCTGACGGTCAAGCGCGGCGAGAAGGTCAACGTCGAGGTCCCGATCCACATCGAGGGCGAGCTGGCCCCGGGCCAGAACCTGATCGAGCACGTCTACAACTCGCTGCCGGTCGAGGCCGAGGCCACCCACATCCCCGAGTCGGTGACCGTCTCCGTCGACGGCCTGGACGTCGGCGACCAGATCCTGGCCAAGGACATCGCCCTGCCGAGCGGTACCTCGCTCGCCATCGAGGGCGACGAGACCGTCATCTCGATCCTCGCCGCGCAGGCCGAGGAGCCCGCGGCCGAGGGTGAGGAAGCCGCCGAGGGCGAGGCCGAGGCCGGCGAGTAGGACCCGCGCGCCCCTGGGTGCCACGTGTGCCGGGCGGGCCGGTGGAAGCCGCCCGTCCGGCACGCGCGCACACTGTCCGGAGGCCACCGGCTCTCCGGGAGGGCACCGGCTGTGCCGAGGGCACCGGTGAGCCGGGAAACAACTGACGACCGGAGGACCACCCATGTCGGCCACCACCCCGTGGCTCATCGCCGGACTCGGCAATCCGGGCCCCGACTACGCCGGCAACCGGCACAACGTGGGCTTCATGGTCGCGGACCTGATCGCGGGGCGGATGGGCGGCAGCTTCAAGTCCCACAAGGCGGGCCGCGCCCAGGTGCTCGAGGGACGCATCGGCATCCCCGGCACCACCAGCACCAGGGTGGTGCTCGCCAAACCGATGTCGTACATGAACGTATCCGGCGGTCCCGTCAAGGCGCTGCTGGACTTCTACGGCATCGGCGCCGATCACTTGGTCGTCGTCCACGACGAGCTGGACATCGACTACGGGACCCTGCGCCTCAAGTTCGGCGGCGGTGACAACGGCCACAACGGCCTCAAGTCCCTCACCAAGCTGCTGGGCCGCGACTACTACCGGGTCCGCTTCGGCGTCGGCCGGCCCCCGGGCCGGATGCAGGTCGCCGACTACGTCCTCAAGGACTTCTCCTCCACGGAGCGCAAGGAACTCGACTACTTCGTCGACCGCGCCGCGGACGCCTGCGAGGCCCTGATCCTCGACGGCCTGGAACGGGCCCAGAGCACCTACAACAGCTGAGGCTCGGTCCCTCTCTCGATGGCCACGGGCGCCTCCGGCGCCAAGTCCTACTTGCCCCTGCCCGCCCGCAGCATCTCCTCGATCGCTGCGAGCCGTTCCGCGAGGCGGTCGATGTCGGCGCGGGTCGCCTGCTGGGCCTCGGGGCTGGGGACGACGAGCAGCCTGCCGTCCGGTTCGAGGCTGCCGTGTTCGACGGTCTTGACGGTGCCGCCCGTCTGCAGCCGTACGACCTCCTCGACCTCTCCGGTGCGCAGCCCGAGCCGCCGCATCGCGCGGCGGACGATGTGACCGTCCTCGATCACGGTCGTCGGCTTGCCCTCCAGCAGCCGTGCCATGTTGCCTTCGACCGCGAGCAGCCTGTTGACGAACGCGTTGACGCCCACCAGCGTCGCAGCGCCGACCAGGCCGCCGAGGAGGCTGAAGTCGTTGCCGATGACGGCGTTCTGCACCACGTTGGACAGCAGAAAGACGACCACGAAGTCGAAGGTGTTCATCGACGCCAGCCCCCGCTTCCCGGCCAGCCGGAACAGCACGATGATGACGACGTAGACGAGGATGGTCCGCACGATCTTCTCGACCACCGGGATCTCGATCGTCACCATGTCGTGCCACATGCCCATTGGCCTCCTGCTCGGTTCCGGCTGTCTCCCCCACAGTGGAGTCGCGGTCACCCGGAACGGGCCCCAACGCGCGGAGAGGCGGGTGGAACACCACCAGCCCCGCCGCGAGGAGGGAGGGGAGGAGGGTCCCTGGGGTCGGTCACAGGTGGGACGGCAGGCGCCAGGCGCGCTCGCCCAGCAGGGACATCACCGCCGGCAGCAGTACGCCGCGTACGACGGTCGCGTCGATGAGGATGGCCGATGCCATGCCGAGGCCCAGCATCTTGTACTCGATGGCGGAGAGGGTGAGGAAGACCGAGAAGACGCCGATCATGATGAGTGCCGCGCTGCTGATCACGCCGGCGCCGGCCCCGATACCGCCCACGATCGCCGCACGCGGTTCCGCGCCCCCGAGCCACCGCTCCCTGATCCGGCTGAGGATGAAGATGTGGTAATCCATGCTCAGGCCGAACAGGATGATGAACATGAACAGCGGGAGCCAGCTGACCACCCCGCCGTAGGAGTTGAACCCGAGGAGTCCTTCCAGGTGGCCGTCCTGGAAGACCCAGGCGAGCACTCCGTAGGCGGCGCCGATGGACAGCAGGTTGAGCAGGATCGACGCCAGCGGGATGGTCAGCGATCTGAACGCCACCATCAGCAGGACGAAAGCGAGTCCGAGGACGAAGGCGAAGACGACCGGGGTCCGGCTGCTCACCCGCTCGGCGAAGTCGTGCGGTATGGCGGTCTTGCCCGTGACCGCGTACTCGACGCCCCGCGCCGGGCCGAGCGCGGCCGGCAGCGCTCGCTCGCGCAGCGTCGCAAGCGCGCGGTCGGCGGCGGGATCCGTGACGGCGCCCGCGAGCGGTACCCGTACCACCATGGCGTCGCCGACCGGCACTGCCGTGATCGGCTCCCGTAGCGCACCGCCGCTGCCGGCGGCCTGCTCGTGCAGCTCGTCGATCGCCTCCCGCACCTGAGGGGTGTCGGCCGAGGCGCCGTCCGTACGGTCGATGACCACCCGGGCCGCCGTGGCCGCGCCCGGAAACTGCTCCTGCATCTCGCTCGCCGCGTCCACAGCCGACGAGGAACCGGAGGGCAGGCTGGCGGTGACCGCGGCGTCCTGCAGCCGGATTCCGAGCGCGGGCAGCGCCATGACCAGCAGGGCCACGGCAGCGGTCGCTCCGGTCAGGAGGGGCCTGCGTACGGCGGCGCCGGCCACCCGGCTCCAGAAGCGCGACTCCCGCGCCGCGATCCTGGGCCTGCCCAGCCAGGGGATGCGGGCCTTGTCGACCCGGTCGCCGAGTGCGGCGAGCAGCGCGGGCAGCACCGTCACCGAGCCGAGCACGGCCAGTCCGACAACCAGGACGGTTCCGACGGTCAGCCCCTTGAAGACGTCGACACCGGTGAACAGCAGCCCGGTCATGCAGACCATCACGGTCAGGCCGGAGGCCACCACGGCGTGCCCCGAGGTGCGTGCCGTGATCCGCAGCGCCTCGTGGACGTCGTGTCCGGCCGCCCGTTCCTCCCGCAACCGGCGCAGCGAGAACAGGGAGTAGTCGATGCCCACGGCCATCCCGATGAGCAGGACGAGGGAGGAGGCGGCGCTGTTGAACGGCACCCAGTGGCTGACCAGTTGCAGCAGTCCGAACGCGGCCGCCACGGCCGTGGCCGAGAGGAGGAGCGGTATGCCGGCGGCGATCAGCGAGCCGAAGACGGCCAGCAGGACCAGCAGCGTCAGCGGCAGGGATGTCGTCTCAGCACGCTTGAAGTCGTCCTTGATGCCCTCGTCGACCGCCCGGGAGAGGCTGTGGTCGCCCGCCTGTGCGAGCTGGACATCCGGGTGGTGCTCTCGCACCCGCTCCACGGCCCGCACCACTGTCGCGTAGTGCTTCGCGAACTGGTCGTCGGGCCCGGCCAGTTCCACCGTCACCAGCCCGGCGCTGCCGTCCTCGGACATCCAGCGCCGACCCTCCGCCTGAAGCGGGGAGCCGATCTCGCGTACCGCGTCCGGTGTCCGGCGCAGCTCGGCGACCAGCTGCTCGGTGGCCGCCCGCAGCTCGGAGTCGGTCGCGAACTCCCGGCTCCCACCGCGGGCCCGTATCAGCACGTTCTCCCGGATGGAGTCGCCGCTGCCCTGTGCGTCCACCAGCTGCTGGGCGCGGCCGGCCTCGCCCGGGTCGACCGCGCGGGCCGTCTCACCGGTCATCGGCATGCTGGACAGTACGGCGAGGACGACCAGCGCCAGCCATCCGCCGATCGCCAGGGCGCGGTGCCGCGCGGACCAGACCGCCACGGCCTCGGTCACGCCCCGGCGAGGCGGGGCGCCCCCGCGCCGGCCGTGGCCCGACTTGCTTTTGGGCAGCATGAGCTGCTCTCCTCTTTTCGGTGGAGTGTGTTCCTGCGCAAACTCGCCCGCGGCGAGGTGGTTCAGCTCCCCGTTGCCCGGGTCGTCGAGTTGCCGCTCGACGGCCCGGGGTGTTCCCGGGAGCTATTCGACGTCCTTGAGGACCCGCTCGATCGTGTCCGTCCTCTCCCGCAGCTTTGAGACCTGTCCGCCGATCTCGGCCAGTTGCTGCTCGATCCGCTGCTGTCTGTCGACAGCGGCTTCGGCGAGCTTCTTGTACTCGCCCTCGCGGGCGAGCTGAGCCTTGGCCCGCCGCCCGGCGGTGGCATGCCACAGCAGCATGACGACCACGGCGATGAGCAGGGTGAAGATCCCGACGGTGCCTATGACTTCCTGCCATTCGTGCTCGTTCATCGCGGTGATCCCTTCTCGCCCTTCTCGATGGTCAGCGTCCCGGCGAGGCGCGCCAGCAGCTCCGGAGTCAGATGGACCGAGAAGGGCTCCACCTCGTAGAACTTCATCGCCTTTCCGTCCTCCGACAGCTCCATCCGGGAGGAGACCAGACCGGCCGCCTCCAGCTTCTTCAGATGGACCTGGAGCAGCGCCCTGCTGATGTCCAGCTCGCGCGCCAGCCGGCTCACGTAGTTCCGCCCACCCGCGAGAGCCGCGACAACCCGCACCCGGTGCGGGTTGGACAGAGTGGCCAGCACCCGCACCAGATCATCGCCCGTGGAGCACATGCCAAGGGATGTTAGCAGGTGCTGGCTGGCATTGGCGGGTGGATTGGCGGGAGTCGCGAGCGGTCTGCCCGACGGCGTCGGAGGACACGGTTCCGATAGTGGGCCAAGCACCCACAAGCCGGTCGGCCGAGGTTGACCGGCTTCGGTCAAGTGGCCAGGATCTCCGCCATGCCTTCACGAGTCGCACGCACCCAGCCCAGGCGCAGCCGTATGCGGCGGCTCGGCGAGACCGCCTTCGGGATGCTGTTGCTGGCGCGGGCCGCGCTGATGGCGCTGATCGCGCTGGTGCTGGTGGTGGCCGGAGGGTGGACGTCGTGGGAGACGGCGACCACCGCCATGGCGGGGGACGAACGCGGCACCGTCACCGTCAGCAAGTGCGGGGACGACGAGTGCACCGGGACGTTCCGCGGCGAGAGGTCCTCCAGGCCGGAGAAGGTGACCGTCTCCGAGTTCGTCTCCGGCGGGGAGGGGCAGACCGTGGACGTGGCCGTACAGCCCGGTACGGACCATGTCATACGGACCGGGCCCGCCGGGATCCTCTACGCGTGGGTGCCGCTGGGCGGGGCGCTGCTGCTGGCCTCGCTGGTGATCGCGGGCGGCCTGCGGATGAAGAGGACGGCCGTGCTCACCGGGGCGTGCGGTGCCCTGATCATGGGCGGGGCCTGGGCGCTGCTCGCGTTCTGAGCGAGCGGCACCCAGGCCCTTGAGGGCGCCGGAGGACGTCAGCCGGTGTTGCGCAGGCCCGCCGCCACGCCGTTGACGGTGAGCAGCAGCGCGCGGCTCAGGTTCTCGTCCGGCTCCTTGCCCTCGGCCGCTGCCTGCCGCTGGCGGTGCAGCAGGGAGACCTGGAGGTAGGAGATCGGGTCGAGGTAGGCGTCGCGGATCTTCAGCGTCTTCTGGAGGACCGGGTTGGACTCCAGCAGCTCGCTCTCACCGGTGATGCGGAGCACTTCCTCCACCGTGCGGGCGTGCTCGGCCTCGATGGTGGCGAAGACGTGCCGCAGCTCCTCGGGGACCAGCGTCTCGACGTAGTGGCGGGCGATCCGCAGATCGGTCTTGGCCAGCGTCATCTCGACGTTGGAGAGGAAGTTGCGGAAGAAGTGCCAGTGGGTGTGCGCCTCTTCCAGCACGCTGTCGAGCCCGGCCTCGCGCGCTGCCTTCAGGCCCGTGCCGACGCCGAACCAGCCGGGGACGATCTGCCGCGACTGGGTCCAGCCGAACACCCACGGGATGGCCCGCAGCCCGTCGAGCCCCGCGCCGGTGTCGGGGCGGCGGGAGGGGCGGGAGCCCAGGTGGAGCTCGGCGAGCTGGTCGACGGGGGTGGAGGCGAAGAAGTACGCGGGCAGGTCCGGGTCCTCCACCAGCTCGCGGTAGGCCCGGTGCGCGGCGTCGGAGACGGTGTCCATGGCCGCGTCCCAGCGGGCCAGCGCCTCGTCGGACTGGCGCGGCGCGGTGTGCAGCGCGGAGGCCTGGAGGGTGGCCGAGACGGTCAGCTCCAGGTTCTCCCTGGCCAGCGAGGGCACCAGGTACTTGTCGGAGATGACCTCGCCCTGCTCGGTGACCTTGATCTCGCCCTCCAGGGTGCCCCAGGGCTGGGCGAGGATCGCGTCGTGGGTGGGGCCGCCGCCGCGGCCGACGGTGCCGCCGCGGCCGTGGAAGAGCCGCAGCCGGACGCCGTGCCGGTGTGCGACGTCACGCAGCCGGCGCTGGGCGCGGTGGATCTCCCACTGGCTGGTGGTGATGCCGCCGAACTTGGAGGAGTCGCTGTAGCCGAGCATGACCTCCTGGAGGTCGCCGCGCAGGGAGACCAGCTTGCGGTAGGAGGGGTCGGAGAGCATCGCGTCGAGCAGTTCGTCGGCGATCTTGAGCTCGTCGGTGGTCTCCAGCAGCGGCACGATGCCGATCTTGGCCCAGCCGCCGTGCAGGTCGATCAGTCCGGCCTCGCGGGCGAGGACGGCGGCGGCGAACACATCGTCGGCGCCCTGGCACATCGAGAGGATGTACGACTCGATGACCTCGGGCCCGAAGGTCTCCAGCGCCTTGCGGATCGTCTCGAAGACGCCGAGGGTCTTGGCCCCGGCCGCGTCCAGCGGCGCCGGGCTCGGGGCGAGCGGGCGGCGGGAGCGCAGCTCCTTGGCCAGCAGCCGCTGCCGGTAGTCGCGCGGCATGTCGGCGTAGCGCCAGGACTCCTCACCGAGCCGGTCGAAGAGCTGGCCGAGCGCGTGGTGGTGGGCCTCGGCGTGCTCGCGTACGTCCATCGTGGCGAGCTGGAGGCCGAAGGCCGCCAGGGTGCGCAGGGCCCGCTCCAGGCGGCCGTCGGCCACCAGGCCGCCGCGGTGTTCGCGCAGCGAGTCCTGGAGGAGTGCGAGGTCGGCGAGCAGCTCTCCGGTGCCCAGGTAGTCCCGGCCCTCGGTGTGCGGGAGCTTCTCGGCCAGCCGGGTGCGGGTGTTCAGCAGCTTCTGCCGGATGCAGGTGGCCTTGAGCCGGTAGGGCTCCTCCGCGTTGAGCCGCTTGTAGCGGGGGCTGATCTCCGGCAGCCGGGCGAGGTCTCTTTCGAGTGAATCCAGCAGCGGCTGTGTGGCGCCGCAGTTGCGGATCGAGTTGGAGAGGGCCCCGCGCAGCTCGTCCACGTGTGCGAGGGCATCGGTGATGCCGTGCTCGTGCTGGAGCAGCAGCACATCCCAGGTGACCTCGGGGGTGACGTTCGGGTTGCCGTCCCGGTCGCCGCCGATCCAGGTGCCGAAGGTCAGCGGGCGGGTGCCGGAAGGCAGCGGCGCGCCGGCCCGCTCCAGCTCGGCGGCCAGGTCCTCCAGCACGTCGCCGACGGCGCCGCGGTGCAGCTCGTCCAGGTAGTAGATGGCGTTGCGCGCCTCGTCCGCCGGCTCGGGGCGGGCGACGCGCAGCTCGTCGGTCTGCCAGATCAGGTCGACGTTCTCGGCCAGCCGCAGATCGGCACGGCGGCGCTCGGCCCCGCCCGGCTGCCCGTCGGCCTCGTCCAGCAGTTCGGCGATCTTGCGGAGCTTCGTCAGCACCGAGCGGCGGGCCGCCTCGGTGGGGTGCGCGGTGAAGACGGGGCGTACGGAGAGGTGACGCGCGGTGTTCGCCAGGTGGGCCGGGTCGGCGTCCTTGAGCATGTCGGCGGTACGGGCGAGCATCCCGCCGTCGCCCGCGCGGCGGCGGCGCAGCTCGCGGCCGCGGTGCACCTGCTCGGTGACGTTGGCGAGGTGGAAATAGGTGGAGAAGGCCCGCACCAGCTTGGTCGCGGTCTCCAGATCGGTCTCGCCCAGGAGCTCGGCCGCCGCCTCACCGTCGCTGCGGGTGAGCGCGCGGACACGCTCCACCAGGTCGAGGAGCTCGGCGCCCTCCTGGCGCACCAGCGTCTCGCCCAGCAGATCGCCCATCCTGCGGATGTCCGCACGGAGGGCCGAGTTCGACTCGGCTGCGTCCACGCTGTCCACGCTGAGGCTGTGACTGCCGGGGGACTCCCCTCCGCTGCCACCGCCGGAGGCCCGGCCTCCGCCGACGCCTCCCACCATCCCGGGGTCACTCGATCCGGGCAGGTTCTCCGGCGGCTCGGGGGTTCGCTGATTGCTGTCGGCGCTGCTCACAGGTGCGGCTCCCTTGCGGGGTTGCTTCCCTTGCGGGGTTGCTTCGGGCAGGTGGCGGACCGCGCTGTCCGACGGAACAAGGATAGGTCGGGCTCAGCGTGGTACAGGACTCCCGTCCGAGGGGTGGGCAGCGCGGCGGGCCCGCCCCGGTGTGCACCCCTCTTGTCCCGTGACTTACGGCTGCCATACTTACGTCGCCGTAGGTTACGGAACCGTAGCCAAGCCGAGGTCCAATGAGGGACATCTATGACGACAAGCCCGGACGTGCTCGACAGTTCGCCACAGGACGCCCCAGCCGACTCGCCGGAGGCCTCCTCCACCACCGGACAGGCCGCAGGTGCCGCCTCCCCGACCCCGCTGCCCTCCGCGACGCTGGGCGGTGAGAAGCGGCGCTCGGCGGAACAGCTCGCGCTGCTGCTGTTCATCACCGTCCCGTTCGTCGCGCTGGTGGCCGCGGTGCCGCTGGCCTGGGGATGGGGGGTGAGCTGGCTCGATCTGGGGCTGATGGTCGCGATGTACTTCATCGGCTGCCACGGCATCACGATCGGCTTCCACCGCTACTTCACACACGGCTCGTTCAAGGCGAAGCGCCCGCTGCGGATCGCGCTCGCGGTCATGGGCTCGCTCGCCGTCGAGGGCCCGCTGGTGCGCTGGGTCGCCGACCACCGCAAGCACCACAAGTTCTCCGACGCGGAGGGCGACCCGCACTCGCCGTGGCGCTACGGGGAGACGATCCCCGCGCTGATGAAGGGCCTGTGGTGGGCGCACGTCGCATGGATGTTCGACGAGGAGCAGACGCCGCAGCACAAGTACGCGCCCGACCTGGTCAAGGACCCCGCGCTGCGCGCCGTCTCCCGGCAGTTCGTGATGTGGACCGTCGTCTCGCTGATGATCCCGCCGGTGATCGGCGGCCTCGCCACCTGGTCGTGGCAGGGCGCGGTGACCGCCTTCTTCTGGGGCTCGCTGGTGCGCGTCGCGCTGCTGCACCACGTCACCTGGTCGATCAACTCCATCTGCCACGCCGTCGGCAAACGCCCCTTCAAATCCCGGGACAAGTCGGGCAACGTGTGGTGGCTGGCGGTCCTCTCCTGCGGCGAGTCGTGGCACAACCTGCACCACGCCGACCCCACCTGCGCACGGCACGGTGTCCAGCGCGGTCAGATCGACTCCAGCGCGCGGATCATCCGCTGGTTCGAGAAGGCCGGCTGGGCGTACGACGTGCGCTGGCCGAAGCACGACCGGCTCGACTCGCGGCGCAACACGGAGGGCTCGAGCCGCCGCAAGGCCAAGCAGGGCGCTACGGACACCCCTGAGCAGGACCCGGCAGCGGCCGGCGCCGTGGGCGACGGCTCCCGCCGTCCGGAGCAGCCGGCCAGGGCGGCATGATGCTGTGCTGACCCAGGGGCCTCAGCAGGCCCCCGGGTCCCGAGACAGCCAGACAACAGGGAAGGCCCACTCCGTGCCGACCGACGAGACCACGCCGCCGTTCGGCGGTGGGACGCCGCCGTCCAGCAGCCCGAAGAAGCGCACCCGCCGCCGGATGACCGGCAAGGAGCGCCGCGAGCAGTTGCTGGACATCGGCCGTACCCTCTTCGCCGAACGCGGCTTCGAGGGCACGTCGGTGGAGGAGATCGCCCATAAGGCCGGGGTGTCCAAACCGGTCGTCTATGAGCACTTCGGCGGCAAGGAGGGCCTGTACGCGGTCGTCGTCGACCGCGAGATGCGACGTCTGCTGGACATGGTGACCGGGGCGCTCACGGGGGGCCACCCCCGTGAGCTGCTGGAACAGGCCGCGTTCGCGCTGCTGGACTACATCGAGCAGTACACCGACGGCTTCCGCATCCTGGTGCGGGACTCCCCGCTCCCCCAGTCGACCGGCACCTTCGCCTCGCTGATCTCCGACATCGCCACCCAGGTCGAGGACATCCTCGGCCGCGAGTTCAAGACCCGGGGCTTCGACGCCAAGCTCTCGCCGCTCTACGCCCAGGCGCTGGTCGGCATGGTGGCCCTCACCGGTCAGTGGTGGCTCAACGTACGCAAGCCCAAAAAGGCGGAGGTCGCGGCCCACCTCGTCAATCTCGCCTGGCACGGCCTCGACGGCCTGGAGCAGAAGCCGCGCCTGATAGGCCACAGGCGCTCCTGAGCCCCCCGGGCCCCGGGCCCGCTGCGGGCCTCAATTCCTCGGCCCCCCGGCCCCAGCCCAGCGAGAAATCCCTCGGTCCGGCGGCCGGGCGTGTGCGAAGCTCCCCTTCGTGGTGTGCCGAGGTGTGCGCACCCCGAGCGCGAAGGACGAGGATGTTCGCGATATCCCTGGGTGACGACGGCGCCGAACTGCGCCCGCTGGAGCCGTGGCAGGCGGAGGAGTTCCTGGCGCACATCGAGCGCGGGCGGGAGTTCATCGGGGCCCATGTGGGGCTGCCGGACGCCAACAAGGATCTGGCCTCGGCCCGTGCTTTCCTCCAGTCGTACGCGGAGAAGGCCGCCGCCGACACCGGGCGGATCTACGGCATCTGGACCGCCGACGGCAAGCTGGTCGGCGGGGTGCTCTTCCGCACCATGGACGTGCCCCAGGGCACCGCCGAGGCGGGCTGCTGGCTGGAGCCGGCGGCGGTGGGCAAGGGCCTGGTGACCCGGGCGGTACGGGTCATCATCGACTGGGCCATCGAGGAGCGCGGCATCCACCGCGTGGAGTGGCACGTCTCCACGGCGAACGAGCCCAGCATCGCCGTGGCCCGCCGCCTGGGAATGCGGAAGGACGGCGTGCTGCGGGAAAGCTTTCTGTACCGGGGCGAGCGGGCCGACATGGAGGTCTGGTCGATCCTCGCCCCGGAGTGGCGCGCCGCCCCGTAGCGGGCGCACCCCCCTTGCCGGGCAACAAGGCATGAAGCCTCAGCGCTTGACGGCGATGACGAACACGCGGCGGAACGGAAACGCCGTCGCACCGTCCGCGTCCGGCGGATACGCCTCGCGGAGCGCTTCCGCGTACTCGGCCAGGAAACGGTCCCGCGCCTCGGGGTCGTCGGCCAGCCGTTCCAGCACGGGGCGCAGCGCTGTGCCCTTGGTCCATTCGAGTACCGGGTCGGGACCGGTGAGCCGGTGGAGATAGGTGGTCTCCCAGGCGTCGACGTCGCAGCCGTCGGGCCCGAGCGGCGCGAGGAGTTCCGCGTACGCCGCCGGGGTGAGGACGGTGTTGGTTCGCGACGCGGCACCGACGCGGCCCCGCCAGCGCGGGGAGTCGCGCAGTTCGGCCAGCAGGGTGTGGCTCGGGGCGTGGAAGTTGCCGGGCACCTGGAAGGCGAGGACGCCACCGGACGGCAGGGCGGCGAGCCAGTCGGGGAAGGCGTGCTGGTGGCCGGGCACCCACTGGAGCGCCGCGTTGGAGAAGAGCAGGCCGAAGTTCTCGGCCGGGTCGGGGCGCCAGTGTGCGAGGTCGGCGTGGGTGAAGTCGAGCCGCCCGTGCCGGGTGTGCGCCGCGGCCTCGGCGAGCATCTCGGGGGAGTTGTCGTACCCGGTGATGTGCGCGCGGGGCCACCGCCGGGCCAGTGGCTCGCTGGGCCCACCAGGGCCGCAGCCGAGATCGGCGATCCGCACCCGGGGATGACCGGGCAGGTGATCGGGTACGTGTGCGAGAAGATCGAGAACGGGACGAAGGCGAGGTCCGGCGTTGCGCAGATACTGCTGGGGGTCCCACATGGCAGCAGCGTGCCCGCACGCTCTCTTGACGTCAAGAGACTTCACGTCGACACAACCTCTACACTGATCCCATGGAGGACGAGGTCGACCGTTTGGTGGCAGCATGGCGCCGGGAGCGCCCTGACCTCGACGTCGAACCGCTCGAGGTGCTCAGCCGGGTCAGCAGACTGGCCCGGCACCTGGACCGGGCCCGGCGTATCGCGTTCTCCGAGCACGGTCTGGAGCCGTGGGAGTTCGACGTACTGACAGCGCTGCGCCGCGCGGGCACCCCCTATCAGCTCTCCCCCGGCCAGCTGCTCACCCAGACGCTGGTCACCTCCGGGACGATGACCAACCGCATCGACCGCCTCGCCAAGAAGGGGCTGGTGGAGCGGCTGCCCGACCCCAGCGACCGGCGGGGCGTCCTGGTCCGGCTCACCGCCGAGGGACGGGACCGCGCGGACAGCGCGCTGGCCGGGCTGCTCGACCAGGAGCGCGCCATCCTCGCCGAGCTCTCCCCCGTGCAGCGCGGCGAACTGGCCGGGCTGCTGCGCCAGCTGACGGCGCCGTTCGACAACATCCCCACCTGAGCGGCCACCCCTCCGGGCAACCCACCTGGCCGAAGCGCCCTGTTCCCGCGCCCGCCCGGGCCGTACGATCACGCGCATGGCCATGGGCGCGCGGTTCGAGGGACGGACGGTCATCATCACCGGGGGCGCATCCGGTATCGGTGCCGCGACGGCGCACCGGCTGGCCGACGAGGGGGCGGCCGTCGTCATCCTCGACACGGCGGAGGCCGGGGCGCACCGCACCGCGCGGGAGATCACGGCCTCGGGCGGCCGGGCGGCGTTCGTGCTGGGCGACGTCACGGACGAACCGGCCTGGACCCGTGCCGTGCAGACGGCGCGTGAGGGGTTCGGCCCCGTCGACGGGCTGGTCTGCAACGCGGCGCTGGTGCGCGGTGGCGCGGCCGACGAGATCTCCGTGACCGACTGGGAGGCCCAGCTCGGCACCAATCTGACCGGGGCCTTCCTGGGGGTGCGGGCCTGCGTCAGCGACCTGCGCGAGCGGTGCGGCGCGGTGGTGCTGACCTCCTCCGTGCACGCCCGTGTCGGACTGCCCGGACGGCCCGCCTACGCCGCGAGCAAGGCGGGTCTGACCGGGCTCGGCAGGCAGCTCGCCGCGGACTTCGGCCCCCGGGTGCGGGTCAACTCCGTGCTGCCGGGCCCCATCATGACG
Source organism: Streptomyces sp. 891-h (assembly GCF_022760275.1). Lineage (NCBI taxonomy): Bacteria > Bacillati > Actinomycetota > Actinomycetes > Kitasatosporales > Streptomycetaceae > Streptomyces > Streptomyces sp. 891-h. The sequence goes on along the minus strand of NZ_CP050693.1, from coordinate 4,489,084 downwards.
CCTGCCTGGGACGGGATCGGCGCCGAGGAGCGGCGGCAGGCGGCCGGTGAGACGGTGATCGGCCGCCATGGCCGCCCCGACGAGGTCGCAGCCGCCATCGCCTTCCTGCTCTCGCCGGACGCCTCCTATGTGACGGGCGCAGAGCTGGTGGTGGACGGAGGCTGGAGCGTCTACAAGAACTCGGTGTGAGCGGGCCCGGCCTGCCTCCTCAGTCGGCGAGATCCGCGTAGGCGACTGCTCGTTCGATACGGGCCCGCACCAGGTACTCGCCGGGGACGGCGTTGCGCTCCCCGAACTCCGCGGCGCGGTCCGCTCCCATGTAGCGGCCGCCGATCCGGGTGGCCCACTCGCGCATCAGCTCCAGGTCGTCCACGAACTCCTCGACGACGCACTCCAGCAGCACAAAGCTGAAGGGCGGCTCCTGGTCGTCCACGCACAGGGCGAAGCGGGGCTCGCGGCGCAGCGAGCGGTACTTCAGCGAACTGCCACCCGTGTTGAAGACCAGCCGGCCCTCCTCGTCCAGCAGAAACCACACGGGGGTCACATGGGGGCGGCCGTCCTTGCGGGTGGTCGCCAGCTTGCCGGTGCGGGTGCCCGTCAGGACGAAGTCCCGCCACTGGGCTTCGGTCATCTGCTGCATTGCCACATCTCCACGGTCGTCGGGCTCGGCGAGGCGATCAGAAGTGATCGGACCGCAGAGCCTAGAGCGAGGAGCCGACGACCGGCCCGGCACCACGCACGGCGCAGGCGCGTCAGCCGGTCAGCGCGCTGCCGCCGGTTCCAGTTCCGCCGGGCCGACTCCGGCGCGCCGGGCAAGCGCGACGGCCTGGAGCGTGGAGTGGACGCCCAGCTTGCCCAGGACGTTCTGCATATGGGTCCGTACCGTGTGCGGCGACAGGTACAGCCGCTCTGCGACGGCCTTGCGGCCCAGCCCCGCCACCATGCACCGCAGGACCTCCCGCTCGCGCGGCGTCAGGGACTCCACCAGGCGTTCGCTCTCGGTGCGGTGCTTGCGGCTGGCTGTCAACTCCTTGAGTACGCCGGTGAGAAGGGCGGGCGGCAGATGCGTCTCGTCCTTGAGGACGCCGCGGATCACCTGGAGGAGCCTGGAGAGGGAACAGTCCTTGGCGACCCAGCCGCCCGCGCCGGCCTGGAGCGCGGCCGCGGCGTGCCGGGGATCGTCCCGTTCGGCCAGGACGACGGTGCGTACCGCCGGATAGTCGGCGCGGACCCGGGCCACCAGCGGTAATCCGCCGGTCGCGGGCGGGGAGGCGGGCGTTTCAGGCGCCGGGGCGCCCGCAGCGGCACTGCTCACCGCCGTCGGCTCTTCCTGCGCTGTGCCCAGCACTCTGCCGTGTGCGTGCCTTTCGCCGTTGGTGCGGGGCGCGCCCTGGTGGGACGCCGGGCCCTGGTTGGGCGCCGGACCCTGGTGCGGCGCCGGACCCTGCGCGGGCACCGGTGCCGGACCGGCCACCGGGGGCTGGCCCGGGTGCGCCGCCCCGTTCAGCGGTGCGCCCAGGTCGGCGTCGACGAGCAGGACGTCGAACCGGCGGCCCTCGGCCGCGCCGCGCTCCAGATGACGCAGCGCTGCCGCACCGCTGCCCGCCGCGCCCACTTCGACATCCTGTTCGGCCGCGAGCGCGGCGGCCAAGGACTCGGCGAAAATGCGGTGGTCGTCGACCACCAGCACACGAATACGTTGCATGGCACCCCCTGGCAGTGCGGGCACGGCGCCCATGCGCGGGAAAGCGCGCCATCGACACGGCCGCCGCCGTGTTCGCTGTCTACCCCGCCCCTGGGCGTCGTACCCGGCTGTCTCGCCCCCTGATCAGCACCGGCCCCCACCGGTGCTGTACAAGATTCAGGGTACGGCCGGGCTGTGACAACGGAAGGCAAATAACAAAAATCGTTCTACTCGTGCCCGGCGTGGGGGGCGCACCAGGGCGCGTCAGGAGCGCACCCGCGCGTGGGGCACACACGCGCGGCACGAGCGCCCCACCAGCCGGGCGCCGGCCTCACAGCCGGTGCGCGCCCGCGCTCGGCACCGCCTCGAACACATGCGGCACCAGATGGCCCGCGGCCTCGAAAGCCGAGGTCACCGCCTCGGTGATCTTCTCGGTCCCGCTCTCCTCGGCCAGCACGACCGCCGAGCCGCCGAAGCCCCCGCCGGTCATCCGGGCGCCGAGCGCTCCCGCGGCCAGCGCCGACTCGACCACCAGATCCAACTCCTCGCAGGAGACACGGAAGTCGTCCCGCAGCGAGAGGTGTCCCGCCGTCAGCACCGGGCCGACCGCGCGGGTCTCGCCGGCCTCCAGCAGCGCGATCGTCTCCTCGACCCGCCGGTTCTCCGTGACGATGTGCCGCACACAGCCGCGCACCCCGGGGTCGTCGAGCCGGGCGTCCAGGCGTGCGAGGGCGGTGCCGAGCTCCTCGTACGCCACATCGCGCAGCGCCGGGACGCCGAGCGCCGCCGCACCCGCCTCGCACGCCCGGCGGCGTTCCGCGTAGGCGCCGTCGGCCAGGGTGTGCTTGACGCGGGTGTCCACGACGAGCATCCGCAGCCCCTCGGCGGCCAGATCGAAGGGGACCTGGCGCCGGCTCAGGTCGCGGGTGTCCAGGTGCAGCACATGCCCCTCGGTGCAGCACGCCGAGGCCATCTGGTCCATGATTCCGCAGGGCATGCCGACGAAGTCGTTCTCCGCCCGCTGGCACAGCCGCGCCAGCTCAGCGCTGCACAGCCCCAGCCCGTACAGCTCGGTCAGCGCGAGGCCGGTGACGACCTCGAGAGCGGCCGACGAGGACAGCCCGGCGCCGGTGGGCACGGTGCTGGTGATCTGCACATCGGCGCCGTGGACCGGCAGCCCCGCTTCACGCATCGCCCACACGACGCCCGCCGGGTACGCGGCCCAGCCGCCGTCCGCGCCAGGCGTCAGCTCGTCGAGCCTCAGCTGGTAGGCGGCGCCCGGCACATCGGCCGAGTGCAGCCGCAGCACGCCGTCGTCGCGCCGCGCCACGGCCGCGTGCACGGTGTGCGGGAGAGCAAGCGGCATCACGAAGCCGTCGTTGTAGTCCGTGTGCTCGCCGATGAGGTTGACCCGGCCGGGCGCAGCCCAGGTGCCCTCCGGCTCGGCGCCGTAGACCTCGCGGAAGCCCTCCGGCGCTCCCTGGCTCACGCGGTGCCCTCCGGTGTCCGCTCCTGGGAGGCCGCCGCGGCCTGCTGCGCGAACCGCCAGGCGTCGGCCACGATCTCCTCCAGTCCGCTGCGCTCGGGCCGCCAGCCCAGTTCCTTGCGCGCCCGGTCGGCCGAGGCCACCAGGACGGCCGGATCGCCGCCCCGGCGCGGGGCGACCTGCTCGGGCACGTCGTGCCCGGTGACCTTGCGGACGGTCTCGACGACCTCCCGTACGGAGAAGCCGTTGCCGTTGCCGAGGTTGCAGATCAGGTGCTCACCCGGGGTGGTGCGGTCCAGTGCGAGCAGGTGCGCCTCGGCCAGGTCGGCGACGTGGATGTAGTCGCGCACGCAGGTGCCGTCGGGGGTGGGGTAGTCGTCGCCGTACACCGAGATCGTCTCGCGCCTCCCCTGCGCGACCTGGAGGACCAGCGGGATCAGATGCGACTCGGGGTCGTGACGCTCGCCGTAGGCGGCGCCGTCGGCGGTGAAGTAGGCGCCCGCGACATTGAAGTAGCGCAGTGAGGCGGCCGCCAGGCCGTGTGCCCGGCACTCGCCGCCGATCATGTGGTCGACGGCCAGCTTGGAGGCGCCGTAGGGGCTGGTGGGCGCGGCGGGGTCGGTCTCGGTGATGGGGGTGCGCTCGGGTTCGCCGTAGACGGCGGCCGTGGAGGAGAAGACCAGCCTGCGCACGCCCGCCTCGCGCATCGCGGCCAGCAGCTCGACGGTGCCGCCGACGTTGTTGCGCCAGTACTTCTCGGGCTGCTCGACGGACTCGCCCACCTTGGAGTGCGCGGCGAAGTGGAGCACGCCGTCGTACGAGGCGTCCAGCACGCGTGCGGCGTCCTGGATGCGGCCGCCGACGAACTCGGCGCCGGTCGGCACGCCCTGCGCGAAGCCGGTGTCGAGGTCGTCGAGGACCGTGACGGTGTGTCCCGCCTCCAGCAGGCGTGCCGCCACCACACTGCCCACATATCCGGCCCCGCCGGTCACCAGGTACTTGGCCATTGCCCCAACTTTCTGTTCGTCGACTCCGTCCACGAAACCACCCGTTGCTGTGTGTTTCATGAAGCCACCTCGCGCAGGCGCCGCGCCGCGGCCTCCGGTGGTACGTCGTTGATGAACACGTTCATGCCGGACTCGGAACCGGCGAGAAACTTCAGCTTGCCGGGAGCCCGTCGGATGGTGAAGAGCTCCAGATGCAGCGCGAACTCCTCGCGGGGCGCCAGGTGCGGGCCGCGGTCGGCGCCGTCGCCGAACGGTGCCTGGTGCCAGGCGGCGATATAGGGGGTGCGGGCCTCCTGCTCGCCGAAGAGGCGGTCGAAGCGGCGCAGCAGCTCCAGGTAGATCCCGGGGAACTCGGCGCACGCCTCCTCGCCCAGTCCCAGCAGGTCGGGCACCCGGGACCTGGGGTACAGGTGCACCTCGTACGGCCAGTGCGCGGCGTAGGGGACGAAGGCCGTCCAGTGCTCGCCGTCGATGACGACCCGCTCCCCCGCGGCGCGTTCCGCGGCGACGAGGTCGTCGAAGAGGTTGCCGCCGGTCTGTGCGCCGTGCTCGGCCAGGGAGCGCAGCATGCGGGCCGTGCGCGGGGTGGTGAACGGATAGCCGTAGATCTGGCCGTGCGGGTGGGAGAGGGTCACCCCGATCTCCTCGCCGCGGTTCTCGAAGCAGTACACCTGCTCCACACCGGGCGTCCGGGACAGCTCGGCCGTGCGGTCCGCCCATACGTCCAGGACGAGGCGGGCCTGCTCCTCGTCGAGGTCGGCGAAGGAGGCGTGGTGGTCGGAGGTGAAGCTGACCACCTCGCAGCGGCCGGCGCCCGGCGCGTGCCGGAAGAGTCCGGCGGCGTCCTCGTTCTCCTCCTTGCCGGGCGCGCCGCGGAAGGAGGGGAAGCGGTTCTCGAAGACGGCGACGTCGTAGTCGGCCTCCGGGATCTCGCTCATCCGCCCCTCGCGGGAGGGGCACAGGGGGCACTCGTCGGCCGGCGGGTGGTAGGTGCGCGCGTTGCGGTGCGCGGTGACACCGACCCACTCGTCCAGCAGCGGGTCGTGCCGGATCTCGGAGTGCGCCTCCATACCGGGCATCGGCCGCCGGTCGGCGGCGGTGCGGACGGTGTCGTCGCTCAGGTCGTAGTAAACGATCTCGCGGCCGTCCGCCAGACGGCCTGAGGTCTTCTTCACCGGGTGGCTCCTCGTTCCTGGACCTCAAACATAATCACACACAAGGAACCAGGAGCCAACAGAACAGTCGGCTCAGCCTCCGGTGCGACGCCGCATGGAACGCTCGTTAATCATCACAATCAAACAAACTCCTGCAACAAGACCTTTCAAAAGTTGAAACAGCGGCGGTACGTTCGCGTCCGTTCCGATCGCGCGATGAAGCGAGTGACCCATGTTGCACCTGGCCGAAGGGCTACGGCTCCCCACCAACGGACTCGACTACACACTTCTCGGCATCTACTTCGCCGTCGTACTCGGGATCGGCTTCGCCGCCCGGCGCAGTGTGAAGACCAGCCTCGACTTCTTCCTCTCCGGCCGGTCGCTCCCCGCCTGGATCACCGGTCTCGCCTTCGTGGCCGCCAACCTCGGCGCCACCGAGATCCTCGGCATGGCAGCCAACGGTGCCCAGTACGGCGTCTACACCGTGCACTGGTACTGGATCGGCGCCATCCCCGCCATGGTCTTCCTCGGCCTGGTGATGATGCCGTTCTACTACGGCTCCAAGGTCCGCTCGGTGCCCGAGTTCCTGCTGCACCGCTTCGGGCCCTCCTCGCACCTGCTCAGCTCGATCATCTTCGCGGTCTCCTCCGTGCTGATCGCGGGCGTCAACCTCTACGCGCTCGCGCTGGTGCTCAAGGCGCTGCTCGGCTGGGAGCTGTGGATATCCGTCGTGGTCGCGGGCTTCTTCGTGCTCGCGTACATCACCCTCGGCGGCCTCTCCTCCGCCATCTACACCGAGGTGCTGCAGTTCTTCGTCATCCTCGCCGCGCTGATCCCCCTCACCGTCGTGGGCCTCAAGCGCGTCGGCGGCTGGGGCGGCATCACCGACACCCTCTCCGGTGAGAAGGGCGGCGCCTTCATGACCGCCTGGGACGGCACCGGCATCGGCTCCGCCAACCCGCTGGGCGCCAACTGGCTGACCATCGTGCTGGGCCTGGGCTTCGTGATGAGCTTCGGCTACTGGACGACCAACTTCGCCGAGGTGCAGCGCGCGCTCTCCGCCAAGAACCTCTCCGCGGCGCGGCGCACCCCGCTGATCGCGGCCTTCCCGAAGATCTTCATCCCGGCGGTCGTCGTCATCCCCGGCCTGATCGCGCTGGTGATGGAGCCCACGCTGGGCAAGACCGAGAAGGGCCTGCAGTACAACGACGCCATCCCGGTACTGATGCGCGACCTGCTGCCCAACGGCGTGCTCGGCATCGCGGTCACCGGCCTGCTGGCGGCGTTCATGGCCGGTATGGCGGCCAACATCTCCTCCTTCAACACCGTCTTCACCAACGACATCTACGCGGCGTACCTGAAGAAGGACCGGCCCGACGAGCACTATGTGGCCACGGCCCGCTGGGTCACCGTCGCCGGCGTGCTGATCGGGATGGGGACGGCGTTCATCGCCTCCGAGTTCAGCAACATCATGAACTACCTCCAGACGCTGTTCTCCTTCTTCAACGTGCCGCTGTTCGTCGTCTTCATCATCGGCATGTTCTGGAAGAAGACCACACCGGCGGCCGGGTTCTGGGGCCTGCTGATGGGCACCGTCGGCGCGATGGTGAACTACTTCTGGTTCTACAAGCAGGGCGTCATCGACATCCCCACCGACCAGGGAGCCAACTTCGTCTCCTCGATCGTGGCCTTCGCCGTGGGTGCCGTGGTGATGGTGGCCGTCACCCTGTTCACCAAGCCCAAGCCGGCCGAGGAACTCGCGGGGCTCGTCTACGGAACCCGCTCGCCCGGCGAACCCGAGCCGCTGGGCGAGGGCGACGACGCGTGGTACCGCAAGCCCGCGCTGCTGGGCTGGGGCGCGCTGATCCTGGCCGCCGTCTGCTACGTCCCCTTCTCCTTCTGAGCCCCGACGCGGAGGAAACCGAAGCCCCATGAGTAGCCCCATGAGTCATGACAGCACCCCCTCGAAGCCGGCCGCTCAGCAGGTGGCCAAGGACGTGGAGGAACTGGAGCGGCGGTCGCAGACCGCGGCCCGGCTCTTCGACGTACGCCGCATCATCGGCGGCCTGTTCGTGGTCTACGGCGTGATCGTCACCATCGCCGGGATCTTCGCCTCGGACGAGGACCTGAAGAAGGCGCAGGACATCAACATCAACCTGTGGACGGGCATCGCCATGCTGATACTTGGCGTGGCCTTCCTGGTGTGGCTGAGGCTGAGCCCGACGATTCCGCCGCCGTCGGTGGAGGAGAGCGAATAGCTGCGCTGCCTTGCGCTGCGCTTGGGCAGTCTGCGCCAGGGGCGCAGGGTGGGCAAGCGCAGCCCCCTTGCGGAGCACAGGACCGGGAACGGGCTGCCCCTTGATGCCGTCGCCGGGCTGGAGGCACGTCGTGGCGGAGCGCGCAGTTCCCCGCGCCCCTGACGGGGCACGTCCCTCCCGCTGCGTTTGGGCAGCCTGGGAGATGCCCCCAAGGCGCAGGGCCGGGAACGGGCTGCCCCTTGATGCCGTCGCCGGGCTGCGGGCACGTCGTGGCGGAGCGCGCAGTTCCCCGCGCCCCTGACAGGGTGCCGCCTCTTTACGGGGCGCCCCCGCCCGCGCGGTCCAACAAGCCCGTGCGGGCGGCCAGCGCTGCGGCTTCCAGGCGGGAGCCGACGCCCAGTTTCATCAGGACCCGTTGCACATGGGTGCGGGCCGTCGAGGGGGCGATCCCCATGCCCGCGGCGATCAGCCGGGTGTCCTCGCCCTCGGCGACCCGCACCAGCACCTCCACCTCCCGCGGCGTGAGCATCTGCAGCAGCCGGGCGCCCTCGTCGTCCGGCTCCGCTGCCGGGTTGAGCAGTTCGGCGAAGGACTGCGTCAGTAACTGCGGTGCCACGGCGGACTCTCCGGCCCTGGCCTTGACCATGGCCCGCTCCACGCCCTCGATCCGCTCGTCGTGCCGCACATAGCCGGACGCCCCCGCCGCGAAGGCGGAGGCGATCCCGCGCGGGCTCGGCACCGGACCGAGCACCACCACCGCGATCTGCGGCTTCTCTCTCTTGATCCGCACCACCGGGTCGAAGACCCCCGGTTCGGCCGGCGTCGCCGTGCCCAGCAGACACACCTCGGGCGCCCTGCTGATCACCAGCTCGGCGGCGCCGCCGCTGGGCGCGGCCGCCGCCAGCACGCGGTGTCCGCGCAGCTTCAGCGCCGAGGCAAGAGCCTCGGCGAGCAGGCGGTGGTCGTCGACCACCATGAGCCGCACGCTCATCAAGCTCGCTCCCCCCACACACTCCCGTTGGCCCCGCACCCCCCGGCGCAGCCCCTCTCTTGTTCTCCGGGAAGCTACACGCTCACTCGCCGTTCCGCGCCCCTTACGGGCTGAAATCCCCAAGGGAGGGCTTGAACCGATCCTCCCGGAACAGCACCGGCCCGGCACGGTGACCGTGCCGGGCCGGTGCTGCTGCGACCTCAGGAGGGGCTACTCACTGCTGGGCGCGAATCCGACCGCCAGCCGGGGCTCCTCGTCCCGGAGGCTGGAGCGGTTCTCGGAGAGGGTGTTCTCCAGCAGGAAGAACCTGTTGTGCTCGAAGATCAGCGGGGTGTCCAGCGAGCCGGGGGAGACGGAGAACGCCTGCTCGCCCTCGTCGAAGTCGGAGGCCGGCATCTTCAGCAGGGTGGTCTGCTTGCCCTTCTTCGGCTCGATGGTGACGATCTCGCCACCGTGCCCGATGCTGGGCGTCTTGTACGCCACCACGTTGGAGCCCTGCATCTTGAACGGGACGATCTCACGGCTGTCGCCCGAGCTCGACTTCCACTTGGTGCGGCCCGTGTTGAAGTCGAAGGCCATCACCTCGTTGATCTGGGACAGGCTGTCGGAGCCGCCGTCGTGCTGGGTGGTCGCCAGGTAGACCGAATCGGGGCCGACGGCGATGCTGTAGCAGCTGTTGACCTCCACCCGGCAGGGCCGCTCGTAGCGGTCGCCCAGCGAGATCTTCGCCTTGAGCTTCTTGTCCTCGCCGACGGTCAGCACATCGCTGGTCAGCTCGTCACCCGCGCCGGCGACCAGCACCAGCGGCTCGGTGGAGGCGATACGGACGTTGCGCACGCCCTTGGGCGGTTCGTACTTCCACTCGGACTTGCCGGAGTCGGGGTTCAGCCGCTGCACCGAGACCTGAGGGTTCCTGATGCTGCTGCCGCACTCCACCACGGCGTACAGCTTCTTGCCGCCCGCGTAGCCGACGTCACGGCACTCGCTCGGCTTGGCCTTCCACAGCTCCTTCTTCGTGGAGATCTTGTAGCCGACGGAGCCGCCGATCCACGCGGCCGCGACGGTGTCACCGCTGATCGCGACGGAGTCCACGGAGCGGGTGTCCGCGTTGGGCATGGTCTTGTCCCAGGCGATCTTCTTGGCGTCCAGGTCCACGATCACCATGCGGGTGCAGTCGGCGCTGTTGGAGATGGTCTCCTGCACGACGACGGCGACCTTGTGGTCCTTGGTCATCCCGTTGGAGGCCGCGCAGACGTTGCCCTTGAGCGAGATCTTGGTCTCGCTGCCGGACTTGAACTCCTTGATGATCATTTCCCGGACCGAGGACTTGGCGAACACCTTGTCGGTGGCCCAGCCGCCTCCGACGTCGGTGTAGTCCTTGACCTCCGGAGCCTTCAGGTCCACGATCTGCTTCGCCTGCGGGTCCTTCGGCGGCGTGTTCGGGTCCTTCTGCTGGGAGTTCTTCTTGCCGCCGCCCTTGGACTCGTTCTTCTTGCCGCCGTCGTCCTTCGTCACGAAGAAGACGACACCGACGGCTATCACCGCGACGGCCACCACACCGGCGACCACGGCGATGATCTTGGAGTTGTTCCTGCCGCCGCCTCCGCCACCGGGCACCCCGGCAGCGGTGTTGGCGTACGGGTAACCGGCCGGCGGCTGCTGCCCGTAGCCGCCCGGCGGCGGACCGGGAGGACCGGGAGGACCGGCGGGCTGCCCGGGCGGGCCCGGCGGCGGGGGTACAGCGCCGAAGGCGGCCTGTGTGGGTGCCGCGTGGGCGTTCTGCTGCGGATAGCCGTAGCCGGGGGGTGCCGCGGGTGTGGGCGGCTCCGACGGCGTTCCGGCCGCCGGACCCTGGGAAGGCTGCGGGGGCTGCTGGGGATAGCCGTACGACGACTGGTCGGAGCCCGGCTGCTGCGGGTAGCCGTAGGACGGCTGCCCCTGCTGATCACGCGGCGGTTCCTGCGGTGCGCCGAAGCCTCCGGATGGCGGCTGGCTAGGCGGCGGAGGCGGCTGCGACATGAACAATCCCTCGTTACGGGCAGACCGGCGCCGGACCTTCAACCCCCGTAGGGCAAACCCCCGTAGGGCCGAGCGAATCGGACATGTGGTCTACCAATGGCAGACTTCAGAGCGGAAGTTCTTTCTACCATCGGACACCGAGAGCCCGGATCGCGGTTCCGTCACCGTCCGGTACCGAACCCCATGGCCATCGGCGCGCTCTCCTTCTCCGACAGCTCGTCCTTCCCGTACAGCAGGCTCCGCTGGAGGAAGAGCCGGCCGCCCTCGTAGAGCGCCGGTGCGCTGGTGCTCATGGTCGGTACGCGGAAGTGGCCCTGCTGCTCCGCGGTCTTGTCCGGCAGCCGCAGCAGTCCGCGCTGCTTGCCGTCGTCCGCCGAGACGCTGACGACCTGGCCGCCCTTCTCCAGGGTCGGTGTCACATAGGCGATCGCCTTGTCGCCCTCGGTCCCGATGGGGTAGACCGTGCGGTCGTCGCCTGAGCTGGACTTCCACTTCGGCTCGCCGCTGTGGAACCCGAAGCCCATCACCTCGTTGGTCCGGGCCAGGCCGTCGCCCTTGCCGCTGTGCTCCTTGGTCGAGACGAAGACCGTCTTGTCGGTCGCCACGACGTTGAAGCACGATTCGCTGCCCATGTTGCCGATCCCACAGCCCGGTTCGTAGCGCTTGCCCAGGCTGAAGGTGGCGGCGACGGAGCCCTTGTCGTCGATCGTCATGACCTCCGACTCGACCTCGTCACCGGTTCCCACCACCAGCACGATCGGATCGGTGTCCACCACCCGCACCGAACGTCCGTCCTTCACGCCCCGGGGCAGTTTGACGTCCCAGGTGGAGTGACCGGTCTTCGGGTCGAGCTGATTGACGGTCAGTGTGCTGCCGCACTCCAGGACCACCAGCAGCCGGGCGCCGCCTCCGTAGCGGGTGTGCTCGCAGGTCTCGCCCGTCTCCTTGCTCTTCCACAGCGGGTCGCCGCCCTCGATCGGGTAGGCGGCGAAACCCCCGATCCAGGAGAGGGCGACGGTGTCCTGGGCGACCGTCAGGTTGAGGTCCCCGCCGCCGAAGATGGTGTCGCCGAACGGGACGGGCTTCTCCCAGAGCTTCTCACCGGTGTCGACGTCGAAGACCGCGACGCTGTTGCAGCCGTGGCCGCCCTTCTCGAAGCCGACCGCCGTGAGGTGGTCGTCGGTCATGTGCGGCGAGGCGGCGCACACCGGGCCGCCCAGCGGAACCCGCCAGGCCCGCTTGCCGTTCATGTGATAGCCCTCGACGGCGTTGATCGTGGACTTGGCGTAGATCTTCTCGGTGGCCCAGCCCCCGTCCGCGCCCTTGGAGTCCTTGACGTGGGTGTTGGGCTGCTCCAGCGTGAACAGCTGCTTGGCTGTACTGCCGCCGGCGACCGCGCCGCCGCCGTCGGCCTGGCCGCCCCCGCCGCCGCCCCCGTCGTCACCGGTGAACATCCATATGCCGCCCGCGATCAGCACCACGGCAACCACCGCCGCGACGGCGGCGAGCATCTTGGTGTTGGCCCCGCCGGGCCCGGCAGGCGGACCGGAGGGAGGCTGCGGCCCGTACGGGCCCTGCGTGCCCGGAGGAGACGGCGGGACCGGCGGCGGCGAAGGGTGGGCTCCGTACTGGTGCGGGCCGACACTGCCGGCGGGCGGCTGGGCCGGCGGGGGCCCTGGGGGCGAGGAGGGGGGCTGCGCCGGCGGGTGAGGCGGATTCCAGCCACCGTGCGGAGGCTGACCGGGCGGCGGCGGTGGCTGTGTCATCGCGGATCCTCAGAACGGAGCAGGGCGATTCTTTCTACCACCGGCCCCGTGAGCGATTGTCATGCACCCTCACTATCCGCCAGTTCGAGCCAGCGCAGCTCCAACTCCTCGCGCTTCTCCCGGATCTCGCGCAGTTCGGCGTCCAGCCCCGCGACCCGCTCGAAGTCCGTGGCGTGCTCGGCCATCTCGGCGTGCAGCGCCGCCTCGCGCTGCTCGGCCTTCTCCACCTGGCGCTCGATCCGCTGCATCTCCTTCTGCGCCGCGCGCGAGAGCCCCGCCGGCTTGGCGTTGGCCTTGGCCGGCTCGGCCGGTGCCGTGGCCGCGCTGCCGCCCGGCGCCGCGGCGGGGGCCGCAGCCGCGGCCCTGGCCTCGATCCGGGCCCGGCGCTCCAGATACTCGTCGATACCGCGCGGCAGCATCCGCAGCGTCGCGTCGCCCAGCAGCGCGAGGACGCGGTCCGTGGTGCGCTCGATGAAGTACCGGTCGTGCGAGATGACCACCAGGGACCCCGCCCAGCCGTCCAGCAGGTCCTCCAGCTGGGTCAGGGTCTCGATGTCCAGGTCGTTGGTCGGCTCGTCCAGGAAGAGGACGTTGGGCTCGTCCATCAGCAGCCGCAGGATCTGCAGGCGCCGCCGCTCGCCGCCTGAGAGGTCGCCGACCGGCGTCCACTGCTTCTCCTTGACGAACCCGAACCGCTCGCACAGCTGCGAGGCCGTCATCTCGCGGCCCTTGCCCAGATCGATCCGGGAGCGTACGGCCTCGACCGCCTCCAGGACCCGCAGCGCCGGGTCCAGCTCGGCGACCTCCTGGGAGAGGTACGCCAGCTTCACCGTCTTGCCGACCTTGATCCGGCCCTCGGTCACCAGCGGGGAGGTCTGCTCGCCGCCGGTGCGCGCGGTGTCGGCCAGAGCACGCAGCAGGGAGGTCTTGCCCGCGCCGTTGACCCCGACCAGGCCGATCCGGTCCCCGGGGCCGAGCTGCCAGGTCAGATGCTTGAGCAGCACCTTGGGACCTGCCTGGACGGTCACGTCCTCCATGTCGAAGACGGTCTTGCCCAGCCGCGAGTTGGCGAACCGCATCAGCTCCTGGCTGTCGCGCGGCGGCGGCTCGCCCTCGATCAGCGCGTTCGCCGCCTCGATCCTGAAGCGGGGCTTGCTGGTACGGGCCGGGGCGCCGCGCCGCAGCCAGGCCAGCTCCTTGCGCATCAGGTTCTGCCGCTTGCTCTCCTCCTGTGCGGCGATGCGCTCCCGCTCCGCGCGGGCGAAGACGTAGTCGGAGTAGCCGCCCTCGTACTCGTGCACCGCGCCGCGCTGCACATCCCACATCCGGGTGGCGACCTGGTCGAGGAACCAGCGGTCGTGCGTGACGCACACCAGCGAGGAACGGCGGGCACGCAGATGGCCTGCCAGCCAGGAGATGCCCTCCACGTCGAGGTGGTTGGTGGGCTCGTCCAGCACGATCAGGTCCTGCTCGGCGATCAGCAGCTTGGCGAGCGCGATCCGGCGGCGCTCACCGCCGGAGAGCGGCCCGATCACGGTGTCCAGACCCTGGGGGAAGCCGGGCAGGTCCAGACCGCCGAAGAGGCCGGTGAGCACGTCGCGGACGCGTGCCACGCCCGCCCACTCGTGGTCGGCCATGTCGCCGACCACCTCGTGCCGGACGGTCGCCTCCGGGTCGAGGGAGTCGTGCTGGGTCAGTACGCCCAGCCGCAGGCCGCCCGCGTGGGTGACCCGGCCCGCGTCGGGCTCCTCCTCGCGGGCCAGCACCTTGATGAGGGTGGTCTTGCCGTCTCCGTTGCGGCCCACGACGCCGATCTTGTCGCCCTCGCTGACGCCCAGCGAGAGGGCGTCGAGGATGGTGCGGGTGCCGTGCACCTTGTCGACGGCTTCGAGGTTGACGAGGTTCACCGGGGTACCGCGGTTGCCAGCCATCTCACTCCTGTTGGGGACCAGCCCCCAAGGGTAGCCCCCGCCGCGAATCCGCCAAGCTCAGGTGCCGTGCAGCATCAGCGCTATGCCGCCCACCATCAGGACGCTCGCCGCGGTACGGGGCCAGCCGAAGCGCTCCTTGAAGAAGAGCGCCCCTATCGCGGCCCCCGCGATGATCGAGGACTCCCGCAGCGCGGCCACCGGGGCCAGCGGAGCCCTGGTCTGCGCCCACAGCACCAGCCCGTAGGCCAGCACGGACAGCGCGCCGCCCAGCAGCCCGCGCACCGCGATCGGGCGCAGCTGCCCGGCCAGCCGACGGCGGCGGGTGGCGATCGCCCAGGCGGGGATGGCCAGCCCCTCCAGGACCATCAGCCAGGCGATGTAGCCGAGCGCGGTGCCGGAGGCCCGTACGCCCACGCCGTCCACGACGGTGTACGAGGCGATGGCGAGCCCGGTGCACACGGCTGCGGCCAGGGCCGGCCACTGCGCCCCCGCGGCCGAGCTCCGTGCGGACCGCAGCCCCCACAGGGCGACCCCGACCAGCCCCGCCGAGGCCATCAGCACCCCGGCGAGCTGCCAGGGGCCGGGCATCTCGTGGACGAAGACCGCGGCGAGCACGGTCACCACCAGCGGCGCCGTGCCCCGCGCGATGGGGTACATCTGCCCGAACTCGCCCATCCGGAAGGAGCGCATCAGCAGCGCCTGGTAGACGACGTGCAGCAGGGCCGAGAAGAGGAGCGGCGGCCAGGCCCCGGCGGCGGGCAGCGGCGCGAAGCAGGCGAGCACGCCGCCGCACAGCGTTCCGCCGCCGCCGACCAGGGTGAAGGCGAGCAACTGGTCGCGGATGCCGTGCGCCAGCGCGTTCCAGGTGGCGTGGGTGAGCGCCGCGGCGAGCACCGCGGCGACGACCAACGGCGTCACCGGACACCGCCGGACGCCGTACAGGCACCGCCGGACGCTGCACGGAGGCGGAGTTGTCGCGTCATGGGTGAAGACGCTATCGCTCGTGACACCGCCACCTGCCCCGGGGGATCACCGGCTGCCCTTGCGGGATCGCCGACGCCCCGGGCAGCGACCGCCGTCGGGAGGCGGGCGCCGTGGGGAGGCGGGCACCATGCGGAGGCGGCTGCCGTAAGGAGGCGGCCGCCCCCGCCGGGTCAGCGCGCGGCGTCCAGGACCTTGCGGACGACCGGGCCGGCGTTCTCGTTGCCGTGTCCGGAGGCCGGCACCACGGCCGCTGCTGCGACGTCACCGGAGTAGGCGGTGAACCAGGCGTTCGGCTTCTTCTGCCCGTCGACCTCGGCCGAGCCGGTCTTGGCCCCGAAGTCGCCGCTCAGCCCGGCCATCGGCTTGGCCGCTGTACCGCCGGTCGCGGTGACCTTCATCAGGGACTTGAGGTCCTTGTGGACACCGGGCTTGAGGGAGCGCGGGGCCTTGGCGAGGGTCCGCTTGTCCAGCGACGGGGAGACCAGGTACGGCTGCTTGAAGCTGCCGTGCTGCACGGTGGCCGAGACCGAGGCCATGTTGAGCGGGTTCATCCGCACGCCGCCCTGGCCCATGAGGGAAGCCGCCATCTGGGCGCCGGACTGCACGGGGACCCGGCCGTCGAACGTGGCGGTGCCGGTCTTCCAGTTGAGGCCGATGCCGAAGACGTCGCGGGCCTCCTTGGTGAGGTCGTCGTTCTCCAGCTTGGGCGCCTGGCTGATGAAGGCGGTGTTGCAGGAGCGGGCGAAGCTCTGCGCGAAGGTGCCGTGCTTGATCTCGAACTTGTCGTCGTTCTGGAACTTCCAGCCGCCGTACTTGAAGTACTTGGGGCAGGGGTGTGCCTTGCCCGGGGAGGCGAGGCCCTTGTCGAGCAGCATGGCGCTGGTGACGACCTTCATCGTGGAGCCGGGGGCCAGCGAGCCCTGGAGGGCGCTGTTGAAGCCCTTGGCGGGCGAGTTGGCGACGGCCAGGATCTCGCCCGTGCTGGGTTTGACGGCGACGACGGAGGCCTTCGGCTTGCCCTTGACGGCGGCCTCGGCCGCGCGCTGCGCCTTGGCGTCGATGGTCGTCTGCAGCTTGCCCGGGGTGGGCTTGGACAGCTGCCGCAGCACGTCCTTGGTCTTGCCCTTGGCGTCGACGATGCGGGTCTGCACGCCCGGGGAGCCGTCGGTCTTGTCGCCGTAGCGCTTGCCCAGGTCGCTGATCACGTTGGCGAGCGTCGGGTGGTCCTCGGCGGTGAGCGTCTCGCCGTCGCGGTCGACGGCGGTGACGGGCGGGGTGCCCGACTCGTCGGTCCTGATGGTCTGGCCGTCCTTGAGCTCGGGGTGCAGCACGGACGGCTTCCAGTCGACGACCGGCTCGCCGGTGCCGGAGGCGCGGACGATCTCCAGCGCGGAGTCGTAGCTCCAGGCGGAGCGCTTCTTGCCGTAGGCGACCTGCGCGGTGACGTCGAAGGGCACCTTCTCGCCGTCCGCCGCCTTGGGGCTGACGGTGACCTTGGCGACGTGGGCCTTGCTGCGGAAGGTGGCCAGGGCCTTGGCGGCCGCGGCGGAGTCGTCGGTCAGCGAGGCGGCCTTCTTGGCGTCGCCCTGGGACCAGGCGCCCAGGAACTCCTTCGCGGCGGTGCGCACCTCGCGGGCGCTGAGCGGGCCCTTCTTGACCTTGTTCGGCGCCTTGCCCTCGTCGCTGGCCGTGACGGTGCCCTTGTCCTCCTCACCGTCGCTGCCGACCAGGGCGTAGACGCCGACGCCGGTGAGCCCGACGACAGCGGCGGCGACCCCGCCGATCACGGCCATCTTCTGTGTGTCGCGCATCCGAGTTCTGCCCCTCCACCCCGCCTTGGCCTTGTGCGGCCGAAGTCCTGACGCGAGGCACCCTAGAGCACGTCCATGACAGAACGTGCCCTGATATGCCCGTTTGGACCTGTCTTCCGGGGATCTGGTTTCCAGGTTTCACCGGTTCCGGGAATCCGGTCCGGAGAGCGGAACCACCGCACCGCGGCGGCCGCGCCCCGGCGGCCTCTGGGGCAGACGAGCAGCGCGGGGCGATCGGTTCCAGATCACGGCTTTGTGTCCGAATCGCGATCTTCGAGTCATCCGAACGTTGTGCCGTCAGATCCAGGAGTCCAGCCACATCCGGTGCCGCCACTCGCTCAGCGGGATGGTCTGCCCGGTGTAGATCGGCCAGAAGTAGATGAAGTTCCAGACGATCAGCAGCCCGACGACGCCCACCGCGACCACTCCCAGGGTGCGGCGTCTGTCGTCCGTGCCCGGTGGCCCGGCCAGCGCTCCGGCCGCCATGGCCAGGCCCAGGCACAGGAAGGGCAGGAACACCACGGCGTAGAAGAGGAAGATGGTGCGCTCCTGGTAGAGGAGCCAGGGCAGATAGCCCGCCGCGACGCCGCACAGGATGGCACCCGCACGCCAGTCGCGGCGGAAGAACCAGCGGTAGACGACGTAGACCAGCGCCACGCACGCGGCCCACCACAGCAACGGGGTGCCCAGCGCGAGGACTTCACGGGCGCAGCCCTCGGCCTTGTCGGTGCAGCCGTCGGTGCCCGCCTTGGGCGACTCGTAGAAGTAGGAGACCGGACGGCCCAGGACCAGCCAGCTCCACGGGTTGGACTGGTAGGTGTGGTGCGAGGTGAGGTTGACGTGGAAGTCGTAGACCTCGCTCTCGTAGTGCCACAGGCTGCGCAGCGGCCCCGGCAGCCAGCCCCAGGGCCCGGCGGCGCCCTGCTTGTCCGCCCAGTCGCGGAAGTAGCCCCCGGAGGTGGCGAACCAGCCCGTCCAGGAGACGACATAGGTGACCACCGCGGCCACCGGCAGCGAGACGAAGGCGGGCAGCGCGTCCTTGCGGAGCATCGCCGGCAGGGGCCGCGAGGCACCCGCGGTGCGGCGCGCGCCCATGTCCCACAGGACGGTCAGCAGCCCGAAGGCGGCCAGCACGTACAGCCCGTTCCACTTGGTGGCGCAGGCCAGCCCCAGGCACACCCCGGCCGCCAGCCGCCACGGCCGCAGCCCCAGGCCGGCCCGGTCCCCCACGAAGGCGTCCGGCAGCGGCGCACCGGTGCCGGGCCCCTCGTCGGTGCCGCCGCGCGGCAGCCGCGCCGCGAGCCTGGCCCGGCTCTTGTCCCGGTCGACGAGCAGACAGCCGAAGGCCGCCAGCACCCAGAACATCACCACCAGGTCCAGCAGCGCGGCGCGGCTCATCACGAAGTGCAGCCCGTCCACCGCCATCAGGGCGCCCGCCAGGCACCCCAGCGCCGTCGAGCGGAACAGCCGGCGCCCGATACGGCACAGCATCAGCACCGAGAGGGTGCCCAGCAGCGCCACCATGAACCGCCAGCCGAACGGGTCCAGCCCGAAGACGGCCTCGCCCAGCCCGATGATCCACTTGCCGACCGGCGGGTGGACGACGTACGAGCCCTCCGGCGAGAGGGGGATGTGCTGCGGATCGCCCAGGATCTTGTCGTTGGCGTTGTCCGGCCAGGTTCCCTCGTACCCGAGGTGGATGAGCGACCAGGCGTCCTTGGCGTAGTACGTCTCGTCGAATATGACGGCGTGCGGGGAGCCCAGGTGCCAGAACCGCAGCGCCCCGGCGACCAGCGCCACCAGCAGCGGCCCGCCCCAGGCCGCCCAGCGCGCCAGCCGCACGGAGACCTCGGGCGCCAGTCCGAAGACGGCGCCCGGCCGCGGGTCGGGGTCGGGGAACGGCGGGGTGAGCCGTTCGCGGACACCGGCGCGGGGCCGGGCCGCATAGCCGAAGCGCCGCAGCCGCGCCTGCCACCTGGGCGGCGGCGCAGGATCACACGCGCCCTCGGCGCTGCCCTCGGCGCCCGGGCTGCCGGGCACGCGCTGCCTGCGGTCGGCGTCCCCCACGGTGTCACTGGTCGTCACGCGGGCCATCGTAGGGATCGGGAGGGCGGCGCGCGCGGTCGCGTCGCCGCCGCCGCGCGGTTGACGGGGTGAGGCCGCGCGGCGCGCGCCGGGGCACTGCGAGGATGGGCGGGTGACTGGAACGCTCGTACTCGCCGGAACGCCCATCGGTGACCCCTCGGACGCACCGCCGCGGCTCGCGGCCGAACTGGAGGCCGCCGATGTCGTCGCCGCCGAGGACACCCGGCGGCTGCGCAAGCTGACCCAGGCGCTGGGGGTCGTACCGGCCGGGCGGATCGTCTCCTACTTCGAGGGCAACGAGGCGGCGCGTACGCCCGAGCTCGCCGAGGCACTGGCCCAGGGTTCGCGGGTGGTACTGGTGACGGACGCCGGCATGCCCTCGGTCTCCGACCCCGGCTACCGGCTGGTCGCCGCGGCCGTGGAGCGCGGGGTGCGGGTCACCGCCGTACCCGGGCCCTCGGCCGTGCTGACCGCGCTGGCGGTCTCCGGGCTCCCGGTGGACCGGTTCTGCTTCGAGGGGTTCCTGCCGCGCAAACAGGGCGAGCGGCTCAGCCGGCTGCGGGAGGCCGCCGAGGAGCGGCGCACCCTGGTGTACTTCGAGTCGCCGCACCGGCTGGAGGCGACCCTCGCCGCCATGGCCGAGGTCTTCGGCACCGAGCGCGAGGCCGCCGTGTGCCGGGAGCTGACCAAGACCTACGAGCAGGTGCGGCGCGGGCCGCTGGGCGAGCTGGCCCGGTGGGCCGCCGAGGGGGTGCGCGGCGAGATCACCGTCGTCGTACGGGGCGCCGATGCGCCCGCCTCGGGCGGTGCCGACGCAGCGGAGCTGGCGCGCCGGGTGGCGGAGCGCGAGAAGGCGGGTCAGCAGCGCAAGGAGGCCATCGCGGAAGTGGCCCGCGAGGCGGGAGTGCCCAAGCGTGAGGTCTTCGACGCGGTGGTCGCGGCCAAGAACAGCGCGGGCGGCCGGTGAGAGGCAGGACACCGGCAGCGAGTGAGGTCCGGCACCCAGGTAAAGGACTTGCGGGATAACGCAAAGGGAAGCCCCATGGACGCCCTTTACCTTGACGCTTGGGCCAAATTTCACCAAACGGAGGGAAAGCCCTTCTGAGATTCCTTCCGGTGCGTTGATATGAGGAGTGCACTGGCAGTGGGCGTGAACCGCCCCCAGGAAGGAGCTGCCATGAAGCACGAGAGCGGCAACGGCAAGTCCGCGGCCAACTCCGCCACATCCGCGCAGGACACGGTGCGTGAGGCGTACTCGTTCGCCTGCATGAAGTGCGGCCACGGATGGGAGCAGGAGTACGAGATCCAGCACTTGGAATACACCGACGGCAGGCCTTTGGTCGTGTATTACGCGGACGGTGAGCGCGTTCCCTCACCGCTCACGAAACCCACCTGCCGCTTTTGCGACGGGCATGTCGTCCGCATCATGCGTTCGGGACGCGTCTCCACAGCAGAAGCCGCACTTCCGCACCACTGATATCCGCTGAAGGCTCCCCGCCGAGATCCCCGGCACTCCCCGCTGCTGCTCCGGTCGCCTCCCCCGAAGAGGCACGACGCCGCGCTTTATCATCGCCGGTATGTCCACCTCCGCGACCCCGCACGACGCAGCGAACACAGCGGCGACGAAGAACACGGCGGCGACGAACGCCGCCAAGGCTCGGGCGGCCCAGGCACCTCCGCCGCCGCCCGAGCCGCTCGCCTTCCCGGTCGCGGACTCCCACACCCACCTGGACATGCAGGAGCCGGCCGTCGCCGACGCGCTCACCGCTGCCGCCGCCGTGGGAGTGACCACGGTCATCCAGGTCGGCTGCGATCTGGAGCGCTCCCGGTGGGCCGCCGAGACGGCCGCCACCTGGAAGAACGTATGGGCCGCCGTCGCCCTGCACCCCAACGAGGCGCCCCGGCTCGACGCCGAGGGCGGCCAGAAGGCGCTGGACGAGGCGCTCGCGGGCATCGAGAAGCTCGCCGTGCTCCCCCAGGTGCTCGCCGTCGGCGAGACCGGCCTGGACTACTTCCGTACCGGGCCTGAGGGGGTCGCCGCGCAGCAGCGGTCCTTCCGCGCCCACGTCGAGCTGGCCAAGCGGCTGGACAAAGCCCTGGTCATCCACGACCGCGACGCACACGACGACGTGCTGCGCATCCTCCAGGAGGAGGGCGCCCCCGAGCGCACCGTCTTCCACTGCTACTCGGGCGACGCCGAGATGGCGAAGCTGTGCGCCGACAAGGGCTACTTCATGTCCTTCGCCGGGAACATCACCTTCAAGAACGCACAGCCGCTGCGCGAAGCCCTCGCCGTGGCGCCGCCCGAGCTGCTGCTGGTGGAGACGGACGCGCCGTTCCTCACCCCGGCGCCCTACCGCGGCCGCCCCAACGCTCCCTATCTGATCCCGCTCACCCTGCGCGCCATGGCCGAGGTCAAGGGCATGGAGGAGGAGCGCCTGGCCCGCCACGTGGCCGCGAACACCGCACGGGCCTTCGGCTACTGACCGCTGCCCGGGCGGCGGTCCGCGGGGCCCGGGCGCGGCCGTAAACTGGGGCGGTGAGCGCTGCCCCTTCCGACCCGTCCACCGCCTCCGACACCTTCGGCAGCGGCGTGCTGCTCGGCCCCGCCGAAGTGCGGGAGCTGGCGGAAGCGCTGGGGGTGCGGCCCACCAAGCAGCGCGGCCAGAACTTCGTCATCGACCCGAACACGGTGCGCCGGATCGTGCGCACGGCCGAGGTCCGCGACGACGACGTCGTCCTGGAGGTCGGCCCCGGACTCGGCTCGCTGACCCTGGCACTGCTGGAGACGGCGGCGCACGTCACCGCCGTCGAGGTGGACGACGTGCTGGCGGCGGCCCTGCCCGCGACCGTACGGGCGCGGCTGCCCGAGCGCGCCGCACGCTTCCGCCTGGTGCACGAGGACGCCCTGCGCGTCACCGAGCTGCCCGGGCCCGCGCCGACCGCGCTGGTCGCCAACCTCCCCTACAACGTGGCCGTCCCGGTGCTGCTGCACCTGCTGGCACGGTTCCCGAGCATCGAGCGGACGCTGGTGATGGTGCAGTCCGAGGTCGCCGACCGGCTGGCCGCGCCGCCGGGCTCCAAGGTGTACGGGGTGCCGTCGGCGAAGGCCGCCTGGTACTGCGAGGTCAAGCGCGCCGGAGCGATCGGGCGCACTGTCTTCTGGCCCGCGCCCAATGTCGACTCCGGTCTGGTCTCGCTGGTGCGCCGCCCGCACCCCCCGGCGACCGGCGCGAGCCGCGAGGAGGTGTTCGCCGTCGTGGACGCGGCGTTCGCGCAGCGCCGCAAGACACTGCGGGCCGCGCTCTCCGGATGGGCCGGCTCAGGCGCAGCGGCCGAGGAGGCGCTGCGCGCCGCCGGCGTCTCGCCGCAGGCCCGCGGGGAGTCGCTGACCATCGCCGAGTTCGCCGCGATCGCGGAGCACGGCCCGCGCCGGGAGACCGCGCAGGGCAGCCCGAACTCAGACGACGAGGAGCGCACCGAGTGAGCCAGCCAGCCGCCGCCCCCACCGGCCCCGCGAGGACGGTCACCGTCCGGGTACCGGCCAAGGTCAATGTGCAGCTGTCGGTCGGCCCGCTGCGCCCCGACGGATTCCACGACCTGGCCAACGTCTTCCTCGCCGTCGGCCTGTACGACTCGGTGAGCGCGACCCGCGCCGAAGCGCCGCTGCTGACCGTCTCCGGACCGGACGCCGCACAGGTGCCGCAGGACCGCACCAACCTGGCGGCGCGCGCCGCCGAACTGCTGGCCCGCAGGAACGGGCTGGCCCCCGACGTCCACCTGCACATCGCCAAGGACATCCCCGTCGCCGGCGGCATGGCGGGCGGCAGCGCGGACGCCGCGGGGGCGCTACTGGCCTGCGACCGGCTGTGGGGCCTGCACACCCCCCGCGAGGAGCTGCTCGCGCTCTGCGCCGAGCTGGGCTCCGATGTGCCGTTCAGCCTCGCGGGCGGCGCCGCGCTCGGTGAGGGCCGGGGCGAGGTGCTGACGCCGCTGGAGGTGGGCGGCGTCTTCCACTGGGTGTTCGCCGTCGCCGAGGGCGGCCTCTCGACGCCGGACGTCTACCGCGAGTGCGACCGGCTGCGGGAGGCCGCCGGGGGCGGTGTACCCGAACCGGTGGCCTCCGAGCCGCTGTTGGCCGCCCTGCGCGCGGGCGACACGCAGGCGCTGGCCACCACCCTGCGGAACGACCTCCAGCCCGCAGC
Source organism: Streptomyces sp. 891-h (assembly GCF_022760275.1). Classification (NCBI taxonomy): domain Bacteria; kingdom Bacillati; phylum Actinomycetota; class Actinomycetes; order Kitasatosporales; family Streptomycetaceae; genus Streptomyces; species Streptomyces sp. 891-h. The sequence goes on along the minus strand of NZ_CP050693.1, from coordinate 4,465,703 downwards.
GCTCTCGCTGCGGCCCGCCCTCTCCGAGACCCTCGACACCGGCCTCGCCGCGGGCGCGTTGGCGGCGCTGGTCTCCGGCTCCGGCCCCACCTGCGCGTTCCTGGCCGCCGACGCGGACTCGGCGATCCGTGTCGCGCACACCCTCACCGCCTCCGGCACCTGCCGCGCCGCCCGCGCGACGTCCGGCCCCGCGCCGGGCGCGACGGTGGTGTGACGGGGACGCCCCGTCAGGGGCGCGGGGAACTGCGCGAGCAAGCACACACCGCCCGCAGCCTGCGACGAACAGCAAGGGGCAGCCCCTCCTCAGGAGGCGCCGCTCACAACGGAGCGCAAGGCGCGAATCACAGCCTGCGGACGCGGATCACTGGTCACCGAACGGTGCAGGGTCCCTGTGACATAGCCGAAGGAGACCCCCGTCTCCGGGTCGGCGAAACCGAGGGAGCCACCACGCCCCGGGTGCCCGAAGGACCCGGGGCCCAGCATCGGGCAGGCCGGGCCGTGCAGCATGTAGCCCAGACCGAAGCGGGTGCCCACGACCAGCACCCGGTCGGGCCCGTCCGACTCCAGGGAGCGGGCCTGGGTCAGTGTCGCGGGCGTGAACAGCCGCCGCGCCCCGCCGAGGGGACCCAGCAGCGCCGCGTAGAACGCGGACAGCGCGCGGGCCGTGGCGATACCTCCCGAGGCGGGCAGTTCGGCTGCGCGCCACTCCGGGGCGTTCTCGTCGGGCTTCGGCGCGATGACGTCGAAGGCGCGGCGGGTGAGCGAGGCCGGGTCGGCGTAGGCCTCGGTCACCGAGCGCTTGGGGCGGGTGCGCAGCGCGCCCGGTTCCGGTGCTGGCGCCTCCTGTTCGGCGACCCTGGCCACCCGGCCCTCGGCCGCCACCGCTTCGGGCAGCCCGATCCACAGGTCGAGTCCGAGGGGAGCCGCCACCTCGTCGGCGAACCAGCGCCCCAGGGTGCGGCCGCCGCTGGCACGCGCCACCAGTTCGCCCAGCAGCCAGCCGAAGGTGTGCGGGTGGTAGCCGTGCGCCGTGCCGGGCTCCCACGCGGGGGCCTGTGCCGCCAGGGCACGCACAGCGCGGCCCGGCTCCAGCGCCTCCTGGGGCGTGAGCGGAGTGTCGAGCGCCGGCAGCCCGGCGCGGTGCGCCAGCAGATGGCGGACCAGGACGCGCTCCTTGCCGGCCGCCTTGAACTGCGGCCAGTACGCGCCGACGGGCGCGTCCAGATCGAGCTGGCCGCGCTGGTGCAGCAGATGCGGGACGGCTGCCGCCAGGCCCTTGGTGGCCGAGCGGACGACCACGGCGGTGTCCTCGCTCCACGGCGCCGCGTGCGGGTCGGCCGGGTCGGTGGTGCCGGCCCACAGGTCGACGACCTTGCGGCCGTCCCGGTGCACGGCCAGCGCGGCGCCCCGCTCGCCGCGCCGCTCGAAGTTGCGTATGAAGGCGTCCCGGACGGGCTCGTACCCGTCCGCCACCGTGCCGTGCACAGTCGGCTGGGTGCCGTGCGCCGATGTGTCAACGACCTCTGCCACGTTTCCTTCGCTCCTGTCGCCTTGAGGGCGCCTTTCGCCACGAGAGCGCGATTTTGTGACGCCGCGCCCCCATGGTCCTACGGGCCGCATGGGTCTCTGGCGAGGGGGTGCCCCTGACCGCCGTCGGCAGACTGCGACCTTCGTTGTGGCTGTGGGGGCACCTCCCGGACGGAGTCTGGGGGAGCCGTTCCCCGCGCCCCTGACGGGGCGCGTCCCTCACGCCACCGGCACCGTCACCGAGCGGGGGTCGAAGCCGAAGGGGAGCTCCAACCGGTGGGAGCGCATGAGTTCGGCGTCGGAAAGAAGGTCCTGCGTATTGCCGTCCGCAACGAGGACACCGTCGCTGAGCACCACGGACCGCGGGCACAGCTCCAGCGCGTACGGCAGGTCGTGGGTGACCATCAGCACCGTCAGATCCAGCGACCGGATCAGATCGGCCAGCTCGCGGCGGGCCGCCGGGTCGAGGTTGGAGGACGGCTCGTCCAGTACGAGGATCTCGGGGTGCCCGGCCAGCACGGTGGCGACCGCCACCCGGCGCCGCTGCCCGAAGGAGAGATGGTGCGGCGCCCGGTCGGCGTGCTCGGCCATCCCGACCCGCTCCAGCGCCTCCTGCACCCGCGCCTCCAGCTCGGCGCCGCGCAGTCCCGCGGCGGCGGGGCCGAAGGCCACGTCCTCGCGGACCGTCGGCATGAACAGCTGGTCGTCCGGGTCCTGGAAGACGATGCCGACCCGGCGCCGGATCTCCGCCAGGTGGGGGCGCTGGGCCTTCAGCCCGGCGACGGTGACCGATCCGGCGCCCGGCGTCAGGATGCCGTTCAGGTGCAGCACCAGCGTGGTCTTCCCCGCGCCGTTGGGTCCGAGCAGCGCGACCCGCTGGCCGCGCGGCACGGTCAGGTCGACGCCGAAGAGCGCCTGGTGGCCGTCGGGGTAGGCGTAGGCCAGGCCCCGCACCTCCAGCGAGGGAGCATCGGGGGCAGGGGAAGCAGCGGCGGAGGAGGTCACAGGGTCCATCCCAACAGGCAGATTGCGAGGGCGGTCAGCGGGAGCGCTGCCGAACGGGCCCACTCGGCGCGGGCGGCGGGCCCGGCGCCGAGTGCGGGGGGCATGGTGCCGGCGTACCCGCGGCTGAGCATCGCCAGGTGCACCCGCTCGCCGCGCTCGTAGGAGCGGATGAACAGCGATCCCGCCGACTTGGCCAGCACTCCCCAGTGGCGCGGCCCGCGCGCCTCGAAGCCGCGGGAGAGCCGCGCTGTGCGCATCCGGCGCATCTCCTCGCTGATGACGTCGGCGTAGCGCACCATGAAGGTGGCGATCTGGCACAGCAGCGGCGGCATCCGCAACCGCGCCAGCCCCAGCAGGAGTTCGTTCAGCCCCGTCGTCGAGGCGAGCAGCACCGAGGCGGCCACCCCGAGGGTGCCCTTGGCCAGCACGTTCCACGCGCCCCACAGCCCCGGCTCGGACAGCGACAGGCCCACCACGGTGATCCGCTCGCCCTCCGCGACGAACGGCAGCAGCACCGCGAACGCCACGAACGGCACCTCGATCGCCATCCGGGTCAGCAGATGGCGCGGCGGTACCCGGGAGACGGCCGCGACCGCGGCCAGCAGCACCGCGTAGGCGCCGAACGCCCATACGGCCTCGCGCGGTGTGGCGACGACCAGGACGACGAAGCAGAAGACGGCCGCCAGCTTGCAGTGCGCGGGCAGCGCGTGCACGGGCGAGTGGGCGTGCTTGTAGAGCTTGTGCGCGTGTCCGGCACCCATGCGGCTCCCCTCCTCAGCGCTCGGTGCCGGCGGGAGCGGTGGCGGCGGCGGTCCCGTTCCGAGCCGTACCACCGCGCCGGCGGCGCAGTACGACGAAGACGCCGGAGCCGACGGCGAGGGTGGCGCCCACGCCGATGACGCCCGCAAGGCCGCCGGACAGCCGGGCGTCGGCGATGTCCTCGACGCCGTAGTCGGCCAGCGGTGAGTCCTCCGCGGCGTGCTTCTCCGCCTGCTTGTCGATGCCGTTGTCGGCGGCGACCTTCTCAAGGCCGTCGGGGCTGGAGGAGGCGTAGAAGCTGAGCCCTCCCGCGCACAGCAGGGTGACCACGAGGCCGGTGATCCACAGCGGGCGGGTGGAGCGCCCGCGCGCGGCGGCGGGCACGGGCTGCGGCGCGGGGCCCGGTGCCGCCTCGGGGTCGGCCGACAGCGGCGAGGGGCGCAACTCCAGCCGTACGGCGAGCCGGTCGCGCGCCGCGTACACCAGGTCGGGGCGCACGGCCACCACGGCGCCCACCGTCGCGGCCGTGATCGCGGCCTCGCCGATGCCGATGAGCACATGGACGCCGACCATCGCGCCGAAGACCTTGCCCAGTGAGACCTCCGTCGTCCCGCCGAGCGCGTAGATGCCGGTGAAGGCGACAGCGGCCGCCGGTACGGAGACGAGCGCGGCCACGAAGGAGGCGCCGGTCACCATGGAGCGCCGCCGGGGCAGCACCCGCAGCAGCGCGCGGAAGACGCCGTAGGCGACCAGGACGGTCACCACACCCATGTCCGTGATGTTGGTGCCCAGCGCGGTCAGCCCGCCGTCCGCGAACAGCACACCTTGCAGGAGCAGTACGACCGAGACGCACAGCACGCCCGTGTACGGCCCCACGAGTACCGCGGCGAGCGCACCGCCCAGCAGATGGCCGCTGGTGCCTGCCGCGACGGGGAAGTTGAGCATCTGCACGGCGAAGATGAAGGCGGCGACAAGACCGGCCAGCGGCGCCGTCCGCTCTCCCGCCTCGCCCGGGCCGCCGCCCAGTTCGCGCCTGGCTCCGCGCAGCGAGACGGCGACGGCCGCGGCGGCGACGACTCCGGTACCGGCCGAGACGGGGGCGTTGATGAATCCATCAGGTACGTGCATCGAGGCGCTCCGCTTTCTCACGGCTTCTCATCACCGGCTTGTCCAACCGGCTCGTCCAACGGCCCGGCAATGGCCTGGCAGCGGCCGTCTCCAGCCTTTTGAGAATAGCGGTCAGATGCAAAGAGTTCGCAAGAGGGCCGTTCTTATGCCCGGAATGGGAGGGGACGTGGCCTCCTGTCCCCCGCTCTGTGGCAGAGCTCACCAGGCCGTTCGGGTGACTGTGCCGCTTCGGTGAGCGTCTGACACGACGAAGGGGCAACCCGGCCCGAGCGATGAGCGCACCGGGAACCCCCGACCCAGAGGAGCAGATGTGTCCAAGGTCATCACCCGCACCGTGCAGGCTCAACTGATCACCCGGCCGCCCGCGACCCGGCCTCTGACACCTGCTCTCAGGTACGAGACGGACGACCCGCTGGCCGTGCGGATCGTCTTCCCCGCGGAGATCTCCCTGGACGGCGAGGAAGTCGCCTGGGCCTTCTCCCGCGACCTGCTCGCCGAGGGCCTGCGCGGCCCCGCGGGCGCGGGCGACGTCCACATCTGCCCCTGCGGTCAGGAGCGGACGGTGATCGAGTTGCACGCCGGTGAGGGCGTCGCCGTGCTGGAGTTCCGCGCCGCCGACCTGTCCCTCTTCCTGCAGCGCAGCTACGACCTGGTGCCGGCCGGGGCCGAGCCGGCGCTCCTCGACCTGGAAGAGGGCTTCGCCGCACTGCTGCGCGGCGTGTGACACAAAAAGGGTGTGTGACACAAAGCCTTGTGACGCAAAAGGCGTGTGCCACAAAAGGCGTGTGCCACAAGAAACCCGCCCGCCCGCCCCTGAGAGGGACGGACGGGCGGGTGAGGCGCCAGCCAGGGCCCCGTGGGCTCACACCCCCGTGCGCTCCGGCTCACGCGGCGGCGGCACCGTCGCGACGGCCTCCTTGTCGAGCCGCAGTTCCTTGCGGAGCTTCTCGCCCTCGACGTCGACGTTGGGCAGCACCCGGTCCAGCCAGCGCGGCAGCCACCAGGCGCGGTGGCCCAGCAGCGCGAGCACCGCGGGAACGATGGCCATCCGCACCACGAACGCGTCGAAGAGGATGGCGATGGCGAGGCCGAAGCCCATCATCTTGATCATGGATTCGGAGGAGCCGATGAACCCGGCGAACACACTGATCATGATGACGCCGGCGGCGGTGACCACCCGCGCGCCCAGCCGGAACCCGCTGACGATGGCCTGACCGGGCTTCTCCCCGTGCACATACGCCTCGCGCATCCGCGTCACCAGGAAGACCTCGTAGTCCATCGCGAGCCCGAAGATCACGCCGATCATGAAGATCGGCATCATGCTCATGATCGGCCCGGTCTGTTCGACACCGAGGAGGCCGGCCAGCCAGCCCCACTGGAAGACCGCCACCACGGCGCCCAGCGCCGCCAGCACCGACAGCAGGAAGCCCAGGGCCGCCTTGAGCGGCACCAGGACCGAGCGGAAGACCAGCATCAGCAGTACGAACGCCAGACCCACGACCAGGGCCAGATACGGCACCAGGGCGTCGTTCATGACCTGCGAGAAGTCGATGGCGACCGCGGTGGCGCCGGTGACCAGCAGAGTGGCGCCGGTCTTCTTCTCGATCGCGTCCGACTGGTCCCGGATGTCGTGCACGATGTCCTCGGTGCGCGCGTCGCTGGGGCCGTACTTCGGGATGGCGGTCAGCGTGGCGGTGTCAGCGGCGTCCCACTGCTTCTTGTTCGGCTGCGCCGGGGTGACGGCGACGACGCCGTCCACCTTCTGCAGCCGCTTCTGGATCTCGGCGGCAGCGGCCTGCGGGTCGTCGGCGCCCTTCAGATCGGCCACGGCCATCAGCGGACCGTTGAAGCCCGCGCCGAAGCCGTCGGAGAGCATGTCGTACGCCTTGCGCTGGGTGGTGCTCTCCGGCTGGTTGCCCTCGTCGGGCAGGCCCAGCTTCATGGCGCCGACGGGCAGCGCCAGGGTGCCGAGCGCCAGTACGGCGGTGACCAGCACCAGGATCGGGCGGCGCAGCACGAAGCTCGCCCAGCGGGCCCCGGCCTTGGGGCGCTGGCCCTCGGCGTCCGCAGCCGGCGGCACCCCGGTGGCGGGGTTGGCCTTGCGCACCCGGCGGCCGAAGATCCGCTTGCCGACCATGCCGAGCGCCGCTGGCACCAGCGTGAGCGCCACCAGCACCGCGATGACCACGGTGCCGGCCGCGGCCATGCCCATCTTGGTGAGGACCGGGATGTTGACGACGGAGAGCCCGACGAGCGCAATCACCACGGTCAGACCGGCGAAGACCACGGCGGAGCCGGCGGTTCCGACGGCGCGGCCCGCCGCCTCCTCGCGTTCCCGGCCCTCGGTCAGCTCGGCGCGGTAGCGGGAGGCGATGAACAGCGCGTAGTCGATACCGACCGCGAGGCCGATCATCATGGCCAGCGTGGTGGTGTTGGCCGACAGCCCGAGGGTGGCGCCGAGCGCGGTGATCGAGGAGATGCCGATCATCACCCCGATCAGCGCCGTGATCAGCGGCAGCCCGGCCGCGATCAGCGAGCCGAAGGTGAGGATCAGCACGACTGCGGCGACACCGATGCCGATGATCTCGGCGTTGCCCATCTCGGGCTCGACCAGGAGCGCGTCACCGCCGGTCTCCACCGTCAGACCGGTGGCGCGGGCGTCCTTGGCGGCGTCCTTGATGCCCTCGCGGGTCTTGTCGGTGATCTCCTGCGCCGGGACCTTGTAGGTCACCGAGGCGTAGGCGATGCTGCCGTCCTTGCTGATCGCCCCGCTGTTCTTCGCGAACGGGTCGGAGACGCCCGCGGCCTGGCCGCCGCTCAGCTCCTTGCGCGCCTCCTGGACGGCCGCCTTGTTCTCGGCGGCGGTGATCTTCTCGCCGGTGGGCGCGCGGAAGACCATACGGGCGGTGGCGCCTTCGGCGTTGGCACCGGGGAAGCGCTCTTCCAGCAGGTCGAAGGCCTTCTGAGCCTGGGTGCCGGGCAGCGCGAAGTCGTCGTCGGGCGGACTGGAGGCGGTGGACGCGCCACCTATGGCGGCCGCCAGCAGCGCCACCCATATCAGGGCGACGATACGGCGGCGCCGGAAGGCGAGTCTGCCGATCTTGTACAGGAAGGTGGCCACGAGAGAGGTTCTCCGGTCTCGAGGTCGGACAGTCGGACGGATGGCACAGTCGGGGGGTGGCGCAGAGCAGCTACAGCGTCGGGAACCGAGGGAGCACGGCGGGGAGGTGCCGCGGCCCGGCAATGAGAGCTCATGTCAATCGACGCCGGCTCGCACTCGCAGGGTGAGTGGGGGCCCGAAAATGAGGGACACGTCACAACTTGCTTGGGTGCAAATCCACGCGAAACATGGAATAGATGACCGACGACGGCGCGTATCTCCGCTTTCCGCACCTGCACGGCGATCTGCTCTGCTTCGCAGCCGAGGACGACCTGTGGGCCGTCCCCCTGCCCGACGCGGGTCAGCAGTCCGGGCGGGCCTGGCGGCTGACCGTGGACCGCACCCGGATCAGCCACCCCCGCTTCTCCCCCGACGGACGGCGTATCGCCTTCACCACCTGGCGCAGCCTTGACCCGGAGGTTCATCTGGTCTCCGCAGCGGGCGGCCCGGCACGGCAGCTGACGTACTGGGGCGCGACCGACACCAGGGTGCGCGGCTGGACCCCGGAGGGCGATGTGCTGGCGGTGGCCTCGCACGGGGAGCCGTTCGCCCACCGTGCCTGGGCCTACCGCATCCCCGTCGACGGCCCCGACGGCCCGCCCGCCGACCGTCCCGACGCCTCCTGCCCGGGCAGCAGACTGCCGTGGGGGCCGGTCTCGGACATCGCCGTGGCCGAGCAGGAGGGCGAGCGGCGCACCCTGCTGCTGACCGGAACACCGCCGCACGAGCCCGCGAGCTGGAAGCGGTACCGGGGCGGCGCCATGGGGCGGATGTGGCTCCAGGGCGAGCGGCTGCTGCCGGACCTGGACGGGCATCTGGACTCGGTGATGCTGGTGGGCGACCGGATCGCCTTCCTCTCCGACCACGAGGGCGTCGGCAACCTCTACTCCTGCCGCCCCGACGGCACCGACCTGCGCCGCCACACCGACCACGACGCCTTCTACGCCCGGCACGCGGCCACCGACGGGCGGCGGGTGGTCTACCAGTGCGCCGGCGAGCTGTGGCTGGTCGACGACTTCTCCCACACCGCACGCCCCCAGCGGCTCGATGTCCGCCTGGGCGGCCAGCGCGCGGGCCGGCGCCCCCACCAGGTGCCCGCGGCCGCCCATGTGAACGCGCTGGCCGTGGATCCCACCGGGCGGGCCAGCGCGGTCGGCGTACGCGGCAGCCTCTACTGGCTCACCCACCGCGACGGCCCGGCGCGGGCGCTGGCGGACACCCCGGGGGTGCGGGTGCGGCTGCCCACCATGCTGGGCGACACCGGGCGGATCGCGTATGTCACCGACGCGGAGGGCGAGGACGCGGTCGAGGTCGCGGACCTGCCCCGCGCCTCCAGCCCCCGGCCCGCCTACCGGATCGCCGCCGGACGGCTGGGGCGGGTGCTGGAGCTGGTCGCCTCGCCGTCCGGGGAGCGGCTGGCCGTGGTGACGCACGACGGGCGGCTGCTGCTTGTGGACGTGCCCGAGGTGGCCGAGGCGTCCGACGTGGGCGGAACCGCGGCCGGGGACGAGTCAGGCGAAGCGGAACGGGCTGTCCCGGAAGCGCCGATCAGCGAGGTGGTGCGGTCCGTCAACGGGCCGGTGCGCGACCCGGCGTTCTCGCCGGACTCGCGCTGGCTCGCCTGGGCGCACCCGGGGGTGGGCAGGTCGCTGTCCTGCATCCGGATCGCCAAGGTCGCCGAGGACGTTTCCGGGCCGGCGGGCGAGCGCACCGTACTCGACGTCACCGACGGGCGGTACGAGGACGAGCAGCCCGTCTTCACCCGCGACGGGCGCTACCTCGCCTTCCTCTCCTGGCGCGGCTTCGACCCGGTCTACGACGTCCACACCGGCGACCTGTCCTTCCCGCTGGGCTGCCGCCCGTATCTGGTACCGCTCTCCTCCGCGACACTCTCGCCGTTCGCGCTGACCCCGGAGGGGCGCCCGGCAGCGGGCGGGCTCGACCCGCAGGACCGCCCGGCCGGCGAGGAGGAGGGTCCGGACGCCTCGGTGCTGGTGGAGGCCGAGGGGCTCGCCAACCGGGTCACCCCGTTCCCGGTGACGGCCTCGAAGTACGCGGCGCTGTGCCCGGTCGCCGGAGGCGGACTGATCTGGCTGCGGTACCCGATCTCCGGCGCGCTCGGCGAGACGTTCGTCAACCCGGCCGACACCTCGGGCCGCCCCACGCTCGAACACTTCGATCTGACGACCGCCAAGCGCACCGAACTCACCAGCGACATCGACTGGTTCGCGCCCAGCGGCGACGGCACCCGGCTGGTCGTCAACGACGAGGGGCTGCTGCGGGTGATCCCGGCCGACCAGCAGGCCGACTCCGACACCACCACCTACATCGACCTGCGCCGCATCCTGCACGACGTCGACCCGGCGGCCGAGTGGCGACAGGCGTACGAGGAGGCCGGGCGGCTGATCAAGGCGTACTTCTGGGACCCGGGGATGAGCGGTATCGACTGGGAGGCGATCCTCGACCAGTACCGCCCCCTGGTCGAACGCGTCGCCTCGCCCGACGAGTTCGCCGACCTGCTGCGCGAGGTGCTCGGCGAACTCGGCACCTCGCACGCCTACGTCACCCCCGCACGGCGCGACGAGGGCCCGCCGCACTACCAGCGGCCCATCGGCTTCCTGGGCGCCGACCTGATCCACACCCCCGAGGGCGACTGGCAGATCGCCCGCATCCTGCCGGGCAACTCCTCCGACTCCCGGGCCCGCTCCCCGCTCGCCGGATCGCCGGTACGGGAGGGCGCCGTGCTCACCCACGTGGACGCGCGGCCGGTCGACTCCTACAGCGGCCCCGCGCCACTGCTGGCCGCCGCCGGCGGCACCACCGTGGAGCTGACGCTCCGGCAGGCGGGGCCGCCCCGGGTCGCCGCCGTCCCACTGATCGACGAACGCCCGCTGCGCTACCAGGACTGGGTGGCCCGCCGCCGGGACGTCGTCCGCGAACTGAGCGACGGCAAGTGCGGCTATCTGCACATCCCCGACATGGGCGGCTCCGGCTGGGCGCAGTTCAACCGGGACCTGCGCCTGGAGATCTCCCGGCCCGCGCTGATCGTGGACGTACGGGGCAACGCGGGCGGACACATCAGCGAGCTCGTCCTGGAGAAGCTCACCCGCACCATCCTGGGCTGGGACCTCACCCGCGACGCGCAGCCGGTCACCTACACCAGCAACGCGCCGCGCGGCCCGGTGGTCGCCGTCGCCGACGAGGCCACTGCCTCCGACGGAGACATGATCATCGCCGCGTTCCGGCTGCTGGGGCTGGGCCCGGTCGTCGGCGCCCGGACCTGGGGCGGGGTCGTCGGCATGACGGGACGGCACCGGCTCGGGGACGGCACGGTGATCACGGTGCCGATGAACGCCGCCTGGTTCGAGGGCTACGGATGGTCGGTGGAGAACCGCGGCGTGGAGCCCGACATCGAGGTGCTGCGCACCCCGCTTGACTGGGCCGAGGGCCGCAGCTCCGTGCTGGGCACCGCCGTGACCACCGCCCTCGACCTGCTGGAGAGGCACCCGGCACGGACGCCGCCCGACTACCGGGACGCACCCGACCGGTCCCGTCCGCCGCTTCCCCCGCGTTACTGATCCACCCCATTCCGCACCTTTTGGTGCGGAATGCGGGTTATGCCGTGGCGTGGCAGGGTGGAAAGTGCCCGTGAGGAGACACTTCCGACACCTCCGAAGGAGTGACGATGGGCATCGCAGACCAGTTCAAGTCCAAGGCCGAGCAGCTTCGGCACAAGGGCAAGGAGAAGAAGGAACAGCAGTCCGGCGGCAAGCAGCGCGGCGGCGGCGGCCAGGACGCCCGCGAGAAGGCGCAGGAGCTGAAGGACAAGGCCCAGCAGCGCGCCCAGGACTGGAAGGACAAGAACCGCTGACGCGGTGCGCCGCCGATGAGGGCACCCTCTTCCTCGCCGAGAGGGTGCCCCTTGCTGCGCGTCGCGGACTGCGGCTGCGTTGTGGCTTGGGGGCACCTCCCGGCCGAAGGCTGGGGGAGCAGTTCCCCGCGCCCCTGAAAGGGAACCTCTTGCGCTTGGGCAGTCTGCGCCCTGGGGGTACCTCCCGGACGGAGTCTGGGGGAACAGGGTGGGCAAGCGCAGCACCCCATGCGGGGCAAGCCTCACCGCACGGCGCGCGCCTTTTCGTCCGCCTCGCCGCCCGCGCCGACGAGCCCCATCGAGAGCCCTCCCGCGGCCTCGATCCGAGGGGCGACAGCTCTCATCTCGCGCTGGCCCAGAGGGCCACCGATCAGCGGCGGCAAGTAGCCCCGCAGAGCCTGCATCCCGCGCAGCCACCACTGCCCGTACACATGCGGGGCCCGGCGCTCTATCCCCGCGACGATCCGGTCAACGGCCGGCCCGAGCGGATACGTCTTGTTCGTGGGCCACGGGAGCCGCTGCCGTACGTCCCGCATCACCTCGTCCGCGTCGGCGCCGCGCACCATGTCGGTGTCGGTCCAGCTCAGATAGCCGACGCCGACGCCCACACCCTTGTAGCCGACCTCGGCGCGCAGGCTGTGCGCGAAGGCCTCGACGCCGGACTTTGAGGCGCAGTACGCCGTCATCATGGGTGCCGGTGTGATGGCCGCGAGGGAGGCGATCTGGAGGAAGTAGCCGCGCGACTCCTCCAGTACGGGCAGGAACGCGCGCCCGGTGACGGCCCCGCCGATCAGATTGACCTCGATCACCCGGCGCCAGGCCACCGGGTCGGAGTCCATGAAGGGGCCTCCGGTGGCGACCCCGGCGTTGGCGACGGTGATGTCGACCTTCCCGAAGTGCTCCTTGACCTCGCGGGCGACCTCGGCCATGGCCTCGTGGTCGGTGACGTCGGCGTGCCAGTACGCCGAGTCGGTGTGCAGTGATGCGCTGACCCGCTTCAGCTCGTCCGGTTCCAGGCCGACGAGCGCGATCTTCGCCCCGCGCGCGGACATCTTCCGGGCCAGTAGCGCCCCCACGCCCCTCGCCGCGCCGGTGATGACGGCGACCTGACCCTCCAGACCGACCCTGCTCATGCGCTCCGCTCCCTCATGTCCTCGTGCATGTCCTCGGCCGTGGCGGCGAGATGGTCCCCTGCGAGCCCCGCGAGCACCCCGCTGACCGTCTCCGGCTCCTCCAGCGGCGTCATGTGCCCGCGCCGCTCCAGTTCGTGCACTCCCGCGCAGTGCGGCAGTGCGGCCGCCAGCCGGTGGGCGTGCGGGAGCGGGGTGAGGCGGTCGTGCGTGCCGATGACGACCGCCGTGGGCACGTCCAGCCGCGGCACGTTGACCGCCAGGTCGAGCCCGGCCAGCACTCCGCCCCACGCCGACCTGACGCGCCGCGGACAGGCGTGCACGATGCGCGCCGTCGCCTCGACGGCCGCCGGATCGGGGGCCGGCCCGAGCGTGCCGTACGCGAGGGCCTTCCGGGTCAGCGCAGTGACGGGGCCCAGCGGCGCCGCCGAGCCCAGCAGCGCCCGGTGCGCGACAGCTCGCAGGCGCTCGGAGCGGAACGGCAGCACCCGGGCCTGCCCGGTCAGCTGCTCGGCGCCGGTGCTGCACAGCAGCAGCGCGGCGCCGTGCTCGCGCAGTTGCCTCCTGCCGGCCGCCGCCATGAGAGTCATACCGCCCATGGAGTGGCCGCCGATGACGGCCCGTTCGCCCGGCTCCAGCGCCGCGTCCAGTACGGCGCACAGGTCGTCGGCGAGCATGGCTGTGCTGTAGGCCATGGGCGCGGCGGCGGCCGGGCTGCGGCCGTGCCCGCGCTGGTCGTAGACGACGACGCGGTGGCCGCTCGCGGTCAGTTCGCGGATGACGGGCGCCCAGAACAGCGTCGAGCAGGTCCAGCCGTGTGCGAGGACGACGGCCGGGTCGTCGGCGCGGCCGTGCACCTCGACGGGGAAACGCACTCCGTCCCCGGAGCGCGCGGTCAGCTCGCGCGCGGGCGCGGGCGGCGCATAGCGCCCGGTGAGTCCCTTGCGGGGGCCTGTGGTGGCGGCGATGCGGCTCATCGCGCGTCCTCCCCCACGGCGGAGGGCAGGTCCCCAGCGGTGTGGAAGGCGTCGGTGGCTGCTCCCCTGCCGACCGTCCCGGTGAGCAGCGGCGCCGCGCTGCGCGCGGCACCCGCCCCGGCGGTCCCGCCACCGTGCGGCCCGCGCAGCACCTCGTACTCCTCCAGCCACACCTCACGGGTCACCTTGCGGAACTCCGCTGTGGTGCCGGGCCACACGGCCACCGGCCGCCCCTGTGCGTCCAGATACCAGCTCGTACAGCCGGTCTCCCACACGCTGGACTTGATGCGTTCGCGCAGTTTGGCGTTGTAGGTGTGCTGTGCGATGGGCCGTACGTCCAGCGCGACCTTGTCGCCGCCGCCGAGGGTGTCCAGCTTGCGCACGTAGTCGATCAGGTAGTTGAGCTGTGCCTCGATGATCAACACCATCGAGCTGGTGCCCAGACCGGTGTTGGGGCCGATGATGAACAGGAAGTTGGGGAACCCCGTGGTGGTCGTCCCGCGCAGCGCGTTCATCCCGTCCCCGGCCCACGACTCGGCCAGCGTCTGGCCGTCCGCCCCCTTGACGAGGCGGGCGACGGGCATGTCGGAGACGTGGAAGCCGCTGCAGAAGACCACCGCGTCGACCTCCGCCTCCCGGCCGTCCGCCGAGACCAGCGTGTTGCCGCGGATCTCCTTCAGCCCGGAGTCGATGACATGCGTGTTGGGCTGGGCGAGCGCCGGATAGTAGTCGTCCGACAGCAGCGTGCGCTTGCAGCCGACGCGGTAGTCGGGTGTCAGCTTGCGGCGCAGCCCGGGGTCCTTGACGGCCCGCTTCATGTGCAGCTTGGAGACCTGCTCCACGGCAGGGAGCAGTTTCGGATAGTTGGCGAAGACCTGCGTCTCCAGCTCCCGTACGCCCCACAGCGCGAAGCGGCGCAGCTTCTGGGTGGCGGGGAAGCGGGCGTGCAGCTTCCGTTCGGCCCTGCTGATCCGGCGGTCGCCGCGCGGCAGCACCCATGCCGGGGTGCGCTGGAAGACGGTCAGCTCGCCGACGACCGGCTGGATGGCGGGGATGATCTGGATGGCCGAGGCCCCGGTGCCGATGACGGCCACCCGCTTGCCGCGCAGGTCGTAGTCGTGGTCCCAGGTCGCCGAGTGGAAGACCTTGCCCTCGAAGGAGTCCAGCCCTGGGACGTCCGGCAGCTTGGGCTCGGACAGCGGTCCGGTGGCGGAGACCACGACATCGGCCGTCAGTGTGCCCGCCGAGGTCTCCACCCGCCAGTGCAGCTCCTCCGCGTCCCAGCTCATCTGCTGCACCTCGGTGTTGAAGCGGATGTGCTGCCGCAGTCCGAAGGTGTCGGCGACCCGCTCCAGATACGCGTGGATGTCCGGCTGGGGCGAGAAGCTGCGCGGCCACTCCGCGTTGGGTGCGAAGGAGAACGAGTACAGGTGGGAGGGGATGTCACAGGCGCATCCCGGATAGGTGTTGTCGTGCCAGGTGCCGCCGACGGCATCCCTGCGCTCCAGGAGGACGAAGTCCGTCACCCCCGCGCGGCGCAGCCGGACAGCGGCCCCCAGGCCGCCGAATCCGGTACCGATCACCGCCACCCTTACGTGCTCCTGCTCGTACTCGGCCGCCATGCCGCCGCCTCCCGGGATCTGTCGCGTGCTGCGCTTACGTGACTGCGCTTGTGTGGCTGGGCTCGTGTGGCTGCGCTTTCGGACCCACAACCGTGCCAGTAATCACTGGCACGGTCACGAGAGTAGAGCAGCGGAATACTCATGGGTAGGGGTCGGCGCGAGGAAAGTTACCGACGGTTGCACCGGAGTGCCGGGGCCGGCCGGACGCCTAGGCTGGTCACGTGGCGAGCAGGAAGCAGCAGCACAGAGCCGACGGACAGGCGCACCGGCGCGAGACGGCTGCGCACCAGGACGAGACGGCAGCGCACCAGGGCGAGTCCGCGCCCGGGAAGCGGGAGTTCCGCGCACACGAGCTGGCGGAGGCCGCCGGCATCACCACCCGCACCCTGCGCTTCTACCGCGAGCGCAAACTGCTCCCGCCCCCTCGCCGCGAGGGCCGCATCGCCTGGTACGACGAGCACCACCTGGCGCGGCTGCGCAGCATCACCGCGCTGCTGGCCCGGGGCCACACCCTGGGCGGTATCGCCGACCTGCTCGACGCCTTCGAGAAGGGCCGCGACGTCCGCTCGGCCGCCGAGGTCATGGGGCTGGACAGCTCGGTGGTCACCCCCTTCTCCGAGGAGACCCCCGTCCGGCTCACCCCCGAGGAGCTCGCCGACTACTTCAAGGGCGAGGTGACCGTCGACAACCTGGCCGCTTCCCTGGACCTCGGCTATGTGGCCATCGACGGTGACGAGTTCGTCCACACCAGCCGCCGACTGCTGGAGGGCTCCGCCGAACTGGTCGCCAAGGGCATCCCGCTGGCGGTCGTCCTGGAGGCGGGCCGTGAACTGCGCGCCCAGACGGACGAGATAGCCGCCACCTTCGCCCGCCTGCTCCGCTCCCACCTGCTGCCCGCGCAGCAGTCCACCGACCCGGCGGAGCTCAACACACTGCTCGCCCGGGTGGCTCCCGTGGCCAAGCAGATCGTCGAGGCGGAACTCGGCCTCGCCCTGGACCGGCGGGTACGCGCCGAACTGGAGGAGTGGCTAGCCGACCGTCCGGACGGGGAGGGCCTTGACGCCGTGGATGAAGTTGGAGACTAGACGGCGCACCTCCCCCCGGGCGCCCGGCACCCGCTCGGACGGCGGCAACAGCTCGTAAGGCGGCAGTTGCCGGGCCGCCTCCTGGTACAGGACGCGCAGCTGGAGACGTGCGAAGTGGGCGCCCAGGCACACATGCGGCCCCTCGCCGAACGCCACGTGCGGATTGGGCGTACGGGCCAGGTCCAGGGTGTGCGGCACGTCGAAGACCCGCTCGTCGAAGTTGGCCGAGGCGTGGAAGACGACCACCTTTTCCCCGGCACTGATGCGACGTGACGACAGCTGGAGATCTCGCACCGCGGTGCGCCGGAAACTGAGCACCGGGGTGTGCCAGCGAAGCAGCTCCTCGACCGCGAGGGACTGCGCACCGATGTCCCCCCGCCGCACCAGGTCGCGCATGGTGCGCTGCGCTGCGGGATGTTCCGCCAGTGCGAGCAGCCCGCCGGGTGCCGCGCTGCGCACAGTGTCGTTGCCCGCGACGGTCAGCAGGAAGAAGAACATCTCCAGCTCGGCACCGGTCAGCTCATGGGCGAGTGCCGTCATCACATCGTCCGCCGGATGTGCGCGCTTGTACGCAGCCAGCCGGCGCGCGTAGTCGAACATCTCCCGCAGCATGGCGGGCGAGCGCGGGTTGGCCGGGCGCCCGTCCGGACCGAGCACCGTGACGGCCTGGTCCGGGTCCTGGTACCCGATGATCCGCTCGGTCCACTCCAGCAGCAGCTTCCGGTCCCCGGCCGGTACGCCCAGCAGGTCGGCGAGGTTCAGCAGCGCGAAGTCGTCGGTGACGGCGGCCACCAGATCACAGCACCCCCGCTCGCGCGCCTCTTCGCGCGCCGCCGCCAGCGAGCGCCGCGCCCGTGCCCGTACATCCGCCTCGAACCGCTCCACCCGGCGCCGCGTGAAGGCCCGGCTGACCAGCGTGCGCAGCCGGTGATGCGCGGGCGGGTCCTGGTTGAGCATCATCCGGCGGATGAACGGCAGGTCCTCCGGGTCCGGATCACGGATCTGGGTGGCCCCCTCCCAGGAGGAGAACTCGGCGGGCGAGCGCAGCACCCGCAGCACGTCCGCGTGCCGCGTCACCGCCCAGAACCCCGGCCCGGCGGGCCAGCCCAGCACCTCGTACTCCTCCTGCCAGGCGACGGGATTCCCGTCCCGCAGCGCACGGAACGCCTCGTGCGGCAGGCCCGCGGCGTAGCGGCGCGGATCGAACACATCCACGTCGGGCGAGGCCGGGACGGCTTCGGGCGCTGCGCTCATCCCACGCCACCCTCCGCACGGGGCCCGGCCTCCGAGAGGGGCTCCCGTTCTGCGCAGGGCCCGTCCTCCGCACGGGTCTCGCCCTCCGCACGGAGCCCGCCGTCGCGCGTCCCGTCCTCGGCGCGGAGGAAGTCCTCCACAGCACGCACCGTCTCCAACGGCGTCTCGTCGAGTGGATAGTGCCCCGCGGCGGGCACCTCCACCAGCTCGGCTGCCGAGTACCAGCGCAGCCAGGTCGTGCGCACCACTTCCGCCGACAGCACCGGGTCACCGTCCCCCACCACCAGCCGTACCGGCACCCGGCAGTCGCGCACCTGCTCGTGGAAGTCCTCCAGCGCCCACGAGTCCAGCCAGGCGCGGAAGGCCTCCGGGTCCGTGCACGAGAGCGACCGTTCGACCATGAGGTCCAGCCAGGCGTCGGGGCGCCGGTTGCCCGTACTCAGATCGATGATCGCCCTCCGGTTGGCCGGGCGCTGCGCGGCCTGCGCGAACAGCTCCCACTGTTCGCCCCGCAGCGGCACCCCGCTCGCGGGCACCGGCGCGATCCCCACCATCCGGCGCACCCGCTCCGGGGCCGCGAGCACGACTCGCTGGATGACGGCAGCGCCCATCGAGTGCCCCACCAGCGAGAACCGCTCCCAGCCGAGCGCGTCGGCCAGCGCGAGGATGTCCCCGGCGGCCTCGCCTGTCGTCCAGGCTCCGGGTATGTCGCGTGCCTCGCCGTAGCCGCGCAGGTCGGGGACGGCGTAGCTGAACGAGGCGCGATCGAGCACATCGAAGACGGGCGCGTACGCCCGCCGGTCGGCGAACCAGCCGTGCACGGCGATCACATGGTGCGGCCCTTCACCGATCCGGGCGGCGGGCAGAACAACGGCACCGGGTCCGACTCCAGCGTCCATGGCGGCCTCCCCCTGGGGCGGCAGGGCCCCTCGCCCCGCCCGGCTCCACGGTGGCCCTCGCCCGGCCACCGGCACAAGACCACGGCAGCCGCACACCTCCCCGGTCCGCCCCCGCACCCGGCGCCGCCCTCGGAGCCCGTCTGTCAGAGCCTGCGCCGGGCTCCAGAAGGCCCCGGAGCCCGGGCCGGGCCTCCGGGGGGTCTGGAGGCGCCCCGGACGCTCCTGGAGGTGCCAGAGGCGTCCAGAGACACCCGAGAAGGCGCACTGAGGCGCCCAGCCCAAAAGTCCCAGAGGTGCCCGAGGCGCCAGAGGTGCCCGAGGTGCTCTGCGAGGGCCCGAGCCCCTCAGGGCCCGAAGTCGACCGTCACCGGCGCGTGGTCGCTCCACCGCTCCGCGTGGGTGGCGGCCCGCTCGACGTACGCCTTCACCGCCCGGCCGGCCAGCCCGGGCGTGGAGACGTGGTAGTCGATCCGCCAGCCCGTGTCGTTGTCGAACGCGCGGCCGCGGTAGGACCACCACGAGTACGGGCCTGCCACGTCCGGGTGGAGCGAACGGACCACATCCGCATAGCCGCCGTCGGCCGGGTCGAAGACCCGGGAGAGCCAGGCGCGCTCCTCGGGCAGGAACCCGGAGCTCTTCTTGTTGCCGCGCCAGTTCTTCAGGTCGGCCTCCTGGTGGGCGATGTTCCAGTCGCCGCAGACCAGCACCTCGCGCCCGGCCGCCGCGGCACGCTCGCGCAGGTCGCACAGGTAGGGCAGGAACGCGGCCATGAAGCGCTCCTTCTCGTCCTGCCGCTCGGTACCGACCTCCCCCGAGGGCAGATAGAGGCTCGCGACGGTCACGCCGGGCAGGTCCGCCTCCACATAGCGCCCCGACGCCTCGAACTCGGCCTCGCCGAACCCCACGCGCACACTGTCCGGCTCCCGACGGGTGAGCAGGGCCACACCGGCCCGGCCCTTCGCGGAGGACGGTGCCCAGAAGGCATGCCAGCCCTCGGGCTCCCGCACCGCCTCGGGCAGCTGCTCGGGCTCCGCGCGCACCTCCTGCAAACAGACGACATCCGCCTCAGTGGTCGCCAGCCACTCCGCGTAGCCCTTCTTGGCCGCCGCCCGCAGCCCATTGACGTTCACTGTGCTCACCTTGTGCAAAACATGCTCCTCATTGGTACGCGCATGCTCCGCACCTTATGCGGCGGAAGCCTCCGCTCGGGTGTCGTCCCATGGGTCCGGCTCCCACACCGGGTGTACGACGGCCTCAACACCGCCGCTGGGGCGCCGGACCAAGGCGACCCGGCGTATGACCTGTTTCAGGAGTGCGTTCTTCTCTTCCGTATTGAGCGTCGCCCATTCCTCGACCAAGCCGACCAGCACCGGCCGAAACTCCGCAGGGTCCGGCAGAACCGTGACAGCCGCGACGCGGTCGAGTGCGCGCTCGGCTGCTCTCTTCTTCTGCTGGATGCGATCCCGCGCGGCTTCGTACTCTCCCTCGCCCCATTCGGCTGGGTCGATTGCGTGCTCGGCTCGCAGCCGTGCGAGCGCGGTAGCGTACTTGTCCACCTCGGCTTGCAAGTGGGCGTAGTCGGCCGCTGCTCGCTGACGCTTTTCCAGTGCGAGACGTTGCTGGGGAGTACTGGGAGCGTTGTCGACGCCTGGGGCGACCTCGCGCTCCACCCACGCGAGTACCTGTTCCTCTACGTCCTCGCGTTTGGCCCAGACTCCGGCGCAGCCGTGTGTGCCCGTGGCGCCTCTCCGTCCGCACTGGTACGCGTATCCGCGAACCGTGTGCGTGTTGCCGTCCTCGCCCTTGCGTTCGGCTGATGACAGAGTCGCTGTGCCGCGGCATCCATTGCCGCACCGGGCGAGGTTGGAGAGGGGATGCTGCGGGTTGCGTGAACGGGGAGGCGTTGAGCGCACCTCTCGGCGGCGCTTCTGGTACTCCTCCCACACGCTGTACTCGATCAGTTCCTCGTGTGCGCCCTGGATGAAGAGGTGATTGGGGCACCGGCCGTTGCGCCCCCGCTTGCATCCGCAGCGCCGGTCATGGACACGCAGGAGGCCGGCGCCGAATCCACTGTCGAGGTAGTGGATGAGACTCTGCTCGGTCCACAGGTTGCCGCGCGTCGTGACGTAGCCGTGCCCGTTCAGCCATGCAGTCAGGGCGTAGAAGGGGCAACCGTCGACGTACCGCAGGTACAGGTCGGCGGCGACCGGTCCGAGGTCGGAGTCGATTTCGTAGCGCTCCTCTTGGACTGTCCACCCTCCCTTGGCGTTGGGTACTCGTCGTGGGTGCCATATGTAGCCGAATCGCGGGCGACCGGTTGAGGGCACCCCGAGCGTGCGGCGGTGGTCCATGGTTTCGATCCACTGCTCGCCGGCGCGGTCGGATTCGTACGCGCTGAACTCCATGATCATGCCGCGCTGGAAGCGGCCGACCGCGGTGGAGGCGTCTACGGGTTCTGTGGCTGACTCCAGCCGTCCCCCGACCGATTCGAGCCTCGCGAGGTTGGTGTGGTTTCCGTTCCTGTTACGGCCGAATCGGGAGTAGCGCCATACGGCGATTCCGCGCGCCTCGCCCGCTTCGACGCGCTCAATGTCGCGCATGATCTTGCGGTTGAAGTTGCGGCCGGTGGCGTCGAGGTCGTACGTCAGCGGCTCCAGCAGGCGGCGGCCGGTGCGGGCCGCCCACTGGCGCAGGGCTGTCTCTTGCAGCTCCGGGGAGATCTTCTCTTCTTTCCACGTGCTGACACGTATGTACCCGATGAACGGCTCGCGTGCCTCCGGGCCGTCGAATGTTGCAGGCCATGCCTGCGTAATGGTCACGTGCTCCTACTCCTCCCGTGTGTGGATAAGGGATGTCGGGCGCATGGGATCGCGTCGCCCGTGGTCGGTGGCGCGGTCAGTTCTCCGGCTCGCTGTGGGTGTCGAGGAGTCCGCGGCGTACGTCGCGGAGTGCGTCGAGGTAGCCAGCCCGGTAGGTGGCGGCGTCGCGTGCCTCGCGCTGTCGTGCCTGCCGTACGAGGGCGACGGCGGCGACGGCCAGGGCGGCGGTTGCGACGGTTGCTTTTGCCATAGAGCGGCTCCCAGAGATCAGTCACCCGCTCTCGTCGTCGGCGGGCGGTGTGCGTAGCGCTTCGACCGAGGCAATGAACGCCCTGCGCGCAGCGGGTTCATGAATGCCCAGCTCGTCGGCGGCTCGTTCCGGTGTGAGGGGTGGCTCATCGGTGCGGCTGGTGACGGTGAGGTCTTCCTCAGTCGCGATGCCTGCGCGGAGGAGCACGAGCCCGAGCGAGATGTCGAGTGCGGTGGCGATACGGCGCAGGGTGGCAATGTCCGGGGTGGCGGTGCCGGCCAGTAGTCGGCTCAGGGTGCCGGCCGGGATGCCCGCGTAACGAGCAAAGCGGGCCTGCTCGCCGCGCTGGTCGAGGTTGTAGCCGCGCCGGTTGATCTGTTGGCGGAGCCATGCGGCGAATTGGGCGCGCTGGTCGGGCGCGTCGTCGGTGTGTTCCATGCGTGGAACATATCGCGCGCGGAATCGGTCCGCACGGGCGCGAACCAGCCATCGAGAGGCGCGCAGGGCGCATTGGCATCACTGGGCCGCTACCTGGGGTGATCGCTCGAACACTTAGCCGATTCTGTGTGGACTGTCAGCGCGTGTCAACTGCATATGCCCTGTGAAGATCTGCAGTTTTGTGTGGAGGAACCGCGCAGGCGAACGCCCGGTTCCTTCGCTTCACGCACGATCCATCACCGTGCTAACGTTCCACGCGTGGAAGAAACAAGTTCATCCACGGAGCGAAGGAATGCCCATGTACGACCGAGCCCTACTTGTGAATGCGGCACGCGGGGTGGGGGATGTCACACCGTCTGACCTCTCACGACGCCTGGGGGTTGCACGCAATACGGGGTGGCGGCTGTGGCACGGACGCACCGCCCCGTCCGGCCGCATAGCGGCACTCGTCGAGCGGCACTACGGCGTGCCCGCCACGCAGTTGGTGAAACCCAGCGCTGAGGAGGTCCCCGCAGCATGACCGGCGACGTGATCCCCCGCGAGGTGGCGTACGCCAACGCCCGCCGCGTGCTCGACCGGGCCCGCGCCCGCCGCGACGCCGACCGCGCCGCCGGACGCCTCGACCCTGCCGTCGAGCTGATTCTCCGCCGCTTGGAGCGCGAGCAGCGCGCCCAGCAGACCCCGGCGCCCGAGCGCGCCGCCGCGTAACCCGTCTGGCCCGGGTGCGAGCCGGACCAGACACAGCAAAAGGGCCGCCCCAGGTGCGAGCTGGGGCGGCCTGCACGACCGACCATCCCGACGAAAGGCAACCGGCCGTGACCACGAACCAGACTACCGACGCCGAGAAGCACCGCGCCCGTATCGGCGTCATCGCCCGTCAGCTCGACCAGATCGCCCCGGGTACCGCCCGCGTTCGCACCGTCCCCGTGACGGTCGAGCTCGACGACGAGCAGCGCCGCAAGGTGTGGGTGTCCCTCGACGACGCGCTCGGCCACCCGATCTCGGCCGACCGGGACGCGCACCGCGCCGCCCGTGGCCTGCTGCGCCGGATGCTCCCCGACGCCGACTGGTCGCGCCCGCACGTCTACGACGCCATCACGGGCGAGCTCACCGACGACGCGCCGACGATGCCCGAGGAGCTGCTGTGATCCGGCCGCAGCTCACCGCCGACGGCCTCGCCGTGCGCCTCGCCGACGACCGGTCCGACGTGCTGCTCGACGAACTCGCCGCCGCCTACGCCCGCGACCCCGAGACCGTCGCCGCGCTGCTGGCCGCACACGCCGACGCCATCGAGGCGGCCGACGACGCCCAGTGCAGCCCGTACGCCACGGACTACGGCCGCGCCATGTCCCGCGCCGAGGCCGACGGCACCCGCGATGCGCTGTACGGCGAGCTGCCGCCCCCGGCCGTGCTCGATCACCTCATCACCCCGCGCGAGGCGTTCGACCTCGCCGACGAACTCACCGCCCGCGCCGCCCGCGCGCACCTCGTCAACCAGGAGCACCACGCATGACGACCGCCACCGACACCCCGACGGCCGAGGCCGCCCCCCTGCCCGTCGGCCCCGCAGGCACCACCTACGAGCCTGCACCCGAGGGCGCCCCCGCCGACGCACCCCGGGTGTTCACCGCCCTCGCCGCCGTGATGGGCGACGCGATGCCCGTCGCGAAGAACCAGCGGAACCAGCAGCAGAACTACAAGTTCCGCGGCATCGACGACGTGATGAGCGCCATGGCGGGCCCTCTGCGGAAGCACGGGGTGTTCATCCTGCCGAGCATCGTTACGCACCGGCAGGAGCGCCGGGGCGAGAAGATGACGCACACCGTCATCCGGATGCGATACCGCATCTACGGTCCGGCTGGTGACTGCCTGATCGCGGACGTACCGGGGGAGGCGTCCGACTACGCGGACAAGGCCACCAACAAGGCACAGAGCGCGGCGCTCAAGTACCTGTTGTTCACGCTGTTCATGCTTCCCGTGGACGGCCGCAGCATCGACGACGGCGACCGCCACCACCCGGAGAACGAGGCGCCGCAGCAGGCCGAGCAGCAGCCGCGCCGCAGTCGCCGCGCCGAGCCGGGCCCGTGGGAGCAGGACCCGCCCCCGCAGCAGCCGACCGGGCCCTCGCGCGACTACCTCGCCGAAGCGCGCGCCGCCGACAACGTGAGCGCCGTCCGCGCGCTGCACAAGCAGGCCAAGGACGAGGGGGCCCCGGCCGACTACCTCGCCGCACTCGCCGAGATCGGCGCGAGCAAGCCCGGCGCCAAGCCGCGCCAGCAGCGCGGCGCCGTCGCCGACACACCGCGCCGGGCGATGCAGTGGACGAAGGGCCACCAGCCGGCCGCCGCCGACGAGGTGACCGACGCCGCGGGCGAGACGAGTTGGCAGGGCGAGCCCGCGAAGCAGGAGCACGCCGCCGCGCTCGGCGAGATGTACGACGCCGCCCGCGACGCCGGTCTCGCCTCGCCCGAGGAGACCGACGAGGCGTTCACCGCCCGGTTCCAGTGCCAGCCCGCCGCCGCGAGCGTCGCCCAGCTCCGCGAGATGCGCGACGACCTGCTCGACGCCGCGAAGGGAGCCGCCGCGTGAGCGCCACCGACACCACCGAGCGCGAGCAGGCGTTCGCCGACGCCGCCGCCGCGACGGCCGCCACCACACAGGCCGCCGAGCAGCAGTCGGCCGCATCGTTGAAGGACCTGGCCGCGCAGGCCGCCGCCCTTGATCTGCTCGCGCAGCGCGTCGCCGCCGCGAAGAAAGATGTACGCGCCCGTCTGCAAGCCGGACTCGACGCTGCGGAGAAGCGCGACGGCACCGAGCGCATCGGCGCCAGTCTGCCGAGCGGCGAGCAGGTCGCCACGTTCTCACTCCGTAAGGGGAAGGTCGGCCCCGTCGTGGTCGACGACGAGGCGTTCGCCCGGTGGGTGCGCAGCACCTTCCCCGACGAGCGTTGGACCGAGACACGCATCGTGCGCACGGTCCGGCAGTGGAAGGCCGCCGAACTGCTCGCCGAGATGGAGGCGATCGGTCTCGGGCTCGGCGAGGGCGGTAAGCCGGTACCCGCGAAGTGGGCCGACCCCGAGACGGGCGAAGTGCACGAAGTGCCCGGCGTGATGGTGAAGCCCACCAGCGCACGGACGCACAGCATCACGTGGAAGAAGACCGGCCGCGCCGCAGTCGCCGACGCGTGGCGCTCGGGCGAGCTGTCCGAGCACATGCAGGCGATCACCGCAGGGGACGGGGGCGCCGCGTGACGACCGCGCTCGACCTCGACGCCACGCGCCGCCTGCTCGACGGCCCGCCCCCGCCGGCCGTGCCCGGACAGCTCGCCGTCGACGACGGCCCGCGCATCGGTTCCCTGTGCTCCGGATACGGCGGTTTGGACATGGCGGTATGCGACGTGCTCGGCGCGTCGGTGGCGTGGCACTGCCAGTACGACCCCGACGACCGGCACCAGTACGCCGCGCGCATCCTCGCGCAGCACTGGCCCGAGGTGCCGAATCATGGCGACATCACGGCCGTTGACTGGTCGGCCGTCGAGCCCGTCGACATCCTCACGGCCGGTTTCCCCTGCCAGGACGTGAGCCTCGCCGGTCTGCGTGCGGGCATCGCCGAGGGCACGCGTTCCGGCCTGTGGGCTCACGTCGCCCGCGCCATATCCGCCCTGCGTCCGCGATTGGTTGTGATCGAGAATGTCCCCGGTCTCCTCTCGTCCCCTGCCGCTCGCGGTGTGGGACCCGACGGCACGCCTTTGGATGAAGGCGGAACCGCCGGGACTCTTCGAGCTCTCGGTGCCGTACTCGGCGACTTGGCCGGCATCGGGTTCGATGCGGAGTGGGCAGTCGTACCAGCTTCCGCCGTACTCGCCCCCCACCAGCGAAAGCGCGTATTCCTGCTCGCGTGGCCTGCTGCCGACCCCGACGACGAGCGAGGCGAACGGGCCGGGAGCGCCGGACGGGAACCGGAACGACACGCTTCGGGCGAGGGTCGCGAACCTGCCCACGCCCAGGGCGAGGGACAGCAAGGGCGTCGGATACGAGGACGGGCTCCCGGCCGTCGTCCAGTTGCTCAAGACCCCGACGACGAACCTCGCGACGAACGGCGGGAGCCAGCACCCGGACAAGCGCCGGGAGGGCGGGCACGGGCCGACGCTCGCGGACGAAGTCGAGCACCTGCTACCGACACCGCGAGCGTTGGACGGAGCGAAGGGCGCCGTGTCCCGGACGGCAGCGACGGAACGACGCGTACGGGAAGGGAAGGCGAATCTTCCCGAGACTGTGCTCAGCGCGTTCCCGGTAAAGCCGTCGAGTGGGGACAGTACGGCCCGGCCATCGCCCGCTGGGAGGCCGTCACCGGGCGACCCGCGCCCCGGCCAACTGACGATCGAGGCCGCCTGACTCCAGGGGTCGTCGAGTGGATGATGGGCCTCCCCGCTGGCCACGTCACGGCCGTGCCGGGACTGACCCGGCCCGCCCAGCTCAAAGCGCTCGGCAACGGCGTTGTACCGCCGCAGGCAGCGCACGCGATTCGGTACCTGCTGCACCGGGCTGGCATCGCCGCTCGGTTGGGAGTGGCCGCATGAGCGCCGACTGCGAGCCTTCCGTGTGTGAGCACGGCAACCCCCAGTGCGGAGCCGTACCCGTGCGCCCGTACCCGTGCGGCCCGCGGTACGCCGAGCACCAGCCCGCCCGCACTCACCCCTACCGCGCCCCCTCGAAGGAGGTTTGCGCGTGAGCGCCCCTATCCGGTCCATCAGTTACGGCGGCGGGGTGCAGTCGACGGCGCTCCTCGTTCTCGCCGCACAGCGCCGCATCGACTTCCCTCTGTTCCTCATGGCGAACGTCGGAGATGACTCCGAGAACCCGGCGACGCTCCGTTACGTCGAGGAGTACGCACGCCCGTTCGCCGCCGAGCACGGCGTCGAGCTGGCCGTCCTCGACCGCGTGAAGCGGGACGGGACCGTCGAGACACTGCTCGGCCGCCTCACCCGCGAAGGATCACGATCGCTCCCGATTCCCGTGCGCATGTCCAACGGCGCGCCCGGCACCCGCTCGTGTACGGCCGACTTCAAAATCAAGGTGATCGCCCGCGAGTTGAAGCGCCGCGGCGCGAGCGAGGACGACCCGGCGACCATCGGCATCGGCATCTCGGTCGACGAGATTCACCGGGCGAACAACCGGCGCACCGAGCCGCACGAGCGCATCGAGTATCCGCTGCTCGACCTCGGGCTACGCCGCATCGACTGCGCCCGCATCATCGCCGAGGCCCGCTTGCCCGTCCCGCCGAAATCGTCGTGTTGGTTCTGCCCGTTCCACCGGCCCGAGACCTGGCACGACCAGCGCCGCGACGAGCCAGAGCTGTTCGAGAAGTCGTGCCAGCTTGAGGAGCTGCTGAACGAGCGCCGCGACGTGCTCGGCAAGGACCACGTCTTCCTGACTCGGTTCGGCCGCCCGCTGCGCGAGGCCATCCCCGAGGGCGTCGACGTGCTGCCGATGTTCGACGAGGCCGACGGCGCCTGCGACTCCGGCTACTGCTTCACCTGAACCGCCCCGTAACCCGCCCGGGGGCGAGGGAGAGCCGCCGCGCCCCTCGCCCCCGGCGTCCCCCCAGACAGGAGCACACCCCATGACACTCGACGCTCAGGCGTGGGTGTGGGACCACTCACGCAGCCGTGGCAACACCCGCACGCTGCTGCTCGCGGTGGCCGACGCCGTCACCGGGCCCGAGGCAACCGCCCGCGTGGGCATGGCCGAGCTGACGCGCCGGCTCAACAGCTCCCGCGGCACCACGGTCGAGGCCGTGCGCCGCGCGTGCGAGTCCGGCGAGCTGGTCGTCGACGAGCCCGCGGCCGGCAGTCGCGCCGCCCTCTATCGGCTCCCGGGCGCCGTCAACTTCGTCCGCCGTAGCGGTCCGGATTCCCGACCGGTACAGGAGCGGTCGGGAAACCCGACCACTACCGGTTTGCGGTCCGGAAACTCGACCGCTACAGGCCCGGATAGCGGTCCGGAATCCCGACCGCAACACGATCAAGACGAACCCCCGTTGTGGTCGGGAAACCCGACCGCTAGCGGTCGGGAAACCGGACCCCATCACGCACCCATAGAGAGAGTGAGTGAAGGAGTGAGGGACGCGCACCCGCGCGACCTCAGCTCGGGGAACATCCCCGCCTTCGCCCGCCCGCTGGTCGACCAGATGACCGCCGCTGGCGTCGTCGTCCGCTGGGACCTCGCCGAGGCCGAGTGGTTCACCCTCGACGCCCTGCTGAAACGGTCCGGCGCCGACATGCTCGCCGCCCACGCCGCCCGCACCGCCCAGCGCCGCAACGTGGCCCATGCCCGGTACTTCCTGCGCGCATGGCGTGACCTGCCGCCCGCCCCGGCCCCCGGCACACCGTCGACACCCACCGGCCCCGACGCAGACGTAATCCCCCTCGACCCCACCGCGCCCCGCAAGGGGCGCGCCGCCCAATCCGCCGACCACCTCGCCGCCGCCCTCGCACGCATGGAGGCCCAGCAGTGAACCCCCGCGAAGTCGCCGCCCTGCTCGCCTACGTCGTCCGCCTCGACCCCCGCATGAACGTCGAGGACCAGGCCGCCGCCGAGGAACGCCTCGCCCAGTGGTGCGATTTGCTGTCCGACGTGCCCGCCCAGGCCCACGGCTGGGACGCCGCCCAGACCGCCCGCGACTACATCGCCCGCAACCCCTACCGCATCCAGCCGTCGGACATCTCCCGCCCCTGGCACGCCCACAAGGCCGCCGCCCTCGCCCGGCACACCGACCCGACACCGGCCGTCGACCCGGACAACGTCGCCGCGTGGCGCGCCGAGCTGATCGGCACCCGGCAGGCCGTCGCCACCGGTGCCGCGCTCCCCTCGACACACCGCGAGTTGACCAGCGGCGGGCCCGCGCCCGAAGTGCGAGACCGCCTCGCCGCCATCGGCCGCCGCATCCCGCCCGAGGCCGCCGCCGCCCTCGCCCAGTACCGGCCCCGACGCGCCGAGCGTGAGCGGCTGGCCGCCGAGGACCGCCCGGACCCGTACGCGGTTCCGTGCCGCTACTGCCGGGCCCGCATCGACAAGCCGTGCCGCAACCACCGCGGCGTGCCCCGCACCGCGCCGCACCCCTCCCGCCTCGACGACGCCACCGCCCGCCACCACGCCCAACAGGAGCAGAGCGCATGAACCGCCGCAAGCACCCCGAGCGTCCGCACCGCCGCAAGCCCGCCAGCGGCGACCGCACTCGTAACAGCAAGCTCTATCGGGTCGAGGCGAGTTGGGACTCCCGTCCCGACCGCCCGGCGATCCGCACGACCACCGACCGCGCCCAGGCCCGACGACTGGCCGACACGTTCGCCCAGCAGGGCGCGTACGTCATCGTGCAGGCCGCCCGCGGGTTCGAGTGGCGGACCCTGTACGAACTCGACGGGCCCGCGCTGCTCGCCGAGCAGGCCGCCGCCGAGGCAGCCGAACGGGCCCGCCAGGAGGCCGAGCAGCGCGCCCAGCAGGCCGCGGCCGAGCAGCGCCGCCAGCACCGCCTCGCCGCCGAAGCCAGCACCCATGCCTGCGCGCTCATGCAGCCGCCTGCCATCGTCCGGCCCGAACACCGGCAGCGTGCCCGCCACATCACCGGGGCGCAGCGATGACCGCCCCCGCCGCCCTCGCCGTCATCCGCGCCGCGCTTGAGGACACGACCACCCTCGAACTGCTCAACCGCCCCGGCGCAGCCTCCCAGCGCATCGCACACGCGCTCGAATCTGCAGGGTGGAGCATCGAGCCGACCAGCCCCCCGAGCGGCCCGCAGACGGCCACACAGCCGACCACCACCGCCGCATAACCCCCAGCAGGGGCGCCCCCACAGCAACCCCCAAGGGGCGCCCCTCCGTGATACGTTCCACGCACGAGCGAAACAGCTTCACTTACGCACGACACATCCAGCCGGCTCCGAACATCCGGAGGTGCACGCGATGGCTCGCCCGACACCCGCCGAGCGGTTCGAGCAAAACGTCGACCGCGGCGGCCCGATTCCGCTCGTACGCGGCGTGCACGGCCGGTGCTGGATCTGGACCGGAGCCACCAACGAGCGTGGCTACGGCACGTTTTGGGTCAACGGCCACACCGTCAAGGCCCACCGGTACGCCGTAGAACTCGCCGACGGCGAGCCGGTACCCACCGCCCTGGACGTTGACCACCGTTGCCGCAACCGCGCGTGCGTCCGCCGCTCACACCTCCGCGCCGTCACGCACCGCGAGAACATCCTCGCCAGCTCGAACCACGTCGCCCGCCGCGCCGCCGTACGCGCATGCCCGGTCGGCCACGCCTACGACGAGGCAAACACCTACCGGGCCCCGAACGGCACTCGGAAGTGCCGCACATGCCGACGCGAGCAGAGCCGCGCCCGCCGCGCCGCAGCCCGCGAGCAGCAGCTCGCCACCATCACACCCCTCACAATCCCGACCCCCGAAAGGCAGGCCGCGTAATGGCCGGAGAGACCACCCTCACGATCGTGGGCAACGTCGTTGCCGAACCCGAGCTCAGGTTCACCCCCAGCGGTGCCGCCGTCTGCAACTTCCGCATCGCCAGCACCCCCCGCCACTTCGACAAGCAGTCGAACGAGTGGAAAGACGGCGAGCCGCTGTTCCTTGGCGTCTCCGCTTGGCGCCAGCTCGGCGAGAACGTCGCCGAGTCCATCCAGAAGGGCGCCCGCGTCGTTGTCGTCGGCCGACTCCAGCAGCGCCAGTACGAGGCCAACGACGGCAGCAAGCGCAGCAGCTACGAGATCACCGCCGACGAGGTAGCCCCCTCCCTGCGCAACGCCACCGCCGCAGTCACCAAAACCACCGGCCAGCGCAACAGTGCCCAGCAGCAGGGAAGCGGCTGGAACCAGCAGCAGAGCGGATACGGCGCCCCGCAGGGCGAC
Organism: Streptomyces sp. 891-h; assembly: GCF_022760275.1. Lineage (NCBI taxonomy): Bacteria > Bacillati > Actinomycetota > Actinomycetes > Kitasatosporales > Streptomycetaceae > Streptomyces > Streptomyces sp. 891-h. The sequence goes on along the minus strand of NZ_CP050693.1, from coordinate 4,434,866 downwards.
CCCTGGGCCAACCAGCAGCCCCGCCACGGATACAGCGACGAGCCCCCGTTCTGACCCGCCGAGTCCGGACGCGGCCCGCGCCGCGCGCGCGAACCCCTCGACTCCACCGAGACAGGAGATACCCATGCTTGAGACCGGCACATGTGGCGCCGTCCGCGACTGGCTGCCATGCATCCTCGACGGAGGGCACGACGGTACGCACCACCAGGACGTCAACGGCTACCAGTGGCCGACCGCCGAGCCGGCCGCGTGTGGTCGAGCCGCCGCCACGGGCGAGCAGTGCCCCGACCACGCCGAGGGCGACGAACCGATCCCCTACCCGCCGTCGCAGGCACAGGCCCCCGCCGTCGACCAGGACGACGCGCGCCCCGCACTCGACCAGCTCGCCGCGTTCATCGAGCAGCAGGGCCACCCCTCCACACTCGCCCGCCGATTCGCCGCCGCGCTGCTCGCACGCCACGCCCGCGAGCTTGCCGAGCAGGCCGGCCAGTGAGACCCCTCGCCCGCGTCCGTGCCGCCCTCATCCGATGGGCGGCACGGCGCCGCGCCGACAGGCAGCTCGCCCACCTCGCCCGGAAGGACACGCGCCCGTGACAGCGCTCACCGAACAGGAGCAGCAGGCCCGCCGCGACAGCCTGCTCGTACTCCTCTCCCGCGCACAGCGCGGAGTCCTCACAACCAGCGAGGCCGCCCTACTCCGCGCCCACGTCGAGACCGAGCTCGGCGCCGCCGACCGCTACCGCAACGCATGGCGCAGCGCCCGCCAACGCGCCCGACGACGCGACCGCAGCGCCGTCTACCGACTCGCCAAGTTGCAGGAGCGGCGCACTCAGATCCGCGCAGCCGAGGCCGCCGTCGAGCAGATGCGCGCCGTCATGCGCGCCTACGTCGAGGCCGTCGCCCCCGCCGTACGCGCCCTCGCCCGCGCCGTCGAGGCCGCCCGCAACGCCCGCCCGGACGAGTACGCCCTCGCACCGCCGCCAGCCGCACCGCGCGACCGCCGCCCCGCATGGCAGTCCCCATACGGCCCGCCCCGCCACCGCCGCAAATAGGAGCAGCCCATGACGACCGCACTCGACACCAGCGCCCCGACCGGCCGTCGGGCCGCCGTCGACCTCGCCGCCATACGTGAGCAGTGGGGCGACCTGCTGCTCGCGGTCGAGCAGGCCCCCGCCGCCGAGTGGCCGCCCCGCGAGCAGAAAGGTTTCCTCGACCAACTCGCCACCCGCGACGCCGAGCTCGACCAGACGCCGACCACAGCCACCATTGGCCGCATGCCGCTCGTACTGCGTGAGCACCCCGCGCCCGTGAATCTCGACGCGCTCGACGCCGCCCTCGAGGTCGAGGGCGCACTGTTCGACCTCGCCGACCAGATCGCCGAGCAGGTGCAGCGCCCCGTACGCCGCATCCCGAAACCCGTCGGCCCCGGCCGACCCTCGCAGGCCGTCATCGACGGAGCCGACCGCAACGACCCCGCCCGCTGGCACTACGCCAGCGCCACCGATCCCGGCTCCCGGGCGTACGGGTTGCACTGGGCCGCCGTCTGGATCGAGGGCCGTGCCCTCGACGAGCCGTCGGGCGACCTGTTCCGGCCGATGCCCGCCCGGCTGCTCGACGAAGCCGCCACCGTGGCCCGCCGCTGCCGCGAGCGCGTCGAGCGGGCCCTCGGCCGCGACGGACGCACGACCACCCTCGACAGGCCGTGCCCGTGGTGCGGCGGCGAACTGACCGGCCGCACGCAAGCGGGAGGCACGCCCATGGTCACGTGCGCGACTGGCGAGGCGTGCGGGGCGCCCGTGCCGCTGGACTTCCGGCGCCGGCGCGCGTGGCGTGGCGCCGAGCTCGTCGGCCTGTACGCCGCCCTCGCTGCGGCCGACCGCCGCGCCGAGGAGTAGCGAGCACCGGAGACCAACGGTCCACGGGGGCGCCGACGTTGACCGGCGCCCCCTTTTCGTGAAGCCGCTTGTGTAGTCACTTGCCAACTGACTTCACAAGTGCCTACAGTGTTGCTCTCCGTCGGACTCCACCCGGCGGACGCCGGACTCCACCCGGCACCCACAACCAAGGGAGCAACCCCCATGGACATCACGATCCCCGGCGCACTCGCCGACTTCCTCGCCGGTACGAACCTCGCGACCGGCGCCGACGACCACGACCCCGCCAGCCGCGCCACCCGCGAAGCGCTCGACGCCGGACGCCGCGGCCGAGGGCGGACGCTGATCATCACGCCCACCATCGACGTACTGCACGTCATCAGCGAATACGCCGAGACGCTGCTCGCCACCGACGAGGCCACCCGCGCCGAGCGCCGCGCCGCCCGGCTGTGGATCGAGCGTGCCGGACACGCCCGCCACCGCGTACCCGCCCAGACGAAGCAGGCCACCGACGCCGCACCGGTCATCCTGCGGGCCGACGAGGTGCGGCCCGGCGACACCGTGCTCGCCTGCTTCGGCGACGACCTCACCGTCGACACCGCCACCGAGGCACACGCCATCGAGCACGCCGAGCCCTACACCGCCGCCCCCGCGCCGTACAACCCGGCATGCGGCTGCACCGCGTGCGCCACCTACAAGAACCACGAGAGCCCGCTCGTCAACCTCGCCACCGACACCCCCTGGGAGACGTGCGACCCGGCACCCGCCGACGCACCCACGCTGATTCGCCGCCGGGCCACGGCCGACGCCGAGCAGCAGCGCGCCCAGCGGCGCCAGCAGCTCGCCGACGCCCGACCGGCGAATGCCTACCCGCTCGCCGTAGCCGCCGTTCGACAAGTTGTCCGCGAGATGCCCCGGGCTGGCGCCCTGCGCGTCCGCGTCACCGAAGGCAGCCCCGAGGCGACCCTGACGCGGGACGATCTGCACGCCCTCGCCTACAGCGGACACACCACCGCCGACGCCGTCGCCCGAGTCCGCACCGCCGTCGACGCCCATATCCGTCACGGGGAACGCGAGGTGCACGTGATGTTCCCCGCCCTGGGGATGCGCCCGGCTCTGTACCTCGCCGATGTGTTGGCGCTGCTGCGCGATTGGGAGATCACCCAGGCCGCCGCAACAAACACCGAGGCGGGGCACGCCGCCGCTCTAGTCACGGAGGCCGACGCCGTAGCGGGCACGTGGCGCGGAGAGTGGATCGGCGAGCAGGCCGACGACGCGCTGTTCGCCGTCGAGCAGGACGCCGAGCAGGGCGCTTTGTTCACCGACCGCACCACCGACTGACCACCCATCGGCCCGCCCCCGCCCGGGGGCGGGCCCCGACCATCGGCAGGAGCAGCACCGCATGAACACCAGCGACGACCAGCAGCCGGACCGCCCCGACGAGGAGTCGACCACCCTGCACTACCAGCGCGCCGACGCCGGCAAGTTCCCCACTTCCGTCGCCGCACAACAGACCGCCGCCGAGAAGCTGCGCGACGAAATGCTCAACCTGATCATTCAGCACGAGCGGGAAACCGTCGCCGCGCGCGCCCTCGCCGGGGACCCCAACCCCACCGACGCCGACCCCCTCGAATACGTCAAGTGGATCGCCCGCCACTTCAACACGCCAGAAGGCCACGACTTCTTCATCGGTCAGCTCGCCGACGAGCTCACCCTCGACGACGTGCGCGCGCTGCGCGTAGCTGGGGAAGCCGCCCAGGCCGTCACCCCCAGCGTCGTCCGCGCCGCAGCCGCCCGAGGCCAGAAGCCGGCGCGAATCGCCGACGAGCTCGGCCTCACGCAGTCACGCGTCTACCAGATCTTGCGCGAGCAGCGCGACCAGTAGCCCACCAACAGCGCGGGCCCGCACACGGTGACTCCACCACCGGACGGGCCCGACTCACCACACCGGGAGCAACCCCCGCCATGGCTGACACCAACCCTAACCGCCGCCGCACCGCCACCCCGCCCGCCGTCGGCCGCTCGATCTCCGTGCGCGTGCTCGACGAGGACGTACGCGACGACCTCGCCGTACTCATGCGCGCCCACGGCAACGCGGCCGACCCGCTGCGCCTGGCCGTGCACCTGCTCGCCAACGCCTACCGCCGCGCATGGGACTACGGGGACGTGCCCGACGGCACCGCGCCCCACATCATCGGCGTGCGCTACGCCCTGCCCGACGGGACGCCCGAGCAGGTGCCCAACCCAGCGAACACCGCCTACCCCCACATCAGCGAGGTCCCCGCGGCACGCGCTGTGTGACGCCGTACAACCGCCCGTGCGCTCCAGCAGTCGAACCAACGCCATCCCCCGGCCGTCGACTCTGGAGCGCACGCGTATGCACCCCCAGCACCAGCCGCAGCACAGCCACCGCCCGCCCCGCCCGCGAAGACGCGTGCCCGTACTCGTGTGGATCGTGGGCGGCCTCGCCGTGGTGGTGGTCGCTGTGGCGATGGCGACCAGCAGCGGCAGCACCAACGCCACCCGCGACAGCAAGCCCAGCCCCAGCACCACCCCGAAGGTCGACAAGAGCCACCGCGCCGTCGCCGAGAAGGCAGCCGGCATCCCGCCCAAGCCGACCGGCGCCGACCGCGCCGCCTACCTCGACGCAATCGCCGCCGTCGATCCCGCGCTCACCGCCGAGCCTGACAAGGCCATCGACGCCGGCCGCAACCAGTGCAGCGCCCTCGACGGTGGGGCCAGCCGCGTCGACTACCTCGCCGCTCAGCGGTTTGGCACCGACGCGCACCCGCTCACCGACACCCAGGGCGCCGAGCTGAACAAGGCGTTGCGCAAGACGTTGTGCCCGGAGGGGTAGCCATCCGGCAGGTTGCGCCGTGATCAAACCGTGACCTATTGTTGGGGCCGTCTCCGGCATGCCCGGAAACAGACACCACCAACGCCCCGCCACACCCCCGAGTGGCGGGGCGTTTCGCATGCCCGCGCGAGGAGGTGACCACCCATGCCGCGCCCAATCACCGACGAAGACCGCGAGCAGGTGCGCCACCTCCACGCGCAGGGCAAGGCACGCAACCAGATCGCCCGCGAGCTCAGGCGCAGCCCGTCGACCGTCTCGAAGATCGCCCGCGAGTTGGGCATCACGTTCGACCGGGCCGCCGAGGTCGAGACCGCCACCAAGGTTCGCCGCGCCGACCTCGCCGCGCGCCGCGCTGACCTCGCAATCGCGCTTCACGACGTAGCCGAGCGCGAGATCGGGAGAATGACCCAGCCGCAGCTCTACTTCGAGTGGGGCGGCAAGGACCACACCTACGCCGAGAAGTGGCAAGACGAGCCGACACCCGCTGACCGGCGAACCATGATGGCCACCGCGGGGGCCGCCCTCGACCGGTCGCTGAAGCTCTCGCCCGCGCGCGACGAGACCGGCGAGCGCTCCCGGTCCGTGATCGGGCGTCTTATGGACGGCCTCGCCCGCAACTACGCCGAGCGGCACGGCACCGAGACAGTCGGCGATGAGCAGTGAACTCGCCCTCTCGCCCAAGCAGGTAGACAGCATCGTCGAGGCCGCGGCCTTCCTGAACCTGTGGGAAGGCTCGGTTCGCTCCGGCAAGACGATTGCGAGTCTGCTTCGGTGGCTGGGGTATGTAGCCGACCCGCCAAGCGGGGGCGAGCTGGTCATGGTCGGCCGCACCCGCGACAGCCTCGCCCGGAACGTCTTCGGGCCGCTCATGAACCCGGACGTGTTCGGCGAGGTCGCCCAGGATGTGCACTACACCAGCGGTGCGCCGACAGCGACCGTCCTCGGCCGCACCGTGCACGCCCTCGGCGCGAACGACGCCCAGGCCGAACCGAAGGTACGAGGGCTCACGTGCGCCGGCGCCTACGTCGACGAAGCAACGACGCTGCCCAAGTCGTTCTTCGACCAGCTCACGGCCCGTTGCAGCGTGCCAGGGTCGAAGATCTTCGGCACCACGAACCCCGACAACCCCGCGCACTGGCTCCGCAAGGACTACTTGTTGCGCCCGCGCGAGGCTCGGCTCCGGTCGTGGCATTTCCAGTTGGACGACAATCCCGGCCTCGACGATGAGTACAAGGACCGCATCAAGGCCACGCACACCGGGCTGTTCTACAAGCGCAACGTGCTCGGCCTGTGGGTGCAGGCCGAGGGCGCGATCTACGACATGTTCGACGAGTCCGAGCACGTCGTCGATGAGCTGCCGCAGATGCGTCGGCACTGGATCGGCGTCGACTACGGCACCGTGAACGCCACCTCGGCGATCCTGCTCGGCGAGGGTGTCGACGGACGGCTGTACGCGTGCGCCGAGTGGCGCCACGACTCCCGGACCGCGCACCGGCAGATGACCGACGCCCAATACAGCACGGCGCTGCGCAAGTGGGTTGCCGAGCAGGGCGTCACGCCCGAGTGGACTTTCGTCGACCCGTCGGCAGCATCCTTCATCACGCAACTGTGGGCCGACTCCTACCCCGGTGTTGCCCGCGCCTCGAACGAAGTAGTGGACGGCATCCGGTCCGTGGCGAACCTGCTCGGCGCTGGCCTGCTCCGCATCCACCGATCGTGCGAGGGGCTGCTCGACGAGCTGCCCGGCTACGTGTGGGACGAGACAGCCGCCGACAAAGGCGAAGACAAACCCGTCAAGCAGGATGACCACTCATGTGACGCGCTGCGGTACGCCGTGCACTCCACCGCCAACGAGTGGCGGCACCTGCTCCGCCTCGCCGCGTAAGGAGACCGCCCGTGGCCGCAACCGCACCGCTCACTCTGCCCGTACGACTCACCGTCGGCGACCACACCGTCGACGCTGGCGAGCTCACCCTCGAACCCAGCGAGCCGCTGCGCCCCGCAGTCGCCGGATTCCTCCGCGCCGCCGCCGACATCCTCGACGACCAGGAGGTGACCCCGGATGCCGCTCCCTGAGACTGGCGCGCCGTGGCCGCCCCCGCAGATGGCGCCCTTCTACGAGCAGATGCGCGTAAACGACGCCTGGTACAGCGGCGACAAAGACCGCCTGTCCCGCGTCTACGGCAACAGCGCCCGCCCCGCCGAACGGCGCAGACTGTGGGGCCGCAAACGCGCCCAGGAGCAGCACCGCGGCCGGCCGGACAACCGGCTGCATGTGCCGTTCCCCGGCGACATCGCCCGCACCTCGGCCGACCTGCTGTTCGCCGACATGCCGCGCATCAGCATCCCCGACGCCGACACCGCCACCGCCGACCGCCTCGCCCAGCTCATCACCGAGGGGCACCTCAGCCGCACGCTGATCAGTGGCGCCGAGCAGGCTGCCGGACTGTCCGGGGTGTACCTCCGCGCTACATGGGACCGAGAGGTCACAGACCGGCCGATCCTCACAGTGGAGCAGCCCGACGCCGCCGTACCCGTGCACCGCTTCGGCATGCTCCGCGAGGTGACATTCTGGCGTGAGCTGCCGGGCTCCACCACACAGACCGTGTGGCGGCACTTGGAGCTGCACGAGCCGGGCCACATCCGGCACGCGCTGTACGAGGGCACACCCGACAACCTCGGCCGCGCCGTGCCGCTCACCGCACACCCGGACACGGCCGAACTGGTCACCTCCCTCGACCCCGACGGCGACGGGCAAACCATCGCCACCGGCATCAAAGATCTGACCGCCGCCTACGTGCCCAACATGCTGCCGAACCGCCTGCACCGCGGCTCACCCATGGGCCGAAGCGACTACGCCGCACCGCTGTACGACCTGTTCGACAGCCTCGACGAGACGTGGACTTCCTGGATGCGGGATCTCCGGCTCGGCCGCGCCCGGCTGCTCGTCTCCGCGGGCTACCTCCGCAACGACGGGCCCGGGAACGGCGCCACGTTCGACGATGACCGTGAAGTCTTCACCGAGCTGAACATCAGCCCCACCGATGAGCGAACCTCGGGTATCACCGAGTCGCAGTTCGAGATCCGCACCGAGCAGCACCAGCGCACCGCCGATTCGCTCATCCGGCAGGCCGCCATGGGGGCCGGCTACTCCCCCGAGTCGTTCGGTCTGGAGGGCGGCGCCGTCATGACCGCCACCGAGGTCGACGACAACAAGGCGTTGTCGATGGTGACGCGGAAGAAGAAGACGGGTTACTGGGCCGACCCGCTCGCCGACATGCTGTACGTCATGCTGCAACTCGATGTCGCGCAGTTCGGGCAGCGCATCACTCCGGCCCGGCCGACTGTGGAGTTTGGGACAGGTGTTGTCCCGTCTCCGGAGCGGACCGCGCAGACAGTCGAGATGCTGTCGCGCGCCGAAGCGATCTCGACGGAAACGAAGGTGCGTATGGCGCACCCGGAGTGGGACAAGACCGCCGTGGAAACCGAGGTGACGCGCATCCTCAGCGAGCGTGACGCGCCGGCCGCCGATCCTGTGGGCACGTTCCCGATGTGACGCGAGGGGGTGAGCCCATGCCGATACATCCGGGCATGGTCGAACCCCTCGCCGAGCGCACCCGCGATCTGTACGCGAGCGCCGAGGAGCGGCTACTCGGCATCATCGCTCGGCAGCTCGCGGCCGGCCTCGACGCGCCCGGGTGGGCCGAGCGGAAGCTCGCCGCCGTACAGGCGTTGCGCCGGTCGTCTCAGGCCGTTGTCGACGAGCTCGGCCGCGCCGTCACGCTTGACGTATTCGACGTGGTGGCCGAGTCGTACAACACGGGCCACCGCGCGGGCGTGGCCGAGCTGGGCGCGCTCGACGACGACGCCCGACGGCTGGTCGACGAGGTCACCCCGCAGGCGCAAGCTGTCGACCGGATCGCACAGGAAACCGTCGACCGCCTCACGGCGACGCACCGCAGCATCCTGCGGGCCGTCGTCGACGGATTCCGCGACATCGTCTCGACCGTCGTTGGTGACGTGGCTCTCGGCACCGCCACCCGCAGGCAGGCCACGCAGAACGCCATGCAGCGCTTCGCTGACCGCGGCATCCGCGCGTTCGTCGACCGCTCCGGCCGACGCTGGCAGCTCACGTCATACGCCGAGATGGCCGTACGCACGGCGACCGCGCGCGCTGCCACCGAGGCGCACACGCGCACGCTCACCGACGCCGGTATCGAGCTGGTCATCGTGTCGAACGCGCCGCGCGAGTGCCCTCTCTGCCGCCCGTGGGAGGGCCGCGTACTGGCCATCGACGGGCCGACCGGCGAGCGCACGATCGAGGCCGAGCACGCCATCGAGGACGGCCGTACCGTCCGCGTGCGCGTCGCCGGATCGCTCGACGAAGCGCGCCGCGCCGGACTCCAGCACCCCAACTGTCGGCACAGCGTGTCCGCCTACACCCCGGGTCTGACAGTCGCCGAGCAGGCCGAGAGCGACCCGGCAGGGTACGAGGCCGGGCAGCGGCAGCGCGCCATCGAACGGAACATCCGCAAATGGAAGCGCCGCGAGGCCGCCGCCGTCTCCCCGGAGGCGCAGCGCGCCGCCCGCGCGAAAACGCGGCAGTGGCAGGGCGCCATGCGCGACCACCTCGCCGCGCACCCGGACCTGCGCCGTCTGCGGGCGCGCGAGCAGCCCGGCGCCTCGAACTTGCCGAAGCCGCGCCGCGAGGCGACGCCCGAGCAGGTCGACGCCACCCGCATCTGGTCGGGCGACGACGCCAGCGTGCGCGAGATGAGCGACGACCAGCTCGCCGCCGCCATGCGGTCGAACCTGCTCGACGACCGGGCCCGCGGCAGGATCGAGGCCGAGGCCGACCGCCGCGACCGCGAGCAGCTGCTCGACCGCGTGCAGGGCGACGTGCGCCGCGGCGATCTCACCGCGTACGGCGACGACGAGCTCGCCCGCGCCGTGCCCCTGCTCGACAACGAGACGGATCTACTCGCCGTCATGGCGGAGATGGACCGCCGCGACCTCGCCGCACGCCTGCCCGGTGTCCGGCCCGAGCTGGCGCGTCTGTCCGACACCGACCTCGCCGCACGGGCCCGCAACGCCGACCCCGGCGCCCTCGCGGACCTTGCAGCCGAGGCCAACCGGCGCGACATGCTCGCCCGGCACTTCCCGCGCGGACGGTTGTCCGACGATCTGTCGGACGTGTCCGACGACGACCTCGCATGGTGCATGCAGTACGCCGACGAGGGCGAGCTCGCCCGGATCGCTGCCGAGATGGACCGCCGCGACGCCGTGCCGATGCCGGCCGCGTCGGACACGGGTGACCCGGTGGTCGACCTGCTCGCCGACCGCGACGCGCTCGCCGAGGCAATGAAGCCTGCGCCGGACGCCGAGGAGTGGGGGCGGCTCGCCGACGACGACGCATGGTCGGACGTGTCCGACGCTGTGTCGCGCACGTCCGACGCGTCCGACGAGGAGCAGGAGGAGCGGCGTATTACGCGCCGTGAGGCCCGCGCGCTGTACGACGAGTACGTGTACGACCAGTACCTCAAGGCGGAGGACGAGTGTCGCGGCTACCTGCTCAACAAGCGGGCCGAGGCCGACGGCGTCGACCCGACGACCCTGTTCTCCGGACCGGCGAGGATCGCATACGCCCGCGCGTCCGACGAGCTCAAAGAGTGGTGGGCCCGGCACGGCCGTATGACTCAGGCCGAGTTCATCGAGAAAGCGACTGGCGTTCGGTCGGCCGCCGCCGAGCGGGCCCGGCAGAATGAGGCCGAACACCAGCAGCGGAGGTAGCTCGTGGGTACGCGTGAGGAGATCGTCCGGGCCGTGACCGACGGCCGCGAGGCAGGCCGCCGCGGCGACCGCCCGACCGCCTGCCCCCACCCGCGTGACAGCGTCCTCCGCCGCGCGTGGATTCGCGGCTACGCCGAGACACGCCCCGTGCGCGACCGCGCCGAGTAGCGCCACACAGACCAGCACCACCCCCGAGGGCCCGCCAGGAGCGGGCCCTCACTGCTATGCCCACACGCCCGCCAGGAGCGGGCCGACCAGCCCCAGGAGGGCACCCCCATGCGCAAGCACACCCACGCCCGCGCGCGCCGAGACGGCGCCGGATGGGCCCACCCCTACAGCGTCACCCCGTGGTCCCCGGTCCTGTACGCCGACGGAGGGCAGGGCGGCGCCCCGGGAGGACAGCCCGCAGGGGGCGACCCCAACGGCGGGCAGGGCGGCAACGGCGACCCGGCAGGGCAGGGCGGGCAGGACCCGAACGCCCCGAAGCCCGGCGAACCGGTGGCCGCTGAGGGCGACGAGTCCAAGCTCCCCGCGTGGGCGCAGAAGGCACTCGCCGACGCCCGCAAGGAGGCCGGCAAGTCCCGTGTCACCGCGAAGGAGAAGGCCGCCGAGGAGGCGCGTACCTCGCTCGCGCAGGACATCGGCAGGGCGCTGGGCCTGGTGCCCGACGGCGAGCCCGCCGACCCGGCGAAGCTCACGGAACAGCTCACCGCCTCGCAGGCCGAGGCGCGCCGTACTGCCGTCGAGCTGGCCGCGTACAAGGCTGCGCACGCCGAGGGCGCCCGCGCCGACCGGCTGCTCAACTCGCGTTCGTTCGCCGACAAGCTCGCCGAGCTCGACCCCGGCGCCGAGGACTTCGACGACCAGCTCAAGGCCGCCATCAAGGCCGAGACGGACGCCGACCCGGATCTGTACCGCGCCGCGCCCGCTGGGCCGCCGCGTGGGGGTGCCGAGTTCAACGGGCCCCCGGCCACCGACAGGAAGCCGAGCAACCTCGGCGAAGCGATCGCCGCCCGGCTGGGCGGCTAACCCCAGACAGGAGTACCGCCCATGGCCGTGACGCTGGCCGAGGCCAAGAACAACACACAGGACGACGTCGACGTTCAGGTCATCGACGAGTTCCGCAAGGAGAGCGCCATTCTCGATGCGCTCGTGTTCGACGACGTGGTCAACCCCGCGGGTGGCGGAGCGACCCTCACCTACGGATACCGCCGGTTGATCACGCAGCCGACCGCGGATTTCCGTGCTCTCAACAGCGAGTACACAGACACGAACGTGCAGACGGAGCGGTACACGGTCGACCTCGCGGTTCTCGGTGGCTCGTTCTCCGTCGACCGCGTGATCGCGAAGCTCGGCCCGGCAGCGTCCGGCGCCGTCACGCTCAACATGAACCAGAAGATTAAGGCCGCGCGCACCCGGTTTCAGGACGCTGTGATCAACGGCGACACCGCGACCGACGCGCGCGGCTTCGACGGCCTCGACAAGGCCCTCGTCGGCTCCGACACCGAGTTCCGCGCCGGCCAGGTGACCGACTGGACGGACTTCGACACCGACCCGCGCGCCGAGCAGAAGGCCCTCGACGTGCTCGACGAGTGGCTGTCGCTGCTCGACGGCGCCCCGACCATGGTTCTCGGCAACAGCAAGGCTCTCGCCCGCGTCCGGGCGCTGGCCCGCCGCGCCGGGCAGTACACCCGCGACCCGGTCGATGGGCTGATCGGTGCCAACGGGCGCCCGATCGTGCGCGAGTCGTACGGGGGCGTGACCTTCCTCGACCCGGGCGAGAAGGCCGGCAGTAACAGCCCGATCATTCCCGTCGAGGGGCGCACCATCGGCGGCACCGCCGAGACCGGGCTGACCGACCTGTACGCGGTCCGCATCGGCCTCGACGGTTTCCACGGTGTCTCCACCGTGGGCGGTCAGCTCGTGCAGACGTGGCTGCCGGACTTCTCCGGGGCGGGCGCCGTCAAGCGCGGCGAGGTGGAAATGGGGCCCGTGGGTGTCGCGCTCAAGGCAACCAAGGCCGCATCGGTCTTCCGCAACGTCAAGGTCCAGTGAGGAGCGCTCCACCCATGAAGCACACCATCATCGCCCCCGTCGCCGAGTTCACGGGCGTTGTCGCCGGAGTGCACTTCGCCGACGGCAAGGCCGAGACCGACAACGAGAACGCCGTCGCGTACTTCCTGCGACAGGGCTACACCGTCAAGCCGGGCGACAGCGCCCCGGCAGGGAAGCCGGACGACGGCACCAAGACGACGGGGCGTACCCGGAGCAAGCCGAAGGAGGAGTAGGCCATGGCCCGTGTCTACGCCACTCCCGAGCAGCTTTCGGCGTGGACCGGGCAACCGGCTCCCCCGGGCGCTGAGCGGCTGCTCGCCCGCGCCAGTGAAGATGTGGACGACGCCCTACTCACGGCCGCCTACTGCACTGACGCGGCGGGCATGCCGACCGATCCGGCGATCGTGACCGCCCTCGCGGACGCGACCTGCGCCCAGGTCGAGTACCAGCTCGCCACGGGCGACGACGGGACCGGGGCGGCCGGCCGGTGGGACAGCGTCAGCATCGGGCCCGTATCTCTGTCCGGCCGCAAGGATGGCCCCACCACCGCCACCGATGTGGACCTCGCCCCCCGAGCGCACCGCGCACTACGGCGGGCAGGTCTGCTTCCGGGGGTGATCTGGTGAACGTCCCCCGGTGGCTGCTGTGCCATCGCATCACGGTCGAGCCGTACGCGGGTGATTCCGCATACGGGCCGACGTACGGCCCCGCGGTCGAGGACGTGCCCGCGCTGGTCGCCGAGACGGTGCGCACCGTGCGGGACAAGGACGGCCGCGAGGTCACCAGCACAGCGCAGATCATTGCCGCGCCCGGTCTCGACTGCCCGGCCGAGTCTCGTGTCACCCTGCCCGACGGCCGGACGACGCGCGTTCTCACAGTCGCGCAGCACACCGCGCCCGGACTGCCGGTGCCTCAGTCGTCGGAGGTGATGTGCGAGTGACACAGCGCGTGCGTATCCGCTGGAACCCGCGGGCGGCCGAGAGCCGCACCCGCGCGGGCGCGGCCCGGGGCGTACGGCTCGCCGTCGAGCACTTGCTACAAGTGTCGCGGGCCCGTGTCCCCATCGAGGAGGGGACGTTGGAGCGGTCCGGGACGGCGACGGTCGACGAGCAGGAGCTCACGGGCGCCGTTGCGTACGACACCCCGTACGCCGTGCGGCAGCACGAAGAGATGAACTACCGGCACGACGCCGGCCGCGGCCCGAAGTACCTCGAACAGCCGTTGAACGAGGAGGCCGCGGCCATGCAGCAGATCATCGCTGCCCAGGTTCGGCGGGCCCTGCGGTGAGCGTCGTACACGGGCTGGCGCTGCTGCTCGACTCGCTCGGCCTACTGTCGTACACCCCGGACGGCACGGCTGGTGACACGTTCGTCGGCACCATGCCGCCGACCCCGCCCGAGGCGGTGTCGCTCACCGCGTACGACGCGGGCCCGCAGAACGCTGCAATCGCGTACGACGCGGTATCGGTGCAGGTGCGAGTACGCGGTACGACAGACCCGCGCGTGTCCTACGACCGTGCGTACGACGTGTACGACGCGGTGAACGGGCTGTCGGACACGACCTTGCCGGACGGAACGGCCGTCATCATCTGCACTGCGACGACGCCCTCGCCGATGGGCCCGGACGGCAACGGCCGACACGAGCACGTCGTACGCGTCTCCGTCGAGTACGACGCCCCCACCACACACCGCGCGTAGGACACCACCACCAACACCCCGCAGCGCCCCGCCTGTGGGGCGCCCACGCATGCCCACAGGGAGGACTCATGGGACGCCCTATCAGCGCCCGCGACTGGATATTCGAGGTCGAGGACGAGGACGCCGCTACCGCAACGTGGCTGACACTGACCAAGGTCAACAGTTGGACGCTCAACCGCGGTGAGAACGAAGAGGTCGCCGACACCACCACCAACGATTCCGACGGCCAGTACGAGCAGGACATCATGCAGCGCGGCGCCACGATCGAGCTAACCGGGCTGTACTCGGCGACCACGGGCGTCCAGGACCCGGCACAGCAGTACGTCGACACCGTGTGGACCGTCGGCGTCGGCGAGGCGTCAAGGAATCGTTTCCGCTACCGGCACAAGGACCAAACCGAGTGGACGGTGTGGGAGGCGACCGCCACCCCGGGCGAGGTCGGCGGAGAGCACAACGCCAAGACCACATGGGGTGTCACCATCACCCGGTGCGGTCCCGCCAGTAAGGAAACGGTGGTGGCCGCGTGAGCGACGAGCAGTACGGCCAGGAGCACGACGAGCAGCCGAATACGGCGGACTGGGATGCGTTCTGGGCCGAGGAACGCGTCGAGCCCGAGTTCGACGGGATGCCGTTCCACATGTTCGAGAAGGAATGGCACCTGCCCTCTCGGCTCCCCGCGCTGATTCAGGTGCAGATGCACCGCGTACGCGAGTCGGCCGACCCGGAAGACATCGAGAACCTGCTCGGTGCGCTGCTGCCCCGCGACTTGGTGGACGAGCTGATTCGCCGCCGAGCCGACGATCGGCGCATGGCGATCCTGCTCGCGTGGGCAGTCGCCAACACCGCTACACCCGGCAGTCTCTCGCTGGAACGGGCGCGGCAGCTCTACGACGAGCGGGACAGCACCCCGGGAAAAGCCCGCAAGCCGCGGCCGAGCGGCAGCAAGAACAAGAAGCGCAAGAGTTCTGGTCGGCGGTAGTCCGCCACTGGGCGGCAGTCGAGGGTGACCTCTCCGCCGTCCACCACCTCACGGCCGACCAGCTCGCCCGCCTCACGCTGCGCCGCTTCCTTGTGCTGATCGGCTCCCTGCCTCCCGAATCCCGGTTCGCGCGCGCCTGGCGCTCGACGCCGCGGCACGTCGTCGACCCGAACGAGATCGCCCGACTCACCGCGTAGCGCTCGGGCGCACAACCACAACTGCATAGGGGGTGCGTGTCCGTGGCGCTCACCGTGGGGGAGCTCACCGCGCTGGTTGATGTCGACGACAGCGGCATGTCGTCCGGCCTCAACCGCGCCGAGGGCCGCGTACGCACGGCCGGCCGTGAGATGGGGGACGAGGCCGCGCGCGCGGGCCGTCAGGCTGGTGACGCGCTCGGCGAGGGCGTCTCGCGCGGCGTCGACAGTGGGTTGCAGGACACCCGCCGTCAGTTCGCCGAGGCCGGGCAGGAGGGGGGCGCCGCGCTCGCCGATGGCGCCGCAGACGGCACCGAGGGTGCTGGGGAGCAGATCGGCGGCCGGTTGCAGGGCATGAAGGGCGCCGTGGCCGGTGGTGCTGCTGCGCTCGGCGCGGCGGCCGGCGCCGCGCTCGTGGCTGGGATGGTCGAAGCGCTGGATCAGTCCCGCATCGTCGGCAAGCTCGGCGCGCAGCTCGGTGCCACTCCGGCCGAGGCGCGGCGGTATGGCGAGATCGCAGGCCGTATGTACGCCGACGCGATCACCGAGGATTTCCAGGGCGCGGCCGACGCGATCTCGGCGACGATGCGTTCGGGGCTGCTGCCACCGGGCGCGACGAACGCACAGATCGAGTCCATCTCGACGAAGGTCTCGGATCTGGCGTCGACGTTCGATCTAGACCTCGGGCAGACGGCCAACGCGGTCGGCCAGATCCTCAAAACGAAACTCGCGCCGAACGCGCGGGAAGCGCTGGACGTGTTGACGCGCGGCATGCAGAAAATGGGGCCGCGCGCTGACGACCTGATGGACACGTTCAACGAGTACAGCACGCAGTTCCGTCAGCTTGGTATCGACGCCAAGACCGCGACCGGGCTCATGTCGCAGGGCCTCAAAGCCGGTGCGCGCGATACCGATGTTGTCGCCGACTCACTGAAAGAGTTCGTCCTTATCGCGCAGGGCGGCGGTGACGAAGTCGACAAGGCGTTCGCAGCCATCGGCTTGTCCGGCAAGGAAATGCAGCGCGTTTTCACCAAGGGCGGGCCGAAAGCCAAAGAAGCACTCAACAAGGTTTTCGACGGGCTGCGGAAGATCAAAAATCCGACCGAGCGATCCACGCTCGCCCTCCAGCTTTTCGGCACCAAGTCGGAGGACACGCAGCAAGCGCTTATGGCGCTCGATCCGTCCTCGGCAGTCAGCGCGCTCGGCGATGTCGGCGGCGCCGCCGACAAGATGGGCAAGACCCTGCGAGACAACGCAGGTACCCGCGTTGAGAAGTTCAAGCGCACCTTGCAGCAGGGCTTCGTGGAATTCCTCGGCGGCACGGTGATTCCGGCGCTCGGGAAATTCACGGACTCTTTCCGTGGTGCTTTTTCGGGTGTCGGCCGTGCGCTCTCGGATTTCTGGGAGGAGATTCAGCCCAGCCTCGAAAAGCTGCAAGGCGTCTTCTCTGAGATCAGTGCGGCTTTCTCCGGCGAGGGTTCCGACGGCGGCCTAGGCGCCAAAGTGGAATCTTCCCTAGGCGAAGCCGCGCAGATTATTCAGGATGTCGTGACGCTGATCGACGAAATCTGGTCGAAGCACGGCGACAGCATCCTCGAAGTGGCGCGCTCCGTCTGGGACACCATAGGTCAGTACGTGTCCAGTGCGATGCAATTCGTAAAGGGCATCATCGAAATTGTGACTGGGCTGATCTCAGGCGACTGGGGGAAAGTCTGGCAAGGAATCCAGGACATGACGGGCGGCATCTGGGGAATGCTGATCGCTCTAATCGAGGGCGCCCTGAAACTCCTGTGGAAACTGCTGAAACTCGGCCTGAAACTGATAGGCCAGATCATCGCCGACGGCTGGCAATGGGCGGTCGACAAAACCAAGTCGAAATGGCGCGGACTAGTCGACTGGTTCGGAAATATTCCCGACTGGCTGCTACGCAAAGCAAGCCCTATGGCGGGAAAACTCAAGGATCTGGCAGCGCGCGCTGGAAAGGGCTTCAAAGACTGGCTCGCCCGCAAATTCCGCGAAGCTATCGACTACGCCTCTGGAGTACCGGGCCGCATGTCACGAGCCGTAGGCGACGTAAAAGACCTGCTCGTCGACAAGGGCAAAGACATCGCGCGCGGCCTGTATCGCGGTATCAAATCCATGGGCGGATGGCTCAAGGACAAGCTGATCAGTTTCGCGAAAAGCGCGATCCCGGGCCCGGTCGCGAAAGCGCTCGGCATTCACTCGCCGTCGCGTGTGATGGCGCAGCAGGTCGGCCGCTGGATTCCCGCGGGCATCGTGGCCGGCATCGACCGCGGGCGCGGGCAACTCGACTCCGCCATGCGGTCGCTGGTGACTCCCCCGCCGGTGCCGCGCATGCAGCTCGCCGGGGCGCCTGCGGGCGCGGCGGCGAGTGCGTACGGCGGCCTGTACGGCGGCCGGTCAGACGGCCCGCTGTTGCAGGTCGAGCACTGGCACGCGGCCGAGCACGGCAGCCCCGACGACAATGCGCGCGCTCTGGCGTGGGCCGCGAAAGCGAGGGGGTGAGCCGTGGCGCCCGGCGATCTCGTCACCCGGCGCGGGCAGGTGCAATACGGCGACCTGCTGCTCGGCCGCGGCACTCCCTACCGGTGGGCACGCCTGACGGGTTGGGGTGAGCTGCCGGGGCTCGACTCGGGCACCGTGGCGCGGCCGGACGCGCACGGCGCGATCCCGGGAACCCTGCTCGCTCAGGCGCGCACGATCGGTCTTGACGGGCTGGTGGTGCGCGCCCGCGCGGCCGAGCTGGGCGCCGTGGTCGGCCGGTTCGAGTCCGGCACGGTGCCAGTCGTCGACGAGCTGCCGCTCGTGGTGTGGCTGGATGAGCGGGGGCCGCTGCTGTGCTGGGCCCGGTGCATGCGCCGTGACCTGCCCGTCGGCAAGGGCTACAACACTGGGACGCTCGTCGATGGCGCGGTCGAGTTCGAGGCGACGGACCCGCGCCGGTACGCGCTCGACGAGCAGACCGCCAGCGCTGGACTGCCCGCGCCTGAACCGGGCCTGTCCTGGCCGCTCGACTGGCCGCTCGACTGGGGAGCCCCGGGTGAGTCCGGAGCCCTCACGGTCACCAACCTGGGGAACGCAGACACGCATCCGGTGATCGAGTTCCGGGGGCCGATGGCGCGCCCCTCGCTCACTAACATCAGCACGGGCGACGCCCTCGAATACGACCTGCCGCTCGGCGCCGATGACCTGCTCGTCGTCGACACTCTCGCGGGCACGGCCACGCTCAACGGCACCGCCTCACGGCTGTACGCGGCGACAGCACGCTCGGCCCCCGAGCAGACATTCACCTTTCCTCCCGGCGAGACGGCTCTCGTCCTGCGCGCCACGGGCGAGCCGGATGCGTCCGTGACCGTCCGGTACCGCTCGGCCTACTGGTAAGGAGACACCCCGTGACCGTGCGCGCTGCATGGCTGCTGCCCAACGGGCAGACCCGCGAGGACACCCGCGTAACCCCGGTCGGCACGGTGACGCCCGAGGGCGAGCTCACCAGCCGCGGCGGCGTCATTCCGGGCGGGGCGCCGCTGCTCGCCGCTCCGGCTGGCGCGATGACGCTACAGATCGGCGTCGGCCGCGCCGTGGTGCAGGGCACCACGGCGCAGGGCCCGTACCCGGTCGCGGTCGACGCGCCGGAACTGGTCGACATCGCCCCCGGCGACGCCCTCGACCGCATCGACACCGTGATCGTGCGCGTGCTCGACGGCATGTACGACACCGAGGGGCAGACCACGGCGGTAGTCGAGCTGGTGCAGGGGGAGCCAGCGGGCGCCCCGACACCGCCCGCGCTGCCGCCCGCATCGCTGCCGCTGTGGGACGTGCGGGTACGCGCGGGCGCCTCGGCCTCGACGGGCGGCGTCGACTGGGCATCGGCCCTCACGGACCGCCGCCGGTACACCGTCGCCGTGGGCGGCATCGTCCCTCGCGGCGCCACGGACGACGAGGCCGCGTACGACGGCGCGTACCGCGACCGTGGCGGGGTGCTGGAACGCTGGGACGCTGCGGGCGACGCATGGCGCCCATACCGGCCGCCGGAGATCCCCGCCGAGAGCATCACGTCCGGCTTTCTGGCGGGAACCGGCTGGTCAGTGAACACATTCGACGCCCGCCGCCGGAACGGCACGGTGACGTGGTCGGTGTACTTGAGCCGCACGGGCGGCAACCTCAGCGACTCCAACAACCTGCCCGACAGCTTCGTCGGCTCCCTCCCTGCCGGGTGGGCGCCCCTGTTCGCGTTCGAGGCCCCGGCGACCGATGGCTACGGCGACGGCGTGGCCCGGTGCGATCCCGACGGGCAAGTGACCCTGCGGACGTGGTCGCCCGGCATCGTCCTCGAAAAGGGTCACAACCTCCGCATCAGCGCCACCTACGTGCAGTGATCCCGAGGGGGTGCCGTGATCCCGACCCCCTCAACGACCTACCGCGTGCTACTTACGGACCTGCTGACCGACCGGCTCGTCGACTCTCTTCCCGTACAGGGCCTCGCCCTTGACGACTACATCGGCAAAACCGGGAGCTTGCGCGGCGTTGTGCCCACTCCGAACGCTGAGATTGCGCAGCGAGCGCGCCGGGCGCTCACCCCGGGCCGCACCGGTCTGTGGGTCGAGCGTGGCCCGGATATCTGGTGGGGCGGCATCCTGTGGACCCGTAAACCTGGGATGGACGACCGCGGGAATCTCGGCGCGGAGATTCAAGCTGGCGGCTGGGAGTCCTACCTCTACCGCCGGTTGCTGGTCGACGACTACGCCGCGACCGCCCGCGATCAGTTCGACATCGTGCGCGACTTGCTCGCCTACGTGCAGGCGGCGCCCGGGGGTGACCTCGGTATCGAGGCCGACCCGGGTCTATCTGGTGTGCTGCGTGACCGCGAGTACAGCCGGTACGACCTGCATAGCATCGGTGACCTGCTCGACCAGCTCGCCGAGGCAGAGCAGGGGTTCGAGTGGCGCATTGCTTCGTATCGACGCGATGACCGCACCCGGGCGCGGCGGCTCCAGCTCGGGCACCCGACGCTGCGAACGGGCGCGGCCGACGTGGTGCTCGACCACCCCGGGCCGATCCTGTCGTATGCGTGGCCGTCCGACGCCACCGAGATGGCGACCGCATGGCAGTCGCGCGGCGCATCCATCAACCGCAACCAGACAGAGGACAGCGTCCCTCTCACCTCGCCACTGTTGACCGCCGAGCAGGACATCACGAACGGGTGGCCGCGGCTCGACGGCACCAGCGACTACAGCACGGTTGAGCGTCAGGACGTACTCGACGGGCACGCGCGAGCCGACCTCGCCGCCGCCCGACGCCCCGTCGAGATACCCGAGGTCGAGGTACTGCTCGGCGGACTGGTCAGCCCCGCACTGATCGGCGCCACCGTCCGTATCCGTATCCGCGATCTGTGGCACCCCCGGCCGTTGGACGCCCGGTTCCGCGTAGTGGGCATGTCCGTCTCCCCGCCCGAGCGTGGCCGTCCCGAAACGGCACGGCTGTATCTGGAGGTGCCGTGATGGCGCACGTACCGCGCGACCTCCTCGACCGCATCGCGGCCCTTGAACGCGAGGTGCGGACCCTGCGCGGTCGGTCACAGATCCGGCCCGCCCTCGACTCCGTGACAGCTGGCGATGTGGTGATCGGCCGCGGTGGTCAACTGATGGCGGAGACACCCGACGGATACCGGACTTTTGCTGTCGGGCAGACCCGCGACGGCGACTGGGGCGTCGGTATCGGCCGCGACGACGGCACCAGAGCGCTGACCGTCGGCGATGAATCCGGCACTGACGCGCAGATGATCCGCATGTTCAGCCGCGACGGCGACGTGATCGTGATGGACGACGCCTACGCCGACGGCTACCTCGGCCGCCCATGGGTCCCGGTGCCCATGGCCAGCGCCGTACCCATCACCGCGGCCGAGTGGTCAACCGCATTCGTCGGGCAGTGGTGGGTGCAGCATGCCGTGCTGCTCGCGCACTTCACCGTCTACGCGCCCGCTGGCACCACGTGCGAGGCACGTCTCGTGATGGGCAGCGGAGCCGACCAGCAGCAGCTCGGGGCCGTGCTCACGGCCTCGGACGGCGCCGAGCCGTCCACCACCGTCCGCGTTACCCGCAGCATGCACGACCGCGCCCATGGTGCGGGCGCGTCGCTGCGTATCCAGACTCGCCGCACATCCGGCACCGGTACCGGCTCGGTCTGGTGCTGGGGCTTGTGGGGCGTGAACGCCACGTCGGCCGCAGACGCCGACTGATGACCCGAGAGGATCGCCCCTTGGCATCGCTGCCTGAGTCCATCCCCACCGTCACTGTCACCGCCCGCTACCTACGGCCGAACGGCACTCCACTCAAGGGCAAGGTCACGTTTCGGGCCCCGGCGCTGCTGACGTTCGGCGGTGCTGACCTCATGCTCGCCGGGCCCGTCGAGGCACCCCTCGACGCGTCGGGCGCAATCGCCGTGGTGCTCCCCGCGACCGACGCGCCCGGCATGGACCCGATCGACTGGTCGTACACGGTCACCGAACAGCTCGAAGGCGTGGCGAGTAACCGCTCGTACTCTCTCCTGCTCCCGCTCAACGACCCGGAGGTCGACCTCGCCGACGTAGCCCCGACCGACCCCGCGAATCCGAACTACGTACGCGGCGCGAGTGCCTACGAGATCGCCGTCGCCGAGGGTTTCGTCGGCACGCCCGTGCAGTGGCTCGACTCCCTCGTCGGTCCCGCCGGACCGCAGGGACCGGCCGGCCCGGAAGGTCCCCAGGGGCCGCAGGGTCCGGAGGGCCCGCAAGGGCCGAAGGGGGACCCGGGCGACGGCTCGGTCAACTCCGTAAACGGCGACTTGGGCCCCGACGTGGTGCTCGACGCAGCCGACGTAGGCGCTGTGCCGGACACCGCGCCGGGAGCACCGGGCGGCGTCGCCCAGCTCGACGGTGCGGGCGTTCTGCCCGCCGCGCAGCGGCCGACGTACACCGCGGCTGATGTGGGGGCCGTCGCTCTCGCCGATGTGGGCACCCCGTCTGGCGTCGCCGAGCTCGACGCCACGGGGAAGGTACCGACCGAACAGCTTCCGCCGCTGGGGACTGCGGAGCTGCCCGTCATCGACCCGACCGCGCCCGGGTACGGCGCCACGGGCGACGGTACGACGGACGACGCTCCCGCGCTCCAGGCCGCCCTCAATGCCGCGCGTGACGCGGGGGGTGGCTGGATCATCGTCCCGCCCGGCACCTACCGGTGCGCCACGCTGCCGCTGCGCATCTACCGGCGAACGCGGCTCACGCTCGCCCCGGGTGCGTCGTTCCTGCGGGGCGCCCCGGAAACGTTTCTCCTCAACGGGGACGCCAGCCAGGCGTACGGCGGGTACTCCGGGCACGGTGACCTGATCATCGAGGGTGGGCTGTGGGACATGCGTGCGACCGACTTCCCGACCGACCCGGACATGTGCATCAGCATCGGCCACGCCCGCAATGTGACCATCCGGGATCTGGAGATCCGCGACGTAGCGGGATACCACGGCATCGAGATCAATTCGACGAAGCAAGCGATCATTTCCGGCTGTTCGTTCCGCGGCTACCTCGACACCGGAGGCAGAGCATTCAGCGAGGCGGTACAGGTCGACGGCGCGTTCCGCGCGTCTGTCTTCGGCGGTTTCGGCCCGTACGACTCGACACCGACGGAAGACCTCGTCATGCGTGACTGCTACGTGGGCCCTTCCGGCACGGCGGGCACGGTGGCGTGGCCGTCGGGTGTCGGCTCACACAGCGCTACCTGGGGCCGCTGGCACCGCCGCATACGCGTCGAGGGCAACACCTTCGAGGGCGGCGCTCAGTACGCGGTGAAGCCGTACATCTGGGAAGCGAGCGCGATCTCCGGCAACACGTTCGCCGCGTGCGGCGGCGGTGTGTGGGCGCGCACGCTCGACAGTTCGAAGGTGGCCGACCGCACCGACTCGGATGGCGTTGACCGCGGGTCCTCGCAGCTCTCGACCGGGCTCGTCATCGACTCCAACGTGTTCACGGGCACGGCTGGATTCAGCGAGCCGATCTATGTGCAGGGCGAGGATTCCGGCCGCTGGTACGGCCTGGCCGTCACCGGCAACACCATCGACGGCAGCGCAGGCAGCGAGAACGGCATACGGCTGGAGTACGTATCCCGGTACACCGTGACCGGCAACGTCGTGTCCAACATCGCCAATACCGGAATCAGTCAGCAGTGGGTCAGCGATGGTGTGGTTGCCTCGAACCGCGTCTACGAGCTCGGCGGGTCGGGCATCTCGTGCGACGACGGGGCCGACATGCTCATCGACGGGAACCTGATCACGTACGCCACGGTCAACGGCATTCACACGCTGAGGGGCGCGAACCTCACGGTGTCCAACAACGTCGTGAAGGGTGCCGGCACGGGCGGGAGCGGCTACGGCTACCGGTGCACGTCCGGCACCGACCGGCTCACGCTGACCGGCAACTCGTACTCGATGGGCCCGACGAGTCCGCTCGCTCTCTTCGCCATCAGCATCACGAGCACCGTGAGCAACGTCCGGCGCTGGGGCAACCGCGTGAAGGGCGAGGCCGCGGGCGATATCGGCGACGACACCACGTCGCCCGTGCTGTCGCCGTACGACGACGAGCACTGACCCCACCGCACCCCGCACGCCCCGGCATCGCGCCGCGGGCGTTTTTTCATGCCCAGGAGGCACCACCCGTGGCTCGAATGCCCGGCGCCACATGGCGCCCGATCCCCGTCAACTACACCAACGGCGGGCAAGCCAGCGTGCGCGGCGTCGTCGTGCACATCATGGCCGGCACGTTGAGCGGCACCGACTCGTGGTTCCGCAACCCCCGCGCGCGAGCGTCGAGCCACTTCGGCGCCGGAAAAAGCGGCGCCCTGTACCAGTGGGTTGACACGTCCGACCGTGCGTGGGCGCAGGCGTCCGGCAACTCGAATTGGCTGTCGGTCGAGAACGAGGGCAAGGGCGGCGACCGGCTGACCGACGACCAGCTCGACGCCAACGCCCGCGTACTCGCGTGGGCGCACGACCGGTACGGCGTGCCGCTCAAGGTCGCCAGCTCGACCAGCGACCGCGGCCTCGCGTATCACGCGCTCGGCGGCTCCGCGTGGGGCGGGCACACCTCGTGTCCCGGCTCCCGGATCGTCGCCCAGCTCCCCGAAATCGTCGACCGCGCCGCCCGGCTTGCGGGCGGCAACACTCACCAGGAGGACAACGACATGCAGCTCGACGACGCCGTGAAGCTCGGCGCGTGGGTCCAGAAGACCTTCCCGAAGCAGAAGGGCTTGCAGGACGGCGAGATTTCCGTCCGTACCGCGCTCGGGTCCGGCTACGCGTACGCGCACATCGCTGCCGACAACAGCACCGCGATTCTCGCCCAGCTCGGCGCACAGGCCGCCACGATCGAAAAGCTCGCCGACGCCCTCGGCGGCGGCGGGCTCACCGCAGCCGAGATCCGCGCCGCCGCCGAGGCCGGCGCCCAGGCCGCCCTCAACCGGCTCGGCTCCGCACTGACCACCCCGGAGGACTGACCCATGACCGACGCCGCGAAGCGCACCGTGCGCACCGTCATTCAGGGTGTGGTGGCGTTCGCCGTCGCCCTGCCTGCCATCGTCGACGCGTCCGGCATCCCCGAGTCCCTTCCGTGGGTGGCTGGCGCGCTCGCCGTCGCTGGCGGACTCTCCCGCGTGATGGCCCTGCCCGCGGTCGAGCAGCTGCTCGACCGCGTCGGCCTCGGCCTGGTCGAGCAGGGAGGCGACAGCACCCGATGACCGATCCGACCCCGAACGACCCGGCCGCGGTCGCACTTGAGCTCGAACGACTGCGCCGGTCGGTCGAGGTCGGGTTCGCCCGCGCCGATGGCTCCCTCGCGCTGCTGGTGCAGCGCAGCGACCAAACAGACGAAGCGATCAAGGATCACGAGCAGCGCCTCGCGACGCTGGAGCGGTCCCGGTGGCCGCTGCCGTCGGTGGCCGCGCTGGTCGCCATAGCCGGACTGCTCGTGTCCCTGTACACCGCCGCACAGTGATCGCCCCCGGCCCGCGTGGCATCCTGCCCACGTGACGACGCCGAAGTATCGCGAGATCGAGAACACCATCCGGGCCCGTATCGCCGACGGCACGTACCCGCCCGGTACAGCGCTCCCGTCCGAGGATGCCCTCGCCGCGGAGTTCGGCGTCACACGGCCCACCGTGCGTGCCGGACTGGCGGAATTGCGCTCGACCGACGCGGTAGCGGTGATCTCCGGTCGCGGGGCGTTCGTCCGTGATCCCGAGCTCACCGCGCTCCGACGCGAGCGTGATGTCGCGTGGGAGATGGCCAAGCGGGAGGCCGACCGCGCCGAGCAGGCCGAGGCGACAGTACGCCGTGCGCTCGACCTCGCCGCCGAGCTGGAGACAGAAGGGCATGCCGAGGTGGCCGCCCGTATCCGCGACACACTCGAACCGTAGGCACAGTGAAACGCCCCCCGTCCCGGCAGCGCGCCGGGGCGGGGGGCGTTTTGTCGTTGGTCTACCGGTCGAGCTGGCCGTCGGCGACGCCTGCCACGAACGCGGCCCACTGCTCAGCAGCGAAGGTCAGTACCGGGCCGTCGGTGCGCTTACTGTCGCGGGTGTCGACCGCCTCGGCGATGCGAACCTCGACGCAGTTCTGTGTGCCGTTGCTGTAAGAGGACTTGAACCAGTCGGCACGGGGGGTCTCAGAGTTGTTCATGCTTCCTCGCCATGTCGTAGATGAGACGCCGTGACGCGTGCTCATCGAGGGCTGTTTTCCAGATGCTGTCGAAGGCGTCGGCGAATGCCTCCACCTCCTTGGGCTTGTCGAGGTAGAGGCACCCCGTGTACCCGTCTGCGTACACAGTGGGCGGCTCACTGTCCGTACCGTCACCCAGGACCGGGAACCGCAGGATGACGAAAGGACCCGACAACGCGCCACGATGCAGGCCAGCCGCGAACGGCACGACTCTGATCACGACGTTGTGCCACTCTGCCACGTCCCCGAGCCGCCTTAGCTGTTCCGCCATGACGGCAGGGCCTGCGACGGTACGATGCAAGATTGCCTCGTTGAGTACCAGCCGCAGCGTTGGAGGGCTGGCCGCACGCGTGAGCAGCGTTTGACGCTCGATCCGTAGCTGTACGCGCTGCTCGATCTCCTCGTCGGTGTTGTGCGGGTTGTGTTCCCGAACGACGGCGCGGGCATACGCCTCGGTCTGAAGTAGGCCCGGCACGAGCTCGGCCTCGTACGAGTCGAGGCTCGTCGCAGCCTCTTCGAGACCGATATACACGTCGAAGCCCTCGGGGATCACGTCGCCGTACGAGTGCCACCACCCGCACGATTTCGTCTCTTTCGCAAGCCCCATCAGAGCTCTGGTGATGTCGGGCGATGCGCCGTACACCTTGCACATCGTCTCCGCGTCGTGGCTGCGGAGTGATGTCTGGCCGGTCTCGATCCGCCACATCTTCGCTTCGGACCACTCCAGCTCTTGCGCGGCTGCGCGCACTGTGAGCCTGGCCTGATTCCTCAGATCGCGTAGGTACCGCCCCAGTTGCCGACGCGGCACCGTGCTGCCAGTCGATCTCTCCGGCATCCCCGCACCCTCCCCTGCACTCATTATGAAGGACTTCCGACGCTACAAATGAAAGCGTCGTAGCGCTCCATTCGCAATGCATGTCACCAATTTGGGGTCGCTTCCTGAATTCTCGAAGTGAAGTCTTGCAGATTCATGGAAGCGGGGAGCACTCTTGTGCCCCTGAGACCGCAACCCCCTTGCTCACACCGGGATTTGGGGACACGGCTGCGTGCGGCGTCGGGCTCCGACCGCCCGCGAGCCCTCGCAACGAAACTGCGGAGAGGTACCTCTATGAGCTACCGCATCGGCGCATACGTCATCGACCGGCGTACCAACTCGCTCGGCCGCGTCATGGGCCACGATGGGCCCTACCTCCTGCTGCGCCCACCATGCGGCGGCACCGAATGGGACTGCCCGCCCAGCGCCGCGCGACTTGCCACGGAGGCCGAGCGCCACGCGGCCGGCATCGCCGCCAACGGCGCCACGCGCGACCGCGCCGAGGGGGCCCGACAGTGAGACGCGCCGCGCTGAGCGCCCTGCGCGGCTGGTGCGCCTACTGCGAGGCCGACCGCGACGACACCGTGCAAGTGGCGGTCATCGAGCGCGGCTCGGGACCGCCGCACGGCCTGCGCATGTGCCTCGTACACGCGAGCCAGTACGCCCAAACCCGCCACGCTCCGCCAGGGCTCGCGGCTGAGGTCACGCGCCTGTGGAACGAGCGAGAGGAGCCCGCCCCGTGATGCACACCCTGCGCCACCGCGTCATGACCACCTGCGGAATCGCCGGGCCCGTCCTACTGCTCGCGATCGGATTCGGCACCGGCTTCATCATCGCCGCCGCGCTCCACACCACCTCCTGACTCCCGCCCGCGCCGGAGAGCCCCCTTCCCTCACAGGACCGGCCCGGCACGGGCGGGCAGCCTCCGGCCGACGGCAGTTCCTGACGTACACCGCCGTCGGCCGGAGGCACACCAGCGCACCACCCACGGCGACCGACGGGTCAGGGTCGCACCACACATCAACAGAGAGGCAGTCACATGCACGCTTCACTGCTCACGCGGGAAGCCTTCCCGCTCGCCCCCGAGGGGGGCCGCACCCCGCACAGCAGCGCGCCGCCGAGCGGGTCGGACTCGCGCCCGTGGGTGCTGCGCTTCGCGGAGATCCCGGACGCCGCGCGAGCCATCGTGAAGCCGCCGGCCGTCTACGACAACGAGTTGCAGATGTCGCGCGGCCTGTACGACGGGCCGCTGCCCTACATGCAGACCCACACCCCCACCATCCCGGACGGCGACCCGGGGAACCCGCCGCCGCTCGACGAGGGCCCGAAGGACTGACGCCCTCATGCCCACCGTCCTCGTGATCGCAGCGCAAGACGACTGGCCCACTGACCGCATCGTCAAGGCCCTCACGGACGGTGGTGCGGAGGTGTTCCGCATGGACACCGCCGAGTTCCCGCAAGAGCTCACCCTCGCCGGGCGCCTCGACGCCCGGCGAGGGTGGTCTGGGGGGCTCACCACCGCACACCGCGCCGTCGACCTGGCCGACATCTCCGCCGTCTACTACCGCGCCCCGAACCCCTTCGTTCTGCCCGGCACCATGTCTGAGCCTGAGCGGCGGTTCGCCGCCGCTCAGGCCCGCGCCGGCCTCGGCGGCATCATCACCGCCCTCGACTGCCGCTGGATCAGCCATCCCGCCGCCATGTCCCGCGCCGAGTACAAGCCGCTCCAACTCGCCACCGCACGCGCCTGCGGCCTCACCGTGCCGCCCACGCTCATCACCAACAGCCCGGACGCCGTCCGCACGTTCGTCGGCGATGTCGGGGGCCGCGCCGTGTGCAAGCCCGTCGCCACTCCGGTGTTCATCGAAGACGACAAGGTCAAGACCGTCTACACCCGCCGCCTGTCCGAGGAAGACCTCGCGGACCTACGCGGTATCGACACCACGGCGCATCTCTTTCAAGCGTGGGTCGACAAAGCACACGAAGTGCGAATGACCGCCGTCGGCGACCGCCAGTTCGCCGCAGAGATCCACGCCGCCAGCACCAACGCACATATCGACTGGCGCAGCGACTACGCCTCGCTCACCTACCGGACCACAACGCCCCCCGACTGCGTAGCCGACGGCGTGCGACGCTACATGCGCCAGCTCGACCTACGATTCGCCGCGCTCGACTTCATCGTGAGCCCCGACGGCGCCTGGACGTTCCTGGAGGCGAATCCGTGCGGGCAATGGGATTGGATCGAGCACGCGACTGGCCTCCCCATCGCGCAGGCCATCGCCGACGAGCTACAAGGAGCCACCACGTGACCGCCCCCACCATCGACCGGGCCCGCCCGTACATGGCAGCGCTCGCCGACCAGCTCACCGCGGCAGGCGCCACACGTAGCCGACGGTGGGAAGACGCTTTCGGTAGCGTTCCCCGGCACCTGTTCGTGCCCCGCTGGTACGAGCAGGAGACCGACGAACGGGGTATCGCCGTATGGCGCGAGCGGCGGGCCGCCGACGACCTCGCCGCCGTCTACCGCGATCAAACCCTCGTGACCGCGCTCGACCCTGCCACCGCCGAGCAGGTCGACGACACGGCATGGACCGGCATCCCCACCTCATCCAGCACCCTGCCCCGCCTGATGGCCGGCATGCTCGAAGACCTCGCCGTCGAGGACGGACACCGCACCCTCGAGATCGGCACCGGCACCGGCTACAACTCGGCGTTGCTCAGCTACCGACTCGGCGAGCACCTGGTGTACTCCGTCGATGTCGACCCGGCGCTCGTCGAGACAGCGCGGCAGCGTCTCGCCGAGGCCGGGTACACGCCCCAGCTCGCCGTAGGCGACGGAACGCACGGGCACCCGGCTGGCGGCACGTTCGACCGGATCATCGCCACCTGTTCCGTGCCCACCATCCCCGATGCGTGGCTCGGCCAGAGCAGGCCCGGCACGGTCGTGCTCGCCGATGTCGCTCTCGGCATCGAGGGCGGCCTCGTCCGCCTCACCGTCGACAACCAAGGCCGGGCCCTCGGCCGCTTCACCAGCACCAGCGGTCGCTTCATGGCCGCCCGCACCGACGCCGCCAGCTACGCACCGCCACAGCAGGCCGAGCAGGCGCCAGCAGCGGAGACGCGACGGACAACCGTCACCGCCGCAGACATCCGAGCCAACTACCCCTTCCGCCTGCTGCTCGCCTTCCACCTGCCCGGCACGCAGCTCGTGTACCACGTCGACAACGCCGGAGCGATGGCGCTCCAGCTCCAGCGCTCCGATGGCTCATGGGCACGGGCCCCCCTCGCCGCCGCGGACAGCCCCGCCACTGTCACCTATGGCGGCGACCCGGGGCTCTGGCGAGAGGTCGAGGCCGCGTGGCGCTGGTGGACCCACGCGGGCCGCCCCGCACAGGACCAGATCGCGTATGCCCGCGAGGCGGACGGCAGGACCTACGTGTGGTACATCCCCGACGGGACACAGTGGGATCTGCCGAGCGCGTAGCGCCAGCAGCAACAGCAGCGCCCCCGGCGAGTGACCGCCGGGGGCGCTGTGATGTGGCTCCCATCACTCCGTTCTGCGGATGATGGAGTAACGTGCAGGTCAGAGCATGTGCGCGAGGGAGCATGTTTCGCACTGGTTCACCGTGCTCACCTTGCGCATCCGAGCACCTTACGATGCCCGCATGCAGATCGTTTCCGCCCCTTTCGACCACCCGGATGCCCTGAAGCTGAACGATCTCGTGCTCCAGGAGTACGCACAGCGCTACGGCGATCCGGAAGGCGACGCGACAGTGCTGGACCCCTCGATGTTCCAGCCGCCGCGGGGGCTCTATCTGCTGGCCTACGACGAGGCGCAGCGGCCGGTCGCCACCGGCGGCTGGCGCTCGATGGACGCCGCGCGGGGAGCGGACGAGGAGGACGAGAACTACGCGGACGGCGACGCGGAGCTCAAGCGCATGTTCGTGGTGCCCCAGGCGCGCGGTCAGGGCCTGGCCCGCCGCATACTCGCGCTGCTGGAACAGGACGCGCGGGAAGCGGGCCGCACCCGCATGGTGCTGGAGACGGGGACGAAGCAGCCGGAGGCCATCGCGCTGTACACCTCGGCGGGGTACGAGCCGACTGTGGAGAAGTTCGGCTTCTACCGGTTCCACGAGGACAGCCGGTGCTTCACCAAGCCCCTTCGGTGAACCCCGTACCGCCCCGCGCGAAGTCCGCCGTCTCCGCGATCCCCCGCTCCTCCACCGAAACCACCCGCACGCCCGGACCCGCCGCGTCGGCTCCGCCGCCCGTCAGGTGCGCGGTCAGCGCGCGTCCGGGCGGAAGCTCCACCCAGCGGTCGGCGCCGGTCCCCCGCAGTGCCGCCGTCATCTCCTCCCAGCGCACAGGCAGCGCCACGGAGCGCGCCAGGTCGTCGAAAACGCCGTTCGCGTCCCCCTGCAGACACGCGCCGCTCGTGGAGGCCACATAGGGCAGCGCGGGCGTGCGGCGCGGGATGGTGGCCAGGTGCTGCGCCATCCGGATACCGATGTCGTGCGCGGGCTCCTCGGCGCGTTCCAGCAGCTCGGCGCGCAGCCGGACGGCGCGCAGCGCCTCCGGGAAGGTCAACAGCTCCGCCACGACGGCCGCCGCGAAGCCCCCGAGGCCGTGCCCCGCGACCGCCGAGGGCAGCACCTTCTCGTCGTCGGTCAGCGCCCTGGCCCCGGCCACCCCGGCGACCAGCAGACTGATGTGCCGCGCCACCTCGGACTCCGCCAGCGCCTCGGCGGAGTCCAGCTGCGCGACCCCTCCCGGGTGATTCCACTCGGCCTCCGCGAGCACGGTCGCCGAGGCGGCGGTGTCCGGCAGCCGGTGCAGCATGCCGGCGCGCAGCGAGGCCGGACCGGGGAAGAGGAACGCGACATTCATGGGGCCACCCTCACCCGCGGCGCCCCGGCCGTGCCAGTCGCACCTCCGCACGGCTGCGGATGCCGGACGCCGCGCGAGCGCCGATGGTAGGCGTATGACCGAAAACCTCTTGTTCGCCGACTTCACCGAGCGGGGCACCCGGGCTGCGCTGCTCGCGCTGGACAAGCTGGAGAGCGCGCACCAGGCAGGCACGATCGAACTGCGCGAGGCCCGGGTCATCGGCCGGGACGCGGACGGCAACGCGGAGGTCGCCGGGGAGGTGGACCACACGGCGACCGCCACCGGGCTGGCCGTCGGCGGGCTCGTCGGCGCGCTGCTGGGCCTGGTGGGCGGTCCCCCGGGCGCCCTGCTGGGTTTCGGCGCCGGGGGGCTGATCGGGAGCGGGCACGACGCCCGGCGGGTGATCGAGACGAACGAGGGGCTGGAGGAGCTGACGGCGGAGATCCCGCCCGGCAGCACGGTCGTGGTGGCCGACGTGCGGGAGACCTCCACCGGTCCGGCCGACGAGGCGCTGGGCCGGGGGGTGAGCCGCTATCTGGCCGCCACGGTGCGCGAGGAGCTTGAGGAGATTCTCACCACCCCGCAGCCGTTGCCCAACCCGTCGGACGCTCCCACCGGCCCGCCGACCGCCGGGCACGAGACCGGGCCGCACGGTGAGGGCGAGAGGGAGCGGGCGAGCGGGCGCGAGGAGCACTGGTGGCGGCGCTAGCCGCGGTGGACGGGCCGCCGGGGGACTGGTGGGGCTGAAGCTGTTCCACTGACCGCTCCGCTGATCGCCCACGGATCGCCCACTGATCGCTCCGCCGGGGGGCGGGGTCGCCGTCGGCTCACCCCTCCGCCGGGCGCCGGGCGCGGAAGCGGAGGCCGCCGCTGTCCGGGTGGCGGTCAACGGCGATGTCGGTGAACCCGGCCCGGGACAGCCGGGTGGGCAGTTCGCCGGGGTCGAGGGTGTTCATGGTGTCCCCGATGTGCAGCAGCCGGAAGCGGAAGTTCGGCTGGCTGTCGGCCCCGGCGAACGTCCCGCCCGGCCGCAGTACCCGGAAGGCCTCGGCGAAGATGCGGTCCTGGAGAGCGTCCGTGGGCACGTGGTGCAGCATCGTGAAGCACACCACGGCGGAGAACGCCGCGTCCGGCAGCGGCATGTCGGCCCCGTCAGCGTGCAGGACGCGTGCGCGGTCGCCCCACTTGTCGCGCAGCAGCGCGGCCGTCCCGCCGTCGATCTCCACGGCCGTCACCCGGGGCACGCGCTCGATCAGTACGCGCAGATTGGCCCCGTACCCCGGGCCGATCTCGACGATGTCCTCGCCCAGTTCGACGTTCTCCAACGCCCACGGCAGCAGGTGATCCCGCACGCCCGCGGCCCACTTCTCGGAACTGCACAGTCTCCGGTGTGCTCTGTTCATCGGCATACGGAAAGCCAAGCAGCGCCGACAGCCGCCCACTACGCCGTACGCTGCCAACTGATGCCGCCATACGGACAGTCTCCGCCTACGCCCCACGCCTGTGAGGCCGCGCCCGGACAGCAGGCCCTCGTGGTACGCAGCTTCCCCCTGCGGCGCGGATCGTGGTTCGAGGAGCACCACCACCCGGCGCACCAACTCGCCTGGTGCACCAGCGGCCTGCTGTCGGTGCGGACACCGGGCGGCACCTGGCTGCTGCCGCCCTCGGTCGCCCTGTGGATACCCGCGCACACCCCGCACGCGACCGGCGCCACCAGTACGGCAGTGCTGCGCAGTCCGTACATCGCTCCCGGCCACTGTCCGGTGGCCTGGTGCGAGCCCACGGTGGTGTCCGTACCGCCGCTGCTGCGCGAACTCATCAACCACCTGGCCGAGCCCTCGCTCCCCGGGCCCGCCCGCGAGCGTGCTGAGGGGGTGCTGTTCGACCTGCTGGAGCCGGTACCGGCCCGCGACATCGGCCTGACGTGGCCGGCCGATCCGCGGGCCCGTACGGTGGCCGAGGCGCTCCGCGCCGACCTGGCCGACTCCCGGCCGCTCGCCGCCTGGGGCCCGGTGGCGGGCGCCAGCGCCCGTACCCTGGCGCGGCTGTTCGTGGCCGAGACCGGGCTCGGCTTCGGCCGCTGGCGGGAGCGGCTACGGGTCCAGGAGGCGATGCCGCTGCTGGCGCAGGGGCGCTCGGTCGAGTCCGTCGCACACCGGGTGGGCTACGCCTCCGCGAGCGCCTTCATCGCCGCGTTCCGCCGCACTGTCGGTCTCACTCCGGGGCAGTTCTTCGGGTGACCGCCGCTCTCGGGTGACCGCCGCGCCCCGGGCCGCTGGTGCGTTCGGGCCGTCGGTGCGTTCGGGCCGTCGGATGCCGGGGCTTCACGGCAGCCGGGCCAGGAACTCCCGCACATGCTCGAGCCACAGCTTGCGGTGCTGCTCGCCGAGGACGTGGGCGCCACCGGGGATCTCCAGCAGGGTGGCACCTGGGATGGCCTCGGCGAGCTGTCGGGAGCTGTCCGGAAGGACGAGACGGTCGCCGGTGGGCATCGCCACGAGAGTGGGCACCGAGAGCCGTGCGAGATCGCCGCGCACATCGACTCGCCGTACCAGGTCGAAATGGTCCACCATTCCCGGCGGCATACCGTCCCGGGTGGCTGCGACGGCGGTCTCCAGCTCCTCGGCGGTGAGCCCGCTCAGGTCCTGCTCCTGGAGGGCCGACTGGGTGGCCACCCGCGCCACCGAGTCCCACTCGCCCTCCCGCCCGAACCGGACGATCAGGTCGGACGCGAACGAGAGCACCGGATCGGCCACCGCGAACCCGGCGGTCAGCACCAGCCCCGTCACCCGGTCCGGATGGCGCGCCGCCGCACGCACGGACACCGCGGACCCCAAGGACTCTCCCAGCAGCGTGAACCGCTCGTGCCCGCGCGAGACGGCGGCCTCCACGACGGCGTCCACCAGCGCGTCGAGCTCCAGAGGGCCCGAGGGGAGGGGCGAGGCGCCGGCGCCCGGGTAGTGCGGGCCGACCAGCGCGTGGTCGGAGGCCAGGTCGTCGAGCACCTGGCCGAAGTTGGGCAGTATGCCCCCACCCGCCCCGTGCGCCAGCAGCAGCGCCGGGCCGCTGCCCTGTACGTGCACGTCGAGGGTGGAGGGATCGATCCGGGACGTGGATACGGCGGTTGCCGATGTGTGCTCCTTGGTCATGTGCCAGAAGCTAAACTCCGACATCAGTGTCAGAGTCAAGCCGAGTCGGAGCAGACACCGAGTCGGGCACAGGTGAATACGCCCTCACCTGACAGGAGGCGGCTGTATGCGGATGAAGGAGATGGTGCGCCGGACCGGCGTCCACGAGCGGCTGCTGCGCTACTACGAGCAGCAGGGTCTGCTCAGCCCCCGTCGGCTGCCCAGTGGCTACCGCGAGTACAGCGAGGCCGACGTCGAGACAGTGCGCAGGGTGCGCTGTCTGCTGACGGCCGGACTGTCGACCTCGGTGATCGCGCAGCTCCTGCCGTGCCTGCGCGACGAGGAGGGCCGCCTGGTGCCCACCTGCCCCGACCTGGTCGCGGAACTGCTCGCCCAGCGCGACCGGATGACGGCTCAGATCGAGGCCCTGCACACCTCGCGCGGCCTCCTCGACGAGGTGCTGACCGCCACCCCCGCAGATCTCAAACAGGCCGCGTCTACGGCTGGGGCCGCGTCCATGGCTGGGGTTGGGGCTGGGTCGGCGGCTGCGGCTGCGTCCGGTTAGGCAGCTCGGTACACCGCGAGGCCGAACGACACCGTCACCCGCACCGGCCCGCCCAGCGCCGCGACCCGCGCCCGCAGCTCCTCCGGCGCCACGTGCCGCGCGGCAGGCCCCATGGCGGCGAGGTTCTCCACCTCCTGCGGGGACAACTCCACGGTGTACTCCAGCGCTTCGGCGCGCTCCCGTACGAAGTGCCCGGACAGTGCGCGCTCCAGGCGCTCCTCCTTGTCCGGGTCGACCTCCAGCAGCCCCAGCCGGCCGCGCAGCTCGCCCAGATGGCGTTCGGTGGGCGTGACGACCAGCAGCGCGCCCCCGGGCCTGAGCACCCGGTGGAACTCACCTCCGTTGCGCGGCGCGAAGACGTTGAGGACGAGGTCCACGCAGGTGTCCCGTACCGGGAACGGCCGCCATACGTCCCAGCTGGCCGCACCCGCCCGGGGGTGCGCCCGCGCGGCGCGGCGCAGCGCGTACGGCGAGGCGTCCAGCGCCAGCCCCACGGAGTCCGGCAGCGCTTCCAGTACGGCGGCCAGATAGTGCCCGGTGCCCGCCCCGGCGTCCAGTACGACGCGGCCCTCAGCGCGCTCGCTGCCGCCCTCGTCGCCACCCGCACGGCGCTCGCCGCCCGCTCCGTCCCCGGGGAGCCCGAGGCAGGCGCTGAGCCGTGCCAGTGCCTCCGTCAGCGGTGCGTAGTGGCCTGCCTCCAGGAACGCGGTGCGTGCCTGCACCATGGCGGCGCTGTCGGCGTTCACGGTGCGCTTGCCGCCCGACAGCAGACTCACGTAACCCTGCCGCGCGATGTCGAAAGTGTGCCTCCGCGGACAGCGCAGTGCCCGCTCCGCGACCTCCAGCTCGTCCTGGCAGACGGGGCACCGCACCACTCCGGTCAGCACCTCCCAGGGGCCGCGGCGCACCGGGTCCTGGCGCAGGCGACCGGCTCGTTCGGGCTCGTGACGCGCGGTGGGTGGTTCGGACATGCTGCGGCAGCTTCCTCGGGCGGCGGGGCGCCCCCAGGCTACCGCCGTGCCGTACCGGTCCCGCCCTCAGGAGCGGCGGACGACGTCGGGTCGCGTGTGAACCGGTCGGCTGTGAGGGGTCCCGCCGGGAACCGGTCGTCCGTGAACCGGTCGGCCGCCTCGCCGTGCAGCCGCCCGGACGGCAGCCTGCGCCCGAACGCGACCAGCAGCAGGTCCTGTGCGGCCCCTGTGACCGGCGCTCCGGTGCCGTACGACCAGTCGAGGTCCTCGGCCCGCAGTCGGACACCGCTCAGATCGGCGCCGAAGAACTTCAGGCTCCGGGGCGTGACCCCGCCCAGCAGCACCCGTATCCGGTCCCGCGGTACGCGCCGCGGGTGACCGAGTGCGACGGTGATGTCCAGCCCGTGCACCACGTCGTGGCCCAGAGCCGCCGGGAGGCCGCCCACCGGGGGCTTCCAGGGGTGCTCCGCGTTGTCCCGCAGGGCTGCGGCGAGCTCGGCCGTGCTCAGTGCGGCAGCGTCTCGGCGCGCGCACTGGTCGGTCATCCGGTGCAGGTTGCCCCGGGCCCGCAGCAGTTCCCGCAGCATCTGGGAGCGCGACGAGCGGAATCCGGATGACATGTGCGCCGCCACTTCCCGCACCCGCCACCCGGCGCACAGGGAGGGCGCGTCCCAGTCGGCTTCCCGCAGACCGTCCAACAGGTCTGCGAGCTCCGTACGTTCGGCTGCGATGGCGCGCTCGATGTCCATGTCCACTCCCGTGAAGCCTCGGCGGTGATCTCTTCCAGCGTGGCCGCGGGGCGGTGCATAAGTCCAAGAGAAGGTTCTTCTGGCTCCCAGAAGTGCTGGTTATGCGAGTGGATAGGCTCCGGGCATGGATCTGCGGCAGCTCCAGTTCTTCGTCACCGTGGTCGAGGAGGGCAGCTTCACCAGAGCCGCCGAACGCCTCCACCTCGCCCAGCCCGGCCTCAGCGCACGCATCCGGCAGCTCGAACGCGAACTGGGCCACCCGCTGGTGGACCGAACGGGGCGCTCAGTGACGCCGACCGAGGTCGGCGAGACCGTACTGCCGTACGCCAGAGCGGCACTGGAGGCCGTCGAGAACGTACGGCACACCACGGAAGCGTTCACCGGGCTGCTGCGCGGCCATGTGTCCGTGGGACTGGTGTCGGGCGCGACCGGGCAGTTCGACATCGCCGCCGTCCTGGCCGCCTTCCACAGCGAGCACCCGGGGGTCGATATCGCCCTGACCGAGGACACCTCGGAACGCATGCTCCAGGCGCTGCGCCGGGGCGAGCTCGACATCGGCGTGCTGGGGCTGACGGACGAGCACCCGCCCGAGGGCACCACCGCCGAGATCGTGATCGACGAACCGGTCGTGGTGGCCGTCGCCCCCGGCGACCCGCTGCTGGCACAGAGCGACAGACCCTTGCCGGTGGCGGCCCTGCGCGACCGCGCCCTGATCAGCCTGCCGCGCGGCACAGGTCTGCGCGGCGTACTGGAACGCGCCTGCGCGCAGGCAGGATTCCGGCCCCGGGTCGCCTTCGAGGCCGCCGCGCCCCCGCTGCTCGCCCGGCTGGCGGCTCGGGGACTGGGAGCCGCCGTCATCCCGGCCATGCCGCCGGCCACGGCTGCCGCCCTGGGGCTGCGGACGCTGCACCTGACGCCTCAGCCGCGCGCACGGATCGGCCTCACCTGGCGCACCGGCGGCCCGGCGAGCCCGGCTGCCCGCGCCCTGCTGCCCCGGCTTCGCGCTGTTCTGGGCGTGCCCCGGAAGGGCGACAGCGGCACCCCGGACGAATACGGCGCCTGACGTTCTCCCCGCAACCGGGAGGACCGAAAATCGGAATTCCGACCATCGCGATATGGGACCGCAGTCCGGCGGTCCTGATGACGCACGAGCCCTGTGAAAAGGGTGGGGCATAAGTGGCCACTTGGCTCCACCTCCACCGTTCGCACTGCGGCGAAAAAGAGGTGCCTGTTGAGCGTTGCGCGCGTGCGCCCGGTGCGCGGGGGCCGGGCGGGGCGCCGCCCGCGCACGCCAGTCGCCGATTCGGTGAAAATACATTTCCGCCACCATACGAACAGTCCGCATCCTCACTCAGGAGTTACATACCTCGTGAAAACCGCATGCTCATAAGTCTGAGTACTGCGAACGGGAGTTTCCGCTGGCTGGAGTAGTCGTTGACGGGGTTGTACCCGAGACGGTCATACCCGGCATCCGCCGCTGGCGCGGGTCATCGCGGACGACACAGGGCTGCGCGCCGTCGGTCACCACCGGAAGCGTCGTACGCATGCGGGACCGGTCTCGACACAGTCGTCTGAACCTGCCCGCAGAGAAGAGAGTTCAGTCTTGACCGAGACGTCGCACTCGTACGCGTCCTACGCGCCCCCCGATCCGGACACCGGCCTCACCGGACCGAGACAACCGACAGAACCGGACGCGCACTCAGTACACGCGTACGGTGCCTCCACGGTCAGGAACAACACAGCGCTGCGCCTCGGCCTCGTGGACCCCCTGGACACCGGAACCCTCGGGCTGACCCGCTTCTCGCCGCAACCCGAGCGCGGCGAGCGCGCCGGGCACACCGAGCCCCCCGACCTGGACGCGGAGCTCGCCCACTTCCTCAACACGGTCGAGCACCAGGGCCTCGTGGACTCCACAGGCGATCTCACCCGGGCCAAGCACCGCAAGGAGCGTCCCCTGGAGCGGATCAAGCAGAAGCGCCAGGAAGAGTTCAACTGGCGGCGGGTGCTCAGCGCCTTCTCCGTCACCCTGACGGCCATGATCGTGATGCTGGTCAGCTTCCTGGGCGCCAAGGCGTCCTACCCGGCGCTCTACAACCTCGCCCAGGAGTCGGCACCGCCGAGCGTCGCGCACGCCTGGCCGCTGCTGATCTACGCGCCCTGGGTGGCGGCCACGCTGTCCATCCTGCGCACCCGCGCCTACCGCCGCCGCACCGTGCACTCCTGGCTCGTCGTCCTCTTCTTCGCCGCCGTCGCCTCCCTGCTGTGTGTCGCCGACGCGCCGGCCACTCCCGCGGGCATCGCCGTGGCCGGTCTGCCGCCGATCACCGCGCTGCTCTGCTTCCACCAGCTCGTCCGGCAGCTCGACCTCCCGCCGGTTCCCACCCCCGCCTCCCGGCACGCCCGCCCGC
Organism: Streptomyces sp. 891-h; assembly: GCF_022760275.1. NCBI lineage: Bacteria > Bacillati > Actinomycetota > Actinomycetes > Kitasatosporales > Streptomycetaceae > Streptomyces > Streptomyces sp. 891-h. The sequence continues at coordinate 4,395,143 of NZ_CP050693.1, read as the reverse complement.
CTCGCGCGACCAACCGCCACCGGTCGGCGGGCTGAGACATCGGTCAACCTGGTTGACGGCACCGGTCAACCAGGTTGACCGGTGCCGTACTGGCACAGCTCAGCTGTCGGCGCTGTCGGCGGGAGCGTCGCGCCGGGGCCTCGCCCGGACGTGCATGCGCTCACCCTGGCGGCCGAAGAGACTGAGTATCTCGACGGGACCGCTGCCCGTGCTGCCGAACCAGTGCGGCAAGCGCGTGTCGAACTCGGCGACCTCCCCCGGTCCCAGCACCAGATCGTGCTCCGCCAGCAGCAGCCGCAGCCGCCCCGAGAGGACGTACAGCCACTCGTAGCCCTCGTGCGTGCACTGTTCGGGCTCTGTGCGGTCGGCAGGGAGCACCATTTTGAACGCCTGCTGCGGCCCCGGCTGACGGGTCAGCGGCAGCACCGTATTGCCGTTGACCCGCTGCGGCTTGAGGCGTACGCGGGGGTCACCGGTCTCGGGCGCGTCGACGAGTTCGTCCAGCGGAACCTGGTGGGCCTGCGCGAGGGGCAGCAGCAGCTCCAGGCTGGGGCGGCGCTGACCGGACTCCAGCCTGGAGAGGGTGCTCTTGGAGATACCGGTGGCCCGGGCGAGCGCGGCCAGGGTGACCCCGCGCCGGGTCCGCAGCTGCTTGAGCCGCGGTCCGACCTGGTCGAGCGCCCGAGCGAGGGCGGAGGACTCTGTCACCCCGCTATTGCACCCCACTTTTCCCGGAAACGGCAACAAAGGTTGCCGCTTCTGCGCGTGCGGTCGCAGCCTGCGCCCAGGAGGTGATCGCGATGAGCGACACAAGAGCCCCCCGGCACAGCGCCGGAGCGGCCGGGAAGGTGTACGACGCGGTGGTCGTCGGCGCGGGAGCGGGCGGCCTCAACGCCGCCCTGGTGCTGGCGCGGGCGCGCCTCACGGTGGCCGTTGTCGACGGAGGGCGGCCCCGCAACGCGCCCGCCGCACACATGCGGGGCTTCCTCTCCCGGGACGGCATGTCCCCGGCCGGGCTGCTGGAGGCCGGCCGGGCGGAGCTCACCGGCTACGGCGTCCCCCTCATCGACAACCAGGTTGACCAGATATCGCCCGGCTTCTTCGTCCGGCTCTCCGGCGGCGCGGTTCTGCGAGCCCGTCGGCTGGTGGTCGCCACGGGACTGCGCGACCAACTGCCCGATCTCCCCGGCATCCGCGAACGGTGGGGTCAGGACGTGCTCCACTGCCCGTTCTGCCACGCCTACGAGGTCCGGGACCAGCCGCTCGGCGTACTGGGCACCCACCCGGCCGGCGTCGACCAGGCGCTGCTGCTCGCCCAGTGGTCCCCCGACATCGTCTACTTCCCGCACACCCGGCCACTGAGCGACCGGGACCGCGAGCGACTGACCGCACGCGGAGTCCGGATCGCCGAGGGCGCGATCAAGCGTCTGGCAGTGGCCGACAACCGGCTGCACGGCGTCGAACTGGCCGACGGACAAGTGGTGCCCCGCACCGCGGTCTTCGTCTTCCCGCAGACGGTCCCGAACGACTCCCTGCTGACCGGACTCGGCTGCGCCAAGGACGAGCAGGGCCTGGTGACCACGGACCGGTCGGGACGCACCAGCGCGTTCGGCGTCTGGGCGGTCGGCAACGTCGTCGATCCACGCGCCCAAGTGGTGACAGCGGCCGGCATGGGAGCCGCGGCTGCCTTCGCGGTCACCCACGACCTGGTGAACGAGGACATCGAACGCGCCGTCGAGGAGCACCGCACGGCCGGCGACAGGGCCGGCGCCGTACCGCAGGAGGCCGCCGTATGACACACAGCCACGCCGAGGACATCGACTGGGAGGCCCTGAGCGCCGCCCTGGAGCGCGAGGCCGAACTGCACCTGCCCGCACTGGAGACGGCGGCCGACTGGCTGCGCGGCCTGCTGGGCGCCGACTCGCCCGGCGACGGCCGGGTGAGCCGCGTCCTGGACATCGGCAGCGGACCGGGCGTCGTCACCTGCCTGCTCGCCCAACGCTTCCCCGGCGCCGGGACGGTTGCCGTCGACCAGGCGCCCGGCCTGCTGGACCGGACCCTGACCCGCGCGGCCGAGCAGGGCCTCAACGGCCGGGTCTCCCCCCTCAGGGCCGCCCTGCCCGAAGACCTGGACACCCTCGGCTCCGCCGACCTGATCTGGACCAGCCACGCGGTACACCACCTCGGCGACCAACAGGCCGCGCTGGATGCCCTGGCCACCCGCCTGCGCCCCGGCGGCGTTCTGGCCGTCGCCGAACGAGGGCTGCCCCCGCGCTTCCTCCCCCGCGACATCGGCCTGGGCCGCCCCGGCCTGCAGGCTCGCCTGGACGCCGCGCTGGAGGAGAGGTTCACCGCCATGCGCGCCGCACTCCCCGGCTCGACCTCCACCGTCGAGGACTGGCCCGCCATGCTCTCCCACGCCGGCCTGGTCCCCACCGGCAGCCGCACCTTCCTCACCGACCACCCGTCCCCCCTCTCCCTGCCCGCCCGGGAACACCTGCACAACACGCTGACCCGGCTGCGCGACCACTTGGCCCCGTATCTGGACGAGGAGGACCTCACCACTATCGACAGCCTCCTCCACGGTGACGCCTGCTCCGGCATCCTGTGGCGCCCCGACGCCTTCTTCCTCTCAGCCACCACAGTCCACACAGCCCGCGCCTGCCCCAGCTGACGGTCTCCCGGGGACACGGGGAGCCCGGGACCTCCGAGGGGCCCGGGCTCTCTGCCGCATGCGTGCCTGCCGGCCCGGAACGCTGCCCGGGCAGACGGAAAGCCGCCGCACTTGGTGGGCGCCGGTCTCAGCGGCGCAAGAGGATCTCCTCCTCCGCGCGGGCGTCGTCACCTGCCTGCGTTGCTGTACTTCGCTGCCGTACGACGCGAAAGAGCCCCTGTCGGATGACTCCGACAGGGGCTCTGACGTGCTGTGGACCTGAGGGGATTTGAACCCCTGACCCTCTCGTTGCGAACGAGATGCGCTACCGGACTGCGCCACAGGCCCTTGCGACGGGTGAAACCTTAGCATCCTCGTCGGGGCGGGAGGAAATCCGTTCCTGCGCTGGTCACGGGGCGGTCATTCGTTGGCAGCGCGGGGGCGGTGCTCGTCCTCGTACTGGTCGAAGAGGGGCGTGCGGTCGCGCCGCTGGTGGGCTGCGCCGCCGTCGTGCGGTTCCGCCTCCGGGGGGTGCGGCTCGGCGACGGGAGCGGTGCTGGAGCGCGCTGAGCTCCACGCGTCCGGTGCCTCCAGGTCGACGCCGCGGGTGGCCCGCGGAGCGACCGGGGCGCTCACATAGGTGGGCAGCGGTACGGGCACGGGGTCCCAGCCCTCGCCCTCGGAGGAGTCGCTGTCGCGGGCGCGCTGCTGGTCGACCCATTCGGCGTGGTCGGTCTGCTCGACCAGGGCGCGCCGTTCGGCGGCCTCCTGCTGCTCGGCCCGGGCGCGCGCCCCCTGCCGGGCGTCCGTACGGTCCTCGGCGTGCGGCGCCTCCGCATCTGCGCCGTCGGGCTCGCACTCGGGCGGTGCGGTCCGGGCAGCGGCCCCCGCACGGGGCCGTCGGCCCTCGCGTGAGGCCCCCTGCGGCGGCCCGGGGGCAAGCCCCGGCTCGGTGTCCACGTCCTGCGCCGCGCCCCTGCGGCGGCCTGGCGCGCCCTTGGCGCCGCCGCGCGGCCGCTGGGCGTGCAGGCTGCGCGCCGCCGCCTCGGCCTGGCGCCGGTCCATGGTGAAGGCGAAACGGCGCCGCTCCTGGGCGCGGAGGTAGACGATGTAGGTGCTCAGCAGGACCGCGGGGATGGCAGGCACCCACAAGAGGGCGAGACCCTGGACGGCAGCGACGACGGTGCCGACGGTGAAAGCCAGGAACAGCATCATCGTCGTACGCCGTCGGCGAGCCAGCAGCTTGGCGCGTTTGGCCTGCTTGGCGCGTCTGCCCTCAAGCGCGGCGGACCGGGCCTCGGCAGTCTGCCCCCGTGCCGCCTCCGGGCGCGCTCCCGCGGCGGCGGATCCATCGTCCTGTCCGGCGCGCGGACGGTCCTGTGCGGACGGCGCCTGCCCGGGACGGTCCGCGGCTTCCTGGCGGCCTTCCGCGGCTTCGGGACCGTCGTGTGCGGCAGGACCCCGGTGAGCATGCACCTCGGTCATCGCCTCCGAATCGGGGGCGCCGACCATGGTCTTGGGGTCGGCGAAGGCCCGGACGTCCACCGCCTGCTCGGTGACGGCGTCCGGGTCGCTCCCGTACGCGGCATCGTCGTAGCCGTACTCGGCGGGGAGGCCGGTTTCGGCTCCGGCTTTCCGCGCGTACGGATCGTCCGCTGCCCACCCCTCGCGTGCCCGGCGCCGCTCCGCTTCTCTCGCGTAGCGGCGCTCCATGCCGGCCTTGCCGGACAGCAGCCGGATGGCGGTGCTGAAGCGTTCCGTCGGACGAGCTTCGTTCAGCTCGTCCTGTCGGCGAAGCCACATCGGCACCAAGTAGGCGGCCCAGGCCCCGACGATGACTGCGTAGATGAGGCCACTGCTGCTCACCCTCACACGGTAGAGGGGATCCCATGAGCCCATCTGCCAAATAGCCCGGTGTGTCGCACGATCTGGCTGATCCCTCGAACTTTTTTTGTGACCGTGCGTCCGGGCTACACGGAAATGGCCGATAAATGGCCGAGCGGAGGGTGAGCGTCCGGAGACTATCCGGACAGCACCCCAATTCGAACGTTTATTTTATTTCTGTGGAGCGGCCGGGCTGCGACCGGTGCCAGCGTGCGAGCAGGCCACCCGGAACCTCCTCCGCGGTCAGCGCGAACACCAGGTGGTCGCGCCAGGCCCCGTCGATGTGCAGGTAGCGCGGGCGGGTGCCTTCTTCGCGGAAGCCGAGCTTTTCCACCACACGGCGGCTGGGGAGATTCTCCGGACGGATGCACACTTCGACGCGGTGCAGTCCCACGGAGTGGAAACAGTGGTCGACTGCGAGCGCCACGGCTGTCGGCATCACTCCCCGTCCCGCTACCGCGCGGTCGATCCAGTAGCCGATGTGCCCCGAGCACATGGAGCCCCAGGTGATGCCCGCGACCGTCAGCTGTCCGGCGAGTCTCCCCTCGTATTCGATGACAAAGGGAAGCATCCGGCCGGCCTGCGCCTCGGTTCGCAGATGGCGCACCATCTGGCGGAAGGTGGGGCGGCGCGGTGGAAGGTGGCCAGGGGGCGCGGGCGGGATGGTGGCTTCCCAGGGGCGCAGCCAGTCGCGGTTGCGCTGGTTGACCTCACGCCAGGCCCGCTGGTCGCGCAGCCTTATCGGGCGGAGGGTCGTGGGACCGTCCACCAGCTCGGCCGGCCACGGGGCGTTCAGCGCGGGTCGTCCCCTCTGGAACCGCCGGACGGGCCGACGGTCTTGTGCGGCGCCCCCGGTTCGGCGGACGGGCTCGGTTCAGCGGGGTGGTCGCCGCCGTGGATCTGGTCGACGGCGTGCGGCAGCAGGCGGGTGAGGACGGCCAGCCCGTCCTTGACGCCTCCCGTCGAGCCCGGCAGGTTGACGATGAGAGTGCGGCCCGCGACACCGGCGACACCGCGCGAGAGCGCGGCTGTGGGGACCTTTGCCAGCCCTTCGGCGCGGATGGCCTCGGCGATCCCCGGGATCTCGTAGTCCAGGACGGCGCGGGTCACCTCCGGCGTCCGGTCGGTCGGAGAGATCCCGGTGCCGCCCGTCGTCAGGACGACGGCGTAGCCCGCCGCCACGGCCTCCTCCAGGGCCTCGCGGACCGGTTCCCCGTCCGGGACCACCCGCGGCCCGTCAGCGTCGAATCCCAGGGCTTTCAGGCCCGCTACGAGCAGCGGCCCGCCCTTGTCGGCGTAGACCCCCGCCGAGGCGCGGTTCGACGCCGTCACGGCGAGTGCGCGTCGGGCGGGGGCGGGTCGGCCGGTCGCCCCACCGGAGAGCCCGGGCTCCTCGCCGAGACGGCCGGGCTCTCCGCCGGAGCGGCCGGGCTCCTCGCCGGGCCCCCCGGAGCCCTCGTGGCCGCGCGAGTGCTGCCCGCTCCCTGGGCGTCCGGCGCCGAGCCGCACATCATCGTGGTGTCCGCTCATGCGCCTTCCTCCTCGGGGAGCTGCCGGCGCGTCCAGTCTCCCGACTTCCCGCCGGTCTTCTCCTCCACCCTGACGTCGGTGATGGCTGCCGACTTGTCGACGGCCTTCACCATGTCGATGACCGTCAGCGCGGCGACCGTAACGGCTGTGAGTGCTTCCATCTCGACGCCGGTGCGGTCGGTGGTCTTCACCCTGGCCGCGATCTCGACGGCGTCGTCGGCGACGGACAGGTCGACCTTGACGCCGGAGACGGCGAGAGGGTGACACAGGGGGATCAGTTCCGGGGTCTTCTTGGCACCCATGATGCCCGCGATACGGGCGGTCGCCAGCGCGTCACCCTTGGGCACGCCCTCGCCCCTGAGCAGCGCGACGACCTCCGGCGAGACGAGCACGCGACCGGTGGCACGGGCCGTCCTGGCGGTGACGTCCTTCTCGGACACGTCGACCATCCGCGCTGCCCCGGACGCGTCGACGTGGGTGAGGTGCTGCTGGGGGCTGGTCATGGTTCTCCCGGTCCTGTGTGTGCCCCGACACGGTACCGGCAGCGACAGGAGTGCGGTCTGGTGCCTCAGTCCAGAGGGACGACGGTCACTTCGTCCCCGGGGGCCAGCCGGCCGGTCTTCTCGGGGATGTCGATCAGGGCGTTGGCCTGTGCGAGGGCTGCGATCAGGTGGGAACTCGCTCCTCCGACCGCGCGGACAGTCCCCAGGTCCTCCTCCTCGCCGGGCGGGCTGTAGTCGCCCCGCAGGAACTGCCGCTTGCCCTCCGGCGAGGTCAGCGCGGAGTCACCGGTCAGGCGGGCGCGTACGATCCTGCGCCGGACGGGCTCCTGGCCCATCAGGGTGCGCAGTGCCGGACGGACGAACAACTCGAAGGAGACGTAGGCGCTCACCGGGTTGCCCGGGAGGGTGAGGATGGGAGTGCGGTCCGGTCCGATCAGACCGAAGCCCTGGGGCTTGCCCGGCTGCATCGCCAGTCTGCGGAACTCCACCACGTCGCCGACGGCGTCCGCGCGGTCCTCCTCGTCGCCGCCCCGGAAGGTGTCCACCCGGGAGAGTGCCTCCTTGACGACGTCATAGGCGCCGACACTCACCCCGCCGCTGGTGACGACCAGATCGGCGCGGATCAGCTGGTCCTCGATGGTGGCACGCAGCGAGTCCGCGTCGTCGGTCACCGCTCCGACCCGGTACGGGATGGCTCCGGCAGCGCGCGCCGCGGCGGTCAGCACGAAGCTGTTGGCGTCGTGGATCTGCCCGGGGCCCAACGGCTCCCCCGGTGTGACCAGTTCGCTCCCGGTGGAGAGGACGACCACCCGGGGGCGCGGGCGGACGGTGACCGTGCCCCGCCCGATGGCCGCCAGCAGACCCACCTGTGCGGGGCCGAGGACGGTGCCCGCCTTGAGTGCGAGAGTGCCCGCTTTCACATCGCTGCCCTTGGCCCGTACGTGCTGGCGGGCCTGGACCGGACGGTGCACACGTACCTGGCCTGTCGCGCCCTGTGGTGCGGCGCTGTGCGCGGGCATGGCGTCCGCCGGGCCGCCGCCTGTGCCGCCGTCGGTCCACTCGACCGGGACGACGGCTTCGGCCCCGGGCGGGAGCGGCGCACCGGTCATGATGCGCGCCGCCTCGCCGGACGCCACGGTGGGCAACCCGGAGCTGCCCGCCGCGATGTCCCCGATGACGCTGAGCACCGCGGGGAATTCCTCGCTGGCTCCCTCGACATCCGCCGTGCGTACGGCGTAGCCGTCCATGGAGCTGTTGTCGAACGGCGGGAGGGCGGCAGGGACGATGACATCGTCGACCAGGGTGCAGCCCTGTGCGTCGAGCAGGTTCAGTTCGATGGGGTCCAGCGGGCGGATGCTGCGGAGGATGTCCTCCAGGTGCTCATCGACGGACCAGGTCTTGCTCAAGACTTACATCTCCTCGGTGACGTAACCGCGCAGCCAGTCCCGGAACTCCGGGCCCAGGTCCTCACGTTCGCACGCGAGCCTGACAATGGCACGCAGGTAGTCTGCCCGGTCTCCGGTGTCGTAGCGCCGGCCGCTGAAGACGACACCGTGCACCGGGCCGCCCAGGGACTCGTCGGCGGAGAGGGCCTGCAGGGCGTCCGTGAGCTGGATTTCGCCGCCCCTGCCCGGCTCGGTCTTGCCGAGTACCTCGAAGACCGCCGGGTCGAGGACATAGCGGCCGATGATGGCCAGATTGCTGGGCGCCTCCTCCGCCGACGGCTTCTCCACCAGGTCGGAGACACGGACCACGTCGCCGTCGGCGGTCGGGGACGCTGCCGCCGCGCCGTACAGGTGGATGCTTCCGGGGTCGACCTCCAGCAGCGCGATGACGCTGCCGCCGCGCTCCTCCTGGACCTCGATCATGCGGGACAGCAGCGGGTCGCGCGGGTCGATCAGGTCGTCACCAAGGAGCACGGCGAAGGGCTGGTCCCCCACGTGCGGCGCTGCGCACAGGATGGCGTGTCCCAGGCCGCGCGGGTCGCCCTGCCTGACGTAGTGCATGGTGGCCAGGTCGCTGGACTCCTGCACCCGGGCGAGCTTTCCGTCGTCACCCTTGTCGCGGAGTACCTGTTCCAGCTCGTAGTTGCGGTCGAAGTGGTCCTCCAGCGGACGCTTGTTGCGCCCGGTGACCATCAGGACGTCCGAGAGCCCGGCTGTCACGGCTTCTTCGACCACATACTGGATGGCGGGCTTGTCGACGACCGGGAGCATCTCCTTAGGTGTGGCCTTGGTCGCAGGCAGAAAGCGCGTGCCCAGGCCGGCGGCGGGGATGACTGCCTTGGTGATCCGTGCGCGGGGAGAAGTCATGTCCCGCACCATAACCGCTGACTTTGTGAGGAAGATAAGCGTCCACGACGTTTATCGCGTCTGTTGGGTTTGTTGCGTTTTACGGCGCGGAAAGGGGCTGGGCGTTCCATGGGCGAGCCGGAGGCCGTCGGCAACCGTAGTAAGCGTGAGTTGCGCCGCGCTGTCCTCGCGGTGAGGAGGACGTTGACGGCGGACGACCTCCAGGCGGCAGCCCGCTCTCTGGCCCGGCATGTGCTGGAACTGCCGGAGATGGCAGGGGCCCGTACGGTCGCCGGGTATGTGTCGGTCGGCAGTGAGCCGGGCACCGGGCCGCTGCTGGAGGCGTTGCGCAGCCGGGGCGTACGGGTGCTGCTGCCGGTGCTGCAGGAGGACAACGACCTCGACTGGGCGGACTACGAGGGCCCCGATGCGCTCGTGGCGGCGGGGCGGGGGCTGCTGGAGCCGTCCGGGACGCGCCTCGGCCCTGAGGCGGTCGCCGAGGCCGATGTGGTGCTGCTGCCAGGGCTGGCCGTGGACCGGGGCGGACTGCGGCTGGGCCGGGGCGCGGGCTGTTACGACCGGGTGCTCGCCCGGCTGGCGGCCCACAGGGTGCGGCCTTTCTGTGCGGTGCTGCTGTACGACGGCGAAGTGGTCGACCGTCTCGAAGGCGAGGAGCACGACCGCCGGGTGGCGACGGCAGTGACGCCGGGCGGAGTGCACCGCTTCGAGGTCCCGTAAGGCTGAACAGCCGCCCGGGGCGCACCGGGACATCAGCGGCCCGGGGCGCCGTACGGGCGGCGCACCGGGCCGGACTGTCAGACCGTGAGCATGAGGAGCCGGCGGCCCGTCACGGAGTGAGGGCCATCTCGTCCTCGGTCGCCTTCTTGACCGCCTTCTCGCTGAAGGGCCACTTGAGGAACTCGCCCTTTGCCCACTTGTCCGTCTGGTCGGTGTAGTGCGCGTTGTAGGCGTGTCCTGAGGCGCCGGTGAGGTTGATCCACCGGGAGTTGTCCAGGTCGCCCAGGTCGACGACCATCCGCATCGACGGCACCCAGGTGACGTCGTAACCGCCCGCCGCGTTCCAGCCGGTGGCGTTGACGGCCGCCTCGCCACCGCCCAGGTCCCAAGGGCCGCGGTTGAGGAGCCACTGCATGAAGCCCGGACCGTCGGTGCCGATGGTCTGGTTCTTGAGCATCAGCCGGTGCAGCCTGCCCCAGCTCCAGGTGTTGATGTCCTTGCCGAGCTTGGAGGTGAGCTCCCAGCGGGCGTCCTTCATGGCGTGCGCCAGCAGTTCGTCGCGGTTCTTGTCGCCCTTGTGGGTCGAGGTGTCGCGCGTCTTCCACCACTGGCTGTCGGGCTGCTTGAGCAGCTTGCGCACCACCTCGAACCAGCGGTCACCACCGTCGGGCTGGGCGTCGTCAGCCGAGCGCTGCCCGCACTCGCGCACCAGTCGCTGGTTGCCGTCCAGATCGTCGACCGGGCCGGAGTCGTCGGAAGGTACGACGTACAGACAGTCACCCTTGACCCGCAGCTCCTTGGGGAGCTTGTCGCCGAAGGCGAGCTTGAGGAGGTTGCGCCAGACGGCGTTGAAGTAGGCGGCGGAAGCCGAGTCGGAGTCCTGGGTGTAGTCCCAGCCCTCCAGCAGCTTCTGCGCGTTGCGTACGTACTTGTCGTTGATCTCGATCTTCAGCAGGTAGGGCACCAGCAGCTTGGCGATCTCGCTGCTGTTGTCCATCTGCATCGTCTCCATGTCGGCCATGGAGATCTTCCCGCCGTCCTTGATCTTCGACTGGATGAGGTCGTTGATCCGCTGGCTGCGCGCTCCGTAGCCCCAGTCGTCGGTGAGCAGGTAGGGGTACTTCTCACGGTCGACGACGGCCTGGTTGGCGGTCACGATGTAGCCGCGCTTCGGGTTGTACTCCCAGGGCAGGGCGCGCTGGGGGATGTAGCCCTTCCAGCGGTAGGCCGGGTCCCAGCCGGGGGCCGGGTAGCGTCCGTCGCCCTTGCCGCGCACCGGGATGCGTCCGGGTGCCTGGTAGCCGATGTTGCCCTTGGTGTCGGCGTAGATGAGGTTCTGCGAGGGAACGGCGAACTCGCGGGCCGCCGCACGGAAGTCGGAGAAGTCGGTGGCCCGGTTGAGCTTGAAGAGCGCGTCCACGGTCTTGGAGGGCTCCAGCGCGGTCCACCGCAGGGAGACCGCGTAGCCGTCGCCGCGGTCGGGAGCGGCGTTGCCGACGGGGGCGTTGTCGCCGACCTTGCGCAACTCCTTGTTGCGGTCGGAGACAATGGGCCCGTTGTTGGTCTCGCGCACGGTGATGGTGCGGTCCTTGCCGCCGGCGACCTTGATGGTCTCCTGGCGGGTGCGGTACGGGACTTCCTTGCCGTCGTACAGATAGTGCCCGTCGCGGACCTTCTCCAGGTAGAGATCGGTCACATCGGCGCCGAGGTTGGTCATGCCCCAGGAGATGTGCTTGTTGTGGCCGATGACGACACCGGGCATACCGGAGAAGGTGAAGCCGGAGACGTCGTAGGGGCAGGACTTGTCCACCGAACGGCAGTGCAGGCCCATCTGGTACCAGACGGAGGGCAGTTGCGGCGCCAGGTGCGGGTCGTTGGCCAGCAGCGGCTTGCCGGTGGTCGTGTACTTCCCTGAGACGACCCAGGAGTTGGATCCGATACCGCTGCCGTTCGGGCCGAGCAGCCCGGGGATCTCGTCGAGCTTCTTGGCGACGGTGCCCATCTGGGTGCTGACGCCCTGGGACGCTCCACCGGCCCCCTGAGCGCCGTTCGAGGCTCCGGAGGCATCTGGGGTCGTCCCGCCCGCTCCGGCGCCCGCAGCGGGCTGCTCAGCGCCGCCTGCGCCCGACTGGCCGGTGCCGGCCGATCCGTCGGCGGTGCCGGCCTGGCCGCCCTCGGCCTTCGGGTCGAACTTCTTGCTGGCGGGGTCGACGGCGCCCTTGTCGACGATCGGCTTGTTCCGGTCGTAGGGGTACTTCGGGTACAGGTCCTCGATCTGGTCCTTGTCCAGGCGGCTGGTCATCAGCGCCCGGTCGATCTCGTCCGACATGTTGCCGCGCAGGTCCCAGGCCATCGCCTTGAGCCAGGCGACCGAGTCGACGGGGTTCCAGTCGGCGGGCTGGTAGCCCTTGCCCGCCAGGTCGAGGGCCGCGTACTCGACCGAGATGGCCGAGCCCTTGTGGTCCTTGAGGTAGGCGTTGACGCCCGCGGAGTACGCCTTGAGCAAGTCCTTGGTCTCGGCCGGGAGTTGCTCGTACTCCTTCTCGGCCACCCTGCGCCACCCGAGGGTGCGCAGGAACGCGTCGGTCTGCACCTGCTCGTCACCGAACATCTCCGACAGACGCCCGGCGGTCATGTGGCGGCGTACGTCCATCTCCCAGAAGCGGTCCTGCGCCTGGACGTACCCCTGGGCCAGGAAGAGGTCCTTGGAGTTGTCGGCGTAGATCTGCGGGATGCCGCTGCTGTCCCGCTGCACGCTCACCGGCGCGGTCAGCCCCTTGAGTTTGAGGGTGCCGGTGGTCTGCGGGAAGGAATCCCGGACGGTGCTGACGCCCCAGTACGTGCCGCCGCCGATGCCTGCCACGAGCAGCAGCACGACGACGATCACGATGAGGCGGGCGCGTCGCGAGGTCTTCTTGGCGGGCATCGCTGTCCTTCGAGGGGCAGGGTGAACCTTGGCTGAGGGGACCGGACGGGCTCGGTCCGTACGGAGCAACCATAGGCCGCCCCTCGACGCGCCCGGACAGCGAGTCACCCCCTGGGAATTCTCCCGGGGGCATATTCAAGCAATGGTAAATTGTTAGCTACCCAAACGAACTAGCCACTGCCGGACATCCGTCCGGGAGTCGCGCTCCGCCATGGCCGGCGCGTTAAGAACGCATCAGGAAAACGTCAGGAGACCGTCAGAACCATCACGCGCAACGCCTCACCCGCTCAAGAAACCGCGCCCCGGCGCCGATTCCCGGCGACCGGAGCACCCGACTCGTGCACTCAAGGAGAGAGCCCCGGCCAGAGAGGACCGTGCCCTGACCGTCCACAGCCTCAACCAGCTCCTGCTCTTCAGCGCCCTCGTCCTGCTCATCGCCGTCGTGGCGGTCCGTCTCTCCTCGCGCAGCGGGCTGCCCAGCCTGCTCGTCTACCTGGGGATAGGCATCGCCATAGGGCAGGACGGCATCGGCTTCGGTTTCTCCGACGCCGAGCTGACCCAAGTCCTCGGATATGCCGCCCTGGTGGTGATCCTCGCCGAGGGCGGCCTCGGCACGAAATGGCGTGACATCCGGCCCGCCGTGCCGGCGGCCGCCGTGCTGTCGACGTTCGGTGTGGCCGTCAGCGTCACGGTCACCGCGCTGGCCGCGCACTACCTGATCGGACTCGACTGGCAGGCGTCTCTCCTGATGGGCGCCGTGGTCTCCTCGACGGACGCCGCCGCGGTCTTCTCCGTGCTGCGCAAGGTGCCGCTGCCCAAGCGACTCACCGGTGTACTGGAAGCCGAGTCCGGGTTCAACGACGCACCCGTCGTGCTGCTGGTCGTGACCTTCTCCTCACTCGGCACGGAGCACCACACCTGGTACTTCCTGCTGGGCCAGATCTTTCTCGAGCTCGCCATCGGGCTGGTGGTGGGGCTGGTCGTCGGCAAGCTCGGCGAGCTGGGCATGCGCCATGTGGCACTGCCCGCGTCCGGGCTGTACCCCATCGCCGTGCTGGCGCTGTGCTTCCTGGCCTACGCCGGAGGCGCGATGGCTCACGGCTCCGGCTTCCTGGCCGTCTACGTCGCCGCGCTCATCCTCGGAAACGGCAAACTGCCGCACCGTCCCGCCGTGCGGGGCTTCGCAGACGGCGTGGCCTGGATGGCGCAGATCGGTCTGTTCGTACTGCTCGGCCTGCTGGTGACCCCGCACGACCTGTGGAAGGACTTCTGGCCCGCCGTGCTGATCGGGCTGGCCCTCACCCTGGTCGCCCGCCCGCTGTCGGTCTTCCTGTGCCTCCAGCCGTTCCGCCTGCCCTGGCAGGACAAGACGCTGCTCTCCTGGGCCGGGCTGCGGGGAGCCGTGCCCATCGTGCTGGCGACCATCCCGATGGTCGCCGACGTCAAGGGCAGTCAGCGCATCTTCAACATCGTCTTCGTGCTGGTGGTCGTCTTCACCGTGCTGCAGGGGCCCACTCTTCCCTGGCTCGCGCGGAAACTGCGGCTGGACGAGAGGGACGAGGCAGCAGATCTGGACATCGAATCGGCGCCCTTGGAGCGGTTGCGCGGCCACCTGCTGTCCGTGGCCATCCCGCCGTCGTCCCGGATGCACGGCGTCGAGATCACCGAGCTGCGTCTTCCGGCCGGTGCCGCGGTCACCCTGGTGGTGCGCGAGGGCGCTAGTTTCGTCCCGCTGCCCTCGACGGTGCTGCGGCACGGTGACGAGCTGCTGGTCGTCACGACCGACCAGGTTCGGGACGCGGCTGAACGGCGCCTGCTGTCGGTCAGCCGGGGCGGCAAGCTGGCCGGCTGGCTGGGCTCGTCCGGGAGCACCGCGATGCGGCAGTGACCCTGGTCGGCAATGCCGGCGCGCAGGGCTGCACGCCGGCGTTGCCGACCCGGCCGCCGACTGTTGCCGCCTTGCTCAGTGCGCTCAGCCTGCTCGGCGTGCTCAAGCGCAGGCTCTTGCCGCGTTCGGCGCCGGGCTTGTGGCAGGTTTTACGAAAAACTGTCTCTGCCCGTTATCCTCAAGGCGGAAAGATTCACCCCGACTCTGCCTGACGCAGAGCTGGCGCGACCGCTCGGCGGCCACGGTCCGGAATGCCCACCCTGCACCGGACCGGGTATCTACCCCGGTCCTGCGCGAGAGGACAGCTCTCGGCGCGTCACCCACAACGCGCTACCAGGCGGCAGAAAGGCCCGGCCGTGGAACCCCCGGCCACCGAGAACAGCCACGCACAGACCGACGAGGCACACGGCGACCGGCGCTCCCGGCGCTCCTCCGAGCGCCCCGGTTACGGACAGCTGCTGCGCACCGAGGGCGCCTGGTCCTTCCTGCTGCCGGGCTTTCTGGCCCGCCAGCCCTACGCGATGCTGACCATCAGCATCGTCCTGCTCGTCGAGCACACCACCGGATCGTTCGGCCTGGCCGGTGCCGTCTCCGCCACGGCAGGCATCTCCATGGCCCTGATCGCGCCGCAGAGCGGCCGGCTCGCCGACCGGTTCGGACAGGGGGCCGTCCTCGTCCCCCAGGTGTTCTTGCACATACTCACCGTCGGAGTGCTGATCGGCGCCGCTCTTCTGGACGCGCCGCTGTGGGCGCTGTTCGTCGCGGCGGTACCGGCCGGTGCCACCGCTCCGCAGATCAGCCCCATGGTGCGGGCCCGCTGGGCTGCGCGCCTGCAAGGGACACCGCTGATGAACACAGCGGCGGCCTTCGAATCGGTGACCGACGAGTTCACCTTCGTGGTCGGCCCGGTGCTCGCCACAGCGCTGTGCACGGGCGTGCACCCCGCCGCGGGTCTCGCCGCCGAGGCGGGCGTCTCGCTGGTGGGCGGGCTGGTCTTCGCCGCCCAGCGCCGCACCCAGCCGCCAGCGGCCCGCGCGGCAGCGGGTGCCGGCAAGCGCGGGGCCGACGAGATCGCCCAGGGGCGCGCGGACCGGCCGGCTTCCGCGTTGACCGTCCCCGGAGCCCGCGTGCTGATTGCCGCGTTGCTCGGTATCGGGATGGTCTTCGGCGGGATGCAGGTCTCGCTCACCGCGTTCACCGAGTCGATCGGCCGGCCGGGCATCAACGGTGTGCTGTACGGCGTCTTCGCCGGCGGCAACATGCTGGCGGCCGTCGCCGTGGGTGCCATCCGGTGGAAGCGAGGGCCGCAGACCCGGCTGCTGACCGCCTACCCCGCGCTGGTGGCCGCGGCCGCCCTGATGGCACTCACAGCGCAACTGGGGCCGTGGGCGATGCTGCTGGGTGCGCTGGGGATGCTGACGGGACTGTGTGTGGCCCCGTGCATGATCACGTGCTTCACGCTGATCGAGTCGCTGGTCCCCGCGGGCGCGCGCACGGAGGCGCTCACCTGGCTGACGGGTGCGGTGGCGCTGGGCCAGGCGACGGGCTCGACAGTGGCCGGCCAGCTCGCGGATCACTCGGGTGCAGGTACCGGCTTCCTCACCCCGCTGGCCGGTACGGGCCTCGCGCTGCTGGTGCTGCTGACCTTCAGGAAGGCGCTGCACCCGCAGCACGGCGGGCTGGTCGCGGCACGTGGGCTGGGTCACCGAACGGCCGTCCCAGTGGACTGACGCGCTGGAATGCTGCACTATGGAGCGTTGTTAGCACTCAACAAGTGAGAGTGCCAGGAGGAGAACGTGCCGACCTATCAGTACCAGTGCACCGAGTGCGGCGAGGGCCTCGAGGTGGTGCAGAAGTTCACTGACGACTCGCTGACCGAGTGCCCCAACTGCCAGGGCAACCTCAAGAAGGTCTTCTCGGCGGTCGGCATCGTCTTCAAGGGCTCCGGCTTCTACCGCAACGACAGCCGCAGCTCCTCGTCGAGCAGCAGCCCCGCTTCCGGCAGCTCCTCCTCGGACTCGTCCGCGAAGAACGGCGACTCCAAGAGCTCGTCCTCCACTTCCGACTCGTCGTCCTCCAACTCGTCCTCGGAGTCGAAGTCCTCCGGCAAGAGCAACAGCAAGAGCACGGCCAAGGCGGCCACGTCCGCCTGAGGCGGCCGCCAGCCCGGGCCCGAGCCCGTTGGACGGACCGCCGCACCGCGGGCCCGCCGCGCCGCGGGCCCGGCACTGGGCCGCGGCCCCGGGGCAGGCCCGAATTTTCCCCCTGCCCAGCTCCGGGCGTGCGCCCTTAGGGTGACCGCATGAGCGAACAGGCAGAGATCGGCATCATCGGCGGTTCCGGCTTCTACTCCTTCCTCGACGATGTGACCGAAGTCACCGTCGAGACGCCGTACGGGCCGCCGAGCGATGCGCTCTTCCTGGGCGGGACCGGCGGCCGCCGGGTGGCCTTTCTGCCGCGCCACGGCCGCGGCCACCACCTGCCCCCGAACCGCATCAACTACCGCGCCAACCTGTGGGCGCTCCGCTCGGTCGGTGTACGGCAGGTCATCGCGCCGTGCGCGGTCGGCGGTCTGCAGCCGCAGTACGGCCCGGGCACTCTCGTGGTGCCCGACCAACTGGTGGACCGTACGAAGTCACGGCAGCAGACGTTCTTCGACGGGCAGCCCCTCGCCGACGGCAGTGTTCCCCAGGTCGTCCACGTCGCCTTCGCCGACCCGTACTGCGAGGGGGGCCGGCAGGCCGCACTGCGGGCCGCCCGCGGCAAGGGCTGGGAGGCGGTGGACGGCGGCACGATGTGCGTGATCGAGGGCCCGCGCTTCTCGACTCGCGCCGAGTCCCGCTGGCACGCCGCGCAGGGCTGGGACGTCGTGGGGATGACCGGACACCCCGAGGCGATACTCGCCCGTGAACTGGAGCTGTGCTACTCCTCGCTGGCCCTGGTCACGGACCTGGACGCGGGCGCGGAGGCCGGCGAGGGCGTCTCCCACGAGGAGGTGCTGCGGGTCTTCGGCGAGAACATCGGCCGACTGCGCGAGGTCCTCTTCGACGCCGTACGGGAACTGCCCGCCCTGGACGAACGCAAGTGCGAGTGCGGGTCGGCGCTGGGCGGGCTGGAGCCCGGGATCACCCTGCCCTGACCGGGCCGGTCACCCTTCCGGGTGGCGGAGTTTTCCACAACTGCCCAGTCATCCACAGATTTCCGGGCGTCTCAGCGGGATTCCGCGACGGAGTTCACCGTAGTCATCGAAGGCCGCGACCAGGCGGTTCTTCTCCCTGTGATGGCTGGTGGTGAACGTCGTGGACCGATCCCGGAACCCGGTTCCCGAGGAGTTTCCTTCTCGGATGCGTTTGCGCTCCGCTGTTCCCGACTTCCCCCCGGTGCGTGCCGGAGGCGGCCGCCGACGACTGCGGCGGGGAGCTCCCGGGCGGCGCAGGGTCCTCTCTGTCGCGCTGGCCGTCTGCGCCGCCGGGCTCGCTGTCGCCGCCCCGGACAGCGGGGCGACAGCCGGAGGCGATGCCGCCTCGGGCGGCGGGGGCGGCAGGACCTCCGGGGCGGCGTCGGGCGGGCGAGGCGTTGAGAGATCCGTCACGCAAGAGGGTGCTCCGACGGCTCCCGTCTCCGCGCCCGTTCGGATCGCCGACCCCGCGACTGTCCGGCTGCTGAGCCCTGGCGACCGGATCGATGTCCTGGCGAGCACGTCCAAGACCGCTTCCGCCCGGGTCGTGGCCGCAGGTGTCCGAGTGGCCCATGTGCCGAAGTACCGCGACACTGTCTCGGGCGACGGAGCCGAGGGCGCGCTGATCGTTGTCGTTGTGCCCCGGCGGACGGCGGCGGCGCTGGCGGGCGCGGCGGCGAAGTCCCGGCTGGCGGTGACGCTGTGCTGAACCGCCTTCTGTCTCCGCCACGCCGGGGGCGCGGCGTTCCTGTGCACACGGAACCCGGTGGTCCGGGGCAGGTGAGCCGCCGGTCCCGGCCGTGGAGGCGCTGGGCAGTCCCCTGTGCCCTCGGTGTCCCGCTCGCAGTCAGCATCGTCACCTGGTTCTGGAAGAGGAAGTCCGTTGAGCAACGACGCGTCCCAAGTCGAGAAGAAGGGCGTCCTGGCCGGCTTCAAGGAATTCCTGATGCGCGGCAACGTGGTCGAACTGGCCGTCGCCGTGGTCGTCGGAGCAGCCTTCAGCAAGATCGTCGACGCCGTCGTCAACGGATTCATCAACCCGCTGGTGGGCGCCATCGGGACGAAGGACCTGGACAGGTACCGCTACTGCCTCAAGGACCCCTGCACCGTCGGTTCCACAGGCGAGGTGACCGGCGTCGCGATCAAGTGGGGCCCGGTGCTCAGCGCCACGCTCACCTTCGTCATCACAGCGGCGGTCGTCTACTTCCTGATGATCCTGCCGATGAACAAGTACAAGGAGCGCCAGCAGGCCAAGGCGGGCCCGGTGGAGGTGCCCAAGACGGAGGTCGAGCTGCTCACCGAGATCCGCGATGTACTGCTCGCGCAGCGCGCGGACGGGCACGGCTCCCCCGTCCCGGGTGGCTCCGCGCCGGGCGGCTCCGCACCGGGCGGCCCGGACGGATCGGTGGGGCCGCAGCGCGGCGGCGTCAGCACCAACGGCTGACGAGCCGGTCTCCAGGAGCAGGGGCCGGCCCGGGACCCGCACCTGCCGGAGGAGGCCGGGGGCGGGCGTGGCCGGGGCTGCCGGGTCGGCCTCAGATGTGGTGGGGCGGCTTCTCATCGAGGAAGCGCGCGAGGTCTGCGTCTCCTCCGCCGGAGGTGCCGCCCGCTCCCTCGCCCCAGCCCCAATCGGTGTCGTCGGAGGACGGGCGGCTCAGCGGGTCGTCGAAGACCAGCGAGGCCGCCACGTCACGCGGGGTGTCCGGCCGGGCGGAGGGCTGCGGGTCGACGCTCATGGCTCAAGCGTACGGCCGCCTCACGCGGCTGCTGGTATTGATGCCCCATGGACAATCACGACGCCCAGGAACCCCGCCCACCGCAGGGGCCGCCGCCGACCGGTACGCGGGACGCGCTGACCGATGTGCCTGGTCTGCGCGTGGGCCACGCGCAGCGGACCGAGAACGGCTGGCTGACCGGAACGACCGTGGTCCTGCCGCCGGCGGAGGGCGCCGTCCCGGGGGTGGACGCGCGAGGCGGAGCCCCGGGGACCCGCGAGACGGACGCTCTGGACCCGCGGAATCTGGTGGAGCGCGTCCACGCCGTCGTCCTCAGCGGCGGCAGCGCGTTCGGCCTGGACGCGGCCTCGGGCGTGATGAGCTGGCTCGAGGAGCAGGGCCGAGGCGTGCAGGCGGGCCCCGACCCCTCGCAGGTGGTGCCGGTGGTCCCCGCAGCGGTCATCTTCGACCTGGGGCGCGGGGGACGCTGGACGGCCAGACCGGATGCGGCGCTGGGGCGCGAAGCGGTGGAAGCGGCGGCTGCGACGGAACCGGGCGCACCGGTTGCGGAAGGCAGTGTCGGTGCCGGAACGGGTGCTGTTGTCGGCGGCCTCAAGGGCGGTATAGGCACGGCGAGCACCCGGCTGGCTTCGGGAGCGGTGGTCGGCGCGCTGGTGGTCCTGAACGCGGCGGGCTCGGCGACCGACCCGGCGACGGGCGTGCTCTACGGCGAGCTGGCCGACGGCCTGCCGCACATCCCGTCCGAGGACGAGCACGCCGAGGCCGAGATGCTGCGCTCGGAGGCGAAGGAGGAGACCGCCAGACGCACCGCCGGGACGCTGCGGCCCGCACTGAACACCACCCTGGTGGTGGTGGGAACGGACGCGGGGCTCACCCGGCCCCAGGCACAGCGGCTGGCGGGAAGCGCCCACGACGGGCTGGCGAGAGCGGTGCGCCCGGTGCACATGATGCACGACGGGGACACGGCCTTCGCGCTGGCCACGGGCGCAGGGGAGCTGAAGAGCGCCGAGTTCAACGAGGTGCTGGCGGCAGGGGCCGATGTGGTGACCCGGGCCGTGGTCAAGGCGATTCGGGCCGCGGACGGGGTGGACGGTCCCGGTGGGGTCTTTCCCTCCTACAGCGATCTCTACGGCGCCTCACTCTCCGGACGGGAAGGGGACGGCTCTCCGGAGTCGGACCGTGCGGAGGGCCGCGAGGAGGACGGGGAACACGGCGCCGACGGCTGACAGGAACCCCGCTCGCAGGACGGGAGAGGCGACGGCTCCCGAAGCACTCCGGCACGCGGCCTCGGCGGCACACAGGAGCGGAGCTCCGGGAGCGCACGGCACCGGCAGGCCCGGCAGGCCCGGCAGGCCCGGCAGGCCCGGCAGGCCCGGCAGGCCCGGCGGCGGACCGTGGAACGGTGCCGCCGCCGGGAGTTCCGCGGGGAAGTGCCGGCTCAGACGCCTGCCGGGACGCGCTCCTCGACGCCGTCCGCCACCGGGGCGCCTTCCGCCTTCGGCGCCTGCTTACGGGCGCCCTTCAGCAGCAGGGTCGTACCGGCTGTGACGGCGGTCCCGGCCGCGATCGCCACCAGGTAGAGCAGCGGGGACCCGATCAGCGGCACGACGAAGATGCCGCCATGGGGCGCTCGCAGCGTGCTGCCGAAGGCCATCGAGAGCGCGCCGGTGACAGCTCCGCCGGCCATCGAGGCGGGGATCACGCGCAGCGGGTCGGCAGCGGCGAACGGAATCGCTCCCTCACTGATGAAGGAGGCGCCGAGCACCCAGGCGGCCTTGCCGTTCTCCCGTTCGGTCTTGGTGAAGAGGGCGCCGCGCACGGTGGTGGCGAGCGCCATGCCCAGCGGCGGCACCATTCCGGACGCCATGGCGGCTGCCATCACCATCAGACTGCCGTTGCCGGGGTCGGCGCTGGCGATGCCTCCGGTGGCGAAGGTGTAGGCGACCTTGTTGACGGGGCCGCCCAGGTCGAAGCACATCATCAGACCGATGAGCAGCCCCAGCAGGACGGCGTTGGTGCCGGTCAGCCCGCCCAGCCAGTCCGTCATGGCCTTCTGCGCGGTGGCGATCGGCTTGCCGACGACGACGAACATCAGCGCGCCGACGATTGCCGAGGAGATCAGCGGGATGACGACAACCGGCATGATGCCGCGCAGCACGGCCGGGATGTCGACCTTCTGAATGGCCATCACAAGGGCACCGGCGAGCAGACCTGCCACCAGGCCGCCGAGGAAGCCGGCCTGGATCTCCACGGCGACGGCGCCGCCGACGAAACCTGGTACGAGGCCGGGCCGGTCGGCCATGCCGTAGGCGATGTAGCCGGCGAGAACGGGGACGAGGAAGCCGAAGGCGAGCACGCCGATCTGGTTGAGCAGCGCGGCCCAGCTGTGGGCCTCGGTCCACACGAAGTGGTCGGCGACGGACTTGGCGTTGGCGATCTCGTACCCGCCGATGGCGAAGGACAGGGCGATCAGCAGCCCGCCCGAGGCGACGAACGGAACCATGTAGCTGACGCCGGTCATCAGCCACTTGCGCAGCCTGGTTCCGAACCCGTCCCCGTCCTCTGCCCCCTTGTCCATGGGGGCGGCGGCCGACGGCTTGGAGGTGATCTCACCGCGCTCGGCCTTGGCCCGTGCTTCCTCGATGAGTTCGGCGGGGCGGTTGATGGCCGCCTTGACCCCGACATCGACGGTGGGCTTGCCGGAGAAGCGGTCCCTCTCCCGTACTTCGACATCGTGGGCGAAGATCACGGCATCGGCGGCGGCGATCACCGAGGGGTCGAGCCGCTGGAATCCGGCAGAGCCCTGGGTCTCGACGGTGATCTCGGTGTTCGTCGCGCCCTCTTCGGCCGCTCTCTCGAGGGATTCAGCGGCCATGTAGGTGTGGGCGATGCCGGTGGGGCAGGAGGTGACGGCCACGATCCGGAAGGGCTCACCGGCCGCCGCCCCGGGGCCTCCGGTACGGGATTCCCGCGAGGGGGCCGATGGTCCGCTCGCCTGGGCGCTCTCCGGCTCCGTCTGCTGCGGCTGTGGCCTGTCGTCGCCGTCCGCCGGGCCGTCGGCCGCCTCTCCGGACGTCTCGGACTGCTGGGCCGACGAGGAGGTGTCGGCCTCGGCGTCCCCGCGTATGAGCGCCGCCGCACGGTCCGGGTCCGACACGGAGCGGAGGGCCGCGGCGAACTCGGGGTCGGCCAGATGGCGCGCGAGCGAGGACAGGATGGACAAGTGGTCGCTGTCCGCGCCGTCGGGGGCGGCGATCAGGAAGATGAGGTCTGCCGGACCGTCTGTGGCACCGAAGTCGACGGGCGAGCTGGGACGGCCGAACGCGAGCGTGGGTTCGGTGACGTGAGTGCTGCGGCAGTGGGGTATGCCGATGCCTCCTTCGAGGCCTGTCGGCATTTGTGCCTCGCGGGTCTCGACATCGGCGAGAAAACCTTCGAGGTCGGTGACGCGGCCCAGCGCCACCATCCGCTCGGCGAGCGAACGGGCGGCGTCGGCCTTTGTGGTGGCGGACAGATCGAGATCGACCAGCTCGGCTGTAATCAACTGGCTCATCGGACGGCTCCGTTGACATCGGGGAGAAGGGGGAGGTCCAAGGGGACGTCGGTGGTCACGGTGACCGATTCCGGACGGATGTCGTCCGGGGTGGGCATCTGGCTGCCGGGCAGCTGGACGGCGGCAGCGCCGTGCGCCACGGCCGAGACGAGCGCCTGGGCCCGGGCGCCGCCGGCCGTCAGAAAGCCCGCCAGTGAGGCGTCGCCCGCGCCCACATCACTGCGGACGGTGGCGACGGGGGCGGTTGCGAAATAGGTGCCAGTGGCGTCCACGAGGAGTTGCCCCGTGGCGCCGAGGCTGGCCAGTACCGCTCCCGCTCCCGCGCCCCGTACCTCGTCGGCCGCCTTGACGGCGTCTCCGACGGTGGTGAGGGGGCGGCCGACGACCTCGGCGAGCTCGTAGGCGTTGGGCTTGACCACGTCGGGCTGCGCGGGGAGAGCTGCGGCGAGAGCGGGTCCTGAGGTGTCCAGCGCGACACGGACACCGTTCTCCCGGGCACGGGCGACAACCGACGCGTACCACTCGTGGGAGAGGCCACGCGGCAGGCTGCCGCAGCACACCAGCCAGCGGGCGTGGCCCCTGGCGGCTTCGGCGGCGAGCGTGTCCAGGAGTGCCTGGGACTCCTCGGCGCCGATGTCGGGCCCGGCGGCATTGATCTTTGTCAGGGTGCCGTCCGGTTCGGCCAGGGAGATGTTGACCCGGGTCGAGCCCCGAACCGGCACCCCGGCCACCGCGACACCGAGATCGCTGAGCAGCTGCGAGAGGAGAGCGCCTTCGGGGCCGCCGACGGGGAGCACGGCAACCGTGGGGTGTCCCGCCGCGGCCACCGCGCGGGAGACGTTGACGCCCTTGCCACCGGGGTCGACACGGTCGGCACCGGCCCGCAGCACGGCCCCTCGGTCGAGGCCCGGGATCTCGTATGTGCGGTCGAGGCTGGGGTTGGGGGTGACGGTGAGGACGGTCATAGGGGTTCCAGGTCGTTGCGGTACGTGCGCCGGAGCGACGGCGGGACGGAGGGGGGACGCGGTCGGGGAGCGGGGTGAGGCGGGAGCGGGCGGGCTCGGGGTCCGAGGGGGGAGCGGAGCGGGGGTGGAGGGGGTGGGGGGCAGGGGGCCGGGAGGGGAAGCCGGGGCCGGGCTGTCAGACGCGTTTGACGTTGGTGCCCAGGGCCTCGATGGCGCGCGTCTCGTCCGGGCTCAGGCCGGTGTCGGTGATCAGGAGGTCGACTTGTGAGAGGTCGCCGAAGCGGGCGAAGTGGTCCTGTCCCGCTTTGGTGGAGTCAGCGAGAAGGACCACGTGCCGGGCCGCCGCCATGATCGTGCGCTTGACGGCAGCTTCGGCGAGGTCGGGGGTGGTGAGTCCGCCGTCGACGGAGAAACCGTTGGTGGCGAGGAAGAGGACGTCGGCCTTGATCTCGCCGTAGGTCCGCAGGGCCCACGCGTCGACGGCAGCACGGGTGCGGTGACGTACTCGCCCACCGACGATGTGCAGCTCGATGCCGGAATGATCCGCCAGACGAGCCGCGGTGGGAAGGGCGTGCGTCACGACCGTCAGCGAGGCATCCACGGGGATGGCCGAGGCGAGCCGGGCGGTGGTGCTGCCGGCGTCGAGCACCACGCTTCCCTCGGGGGGCAGCTCCGCGAGGGCGGCCTGCGCGATGCGCTCCTTCTCCTCCGTCGCCGCGGACTCCCGGGCAGCCAGGTCCGGCTCGAAGTCGAGGCGCCCTGCGGGAATGGCACCGCCGTGGACGCGCCGCACGAGTCCGGCCCGGTCAAGGGCCTTGAGGTCACGGCGCACCGTCTCGGCGGTGACGTCGAACTCGGTGGCCAGGGACAGCACATCCACGCGGCCGTGTTCCTCCGCCATGCGGAGGATGGCCTGCTGGCGCTCCGGTGCGTACATGTGGGTTCAGGTCCGTTCCATGCCCGGTCGTGTGGGTTCTCCGTGAGACTACGACCGAGTGTCCGGAAAGTAAACACGTTCGGGCATCACATCGGGCACGAACAGACAACGGACGGAACGGGGGCGGTGGGGAGAGGGAGAAGGCCCTGGAGGAAGCCCCCTGGAAAGACTCCAGTAGGGAGCCCCGCACCCCCGGGCCCGCGGAAGGAAGCAGACAGCAAAGAGCCCCGGCGCTCGGGGGAAGGCACCGGGGCTCGTCTATGGGGGACGACGACGGGGCGGGCGCTGGGCGCCGGCCGTGCGGGTGTTACGCCGCTTCGTCGAAGCCCGTGTCATGGGCCATCTTCTTCAGCTCCAGGAGGGCGTGCTTCTCGATCTGGCGGATGCGCTCGCGTGTCAGCCCGTGCTGCTTGCCGACCTCGGTAAGCGTGCGCTCACGCCCGTCGACCATGCCGTAGCGGGCCTTGATGATCGAGGCCGTGCGGTCGTCGAGCCTGCCGATCAGGTCGTCGAGCTCTTCCCGGCGCAGCACCGTGAGCACGGACTGCTCGGGGGAGGCGGCCGAGGTGTCCTCCAGCAGATCCCCGAACTGGGTCTCTCCCTCGTCGTCCACCGACATGTTCAGGCTGACCGGGTCGCGCGCCCAGTCGAGCACGTCCGTGACCCGCTCCGGGGTGGAGTTGAGCTCTGCGGCGACCTCCGCCGGCTCCGGGTCGCGGCCGTGTTCGCGGTTGAACTCGCGCTGCACTCGGCGGATGCGGCCCAGCTCCTCCACCAGGTGGACGGGGAGCCGGATGGTGCGGGACTGGTCGGCGATGGAGCGGGTGATGGCCTGGCGGATCCACCACGTGGCGTAGGTGGAGAACTTGAAGCCCTTTGTGTAGTCGAACTTCTCCACAGCGCGCACGAGTCCGGCGTTGCCCTCCTGGATCAGGTCCAGCAGGGGCAGGCCGCTGCGCGGGTAGCGGCGAGCGACAGCCACCACGAGGCGCAGGTTGGAGCGGATGAAGATGTCCTTGGCCCGTTCGCCCTCGGCGACGATGGCCTCCAGTTCCTCACGGCTCGCGGCCGCGCTGGGCGAGTCGCTGGAAACCGGCTTCTCGAGGCCGTCGAGGATACGCTGGGCGTAGACGCCCGCTTCTATCGCGAGCGACAGCTCGACTTCCTTGGCGGCGTCCAGCAGCGGAGTGCGGGCGATCTCGTCGAGATACATGCCGACCAGGTCGCGGTCCGCGACTTCGCTGCCAGCGGCGCGAACACTGCTTGCCGTGTCGGAGACACCGGTCGTGTTCTCCTGACGACGGGCGACGGCACGGGTTGCCATGCGTGCTCCCTTGCGAGTGGTCTGAAACTTTGGCCTGGTGGCTGACTCGGACACTTCACGAGTGCCCGCCTTGCGTAGATGTCAACGGCTGGAATCCGGACTAAATTCCCAACACGCGCAACATTTTTCCGATCATGCAGTAGACTGCGCGGCTACCCATGCGGGCAGGACGGTGACAGCACGCACTCAGGTGCTGGTCGGAGCGGTGTGGAGCTGCTCTGAGCAGTCTCCCGGCCCCCTCTGCGGCTGCCGGACGGGCGTCGCCCTCGTCGCCCTTCACCCGTCTAGACGGCTGGCGTTTCCACTTGGTTGCGTGAGCGTTGAGTGAGCCCTTCCGGCACCGCGTTGCGGAGCGGCTCCGGAACGAAGCGGCTCGGGCCGCCCGAGGCCCGACAGGAGCCCCGTAACCCCAGCAGCACGAGAGCGGCCCCCGTACCCCTGCGGAAGGGGTACGGGGGCCGCCAGTGGCCCGGCCCCGTGACCGGGCCGTCATCGGGCCGCCGGCCGGGCCACTGGCCAGGCCGCTGTCCGTGCCGTCAGTGCATGGCCGCCAGGACCGGCTCCGGCTCGCCGCCGGGCGCGTCGCCGTCCGTCTCGCCGTCCAGCGTCTTGCCGGGGGCCTGGTTGCCGCCTCGGGCGTTCACCAGCACCGTCACGAGCGTGGCCGAGACGAGCAGGATGCCCACCGCCCACCAGATCGCCGAGGTGTAGCCGTGCACCATCGCCTGCAGCTTCAGCATCTGCTGTGCGGGCTTGCTGGTGGCCTCGGCCGCGTGCGAGGTGACGTACGAGGTGGTGGCGCTGGCCGCGATGGTGTTCAGCAGCGCCGTACCGATGGCGCCGCCGACCTGCTGCGAGGTGTTGACCATCGCGGAGGCGACACCGGCGTCACTCGGCTGGACACCGTGCGTGGCCAGGGACATGGCAGGCATGAAGGCCGTACCGAGGCCGAGGCCGAGCATCACCATGGCGGGCAGGATCAGCGCCGGGTAGGAGCTGTCCACCTCGAGCTGCGTCAGCAGCAGCATGCCCAGCGCCGCGAGCAGGAAGCCGGGCGCCATCAGCAGACGGGCCGGGACGCGGGTCATGAGCCGCGCTCCGATCTGCGTGGAGCCGGTGATCATGCCGACCACCATCGGCAGGAAGGCCACCCCGGTACGGACCGGGGAGTAGTCCTTGACCACCTGGAGGTAGTACGTCAGGAACAGGAAGAGGCCGAACATGGCGATGATGGCCAGGCCCAGCGACAGGTAGACCCCGCCCCGGTTCCGGTCGGTGACCACGCGCAGGGGCAGCAGCGGCGCCCGGACCTTGGACTCGACCAGGGCGAACGCGCCCAGCAGCGCGACCGAAGCGACGAACATGGCGATGGTGCCGCCGTCGCTCCAACCGTCCGTCTCCGCACGGGTGAACCCGTACACGAGCGAGACGAGGCCGAGCGTGGAGAGGACGACGCCGGGAATGTCGAGCGCGGAGCGGTTCCGGGTGCCGGACGGCTCACGGATGACGCTGATCGCACCGAGGGCGGCGACCGCCGCGAACGGGACGTTGACGTAGAAGGTCCAGCGCCAGTCCAGGTACTCGGTCAGCAGACCGCCGAGGATCAGGCCGATGGCGCCGCCGCCACCCGCGATGGCGCCGTAGATGCCGAACGCCTTGGCGCGCTCCTTGCCGTCGGTGAACATCACCGCGAGCAGGGACAGTGCGGCCGGCGCCAGCAGTGCGCCGAACGCGCCCTGCAGTGCCCGCGCCGCCAGCATCATGGCCTCTCCGGTCGCGGCGCCGCCGAGTGCCGAGGCTGCCGCGAAGCCGACGAGTCCGGTCACGAAGGCGCGCTTACGGCCCCACATGTCGGCTATCCGGCCGCCGAACAGCAGAAGTCCACCGAAGGCGAGGGCGTAGGCGGTGACGACCCACTGCCGGTTGGCGTCGGATATGCCCAGGTCGGCCTGGGCGGAGGGGAGCGCGATGTTCACGATCGTCGCGTCGAGGACGACCATGAGCTGCGCGATGGCGATGAAGGCCAGCGCCTTCCATCGCCGGGGGTCGAGCCCGGCCTGTGCGTCGGCCGGAGATGGCGTTTCTGGCATGGATGTGCCTACCTCACGGTGCGGAGTACGAAAAAAGGGACGTGGAAGAGACGACGCCGAAGCCGGTGATGTGACGGTCCGGCTCTGGCGGTCTCTACAGCTGGAGAAGTCGGTGGCGGAGGAAGTCTGGGCTCAGGTGCTGCGAGAAGTTGGGCTGGAAGATCTGGGGCGGGAAGGTCTGGGACAGGAAAGGCTGGCTGGGAGGCCTGGAGGCTGCGAAGCCGACAGGTGGCTGAGTCAGTGGCTGGATCAATGGCTGAGTCAGCAGCTGTGCGTCAGGAGTCCGGAAGGAGGGACTCGGGAGAGATGACTCCGCAGGGGCGAAAAACTGAGCGGTGTGACAACCGCTCGGCGCTGCGGTTACGGAGATCAGTTGTCCTGTCGCAGTTCCTCCAGTGTCGCGGCGTGGCCGGGTAGTTCGGATTTGGCGGGGGCGCGCAGCCCGTCCAGGAAGAGCTGCACATGACGCTCGACGAAGCGTTCGATGCGCTGGCAGCCGACGCCCGGCAGCGGCCGGGTGAGCTGGCTGAGCGCGACCATCACGTCGCCGACGTCGATGTCGGTACGCACTTCGCCCGCCTGTTGGGCCCGCCCGATGAGCTCCTGGGTGAGCCATTCGACCCGCGCGCGAGCCGCCAGACACCGCGGCTCCATGGGATCGAAACGCCCCGAGAGCATGGGACAGAGCGCACCGATGCGCTCTTCGACCGCACCGAAGACGAAGCGGCGCAGCGCTTCGAAGGAGTTCTCCTCCTCGGCAAGCGCCTGCTCCGCCCGCTCGGCGATTCGCTCGGTGACGGCATGCATCACTCCGTGCACGAGCGAGTCACGGTCGGGGAAGTGCCGGTAGAGGGTTGCATTTCCGACCCCTGCCGCGCGAGCGATTTCATCCAGGGAGGCGTCGGCCCCGTGGACGACGAACGCCTCGCGGGCAGCGTTGAGGATGCGTTCACGGTTCCGGGCCGCGTCAGCACGCCCCTTGGGCGCAACGCATTCAGCGGCGACGCTCTTGCCGGCGACGCGCTTGGTGGCGGTTGCGCTGCCCATCTGTGTTCCCTCGCTCCCCAGGCCGAACGGGCCGGTACGGCACCTACGCAGTACGGCGGTGCTTGTTGCTGTGGTGCTGTGGTGCTGCGGTTCGCGATCCGGGGAGTTGGTCCCCGTTTCATGAAGACGCATACGTAAACGGGGACGCGCTCCCCGGTTATTTCCCCTGACTGGTGTGACTCACATCACCGGAAACCTCAGTGGTCCCGCGGATAACACAGCCCTCATCCGGTACTCGGCCGACCTGCCGGACCGGGCTACCCGGCCCCACATCCCCGCCCCGCCCCTCACCCACCCGCACCCAGCCCTCACCCAAGAGACCTCACACAAGAGAACGGAGCGGCAATGTCCAACCCCACCCCCGTCAAGGTCGCGGTCATCTACTACTCCGCGACAGGCACTATCGCCGCCCTCGCCAAGGAGATCGCAGCCACGGCCGAGAAGGCGGGTGCAGAGGTCCGGCTGCGCCGCGTACAGGAGCTGGCGCCCCAGTCCGCGATCGACTCCAACCCCGCCTGGACCGCCAACGCCCGTGAGACAGCGGACATCCCCGAGGCCACCCCGGACGACATCGACTGGGCGGACGCGGCGATCCTCGGCACCCCCACCCGCTACGGCAATGTGACCTCGCAGCTCAAGCAGTACCTGGACACCCTGGGCCCGCTGTGGGCGGAAGGACGGCTGGCCGACAAGGTCTACAGCGGCTTCACCTCGTCCTCCACCCCGCACGGCGGCCAGGAGAGCACCCTGCTGGCGCTGTACAACTCGGCCCACCACTTCGGCGGCATCATCGTCCCGCCCGGCTACACGGACGCCTCGAAGTTCGAGGACGGCAATCCGTACGGCACCTCACACGTCGACGCGCAGGGCCAGAAGCCGGTCGACGGCACCGCGCTGAAGGCGGCCCGCGTCCAGGCCGAGCGAGTCGTACGGGTGACACGGGCGCTCAACGCGGGGCTCGCGGAGGAGTAGGCGGAGCCAGGGAGCAGGACCCTCAGGCAGACAGAGCAGGAACCCTGACGCGTCCCGCGCTCCCGCCCGCTCCACCTCCCCAAGGCCCCCAAGGGCCCCAGGGCCCCCAGGGCCCGAGGACCCCAAAGCTCCCAGGAGCCCCAGGGCCCCGAGCGAGTGCGCCGTACGCCACTGGACTGGACCCATGAAGTCCCGCGCGGCGTCTGGTCCGAGCCGTCGCCACGCTGGGACGATGCTGTTGCATCCAGCGGTGACCCCCACATGACCCACGTGCTCCACCCACACATGTGAGGAGCGTTCCGATGCAGCAGCCCTTCTCCGGCGAACCCGCCTCAGGCCAACCCACCTCCCGCAGAAACGTCCTCGCCGCTGCCGCCGGCACTGCGGCAGCGATCGGCGTCACGGCTTCCTCCGCGCCGGGCACCGCGCACGCCGCCCCACCCGAGCCCCGTTCCGGCCCCGGCCTGGAGCCGGGCACTGAGGGGGGCACGCAGGGGAGCGCCCCGGCGACCTCCTCCGCATCCGCCGTCCGCGCCCGGGCGGCAGCCCTGCTGCAGCGGATGAGCCTCGACGAGAAGATCGGACAGCTGTTCGTCATCGAGGTCTACGGCCAGACCGCGGACACGGAGCACGACGGAAACCGCAAGCTGTACGGCGTCCCGACGCCGACGGAGGTGATCCGGAAGTACCGTCCGGGCGGCGTCATCTACTTCGACGCCCGCCGGGGCCCAGACAACGTCCGCGAACCGCGCCAGATCGCACGCCTGTCCAACGGGCTGCAACGCGCCGCCGTACGCACCGGTGCGCGGGTACCGCTGCTGATCTCCATCGACCAGGAGGGCGGCAGCGTCGTCTACCGGATGCTGGAGCCGGCCACCCAGCTCCCCGGCAACATGGCGCTGGCAGCTACGCGCTCCACCCGCGACGTCTACGACAGTGCCGAGATCATCGGTACGGAGCTGGCCGCCGTCGGCATCAACCAGAACTACGCGCCCGTCGCCGACGTCAACATCAACCCCGCCAACCCCGTGATCGGCGTTCGCTCGTTCGGGTCGGACACCAACCTGTGCGCACAGTTCGTCTCCACCGCGGTACGCGGCTACCACCGGGGCGGCGTGGCGAGCGCGGCCAAGCATTTCCCGGGTCACGGTGATACGGACGTCGACAGCCACACAGGGCTGCCGGAGATCAAGCACACACGCACGGAGCTGGACCGCATCGACCTGCCGCCGTTCCGTGCCGCCATCCGGCGCGGTGTGGACACGATCATGACAGCGCATATCGTCGTGCCCTCCCTGGACCCCTCCAGGGTGCCCGCGACCATGTCACGGCCGATCGTCACCGGCCTGCTGCGCGAGGAACTGGGCTTCAAGGGCGTCATCGCGACCGACGCACTGGACATGGGCGGCGCCACCACCGACTTCCCACCCGACGTCGCCCCCGTACGCGCCCTCCAGGCGGGCTGCGACCAACTGGTACTGGCACCGCAGCTGGACAAGGCGTTCGCCGCCGTACGGAACGCCGTACGCTCCGGACAGATCACCGAGGCGCGACTGAACAGCTCCGTGCTGCGCATCCTCGAACACAAGCTGCACAGACGATTGTTCCCGTCCCCGTATGTGAGCGAACGGCGCGCCGCACGGATCGTCGGCAGCAGACGGCACCGGTCGCGGGCCCGGCAGATCACGGAGCGGACGGTCACCCTGATCCGCAACGAGAACGGTGCTCTCCCCCTCCCCCGTACCCCCGCGACCGTCCTCGTCACCGGCTGGGGCACCGGCCCCCTCGCCGCCCTGGCCCGCGCCATCGGCGAACGGCGCGGCCAGCGGACGACCACCCTGGAGACCGGCAGCCGGCCGAACACCGCCAAGATCGCCGAAGCCACGCAGGCCGCCCACAGCCACGACGTCACCGTGGTCCTCGCCAACGCCTCCGCCGCCGGCAAGGAGGACGGCGCCGCCCAGGCCCAGCTGATCGAATCCCTGACCGCCACCGGCCGCCGGGTGATCGTGACGGGCGTACGCCTGCCCTACGACCTCCGCCGCTTCCCCGACGTCCCCGCCTACCTGGCGACCTACAACTACGGCACCCCCTCCATGACCGCCCTGGCCCGGGTCCTCTACGGCGAGGTCGCCCCCCACGGCGAGCTCCCGGTCCCGATCCCCACCCTCGACGACCCCGACCGCCCCCTCTACCCCTTCGGCCACGGCCTGCACTACTGATCCCGACGACGTTGCCGACGGCGATCCCCCATCCGCTAGGCTAGGCGCGCGGATCATCCCGATCCGCGCGCCTCCGTAGCTCAGGGGATAGAGCACCGCTCTCCTAAAGCGGGTGTCGCAGGTTCGAATCCTGCCGGGGGCACCGAGGAGTACCTGGTCAGAGGCCCTGTCGTCCAGCGGACGGCGGGGCCTTTCGGCTGCGGTCGCCGGTCATCGTGAGGGCCGGTGGTGGTTTGACCTTGTCGTTGCGTCAACTTTTAGCGTCAGGGCCATGTCGATCACTGTTCTTGACACCTGCTCTGCCATGCGGCGGATTCTGACGGCCCCGGTCGCGGACCGCGTCGGCCTGCTGCGTTCGATGCTGGAGGCCAACAAGGGCATGTACCGCTATCACCCCCGCGAGGTCGACCTGGTGGCCACGCATCTCGAGACGTCCGGGTTCCCCGTCGACCGGGACGAGGAGCGTTGCCTCGACGCGCTCGACACGCTCGCCGAGGCCGGAGCCTGGGAGCGGATGCGACGTGCACTCGACGACGCGCTCACCGTGCTGCTGGAGGCGACGCCGGGGCTGGAGGTTCCGGACATCACGGTGCTGTTCGTGCTCGGCGACCCGGGTGACGAGCACTTCATGGGTCCCTGTCGAGGAGTCACCGGGTTCGGCGGCATCTCGGGGCACATCTCGATCACGTTCTGGCCCTTCCCCGAGAACGTGGAGCGGCTGGAGGCCACCGCCGTGCACGAGCTCCACCACAACCTGCGGTGGGCTCCGGGTGGGGTGGTGTGGGACCCGATGACCGTCACGGTCGGCGAGCACATCGTCGGCGAGGGCCTGGCCGACGCCTTCGCCCGCCAGCTCTACGGTGACGAGCTCGGCTACGCCCGTATCGGAGTACCGCATCTGCGCGACGACGAGGTCTTCGACAAGGTGCTCACCGGGCTCGATGTGACGGGCATGCAGAACTTCACTGCCTGGGTGCACGGCGACCCCAGCGCCGAGCGCTTCGGTCTCACCCCGGTGGGACTGCCGATGGGCGCCGGATACGCCGCGGGCAACAGGCTGGTCGACACCTACCTGGCGGCGACCGGGCAGACGGCGGCGCAGGCCCTGCATGCCGACAGCTCGGAGATCATCGCCGCCACGCTCGGCCGCGGGTGACACTGGGACGGTGGAGTGGACGATCCAGGAGCTCGCTACGAGGGCCGGCATCACCAGTCGCACCCTGCGTCACTACGACCGTGTCGGGCTCCTGTCCCCGTCCCGGGTCGGTGCGAACGGGTACCGCTACTACGACGCAGGCGCGGTCGCCCGGCTCCAGCGGATCCTGCTCATGCGCCGGCTCGGCATGGGCCTGCCGGCCATCGCCGCGGTCCTGGCCGAGGAGGTGGACACGTGTGACGGGCTACGCGCCCACATCGCCGCGCTGGAAGAGGAACGGGACCGCATCGACCGGCAGATCCGGTCGGTACGTCACACGCTCGAGGCCTTGCAGGCGGGGATGGAGCCTCGGATGGACGTCATGTTGGCGGGGTTCAACGACCACTACAAGGACGAGGTGATCTCGCGCTGGGGCGAGCGCGCGTTCCAGGTGAGCAACGACTGGTGGCACAGCAAGTCCCTTGACCAGCAGCGGGCCTGGAAGAAGGCCGCCGAGGATCTCGTCGCCGCGTGGGTCGAAGCGGCGAAGGGCGGTGTTTCTCCGACATCGGAACAGGCGCAGTCCCTGGCTGCCCGGCACGTCCGTTGGCTGAGCCGGATCCCGGGGACTCCCACGGCCGAGGGCGACCGGGAGTGCTCGATCGAGATGGTGAAAGGGCTGGGGGACATGTACGTCGACGACCCTCGCTTCGCCGGCATGTACGACGACGCCGCGGGGGCCGTGTTCGTCCGCGACGCACTGCAGGCGTATGCGCGGACCCGGATGTAGTTCGTGGGACGCCGACGAGTGCGGTGAACGCCCGGCGAACACCCCCCGGTCCCCCGGGCCCCGGCTTGGGCTGCCGTCCGCCGCTGTCCCTGGAGGACTAGGTGCGTCGTGCGGCAGCCGCGGCGCGGCTCGGATTCATGCGTCCCAGTCCGGGGGCAGGTTCCGCTGCATGAGCACCGTGTCGACCCAACGGCCCTGCTTGTGCCCGACGGCGGTGAGCCGACCGGCGTGAGTGAAGCCGAAGCGCTTGTGCAGCGCGGTCGAGGCGTCGCTTCCGGTGTCCGCGATAACGGCGACCATCTGGCGCATGCCCGCCTGCGCGCACTGGGTCAACACAGCGCCGAGCAGCGCGCTGCCCAGCCCTCTGCCTGTCACATCGGGGACGAGGTAGACCGAGTCCTCCACGGTGTACCGGTAGGCGGGTTTGGGGCGCCACGGAGCCGCGTAGGCGTACCCGGCCACTTCGCCGTTCAGTTCGGCGACCAGGAAGGGCAGGCCCCGGCCGGTGAGGTCGTCGAACCGGTGCCGCCACGTACGCCAGCGAGGGCTCGGAGCCGTGCACGTACTACGTCGCCGCCCTCATCATGCGCCCGCGCGCCGGTCGGCACACCGACGCCTGACGCCTGCCCGGGGGACCGTAACCGGGCCCGGGCCGGGGAGGTGTGGGGCGAGGGGTCACTGTCGTTCTCTCGGTGGCATCGTCCGGCGCGGACGGGGGCCGAGGTTCTGGATGATCGTGGTGTGCAGTGCGGCATGCAGGACGGGCGCGGGTGTCAGCGAGCCGGCCGGTGTGCAGGGCACCGCCCAGTGCGGGCCCGGAGGATGCAGACGGCTGCTGGGCGGTACGGTCACCCAGCTCGCCGTACTCAGCACTTGGACCGCTGCGAACTCGCAGAAGGACCAGCCCTGTGCGCTTCCCGACTCGATGAGCCAGTAGAGCCTGCTGCCGTAGGGGTCGCGGATGACCGCGCCGGACGAGGTGCCGAGCCGGGCCAGTACGCCTTCTCCCAGGTACGCGGGGACCCGTACCGCGTCCCACCACTCGCCGGCGGGTAACAGCACGGCATCCAGACCCTTCGGCAGCGGCCACCACACGGTCACGGCTTCTCCTGTGCGTCTTCTGCGGCGTCTTCTGCGACGCCTTCAGCTGCTTGTCCAGCTGCGTTCTCGGCGTCGTCGGCGGCTTCGGCCGCTCGGGCGCCGGCAGTTCGTGGCGTCGCGCGTCCCCGTGCTGTAGGGCGCATTTCACGGTTCCTCACGCTCTCCGCATGTCATCACCTGTTGGGACGCGACCCACTCTGCCGACAGTGGCAACCAGAAAGTGTCACCAATGTGTGACACCTCCGTCGCACACCGTGATCACCAGTCGTCCGCCTCCCGACGCGGTCCGCCGCACCCACGTCTGGCCGCCCGGGCGGTCACAGGGAGAGCCAGGCCGCCATGTTGTCCAGTGAATCGGGTGTCCGGCGGCGTTGCGCCACCAAGCCGTTGATGGTCTCGCGGGCTCCTGGGTGGTAACGGGTCTGCTCGGGCGCCAGTTTGCGTGCCGTCACAACGGACTCCAGTGCGGCGTCGCAGCGTCCGGTCTCCATCTCGGCCCGTGCCCGGTCGACGTAGAAGTGTGCCCGGCGCGACATCGGCCAGCCGTGCGGAAGGCGCACCCCTCGCGACTTCTCCAGCGCCATGCCGTAGCGCCGCATCTCCACCTGTGCGGACACTTCGTGGACCGCCACATTGGCCGGTCCGAAGCTCAGCCAGTACACCCGTTCCGCCTCACCGGTGCGCTCCGCGTAGGCGGCTGCCTCGCGCAAGTGGCTGTCGACAGCGTCCGCGTCGTGCGCGCGGGCCGCGATGACGCTCGCGCCCAGATGCAGCTGCCCCCGTACGACGAGTGCCGCACGGGCCTCCCGCTCGGCGCTGTCGGTACAGGAGAGCGCCCGGTGCCCCGCGTCGATGAGCCGCAGCCCGATGGTGTGCTCGCCCTCGCGGAAGTAGGTCAGGGCGCGCATGTACTGCCGTACGGCGGCCATCAGCGGGTCGGAACCGCGCTCGGCGGCCCAGCCGAGCCGGTCCAGGGCGATGGTGGCCAGGTCGTAGAAGCCGAGCTTGGTGGCGATGTCGTGGGCCGTGCGGTACGCGGAACCCAGCGTCTGCCACAGCCCGGTCGTCCCGCCGCGGTGGGCAGCCGCCGTGGCCTCGGCGATGAAGGCCGGCAGGGCGTGGGCGGCCTTGCTGAGCTGGGTGGCGCGCACCATGCGGCACAGTTCGTCGGCCTGGGCGGCGAGTTCGGCCGGAGTGCGGGGGCTGCGCTGCGGAGCCTGAGGCGTCGGCGCTGCTTGCGATGCCTCGGGCACCCGGTCGCCCGCCCGGCCCGGGTCGTGGACATGGACGTGGACCTGGTCGAGTTCGTACGCCTCGTGCCAGTCGTAGAGGTCGTACAGGTCGAGCGCCTCGCGGATGGGGCGGATGAGGGCGGCCAGCCGGTCCTGCTGGAGCTCGGTGACGTAGGGCTGGCCCGTCAGCACCGTCACATCGATACGCAGCACCCGCGCCACGGCCGAGACCAGATCGGGCGAGGCGTTTTTCCGGCCTTCCTCGACCTGTCGTAACAGGCTGTAGGAATAGGGGATTCTGGCGGCCAGGCCGCGCTGGGTCAGTCCGGCCAGCTTGCGTTGGTGGGCGATGCGGACGCCCGCGTGTTCTTCCTGCATACCGCGCATCCGCGACTCCGTTCCTCGATGCTCGGGCACCGTATGCGCGGTGTACGGCAGCGATGCATTTCGGCCGTGAGTGCCACTCGATCGAGTTCCGCGAGGTTGCGCGGCGGGGCGCCGTATGAGAAGCGACCGCACTGCGCGAGAGGCGGCAGCACTGAGCGCGAGGTGGCGACACGGCGTGCGAGGTGGCGACAGGGCGTGGAAGGTGGCGACGCCGTGAGCGGGGAGCAAAAGCGCCGAACCCTGCCAAGGTGCCCGCGAGGGGACGCGAGGGGCGCGGGCTTCGTGGTGGGATGCCCGTATGGCCTCACGCGTCCTGTATCTGCTCGGTTGCGCGGCACCACCCGTGCTGCGGGTCGCCGATGTCCTCGGCGACGCCCAACGCGCCGGCTGGGACGTGTGTCTGGGGCTCACCCCGACTGCGGCGCACTGGCTGTCCGGCCAGCTTCCCGAACTCGAGCAGCAGACAGGGCATCCGGTGCGCTCGCATTACAAGATGCCCGGCCAGCCGGACGCCTGGCCGCCCGCCACGGCCGCGCTGGTGGCCCCGGCGACGTTCAACACCGTCAACCAGTGGGCGCTCGGGATCACGGAGAAGTTCGTCGTCGGTTTCGCCGCCGAGGCGATCGGCAAGGGCATTCCCCTGGTGACGATGCCGTGTGTGAACGCCGCATTTGCCCGCCACCCTCAGTTCGGCAACTCCCTGGAGACGCTGCGGCGGGCCGGGGTGCGGGTGCTGTACGGGGAGGGCGGTTTCGTGCCCAACGCGCCGGGCCGGGGCCGCCCGGACGCGTTCCCCTGGGAGCTCGCGCTGGCCGCCGCGGAAGAGGCCGCAGGGGACGCCGGTCTCCCGGAGTGACGACCAGGCCGGGCGCGCCCTGACCACCAGGCCCGTCGCACCGTCGGCCACCAGGCCCGTCGCGGCCGGATCACGGCCCAACTTTCCTCTCGCGCTCACAGCGAGGTACCCTTTGGGCGTCCGCCTTGGTCAGTTGCCCAAGGCGGACGCCCAAAGCTATGCGCGCCCAGCCCGCGGGCACCCGGGCGCCCCACCCGAGAACCGCCCCTACGAGGAGGCTCCTCCATGGCCCCACCACCCCCTCCCACGGCTGCGGAGCGCGGCCACGAGGTGCGGCAGCGGCTCTTGCGGGCCGGTGCGGAACTGATCACCGAGCGCGGCTGGTCGGCGGTGAGCACCCGCGCCGTCGCCGAGCGGGCAGAGGCCGGACCGGGCCTGGTGCACTACCACTTCGCCTCGCTCGGCGCGCTGCTGCGGCAGGCGGCGCTGGGGGCCGTCGAGGCACTCCTGCACGAGCTGACGGTGCTGCTGAAGGCCGCCGCCACCCCGCAGGAGGCGCTGGAGCGCATATTGAGCACGCTGGACGCCTATTCGGGCACCGATACGACGTCGCTGCTGTTCACCGAGACCTATCTGGCAGCCACCCGCGACGAGGAACTGAAGAGCGGCCTGGCGCGCCTCCTCGCAGGAGCGCGCGAGGAGTTGGCCGGCCATCTGCGCGAGCAGCGGGTGCCGCAGCCGCAGGAGACCGCCGCCGTGCTGATGGCCGCGGTCGACGGGCTGATGCTGCACAGGCCCTTGTCGCCCTCGCTCAGTTCGGCAGCCGTCGGGCCTGTGCTGCGGCGACTGCTCACCGAGACGAATTCTGGAGGTGAGACAGCGTGAAGGCTGTCATCTGTGGCGCGGGAATCGCCGGACTCGCGCTCGCTCACCAGCTGGCCGCGCACGGCTGGCAGGTGGAGATCGTGGAACACGCACAGGGGCCGCGCGAACAGGGATACATGATCGACTTCTTCGGAGTCGGTTTCGAGGCGGCCGAGGAGATGGGGCTGCTGCCACGTCTGCGGGAGCTCGGGTACCTGATCAGCGAGGCGGCCTTCGTGGACGAGCGGGGGCGCCGTCGGGCCGGTCTGGACTACGGGGAGTTCTCCGCCGCGACCGGCGGAAAGCTGCTCAGCATCATGCGGCCCGACCTCGAACTCGCCCTCCGGGAGAGCCTGCCCGCCGAGGTGGAGCTGCGCTACAGCCTGACCGTCACGGACGCCGACGACCAGGACGACGGTGTCCGCGTCACACTGAGCGACGGCAGCGTGCGGGACGCCGATCTGCTGGTGGGCGCCGACGGCATCCACTCCACGGTACGCTCCCTGGCGTTCGGCCAGGAGGGGACCGACGAGCACTGCCTGCGCCAGTTGGGCTTCCATACGGCGGCGTTCGTCTTCGACGACCCGCAGGTGTACGAACAGGTCGAGGGGCGCTTCTGTCTGACGGACACGGTCGGCCGCCAGATGGGCTTCTACGCGCTGCGCAGCGGCAAGGTCGCCGCCTTCACCGTGCACCGGGTGGACGACCCGTCCGCACCGCTCCCCCAGGACACGCGCAGCGCCGTACGGGAGATCTACGGCTCGCTGGGCTGGGTGGTGCCGCGCGCGCTGGCGGCCTGTCCCCCCTCCGAGGAGATCTACTACGACCATGTGGCCCAGACGGTGCTGCCCCGTTGGAGCCGTGGCAGGACGGTGCTGGTCGGTGACGCCTGCTACGCCGTCTCCCTGCTGGCGGGCCAGGGCGCGTCCCTGGGCGTCGCGGGCGCCCATGTACTGGCCGCGCAACTGGCCGCCGCGGACGGCGACGTACGTGCCGGGCTGGAGCGGTACGAGCAGCTGTGGCGCCCGGTGGCCGAGGACAAGCAACGCGTGGCCAACCAGGGAACGCGCTGGTTCCTGCCCAACAGCGCGGCGCGGTTGCGGCTGCGCAGGGCTGCGATGCGGCTCACCGGGCTGCCCGGAGTCAACCGGCTGATCGCCTCGACGGTGACGGGGAAGCCGGCGGAGCTGTCGCAACTGACGAAGTGAAGCGACCTCCGGGACCGCCGGGTCCCCCGGTGGCGGCCCATGCGAGGTCCGCCGAAAATTCTTCCGGGGCAGCGATGAGTTCCGCCACCGGGCCCGGTCTACCCCTGCGAAGAGCTTTTCCGCCCCCGTAGGGAGCTTTCCGCGCCGCTACGGGAGCCATCAGCAGTCCCAGCAGAGCGAAGCGCAGCAGAGCGCAGAGAAGAGGCACACCATGTCCCGGAAGATCTTCGTCAACCTGCCGGTGAAGGACCTGGACCGCAGCGTCGACTTCTTCACCAAGTGCGGCTTCTCGTTCAACCCGCAGTTCACTGACGAGAACGCCACCTGCATGGTGGTCAGCGAGGACATATACGTGATGCTGCTGGTCGAGCCGTTCTTCAAGTCCTTCTCGCAGCGGGAGATCCCCGACACCGCCCGGACCAGCGAGGTGCTGGTGTGTCTGTCGGCCGACAGCCGCGAGGAGGTCGACGAACTGGTCGACGCCGCGCTGACCGCCGGGGCGGCGGCGCACGGCGACCCGCAGGAGGAGGGCCCGATGTACGGGCGCTCCTTCGCCGACCCGGACGGCCACATCTGGGAGGTCATGTGGATGGACCCGGCGGCCATCGAGGGCTGACCGGGCAGCCGCCCGCCGACGGGCCCGCAGCCGCCCACCGGGCCACCCACGGACCACCTGTGGACCACCCGCAAGCGGTCCAAGAGCCCG
This sequence comes from Streptomyces sp. 891-h, assembly GCF_022760275.1. Lineage (NCBI taxonomy): Bacteria > Bacillati > Actinomycetota > Actinomycetes > Kitasatosporales > Streptomycetaceae > Streptomyces > Streptomyces sp. 891-h. The sequence goes on along the minus strand of NZ_CP050693.1, from coordinate 4,354,487 downwards.
CCCAAGAGCCCACCGACGGGCAACTGCCGTCACGACTCCTCAGCGGAAGTCCTCCGCGTGGTCGCGGGCCCACTGGGCGAAGGTGCGGGCGGGCCTGCCGGTGAGTTCCTCGACTCCCGGGGAGACCTCGGCGGGAGTGTCGACGGAGCGGGCGGCCATGTCGAGCAGTACGTCGGCGATCCCGGCGGGGGTGCCGTCGGCGACCATGCCCGCGCGGGCCTCCTCCTGTGGGATCTCCTCGAACCGCAGGTTCCGTCCTGTCGCTTCGGCGATGAGGCGGAGCTGGTCGGCCTGGGTCAGCGACTCGGGGCCTGTCAGCACGGGTGTCGCACCGCTGCCGCCGAGCGCGCCGGTCAGCGCCAGGACGGCGACGGCGGCGATGTCGTCCTCGTGTATCGGCGTGGCGTGTGCCCGGGGGTGGGCGGCGCGCACCACACCGTCCCGCCGTACGCCCTCGGCCCACGCGAGGGTGTTGGTGGCGAACATGCCGGGTCGCACATGCGTCCACTCCATACCGGCCGCGGCCGCGGCGGTCTCCACCGCGTTCTCCAGCGACCGGTGATGCTCCGCGATGGGGTTGTGGGGGTCCACGGTCGGGATCGCCTGGACGACCGAGGACGACGAGAGGGTCACCATCCGCTTCACCCCGCGTTCGGCGGCGAGTTGCAGGAGGTCGCCGGGTCCGTGCCAGAAGGCGGCGGGGTTCAGGAAGACGGCGGAAGCGCCGTCCAGCGCGGCGCCCAGGTCGTCCGCCGCGACCGGTGTCGCGCCCTCGGGCAGCCGGGCGCGGTCGGGGTTCCGCGTCAGACCGCGGACCTCGTGGCCCTCGGCGGTCAGCCGGGCGACAAGCGGGCGGCCGACGTTTCCGGTCGCTCCGGTCACCAGAATCATGTTGTTCTCCCTCGTTGTGCGTACGTGCTGTGTTGTGACGGTGTGCTGTGTCGTGCGGGTGTGCGTGCCGTCGGAAAGGCCGTACGGGGCTGTTCGACGCGCGGCGCACCGGTTTCCGGCGTACGGCAGGACAGCCGGGCGCCGGGAGCGGCCAGATGCGAAGGACCAGATGCCGGAAGGACCAGACCGCATCTTTCAACCAGTTGGATGAAGAAGTCAACCGGATAGTTGAACCTGCCTTGCGGCAGCTACGCTGGGCACCGTGAGCGACAAACCCGCCCCCTCGCCCAGCACACGCTGCCCGCGCCGTACGCCCGGTCCCAAGGAGCGCAAACTCGACCCGGAGCGCTCCTGCCGCCTCCTGCTCGAGGCGGCGCTGGACGAGTTCGCCGCCAAGGGGTTCGCCGGGGCGCGGGTACAGGACATCGCCGACCGCGCGGGGCTCAACAAGCAGCTGATCGCCTACTACTTCGGCGGCAAGGAAGGGCTGTGGAACGAGCTGAGCCGCCGTTGGACCGAGAGCGAGGAGTCGTTCAACGAGCCGGGCGTGCCACTGGACGAGGTCGTGGCGCGCTATCTGACCCAGGCACTGGACGATCCCCGTGGCCCCCGGCTGAACGCCTGGGCAGGGCTCACAGGGGCCGGGCAGGAGGGTGACCGCGAGGATCTCTCGGACATGGAGCGCCGCAAGGAGGCGGGGGAGATCGCGGCTGAGCTCGACCCGGGCGCCGTCCTCCTGCTGCTGATGAGCGCGGTCGCCACCCCTGTGGTGATGCCGCACGCGGTCCGCTCGGTCCTCGGCCTGGACCCGGAGTCGCCCGAGTTCCGGGAGTTCTACACCGAACAGCTGCGCCGGATCGTCCGCCGCCTGGGCTGACGGCTGACGGCAGACGGCAGACGGCAGACGCGGCGGTCACCGACCGGTTCTGCGGTCGAACCGTCTGTGGCCGGGTCGTCTGTGGCCGGGTCGTCGGCCCTACGACCAAGGTCCCGACCCGAACCCGGCATTCCTCCCGCTGTCCGGTCGTTGTGCTGAACGAGCCGGGCCGGCCCCGGAGTCGGCCCGGATCCGGAGTAGAGCTCACATCCGGAGTCGAGCTCAGATCCAAGTTCAGAGTCGAGGGGACAGCGATGTCGATCCAGCTCAACCACACGATCGTGTACGCCAGCGACAAGAAGCGCTCAGCCGAGTTCCTCGCCGAGCTGCTGGGCCTGGAGGTCAGGCCGCAGTACGGCCCGTTTCTGCCGGTCGTCACCGAGAACGACGTGGCGCTCGACTTCGCGGACGCCGGGGAGAACCCGATCACGCCCCAGCACTACGCGTTCCTCGTCTCGGAGGAGGAGTTCGACGCCGTCTTCGCCCGGATCAAGGAGGCGCGGCTCACCTACTGGGCCGACCCGATGCGCACCCGCCCCGGCGAGATCAACCACAACGACGGTGGCCGCGGTGTCTACTGGGCCGACCCGGACGGGCACATGCTGGAGATCATCACCCGCCACTACGGCGGGTGAAGAGGGCGCCTGAGCGGTTGTGGGGGCGGGCGGCTCCTCAGCCGTCCGAGTCGTCCTCCTCCTCGGGGCAGGGCGTGCCGCGCGGCAGCTTGTAGGGAGCCGCGATCCGGTAGACGCCCGGGCGCGGCGCGTCCAGGACCGTCCAGGTGTCCAGGACCGGCTTGTCCTTCCCCTCCGGCGGCGGGCCGCCGAACGTGGGCTCCGCCTTGCGCAGACAGCCGTTGATGTTGCCGCTCTCGGCGGAGGGGGGCGCCACCCGGTCGCCGTCCTTGTCGACCAGCCCGAGCCACGGCGAGTACGGCACCCGCACCAGCACCCGTCCGCTCTCGCGTACGCGTACGGTCACGCTCTCGGCGTCGGCGCGCTCCACGGACGCCGAGGCGTCGACCAGCGGCACCGGGTCCTTGACCCGGAACAGCCGCCAGCTGTCGTCGGACCAGATCTCCTTCAGATAGGGCTGGCCCTCCCCCACCAGCTTGGCCTCGGCGACGCCGCCCGCGAGGTCGGGCGGGTCGGCGGGGAGGACGACGTAGTGCACGGCCCAGCGGCGCAGCCACGCGTGGTAGCGCTCGGGGCTGAGGTTCTCCTCGTAGAAGAGCGGATTGCGCTCCAGGTCGGCCTGCCGGTTCCAGCCCCGGGCCAGATTGACGTACGGAGCCAGCGCCGAAGCCTCCCGGTGGCTGTTGACGGGGACGACCTCCACCCGCGCCCGGTCCGCGTCGACTTTCCTCAGCTGGGCGAGCAGCGGCTTCAGTTCGCCGGCCCAGTTGGTGTCCGGCGTGGTGTGCAGCACGTCCCAGGTGGGCTTGCCGATCTGCCAGCCGAAGGTCACCAGCAGCGCCAGCGCCATGGCCAGACCACGGCGCGACTTCCAGGGCCGCCATCCGTGCCCCACCGCGATCGGCACGGCCGCCAGCAGCGCCACCCCGCCGAACAGCAGTCCGAGCCGTTCCACATTGGAGCCGACCTGCGAGGGGATCGCCCAGGTCAGCACGATGCCCAGGGCGTAGATGGCACCACCCACCCGGACGGCCATCCAGGACTTGGGGACCAGCAGTACGACCGCAACCGCGCCCAGCACCGGGAAGACCAGCGACCAGAACGGCATCGGCTGCACCCCCGTGAACGGGAAGAGCAGCGCCGAGGCGGCCACGACCACCGGCGGCGGGAGGGCGACGGCGAACATCGCGGCGGGCCTGCGTGCCAGCAGCAGCGAGGCCGCGACGACTTCCAGGAACAGCCCGGCGACGGGGCTGGCGGCCGTCGCCAGCGCGGCCAGCAGCACCGCGAGCGCCGCCCGCGTATACCGCGCGAGCCGGCTGGCGCGCCCCCCGCGCCAGCGCGCGGGCCAGGTCCAGACGACGGCGACGGCGCCCAGCCCGAAGAGCACGCCCAGCGCAAAGGTAACGCGCCCCGAGGCGGCGTTGCACGCGAAGGCGAAGGCCCCCCACAGCGAGGGCAGCAGGGGCTTGGGCACCGTCCGCGCCAGGAGCAGCGACAGCAGCCCCGCGGAGAGCACCCCGGAGACGATCAGCGTCGTGCGGACACCGATCACGGCCATCAGATACGGCGAGATGACGCTGTAGGAGAACGGGTGCAGCCCGCCGTACCAGGCGAGGTTGTAGGCCGAGCCGGGATGCTCGCCCGCGAACTCGGCCCAGGCGTCCTGCGCGGCCAGGTCCCCGCCGCCGCTGGCGAGGAACCACAGCCAGAGCAGGTGGAGCAGCGAAGCGACGGCCAGGGTGATGCCGACGACGGGGAGCGGCTTGGAGACCGCGCGCCGCAGCCGCGCCCGGCCCTCGGCATCCGCCGAGGCCCCGCTCCCGGCGGCGCCACTCTTGCCGGCCCCGTCCCTGGCGGCCCCGCTCTCGGCGGCCCCGCCCTTGCCGGCCCTCGTCGACTCCGGGCGCTGTCCGGGTACAGGTGTGCGAACGGCGCCCGTGGCGTCGTCCACGCCAGGACTTCCAGCTATCTCACCGGCGCCGGGGTCAGGGTCCGACTCCGGCGTCCGCGGTGGGTGCACAGTGGCCACTGCGCTCTCTCCCCGTCCTCCCCGTACGAATGTGCGGCTCAGATCCGCACGACGTTACCGGACGACACCACCGGACCCCCCACCACCCCGCGGGCCGGGCCGCCCGTGGGACGGGCGAGGCGCGCGGGGCGGGGCGTGAGCCGTGAACCGGACATGCCGACCGGGACGGTGGACGCACTGGGGCACGGAATGGTTCAGCCGACGCGGGTCAGCTTGGCCCCGAACCCGGGCTCGGTCAGATCGCTCTGGAGGGCGACCGGGACCTTCACCTGGCCAGGACCGTCACCCACCGTGAGGCTGCCGACCTTGGTGCCGGGCCCGGCCTCGTGCGGGATGGTCTTGCCGCTGTCGGTCAGCTTCAGCTTCACCTTCAGACCCGGCCAGCCCACTGCCGTCACGTCCTTGGTGGCCACGACGGGCGTCTTCCCGCCCAGCTTGTCGTCGACATAGCCGACGACCTGGCCCTTCTTGACCACCTTCGTGGCCTCGAGCGCGTCCTGGCCGGCGTCGATCAGCTTCTTGCTGGCGGCCAGCACGGTGTCCAGGATCGACGGCTGGTACTGCCCGAGGACGGCACCGATGATGAGCTGCTTCGTACCGGCGATCTCCTTCTCGGCAGCGAACAGCAGGTTGCCACCCGCCTTGGTCGTCGTGCCCGTCTTGATGCCGACCACGCCGTCCATCGGAACCAGCCTGTTCCAGTTGGACTGCTTCTTGCCGTTGGTGTCCACGTACTGCGGCTGCCGCACGACCTCGCGGAACAGCGGGCTCTCCATCACCTTCTTGCCCAGCTTGACCTGGTCGGCCGCGGTGCTGACGGTCGAGGCCGTCAGACCGCTGGGGTCGGTGTAGTGGGTGTTGGTCATGCCCAGGTCCTTGGCGGCTGCGTTCATCTTCTTCACGAACGCCTTCTCCGAGCCCGCGTCCCAGCGGGCCAGCAGCCGTGCCACGTTGTTCGCGGATGCGATCATGATCGCATCCATCGCCTCCCGCTGCGAGATCTTCTGGCCCGCCTTGACCTTGACGGTCGACTCGTTCTGCGCGCTCAGCCCGGCCTCGTCCTCCGCCTTCTGGTCGACGGGGATCATCTCGCCCTTCGTCCCCTTCTTCACGGGGTGATCCCGCAGGATGACGTAGGCCGTCATCACCTTCGCGACGCTGGCGATCGGCACCGGCTTCTGCTTGCCGTAGGAGCCGAAGGAGCCCAGCCCGTCCACGTCGATCACGGCCTGCCCCTCGGAGGGCCAGGGCATGGACGGCTTGTCGCCCTCGAAGGTGTACGTGCCGGCCGCCGTCATGGACAGTTCGGGGTCTGGCAGCGGACGCAGCGCCTGCACCACCACGAAGATCACCGCGAGCAGCAGCACCAGCGGCGTCCAGATCTTCACCCGGCGGGCTGCCGTACGCAGCGGCGTCTCGGGCGGCGGCGGGCTGTTGGTGAGCTGCGCCAGCAGATCCAGCGGCTGCGGCTGCGAGCCGCCCGCCTCCGGGCTGCCCGGCATCGGCTGCTGCCGCGTACGCTCCGGCTCGCTCTCGGCGGGGCTCGGCGCCGATGCCGGTGCCGATGCCGGTGCCGATGCCGACGGAGCAGCCGCTCCGGCCGACGCGCCCGGCGCGTTACCCGTTGCCGCCGACGACTCGGGGGCGCCAGTGGGGCGTGTCGGGGCCGCCGACCACGGGTTGGCGGTGGGCGCCGACGGGGACGACGACGCGGGCTTGCCGGGCGCCGCCGGGGGCGCGGCGGCCGCGCCCGTCGCGCCCGCTGCCGTGGACGGCGTCGACTTGGCGGGGGTGCGGGGCTCGTCGGCGGAGCGGAGCGGGACGAACTGGCTGGTCCGCTCGGCCTCCGACTCCTCGCTGCCCCCCTTGCCGCGGCCGCCCTTGACCTGGCCACCCTTGTCGCGGCCGTCCCACTTCCGGGGGTCGGGGGCGCCCGAGGGATCGGCTGAACCCTTTCTGCCGGACTTCTCCGGCTCGTCGCCGTCCTCCGGCTTCGCCGGTCCCTCCGCCTTGCCCGGCTTCTGCGGGCTCTGCGGGCCTTGCGGGCTCTTCGCCTGGTCCCGCTTGATGTCGGGCGTACGGAAGATCGCCGTCGGCTGGTCCGTGGCCTCGCCGTTCCTGCCGCTCTTGTCGCTCTTGTCACCCTTGTCGCTCTCGTCACCCTCGCCGGGGCTCTTCGCGTCCTTGGGTGCGCCGAAGAACGCCGAGGTCAGCCGCTCGGCGCGGTCGGCCGCCGCGACGTCGTCCTCCTTGCGGGAACGGTCGCTCCCGGGCCGTACGATCCCGAACATCGCGGTCGGCGCGTCGCCCTGCGGCGCCGAGTCGGCGTCGGGGCCGGCAGCGGCATCAGCTTCGGAGTCGGCGTCGGCCCGGGCGTCCTCCGGCTTGGGCCGCACAGGGAGATCCGAGGAAGCGGCGCCGTCGCCGTTCTTCCCGGCGCGCGCGTCCGCACCGGCACCGTGGGCACCGTTCGCGGGGGTCTTCGGCCCCTCGGCGCCGTCCGCGTCGGCAGGAGCGCCGTCGGGAGCGCCGTCGCCCGCGACCCAGGCGGCCACGGCCGACTTCAGGCGCGCGTCGCCCTCGTCCGCCGTCGCGGGCTCGTCGGCCGCTGCGGCCTCGTCCCGCTCCGCCGTGCCCTCCGGGTCAGCCGTCCTGCCACCCGTCTCGTCGTCCGGCTCCCCGGCCGGGGACGTGGGTGCGGGGATCTTCGACGGAGCGGTGTCCCGGGTCGCCGTACCGGCGCCGTTCTCCGCTCCGGAGCTCTTCGGCTGCTTCTTTTCGGCCGTCTCGTCGGGCCGTGCAACCGTCCCGCCGCTCCCCGTCGTCTCCCCCGACGACCTCTCCCGCTCCGACCTGTCGGGGGATTCGCCCGCCACCGATGCCTCCTGATGCTGCTGCTCGCCGCTCGCCATACCAGTTAACAGTGTCCTATGCACCGAGGGCGCCACCGGCGTGGCGGTGCTCCCCCGGAGGGCTGCCCGTGTGGCCTCCCCCAGCGCCAGACGAGAACGACATACCTGCTGGTTCCCACCCATAAGGTCCGGGCGCTCTCGACAGACCATTGTGAGAGGGGTCACCCTGTCATTCATCCACGCGGGGAGGCATGGATGGGCAGGAGCCGCAGAACAATTCCCGAGGAGCTGCTGTTGCTCGCCTTGGACCCGGCAACGGGCACCACGGCGCAGCCGCAGTCGCTTGACCTCGGCCTGGCCGGAGCACAGCTAGTAGAGCTGGCTCTGGCAGGACGGATAGCCCCTGATGGGGATCGTATCGCCGTGGTGCTGCCACGGCCGACCGGAGATCCGACCCTGGACTCCGCATTGGAACTGCTGCGCAGGCGCGGCAGCCCGGTGCGCGCTGTCCACTGGATCGGCGGGCCCCGGTTGGGGCTGCGCCAAACCTATCTCACACATCTGGAACGGTGCGGCATGGTGCACGCCGTTTCCGGCCAGATGTGCGGAGTTCTGCCGACGACGCGCTATCAAGCGACGGAGACGGCCATCAGCCGGGAGATCAGGGCCCGGCTGGACACCGCGATCCGCACCGGAGTCCCGCCGGACCCGCGGACCGCGGCGCTCGCCGCGCTGGCCCACGCGGTCGGTCTCGGCAAGCACCTCTACCCGGGCAACGAGGGGCGGTCCTGCCGTTCCCGGCTGCGGGACCTGATCAGGCACGACCCGATGGGCGGACTCGTCGCGCACGCGGTGATGGACGTCCAGAACGGCGTCGGGGCGCAGCCGAGGCGGGCCCAGGCCGGCACGGCGAACGGACCGCCCTCGGGCCGTTCGACCGCGCGGGCGACGGCGTCGGCCGCCGGTCCGACCCGGCATCTGCCGGAGCAGGCCCGGCATCTGGCGGGTGGCATGGTCCGGGCGGGAGCACGCTGAGGTCACGCACGCGTCCGCCGCGTCCGCCGCGAGCGGCGCGCGCAGGGCCTCACCGGATACGGGCCGGACCCGCCGCCCACGCGGGCTGAGGATCGGGCACGTACGCGCAGGACGCTACGCGCGTGGCCGACTGCCGCGGTGGTGTCGGTACGGCGACTGCTACGCCGCACCGAACACCACCCGGAGTCGGCCGCTGCGTGGCGGCCGCTCGCCGTACGTCGGCTCCCACAGCCCTGCGACTGCTGCGCCGCGCCGGTCGCCGTGGGACACCGACTGCCGGAGCACGTCTTCCACCGCCGCAACACAGCCGAACCCGAGCACAGCGGCAACTACGCCGCGACGGCATCCGCAGCGCCACGCCCGAAGCGCGGCCGTGGCCGCAGGGTTCGAGGCGTAGCAAGTGAGCGAGGCCAGCCGTTGGTGGGCGGATTTGGGGCTCGCTCGTGTGGTTTTCCTCGACTGCTGTACTCAACCCCGCACTCTCTGTTGCCATTTTCCAGCGCGAGCGCACATGTTGGTGGCAACCTGCTTGAGTAGTCGTACTTACACGGAGGTGCGGTCCCGTGGCGTCGAACGTCAACCCCACAGTCCGGCGTCGCCGACTGGGCCAGGAGTTGCGCCGTCTGCGCGAGCAGCGGGGCATGACGGCCGAGGAGGTCGCGGACCGGCTGCTGGTCTCCCAGTCGAAGATCAGCAGATTGGAGAACGGCCGGCGCAGCATCAGCCAGCGGGATGTGCGCGACCTGTGCGGGGTCTACGAGGTCGAGGACCGCCGGATAGTCGACTCGCTGATGCAGATGGCCAAGGAGTCGCGCCAGCAGGGCTGGTGGCACGCCTTCGGCGACATCCCCTACAGCGTCTACATCGGCCTGGAGACGGACGCCGCCTCGCTGCGCGTCTACGAGCCGCAGGTGGTGCCGGGGCTGCTGCAGACACGGCCGTACGCGGAGGCCGTCGTCGCCGGAGCGCTGCCGGAGGCCACGGCCGCGGACATCGAGCGCCGGGTGCAGGTGCGGATGCGCCGCCAGGACCGCATCAAGGACGAGCGCAACCCGCTGCGGCTGTGGGCGGTGCTGGACGAGTCGGTGCTGCGCCGCGAGGTGGGCGGCAAGCACACGATGGCCGAGCAGCTGGAATACCTCAACGAGATGTCGCAGCAGCCCCATGTGACGCTCCAGGTGATGCCGTTCTCGATGGGCGCGCACCCGGGCGTGAACGGGCAGTACGCCATCCTCGAGTTCCCCGAGGCCTCGGACTCGACCGTCATCTACCTCGAGGGCGTCACCAGCGATCTGTACCTGGAGAAGGCGAACGACGTGCAGAACTACAGCGTCATGTACGAGCATCTGCGCGCCCAGGCGCTGAATCCGGACCAGACGCGCGAGTTCATCGAGAAGGTCGCCAAGGAGTACGCCCGGGGCTGAGCACCCGGGAGCGGAGAACAGACCGCCACAAGAAGGCAGAACAGGACAGGACGGCCCGGCAGTTGCCGGGCCGTCTGGCATGTGCCGGAGGGCGATGCCGCAAAAGGCGGGAAGGCTACACCGCAGCGCACCGCGATGTGAAGAGCTGCTTGGAATATGCCATCCGGTTGAGTGAACGGGCACTTCCTGCGCCCGAATCGCCGCGTAATCTCGTTCGCACGTCAGGAACAACCCGGAACAACCGGAGCAGACATGCCGATTCAGCAAGGAAAAGCCCACACGTGGACCAAGTCCAGCTACTCGACCGGCAACGGTGCCTGCGTCGAGGTCAAATCACCGGCTGTGCGCACGGTGGCGGTGCGTGACTCCAAAGATCCGCAGGGTCCCGCGCTGAGCTTCCGGCCGGAGGCGTGGGGCGCGTTCGTGGCCCGCGTGGGCGCCGGGGACTCCGGTACCTGCGCGGTAGCCTGAGGCCCGGCGCGCGAAGCGGGACGCCCGTACGCAGCAGTGACGTAAGAGCCCTCTCGACTGGCCGCCGTCCCGGCCGAGGGGGCTCGGCGCTGTCCGGCCCCGCCTCACCCCAGGGGACCCGACAAAACCCCGTCAGCCCCTGTCAACCCATGTCAGCCCCCGTCAGCTCCCTTCAGCGCAGCTGGTCCACATAGGTGTCCGTTCCCGGGATCGTCGGGACGAAGGGGGCGACCAGTTCCGTTCTCCCCAGACCGGAGTCCGCGACGGCTTCGTCCAGGCCCGTGAAACATGCCTCCCAGCGTTCACGCGGGTCCTCCTGGAGGAACCACAGCAGAGTCAGCCGGGTGTCGACGCCCTCGACCTGCTTCACATACGACATCCGGTCGACGGGCAGCGGAGTGGGGCGGAAAACGGTGACCATGGCGGCGGGTGAACCCTTGAGGCGGGCCGGGAGATGGCGGGTGCGCAGCCACTCCAGCAGTGCGGCCCGCTCGCCGGAGCCGCCCGCGTCGACGACCTGGAGCAGCAGGCCCCGATAGGGGTGGTCGAGCGCGTGGTGGTCGCGGGGCCCGGCGGCACCGTCGCGGTAGACGGTCGTCTCGTGGTTCTGGAAGCTCGTGAAGACATGGGTGCGGTCGCGGTGGACGCGGCCGTCGTGGTTGAGCCGCTTGTTGATCGCGACTGTCCACCGCATGTGCTCCTCGTAGCGGCCCTCGGTGATCCAGTAGGTGGACAGATAGCAGCCTGTGGTGACCGGCTGCGCGACGGCGGACTCGGCTGGGTAGCGCAGCAGTTGGAGATCCCGGGTGGCCACCCAGCGGCGCCCGGCGTAGATCCAGGGCATGGCCATGGCGCCCGCGATGTAGTGGTCGTCCTCGTACCAGCGGTTGTAGGCGTACTCATGGCCCGGATGCGGCTCCACCATCGTGATCAGCGCGTGCCCGGGGCGCACGCCGTAGGGACCGACGGAGGCCAGTCGCGCGTAGGCGGCGGACGCGTCAGCCGTCACCTCGGCCGTCACCTGGGCCGGTGGCTCGACCGGTGGCTCGACCGGTTGTTCAGCCGCTCGCCCGGCCGCTCGCTCGGCCGGTGGTTCAGTCGGCCTCTCCATCGGGGTTCCTCCGGCTCCTCGGCTCCCGTACGGTGTCCCGGACCGGTTTAACTGACTGGGCGTCAGAAATCGAGACCTCGGGCGGTGCCGGCGCAGACGGCGTGCGGAACCGTACGGGAGGCGATCTGTCGTGCTGCTCGCGGACAGGACCGTGGTGGTGTCGGGAGTCGGCGCGGGGCTCGGCCACGAGGTGGCCGCCGCCTGCGTCCGGGAGGGCGCCAGTGTCGCGCTCGGCGCCCGTACGGAGGCGAACCTGGCCGCGTGCGCCGAGGCGGTCGACCCCGACGGGGCACACAGCGCCTACCGCGTCTGCGACATCCGGGACGAGGGGCAGTGCGCTGCGCTGGCCGCGCTGGCCCGCGAGCGCTTCGGCGGTATCGACGCGGTGGTGCATGTCGCGGCACTCGACACCGTCATGGGCGGCCTGGAGGACGCCGACCTCGCGGAGTGGCAGCGCGTACTGGACGTCAATCTGCTGGGGACGCTCCGGATGACCCGTGCCTGCCTCCCGGCGCTGAAGGCCGCCGGGGCCGAGCGCGGGGACGGTTCCGTCGTGATGATCGGCACCCAGTCCTCCGTCGCCCCACCCACCCAGGTCCGGCAGACCGCCTACGCCGCGTCCAAGGGCGCCCTCGTCTCGGCCATGTACTCCCTCGCCCGGGAACTGGGTCCGTACGGGATACGGGTCAACACCGTGCAGCCCGGCTGGATGTGGGGGCCGATGGTGGAGGCGTACGTGGCGTGGACGGCGGAGTCCGAGGGGGTGGCGCCGGAGGTGGTGCGCGGCCGGATGGAGGAGCGGATGGCGCTGCCACGGCTGGCCGAGGACGGGGATGTGGCCGAGACGGCAGTGTTCTTCGCCTCCGGCCGGGCGCGCGGGATCACGGGCCAGTGCCTGCTGGTGAACGCGGGCGAGCTGATGCGGTAGCCGGTGCGCGCGGGGTGTGCGGGCGCCGGTGACGGGGCGTGGGCGGGGCGTACGCGTGCGAGTGCGGGTGCACCTGACACATCGGCCTGGACGCCACGCCTCAGTCCGGGTCCTCGCCGGCCTCGCGGAAGTGCCGTACGACCTGGGCCGCGACCGCCTGGGCCGCACGGGAGGGCCGGCGGCGCCGGTGGTGTGCCAGGTGGACGGAGACGTGCGGCAGGGCGGGACCGCGCACCGCCGCGAGGCGGCCGTCGCCCAGCGCTTCGGCCACATTGGCGTGTGGCAGGACGGTCAGCCCGAGCCCGGCCGCGACACAGGAACGGGCCGCCTCGATGCTGCCGAACCGGGTCAGCCGGGGCCGGGCACCGGGGACCGCCCGTAGCCGTTCGGCCAGCCAGTCGCTGTAGGAGCAGCCCTGCTCGTGGAGGAAGAAGCTCTCCCGCGCCAGTTCGGGCCACTCCACCGGCCGTTCGCAGCCGGCGAAGGGGTGGTCAGCGGCGCACAGCAGCACCAGGGACTGACCGGCGACCCGCTCGGCCGCGATGCCGGAGAAGTCGGCCTGTTCCTCCAGCAGGAGAGCGCAGTCGAGCCTGCCGGCCCGCAGTCCTTCCACGGCACCGGCGGTTCCGCACGGTTCCAGGTGCACCTCCACACCGGGGTGGCTGCCGCGCAGCGCGGCGATCACACCGGGGAGGTGGGCCGAGCAGAGCGTCTCCCCCGCGCCCACCACCACCCTCCCGCTGACCGGGCCGTCCTCGGTGGCCGCCTCGAACAGCCGCGCCTCGGCCACCAGGACTTCCTCGGCGACGCCGAGCAGCCGCGCTCCCGCCTCGGTGAGCAGCGCCCCTCTGGCGAGCCGGTCGAAGAGCCGGGTGCCCAGCGCCTTCTCCAGCGCTCTGATCTGCACGGTGACCGTGGACTGTGCGAGTCGCAGTTCGGCGGCGGCCGCGGTGAAGCTCTCCGTTCTGGCAAGTGCGGTAAAGGTCTGGAGCAGCCTGGTGTCCATGCCAGGACCCTAACAACCCATCGAAAGCCATGATGAGTCTCATGCATAACAATCGTTGGTAATAATGCCGCGAGGGTGGAAAGGTGAAGCCATGACTTCCTCAGCGGCCGAAACGCCTACCCCAGCCACCACAGCGGCACCGGTTGCCGATGCCGAGATCCTCCGCTACACCGCCTTCACCTCCGACCCCGACGGCGGCAACCCGGCCGGTGTCGTACTCGACGCCACGCGGCTCGACGACCAGCAGATGCTGGCGATCGCCGCCGAGGTCGGATACTCCGAGACGGCGTTCGTCACCGCCGGGGACGAGCAGCAGCGCCGGTTCACCCTGCGGTACTTCAGCCCGCTGGCCGAGGTGGCCTTCTGCGGGCACGCCACGGTCGCCACGTCGGTGGCGCTCGCCGAGCGCATCGGCCCGGGCGCGCTGCTCTTCGACACTCCTGCAGGGGAGATCAGCGTCGCGACCGAGACCGACGACAAGGGCGCCGTGCGGGCGACGCTCACCAGCGTTCCCACCCGGTCCCGCGCCGCAGAGGACGCCGAGGTGGACGCCACGCTCTCCGCGCTGGGATGGGCGCGCGCCGACCTGGACGCGGCGCTGCCGCCGCACGTCGCCTTCGGCGGCAACGAGCACCTGGTGCTGGCGGCCGGTTCCCGGGCCCGGCTGGCCGACCTCGACTACGACTTCCAGGCGCTGGCCGACGTCATGAACCGGTACGGCTGGACGACGGTACACCTGGTCTGGCGCGAGAGCGACGACCGCTACCACGCACGCGACCCGTTCCCCGTCGGCGGCGTCGTCGAGGACCCGGCAACCGGGGCGGCAGCCGCCGCGTTCGGAGGCTATCTGCGTACGCTCGGACTGCTGCCCCCGTCAGGCGTGGTCGCCATCCGGCAGGGCGAGGACATGGGGCGGCCGAGCGATCTGCGCATCGAGGCGGAGCCCGGCGACGCGCGAATCCACGTCACGGGCCACGCCGTCCCGATCGCCGACCACTAGGGCCGGCCCAGTCACAGAAAACCCGCAGCCCGCCAACGACCGGCAGCGGCCGGCAACGGCCGGCAGCGGCCGGCAGCGGCCGGCAGCGGCACCCTCTACCCGGCCAAGCCCTCCAACCGCCGCTCGAACAACACCGGCACCGGCATCGAGGGCACGACCGCCACATGGCTGGTGGACCGGTGGTTCGCGGCCTGTGGGAGGTGAGGCAACTTGACGGCCTCGAGCGGGAGACGGGGTGAGGTGCGCTCGTGCCAGAGGCCGGGCACGAACAGACCTCGGCCTGCTCGGGAGCGGGCCGCCCTGCTCACCAGCGGCGTCGCGCCGAGCTGAGCTGCCGCCTCCTTGAAACGCGCCGGCTTCCAGCCGGTCCACTCCTTCACCTTCCGGTCCGTCGGATCCGGAAGGGCCAGCAGCATCAGGTGGAGCGCCGCCGCGTCCTCGCTCAGGCCGTACTGCTCCGCGCACCGGGTCACCAACCGCGGGGCCGAGCGGGCCGGGTGCTGCTCCCAGCCTGCGGGCACCTCGGCGTCGGCGGCCAGATGGGCGCCCAGCGCGGCGAAGTCCTCGCTGAGCAGCAGCCGCAGATCCGCCAGCGCCGGCAGGCCGGAGGGAGTGGGGAGCCACTGGGAGGGCAGGACGGAGTCCAGGTAGGTGTCCAGCGCTTCGAGCACCGGATCGTCCGCACCGGACAGCCGGTCCGGGTCCACGGACACATGGCGGACGTCGTGGTTGTCGTCCTCCGTCACCGTCACGGCCGGGTGCGCGGTGAGTCCGTCGGGGGACGGCGGGGCGCCCATCAGATAGTTGCTCTGCAGGGAGAAGACCCGCAGCGGACCGGGTCCCGCCGCCAGTTCCCGACGCAGCCGCGAGATGGCCGCTCCGAGTACCGGGCGCAGCGGATCGCCCGCGGGTGTGCGGTAGGCGGCCCAGGTGGCGAGGCGGGGCAGCGCCAGCAGTTCGGGCTCGGGGCTCAGTGGTATGCCGGGCTGCAGGCAGTCGGCACCGGCGGCGAGCCGCCCCAGGAGCGCGGATCGCCGCAGTGGCGGCCACCACAGCCGGTCGGCGGTCCCGGTGCGGGGCTCGTTCTCATGCCGACGGCGCGGTGTTGCCGACTCCCCGGTGGGCTGTGCCACTTCCTTGTGGGCCAGTGCCGTCAGCCCGGGCGGCGCGGGCAGCGGTCTGCCGATCTCGCGCAGCCACCACTCGGCGGCCCTCGGCACGTCCGGGCCCTGGGTCCACAGCAGTTCGGGGTCGTCGGGCAGCAGCCTGTCGTAGAGGGCTGCCAGCTGCCCGGGGGTGAGGAAGTGATGGAGCCCGTCCAGGGCCCGCTCGTGCTCCTTCTCCGTCACCTCCCAGCTCTTGAGGCCGTAGGAGCCCGCGGTCGAAAGGAGGCTCTGCGCGGCGCCCTGGTGCGGTGCGCAGGGCAGCACGCCACGCAGCAGGATCACCGCCTCGGGGAGCGAGAGGTCGAGCCGTCCGGCGAGGTCTGCGGCCAGTTCGGGGCGGGCGGGGGCCGCGCCGTGCTGCTGGTACGACTGGGCGAAGCGCGTGAACCAGCTGGCGGGACGCGCGGGCTCCAGCACATCGGCCCTGACTGGTTCGAGGCCCGCGGCGGCGAGCGGACCGGCCGCCGGGAAGTCGCCACCGGGTGCGTACTCCAGCACGCGCAGCGGAACCAGCTTCCGGACCGCCGAGCCGGTTCTGCGCTCCCTGAGCACCAGGGCGGCAGAGGTCCCGGTGCGGATCGGCCACGTGTACAGCGCGGGCAACTGCCGCTCCGTCGCGGTGGGCAGCGCGTACTCCACGATCCGCCACTCGCCCGAGGCGAAGGGGCAGTCCGCGTACTGGGCCAGTTCAGCCACCGTCTTGGAGGCGTCGCGGGTGAGGCCCATCGCGGCGCGGAGGGCCTCCAGCAGGGCGTACCCGTGGACGGGCGCGACCCGGAGCCGCTGCCAGGCGTGGTCCCGCTCCTGACTGCCCTTGCGGAGGTCGCCGTCCCAGGGCGGGGTCTCGGAGACCGCCAGCCGCATCAGCCGTTGGGCGAGGGACCGCCAGGAGGTTTCCTCTTCCGGGGCGGGCGCCGGGGCGGGGGCCCGCTCGGCGTCCGGGGTGAAGCGGCGCACCAGGCGGGCCTGGCCTTCGAGGCAGTTGGCGGCCATCACCAGCAGGTGGGTGACCCGGTGGAAGCTCAGGCCCGCTTCCTGCCAGGTGGTGCCCTGGGCGAGCTCGGGCAGTTCGTCGCGGAGCAGGACGAAGTTGTCGCCTCGTGCTCCGTCGCCCGGACTGAGGTGTTCGGGCTTCACCTTGGCGACGATCTTCTCGATCCGTTCGCGGTCCAGCTGAGGCGGCAGTTCGCGCATCAGCAGCCCGATGACGTCGACCGCGGCGAACTCGCGGGCCGCCTCGGGGTCCTGGAGCAGCTGGTCCACCACCCCGCCGACGTGCACGAACCGGCCGAGGATCAGCACCAGCCCGTCGAAGTCGACCCCGGCGCGCAGCAGCGCCCGCTCTCGCGCACACCAGGCCCGCAGTTCCTCGTGGCCGACCCAGGTGGCGTACAGATGGTCGATCCGGCCCCAGCCCTTGGTCTGATGCGGGTTGTACCAGCGGTTGGACGACATGGCGTCAGCCGCTTTGTCGCCCTCCACCGTCATATCGAGGTCGGCGCGCATCCACGCTCGCACCTCGCGCTCGAAGCGCGCGTCGGCCAGCAGGTGGCGCAGCTCGGGGCGGCGCGAGACCAGCAGGTCGTACGGGCGCGCTGTGGCCAGCCGTTCCGGTGGGTCGCTGACTGCGACGCCGTGCTCCAGGAGCAGGTCCATCAGATCGAGGGGGATGCGCTTGCGCTCTCTCCAGTTGCGGTACGTCCAGTGCCGGAACTCGACCGGGACGCCGTCGGCGGCTGCCCTCGGGGCGACGCGCTCGGCCAGCTCGTACACCATCGGCCACGGGCCGCTGTCCCGGACCGGAGCCGTGTTGACGCAGTCGGTCAGCCAGGCGGCGGCCGCTCCCCGCTCGAGCCCGGGGAGCTCTCCGGTGAGCTGGGCGAGCGCCCCGGTGCGCTCCAGCAGGGTGCGCCACAGCTCGGCCCGTCCCTCTGAGGCGTAGCCGCGGGGGCGCAGCCGCAGGACGGCTTCGCGTACGGCCTCCGCGCGGCGCCCGACCAGGATGTCGATGGCGCGGCCCTTGCAGCAGCGGGTCCAGAACTCGGTGTCGTCGAGCGAGAGCGCGCCGTCCTCGATCAGCTCCGCCATCATGGTGGCCAGCTCTTCGTCCGGGTCCTGTCCGGCCGCCTTGGCGAGCTTGCGGATGTCGGCCGCCAACTGCGGGTGGAGTTCGCCGTGACCGCGGAGCCTGGCCCGCACCACCTCGCGGAAGCGGGCCAGGTGCTCACCTGATCCGCTGCCCCCGGTGGCCAGTTCGTTCACCCACGCCCGCAGCACCGTCGCGGAGAGGGCTCCTGCCGCGGCGTAGCGCAGCTGGCGGGAGTGCAGCCAGGCGTGGTCGGGTGTGCGGCCGAGGTTGCGCTCGGTCTTGCGGGCCCGGCCGAACCAGGCGGCCGCCTCCGCCTCGCTGCCCTGCTGGAGGGCGAAGTCGGCCATCTCGTCCAGCAACGTGACCGCCAGTGCGGGGGCGGTCTCCTCCAGCCCGGCCAGCACGCGGTCCATGTCCTTCTTGAAGACGTACTCCCAGTCCAGGGTCTCGTGCTGGAGGGCGCGGATCTTCTCCAGGGCGAGGCGCTGCTGCTGCGGGTGGGCCGCCAGCACCCGTTCGGGGAACGGCAGCTGTCCGTCGTGATCCGGTGCCCCGTGCGGAATACCGGTGGTGAAGAGGCCGTCCGGCAGCCAGGCGTCCTCGCCCATCAGCAGGTCGCGGTAGGGGACCACGTCCTCGGGCAGCAGCTGGGTCAGGGTGAGCCCGTGCGGGCCCGCGTAGGTGCGGGCGAACAGGCCGTCCTCGCCGCGCTCCTCGGTCAGCGCCACGCAGGCGTCCTCCAGCGCGCGCCGCCACTCGGGGTCGGCTTCGGCCAGCGCGCGCGGGGCGCCTGTTCCTGCTTCGGCCCACGCCTGCGCGTACTCCTGGCAGGCCTTACGGTGTGCGCGCAGCGCCTTTCCCATGGCGATCAGTGAGATCAGCCCGGGGTCGCCGGCGAGCTGGGCCGGGACCGTCTTCAGCTTGCGGCCCTTCGGGTTGCGGTAGACCAGCTCCAGGCCGTCCTCCGTCAACTCGGCCGTGTAGCCGTCCTTCTCCACGCTCGCGGCCATGTGTTGCTGCCTTCCGTCGTCCCCGTTGCCCCGTTCGTCCCCGCACGGACCGCTGCCGCCATGGCACAGCTGTTCCCTGGGCGATCTGCCGTGCGGGGATCTTGCAAAACACCTTATGCGCGGCCACCGACAGCCGCGGAGCCCTGTGGAAAACCCGGTGCGGGCCAGGGCTTGCCCGGCGACGAGCGACCAGCGGCCGGCGACCGGCGACCGGCGACCATCTTGCGTGCCCCGCGCGGGGCTGCGCTCACGCCCGCGGGTAGCGGGCCAGCCACGCGGGAGACGCCGTGCCGGGGCCGTGCAGGGCGGGGCCCTGTGTCATCTCCATGGCGAAGTCGTCGGCCAGTTCCAGGATCGTCGCGCGGCCTTCCAGCTCGGCCACCCAGCCGGGCGGCAGCGAGGTCTCACCGTGCATTGCGCCCAGCAGATTGCCGCAGACGGAGCCGGTCGAGTCGCTGTCCCCGCTGTGGTTGACGGCGAGCAGCAGGCCGTGCCGGACGTCTTCGGCGACCAGCGCGCAGTAGACGCCGATGGACAGCGCCTCCTCGGCCGTCCAGCCCTCCCCCAGCGCCGCCACCCGTTCCGGTGAGGGCATGCCCTGGCGGACGGCGCCCAGGGCACGCTTGAGCGCTTCGGTGGTCTCCTGATGCCCCGGGCGGGTGGCCAGTTGCACCAGGGTGCGCTGGACGGCGGTGTCCAGGTCGTCGCCCCGGGCGAGCGTGTGGACGATGGCGGCGAACGCGCCTGCCGCCAGGTAGCCGGTGGGGTGGCCGTGTGTCTGCGCGGCACACTCCACGGCGAGTTGGAAGACAAGCCCCGGTTCCCAGCCCACCAGCAGCCCGAAGGGCGCCGACCGCATGACGGTGCCGCAGCCCTTGGAGTCGGGGTTCTTCGGCTGCTCGACGGTGCCCATCCGGGGGTCGGCCAGTCCGCTCAGGCACGCGTTCCCGGGAGCGCGGCGGGCGTAGAGCCACTCCTCGCGGGCGAGCCAGCCGTCGTTCTCCCGCCGCTCGTCGGGCCCCCAGTCGCGCTGTGTTGCCGCCCAGCGGAGGTAGGCGGCGTGCACATCGGTGGGCGGGTGCCAGGCGCCGGTGTCGCGGCGTACATGGGCGCGGATGAGGCCGTCCACGGTGAACAGCGTCATCTGGGTGTCGTCGGTGACCGCGCCCCTGCGGCCGTATGCGGGTACGTAGTCCGTGACCCCCTGCGGCCCCCACTTCTCGCGGATGGCGGCCAGCGAGTCGAACTCGACGCCGGCACCGAGAGCGTCACCGATCGCGCCGCCCAGCAGGCAGCCGCGCACCCTGCTGCGGAAGTCCTGCTGCTCGGCCCGTCCCCATATGGCCGTCGCGCCGCCGTCCCCGCCGCCCGCACCTGTCACGATTCGCTGCCCTTCCTTGCCTCCCTAGTGGCTCCCGCACTGTATTAAAGATCCGCCCGCGCGTAGCGGGGTCTGCGGGAGCCGTCGGGCCACAGGCGGCAGGATCGCGCCACGGGCGCCGGGGATCACACCACGGGCAGCAGATCCGGCAGGTGGCCGTCGGAGGCGTGCGCCACCTCGACGCGCTCCGGCGGAACCTCGCCGTAGCGCGTCGTACGCGGTCGTGCGGGGCGCCCCGCGGCCTCCGCGATGGCGACCAGGTCCTTGATGGAGCGGTAGGACCCGTAGGAGGAGCCCGCCATACGAGAAATCGTCTCCTCCATGAGGGTGCCGCCCAGGTCGTTGGCGCCCGAGCGGAGCATTTCGGCGGCCCCTTCGGTGCCCAGTTTCACCCAGCTGGTCTGGATGTTGGGGACCCACGGGTGGAGCAGCAGCCGGGCCATGGCGGTGACGGCCCGGTTCTCGCGGGCCGTGGGCCCCGGGCGGGCGATACCGGCGAGGTAGACGGGCGCGTTGGTGTGGATGAAGGGCAGCGTCACGAACTCGCTGAAGCCGGGCACCCCCTTCTCCAGTGCCGACCGCTGGATGTCGGCCAGCAGCCGCAGATGGCCCAGCCAGTGGCGGGGCTGGTCGACGTGGCCGTACATCATCGTGGACGTCGAGCCCAGGCCCACCTCGTGCGCCGTCTTGACGACCTCGACCCAGGTGGCCGTCGGGAGCTTGCCCTTGGTGAGGATCCAGCGGACCTCGTCGTCCAGGATCTCGGCCGCCGTGCCGGGGATGGAGTCCAGCCCGGCCTCCTTGGCCGCGGTCAGCCACTCGCGGATGGACATTCCGGTGCGGGTGGCGCCGTTGACCACCTCCATGGGCGAGAAGGCGTGCACATGGATGCCCGGCACCCGCTCCTTGACGGCGCGCGCGATGTCGAAGTAGGCGCTGCCCGGCAGGTCCGGGTGGATGCCACCCTGCATGCACACCTCGACAGCGCCCACCTCCCACGCCTGCTGCGCCCGGTCGGCGACCTGCTCCAGGGAGAGCGTGAAGGCGTCGGCGTCGGTGCGGCGCTGTGCGAAGGCACAGAAACGGCAACCCGTGTAGCAGACGTTGGTGAAGTTGATGTTGCGGGTGACGATGTAGGTGACGTCGTCGCCGACCGCGTCCCGGCGGACGTCGTCCGCCGTTCGGCACAGCGCGTCCAGTGCGGGGCCGTCGGCGTGCAGCAGGGCGAGTGCCTGCTCGTCGGTGAGCCGGGTGGGGTCGTCGGCGGCCTGGTCGAGCGCCTGGCGCACATCGGAGTCGACGCGCTGGGGCGCCATTCCCGGCGCCGCGCGCTCGCGCAGCTCGTCCCAGTCGCCGTACACCTCGTCGAAGTCGTCGCGGCGGTCGGCGGTGCGGCCCTCGGTGTCGATGGTGCGGTGCAGATCGGTGCGGCCCATGGGCGTGAAGCCCTCGTCGGGCTCCTGCCAGGGGCGCCCCTCGGGCCGTACGTCCTCGCGGGCCAGCCCCGTGGCCGGGTCGGCCAGCGCCCTCACGTGCGGCAGGACGCGCGGGTCCAGCCACGGTTCGCCGCGCCGCACGAACTCCGGGTAGACGGCGAGGCGCTCGCGCAGCTGGAAGCCGGCGGTCCGGCTCTTCCCGGCCAGCTCGTCGATGTGCGGCCAGGGGCGCTCGGGGTTGACGTGGTCGGGGGTGAGCGGGGAGACGCCGCCCCAGTCGTCGATCCCCGCCTCGATCAGCCGTACGTACTCGGCGTCCACCAGGTTCGGCGGGGCCTGCAGACAGCCGGAAGGGCCCATGATGTGCCGCGCGACGGCGACCGTGGCGACCAGGTCGTCCAGTTCGGCGTCGGGCATACCGCGCATCGCCGTGTCCGGCTTGGCGCGGAAGTTCTGGATGATCAGCTCCTGGACGCCGTGGTAGGCGCGCTGCACACGGCGCAGCGCGAACAGCGACTCGGCACGCTCCTCGTACGTCTCACCGATACCGATCAGCAGACCGCTGGTGAAGGGCACATTGGAGCGCCCCGCGTCCTCCAGCACCCGCAGCCGCACCGCGGGCTCCTTGTCGGGCGAGCCGTAGTGCGGGCCTCCCGGCTCGCTCCACAGCCGCTCGGAGGTGGTCTCCAGCATCATGCCCATGGAGGGCGCGACGGGCTTGAGCCGCTGGAAGTCGGTCCAGGACAGCACCCCGGGGTTGAGGTGCGGCAGCAGCCCGGTCTCCTCCAGGATGCGGATGGCCACGGCGCGGACGTACGCGAGCGTGTCGTCGTAGCCTTCCGCGTCGAGCCAGGCGCGCGCCTCAGGCCAGCGGTCCTCCGGCTTGTCCCCCAGGGTGATCAGCGCTTCCTTGCACCCAAGCTCGGCCCCCCGGCGGGCGATGTCGAGGACTTCGTCCATCGACATGTACATCCCGTGGCCCGCACGGCGCAGCTTGCCGGGGACGGTCACGAACGTGCAGTAGTGGCACTTGTCGCGGCACAGCCGGGTGAGGGGGAGGAAGACGCTCTTGGAGTACGTGATGACACCGGGACGCCCCGCGGCTGCCAGGCCGGCGTCCCTGACTCGGGCCGCCGAAGCGGTCAGGTCCGCCAGGTCCTCGCCCCGCGCCTGGAGCAGCACGGCGGCTTCCGTCACGTCGAGCGCGACCCCGTCCCGCGCCCGCTTCAGGGCCCGCCGCATCGCGTTGGCCGTCGGCGTCTGTCCGTGTGAGGTCATCCCCCGAGCGTAGCCCTCGGCGCGGGCGGCGCAGGTGGGGCGGGGTAGCGGTAACCATTGGCGGGCGCGCCACCGCGGGGACTTCTCGCGCTCACCGACCGCGCGTACAACTCCCCCATGGACTCCTCCAAGGACACGCATATGGGCAGACGTGACGCACTGCGGCTCTCGCTGGCCGCCGGAGCCGCGAGCGCGGTGACGCTTTCCGGAGTGAGGTTCGCCCGCGCCGAGGACGGTGCCGCAGTGAGCCGGAAACTGCGAGGGCACCTGCCCACCGGTGCTCCCGATTTCGTGTATCTGCCGGTGGAGATCCCCGCCGGGGTGCGGGAGATCGCGGTCTCCTACAGCTACGACAAGCCGGACGTGCCGAAGGGCACTCCGGGCAACGCGCTCGACATCGGCATCTTCGACCAGCGCGGCACGGCACTGGGCGGACGGGGTTTCCGCGGCTGGTCCGGCGGCTTCCGGGACTCCTTCGCCATCAGCGCCGAGAAGGCGACCCCCGGCTATCTGGCCGGCCCGGTCGAGGCGGGCACCTGGCATGTGGTGCTGGGCCCGTACACGGTGGCACCGCAGGGCATGGACTACGAGGTGACGGTCACCCTGCGGCACGGTGAGCCCGGCCGTACGCCGCGGCCCGGCTATCCGCCCGAGCGTGCCAAGGGGCGCGGCCGGGCCTGGTACCGGGGCGACTGCCATCTGCACACGGTGCACTCGGACGGGCGCCGTACGCCCGAGGAGGTGGCGGCCGCCGCGCGCGCCGCCGGGCTGGACTTCATCACCACGACCGAGCACAACACCACCTCCGGGCACGCCGCGTGGGAGGGGCTGTGGGGGGACGATCTGCTGGTGCTGTGCGGTGAGGAGATCACCACCCGCAACGGCCACTGGCTGGCGCTGGGCACCGATCCCGGCACCTTCCTCGACTGGCGCTACCGGGCCCGGGACGACGCCTACCCGAGGTTCGCCCGTGCCGTGCACCGGGCCGGCGGTCTGGTGGTGCCCGCGCATCCCAACTGTCCGTTCGTGGGCTGCCAGTGGAAGTTCGGCTACCGGCACGCCGACGCGGTGGAGGTGTGGAACGGCCCGTGGACGGCCGACGACGAGCTGGCGCTGGCCGCCTGGGACAACATGCTCGTCAGCGGCGACAGCCGGCTGCCCGCCATGGGCAACAGCGACGCGCACCGGGAGGGCCAGGACGTGGGGCTGCCGCAGACGGTGGTGCACGCGGACGACCTGGCGCGCCGCCCTGTGCTGGAGGCGATCGCCGCAGGGCGGTCGTATCTGGCCGAGTCGTCGAAGCTCTCGCTGCGGCTGAAGGCGACCACCCCGGGCGGCGGATACGCGACGCTCGGCCAGACGCTGCGGGCCGAGCCCGACACCCCGGTGGACGTCTCCCTCACCCTGCGGGGCGCGCCCGAGGGGGCCACGCTGCACCTGGTGACGGACCAGGGCACCATGCGCACCGGTACCGGCTCACGGCTCACCTGGCGCACCACGCCCTCGCTGGCCGCCTATGTACGAGCCGAGGTGCGGCACCCCGCGCAGGAGGGCTCCGGGCTGCCCGGCGCGATGGCGGCGATGACGAACCCGGTCTGGCTGGGCAGTGCCCCGGAAAGGGGCGGGCGGGGTCAGTGAGGGGCCGACGCGGTGGGCGTGCGGTCGGCGAGCCACCGCAGTGCTGCCTCGGAGGGGGAGCCGGGTTCGACGGTGTAGGTGCACAGCGTCTGGTGGTGGTCGACGGTGAGCTGGAACGTCTCGTAGGACACCTCCAGCTCGCCCGCCTCCGGGTGGTGTATGCGCTTGCGGCCGGAGAATTTTTCGCGCACCTGGTGGTCCTCCCACAGTTCACGGAACCGCGGGCTGCCCTCGAGCAGTTCGGTCAGCACGGCTTTGGCCCGCGGGTGGCACGGGTGGCGTGCGCAGTCGGCGCGCAGCGCGGCGACCGTCTCGGCGGCCATCTCCTCCCAGCCGGGGTGCAGGGTGCGGCTGTCGGGGTGGCGGAAGACCAGCAGAGGCGCGTTGCGCCAGCGGGGCGGCAGGGCCTCCAGATCGAAGGCGACACGGGCGCCGATCCGGTTCCAGGCCAGGAAGTCCAGACCGGGCCCGTAGACGAAGGCGGGGATGTACGGGTCCATGGAGTCCAGCAGCCGCTGGATCTCCGGCCGTACGGCGGTGCGGACCGAGGAGGCGTCGCGGAACTGCGGGTCGGCGAGGTTGCGCAGATAGGTGTGTTCGTCGGCCGTCAGCCGCAGGGCGCGCGCCAGCGCGTCGAGCACCGGGGCGGAGATGCTCTGCGCACGCCCCTGTTCGATGCGGATGTAGTAGTCGACGCTGATACCGGCGAGCTGGGCGACCTCCTCGCGGCGCAGTCCGGGTACCCGGCGCCGGTTGTGGACGGGCGGCAGCCCCACCTCGTCGGGGTCGAGCGCTGCCCTGCGGGACTTGAGGAAGGCGCCGATCTCCAGCGTCTCCTTCTTCTCCGTGACCGTCATACGCCCAGTATCCGCAAAGGGTGGTACTGCCGGACCCAGGTTGGGTCTGATCTGGTTGGGGTGCGCGGCCTGGACGAGGCTTGTCCCCAACACGAAGACAGCAGGACACGACACACAGGAGCGCAACTGTGCAACGGCGCATTCTCGGCGGAACCGGCATCTCGGTCAGCGACCACGCCCTCGGCGCCATGATGCTCGGCACCGCCAACACCGACGTCGACGACTGCGTCCGCATCGTCCACCGCGCCCTCGACGCGGGCATCAACCTGGTGGACACCGCCGACGTGTACGGCAACGGCGCGAGCGAGGAGGTCGTGGGGCGGGCGCTCAAGGGCCGCAGGGACGAGGTCGTACTGGCCACCAAGGGGCACATGCCGATGGGTGAGGACCCCAATCGGAGCGGCAACAGCCGCCGCTGGCTGACCCGGGCGCTGGATGACAGCCTGCGTCGGCTCGGCACCGACCATGTGGACCTCTACCAGCTGCACCGCCCCGATCCGCACACCGACATCGACGAGACGCTGGGGGCGCTGTCCGACTTCGTACGCGCGGGCAAGGTGCGTGCCGTGGGCACCTCCACGTTCCCCGCCGAGCTCCAGGTGGAGGCCCAGTGGGCGGCGCAGCGGGGCGGTCATGTACGGCCGCGCACCGAGCAGCCGCCGTACTCGATCCTGGCGCGTGGTGTCGAGGCCGCGCTGCTGCCCACCGCGCAGCGCTACGGTCTGGGCGTCCTGGTGTGGGGGCCGCTGTCCGCCGGCTGGCTGTCGGGGCGCATCCGCTCGGCCGACGACATCGACCTGAGCGCGGGCCGCACGGCAATCGAGCGGCACAAGTTCGATGTGAGCCTGCCCGGCAACGCGCGCAAGCTGGAGGCCGTGCTGGCGCTGAGCGAGCTGGCTGAGGAGGCCGGGATCGAGCTGCGGCACATGGCCACCGCTTTCGTCCGCAACCACCCGGCCGTCACCTCGGTGCTGCTGGGCCCCCGCACGATGGAGCATCTGGAGTCGCTGCTGACGGGTGCCGAGGTGACGCTCAGCACCGAGGTGCTGGACCGGATCGACGAGATCGTGCCCCCGGGTACGGATCTGAACCCGGACGACTTCTACTACACGCCGCCCGCGCTGGCGGACGCCGCACTGCGGCGGCGATGACGGGCCCGCCGGGGAGGGGAGCGCGCTACCGGGTGGAGACCGTCTCGGTGTCGCGGCCGGAGCGCAGGATCTTCCCCGGTACCGCGCCGGTCACCTTGTCGTCGCGGATGGTCTCCACCCCGTTGACCCATACGCCGACGACTCCGACAGCACGCGAGTCGAGCCGTGGACTGTCGCCGGGCAGGTCGTGTACGAGGGTCGCCTGGCCGGCGTCGATCCGCTCCGGGTCGAAGAGGACCAGGTCCGCGTGCCAGCCCTCGCGCACCCGACCGCGTTCGCGCAGTCCGAACAGCCGGGCCGGTTCGTCGGTGAGCATCCGCACGGCACGCTCCAGACCGACCAGCTTCCGGCCGCGCAGACAGTCGCCCAGAAAGCGGGTGGTGTACGGAGCCCCGCACATGCGGTCCAGATGGGCCCCCGCGTCCGAGCCGCCCAGCAGCACGTCCTCGTGCTCCCAGGTCTGCCTGCGCAGCTCCCAGCTCGCCGGGTCGTTGTCGGTGGGCATCGGCCACAGCACGGTGCGCAGTTCGTCGTTGGCGCAGATGTCCACCAGGCAGCCGAAGGGGTCCTGGCCCCGTTCGGCCGCGATATCGGCCACCACGCGGCCCGTCAGCCCCTCGTTGGCGGCCGAGTAGGTGTCGCCTATGACGTACCGGTCGAAGCGGGCCAGCCGGCGGAAGACGCCCGCCTCCTTGCTGTCCGCACGGCGCAGCATTTCGGCGCGTACGTCCGCGTCCCGCAGCCTGGTGATGCGTTCGGGCACCGGCAGCGCGAGGATCTCGCCCCAGCCGGGGATGAGGTTGAGCGCGCAGAAGGTGCCCAGCGACATGTTCATCGGCGTGAGGATGGGCATGGTGAGCGCGACGACGCGGCCGCCCTCCTTGCGTGCCTGCTCGCCGGCCGCCAGTTGCCGTGGCACCCGGTCGGGCACGGCGGCGTCGATGGTGAGCACATTCCAGTTGAGCGGCCGCCCGGCAGCCGCCGACATGTGTGCCAGCAGATCGATCTCCTCGTCGGAGAACTGGTCGAGGCAGCCGGCGACGATGGCCTCGATCTGGGTGCCCTCGTGGTCGGCGACGGCGCGGCAGAGCGCCAGCAGTTCCTCGGGCCGGGCGTGCCGGGAGGCGACGGGGTTGCCGTCGCCGTCGGAGTGGGTGGCGGACTGGGTGGTGGAAAGGCCCCAGGCGCCCGCCTCCATGGCCTCGTGGAGAAGCCGCAGCATCCGGGCGAGCTGTGCCTCGTCGGGCCGGCCGCCGATGGCGCCGGGGCCCATCACATGCCGTCGCAGTGCGCAGTGGCCCACCATGAAGCCCGCGTTGACGGCGATGCGGCCTTCCAGCGCGTTCAGATAGTCGCCGAAGGAGTGCCAGTCCCAGGGTGCGCCCTCCTCCAGCGCCACCAGGGACATGCCCTCCACCTTGGACATCATCCGCCGCGTGTAGTCGGCGTCCTGTGGGCGTGAGGGGTTGAGCGGGGCCAGGGTGAAGCCGCAGTTGCCGCCGGCGACGGTGGTGACGCCGTGGTTCATGGAGGGGGTGGCGTACGGGTCCCAGAACAGCTGGGCGTCGTAGTGGGTGTGCGGGTCGACGAAGCCGGGGGCCAGGACCAGGCCGGTGGCGTCCTGGCTGCTGCGGGCCTCCTCGCGGAGCGTCCCCGGCTCGGCGATACGGGCGATCCGGCCGTCCCTGATGCCCACGTCGGCCCGGTAGGAGGGTGCCCCGGTGCCGTCGACGACGGTGGCGCCCGTGATGAGGTGGTCGAGCATGCTGGGTGTCCTCCTTCGCGGAGCCTGCTCGCTCGCGAGCCTGCGGGGTGCTGGTCGGCGGTGCGGGCCGGGGCTGCCCGGCGGTCGTGTCCGGCGGTGCGGACCGGTGTCCGGCCGACGGGTCGGACAGTCAGCCGTTGCGTGCCGCGTCGCGGAAGCGGGTGGTGCGGTGCACCGGGTCGGTGTCGATCTGCGGGATCACGTGTTCACCGATGAGCTTGATCGTGTTCATGGTGTCCTCGTACGGGATGCCGATGGGCAGTCCGAAGGAGAGCTGGTCGGCGCCCGCCTGCTCCCAGCGCTTGCACTGGCGCAGCACTTCTTCGGGGTTGCCGCAGACCATCAGTTCCTCGGCGATCAGCAGGTCGACGACCTCCGCCGTGTACTCCGGGATCAGTTCGGGCCACTGCGGGATGCCCTCGGGCCGGGGGAAGGTGTCGTGGTAGCGGAAGAGCAGCGACTGCAGGTAGTTGAGGCCGCCGTGCACGGCGATCTGCTTCGCCTTCTCGGTCGTCTCGGCACAGATCGCCGTGGAGGTCACCATGACGTTGTCGTTGACGTAGCCGCCGACCGGCCGGGCGTCCTTGACGGCGCCCTTGTACGACTCGACGACCCACTCCATGTCGGAGACCTTCTGCACGCTGAAGCCCAGCACCCCCAGCCCCTTCTTCGCCGCCATCGCATACGAGGAGGGCGAGCCCGCCGCGTACCACATCGCCGGGTGTGAACCCCCGTACGGCCTGGGGAGGATCTTGCGTGGGGGCAACGACCAGTGCCTCCCCTGAAACCCCTGGTATTCGTCCTGCAGCCACATCTTCGGGAACTCGGCGATGGTCTCCTCCCAGATCTCCTTGGTGTGGTTCATGTCGGTGACACCCGGCAGGAACCCGAGGATCTCGTGGGAGCCGGCGCCCCGCCCGGAGCCGAACTCGAAGCGGCCACCGGTGAGGTGGTCGAGCATGGCGACCTTCTCCGCCACCTTCACCGGGTGGTTGACCTGCGGCAGCGGGTTGAAGATGCCGGAGCCGAGGTGGATGCGCTCGGTGGCGTGCGCGAGGTAGCCGAGGAAGACGTCGTTGGCCGACAGGTGGCTGTACTCCTCCAGGAAGTGGTGCTCGGAGGCCCAGGCGTATTTGAAGCCCGACTTGTCCGCCTGGATGACGTACTCGGTCTCCTCGACCAGCGCCTTGTGCTCGGCCTGCGGATCGGCCTGGGCCCGCGCGGCCGGCACGTACCCCTGAACAAAGAGCCCGAATTCCACGGTGTCATCTCCTTGGGCGGCTGTTTCCGGCTGTTTCCGGCTGGCCCGGCTGCTCCCGGCTGCCTCCGACGACCGTTTCTGACGGCCCGTCAGTTCACGCTGGGACCGACTGTGGCACCGCCTGGTGGGGCCGTCAATACGGCGGATACCCCCTGCCGCGGGCACCGGAGGGACCGGCGCACAGGTGAAGGAAGAGTGAAGAGTTGATCATGAATTGCTGGAGGACTTGCAAAGTCTTCCTGACGGAAATCAGCGCCCCCTCCCGCACGCCGGCGCTCTCGTCCCACAAGCGAAGGAGCAAACGCCGCGGCGACCCCGCCCGGGAGCGGCTCACAGCACAGGGACGCCCGCCAGCCAGCCGCCGTCGATGACGAACGGCTGACCGGTGACGTACGAGGAGTCCGCACAGCTGAGGAACAACGCCAGCCGCGCGACCTCCTCCGGGCGGCCCATCCTGCCCTGCGGGACGAGCTTGGCGTAAAAGGCGTCCAGGCCGCTCTCCCCGGCCCCGGCACCGGCACCGGCCCCGGCACCGGCCCCGGCCCCGCCCCCCGAGGCGCCGGACGCCTCTCCCTCGGGCCCCTCCTCGGGCGCCCCCGCCACATCCAGCCTGAGGCCGTTCTCCGCCGCCTGAGCGGGGTTCGACATCGGGGTGTCGATCGCGCCGGGGCACATCGCGTTGACGCGGACGCCCCGGCTCGCGAGCTCCATCGACGCGACGCGGGTCATCCCGACGATCGCGGCCTTGGTCGCCGCGTACGCGGTCAGAAACGCCATCCCGGCCAGCGCGGCGTACGAGGCCGTGTTGACGATGGTGCCGCCGCCGGCCGCCTCGATGCGTGGCGCGAGGGTCTTCATGCCGAGGAAGCAGCCCGTCTGGTTGACGTCGACCACCTCGCGGAACTCGGCGACGGGGGTGGCCGCCAGCTCGTTGAAGCGGAGGATGCCCGCGTTGTTGATGAGGCCGTCCACCTTCCCGAAGCTCTCCTCGGCGAGGTCGGCGGCCGACTGCCAGCCGGTCTCGTCCCGTACGTCCAGATGGACGTAGCGCGCCCGGTCGGCACCGAGCTGTGCCGCCACCCGTTCGCCTTCCTCGTCGAGCACGTCGCAGAGCACCACCTTGCCGCCCTCGGCGGCGAACAGCCGTGCCTCCGCCGCACCCTGGCCGCGTGCCGCACCACTGATCAGCACGACCCTGCCGTCGAGCTTCCCCATGTGTGCCTCCTTCTGCGGGGCCCTCCGGGGAGCCCCGCCCGTCCCCGCGAGCAGCAGCCCTACGCGTCGGCCAGGCGCGGGGCGACCTCGGCCATGAAGAGGGTCAGTTGGTCCACCAGTTCCGCCGCCGACCGGGCGCGGAAGCGCAGCTGGAGCTGGCCGACGCCCATGTCGCGGTAGGGGCGCAGCGCGTCGGCCAGCGACTCGGGCGTGCCCCGCAGGGTGCGGCGGCCCACGTCCCAGGTGGGGCGGCCCACATGGAGCGGTTCCGCGATGGCACCGACGGTGAAGGGTGTGTCCGCGAGTCCGGCCGACTCCCGCAGGCGGTGGATGCGCTCGATCTTGGGCGGCAGTGCGTCGCGGGGGTCGCCCTGGGGGAGCCATCCGTCACCGCGCAGGGCCGCACGGCGTACCGCGGGGGGCGAGGAGCCGCCGACCCACAGGGGTGGCCGTGGCCGCTGCGCGGGGCGTGGACGCTGTCCCAGACCGGCGAAGGAGTAGCGGTCTCCGGTGAAGGCGGGGAACTCCTCCTCGCCCAAGGCGGCCTTGAGCGCGTCGAGGGTCTCGTCCAGTACGGCGCCGCGGGCGCGGAAGTCCGCTCCGAGGGCGTCGAATTCCTCGCGCAGGTGTCCTGCTCCCACGCCCAGTACGAGCCGGCCCGCGGAGAGGTGGTCGAGTGTGGCGTACTGCTTGGCGGTGACCAGCGGGTGTCTCAGGCCGACGACGGCGACGTGGCTGAGCAGCGCGACGCGTTCGGTGGCGGCTGCCAGGAAGGACAGGGTGGCCACCGGGTCGTACCAGACGGTGCTCATGGTGCCGGCCAGCCGTCGCGGCACGGCCACGTGGTCGCAGCAGCCGATGTAGGCGTAGCCGTTCCGGTCGGCGGCGCGGGCCACGGCCAGCAGCTCCGCGGGCCCCGCTGCGGCTTCCCACGGTTCGGCGTAGAGGGTGCTCTGTGACTGGACCGGTAGCTGGATTCCATAGGCGAGCTGTCCGGGAGGGAAAGTCAGCACGGGCCCATGCTCGTACCTGACGCTCCGTCAGACAAGAGGGCGTCGACGACCCGGAGGTCGGCCCGGAGGTCGGCCCGGGCATCGGCCCGGACACCGCCGACGGCGAGCCGGGCGAACCACCCACCGCCCCGCATCCCCACCTGTCCGCACGGTGGCCCCCTCGGCTGACCCGTACTCAGGAGTGCTAGCCTCAGCGCCGCACCCGGCGCGTTTGCTCCCGGCAACCAGGAGCACGGATTCCGCATCCGGCTGCGCGCACGGCGCCACTGAGGGAACATGGCGGCACTGCTGTTTCCTGATCAGTTCGCGATCAGTCCGCGGACCGAACCAGACCGCACGACAATCCAATCGCTCAAGGACGCCGATGACCGAGATACCGGTGGCGCTGACCGTCATCCTGTCCGTGGGGACGGCGGCCGCCGTGGCACTCGCCCTCCTGCTGGCGCGTTCGGCGCGGGAGGCGAAGCGGTTGCGACAGCGCTCCGCCGCCACCGAGAAGG
Organism: Streptomyces sp. 891-h; assembly: GCF_022760275.1. Classification (NCBI taxonomy): domain Bacteria; kingdom Bacillati; phylum Actinomycetota; class Actinomycetes; order Kitasatosporales; family Streptomycetaceae; genus Streptomyces; species Streptomyces sp. 891-h. The sequence goes on along the minus strand of NZ_CP050693.1, from coordinate 4,322,465 downwards.
ACTTGCAGGAGGCCCTGCGCCAGCAGGCGGCACTCGCCCAGCGCGCGCAGGCGACCGAGGCCGAGGTCCGGCACCTGGCGGGCGCCCGCGTCCCGGACCTGACGGCGGCGCTCGCCCATCCCAACGTCCCCGTACGCGGACTGCTCGACCCGGCGTTCCGTGGCACCGAGCTGGACCGTGCGCTCACCACGGTGCTGGAGCAGGTCAGCGACGCCGTCACCAAGGAGCGGCTGCGGGTGGACGGTGCGGCGCAGGCCGCCATGCGCGGTGCGACGACCACCATCCAGGCGCTGCTCTACCAGCTGCAGACGCGGCTGCAGACCATGCAGGAACGTTACGACGACCCGTTCGTCGCCGAGGACCTGCTGGCCGCCGACTTCCTCAACGAGCAGGCGCTGCGCCGTATCCAGTCCACCGCGATCGTCTGCGGTGCCTGGCCCGGACTGACCCGGCAGAACTCGCACCTGGGCGACATCGTCGTCGGCGCGATGTCCCGGCTCAGCGGCTACGAGCGCGTCCAGGTCACCAACCAGCTCCGCGACCCGGTGGGCGTGGTGGCGCGGGCGGTGGAGCCCGCGGCTGTGGTACTCACCGAGCTGCTCGCCAACGCGCTCCACTACTCGCACCCCGAACTCCCCGTGGCCGTCACGATCCAGCAGGGCAACCGCGGCGCCTCGGTGATCATCGATGACGCCGGCGTCGGCATGCACGCCGAGGAGGTGGAACGCGCCCAGCGGTTGATGGGAGGCCAGGACAACGTGCTCCTGACCGAGCTGGGCGACCCGCCCAGGACAGGTTTCGCGACGGTGGGGCAGCTCGCCAGGCAGTACGGCTTCACGACGTCCGTCGAGGCATCACCGTACGGCGGCGTGCGAGCCATCGTCCACATCCCCGGCGAACCGCTGCTGACGCTGCTCGACGAGGAGGAGCAGCCGATGTCCCCCATGGCCCCGGTGCCGCGGTCCACCGCGAGTGCAGCCGCGGTCCCCTCCACGATGCCAGGGCACGCGGCGACCCAGCGCCCGCCCCAGCCCCGGTCCGAGCCGGCCCGCAACGACACCGTCCACCTGGGCACAGGCGCCGGCCGTACGGCCGAGCGGCCGCGCTCCGAGCCGGCCGGTGACCCGCAGGCGCAGCCCCAGTCCGCCGAGGAGGAGCTGCCGCGCCGCCGGCGCCGCCGTCCGGGGCCGTATGTGGACCTGGGAACCTCCGGGGAGGCTGCGGCCCCCGCCCAGGGTGCGGACTCCGCCGCACCGACCGCCGAGCCCCCGCAGACGCCGGCCGCGTCACCGGAGGAGAGCGCCCAGCGCTGGGCCGCCTTCCAGCGCGGCACCAACTCGGGCCGCGCGGCGGTCGACGAGGCCGCAGAGACGGGCACGCTGCCCCGAGTGACGCCCGCGGCGCCGGGTTCCGACACCGATCACGGCAACGCGGTCGCCGACGACCAGCACGCCGATTTCCGTTCCGCTGAAGGGAATCCGCAGGCATGACAATCCCCGCACGCAGGTCGCTCCGGGACGACACCTCATGGGTGCTGGGCCCCCTCCTGGAGCTGCCGCACGTCATCCACGCGGCCGTCATCTCCGGCGACGGCCTCATCGAGGGGCGTTCGCCCAATCTGGAGCGGGACGCGGCAGAGGGTGTGGCCGCGATGCTCTCCGCGCTCCAGGGCGCGGCGCGCACGACCACGGCGGCGTTCGCCGGGACGTTCGAGGCGCGGCTGCGGCAGACCGTGGTGGAGTCCGACCACGGCTGGGTCTTCGCGATCCCCGCGGGCGAGAACACCACGCTGGCCGTGTTCGCGGGTCCCGACGTGAACATGGGCGTGGTCACCCACCAGATGCAGGTACAGGTCGCGTCGCTGGGTGCGAAGACCATGAGCACCCCGGCGAGGAACGACACGACCACATGACTCCGCCGCCCCGTGACGGCAGGCGCCTGGTGCCTGCGTATCTGGCGACGACCGGACGAGCACGGCCCAGCCGCAACACGCTCGACCGCCTCACCGTGCTGCACGGTGCCGCGGACCCCTCGACGGTCTCCGGGCTGCGCCCGGAGGAGATCCGGCTGTTGGAGCTGCTGCGCGGCGGTGCGCTGTCGCTCGCCGAGGCCGCCGCGCACCTGCGGCTTCCGGTCAGTGTGGTCAAGGTCCTGGTGGCCGACCTGGTGGACGCGGGCCGACTGATGGCCCGCGCCCCGATCCCCGACGCCGAACTGCCGGAGCGGCAGATTCTGGAGAAAGTTCTCAATGGACTCCGCACTCTCAAGTCCTCCTAGTCCGGAACCCCCGTCGGGCGCAGGGGCAGGCTCCATGTATCTGGACGACAAGCCGCAGACGCTGGTCAAGCTGCTGGTCGCGGGGCCGTTCGGGGTGGGCAAGACCACCTTCATCCGCTCGCTGTCGGAGACGAAGCCGCTGCACACCGAGGAGGTGATGACGCGTACCGGGGCGCTGGTGGACGATCTGGCCGGGGTGCGCGACAAGACCACCACCACGGTCGCCATCGACTTCGGGCGGCTGACGCTGCCCGGGGATCTGGTGCTGTACATGTTCGGCACCCCGGGTCAGCGCAGGTTCCGTCCGCTGTGGCAGGACATAGCCCGGGGCGCGCTGGGCGCCCTGGTGCTGGCGGACACCCGTCGCCTGGCCGACTCCTTCGAGGTGATGGACATGATCGAGGAGGCGGGCCTGCGGTACGCGGTGGCCGTCAACTCCTTCCCCGACTCGCCGCAGCACCACCCCGACACCCTGCGGGACCACCTCGACCTGGCGCCCGACACCCCGCTGGTGGTGTGTGACGCGCGCGACCGTGACCAGTCGGCGGACGCGCTGATCGCGCTCGTGGGCCACGTCCTGGAGGCCCTCGACCGGCAGCAGCAACAGCAGTCCGGCCAGGTAGACAGCCAACCGCAGCAGCCCCAGGAGTTGACTTGAGCACCGCACCAGCGCCGGGAACGCAGCCCTCCGGCCAGATGCCTCCTCCGCTGTCCCGGCCCAACAACGAGGTCACGCCGCTGTACGGGGAGGAGTTCGCCGCCGACCCGTACGCCGTCTACGAGCGGCTGCGCAAGTTCGGCGCCATCGCGCCGGTGGAGATCGCCCCCGGGGTGGGCGCGATGCTGGTGATCGACTACCGCGCCGCTCTGGAGCTGCTGCACGACTCGGCCACCTGGTCGAAGGACTCCAGCATCTGGCTGGACAGCGTGCCGGAGGACTCGGCCGTGATGCCGATGCTGCGCGGCAGGCCCAACGCGCTGTTCACCGACGGGGAGACGCACGCCCGCTACCGGAGGGTGATCTCCGACGGCTTCGCGCGGCTGGAGCCGCACACCATCCGCCAGATGGTGCGGGAGGTCGCCGACTCACTGATCGCGAGCTTCGCGCAGGACGGCGAGGCCGACCTGGTCGGCCAGTTCGCGCGGGTGCTGCCGCTGCTCGTCTTCAACCGGGTCTTCGGCCTGCCGGACGAGAGCAGCCAGCTGCTGATCCAGGGCATCGCCGGGATGTTCGACAGCAAGACGCCCGAGGAGGCGGCAGCGGCCGACGCCGCGTACACCCGCTACATCACCGAGCTGACACAGCTCAAGCAGCGCGAGCGCGGCCAGGACCTGACGTCCTGGTTCATCGACCACCCCGCGGAGCTGACCGCCGAGGAGGTCGTCCACCAGATCGTGGTGACGCTGGGCGCCAGCTACGAGCCGCTGTCCAACCTCATCGGCAACGCGCTCAGCCGGATGCTCGTGGACGACCGCTACTACGGCAACCTCTCCGGCGGCGCGCTGACGGCCCGCGACGCGCTGCACGACGTACTGCGCAACGAGCCGCCGATGGCCAACTACTCGGCGCACTACCCCCGCCACGACGTCTACTTCCACGGCGTGTGGCTGCGCGCCGGACAGCTCGTCCTGGTCTCCTACGCGGCGGCCTCCACCCAGAGCGGCCGCTCGGCACCGGGTGAGAGCATCGGCGCCGCGGCGTCCGGGGGCGGGGCGCATCTGGCGTGGGCGGCCGGCCCGCACGCCTGCCCCGCGCAGCAGCCCGCGCTGCTCATCGCGACGACCGCCATCGAACGGCTCACCGCCTGGCTGTCGGACATCGAGCTGACGGTGCGCTACGACCAACTCCAGTGGCGGCCGGGACCCTTCCAGCGCGGACTGGTCTCGCTGCCCGCACGGTTCAGCCCCGTCAGTCCCGACACCGCAGGAGGAACTCCGTGGAAGCACAGCGGCACACGGTCCGCATAGACCCTTCAGGGCGGGACATCCACGGCGAGGCCGAGCGCATCCGCGAGCTGGGGGCGAGCGCCACCCTGGTCGAGCTGCCCGCCGGGGTACACGCCTGGTACGTCAGCGAGTTCGACGCGCTCAAGGAGCTGCTGCGCGATCCGCGGGTCTCCAAGGACCCGCGTCAGCACTGGCCGCCCTGGCAGCGCGGCGAGTTCCGCGACAGCTGGCTGCTGACCTGGCTCGACCGGGAGAACATGCTCGTCTCGTACGGGGACGACCACAAACGGCTGCGCAAGCTGGTCGCTCCCGCGTTCACCGCGCGCCGCACGGCGGCGATGCTGCCCGAGGTGGAGCGGATCACCGGCGAGCTGCTGGACGCGATGGAGCGGCAGGCGCGGCAGTCCGGGCCCGGCGGGGAGCCGCTGGAGCTGCGCTCGGCTTTCGCGCACCCGCTGCCGATGAATGTGATCTGCGAGCTGTTCGGCGTGCCCGCGGAGCAGCGGCCCGAGATGCGGCGGCTGATGAATCTGATCATGGACACCACGCTGACGGCCGAGCAGGCCGCGCAGACGGCGGTGGACATGCATGCGGCCTTCACCGCGCTGGCCGAGGCGAAGCGCGCCGAGCCGGGTGAGGATCTGACCAGTGTGCTGGTCTCGGCCCGGGACGAGGAGGGCGACAGGCTCTCCGAGAAGGAGCTGCTGGACACCCTGCTGCTGATGATCGGCGCTGGGCACGAGACGACCGTCAATCTCATCGGCAACGCGGTGCAAGCGCTGCTCACCCACCCTGGCCAACTGGAGCTGGTGCGGGAGGGCAAGGCGTCCTGGGACGACGTGATCGAGGAGACGCTGCGCTGGGCGCCCAGCATCGCCAATCTGCCGCTGCGGTTCGCCGTCGAGCAGATCGAACTGGCGGACGGCACCACGATCCGCCAGGGCGACGCCATCGTCTCCACGATCGCGTCGGCCAACCGCGACCCGGCCAAGTACGGTGCGGGGGCCGCCGAGTTCGACATCCTGCGGCCCGGCGGCGAGCATCTGTCGTTCGGCCACGGAGTGCACTTCTGTCTGGGCGCTCCGCTGGCCCGGATGGAGGCGCGTATCGCGCTGTCCGGGCTCTTCGACCGGTTCCCGAAGCTGGCGTTGGCGGTGCCGCCCGAGGAGCTGGCGCAGGTTCCCTCGGCCATCGCCTTCGGCTACGCGAAGCTGCCGGTGCGGCCGCTGGGCTGAGCGGCAGCGGCGCTGTGAGCCGGAGGTGGCGGGGAGCGGGCGGCCCGGAGGACAGGGCCGGGCAGCCGCTCCCCGCCGCTTCCCCGGCCCGCCGGTGCCGGCACCGGGGTCAGGGGCCGGCCCACAGCCCCTCGTCCGTCAGCCCCAGCAGTTCGATGGCGTTGCCGCGCACGATCCGCTCCACCAGTTCGGCCGGCAGGTGTCCCATCTGGGCCTCGCCGACCTCCCTGGACTTGGGCCAGGTCGAGTCGGAGTGCGGGTAGTCGGTCTCGTACAGGACGTTGGGCACGCCGATGGACTCCACGTTCTTCAGTCCGAAGTCGTCGTCGAAGAAGCAGCCGTAGACGTGCTCGGCGAACAGCTCGGAGGGCGGGCGCAGCACCTTGTCCGCCACCCCTCCCCAGCCCCGGTTCTCCTCCCACACCGCATCGGCGCGCTCCAGGATGTACGGAATCCAGCCGATCTGGCCCTCCGCGTACATGATCCGCAGGTTCGGGAAGCGGTCGAAGATCCCGCTCATCAGCCAGTCGACCATCGAGAAGCAGCAGTTGGCGAAGGTGAGGGTGGAGCCGACGGCGGGGGGCGCGTCCGCCGAGGTGGAGGGCATCCTGCTGGAGGAGCCGATGTGCATGGCGATGACGGTTCCGGTCTCGTCGCAGGCCCGCAGGAAGGGGTCCCAGGCGTCGGTGTGGACGGACGGCAGCCCCAGGCGCGGCGGGATCTCGGAGAAGCAGACGGCGCGTACGCCGCGTGCCGCGTTGCGCCGTACCTCCTCGGCGGCCAGTTCGGCGTCCCACAGCGGCACGAGGGTGAGTGGTATGAGGCGCCCCCGCGCGTCGGGGCCGCACCACTCCTCGACCATCCAGTCGTTGTACGCCCGCACCCCCAGCAGGCCCAGTTCCCGGTCCTTGGCCTCGGTGAAGGTCTGCCCGCAGAAGCGGGGGAAGGTGGGGAAGCACAGGGCCGACTGGACGTGGTTGACGTCCATGTCCGCCAGCCGTTCGCGTACGTCGTAGGAGCCGGGGCGCATCTGCTCGTAGGTGATGGCCTCCAGCCGCACCTCGTCCCTGTCGTAGCCGACGGCCGTGTCGAGCCTGGTCAGCGGGCGGCGCAGCTCCTCGTACACCCACCAGTCGGCCATCGGCCCCTCGTCGCCGGCCTCGCCCATGGTGGGCGCGAACTTCCCGCCGACGAAGGTCATCTCCTTCAGCGGCGCACGGACGATACGCGGTCCGACCTCGCGGTACCGGGACGGCAGCCTCTCCCGCCACACGTGCGGGGGTTCGACCGTGTGGTCGTCCACCGAGATGATCCTGGGGAAGGTCTCCATACGGTCAAGGTAGCGCCGACCTGACGGTCCGTCAGCTCTTGTGCGCCGGATTCCGGTTCCCGTCCGCCGTCGGCGAATTCGAAGGCTTCGTAGAGAGGCCGGTACCTGAGCTGACGTAATTGCCATGAACAAGGCAGACTGGCCCCTGCGGGGAACGGAGGAGTGCGGAGCTGCAGGGGAGCACACCAATGGGCGCCGGGGACGATACGCGAGTCGGAACGGAGCATGGGGAGCAGAAGCTTCGCTTCGCCGTGCTCGGCCCCGTCCGCGCCTGGCGCGGCGACCAGCCGGTCGGCATGGGCTCACCCCAGCAGAAAGCGCTGCTCGCGGCGCTGCTGCTGCGCGGCGGCCACACCGCGACCGCCGAGGAGCTCATCGACTCCATCTGGGGCGAGGAGCCGCCCGAGCGGGCCAAGGCGGCGCTGCGCACCTACGCCTCCCGCATCCGCAAGGCACTCGGCGCCGACGCCGACATCCTGGTCAGCGAGTCCGGCGGCTACGCCATCCGTACCGGCCCCGAGGCCGCACTGGACGTAGAAACAGCGCACGAACTGGCCGTACGCGCCGAGAAGGCCGCCACCGGGGGCGACCGCGCCCAGGCGCGCGAACTGTACGGCGCGGCCCTGAAGCACTGGGATGGCGAACCCCTCGCCCACGTCCCCGGCCCCTTCGCCGAACACCAGCGCGTCCGGCTGGAGGAGTGGCGACTGAGCCTGCTGGAGCTGCGGCTCGATCTCGACCTCCAGGTCGGCTGCCACGCGGAGGCCGTCAGCGAACTGACGGCGCTGACCGCGGCGCACCCGCTGCGCGAGAGACTGCGCGAACTGCTGATGCTCGCCCTCTACCGCAGCGGACGGCAGGCCGAGGCACTGGCCGTCTACGCCGACACCCGCCGGCTGCTCGCCGACGAACTCGGCGTCGACCCGCGCCCCGAACTCTCCGAGCTCCAGCAGCGCATCCTGGAGGCCGACGAAGACCTCACCTTCCAGTCCGACAGCAGCTCCCCCTCCTCGGCCACCACGGTCACCCGGCCCGCGCAGCTCCCCGCCACCGTCGCCGACTTCACCGGCCGCGCCTCCTTCGTCGCCGAACTCGGCGACCAGCTCGCCCAGGCCGAGGGCACGGTCATGGCCGTCTCCGCCGTCGCGGGCATCGGCGGCGTCGGCAAGACGACGCTGGCCATCCATGTGGCCCACGCCGCCGCCGACCGCTTCCCCGACGGCCAGCTCTACGTCGACCTCCAGGGCGCCGGGGCCTCGCCCGCCGATCCGGAGACCGTCCTCGGCTCCTTCCTGCGCGCTCTGGGCGTCGCCGACTCGGCCATTCCCAGCGGCATCGAGGACCGCGCCGCTCTGTTCCGCTCGCTGCTGGCCGGCCGCCGGGTTCTCGCGCTGCTGGACAACGCCCGGGACGCCGCACAGGTGCGGCCCCTGCTGCCCGGCACGGCAGGGTGTGCGGCGCTGGTCACCAGCCGGATGCGGATGGTCGACCTGGCAGGGGCACATCTGGTGGACCTCGATGTGATGAGCCCCGAGGAGGCCATCGCCCTTTTTACCCGCATTGTGGGCGAGGAGCGGGTGCTCTCCGAGCGCGAGGCCGCCATGGACGTGGTGGCCGCCTGCGGGTTTCTGCCGCTGGCCATCCGCATCGCGGCAGCCCGGCTCTCGGCCCGCCGCACCTGGACGGTCTCCGTGCTCGCCGCCAAGCTCGGCGACGAGCGGCGCCGCCTGGACGAACTCCAGGCGGGCGACCAGGCCGTCAAGGCCACCTTCGAACTCGGATACGGCCAGCTCGACCGCGAACAGGCCCGCGCATTCCGCCTGCTGGGCCTCGCCGAGGGCCCCGACATCTCCCTCGACGCCGCCACGGCCCTCCTGGACCGCGCCCCGGAGCAGACAGAGGACCTGCTGGAGTCCCTCGTCGACACCTCCCTCCTGGAGTCCGCAGCCCCCCGCCGCTACCGCTTCCACGACCTGGTCCGCCTCTTCGCACGCGCCTGCGCGGAGCGCGACGAGCAGCCGCCCAGCGAGTGCGAGGCGGCGCTGGGACGGCTGCTGGACTTCTACCTGGCGACGGCGCGCAACGCGCACGCTCTCGAGCGCCCGGAGGAGCGGCTGGTCGACCATCTGGAGCCCACGGACCACGAGGGCCTCGCCTTCACCGGCCAAGAGCAGGCCATCGACTGGCTCTTCGCCGAGTCGGCGTGCTTCCTGGCGTGTGCGCACCAGTCGTGGCACGGCGCGGCCCTCGACAAGGCCGTCGACCTGCTGATGGCGGCCGGCGCGCTGGCCGAGTCAGGAGTGAACATCCGGCAGTACCAGCAGGCGGCGGAGGCGCTCAAGGCGGCCGCACATGCGCACGACAACGCACGCGCCGAGGCGCGGGCCCGTTCGATCCTGACCGGACTCCATCTGACGACGGGCGACTTCGACGCCGCTGACGCGGAGGCCCGCGAGGCCGGTCTGCTGGGAACCGCCGCGGGAGATCCGATTTCCCGCTCGTACGCGCTGAACGACCGCGGCATCGTGGCCAACTACCAGGGCCGCTACCACGAGGCCAAGCAGCACCTCGGCCAGGCCCTGGACGCCTTCCTCGCCCAGGACAACAAAATCGCGGCGGCCAGTGCGCTGGGCAATCTCTCCCGCGCCAGCACCTGGCTGGGGGACACGGCGGAGGCGCTCGAGCTGGCCGGCCGGGCGGTTGCCATCCACTCCCGCGTGGGTGTCTCCATGCGGCGGGCGAACGCCCTGTACGCCTTCGGTATCGCGCTCACCGAGGCGAACCGGCTGACGGAGGCGGAAGTGCACCTCGGCGAAGCGCTGCACATCTTCCAGCAGAGCCGTCAGCGGTTGTGGGAAGGAATGGTCTACTTCCGGCTGGGTCAGGTCCACCTCGCCGCCCAGCAACCTGCCCAGGCGGCGATGCTCGCCGAGCAGTCCATCGCCATCTTGCGCAGCGTCGGCGGACCCTGGCGACGTGCGCACGCCCTGACACTGCTCGGGCGGGCGCTGGATGCCATAGGCCATCAGCGCCGAGCACACGCCTGCTGGCGCGAGGCGCTGGAGCAGTATGAGGCGCTGGGGGCTTCCGAGGCGGCCGCGGTCCGGGAGTTGATGAGCGCGAAGGACGTGGCCTGACCGGGAATTCGCACATACTGCCGGTCACCCGGAGCCGCGAAGCCTCGTTCAACGTCTTCACCCATGGGACGTTCATCGATCGTTTATCGCCTCCCTGCATGCTCTTAGCAGTCGATCCGGCGCCTCGGGGGGCAGGCGGATCGGCAGGGGGAACCGACCAACCCCCCGGTAGGGTGAACGGCCCTGACCCGTCCGTCCGGCGGCCCACGGGGGAGCCGCTGGGCGGACATCTGCCCACAAGCCCATAGAGGGGAAGCCACCATGAGCGACCACGAAGAGAAGGTCACGCCCGAGAGCGGCGAGGTCACCACCAAGGACCGCAACAACACCATCAAGCCGAAGAAGAGCTCCAAGGACCAGTCGAGCGAGGCCGGCACGTTCAGCACCCAGGACCGCAACAACACCATCCGGCCCGCCAACTGAGCTCGCTCCCCGGGGGGAGCAGGGGGATCGGGGGAACCCCCTCGGGGAGCGGAAGCGGCCCTTCACGGGCCATGGCAGGGAATCGGGGGGACTCGTCCTCCAGGGGCGGGATACGAGATTCCCTGTATGACGGGGGGACCCGAGGGTCGTGGCCGACGGCGAAGAGGGGGAGCCGTCGGACGCGGCCCTCGCCGCATGAGTGGTGCTCGTTGTTTCTCCGAGCACTGCAGCGTCAATGTATCGACCAGAACATGTATTCGCTCCCGGAGGGACACCCCATGACCCGATCCACGAAGCTGATCACTACTTGCACGCTCGCGCTCGCCGCGGCGGGGGCTCTGGCCATACCCGCGGTGGCGGCCGCGCAGGCACCGCCGGACCGGGCGCAGACCATCTCCATCCTGGACCGCAACGCGACCATGCTGCCGAGCGGCGACGACGCGGCCTCCCTCACCGCCCCCGCAACCGCGTCTTGACGACCTTCCCGCTCGCGTTACGCGGCAACTCCGCCACGAACTCGACCTGCCGCGGCACTTTGTAGTTGGCCATCTCGCGGCGGGACCAGGCGATCAGGTCGTCCGCTGTGACCGTCGCGCCGGGGTGGCGTACGGCGAAGGCCTTGGCGACCTCGCCCAGCCGGGCGTCGGGGACACCGACGACGGCGACCTCGGCGATGCCGGGGTGGCGGGCGAGGAGTTGCTCTATCTCGGCCGGATAGGCGTTGAAGCCGCCGACGATGAACATGTCCTTGATCCGGTCGGTGATGCGCAGATTGCCGTCGGTGTCCATGACCCCGACGTCGCCGGTGCGCAGCCAGCCGGCCGGGGTGAGCACCTCTTCGGTCCGGCTGGGCTCCTCGAAGTAGCCGGACATCACGTGGTAGCCGCGCACCAGCACCTCGCCGGGGGTGCCGGCCGGCTGCTCGGCACCCGAGGAGGCCACGACCTTCACCTCCGTACCCGGCAGGGCCCGTCCCGAGGTCGCTGCGACGACCTCGGGCGGGTCGCCGCGCCGGCACATCGTCACGGTGCCGGACGCCTCGGTCAGCCCGTAGGCGGTCAGTACGGTGCCGACCCCGAGCTCGGCGCGCAGCCGCTCGACCAGCTCCAGCGGGACGACGGCCGCGCCGGTCACCACCAGGCGGAGCGCGGACAGGTCGTGCTGGTGGCGGGCCGGGTGGTCGAGCAGCGACTGGTGGAGGGTGGGCGGCCCTGGCAGCACGCTGATCCGCTCGGTGGCGATATGGGCCAGCGCCGTCTCCGCGTTGAAGACCGGCTGCGGGATCATCGTCGCGCCGCGCAGCAGACAGGCGATGACGCCCGCCTTGTAGCCGAAGGTGTGGAAGAACGGGTTGACGATCAAATAGCGGTCGCCCTCGGCCAGTCCGGCCAGCTCGCTCCAGCAGTCGTAGACGCGCAGCGTCTGCTCATGGGTGATGACCACGCCCTTGGGGTGCCCTGTGGTGCCCGAGGTGAAGGTGATGTCGGAGGGCGCGGACGGGGCTGTCAGCTCGGCGCGCTCCCGGACCGTACGGCTGGAGACGGCTGTGCCGCCGTCCAGGAAGTCCGCCCAGGTGCGGAAGTTCTCCGGCGCGTCCGGTGCGAGGACCACCACCTCGCGCAGGTGCGGCAGTCCGGGCAGCGGCCCGGTGCCAGGCCCCTCGGCGGTGGCACGGCGCAGTGAAGCGACGTACGAGGCGCCCAGGAAGGTGCCGGTGACGAACAGCAGCCGGGCGCGGGTCCGCTCCAGCACATAGGCCGCCTCGGCGCCCTTGAAGCGGGTGTTGACCGGTACCAGGACGCCGCCCGCGGTGACGGCGCCGAGCGCGGCGACGATCCAGTCCAGCGTGTTGGGCGCCCACACGGCCACCCGGTCGCCCGGCTCCAGGCCCCGGGCGAGGCAGGCGGCCGCTGCCCGCTCGACCCGCTCCCCCAGTTCGGCGTACGAGACACGGGTGCGGCCCTCGACGACGGCCTCGCGCTCCCCGTACCGCTCGGCGGCCGCCCGTACCAGCAGGGGAACGGTCCGCGGGGTGGCCGAAGATGCGGCCCCCGGGGTGGTCCGTGGCGCTTTCCCGTACGCGGGCGAGAAGTCCGTACCGCTCACCTTGCGCCTCCTAGGCCGGGCCGGCGAGCACCGGCGCCCCTACCTGACACGGTTACCTGACACAGCTACCTGACACACCGTCAGGTTAGCGGTAGCCTCCCGCACTGTCAGTACCGGAGCACGTGAGCAGCACGTACGGGAGGACGCCATGAAGGACGCCACGGCGATCGTCGGCATCGGCCGGACGCCGTTCGCCAAACGGCTTCCCGAATCCGAGAAGGCCCTCGCCTGCCGCGCGATCCTGCACGCCCTGGACGACGCGGGAATAGCGCCCGCCGAGGTGGACGGCTTCGCCTCGTACACCATGGAGGAGACCGACGAGGTCGAGGTCGCCAAGTCGATCGGCGCGGGCGACGTGACGTTCTTCTCCAAGGTCGGCTACGGCGGCGGCGGTTCCTGCGCCACCGTCGCGCACCTGGCCGCCGCCATCGCCACCGGACAGGCGACCGTCGGTGTCGCCTGGCGCTCCCGCAAGCGCGGCTCCGGCGGCCGCCCGTGGCGCGACACCACCGTGCAGCTGCCCACCCCCGCGCAGTGGACCCGCCCCTTCGGACTGCTGCGCCCCGCCGACGAGATCGGCATGCTCACCCGCCGCTACATGCACGAGTACGGCGCCACCCGCGACCACCTCTTCAACGTCGCGCTGGCGTGCCGCAACCGCGCCAACCAGAACCCCGCAGCGATGATGTACGAGCGGCCGCTGACCCGCGAGATGTACATGACCTCCCGCTGGATCAGCGAACCCTTGTGCCTGTTCGACAACTGCCTGGAGACCGACGGCGCACTGGCGTGCGTCCTGGTCTCCGCCGACCGGGCGCGCGACTGCCGCAACAAGCCCGTCTATGTGCACTCAGCAGCGCAGGGCCTGCCCGCCCAGCACCACGGAATGGTCAACTACTGGGCCGAGGACCCGCTGCACGGACCCGCCTGGACGGCCGCCGGACAGCTCTGGAAGCACGCCGATCTGTGTCCACAGGATGTGGATGTCGCCCAGATCTACGACGCCTTCACCGCGCTCATCCCGCTCTCCCTGGAGGGGTACGGCTTCTGCGAGCGCGGCGAGGGCGCGGCCTTCACCGAGGGCGGCGCGCTGGAGATCGGCGGACGGCTGCCCCTCAACACCTCCGGGGGCGGCCTGTCCGAAGCCTATGTGCACGGCTTCAACCTGATCACCGAGGGCGTCCGCCAACTGCGCGGCACCTCGACGGCCCAGGTGCCCGACGCCGCCACCTGCCTGGTGACGGCGGGCGAGGGCGTACCCACCTCCGCGCTGCTGCTGAGGAGCTGACAGCCATGACCACCACTGTGACCGGCCCTGCGGAGACCGGACTGCTGCTGCCCGTACCCGACGACGACGGAGCATCCTTCTGGTCCTACACGGCCGACGGCGAACTGCGCGTACAGGCGTGCTCCCGCTGCGGGGAGCGCCGCTTCCCGCCCCGGCCCTGCTGTCCGCACTGCCAGTCGTTCGACAGCGAGTGGCAGCGCATGAGCGGGCGCGGCCGCATCTGGTCGTACGTGGTGGCCCATCCCCCGCTGCTACCCGGCTACGCCGAAGCGGCCCCCTACGCCGTCCTCGTCGTGGAACTGGCCGACGATCCGGCGATCCGGCTGGTGGGCAACCTGGTGGCCGCGCCGGACGCGCCACTGGGCCCCGCAGCCGCCGGCAAACTGCGCATCGGCGCCCCGGTACGGGTGGTCTTCCGCGAAGTCGCCCACGGCGAGCGGCGGATGACCGTGCCCCGCTGGATGCTGGAGCGGCCGTGACCATCCACGTCGAACGGCAGGACGGCGTGGCGACGGTGACACTGGACAACCCCGGGAAGCACAACGCGCTCGACCTGGCCGACGCGCGATCCCTCGCCGGCATCTGGCGCGACCTGCGCACCGACGGCTCGGTACGCGCCGCGGTGGTCACCGGAGCGGGCGGCCGGGCCTTCTGCACGGGCATCGACCGCGCCGCCGTCGCGCGACAGGGCGCCGTACCCCAGCCCTGCGCGCCCTTCGCCGTCGAGGACCCGCTGCTGCGGATCGGGCCCAAGAGCAACGATCTGTGGATACCCGTCATCGCCGCCGTCGAGGGCATGGCCTGCGGCGGCGCCTTCTATCTGCTGAGCGAGGCGGAGTTCCTGGTCGCGACCGAGGAGTCCGCCTTCTTCGACCCCCACACCAGCTACGGAATGGTCAGCGCGTACGAGGCCATGGGCATGGCACAGCTGATGCCGTTCGGCGAGGCCGCCAGGATGGCACTGATGGGCACCGCCGAACGGATCTCCGGACGCCGCGCCTACGAGACCGGCCTGGTCTCCGAACTCGCTCCCACCGGAGGAGCGCTGGAAGCGGCACTGCGCTGCGCCCGGACGCTGGCCTCCTACCCGCCCGGAGCCGTCCAGGGCACGGTGCGCGCTGTATGGGCCGCGCGAGAAGCCGCCCGCGACCATGCGAGGGCACTCGCGGCGCCGTTGATCGCCCTCGGCAACGTGCCGCCGTTGCAGCAGGCGGAACTCTTCGGAGCGCGTCGCAAGGGTGGGCCGCCCCGGGTGCGCTGAACCGTGTCCGGCGGACCGCACCCCTTACGGGGGCGCTATTTGCACCGATACGGGGGGCGCTACTGCACCGAGCTGACCTCGCACTGCTTGACCTTGCGCATGTCCTCGGGGTGCTCCATGGCCACCTCGACGGTCTTGCTGCTGCCCGCCCGTACGACGGCCACGGCGGAGCCCGTGTCGACGATCTCGCCGTTCACGTCGCGGAAGTTGACGTTGACGGTGAAGGTTCCCTTGCGAGTGCCCGAGTTGCGGACCCGGACGGTGGCACCGGGCTCCTTCTTGACCTCGAGGTTCCTGCCCTGGGCCGCGACGCACTGGGCGATGGTGCCGGACCCGCGGGCCTGACCGCGGTTCGATCCGCTGGAGGTGCTGCTGGAGCTACCGCTGGACGTGTTCCCGGAGGTGTAGCCGCCGCTGCTGCCGTAGTCGTCGTCGTAGTCGTTGTCGTAGTCGTAGTCGCCGGAGCTGTGGCTGCTGGACTTCTTGCTGCTGCACCCACCGCCACCGTGCCCGCCGCTGCTGCGGCTCTTGCTGCTGCCGCCGCTGTGGCCGCCCGACGAGCGGGCCGGGCTGAATCCGCTCAGCGCCACCAGCACAAGGGTGACGGCGGCGAGCAGCTTGAGA
Source organism: Streptomyces sp. 891-h (assembly GCF_022760275.1). Classification (NCBI taxonomy): domain Bacteria; kingdom Bacillati; phylum Actinomycetota; class Actinomycetes; order Kitasatosporales; family Streptomycetaceae; genus Streptomyces; species Streptomyces sp. 891-h. Next base: position 4,306,837 of record NZ_CP050693.1, on the reverse strand, counting down.
TGGCGCATCCGCTTCATGTGACTCCCCCGATGAGTAAGCGTGCCGCGACGCACCGGAACCGACCCCGGTACTTGTCGCGTGCAGTACAACTACTATCACCGCCTCAAGACGCCAGCAGTGGCGAGGGGGTTCCCGGCGGCGTAGCGTCGAATACGGATCACGCACCCGTGCGGCGCCGGGAGCGGCGCCGGAAAGCGAGGCGAGACCATGATCCGTAACGTGATCGGGTCGCTGCTCGCCCTCCTCGGAGCGGCGGCCGCCGTGTACAGCCCCTTCCGACCGTGGTACGGCGGCCGTCCCGGGCGTGATTTCCGCATCCCCGAGCTCTTCGAGCCCGGTGGCATCACCAGCGCCGACGCGGCCCTGTTCAGCGGCCTGTTCGTACTGATGCTGGTCGTCGCGGTGGTGGCCGTGCTCGGCGTGCTGTTCCGCTCCCGGTCGGTCGTGGGAGTGGCGGGCGTGCTGGCGCTGGGCTTCACCATCCTGTGGATGGTGCGGCAGGGGCAGGCCGTCGGAAGCCTCTCCGCCGGAAACACCGGAGGGCTCGCATCCGGTGCCGGGCTCGCCCTCGGCAGCGGATTCCTGCTGCTGCTCGCGTCCGCGTTGATGACGGGCCGGCGTGGTGCGGCCCGGGGACGGCACGCGGCGCCGCCCGCTGGGGTGTCCTCTTCGCGCGGGCCCGAAGAGGACACGCTGGAACAGCCGTTCGCGGGCCCTCCGCCCCCGGAGCCCGGCGCCCCGCCCCCGGGCCGCCCGTTCAAGGGCCCCCAGGCGGAGGACGACCACCGCGACGCGGCCTGAGCGGAGCGCCCCGTCAGGGGCGCGGGGAACTGCGCGAGCAAGCCTGGGGGCACCTCCCGGCCGGAGGCTGGGGGAACACCCGCAGTCGGCAGACGACAGCAAGGGGCACGCCCTGCCCGGCCCCGGCGCAGCCGCGAAGGCTCAACCGGAATGGCGGGCCTGACCGGTTCCCTTGGTGGCATCGAGCGCGTAGACGCAACGGTCCTTGCTGCACGCGTACACCACACCTCCGACGGCCACCGGCGACCCGGTGATCTCCCCACCGGTGGCCAGCTTCCACCGGAGCTGGCCACCGACCGCGTCGACGGTGTAGAGGCAGTGGTCGGCCGACCCGAAGTGGACCCGGCCGTCGGCCACCACAGGCGCTCCCACCACATCGGCGCCCGTCGCGAAGCGCCAACGCGGCGTTCCGCTCACCGCGTCGAGGGTGTACAGGGCGCTGCCGCTGCCCAGGTGCACCAGCCCGTCGGCGGTGACCACCGGCTCCGTCGAGTGCCGCGCCTCGGTGGCGATGCGCCAGCGGTCGTGGCCGCTGCCGGAGTCGAGCGCGTAGACGGTGCCCAGATAGTCCGCGAGGTAGACGCCGCCGCCCGTCACCCCGGGCCCCGGGACGAAGGCGGGCGGGCACAGGAAGGCGGCCGGGGCGTCGAACCGCCACCGTTCCCGGCCCGTCGCGGCGTCCAGCGCGAACACCCGGGAGCCCGCGCAGACATACACGGCCCCGTCCTCGGCCGTGGTCACCCGTACGGGGACGCCACCCGTCGCGGAGGCGTCACCGACCGGATACGTCCACCGCTCGGCACCGGTACGCGCCTCCAGCGCGTACAGCCGCCCGTCCGCCCAGGTGTAGACGACGCCCTCGGCGATGACGGGGCCCGCCTCGGGGGTCTCGAAGTCGGCCTGCGCGCCGGTCAGTTCCCACAGCTTCTCGCCGCTGGCGGCCTCCCAGGCCTGGACGCCGCCGCCCCGGGTGCCGGTGACCACGGTGCCGCGCTCGACCTGGAGCGAGTAGACCCAGCCGTCGGTGGCCAGCCGCCAGCGCTCCGAGCCGTCGGTGGCGTCGAGCGCGTACAGGCTGGGCCCGTCCGAGGCGTGCACCCGCCCGCCGGAGACCGTCATCGACCAGGCGACCTCCCGCGTCTTGAACTGTCTGCGCCCACTCGCCACATCCAGCGCGTGCACCTCGAACGAGGTCACGTACACCAGGTCGTCGGCGACGACGGGCGAGCCCCATACGTCGTTCGACATCCGGAACCGCCAGGGCCGCCAGCGCTGCGGGCCGCCCGGCTGCGGCCCCGTGCCGCCCGGCCGGCCGGGGCCCGCCGACGGCGGGGACTGCACGGCGTGCGGCGCGGGCGACGACGGCTGTGCCGGCACCCCGGCCGACGGCTGCTGGAACGGCGGTACGGCGGGCGGGGGCGGGGCGAGCCCCTGGTCGGAGCCTCCGGCGTGCCGGGGCCCGGGTGCACCGTAGGGGCGCGCCAGCGGGTGGGGGGCGGACGGCGCGGGGGCGGGCGCCCCCGCCGGGGCGGCCTGAGCCGCCGACGCGGCGGACGCTCCGGGGGTCGCCGAGGGCGCCGACTGGTGCGGGAGCTGCGCGTAGGGCTGCGCCGCCGAGGACTGCGGGGTGCCTTCCTGGCCGCCACCCGGCGGGCGCACCCAGCCGGAGGTCGAGGCGGCTTCCGAGTCCCGTCCGGTCTCGTCGGGGCGCCGTGGCCCTGGGCCGATCGGCACCTGTCCGCCGGCGAGCTGTACGGACGCGCCGTCGGCGTTCGCCGGCTGAGAGGCGGGACGCGAGACCACGGGCCCCGAGCCGGAGCCCTGACCCGGCTCGGAGCCCCCGGAGCCGCCCGGAGTGCCAGGGGCGCCACCGGGGGAGCCAGGAGCGCCGGAAGCGCCGGAAGCGCCGGAAGCGCCTCCGACAGCGCGTGGGCCGGCCGGGATGCCCTGGTCCCACTCGGCGGCACCCGGCGCGGCCGCCGCGTTGCCGGACGCCGCACCGGGCCCCGCGGCTGCCGCTTCCCGGCCCGCGACCGAGCGCCCGGCGGCCGGGGGCCCGCCGGGTCCCACGGACCCCAGCGCGGAGCCCGCACCGCCACCGTCGGCGCCGCCACCACCGCCACCACCGACGGCGGCAGCCGCACCAGCGCCCGGGCCCGCGTTCGCGCCTGCGCCCACCGCGTCGCCGGAGCCGCCCGCGTCACCGTTGCCGCTCCCCTGGCCACCGGACCCGGACCCGGAGCCTGCCGCGCCCGCGCCCGCCGCGGCGGCCGCCGCGTTCTGCCTGCGCATCGCACGGCCGCCCCTGCGGCGCTCGATCAGCGAGACGGCCGTGGACGGCAGCCACGCCGAGACCGTGCCGCTGTCGTCGCTGCCGGCGCCGAACAGGTGCGGCGCGAGCTGTGCCTGCAGGTCCGCGGGCGTGGGCCGCTCCTCGGCGTTCATCCGCATACAGGACTCGATCAGGGGCCGCAGCTCGTCCGGCAGCCCCTCCAGGTCGGGTCCCTCGCGCAGCAGCATGAAGACCGTCTCCACGGGGTTGGCCCCGTGGAAGGGCGCGTGCCCGGTGGCGGCGAAGACGAGTGTCGAGGCGAGCGAGAAGATGTCGCTGGCCCCGGTGACGCTGCGGGAGTCGCGCGCCTGCTCGGGCGACATGTAGGCGGGCGTACCGACGGCGACGTTCGTCATGGTCAGCCGGGTGTTGGAGACGCCCGAGGCGATGCCGAAGTCGATGACGCGGGGGCCGTCCTCCAGGACGAGCACATTGGACGGCTTGAGGTCGCGGTGCACCAGACCCGCGCCGTGAATGGACTGCAGCGCCTCGGCGACGCCCGCCGCCAGCCAGCGCACGGCCTGGACGGGCACCGGTCCGCACTCGGTGACTATTTCCTCCAGGGAGGGCGCGGGAACATAGGCGGTGGCCAGCCACGGCACGGCCGCGCGCGGGTCGGCGTCCACGACGGCGGCGGTGTAGAAGCCGCTGACGGCCCGCGCCGCCTCCACCTCGCGGGTGAAGCGCACCCGGAAGAGCTGGTCCTCCGCCAGTTCGGTGCGCACCGTCTTGATCGCGACGCGGCGGCCGGACGCCGAGCGTGCGAGGTAGACCAGCCCCATACCGCCGGAACCGAGACGGCCCAGCACCTCGAACGGGCCGATCCGCCGCGGATCGTGCTGTGTAAGCTGCTCCACCACTTGTCCTGCCACCTCCCCGTAGGGGCCGTAAAATCTGCCCGTTCCCGCCCCGTGCAGCCTCTCACTGCCGTGCCGGACCTGGCGGTCCGGACGCCGATTCTTCCTGGCGAACGCGCCGGTTGCGAACCCGGGGGCGGCACGTAAGTGTCTTCGTGGTCCGACAAAGCCCGGAATCACCCGGAGAATCCGGCACGCGGCCTTGATTGCGTATCACCCCAATTGCCCCCTCGGCCGCCGACAACCGGAGCGCACCCCATTTGCCCGCTGAAGAATCGCGGGCGGATCACCCCTCGGTAAGCTGACGGCATGACAGGACAAGTGCGAACCGTCGACGGCAGGGTGGCCGGACGCCGCGGTCAGGCGACGCGGCAGAAGCTGCTCGACTGCCTCAGCGAGATGCTCAGCTCGTCGCCCTACCGCGACGTCAAGGTCATCGATGTGGCGCGGAGAGCCGGCACCTCTCCGGCGACCTTCTACCAGTACTTCCCCGATGTCGAGGGCGCCGTCCTGGAGATCGCGGAGGCCATGGCCAAGGAGGGTGCGGGCCTCACCGAGCTGGTGGCCGGCCGCTCCTGGGTGGGCAAGGCGGGCAGGCAGACGGCCGAGGACCTGGTGGAGGGTTTTCTGACCTTCTGGCGCAAGAACGACGCGATCCTGCGCGTGGTCGATCTGGGCGCGGCGGAGGGCGACAAGCGGTTCTACAAGATCCGCATGAAGATCCTCAACTCGGTCAACAACTCCCTCGCCGACGCGATCAAGGATCTGCAGTCCCGGGGCAAGGTCGACAAGGAGATCAACGCAGCCGCTGTCGCCGGCTCCCTGGTCGCCATGCTCGCCTCCGTGGCCGGCCACCAGAAGGGCTTCCAGAGCTGGGGCGTCAAGCAGTCCGAGCTCAAGCCCAGCCTCGCCCTCCTCGTCCACCTCGGCGTGACCGGCAAGAAGCCCGCCAAGTAACCGTCAGTCCGTCCGCCGACCCGGCCGATTCGTCCCCCCAGCCCGGCGTTCCAGACGGAAGATACGGATGCGCCGTTCGATCCGCGCCTGATAGACGGCATACGGCGGCCAGAACCGCAGCAGTTCCCGCCACGCCTCCTCTCGTTCGTCCCCCTCCAACTGCCGTGCCCGTACCGGGATGTCCCTTCCCCGGTAGTTGATCCATGCCTCCGGGTGCCGACGCAGATTCGCCGTCCACGCCGGATGTTCCCGCCTGCCGAAGTTGCTGCCCACCAGCAGCCAGCTGTCCCGCTCCTCCTCGGGCATGCACGCCAGTGGCGTACGCCGCGGCTGTCCGCTCCTCGCTCCTGTCGAGGTCAGCACGATGCCGGGCAGCAGCTGGGTGCTGAGCATCGTCCTGCCGCCGGACAGCCGGTGCACCGCCCGGTCCAGGGCCGGGATCACATGGGGTGCGATCCGTGCGAACGCTCTGGTGGACGAGGTCTTCTGGACCAGCCTCAAGCCGCTGTTCCCGGCCATCAGACAGCGACCCCCTGTCCCTCGCGAAGCTCGAACAGTGCCGCACGCTCCGCGGCACACGCGCGCAGCCGGTGCACGGGCCCGAACAGCAGCTCGTCGCCCGCCGCACGCTTGAAGTACAGGTGCGCCTCGTGCTCCCAGGTGAAACCCACACCGCCGTGCAGTTGCACCGCCTCGGCGGCGGCCAGCCGCAGCGCCTCCAGCCCCTGCGCCAGCGCCGTCCCCCCGGCCGTACCCTCGGCCGCCCCCTCGGCAGTCGCGCCATCGCCGTCTGCGGCATCGCGGTCTGCACCACCGCCGTCTGCGGCATCGCCGTCCGTCCGCCCGGCCCGCTCCGTCCGGCCACCAGCCGCCCACGCCGCGTAGTACGCGGCCGAGCGCGCCGCCTGCACCTGCACGTAGACGTCCGCCAGCCGATGCCGTACCGCCTGGAACGAGCCGACGGGTCGCCCGAACTGCTCACGCACCTTGACGTACTCGACGGTACGGGCGAGAGCGGCGTCGGCGGCCCCCACCGCCTCGGCGGCCAGCACCGCTGCGACCCGCGGCCCCGCCGCCGTCAGCGCCGGGCAGATGTCTTCGACGCTGTCACCGAGCGGCGCGGCGGGGACGTCGCGCAGCTGCACGCGGGCGACGGGGCGCGTCCCGTCGAGCGCGGTCTGCCGGGTGCGTACGAGGCGGCCGACACCCCCGCCGCTGTCCGCGTCGCCGCAGTCGACGAGGAAGAGCATCGTCCGGCTGCGCGCGAAGCCGCCCGCGTGTGCGGCGACCAGCAGCAGACCGGCGCTGTGACCGCCGAGCACCTGGTCCGCCTCCCCGTACAGCCGCCAGCCCGCATCCGAGCGCCCGGTGTGCGCAGTGCCACCGGCGGGCCCACGATCCCCGGCGTGCCCAGGGCTCCCGGTGTGCCCGGCGCTGCGGGTCGCCTGTACGCCGCCCGCGCGCTCGCCGCCGGCCCAGCCAAGGGCGGCGGAGTCGGTCAGTCCGAGCGCCGGGGCGAGAGCGCTGCCCGGCACGGCGAGGGCCGCGGTCAGCTCCCCGGAGGCGAGGCGGGGCAGCAGGCGGGCGCGCTGGTCGACGGTGCCCAGCGCGGCGATGAGCGGCGCCGCGAGTCCGGCCGTCGGCAGCAGCGGTGAGGGCAGCAGCGCGCGGCCCGCCTCCTCGCAGGCGAGGGCCAGTTCGAGGGTGCCGCAGCCGACGCCGCCGTACGCCTCGGGCAGCGCCAGGCCGGGCAGCCCGAGCTGGCCCGTGAGGGTGCGCCACAGGGCGGTGTCGTATCCCTCGGGGGTGAGCGCGGCTGCCTTCACCTCGTCGGGCCCGCAGCGGCGCGCCAGCAGCTGCCGCAGGGTGCGCCGCAGCTGCTCCTGCTCCTCGGTGAACGCGGTATCCATCGGCGGCGCCCCCTCGGGACAGACGGTGAACTGACGAGGCGTCATGTTAGAGAGGGCCGGGCGGGAAGCCCAGAGCCGCGCACCCTGCCGTCGAGGCACGCACCCTGCCGTCGGAGCACAGAGCTGATGTACCGTCAGCTCCATGCCGGTCGCCGACACCCGCAGCATCCATCGCACCGGCCGCCGCGTCGCGGTCGCCGGAGTCGCTCTCTCCGACACCGGGAAGGTCGACACGGAGCGGGCCGAGACGGCGACGCCGTACGCACTGCACGCACAGGCGGCCCGCCGCGCCCTGGCCGACGCCGGGCTCGACCGCTCCCGGGTGGACGGTCTGGCCTCGGCCGGACTGGGCACCCTGGCGCCGGTGGAGGTCGCCGAGTATCTGGGTCTGCGGCCCACCTGGGTGGACTCGACCTCCGTCGGCGGCGCCACCTGGGAGGTGATGGCGGCCCACGCGGCCGACGCCGTCGCGCAGGGCCGGGCCGACGCCGTGCTGCTCGTCTACGGCTCGACAGCGCGTGCCGATCTCAAGGCCCGCCGCCGCACCGCCAACCTGTCCTTCGGTGCGCACGGTCCCCTGCAGTTCGAGGTGCCGTACGGGCACACGCTCGTCGCCAAGTACGCGATGGCGGCCCGGCGGCACATGCACCAGTACGGCACCACCCTCGAACAGCTCGCCCAGGTCGCCGTCCAGGCCCGCGCCAACGCGGCGGCCAATCCGGAGGCGCTGTACCGCGAACCGATCACGGTCGACGACGTACTGTCCGGACCGCTGATCGCCGACCCGTTCACCAAACTGCACTGCTGTGTGCGCTCGGACGGCGGCTGCGCCGTACTGCTCGTCGCCGAGGACCTGGTGCCCGACCTGGCCACCGAGCCGGTGTGGATTCTCGGCTCCGGCACGGCGGTCTCCCATACGACGATGTCCGAGTGGGAGGACTTCACCGTCTCCCCGGCAGCCGCCTCAGGACGTGCGGCGTTCACGCGTGCCGGAGTCACCCCGCAGGACATCGACCTGGCGCAGATCTACGACGCCTTCACCTATATGACCCTGGTGACACTGGAGGACCTGGGCTTCTGCGCCAAGGGCGAGGGCGGCGCGCTCGTCGAGCAGGGGCGGCTGCTGCGCGACGGCGAGCTGCCGGTCAACACGGACGGCGGCGGTCTGTCCGCCTGCCATCCCGGTATGCGCGGCCTGTTCCTGCTGGTCGAGGCGGTACGCCAACTGCGCGGCGAGGCGGGCGAGGGCCGACAGGTCCGCCGACGGGACGGCACACTGCCCGAACTGGCCGTCGCCTCCGGAACAGGCGGCTGGTTCTGCTCCTCGGGAACGGTGGTACTGGGGCGTGACTGAGGGCACCCATGAGGCCGCCGCCAGTCGCGACCCGGCGACACAGCGGGCCTAGAAGCGCTGGTACATGATGTGCAGGCCCACATAGCCGTGCTTCGGGTGCAGGAAGCCTTCCTCCAAGGTGCCGACGATCTCGAAACCGAGCGACTTCCACAGTGCGACGGCACGGGTATTGGTCTCCACCACGGCGTTGAACTGGATCGCCCGGTAGCCCTCCCGCTTAGCCCACTCCAGCACATGCTCGCCCAGCGCCCGGCCGACCCCCTTGCCGCCGCCGTCCGGGTCGACCATGAAGCTGGCCCCGGCGATGTGCGAAGCGCCGCCCATGTGGTTGGGGTTCATCTTGGCGGAGCCCAGTACGCTCCCGGCGTCGTCCACGGCCACCACGGTGCGGCCGGGCGGCTGGAGCATCCACGTGCCGCGGGCGTCCGGCTCCGCCATGTCGCGGGGATAGGTGTAGGTCTCCCCCGCGGCGACGATGCGCTGGAAGAAGGGCCAGATGGCGGGCCAGTCGGCCTCGGTGGCTGTTCGGATCTGCACCGGCCCAGGATGCGGCACGCGCCCCCGATGCCGCCAGCGACTATCCGCGCCGGCCGGGGGCCGGCCGGAAGACCGGCACGACGGGCTCCGGGGGGCTCCCCCGCTCCCGCTCCCGGGCGCCCTCCTCGGCCTCTGCCTCCGTGCCGCCCGCACGGCGGAAGGCCACCCTGAGCTCCATCCCCACCCGGAGCGACTCCGGCGGGCATCCGGTGATCTCCGTCATCATCCGGGGCCCTTCCGCGAGCTCCACGACGGCGGCCACGTACGGAACACGTGTGTCGAACGGCGGCAGGTCGTTGCGGTGGACGACGGACCAGGTGTAGAGCGTCGCCCGTCCGTCCGCCTCCTCCCAGTCGACGTCCTCGCTCCAGCAGTGCGGACAGAACTCGCGCGGGTAGTGATGCGCGGCGCCGCACCCCTCGGCCCCGCAGCGGCGGATGAGGAGCCGCCCCGCTGCCGCAGCGCGCCAGTACGGAGCGGTGAACGCGTCGACGCCGGGGAGGTCGAACCGCTGCCGCGCCCCCGGTGCCGCCTCACCCGGTGTTCCGCCCATGGAGCCGCACCTCCCGCTCGACCTGACGCTGCGTCAGTTCTAGCCGCTGCCGCGTAAGCCCGCAAGGGTGGACCCACCGACCTAGGATGGTCGTCATGCCCATGTCCGACAGCGGCACACCCGTCCACATTCTCGGGGCCGGGCCCGGGGGCCTGGCCACCGCCGCGGCCCTGCGGGAGCGCGGCATCAGCGCGGTCGTACTGGAGCGGTCCGACACCGTCGGCTCGTCCTGGCGCGGCCACTACGACCGGCTGCGGCTGCACACAGCGCGGACCCATTCCGCGCTCCCGGGCCTGCCCATCCCCCGCGCGTACGGGCGCTGGGTGGCCCGGGACGACCTCGTGCGCTACCTGGAGCGGTACGCGGCACACCACAGGATCGAGGTGGCAACGGGCGTCGAGGTGCACAGGCTGGAGCGAGCCGACGGCGCACAGGCCGCCGAAGGCGGGCAATGGGTGCTGCACGCCAACGGCGGGCGACGGCTGACCGCGCCCGCCGTCGTGGTCGCCACCGGTTACAACCACACCCCGCACCTGCCCGACTGGCCCGGCCGCGACGGCTTCACCGGCGAACTGCTGCACGCCTCCCGCTACCGCTCCCCCGCGCCCTACGCGGGCCGCGACGTAGTGGTGGTGGGCGCGGGCAACACAGGCGCCGAGATCGCCGCTGATCTGGCCGAGGGCGGCGCCGGGCGCGTCCGCCTCGCCGTCCGGACGCCACCGCACATCCTGCGACGCTCCACCCTCGGCTGGCCCTCGCAGCGCAGCGCCATCCTGTGCCGGAGGCTGCCGGTACGGCTGGTGGACCGCATGGCGGCGCCGCTGACCAAGCTGTCCGTGCCGGACCTGACCCCTTACGGGCTGCCGCGCCCCGACGCCGGCCTGTACACCCGGGCGCGGCAGGGCGCCGTCCCGGTGCTCGACGTGGGCCTGGTGGACGCGGTGCTGCATGGGAAGGTCGAGCCGGTGGCCGCCGTCGAGTCGTTCGAGGACGGCAAGGTGCTGCTGGCCGACGGGGACACGGTGACGCCCGAAGTCGTCATCGCCGCCACCGGGTACCGGCGCGGTCTCGATGAGCTGGTCGGCCACCTGGAAGTGCTGGACTCCCGAGGGGTGCCCCGCGTCCACGGTCGCCGCACCCACCCCGCGGCTCCCGCCCTGTATTTCAACGGGTTCTCCAACCCGCTCAGCGGCGGCCTGCGCGAACTCGCCCTGGACGCCCGCCGGATAGCCAGGGCGGTGGCGCGCGCGGCCGGGTGAGGCGGGGCGAGGCCGGGCGGGGCCGGGTGAGTCCGAGTGGGGCCGGGTGAGGCCGAGTGGGGCCGGGTGAGGCCGAGTGGGGCCGGGTGAGGCCGGGCCACCGCCAGGGGGTTACTGACGCAGTGTCAATTCAGTAATCTGACAGAGCGTCAGTTCCAGGGAGGCGCCAGTCCCCGGCAGGCCACCACACGGGAGTGGGCGAGAGAACATGCTCGGATCGACTCACGGGACCCTCACCATGACCCCCCGCTCGGCCCGGGTGCTGGCCTGCGGCGGGCGTACCGGCGGCGCCGTGCACAGCAGCGCCGACGGCGCCGCCGACGTCGCACTCGATGTCAGCGGACGCCCGCTGCACGCGCCCGTGCCCGACCTGGACCGGTTCTTCCACCCGGAGGCCGTGGCCGTCGTCGGCGCCTCGGACGCCGAGAGCCGCCCCAACGCGGGCATCACCCGCCAGTTGCTGGCGTGGGCCCAGCGCGTCGGTGCCCGTCTGCACCCGGTGCATCCCCAACGCCGCGAGGTGTTCGGACTGCCCTGCGTCCCCACCGTCGCCGCGCTGCCCGAGCCGGTGGACGTGGCCGTACTGCTCGTCGCCGACCCGCTGCCCGTCGTCGAGCAGCTGGCCGGGACCAGGACCCGGTTCGCCGTCGTCTTCGCCTCCGGTTTCGCCGAGACGGGCGAGGAGGGCGGGGCCGCGCAGGTGCGGCTCGCCGAGGGCGCCGCCCGCTCCGGGGTGCGGCTCCTGGGCCCGAACACCAACCTCAACGCCTTCGAGCACTTCCGCGACGACCTCGAAGGGCCCGCCATCGCGCTGATCACACAGTCAGGCCACCAGGGGCGCCCCCTCTTCGCCCTCCAGGAGCTGGGCATCCGTCTCTCGCACTGGGCACCGACCGGCAACGAGGCGGACCTGGAGACGGCCGACTTCCTCTCCTACTTCGCCACCCTGCCCGAGGTCGGGGCCGTCGCCGCGTATGTGGAAGGGCTCAAGGACGGCCGCGGCTTTCTGCTGGCGGCCGACCGTGCCGCGCGCAGCGGTGTGCCCGTCGTCGCCGTGAAGGTGGGCCGCACCGAGGCCGGTGCGCGTACCGCCGCCTCGCACACCGGGAAGCTCACCGGAGCGGACGTCACGGTGGACGCGGCGATGCGGCAGTTCGGCGTCATCCGCGTGGCCGGGCTGGACGAGCTCCAGGACACCGCCGCGCTGCTGGCCCGCGCCCGGCCGCCGCGCGCCGAGGGAGTGGCCGTCTATGCCATCTCGGGCGGCACCGGGGCCCACTTCGCCGACCTGGCCACCGCAGAGGGGCTGCGGCTGCCCGCTCTCTCCGCCGCCAAGCAGGCCGAGCTGCACCAGTGGATTCCCGCTGACCTCTCGGTCGCCAACCCCGTCGACAGCGGCGGGCACCCGGTGGGCGACTGGCGCGGCCGCAAGATCATCGACGCGCTGCTGGCCGACCCGGACGTCGGGGTGCTCGTCTGTCCCATCACCGGCCCCTTCCCCCCGATGAGCGACAAGCTGGCCAGGGACCTGGTTGCCGCAGCCGAGGAGACGGACAAACCGGTCTGCGTCATATGGGGATCCCCCGTCGGCACCGAGGACGCCTACCGGCACACCCTGCTGGGCTCTTCCCGGGTGGCGACCTTCCGCACCTTCGGCAACTGTGTGCGCGCCGTCCGCGCCTACCTCGACCACCACCGCTTCACCCGTGCCTACCGCTCGCCCTTCGACGAGGCGCCCCGCACCGCCTCCCCCTCGCTGCGCAAGGCCCAGGCACTGCTGCGCCCTGGACATCAGCTGAGCGAGCACGCGGGCAAGCAACTGCTGCGCGCGTACGGGATTCGCGTACCGCGCGAGCAGCTGTGCACCAGCGCGGCCGGCGCGGTGCGCGCGGCGGCGCAGGTGGGCTACCCGGTGGTGATGAAGGCGTCCGCACCGCAGCTCGCGCACAAGAGCGAGTACGGCCTCGTCCGCCTCGGGCTCACCTCGGCCAGCCAGGTGCGCGACACCTACCGGGAGCTGACGGAGATCGCACGCGTCGAGGAGATCGAGCTGGACGGCGTGCTGGTGTGCCAGCTGGTCGCCCCGGGCGTGGAGATGGCCGTCGGCATCACCCAGGACGAGCTGTTCGGGCCGACCGTGACGGTGGGGATGGGCGGCGTCCTGATCGAGGTGCTGCGGGATGTCGCCGTGCGGGTCCCGCCGTTCGGTGAGGACCAGGCACGCGCGATGCTCGGGGAACTGCGGGGCGCCGCGCTGCTGGAGGGCGTGCGCGGCAGGCCGCCCGCCGATGTGGACGCGCTGGTCGAGGTCGTCCTGCGGGTGCAGCGGATGGCGCTGGAGCTGGGCAGGGCCGACCCCGGCCCGGGCCATGGCACCGGCACCGGCACCGGCACCGGCACCGGGAGTGGTGGCGGCGGGCTGGCCGAGCTGGATATCAACCCGCTGGTCGTCCTGGAGCGCGGGCAGGGCGCGGTGGCGCTCGACGCGCTGGCCGTCTGCCGCTGAGCCCCGGCGGCGGCCGCCCGGCACCGAGCGGCGCCACGGCGCCCGTGAAAGGAGCTGCACGTTGACGTCCTCCCCCCGTGATCCGTCCCCCGGGGCACCCTTGACGGCCCCGGAAGTCCTGGACGAGTCCCTGGAAAAAGTTGTAGCGCAGGCCACTGACAACGCCGTGTCGTGGATCACTCTCGACCGCCCGCACGCGCTGAACGCGCTGACCTTGGAGCAGCGCGAGCGCCTCATCGGTCTGCTGGCCGACGCCTCGGCGAGCCCGGGAGTGAGGGCTGTCGTCCTCACCGGGCGGGGCCGGGGGTTCTGCGCGGGTGCCGACCTCAAAGGCGCCCCGGGCGGCGGGGAGCGGGTGGCGGGCGATGTGGCCCGTACGCTCGAACGGGGTGCGCAGCGGCTGGTGACGGCCGTGCTGGACTGTGAGAAGCCGGTGCTCGCGGCGGTCAACGGCACAGCGGCGGGGCTCGGCTGCCACCTCGCGCTCGCCTGCGACCTGGTGCTGGCCGCCGAGGAGGCGTCGTTCGCCGAGGTCTTCGTACGCCGGGGCCTGGTGCCGGACGGCGGAGGCGCCTATCTGCTGCCCAGGCTGGTGGGGCCGCAGCGGGCGAAGGAGTTGATGTTCTTCGGGGACCGGCTGCCCGCGTCCGAGGCCGAACGTCTCGGCCTGGTCAACCGGGTGGTGCCCGCCGACACCTTGGAGCGGACGGCTCGGGAGTGGGCCGGGCGGCTGGCGGCCGGGCCGACCCGTGCGCTGGCGCTCACCAAGCGGCTGGTCAACTCCTCGCTGGACGGGGACCGTGCGGCCGCGCTCGCGGCGGAGGCGTGGGCGCAGGAGATCAACATGGCCACCAGGGACGCGCGGGAGGGCGTGGCCTCCTTCGCGGAGCGGCGCAAACCCGGCTTCGAGGGACGGTAGAGCGCCATGGTTACGCTGGAGTTGCCGAGCGCCGAGCGCGGCCCGGTGACCAGGACAGTCCGGACCTTCCGATCTGACGAAGCATCAGGTGCAATGAACCCATGATGGGACACGCTGGAATGGCAGCCACCGCGGTGCGCTACCTGCGCGCCGCAGGCGCACCGTCGCCACGCGCCACGCGCGGCTCCCGGGAGACCCGGCGCGGCACCGAGCGGGCCGCGGAGCCCGGCGCGCTCCCCCGGCCCGAGCTGCGCGCCGTGCGCGAGGACGAACGCGCCCCCGTGGACCCGGCCCACTTCCGCCGCGTACTGGGCGGCTTCGCCTCCGGGGTGACCGTGGTCACCGCTCCGGCGGCCGAAGGCGAGCAGAGCCCGGCCGGGTTCGCCTGCCAGTCGTTCGCCTCCCTCTCGCTGGAGCCGCCGCTGATCTCCTTCATGGTGGGCCGCGCCTCCACGAGTTGGCCCCGGATCGCCCGCGCCAGCGTCTTCTGCGTGAACGTCCTCACGGCCTCCCAGGGCGAGCTGTGCCGCGCCTTCGCGGTGAGCGGTGCCGACAAGTTCGCCGGGGTCTCCTACTCCCCCGCGCCGGTCACCGGCTCGCCACTGCTGGAGGGCGTGGCGGCGTGGATCGACTGCGAGATCCACGCCGTGCACACGGGCGGCGACCATCTCATCGTCGTCGGCCGGGTCCGCGCCCTGGACACCGCCGAGAACGCGCAGGAGCCGCTGATATTCCACCGGGGACAGCTGGGCACCTTCGCACCCCTGGACGCCGGCAGCTGACCACCGGCGACCGTCGGGAAGGGGCGCTCCCGCTCACGCGGAGTGCACCTCCAGTCCCGTCCGGCCGGGTGCCAGCTCCGGGCGCAGCACCAGATCGGCGTCGTAGTCGCCGCCCGCCTCGTACCGGAAGGGCAGCGGCGCGAGCGCGTCCAGGCCGAGCAGCCTCTCCCGCAGCTCCTCCTGACGCTCCTTGACGTCCGCCTCGGTCGCGCGGTCGGCGCCGTAGACGACGAACGGGGGCAGCGCCGCCATGCCCGTGTACCAGAACGTGCCGTGGTGCAGCGGGAAGAGCACGTCGTTGACGTACCCGTGGATACCGCGCGGGCCGAAGCTGGAACGCCGTGCCCCGACCGAGGTGACGACCATGGCGCGCTTCCCGGCCAGCCCGCCGTCCCCGTACCGCCGGACGCGGCCGGCCTCGTCCCGCACTCCGAACGCGAAGCCCTGCACCAGCACCCGGTCGAACCAGCCCTTGAGGATGGCGGGCGGCCCGAACCACCACAGCGGGAAGTGGAAGACCAGGGTGTCGGCCCATTCGATCTTCTCCTGCTCGGCGCGGATGTCCGGGCTGAGGCCGCCGGTGAGGTAGCCGTCCTCCTGCGCGTCCCCGACCAGCAGCCGCTCCCCCGGCCGCTGTCCGCCGGGGAAGTCCGCACCGTCGACGACCGGCTTCCAGCCCATCGCGTACAGATCGGACTCCCTCACCTCATGGCCGCCTTCCCGCAGCGCGGCCACTCCGGTGTCACGCAGTACGGCGTTCAGGGAGCGGGCTTCCGGGTGGGCGAAAATCCACAGCGTCTTCATGCCACTGAGCATGCGCCCGGGTGAGCACCGAAACGAGTGGCCGGATGGACGGCTAGTGAAAGATTCCGGCCACGCCTCACCCCGCCACGGCTCAACCCCGCCGCAGCTCACTCCGCCTGCTGCGCCGGTGCCCCCGCCTCCGGCTGTGTGCGGCGCTGCACCACCAGCGCCATCAGTGCCGCCATGGCGCACAGCACGCCCGTGCCGGTCCACGCCATGTCGTACGACCCGGTGGCGTCCCGTACGAGCCCCGCCAGGAAGGCGATCAGCGAGGCACCGGCCTGGTGCGAGGCGAGCACCCAGCCGAAGACGACCGCACCGTCGGCGCCGAAGTGCTCACGGCACAGCGCCATGGTGGGCGGCACGGTGGCGACCCAGTCGAGTCCGTAGAAGACGATGAAGAAGAGCATCGGCGGCTGCACACTCGCGGCGAACAGCAGCGGCAGCACCAGCAGGGACAGCCCGCGCAGCCCGTAGTAGACCGCCAGCAGCCTGCGCGCGTCGA
Organism: Streptomyces sp. 891-h; assembly: GCF_022760275.1. Lineage (NCBI taxonomy): Bacteria > Bacillati > Actinomycetota > Actinomycetes > Kitasatosporales > Streptomycetaceae > Streptomyces > Streptomyces sp. 891-h. The sequence goes on along the minus strand of NZ_CP050693.1, from coordinate 4,290,761 downwards.
ACCGGTCGGTCAGCCAGCCGGAACAGACCGTGCCCACCAGGTCCAGCACCCCGATGAGGGCCAGCAGGGAAGCCGCGACAGGAACGGCCATCCCGTGGTCGTGTGCGGCAGGCACGAAGTGCGTGCTCATCAGCCCGTTGGAGGAGGCGCCGCAGATCGCGAACGTCCCGGCCAGCAGCCAGAAGACCCGGGTGCGGGCCGCCGTGCGCAGCACCGACAGGGTGCGCCGCAGCGCGCCCGTCGTATCAGTGCGCGGGGTCACGTAGTCGGCACCGGCACCGTACGGACGCAGCCCCACGTCCTCGGGGCGGTCCCGCAGCAGCCACACCACCAGCGGCACCACAGCGAGTGCCGCACCGCACACCACCAGGGAGGCGGTGCGCCAGCCCGGGCCCTCCACCATCAGCGCAACCAGGGGGAGGAAGACCAGCTGCCCGGTCGCGCTTCCGGCGGTCAGGATGCCGCTGACCAGGCCGCGCCTGGCGACGAACCAGCGGTTGGCCACTGTGGCGGCGAAGGCGAGCGCCATGGAGCCCGAGCCGACGCCCACCAGCAGCCCCCAGCAGAGCACCAGTTGCCACTCGCTGTGCATGAAGACGGTCAGCCCGCTGCCCGCCGAGATCAACAGCAGCGCCGCCGTGACGACCTGGCGTATGCCGTAGCGCTCCATCAGCGCCGAGGCGAACGGCGCGGTGAGCCCGTACAGCAGCACATTCAGCCCGACGGCGAACGAGATGGTGCCGTGCGACCAGCCGAACTCCCGGTGCAGAGGGTCGATGAAAACGCTCGGTGTCGCCCGGAAACCGGCGGCGCCCACGAGCGCGACGAAGCACACCAGGGCGACCCACCAGGCGCGGTGCACACGCGAGCCGTGAGGAGCCGAACCGGCGGATGGTGAACCGGGCGAAAGCGAGCCGGCAGGGCGTGGTTCGGACAGCGGTTCAACGGGGTCGGCGCCGCCCTTCCCGGACGGCCTCGGGGAGAGGGTCTCAGTCACGCGGACCAGCCTGTGCGACGGTGACGGGCCGATCGAGTGGCCCGAGAGCCACCATGTGCGAGGATCGGGCCATGGCTGTTTTCACCCGCCCCGGACTGCACAAGGTCGCCGTCCTGGTGCGGCACGGTCTGCTGCCGATCGAACTGGGCATCCCGCACGCCCTGATGGGCAGGGCGAGGTCGGCCACCGGTGAGCGGTTGTACGAGGTCGTCACCTGTGCGGTCGTCCCTGGCCCGATCCGCACGGAGGGCGACTTCACCGTCAATGTGGACCACGGCACCGAGGCGCTGGCCGAGGCGGACACCGTGATCGTCCCGGCCGCGCACGACAGGGACGAGCCGTACGACCGTGGCGCGATGAACCCCGGGCTGACCGAGGCGTTCGCCCGCATCCGTCCCGGCACCCGGGTCGCGTCCATCTGCACGGGCGCCTTCGTACTGGCCGCCGCCGGACTGCTGGACGGCAAGCGGGCCACAACACACTGGCGCGCCAGCGAGCGCTTCCAGCGCCTCTTCCCGAGCGTCCGGCTCGACTCCGACGTGCTCTACGTCGACGAGGGCTCCGTCCTCACCTCTGCGGGCATCGCCTCGGGCGTCGATCTGTGTCTGCACATGATCCGACGGGACCACGGCGCTGCCGTGGCCAACGCGGTCGCCCGTACCACTGTCGTACCGCCGCACCGGGACGGCGGGCAGGCCCAGTTCATCCGCCGTCCCGTCCCCGAACCGCGCGTCTCCTCCACCGGAGCGGCGCGCGCCTGGGCACTGCGCCACCTCGACCGCCCCCTCACCCTGCGCGAACTCGCCGCGTGTGAGTCGATGAGCGTGCGCACCTTCACCCGCCGCTTCCGCGAAGAGGTCGGGATGAGCCCACAGCAGTGGCTCACTCAGCAGCGCGTCGAGCGCGCCCGTCACCTGCTGGAGGAGAGCGATCTGTCCATCGACCGGATCGCCGCCCGGGCGGGCTTCGGCTCCGCTTCGACACTGCGGATGCACTTCCAGGCAGCGCTGGGCGTCTCACCGAGCGCGTACCGCCGTACGTTCCGCACGGGTGCGGCAGCAGACACCGGAAGCGGCACCGGTATGGCGACGGACGGGAGCAGATGAGCATGGAGGAGCACCGCACGACCACCGGAGCGAGGGTTTTCACCCGCCGAGGGCGGCACCGGGTCGCGGTACTGGTCAGACACGGGGTGATTCCGATGGAGCTCGGCCTGGTGCACCAGGTGTTCGGCCGGGCGGCCACCCCGGAGGGTGAGCCGCTGTACGAGGTGGTCACCTGTGCCGTCACCCCCGGAGCTGTCCGTACGGACGCCGATTTCCCCATCCATGTCGCGCATGGCACCGAAGCGCTGGGGGAGGCCGACACGGTCGTCGTTCCGGCCACCCATGAGCCGGACCAGACGGAGACCGAAGGGACCCTGCCCGAACCGCTCCGCCAGGCGCTCGCCCGCATCCGCCCCGAAGCGCGTCTCGCGTCCATCTGCACGGGCGCCTTCGTACTGGCCGCCGCCGGACTGCTGGACGGCAAGCGGGCGACGACGCACTGGATGTCCACCGACAGCTTCCGCGCCCTGTATCCGGCCGTCCGGCTCGACCCCGATGTGCTCTACGTGGACGAGGGCTCCGTGCTGACCTCCGCGGGCGAGGCGGCCGGGATCGACCTGTGCCTGCACATCGTGCGGGGTGACCACGGCGCTGCCGTCGCCAACGCGGTGGCGCGGCGCACTGTCGTACCGCCGCACCGGGACGGCGGACAGGCCCAGTTCATCCGCCGCCCGGTGCCCGAACCGCGCGTCTCCTCCACCGGAGCAGCGCGCGCCTGGGCACTGCGCCACCTCGACCGCCCCCTCACCCTGCGCGAACTCGCCGAGCGCGAGTCGATGAGCGTGCGCACCTTCACCCGCCGCTTCCGCGAAGAGGTCGGCGTCACCCCGCTGCGCTGGCTCAATCAGCAGCGCATCGAACGCGCCCGTCAGCTGCTGGAGGAGAGCGCACTTCCTGTCGAACGCATCGCCTCCCAGGCGGGCTTCGGCACGGCTGCCTCCCTCCGTCAGCACTTCCAAGCGGCGCTGGGCGTCTCCCCGCGCGCCTACCGCCGTACGTTCCGCGCGGAGGCGGAGAGCGCGGCTGCCTAGCGGTAAGGGCTGCTCCTCGGCTCCCCGGCAGCGGGACGCACATCCCGAAGGGACGAGGCGAGAGGCGCGAGGCCCCGGCTGGTCAGTCCTGAAAGGTGAGCACCGCGCGGGCCACCCGGCCGTGGTGGGCGTCGTCGGCCGCCGCTGCGAACTCCTCGACCGGGTAGGTGCGGGTGACCAGTTCGTCCAGCAGCAGCCGCCCCTGCCGGTACAGGTCCGCATACAGCGCGATGTCGCGGGGCGGCCGGGAGGAGCCGTAGCGGCAGCCGAGGATGGACTTGTCCAGGAACAGCGCTGCGGGCAGGAAAACCGCCTCCGCTTCGGCCGGTGGCATCCCCAGCAGCACCGCCTGACCGTGCCGGTCGAGGAGATCGACGGCCTGCCGTACGAGTGCGGTGCTGCCGACGCACTCGAAGGTGTGCGCGGCGCCGCTGGGCAGGATCTCCTTGACTGCGGCCACTGTTCCCCCTGCGCCGTCCCTCCGTGAGGCGTCCACGAAGTGGGTGGCGCCGAACTGTCGGGCTACCGCTTCCTTCTCCGGGTCGGCGTCCACCGCCACGATGGGGTACGCGCCCGCGAGCCTGGCCCCCTGCAGCACATTGAGCCCGACGCCCCCGGCACCGATCACCACCACCGACTCGCCCTGACCGACCTCGGCGCGGTTGAGCACGGCGCCGACGCCGGTGAGAACGGCGCAGCCGATCAGCGCGGCTGAGGTGAGGGGGATGTCGTCGGGGACCGGGGTGGACTGGACGGCCTTGACCACGGTGCGCTCGGCGAAGGCCGAGTTGGCGGCGAAATTGTACAACGGCTCGCCGCCCCGGGTGAACGGCTGCTCGGGCCTGCCGATGGCCCGGGGGCACATGGTGGGGCGGCCTCGAGCGCACTGGGGGCACGCGCCGCAGTTGGCGATGGTGGACAGCGCCACGTGGTCTCCGGGCGCCACATGCACCACGCCTTCACCGACGGCCTCGACCACCCCGGCGCCCTCGTGGCCGAGCACGACCGGCCGTGGGAAGGGGATCGTTCCGTCGATGACGGACAGGTCACTGTGGCACAGCCCGGCCGCGCGGATGCCCACGAGCACCTCGCCGGGGCCCGGCGCCCGGACCACCAGGTCGTCGACGACCTCGGCCTCTCCGCCTTCCAGGATCACGCCTCTCATGCCACTCCCGCTCCCCTCACCCCACTGGTCACGACGGTGCCCCGCTGGTCGTGGGACACGACGGGCCCCCGCCCGTCACAACGGCACCTCGCCTATCACGACGGCCCCCTGTCACGACGGCCCTCCTGTCACGACGGCCAGACGATCGACTGGAGCTCGCTGTAGGCGTGCAGCCCGAACGAGCCGCCGTCCCGGCCGACTCCGGACTCCTTGAAGCCGCCGAACGGTGTCTCCGGGTGCCGCTGGACGGTGTTGATGCCGACGTTGCCACTGCGCAGCCGCCCCGCCAGCCGCCAGGCGCGGCCGGTGTCGCTGCTGAAGACGTAGTCGTAGAGGCCGTAGGGGGTGCTGTTGGCGATGCGTACGGCCTCGTCGTCGTCCGCGAACGGGAGAACGACCACCACGGGGCCGAACAGCTCCTCGCGGGCGACGGTCATCTCCGGTGTGACGCCGGTGATCAGGGTCGGCGCGACGTAGAAGCCGGTGGCCGGGCGAGTGGGCCGTTCGCCGCCCACCAGCACCGTCGCGCCCTGCTCCCGGGCGCCGGCGACATACGCCTCGACGCGGTCGCGCTGGGCCGCGGAGATCACCGGCCCGACCACGGTTCGCTCGTTCGTGGGATGGCCGAGCGTCAGTGCGGAGGCGTACCGTGAAAGCGCAGTCACGAACTCGTCGTGGAGCGAGTCGTGAACGAGCACACGCGTCGGTGCCGTACAGATCTGGCCGCTGTGAAACGCCCAGGTCGAGGTGACCGAGCCCAGTGCTGCCTCGCGGGCCCTGCCAACCGCGTCGTCCAGCACCAACGCCGCACCCTTTCCACCCAGTTCCAGCAGGGTGCGTTTCATCCCTCGTCCCGCGTTCCCAGCGATCTCCTTTCCCACGGAGGTGGAGCCAGTGAAACTGATCATGTCGACGTCCGGGTGTGCCACCAGGGCCTCACCCGGCCCGGGGCCCGACCCGGTGACGACGTTGTAGAGCCCGTCCGGCAGCCCCGCCTCCTGGAGCAGCGGGCCCAGCTCCAGGCAGCTCAGCGGGTCCTGCGGCGCCGGCTTGCAGACCACGGCGTTGCCCATGGCCAGCGCGGGCGCCACCTTGCCCGCGAGGTTGACCACGGGGAAGTTGTAGGAGGTGATGCACCCGACCACGCCGACGGGACGGCGTACGGCGGCGGCGCCGATCAGTCCGCCGGGGGCCAGCGCACTGGGCCCCACGGGCTGCGGCGCCAGGGGCACGGTGTCCGGTTCGAGCGCGCCGCGCGCGTAGCGCCGGAAGCGGTCGGCAGCAGTGGGCAGCTGCATACCGCGTGCGACCTTGAGCGTGGCGCCGGTCTCGGCCTGCAGCAGCGGCACGAGTGCGCCGGCGCGCTCGATCAGCAACTCGGCGATCCGCTCCAGCACCCGGGAGCGCTCGCGCGGGTCCGTGACGGCCCATGCCTCCTGGGCGGCGCGTGCCGCGCGGACGGCCGCGTCCACGTCGGCGGCGCCCCCTTCGGGAGCCTCGCCGACCAGCAGCTCGGTGGCCGGGTCGATGACCGGGTAGTGGCCGCGCGCGGGCTGGTGCCAGTCGCCGTCGATCCAGTGCCGGTAGGCCCTGGGCGGCCCCGGCACATCCGGAGCGGAGGCCGTCGCGGCGGTGCTCGGTTCCGTCGTCACGTGCGTGCCTCTCTGGGCAGGCCCAGCACCTGCTGGGCGAGGATGTCGCGCTGGATCTCGTCCGAGCCGCCGTAGATGGTGTCGGCGCGGGTGAAGAGGAACAGGCGCTGGAGGGCGTCGAGTTCGTAGGGCCGGTGCGGCGTCCAGTCGTGCGGGCCGAGGGCGGCCGGGGCCCCGCGCACCAGCACGGCCAGCTCACCGAGCTGCTGATGCCAGCGTCCCCACAGCAGCTTGGCGACGCTGGGCGCGCCGGCAACCGCCGCCTCACCACTGCCGGTGCCGGTGCCGGTGCCGGTGCCGGTGCCACCGAGGGTGCGCAGTGCGTTCCAGCGCATCACTCGCAGCTGGGACCACGCCCGCACGAGTCGGTCGCGGAGGACCGGGTCGGCGGCGGCACCGGTACGCAGGGCGAGGCGGAGTACGTGGTCGAGTTCGGCGGCGAAGCCGATCTGCTGGGCGAGCGTTGACACCCCGCGCTCCAGGGCCAGCAGGGAGGTGGCGACCCGCCAGCCGTCGCCCTCGGCGCCCACGCGGTGCCCGGCTTCGGCGAGTGCGCCGTCGAAGAAGACCTCGTTGAAGTCCTCCGTGCCCGACATCTGCCGGATGGGACGGACTTCGACGCGGCCCGGCTGGTCCATCCGCACCAACAGGAAGGAGAGCCCCCGGTGTCCGCTCGTGCCCTGCTCGGTGCGGGCGAGGACGAAGCACCAGTCCGCTTCGTGGGCAAGTGAGGTCCAGATCTTCTGGCCGGTGACGCGGTAGCCTCCGGCCCCGTCGCCCGTCCCGGAGGAGCACGCGGCGCTGGTGCGTACGGCGGTCGTGCGTACGTCGTTCGTGCGTACGGCGGTCGTGCGCACTGCGGCCAGGTCGGAGCCGGCGTTCGGTTCGCTGTAGCCCTGGCACCACAGTTCTTCGCCCCGGGCGATGGCGGGCAGGAAGCGTTGGCGCTGCTCGGCCGTGCCATGGGCGAGCAGGGTCGGGGCGAGCAGGTTCTCGCCGATGTGGCCGACGCGGGCGGGGGCGCCCGCGCGGGCGTACTCCTCGGCCCAGACGACCTGCTGGGTGAGGGTGGCGGTGCGGTTGCCGTAGCTGCCGTGGCGGGGATCCCAGCCGATCCCGATCCAGCCGGCGGCGCCCAGCTCCCGCTCCCAGCGGCGGCGGACGGCGGTGGCCTGGTGCTCGTGCCCGGGCCCGTCCGCTCCGGTGGCGCCCGCGAAGTCGCCGGCCAGGTGGTCGTGGAGCCACTGGCGGGCCTCCGCCCTGAAGTCCTCGTCCTCGCGGGTGAAGCCGAAGTCCACTCGTCCCCCTCTCCACGGGCAGGGCCGGTATCCGTCCCCGCCACCACCTGGTGTCAGCTCACGCGTTGGGGCGGTCCTTGCGGGCTGCGGCCTCGGCCATCTCCTTGAGCCGCTCCAGCAGGGGCATCGGGTCCTGGCCGACCGTGCCGGGCAGGTGGTCGGCGAGTTGCTGCGGGGTCCAGGAGCCATCGGCGTAGGCGGCCCGCAGCTCGCGGGGCTGCGCCCATACGGCGATCTTGGGCCCGGCGACGGTGTAGACCTGTCCGGTGATCTCCTGCTGTCGTGCGTGGTCGCTCAGCAGGTAGACGACGAGGGGTGCGACGTCCTCGGGCTCGCCGATCTCGGTCAGTTCCACGGGGACGTTGGCGGACATCCGGGTGCGGGCCACGGGGGCGACGGCGTTGGCGGTGACGCCGTACTTGTGCAGGCCGAGTGCCGCGCTGCGGACGAGGGAGATGACGCCGCCCTTGGCCGCCGCGTAGTTGGCCTGGGAGACGGAGCCCTGGTGGTTGCCGCTGGTGAAGCCGATCAGGGCGCCGCCGCGTTGGGTGCGCATGACGGCGCTCGCGGCGCGGAAGACGGTGAAGGTCCCCTTGAGGTGGGTGGCGACGACCGGGTCCCACTCGTCCTCGGTCATGTTGAAGAGCATGCGTTCGCGCAGGATTCCGGCCACGCAGACGGCCCCGTCGAGGCGGCCGAAGCTGTCGAGCGCGGTGCCCACGACGCGCTGTCCGCCCTCCATGGTGGAGACGTCGTCGGCGACCGGGACGGCCTGGCCGCCCGCTGCCGCGATCTCCTCGACCACGGCCTCGGCTATCTCGCTGCGCGGTTCGCCGCCGTCCACCGAGACGCCGTAGTCGTTGACGACGACCTTGGCCCCCTCGTCGGCGCAGGCCAGCGCCACCGCGCGGCCGATGCCCCGGCCGGCCCCGGTGACGGCGACGACCTTTCCGGCCAAGAAGTTCCCCACGTCCTGCCCCCTCCCGCCAAATCTGACGACCCGTTAGATTCTTGGGCAGGCGCCCGCCGAGCACAAGACCCCGTGCGACCGGGCCACGCCGCCCGACGTTCCCGGGAGGACAGATGACCGTTCCGGCACAGTGCCCCGAGTTCGCCGAGATCGCCGCTCGCGTCAACAACTGGGGCCGCTGGGGCGCGGGGGACGAGACCGGCACGCTCAACCTCGTCACCGACGAGGTGGTGCGCCGGGCGGTGGCCACCGTCCGCAGCGGCCGCCGCCTCGCGCTCGCGCTGCCGCTCCAGCAGGACGGGGTGCAGACCGGGTTGATCCCCGGCCGGGTGAACCCGCTGCACACGATGGTCGCGCTCAACCTGGAGATGTTCGGCCCCGGCACGGTCGCCACCAGCGACGACGCCGTCACCATGGGCCTGCAGGCCGCCACCCACTGGGACGGTCTCCCCCATGTCTCGCACGGGGGGCGGATCTACAACGGCCGCCCCGCCGACACCGTCACCGCACACGGCGGCGCGGCGTTCAGCGGAATCGAGAAGAGCGGTCCCGTCGTCTCCCGTGGCGTGCTGCTCGATGTGGCGCGCGCCCGGGGCGTTGACCAACTGGCGGGCGGCCACGCGGTCACACCGGAAGATCTCGATGCGGCCGAGGAGTTCGCGGGCACCCACGTACGGGCCGGTGACATCGTGCTCGTCCGTACGGGACAGCTGCGCCGCTATCTGGCCGGCGACAAGCACGGTTACGCCCACCCCTCGCCCGGACTGTCGCTGCGCACCCCCGCCTGGTTCCACGCGCGGGACGTGGCGGCCGTGGCCAACGACACCCTCACCTTCGAGATCGTGCCGCCCGAGATCGAGGGCCTGTGGCTTCCCGTGCACGCCCTGCACCTGGTGGAGATGGGGATGCTCCAGGGCCAGAACTGGAACCTGGAGGAGCTCTCCGCGGCCTGCGCCGACGAGGGCCGCTACGCCTTCTTGCTGACGGCCCAGCCTGAGCCCTTCACCGGCGGCACGGGCGCCCCGGTGGCTCCGGTGGCGGTGCTGTGAGCCGGGCGGGGCTCCGGAGCGCCGCGTTACGGGTAGGACGGGTGCTGCGGGCAGGACGGGTGTGACAGGCGAGACCGGTACTGCGGGCAGGACGGGTGGCGGTGCGCCCTTGCGCGCCCCGAGCACGGCACGGCGTACCGCCACCCGACTCCGGCGCTCGGGGCCCTGCCCTCGGACGGAGGTTGGCGCCGGACCACGACCCGTACTCGTCGAGGAACCCCAGGTACCTCGACGTCCCCTCACGACGAATCGCTCCACCCAAGGGTGATCAAGCCGATACGAGACGTCAACACCTGGTCTGGACTTTGGCGGCTTTGCCCGTTTTATCCCGGCGCATGTTCAACCGAACGCGCCAGCACCGGCCCCCGCGACGTTGACTCGCGCACGCGCGTTCGCACCGGCGTGCACCTCGCCGTTCGGGCGCACTTCACCGTTCGCACGGCCCTCGGCGCGCCCGCCGCCCGCCTCGCGGCCGACGGCCGGTGCCGAACCCGCGGTCGCCAGCGGCGCCGTGTCCAGTTCGCACCACACCCGCTTGCCGCCCGGCTCGTGCTCCCAGCCCCAGCGGTCCGCGAGCCCCGAGACGAGTTCGAGACCGCGCCCACCGGTGTCCTCACCCTCCGCCTGACGGCGGCGTGGCGCACGGCTGCTCGCATCCGCGACCTCCACCCGCACCGAGCCTGCCGCCTCGTGCGCCGCACCACCGCCGCACCGCCGGGGCAGCAGCATGCACAACACGGCCGGACAGCCGGTGTGCACCACCGCGTTGGTGACGAGTTCCGAGATCAGCAGAATCAGCGTCTCGGCAAGGGACTCGTCGGCGTCCACTCCGGCTCCCGCCAGCCGGGCCCTGGCCCACCTCCGGGCGCGCCCCACCTCCGTCGGATCGGATCCGATCTCCAACTGCTCCAGAAGCACCTGCACCGCTCACACCATCCGAACTGGCGGACACATCGCCTCGCGTCTCCATGTAGTCACGGATTGTGACTCCAGTGAGAACAGCATGGTTGACTCATAGTGATGCCAACAAGCGCTTCAGGCATATTCCGGCGCAAAGGAGTAGACGCACGGCATACTGTGCGACGCCGAGCGCAGGGACTCGAACGACCCGCCCTGAAACTCGTGGACATCCTTTTGTTCCTTGGCCTTCGGGGCCGTCGTCGGCTGGCGACCCAACCCGCGCCTTCCGTCCGGCGGCCCGCCGCCACCGGGGCCGCCGCACTCGCGCCCAGGGAGCGTACCGGAGTGGAATCCGATCTTCCGCTCGCGGTCGTCACTGGATGGATACAAGGCGCCCATAACGCAGCGTAATCGCTCTCAATGAATTTCCCGGATGAATCCGCGGTTCACTCTCATATGGGGCACAGCAGCGCTGAGGCCAATCGCTCCTCAGCCGTCACAGCGGTTCGCCACTGCTCGGCACGCAACCACGCGCGTTTCAGGTGCAGATGGACATCGGCCTCCCAGGTGAAGCCCACCCCGCCGTGCACCTGGAGACAGTCGCGTGCATTGCCCACGGCTGCCGCGTCGGCGAGGAGCTTCGCCGCGCTGGTCTCGTCCTCGTCCGCAGTGACGGCCGCCGCGTAAACCACACTTCTGGCCGTTTCCGAACGGACCAGCATCCCGGCGCACAGATGCTGCACCGCCTGGAACGCACCGATCGGACGGCCGAACTGCTCGCGCTGCCGCGCGTACCCGACCGCCATCTCCAACGTGCGGCAGGCGCTCCCGAGCTGGAGCGCCGCGGTGAGCAGCACCGCCTCCCGCAGCAACACCGCCGCGTCCACGGCCTGCTCCCTCCCGGTGCCCCGCGCCGGCCACGCCCCCGGGGCTTCGCTCTCACGCGGGCCGTGCACCCGGTGCAGCGGGGTGAGCGGGTCCAGGGAACGCATCGGGCGCGCCGCCAGCTCACCAGGGGACAGCACCCGCACCGTGTGCCCCTCCTCGAGCACCAGCACGGCGTCCGCCGCCGCCAGGTGCGCGACCGGCGGCGTCGGACCGCCGCACGAGCCCGTGCAGCCCGTGCCCTCCACGGCCGTCACCACAGCCGTGCCGTCCTCGGCCCCCGCCACCAGCCCCGCACTGCCCGCGAGGTGGCTGGCGACCAGGGGGCCGGGCAGCAGCGCCCGTCCCGCCTCCTCGAAGAGCAGCACCGCCTCCGGCAGGCCCAGACCGAGGCCTCCCGCGCTCTGCGGCGCGCGCAGTGCGAACAGTCCCGCCTTTCCCAACTCGCGCCACAGGCCGATGTCGAACGCCGCGCCTTCCGCGTGCCCGTCGACCTGCCCAGCCGCGCCACCGCCGACCGCCGCGCCGTCCACCGCAGCCGCCCTGCCACCCACCGCCGCATCATCGACCGCGTCCCGCAACGCCTCCCGGTCGAACCGTGCTCGCAGCAGTTGCCGCATACCGTCGCGCAACGCCCTCTGGTCCTCCGTCAGCCGGAAGTCCATTCGCGCCGTCACCGTCCCTTCGGGAGGCCGAGGATGCGCTCGGCGACGATGGTGTGCTGGATCTGCGACGTGCCGGCGGCGATGGTGTACGAGAGGGACGAGAGCCGCTCCAGTGCCCACGCCTCCGCCAGGTCCAGCGCGGCGGGGCCCAGCACCGCTGCCGCCGCGTCGTACAGTTCCTGCCGCGCCTGCGAGTAGCGCAGCTTGAAGACCGAGCCGCCCGCTCCGGGTACGCCTGTGCCGCCTTGGCGCAGCCCGTGTGCGGCCTCGCTGACGTTCCACTGGATGAGTCGCCACAGTGCCCCGAATTCCGCGTTCAGCCGGCCCAGCCGACGGCGCACTGCCGCATCGTCCCAGCGGCCGTTCTGCCGCGCACGGCGGGCGAGCAGCCGCAGGGTGCGGCGGCAGGCGACGACCTCGCCGACGAACGCCGTGCCCCGCTCGAAGGAGAGGGTCACCATGGTGACGCGCCAGCCGTCGTTCTCCGCGCCGACCCGGTTGTCGACGGGCACCCGCACCTCGTCCAGGAAGACCTCGGCGAACTCGTGCGAGCCGGCCAGTGTGCGCAGCGGCCGTACGGTGACGCCGGGCGCGTCCATGGGCAGCGCGAGCCACGTGATGCCCTGGTGCCGGGGGGCTTCCGGGTCGGTACGGACGAGCAGTTCGCACCAGTCGGCGACCTCGGCGTGGGAGGTCCAGATCTTGCTGCCGGTCACCACATAGGTGTCACCGTCGCGTACCGCGCGGGTGCGCAGGCGGGCCAGGTCCGAGCCGGCGTCCGGTTCGGAGAACCCCTGGCACCACACCTCCTCGCCACGCAGGATCGGCGGCAGCCAGCGGGCGCGCTGCCCCGGGCTGCCCTCGGCTGCGATCGTCGGTCCGGCGTGCAGCAGCCCGACGAATCCGGCTCCCACATACGGGGCCCCGGCCGCCTCCGTCTCCTCGAGGAAGATCAGGTGCTGGGTGGGTGTCGCGCCCTGGCCGCCCGCGTCCTTCGGCCAGTGCAGACCCGCGTATCCGGCGTCGTACAGCCGGCGCTGCCAGTCCATGTCGTAGGCGCGGCGGCCCTGCCAGTCCAGCGGGTCGGGCCGGGGCGGCAGGGTGGGCAGCACCTCGGCGAGCCAGGTGCGCAGCCGCGCCCGGAACTCCTCTTCCTCCTCCGTGTACGCGAGCCGCATCGCTGCCGGCTCACACCAGGTCGAGTTCGAGCATCCGGATGGCGTTGCCCCGCATCAGCTTGTGGACGGTCTCCTGGTCCAGCCCCTGTACGTGTTCCAGTGCGACTTGTTTGGTGTGCGGGAAGGTGGAGTCGACGTGCGGGTAGTCGGTCTCGAAGGTGGCGTTGTCCCTGCCGACCGCGTCCAGCGCGGTGACGCCGTGTTTGTCGCGGAAGAAGCAGCAGAAGATCTGCCGGTAGTAGTAGGTGGAGGGCGGCTCGGGGATCAGGTCGCGGACGCCGCCCCAGGCACGGTGCTCTTCCCACACGTCGTCGGCGCGCTCCAGTGCGTACGGGATCCAGCCCATCTGGCCCTCGCTGTAGGCGAGCTTCAGCCGCGGATGTCTGACCAGCACGCCACTGAAGAGGAAGTCCGTCATGGAGGCCATGGCGTTGTTGAAGGAGAGCGACGCCTGGACGGCCGGGGGCGCGTCGGGGGAGGCGGCGGGCATCTGGGAGGAGGACCCGATGTGCATGTTGACGACGGTGCCGGTCTCCTCGCAGACGGCGAAGAACGGGTCCCAGTAGCCGCTGTGGATGCTGGGGAGCCCCAGATGTGCGGGGATCTCGCTGAAGGTGACAGCGCGCACCCCGCGCGCGGCGTTGCGGCGTATCTCGGCGACGGCCAGGTCGATGTCCCACAGCGGGATGAGGCAGAGCGGGACGAGCCGGCCGCCGGAGTCGCCGCACCACTCCTCGACCATCCAGTCGTTGTAGGCGCGTACGCAGGCCAGCGCGACCTCCTTGTCGTGCGCCTCGGCGAAGGTCTGCCCGCAGAAGCGGGGGAAGGTGGGAAAGCACAGGGATGCCTCGACATGGTTGAGGTCCATGTCCTTGAGGCGTTCGGCCGGGTCCCAGCAGCCGGGCCGCATCTCCTCGCGGGTGATGCCCTCCAGGGTCATCTCGTCGCGGTCGAAGCCGACGGCGGCGATGTTGCGCTTGTAGGGGAACTTCAGGTCCTCGTAGATCCACCAGTCGGCCGGTGGCCCGTCGGGGTCCATGGTGATCCGGTATCTGCCGCCGACGTACTCGAGCTCCCCGATGCCGGCGGTGAGCGGCTTGGGGCCGCGATCCCGGTACTTGGCGGGCAGCCAGGTGTCGAAGAGGTGCGCGGGTTCGATCACATGGTCGTCGACGCTGATGATGCGCGGTAGTTCGGTCACGGGAGTGGCCCCCTCGCCATACCGGCCTGCTCACTGCCTTATCTGATGACCCGTCAGGTAGAGGCTAGCCCCGCACCTCTGGACCGACAAGCCGTCGCCTCCTACGCTTCCCGCACAACCTGACGGCCCGTCAGGTCAGCCCCGTCAGCTCAACTCCTCCGGCACGGCCGACAGCAGGCATCCAAGGGAGCGCCATGTCCACCCAAGACCACGCGGCCGGCACGACCGCTGTCGCATACGAACTCGGCAACTCGCGCACCCTGTGGAACCTGGTCACCCGCCGGGCGGAGCTCACCCCGGACGTTCCCGCGCTCATCCAGGCAGCCGACAACCCGGTTGACGACCGCTCCCTCACGTTCGGCCAGTTGCGCACCCGCGCCGAACGCACAGCTGCCGGGCTGTACGCGCAGGGAGTGCGCCCCGGACAGACAGTGGCCTGGCAACTGCCCACCCGCATCGAGACCGTTGTGCTCTCCCTCGCCCTGGCCCGGCTCGGCGTACGGCAGACGCCGCTCATCCCCGGGCACCGGGAGCGCGAGGTCGCTCTCGCGCTGCGGGCGACCGGCGCCGACTGGTACACACACCCCGGCCGGTGGCACGGCACCGACTACGCCGCACTGGCCGAGCGGATCAACCGGCAGTACGGGCTCGCCCCGCGCGCGTTCACCGCGTACGACACCCTCCCCGAGGCCCCACCCGGTCCACCGTCAGCGCTGCCACCGCCGCCCGCCGACGGCACCGCTGTGCGCTGGATCTACTGGACCTCGGGCACCACCTCCGAGCCGCGCGGCGTACGCCACACCGACCGCAGCCTGATCGCGGGCGGCTCCTGTCTGGCCCACGCGCTGCGGCTCCGCCCCGACGACGTGGGGTCGATCGCCTTCCCCTACGCGCACATCGGCGGTCCCGACTATCTGGTGATGCTGCTGCTGTACGGGTTTCCCGCCGTACTGTTCGAGAAGTTCGCGATGCCGGGCGCACTGGCGGGCTACCGGCGCCACAAAGTGACGACGGCGGGCGGCTCGACGGCGTTCTACTCGATGTTCCTGGCCGAACAGCGCAAGCAGCCGCACAGCAGACTCCTTCCCGCCCTGCGGTTGCTCGTCGGCGGCGGCGCGCCCAAGCCCCCCGAGCTCTACCACGAGGTGGTCGCGGAGTTGGGCTGTCAGCTCGCCCATGGCTACGGCATGACCGAGGCACCGATGATCACGATGGGCGCTCCCGACGACACACCGGAGCAGTTGGCCACCACCGAGGGACGTCCGCCGCCGGGGATGGAGATCCGGATCACCACACCGGACGGCGAGCCGCTGCCGCCGGGGCACGAGGGAGAGGTCAGGCTGCGGGGCGAGGCGGTGTGCCAGGGCTATCTGGATCCGGACCGGACGGCCGAGGCCTTCGACGCGGACGGCTTTCTGCGCACCGGCGATCTGGGGCGCCTGCTGGAGAGCGGACATCTGGTGCTCACGGGCCGGACGAAGGACATCATCATCCGCAAAGGCGAGAACATCTCGGCCAAGGAGATCGAGCAGCTTCTCTACGAACACCCGGCGGTCGCCGACGCGGCCGTGATCGGGCTGCCCGACCCGGAGCGGGGGGAGCGGGTCTGCGCCGTCGTCGAGCAGCCGCCCGGGGCGGGACGGCTCACGCTCTCGGAACTGACCGCGTATCTGCGGGAGGAGGGGCTGGCCACCTACAAACTGCCCGAGCAGTTGGAGGTGGTGGAGGCGCTGCCGCGCAACGGCACCCTGCGCAAGGTCCTCAAGTACAAGCTGCGGGAGCGATTCGGCTGACTTTCCCGCGCCCCGGGCTCACGCCGTGAGCGGGCCCGCGGGGGTGTGCGCTTCGGTGGCGGCGGCCAGGTCCGGGTAGCAGTCGAAGAGCCGCCGCACCCCCAGCGCCGAGAGCACCCTGTTCACATGCGAGCCGTCCTCGGCACCGCGTGCGGGCAGGATCAGCCGCAGCCGCCCCGCGCAGGACCGCATCAGCCTTCGCGAGGCGATCAGGACGCCCACTCCGCTGGAATCGCAGAACATGACGTCGGACAGATCGAGCACCAGGCTTCTGCGCCCCTCCGCCACAGCGTCGTGCACATGCTGCCGCACCGCGGGTGAGGTGACCAGGTCCAGCTCACCGGAGACCCGGAGCACGGCCCACCCGCCCCGCTCCTCCTCCAGCACCTTCAACGACACTCCCCGCAACCCCTTCGTCGATCGCCCTACAGCAGTCGGCTGCCCTGGCCCACCCCTCCAAAACTGGTCCCAGGGAATCGACCCTAAGCGGTCCGGCGGTATTACCCAGGGGAACCGGCGAGAACTTGTGGTCACGCCCCCATAACGCTCGGCAGCATCCGCCCCTTACGCCCCCGCGTTCCCGCCCGACCCAAGCACTCCGTGACGGAAACTGCACCCTCGGCAACCATCCCGGGGCGCACGTTGCCGCGAAAGGGGCGTGCGCAGTCAGTGGCTCGCACTACATTCGAGGCGTTGACGGGCATCACAAGAGGCGGAAGGGACCGCCGCAAACGGCACCGACGGGGCGGGCCGGAGGCGGACGGCGGAACCGAGGGCTGGGGGCCACCATGGCGAACGACACACCACCGCGCTGGGACCGGAAGATGCAGCAGCGGCTCGCGCGCGGCGAGGCGGCGGCGCTGGGCGAGCTCTACGACCGCTTCGCGTCGCTTGTGCACGGCCTCGCCCACCGGGTGCTGGACGACGAGGAGGCGGCCGACAGCGCCACCCGGGACGTCTTCGCGCACATCTGGGAGAACCCGCACAGCTTCGACCCGCGTGAGGGCCCCATGCGGTCCTGGATAGCGGCACTGACCCAGCAGATCGCGACCGGCAGGCTGCGCAGCCAGCAGCGCAGCGCCGGCCCGTGTTCACCGGAGCAGGCCGAGCGGTTCGAGGAGCAGGTCCGCACGGCTGCCACGGCGGCGCGTGCGGACTACATCGTCACCTCCATGCCGTCCTCCCTGCGCGCCGCCCTCGAACTGGCGTATTTCGAGCGCCACGACTACCGGCAGACAGCCCGCACGCTGGGCGTCACCGAGGACGAGGCCCGCCGCCGGCTGCGGCTGGGGCTCCAACTCCTCTCCTCCGCCATGACACAGCCCGCCATGACCCGATCCGGCGCGGAGTCCCGGCCATGAGTACGCCACCGACACCCCCGACACCTTCGGGCCCTGGCGCCGGCGCCGGCCCTGGCCCTGGGCAGCCCGCCGGGCGGCAGACGCGCGGCCGGCCCTCCCCGGCCATCGGCACCGCCGAAGCAGCGCCGGAAGGCGAACTAAAGGATCACCGGGTCCTCACCTCGCTGCTCGGCGCCTGGGCCCTCGCCGCCTGCTCCCCTGAGGAGACCGCCGCCGTCGAGGCGCATCTGACCGACTGCGCGCCCTGCGCGGAGGAAGCGCTGCGGCTGCGCGACGCCGTCGGGCTGCCCGACCCGCTGCCGGCCGACGCCCTCCCGACCGGTACCGACGCGGGACCGCAGAGCCGTACGGAGGCCTACTGGTCGCTGGGCGAGGCTCGGCACCAGAGCCCGGCAGCCCGCGAGCCGTGGCGGGAGCAGAGCCACGCCATGATCCGCGACGTGTCGTTCCTCGCCGCTCAGGACGAAGCAGACCACGAGGGCGGCCCCGGCGAAGGCGGCACCGGCGAGGGCACAGCGCGCGGCCGGCTCGTCTCCTACGGCAACTTCTCGCTGCCGCTGCGCGACGCGTTCCTCGACCGCGCTTTCGAGTGCTGGATGCACGCCGAGGACATCGCGGAAGCCGTCGACTACCCGTACGGGCCGCCTGGTCCGGCGCATCTCAACCTGCTGGTCGATCTCGCAGCGCGGCAGCTGCCCGGCGCGCTGGCGGCGCGGCGCCGCACGGGGCTCGCGCCCCCGTTCCGCGGTCTGGCCACGGCAGGCGCGCCCGGCCGCACCCTGCATCTGGAGGTCGAGGGCGACGGAGGCGGCGACTGGTACATCCCGCTCGACTCCCCGGGCAGCCGTGCCTCACCGGAGGGCAAGGTCGCCCATATCGCGCTGGACGGCCTGGAGTTCTGCCAGCTCGCGGCGGGCCATGTGCAGCCGCTGGAGGCTGCCGCCGGGCACGACGGTGACCCGCAGGCCATCCAGGACGTCCTCTACGCGACCGCTTCGCTGTCGCGGCTGTAGCCGAACGTGCGGGGCCCGGGGGCGGACGGCCCTCGGGCCCAAAGGCGGGAGGCCCCGGGCCCGGCCGGGCGTCCGGTCAGGCGAAGACGACCGTGCGGTGGCCGTTCAGCAGGACGCGGTGCTCGCTGTGCCACTTCACGGCGCGGGCCAGCGCCTGGCACTCGACGTCACGGCCCACGGCGACCAGCTGCTCGGGCGTGACGTCGTGACCGACCCGCTCGACCTCCTGCTCGATGATCGGGCCCTCGTCGAGGTCGGCGGTCACATAGTGCGCCGTGGCGCCGATCAGCTTCACACCGCGTGCGTGCGCCTGGTGGTAGGGCTTGGCGCCCTTGAAGCTCGGCAGGAAGGAGTGGTGGATATTGATGATCCGTCCGGACAGCTGCTTGCACAGGTTGTCGGAGAGGACCTGCATGTAGCGCGCGAGGACGACGAGTTCCACGCGCTCGGCCTCCACCAGCTCCAGCAGCCGCTCCTCGGCCTGCGCCTTGGTGTCCTTCGTCACAGGGATGTGGTGGAAGGGGAGGTCGTAGGAGGCGACCAGTTCGGCGAAGTCGGTGTGGTTGGAGACCACGGCGACGATCTCGATGGGCAGGGCGCCGATCCGGGAGCGGAAGAGCAGGTCGTTCAGGCAGTGCCCGAACTTGCTCACCATGAGGACGACCCGCATCTTCTCCTCGGCCCGGTGGATCTGCCAGTCCATCCGGAAGGAGTCGCCGACCGCGGAGAAGCTGGCCCGCAGTTTCTCCACGGTGGTGTTGCCGGTGAAGTGGACGCGCATGAAGAAGAGCCCGGTGTCGCGGTCCCCGAACTGCTGGCTGTCCTCGATGTTGCAGCCCGTCATGAACAGGTAGCTGGAGACGGCGTGCACGATGCCCTGATTGTCCGGGCACGAGAGAGTGAGGACGAACTGTCCCGCCTGCTCGTTTTCGCTCTTCTCAGCGATCTCGGCGGAGTTGTCGGGGGCGGAGTGCGACTGGCTCATGGCTTCAAGACTGGCACATCACCCGGGGTGCCCCGGTCACACCGTCCGGAGCATGATCGCCAGGACCTCCAGGGAGCGCGGCGGCTCGTCCGGGTCCTCGCCGTCGTTCCCGGCGAGCAGCACATGGGCCTCCCGCGCCGCTTGTACGGCCTCCGGCCACGCCGGGTGTTCCAGATACGAGGCGACCGGGGCGTCGGCGCCGACCTGGTGCATGATGCGCAGCACCCGCAGCACGGCGGCGTCCACCAGCTGGGCCTCCTGCGCGTCCCGGAAGATCGTTCCGACGTATTTCTCCGCCGACCAGTTGTCCAGCCAGGTGTCCTCGACCAGGCGGTAGACGGCGTCCGTGACATCGCCGTATCCGGGGACCCCGGCCAGCCAGCACTCGTGCTGGAAGGTCTGGTCGGAGAGCATGTGCAGCGCCGAGCGCACGTTGCTGCGCCAGCGCCACCAAGGCACGTCGTTGACAGGCATGCCGCCTATGGTGGTGGAACCACGGCCACGTCGGGAAGACTTCACGGAACCTGCTTGCTGCATGGTCACCGACCCTACGTTCCGTTCACCGCACCCGGGCGGCGGCCCCTCGCCCTGCCGCGCACCCGCTCACAGCGCGCCCACGCCCGCTCACAGGGAGCCGTACTGCCGCTCGTCGAGGCCGTACTTCTTCGCCGTCGGATTCCACAGCCGCGCCGCCTTCTTCTTGGAGGCAGTCGCCTTACCGCTGGCCCCGTTGCCGGCCGCCAGGTGACGGGTCGGTTTGGCCTTGCCCTTGTGGCAGCCCTTCTTACGCGCCACCTGGTCCGCCCAGGCCGCGTAGTGGCTGTCGGCCGAGGCCGAGGACCGCCAGGCGCTCTTGAGCGCCGAGTTCAGCTGGGCGCTGTGCGGGATGGCGTCCGTCTTCAGCTCGCCGAGCCGCCGCACCAGCGCGTTGCGCTGCTTGGCGGCGGACCGCAGATCGGCCGCCGCCTTGCCCAGCGACTTGCAGGCCCTGATGTTCTGCACGGAACGTATGACCGCGGAGCGGCTGTTGTTGCTGTCGGCCAGCAGCGCGTCCAGCTTCTTGGCCTGTGCCTCGGCGGGGTCCGGCGCCGCGGAGGACTTCTTCTCCCCCGCGGGCTCGCTGGACGCCTTCGGCTTGTCGGAGCCGGGGTCGTCGTCACCGCCGTTCGCGAGGAGCAGGCCGACGACGAGGCCGATCACCGCGACGCCCGCCAGCCCTGCGCCTATCAGCACCCCGGGATGCATGCCGCGGCGGCCCCGGCCGGCGTCGCGCCGCGCCGCCCGCCCACCGGCCTGCGGCTCGTACTGCCGCGAGCCCGGCTGCGGATAGCCGTAACCGCCACCCTGCGAGCCCGGCTGCGGGTACCCGTAGCCGCCACCCTGTGTACCGGGCTGCGGGTAGCCGTAGCCGCCACCCTGCGAGCCCGGCTGCGGGTAGCCGTAACCGCCGCGTGGCGGGGCCTGCCGCTGCGCCGCGTCGTCGAAGACGGGCAGGCTCTGCGTGGAGCCCGGCTCGCCGTTGCCGGCGGCGGGCTGTCCCCGGCCGGACTGCGGCGCGTCGGACCTGAAGAGGTTCTCGAACTCCGGGAGGGGCTGCCGCGTGCCCTCCGCCCCGGCGCCCTGCCCTTGGGTGTCGGGCGTGCCCGCGCCGGGCGTGCCCGCGCCGGGCGTGCCCGCGCCGGGCGTACCCGCGCCGGACATCGGCGGAAGCATCTGGGTCGCCTCCGAGTCGCCGCCCACACCGGCCGCCATCGGGGGCAGATACTGCGTGGCCTCGCTGTCCGGGCTGCCACCCACCGGGGCGGCGGGCCCCGGCTGCTGCGGCGGCAGCAGCTGCGTCCCGTCGTCCGGTCCGACGGAACCCGCTGCGGGCTGGCCCGCCGGGAACGGCGGAAGCATCTGGGTGGCGTCGCTGTCGCCCGGTCCGCCCTGGTACGCGCCCTGCGGCGGCGTCGGCGGGGCCGAGGGTGCGGACGGCGGGGGCGCGCTCGGCGGAGGTGGCATCGCGCCGGGCAGCGACTGCCCGTACGCGGGCGGCGGCATCTCTCCCGGAGTGCCAGGGCCGCCCTGCCCGGCGGCCGGGGGCAGCGGTCCGGCACCGCCGGGTGACTGCGGCTGCGGCAGATGCGGCGAGGTGGAGGGTGCCGACGGCGGAGTCCGGGGGCGGGCCGGGGTGCCCTCGGGGGGCAGCGGCAGCGCACCGCCGGGCTCGTCCTGCTGCGGAGCGCCCCAGTAGCCGGGGCTGCCCTGCCCGGTGCCGCCGTGCCCGGGGCCGCCGTGTCCGGGGCCGCCGTGCCCGGGGCCGCCGTGTCCGGGGCCGCCGTGCCCGGGGCCGCCGTGTCCGGGGCCGCCGTGCCCGGGGCCGCCGTGTCCGGGGCCGCCGTGCCCGGGGCCGCCGTGTCCGGGGCCGCCGTGCCCGGTGCCGCCGTGTCCGGGGCCGTCCTGCTGGGCGCCGCCGTAGCCGCCGTAGGTGCTGTCGTCGGTCTGGGCCGCCTCGGCGCCCGGGCCCCAGGGACCGCCCCACGGCTGCCCGGCCGGGGGCCGCACCTGCTCGCGCTCGGACTGGGCCTGGCGCTGCTGCTGAGGAGTCCAAGGGTCGCCGTTGGCAGGCAGCACGACCCCCTCGTACGGGGTCGTGGAGGCGGGCAGGGCGTCACCGGCGGAGCCGGAAGTCCCGTCCTGTCCGCGTCCGTTGTGCGTTGTCACCGAGACTCCTCGTTCGCATGGCTAGCGGAAGCGTCGGCTCACGCTACCGGGTCATGCCAACGGGCGACCACGCGCCCAGATGTGCGGACACCCTTCCTTCACCTGATGTCGCCATGAAGTCCCCAAGGAAGGATGAATCAGGCGAAACGCTCGGTCGGTCACCGGGGGTAGGCCAGGCCCCTCACGCCGCGGCGATCGGCTCCAGACTCTCGTGGAACTCCCGCACCACGGACTCGTCCCGGTACGGTTCCAGCCGCTGCCGGAAGTCGTCCAGATACTCCGCGCCCCGGTCCGACCGCAGCCCCGCGAGCAGTTGTGCCGCCTGCCCGCCCGTCTGGCAGGCGCGCTCCACCTCGCGCTGCTGCACCTGCGCTCCGGCCAGCAGGAACAGCCCGATCGCACGCCGCCGCGCCCGGCCGTGCGGATGCCCGGTGACGGCCTCCTCCGCGCGCGCCGCCGCGCTCTCGGCCTGGCCCAGGTCGCGGTGGCAGTGGGCGAGTTCGTCCGCGAGGTAGGCGCGGTCGAAGTGCGCGATCCAGGACGGGTCGTCCCCGGCCTCGACCGCCGCCTCGGCGCCGTCCATGGCCGTCAGCGCCCGGGTGACGGAAGCCTGGCAGGCGCGCGCATCGCCCATCAGCGCGTGCCCGCGCGCCTCCGCGGCGTGGAACATCGCCTCCACGCGCGGCGTCACCCGCCCCCGCGCCCCCTCCTGTGCCGCACGCGCCAACTGGGCGATCTCGCGCGGGTTGCCGAGCGAGGCGGCCAGATGGCTCATCCCGGCGGCCAGCACATAGCCGCCGTACGCCCGGTCCCCAGCCGCCTGGGCCAGCCGCAGGGACTGGATGTAGTACCGCTGTGCGAGCCCGTGCTGGCCGGTGTCCACGGCCATGTAGCCCGCCAGTTCGGTCAACCGGGCCACCGCGGCGAACAGCGACCGGCCGACCGCCTCCTTGTAGGAGCCCCCGAGCAGCCCGGAGACGACGCTGTTGAGGTAGTGCACCACCACGGGGCGGATGTGGCCGCTGCCGTAGCGGTGGTCGAGGTCGGAGAGCGCCTCGGTCATCGCCTGTACGGCCGCCACGTCCGCCTCGCCCACCCGGGCCCCTGAGGAGCGTGCGACCTGGTGATCGGGCTGCGTGATCAGCCAGTCCCTGCTCGGCTCGACCAGCGCGGAGGCGGCCACTGTCGACCCGGTCAGGAAGTCCCTGCGGCCCACGTCACTGCGCCACAGCTCACAGACCTGCTCGACGGCGCCGACGACGGTCGGCGCGAACTGCAGCCCCACGCCCGAAGCGAGGTTCTTGCCGTTGGCCATGCCGATCTCGTCGATCGTCACGGTACGGCCCAGCTTGCGGCCGAGGGCCTCGGCGATGATGCCCGGAGCCCGTCCGCGCGGCTGCTGGCCGCGCAGCCAGCGCGCCACGGAGGTCTTGTCGTACCGCAGATCCAGTCCGTGCTCGGCGCCGCACATGTTGACGCGGCGGGCGAGGCCGGCGTTCGAGCACCCGGCCTCCTGGATGAGTGCCTGCAGCCGTTCATTGGGCTGCCTCGCGACGAGCGGCCTGGCGGCCATGCGATCCCCCTCCGTGGTTTCTCTGCAACCAAGACCCGGCGTGATCACGGCCCGGCGCCGACTGCTTGACGCAGACCGCGCGGCGCCGGCTGATTTGCGCATATGCCCGTGAGCTCTCCCAAAACCCGCGCTTCACAGCACAATGCGCCGCAGAGGGACTACCCACCCAAGACAGCTCTTCTGTGCACGCGCCCCCACACTTGCCACCATGCGCCGTTATGAGCGCGGCCTGCCCCTTGCCCGGTGAAAACAGTGACGCGCTGCGGACGCATGCGCCGTCGCGCCTCGGACCGCGCCGTTCAGCGCCCGTAACCCCTGCGGGGGACGAAAGTTGTGATGGTCGTGGAAGAGACCATCGCCTTTACCTCTGGAGCGACCACGGACACCTCTGGAGCGGCCACGGACGCGCACATCCCCGGACAGCGGACAGCACCGCCCGCGACACCCCTCGAACACGCGGTGCGCTACACGCAGGAGCGGGCCTGGGACGTCTTTCCCGGCACCTGGCTGGAAACGGTGAACGGCGTCCCGCGCTGCGCCTGCGGCGAGCGCGCGTGCCCCGCCCCCGGCGCACACCCGGCGCGCGCACGCTGGGCGGACGAGACGACGGGGAGCGCGACGACCGTGCGCCGGGTGTGGGCCACCGAGCCGCGTGCCGCCGTACTGCTGCCGACGGGGCGCGCCTTCGACGCGCTGGAGGTCTCCGAAGCCGTCGGCTGCCTGGCTCTCGCCCGCCTGGAGCGGATGGACCAGCCGCTGGGACCTGTCACCTGCACGCCGGACGGCCGGATGCTCTTCTTCGTCCTTCCGGGCGCCACCGCGAAGGTTCCCGCGACTCTGCGGCGGTTGGGGTGGTCGCCCACCGCGTTGGACCTTCGGTCCAAGGGGGCGGGGGACTGGGTGGCTGCGCCGCCTACGCGGGTGGGGTCGCGGGGGGCTGTGCAGTGGGCTCGGGAGCCCAATGCGGCCAATCGTTGGTTGCCCGATGTGGATGAGTTGCTGCCCACCATTGCGTACGCCTGCGGCCGTGAGGCCGCCGCCATTGGTTGAGGGCCGCCGCCATTGGTTGAGGGCCGCCTCCAATGGTTGAGGGCTCAGCCCTCTGCCCCTCTTCCGTTTATGGGGGCTCCCGCCCCCAAACCCCCGGGTCCTCGCCGGACGGGCGTTGGGGCGGCTCCTCCCCCAGACTCCGTCCGGGGGGACCCCCACCCAACCACCCCCCGCTACGGGGGCTTCGCCCCCCTAGGAGCCCCCTTCCGCAACAGCACATTCCCGTAGACGTTCACCCACTCCAACCCATCGTTGAGGCCCTTGGTCCGGCCGGTGACTCCCGCAGGGTCGTCACCGGCCGGTCCAAGGACCCGCACCACTGAGGGTGGCCTTGAAAGGCAATGGGGTGGTCCCATGCGGCAGGGGGGTCCTAGGGGGGCGAAGCCCACCTGTCGGGGGGCCGTTGGGGGCCCCCCGACGGAGTCTGGGGGAGGAGCCTCCCGACACGACCACTCGGCGGCAGCCGGGACACAAACCGGGCGTGCGTCCACAACCGGTGGCGCCCCGAAGAGAGGGGGGTACCAAGGGGTCAGGTGCCAGTTGTGGGGAGGGTTGCCTGGAGGAAGGGTTCGACGACGCGGCGCCAATCATCGGGCTGGTCGTAATGGATCAAATGCCCTGCCTCAGTGACCTCGGCGTAAATGCCCCGCGGCAGCACCCGCACCATTTCCTGGGCCTCGGCACGCCCGAGTTCCCCGTCGAGTCCGCGCACCACCAGGGTGGGGCAGCGGACCTGGGCGAGTTCGTCCCAGTGCGCGTCGTGCACCCACCCTTCCCGGACCCGCATCATCACCTCCGGCGAGAAGGTGGGGCGCCAGCCGTCCTCGCGTTCGGACATCACCTCGGCGAAGAACTCGCCCCGCGAGGGGCGTGGGCGTTCGAGGGAGGGGTCGTCCTCGCCGAACCACCTGCGGACGTCGGCGAGGGTCGCGAAGGGGGCCGGCCAGGACTTGAACCACTCCTCCCACTCCCGCTGCGACTGCTCGCCGAGCGCGGTGGCCCGCATGTCGCTGATCACCAGTGCTTGGACGAGGTCGGGGCGTTTGGCGGCGAGTTGCCACGCGGTGAGCGCGCCCATGGCGTGGCCGACGAGGGCGACGGGGGCCAGTTCGAGTTGTTCGAGCGCGGCTTCGGCGTCGGCGACGAACGCTTCCCGGTCGTAGCGGCCCTCGTTCGGCTTGTCGCTGCGGCCGTGGCCGCGCTGGTCGAGGGCGACGGCGCGATAGCGGTCCGCCAGCCAGCGAGCGGTTCCGGCCCAGTGGGAGGCGCGGCCCATGAGTCCGTGCAGTAACAGCACGCCCGGCGGTTTGCGGCGCTGCGTGTCGGCCAGGGCCTCGGAGCCGGCGCCGGCCTTGGGTGAGTCGGCGAACTCCCAGGCGGCAAGACGGAGTCCGTCCGCCCCCGTCACATCGATACGTCGCACCATGCGTCGTGACACCCCCACTCCTGTGACCGCCGCGTCAGACTATCGAACCTTTATTCGAACAGCCGGGGCTCACGGCGAATACCCCACCTTTGAGTGACAACGTTGCGGGGTTGTCCGTCGTCCCCCGGGGGAGACAGGAACCGGGAGGGCGGCAGACCCTGAGAGCTCGGGGCTCCGGGTTGCCGCGGGGGGACATGGGGAGGCGGGGCTCCGGAGGCCGAAGGCACCGGAGCCCCGGCTGCTCACCCTCGGCGCGAGGCCGAGGCCCGCGGAACACAGCATCGATGGCTCCCTTCCGCCGGCGCTGGCGTCGCACGGCACGCATACGGCCGCTCGTGTTCCGGCAACTCTGGTACGGCCGGAAGAATTTGGGAAGACGCCCATCCGCGCGGGCGCGTCGCCGCGCGCCGGGGCGGCTTTCCGTGCGCCCTACTTGGACGCAACCGTCTCGCTTCCGCCTGACCGGCGCCATCGAGTTGGCGGAAACCCGCCGTTGGGGCACAGCACCACGTGCCCCAACGCGGGAGCGTCGTGGTTGCTCGCACCGCCCCCGCGCCCCCGGCGGAGCGCTTCAGCGCTTGGCGACGAAGACGTGCGCGGCGACCTCGGTGCCCAGTTCCGCCGCCTCGCCGCTGCTGCCCACCTGGACGCCGCCCGCGGAGCCCGCGTTGACGCTGACGACCGCGCCCGGCTGCACACCGGCCCGCCGCAGGGTGTACATCAGCTGGGCGTCCATCTGGATCGGCTCGCCGATCCTGCGGACCACGACGGTCTTGCCGTCGCCGCCCGTCTCGACGTCGTTCAGGCTGACCAGGCCGTCGTCCAGGAAGGGGTCGGCCTCGGCCTTCTCGCCCAGCTCCTCCAGGCCCGGGATCGGGTTGCCGTAGGGGGACTCGGTGGGGTGCCGCAGCAGGTCGAGTACGCGGCGCTCGACCGCCTCGCTCATCACGTGCTCCCAGCGGCACGCCTCCGCGTGCACCTGCTCCCACTCCAGGCCGATCACATCGACCAGCAGACACTCCGCCAGCCGGTGCTTGCGCATCACGCGGGTGGCCAGCTGCCTGCCCTCTTCGGTGAGCTCCAGGTGCCGGTCCCCGGCGACCGTCACCAGTCCGTCCCGCTCCATCCGGGCCACGGTCTGGCTGACCGTCGGACCGCTCTGGTCCAGGCGCTCGGCGATGCGGGCACGCATCGGGACCACACCTTCCTCCTCGAGCTCCAGGATGGTGCGGAGATACATCTCCGTCGTGTCGATGAGTCCTGACATTGCGCAGCCCCTAGTCAGTCGTGCGGTGGCCCTGAAAGCAATTCTGACGCATCCCACCGACAACCGCGCCGCCCCGACCGTGTGCCGGTATCCGCAGCGTGCTGCGGACGGTTGACAGGAGAAAGGTCCGGACCTCAACGTGAGCGCCGTACTACGGAACGGAACCGGGTCCGATCACCTCGCCCGGTCCACGGTGACGGACGCGAGGGGCGCGTATGGGCGAGCAGACCGGCGAGACGGAGCAGTCCCACAGGGTCGCGCAGGGCGACGCGGGGACCACGGCGGCGCGGGAGTTCTTCGACGCGGCGATCGCGCTGCTGAGCCGGATCAGGGACGGCGAGGCGGCGGGGATCGAGGCGGCGGGCAAGCTGCTTGCCGAGACGGTGACCGACGGTGGCCGGATCTTCGCCTTCGGCGCCGGGCACTCCTCCCTCCCCGCGCAGGACACCGTCTACCGGGCGGGCGGACTGGCCGTGATGAACCTGCTCAACGTGCCAGGGGCACTCGGGGTCGCCGTCCGCCCGGCCACGCTGGGCAGCGCGCTGGAGCGGGTCTCCGGGCTGGCGGCCGCAGCGCTGGACTCCAGTCCGGCGCGTGCCGGGGACGTACTGATCGTCATCTCCCTCTCGGGCCGCAACGAGCTCCCGGTGGAGCTGGCCCTCAACGCGCGCGCCCTCGGGCTCAAGGTCGTGGGCATCACCTCGGTCGCGTACGCGGAGCAGACCCGCTCCCGGCACGCCACCGGCACCTTCCTCAAGGACCACTGCGACATCGTCGTGGACAGCCGGATCGCCGTGGGTGACGCCGTGCTGACGGCCGAGGGCGTGGCAGCCCCGTTCGCGCCCGCCTCCACGGTGGTGACCAGCGCGGTGATGCAGGCGATCGTCGCCACGGCGGCGTGCGAGCTGGCGCGCCGGGGCGTGGAGCCGCCCATGCTGCGCTCGGGCAATGTGGACGGCGGCCACGACTGGAACGCGCACGTCATGGACGAGTACGCGGACCGGATCTTCTACCGCTGACCGTCCCCGAGCGCGTGACCGCTCCCCAGCGCGCCCGCCAGGTCCACGGCTGCCGCGACGTGGGTGGCGATCTGCTCCGCGTAGTCCGCGTCCTCCCGGTCGAAGGGGCGGCGGCCCGCGTCCCTCAGGAAGGTGACGACGCCGAGCGAGCGGCCCCGGCAGCGCAGCACCGTGCACAGCCCGTGCACGGTGCCCTGCGGCCACTTGCGGGTCCGCGCCCACTCGGCCGCGTCCGGCCCGCGCTGCGCCCCGCAGCTGGCCCGTACGGAGGTGCAGCGCTGGTACGCCTGGAGGGCCGGGTGCCCTTCCGGGTAGGCGACGGGGATACCGCTGGCGGTACCGGGCTCGATGAACGGCGGGCGGCCGCGTTCGGCCGCGGGTGTCAGCGCCGCCCGCACCAGCCGCGGATCGCGGGGCGGCAGCGCGTCCAGCGAGGTGTCCTGGGTGCGCGAGGGCTCGGGTCCGGGGTCGGCGGTCAGATCCAGCAGCGCGTGGTCGGCGAATCCGGCCAGCGCGAACTCCAGGTGGAGGCACGCGGCTTCCATGGGGTCGGCGCACTCGGCGGCGGCGCGCGCCGCGCGGTGCGACTGGCCGTCGCGGAAGCGCAGCCGGGCCGCCTCCCGCTCGGCCTGCTTCTGGTCGGTGGCGTCCTGGAAGAGCCAGGCGACGCCGAGCGGTACGGGTTCCTCGGCCAGCGGTGAGGACAGCCGCAGGAAGCCGCTGCGCCAGCAGCGGCGGCGCGCCGACTCCGCGGTGGGCGCTGCCGCCCGCCCCTCGCCGTCGCTCATCCGGGCGGTGTCGCCCTCGGCGGCCTCCCCGGGGGCGGAGGCGGGGTCCGCGCCGTCGCCGCTCTCGCCGTCGGCAGGACCGGTTCCGGTACCGGTACGGCCCGTGCCCGTACGGTCGCTGGGCGCTCGGAGCGTCACCCAGATCTCGGCGGGCGCGGGCGGCGCCCCCTCACCGAGCACGTGCTGGAGTGCGCCCTCCAGCTCCTCCATGCCCTGTTCGAGCAGTTCGCCCAGCGGGCGGCCGAGCATCCCGGCGCGCGCCGGGACGCGGAAGGCCCGCGCCGCGTACGCGTTGACGACGGTGGGCCGCAGGTCGGCGTCGACCAGGACGACACCCCACGAGGCGTCCTCCAGCAGCGCCTCGCTCAGCGCTATGCAGCGCTCCAGATCGATCTGGGCGTGCACCTCGCTGAAGGCGCAGTAGACGCCCTTGGGACGGCCGTCCGCGCCGCTGACGCCCGAGGACTGGATACGCACCAGCACCCGTCCGCCGTCCTTGGTCAGCAGCGCGAACTCGTGCACCTGACGGCCGGGCGAACGCATCGCGTCCAGCAGCCGGCCCTCGACCTCCTCGGCGTCGGCCGGGCGCACCGCCCAGCCCGCCAGGCCCTTGCGGCCGACGGCCTCCTCCTGCGTCCACCCGAGCATCCGCTCCGCCTCGCGGTTCCAGTGGGTGACCACGCCGTCGGCGTCGAAGGCGCACAGCGCGGCGTCCATGCCGTCGAGCAGCGCGGCGAGCAGAAGTTCGTCGTCAGGCCCGCCGTCACCGTCCGAGGACGACGCGGAGTGAGTCTCGGATCGAGCCGCCACCTCGGCACCCCCCTTGTTGCTGTGCCCGTCTTGTTGCCGTACCCGTCTGCTGCGTCGTCGCTCAGCGCCACGACGTATGTACGGATCATTCAACTCGAACGTGACGCACCCCACAGGGAGTTCCCCGAAATCGTTGTCGCCCCGAAATTCGTTTGCCGCCCACCGGAGCGGTGCCTACGGTGTGGAGCACACAGGAAAGGAGGTGATCCGGCTGATGATCAATCACCGGACGTGTGAGGTGGCTGCGGCCTGAGGCCGACGCCACTAGCGTGACGCCGGTTCGCCGGCCAATCCACAGCAGTCACCCGGCCCGTGGGCTCGTCGGACTCGTCCGACCGACGCCGCCGCCTCCGGCGGTGGAGTCGCCCACGGGCCGTTTCCTTTTCGTGCGCCCCATGGGGCGGTACGGGGCGCGGGTCCCCTCAAGGACAGAGCCGCTCGATCTCCCACGTGCCGGCCGCCGCGAGGCGGTACCGCAGGCGGTCGTGCAGGCGGTTCTCCCGGCCCTGCCAGAACTCCACCGTCTCGGGCCGCACCCGGTAGCCGCCCCACTGGGCCGGTGCCGGAACGTCCTCCCCCTCCGGGTAGCGCTCCGCGAGTTGTGCGTACAGCCGGTCCAGCTCCTCCCTGGAGGCCACCCGCGAGGACTGTTCGCTCGCCCAGGCGCCCAGCTGCGAGCCGTGCGGGCGGGTGCGGAAGTAGGCGGCCGTCTCGTCCCGCCCGGTGCGCTCGACAGCACCCGAAATGATCACCTGACGGGCGATGCCGTGCCAGGGGAAGAGCAGCGAGGCATACGGATTCGCCTCGATCTCCCGCCCCTTGCGGGAGCCGTAGTTGGTGAAGAAGACGAAACCGCGCTCGTCGTAGCGCTTCAGCAGGACGGTGCGGGAGCTGGGGCGGCCCTGCTCGTCCGCGGTGGAGCAGACCATGGCGTTGGGTTCGTGCAGCCCGCTGGCTGTCGCCTGGGCGAACCAGAGCGCGAACTGGGCGAAGGGGTCGGGCGCCAGGTCCTTCTCACTGAGCCCTTCGTCCCGGTAGTGGGCGCGCATCGCGGCGGGATCGAGAGTGGTCGAGGCCACAGGCGTCTCGGGGGCGGTCGCGTCGGGAGCGTCGTCGGTCTCGGCAGTGTCATCAGCGTGAGGCACGTCGCTATCTTGCAGCATCCATCCAGGCCGCGGTCGGACAGTCTGCCCGGTGGACACCCTCCGCACACCTGCCGGACGGGAATCGGCCGCTGTGCCGCTTCTCACCCTCCCCTACAGGTGCCGGAACCGACAGAATCCTGCCCCGAGAGCTGTGGTGGCCGCACACCAAGAGCTATCGTTGCCGCTCCGCCCAGCAGCGTGCTCCAGGCCACAGGCAGCGGAGCGTGACCACCGTCCGGGGCGGGCATGACCGAGGTGACGGCCCGGTCCGTGAGCCGCAGACGCCGGCAGCGGAACCGTTCGCCGCGCTCACACAGCATGCGCCGCATGCGCCGCACGCGCCGTATGCACGCAGACCACGCTGCCCCGCGCAGCCCACGCCAGCAGGTCGTTCCGCCGTCAGCACAGCTTGACGACGCTTTACGAGGGAGCCGCCAGATGTCCGACTTCGTACCCGGACTCGAGGGAGTCGTCGCGTTCGAGACGGAGATCGCCGAACCCGACAAGGAAGGCGGCTCGCTCCGCTACCGAGGCGTGGACATCGAGGACCTGGTCGGCCACGTCTCGTTCGGCAATGTGTGGGGCCTGCTGGTCGACGGCAGCTTCAACCCCGGCCTCCCGCCCGCCGAACCGTTCCCCATCCCCGTGCACTCCGGGGACATCCGGGTGGACGTCCAGTCAGCGCTCGCCATGCTCGCGCCCGTCTGGGGCCTCAAACCGCTCCTCGACATCGACGAGGGCACCGCCCGTGACGACCTGGCCCGCGCCGCCGTCATGGCCCTCTCCTACGTCGCACAGTCCGCACGCGGCCAGGGCCTGCCGATGGTGCCGCAGAAGGAGATCGACAAGGCCGACACGGTCGTCGAACGCTTCATGCGCCGCTGGCGCGGCGAGCCCGACCCCAAGCACGTCGCCGCCGTCGACGCCTACTGGACCTCCGCGGCCGAGCACGGCATGAACGCCTCCACCTTCACGGCCCGCGTCATCGCCTCCACCGGCGCGGACGTCGCGGCGGCGCTCTCCGGTGCCGTGGGCGCCATGTCCGGCCCGCTGCACGGCGGTGCACCCTCCCGCGTCCTCGGCATGATCGAGGAGATCGAGCGGGAGGGCGACGCGGACGCCTATGTGAAGCGCCAGCTGGACCGCGGCGAGCGGCTGATGGGCTTCGGCCACCGCGTCTACCGCGCCGAGGACCCGCGAGCGCGCGTGCTGCGCCGTACGGCCAAGGAACTGGGCGCCCCGCGCTACGAGGTCGCCCTCGCCCTGGAGAAGGCCGCCCTCGCCGAGCTGCGCGCCCGCCGCCCCGACCGGGTGCTGGAGACCAACGTCGAGTTCTGGGCCGCGATCGTCCTGGACTTCGCCGAGGTCCCGGCCCATATGTTCACCTCGATGTTCACCTGCGCCCGCACCGCCGGCTGGTCGGCGCACATCCTGGAACAGAAGCGCACGGGCCGCCTGGTGCGCCCCTCCGCCCGCTATGTGGGCCCCGGCCCGCGTGACCCCCGCGAGATCGACGGCTTCTCCGGCTGACGCCTTCTCCGGCTGACGCCGCACACACGCGTCCCCGCCACCTGGTGTGGTGGCGGGGACGACGTGCGCGGGCTCACGTGTCCGTCGTGCCCGTGTCCACCGGCCGACGGTCACTCCGACGCTGCAGAGCCCGGAAGTCCTCGAACCACGCCTGAGTGCGCCCGTCCTCGCCGTCGGCGTGCCTCCGGACAGTCCGGGTGGCGTACAGGCTGTTGAGCAGCCACGGCCGTTTGTCCGGACCGATGTCGCGCACCATGGCTTCGGCCTGTGCCACGCCATAGGTGGCCACGGCGAGCTTCCCCGTGTCGCGGAACCGCTGCACCTGGTCCGCGAGGTAGTGCCTGTTTCTGCTGAACCAGGGACACATGGACAAGAAGGCGTTCCACTTCCGCTCCGGGAACGGGTTGCGGACAGCGCTCCGGAGAAGCTCCCACACCCGCGTATCCGGATCGATGCCGTAGCGCCGGGCGAACCGGGCCGGAATCCTGTCCCGCATGTGCGCACTCCAGTCGAGCACCAGGGAGAACTCGGTGGCAAGGAACCTCTGATCTGCACGGAGCAGTGGGACCACGTAGTCCAGGTACTGCTGGGCGGCGTCGAGGGAGGCCACATGCGGGTGGATGTCGACGCCTTCGATCTCCCGCGTGTCCTGGACGAACTCCATCCACCGACGGGTGGCCGCGGTCCGCCAGGCCGGGTCGTCCAGGTGATTCAACGCACCCATGTACAGCCGGGTCCTGCAGCCTTGCGCGTAGTGCTTCTTGCGGTACGCGACAAGGTGCTGTGCCAGATGCTCGTAGAAGACGTTGAGGTCCGGGCCGCCGCGCTCGGCCCGGCGACTCTCGATGAACGGCTCGTTCCCGATCACCAGGATGTCGACCTTGTCCAGCACGGCGCTCGCCACCTTCTCCACGCGCGCGAGTTCAGCATCCATGAGCGCGCTGCCGACTGCGGGGAACGCACGCTCGTGGTAGGGGAACTTCAACGACAGGACGGTGCCGTACCCCTGCTCGTGCGCGTCCAACAGCGTGGCCACGGCCCGCTGGCGCTCCAGTGCGCCTTTGCCGACCTCCCGCATCGGAAGGAAGCCGCGCAGCCAGCCCGCGGAGAGTCCACGTAACTGGGCGAAGCTCAAATCGCGGGGGTCTCCGTTGAAGTTGGCCCCCAGTGCGCCGCTCGGGGCCACCCCGCGGCCCGAGCGCCCGGCTCCTGACTCATCCGGCGCCCGCTTCTTCTCCGCACTGCATCCCGCCGCCAGGAACGCGGCGGCGGACGCGCCGAGCAGCAGACGCCGCCGCGACACTCCGGGCTCCTTTGCGCGGCGCGTACCGGACTCCGGCCGCGACTGGTGAGCCATCCCGTCCTCCTCCTCGGTGTTCCAAGGGATACGCGTACGCGGGGCCGGACGTGTTCAGCTCGTTCAGCCCGAGCGACCGGCCCCGCCCGAGCGGTGGGTTCAGCCCAGGACGACCGGGTTGACGAAGGTGCCGGGACGCGTGGCGCTGGACTGGTCCAGGATGGCGCCGCCGTAGGGCCAGTCGAGAGTGACGTGGGTCGTCTCGTTGGGCGGGGTGATCAGGACCTTGCTCGGCACGAAGAGCTTGGGACCCTTCATGTCACTGGGCACCGGCAGGATGTTCATGCTGACCGCGGCGGTGCTCTCACCGGGATGCAGGGTGATGGTGCTGGGCGTGTCCGCGGAGCGGCGCAGGTCCCAGGTTTCGCCGGACTTGCTGACCAGCTGGACCCCCGGGAAGCCGCGCAGGGTGCAGGTGCGCCCGCTGTCGTTCTTCAGTTGGACGGTCGCGATCTGCTGGTGGTCGGCGTCCATGTCCGGGGCGCCACCGTGCGGGCCGCCCCAGGTGAAGTCCAGCTCGCCGGTGTGGCAGCGCTTGCTGCTGCCGGCGGCGGAGGAAGTGTTCACCGCGTCGGTCCGCGACCCCTTCTGGGCGGCCTTCTTCACCTTCACACCCGAGGAACCCTTCGCCTCGGCGCCCGAGGAACCCTTCGCCGCGTCGGCGTGCGTGCCCGCCTTGGAGGAGGACGCGTCAGTGGACGAGCTGCACGCGGTGGCACCTGCGCCGACCGCGACGACGGCCAGCACGGCGGCAGTGCAGCGAACGGCGCGAGTGAGCTTGCGAGTCATGGTTCCTCTTTCCCGGCGCCGGACCTCTCCGTCCGGCGCTCCCCGTCTCATGGAGTGCGTCTTACGGGAGGTGTGATGCGGCCCCTCCTGCGGAGGTTCACGACCCTGGCCGGAAAGATTGTCCGGAACCTGTAACAGCCATCCACGCCGGCACGTCCCGCCCTCGCAGTCCCCCCGACATACGTCGTCCCCGCCACCTGTAGCGGTGGCGGGGACGGTGGGGCCAGCCCTTTCTCGTACTCAGTCCTTGTAGTACGGGGTGACCGAGACCGTGCCGTTGTCGTTCACCATGCAGGCGTAGCCCTCGATCAGCCCCTCCTTCTGCAGCGCGTCGCCGAACGCCTGGCAGTCCTTGATGGAGTTGCCGGGCACCACGAGGTCCCGGCCCTGATGAACCGCCGGAGCGGCCTGGGCCGCGCCGATCGTGAAACCCGAGATGGCCAGAAGACCGGCGCCGACAACTGCTGCACGCTTCAGCTTGCGCATACTCTCCCTCTCTGCGGGCACGCCTTGGTGACGTGCGGTTTTGCAGAGAGTTCGATGGCGGCACCACCGAGAAAGTTCACGCCCGATGGCAGCTTTTTGATCTCTGTTCCGCCACGCTCTCCATGAAGACCGCCCACTGGGCGGACGGGAGGGAGAGGACGGGACCGCGCGGATCCTTGGAGTCGCGCACGTGGACGCTCGTGACGGTGTGCGCTACCTCCACACAGTTGCCACCGTCCGAGCCGCTGTAGCTGGACTTGCGCCAAGAGAGCCCGCTCATCCCTACCGCGCCACCTCCGCAATGAAAGCTGCCCACTGGTTGGACGGTACGAAGGCTCTCTCCCACAATCCGGAAGCCTCGACTGACTTCTTCGGCCACCCGAACGAGCAGACAGGAGCGGACGGCAAGGGCGGACAGTCCCACTTCGACTACCTGTTCAAGGACCGCGAGTGGGAGTCGCTCCCCGGCTCGGAGGGCGGGAAGCCAGGCCGCGATGCGATGGGTGACGCGCTGGAAGCCGGTGCGACCGGCCACGTCGCCGGCGCCAAACCGGACTCCCTGGTACACACCCCCGCCCAGGCGCGAATCATGGAAGACGTCGTCAAGGCCGTCTCGGACGAGCCGTCCCGCCTCACCGACCACCTGGAAATGGGCGACAGCCTGGGCCGCATGGCCCGGGAGTACATGCCCGACATCTATCGAGGCCTGGAAAGCGGCACGCCCCCAAAGGATCCGGGAATGGCCCATCTGCCCGAGGACCAGCGGTTGACCTCACTCGAGCGGCTGTTCCCTATCGCCGGGGAGCCAGCGGTATTCGGATCCTCTGGAGAGGCCGAGTCGAAAGTGGCCAGATTCCTGATATCTCTCGGACAGAGTCCAGAGGGCTACCAGGAAGTGCTGGCCGGGCAGAAGCTCTACGGTGACGCGGTCCTGAAGCACCATTTGGACCCGGACGTGCAGGCCCAACTGCAGCCGTACGAACGGTTCGAGGGGTCGGAGACAGATGTCAAGGACCGAGCAGCGCATATCGTGGAGCGCGTCAGCCGACAGTCAGGATATGTCACAGGGGCACTCACACTCGGTCGGCAGGAAGCTGTGGTAAGCGAGGGGCTCGCCCACGACGCCGCTTACGAGAAGGCGCAGACCCGAGTAGGAACGTGGGGCTACGGTGCAGGTGCCACCGCTACCAACGTGTTGTTGGCGCGCACCGGCGTCAAACCAGTCGCCAGCGCAGTAATCTCCGGCTTGACGGGTTCCGGACTCTTCGTCGGCCCGAGCGAGTGGAACATGGCCAACGAGCAGAACGAGGGCGCCGAGAAGGCGAAGCTGACATCGGACTACTGGTCGCACGCCAAGGCGGACGACGTCACGTCGACCAATAAGATGTATCACGGATATGACGGTGACAAGTACGGGCCGGACCATTGGGACACTTGGGTGCGGGCAGGATCCACAGACGGCTTCAATGAGGCGCTGGTCGCCGGCCAGACAATGGCCACTGAATTCACTAACAGCGACCAAGTGAAGTCTCTGAAGTAGACGGAGGAACAATGGCGGTTCTTGGCGAACGCCGCAATGTCACAGTGTGGTTGCTCGTTGCGGTGGCTGTTCTTCTTGTCGCGGTGGCCCTCGTGTCTTATGCCCTGATTTCGAAAGAAGACGGTGGTCCTTCATCCCATTTCGACTCCACGGAGGCGGACTGTTCCTCGGTGACTGGGACGAGTAACACCGAGGAACTGCGCCGCATCGTCCCGGACGCTTCTTCCTACTCGGTGAAGGCCGAGCGAGTCATCCAGGAGAGGTCTGCCAAGTTCCTGTGTGAGGTGCGCGCAGATGACCGGGTCGCCGTGCGGTTTCTGGTGAAGGAGACAGCGGGGGACCGGAACGACTGGGCGAGGTACATCACACACACCGACATCGACTGGTCTTCCGACCGGCACAGGGTGGACGCATACGGAGGAGGCTTCTCCGACGCGCACGCAGCAGCACTGTTCCTACCTTGTCCAGGGCGGGCCGAGTCGATGGGTGCGAATCAAGGCATGAGCCTGACCGTCACCGCGCCGTCAGGTGACCACGAGGAGGACCTGCTCCGGCTCGCCAAGCGCACCGCGAAGTACGCCTCACAGCAGTTGGGGTGCCAGAAGTAGCAGTGCGGCGGGCGGCCGTACCGCGGTAGGGCCGCCCGCCGCCTAGCGGAGCTCCAGTGGGGGGAGGGTGGCCGCGTCGGGGGTCGCCGGCTGGGCTTCCGCTCGGGGGTCCTCCCCCAGGGAGTCGACGATGGCGTTGCCGGCCGTGGTGTGGACCGGGCGGAGGAAGCCGACGGCCAGGTAGAGGGCCAGTGAGGTGAGCAGGGGGAGGCCGACCGTCATGGGTTGGGAGGCGTCCTCCACGCCCCAGTAGAGGATCGCCCAGACGGCGATGCCGCCGGCCCAGGAGGTGATGGCGGCCAGCGAGCCGTGCCGTTTGAACCAGGGGAGGAGGCCGAGCATCAATGGAATGGAGATCGGGCCCATTGTGGCGGCGACGATGCTGACGACGACGGTCATGATGAAGCCGTCGGGGTCGGAGAAGAGCGCGAAGCCCATGCTGAGGGTGACGAACGCGACCGTGGTTATTCGGGCGAAGAGGAGTTGGCCGCGCTCGCCCAGGGTGCGCAGCCGGCGTACGAGTACGGGCGCCAGGTCTCGGGTGATGACCGCCGTGATGACGTTGGAGTCGGAGGCGACCATGGCCATGGTGTGGGAGAAGAATCCGGCCAGCAGCAGTCCGACCATGCCGCTGGGCAGCAGTTCCTGGGCGAGTTTGATGTACGACTCCTCGCCGTTCTCGATGCCCGGCACGATCAGCGGCGCCGCGATCATCGGGATGAAGAGGATCAGCGGCCAGATCAGCCACAGGGCGCTGGACAGCAGCGCGGACTTCCTCGCCCGGGAGCCGGAGGGCGCGGCCATGTAGCGCTGGGCGAGGTTCCACATGCCGCCGTTGTACTCGAACGTTTTGACCAGCAGGAAGGCAAGGATCAGCGTCGTGGTGACCGGGCCGGCGACCGGGTCGCCGTGGCCGGCCGGCAGCTCGCCCCACATGGTCCACAGCGTCGAGAAGCCGCTCAGCTGCGCCATGACGGCCACCAGCATGGCGATCCCGGCCGCGAACTGGATGATGAACTGGCCGAAGTCGGTGAGCACATCGGCCCACAGCCCGCCGAAGGCCATGTAGATCATGGTGCAGACGCCGGTGAGGGTGATGCCCCAGGCCAGCGGTATGTCGGCGAAGCCCTGCAGCAGTACGGCGATGGCGACCCACTTGGCCGCGATGTCGACGACCTTGAGCGCGGCGCCGCTGTAGGCGAGCACCTGCTGGGTGGGCAGGTTGTAGCGCACCGCCAGGTACTCCAGCGGGGAGTTGACGCCGTGCTTGGCGCGCAGCCGGTTCCAGCGGGGCGCGAACAGGAAGGCGCCGATGCCGACGCCGATCCCGATGGTCATCGGCCACCAGAAGTAGACGGTGACGCCGTAGTCGTAGGCGACGGCGGCGAAGGTGACGAACATGATGGCGCTGTAGCCGGACATATGGTGCGAGATCCCGGACAGCCACCAGGGGATGCGGCCGCGCGCGGTGAAGAAGTCCGCGACGTTGTCGACCCGGCGCGTCGCGTACAGGCCGATCGCCAGCATGACGAGGAAGTACGCGCCGACAACTCCCCAGTCCAGTCCGGACATGGCGGCTCCCCTGGTTCGGTTCGCATCAATCAATTCATGTGCGTGAACGCGTGCCAGATCGCTGAACGAGCGTCACCCTAGAAGTGGGCTATAGGGGCGTCAAGACTGCGGACACGGGCCGGGCACCGCCGCAACACACAGCAGCACCCCGCCGCTTCACATCCATGTCGCTGAATGTGATTCGACGGGGTGAGAGGGGAAGGAAGCCGATAGGGAAGGCAGCCGTCGTCAGCCGTGCAGCGCTTCCTCCAGCAGCCGGGCCCACTGTGCGACGACCCGCTCGCGCCGCGCGCTGTCATCGGTCAGCAGATTGGCGAGCCCGAGCCCCCGCGCCATGTCCAACAGCCCCTGCACCGTCTCCCGGACACCGGGCCGGCTCTCCTCGACGCCCAGCAGTTCGACCGCCATCCGGTGCGTCTCCCGCCCGATCCGGGCCTCCAGCGCCGTCACCCGCGGCCCCAACTGCGGCTCGTTGGACGCCGCCACCCACAGCTGCAACGCCGCACGGAAGAGCGGGCCGGTGTAGAGGCGGACCAGTGTCTCCACCCCCGCCCGTACCGAAGCCGGGGTCGGCAGCTCCCGCAGCGCGCGCGACCGCTCCTCCGCCACGTACTCGACGGCCGCCGTGAACAGGTCCTCACGGGTGGGGAAATGGTGCTGCGCCGCGCCCCGCGAGACACCCGCGTGCTCGGCGACCACCGTGACCGTGCTGCCCGACCAGCCGTGCTCGGCCAGGCACGTCACCGCGGACTCCAGCAGCCGCTGCCGGGTCGCCCGGCTGCGGTCCTGCTTGGGCGCCTTCGGCGTGGCGCCTCGGGCCGTGGCCGTGCCGCCACCGCCGGGGGCCGTCGTCCGCTCGTTCCCCGCCCGCGTGCTCACCGCGCGGGCGCCTGCCGCACCGCCCATTCGGGCTCCCGTCGCTCGAGGAAGGCCGTCATGCCCTCGCGGGCCTCGTCCGACGCGAACAGCCGCGCCGACAGTTCAGCGAGCGTACCGGTGTCCCGGTCGAACGCGGCCAGCACCTCCCTGGTGACCAGCCGCTTCGACTCCGCCAGCCCCTGCGGGGAGCCCCGTCGCAAGCCGTCGAGTATGGGCGCCAGCGCCTTGTCCGGATCGTCCGCCGCCAGCGTCACCAGGCCGATACGGGCCGCCTCCCGGGGGCCGAACCGTTCCCCCGTCAGGTAGTACCGCGCCATCGCCCGCGGGTCCGTACGCGGCAGCACCGGCATCGAGATCACCGCCGGAGCCACCCCGATCCGCGCCTCCGTGAACGCGAACGTGGCCCCCGGCCCCGCGACGGAGATGTCACACGCCGCCAGGAGTCCGGTGCCGCCCGCCCGGACGTGCCCGGTGACCCGGGCCACGACCGGTTTGGGGAAAGCGACGATCGCACGCAGGAGGGCGGCCAGGGCCGTCGGTCCGTCGGACGGCGCCGCGTCCGCCTCGGCCTTCGCCTCCGCTCCCGCACCCGCACCCGCACCCGCCTCGTTCAGGTCGGCGCCCGCGCAGAAGGTGTTGCCCGTGTGGGTGAGCAGTACCGCCCGTACCGAAGTGTCCTCCTCCGCACGCGCCAGCTCCTCGTACAACTCGCCCACCAGGCGCGCGGACAGCGCGTTGCGGTTGTGCGGCGAGTCGAGAGTGAGCGTGCGGATGCCGTCCTCCGTCGTCGTACGGAGCGCGTTCTCCGGCGCCGTCATCCGTTCTCCCGTCCCCATCAGTACGACTTCGGGAGGCCGAGCGTCTGGTGGGAGACATAGTTGAGGATCATCTCCCTGCTCACCGGCGCGATACGTGCCACCCGGGACGCCGTGATCAGCGCCGCCAGCCCGTACTCACGGGTGAGACCGTTGCCGCCCAGCGTGTGCACCGACTGGTCCACCGCCCGCACGCAGGCCTCGGCGGCCGCGTACTTCGCCATGTTCGCCGCCTCACCCGCGCCGACATCGTCCCCCGCGTCGTACAGCTGTGCCGCCTTCTGCGTCATCAGCCGCGCGCACTCCACCTCGATATGCGCCTGCGCGAGAGGGTGCGCGATGGCCTGGTGCGCGCCGATCGGCTCCTTCCACACCTGCCGGGTACGTGCGTACTCCACCGCTTCGCCGAGGGCATGACGCGCCATTCCGAGAGCGAACGCCGCCGTCATGATGCGTTCCGGATTGAGCCCCGCGAAGAGTTGGAGAAGCCCCGCGTCTTCGTCGTCTTCGCCGACGAGCGCTTCCGCGGGCAGGCGTACCTCGTCCAGTACGAGCTCGAACTGTTTCTCCGGCGCGTCGATCTCCATATCGATCCGGTTCCGGGAAAAGCCGGGCGCGTCGCGCGGGACGATGAACAGGCACGGTTTCAATTTGCCGGTGCGGGCGTCCTCCGTGCGGCCCACGACGAGGGTCGCGTCCGCGATGTCGACCCCCGAGATGAAGACCTTGCGGCCGGTCAGCACCCATTCGCCGGTCGCCGCGTCGCGGCGGGCCGTGGTCGTGATGCGGTGCGAATTGGAGCCGGCGTCCGGCTCCGTGATACCGAATGCCATCTTCAGGCTGCCGTTCGCCATGCCGGGCAGCCATTTCTTCTTCTGCTCCGCCGTGCCGAAGCGGGCTATCACCGTGCCGCAGATTGCTGGTGAGACCACCAGCATGAGGAGCGGGCAGCCTGCGGCGCCCAGCTCTTCCAGCACGATGGAGAGTTCTTGGATGCCGGCGCCTCCCCCGCCGTATGCCTCCGGCAGGTTGACGCCTAGGTAGCCCAGTTTTGCGGCTTCCGTCCAGAGGGTGTCCGTGTGTTTTCCCTCGCGTACTGTTTCTGCGAAGTATTCGCGGCCGTAGCGGTTGCCTAGGGCGGCGACCGATGTTCGGAGGTCTTTCTGCTGAGCGCTCTCAATGAGTCCGGTCACAGATGTCTCCCTTTCATTGGCTGAGGGCCGAGCCCTGTGGCCCCCTCCCGTTTATGGGGGCTCCGCGGGTGGGTGGGCGCCGCTTCCATCGGTTGGGGGCCCGGCCCTGTGGCCCTCTTCCGTTTATGGGGGCTCCGCCCCCAAACCCCCGGGTCCTCGCCGGACGGGCGCTGGGGGGCTCCGCCCCCCAACCACCCCCCGCTACGGGGGCTCCGCCCCCCTAGGAGCCCCCTTCCGCAACAGCACAATCCCGTAGACGTTCGCCCACCCCGCCTTGAGGCGGATGCCCTTGGTTCGGCCGGTGACTCCCGCAGGGTCGTCACCGGCCGGTCCAAGCACCCGCACCAATGAGGGTGGCCTTGAAAGGCAATGGAGAGGCACGAGGCGGCAGGGGGGTCCTAGGGGGGCGAAGCCCACCTAGCGGGGGGCCGTTGGGGGGCGGAGCCCCCCAACACGACCACTCGGCGGCGAGCCGGGACACAAACGGGGCGTGCGTCCACAACGCGGCGGGCCACCCCGTGAGGGACTCGCCCCCCGACACGACCACTCGGCGGCAAGCCGAAGCAACAAACGAGGCGTGCGTCCACAACCGGGGAACCCCGAAGAGAGGGAGGTCTCATGGGGCGACGACCACCAAAACGGTGCCCACTTCGACCTGTTGCCCCGCGGCAACGTGCAAGGCGGCGACCCTCCCCCCGGAGGGGGCCACCACGCGGTGTTCCATCTTCATCGCCTCCAGCCACAGCAAGGGCTGCCCCGCGGCAACCTCGGCCCCCTCCGCCACACCCTCCGCGAGCCGCACAACCGTGCCCGGCATCGGCGCGAGCAGCGAACCCGGCGCGGCGGCCGCCTCGGGCTCCGCAAGACGCGGTTGAGCCGTGAAGGCGTGGCGCCCGGCGAAGACACGGTTGCCGTCGCCGTAGACGGCAACCGGATAGCGCCGCCGTACCCCGTCCACTTCCAGAACGACACAGTCCGGCCGCACGGAAACAGCCCGTACCCCGGGATGCGCGGAGGGGTCCAGAAAGACGCCGCCCCTCCCCCACCCGTACCGCACCTCGTACTCGGCGGCCCCGCCCTCATCCGCGTACCGCCGACTGGCGGTAGCCGACCGCACATTGCGCCAGCCCCCCACCCGCGCGGCGACCCGAGGCCGCCCCGGCACCTCCCGTACCGCCTCGGCGAGTCCGGCAGCCAGCACAGCGACGTCCGCGCCGTCGGGTGCCCCTCCGCTCTCGCGAGCGAGCAATTCCGCGAGGTGCCGGTCATAGAAACCCGTGTCCATCCGCGCCCCGCAGAAGTCCGGGTGCCGCAGCGACCGGACCAGCAAGTCGCGGTTGGT
Organism: Streptomyces sp. 891-h; assembly: GCF_022760275.1. Classification (NCBI taxonomy): domain Bacteria; kingdom Bacillati; phylum Actinomycetota; class Actinomycetes; order Kitasatosporales; family Streptomycetaceae; genus Streptomyces; species Streptomyces sp. 891-h. The sequence goes on along the minus strand of NZ_CP050693.1, from coordinate 4,247,617 downwards.
CACCGGACCATGGACCGTCGCCGTCTCAAGGGCGTGGGACAGCTTGCGGACCGCTCCCTCCCGGGTGGGCGCCCAGGCGACGACCTTCGCCAGCAGCGGGTCGTAGTGGACGGTGATGCCGGTGCCGTCGCGGACGCCGGAGTCGACCCGTACGTCACCGGGGACATCAAGCCGCCACAGCCGCCCCGCCTGCGGCTGCCAGTCCCGGCGAGGGTCCTCCGCGTACAGCCGGGCCTCCACGGCGTGGCCCCGCGCAGCGGGTGGCCCCTCGGCAGGAAGGGGCGCGCCCTCCGCGATCGCGATCTGGTGCGCCACCAGATCCACGCCGTGGACGCACTCCGTCACCGGGTGCTCGACCTGGAGCCGGGTGTTCATCTCGAGGAAGAAGGGGCGGCCCGATGACGGGACGAGGAACTCGACAGTGCCGGCGCCCACGTAGCCCACCGCGCGGGCCGCCACCACGGCGGCCCGCTCCAGCGTGCGCAGCACCTCGTCGCCGAGCCCCGGCGCGGGGGCCTCCTCGATGACCTTCTGGTGCCGCCGTTGCAGGGAGCAGTCCCGGGTGCCCAGCGCCCACACGGCACCGTGCGCATCCGCGAGCACCTGCACCTCGACGTGGCGTCCCCGCTCGATGTACGGCTCGACGAACACCTCGCCGTCGCCGAAGGCGGAGGCTGCCTCCGCGCGGGCCGCGCGCAGTTCGCCCTCCAGCGCGGTCAGCTGCCGTACGACGCGCATCCCGCGTCCGCCGCCGCCCGCGGCAGCTTTGACCAGGACGGGCAGGTCCGCCTCCCGCACCCGCGCCGGGTCGAGAGGCTCCAGCAGCGGCACCCCGCCACCGGAGCCACTGCCGGCGCCGCCACCGGCCGCCGCCAGCAACTTCTTCGCGGCGGTCTTCGACGCCATCGCGTCGATCGCCTCCGGAGGCGGGCCGATCCACACCAGCCCCGCGTCCTGGACCGCGCGCGCGAACTCCGCGTTCTCGGAGAGGAAGCCGTAGCCGGGGTGGACGGCGTCGGCGCCGGCCGCCAGCGCGGCGGCGACGACGAGGTCGCCCCGCAGATAGGTGTCGGCCGGGGCGCTGCCAGGGAGCCGTACAGCGGCATCGGCCTCTTCGATGAACGGCACGCCGGCTTCGGCGTCCGCGTCGGAGTGCACGGCGACGGTGGCGATACCGAGTTCGCGGCAGGTACGGAAGACCCGCCGGGCGATCTCGCCGCGGTTGGCGACCAGGATGGTTCGGATCATTCGCTGCTCCCTCTCCCGCTGCACGCGGCTCACATCCGGAAGACGCCGAAGCCGCCGCGGGCACCCCGCACCGGCGCGTTATGGATCGCGGACAGGCAGATGCCGAGGACGGTGCGGGTGTCGCGCGGGTCGATGACGCCGTCGTCGTAGAGGCGTCCGGAGAGGAACATCGGCAGCGACTCGCTCTCGATCTGCTGCTCGACCATGGCCCGCAGCCCGGCGTCCGCCTCCTCGTCGAAGGGCCGGCCCTTGGCCGCGGCCGACTCGCGCATCACGATCGACAGCACTCCGGCGAGCTGCTGCGGTCCCATGACCGCTGACTTGGCGCTGGGCCAGGCGAACAGGAAGCGGGGGTCGAAGGCGCGGCCGCACATCCCGTAGTGGCCTGCGCCGTAGCTGGCGCCGAGCAGCACCGACAGGTGCGGGACCTTCGAGTTCGAGACGGCGTTGATCATCATCGAGCCGTGTTTGACGATGCCGCCCTGCTCGTACTCCTTGCCGACCATGTAGCCGGTGGTGTTGTGCAGGAAGAGCAGGGGGATGTCGCGCTGGTTGGCGAGCTGGATGAACTGGGTGGCCTTCTGGGACTCCTCGCTGAAGAGCACCCCCTGCGCGTTGGCGAGGATGCCGACGGGGTAGCCGTGCAGCCGCGCCCACCCGGTCACCAGGCTGGCCCCGTACAGCGGCTTGAACTCGTCGAACGCGGAGGAGTCCACGATCCGGGCGATCACCTCGCGCGGGTCGAAGGGCACCTTCAGGTCGCCGGGGACGATGCCGAGCAGTTCCTCCGGGTCGTACCGCGGCTCGCCCACGCCGGCCGGGTCCGGGTCGGGGTGGGCCTTGCGCCAGTTGAGGCGGGCGACGACGCGGCGGGCCCGGCGCAGCGCGTCGGGTTCGTCCAGTGCGTAGTGGTCGGCCAGTCCCGAGGTACGGGCGTGCATGTCGGCGCCGCCCAGGCTTTCGTCGTCGGCCTCCTCGCCGGTGGCCATCTTCACCAGCGGCGGTCCGCCGAGGAACACCTTGGCGCGCTCCTTGACCATGATCACGTGGTCCGACATGCCGGGTATGTAGGCGCCGCCCGCCGTCGAGTTGCCGAAGACGACCGCGAGCGTCGGGATGCCGGCCTCCGAGAGCCGCGTGATGTCCCGGAAGAGGGCGCCGCCCGGGATGAAGATCTCCTTCTGGCTCGGCAGATCCGCGCCGCCGCTCTCCACCAGGCTGATACAGGGCAGCCGGTTGGCGTACGCGATCTCGTTGGCCCGCAGCGCCTTCTTCAGCGTCCACGGGTTGCTGGCACCGCCGCGTACGGTCGGGTCGTTGGCGGTGATCAGGCACTCGACGCCCTCGACGACACCGATCCCGGTCACCAGTGAGGCACCGGTGGTGTAGTCGCTGCCCCACGCGGCGAGCGGGGACAGCTCCAGGAACGGGGTGTCCGCGTCGAGGAGGAGTTCGATCCGCTCGCGGGCGGTCAGCTTGCCCCGCTCCCGGTGCCGCGCCACGTACTTCTCGCCGCCGCCCGCGAGGGCCTTGGCATGTTCGGCATCCAGCTCTTCGAGCTTGCTGAGCATCGCGGAGCGGTTGGCCTCGAACTCCGGCGCCCGCACATCGAGGGCGCTCTTGAGGGCGCTCATGGGAGGAATACCTCCGGTATGTCGAGATGGCGCGCGCGGAGCCATTCGCCGAGCGCCTTGGCCTGCGGGTCGAACCGGTGCTGTGCGGCCACGCCTTCCCCGAGGATGCCGTCGACCACGAAGTTGAGCGCCGCCAGGTTGGGCAGTTCGTGCCGGGTGACGTCGAGCGCGGCGGTCTCCGGGAGGAGTTCGCGGAGGCGGTCGGTGGTGAGCGTGTCGCGCAGCCAGCCGTAGATGTCCGGGTCCGCGTCGCGGGCCCAGACGCCGACGTTGGCGCTCCCGCCCTTGTCCCCGCTGCGCGCCCCGGCGACCAGGCCGAGCGGGGCACGGCGGGTGGGCGAGTACGTCGCTCCCGGGGCCCGACCCTCCCAGGGCCCGGTGGGCCGCTGCTCGTCGGCGCGCTCCGCGAGGGGGGAGTCCGTGAAGGCCGTGTCCACCCGCGTACCGTCCGGCAGCACCGCCACATGCGGCACCGACTCGGCAGGCACGTACGCCGCCTCGAAGACCCCGTACGGCGCGCCCCGCGACGGCGGGGCCGTCAGCTGGAAGCCCGGGTAGCTCGCGAGCGCCAGTTCGACCGCGGGTCCCGAGACGGCGCGGCCGACCACGCTCTCGTCCGGGTCCCGCACCACCAGCCGCAGCAGCGCGCTGGCCTCCTCCTGGACGTCCGCGTCCGTACGGTCCGTACGGGCCAGGCTCCAGCTCACCTCGGCCGGGCGCCGCGCACCTGACCGCGCGAAGGCGGCCTCCAGCTGCTCCTGGACGAGCGCCGCCTTGGCGGCCACGTCGAGCCCGGTCAGGACGAAGGTGACCTCGTTGCGGAAGCCGCCGAGCCGGGTGAGGCCGACCTTGAGGGTGCCGGGCCGGGGCTCTCCCCTGACGCCCTCGACGCGTACCCGGTCGGGGCCCTCCTGGCCGAGGCGTACGGAATCCAGCCGTGCGGTCACATCGGGGACGACGTAGCACGGCCCCGCGGTCTCGTAGAGGAGCTGCGCCGTGACGGTGCCGACGCTCACCGCACCGCCGGTCCCCGGGTGCTTGGTGATCACCGAGGAGCCGTCCGCGGCGATCTCCGCCAGCGGGAACCCGGGGTGGCGTACGTCGACGGCGTCCCGGACGAAGAAGGCGTAGTTGCCGCCGGTTGCCTGTGTCCCGCACTCCAGCACGTGCCCGGCGACGACGGCGCCGGCGAGCCGGTCCCAGTCGTCGTCCGCCCAGCCGAAGTGCGCCGCGGCGCAGCCGCTGACCAGCGCCGCGTCGGCCACCCGCCCGGTGACGACCACATCGGCACCGGCGCGCAGGCACGCGGCGATCCCGGCGCCGCCCAGATACGCGTTGGCGGTCAGCACGCCCTCGCCCCAATTTCCCTCCTGGAGCAGGTCGTCGCCCTCGACGTGCGCCACCCGAGCGGGCACACCGACCCGCTCGCTCAGCTCCCGTACGGCGTCGGCGAGCCCGGCCGGGTTGAGGCCGCCCGCGTTGGCCACGAGGGTGACACCGCGCTCACGGGCCAGGCCAAGGCCGTCCTCCAGCTGCCGCAGAAACGTCTTGGCGTAGCCGCGCGCCGGGTCCTTGAGCCGGTCGCGGCCGAGGATGAGCAAGGTGAGCTCGGCGAGGTAGTCGCCGGTGAGGATGTCCAGCGGGCCGCCGGTCAGCATCTCGGTGAGGGCGGCGAAGCGGTCGCCGTAGAAGCCGGAGGCGTTGCCGATCCGCAGGGGCTCGCGCGGAGCACTCTCCGGGGTGCTCACGCCTCTCCCTCCGGCACCACCCGGCCCAACGGCGCGCGTCCGACTCCGGGCGGGCCCGCGAACGCCTGCGCGATGCTCAACCACCGTTCGGCCTCGGTGCCTTCGGCCCGCAGGTCGGTGTCGTCCCGGTGCACCCGCTGGGTGACCAGGCGGCAGAAGTCCAGCGCGCTGCCGGTCACCGACTGGCCCGCGTCCTCGGGCCCGTGGGCCCACACCTGCCCTTCGGGCCCCGTCACCGCCACCCGGAAGGGCTCGGCAGGCGGCTCCAGCCCGCGCACGGCGTACGCGAAGTCGCGGGCCCGCACGCCGATCCGTACCACGTGCCGCAGGCGGTTCGTCGGCTCCCGTACGACACCGAGCGCGTCGGCGACATCCGTGCCGTGTGCCCAGGTCTCCATGATCCGAGCGGTGGCCATGCTCGCCGCGCTCATCGACGTGCCGTACCAGGGCAGCCGGACACCCGGCGCCAGCCCGGCCAGGGCCGCCTCCAACGCCTCGCGGCCCGACCGCCATTGCTCCAGCAGCTCACCGTGGGGGAGGCGGGCTCCGTCCTCGGCTCCGTCGTCGATGAAGCTGCCTGCTTCGGGGAGCGCCAGCCGCTTCTCGGCCTCACGGCGAAAGCCCTCGGGGTCCCGCACGGCGAACAGCGCCTGCTGGTCCGTCCACGCCAGGTGCGCGATCTGGTGCGCGACGGTCCACCCCGCGGCGGGGGTCGGCGCCGCCCATGCGGCGGGCGGCAGATCGGCCACCAGCCCGTCAACCTCCGCGCTCTCGTCCCGCAGATCCGCCAGCACCTCGCCGAGCACGCCCTGTGATACGGCCAACTTCCCGCCCTCCCTGGGTCCGTGGGCACGAGAGTGACAGCGCGGGCAAAAACAAGCAAGCGTGCTTGCATGACTTTTCCTCTCGCGGGTGGGCGGTTGTGCGGCGATCATGGCCGACCTCGCCGTCTTCACGGGACCGGCCGGCGACCTCGGCCAACTGCGGCCCGGCCGCTCGGGGCTCGCCCCGTGCGTGTGGGAGGCGGCTGTGCTGGCCCACGAGCGGGACGCCTTCACCCGGCACGTGCTGGACGGCACCTCGCCCCTGGAAGAGCGGCTGGCCGCATGGCACGCGGACGTACTGGAGGGCGAGGTGCGGTGACCGCGCCCCTCGTCCGTGCTGGGGAACAGCGCCCCCTCCCCGGTACAGGGAGGGGGCGCCTGGCTCACTCCGGTGAGGTTCCGTCCAGGCCCTCCGCCAGGACCTCCGCCAGGTGCCGGCTCTGGTAGCCGCCGAGCTGTTCCATCTGCGTACGGCACGAATAGCCGTCCGCCAGCAGCTCGGTTCCCGGCTCCGCCTGCCGCAAGGAGGGCAGCAGCTGGTCCTCCGCGCAGGCTGCGGAGACCTCGTAGTGGCCCTTCTCGAAGCCGAAGTTGCCGGCCAGGCCGCAGCAGCCGCCGCTGAGCTCGCCGGTGAGGCCCGCACGGTCACGCAGCCGGCGCTCCGCCGCGTCACCGATGACGGCGTGCTGGTGGCAGTGCGTCTGCCCGGCGACCGGGCGGTCGATACGGGGCGGCTCCCAGTCGGGGGCCTGCTCCTCCAGCGTCTGCGCGAAGGTGCGGACTGCCTGAGCCAGCCGCTTCGCACGCGGGTCGTCGCTCAGCAGTTCGGGAACGTCCGTCTGGAGCGCGGCGGCGCACGGGGGCTCCAGGACGGAGACGGGCAGGCCCGCGTCCAGGGCCGGTTCCATCACATCCAGGGTGCGGCGCATCACCGCACGGGCCCGGTCGAGCTGGCCCGTTGAGACGTAGGTGAGACCGCAGCACACCTGCTTGGGAGGTACGACAGGCTTCAGCCCCGCGTCCTGGAAGACCCGCACCGCCGCCGAACCGGCCTCCGGTGAGAGGTAGTTGGTGAAGGTGTCCGGCCACAGGACGACCGGCTTGCCGGTTGCGGAGGCGCGGCCCGGCTGCTTGCGCCACCAGTGCGTGAACGGCGTACGGGGCAGCGCCGGGATGTCCCGCTCGGGGGCCAGCCCGCCCAGCCGCTTGGCGAGCGCCGCCAGCGGGGGCACCTTGGCGCCGGCGTTCAGCAGCGGCACCGTACGGGTGGCGGCGGCCAGCCGCAGCCAGCGCGGCAGCCAGCCCATCGAATAGTGCGCCATGGGGCGGCGCTTGCCAGGTGTGCCGGTGGCTGCGTCGCCCTCGTAGTAGTGGTGCATGAATTCGGCCTTGTAGGTGGCCATGTCGACGCCGACGGGGCAGTCGCTGCGGCAGCCCTTGCAGGACAGGCACAGATCGAGCGCGTCGTGCACCTCCTCGGACTGCCAGCCGTCGGTGACGACCTCACCGGCGAGCATCTCGTGCAGCAGCCGGGCCCGCCCGCGCGTGGAGTGCTTCTCCTCGCCGGTCGCGCGGAAGGACGGGCACATGACGCTCGCCCCCGCCGTCTCGTTGCGGCACTTGGCGACGCCCACGCAGCGGCGTACGGCGGCGGAGAAGTCGCCCCCGTCGTGCGGGTAGCCGAACTCCACATCGACCGGCTTGCGCGGCAGCGGCGCGAAGCGCAGATTGGCGTCCAGCGGGTCAGGACGTACGAGAACGCCCGGGTTGAGACCGTCGGCCGGGTCCCACAGGTCCTTGAACCGGCCGAAGAGTCCGACCATCTCCTCGCCGTACATCCGGGTCAGCAGCTCGGCGCGGGCCATGCCGTCGCCGTGCTCACCGGAGAGCGAGCCGCCGTGCTGCACGACGACATCGGCCAGCGCGGTGGAGAAGTCCCGGAACTTGGCGATGCCCGCCTCGCCCAGCAGGTCGAAGTCGATCCGTACGTGGATGCAGCCGTCGCCGAAGTGCCCGTACGGCAGTCCGCGCAGCCCGTACTCGCGCAGCAGCTTGCGGAAGTCCCGCAGATAGGCGCCGAGCCGGGGCGGGGGCACGGCGCAGTCCTCCCAGCCGGGCCACGCCTCGGCGCCGTCCGGCATCCGGGTGGCCGTCCCGGAGGCGTCCTCGCGGACCCGCCACAGGGCGCGCTGTCCGGCCGGGTCGACGACGAGGGCGTGGTCGGTGGTGCCCTCGCGCGCCGCGCCGCACAGCTGTTCCGCGTTGGCCCGCGCGTGGGCCGCGTCGTCGCCGCCGACCTCCACGAACAGCCAGGCCCCGCCCTTGGGGAGGGAGGCGCGGGCCGCGTCGCCGACCAGGTCGTTGGCCATGCCCTCGACGGTGAGGGGGTGGTACTGGAGCAGCCCGGCCGCCGCCTCGGCCGCAGCGGACTCGTCCGCGTAGCCCAGTACGGCCAGCACCCGCGCACCCGGCGTGGGCACCAGCTTCACGGTGGCGCGGGTGAGGATGCCCAGCGTGCCCTCGCTGCCGGTGAAGACGCGCGCCCAGTCCTCGCCCTTCTCGGGGAGCAGCTCGTCCAGCGCGTAGCCGGAGATCCGGCGGGGCAGCTCGGGGAACCCGGTGCGCAGCCGGGCCAGTTCCCCCTGTACGAGGGAGGTGGCGCCGGAGCGCAGCCGCTCGGGGACGCCTTCCCCGCCGCGCCCGAGCCGGGCACGCTCGCCGCCGTAGGTGAGGACCTCCAGCTCGTGCACGTTGTCCGCCGTGGTGCCCCAGGCGACCGAGTGGGAGCCGCAGGAGTTGTTGCCGATCATCCCGCCGATGGTGCAGCGGGCGTGGGTGGAGGGGTCGGGCCCGAAGGTGAGCCCGTGGGCACCGGCCGCGTTGCGCAGGTCGTCCAGGATCACGCCGGGGCGCACCACGGCCGTGCGGCTGTCCGGGTCCAGATACTCGATGGTGCGCTGATGCCGGGTGAAGTCCAGCACCACACCCAGCCCTGTGGCCTGCCCGGCGATGGAGGTCCCAGCCCCCCGCGCCACCACGGGGACGCCCCGCTCACGGCAGACGGCCAGCACGGCCGCCACATCGTCGTCGTCCTTGGGCGCCACCACACCCAGCGGCACCCGCCGGTAGTTGGAGGCGTCCATCGTCATCAGTGCTCTGTCCTGGGCGCCGAACTCCACCTCGCCGCCGGGCACTGCTGCGCGCAGTGCCCGTTCCAGCTCCCGTGCGTCTGCGCCTGCGCTTGTGCTTGCGCCTGCCCTACGTGCGTCTCCCATGCGCACAGAGTGCACGCTGACCCGGGCCGCTCGCTGCCCCTGCGGGATCTTTCGTGTCTGTGGTCCGCGTCACGCTGTTCTCCGGCCGCCGGAAAGCGTCTGACCTGCGGATGGACGGGTTTTTGTCAGCCTGCCGATCTGGCCCAAGAGCGCCTGTGAAGCTGTCCAGCATGGCCATTGATGGCCTGGCACGGAATTGATGACCCGGCATGGAGGGGTGCCCGGCTCACTCCGCGTACGGATCGGGCACCGTGAACGCCTCCAGCAGCCGGGGTGGCGCGGCCTGCTGCCAGCTGTCGACGACGATGTCCCGCAGCTCCGTCATGTCCTCCAGCGCCGCCAGCCGCGCCCGCACCCAGTTGGAGCCCGCCTCGTGCGGCGGCACCCAGAACTTCTCCGGCTCGGCGGCGATCAGCTCCCCCCGCTCCAGGCGCGGGCAGCGCACCGCGAAGGAGGACTGGTCGTCCGGCATGGTGAGGAACATCTTCCCCGCCACCCGGAAGGTCGGCATGGCCCACGCCTCCACCTCCTTGGTCTCGGGGAGGACGAGGGCGAGGCGCCGTACGTCGTCGGGACCGGGCCGGGGGCCGGACTGGTGACCGGGCCGGGGATCAGGGCTGCGACCTGCTGTCATACGGCCAGCTTATGGACCGGGACCGACAGCGGACCGACAGCCGGGATGTCCACCGTTTGTCTCAGGCCCTGGACGGCTGCCGTCGTGGTCTGGACAGCGGCACTAGGCTGACCCCGTGGCTGATCTCCAGATTCCCGCTGACCTCAAGCCCGCCGACGGCCGTTTCGGCTCGGGCCCCAGCAAGGTGCGTCCGGAGGCGCTCAGCGCCCTGGCTGCGACCGGTACCTCCCTCATGGGCACCTCCCACCGGCAGGCGCCCGTCAAGAACCTGGTCGGAAAGGTACGCGAAGGCGTACGGAGCCTCTTCTCGCTGCCCGAGGGGTACGAGGTCGTACTCGGCAACGGCGGCTCCACCGCGTTCTGGGACGTGGCGACCCACGGTCTGATCGAGGGCAGGTCCCAGCACCTGTCGTTCGGCGAGTTCTCCTCCAAGTTCGCCAAGGCCGCCAAGCAGGCGCCCTGGCTCGGTGACCCGAGCATCATCCAGAGCGACCCCGGCACCCACCCCGAGGCGCGCGGCGAGCAGGGCATCGACGTCTACGCGCTGACCCACAACGAGACCTCCACCGGTGTCGCCATGCCGCTGCGGCGGGTGCCGGGCGCCGACGACGGCGCGCTCGTCCTGGTGGACGCCACCTCAGGCGCCGGCGGGCTCCCGGTCGACATCACCGAGACGGACGTCTACTACTTCGCGCCGCAGAAGTCCTTCGCCGCGGACGGCGGGCTGTGGATCGCGGTCTTCTCCCCCGCCGCCATCGAGCGTGCGGAGCGGATCGCCGCCTCGGAGCGCCACATCCCTGCGTTCTTCGACCTGCAGACGGCGATCGACAACTCGCGCAAGAACCAGACGTACAACACGCCGGCGCTGGCCACGCTCTTCCTGCTCAACGACCAGCTGGAGTGGATCAACGGGCAGGGCGGCCTGGAGTGGGCCGTCTCGCGCACCGCGGACTCCTCCTCGCGGCTCTACGGCTGGGCGGAGAAGGCGTCGTACGCGTCGCCGTTCGTCACCGACCCGGAGCAGCGCTCGCAGGTCGTGGGCACGATCGACTTCGCGGACGACGTGGACGCCGCGGCCGTGGCCAAGGTACTGAGGGCCAACGGTGTCGTGGACACCGAGCCCTATCGGAAGCTGGGCCGCAACCAGTTGCGGGTCGCGATGTTCCCGGCGGTGGAGCCCGCGGACGTCGAGGCGCTGACGGCGTGCGTCGACTGGGTGATCGAGCGCCTGTAGCTGATGAGGGGCTGCCCCTTGCTGTGTCTTGCAGGCTGCGGGTGTGCTGTGGCTTGTCGCGCAGTTCCCCGCGCCCCTGACGGGGCAACGCCCCATGCGGGGTAGCATCCCCTCCCGTTCCGCCGGGTACGGCACTCGCATGAGCACCCCCACCACCGGCTTCGAGCTGTTCGCCCGGGAGCGGCGCGTACGGCTGACGACGTACGAACGCGAGGGCACCCCCGTCGGGCGCCCCGCCCAGATCGCAGTCGAGGGCGACCACGCCTACGTCCGCACTCACACCCGCGCGAAACAACGTGCGCACATCGAGCGCTACCCGGAAGTGGAACTCTCGGCCGCCACCCTCACCGGCACCCCGAACGGGGCGCCGATGAAGGCGCGGGTACGGGAGCTGCGGGACCAGGAGGCGCGGCACGCCGCCGCGCGGCTGGCCCGCAGGCACCCGCTCACCCAGGGTCTGCTCGTACCGCTCGGCTACCTGCTGATGTTCGACCGGCCGGTCCACTACGAGCTGCGGCTGGTCGGCGAATAGGCCCCGGAGCCGCCCTGAGCCGTCATCTGCTGAGGCGTTGGAACCGGCGTACGGCCAGCGGCAGGAAGACGGCCGTCAGCGCCAGCGGCCACACCACCGCCATCACGTCCGAGTGCTGCTCGATCCAGCTGCCCCCGCTCGGCAGCGGGTTGCCGTACAGCTCGCGGACCGCGTTGGCGGTGGCCGAGACGGGGTTCCACATCGCGATGGCGCCCAGCCAGTCCGGCATCTCCGACGGTGGCGTGAAAACGCTGGAGACCATGCCGAACGGGAAGGCCACGGCGAACAGATTGCCCGCCGACTCCTGGGTCTTGGCCAGCAGGCCCAGCAGCACGCCCACCCAGATGAGCGAGAACCGCAGCCAGAGCAGCAGCACGAAGGCCCACAGCGTGGCGAGCAGGTCGCCGTCCGAGCGCCAGCCGACGACCAGCGCGATCGCCGCCAGCACCGCGAGGTCGAGCGCCGCGTGCAGCACGTCGGAGACGCCGCGTCCTGTGACCACGGCGGAGGGGGCCATCGGCATGGAGCGGAAGCGGTCGGTGACGCCGCGCTCCTTGTCCACGACGACGGCCATCGCGGTGTTCATGAAGCCGAAGGCCATGGTCATCGCGAACATGCCGGGCATCGCGTAGTCCTTGTAGTCCACCCCCTTGCCGACGTCCATGGCGCTGCCGAAGACGTAGACGAACAGCAGGACGGACACGATCGGGAAGCCGAGCTGCCAGGCGATGAGGGAGGGCTGTTTCGCCAGGTGGGTCAGGTCGCGGCGGACGATCGTCCAGCAGTCGGCGACCGCCCAGTACAGCCGCCCTCCGGCCCCCTGCCGCTCCGCGGTCTGTACGGCGCTCATACGTTCACCTCCGTGCGCTCCGTGCGCTCCGTGCTCTCCCGCTCCTCCGTGCGGCTGCCGGTCAGGGCCAGGAAGACCTCGTCCAGCGTGGGGCGGCGCAGGCCGATGTCGGCGACGGCCACTCCCTCGTCCTGAAGGCGGCGTGCCACCGCGGTGAGCGCGGGCACCCGCTCGGCGACCGGCGCGTGGACGCGCAGTCCGGTGGCGTCGGTCTCCGGCTCGGCGCCCTCGGCCGCGGCCTGTGCGACGGCGGCCGCGACGGCGGGCAGGTCGCGGGCCTCGGCGGCGACCACCTCGATACGGTCGCCGCCGATGGCCCGCTTGAGACCGGCCGGGGTGTCCTCGGTGACGTTGCGGCCCCGGTCGATGACGGCGATCCGGTCGGAGAGCTTGTCGGCCTCATCCAGGTAGTGGGTCGTCAGGACGACGGTGGTGCCCTGCTCGGTGAGTCCGCGTACCGCGTCCCACACCTCGCTGCGGCCGCGCGGGTCGAGTCCGGTGGTCGGCTCGTCCAGGAAGAGCACCTCAGGGGCGAGGATCATGCTGGAGGCCAGGTCGAGGCGGCGCCGCATACCGCCGCTGAACCCCTGCGGCTGCTTGTCGGCCGCCTCGGTGAGTCCGAACTGGTCGAGCAGTTCGGTGGCTCTGCGGCGGGCGCGATCGGCGCCGAGGTGGAAGAGGCGGCCGAACATCTCCAGGTTCTGCCGCGCTGTGAGTATCTGGTCGACGGCGGCGTGCTGTCCGGTGAGGCCGATCCTGCTGCGTACGGCGCGCGGGGCGCGGCTCACGTCGTGGCCGCCGACGGTCGCGCGGCCCCCGTCGAGCCGGACGAGGGTGGTCAGGGCGCGTACGGCGGTGGTCTTGCCGGCCCCGTTCGGGCCCAGCAGCCCGAAGACGGTGCCGCGGGGGACGGCCAGGTCGAGGCCGTCGAGCGCGTGTTTGTCGCCGTAGGTCTTGCGGAGCCCCTCGGCGACGACGGAGCACTGGTCCAGTGGTGGTGCGGGCATACTTCCCCTCCTTGAATCTGGGTACGCCGTACCCAGATGAAAAAGCGTACAGCCTACGCAGATGCTCGCAAGGGGATTTCCTACGATGGCCGCACCATGACGACAGAGCACACCGCCGACGGCGAAGGACTCACCCGCCTCGTCCGCAGCCTCGACCTGCTGTGGGGCCGCACCACCCGCGAGCGCCCCGCACGCGGACCCAAACCCGGACTGACGCTCGCGCAGATCGTGGCGGCCGCCGTCGACCTCGCCGACCGCGAAGGACTGGCAGCGCTGTCCATGCGCCGCGTCGCCACCGAACTGGGCGTCGGCACCATGTCCCTGTACCGCTACGTGCCCGGCAAGGACGAGCTGGTCGCCCTGATGTGCGACCAGGTCGCCCTCCCGCCGACCGACGTCGAGCAGTGGCGCGGCAACAACTGGCGCGAGACGCTGGAGCTGATCGCCGAAGGGTCGTGGAAGCTCTACACCACACACACCTGGCTGCTGCAGGTCAACCAGGCCCGCCCGATCCTGGGCCCGCACTCCATGGCCAACCTCGACTTCGCCCTGGGAGCCCTGGAGGACCTGCCCTTCACCGGCCAGGAGAAGATGACCATGCTCGTCGCCCTCGACAACCTCATCACGGGCTCGGCCCGCTCAGTCGTCCTGTACCAGCAGGCGGCCCAGCAGTCCGGCGTCAGCGACGAGGAGTTCTGGCGCACCCAGGAGCCCTACATCACGCGCGGCATGGAAGAGGGCGGCCTCACCCACCTGGCAGCCCTCCCCGACGACGCCTTCACCGCCGACCCCGCCGACAGCACCCGCTTCGCCGTCCGCGCCCTCCTGGACGGCTTCCAACACCTGCTGGACCAGCGCAGGGCGACGCCCTGAACCTGCCTGCCCCAACCGCCGGGCGGCCCCACCCTGACGAACGTCAGTACGAGAGAGGGCCGGAGACCTGCGAGGATCTATTGCCGGGGCCGCCGATCGCCGCGTCCGCCACGGACGGGTGCGTCGGCCCCGCAGCAACACAGGACGTCTCAAGGGGAATGACATGCCCAGGAACCTGCGCCGAATCGCAACGCTGGCCGCAGGAACGACACTTGCCGCGACCAGTGCCCTCGCTCTCGCCGCTCCCGCACAGGCCGCGACCGTCACACCGGCGCCCGGCCTGGAGTGCGAGACGAACATCCAGCACGACATCAAGTACGCCAGCGTCAACTGCACCGATGTGACCGGAGCCCACGTCTGGCGCGTGCACGTGATCTGCGGGTGGGCGCCCGACCAGTACACCGATTGGCTGGCGACCGGCATCGGCAGCACCGTCGGCAACGGCGCCAGGTGCCCCGCGTACAGCAGCGGAGTCGGCGGCGTGGAGGTCCAGGTCCAGTAGCGGCCGGCCGCGCGCCCGGCGACGCGCGTGTGCCGCCACCCCGCCGCCGGGGCGTCAGTTCCGGCGGCGGGTGAAGAGGCGGCGGAGGCCGAACCAGAGGACCAGGGCTGCGATGAAGGTGGCGCCGCCCAGGGTGAGGGTGCGGTTGTCGTCGTCGGACGAGCCGTTGTCGCCGTCGCCGCCCTTGGAGGGGGACTTCGAGTCCGACTCGTCGTCGGAGGGCGGCGCCGCCTCGCCCTTCAGCGCCACGGGTTGGACGCTGCTGCCGGCGCCCTCGGAGCCGTACATCAGGGTGCGGCCGTCGGGGGCGAACGTCACCGACTCGCCCTGCCGCTGCAGCGGTACGGACACATTGCCGATCTTCTCCGGCTTGCCGTCGCGCCACTTGTAGCCGTACGCGCTGAAGTAGCCGCGCAGCACCAGCCGGGAGCCGTCCGGGGAGAACGCTCCGTCGGTCGCCTCGAAGTCGACCTTCGCGACGCGCGAGAAGGTGTTGACGCCCCCGGGGTTCAGCTTCTCGGGGCCCGCGTAGAGACCGCCCTTGCCGTTGCCGCTCTTGCTGGCGATGTAGACGCGGCCGGTCCTGGGGTGCACCATCAGCGACTCGGCGTTGCGCGGGCCGTCGGCGTAGCGGACGGTGTAGCGGGTGGGGTTCACCGTCACATCGCCGCTCAGGCGCTTCGGTTCGGGGAAGCGGTAGATCCACACTTCGAGCCACTGGCCGTCCACGTTGTCGCCGATGTCGCCGACGTAGATGTCGCCGTCGGGGCCGATGGAGATCCCCTCGACGTCACGTGGCTTGATCCCGTTGAGCGTCACCCGGCTGACGGTCTTTCCGGTGCGGCTGTCGACGGCGTAGACGTACGGGCCGTCGTCGGAGTCGTTGTGCGTCCAGTAGATGCCCTTGTGGGCGCGGCTGGCGGCCAGACCGCTGGACTCGGTGATCCGCGAGTCGCGGATGGTGAAGCCCTGGGGCCCGTCCTCGGCGACGGCAGGCGAGGCTGCCGTCATCGCTCCCAGCAACACGGCAACCGCCCCGACCCCGACCCCGAACCCACGCATACGCACAGCCATGTGCTCCAGTGTCCAGCATCACGGTGCGACCCAGGACAAGATCCCGGAGGATGTGCGAATGCGCGTTCTCTTCGTCGGCGACTCCATGACGATCGGAGCGGCCGGCGACCACACCTGGCGGTACCGGTTCTGGCAGCACCTGTGCCGTACGGTTCCGGACCGCGCGGCGTGGGAGATCGTCGGTCCCCGCACCGCCCTGCACGAGGGCAGCCACGCCTACGCCGACCCGCTCTTCCCCCACCACGCGCGGGCCCACCTCGCGGGCTGGGGCTCGGGGTGGCTGCACATGGCGCCGGTCATCCGGGAGACGGTCGCGGCGCACGGTGCCGACACCCTGCTGGTCTCGCTCGGGCTGATAGACCTCGGCTTCTACACCGACCCCGAACAGACGCTCGCCAACGTGGAACTGTTCATGGCTCAGGCGCGCGCCGCCAACCCGGCGCTGCGCGCGGTGCTGCTGCCCGTCATCCCGAACGTCCGCGCCGCGACCGAGCCCGAGTTCGCGGCCGTGTGCACGCGCTTCAACACCCTGCTGGCCAAGGTCGTCGCCGAGCTGTCCCAGCCGGGCTCGCCGGTGCTGCCGGCTTCGGTGCCGGAGGACTGGTCGCTGGAGCGGGACACCTACGACGGGACCCACCCCTCGGCGGAGGGCGAGCACCGGATGGCCGCCGCCTTCGCCGACGCCCTGCACCAGGCATGGGGCGTGGGCGGCCCGTACCGCGGGAGCGCGCTGGTGCTCTGACCCGCTTTGCGGGACGAGCGCTACCGGGTGCGGCCAAGTCGGGCAAAAGCTGCCGAGTGCGCAGGTGTCGTCAAGTTCGGCAAAAACCAGCCAGGTGGCGTACCTTTCGCGCCGGAACCTCGCGCGGGCCGCAGCGGTGGGCGGCACCGGAGCTGCCGCTGCGCCAGACTGGCGCCTTGTGCCGCGAACGCCCCCAACGCGGCGGTTCAGAACCGCGCTGTGGGACGCTCGCGACATCCCCCGACTAATGCGCGCGAGCGCGCACTAAGTGCGGGAACAGTAATCGGAACCTGAGCCTCGACGCAACGCGGACCCCATGACTGCTCCACAACCGCACGGATCCGACCGACCGGCCGAACCCGCCCGTCCGCACGGATCGACCCGCCCCGGCGGACGCACCGCGCGCACCCGGGCCGCCGTACTGGCCGCAGCCTGGGAGGAGTTGGACCGCCGCGACTTCGCCTCGCTCACCATCGACCTGATCGCCCAGCGCTCCGGAGTGCACGCCGCGACCATCCGGCGCCGCTGGCGGACCGTCGAAGGTGTGATCAGCGACATACTCAGCCAGCACGGCGAGACCATCCCGGTGCCCGACACCGGCAGCCTGCGTCAGGACCTGCACGCGCTCGCCCGCTCCATCGCCGACTTCTACGCCGCGCCGCGCAACCAGCGCCTCGTCGAGGCCGTCGTCACGGCCGCCGCGCGCGAGTCGGGCGCCGCGGAAGTGCTGCGCACCGTCTTCGGGGGCCGCATCCGGCGAGTCGCCGTCATGGTGGAGCGGGCCGCGGAGCGTGGGGAGGTCGCCGCCGACACCGACGGCGAAGAGGTCATCGCCGCGATGGGCGCCCCCTTCTACTACCGGCTGCTGATGACGCGGCAGCCCGTCGACGCCGAGCTCGCCAGCAGGAGCGCGGAGGCCGCTTACCTCGCCGCCGTCGAGGGGGTGTTCCGTACCGGGCGCCGGGCCCCGTAAGGGGCGCGGGGAACTGCGCGACAAGCCACAACACACCCGCAGCCTGCGACGCGCAGCAAGGGGCACCCCCTTCCCAGCAGGGCGGGGCGGGGCGCAGCCCCTTGCTTCGAGTGTGCTCCAAGCGCCTAGCGTGGCGGCATGGAGTACACGCAGCTCGGACGTACAGGACTGAAGGTCAGCAGGCTCGTGCTCGGCACCATGAACTTCGGGCCGCAGACGGACGAGGCCGACAGCCACGCGATCATGGACGCCGCACTGGCGGCAGGCGTCAATTTCTTCGACACCGCCAACGCCTACGGCTGGGGCGCCAACAAGGGCCGCACCGAGAAGATCATCGGAAGCTGGTTCGCCAAGGGCGAGGGGCGGCGCGACAAGACTGTCCTGGCCACCAAGGTCTACGCCAACATGTCCCCGGACGGCGAGAACCCCTGGCCCAACCACGACAAGCTGTCCGCGCTGAACATCCGCCGCTCCGTGGAAGCCAGCCTGCGGCGGCTGGGGACCGACTACATCGACCTGTACCAGTTCCACCACGTCGACCGGGCCACGCCCTGGGACGAGATCTGGCAGGCCATGGACGTCCTCGTCCAGCAGGGCAAGGTCCTCTACGTCGGCTCCAGCAACCACGCCGGCTGGCACATCGCGCAGGCCAACGAGACCGCGGCGCGGCGCGGCTCACTCGGACTGGTGAGCGAGCAGTGCCTCTACAACCTCGCCGAGCGGCGCGCCGAGATGGAGGTCGTCCCGGCAGCGCAGTCGTACGGGCTGGGGATCATCCCCTGGTCCCCGCTGCACGGCGGACTGCTGGGCGGCGCGCTGCGCAAGGCCCGCGAGGGCGGCGGCAGCCGTACGGGCTCGGGCCGCGCGGCCACCGCACTGGCGGACGCCACCGTACGCGGCCAGGTCGAGGCGTACGAGAAGCTCCTCGCCGAGCACGGGCTGGAGCCGGGCGAGGTGGCACTCGCCTGGCTGCTGTCCCGGCCGGGCGTCACGGGGCCCATCGTCGGGCCCCGGACGGCCGAGCAGCTCGACTCCGCGCTGCGCGCCGTCGAGCTGAAGCTCGACGACGGACTGCTCGCCTCGCTGGACGAGATCTTCCCCGGCCCCGGCCCCTCTCCTGAGGCATTCGCCTGGTAGGCCCGCTGCTCGGAGCCTCCGGCTCAGCGGCCGCCCAGGGCCGAGGCCAGGATGACGACGAGGAAGAGCACCACCAGCACACCCGTCACAATGCGCATTCTGGTCTTAGCGTTCACGCCGACAACGGTAGCCGGGGCCCCGAGCGGCTTCGTCACGGGCCCAGGGGCCAGCGCTCCAGCGGCTCGTAGCGGGGCTGCTCCCCCGGCACCCCGCTGCGCGGCGGCACGCTGCACACCAGCAGCAGCTCCCGGGCCGTCCAGCTGGAGCCGTGGAAGGGCTCCAGCTGGGCGACGTACGGGCGCAGATCGGTCGTCCGCCTGCCCTTCGCGCGGGCCAGCGTGAGGTGCGGGCGGAACGAGGGGTGCTCGTCGGGAGGGAGCAGGCCCGCGCGGCGGCCGGCGGCAGTGGTGGCAGCCGCCAGCTTCTTGAGGGCTTCGCGGTCGGCGTCCGCCATGTGCAGGCCCGCCCACAGGGCGCGGTCCCCGAAGCGGCCGGCCCCTGCGAGGCGCGCCGGGACGGGGCCGGGCGCCTTTCCCGCTGCGCGGGCCAGGCGGGTGGTGAGCTCGGCCCTCTTCCCGTCGTCCACCTCGCCGTAGAAGCTCAGCGTGAAGTGCCAGCTTGCCGGCTGCGTCCAGCGGAGCGCGTCCGCGCCGGGCAGCCCTCTGAGGGCGTCGACGGCCCGTTCCAGTTCCCTGACCGCGTCCGGTGGGGGCCACAGTGCTGCGAACAGTCTCATGTGTGCGCAGCCTGCCATGAGGCGAGCTCCCCTGCCCGCCCCCGGGCAGAGGGGCTGCGCCGCCGGGCAACCATTACGCCGGCTCCCTCACTTCCGTGCGGGGCACGAACCGCAGATGCGGCTCCCCCCGCCGGAGGCTCACCGCAGGCCGCAAGCCGGCGAGGCGGGCCAGGACCAGGGCGACGGCCACGGCAGCGACCGCGGAGATCAGACCCCCGGCGACAAAGCCGGTGCGCGCGCCCCAGACGTCGGTGATCCAGCCCATGATCGGCCCGCCGATGGGCGTACCGCCCACGAAGACCATCATGAACAGGCTCATCACCCTCCCTCGCATCGCCGGGTCGGAGGCGAGCTGGACGCTGGAGTTGGCGGTGACGTTGAACGTCAGGCCCGCCAGCCCGATCGGCGCCATGAGAGCGGCGAACAGCCAGTACGAGGGCGAGAGGGAGGCGGCGATCTCCAGTACGCCGAAGACCAGCGCGGCGCCGACCATCAGCCGCATCCGGGACTGTCCGCGCCGGGCCGCCAGCAGCGCTCCGGCCACGGAGCCGACGGCCATCAGGAAGTTGAGGGTGCCGTAGGTGCCCGCGCCCGCGTGGAAGACGTCACTGGTGAAGGCCGTGAGCCAGATGGGGAAGTTGAAGCCGAACGTGCCGATGAAGCCGACCAGCACGATCGGCCACAGCAGCTCCGGGTGCCCGCCGACATAGCGCAGGCCCTCGCGGAGCTGGCCCTTGCCGCGCCGCACGGGCTTGCTGGTGTACAGCTCACCGGGGCGCATCAGCAGCAGGCCGATGAGGGGCGCACCGAAGGACAGGCCGTTGATCAGGAACGCCCAGCCGCCGCCGACGGCTGAGATCAGTACGCCCGCGACGGCCGGGCCGACCAGCCGGGCGCTCTGGAAGTTCGCGGAGTTGAGCGAGACGGCGTTGCGTATCTGGGCCGGACCGACCATCTCGGAGACGAAGGTCTGCCGGGTCGGGTTGTCCACGACGGTGGCCAGGCCGAGGGCGAAGGCGAGCGCGTAGACGTGCATGACCTGCACGTTCCCGCTCAGCGTGAGCGCCGCCAGCACCAGGCCTATGACGCCCATGGTCGACTGGGTGACGAAGAGCAGCTTGCGCTTGGAGCAGCGGTCGGCGATGACGCCGCCGTACAGCCCGAACAGCAGCATGGGGAGGAACTGGAGAGCCGTGGTGATGCCGACGGCGGTGGAGGAGCCGGTAAGGCTGTGCACCAGCCAGTCCTGGGCGATGCGCTGCATCCAGGTACCGGTGTTGGAGACGGCCTGGCCCATCGCGAACAGGCGGTAGTTGCGGATCTTCAGGGAGCTGAACATCGAAGGCTTCGAGGACTTCGCAGGCTGCGAGGACTGCGAGGGTTTCGAAGGCTGCGAGGGCTCGGCGGACTCAGCGGCGCCGCCGCCGCGCCGGTCACCCTGACCGGCCGGTCCTTGGCTCAGGTCGGCCGGTCCCCGACCGGCCGCTCCCTTGTCGGTTGTCCTGATGTCGTCGTCGGCTGTCGATGGTGCGGGTGCGGAGTCTGCTCCGTGGCCCGTACTCAAAGCGGCGTCGCCTCCTGTTCGGGTTCGTGCTCCTTACAGATGTGCCAGCTTCTCCAGTACCGGCGCGGCGGCGCGCAGCGTCGCCCACTCGTCCTCGTCCAGCTCCTGTACCAGTTCGGTCAGCCAGGCGTTCCGCTTCTCGCGGGCCGCGGCCAGCATGGATTCGGCCTGTTCGGTCTGGGTGACCACCTTCTGCCGGCGGTCCTCGGGGTGTGCGTCCAGCCGGACCAGCCCCTTGGCCTCCAGCATCGCGACGATGCGCGTCATCGACGGCGGCTGCACATGTTCCTTGCGGGCCAGCTCGCTGGGGGTGGCCGAGCCGCAGCGGGCGAGGGTGCCGAGCACGGACATCTCCGTGGGGCTCAGCGACTCGTCGACGCGCTGGTGTTTCAGCCGTCGGGAGAGGCGCATCACCGCGGCACGGAGCGCGTTGACGGCGTCCTTGTCCTGCTGTTCGTCCTGCTGTTCGTCCCGCTGCTCAGCATGCTGTTCGGCCGGCGGATCGTCGAGCTGGTCGAGCGCACCCGGCAGGGGCCCGTCCGCGAAGCGCGGAGCGGGGAGCTGTTCCGACATACTCCTTAGCCTAACTCATTACCTGGCCTAAGGACTACCGGGTTTACCCGGCAGGGGCTCACACGTACGAGTGAGTCAGAACACATTCGCCGGACAGCGGGCGGGGTGTGTTCGCGACCGTTGTCGTATGAACAGCCTTACTCCGCCGTGTGACAACGACCACCACGAGCAGCCCGAGTCGCAGGTGCTCAGCCTGCGGATAGAGGCCGCCCTCTTCGAGCGGCTGAACGGCCACGCCGCGAAACGCGGAATGAGCGTCCAGGACTATGTGGTCCGGACGCTCGTCCGCGACGACTTCGACGAGCGCTTCAAGGCGTCGGTCGAGCGGACCGAGCGGTTCTACGGCCACTCGGCCTCGAGCACCGGGGGCCTCACTTGACGCCGAGAGCCTGCTCGATCGGGTCCAGCAGGAAGTAGACGAGGAAGCACAGCCCGACCACGTTCAGCAGCCAGGGGATCTCCCGTGCCCGGCCGACCGCCGACCGCAGCACGATGAAGGAGATCACGCCGATGCCGATGCCGTTGGTGATGCTGTAGGTGAACGGCATCGAGATGACGGTGAGGAAGGCAGGAACGGCGACGGTGGAGTCGGCCCAGTCGATCTCCCGCACGTTCGACGCCATGATCAGGAAACCGACGATCAGCAGCGCGGGCGTCGCCGCCTGGGAGGGCACGACCTTCGCCAGGGGGGTGAAGATCAGCGCGAGCAGGAAGAGCCCGCCTGTCAGGACATTGGCCAGCCCGGTGCGCGCGCCCTCACCGACACCGGCGGTGGACTCCGCGAAGCAGGTGTTGGCCGAGCAGGAGCCGAAGCCGCCGGCCGCCACCCCGACACCGTCCATGAACAGGATGCGGCCCATCCGCGGCAGCTGCCCGTGAGCCCGGTCGTCGGCAAGACCGCTCTCCTCGCCGACGCCGATGATCGTGCCCATCGCGTCGAAGAAGCCCGACAGCAGCACGGTGAACACGAACAGGCAGCCCGTCAGCCAGCCCACCTCATGGAATCCGCCGAACAGGCTGATCTCCCCGATCAGGCCGAAGTCGGGACTGCTGACCACCGAGTCAGGCAGCGCCGGCACCGAGAGGCCCCAGGCCGCGTCGGGGATCTCGGCCACGGCGTTGATCACGATGGCGAGGACGGCGCCGGCCACGATGCCGATGAGGATGGCGCCCCGCGTCCTGCGCACCGTCAGCACGAACATCAGTATCAGCCCGATGACGAACACCAGCACCGGCCAGCCCTGGAGCCGCCCGTCCACGCCGAGGCCCAGCGGGACGCTGGTGTGCGCCTTGTCCGGGTTGCGGGTGACGAAGCCGGAGTCGACCAGGCCGATCAGCGAGAGGAAGAAACCGATACCGATCGCGATGGCGCGGCGCAGCCCATTGGGGATGGCGTCCATCACCCGCTGCCGCAGACCGGAGGCGACCAGGATCATCAGCACGATCCCGGCGAGCACCACCATGCCCATGGCGTCGGGCCAGCTCATCTTGGGCGCGAGCTGGAGCGCGACGACGGCGTTGATGCCCAGCCCCGCGGCGAGCGCGATGGGCACATTGCCGATGACGCCCATCAGCAGGGTGGTGAGCCCGGCCATCAGCGCGGTGGCCGTCACCAGCTGGCCGTTGTCCAAGTGCTGGTGGTACTTGTCCTCGCCCGCCCCGAGGATGATCGGGTTCAGCACGATGATGTACGCCATCGCGAAGAACGTGGCCAGTCCTCCCCGCAGCTCACGGCCGACGGTCGAGCCGCGCTCCGAGATCTGGAAGAAGCGGTCCAGTGCGGACGGGGAAGCGGGCGGGGTCCCCTGCGGGACTCCCTCGGAATCGACCGGGCCGGCCGAAGCGGACATGCGTGACCTCGGGTTGGTGCGGGTGCGTACTGCTACGCGCTGGTACGGGTGCCCGCCGGAACGGGCCTGGGGGCTGGGGCGACCGGATCAGTTTGGTGCATCGCACGAAAAAAACCGGCCACCGCCAGACCGATTCAGTATGAACAACCGAACGGGTTGATCGCCAACTCCGCCCCCCGCCCCCCGCCCCCCGGCACCGCCTCGCTAGGCTGGAGCCGGGGAACGGGCGAGAGACGAGGAGCCGGGGCGATGAGCCTGATGGACAGATGGACCAGCGGCGAGCGCGAGGCGCCCGAGCCGCTGGAGGGCAACGTCGTCGCCACCGTCGTCACCGGCACACTGGTGTGGCTCGTTCTGCTCCTCGTGCAGCTCCCCTTCTACGGCTGGTTCGCCGACCACGGCCACACCTGGTGGCTGTGGACCTGCGCCGCCGGCGCGGCACTGGGCTGCGTGGGCATCTGGTACGTACGGGCCAGGGACAAGGCCATCAAGCGCGCCCAGGACGACTGACAGCGCCCACGGCGCGTGCGGCGCACTCCCCCGGCGCGGGGGCAGTCACCGTACCGTCGGAACATGACACAAACGCGCGAAGGTCTCACCAGCGGCGAGGTGGCCGAGCGCGTTGCGCGGGGTGAGGTCAACGATGTGCCGCCGCGCAGCAGCAGGTCGGCTGCCGACATCGTCCGGGCGAACGTCTTCACGCGGTTCAACGCGATCATCGGGGTGCTGTTTCTGATCATCCTGGTGGTGGGCCCGGTGCAGGACGGGCTGTTCGGCTTCGTGATCATCGCCAACACCGGCATCGGGATCGTCCAGGAGCTGAGGGCCAAGCGGACGCTGGACAACCTGGCCGTGATCGGTGAGGCCCGGCCCCGGGTGCGGCGGGACGGGCGCAGCGTGGAGGTGCCCACAGCGCAGCTCG
Source organism: Streptomyces sp. 891-h (assembly GCF_022760275.1). Lineage (NCBI taxonomy): Bacteria > Bacillati > Actinomycetota > Actinomycetes > Kitasatosporales > Streptomycetaceae > Streptomyces > Streptomyces sp. 891-h. The sequence goes on along the minus strand of NZ_CP050693.1, from coordinate 4,223,685 downwards.
TGCTGGGCGACCTGATCGAGCTGCGGCCCGGCGACAAATGCGTGGTCGACGGCGAGGTGCTGGAGGCCGACAGCCTCGAAGTGGACGAGTCGCTGCTGACCGGCGAGGCCGAGCCGGTGCTCAAGCGCCCTGGCGACCCGCTGATGTCCGGCAGCTTCGTCGTGGCCGGCAGCGGCGCGTTCACCGCCACCAAGGTGGGCCGCGAGGCGTACGCGGCGCAGCTGACCGAGGAGGCCAGCCGGTTCACGCTCGTCCACTCCGAACTGCGCGGCGGCATCAGCGAGCTGCTGAAGTACATCACCTGGATGATGGTCCCGGCCGCGGTCGGCCTGATCCTCAGTCAGCTCGTGGTCGAGGACCACCACGTGGACGAGGCCGTGCGCCGCATGGTGGCCGGCATCGTGCCGATGGTGCCCGAGGGGCTGGTGCTGCTGACCTCGGTGGCCTTCGCCATCGGCGTCATCCGGCTGGGCCGCAAGCACTGCCTGGTCCAGGAGCTGCCCGCCATCGAGGGCCTGGCCCGGGTGAACGTCGTCTGCCTGGACAAGACCGGCACCCTCACCGAGGGCGGTATGGACGTCTCCGAGGTACGGCCGCTGAACGGCGCCGACGAGGCCCGCGTCGCCCAGGTGCTGCGGGCCTTCGGAGCCGCCGAGCCGCATCCGAACGCCAGCCTCCAGGCCATCATCGAGGCCTATCCGCCGACGCCCGACGGCGCCGGCCGCTGGCAGGCCACCCGGACGCTCCCGTTCTCCTCGGCCCGCAAATACAGCGGCGCCGCCTTCGCCGAGCCGGACGGCGGCCGCAGCGCCTGGCTGCTGGGCGCCCCCGATGTGCTGCTGGGAGAGGGCGACCCGGTGCTCGGCGACGTGGACCGGCTGGACCGGCAGGGGCTGCGGGTGCTGCTGCTGGCCCGGGCCGCCGACGGGGACCGGGACTTGCAGGACGAGGGTGCGGCGGACGCCGCGCGGCCGGTGGCGCTCGTCGTACTCGAACAGCGGCTGCGCCCGGACGCAGCCGAGACGCTGGGCTACTTCGCCGAGCAGAACGTCCGCGCCAAAGTGATCTCCGGCGACAACGCCGTCTCCGTCGGCGCCGTCGCCGCCAAACTGGGCCTGCCGGGCGCCGAACGCTCCATCGACGCGCGGGAACTGCCGGCACCTCAGCAGGAGCGGGCCCGGCAGGTGGCCGACGGCACGGTCTTCGGCCGTGTCACCCCGCAGCAGAAGCGGGAGATGGTGGGCGCCCTGCAGTCGTCAGGGCACACCGTGGCGATGACCGGCGACGGCGTCAACGACGTCCTCGCGCTCAAGGACGCGGACATCGGCGTCTGCATGGGCTCGGGCTCCGAGGCCGCCAAGGCCGTGGCGCAGATCGTGCTGCTGGACAACAGCTTCGCGACGCTGCCGTCGGTCGTCGGCGAGGGCCGCCGCGTCATCGGGAACATCGAACGGGTCGCCACCCTGTTCCTCACCAAGACCGTCTACTCGGTGCTGCTGGCGCTGCTGGTCGTCTGCTGGCAGGTGCCCTATCCGTTCCTGCCCCGCCATCTGACGCTGCTGTCCTCGCTCACCATCGGCATCCCCGCCTTCTTCCTGGCCCTGGCCCCCAACCGGGAGCGCGCCAGGCCGCACTTCGTCAGGCGGGTGCTGCACTACGCGCTGCCGTGCGGGCTGATCGCCGGCACCGCCACCTTCGCCACCTATCTGCTGGCGCGGCACCACTACAGCGGCCCCGGCTCGCTGACCGCCGAGACCAGCGCGGCGACCCTGACCCTGTTCCTGATCGCCATGTGGGTGCTGGCCATCGTCGCGCGGCCCTACACCTGGTGGCGCGTGGGGCTGGTACTGGCGATGGGCGCCGGCTTCCTGGCGGTGCTGGTGCTGCCGCCGCTCCAGCACTTCTTCGCGCTGAAGCCGGCCGGCATCCTGCTGCCGTGGACGGCGGTGGCGGTGGCGGCCGTCGCGGGCGTCCTGCTGGAGGTGGCCTGGCGGCTGGCGGCCGGGAAGCTGTCCGCGTAGGTCCCGCGCGGCTTCCCGGCCCGCCCCGCCGAGCGGGCGCTTACGGCGCGCTGTCCGCCAGCTGGGTGCGCCCCTGGGCGCGGGCGCAGTGTGCGCAGCAGTAGTAGTGGCCCTCCGACTCCATGCCGTGCCCCAGGATGCGGCAGCCGCAGTTCTCGCACACGGGCGCCATCTTGTGGGCCGCGCACTCCAGGCAGTCGAACACGTGCACCTGTCCCGCGGCGCGGACCTCGAAGGTGTGGGGGTAGTCGTTGTCGCAGACCTCGCAGACGGGCATGGACTCTCCTTGGTTCGGGTGCTGAGCCAGCACGGATCGGGTGCTGAGCGAGCACATCGGTACCCCGCACGCCCCGGCCCGGACCCGGCCTCAGCCAGCCGGGCGCACCCGTTGGAGCGGAACCCCGAGGAATACCACTCCACAATTCCCGAAATCATCTCGGGAACAATTGAACTGAACCCTCGGAAAGAAAAGCCGAGTTGAAAATCCACGCGCGATGCGGCAAGAATTCGCGGCACCGAATCCGCGGCATCGAATCCGCGATTCCTTCCGTTCCCCCCACAAGGAGATTTCAGATGTCCCGCTCCCGTACTGCGGCCCTTGCCGCCGCAGCCCTCTCGGTAGCCCTGGCCGTCACCGGCTGCGGCCCGGACGACTCCGGCGACGGGGGCGGCGAAGCCGCGGCCGCCGACTCGGCCCCGGAGGCGAAGCTGGCGCACAAGGTGCCGATGGCCAAGGTGTCCGAGCTCGCCCACGCAAAGGGAATGTGGGTGACCGAGAAGAATTTTGTGAAGGCCGATGTGAAGAAGATCGTCGGCTATCCGCCGGCGGGTGGAGCGCCCGCCTGGACGGTGCCGCTGACCGGTGAGACCTGCTGGACCTCGCCCGAGCCGACGAAGGACGGACTGATAGCCGTCGTCTACGAGAACGGCAAGTCGAACTCGGTCTGCACCGAGGTCGGCGTCATCGACCTCAAGCAGGGCAAGATGCTCTGGCACCGGCAGGCGATGGAGAGCGGCTCCGCCGTGATGTTCGACGAGGTGACCATCGGCAACGGCACCGTCGCCGCCGCAGGCACCAGCGGCAGCGCGGGATGGACCGTCGGCGGCAAGCAGCTGTGGGGCCCCTCCTCGGACGCACGCTGCCCGGCCGAGGGGTACGCCGGAAGCGACGAGAAGCTGATCGCCGTCCGCGACTGCGGTACGACGGACAGCCCCCGGCTCAAGGTGCAGACCGTCAACCCACGCACCCGCGCCGCCACCTCCACCTTCTCGCTGCCGGCCGGTACGGAGAACGTGCACGTGGTCTCCACCGACCCGCTGGTGCTCGCAGCCGACGACGGCAAGGCGCAGGGCGGCTCGGGCGTCTCCCGGTTCCTGTCCGTCGACGACAGCGCGGCACGCGGCCGGCAGCTCGCCGACATCCAGGTCAAGGGCGGGAAGTACGGCAAGTACAACGCGGACTGCCCGGCCACCGAGGTGACCGACTGTCAGAACCTCGCGGTCGGCAAGGAGGCCGGCGTGCTGTACCTGGGTACGGAGAAGCCTCTGAAATCCGGCTCCGAGGCGGACAACGACATCGTCGCCCTCGACCTGCGGACGGGTGAGCGCAAGGCGCACGTCGAGGGCACCGACGCCGGTGAGATGGCGCCCATCGGTCTCGACAAGAGCGGCAATGTGCTCGTCTACCAGAAGGCCAACATGTACCGCGAAGAGGGCGGCGCGGTGTGGCAGCTCGACGCACGCACCCTGAAGAAGAAGCCGCTGCTGCGGAACGAGGGCTCCGCCTACAAGACGGAGACCTCGTTCGAGATCGGCGACTCCCGAGTGCGGTATTCAGCGGGGCGGCTGTACCTGGGCCACGACGACGCAAGCAAGCCCTCCACCGGAGGGCCCACCCCGCTGGCGGTCGTCTACAGCACCAAGGGCTGACCGCGCCGTCCCGCTCAGTCGAACCAGCGGGCCGCGGCCAGTTCCGCCGCCCGTTCCGGGTCCTCCAGCAGCGCCGTGACCTCGAAGCGGCGCGGCCAGGCGCCGGCCGACCAGGCGAGCGCCGAGGCCAGGCCCTCCAGGGTGGCGGCGTGCAGGGTGCCGTCGGGGGTGCGGCGCCAGTCGAGGTCCACACCGCCGATGGTCAGCTCCTCGTGCTCGCGGTAGCGGTCAGGAACCCTGGGCAGCAGTTCCCGTACGACGGCGGGCACCTCGCGCTCGGTGCCCGCCGATTCGGGCACCTGATGCGCCACGGCCTCGCTCGCGCACCGCACCTCCAGCAGCGCTGCCAGCTCTCCGGCGTCGGGCGGCGCCACCGGCAGCAGTGGCCTCTCCCCCACCAGCAGGAGGGCGTCGGGGGCGTCGGCGATCAGCGCCTCGGCCGCGTCCACGACGACCGTCCCGCCGTCCCGCACCGCACGCAGTTCGTCGGGCAGCGTCACCTCAGCGGGGTCGAGCCCGGCGGTGGCCAGCAGGGTGTAGAGCCCGTGCAACTGGGTGGGCTCCACATCCGATTCCGGGTCGGCGAGCCTGCGCAGCAGTTCGGCGGGGCCGCCCGGCTCCGCCACCAGTGCGGCGGCGGTGGTACGGACGCCGAGCGCGCGCAGCACCCCCTCATCGGTGACGTCGCCCGGGTCGGCCTCCTCGTACAGCCCGCGCAGCAGCGGGTCGGCGCCGGCCGCGCGCAGACCGGCCGGACGGCGGCCGTCCAGCACCGGATGGCCGCGCAGCCACCAGGCGGTGTACGGGCGTACGTCGGTGACCGTGCCGTCGCCGAGCCGCACCCGCACCGGCGCGGTCAGCGCGTCCCGCAGCGGCGGCCGCGCCAGCATCGCCAGCGCCTGGGGCCAGTGCGCGTCGTCCACCAGGTCCAGGTCGCGTACGGCCACGAACTCGACGGCCACCGGGGGCACGGAGGCCGCGGCGTCGTCGGCGTGGCCGTCGGCCGCCAGCTGGTCGAGCACGTCCTCGCACCACACGTCCACGGCGTCCAGCAGCCCCGGGTCGTCCGGCTCGGGGTAGTCGCCGTCGCGGGGCTCGAAGCCGTCCGGGTCGAGCACCACGTCCTCTGCGCGTACGAGTGCGAAGTCCGCTTGGACGCCGACGGCCGTCAGCGGCTGCTCGCCCCAGCGTTCGGCCAGCTCCGCGTCGCACGCCGCCAGCTCGCCCTCGCGCAGCACCCGGGCGAACGGGGAGCCCGGATAGACCAGTTCGGCGGCCGGTGCCGGATCGCCGTCCTCGTCGGGCAGCGCCAGAGCGCCCAGCCACGGTTCGTCGCCGGGCGCCAGACGCGCGTCACGGACGAGGCCCAGGACGGTCTCGGCCAGCTCGTCCGGGTCCAGCGCTCCGGTGTCGAGGCTGTCGTCCCATGACTCCTCGGCGTCCAGCGAGGCGGCGACCGCTGCCCGCACCTGCGGGGTCGTCAGTACGGCGCGCGGGGTGGCGGGCGTGGCACCCAGCCGCTCCAGCAGCGGATGAACGGCGTCCGGGTGCGCCGCCTTCAGCCCCAGGCGGGCCAGCTTCCCGGGCGGTACGGCACCGTCCGGCAGCGGCAGCAGCACATGGCGCGGACCGACCGCCGTACGCGCGTCGGCCAGCGGCACCGGCAGCCCGGTCAGCCGCTCCGGGTCGACGCCGGCCAGCGAGTCGTACAGTCGCCACCACCAGCCCGGCTCCCGCTCCACACCGGTGAGCCGGTCGATGGCCTCGCCCAGCGGGACGCGGGGGACCTCCAGCACCCGCAGCTCGGTGCGGCGCTCCAGCCCGGCGGGCAGCAGGCTGGGGAAGAGTTCGGCCAGTACGGCTACTGTCGCGGCGCCCGCGCCCTCGACGATCTCGGCGTCGCGGGGCCGCAGCGCGTACGGCTCGTCGGCTTCGGTTTCGGCCCGGGTGGCCGCGCTCGCCAGGAACGGGACGTCCGGCAGCCGCTCCAGCACCATGGCGCGCAGCTCGCCGTCGAGCTCGCCCGCGCCCAGCGGCCCTGGCACCAGGTCGACGGTGCTGGTGGCGACCGGCCGCCAGTCGCGCAGCAGCGCGGCGTAGGCGTCGGCGGCGCGGGCCAGCAGAAAACGGGTCAGCGGCCCGGGCGCCACATGGCGCCTGGTGGGCTCCAGCGGGAACGAGGCCAGCAGCAGCGCGGGGAAGCCGACCGGCTCATCGGTGGGCGTCGGCGCGTGCAGGCACGCTGCCGTACGAGGCTTTGCGGGCGCTCCCTCGTCGTCCACCGGTACCGCCCAGGTCACCGACCAGGTGGGACGGGCGCGCTCCTCCACCGGCCGGTCGGCGAGCAGTTCCGGGTCGGCGATGCCGCTGTCCTGCGCCAGCCGCCACCGGGTGCTGCCGGCGGCGGAGTCCTCGATCCGGACACAGCCGCCCTCCGCGCGCCGGGTGAGGGTGCGGGCCGGTCCGTCACCCGTCTCGATGACGACCTCGGCCAGGCCGGGCAGCGCCAGCAGCAGCGCGTCGTCCACAGCTGTCAGCAGCCGCAGGGTCAGCGAGAGCGCCGCCTCGTCCCGCAGCGGGAGCAGCACGGCGGTGTCGTATCCGGCGGGCACCACGGACGGCTCGTACCGGGCGGGGAACGGCAGCCGCAGCAGCGGCACATGCGCCTCGCGCCGGTCGAACTCGGCCGCCAGTTCGGGGTTGGCGGTGGCGGCCTGCCGGGTCAGCTCGCGGGCCTCGGCCAGCGACCAGCGCACACCGTCACCCGCCGAGGTGGTGACGGCGGGCTCGTCGGTGACGGCCAGCACCGCGGAGAAACCGACACCGAAGCGGCCCACCGCGCCCCGGTCGGTCTCGGCGCGCTTGGCCGAGGCGCGCAGTGTGGACAGCGACTCCACACCGGCGGCGTCCAGTGGCTCCCCCGTGTTGGCGGCGGTCAGCGTCCCGCCGGCGAGGGTGAGCCGGAGCCGCCCCGGTACGCCCGCCCGGGCGGCGGCGTCCGCGGCGTTCTGGGCCAGCTCCACGACCAGGCGGTCGCGGTAGCCGCCCAGTGCCAGGTCCTGCTCGGCGTTGGCGTCCTCCCGGAAGCGGGCGCTGGACGCCTTCCAGGCGTCCAGCACGCTTTGCCGCAGTCGTTCGGTCCCGAACGTGTCCCTCACGAGGCTGGCCTCCTCGGCATGTGCATCCTCCCCTTGGCCCCCGTTGCGCACCGCCCGCACCTGCGGGTGCGCTGTGGCTGGTCGCGCAGTTCCCCGCGCCCCTGACGGGGCGCAACTGATCCCGCGAAGCTCGGGCAGTCTGCTCCCCCGGACTCCCTCCGCAAAATGCGGCGGCTACCTAGTCCCCGAAGGGGTCTGCGACCGTTTCGTCGATGACCGGCGGCGGAGGCTGCGGAGCCTTCGGCATGACGGCGGCCTCCGAATGGCCCCCGCAGCCGAAGGCGAGGGAGACGACGTGGCCGTCGGCGGGGCTGTACTCGTTCGAGCAGACCCCGAACGCCTGCCGCAGCGAACCGGCCAGCGGCACCAGGAAGCCGCAGCTCGTACAACTGGCCGGAGCCGCCTGGGCCATCGGCGTCTTGGGGCCGTGCGACTCCTCCCAGCGGTCGGCCGCAGCGTGCAGCCCGTACCGGGAGAGCACCCGCGGCCGTCCCATGCCCAGTTCCTCGGCGACGGCGCCGAGGGCGGCGCGCGAGTGCCCCCGCGCCTCGGGCTCCTCCTCGGCGACAGCCGAGTCCGGCGGCGGCGCGTCCGCTCCCGAGTAGCCGGGCTCCAGCCGCAGGTCGTCGGCGTCGGTCGGGAGCAGATCGCCGGGCCCCAGGTCGCCGGGGCGCAGCCGCTCGCTCCAGGGCACCCACTCGGGGGCCAGCAGCGCGTCGGGCCCGGGCACCAGAACGGACTCGTCGACGGTCACGTTCTTGGCGCGGGAGGCCCGCGCGACGGTCACCGCCCAGCGCCAGCCCCGGTACCCGGGCTCCCGCGCCTCGAAGAAGTGGGTGACCACACGGTCCGCGTGGGGGTCGGGGACGGCTTCGAGCCACGCGCCGACGGTGCCGGGCGCGGCGGCTTCCTCGGCTGCGGCACGGGCCAGCTCGACAGCCTCGGCACACAGTCGGTCGGGGGCGCGCCGGCTCCGCGCGCCACGGCTCGTACTCCGCGTCGCGGCACTCATGCAGCACTCACAAGAATCGTCTCTCCTACGCCGTCGCGCCGTTGTCGGCGTGCGCTGCCCGTACGGCCACGAGTGGAGGGGCGGGGTCGGGGACGGAGCGGGACCGGGTGGCCGCTGCGACGTCCGCGCCCGCGCTCAAAGGCCATACGGTGCGCACCGTTCACCCACGCTACCCCACAGGGTCACCCGGGGAATCCGCAGCCAGCCGTCCCCGCCCTCCGGCAGAAGCCGGCGGCGAGGGGACGACAAGGAGAGGAGACGTGGCGGAAAGGAACTGAACGGCGTGTTTCGGGGCACACTGACCGCGTGCCTGTCGACAAGCCCGGCAAACGCAGCACACGCGGCAAACTCCGCGGCGTGGGACGCGCCGCGGGCGCGCTGCGGCGCCCGCCTGCCGCGCTGGGCCGCCACATCCGGCGGGCCACGCACGCCGAGGGCGCCGGCGAGTCGGGGCTGGGCAGGCTGATCGAACTGCACGCCGTCAACTCGGCGGGCGACATGCTGATCACGGTGGCGCTGGCCTCCACCGTCTTCTTCTCCGTCCCCACCGGCGAGGCCCGCGACCGGGTGGCGCTGTACCTGGCCGTGACGATGGCGCCGTTCGCGCTGCTGGCGCCCGTGATCGGCCCGCTGCTGGACCGCGTACCGCACGGGCGCCGCGCCGCGATGGCCGCCGCGATGCTGGCCCGCGCGCTGCTCGCGCTGACCATGGCGGGCGCGGTGGCGACGGGCGGCCTGGAGCTGTACCCGGCCGCGCTGGGGGTGCTGGTCTCCTCCAAGGCGTACGGAGTCGTACGGTCCGCGGTGGTTCCCCGGCTGCTGCCGCCACGGGTCTCCCTCGTCAAGGCGAACTCGCGGGTCACACTCGCCGGGCTGCTGGCCACCGGTGCGGCGGCGCCGGCCGGGGCGGGGCTGCATCTGCTGGGCGAGCAGTGGCCGCTGTACGGGGCCTTCGCGGTCTTCCTCGCCGGGACGTTCCTCTCCTTCTCCCTGGACCACAAGGTGGACTCCGCCAAGGGCGAGCGCCCGGCACGGCTGGCCCCGGTGGCACCGGTGATGCCCGTCCCCGGTGCCGAGGAGCCCCGGGAGCAGGCGGCTCCGCGGCCCGGGCTGCGTACGGTCGGCGTCTCGGTGCTCAGCGCGCTGTTCGCCAACTCCGCGCTGCGTGCCCTCTCGGGCTTCCTCACCTTCTTCCTCGCCTTTCTGCTGCGCGAGCACCCCTTCCAGGGGGTGGGGGCCGTCGTCTCGCTGGGGCTGGTAGGGGTGGCGGCGGGTGCCGGGAACGCGCTGGGTACCGCCATCGGGGCCTGGCTGCGCGCCCGCGGCCCTGAGGTGATCATCACCTGTGTGCTGTTCTGCGCCCTCGGCGCCACGATCACCGCCGCACTGCTGTACGGCACCGTCACCGTGACCGCCGTCGCCGCCACCGCCGGGATCACGCAGGCCCTCGGCAAGCTGTCGCTGGACGCGCTCATCCAGCGCGACGTCCCCGAGCAGGTCCGCACCTCCGCCTTCGCCCGCTCCGAGACGCTGATGCAGATGTCCTGGGTCGTCGGGGGCGCCCTCGCCATGGCGCTGCCGCTGATCGGCCGGCTGGGGATGGGGGTGGCGGCCGGTGTGGTGGCGGCGGGGGTGCTGACGGCGGTGCGCGGACTGCTGAGGGCAACCCGCCGCGGCACACCGAACCCGCGTGCGGCGTGACACCGGCACCCGCGTGCGGCGTGACGCCGGCCCATCACGCTGTGCCACCAGCCCGCTACGGCGGACGCGGCACGCCGTACCCCCGCGTCGTACGGCGGTGCGGGCCCGATAGCCTGCCCGCATGAGCAAGCTCGCGCGGCAGGGCCGCATGTCGTCACAGTCGAGGCGGGGCGTGCGCACCGCCACAGCGCTCGGTGCCGCCTCGCTCGGCCTCGTCGCCCTCTCGGCCTGCGACCAGCCGTCCCCCATGGTGACCGTGACCGTCGGTGACGACTCGGTGTCGACCGAGGCCGCCTGCTACGACGACGGGAAGGCGATCCCGTCCATCAACGGGAAGTCCGTCCCCCAGGGCGAGCTGCGCAAGTGCCTGGCCAAGGCGCCCGACGAGACGATCTCCGTCGACACGGGCGAGAAGGTGCGCATCGGCGTCGACCCGAAGACGGCGCACGACGGGTGGCTCGTCCTCGTGGACGGGTCCGGCGTGCTCCCCGAGCGGCTGAAGAAGACCTACTACTCGCTCCCGGGCAACGAGCTCTTCCAGGAGCGGGAGCCCGGGAAGGCGCCGGTGACGAAGAAGCGCGTCCAGCTGACCGTGGTGCAGACCTCCGGCGGCGACTTCAACGGCGTCTGGCACATCACCCTGAAGAACACCTCGGGCGAATAGGCTCCCTGGCCTTCCGTCCGGAGAGGAGGCGACGAGGTGCTGTCGGCGTACCGACGGGTACTGGTGGTCGCGGCGGTCGCCGCTGAGCGCGAGGCCGTCGTCGCCGCCGCGGAACGCACCCGCGCCCCGCACCTCGACGTCGTCGCCGCCGGCGTGGGCCCGGCTGCCGCGGCGGCCGCGACCGCGACGGCGCTGGTGACGGCCGCGCACCAGGCGCGCCCCTACGACCTGGTGATCGCGACCGGGATCAGCGGCGGCTTCGCGGCCAGCGGCGTCCACGTCGGTGACACCGTCGTCGCCGACCGCATCGTCGCCGCCGACCTGGGCGCCGAGACCCCGGCGGGTTTCGCCTCCGTCACCGAACTGGGCTTCGGGCACGCCGAGCACACCCCGCCGCCGCACCTCGTACGGGCGGTGGCCGAGGCGACCGGCGCCCGCACAGGACCGGTGCTGAGCGTCTCGACGACCACCGGCACCCAGGAGCACGCCGAACAGCTGCTGGCGCGCCATCCGGACGCGGCGGCGGAGGCGATGGAGGGCTTCGGCGTCGCGGAGGCGGCGCGGGCGCACAGCGCCGAGCTGCCCGTCCTCGAACTGCGTACGGTCTCCAACGCCGTCGGACCGAGGGACCGGGCGGCCTGGCGCATTCCGGAGGCCCTGGCGGCTCTCACGACCGCCTTCGGGAAGCTGGTCCCCCAGCAGCACACAGAAGGACTCCCGTCATGAGGACTCCCGTCATGGACACCAACGCCATAACAGCGCCGCTCTCCATCGCCTACTCGCCCTGCCCCAACGACACCTTCGTCTTCGACGCCTGGGCGCACGGACGGGTGCCCGACGCGGCTCCGCCGAAAGTGACGTTCGCCGACATCGACGTCACCAACGGGATGGCCGAGCGCGGCGAGCTGGACGTACTGAAGGTGTCGTACGCCGTACTGCCGTGGGTGCTCCAGGAGTACGCGCTGCTGCCGTGCGGCGGGGCGCTGGGCCGGGGCTGCGGACCGCTGGTGCTCACCGCTCGGCCGGGCGGCCCCGCGTCGCTGAGCGGCAAGCGGGTGGCGGTGCCGAGCGAGCGTTCCACCGCGTATCTGCTCTTCCGGCTGTGGGCCGCGGCCGAGGTGCCGGGTGGGGTGGGCGAGGTCGTGGTGCTGCCCTTCCACGAGATCATGCCCGCCGTACGGGACGGCGCCGTGGACGCGGGGCTCGTCATCCACGAGGCACGGTTCACCTACCAGGAGTACGGGCTGCACAAGCTCGCCGACATGGGCGAGCACTGGGAGGCCACGACGGGGCTGCCCATTCCGCTGGGAGCGATCATCGCCAAGCGGGCGCTCGGCGACGGGACGTTGCGGGCGCTGGCCGACACGATTCGCACTTCCGTGCGGATGGCGTGGCAGGACCCGTCTGTGTCCAGGCCCTACGTGCTGGAGCACGCCCAGGAGATGGACCCGGCGGTGGCCGAGCAGCACATCGGGCTGTACGTGAACGAGTTCACCGAGGGGTTGGAGGCGGACGGCTATGCGGCCGTGCGCGGGTTGCTGGAGCGGGCCGCCGATGAGGGTTTGGTGCCGGCCCTCGGGCCTGAGGCGCTCGCTTTTCCTTGAGCCTGCCCGGCGCCTGCGGCGGGGGCCCGCCGTAGGCGCTTCGTTGGTCGGCCGGGTGCCCGTGCGTCTCGGCTGAGCGCGCCCACGCGGCGGAGCCGCATACAAGACAGGGCCCCGCGCCCCTGGCGGGGCGCCCCTGACGGGGCGCCCCCCTTTACACGTCCAGTTGGTCGGCGACTGCGCGGAGCATGCCGGCGATCTTGCGGCCGTGCTGTTTGTCCGGGTAGCGGCCGCGCTCCAGGGACTGGGAGACGCCGTCCAGCAGTGTCGTCAGGTCCTGCACGATGGAGGCCAGCTCGTCCGGCTTGCGGCGCTGGGCCGCCGCCACGGACGGGGCCGGGTCCAGCAGCGTGACGGAGAGCGCCTGGTCGCCGCGCTGTCCGGCGACGACGCCGAACTCCACACGCTGTCCCGGCTTGAGCGCGTCGACGCCGTCCGGGAGCACCGACGAGTGCACGAAGACGTCACCGCCGTCGTCGCGGGAGAGAAAGCCGAAGCCCTTCTCGCTGTTGAACCACTTGACCTTGCCGGTAGGCACGTCTGTCCTCGTCCTCGTACTCGTCCGGATACACCGGGCTGCGGCTGCTGGAAACTGGCTGACTCTGCTGCGCCGGGGCGGGCCAGGCCCCGAGACATCCCCGAACCCCGACCCCCGATCCCCCGGAATAGCAGTCGGGCGGGCCGCATGACCCGCCACCACCAAGGTTAATGGCCCGGGGCGCCGTGGCAAGGTGCCACCGAGGGCGGGTGCCGTCGGTGGTTCCCGGCCGGACGTGCTCCGGGCGGCCCGAGTGCCCGCTGGGGGAGCACTCGATCCCGGATCTACCCTGTGTGGGTGAACACTGAAACTCCGTCCGCCGGTGATCTTCTCGTACGTATCGGCGGGATCGTCTTTCTGATCGGCGCGGTGGCCACACTCGTCACGGTGGCACCGCTGTTCCTGGGCACCGACCCGTTCCCCGCTCCCGCCTACTTCGTCTGCATGCTGATGGGCCTCGGCTTCCTGCTGGCGGCCGCGGGCGTCGTCCGGACGGCACGCGCCCAGCGGCGCCGAGCCGCCCAGTAGGAGGCGGCGCGGGGCAAGCCGCCGACCGGCGACTGCCGGCCGCTAGCCGCGGGTGAAGTCGGCGAACCAGGCGGGGAACGCCGTCAGGTCCGGCAGCACCACATCGGCGCCCGCCTGGGTGAGTTCGGTCTCGTCACACGGGCCGGTGGCGACGGCCACCGAGGCGGCGCCCGCCATCCGCGCGCCCCGGACATCGCCGACGTGGTCCCCGACGTAGACGGCCGCACCGTGCGCGGTCAGCGCCTCCGCCTTGCCCTCCGCCCACAGCTCACCCGCCAGTACGTCCGGGGCGAGTCCGAGGTGGTCCAGGTGCAGCTTCGCGCTCGGCCCGTGCTTGGCGGTCACCACCAGCGTGCGCCCGCCCGCCGCTCGTACGGCCTCCAGCGCCTCGTGGGCGCCCGGCAGCGCGGGGGACGGTTTGATGGCGTAGTCGGGGTAGAGGGCGCGGTAGCGCTCGGCCATCGCCGGGATCTGCTCCTCGGGGAACCAGTACGCCATCTCCTGGACCAGCGGCGGGCCGAGCCGGCTCACGACCAGGTCGGCGTCGATGGCCACGCCCGTCTCCTCCGCCAGCCGCCGCCAGGCCGCGTGGATACCGGGGCGGGAGTCGATCAGCGTCATATCGAGGTCGAAGCCGACGGTTGGACCGGGCGAACCGCTCGACGCCGACGCCGGGGTGGGGGACGACTCCGACGCCGGGTCGGAGGACGACGCCGACGCCTCGGCCGGGGAATGGGCGTGCGAAACCATGCCGGTCATTGTGCCCGGACCAGCACCTTGCCCGGTGGCCCGCCCGGGCGCGGGCCTTCCGTTACGGCGTCGCCGGGTACTTGGTGGCGCTGGTGACCTGGCAGGAGTAGACCATCCGCTCGTTGGTGGAGTGCGAGACGTCCACGGTGACCGTACGGCTGCCACTGGGGCTGACGGTCACCGTCTTGAAGCGGGTGCCGATGGTGCGGGTCGCGATCGAGGAGTCGGGCGAGGAGCCGATCTTGAAGGTGACGGTGAAGTTGTACTTGAACGCCTGCTCGCTGGAGGCGTTCTGGATCTCCACGTCATAGCTGATCTGACCGAGCGAGCGGCTGTAGCGGCACCGCTCGCCGTCGACCTCACCGAGCGCGCTGGAGTTGTACGTGGGCGGCGCGGACGGCGTCGGCCGGTCGGTACTGCCGCCGGTCAGGCCGCTGGAGCTGGAGCCGCTGTCGGAACCGCCGCTGTAGCCGCCGGAACCGCCCGGCGAGGGCAGCGACGGCGCGGACGGCGCCGACGGCATGTCGTCCAGATCGCCCAGGCCACCGAACGCCTTGTCCTTCGGATCGTCGGCGCAGCCGGCGAGGCCGGCCGTGGCGACAAGGACGAGACTCGCGGCCCCAATGGCCCGACGTATACGCATGAGATCCCCCGTTGAGAGCGCTTGCGCTCGAAGCTGCTACCGCTTGTACTTGTACAAGCTTGTACTGGAACGCCGCCTCGATGTCACGGCAGTTGCCAGGTCATGACAGTCCCGAAGCACTGAACCGGCAGAGTAACCGATGCGGAACGGCCGCGGCTCTCGCGCCTGCGGCGTTCTTCCACCCCTGGGAACTTGGGTACCTTTGGCGCTCAGGTCCCAGCAGGTCCCAGCAGATCTCAGCCCATCCCGGCAGATCTCGGCAGAAGTTTCACATACGGGGGAACGATGAGTCAGCCTTGGCCGCCACAGCAACAGCCCATGCAGCCCATGCAGCCCGCGCCGCACATGCAGCCGATGCCGCCGGCGCCCCCCATGCAGCCGGGCTACCCGTACCAGCCAGGCTTCCCGCCGCAGCGCCGCGGCAGCGGTGCGAAGGCGTTCCTGCTCGGCTGGCTCATCTCCGGCTTCGGTGCGACGGCGTTCGCCCTGCTGCTCCTCGCCAGCTATGAGGACCTGTCCAAGGTCGGCATGCGGGTCCTGTACATCGTCTTCGCGCTCGGACTCGCCCTGGCCGTGGGCGGGGTGGCCGGCAAGATGGGCGGGCCCAACCCCGGTGCGTATGTCGCCCCGGCCCTGCTGGCCATGCTCGCCGTCTTCATGGGCGTCTGCAACGGCTTCGTTTTCGTGCTGCTCGACGCGGGCGGCGCCGATGCCTTCGAAGCGATGATGGAGCACGAGGCGGGCGCCCCGGCCGAGTTCTGGTGGAAGGGCCTCAAGGGCGGCATCGCGCTCCTCGGCCTCGCCGTCGCGGGCGGCGGCACCTTCGGCATGGCCAGCCTGATCGGCAAGCGCGCGAGGTAGCCCGAGGGGCTCAGCCCTGGGAGGGTCTTCTGGACCGCCAGACCAGGTAGAGGGCGCTGGCTGTCGCCGCCACGCGGAGCGCGACGGGGAAGGCGTCGCTCATGGCCTCGCGCAGCGCGTCGCCGCCCTGGGCCAGATGAGCCCCCCACCGGCCGGTCGCGCGGCCCCACAGCCAGACGGCTGTGCCGCCGAGCACCACGCCCGGCATGCCCAGGACCGCCCACTTGCCCTCGTTGCGGCTCAGTTTGGGCGACCACCAGGCCGCCAGCCAGCCCACCGCCAGTGGGATGAGCGAACCGAGGACGGCGCCGGCCACCAGCAGTACAGCGGCGGCCCACTCCACCACGCCGCCGCGCCCGCTGCCCTGCTCGCCCTTGCCGCGCAGCAGGCGCCGCAGCAGCACGGCCGCGCCCAGGCCGGTCGGGGTCGTCGGCGGGGACTCGGCCGGGGGAGCCGACGCCGGGGCCACCGGTACCTGTCCTGCGGGCTGTGGCGCGGCGGGGGCGTGCGGAGTTGCCCGGCCCTCGTCGCTCGGCGGCGGCTTGAGGACTTCCGGCAGCTCGATGCCGCCCACGAATCCCGGCACCGGCTCCCCCGCGGCCACGGCGTTGGTGCCGCCGGGGCCGGTGCCGAAGGGGCTGGGGTCCACGCGCCACCAGTCGGGGTCGGAGTCCTCGTCCCCCAGTTCGTCGAGGCCGGCCAGGTGCGGGGACGAGGCGCCGAAGGCGGCGGTGGGGGTTCCGGTGCCGGTGCGCTGCGCCGGCAGGGTCGGAACCGCGGGCTCGGGCTCCGGTTCGGCGTCGCGCGCCGGGCGCGGTGCCTGCGGGGTGTCGGCGCCCTTCGAGCCCCTGCCGCCTGCGGTCGGGGCCTCTGAAGACGGCATGGGGGCAGCGGGGCGGGGGCTCTCCCCGCCGGTGGCGGACGCCACCACCTCCTCGGGGCGGCCGAGCCGGTCGAGGATCTTCTGCACGGCGGCCTTGGTGACCGCGCCGCCCTCCGCGGCCCGCGCCCGGTCGATCTCGCCGCGCAGGCCGCCGACGAGCCGGGCGCGTTCGGCAGCGGTCATCCGCGTACTGTGCGCCAGGTCCCCGACCCGGCTCAGATAGTCGAAGACAAGCTGATCGCTCTCGATCCCCACCAAGTCCCCGCAGCCCGCTAGCCCTTCAAGCCTCCGCGAAGACCGTACCGCGCGAACGGTCCCGCGAGGGAGTGCCATCCTGGCGGTCGAGCTTTAGGCGGGCTCGGACAGTCCGTGAACGGCCTTGAACGTCCCTGCCGCGGTGAACGCGTCGGTGATCGGCGCGATGAGTGAGGCGAAGCGGCGGGCACCCGCGGTACCGATCGGCGCCCACAGCGCTGTGCAGTGCTCGTCCGTTTCCACTTCGATGCGCTCGCGTGCCGCTCTGCCGGCGCCGGTGACCACGCCGTGGGAGTCGAGCCAGCCGCGCGCGACGAGGCGTGCCGTCGCCGCGGCCCACTCCTCGTCGTCCCACTGGCGGGTCGCTCGCACGAGAGCTGTCGGCAGGCGGCCGGTCGCGGTGTCCAGAACGAGGCAGTCGCACGGCCCGAGGCCGCCTGCGGCGAGTACGACGAGATGGGCGTCACCGCGCCACTCGCGTGCCACCGTGAGCTGCTGCCAGAGTGCGACGAGAGGATCCGAGGGGAGCGCGACCGAGGCGTTCGCGGCAGCGAGCACCTTGCCGGCGTAGTCGGCACCGGCGACGACCGGGTCGATCAGCGAGCGTGCCTCGGCGAGGTGGTCGTCCGTGAGATGTACGTCGACGCGCCGCATCGCCCGCCCGGCGGCCCGGAAGCGGGCAGCCTGCCACCGCTCGGGCGGCGCGGCGTCCCACACGCCCGCCATGGCCCGCACTGCCCGCGGGCTGAAGTTGTAGAAGGCCGCGAGCGTGACCTGCCAAGGGACCGCGCCCATCGCGGCCGACCGGAAGGCCAGATACGCCGGCCCGCGGTCGGTCACACGGAGCCCGGCCGCCTCCGCGGCGCTCTCGGGGGCGAGGTAGATGAACAGGTGGGCGGCGCTGACGGCGCGGCTGACGTCACGGACGGCGTCGAGGTCCACCGGGCCGTCACCGGTGCGGGCGGGATCGGACAGGCCGTCGAGGTGCATGGCGGTGGTGTCTCCGGGAGTCGGGCGGCGCGGTCAGGCGGGTGTTTCGGCGGTGGCGATCAAAACCGCGCGTCCGAGGGTGTGCCCGGCCATGGTGAAGCCGAGGACGGCCGGTGTGGTGTCGGCCGGGACGCCTGTGGCGGGGATGTCGAGGGCGTGCACCACCACGAAGTAACGGTGCGGGCCGTCTCCGGCCGGCGGAGCGGCGCCGATGTAGCGGGCCACGCGGGTGTCGTTGGGCAACTGGTAGGCGCCCTCCGGCAGTTGCGAGCCGGTGTCGTCGCCGGCGCCCTCGGGGAGCTCGGTGACGGTGGCGGGGATGTCGGCGACCGCCCAATGCCAGAACCCGGACCCGGTGGGGGCGTCGGGGTCGTAGACGGTGACGGCATAGCTCTTGGTGCCGTCCGGGGCGCCGCTCCAGGACAGCTGCGGGGATATGTCCTTCCCGCCGGGCACGCCGGAGGAGTGCTGCTCGGGTGGCCACGCGGCGCCGTCGATGACGGTGGTGCTGGTGACGGTGAACGAGGCCGCCTGGGGGAGGCGGGCGAAGGGGTCGTTGGAAGACACAGCGGTCGTTCCTTTCCGGACGAGGGCGACCTGAGCGCCCACTGAAGCGACCTGAGCGGCCACGGACCGGCCGCTGAATCGACCGTAACACAGAAAATCGATTATCTGAGGATCGTCTACGATGACCTCATGAGTCAGACGGTGCCCTCCTCTGCCCCGCCGGGGAAGCAGATGCTTTCCGAGCAGGTCTACGCACACCTGCGGGACGCGATCATGCGCGGGGACCACCGCCCCGGTGCCCCCCTCAAACCGCAGGCTCTTGCCGAGGAGCAGGGCGTGAGCCTGGCCGTGGTGCGCGAGGCACTCCTGCGGGCGGTCGGCGAAGGGCTCGCCGACCGGCTGCCCAACCGCGGTTTCGCGGTCCCGTCCTTCTCCGACCGCCGTTGGCAGGAGATCGCGGAGGCCCGCCGGACCGTCGAACCGGTCCTCCTGCGCATGTCCATCGAGCGCGGGGACGTCGACTGGGAGGCCCGCGTGCGGGCCGCCCACCATCGTCTGGTGCGGACCCGGGCGTACGAGCCGGCGGAGGGCGAGTACTACACCAGCGCTTGGGCCGAGGCTCACCGGGCCTTCCACCGCACGTTGCTGGAGGGGTGCGGCAATCGCGCGCTGCTGGAGACCTTCGACCGGTTGTGGACCGCGAGTGAGCTGGCCCGCCGTTGGTCGGCGCACCGCAACCCCGACCGGGACGGCGCCGAGGAACACCGCAGACTGGAGGAGGCGGCGCTGGCCCGCGACGCCGACGCCGCAGCAGCGGTCCTGGTCCAGCACCTCACCTTGACCGCGGCTGGACTGACCGGCGATTCAGGACAGCCCACCTAGGCTCGCGCCACCACAGCGACGTCGGGTTGGGAACACACGTCCAGCCCGCATCAGCGCGTCAACGGCACCCCGGGGAGGGTGGCGGAGGAGGGCCGGGTACGCATCGCAGCCGGTGGTGCGGGCCGGGCGCCCGCTACCGTTGGGTGGATGAGCAGTGAGCAGAACGGGGGCTCTCCCTCTCAGCCGGACGCCGCCCAGCGGCCCGGGCCCGGGCCCGGGTCCGGGCCGGGTTCCGGGTCCAGGCCGGGTTCCGGGTCCGGCCCCCGCACTCTCGCGGAGGACCTCCGCGCCCGGGACGACAGCGCGCTCGCCGCGCTGCTGCGGGCGCGCGCCGACCTCCTCTCCCCCGTTCCCGGCGACCTCACCCAGCTCGCCACCCGTGCGGGGACCCGCGCGTCCGTCGTACGGGCGCTGGAGCATCTGGACCAGTTCACGCTCCAGACCGCCGAGGCGCTGGCCGTCGCACCCGGCGCCCCGCCCGCCTCCGGCGCCGGGCCGCAGGAGAGCGCTCCGGCCGGCAGGGAAGCCCTCAGCGGGCTGCTGCCCGACGAGGAGGCCGCCGAGCGGCTGCCGCGGGCGCTCGCCGAGCTGCGCGCGCGTGCCCTGGTGTGGGGCCCTGAGGAGCAGCCGCGGCTGGTGCGTACTGCGCGTGAGCTGCTCACCTCGCCCTCGCCCACCGGCCTGGGCCCCACCCTTGTGGAGGCGGTGGCGGCGGCCGGGCCGGCCAAGCCCTCGCCCTCGCAGTTGCAGGAGACGCTGGCCCGGGTGGGGCTGCCCGGCACCCACGACCCGGTCAGTGCGCTGTCCGCGCTGACGTCCCTGTTCAACGACCCCGAGCGGATGGCGGCGCTGCTCGCGGAGGCGCCGGAGGGTGCCGAGGCGGTGCTGCGGAAGCTGGAGTGGGGGCCGCCCTACGGCACCGTCGGTCTGGAGGCACCCTCGCCGCAGGTGGCGTGGCTGCTGGACCGTGCGCTGCTGGTCCCCACCGGCGGCGACACTCCGGGTGGCCCCGGCGCGCCCGGCAGCGTCGTACTGCCCCGCGAGGTCGCTCTGCACCTGCGTGGCGGCCGCGCGCACCGGATGCTGGAGCCGAGCGCCCCGCCGGTCGCCGTCGCCCGGACGCACCCGGCCGGGACGGTCGACGCCACGGCGGCCGGGCAGGCGATGACGGCGGTGGCGACCGTCGAAGAGCTGCTGAGCCACTGGGAGACGGAGCCGCCACCGGTGCTGCGTGCGGGCGGGCTGGGCGTACGCGACCTCAAGCGGACCGCCGTAGCGCTGGACCTGCCGGAGCCCGCCGCCGCCTACTGGATCGAACTCGCCTACGTCGCGGGCTTGGTGGCCTCCGACGGCGAGGTGGACGAGGCGTACGCACCGACCCCCGCATACGACGAGTGGCTGCGTGCCGCACCGGCCGAGCGGTGGGCGAAGCTGGCCGTGGCCTGGTTCGGGGCGACCCGTACGGCCGGACTGGTGGGCGAACAGGACGGGCGGGGCCGCGGCCTGGCGCCGCTGGGGCCCGGACTCGACCGCAGCCCGGCCCCCGAGGTGCGGCAGCGCGCCCTCGGCCTCCTGGCCGCACTGCCGCCCGGATCCGCGCCCGACCGCGACACCCTGCGCGAGCGGCTGCGCTGGGAGCGGCCGCTGCTGGGCAACCGGGCGGCGGCCCGTACAGCGGCGGCGGGTCAGGGCGAGACCGGCGGGGGCCGGGGGCTGCGGGCCCGGCTCCTCGACTGGGCGCTGGACGAGGCGGAGACGCTGGGCTTCACCGGCAGAGGCGCGCTCGCCTCCTTCGTGCGGCCCCTCCTCGAAGCGGGCGCCGGGGAATCCGCCACTTCGCCCGATCCCCGCACGGCCGATGCCGCCGCCGCGGCCGACACCGACGCCGATGCCGCCGTCGCCGCCGTCGCCGAAGCGCTGGCCCCGCACCTCCCCGAACCCCTCTCCGAGGTGCTGCTCCAGGCCGACCTCACCGCCGTGGCCCCCGGCCCCCTGCAACGCGACCTGGCCGCCTTCCTCGCCGTACTGGCCGACGTGGAGTCCAAGGGCGGCGCGACCGTCTACCGCTTCACGCCCGGCTCCGTACGCCGCGCCCTTGACACCGGCCGTACCGCCGCCGACCTGCACGCCTTCCTCGCCGCGCACTCCAGCACGCCGGTGCCGCAGCCGCTGACGTACCTGATCGACGACGTGGCGCGCAGGCACGGGCAGGTACGGGTGGGCGCCGCCTCCTCCTACGTACGCTGCGACGACGACGCGCTGCTCGCCGAGATCCTCGCCGACCGCCGCTCGGCACCGCTGCGACTGCGCAAGCTCGCCCCCACGGTGCTGGCCTCTGCGGCGCCGCCCGACCAGCTGCTGGCCCGGCTGCGGGAGATGGGACACGCGCCCGCTGCCGAGTCCGCCGAGGGAGACGTACTGCTGACCCGCCCCGACGCGCACCGCACACCGCCGCGCACCGCGCCCGAGCCGGTGCCGGAGGGGCCGCCCGCCCCGGACGCCGCCCTGCTGACGGCCGCCGTCCGCGCGATCCGCGCCGGCGACCACGCCGCCGTCGTCCCCCACAAACCCAAGCCCCCCACGGCACCGCCGCCCCAGGGCGGCCTCCCGCGCACGGTCATGGCCGAGACCCTCGCCACGATGCAGTCCGCCACCCTCTCCGGCGCCCCGGTGTGGATCGGCTACGTCAACGCCGACGGCGCCGCCTCCCAGCGCGTGATCGCCCCCGTCAAGGTGGAGGGCGGCTTCGTCACCGCCTACGACCACACAGCGGAAGAGGTCCGCACCTACCCCCTGCACCGCATCACGGGCGTGGCCGAGGTCTCGGAGGACTGAGCGGCCCCGGGGAGGGGGCGGACGAGCGGGCGGGACAGAGAGAAGAGCTGCGTCCGGAACGCGGGCAGGAGCAGCAACCGGGGGCTCTTCTCTCCACTCCCCCGGGCCTCCTCACTCACCCCCGGGCCCGGCGCCGCTGAGCCAGCAGCCCTTCGACCAGTACGTCCACGTCCGTCCACGGGTTGACCTGATGCCCGGCTCGGCCCGGCGGCGCGGCGGCGCGCAGTGCCGCGGCCCGCTCGACAGCCTGTGGATGCAGCGGCTTCAGCGGCGCGTATCTGAGGTGTTTGCGGTCCGCGTGGTACCCACAGGCGGCGTGCCTTTCAAGGAGTTTCTGTGCTGCCTCAGAAGTCCGGTAGCCGCGGAGCTCCTGGAAATGGAGCAGCAGCCATAATTCGAAGCACGGGTTGCTCAGGGCGACACTCAGTCCTTCGCCGCGCGCCATGCGCAGCGCCCTGTCCAGGTCGGGATGGGCAGCTGGTGCCTCGACGTCCATCACACACCACACCTCGTCGTACGGCGTGAAGCGGTCCTCCCGGCTGCGTGGGGCGCGCTCCTTGTGCTTGGCGGCGGCACGTACGAGTTCCGTGGGCACGCCGTGCCGGGGGCCCAGCTCCACCTGCACCGGAAGCCCTCGCAGATCGCCCTTCAGGCCGCGAAAGTACTGGTCCTCGGTGCACTCGCCTTCACAGTAGATGAGGACTCTACGCAGCTCCGGCCGCTTGGGACCGCCCCGCTTCAACGGCTTGCCCCGCCCCACTGTCGCCTCCACCCGCAATCTCGTCGGCCATCCGCCGGAGCAGTTCGTCGTCGAGGAACGGTAGCGCGCCGTAACGCCCCGACAAGTAGCGCTTCTCCAGGTTTTCCTTGGCGTCCCCGGAGTCCCGTACGTAGAAGTCGGTGATCGGGAAAATCCGTGTCGCCAGGGTGTCCGGGTCCTTCTCCGTGAACCAGATCTCGTCACGGAAGAGGTGGGTGCGCGCGTTGTTGCCGAGCAGCGATGCCTCGTGCGTGGTGAAGAGCAGCTGGGCTCCCTTCCTGTTGATGTCCGGCGACTGGAACATACCCACCAGCGCGTCGGCGAGGTAAGGATGCAGCCGGGCGTCCAGTTCGTCGACGACGAGCGTTCCGCCCGCCCCCAGCGTGTGGAGCACCGGACCGAGCATCCCGATCCAGGTGCGGGTGCCGCTGGACTCCTCCTCAAGTTCAAGGGCGAAGGTGCGGCCCTCGGCGCGGTGCTGAACCCGTACGTGGTAGTCGGGTACATTCACGCGGAAGGACACTCCCAGGTCACTCAGGGCCGCTTCGATCCGCTTGGTCTCGTCCAGCAGACGCTCGTCCGGGTCGCTGAATTCCAGCTCGG
This sequence comes from Streptomyces sp. 891-h, assembly GCF_022760275.1. NCBI lineage: Bacteria > Bacillati > Actinomycetota > Actinomycetes > Kitasatosporales > Streptomycetaceae > Streptomyces > Streptomyces sp. 891-h. The sequence goes on along the minus strand of NZ_CP050693.1, from coordinate 4,200,561 downwards.
TGACGCCGAGGTCGGAGAAGCGCAGCAGATCGATCAGGGCGTCCTGGTTTCGCCCGTCCCTGCTGTGCAGCAGACCGACCGTGTAGTTGAGGCGGGCCTGGTAGTTGCGATCGCTGGCGATGCGCAGGCCGTCGCGGAACCAGCGGTGCAGACGCCCGAGGAGTTCATGGTTCTGCGCTGCGGCGACCGACAGATAGAGAGCGTTGGGACGCAGCAGCTCCGAGATGGTCTTGCGCCGGCCGGTCAGGGACCGCCCGAACGTCAGTGAGTCCGGCCCGCTGCCGGTCCGCGCGTACAGTTTGCGCCGCTTGCCCTCGGGAAAGTACGAGAGCCACTCCTCACAGACACTCTCGTCGTCCACAGTGAACCCGAACTCGTACCGGACGCCGTCGACAGCGAGGTCCAGTTCGTACGTACTGGGGTGAGCGCCCGGGTCCGGGCGGAGCCGGAACGGTTTGCGCGGGACGCCTCCCGCAGGGTCCCAGTGCCGGAAGGAGTCGAGGACTGCGGCGCGCATCCAGGCCAGGGCGGACACGACATTGGACTTGCCGGAGGCGTTCGCCCCGTATACGGCCGCGACCGGAACTGCTGAGAACCGGGTGCCCGGTACAGGCTGCTGTGCCCGCTGCGGCCGGTCGTCCCCGGCGATGAACGAAATCTCCTGTTCGTCCCGGAGAGAGGCGTGATTGGTCACCTGGAAGCGCAGCAGCACGGTAGCCTCCCCAGGATGCGGCTGAAGATGTCGTTGCAGGGCTCTTTTCGTCGTACTGCGACGATAACGGCCCGCATACGACACACACCAGACCGTCAGCCGATCGTGTTACCGGCTCTCGCCCGTCGACTGCGGCGCGGGATGACCCCGGACTCGAACACCGCCCGGTGCGGCACACTGGACGTTTGGTCCCGGTACCGAACGTCGGAAGGGTGACGCGTGAACGGTGGCCCCCTGATCGTGCAGAGCGACAAGACGCTGCTGCTCGAGGTTGATCACGAGCTGGCCGAGGCGTGCCGGAGGGCCATCGCGCCGTTCGCGGAGCTGGAGCGGGCTCCGGAGCACATGCACACCTATCGGGTGACACCGCTGGGGCTGTGGAACGCGCGGGCCGCCGGGCACGACGCGGAGCAGGTGGTCGACGCGCTGGTGGAGTACGCGCGGTATCCGGTGCCGCACGCGCTGCTGGTGGACATCGCGGAGACGATGGCGCGCTACGGGCGTCTCACGCTCAGCAAGCACCCCACACACGGGCTGGTGCTGGAGTCCACCGACCGGCCGGTGCTGGAAGAGGTGCTGCGGTCGAAGAAGATCCAGCCGCTGGTGGGCGAGCGGATCGACCCGGACACCGTGGCCGTGCACCCCTCCGAGCGCGGTCAGATCAAGCAGGTGCTGCTGAAGCTGGGCTGGCCGGCCGAGGATCTGGCCGGGTATGTGGACGGCGAGGCGCACCGCATCGCGCTGGAGGAGGACAGCTGGGCGCTGCGCCCGTACCAGCAGCAGGCCGTCGAGGGGTTCTGGCACGGCGGCTCGGGTGTCGTCGTCCTGCCCTGCGGCGCCGGGAAGACGCTGGTGGGCGCCGGCGCGATGGCCAGGGCGCAGGCGACCACGCTGATCCTGGTCACCAACACCGTCTCGGCCCGCCAGTGGAAGCACGAGCTGGTGCGCCGCACCTCGCTGACCGAGGACGAGATCGGCGAGTACAGCGGGACGAAGAAGGAGATCCGCCCCGTCACCATCGCCACCTACCAGGTGATCACGACGAAGCGGAAGGGCGTCTACCCGCACCTGGAACTGTTCGACTCCCGTGACTGGGGCCTGATCGTCTACGACGAGGTGCATCTGCTGCCGGCCCCCGTCTTCAAGTTCACCGCCGATCTGCAGGCCCGCCGCCGGCTCGGGCTGACGGCGACCCTGGTGCGGGAGGACGGACGCGAGTCCGATGTGTTCTCCCTCATCGGCCCCAAGCGGTTCGACGCGCCCTGGAAGGAGATCGAGAACCAGGGCTACATCGCGCCCGCGGACTGCGTCGAGGTCCGGGTCAGCCTCACCGACTCCGAGCGGCTCGCCTATGCGACGGCCGAACCGGAGGAGAAGTACCGCTTCTGTGCGACCACCGACAGCAAGCGGCGGGTCACCGAGGCGCTGGTGCGCCGCCACGCGGGCGAGCAGACGCTGGTCATCGGCCAGTACATCGACCAGCTCGACGAACTGGGCGAGCACATCGGGGCACCGGTCATCAAGGGCGACACCAGCAACGCGCAGCGCGAGAAGTTGTTCGACGCTTTTCGGGCGGGCGAGCTGACCTGTCTGGTCGTCTCCAAGGTGGCCAACTTCTCGATCGATCTGCCGGAGGCCACTGTGGCGATACAGGTGTCGGGAACCTTCGGTTCCCGACAGGAGGAGGCCCAGCGCCTCGGGCGGGTGTTGCGGCCCAAGGCCGACGGCCACGAGGCGCGGTTCTACTCCGTTGTGGCGCGGGACACCATTGATCAGGATTTCGCGGCGCACCGGCAGCGGTTCCTCGCGGAGCAGGGGTACGCGTATCGGATCGTGGATTCGGTGGATTTGTTGGCAGAGCGGCCGGACGTCGCCGATGCGGAGCCCGACGAGGTGTAGTGCCCTGCCGGGTACGCCTCAGTGGCCCTCCCTCCAGGTGGAGGTCTTCGGGGGTTTCATGGCGACGCGGCCGTCCGGGGTGATGGTCGCGGTTTCGCCGGTGCGCAGCCAGCCCTCGTGGAGGGGGGCCTCGTCCTCCACGTACGAGGCGGTGATCCACGGCCCGCGCAGCAGCAGCTCGCCCTGGGACTGGCCGTCCCAGGGCAGCGGCGTCAGGTCGGGGCCGGTGACGCCGTACTCGACCGAGGCGGGGAAGCGGTAGTGCCCGGACTCGGGGCGGGCCACACACGCCGGGGAGAGGGTCTCGGGCGCGCCCCAGGCCGCCGCCGTGCTGATGCCGTGCCGTGAGCCCAGTTCCTGGGCCAGCAGCGGGCCCCCGGGCTCCTCGCCCGGCCCGCCCACCACGACGGCCTCCCGGAGCGAGGACAGGTCACGCGGGTGGGCCGCCAGCTCCTCCAGCAGACCGTCCCATACGGCCGGGTCGGCGACGGCGAGGGTGGGGCGCTCCCGTTCGGCCATCTCGGCGAGCGGGGCCGGCTGGTCGTAGGTGCCGGGCAGCAGCAGTGAGGCGCCGCCCGCGAACGCGGCGTAGGGCAGGCCCCAGGCGAGCATCCGCGACATCGGTACGACGGGCAGTACGAGGTCGTCCTCGCCGATGCCGTACGCCTGCGGGGTCTGCGCCTGCAGCGCGTGCAGGTAGAGGGCGCGGTGGCTGTAGGCGACCCCGCGCGGGGCCGTGCCGTCGTCGGAGGCGGCGTGGCAGAGCACCGCCGCGTCGCGCTCGTCGAGCTCCGGCCAGTCGTAGCGTTTGCGGCGGTCGGTGATCAGCTCCTCGTAGTCGTGCACCTCGGCGCCGTACGCCGTGCCGCCGCTGACGACGGCGGCTGAGTCGCTGCCGCCGGCGACGATCACATGCCGCAGATGGCCGAGCCGGGGCAGTACGGAGGCGAGGGGGGCGAGCCCCGTGGGGTCGGTGATCAGGACCTGCGCCCCGCCGCGCACCGTCGCCGCGACGAGCTGGTCGGCCGGCAGCCACGGGTCGAGGGTGTGCAGGACGGCGCCCATCGAGGGAACGGCCAGATACGCCTCCAGGTGGTCGGCGGTGTTGGCCATCAGGGTGGCGACGGTGTCACCGGCCGTCACCCCGAACTCGTCATGGAGGGCGCCGGCGAGCTGGATGGCGCGGACGCCCGTGTCGAAGAACGTACGGCGGTCGGGTTCGGCTCCGCCTGCGGTCCCCGCCCAGGTGGTCACCTGGGACGTTCCGTGCGCGAGCGCCCCGTGCACGAGGAGCCGGGTCACGGTCAGCGGGATGTCCTGCATTGTGCTTCGCACACCGGCCTCCTCGGGCCTCTTCACACTCTGGTCGGCGGCCGTCCTGACGCCGTTCGGCGGACCCGTGGCCGGCGGGTGCCGGCCGGCGGGGCGCCCCTCGGCGGGATCGGCCGGGTGGGTAGCCGGATTGTCGACCTGGTCGTCCCTGTTGATTCTTGCCCGGAGAGCGCGCGGTGTCAGCGGGACGTGGCGGCGCGGCGGGGGCGCGTATGCCGAGGGCGTGCCGTCGGCAGGGGGGCTCACGAGACGGGGACCCGTGGTGTGGGGCGCGCTCGCGGGGTGGCGTCGGGGCGGGGTGTGGGGCGGCGTGTGAGGCGGGCGCGTGGCTGGTGGGGGGCGGGTTCGGGGCGTGCGCGGGTCCGGGGAGCTCGGCGCCGCTGCCAGTCACCCGTGCCGCCTCCTCGTCACCGGGAGGGCGGACCGTCCCGGATCGCCGTTGATTGCCGCCGGGCGACGACCTTAATCCAGTCACCGCCCCGACATCGAAACGGCACCGGCCCGAAGCGGCCCCTGGTCCGTCCCCGGAGAACCCCGGAAGGGGCTGTGACGGCCCTGAAAAGGGGTCGCCGACCTCCCAGGAGCTGGCTACAATCCCCCACTTGCCCCCTCGCCGCCCCCGCTCGGAGCGAGGCGCCCGCCGCACGGAAACCGGCCGGGCTCGTTCGTAGGCCGGTACGTAGATCTGCGTAGGCCTGCGTAGACCTGTCCATCTGTACGCCTGCACCCGTGTGCTGCGCCTGCGCCGCGTATCCGCCGCCTGCCCCGACGGCGGCGTGCCAGCGTGCGCGCACCCGCACGCGGCGCGCGGTCGCGTGCTCGTGCCCTCCCGGAGGCAGCCTGGTGACCACTCGACCAGCAACCGAACCGATCGACCCCATCGACCCGACCGGACCGACCGGACCGACCGGCCAGTCCTCCCCCGACGGCGATCCACTCGGGAGCGAACGCGCCCACCTCGCGGCCTCGCGTGCCGCGCTGCGGGCCATGCGGGCCGACGCGGAGGCCCTCGACATCCGCGATGTGACCGCCAACTGGGTCAATGCCGAGGTGCTGGCCTCCGGCATCGAGGCCCGTATCGCGTCACTGGCCGATCTCGCGCACGCACCGCTGTTCTTCGGCCGACTGGACTACCAGCGTGCGCTCGGGGACGTCGGCGACGGTACCCCGGACGGTGACGACGGGCGGAGGTTCTACATCGGACGGCGGCACGTCCACGACGCGGACGGCGACCCGATGGTCGTCGACTGGCGTGCCCCGGTCTCACAGCCGTTCTACCGCGCGTCACCGAAGGATCCGCAGGGAGTGGCGCTGCGTCGCCGGTTCGGGTACACGGGCGGCGAGCTGACCGCGTACGAGGACGAGCGCCTGACCGGCCCCGGCACCATCGGCGAAGCCGGGGACTCCGGGGGCGCCGCGCGGCGCACCAGTGCGCTGCTCCAGGCCGAGATCGAGCGACCGCGCGTCGGCCCCATGCGGGACATCGTCGCCACGATCCAGCCCGAACAGGACGAGATCGTGCGCGCCGGGATCGAGGGCACCGTGTGCGTGCAGGGCGCGCCGGGCACGGGGAAGACCGCCGTCGGCCTGCACCGGGTGGCGTATCTGCTGTACGCGCACCGGGAGCGGCTGACCCGTACGGGCACGCTCGTCATCGGCCCGAACGACTCCTTCCTCCGCTACATCGAGCAAGTGCTGCCCGCGCTGGGCGAGGTGGCGGTACGGCAGACGACCGTGGAGGGGCTGGTGGCACGGCCCGAGCTGCCCGTGCGGGCGGTGGACGAAGCGGAGGCGGCACGGATCAAGGGCGATGCGCGGATGGCGGAGGTGCTGCGCCGTGCCGTGCACGCCGGGGTGCGCCCGCTGCCCGCCGAGCCGTGCGTGGTGGTACGCGGCTCGCGGCGCTGGCGGGTTCCCGCGTACGAGATCGACGAGCTGGTCCGGGAGTTGCTGGCCCGGGACATGCGGTACGGGGCCGCGCGCGCGGCGCTGCCGCAGCGGATCGCCCATGCCGTGCTGGTGCGGATGGAGCAGGCGGGCGAGGCGCCGGACGACCGGGTACAGGACGCCGTGGCCAGGAACGCCGCCGTCAAGGCCGTGGTGCGCGAGGTGTGGCCGGCCGTCGATCCGGCGAAGCTGGTGCTGCGGCTGCTGTCCGATCCGGAGTTCCTGGCCGAGCAGGCGGACGGGGTGCTCAGCCCGCAGGAACAGCGGGCGATCCTGTGGGAGAAGCCGGCGCGCGGGGTCAGGAGTGCAAGGTGGTCGGCCGCCGATGTGGTGCTGGTGGACGAGGCCGCCGACCTGGTGGAGCGCACCCCCTCGCTGGGGCATGTGGTGCTGGACGAGGCGCAGGACCTCTCCGCGATGCAGTACCGGGCCGTGGGGCGGCGCTGTTCGACGGGATCGGCGACGGTGCTGGGCGACCTGGCGCAGGGGACGACTCCGTGGGCCACCGAGAGCTGGGAGGCCGCGCTGGAGCATCTGGGCAAGCCGAGCGCCGTGGTGGAGGAGTTGACGGAGGGCTTCCGGGTGCCGCGCGAAGTGATCGCGTACGCCTCACGGCTGCTGCCGGACATCGCGCCGGGGCTGCGGCCGGCGACATCGGTACGGGAGTCGCCGGGGGACTTCGAGGTGCGGCGGGTTCCGGGTGGCGGTGCGGAGTCCGGTCCAGGGGACGGTGGTGGGTTCCCGGTGGCGGCCGGTGCGGCGCTCGATCGGCTGGTGGTCGACGCCTGTCGGGACGCCCTGGAACGGGAGGGCTCGGTGGGGCTGATCGCCGCAGACTCGCGGGTGCCCGCGCTGCGGGGCGCGCTGGAGGCGGCGGGGCTCGGCTGGCTGTCGCCCGGCGAGGAGACCAGTGCCGACGCGCGGTTGACGCTCGTACCGGCCACGCTGGCGAAGGGTCTTGAGTACGACTACGTGGTGCTGGACGAGCCGGCCGCGATCGTGGCCGGGGAGCCCGACCGGCGGACCGGGCTGCGGCGGTTGTACGTCTCGCTGACCCGAGCGGTCTCCGGGCTCGTGGTGGTGCACGCGGCGCCTCTGCCGGGGGCGCTGGCGGGTGGCGGCACCGACGGGGCGTTGACGGAGCGACGGGGCGGTCGGTGTGAGGCCGTAACGTAGCCGTAACGTAGATGTTTGTCCCTTCACATCCGAGCACGTCCGAGCACGTCCAGGAGTCGCGCCGTGCACCATCTTTCGTACGGAGATGTCAAGACCGCCGCCGACCGGGTAGCCGGCGGCGTTCGCCCTGTCGCGGTTGCGCGCGCGGACGCCGGTGCGGCCCCAGGCGCCGCTCCGGAGTACGAGCTGTACTTCGCGCTGGAGTTCATGCAGCACACCGGGAGCTTCAAGGCCCGGGGCGCGCTCAACTTCCTGCTCGCGCACCGGGAGAGCGGTGAGCTGCCCGACACGGGTGTCACCATCGCCTCCGGCGGCAACGCGGGGCTCGCGTGCGCGTGGGCCGCGCGGGGGCTGGGTGTGCCCGCGACGGTCTTCCTGCCTGAGACCGCGCCGGAGGTGAAGGTCGACCGGTTGCGCTCGTACGGGGCCGAGGTGCGGCTGGTCGGTGCGGAGTACGCCGAGGCCGCCGCGGCGTGTGAGGCGTTCGCGGAGGACACCGGGGCGCTGCGGTCGCACGCGTACGACCACCCGCTGATCGCCGCCGGGGCCGGGACGTTGGTGGAGGAGATCCGGTCGCAGGTGCCGCTGGTGGACACCGTGGTGGTGTCGGTGGGAGGCGGCGGGCTGTTCGCGGGGGTCGCGGCAGCCGCGCAGCACCATGGAATCCGGGTGGTGGCGGTGGAGCCGGAGCGGTGCCGTGCCTTGAACGCCGCGTTGGAGGCGGGGCGCGTGGTGGATGTGGCGGTCGACTCCGTGGCCGCCGACTCGTTGGGCGCGCGGCGGGCCTCTCCGATGGCGCTTGCGGCGGCTGGTCATCGGAATGTGCGGTCGGTGCTGGTGAGGGATGAGGCCGTGGTGGCGGCGCGGCGGGAGTTGTGGGAGGGGTATCGGTTGGCGGTGGAGAACGCGGCGGCTACGGCGGTGGCTGCGGTGGCGTCGGGGGCGACAGGGGCGGGGGAGGGTGCTCGGGAGGGTGCGCCTTATGTGCCTTCCGTTGGGGAGAGGGTTGTTGTGGTGCTGTGCGGGGGGAATGCCGATCCGGGGGACGTCATTGCTTCTTGACAGCTCCGGCCTCGGGCCGGGGAGGGGTGAGGCGGGGTTCCGCAGGATGCGCAAATTGGGCGTTTGTTGCCGGGTTTGCGGTTCGTTTTCTCGCTCCGCTCGTGGCACGCCGGCGGGGGCGGGTTGTTTTTTGGTTACCTGCTGAACCGGTGACGTTTTTGGACCCTTGTCGGGGGAGGGGGCTGGATGAAGCTGAACGTTCATGAACGGGGCAGCGGGGACAGGGTTGCGCTGCTGGTGCACGGGGGCATGGCCGACCATCGCACCTGGCACGCCGTGGAGGACCACCTGGTGGGCCTGGGGTACCGGGTGATCGCGCCCGACCTGCGGGGGCACGGGCGGAGTCCGCGCGGCGAGTACGGCCGGCCCGAGTTGTTGGCGGACGACCTGGTGGAGAATCTGCCGACGGGTGCCGAGGTGGCGGTGGGGCACTCGCTCGGTGGGCTGGCGTTGGCACTGGCGGTCGATCGGCTGCGGCCGGGCAGGGTCGTGTACTCGGATCCGGGGTTCTCGCTGCGGAACGTTCCGGCTGCGGCGACGGCGGCGATGCGGGAGATGGTCGGGTCGTCGACGGTTGAGAGCATACGGGCGCGGAATCCGCGCTGGTCGGAGGAGGATGTGGCGGCGGAGGCGGCTGGGTTCGGGCTGTTCGACGTCGCTTTTCTGGATGGGGTGGCCGAATTCGACGGCGCCTACCTGCCGGAGCGCGCCGGGGTTCCCTCGCTGGTGCAGTTGGCCGATCCGAGCCTGTGTGTGGACGCGGAGGGTGCGGCGCTCTTGCGGGAGCGTGGCTTCGAGGTGCGGGTGGTGCCGGGGACGGGGCACTGCATTCACAGGGACGATCTGGAAGGGTTTTTGCGGTCCCTGGAGGGGTGGGTCTGACTGCGGACCGTCGGTATGGTGCCAGGGTGAGAGCACCGGGCAGCAACGAGTACGAGCGGCTTCAGCAGGACGCGCTGCGGATGCGCACGTCGTCCCCGGAGGAGCGGAGGGCTTTCCTCCGGCCGCAGCGGACCTCCCCGGCCAACGCGCGGAAGGCCATGATGGCCGTCGCCGTGGTGTATCTGGTCGGTGCGATCATCGAGACGGTCAAGGCGATCCTCGGGGGTGAGTCGGCGCCGTTGATCGCCGTGCTGGTGGCCGCCATCGCTCTGGCGGGTGCCATGTTCGAGCTGGGGCGGAGGGGTCGTACGAGGATCGGTTTCACCGTCTTCGTCGTCGGTCTGGTCGGGCTCTCGCTGGTGCAGACTCTCTGAGGTCGCCACGCGGGGTTCAGCGGAGGAAGGCGGCGGGTACGCCGGCGTCCACCGGGATGTGGAGGCCGGTCGTGTGGGTCAGGTCGCCGCCGGTGAGGGCGAAGACGGCGGCGGCGACGTGTTCCGGCCGGACCTCGCGTTTGAGCAGGGTGCGCTGGGCGTAGAACTCGCCGAGTTCCTCCTCTTCCACGCCGTAGACGGCGGCGCGCTGGGCGCCCCAGCCGCCGGCGAAGATGCCGGAGCCGCGTACGACGCCGTCGGGGTTGACGCCGTTGACGCGGATGCCGTGTGCGCCCAGTTCGGCGGCGAGGAGGCGGACCTGGTGCGCCTGGTCGGCCTTGGTGGCGGAGTAGGCGATGTTCTCGGGACCGGCGAAGACGGCGTTCTTGGAGGCGATGTAGACGATGTCGCCGCCCAGCTGCTGGGCCTGCAACTGCCGGGCTGCTTCGCGGGAGACGAGGAAGGAGCCGCGGGCCATGACGTCGTGCTGGAGGTCCCAGTCGGCGGCCGTGGTCTCCAGCAGGGGTTTGGAGAGGGAGAGGCCGGCGTTGTTGACGACGAGGTCGACGCCGCCGAAGGCGCGGGCCGCGGTGGCGAAGGCGGCTTCGATCTGCTTCTCGTCGGTGACGTCCACGGTGACGGGGACGGCCTTGTCCGGCCCGCCCAACTCCTCGGCGACGGCTGCCGCCTCGGGCCCGGCACGGTCGGCGACCACCAGGCAGGCGCCCTCCGCGGACAGCCGCCAGGCGATGGCCTTGCCGATACCGGAGGCGGCCCCGGTGACCAGCGCGGTCCGGGCGGCCAGCGGCTTGGGGCGGGGCATGCGCCGCAGCTTGGCCTCCTCCAGCTCCCAGTACTCGATGCGGAACTTCTCCGACTCCTCGATGGGCGCGTAGGAGGAGACGGCCTCGGCGCCCCGCATCACGTTGACGGCGTTGAGGTAGAACTCGCCCGCTACGCGCGCGGTCTGCTTGTCCTTGCCGAAGGAGAACATCCCGACGCCGGGTACCAGGACGATCGCGGGGTCGGCGCCGCGCATCGGGGGCGTGTCGGCGGTGGCGTGCCGGGCGTAGTAGGCGGCGTACTCCTCGCGGTAGACGGCGTGCAGTTCGCGCAGCCGGTCGACGGTCCGGCCCAGGGGCGCTGTGGCGGGCAGGTCGAGGAGGAGGGGGCGGACCTTGGTGCGCAGGAAGTGGTCGGGGCAGGAGGTGCCGAGCGCGGCGAGCCCGGGGTGCTCGGCGCGGGAGAGGAAGTCGAGCACGGGCCCGGCGTCGGTGAAGTGGCCGACCTGGCGCAGGTCGGTGGAGACGAGCCCGCGCAGTACGGGCGCCAACGCGGCGGCACGCGCCCGTCGTTCGGGTCCGGGCAGCGGTTCGTAGCCGTCGCCCAGGCGCGGGCCGAAGGGTTCGGGGGTACCGCGTCGGGCCAGGAACTCCTCCGCTGTCCTGATCATCCACAGGGAGTTGCGCTCGCACTCCTGTGAGGTGTCGCCCCAGGCGGTGATGCCGTGGCCGCCCAGTACGACGCCGACTGCCTGCGGGTTGGCCTCCTTGACGGCGGCGATGTCCAGCCCGAGCTGGAATCCGGGGCGCCGCCAGGGCACCCAGACGACGGCGTCGCCGAAGCACTCGCCGGTCAGCTTCTCGCCGTCGGCGGCGCAGGCGAGGGCTATGCCGGAGTCGGGGTGCAGATGGTCGACATGTGCCGCGTCCAGCAGGCCGTGCATGGCCGTGTCGATGGACGGTGCGGCGCCGCCCCTGCCGTGCAGGCAGTAGTCGAACGCGCCGACCATCTCGTCCTCGCGCTCTACGCCGGGGTAGGTGGCGGTGAGCGCGCGCAGCCGGTCCAGGCGGAGCACGGCCAGCCCGTCTTCGGTGAGGGTGCCCAGGTCGCCGCCCGATCCTTTGACCCACATCAGCTCGACGGACTGCCCGGTGACCGGGTCGGTCGCGCTGCCCTTGGCCGAGGCGTTGCCGCCCGCGTAGTTGGTGTTGCGCGGGTCGGCGCCAAGGGTGTGCGCGCGGTCGAGGAGTGCGGCCACGGCGGGGTGTCGGGACGAGGAGTGCATGCGCTTCCTTCGGTGGCGGGCGGCGACGGAACAACCTCGTGCAACGGTTCGTGAAGTTCGGTTCGTGAAGTTCGGTTCGTGAAACGATTCAAACAGCAAGCAGCAAGCTAGAGGGGGGCGTTGAGGACTGTCAACGGCTCCGGGCTACTCGGCGGCCGGGGTCCAGTCGGCGATCAGCGCGAGGAGGCCGGGGAAGCGGGCCTGCAGGTCCTCGATGCGGACCTGGTTGCGCCGGGAGGGGCCGTACTGCCGCTGCCGGATGAGGCCGGCCTCGCGCAGGGTGCGGAAGTGGTGGGTGAGCGAGGACTTGGGGCGGTCCAGCTCGAACCAGGTACAGGTGTGGTCGAAGTCGACCGACTCCAGCAGAAGCTTGCGCACCACACCGATCCGCAGGGGATCGCTGAGCGCCGCCATGACCGCCTCCAGCCGGATCTCCTCCCGCGCGGGCTCGGGCAGCGGCTCGGGGAGCTCCGCGCCGGGCGGGGGCGGCGGGACACGGAAGTCCCGGGCGAGGGCCGTGTCACTCATGGGGCCTCCTTCGGTGGCGACGGCGCTTCCTGGAGAAGTACGAGTTGCATCGTACTACCTCTGCTGGTACGAATTCTCTCGTACTACTTGTACGAGTCTACTCGTACACCCTCCTTCCCTGTCCTCCCCTGCCCAGGAGCGCACGCATGCCCACGCCCCCGCCGCCACCCGCCCCGTCCGCCGTACCCGGCCGGCGCTGGATGTGGCTGGCCGCCTGGCCCGTCGTCGCCGTACTGGCCCTCTCCAACGAACCCGCGCCGCTCTACGTCCTGTGGCAGGACCGGATCGGCTTCTCAGCCGCCACACTGACCGCGGTCTACGCCTTCTACATCGCCGGACTCCTGGGCACCCTCACCGTCGCGGGCACTCTCTCCGACCGGTTCGGACGCAAGCCGGTGCTGCTGCCCGGGCTGGCGCTCGGACTGCTGGCCTCCGCGCTGTTCGCGGCCGCGCACTCGGTTCCCGCACTCGTCGTCGCGCGGCTGCTGAGCGGGGTCGCGGTCGGAGCGTTCCTCTCCGCCGGGATGGCCGCGGTTTCCGACCTCGCGGACCGTACGCAGAAGCGAACCGCCGGGCTGATCGCCTCGTCCTCGATGGTGGGCGGCGCCGCCGTCGGCCCGCTGCTGGCCGGACTGCTGTCCGAACTGGTGCCCGGACCCTCGGTCACCGTCTTCGTGGTCCAGTTCGCGCTGCTGCTGGCCGCGCTCGTGGTCGTACTCCGGATGCCGCTGCCGCGCCGGACACCGGACGGTGCGACAGCGCGCCCCCGGCGGCTGGTCCGTGTCCCCTCGGCGCCGCGCGCCAACCGGCGCCAGCTCCTGCTCGGCCTCGCCGTGTTCGCACCGGCGATCGCCGCCACCGGTTTCGTGCTGTCGCTCGGGCCGACCCTGCTCGCCGAACTGCTGCACACCAGCAGCCGGATCGTCTCCGGCGCGACCATCTTCGTACTGTTCGCCGCCGCGACCGGCATTCAGTTCGCCGCGCGGCGGCTGCGGGTGCGGACGGACCTGCTGACGGGCGCCGGGCTGACCGTGGCAAGCATGGCCACACTCGTCCTGGCCGTGCGCACCACCTCGGTCCTCGCCCTCGTCGCCTCCGCCGTGCTCGCCGGACTCGGCCAAGGGCTGACCCAGCTCGGCGCCCTGACCATGCTCAGCTCCAACGTCCCGGCCGCCCGCCTCGCCGAGGCCAACGCGGCACTGACCGCGGGCGGCTACCTGCTCGCCGGCGCCCTCCCGGTGGCCGCGGGCGCACTCAGCGACCTCACCTCGCTGAACACGGCCACTGCGGTGTTCGGCGCCACCGTCGCCGCGCTGTCCCTGGCGGGGGCGACGGCGGTGGTGCTCCGCGAGGGAGCGGGCGAGGGGGAGAGCGGAAACGGGGACGGCCCGGGCGGGGTCGTCGTCCGGGCCCGGCGGGTGCGGGTGCCTTCGGCGATTCGCTGAGGGTGGGCCGGTACGCAAAGGTCGCGGGCAACCCACAGGGGGCGCGGGGCTGTGCCTGATATGCGGCTCCGCCGCGTGGGCGCGAGAAACCACAACACAGCCGCAGCCCGCGAGAAGGCAGCAAGGGGCTGCCTCTCCCCGAGACGGGAAGAGGCAGCTGCGCGTGAGGGGCCGAAGGCGCGTGTCAGGGCTGATCGACGGCCCGGCGCCACGTCCGCACCGCCGCGGGGTCGACCGGACCGCTCCAGCCCCGGGGGCGCGCCGCGCCCCCGATGTGGAACCCGTCGATCCCCGCCCGGCACAGCTCGGGCACCTGGCCCAGGGACAGGCCGCCGCCGACCAGCAGCCGGGGGCCGTAACCCGGCTCGCCGGCCGCGGTGCGCTCCGCCTCGGCGAGCAGCGTCCGGTACCCCTCGGCCACGCCGTGCGGGGAGCCCGCGGTGAGGAAGGTGTCCAGGCCGGGCATGTCGGCGAGTTGCTTGCGCAGCGCGTCGCGGTCGGCGGCACGGTCCAGTGCCCGGTGGAACGTCCAGCGGCAGCCCGGGACGGCGGCCGTGACGGCCTCGATCGCCGGCAGGTCCGCCTGCCCGGTGTCGTCGAGGAAGCCGAGGACGAACTCCTCGGCGCCTGCCGCGCGCAGCGCCTCGGCCCTGGCACACAGTTCCCCGATCCCGGCGGCGCCCCCGGCGCTGAACCCGTCGGCGAGCCGCAGCATCACCCGAAGGGGGATGCTCACGGCGTCCCGGACGGCGGTGAAGGTCTCCACGGAAGGGGTGAGCCCGTCGGCGGCCATGTCGGTGACCACCTCAAGGCGGTCCGCTCCTCCGGCCTGCGCGGCAGCAGCGTCTTCCGCGCTGAGCGCGACCACCTCGAGAATTGGTCTAGACATGCGCAACAGAGTGCCATACGGCGAAGAGCGCTGGAAGACGGCGCTCCCCTCGGACCACAATTGCCCGATGTCGACAACAGAGCCACCCGAGGGCCGGCACCCGGGCAGCGGAACGGGCGCAGAGGGGAGCGCCGGAGCGGGCGCGGGAGCGGGCGCCGGGGCAGGCGCCGGAGCGGGCGCCGGGACTGCGGACGGTCCGCACCGGGCCCTGCTCGCACGCTGGAACACGCTGCTGATCAGCGCCCGCGGCGGCCCCGGAGGACCCGATCCGGCCCCGTACGGCGAGGATCTGCTGCGCCGCTGGTCCGAACCGCACCGCCGCTACCACGCCACCGGCCATCTGCACGCCGTACTCGACCGCGTCGACGAACTCGCCGCACACCCGCCCACCGCGCAGCCGGAGGCCGACCTCGACGCCGTGCGGCTCGCCGCCTGGTTCCACGACGCCGTCTACCGTCCGGACCGCAGCGAGAACGAGGAGCGCAGCGCCCGGCTCGCCGAACGCGCCCTGCCCGAGGCGGGGGTGCCGCAGGCGCGTACCGACGAGGTCGCCCGCCTCGTCCGGCTGACCGTCACGCACGATCCGGCGCCCGGCGACCTGAACGGGGAACTGCTGTGCGACGCCGACCTCGCCGTGCTGGCCGGCTCCCCGGAGAGCTACGCCCACTACGCCGCCGAGATCCGCCAGGAGTACGCCTTCGTCCCGGACGCCGCCTTCCAAGAGGGCCGCGCGACCGTACTGCACCAACTCCTCGGCCTCCCCCACCTCTTCCGCACCCCCTACGCCCGCACCCACTGGGAACCCACGGCCCGCCACAACCTGACGACGGAACTACGGCTGCTGAACGCCTGAACGTCTGGGCGCCTGACGCCTGACGCCAACAGTCGGCCGCCCGGCGGGAATGCGGGCACCGGTGCACGGGTTGGAGAGGGCATGCCTGGCGATCCCGTGGACGAAGCGCGCTCCGACACCCGTATCCCGTTCTCCGTCTACGTGCTGGGACTCTCCGTCTTCGCGCTGGGGACCTCGGAGTTCATGCTCTCGGGGATCCTCCAGCCGCTGGCCCGCGACCTGGGGGTGTCGATCCCGCAGGCGGGGCTGCTGGTGTCGGCGTTCGCGGTGGGCATGGTGGTGGGGGCACCGGTGCTGGCCGCCGCGACGCTGCGGCTGCCGCGCCGGACGACGCTGATCGCGCTGCTCGCGGCCTTCGCGCTGGGGCATGTCGTGGGTGCGCTGGCGCCCACGTACGAGGTGCTGTTCGTCTCGCGGATCGTCAGCGCGCTGGCGTGTGCCGGGTTCTGGGCGGTGGGTTCGGCGGTCGCCGTCTCGCTGGTACCGGGGAACGCGCGGGCCCGCGCCATGGCGATCATGGTGGGCGGGCTGAGCGTCGCCAATATCGCCGGGGTGCCTGCGGGCTCGTTCCTGGGACAGCAGGCCGGGTGGCGCGCGGCGTTCTGGGCGGTCGCGGTGCTGGCGGCCCTCGCGGTGGCCGGAGTGCTGGCGTCCGTGCCCGACACCCCCGTACCGACGGGTGCCCAGGCGCCCGACCTCCGGCGGGAGCTACGCATCTACCGCGACAAGCAGGTGTGGCTCGCGCTGGTGACGATCGCGCTGAACGCGGGTGCCGTCTTCGCGTTCTTCTCCTACCTCGCGCCGCTGCTCACCGAGGTGGCGGGCGTGCCCGAGAGCTGGGTGCCCAGCGTGCTCGCGCTGTTCGGGCTCGGTGGGCTGATCGGTACGGTGATCGGCGGACGGATCGCGGACGCTCACCTGTTCGGCACGATGTACGGCGGTATCGCCGCGTCCGCCACCGTGCTGACCCTGCTGGCGCTGCTCGCCGAGTACCGGTGGGCGGCGATCGCGCTGGCGCTGGTGCTCGGTGTCACGGCCTTCACCACGGGTCCCGCGCTCAACGCCCGGATGTTCAACGCGGCCGAGGCGGCACCGACCCTTGCGGGGGCCACCGCCACCGCCTCGTTCAACATCGGCAACACGGTGGGGCCCTGGGTGGGCGGCCTGGCCATCTCCGCCGGGTGGGGGTACGCGGCGGTCGCCTGGGTCGGCACCGCGATGGCGGCCTCCGCCGTACTGACCACGGCCATCTCCTCGCGGGTTCGGAGCCGCGCCCTGCCCCGGCGGGGCCTTCCCCCCTTCCCGTCGCAACGGCGCGCACCACACGAGACTTGCCCGGCGGTGCCGGTCCCGGCGAAACCCGCCGCGGATGCTGATGCCGTACGGCGACCGCGACACCTCGGTGGCTGAGCACGCACACGCGGCGGAGCCGCACATCAACGCAGCCCGGGGCGCCCCGTCAGCGGCCCTTCGGGGTGCGGAGGCCGGCGGCCGTCAGTCGGTGGAGGAGTTCCTTGGAGCCGACCGGGACGGCGCCGGCGCTCACCGCCGCGTCGTACAGCGAAGCCGGCACGTCGTAGTGATCGCCGTCGAACGCGCGCGGCGGGCATCCGAGGCCGGCGGCAAAGGTGTGGAGTTCCTCGTAGGAGACGTCGCTCACCAGGTGGGACCACATGCGGCCGTGCCCGGGCCAGATCGGCGGGTCGATGTAGAGCGTCACCAGGCGGGCCCCCGGCTCCGGCTCCGGCTCACAGCTTGCCGCCCAGGTAGCCCACCCGGGCCACCACTGTGGAGGTCTTGCCGCACACCCAGTGGGGTTCCTCGCCCAGTTCGGGCTCGACATCGAGCGCGTGCGGGTCCGAGCCGACGCACACGGGGCAGACCGGCCAGCGTCCGTACCGTTCGAGCAGCGCGTCCTGCACGTCCTGCGCCACCAGCCCGTCCACGAAGGCCACGCCCTCCGGCCACTGGCCGACCCACCAGCGGCGGTGCGTGACCGCCTCCTCGACCAGCGAGACGATGTCGGCGCGCGCCACGTCACTGGCCTCCAGGTCGGCGAGGATCAGCGCGCGGGCCGCGTGCAGCGCCCGCTCCAGCGCGTCCTGGGGGCCGTGTTCCGGCGGGCCCGGCTCCGGTGCGGGTTCCTTCGGTTCCATACCTCCATTGCACCACTGCGGGCGAACGCACCAGTGCGAACGGGGCGGGATCACAGCTCACGCCGCGTCGGGCATTGACGGTGGACCGATATGAAAATATCTTCCACCCGTGAGCAGTGACCTGAAGGAAAATTTCGCCTTCCGTCCGGGACGCCGCCCGGCAGGGCCCGGCACCCAGCCCCCGGCCCCCCGCGCGGCTGCCGAGTCCGGCGGCAGCTCGCCCGCGCGGACCACCAACCGCCCCGGCCCCACCGCGCTCGCGGCGAAAGTCCGCACCATGGCGCCCTCGATGACGCGTTCGATGCAGCGCGTGGCCGAGGCCGTCGCCAGCGACCCGGCGGGATGCGCCCAGCTCACCGTCACGGGCCTGGCCGAGCGCACGGGCACCAGCGAGGCCACCGTGGTGCGCACCTCCCGGCTGTTGGGCTACCCCGGCTACCGCGACCTGCGGCTCGCCCTCGCCGGGCTCGCTGCGCAGCAGGAGTCCGGCGCGGCCCCCGCCGTCACCGCCGACATCGTCGTCGACGACCCGATCGCCGACGTCGTGGCCAAGCTGGCGCTCGACGAGCAGCAGACCCTCGCGGACACCGCGGCCGGGCTCGACGTCGCGCAGGTGGAGGCGGCCGTCGCGGCGATGGCCACAGCGCGGCGTATCGACGTATACGGCGTCGGCGCCTCCGGCCTCGTCAGCCAGGACCTGGCGCAGAAGCTGCTGCGCATCGGCATGGTGGCGCACAGCCATGCGGACCCGCACCTGGCCGTCACCAACGCCGTCCAGCTGCGCGCCGGCGATGTCGCCGTCGCCATCACCCATTCGGGGCGGACGGTGGACGTCATCGAGCCGCTGCGGGTCGCCTTCGACCAGGGCGCCACCACCATCGCGATCACCGGCCGCCCCGACGGCGAGGTCGCCCAGTACGCCGACCACGTGCTGACGACCTCCACAGCGCGCGAGAGCGAGCTGCGCCCGGCGGCGATGTCGAGCAGGACCAGCCAACTGCTCGTGGTGGACTGCCTGTTCATAGGGGTGGCCCAGCGTACGTACGAGACGGCGGCGCCCGCGCTGTCCGCCTCCTACGAGGCGCTGGCACACCGCCACTCCCCCAGGCCACGCACCCGCTGAGGCCCCCACCGCCCGCGCACCTGCTGAAGGCCCCGCCGAAACGCGTCGCCCGTGCGACCCCCACCGGCCGCACGCGCCGCGCCGCGGCCCACCGGACTCCGCCCTGAGCCACAGAAAGCGCGCCCTCATGACCACCTCACAGTCCACCACCTCACAGCCCGGCGCCGCCCGACCCGCCACCGCACAGCCCGGCACGCCGCAGCCGAACGGCGCCCCGCAGCCCGGCACGTCGCAGCGCGGCCCGTCGCAGCCCGGCGCCCCGCAGCCGGGCGGCGCCGCGCGTTCCAGCGAGCGCGCCGACGCCGACGGGCTCGGTACCGACGGCTCAGGTACCGACGGCCCAGGCGCCGACGCCGGGCGCTCGCGCTACGGCGACCTGCGCCGGGAGCTGGACACGCTCACCACCGAGGCGTTCCGCAGCGAGCTGGCCGAGATCGACCAGCTCCCCACGCTGGAGATCGCCCGCATCATGAACGGCGAGGACAGCACGGTGCCCGCGGCCGTCGCCGCGCAGCTGCCCGAGATCGCCGCCGCCATCGACGCCGTCGCCGAGCGGATGGCACGCGGCGGCCGCCTCCTCTACGCGGGCGCCGGCACGGCGGGCCGGATGGGCGTGCTGGACGCCAGCGAGTGCCCGCCGACCTTCAACACGGAACCTGGCCAGGTCGCAGGATTGATCGCGGGCGGTCCCGGCGCGATGGTGGACTCGGTGGAGGGCGCCGAGGACAGCGCCGAGGCGGCGGCAGCCGATCTGGCGGCGCTCGGCGTGACGGCGGACGACACGGTGGTCGGCATCTCCGCGTCGGGCCGTACGCCCTTCGCCGTCGGCGCCGTCGAGTACGCGCGCTCCCTTGGCGCGCTCACGGTGGGGCTGGCCTGCAACGAGGGCTCGGTTCTCGGCACAGCGGCCGAGCACCGCATCGAGGTCGTCGTCGGGCCCGAGCTGCTGACCGGCTCCACCCGGCTCAAGGCGGGTACGGCGCAGAAGCTCGTGCTCAACATGCTCTCCACCATCACCATGATCCGGCTCGGCAAGACCTACGGAAACCTGATGGTGGACCTGCGCGCCTCCAACGAGAAGCTGCGGGCGCGCTCCCGGCGCATCGTGGCGCTGGCTACCGGCGCGCCGGACGAGGAGATCGAGGCGGCGCTGGCGGCCACGGACGGCGAGGTCAAGGCCGCGATCCTCACCCTGCTCGGCGACGTCGACGGATCCACGGCCCAGCGGCTGCTCACCGCCTCGCACGGGCATCTGCGCGCGGCACTCTCGGCGGCGACCGGCGCCGACGACGGCCAGGCCTGACCCCGCACCTGCCCGCACTCCCCCGCCCCCGGGGCACCCCCTGCACCACCCGTCCCACCCGCTTCACCCGCGAAGTCCGCACCATGGCACCACTCAAAGAAGAGCGACCGCACCATGAGCACTGACGGCACCAAAGACAGCCCTGAGACCAACCCGAACAAGCAGCTCGCCGAGGCGATTCTCCCGCTCGTCGGAGGCGCGGCGAACGTCACCTCCGTCACCCATTGCATGACCCGGATGCGGCTCGGCCTCGCCGACCGTTCCCTCGTACGGGACGAGCCACTCAAGGCGCTCCCCGACGTGATGGGCGTGGTCGAGGACGACACGTACCAGATCGTGCTGGGCCCCGGGAAGGTCGCCCGGGTGACGCCGGAGTTCGAGGCGCTGGTCCGGTCGGCGCCCGCACCGGCATCGGCATCGGCATCCGCGTCGGAAGCGACAGGGGCAGCGGCAGCGGAGTCCGCGTCGGCGTCCGGCCCGGCGCCGTCCGGTCACCCGGGCACCAGGACGGCCGAGGACCTGGCAGCCGAGGGGGCGGCGATCCGCGCGGCCCGCAAGGAGAAGAACGCGACGCCGGTGAAGCTGATACTGCGCCGGATCGCCAATATCTTCGTCCCCCTCATCCCCGCGCTGATCGGCTGCGGCATCGTCGCGGGCATCAACGGGCTGCTGGCCAACGCGGGCTGGCTGCCGTCGCTCACCCCGGCACTGGCGGCGATCGCCAGCGGCTTCATGTCGCTGATCGCGGTCTTCGTCGGGCTGAACACCGCACGGGAGTTCGGTGGTACGCCGGTGCTCGGCGGCGCCGCGGCGGCGGTCATCGTCTTCCCCGGGGTCGCCGACGTCTCGGCGTTCGGCCAGAAGCTGGCCCCGGGGCAGGGCGGCGTACTCGGCGCGTTGTTCGCGGCGCTGCTGGCGGTGTACGTGGAGAAGGCGTGCCGCCGCCTCGTACCGTCCGCCGTGGACGTCCTGGTCACGCCCACCGTGACGGTGCTGATCGCGGGACTGGTCACACTGTTCGGACTGATGTACGTATGCGGCGAGATCGCCACCGGCATCGGGCACGTCGCCGACTGGCTCCTCCAGCACGGCGGTGCAGCGGCCGGATTCGTCCTGGGCGGTCTGTTCCTGCCGCTGGTGATGCTGGGGCTGCACCAGGCGCTCATCCCCATCCACACCACACTGATCGAGCAGAGCGGCTACACCGTGCTGCTGCCCATCCTCGCGATGGCGGGCGCCGGCCAGGTCGGCGCGGCAGTCGCCATCTACCTGCGGCTGCGCCGCAACACCTCGATCCGCAAGACCATCCGCTCCGCCCTCCCCGCCGGCTTCCTCGGCGTGGGCGAGCCGCTGATCTACGGCGTCTCGCTGCCGCTGGGCCGTCCGTTCATCACGGCGTGTGTGGGCGGTGCCTTCGGCGGCGGCATCGTCGGCCTGTTCTACCAACTGGGCACCTCGGTCGGCTCCACCGCCATCGGCCCCTCCGGCTGGGCCCTCTTCCCACTGCTGAAGGGCAACCACGGCCTGGGCGCCATCGCCGCGATCTACGGGCTGGGGCTCGCGGCCGGCTACCTGGTCGGGTTCGGGGCGACGTACTTCTTCGGCTTCAGCAAGCAGATGCTGAGCGAGCTGAATGCTCCTTCGGAGGCGGAAGCGGAAGCGGAGACGCCCGATCCCGAAGGCGGTCCTTCGGCCGAGGGGCCCTCGGCGGAAGGACCGCAGCCGGGCAGCCCGAACCCCAGCCCGGCCCCGGCTCCCACCGGCGGCAGCGGCTCACTCGTCTGAATCCGGGCGGAGCCGACCGGGGGAGCCGCCCGGCGCGTGGCCTCAGCCGACCTTGGTCGCGGCGGCCGGGTCGGCGGCCGTACCCGGCTCAACGGCCGCGCCGGGACCCACGGCCGTACCGGGGTCGGCCGTCGCACCCGGGTGGGCGGCGGCCACCCGCGAAGCGCGGCGGCTCTCCCGGCCGACGCCGCGCAGGTCCGGGAGCAGGGTGAGGACACCCAGCGCGGCCATGCCCACACCGATCCACACCGGGGAGACCAGCCCGAAGCGGGGAATCGCGAGGCCGCCCAGAGCGGAGCCGATGATGATGCCGAGGGTGATGAAGGACGAGTGGACGGTGTTGACCAGCGGCCCGGTGTTGCCCGCGCGCTGGACGCGGGTGGCCATGGCGGGGTTCATGGTGACGCCCACCAGGCCGATGGCCAGCATGAAGACCACGGCCCCTGCGGGCACTTCGGCCAGCAGCGCGAAGGCGGCGAGGAAGACGCCGAGGCTGATCAGACCGGTCAGCAGCACCGCGACGGTGTAGCGGTCGGCGAGGCGGCCGACGATCGCGTTGCCCACCAGGTTGGCGGCACCGTAGGCGACGAGCAGCAACGGCACGCTGCCGGTGGAGAACCCGGAGACCTCGGTGAGGATCGGGTTGAAGTAGCTGAACGCCGAGAAGGTCGCACCGATCACCAGCGTGCTCGTCGACAGCACCAGCCACAGCCTCGGTGCACGGAAGACCCCCAGCTCCCCGCGCAGCCCGCCGCCCGCGCCGCTGCCGCCGCCGCTGCTCTCCTGCCGTTCCACCCGGGGCGCCCACACCAGCGTGGCCACGGCGGCCAGGACGGTCATCACCGTGACGGCCCAGAACGCGCTGCGCCAGCCGTACCGTTCGCCGATGAATGTGGACAGCGGCAGCCCGAGCAGGGTGCCGAGCATCAGCCCGTTGAGCGCCACGGAGACGGCGCGTCCGGCCAGCCGGGGTTCGACGAGCCGTACGCTGAGCGAGATCGCCGCGCCCAGGAACGCGGCGGAGGCGGTGCCGCTGACGATCCGCGCGGCGAGCATCACGGCGTAACCGGAGGCGAGGGCGGCCAGGACGTTGCCGGCCAGAAAGATCCCGAACAGCAGCAGCAGCGCTTGCTTGGGCCGCAGCCGCAGCACTCCGGCGGCGAGGAAGGGCCCGCCGACGGTCATCGCGGCGGCGAACGCGGTCACGAGGTAGCCGACCTGTGAGACGGAGACGTCCAGTCCGTCCCCGATCTGCGGCATCAGCCCCGCGACCAGGAACTCGCTGGTGACCATGGAGAAGATCCCCGCGGCCATGAGATAGACGGTCAGTGGCATCCGCGTGCTCCCGAGTGTGTGCGGTGGGTCGACCACCGTCGTTGTGTACCGATCAGTTCAAAATTTGCCCAGGGTGAGCCGCCTCCGCGCAGGCGTGAACCACGGGGGGCTTCGGCACCCGCAAGGGGGACTCAGGGGCCGGATGCCGGCGCAGGCCCCCCGCGAGCGGGACCAGCCGGCGTCAGCGTTTGAGCGCGTCCAGCGCCGTGGCGGCGATCCCCTCCAGCGCCGTGCGGTCCGCACCGCCCTGCGCGGAGACCCGCATGCCGCCGATGACGGCGTTGACGAAGCGGGCGAGCGTCTCCGGGTCGCGGTCGGCCACGATCTCACCGGCCCGCTGCCCCGCCTCGACGGTGGCCCGCAGCGCGTCGAGACGCACCCGCAGATCCCGGGCCAGCACCCGGTCGATCTCCGGGTCCCTGGCCGCCGACTCGACCGTGGTGTTGACGGACAGACAGCCGATGCTCCGGCCTTCCGGTCGCTGCGTGAACTCCTGGTCCACGATCCGTTCGAGCAGCGCCGCGATCCGCTCCAGCGCCGGGCGCCCGGCGTCCTCCAGGATCTCCAGCTGGAGCGCACTCATGGTGTCCACGTAACGGCTCAACGCGCGCTGGAAGAGGTCGTGTTTGCTGCTGAAGGTGTTGTAGATGCTGCTGCGCCCCAGACCGGTCGCCGCACACAGATCCTGGGTCGAGGTGGCTTCGTACCCCTTCTCCCAGAACGCGCGCATCGCCGCGCCCAGGGCCCGCTCCTCGTCGAACAGTCTCGGCCGGGCCATGCGCAGCACTGTAGCATGGTTATGTACTCATCGTTCCAATACCTTCCAGCGTGCCCGCATCAGAACAGAGGACCTGCACCTGGGCGTACGACGGGACACCACCCGTCGCAGGCGTGGGGTCCCGGCCCTCCCGAACGGCTCGCGCCGCCGACACCGCCGCACCCAGCGCCGTGCGGTACAGCAACGAGCCCAGACTCACCCGGCGCACACCCAGCGCCGCCAGCTCGGCCACGGTCGGCCCTGCGGGGGTGTAGAGAATGTTCAGCGGTACCTCCAGGCAAGCGGCCAGCGCCCCGATCCGCTCCGGGTCCGACAGCCCGGGGACGAACACCCCGTCGGCCCCCGCCTCCTGATACGCCAGCAGCCGGTCCGCCGTCTCGTCCTGCCGACAGCCCGACCAGTACGTATCGGTACGGGCGTTGACGAACAGCTCCGGCACGGCCGCCTTGATCGCCTCGACCTTCGCCACGTGCGCCTCCACGGGGGCCAAGGTGCCGTCCTCGCGCCCGTCCTCCAGATTGATCCCGGCGGCACCCGCCGCCCACAGCCGACGCGCCAGCTCGGCGACCTGGGCGGGATCGTCACTGAAACCCGACTCGGCGTCGACGGTGAACAGGAAACCGGCCCGGCCAAGTTGCCGCGCCAGCTCCACCGTGGAATCGGCGGTGGCAGCCGAACCGTCCGGCAGCCCGGCCGCAGCGGCGACTCCCAGACTGGTGGTGCCCACCACCTCGAACCCCTCGGCCGCCAGAGCCGCCGCCGAGGCGTGATCCCACGCGTTGGGCAGAAGCAGCGGCACCTCCCGGTGGTGCAACCCGGCAAAGCGCGTACGCCGCACGGGCCTCAGGAGACCGGCGGCCAACGCCAGCGCGTGCTCCCGGCCGGGGCACTCCCTGGGCTGAGCCCCGAAGGCAAGCGGCACCGTGGCCTCACGGAACCCGGCGGAGCCACCCCCGTGCGCGGCCCCACCCCTGCCCCCACCCTCATCCCCGCCCGCACCCTCTTCCCGGCTCGCCGTTGCCACGTCCAGGAGCACCACATCCCCCTCGGCGACCTCCCGCCCCGCCACCCGGGTGGCGCGAGCAGCCACCCTGCGCAGCTCCCGCACCGGCGGGTCCCGACGCAGCGTCTCCGCCAGCAGTTCCTCCACCGGCCGAGCACCGTCATCAGCGGCTGCCGCGTGCCGCACCAGCGACGCCGTGGCCTCGCACGCCTGCACAAGCAGACAGATCCGCGCCGCAGCCACCTCCAACCCGCCTCCGCCCCGGGACGGCTCGTGCTCCCCCGGCGGCGCGTCGCCCAGCAACTCCACCAGCTGCGCCACCGCCGCGTCCGCCCCGGCATCCTCCCCACCGAAGTAGACCCCGGCCACCACACTGACGGCCTCGGCCACGGCCCCCGGCTCCCGCAGCCCCAACTCCCCGGCCAGAGCACACACCACCTGCTTCCGCACGTCCTGGCCGGATGCCCCTGACTCCTCGGCCATGGCCACCGCCCGCCGCAGCGCCGCCGGATCGACACGCCGCAGCTCGGCCTCCACGAGCGCCCTGCGCCGCGCATGCGCCTGTCCCGAACTGAACCGGGAGACCGAGGCCCGCAGCCAGGCCATCGAAGCGCCCTCCCCCCGCCCCTCGGCCGCAGGCGGCAGCTCGGGCACCAGGTGCGGGTCGGCCAGAGCTGCCCGCACGTCCTCATATCGGTCGAACTCGTGCACGGTTCGTGTCATGGCTTGGACGCTAGGGCAGGAACACTTCGCCCCTGCCCGAAGCGTCGCCCGACCAGGGGCGCCAGCTGTCGGCTGTCAGCCCATGTTCGGGTCTCCCTTGATCAGGGCGAACGGCGCACCCGCCGGGTCCTTGAGCATCGCGAGCCGTCCCACCCCCGGTGCGTCCGTCGGCGGGATCAGCACCTTCGCCCCGGCACCCGTCGCCCGGGTGCACGTGGCGTCGCAGTCCTCCGTGGCGAAGTACGGATGCCACTCCGAGGTCGATCCGGCGTTCAGATTCTCCTGCGGGAGCTGCATGATCCCGCCTTGCCCGGTGTCGCCCTCCGTACCGCCACCGGGCGACGAGACCACGGTGTACACCAGGTCGTCACCCATCGACATGTCCTCGTACGTCCACGAGAACACCGCCGTGTAGAAGCCCTTGGCCGCCGCAGCGTCGGTGGTGTAGAGCTCCGTCCAGCACAGCGTCTCCGGTTCCATCACCACTTCCAGGCCGCCTGTGTCCCTCGGCTGCCACACGGCGAAGTCGGCACCGGTCGGGTCCGTGAACTGCGCCAGGCGGCCCGCCGTGAACACATCCATCGGCTCGACCCGCACGGTGCCGCCCGCACGCTCCACCTGGGCACGTGTGCCGTCCGCGTCCTGGGTGTGGAAGTACGTCGTCCACGAGGAGGTCGCCCCCTCCTCCATCAGCGGGCCGACGGCGGCGACCGTCTTGCCGCCGCGCTGGAAGAACCCGTATCCCCCGGCTTCCGGGCCCGCCGACTGGAACTGCCAGTCGAAGACGCTGGTGTAGAAAGCGACCGCCGCGTCCACATCGGGAGCGCCGAGATCGAGCCAGTTGGGAGTGCCGGGAACGAAGTCGGTCGTCAGCATACGGATCCTCCGGCAGACGGGGCTGTGTACTGCTGCTCTGTGCTGCTGCTGGGTGTCCAAGGCTGGGGGGCGTCTCCGCCCGTCGCAGCTTCCCGCCGCCTCAGGATGGCAGCAGTTCGGCCGTCTCGCCCCTTGAGAGGCCGCTTCCGGCTGAGACCGGCAGGCAGAGGGTCGGCGAGCGACCGGCAGCGGGCCGCTTCATACCTGGGCACGGCGCAGCAGCACCCGGCCCAGGCTCGCCTGCGCAACCGTGAGGCCGCGCACCACCGGCACCGCCGTGACCAGCAGGAACACTCCCAGTGCGGTATTGAAGGCGATGTCCGGACCGCGCCCGGAGATACCGAAGGCCAGGTCCATCACGCCGTCGTTGTCGCCGCGGGGTATCGACCACGACCACAGTCCGTAGGTGAGTCCACCGAGCCCGCCCACCAGCCAGACCAGCGAGAGGGCGAAGGTCGCCACCCGCACCGGGAAGGAGAGCACCGCGTGTGCCAGGTCCCGCCATGCCTGCGGATCGCGCACCGCCTTCCACCGCCCGCCGCCGCTCCCGGCCCCGGCCCCGGCCTCGGCCTCGGCCTCGCGCCATGCCGGGTCCTCCCAGCGCTCGGGGAGCGGGCGGCCCGTGACGACAGCTATGTGGTCCGCCTCCACCCGGGCCAGATACCGGGCCATGGCCAGCGTGCCGGCCAGCACCGGCAGGCCGATGACGAGGACGAGCGTGGAGACCCCGAGCGCGAACCCCACGATCATCAGGGTGAACGCGGCTATCCCCAGCGGCAGGCCGGAGAGGAGATAACCCACCTCCCTGCCGAACCGACCCCCGCGAGGGCGACCGGAGGCCGTCGGGGCCGGGACCGGGGCCGGGGCCGGGCGCGGGTGGGAGTCCCGGAGGGAGGGGGAGCCCGGCTGTGCGTGCGGCGTCGTCGTTGTCATGCCTCCACTCTCCCCGGGGCAGCGGCCCGGTCCCATACGACTGGGGCCCGAACCCGGGGTGTACCTAGCACTACCCCAAGTCCGGGCCCCAGCAGGACCTACAGCAGCGGCGGCGCAAGCCGCCGGCGCGCGACGGCAGCCGTCAGCGGACCGTCACCGTCACCGGGTTGGACGGCTGGCCCGCGATCACCGTCCGGACCTGGTTCACACCCTTGATACCGAGCTTCACGCGCATCGAGTAGTCCAGCGAGCGATTGACCACCGACGTGCCCGGCAGCGTCTTCCACGTGCCGTGCTGCTTCTGCTGGAGGTGCACGGTCGTCCCCGCCTTGATGCCGGTCACCTTCCCGTGCAGCCGGAACTCCTCCCACTGCTTCACCTGTTGCCGATCGGCCGTGACGGTGTTGGTCCTGGCCGCGGATTCGGTCGGCGCCTCGACAGACGTCGGCACGGAAGTCGGCACGGAAGTCGACGTGGACGCCGACGCTGTCGCCGTCGCGGCGGCCGCACCGATCAGCCCGACGGCCATGACACCAGCAACGACGTTACGGAGACGGAAGGTTGCGACCATGGTGTGCGTCCTCTTCTCGTGAGAGCGGTGTCCTCCGCCCGCAACTGCCAATCGGTGGCGGGCATTTCAGGCATCCCCGCCCGATGAGTCGAATACTCCACAGAACAGGAAGGAGCGGGTGGGAGGTGTTTCTCCCACCCGCTCCTTTTCGCATGCGGGGTGCTGTTTGAGCTCGATGGTGGCTCAGTAGGCGGAGTTGACGTTGTCCATGGAGCCGTAGCGGTCGGCTGCGTAGTTGCAGGCGGCGACGATGTTGGCGACGGGGTCGGTGAGCTTGTCGGGGGTTCCTTCGACGTGGTAGCGGTCGAAGGTGGGCTGGATCACCTGGAGCAGGCCCTTGGAGGGGGTGCCCTTCTGGGCGTTGATGTCCCAGTCGTTGACCGCGCCCGGGTCACCGGCCGACTCGCGGATGATGTTGCGCTTGATGCCGTCGTAGGAGCCGGGGATCCCGTGCTTCTTCATGATCGCGCGGGCCTCACGGATCCACCCGTCCAGATTGTCCGCGTACTCCTCACCGCCGGCCTGCTTGCTGTCGGCCTTGGCGTGGGCCTGCTCGGCCTTGGCGTGGGCGGCCTGGGCGGTCAGGTGCTGGGCGGTGGAGGCGGCACTGGCGATCGCGGGCTTGGCCTCGTGCTTGCCGGCGCCGGCGGCGTGGGCGGTGCCGGCCAGGGCGGTGGTGGCGATACCGGCGGTGCCCACGGCGGTCACAGCGGCAGCGGCCAGGCGGCGGGTGGGCTTGAGGGAACGCAGAGCAGTACGCATGCGAGCGGAGAGCCTTCCAGTGGGGGGACGTTCCGGCCGCGTCCGTCCCAGGGGCGCCCGTCGGGGGCGTGCATCCCGGTCTCATCGCGACCTGGCACCCACCCTGGGAACCGGCTCCCCCACCCGACAACTATGTGACCTACGACCCCTTTTCGTACCGAATGCCCGAAACGGTGCACCAACGGCCCGGAACCCCCAGTCCCGGCAGCCCGGACCTACGAAGCCGCCACGTAAGTGATCTGGACCCTATGGGCGGCCTCACACGCCTTCGCCTCCGCCGTCACCCAGGGTGAGGGCATTCTTCGCCCTGGTGAGGGACTCCTCGGAGGCACCCTTGCCAGGGTTCTCGGTGGCGAGGGCCTGATTGAGGGCGGCATAGGGGCGCATGCGCTCCTCGTAGCGGGGCAGCGCGATCGCCGGGTCGGCGGACCGGCCCAGTTCGTCCGCGAGGACGTACGCACCCACCAGGGCGAGACTCGTCCCCTGGCCGGAGAGCGGCGAGGGGCAATAGCCCGCATCGCCGACCAGCGCGACGCGGCCGCGCGTCCAGCCGTCCATATGGACCTGCGCCATGGCGTCGAAGTAGAAGTCGGGCGCCGTGCGCATGGCCTCCAGCAGCTTGGGGGTGTCGGCGCCGAGAGAGGACATGTTCGCCGCGAGGAGCCTCTTCTGCTGCTCGATGTCCCGGTAGTCGTGATCGAGCGACTGCGACATGAAGCCGAGGGTCGCGCGGAGCTCGGTGTTGTCGCGTACGGGATACAGGCAATAGCTGGCAGTCTCGCCCTGCACCCACACCTGCCAATTGTCGAGGCCCAGGAAGTTGTCCGTGCTGAAGACGGCCAGGTGGGAGCCGAGATGGCGGAGATGGTCGGCCTCGGGGCCGAAGACGAGGCGGCGCACTCCGGAGTGCAGGCCGTCCGCGCCCACTACGTAGTCGAACGTGCGCCGGGCTCCGCTCGCGAACGTGACATGGACACCATCCTCCGTCTGCCGGAGCGCCGAGATCGAGTCGCCGAACAGGAACTCCGCCTCGTTCCCGGCCTGGACGCGCCGATACAGGAGCGTCGTCAGGTCCTCCCGCAGCAGCTCTATGTCGTCGCTGTCCAGCCGGCCGCTGCTGTAGGTCATCTCGGCGGAGCGCCACAGTTCGTTGCCGTCGCTGTCGTGCATCGACATGCCACGCATCCGGGTACGGACCTCACGCGCCTCCTCGAGCAGGTCCATCCGGTCGAGTACCTCGAGCGCGACGCCCCGTACGTCGATGGCGTGGCCGCCGGTCCGCACGGAGGGCGCCCGTTCCACGACTGTGGGCGCGTAGCCACGGCGCCGCAGCCAGTGGGCGAGAGTGAGCCCGGCGACACTGGCGCCGGAGACGAGGACGGTCTGCATGGGGTCTCCCTTGGTACGGCGTACGCAACATCGGGTCGCGCACTGTCACCGTGCGACCCGCGACTGAATGTACGCCGTACACACCCCCCTCCCAACCGCTCCCAGCTGGCAGAAACTCACAGCTGAGCTAGGACAGCAGCAACCACGAGCTCCCTTCGCGCTGCTAGCCTCTGTTCTAGTACAGCCAACAAGAGGGGACCGACTGTGGCGCACTTCACACCGCCGTACGCGCGCATCGCGGCCGAGCTTCGGCGGCGTATCGCGGACGGCGAGCTCGCGCCCGGGGACCGGGTGCCCTCCACCCGGCAGATCGCCCGCGAGTGGAACGTCGCGCTGGCCACCGCGACCAAAGTGCTGGCCACGCTGCGTCAGGACGGGCTGGTCGAGGCCCGGCCCCGGGTGGGAACCGTGGTCGCACCCAGACGCCAGCGCCCCACCCCAGTCGGCACGAGAACCGGAACCCCGGCCGCGATCGAAACCCAGACCGCGACCGGAACCGGGGCCGAACGGGAGCTGACCCGGGAGCGGATCGTCCGCGTCGCCATCGGGATCGCGGACGCCGAGGGACTCGCCGCCCTGTCGATGCGGGGCGTCGCGGCCCGGCTGGGCGCGGCGACCATGGCGGCCTACCGCTATGTGAACAGCAAGGACGAGCTGGTCCTGCTGATGGCCGACACCGTTCTCGGCGAGCTCCAACTACCGCCGGACACCCCGGCCCACCCCCCGGCCACCCCGGATGCCCCGTACACCCCCGACACCCCGGCCAAAGCCCCCGCAGACTGGCGAACCCGGTTGGAACTGGGCGCCCGTTCCCTGTGGCAGCTGCACCGCGCGCACCCCTGGCTGGCCCAGATCGGTCCGCTCACCCGGCCGCTGCTGCTGCCCAACCTGCTGGCGTACTCGGAGTGGATGCTCAGCGCGCTGGACGGCCACGGTCTGCCCCCGGCGACCGTGCTCAACCTGAACGTACTGCTCTACAGCCACATCCAGGGGCTGGCCATCCAGTGGGAGCGGGAGACGGCGGCCGAGAGCAGCACCGGCCTTACGGAGGACGCCTGGATGGCGCAGCAGGAGGAGACCCTCGCGTCGCTGACCGCGTCCGGCGCCTATCCGACGTTCACCCGTCTGGTCGGCTCGCTCGGCACGGACGGCTACGACCTGCACCTGGACGAACTGTTCGAGATCGGCCTCGCCTCCGTACTCGACAGCCTGGAGCGGCGCATCGGCCGGCGGCCGTGAGCGACCGTAATTCGTTCGCCTGCGCACTCCCTCTTCGGCAAGCTCCCGTCATGGAGACCACGGAAGCCGGCGTATGGCCCTTGTACGGGCTGCGCCTGACGACTCCTCGACTGGAACTGTGCCTTCCGGATGCGCGTACGCTCGTCGAACTGGCGGAGCTGGCCGCCGGCAAGGTGCACGGCGACGCCGAGATGCCGTTCAGCATCCCGTGGACCGCCGCGAACCCCGAGGAACGCAAGCGCGGCTGCTTCCAGCACGTGCTGAGCACCATCGCGAACTGGCGCCCCGGGGAGTGGACGCTGAGCCTCGCCGTGCTGCACGAGGGACGGGTGATCGGGCGTCAGGATGTGAGCAGTACCGACTTCGCGGTCGTACGGGAAGCGGAGACCGGCTCCTGGCTCGGCGCGGCGCACCAGAACAAGGGCTTCGGCACCGAGATGCGGGCGGCCGTGCTGCAGCTGGCCTTCGAAGGGCTCGGCGCACGCGGCATGACGTCCGCCGCGATGACGGACAACCCGCGCTCGCGACGGGTGTCGGAGAAGCTGGGCTACCGGCCGGACGGTCTGCAGACGGTCGCCGTGCAGGGCAGGGCCCGCACCTTGGAACGGCTACGGCTCAGCCGTGCCGACTGGGAGACGCACCGCCCGGTACCGGTGAAGATGACGGGACTGGAAACCTCGGCCCTGGCACTCTTCGGGGCCTGAGGCCGAATCCGGGCACCGAGTCCGTACCCGGGCACCAAGGACGAGTTCAGCATCGAGGCCCAGCCCGGGCTCCGACAACCTCCGAAGGAAGGACCGCGCCATGGCCGCACAGGGGCATACGATCACCATCGAGGAAGGCAGCGAGCGCGTGCGCGTGGTCGCGCGTGACGGCCGGGTGCTGGCGGAGAGCAACCGGCCGCTGCTGCTGAGCGAGACCGGCTACCCGGTGCGGTACTACCTGCCGCCCGAGGACGTACGCACCGAGCTGCTGGCCGTCTCCGACACCCACACCCGCTGCCCCTTCAAGGGCACCGCCGACTACTGGTCGCTGGCCGACGGCAGCGCCCACGACATCGCCTGGTCCTACCCGGACCCCTACGACCAGGTGTCCGAGATCAAGGGGTACCTCTGCTTCGCGGACGTGGAGGTCGGCTGATCCCGGGGCCGTGCCCCCGAAGTCCCACCGGACAAGCGAAGGGCGGGCACCCCGTAGGGTGCCCGCCCCAGGCGGTGGGCAGCCGATCAGACGGCGAGCTTCCTCAGAAGTCCATGCCGCCCATGCCACCGCCGGCAGCCGCGTCGGCGCCCGCGGCGGCCTTCTCCGGCTTGTCGGCGATGACGGCCTCGGTGGTGAGGAACAGCGCCGCGATGGAGGCGGCGTTCTGCAGCGCGGAGCGCGTCACCTTGGCCGGGTCGAGGATGCCCTCGGCGATCATGTCGACGTACTCGCCGGTGGCCGCGTTCAGACCGTGGCCCGGGGTCAGGTTGCGCACCTTCTCCACGATGACGCCGCCCTCGAGGCCGGCGTTGACCGCGATCTGCTTGAGCGGGGCCTCCAGGGCCAGCTTGACGGCGGCGGCACCGGTGGCCTCGTCGCCCTCCAGCTCCAGCTTCTCGAAGACCGAGGAAGCCTGCAGCAGGGCCACGCCACCGCCGGCGACGATGCCCTCCTCGACGGCCGCCTTCGCGTTGCGGACGGCGTCCTCGATGCGGTGCTTGCGCTCCTTGAGCTCGACCTCGGTGGCGGCACCGGCCTTGATGACGGCCACGCCGCCGGCCAGCTTCGCCAGGCGCTCCTGGAGCTTCTCGCGGTCGTAGTCCGAGTCGCTGTTCTCGATCTCGGCGCGGATCTGGTTGACCCGGCCCTGGACCTGCTCGCTGTCGCCCGCACCGTCGACGATGGTGGTCTCGTCCTTGGTGATCTGGACCTTGCGCGCACGGCCCAGCAGGTCGAGGGTGGCGTTCTCCAGCTTGAGGCCGACCTCCTCGGAGATGACCTGGCCGCCGGTGAGGATGGCGATGTCGTTCAGCATCGCCTTGCGGCGGTCACCGAAGCCCGGAGCCTTGACGGCGACGGACTTGAAGGTGCCACGGATCTTGTTGACGACCAGCGTGGACAGGGCCTCGCCCTCGACGTCCTCCGCGATGATCAGCAGCGGCTTGCCCGACTGCATGACCTTCTCCAGCAGCGGAAGGAGGTCCTTCACGTTGCTGATCTTGGAGTTGACGATGAGGATGTACGGGTCCTCGAGCTCCGCCTCCATGCGCTCCATGTCGGTGGCGAAGTACGCGGAGATGTAGCCCTTGTCGAAGCGCATGCCCTCGGTGAGCTCGAGCTCGAGCCCGAAGGTCTGCGACTCCTCGACGGTGATGACGCCTTCCTTGCCGACCTTGTCCATGGCCTCGGCGATCAGCTCACCGATCTGGGTGTCGGCCGCGGAGATGGAGGCGGTCGAAGCGATCTGCTCCTTGGTCTCCACGTCCTTCGCCTGCTCCAGCAGAGCGGCGGAGACGGCCTCGGTGGCCTGCTCGATGCCGCGCTTGAGAGCCATCGGGTTGGCGCCCGCGGCAACGTTGCGCAGGCCCTCCCGTACGAGCGCCTGGGCCAGCACGGTGGCGGTCGTCGTGCCGTCACCGGCGACGTCGTCCGTCTTCTTCGCGACCTCCTTGACCAGCTCCGCGCCGATCTTCTCGTAGGAGTCCTCGAGCTCGATCTCCTTGGCGATGGAGACACCGTCGTTGGTGATCGTGGGGGCGCCCCACTTCTTCTCCAGAACGACGTTGCGGCCCTTGGGGCCGAGCGTGACCTTGACGGCGTCGGCAAGCTGGTTCATGCCACGCTCAAGACCGCGCCGCGCCTCCTCGTCAAAGGCGATGATCTTGGCCATGTGGGTTGGTCCTCCCTGGATTCCCCCATGCGCCGAGCGCAAGGGGAGGGTTGGATTTCTCCGGACCGCGTGGCGCCCGCGACGGACGGCCTGCGACCCGGCGGTTCCTTCCCCACCCGGCCTGCGGCCTCACCGACCCGGTCCTTCTCTGTCACTCTCACTCGCAGAGTGCTAACCCAATGATTAGCACTCGGGCATGGAGAGTGCAAGCGACGCCGAAGGCGTCTCCTTGAAGGGTGGTGGTCGGTGGGGGCACCTCCCGGCCGGAGGCTGGGGGAGGCCGGGAGGTGCCCCCAGGTCGCTCGCGCAGTTCCCCGCGCCCCTTCGGGGCACTCGCGCCGTTCCCCGCGCCCCTTCGGGGCGCAGAAGAGGGGCCGCACCCTGTGGGTGCGGCCCCTCTCTGCTGTGTCCAGCTCTCGCGCAGTCCGGCGGCACTCAGCCGGTCACGCGGACCATGTCCGCCTGCGGCCCCTTCTGACCCTGCGAGATCTCGAACTCGACCCGCTGCCCTTCGTCCAGGGTGCGGTAACCGTCCATCTGGATCGCGCTGTAGTGGACGAACACGTCCGCACCACCGTCGACCGCGATGAAGCCGTACCCCTTCTCCGCGTTGAACCACTTGACGGTGCCCTGAGCCATTCCTAACTCCCCTATTACTGGCCCTTGCACGAGCCCGCACTTCGCGAACCCGGGTCAGACCTCACCCCCACCGGCAAGCGGGGGCGTGCGCCGGAACGCGTCGACCGCCGCTGAATGTATCTGCACGGACGCCCTCTGCAACAGGTCAATCGGACGAGAATTCTGGGCACGACTGATCGGAAATATGCCTCAACTGCGGCCGGAGCAGGGCAAGTCGGGCCAGACATACGGAGCCTTCGCGACAATTGCCACTCGGTTTCCAACGGCAACTTGGCCCGTTGTTGTCGTGGCGCTGTCGCTTCCTCATCGCGCACACCGCTGCGTTCGACGCACGGCGGGAGAGGGAACTTCCGTCACTCTACCGCCTTCCGAACCACCTCTCGTCACATGGAATCGCCCCCTCCGGTTTTCCCCGGAAGGGGCGATCACCAGGTCGAACCGCAGGTGGCGACGGTCCGACAGCACCGAGCAGAGCCCGACAGGCCCGGACAGGACCCAACGGCTCCGAACGGCTCCGAACGGGTCAGCCGCCGGCCACCGCCGGGATGATGGAGACACCCGCGCCATCCGGGGTGGGCGTCTCCAGACCCTGCTCGAAGCGGACGTCGTCGTCGTTGACGTAGACGTTGACGAAGCGGCGGAGCTTGCCCGCGTCGTCCAGCACCCGTGCGCTGATGCCCGTGTGGTTCTTCTCCAGGTCCGCCAGCACCTCGGCGAGGGTGCCGCCCTCCGCGGTGACCTCGGCCTGACCGCCCGTGTAGGTGCGGAGGATGGTCGGAATCCGGACGTTGACGCTCATGTCGATCTTCCTAACGTAAGGGGAAAAGCACCCCGGGGTCGCGCTCCGGCCCCGCTGCCGCTTAAACACCGGGGGGCGGATTTCAGCCGTCCGGTGCTCGCCGGGGCCGGCCGGGCTGCCGGGAGGGCCGGCCGGGCGGCGGTCAGGCCAGGCCGGCCTCGCGGAAAGCGGCCAGGTTGGGGCTGATCACGGCGGTGGGCCGGGCCGTCGGAGCCACGGCGTCCAGGGTCTTGAGGCCGTCACCGGTGTTCAGGACGACGGTCGTGAGGCTCGGGTCGATGGCGCCGGACTCGATCAGCTTGCGCGTGACACCCAGCGTGACGCCCCCGGCCGTCTCGGCGAAGACGCCCTCGGTCCGCGCGAGCAGCTTCATCGCGTCGACGATCTGCTCGTCGTTCACGTCCTCGACGGCGCCGCCGGTGCGCTTGCAGATGTCGATCACATAAGGGCCGTCCGCCGGGTCGCCGATGGCCAGCGACTTGGCGATGGTGTCGGGCTTCTTGACCGGCCGGACGGCGGTGGTGCCGTCCTTGTACGCGCGGGACACCGGCGAGCAGCCCTCCGCCTGCGCGGCGAAGATCCGGAACGGCTTGTCCTCGACCAGGCCGAGCTGGATCAGCTCCCGCAGCCCCTTGTCGATCTTCACCAGCTGGCAGCCGGAGGCGACGGGGATGACGAGCTGGTCGGGCAGCCGCCAGCCGAGCTGCTCGCAGATCTCGTACGCCAGGGACTTCGAGCCCTCGGCGTAGAACGGCCGCAGGTTGACGTTGGTGAAGCCCCAGCCCTCGCCCAGCGGGTCGCCGATCAGCTCGGAGCAGAAGCGGTTCACATCGTCGTAGGTGCCGTCGATCGCGACGAGGTCGCCGCCGTAGATCGCGGCCATCACCACCTTGGACTGCTCGAGACCGTCCGGGATGAACACGCACGAGCGCAGCCCCGCACGGGAGGCGGCGGCACCCACGGCGCCGGCCAGGTTGCCGGTCGAGGAGCAGGAGAGGGTGGTGAACCCGAAGGCACGTGCGGCCTCCAGGGCGATGGCGACCGGGCGGTCCTTGAAGGAGTGGGTGGGGTTGCCGGAGTCGTCCTTGACGTAGAGGCCCCCGGTCACGCCGAGCTCGGCGGCCAGCCGGTCGGCCTTGACCAACTGGGTGAAGCCGGGGTTCAGGTTCGGCTTCTCGGCGACGTCGGCGGGGACGGGCAGCAGCGGCGCGTAGCGCCACATCGAGGCGGGTCCGGCCTCGATGCGCCTGCGCAGGCCCTCCGGGTCACCGGTGGGCAGCTCGTAGGCGACTTCCAGCGGGCCGAAACACTCCAGACACACGAAGCTGGGCCCCAGCTCGGTGCGGGTACCGCACTCGCGGCAGGAGAGGGCCACTGCGGCACCGAGGTCGTGGGAGGTGTTCCCGGACGGGGCGCCGGAGGTCCCGGCGTCGTCGGAGGAAGTGGTGCTGTTCGCTGCAACTGTCTGCACAGCCATGGAGGCGAGGCCCTTTCTCCTCATCTTCCCCGTGGCGTATCTCGTCACGGGCCGGAATTGGCACCGTCCCCACGAGGCGGTCTCGCCTTTGAGGTCCGCGTACACGGACGTCCGCGTACACGCGGATCGCGGGATGGTTGCCGGGGCTTCAACGGGCCGTTCCCTCTGCCCCTCTGGATGAGCTGCACTATGGCGCCGGACGGCAGGGAGCCGCTCGGGCGTTTGTCACGGCGACCCCGAGATGCGGAGGTCACCTGCGTTGTTCAAGACTGTAACGGACGGCGGTCACGCTTGAGAGGGACGTCCGAACCGCGAGATGGATCACCGCCGCCCCATGGATCACCCCCACCGACTACAGGAAGGCGCGCACGTGCTCGATGAAGTGGGCCAATGGCTGCGGCGCCGCTCCTGGCGCGTCGCTGACCGGCCGCTGGAGGCGCTCCTGGCGGCCAAGCGCCGCACCGGCACCACCGTCAGCGTGGTGCTGCCCGCGCTCAACGAGGAGGCCACCGTCGGTGACATCGTCTCGACGATCCGCAGCGAGCTGGCCTCGCCCCGCCGCGATGCCGCAACGCCGCTGGTGGACGAGCTGGTCGTGATGAACTCGGGCTCGACCGACCGTACGGCCGAGGTCGCGGCGGCGGCCGGGGCCGAGGTGATCCACCGGGACGAGGTGCTGCCCAGGCTGCCGACCCGGCCCGGCAAGGGCGAGGTGCTGTGGCGCTCGCTCCTTGCGACCAGCGGTGACATCGTCTGCTTCGTCGACGCGGACCTGCGCGAGTTCTCGCCGGACTTCGTCACCGGCATCGTCGGGCCGCTGCTGACGGAGCCGGATGTGCACCTGGTCAAGGCGATGTACGACCGGCCGCTGTCCGGCAGCCCGGCCGGCGGCGGGCGGGTCACCGAGCTGGTTGCGCGCCCCCTGCTCAACCTGCACTGGCCGCGGCTGGCCGGGCTGGTCCAGCCGCTGGGCGGCGAGTACGCGGCACGCCGTTCGCTGCTGGAACGGCTGCCCTTCCCGGTCGGCTACGGGGTGGAGCTGGCGATCCTGGTCGACACGCTGGAGCTGGTGGGTCTCGACGCGCTGGCCCAGGTCGACGTGGGCGTGCGGCTGCACCGCAACCAGGACGGACAGGCACTCGGCCGGATGGCCACCGCCATCTACGCGGCGGCCGAGCGCCGTATCGGCAGGGGCGGCCCACCGGCATACGAGGCGCTCAGCAGGTTCGAGGGCCGGTCCGGCGGAACGGAGCTGACCCAGTTCGAGCGGGACACGACCGGCTGTTTCGTTCCCCGCGGCCACCTGGTGGACGCCGAGGAGCGGCCACCGATGTGCACGGTGCCCGAATATGGGCAGCGGGTGGCGGCCTGAGGGTGCCCTTTTGAGCGGTTTCGGCGGCAGTTAGGCTCGCCGCATGGTCGCTGGAGCAACATCATCACAGGGAGCACCGGGACCGGAGGAGGCGGCGGCACAGGTCCTCGTCGCCTCGAACCGCGGGCCCGTGTCCTACACGCTGGACGACGACGGCACGCTCACCGCGAGGCGCGGGGGCGGCGGCCTGGTCTCCGGGCTGTCGGCCATCGGGCCCGAGGCGGACGCGGTATGGGTGTGCGCGGCGCTCGGTGCGGGCGACCGCGAGGCGGCCCGGCGCTCGGGAGGTCACCTGGACGGCGGCGACACCGGCGGCCAGTCCGTACGGATGCTCGACATCCCGGCCGACACCTTCGAGGCGGCCTACCACGGCATCGCCAACTCCGTGCTGTGGTTCACCCACCACATGCTGTACCAGACGCCGCTGGAGCCCGTCTTCGACCAGGAATTCGACCGCCAGTGGACGGCGTACGAGCAGTACAACGCCGCCTTCGCGGACGCGCTCGCCCAGGAGGCCGGGCAGGGCGCCACCGTGCTGGTGCAGGACTACCACCTCACGCTCGTCCCCGGCCTGCTCCGCGAGCGCCGTCCCGACCTGCGGATCGGCCACTTCTCGCACACCCCCTGGGCGCCCGCCGACTACTTCCGGCTGCTGCCCGACGAGGTCGCGGCGAAGGTGCTGCGGGGCATGCTCGGCGCCGACCGCACCGCGTTCCTGACCGCACGCTGGGCCCGGCTGTTCACCGAGTGCTGCCGTGGGGTACTGGGGGCCACGGTCACCGAAGGTGAGGACGGCACCCTCTCGGTGACGTCCGAGGGCCGTACGACGCGGATCGGGGTGCACCCGCTGGGCGCGGACGGTGACTTCCTGCGCGAGCGGGCGCACCGTGACGACGTGACCGAGCGGATGGCACAGCTGCGCGAGCAGGTGGGCGCGGGCCCGGACGGCAGCCCCAGGCGGACCATCGTGCGGGTGGACCGCACCGAGCTGTCCAAGAACATCGTCCGCGGCCTGTACGCGTACCGGCGGCTGCTGGCCGAGCACCCCGAGTGGCGCGAGCGCGTCGTCCATCTCGCCTTCGCCTACCCCTCGCGGCAGGACCTGGCCGTCTACCGCGACTACACCGCCGAGGTCGGCCGGGTCGCCGACGCGGTCAACGAGGAGTTCGGCACCGACGGCTGGACACCGGTCGTCCTGCACGTCAAGGACGACTTCGCCCGGTCGCTGGCCGCCTACCGGATGGCGGACGTGGCGCTGGTGAACCCCATCCGCGACGGGATGAACCTCGTGGCCAAGGAGATCCCCGTGGTCTCCGACGAGGGCTGCGCGCTGGTGCTCTCCCGGGAGGCGGGAGCGTACGAGGAACTGGCGTCCGAAGCGCTCGCGGTGAACCCCTTCGACGTGCGGGAGACGGCCGAAGTGCTGCGGACCGCGCTGGAGCTGGACGCCGCCACCCGCACGGAGCGGACCCGGCGTCTGGCCGGGATCGCCACTTCACGGCCGCCGGCCAGCTGGCTCCTCGACCAGCTGGAAGCACTCAGGGCCTGACCGGTCGTGGCGGCCGCAGCACAGCCGCGGTCTACAGCTCGTCCGCCAGGGCCTCCAGCCAGGCCGCCAGCCCGGCCGGGCCCGTGACGCGGAGGTCGGCGCCGGTACGGAGCTCCTCCACCGACTCGGTGGCCGTCTCCGGCGCGCTGTAGATCAGCAGCCCGGGAACGCCCTCCCGGCGCAGCGCCTCGACGGCGTCGTACGCGGGGACGTCGCCCAGGTCGTCACCCGCGTAGGCGACGGCGGTTGCGGCCCTTTCGTGGACGTAGCCGGTCAGGGCCGCGCCCTTGTCGGCGCCGGGCGGGCGGAGTTCGAGCACCATGCGCCCGGGCTCGACCACGAGTCCGTGCCGCTCGGCGAGGGCGTACAGCGGGGCGCGCAGCCGGTCGAGCGCCTCGTCGGGGGTTGCCGCGCGCCGGGTGTGCACGGCGAGCGCCCGTCCCTTGTCCTCCGTCCAGGTGCCCTGCGGCGCCGCCGACGCGGCGAGTACGGCCGGGAGTTCGGCCCGTACGTCCGCGACCCCGGCGGGCGGTTCGGGCGCGCGTACGACCGGGTCGGCGGCGTCCCACCGTTCGGCCCCGTACGCGCCCAGCACCGTCAGGCCCTCCAGTCCGGCGACGCTCTCGAAGCCGCCGAACCGTACGGCGTCCGCGGCGGGCCGGCCGGTGATGACGGCGACGCCGGCCAGCCGCGGGGCCAGCCGCGCCAGCGCGTGCACCGCTTCGGGGCGGGCCCGCGCGTCCTGCGGGTCGGTGACGATGGGCGCGAGCGTCCCGTCGAAGTCGAGCGCGAGGACGGCTCGCGCCGGGTCGGCGAGGATGGCGGCGAGTCCGGCACGCCCTGCGGCCGTCTCCGGCATTGAGGGAAGCGACATGATCGCACCATAACCAGTGCGGGTTACCAGCACCGGTACCCGGCAAGCGCGGAGGGGTACCCCCATCAGGGGCGAGGGGTTAGTGGGTCCGGTCCCGGTTCTCCTGGCGGAGCCGCCGCAACCGATTGACCGTCACCGGGTCGAAAGCCAGCGCCCTCTCATCATCAAGCAGCGCATTCAGCTGCTGGTAATACCGCACCGGCGACATCCCGAGCCGCTCCCGGATGGCCCGCTCCTTCTCGCCGGGCGAGGCCCACCCGCGGGCGGCGAAGGCCAGCACGGCCCGGTCCTCGTCGGACAGCCCCGCACGGGCCTCTTCTTCCGCTCCGTCCACCCCTCCACCGTACGCGGCGGGTCCGTCAGGACGGTGCCGCCTTGTCCTCGGCCTCCGCCTTGCGCTGGAGGCTGGTCAGTACGCCCTTGGGGTCGCCGTCCTTCATGGCCGCCTTGCCGATGGTCTTCTTGATGACCGCGCTGGTGTCCGCCCAGGAGACCTTGCCCACCGGGTAGAACTCGGCGCCCGTGAGCTGGTCGAGGAAGGGCCAGAGCTTCTTCTGGTCCTTGTCCTTGCGCATCCGCCGGGAGGCGCTGGTGGTGACGGGCAGCAGCCCGTACTGCGAGGTGAAGGCGTAGTGGTTCTTCTCCTGGAAGACGAATTCGAGGAACTTGCCGCACGCCTCGCGGTGTCCGTGCTTGCGGAACGCCATCATCCAGTCGGCGACGCCCAGGGTGCCCTCGGCGGGGCCCTTGCTGCCGGGCAGCTTTCCGGTGCCGTAGGAGATGTGTTTCTTGTCGGCCTGCTGCATCAGGGTGGGGTGGCCGTTGAGGATGCCCACCTCACCCCTGGTGAACGCTTCGAAGAGCTGCTGCCGGTTGACGCGCTGCGGGCCGGGTTCGGTGTAGCCGGGGCCGACGAGGTTGTCGCGCAGCCACTGGAACGTCTCGATGTTCTCGGGGGAGTTGATGGTGTAGTTGCCGACGCTGTCGACATAGGCGCCGCCGTTGCCGAGCATCCACATCAGGGATTCGCCCTGTGCTTCCTCGGGGCCGAGCGGCAGCCCGTAGGGGATCTTGACCCCGGCGGCCTTGAGGGCGCGGGCAGCGGACTTGATCTCCTGCCAGCTCTCCGGCGGCTTGTCGGGGTCGAGTCCGGCCTTCTTGAAGAGGTCCTTGTTGTAGAAGAGCACCCGGGTGCTGGCGACGAACGGCAGCCCGTACTGGACGCGGCGCACCTCACCGGCCTCGGCGAGGGAGACGAGGAACTCGGCCTGCGCGGGTATCGGAAGGAGTTCGCTGACCTTGTAGAGCTTTCCCTCGGCCGCCCAGTCGGCGTACGAGTCGACCTGGGCGATGTCCGGGGGATTGCCCGAGTCGACCATGTCGGTGAGCTTCTTGCCGATGTCGTTCCAGCTGTAGACGGTGACATCGATGCGGATGTCGGGGTTCTTCTTGGTGAACCTGTCGGCGAGTTCGCGCCAGTAGGTCTTCGAGCTGTTGTCCGCTCCGGGGTTCCCGTAGTCGGCGGCGACCAGCTTCAGCGTCACCTCTCCCGATCCCGGGCCGCCGGCACAGCCGGACAGCGCGGTCATTCCGGCCGCTCCGGCCACTCCTGTGGCGGCCATACCCAGGAATCGACGCCGTTCCATCTTCTCCATACCCCTCAGCCCTGCGAACCTCAGAACGTGGCGCGAGCCACTCGGTGCCCACCTTCCCCCCTGGCACCACCAACCTCGGCCCGTCAGCGGGGAGTCTCCCCCAAGAGGCCCCGAGCGTCCAGCGAAACCGGATACCGGTACGAAATCGGCTTGGCGTCCATTCGATGATCCGGAGGCATGGACTCCTGGAGTGGACTAGACCTTTTCAGTCCTCTCGCGGAGACTGTTCCGCGTGAGTACCCGCGACGAGGCCCCCAGTACCTCTGCCCCGAGCTACGTCATCGCCCTGGACGTCGGCGGCACCGGAATGAAGGCCGCGCTCATCGGCGACGGCAACGAACTGCTGTACGAGGCGCGCAGGGCGACCGAGCGCCGGCGCGGCCCCGAGGCGGTCGTGTCCGGAATCCTCGACTTCGCCGCCGAACTGCGCGCCGTGGGGCTGCGCCAGTACGGCACCGAGCCGTCCGCAGCGGGGGTCGCCGTCCCCGGC
Organism: Streptomyces sp. 891-h; assembly: GCF_022760275.1. Classification (NCBI taxonomy): domain Bacteria; kingdom Bacillati; phylum Actinomycetota; class Actinomycetes; order Kitasatosporales; family Streptomycetaceae; genus Streptomyces; species Streptomyces sp. 891-h. The sequence continues at coordinate 4,157,691 of NZ_CP050693.1, read as the reverse complement.
ACCGTCGACGAGGAGCACGGCATCGCCGTCTTCTCCGCCAACCTCGGCTGGCGCGACGTACCCCTGCGCACTCTGCTGAGCGAGCGCCTCGGCCGGGAGCGGGACGAGCACCTGCCGCCGCTGCCAGTGGCGCTCGGCCACGATGTGCGCACCGGCGGACTCGCCGAGGGCCGCATCGGCGCAGGCGAAGGCGTCGACCGCTACCTCTTCCTGCCCCTGGGCACCGGCATCGCGGGCGCCATCGGCATCGGCGACCGGGTCGAGGCGGGGGCACACGGCAGCGCGGGCGAGATCGGCCACATAGTCGTACGGCCTCAAGGACCGCCCTGCGGCTGCGGGCAGCGCGGCTGTCTGGAACGGCTCGCCTCGGCCTCGGCGATCGGCGCGGCCTGGGCCGCGGTCTGCGGCGACCCGGAGGCGACGGCGGCCGACGCCGCCGAGGCCGTCGCCGCGGGCGACCCCCGCGCCCAGAAGGTGTGGGCCGACGCCATCGACGCGCTGGCCACCGGCCTGGTCACGGGACTCACCCTGCTCGACCCCCGCACACTGATCATCGGCGGCGGTCTCGCCGAGGCGGGCGACACCCTCTTCGTTCCGCTCCGGGAGGCGGTGCGCGAGAAGGTCACCTTTCAGCCACTCCCGGCCATCGTGCCCGCGGCACTGGGAGACGCCGCGGGCTGCCTGGGCGCAGGGCTCCTGGCCTGGGACCTACTCTCCGCGGAGGTTACGAGCCGATGAGCAAGCGAACGGTGCTGACCGGGGCCCGGGTGGTGGTGCCCGAAGGGGTGCGCGAGAACGGCAGACTGACGGTGGAGGGCCGCACTCTCGCCGCCGTCGGCTCCACGCGGACGCCGGACTCCGCTCCGGCGCCGGAGCTGACGGGGCAGCAGACGCTCGATCCGACGGAGCGGGAGACGCTCGATCCGACGGAGCAGGAGACGCTCGATCTGACGGGGCACTGGATCGTGCCCGGCTTCGTCGACATCCATGTGCACGGCGGCGGGGGCGCCTCCTTCTCCGCCGGCAGCCACGAGGAGTCGCTGCGAGCCGTTGAGACCCACCGCAGACACGGCACCACCACCATGGTGGCCTCCACCGTCTCCGGCGACCTGGACGAGCTGTCCCGGCAGGCCGGCTCGCTCAGCGAGCTGGTCGAGCAGGGCGATCTGGCGGGCATTCACTTCGAGGGTCCGTTCATCTCCTGTCAGCGGCGCGGCGCGCACGAGGAGTCGCTGCTGCGCGACCCGGACCCCGGTGATGTGCGCAAGCTGCTGGACGGGGCGCGCGGCCGGGCCGTGATGATGACGCTCGCGCCCGAACGTCCCGGCGGGCTGGACTCGGTACGGCTGCTGGCCGACAGCGGCGTGATCGCCGCCGTCGGTCACACGGACGGCGGCTACGAGGGCACCCGGGAGGCCATCGACGCCGGAGCGACCGTCGCCACGCACCTGTTCAACGCGATGCCGCCGCTGGGCCACCGGCAGCCGGGCCCTGTCGCGGCGCTGCTGGAGGACGAGCGCGTCACCGTCGAGCTGATCAACGACGGTACCCATCTGCACCCTGCCGTCCTCCGCCTGGCGTTCGAGTCGGCGGGCGCGGGCCGGGTCGCCTTCATCACCGACGCGATGGGCGCGGCGGGCATGGGCGACGGCCGCTACCCGCTGGGCAATCTGGAGGTCGAGGTTCGCGAAGGGGTGGCCCGGCTGGTCGAGGGCGGCTCCATCGCCGGCTCCACGCTGACACTCGATCAGGCGTTCAAGCGCGCCGTCACCATCGACGGGCTGCCGGTCCCCGACGCGGTCGCCGCGCTGTCCGCCAACCCGGCGCGGCTGCTGGGCATGGCCGGGAGCGTGGGCTCCCTGGAGCCCGGAAAACTGGCCGACCTGGTGGTGCTGGACGAGGAGTTCACGCTGGTCGGCGTCATGCGGCAGGGCAGCTGGGAGGTGCGTCCGCACCCCCGCTGAGCCGGTCGGCGAGGCCGCGGGGCACGGGTACCGGCGGACACCTCCCGGCCGTAGGGTGGGGAGGCATGATCGCTCGCGCGGTCGCGTTCCATCGCAGTGTCGTTCGTCGTGGGTTGTATGTCATGAGCCGTCGGTTGTATGCCGTGAACCGTCGTGAGACGGGTGAGGGTGGTGCGCGCAGATGATCCTGACCGTCACGCTCAATGCCGCCCTCGACCTCACCTACCGGGTGCCCCATCTGGTCCCGCACGCCTCGCACCGGGTGCGGGAGGTGACCGAACGCCCCGGCGGCAAGGGCCTGAACGTCGCCCGGGTGCTCGGCGCGCTCGGCTTCAAGACGACCGTCACCGGCTTCGTCGGCGGCGAGACGGGCCGCGTCCTGCGGGCCCTGCTGGCCGCCGACGCCGCGCCGGACGCCGCGGACACCTCGCAGGACACCGCCGACGCCGCGCAGGGCACCGCGGGGAGCGGCACCGCGGGCGGTGCCACCGCGTCCGTGACCGACGCGCTGTTCCAGGTCGCCGGACGCACCCGACGCACCGTCGGCGTCGTCGACGAGACCACCGGCGACACCACCCAGCTCAACGAGCCGGGACCGCACATCACCCCCGAGGAGTGGGACGGCTTCCTGGCCGCCTACCGCGACCTGCTGGACCAGGGCCCCGACGCCGTCGCGCTGTGCGGCAGCCTGCCGCCGGGCGTGCCCGTCGGCGCGTACGCCACGCTCGTCCGCGAGACCCGCACCGCCCGGATTCCCGTACTGCTGGACACCAGCGGTGAGCCGCTCCGCCGCGGGCTGGCGGCCCGGCCCGACATCGTCAAGCCCAACGCGGAGGAGATCGCCCAGATCACCGGCACCGCCGAACCGCTGCGCGCCGCCCGCGCGGCCCAGCGGCGCGGGGCGCACGCGGTGGCCGCCTCGCTGGGCGCCGACGGGATGCTGCTGGTCACCCGGGACGGCGCCTGGAGCGCGGCCGTACCCGAGCGGCTGGCCGGGAACCCGACCGGCGCGGGCGACTCCGCCGTCGCCGGCCTGCTCTCCGGGCTCGCGGAGGACCTGCCCTGGCCGGACCGGCTGGCCCGCGCGGTCGCCCTGTCGGCTGCGACGGTGCGCTCACCGGTGGCCGGGGAGTTCGACGAGCCGACCTATGAGCTGATGCTCCCCTCGGTCCGGGTCCGCAGGGCCGAGGCCCCGTAAGGGGCTCAGCCCGCCCGGCGGCCCGGGCTCACCCGCCTGACGGCCCGGCCCGGAGGGCTGGGGCTAGCCCCAGCCCTTGGTGAGCCAGACCTGGTCCAGGTTGGCCTCGCACCCGGAGTCGCAGGAGATCTTGACCGAGTTCTGGCCCTTGTCGAGCTGAAGGTAGGAGTAGGAGTTCGTCCAGCCCTTCTCCCAGTCGCCTTCTTCGGCGTGCGAGAAGTTCTTCAGCCGCAGCGGCCGGCTCTCCGGCTTCCCGTTGACGGCCAGCGAGGCGTCCGAGTCCTTGCCCGGCACGGTGTAGCGCACATGCAGGGTGTACTTCCCGGCCGCGGGTATGCCCTTGAGCTCCCAGGTCGCCGCGGCACCGGGGTGGTTCATGTCGACGTACGCGCCGCCGCGCGACTTGGCGCCCGGCACCTGTTTGCCGACGGTGGCGCCGTCCAGGTTGAGGCTGGCCGCGTCCTCCTTGGGCAGCTTGTCCGAGACGGGCTGCTGCTTCTTGTCCTTGTCGTCTTTCGGGTTGTCGCTCGGGTCCTGCTCGTCCTGCTGGGAGCTGCCCGTCTCCTTGGCCTGCGGCTCGTCACCGCCGTCGTCGTTGAAGACGATGGCCGCGCCGATACCGATCACCACTGCGGCGACCACCGCTATCGCCCCCACCAGGAGGCCGGTCCTGCTCCGGCCGCCGCGGCCGTTGCCCGGGGCGCCCTGCTGCCGTGCGGCCGCCCGCCCGCCGGGCATCGTCTCCGGCGCGGCGTAGTGCGGGCTGGGCTGGTGTTCGGGCGGCGGAGGCTGCTGCGGGTAGCCGTAGCCGGACTGCTGCTGGGAGTAGCCGGACCCCTGCTGCGGATAGCCGTAGCCGCTGCGCTGCTGTTGCTGCGGATAGCCGTAGCCGTACTGGCGCTCGCCGACGGCACGGACCTGGTTGAAGGAGCGACGGGGGACGCCGGGCTGCTGCTGCCGGCCGGGCGCGTCCGACTGCTGGGCACCGCCCTCCTGCCGGTACAGATACGCGAACGGGTCCTCGTCGCCCCCTTCCGGCGCAGCCCCCGTGCCGTTGTTCTCGGCGGTCATCCCCTCACTCCCTACTGCGTCAGGTATCCGGGCGAGCCTACCTCTCCTGGGTGAACCCTCCGGCACGTTCGGCGGCCGAGCGGCCGGGGCGGTGTCAGCCCGCCCGGCGCTGCCCCTTGGACCGGGAGCGCTTCTCCACATACATGCGCTGGTCAGCGGATTGCAGGACCTCTTCGGCTGTCATTCCGCAGCTCGCCCAGCCGATGCCGAAGCTGGCGCCTACCCGCACCGCGCGCCCGTCAACCTGAATCGGGGGAATGATCGCGTTCCGCAGCCGTACGGCCAGATCCTGGGCCTCTGCCGGGCCCAGGCCGTCGGCCAGCACCACGAACTCGTCGCCGCCCAGCCGGGCGACCGTGTCGTCGTCCCGCACCCCGGCCTCCAGCCGGCGGGCGACCGCGATGAGGACCGCGTCGCCACAGTGGTGGCCGTAGCGGTCGTTGATGGACTTGAAGCCGTCCAGATCGCAGAAGAGAACCGCGAGCCCCTTCTCGCCGGGCCCCTCGCCCTTGGGCGGCACCGCGTGCACATGGTGCGGGTCGGTGCCGCTGTCGGCGCCGAACCCGGCGAAGCCCCCGTAGCCGGCGCCTCCCGGCGCGTCGGCAGGACGGCCGGGCGCGGGACCGCGCGGCACAGCACCGCCGGCCCCCTGCCCGGCGTCGGGTATCCCGCCCAGGCCCTCCAGGTCCCAGAAATCACCCCCGTACCCGGCTGGCCCGCCGCCCGCGTACCCGGCGGAGGGGTCGACGGACACCACCCCCGGTACGGCTCCGGCCGGTGCCACCGGACGGTCGTCGGGCCGCGCGCACAGCCGGCTGCCCAGCCGTGCCCGCAGCTCCGCGCTGTTGGGCAGCCCGGTCAGCGAGTCGTGACTGGCGCGGTGCGCGAGCTGCAGCTCGTGCCGCTTGCGCTCCTCGATGTCCTCGACGTGGGTGAGCAGATAGCGCGGCCCGTCGGCGGTGTCGGCCACCACGGAGTTGCGCAGCGAGACCCAGACGTAGCTGCCGTCCCGCCGCGCCAGCCGCAGCTCGGCCCGCCCGCCCTCGGCCGAGGTGCGCAGCAGCGTCCCGATGTCGTCGGGGTGCACCAGGTCGGAGAAGGAGTAGCGGCGCATCGCAGCGGCGGGCCGGCCCAGCAGGCGGCACAGCGCGTCGTTGATCCGCAGCAGCCGCCCGTGATGGTCCCCGCCCATCTCCGCGACAGCCATCCCGCTGGGCGCGTACTCGAACGCCTGCCGGAAGCTCTCCTCGCTGGCCCGCAGCGCCTGCTGCTCGCGCTCCAGCCGCACCAGTGCACGCTGCATGTTCGAGCGCAGCCGGGCGTTGCTGATGGCGATGGCGGCCTGGGACGCGTACATCTGCAGCGCCTCGCAGCCCCAGGCGCCGGGACGGCGGCCGTTGCGGGGCCGGTCGACGGACAGGACGCCCAGCAGCTCGCCGTCGGAGGCGCACAACGGCGCGAAGAGCCGGTCCATCGGGTGCCAGGCGTCCGGTGCGTCCCGTACCGGGGAGGGGGCGTGCCACTGCGGCACCTCGTCGTCGTCCAGCACCCAGCCCTCGGTGTACGGGATGAAGTGGAGCGCCCCCCACTGCTCGCCCATCGACAGCCGCCGCTCCCAGGCGGTACGGGGGCCGACCCGGCCCGCCATCATCGACTCGGCCGCCGCGCTGCCGGCGACGGCGGCCACCACCAGATCCCCGTCGGCCTGCACCAGGTGCACTGCCGATATCTCGAAGCCGAGGCCCTCGACCACCCCGTCGGCGACCGTCTGCAGAGTGTCGGCAAGGCTGCGGGCGGTGTTCAGTTTCGCCACTACGCGGTGCAACTGACGCAGACTGGCGAGGCGGACATAGGGCTCCGACTCGGTTTCCATAGCCCTCCCCCTGAGCCTTGTTCGTCAACTCCAGGTGCTCGTGGCGTCGCTTCCGGGCCTCACTGCCTCAGCGTCTCGGCTGCGTTTTCGGCTGCCACGGCCACTGAATCACAGCGAGCTGTTCACCCGGTACACAGGGTCAACAATTAATGCCCTCTGTGACTCAAGTCACAACAGTGCGCGATTAGTTGATTGCGCAACGTATCCCCTGGAGTGCCTGCGTACACCGTGGGTGCATGTCTGGGCATGCCGTGCGTGCACGTCCGAGCATGCAGTGTGCGCCCGTCCCGCGCATGCGGCGCGGGTGCCTCCGGCACAGCCGTGGAAACGCCCCCGATGCGGGCCGGTGCCGTCGGACGCGGGCCGGTGCCGTCGATGGTCCTAGGCCCCTTCTGGTCCCCGAGCCCGATGCGGGGGCCGAAAGGCGGCGGCTAGCGTAGCCGACGTGTCCTACGCAGTGCAGCAGCAAACGACCCCCGTGCCCCACACCCCTTCGATGCCCCATCCTGATGGAGTGAGTGACGAGGAGTTCCGCGCCGCCATGGCGCGGCTGGCGGCCGGCGTAGTGCTTGTCACCGCGCACGACCCGGAGGAAGGAGCGCGCGGCGAGGACGTCGGCATGACGGCCACCGCGTTCATGTCCGTCTCGCTGGACCCGCCGCTGGTTCTGGTCAGCGTGCGCGAGGAATCCCGGATGGACGAGCTGCTCGCACGCCAGGACCGCTGGGCGGTCTCCCTGCTCACGGAGGCCCAGACCAAGACCGCCGGTCGCTTCGCAATGAAGGCGCGGCTCAGCGACCGGCTCCTCTTCCAGGAGCTCCCCCACACCCGCGGCACCGTCAGCGGCGCCCCCCTGGTGGACGGCGCGCTGGCGGCCGTCGAATGCCGCACGGAGCAGCGGGTGACGGCGGGCGACCACACCCTGGTCATCGGGCGCGTACTGGCCACGCGAGTCACCCATGCCGAGGGTGGGCCACTGCTGTACTACAGCGGGCGGTACCGGTCGCTGAGGTGACCCCTCGCGGGAGCCGGTGAAGAAGTGCCCCTACGCGTCGTCGAGGGCTGCTTGCGGGGAACCGGGACCGTCAGTCCCAGCCGCGCCCCGTGCGGCCCCGCTTCAGTTCGCTGCGCTGCTTCTTCTGGCGCAGCCTGCGCTCATTGATCCCGCGCGGGACCTTCTTCTTGCGCCGCGGCGGTGGCGGGGGCGCCGTCGCCTCGGCGAGCAGTGAGGCCATGCGCACCGCCGCCGTCTCCCGGTTGCGCCACTGCGACCTGTGCTCACTCGCCCGTACGACCAGCACGGTGCCGTCCACCAGGCGGTTGGCCAGCCGCTCCAGCGCGCGGCTCTTCCACACCTCGGGCAGCGCCTGGGTGCCGCCCACGTCGAAGCGGAGCTCGACCTGGCTGTCGCTGGTGTTCACATGCTGGCCGCCCGGCCCCGACGAGCGCGTGAAGCGCCACGTCAGCTCGGCCTCGGGCAGGGCGACCGCGCCTCGGATGTAGTAGGGACCGGACATGGGTTCCATGGTCAGGGCTCAGGGCGCGGACGTCATCCGCTTTTCGCCCGGCTGGTTTCGTCCGGCTGGTTTCGCCCAGCTGGTCCCGCCGCGAAGGTAAAGAAAGCAAAGTCGGCCCGGAAAGCTGGAACCCGCCCGTCCCCCCGCTGCGTTGTGCAGGGTGTGAGGCGTGCGGCCGCGGACCCCGGCGAGGTTCCGTTCCGACGCCGGTGATTTCCTCGGGGATCACCACAAGAGCCAGACACGACAGAAGGGCACACCCCATGGCTGTAAGCCTGTCCAAAGGCGGCAACGTCTCGCTCACCAAGGAGGCACCGGGCCTGAGCGCCGTCACGGTCGGCCTCGGCTGGGACGTGCGCACCACCACCGGCACGGACTTCGACCTCGACGCGAGCGCCATCGCGGTGACCGCCGAGGGCAAGGTCTACTCCGACCAGCACTTCATCTTCTTCAACAACAAGGCGACGCCGGACCAGTCCATCGTGCACACCGGTGACAACCTCACCGGTGAGGGCGAGGGCGACGACGAGCAGATCAACGTCAACCTGGCCGCGCTGCCCGCCGAGATCGACAAGATCGTCTTCCCGGTCTCGATCTACGACGCGGAGACCCGCAGCCAGAACTTCGGCCAGGTGCGGAACGCCTTCATCCGCATCATCAACCAGGCCGGCGGCACCGAGATCGCCCGCTACGACCTGAGCGAGGACGCCGCGACCGAGACCGCCATGGTCTTCGGCGAGCTGTACCGCAACGGCGCCGAGTGGAAGTTCCGCGCCGTCGGCCAGGGCTACGCCTCCGGCCTGGTGGGCATCGCCCAGGACTTCGGCGTCAACGTCTGAGAGCCGCTCCGAAGCCCTGCCCGGCCGGCTCGCTGGACGGACTCGAGGCCGCGCGGCCCTGAGGGTGGCGCTCCCCACCGAGGGAGCGCCACCCGACGGCCCGCCGCCGGCCACCAGCCGCCCGCCCCGCGTCCAGCGCTCGCGCGGGCGTGACACCATCGCGGCGTGCTCGACATCGGCTACGCCCTCTCCCGCCGCTTCCCCGACCCGCCCCAGACGGACTACCGCAGCGCCGACGTGCACGCCCTGCGGCACGATCTCTTCTGCGGCGACATCTATCTCGCCGACACGGCCACCGACCGCGAGCTGTCCACAGCCTGGGGATGGGTGCCGGTGCTCGACTTCGCCTGGGCGCTGTGCGACACCGTCGAAGAACTGGACAGCGACCCGCGCGGCAGCCGGTCCCCGGGGCCGCACCGCGCCACCCTGGACTTCACCGAGTCGGCCGAACTGCTGCGCTTCACCCGCCGCTTCGGCTGGGTGGAGATCACCGCCGACTGGGCGCCCGACGACGAGGGCCCGCTCTCCTTCTCGCACGACGAGCTGCGCCGCGAGGCCCGGGACTTCCTGCACGACCTCGTGGCCGACCTCTCCGACATGCACGAGGGCCTTGAGGCCAACCCGGCCGTGTGGTCGCTGACGGCCCGCTTTCCCAGGGTCCCGGTGCCGTGAGACCGGCCCGTGAGGGGTCGCACGCCGTGAGGGCTCGCGCGGCCCTCATGGCTCCACCCGCACCCCGATCTGTGCCGCGAACGCCGGGGCGAGCTCCATCAGTTGGCCAGGGCTGATGACGGCGCCGGCCAGCCGGTCCACCCCCGTGGCCAGTTCGAGCTCCGTCACCCCGCGCAGGTCCACGTCCGTGAGGCGTACGAGGTGGAACTCGGCCCGGCGCAGCACGCAGTCGCGGAACCCCACCCGTTCGAGCGAAGCACCCGAGAAGTCGGGCTCGTGCAGCACACAGCCCTCGAAGGTGACATCGGTCAGCTCGGCCTGCCGGAGATTCAGGAAGTCGATCTTCCCGCCCCGCACCAGCACCCGGTTCAGCCGCGCTCCGTGCAGCTGCACGCCGCCCAGCCGGGCGTCCCGCAGCTCCACATCGCGCAGCTCGGCGCCCGCGAGCTGGGTGCCGACACCCCAGACCCCCTCCAGCACGGAGTCGATCACCCGAAGCCGCCCCAGCCGGGCCTCGTCCAGCGCGCATCTGTACATCCCCACGTCCAGGAACGTGGCACCGCTCCCGTCGGCCCCGCTCAGATCGAGCCCCTCGAACCGCACTCCGTCGTAATCCCCGTCGGGCTCCAGGCCGCGCCCAGCGAAGGGCCGCAGCTCGGGCAGGGAGATCTCCGGGCGCCGTGCTTCACGTACTGCCGATGTCGCCATGTGAGCCATGCTGCCCCCGGCCACTGACAACGGCGGCTTCAAGCCCGCGGTTGACTTCAACCACACTTCAAGTCGGAGCCTTGGTGCGAGCGAGCCGGACATCCGGTCCGGCTCGTCCCAGAAGGAGCGACGCCCATGCACGCCGTACGCCTGCACGCCTTCGGTCCCGCCGAGAACCTGACGTACGAGGAGGTGCCCGACCCCCTCCCCGGCCCCGGCCAGGTCCGGATAGCCGTACGCGCCGCTGGCGTTCACCTGCTGGACGCCACCCTGCGCGCCGGTGTCGGACAGGGCCCGCTCCCCCTCCCCGAACTGCCCACCATCCCCGGCCGCGAGGTCGCCGGAACGGTCGAGGCGCTGGGCGAGGGCACGCCCGAACACTGGCTCGGCCAGCAGGTCACCGTGCACCTCGGCCGGGCGCCAGGCGGCTACGCCGAGCTCGCCGTCGCCGACGCGACCGCGCTCCAGCCCGTTCCCGAGGCGCTCTCCGCCGCGCAGGCGGTCGCCATGATCGGCACCGGGCGCACCGTCATGGGCGTACTCCGCGGGACCGACATCCGCGCCGAGCACACCGTGCTGGTCCTGAGCGCCGCCGGAGGTATGGGCGCCCTGCTGACGCAGTACGCCAAGCACCAGGGCGCCCGCGTGATCGGCGCCGCGGGCGGCCCGGCCAAGACGGCGACCGTCCGCGAACTGGGCGCCGACCTCGCCGTCGACTACTCGCGCCCGGACTGGGCCGACCGCATCCGAGCGGCGTACGGCGAACGTCCCGTACACCACCTGTTCGACGGCCCCGGCGGCACCCTCTCCCGTACGGCGCTCGGGCTGCTCGCACATGGCAGCACGCACTACGCCTACGGCGGCTCGTCCTCACTGCTGAGCGGCACCGGCGGGCGGCAGGAGGAACCGGGGCAGCGGGCACAGGCGGGACAGCAGGGAGAGCCAGGGCAGCAGGGGTCAGGGGAAGCACCAGGGGAAGACCTCCCCTCAGCGGAATCTGCCGAAGAGAAGGCCGCCCGGGGCATCACCGTCCGTCCCCTGGAGGGCGGCTTCATGCTGGAGCACAAGCGCGAGTTGGAGACCGAGGCGCTGGAGCTGGCCGGCAAGGGGGTGCTCACACCCCTCGTGCACACGTTCCCGCTCGCCGAGGCGGGCGCCGCGCATCGGGCGCTGGAGACCCGCGGCACGACGGGAAAGGTGGTATTGGTCCCATAACCAGCCCCTCCCATAACCACCTTCCGTGCCCGGTGAGTCGGCGTGCTGTCCTACCGTTCTCCCCATGACCACCAGGACCGGGAACCGGAGGCGCCTGCTCGTCGCGCTGACGCTGCTGTGTGCCGTCGCCGTGGCGACAGCAGGCGTACTGCTGTTCCGCCACTACCAACGGGAGTGGCAGACCACATACCTCCACGTACAGGAGGGCTGGCGTGCCTCCCAGGTGTACGAGGCTGCCGACCGGGCGCTCTCCGTACCCGAAGGGACGACGGAGAAGGCCGCGAAGCGCGCCGGCCGCAAGGGCAAGCTCGAGCTGCCGGCGGCGGCGAAGGGCAACCCGGAGGGATACCTCTACCCCTCCACGTATGTCGTACGGCCGGAGACGTCCCCGACCTCACTGGTCAAGTCCATGGTCAAGAAGGCCCGTACGCGGCACACCACGGCCGGCGCCCCGGACTACGACACGCTCGTCGCCGCCAGCGTCATCCAGGCCGAGGCGAACACCCCTCAGGACATGGCCAAGGTCTCCCGCGTCATACAGAACCGCCTCAAGCGCGATATGCCGCTCCAGATGGATTCGACCATCAATTACGCCCTCAAGCGCTCCACCCTCAACACCAGCCACTCGGACACCCGCCTCAACTCCCCCTACAACACCTACCGCCACAAGGGCCTGCCCCCGTCCCCGATCGGGAACCCGGGCCCCGACGCCATCAAGGCCGCCCAGCACCCCGCTCCGGGCGACTGGCTCTACTTCGTCACCGTCAAACCGGGCGACACGCGCTTCACGGACGACTACGAGCAGCACAAGAAGTGGGTCGAGGAATTCAACCAGGAACAGGGAAACGGGACATAGCGGACCCGACGCACCTCTAGCGACCTCGTCCGACCTGACGGACCACCGAGTGGCTGAAATGCGACGCCAGGCCGGACGGGTGCTGTACCGAATGGTGCGACACGGCTAAAGTGCAAAGCTCACACCTTCTACGGAGAAGGAGAGGAGGAAGACCGTGCTGATTCGCATGTACCACTGGGCGACTGCGAGCCCCCCTGTGGGCAAAAGCCTCGCCATGGGCGCAAACCCTGCATACGCCGGGACGCGAGCCGTAAGTGGCCGAGAAGCTGCTGGAAGGGCCGGTTCCTTCATCTTCTCCGCCCCAGGAATCAATTTCCTGTCAGTGTGACCTCTGGAATGCGCGCCCGGCCCGTGCGCGGGAAGCGAGCGCCATGTTCCTCGATACCCTTGAAGCCCTCGGTACATTCTTCGGCGGTCTCGGTGCTCTCATCGCGGCCACCACTCAGCTCTTGACCTTCCTCCAGAAGAAGCAGGAAGAGGACGACAGGGCACCGGGGAGCCACATCGCCGACGACGAGTCGGTGCCGTGGATGAAAGTCCCGGGTCCGGTCGCGTATCTCGCCACAGCCGCGTGACGGCTCCACCTGCCTGACAGGAGTCGACCGGCGCGGGGAGGGGCACCGGACCCCTCCCCGCCCCCGCAGTTTCGTCCGCTAACTTCGCTTCGCTTCGCTTCACCGATACAGAAATAACGCTCAAATACGGCTCAGGACTTGCCGAGCTTGGCGGCCTGCGCGTCGATCACGGCGGTGGGCTGCTCATACGCCTCACCCCGGGTGACGGACGCGATGTTGAAGGACGAGAACCCGGCGAGCGTGGTGCCCTTACGGAAAACCACGACCTTGGTGTCGGCAGCGGTGCCGTCCTGCTTCGTACCGACCGTCCAGGCGACAGCCTCCTCGCCGACGGACATCTTCTCCTGGCTGATTTTGGTGACCTGCTGCTTTTCCCCGTCGGCAGTCATCATGAAGCCCCCGGCGCACTTCTTGCCGGCCTTTCGCAAAGTGGCGAGAGTCTGGTGCGCACCATCGGCGTCATAGGACCACAGAGAGGTCTGGGTCTTGGTGATGTCCAGCGAGTCGATCGTCGCGTCCTCGACTTCCTGTTCCGTCATGTCAGCCAGCTCGTCCACCGGGGGGATACCCTTCCCGGCCTTTTCCGACTTGTGGACGACGAGCCGCTGAGCGGTCGCGGCCGGCTTGCCCGCCGGCAGCGCGGACAGCACCTGGGCAACGGGCTTGCACGCGGCCTTTTCGACCGTGACGTCCCCGGCTTGAAAAGCGTCGTCCTTGCCCGGCTTCTTGACCTCTCGCCCCTTGACGTCGCCCTGCGCGATCACGAGCTTCTCCAGCTCCTTGGCGCTGAGCGCCTTCGCCGCCGGCTTGGCCGACTTCCCCCCGGACTTCGCCTCCTTGCCGCCGGTCTCCTTGTCACCACCCCCGCAGGCGGTGGTCCCCAACGCGACGACGACCGCGGACACGGCCAGGACGGTACGGCGTACGGCAGCGACTCGCACTGTGCTTCTCCCTGTGCTCCCAGCGCCCTGCGCCCAGGTACCGCGCAGAACTCGTTGCAGGCAAGACCCGCACACCCGGGCCGGGGTTGCACATAAATCGAACACGATTCAGTCACGACAACCTCACCAACCCCAGCAGACCCCCTTGCATCACCCTCGGTTACAGAATCATCACTTCTCCCGCGCACCCCCTCACACCTTCACTCCCCAGAGCACTACGGTCCCTCCACCAAATTCGCCCCTGGGGGGACAAGATGACCAATCCGTACACCGCTCCCATACCTCCGACACCGCCCCCACCCCCACCCGGCGGCCGTCCGCTCCACAAACGCGTACTCGTCTGGCTCGGAGGCGCGGCCCTGCTCATAGCGGGCGTGGCCATCGGTTCCACCGGGGACGACGGAAAGCAGCCGGTCGACACCAAGGCCAAACCCACGACGACCATCACAGCGACCACCGCGGCCACCCCTGGGCCGGCCCCGACGGTCACCGAAACCATCAAAGCAAAACCCCGCCCCACGGTCACCGTCACCAAGACCACCCCCGCCAAGGCCGCCGACGGCGGAAGCGGCAACAGCGACAGCGACAGCAGCAGCAACAACCAGGACAACTCCGGCACATGCTCAATCGTCTCGAGCGCCGGAAACTGCTACTCAGCAGGCCAGTTCTGCCGCAACAGCGACCACGGAGCCACCACCTCCACCGAAAGCGGCCGGAAGATCAAGTGCTCCTACGGCTCCAACGCCTGGCGCTGGACGTACCTGTGACGCGCGCAATTCAACGGCGTATCGTGGCAACAGAATTGGCAGCCGGGAGCCAGGGACCCGGAAGAAGGAGAAAACCATGGTCGTGCTCGTCCTAGCGTTATGTCTGGCGCTCGTCGGCGCGGTGGTCTTCATCGCCCACCGCCGAGGCGTCGGCTCCACCGGAAACCTGACCCTGGAAGAGCGAGAACGCGGCCTCGCCGCCGAGGAAAAGGCCCGCACCATCCACCAGCAAACCCACTGGCGCCGCCTGTGACCCGGTCTCCGGCCAATGGCGCCAACACTCCCCCGCGTCCATCCCCGCGTCGCGCGCCCGTATGACAACCGGCGCCGCGCCTCCGCCGGGGGTGTGCCCAAAAGAGTGCGCACAACTGAGGGATAGCACCATGCCCAGTGCCAGGTTCTTCTTTGACGCGGGATCGGGCGGCGTTCTGTGGGCCATGACTCCGGAAGACCGCGACGCGTGGGGATACCCGGTTGATCTGGATCGACTGCCGATCAGTCCGACTCTCCGCGACGAATTGGAGAGCCTGGTGGCACTGTACGACACGTCGTTGAACTGGAGTTGCCCTCCGGACCCGGGACCGTGGCGTGAAGCGGAGTGTCGTCAGTTCAACGTGGCGGTACGCCAAACCGTTGGCCGTCTCCGCACCGAACTCGGACCGTCATGGCAGATTTATGACGAGTTCTTCGAACTCCACGAAGACCCGGACCTCGATCGTTACCTGGCCAACCCTGCCAAGTTTCGTCGCACCATCCCTCGCTGAACGGATCACGCAGCCGACTCCCGGCTCCCGACTCGCGGCCCTGGTGCCGAGCCTCTTCCAACCTCAGGTCCGGGCAGGTCGGGCTCGACCTCCTCAGAATGAGGTTGCACAAGGCTCACCGGCTCGACGGCGCGGCTTCCCGACGATGTTCCAGCCAGGTACGGCTCAGATCATCCCAGATCGCCTGATACCGCCCGAAGATCTCATTGAGCTGATCGAAAGTGAGCTCATCGGCCGCCGTCGAAGCAATGCGGTATTCGAGGTCATCGGCAAGCCGCTGGAACCGATACTGCGCTTCCTCCATCAGGACCCACCGGGAGCGCCAGTTGAAGAACGGCTCGATGGCTCCCAGCAACGTCACCAGCGCCACACATGCCATGGCCGTACCAGCCCACGCGTTGAGATTCTGCAGGCCCAGGATGACGGTGGACGCGGCGGACAGTGCGAGCATCGCCACCTTGACGACGGAGGCACTTCGACTGAACCGCTCCTTCCTACTGCGGGCGTAGCCGTTCCCCTGACGAATCTTGTCCAACAGAAAAGCGGCCGCTTCCCCGGGGCTGGGCCCGACGTCTGGGCCGCTGTCCGACTGCACTCCGCCCCCCAAGCACTCTCGCCGCCCTTGCAGCGCGCTCCCCGACAGTCGCTGCCCCGGCATCACACGGCTCTCCGACATCACCCACGATAGCCCTGCCCTGCTACGGGAGGTGATCAAGGCTGTCTGGGCACGGCCCGGCGGGCGGATACGAGGTGGAGCCGACTCGAACCGCGCCTGTCGGAGTCAGGGCGACTCAGCAGCCGGAGGACCGATCTTGCACAGGCCCCGGTCGGAAGCTCGCCACCTTCCCGATCGGATGTCGGATCGGTGATAGCCGTCACCGCGGTCTCAGTCCGGTAGCTCGGTCGCCGGCCTGGCGACCAGCGCGCCTCAGCTGCTCCTGCAGAGCACGACGCACCACACACCGGTCAGGCCCCGAGGCAGTAGGCGCAACGGCGCCACCAACGTCAAGTGAGACTGACACCACCCTTTCGGCCAGCCATCTGAAGGGCGCCCGGACGCCACTCGGACACCGAAGACTCAACGACATGGAGGTGCACCCGAGCTTGCACAGCGGATCCTGCGGCGTTCCGAATTCACGAGGGCCTGCGAGGTGTGCTCGTGTGATGCGGGAGCGAGCGGCGTTCCTGCCCGCGTCCGACCTTTCCCGTGGACGGTCGATGTCAAAACTGCCGTCATCGACACCGCAGAGGCCCCGCATCGATCATGATGCGGGGCCTCTGACCTGCGGAGCCGCCTGTCGGATTCGAACCGACGACCTTCTGTTTACAAGACAGATGCTCTAACCAGCTGAGCTAAGGCGGCGGGTGTCGTCGCTCGTGCAGTGTACCCGGGGAGTCGGATCGTGATGTCCAGGGCTACTGACAAAAGCGCGGGGAGGGGCTAGCGTCACGCCAGGTCCACGCGGTGGACCACCTCCCTTTACGACGGATCGTCCGGCACGTACCTGCCGGTGAAGGAGAAGAGAACATGGCCACGGTCACCTACGACCAGGCGACCCGGGTGTACCCCGGCGCCGAGACCCCCGCCGTCGACAAGCTCGACATCGAGATCGCGGACGGGGAGTTCCTCGTTCTCGTCGGTCCCTCTGGTTGCGGAAAGTCCACCTCGCTGCGGATGCTCGCGGGGCTGGAGGACGTCAACGAGGGCCACATACGCATCGGTGACCGGGATGTGACCCACCTTCCCCCGAAGGACCGGGACATCGCGATGGTCTTCCAGAACTACGCGCTGTACCCGCACATGACCGTGGCCGACAACATGGGCTTCGCGCTCAAGATCGCGGGTGTGCCGAAGACCGAGATCCGCAAGAAGGTCGAGGACGCGGCGAAGATCCTCGACCTGACCAAGTACCTGGACCGCAAGCCCAAGGCGCTCTCCGGCGGTCAGCGGCAGCGGGTCGCGATGGGCCGGGCCATCGTCCGTGAGCCGCAGGTCTTCCTGATGGACGAGCCGCTCTCCAACCTGGACGCCAAGCTCCGCGTCCAGACCCGTACCGAGATCGCCAGCCTGCAGCGCCGGCTCGGCATCACGACCGTGTACGTCACCCACGACCAGGTCGAGGCCCTGACGATGGGCGACCGCGTGGCCGTGCTCAAGGACGGGCTGCTCCAGCAGGTCGACAGCCCCCGCAACATGTACGACCGCCCCGCCAACCTCTTCGTCGCCGGCTTCATCGGCTCCCCGGCCATGAACCTGGTCGAGGTCCCGATCACCGACGGCGGCGTCAAGTTCGGCAACAGCGTGGTGCCGGTCGAGCGCGAGGCCCTCACCGCCGCCTCGGACAAGGGTGACAAGACCGTCACGGTCGGTGTCCGCCCCGAGCACTTCGACCTGGTGAACGGCGACGGCAACGGCAAGGCCCTGTCCAAGGACGAGAAGGCCGGCGTCCCCGTCACCGTGAACGTCGTCGAGGAGCTGGGCGCCGACGGCTACGTCTACGGCACAGCCGAGATCGGCGGCGAGACGTGTGACCTGGTGGTCCGCGTTCCCGGCCGCAGCGTCCCGGAGAAGGGCAGCACCATCCACGTGGTGCCGCAGGGCGGCGAGAGCCACGTCTTCTCCACCTCCTCGGGCGAGCGCCTCAGCGACTGAGCGGAGCGCAGCGAGTGAGCTGAGCGGGTTCCGCACGTTTGCGGAATTTCTGAGTTCTGCGGGTTCTGCGGATTTCGCGGATTTCGCGGATTTCGCGGTTCCCGGGCGAAGGGCCGTGACGGTTCCCCCGTCGCGGCCCTTCGCCGTCGCGGCCCTTCGCCGTCACGGCCCTTCCACGTCGCGGGCCGCCCCTGGCGCCGGCCCCGTAGCGCGCGCCCCGTTACCCCTTCCGTGCGATCCCCCTCGAACAACCCTCTTTTCCCGTCGCTCGATGTGGTGACCAAATGTCGCCATATCACTACCGGTCGCTACCATCACGGTCGTGAACCACGCAGCCCGCCGTATCGGCCGATCCCTCGCCCTCGTACTCCCGGTCGTGCTCGTCCTGTCCGGGACCCTCGCCGTCACGCACGTCCCGTGGGCGCCAGCGCCCGCGGACTCACCGGTTCTCGCCTCCTCGGCGCACAAGGCGTCGGCGCGTACCGCCTCGACGCCCGCCGGGCCGACGGCGCACCGGGCCCCGGAGGACGTGCTCCGCGACCGGCTCATCGCCGAACTCCAGGAGCAGGACCCGGGAGTGGCGCTGAGCAGTCTGCAACGTGCCATCACCCGGAAGCCGTCGCTGGCCCGCCACTGCGTCGCGATCGCGCGGGCGCTCGGCAAGGCCGCCGTCCACAAGTACGGTTCCCAGCGCGCCCAGCGGTTCTCGCGGCCCGTCTGCGACACGTCCTTCGCCTCCGGCGTCGCCCAACTGAGCTGAGACAGCCGAGAGAGCCGGGACAGCCGAGAGAGCCGGGATCAGGGGGTGTGCCGCCCAGGATGCGCTCCGCGCGCATAGGCTGCGGCACATGACCCAGCACCCGACCCAGGCCGTGATCCTTGCCGGTGGACAGGGATCACGGCTGCGGCCGTACACCGACGACCGTCCCAAGCCGATGGTGGAGATCCCGGGTACCGGCGTACCGATCATCGGCCACCAGTTGGCCTGGCTCGCGGACGAGGGCGTCACCGACGCCGTCGTCTCCTGTGGTCACCTCGCCGAGGTGCTCGAGGAGTGGCTCGCCAAGGCCGAACTCCCCTGCCGCGTCACCACGGTGATCGAGCGCGAACCGCTGGGGCGCGGCGGCGGACTGAAGTTCGCGGCGCGCTCCCTGCCGCGTCCGGACGAGCCCTGGTACGCGACGAACGGCGACATCTGGACCCGCTTCTCGCTGCGCGAGATGGCCGCCTTCCACGGCGAGCGCGACGCCACCGCCACGCTGGCGCTGGCCCGTCCGCGCATCCCGTGGGGCGTGGTGGAGACCGACGAGTTCGGTCACGTCCTCGACTTCATCGAGGCCCCGCCGTCGCCGTATCTGATCAACGCGGGCGTCTATGTCTTCTCGCCCCGGTTCGCCGGGCTGCTGCCGGAACGCGGTGACCACGAGCGCACCACGTTCCCGCGCCTCGCCCGCGAGCGCGCCCTGGCCGGCTTCCCGCTCCCGCAGGGCTCCTACTGGCGGGCCATCGACACCGCCAAGGACCTGCGCGAGGCCGCCAAGGAGCTCGCGGACGGCAACCCGCGCTGAGGCGCCGGACGGCAGCCCACCTGAGGCGCCGGACGGCAGCCCGCACGCTGAGGCGTCGGACAGCAAGCCGAGCTGAGGCCGCCACGCGATACGTACGTACGCGGCACCGCCAACCGCGACCGCCCCTACGGCGAAGGGCCTTCGACTCCCGAGGAGTCGAAGGCCCTTCGCCGGTGCCTTGCGCGCGCGACGGCCGCGCTCAGCGCCCCAGCAGTCCGCCCAGCGCGCCGCGGCCGCCGCTGCTGCCGCCGGAGGACGTGCCGCCGCCGGAGCCCGTCGACGAGCTGTCGCCCGTGGAGGAGGACTCGCTGGACACGCCGGTGCGGGAGCCGCTGCTGCCGGTGGTGGCCTGCGGCCCGGGCTGCTGCTGGGCCGGGGGTGCCGTGGTGCCCTGCTGCTGGCCGGGCGTCGTGTTGCCCTGCGGGCCGCCCTGGTCGGCGCCCTGCGTCCGGCCCTGGCTGGGGGTGGACTCGGGGCCGCTGCTGGCCCGCCGCTCGCCCGGCCCGGTCTCCTTCGACGAGGGGTGACCGTCCTTGTCGCGGCGGTCGGCGTCGCCGCGTCGGCCGTCGGCACCGGCCGGGCCCTGTGTCGCCTGGCCGGCGTCGGCGCGGCCCGAGTTCTGCGGCATCGGGGAGCCGGGCAGCCGGTTGGTGGGCGTCTTGCCGCGCTCGGGAGCCGTGGCCGGCTGCGAGGAGCGGACGGCGCTGCCCAGCAGCGAGCCGATGAGCAGGGAGAGGCCGACGATGACGGCGGCGATGACGGCGCCCCTGCGCAGCACCCGGCGGCGCAGGTCGCGTACCTCCACGCGGGGGCCGAGTTTGCGCCAGGCCTCGCTCGCCAGTCGTCCGTCGACGGAGTAGACCGGGGCACCCGCGATGATCAGCGGGCTCCAGGCGGCGAGGTAGATGATGTCAGGCGCGTCGTAGGCGGGGACGCTGCTCCAGCTGACGGTCATCAGCAGCGCCGCCGACAGCAGTGCGCCGACGCCCGCCGCGACCCGCTGCCACAGCCCGAACATGGTCAGCACGCCGACGACGACCTGGAGGAAGGCCACCGTCAGTCCGGAGCCGACCGGGTGGGCGAGGGCGAAGTCCCGCAGCGGCGAGGCGATCGTCCACGGGTCGAGGGAGCGGAGCCAGGTGACCATGGAGCCGCGCTCGCCGCCGTCGAAGTAGACGGGGTCGCACAGCTTGCCCATGCCGGCGTAGACGGAGATGAAGCCCAGGAAGAGCCGCAGCGGGAGGAGGACGACTCCCAGGTTCATCCGGCGCCCGGGGTAGTAGGCGTGCCGCACCGCCTCGCGGCGGCGCCGGCTCTCGCTGTCGTACGGGCCTGCCTCGTCCGCGTACTCCTCGAAACCGTCGCGGTCCTCGTAAGCGTCGGGATGGGCGTAGGGCTCGCGGCCCTCATACGCGTCGGGGTCCGGGTAACCGGCGTAGCGGCCGCCGCGCCGGTAGGAGCCGTCGCCCCGGTAGGAGACGGTGGTGAGCTCTCCGGTGTCCGGGTCGACCGCTTCGAGCTCTCCGGTGTCCTCGTCGAACGCGCTCCGCGCCGGGCGTACGCCCTTCAGCAGCGGTTCGGTGTGCGGGGCCTCGGGCTGGTGGGGCACCGAGGGCCCGCCGCTCTCGGACGGCTGCGGGCCACGGGGCGGGCCGACGACGGTGGCGGGGCCGCTCCCGGTGATCCCCGTACCGGCGCGTCCGGAGCCGCCGGGCCCGCCAGCGCCGCCGGGGCCACCGGCCGGCCCGCCCGGGTTCTTGACGCGGGGGAGGGTCTGGGTGGCCGAGGGGTCGGACTCGGCGGTGGCGGTGCCGCTTTCGAGGCCGACGAGACCGGCCGTGCGGGCGGCCTGGATCAGTTTCGTGGCGCCTGTGTCGTCCGGTTCCCGGCCGCCGCTCCACACCACGGGCGCGCGGCGCCCGGCGCGCGCGGAACCGGCAGCGCCAGCCGAACCGGCGATGCCGGCCGAGCCGGCGGCACCTGCCGAACCGGTTCGCCTGCTCGCGGCCGACGCGCCGCCTGCGACCGGGATGGGCTCGGTGTCCTCGAACGCCGCACGCGCGCGCTCGGCGGACGCCGACGGCCACGCGGCCGTCGGCGGGGCGGCACTGGCCGCCGGTGTCAGGGCGCCATGCGCGCTCACTGGCGAGGAGGCGGCGGACGGTGCGGACGGCGAGGCCGTCATGGCCGCGGCTGGCGGCGTGGCCGTAGCGCCGGACGCCGCACCGAGCCGTACTCGGAAACTCGCGTGATTGACGACCACCTCAGCGGGGTCGGACGGGACCTTGACCGTGCTCAGCACCGGTTCGTCGTCGAAGAAACCGCGTGGGCTTCCCCCTGGGCTGTGCCCGGAGCCGCGGCCCGAAGCGCCGGGTGCGCGGGGTGTTCTGGTGTCCACACTCATCTAACCGAGTGACGGACGGTTAGGACACTGCCTTGACCGCGCCCATCTGTCGGAGGCCCGTCAAGTGATCACCCCGCGGCGCGCGCCGACGGCGGCTGCGGAGAACGCCTCAGGCGCGCCGCCTCGCCGCCTCGTAGAGTACGACGCCCGCCGCGACGCCCGCGTTCAACGACTCGGCGCCGCCGGGCATCGGGATGCGGACCCTCAGGTCGCACGTCTCGCCGACCAGCCGCGACAACCCCTTGCCCTCGCTGCCGACGACGACCACGAGCGGTCCGTCGAGCGCGGCGACGTCGCCGAGTTCCACCTCGCCGTCCGCCGCGAGCCCGATCACCGTCAGGCCCGCCTTCTGGTAGCCCTCCAGCGCACGGGTGAGGTTGGTGGCGCGCGCGACCGGCGTGCGCGCCGCCGTACCGGCCGACGTCTTCCACGCGCCCGCGGTCATCCCGGCCGCACGCCGCTCGGGTACGACCACGCCGTGCCCGCCGAACGCGGAGGCGGAGCGGACGACGGCGCCCAGGTTCCGCGGGTCGGTCACCCCGTCGAGCGCGACGATCAGCGGGTCCTCGCCACGGTCGAAGGCGGCGGCCGCGAGGTCCTCGGGGTGCGCGTACTCGTACGGCGGGACCTGCAGGACGACGCCCTGGTGGTTGAGGCCGTTGGTCATCCGGTCCAGCTCGGGCTTGGGTGCCTCGACCAGCCGGATGCCGCCGCGGTCACCCGCGACCCGGACGGCCTCGCGGACCCGCTCGTCGTTGTCGATGAACTGCTGCACGTACAGCGCGTTGGCCGGGACGCCCTCGCGCAGGGCCTCCACGACGGAGTTGCGGCCCACCACCAGCTCCGAGGTGCCCTTGCCGCGCTGCGGACGGCCCTGGGCGCGGCGCGCCTTGGCCTGCGCGGCGCGCTGCTTGGCGTGGCCCTTGCGCATCTCGGCGGGCGGCGTCGGACCCTTGCCCGCCAGGCCACGGCGGCGGTAGCCACCGCTGCCTACCTGCGGCCCCTTCTTCTTCCCGGGCATGCTGGGCCACCTACCTTGCTCTCTGCGGCTTGCGCGCGGGGCGCGCGCTCGGACGTACGTACGGCTTTACAACGGTACCGGTACCGGAGGGGCGCTCACTCCCCGCCGAGCTCCCAGCGGGGGCCGCTGGGGGTGTCCTCGATGGTGAGGCCCGCGCGTCCCAGCTCGTCGCGGATGGCGTCGGCCGTCGCGTAGTCCTTGCGCGCCCGCGCCGCCTGCCGCTGCTCCAGCACCAGACCGACCAGCGAGTCCACCACCGAGTGCAGGTCCGCCGCGGCAGCCGGCGCTGCGGCGGTCCAGGGGGCGTCCAGGGGGTCCATCCCCAGGACGCCGAGCATGGCACGGACCTCGGCGACCGCGGTCGCCACGGCGGTCTTGTCACCCTCGCCCAGCGCGGCGTTGCCCTGCCGCACCGTCGTATGCACGACGGCCAGCGCCTGCGGCACCCCGAAGTCGTCGTCCATGGCTTCCGCGAAGGCTTCCGGTACCCGCTCGGCGGGCGCCGTCTGCCCCACGAGCTCGACGCCGCGCTGCAGGAAGCCCTCGATCCGGCCGAACGCGGACTCCGCCTCGTGCAGCGACTCGGTGCTGTACTCGATGGTGGAGCGGTAGTGCGGGTTGCCCAGGTAGTAGCGCAGGACCAGCGGGCGCCACTGCTTGACCATCTCGCTGACGAGTACCGAGTTGCCCAGCGACTTGCTCATCTTCTCGCCGCTCATGGTGACCCAGGCGTTGTGGGCCCAGTAGCGGGCGAAGCCGTCGCCGAAGGCGCGGGACTGGGCGATCTCGTTCTCGTGGTGCGGGAAGACGAGGTCGACGCCGCCGCCGTGGATGTCGAAGACGCGGCCGAGATACTTGTGCGCCATCGCGGAGCACTCCAGGTGCCAGCCGGGACGGCCGGGACCGAACGGGGTCTCCCAGAACGGCTCGCCGGGCTTGGCGGCCTTCCACATCGCGAAGTCGCGCGGGTCCCGCTTGCCGGTCTCGCCCTCGCCGGCGGGCTGGAGGAGGTTGTCGAGCTCCTGGTTGGAGAGGGAGAGGTAGTCGCCGAAGGAGCGGACGTCGAAGTAGACGTTGCCGTCCGCCGCGTAGGCGTGACCGCGGTCGATCAGCACCCGCATCATCTCGACCATCTCGGGGATGTGTCCTGTGGCGCGCGGTTCGTAGGTGGGCGGCAGGCAACCGAGCGCGTCATAGGCGGCGTTGAAGGCGCGCTCGTTCTCGTAGCCGATCGCCCACCAGGGGCGGCCCTGCTCGGCCGACTTGGTGATGATCTTGTCGTCGATGTCGGTGACGTTGCGGACGAACGTCACGTCGTAGCCCCGGTAGGTGAACCAGCGGCGCATGATGTCGAAGTTCAGGCCGGAGCGGATGTGCCCGATGTGCGGGGGTGCCTGCACGGTGGCGCCGCACAGGTAGATCGAGACACAGCCGGGTTCGAGCGGGCTGAAATCGCGGATCTGCCGGGCGCTGGTGTCGTACAGGCGAAGAGTCACGGGGCCAAGGGTAGTAGCCCGCCGCGCCCCGCCACGCCCTGGCCGGAGGGTTTACGGCGGAAGGGGCCGTGCGCCGGAGCGGGGCCCGGACCGTGCGCCGGGCCCCTGGCCGGTTCAGAGGCGGCCGTTTCAGAGGCGGCCGTTTCAGAGGCGGCCGTTTCAGAGGCGGCCGACGACCTTGTCGACCTTGACCCGGACGACCACCCGCTCGGCGTCCTGGCCCGCGGCCGGGTTGAACTCGGCGTAGCTCTTTCCGGTGTACTTCTGCGCCAGCTCGTCGATCAGCTCCTGCCCGCCCTCGGTGGTCAGGGAGGCGGTGCCGCGCAGCTCGGCGTAGGTGTATGGCTCGTCGGCCGGCTGCACCATGACGGTCACCCGCGGGTCGCGCCGCATGTTCTTCGTCTTGCGGCGGTCCACGGTGGTGGAGATGAGCAGGTCCTCACCGTCACGCTTCACCCAGACCGGCGACACCTGCGGGCTGCCGTCGGGCTGGATGGTGGCGACGGCGACGAACACCTTGCCGTCGAGGACCTTCTTGAGTTGGTCGGAGAGCACCTGGTCTGCCACGGAAGCGGCTCCTCTCGTCTCGTCCCGATGCCTACGTCGGGTCTCGCCTGCCCCGGACGGTATCCCACACACCGGCCGCGGACCGGAGCGAGCCCGCTTGTGAGCGAGTCGGCTCGGGAGCGGGCCGGCGCGGGAGCGGGCCCGTACGTCAGCGCGGGGGAAGCACCAGTGCGGTCGCCACGGCTGCCAGGCCCTCGCCGCGCCCTGTCAGGCCCAGGCCGTCGGTGGTGGTGCCCGAGAGCGAGACGGGGGCGCCGACGGCGTCGGACAGCGCCTTCATCGCCTCGGCGCGCCGCTTGCCGATCTTGGGCCGGACGCCGATGACCTGGACGGCGACATTGCCGATCCCGTACCCGGCCCCGCGCACGATGCGAGCCGACTCGGTCAGCAGCGCGACGCCCGAGGCGCCGGACCACTCCGGGCGGTCCGTGCCGAAGTGGGCGCCGAGGTCCCCGAGTCCGGCGGCGGAGAACAGCGCGTCGCAGGCCGCGTGTGCCGCCACGTCACCGTCGGAGTGCCCGGCCAGTCCGTACCGTTCGCCCTCCCACAGCAGTCCGCCGCACCACAGCTCGCGCCCCTCCTCGAACGCGTGCACATCGGTACCGATGCCGACCAGAGGAAGGGCCGCGCTCTCAGCAGGCCTCTCAGAAGGCGTCTCAGAAGGCGTCTCAGAAGGCATCGTGCGCCCTCCTCCTGGCCAGTACCGCCTCCGCGAGTACGAGGTCGAGCGGGCGGGTCACCTTGAACGCCTCCTCGTGACCGGGGACGACGACCACCTCGACGCCGAGCCGCTCGACCATGCCCGCGTCGTCCGTGGCGCCCTCGCCCTGCGGCGCCAGCCGGGTGTGCGCCTCGGCGAGCACCTTGCGGGCGAAGCCCTGCGGGGTCTGCACGGCACGCAGCCGGGCGCGGTCGGGGGTGCCGGTGACCGGCTCGGGCTCGCCGTCGGTGCGCGGCTCCACCTGCTTGACGGTGTCGGTGACCGGCAGCGCGGGCACCACAGCGGACGCGCCCTCGCGGACCGCGCGCGCCACCGCGTCCACCGTCTCGTCCGGGACGAGCGGCCGCGCCGCGTCGTGGACCAGCACCGTCTCGATGGTGGCGGGGAGCGCCGCCAGCCCCAGGCGTACGGAGTCCTGGCGCGTCCGGCCGCCGGGGACGACGACGACCTCGGGCAGCCCGTGCTCGTCCAGCAGCGTGCGGACGGCGGGCGCACCGTCGGGCGGGGCGACCACGACGACGAGCTCGACGGCGCGCGCCCGCGCGGTGGCCCGTACGGCGTGTACGAGCATCGGCGTACCGCCCAGCTCGCGCAGCGCCTTGGGCGCTCCGGGACCGAGCCGTACGCCCTTGCCGGCCGCCGGGATGACGACGGCGGTGCGCGGGCCGGCCTCGTCCGAGGACCGCCGGTCCCCGGATGGAGCGAAGTCTGTGGAATCGATTGACATCGGTAGCGCGTTCAGGGTTTGTGTCCTCAGCCGGGGTGGGTATGGCCTGGGGGTACCCCCGGCCATAGGTTGGGGGGAGTGCCGGGCGCAACCACTCGATCGAGCCCTTCCGTGACCATCGGTCGAGTCGGCTGCCCTGGCCCTGTGGGCGTGCGCGCACGACCGGGCGCTCCCGCGAGGGGGCTACTTCGGCTGTCGCCGAGAATGCCGCAGCGCCCGGTGACGACTGCTGTCATCCGGGCACCGCGGCATCGTGGGGCAGATATCGAGTGTCAAACGAGCGTCAGGAGGCGAGAACCTCGTCGAGCAGCGCTTCGGCCTTGTCCTCGTTGGTGTTCTCCGCCAGAGCCAGTTCGCTCACCAGGATCTGACGGGCCTTGGCCAGCATCCGCTTCTCACCGGCGGACAGGCCGCGCTCACGCTCACGGCGCCACAGGTCACGCACGACCTCGGCCACCTTGATAACGTCGCCGGACGCGAGCTTCTCGAGGTTTGCCTTGTAGCGGCGGGACCAGTTGGTCGGCTCTTCGGCGTACGGCGCGCGGAGCACCTCGAAGACCCTGTCCAGCCCGTCCGAACCAACGACGTCGCGCACGCCTACGAACTCCGCATTGTCCGCGGGCACGCGAACGGTCAAATCGCCCTGCGCGACCTTCAGAACCAAGTAGGTCTTGTCCACGCCTTTGATCTGGCGAGTTTCGATAGCCTCGATCAGCGCGGCCCCGTGATGGGGATAGACCACGGTGTCGCCAACCTTGAACGTCATGTGTCAGGTACCCCTTCCGTGGCTATCCAGGGTAACACGGGAACGACGTCTTCTGAATGGCGTTTTCGCAGGTCAGGGCATATCTCGGGGCTTGACAAGCAGCCCTCTATCGTGCATCGACCAGCCAATGCAAGCGGGTATTCGCAGGTGAGAGCGGTTCTGCGCACCCGTGGAAACGCACCAGGAGAGCCCACGGAAGAGGCTCGCGACACGTCCAGTATGACCGATTTGTCCGACTGTAGGGAGTGACATCTTCGCCACCCCTTCCGGCTTTCCGAAGAATTGATCAATGCACCTGTAAGGGCCTGTTGATCAATTCTTCATGAACCTCTCGCATTCCCGCGGAATCGCCCGTACGGAGGGCAGCCGCACTACGGGCGTCGCTATTCGACAGCGTACGGGCGGACGTCGGCGCGGATGCCTGCGCCTCGCCCGGGGCGACCTGCGCTTTGCCGGGGGCAGCCGTCGGCGGCCGGGGCCGGAGGGTCGGGTGCAGGGCCTCCACACGCTGTCGGTAACCTGAGCGCGCACGCGAAAGCCCATCCGTACGCGACCGGCACGCGCTCGAGGAGCGTGCCGCCGCCATAGCTCGCCTAGGAGTTGCCGCCGCCGTGAGCAGCAGCCTTCGTCGCGGCACCCTCGCCGCCACCACCCTCGCGCTCGCCGCCGTCTCGCTGACCGCCTGCGGCGCCGGAAACGACGCGCAGACGCTGGAGGTCAGGCCCGACAACGCGGCGACGCAGGTCGGGGTCATCAAGGTCCAGAACGCCAACCTCGTCACCGACACCACGGGCTCGGGCGAGGCGGCCGTGACGGTACGGATCTTCAACGACGGTGCGAAGGACCAGATCCTCAAGGGCGTCCACGTCAAGGGCGCCCGCGCCGAACTGAGCCCCGCCAAGGGCGAGAAGAAGCTCGTCGTACCGGCCGGCGGCTCGCTGGAGCTGGGCGGCAAGGGCAACCCGTCCGCGCTGTTCACCCACGCGGAGAAGGCGGGCATCAAGGACGGCAACGCGCAGCCGCTCACCTTCGACCTCAGCAGGACCGGCCCCATCAAGCTGCGCGCGACCGTGGTGCCGGCGGACGGCGCGTTCAAGACGGTCGGCCCCAGCTCGTCGCCCTCGCCGTCCCGCCGGGCTCCCGAGCCGGGTGCCTCCGGCTCCGCCTCGCCCTCCGACTCGCCCTCGGCCTCCGAGGCCGCGAAGCCGGGTGAGGCCGACTCGTCCTCGCCGGCCGGCACGCCGGGCGCCCAGGAGGAGCACGCCGGGCACTGAGCGCCCCGCAGGGGCGCGGGGAACTGCGCGCTCAGCCACAACGCTTCCGCACCGGGCCCAGCATGCCGGCCCCTACGGCGAGAGGCCGCTCACCCGCGCGGGGTGCGGCCTCTCGTCGTAGGGGCTGATGACCGTAGGGGCTGATGACGGAGTCCCGGGTGCGACCTGGTGGTGGTCGCTCGCGCAGTTCCCCGCGCCCCTTACGGGGCGCCGTCCCCTTCAGGGGCGGTTCACGGCTCGAACTTGTAGCCCAGGCCCCGGACCGTCACCAGATAGCGCGGGGCACCGGGGTCCGGCTCGATCTTGGCGCGCAGGCGCTTGACGTGGACGTCGAGCGTCTTGGTGTCGCCCACATAGTCCGCGCCCCAGACGCGGTCGATCAGTTGCATACGGGTCAGCACCCGCCCCGCGTTCCGCAGCAGCATCTCCAGCAGGTCGAACTCCTTGAGCGGGAGATCCACCTTGTCGCCGTCGACGGTGACCACGTGCCGGTCCACGTCCATCCGGACCGGGCCGGCCTCCAGCGCGGCGGGCACGACCTCCTCCGGCTCGCCGCGGCGGCGCAGCACCGCGCGGACGCGGGCGACCAGCTCGCGGGAGGAGAAGGGCTTGGTGACGTAGTCGTCCGCGCCTATCTCCAGGCCGACGACCTTGTCGATCTCGCTGTCCTTGGCCGTCACCATGATCACGGGGACGTTGGAGCGGCCGCGCAGCTGGCGGCACACCTCCGTGCCGGGCAACCCCGGCAGCATCAGGTCGAGCAGCACCAGATCGGCGCCGTTGCGTTCGAACTCGTCGAGCCCGTCGGGACCCGTGGCCGCGACGGCGACCTCGAAGCCTTCCTTACGGAGCATGTACGACAGTGCGTCGCTGAACGATTCCTCGTCCTCGACGACGAGCACTCGGGTCACGGGAGGACCTCCGGGGCGGAAAGTTGTTCATCAGCCTGATCGACATACGGCCGCTCCTCCTCGTCGAAGGCGGCCGGTTCCTGCAGTGCGCCCGACAGGCCGTTCCGGCCGAGCCGGTCGGCCTTGTCCAGCGCGGCCTGCTCCCGCGCGCTGCCCGCCTCGGGCAGCCGCAGGGTGAAGGTGGAGCCCTGTCCCTCGGCGCTCCATACGGTGACCTCCCCGCCGTGCGAGGCGGCCACGTGCTTGACGATGGACAGGCCGAGTCCGGTGCCTCCGGTGGCCCGGGACCTGGCCGGATCGACGCGGTAGAAGCGCTCGAAGATGCGCTCCTTGTCGCGGTCGGAGATACCGATGCCCTGGTCGGTGACGGCGATCTCTATCAGGTCGCCGCCCGGGGACTGGGTGCGGCGGCCCGCGACCTTGACGCGGGTACGGGCCGGTGAGTAGTTGACGGCGTTCTCGACGAGGTTGCCCAGGGCAGCGGCGAGCTGGCCCCGGTTGCCCCAGACGTGCAGCCCCTCGGTACCGCCGGCCAGGAGGGTGATCT
This sequence comes from Streptomyces sp. 891-h, assembly GCF_022760275.1. Classification (NCBI taxonomy): domain Bacteria; kingdom Bacillati; phylum Actinomycetota; class Actinomycetes; order Kitasatosporales; family Streptomycetaceae; genus Streptomyces; species Streptomyces sp. 891-h. Next base: position 4,128,076 of record NZ_CP050693.1, on the reverse strand, counting down.
GCTTGTTGTCGGCGCTCTGCCGGCTGCGCTCTATGGCCTCGGTCACCAGTTCGTCCACCTGGACCGACTCCGAGTCCTCCAGCGGGTCGTCGTTCTGCACCCGGGAGAGGTCGATCAGCTCCTGGACGAGGTTGGTCAGCCGGGTGGCCTCGTTCTGCATGCGGCCGGCGAAGCGCTCCACCGCCTCCGGGTCGTCGGAGGCGTCCAGGACGGCTTCCGAGAGCAGGGAGAGCGCGCCGACCGGGGTCTTGAGCTCATGGCTGACGTTGGCGACGAAGTCCCGCCGCACCGCCTCGATCCTGCGGGCCTCCGTCAGGTCCTCCACCAGCAGGAGGACCAGCCGGGAGCCGAGCGGAGCCACCCGCGCGGAGACCGCGAGGGCATCACCCCGTCCCGTGCCGCGCCGGGGCAGGTCCAGCTCGACCTGCCGTATCTCCCCGTCACGTCTGGTGTCCCTCGCCATCTGGAGCATAGGCTCCACCGCGAGCTTGCCGCCGCGCACCAGACCCAGCGCGTAGGCGGCTGAGCTCGCCTTGACGACGGCATCGCTCTCGTCCAGCACCACGGCTGAGGAGCGGAGCACCGACAGGACGGTGTCGACGCCCGGGGGCAGCCCCGGCTCGGTGTGCAGTGAGGTGCGGGTGGGGCGGGCCTGCTCCCGCTCGCTCCACCGGAACGCCAGCATCGCGATCACGCCGGTGCACACACCGGCGATCGCGGCTGCCGCGGCGACCGCCGCATTAACGTCCATACAGCCAGGTTATGCGCCTCGTACGACAGTGCCCCAGTCCTGGAGGGGGAGGTCGAAAGAGCTGTCGCCCAGTGTTAACCCTCAAGGTGCCTTCGGTTCACCGAGGGGGGCCGAACCGGTCGCATTTCGGGCGCATCGTTGAGAGCGTAGGGGCCCGAGCGGCTCCGTGAGAACGGCCGGGGCAAGCGCCCCGGGGAACATTCGTGCGAGGGAAGGACAGCCATGCGGGACGCGTACCACGAGGAGCTGGACTCGATCGGGGACAGCCTGGTCGAGATGGCCAGGCTCGTCGGCTCCGCGATCGGGCGCGCCACCACGGCGATGCTGGACGCGGACCTGAAGCTCGCCGAGAGCGTCATCGCCGCGGACGAGAAGGTCGACGACCTCCAGCGCGATCTGGAGACCAGGGCGATACAGCTGCTCGCCCGGCAACAGCCCGTCGCCACCGATCTGCGGATCGTCGTCACCTCGCTGAGGATGAGCGCCGACCTGGAGCGCTCGGGCGACCTGGCGCAGCACGTGGCGAAGGTCGCCAGGCTGCGCTTCCCCGAGTCGGCCGTCCCCCAGGACCTCCAGGCGACGCTGCTGGAGATGGGGCAGCTCGCCCAGCGGCTGATGGCGAAGGCGGCCGAGGTCATCATCACCAAGGACGTCGACCTGGCGATGCAGCTGGAGCAGGACGACGACGCCATGGACCTGCTGCACCGCACCCTCTTCCAGCACCTGATGGACGACCGCTGGAAGCACGGCATCGAGACCGCCGTGGACGTCACCCTGCTGGGCCGCTACTACGAGCGGTTCGCCGACCACGCCGTTTCGGTGGCCCGCCGCGTCGTCTACCTGGTGACAGGCGACTACGCGGACGAGATCGACCCCGCGCTGGCCGCCGCTACGGAGTCCTCGCAGGGTGGGGCCGGCTCCGGTGGGCAGACCGGGTCCGGCACCGGCTCCCGTTCCGGCTCCGGCGAGGGCTGACATCGGGGCGTGCAACCACGCGCCCTTGATGCGCCCGCGCCCGTCGGGCATGCAATGGGGCTGTGTCATGCCTGTCCATGACTGTCCCTGCCGAGGAGGGCACGATGGCTGACCCCCGCGAAACGCCCCGTACCACGGCCGAGCAGCAGCCGGCCGCACCCCAGGACGCCCGGCACCTGCCCTTGGTCGGAGCCTGCGGATGCGGGCCCGGCTGCGGATGCGGCTGCCAGTCGGGCGGCCCCTGCAGTTGCGGAGGCTCCTGCGGCTGAGCCCCTGCGGGGCCCTGACCGGTTCGACGGGTCAGGGCCCCGCGTCATGTCCGGGGCGGTCCTTCCCGGACTCAGGGGAGGGGCCAGGGCAGCCGCACGAGCAGCGTGAACCTGCCGTCCTCCGGGCCGTAGGCGAGGGTGCCGCCCTCGATCTCCAGCCGCTCCCGCAGCCCCGTCAGCCCCGCACCGGCGCCCGGGATGGGCGTGCCCGTCTCGGCTGCCGTCCGGTGCCCGGTCGGCAGCGGGTTGCTGACCCGTACCGTCAGCTCCTCGCCCACGGCGCCCGCGACCCGCACCTCCACCGGCTGCCCCGGCGCGTGCTTGCGCGCGTTGGTGAGCCCCTCCTGGACCGCGCGGTAGGCGGTGCGCTGCAGCTGGGGGCGGAGCGGATAGCCGCCCTCGCCGTCGGCGGGCTCGGGCAGCTCCTGGTCGAAGTGGACGGTCTGACCCGCGGCGCGTGCCTCGTCGACCAGCTCACCCAGCCGCGTCAGATCCGGCTGCGGCCGCGCGCCGTCCGGCTCTCCCGGCACCCCCGTACCGCCGAGGGGCGCCGCTTCCTCCTCGTCCTCGCGCAGCACATGCAGCACATCGCGCAGCTCCTCCAACGCCTGGTGCGCGTTGTCGCGGATCACGGTGGCGCTCTCGGCGATCTCCGAGTCGTCCAGCGCCGCGCCCTCACCGGCCGCCGTGCGCTGGGTGCGGTAGGCGAGCGCGCCCGCGTGCACGGACAGCAGCGAGACCCGGTGCGCGAGCACGTCGTGCATCTCGCGCGCGATCGCCCGCCGCTCCGCCCTGCGGACATCGGCCAGCCGCCGCTCGTGGTCCGCCTGGGCTCGCACCGCGTCCTCGCGCAGCTTGAGCACCAGCTGCCGCCGGGCCCGGGTCGCGCTGCCCCAGGTGAAGAAGAGCAGGTAGAAGACCAGCACGAAGGCGGCGATCGTCCAGCGCTCGTCGTGCGGGACCCCGTAGAAGAGCACGTACGGCAGCGTGGCCGCCAGGTGCAGCAGCAGCACCAGCGCGGCCGTACGCGGCGGGGTGCGCAGCGCCAGGTTGAAGATGATGACGGCGAGCGCGCCGATGACGGTGTCCGTCAGCGCCGCCGCCGGTACCGCGGCCAGTGCCACGCCCAGCGGCCAGCGCCGCCGCAGCCACAGCGACAGACAGGCGAGGGCGCCCAGCGGCGGATCGAGGGCCACCAGCCAGCCGGGCAGATACGGCTTCGCCTCGGCCTGCTGGAACAGCGCCGCCCAGCACGCCACCGCGAAGACGAACAGCAGGACGTCCACGACCCAGTCCCGCGCACTGCGCCGCACCCGCCCCCCGCGCGGGGGCAGACCGGCGGTCAGCTCCCCTGGAAGCAGCCGCCGGGCCAGCGCGGAGGTGGGATGAGTGGTCATGTTCCGAGCGTATGCGGCACCACGGACAGCGCCTCCCGGAGTCTCGGCCGCCCGCTCTCCTCACGGTGGCCGCCGGAGCCACCAGGGGTCGTCGGGCGAATCGGCGCGGATGACCTTCGCCTTGGCCAGGATGCGCTCGTCCAGCCGCCGCACCAGCGGGCGCAGCTCGCGGGCGTACGCCTTGGGGAGCGCGCACAGCGCCGTTTCGAGGAGCCCACGGAAGTGCGCCGGGTCGCAGCCGCACTCGGGGACACCGCAGCTGTTCCACGCGTACCGGTCGGTGATCTGCCGGACGGTCCCGTGCGCCAGTGCCGACCAGTGCCAGAACGCCTCGGCCGTCGCCTCCGGCCAGAAGCGTCTGCGGTCGAGCCGCCGCATCGCGGCCTGGCAGGCGCCGGAGACCCCGTTCACGGGCGGGTATCTGCGTCTGCTGATCCGTACGGGGATCTCGCCCCGCACCACGGAGGGCCGCTTACGCGGCATCGTCCTTTCGGGTGTCGGTCATGCCCGTAAGGTACCGGCCCCGCACCGCGGACGGGAGGGGCCCGGCGCGGGACTCAGCGCTTGGCGTAGCCCTCGTGGCTTCCCCAGTCGATCATGACGCAGGGTTCCGGGCCGACCACCCAGGCGTCGTGGCCCGGCTGAACGTCGACGATGTCGCCGGGGCCGACCTCGTCCTCCTCGCCGTCGTCCATGACGATCTTCATTCGGCCGGAGACGATGTAGCCGGTGTGGGCCGCCTGGCAGCTCTCGGTCTGGGCCATCGGCTTGACGTGCTTGGACCACTGCCAGCCGGGCTGGAAGGTGGCTCTGCCCAGTTCCCCGCCGAGATCGACGACCTCCATCTGCCCGGTGCCCCCTTCGAAGGGCCGGACTTCATCGGGTGAGGCGAAGCTCTTGTGCACAAGTCCAGCCATCGGACACTCTCCCTGCTTCTCGTCGGCCGTGCGTTCCCTCATCGTCCGGCGGGCGCGCGGTGATCGCATCCGGGGACGGCCCGGGGCCGGTTCGCGGGCAGAGTGAAGCCCCCTGCTCGCGGAAAACGCGGGCAGGGGGCTTACGGCGTGCTCTCGTGCTACTTCTTGCCCTGGTTCTTGACGGCCTCGATGGCGGCCTTGGCCGCGTCCGGGTCAAGGTAGGTGCCGCCCTTCTTGACCGGGTGGAAGTCGGCGTCCAGGTCGTAGGAGAGCGGGATGCCGGTGGGGATGTTCAGACCGGCGATGTCCTCGTCGGAGATCCCGTCCAGGTGCTTGACCAGGGCGCGCAGCGAGTTGCCGTGCGCGGCGACCAGCACGGTGTGGCCCGCCATCAGGTCCGGGATGATGCCGTCGAACCAGTAGGGCAGCATCCGCTCGACGACGTCCTTGAGGCACTCGGTGCGGGGCCGCAGCTCGCTGGGGACGCCCGCGTAGCGTGGGTCGTCGCTCTGCGAGAACTCGGCGCCGTCCTCCAGGACCGGCGGCGGGGTGTCGTAGGAGCGGCGCCAGAGCATGAACTGCTCCTCGCCGAACTCGTCACGGATCTGCGCCTTGTCCTTGCCCTGGAGCGCCCCGTAGTGGCGCTCGTTCAGCCGCCAGGAGCGGCGGACGGGAATCCACAGGCGGTCAGCGGACTCCAGTGCGAGCTGCGCGGTGCGGATGGCGCGCTTCTGCACGGAGGTGTGCAGTACGTCGGGGAGCAGGCCGGCGTCCTTGAGCAGCTCGCCGCCGCGGACCGCCTCCTTCTCGCCCTTCTCGGTGAGGTTGACGTCCACCCAGCCGGTGAACAGGTTCTTGGCGTTCCACTCGCTCTCGCCATGGCGGAGCAGGATCAGCTTGTACGGTGCGTCGGCCATACCCGAGAGCCTAGCCGCCCCGGTTGTGGCCCGGCGCCGGGTGGGGTCGGGCCGCACAGTGGGGCGGTGAAGTGTGGGGTGTCACCACATGGGGGGCGGGGGCGGGTTTCCCTAGCGTGCGACGGCATGGTCTCCCCTTCTTCGTCCCCAGAGTCGGCCGGCGGCGGGTCCGCCGCCGGTACCCGGTCGCTGCGCCGCATCGTCGCCGCCAGCCTGGTCGGTACCACCATCGAGTGGTACGACTTCTTCCTCTACGGCTCGGCGGCCGCGCTCGTCTTCAACAAGCTGTTCTTCCCCGACTCGGATCCCCTGGTCGGCACGCTGCTTGCCTTCCTCACCTACGCGGTCGGCTTCGCGGCCCGCCCCGTCGGCGCGCTGGTCTTCGGCCACTACGGCGACCGCGTCGGCCGGAAGAAGCTGCTGGTCATCAGCTTGCTGATGATGGGCGGCGCCACGTTCGCCATCGGGCTGCTGCCCACCCACGCGACGGTGGGCGCTTTCGCTCCCGTCCTGCTGACGACACTGCGGCTGGTGCAGGGGTTCGCGCTGGGCGGCGAGTGGGGCGGCGCGGTGCTGCTGGTCTCCGAGCACGGGGACCCGCGGCGGCGCGGCTTCTGGGCCTCCTGGCCGCAGACCGGGGCGCCCGCGGGTCAGCTGCTGGCGACGGGTGTGCTGGCGGCGCTGACGGCGCTGCTGTCGGACGGCGCGTTCGAGAGCTGGGGCTGGCGGGTGCCGTTCCTGCTCTCCGGGCTGCTGGTGGTGGTCGGCCTGTGGGTGCGGCTGGCTGTGGACGAGTCGCCGGTCTTCAAGGAGGCCCGCGCCCGCGCCGAGGCACGCAAGGGCCCAGGCAGCGCTGCGGAGGAGCTGCCGCTGCTCGCCGTGCTGCGGCACCACTGGCGTGACGTGCTGGTGGCGATGGGTGCCCGGATGGCGGAGAACATCAGTTTCTACGTACTGACGGCGTTCCTGCTGGTCTACCTCACCGACCATCTGGACCTGTCGAAGCAGACCGGGCTGAACGCCGTACTGATCGCCTCCGCCGTGCACTTCGCCGTCATCCCGCTGTGGGGCGCGCTGTCCGACAAGGTGGGGCGGCGGCCCGTCTACATCCTGGGCGCAGTCGGCGTCGGGGCGTGGATCTTCCCGTTCTTCGCGCTGCTGGACACCGGCGAGTTCGGGCTGATCGCGCTCGCGGTGACGGTCGGGCTGGTGCTGCACGGGGCGATGTACGCGCCGCAGGCGGCGTTCTTCTCGGAGCTGTTCGCCACCCGTATGCGGTACTCGGGAGCCTCGATCGGGGCGCAGTTCTCGTCGGTCGCGGCCGGTGCGCCCGCGCCGATGATCGCCACGGCGCTGCTGGCCGAGTACGACGGGTCGGCGATGGTGTCGGTGTATGTGATCGCGGCGGCGCTGCTGACCGTGGTGGCGCTGGCCTGTGCGAGCGAGACGCGGGAGCGGGACCTGGCGACGGTGGGCGAGCCCGCAGCGCGCCTGGGCGAGGCGGCACCCTCACCCGCCGAGAGCTCCCGTCAGCCGGTGGAGCCGTAGCGCGAGCTGGATCTCCAGCGCGCGGTGCGGTGCCTGCCAGTCGTCGCCCAGCAGCCGGGCCACCCGCTCGAGCCGCTGGGCGACGGTGTTGACGTGGACGTGCAGCGCGTCCTTGGCGCGTACGGGGCTCATACCGCTGGCGAAGTACGCGTCCAGGGTGGCCACCAGCTCGGTGCCGCGCCGCTCGTCGTAGTCGAGCGCGGGGCCCAGGGTCCGGCGTACGAAGCCGGTGACGTCCCGGCTGTCGGTCAGCAGCAGCCCGAGGAAGCCCAGGTCTCCGGCTGCCGCGCCCTCGCCGCGCCGGCCCAGCAGGGTGAGCGCCTCCAGACAGCGGCGGGCCTCCGGATAGGCGGCCGCGACGGAACCGGGGTGGGCGGCAGGGGGCGGTACGGGCGCGGACGCGCCGACGGTGACAGGTCCGCCGACGGCGCGGCCCAGCTCGGCGGCGACCTGGCGTGCCGCGTACGAGACCGCGCCCTCGCTGTCGTCCGGCGTGCTCTGCAGGGGCAGCAGCAGGACGGGGCCGCCGTCGCGGGTCGCGGCCAGGCCGTGCCGGGTGGCTGCCAGGTGGGTCGCCGCCGACCAGAGGCGCTGCCGGTCGGCCTCGTCAGGGGGCCCCTCGGCCGGTCCTCGCGAGGCGTCGAGGCGGGCGGCCAGCACGGTGTGCGGTACGTCCAGGTCCGCGCCCACCCGCGCCGCACGGTCGTGCAGCAGGTGGGGATCGCGGTGTGCGGCGTCCAGCAGATCGTCCAGCAGTTCGCCGCGTACCCGCTGTTCGGCCTCGCCCGCCGAGCGGCGGGCGAGCTGCAGCAGCGAGGTCACCATGGCGGCGCGCTCCAGGGTGCGCTGGTCCACCGGGTCGAGCTCCGGGTGCCCGTGCAGCAGCAGCGCGCCCAGCAGTTCGCCGCCCGCGGTGACGGCGGCCACCCAGGCGTCGCCCTGGCGTACGGCGTGTCCGTCGCGGCGGGACCGCTCCACGGCGGACGCCAGGGCGGCCTCCGCCGTCTCCGCGCCGGCGCGGGTGCCGGGGCCGATGCCGGTGCCGGCTTCGGGCCGCCCGGCCCGCTCGGTGAACTCGACCCGGTGGCCCAGCACTTCCGTCAGCACCCGGGTGACCTCGTCCACGCCGCCGCCGCGCAGCACCAGTTCGGTCAGCCGGTCGTGGACGTCGGAGGCACGGCGGATGGTCTCGTTGACCGCGCGGAGCCCGGCCAGCGCCTGGGTGGTCTCGGTCAGCAGCCGGGTGTTGTCGAGGGCCACGGCGGCGTGGGCGGCGAACGAGCGCAGCAGGGCGATCTGTTCGGGTTCGAAGACGCGCTCGCGCCGGTCGGCGGCGTACAGCACGCCGATGACCTCGCGCCCGCCGAGCAGCAGCGGCACCCCGAGAATGGCGATCAGCCCCTCCTCGCCGACACCCCGGTCGATGGCGTCGGTGTGCTGGAAGCGGGCGTCGCGGGGGTAGTCCTGGGTCGCGTAGGGGCGCGCGGTCTGCGCCACGAGCCCGCCCAGTCCCTCCCCCATGCCCAGTCGCAGCTGCTGGAAGCGGGCCGAGACGGAGCCCTCGGTGACCCGCATATAGGTGTCGCCGCGCGCGGGGTCGTTGAGGGTCATATAGGCGACCTCGGTGCCCAGCAGGCGGCGGGCCCGCTGCACGATCGCCTGGAGGACGTCGTCCAGGTCGCGCAGTCCGGCCAGGTCGTGCACCGTCTCGAACAGCGCTGTCAGCTCGGCCTCCCGGCGCCGCCTGGCCTCCAGTTCGGCGCGGATGCGCAGGGCGAGCTGTTTGCCGCGCTCGGCTGAGGGGCCGGCTCCCGCGGACGGCCGCGGGTCGTCGTACGCCTCGGCCGGGGCGCCCCTGGTCAGCAGTTCGAGGTAACCGAGGCAGGCGGTCTCGGTGCCGCTGTCCGGGGGCTCAGGGCTGGTGTCGGTGGTGCTGTGCATGGCCACAGGGTCAGTGAGCTGTCCATGCGCCGTCGAGGGGCAGAGCGGAACCGGTGACGAAAGCCGCGGCGGGAGTGCACAGATAGGCGACCGCCTCGGCCACCTCAGCCGGCTCGATCAGCCGCTTGAGCGCCGAGTCCGCCAGCATGATGTCGGTGACGACCCGCTCGGCCGGGATGCCGTGCGCCTCGGCCTGGTCCGCGATCTGCCGCTCCACCAGTGGCGTGCGCACATACGCGGGGTTGACGCAGTTGCAGGTCACCCCGTGCTCGGCCGCCTCCAGCGCCGTCGTCTTGGACAGCCCCTCCAGCCCGTGCTTGGCCGCCACGTACGCCGATTTGTACGCGGAGGCCCGCAGCCCGTGCACGGAGGAGATGTGGACGATACGGCCCCAGCCCCGCGCGTACATCCCGGGCAGCGCGCCCCGCGTCGTGCGGAACGGCGCCTCCAGCATGAGGGTCAGCATCCGGCGGAACACCTCGGGCGGGAACTTCTCGATCGGGCGCACGAGCTGGATGCCGGCCGCGTTGACGAGCACATCGACGCCGTCCGCCGCGCGCTCGGCAGCGTCCAGCCCCGCCGGGGCCGTCAGATCGAGGGGGTGGATCTCGACGGGCTCCGCGCCCACGGGTGACCGGGCCGCCTCCTGCGCCAGCGACTTGAGCCCCTCCGGGTCCAGGTCCACCGCGCGGAGCCGCGCCCCCGCGGCGGCCAGCCGCAGCGCGCAGGCCCGCCCGATACCGCCGGCCGCGCCGGTGACCAGGGCTGTGCGGCCGGAGAGGTCCAGTGCGACGGATGAGGACTCTGCGGGGGTGGACCCGGGGCGAGGCGTCATGGCGGCAGCCTAGGCGTGGGTTCCGGCCGGCCGGATGTGGCGCCCGCCCGCACTTCGCGGAGGCCATATGTGCCGGGCGCACACCCGGGTCGGTGCGGCACCGGCTATGTGGCTCTCACACAGGGGCGCTGTCCCGGGGCTGGCGGGCGCACACGTTCGCACCGCCGTGGCCCGCGCTCTACGTTGCCGCTCATCGGGCCGCCCCGTGCCCGAATCCCCCACGAGCACCACGGAAGGAACCCCTCATGCGAACCTCCGTGCGCACCTCGGCGGCGCTGCTGGCCGCGCTCGCCCTCGCGGCGTTGGGCGTCTCGAACACGTCCGCGGCCGCCGATGCCGCCGCCGACGCCGACGCCCACGGGCAGCAGCGCCTCAGCACCACCGCCGCCCTCGAAAAGGTCACCGGCTTCGGCTCCAACCCCGGCAACCTGTCCATGTACCGCTACACACCCGACGGCCTCGGCGCCGGGCGCCCCGTGGTCGTCGTACTGCACGGCTGCACCCAGAACGCGGCCGCCTACTTCGACGGGGCGGGCTGGAAGCGGGCCGCCGACGAGCACGGTTTCACCGTCGTCGCGCCGCAGCAGGAGACGGCCAACAACGCCAACCGGTGCTTCAACTGGTTCCAGTCCGCCGACACCAGGCGGGGCAGCGGCGAGGCGCTGTCCGTCCGGCAGATGGTGGACCGCACGGTCGAGGACCTGGACGCGGACTCCTCCCGGGTGTACGTCACCGGGCTGTCGGCCGGCGGCGGGATGACCTCCGCGCTGCTCGCCGCCTACCCCGACACCTTCGCGGGCGGCGGTGTCGTCGCCGGACTGCCGCACGGCTGTGCGACCTCCCTGATCGGCGCCTTCACCTGCATGAACCCGGGCGTCGACAAGACGCCTCGGCAGTGGGGCGACCTGGTGCGCGCCGCGTACCCCGGCTACACCGGTCCCCGCCCGAAGGTCTCGGTCTGGCACGGCACGGCCGACTACACCGTCGCACCGCGCAACGCCACCGAGTCCGTCGAGCAGTGGACCGACGTCCTGGGCGCCGACCAGACCGCGGACGCCACCCACCAACTGCCCGGCGGGACCACCCGGTCCGACTACCAGGACGGTACCGGCCAGGTCGTCGTACGCCGCTACCTGGTGTCCGGCATGGGCCACGGAACGCCCGTCAAGCCGAGCGAGGGCTGCGGAAAGGCGGGCGCCTACTTCCTGGACACCGTCTGCTCGACGGACCACCTGCTGCGGGACTGGGAACTGGGCGACTGATCCGCGCTCCTGCCCCTCAACTCCGCTCAGTTCCGGCGCAGGATGACGGCAGCGGCCCCCGCGGTCACGATCGTGGCCAGCAGCCAGCCGAGGATGACCAGGACGAGGGCTATCCACTGCGAGGCCCCCGTCGTCCGCCAGGCCGCCTCCTGCCCGAGGTCGAGCACGGGGAGCAGCAGATCGAGCGTATAGATGAACGGCGACCACTGCGGTGCCTCGTCGGGCTTGAGGGCGGGCGGCGGATTCTTCGCGAACCACATCGAGCCTGCCGTCAGCAGCAGGGTGAGCCACAGCACGGCGCGGCCGGGGCGGTAGCCGTAGCCCAGGGCGAGGTCCTGGATGTAGTCCCATACGCGCAGCGGCAGCGGCAGCATTCCCCTGCGCCGCCGGAGCTTGGCGAGGAGGACGGTGTGCGCGTCGGCCTCCTCGCCACCGGCCTGTAGACAGGCGGCGAGACGGTCGTACGGCTCCGGCGCGAACTCCGGGGTGGCCGCGTGCACCCACTCCAGTCGGCGGGCCAGCGGGAAGGGGCCCCTGGGGACCAGGGTCTCGTAGGTGAAGCCGCGCAACTGCAACCGGCCGGGCCCCGGCCAGCTCTCGGCCTTGTCGCTCAGGTGGCTCACGACGGCGTCCTGGAGCACGACCCTGCCGCGCTCCGGGGGCTCCGGGGTGAACGTCAACTGCGTGGCCTGCACACCGCGCAGTGAGAACTCCTGCTCGTCCGTCATCTCCAGCCGGGCCCGCTCCAGGTCCACGGTTCCCCCGAAGGTCGAGCTGTCGAGGTGCACGTCCCCTTGGAGAACGGCGGGCCGCAACCGGGCGAGACGCGTCGTGGAGCCGGAGCCGGTGTCCGGGAGCGCCGCGAAGGGGGTCAGCAGGAAGTTCTCCTCGACGGTGAGCCTGGACGCTGTGAGCACCGACCTTCCGCCCGGGTGGCTCAGCCGGCAGCCGCGCAGGGACACCGTGCCGCCCACCCGGGCACCCCGCAGTGACAACTCACCGCTGGCCTCCAGCAGATCGGCGTTCACGTCCTGACCGACGTTCAGCCCGTCGGCGTCCAGCGCCTTCTCATGCCGGTCGCCACCCAACTGCAGGCCCTCCAGGGAGAGATCCGTGCCGATGTTGGCCTGCGCGAGGGCCATGCCACGGGACAACTCGCTCCTGGTCAGCCGCAGGTCGCCCTCGACGGTGAGGCGCGTCGCTTCCACTCGCGGCGCCCAGCACCGGTCCAGGATCACCAGGCCCGCCCGGCAGTCGACGAGCAGCAACGAGGACTCCAGCCGGCATTCCTGGAGCTCGACAGGGACGGAGATCTCCGAGTTGGACAGGTTGAGATGACCGGTGATGTAGCAGCCCCTGAGCTTCAGCGCGGGCGCCCTGCCGGGCAGCGGAGGCGGTCCGTCGAGCAGCACCCGCGCGACGATCCGGGCCCGTACGGTGCGTTCGGGCCTCCAGGGGACAGCGCCGAACGGGTCGTCGTCCCGGGCGTCCCCCGTACGGAGGTCGTAGGTGCTGCCGTTCCGGTACGCCTGCCACAGCCCCGCTTCTGCCGCTGTCAGATCGTCCGGCGGTCTCCCGTGGTCACGCTCGGCCACCCCGCTGCCCTCCCCGTCCCGGCCCGTGCCTCTGCGACGGAAGTTTCCCAGAAGGTTCCCAGAAGGCCGCCGCCCGCGCTCGATTGACGGGAGCCGTCAATTCGCTGGCGGCTCCACAACAGCGCCGGGTAACGTGCGCCGTGCTGGTATGCCACTTACATCCAGACGGGGTGTGCGGGCTTTCAAAGGGGGAGCGGCCATGGGCTCAGGTGTCTCGTCCGGCAGACTCGGGCAGGCCGTGGCCAGGAGCGTCGGCGGCCTCCCCCGCCAGTTCTGGTGGCTGTGGACCGGGACGCTGGTCAACCGGCTCGGCGCCTTCGTGGCGACGTTCCTCGCGCTGTATCTGACCGTCGAGCGCGGCTACTCGGCCTCGTACGCGGGTCTGGTCGGCGCCCTGTACGGACTCGGCGGTGTCGTCTCCTCCATCGGTGCGGGCGTACTGACCGACCGCATCGGCCGACGGCCCACCCTGCTGGTCGCCCAGGTGTCGACCGCCGTGTCGGTCGCCTCGCTCGGACTGGTCAGCCACCCGGTGGCGATCGCCGCCGTCGCGGGCCTCGTCGGCATGGCCACCAACGCCTCCCGGCCCGCCGTGCAGGCGATGATGGCCGACATCGTCCGCCCGGAGGACCGGGTACGGGCGTTCTCGCTCAACTACTGGGCCATCAACCTGGGTTTCGCGGTCTCCTCCGCCGGCGCGGGACTGATCGCCCAGTACAGCTACCACCTGCTGTTCTTCGGCGAGGCCGCGATGGTGCTGGCCACCGCGCTGATCACCTTCTGGAAGCTGGCGGAGTCCAGGCCGCAGTCCGCCGCACCCGAACGGGGGCCCGTACCCTCCGGTGGCGAGGCCGACATCTCCATGTGGACGGTGCTGCGGGACACCCGCTTCATGGTCGTCGTCGCCCTCAACCTGCTGCTGGCCACCCTCATCCAGCAGGCGTTCGTCTCGCTCCCCATCACCATGGGCCAACAGGGACTGAGCAGCACCGACTTCGGCACCGTGATCGCCGTCAACGGCGTGCTGATCGTGCTGCTCCAGCTTCCCCTCACCCGCTTCATCGAACACCGCGACCCCGCCAAACTGCTGATCGTCTCGGCCCTGCTGACGGGCTACGGGTTCGGGCTCAACGCGTTCGCCGGCGGCTCGGCGGCGTTCTACGCGCTCGCCGTGGTGGTGTGGACGCTGGGCGAAATGATCAACTCCCCCACCCAGATGGGCCTGGTCGTCCGCCTCTCCCCCACCCACGGCCGCGGCCGCTACCAGGGCATGTACACCCTCTCCTGGTCCGTCGCCAACCTCGGCGCCCCCCTGCTCGGCGGCGCCGTCATCGACCACCTCGGCTCCCGGACCCTCTGGGCCGCCAGCGCGGCTGTGGGCACCCTCGCAGCCCTGGGCTACGCCCTGCTGCTGCGCACGATGCGGAACGAGGAGGCGAAAGAGCCCCCGCCCACGCCGGATCCGGAACCCATGTCGCCCACACCCGAACGGGAGCGGACGGGCTGAGGGCACCGGGCCGGGGGGCTCTTGTGCCGGTGCGGGGACGGTCTACCGCCCCCGCACCGGCACGGGATTGTCCGGGTGCCCGAGCCACACCCGTTGGGCCTGGGGAGTGACCGTCAGCCCGTACTGCTCGAACCGGGGCTCGCCCTGGCCCCGCCACCACTCCATGACGGCCTCGGCCTCGGACCACAGCCGACGCGGTCCGGACTCGACGACCTCGTATGCGGTGCGGCCGTGCTCGTAGTCGGCCGTCGCCCATGACTGCCCGGACATCTCCAGCAGCCACAGCCGGTACGCGCCGCCCTGCCGCCACTCCACGCGGCAGAACAGGTCGGGCACCTGCACGCCCAGCGTGAACATGTGATGCCAGTCGCCCATGTCGTCGGGGGAGAGCCCCGTCGTGCGCCGCTGCCCGTCGCCCGGCCAGTCGGCAGCGCCTGGGAACGAGGCGGTGGCGGGGAACCGGTCACGCTGGTCGCGTAGGCGCATGAACGCCGACGACATCACGAACGGCCCCGAGGCGACACCGTCCTCGCCGACCTTGAGCCGCGCAACGGCCTGCCCGCCGTAGGGCGGGCCCCATGGCGCCACGATCAGGCCACCGATCCGGGTCTGCTCAACCCACGCGTACGGCACCCGGGAGATACCACACGTGGCGATGATCCGGTCATAGGGCGCCGCCTGGGGGTGGCCACGAGCGCCGTCGCCGATGACGGACAGCGGGGTGAGGCCGGTCGCGGCGAACCGGCGCCGGGCCTCCGCCGCGACGGCCGGGTCCACTTCGACCGTCACCACGTTGTCCGAGCCGAGCCGGTACGCGAGGAGCGCGGCGTTCCAGCCCGTGCCCGTGCCGACCTCCAGCACGCGGTCACCGCGCTCCACGCTCAGCGCTTCGAGCATGGCGAACACCATCTTCGGCATGGAGTTGGACGAGGTCGGGATGCGGCCCTTGCCGCTACCGGTGTGCGCCCCGTCGTCCCACTGCGTGGTGAGAGGTACGTCGCTGTAGACCTTCGCCCACCACAGCGCCGGGTCCGTGTTCCGGTCGATGACCTCGCCTTGCCGGTTGCCGCCCGCAGTCCCCGGCCACAGCCGGTCGGGAACGAACGCGTCGCGCGGCACCGCCTTGTACGCGGGCAGCCAGTCCGAGGTCAGGACTCCTTTTTCCAGCAGCACAGAGGCCAGCCCTTCCGGGCCGGCCCCCTTCGTGCTCGGTTCCGCCTCGGTCACTGGCCGTCCGCCGGGCCCTGGCCGTCGCTGGTGTTGCCACCCTCGTCGGAGCCGCCGCCCCCGTGCTTGTTGCCGGAGTCGCTGTCATCCTGCGGGTTGCCACCGTCGGCCCGCGTGATCCACGGCAGAGACTTCATCGTGTACCTCCTTGGTGTTGGTTGTGCTCCTGTGGTGCTTCGGAAACCCGGCGGAGCCTGCCGGTGGGGATCAGAGATAGAGCTGCACACCGCACACAGCGCAATACGTGACGCCGCCGCGCCGTTCGGTCTCCGGGTGCGGGCACCCTTGCGGGTCCGGGAACCGGACAACGACGTCCATCGGGATACCGACAAAACCCGTCTCCTCGTCCCGGACGAGGGCGCCCCGGCAACTGTCGAGGGAGTTCACCTGGCCGCTCCCCGCCGGATGACCTCCGCCAGCGCCTTTGCCGTCGCCGGAGCGATCTCCCCGAGAGCGATGAGTCCGTACGTGGACCTCCGCTGCACGTCCATCGCCGGGAACTGGACCCCGGCGGCCTTGAGCGCCGCCGACAACTCCAGCCTGGCGCCGGTCGCTTCACTGATCCGCTTCCGCGTCACGTCTCCCTCACCTGTCCCCTTACCTCTGTGTGCTGTTCCGCTTACAGCGTGCGTTCAGGATCGCTACGCTTTCCAGTGCCGAGGGGTTGACAACTCCCCCATCAAAGCTGGGAGTTCCGGGATGACGGAGCGCGTCCACAAGACACCACGACAGAAGTACGGCGAGGAACTGCGGCGCCGCCGCATCGCCGCCGAGATGACGCAGCAGCAACTGGCCGAACTGGTGGTGTGCTCCCACACTCTGATCAGCCACATCGAGGCGGGGCGGAAGCTTCCACAGCCGGATGACGCGCGGCGCATCGACCAGGCGCTGGGTACCGACGGGTGGTTCGAGCGGTGGTTGCAGGATCTGGAACACCGCTATGCGGACCACTTCACCGAGGCGGCGGAGCTGGAGCAACAGGCAATTGAGATCAAGGAGTACGCAGCGACCTTGATCCCTGGCGTCTTCCAGACCGAGGCGTACGCGCGAGCCGTCTTCCGCGCCTTCAGCCCCAACTACCGTGCGGAAGACCTTGAACAGCGCGTCGTCAACCGGATCTCGCGTTCACGCATCCTGGACAACCCCCTTTCACCCACCGTGTGGACCATGATGTGTGAAGGGGTGCTACGCCGACGAGTAGGGGGCGGAGCCGTCATGGCCGAGCAACTGCACAAAGTGGGCGACCTCGCTGAGGCGGGCCGTATCCGCCTGCACGTGATCCCCTTTTCCGGCGGGGAACACGCGCTGATGGAGAGCATGCTCTCGCTCATGGCCTTCGTCGACATGGCGCCGGTGGGTTACGTTGAGGGCGTGCTGACCGGGCAACTCATGGACGATCCCGCGCGGGTGCGTGACTGCCGGGCGGCCTACAACCTCGCCCTCGGCGACGCCTTGCCACACAAGCAATCTCTGGCCCTGCTGAGGGCCGCAGCAGAGGAGCACAGCAATGCTCAGTGAGCACAGCATTCCGGACGCCTCGGCGCTGGGCCATTGGCGCAAGTCCAGCTACAGCGGCGGCAGTAACGGTAGCTGCCTCGAAGTCTCCGACACCCACCCGGTCGGTGTCCCGGTCCGCGACTCCAAGAACCCCCACGGCCCGGCCCTCCTCTTCGGCGCCCCCGCATGGGAGGCGTTCGTACGCCGCATCAAGGAGTAGGGGCAGCACGGAACCGGGGCCCCTGGGTGGGGCCCCGGCCGGTGGGGTGGGTGTGGCTGCCTAGGCTCGTTCGATCTGGGCCTCGTGCAGTGGGCCCACCGGGATTTGGGAGTCCGCGGCGGCCTCCCGCAGCAGGCACACCGCCTCGTCAAGGGCCTGGCCGGGGGTGGCTGCGGGGAGGGTGAAATTGGCCCCCACCGTCTCGGCGTCGCCCTTGTCGGTGACGGTCAGTTGCGGGAGGGCCGCCACATCTTGTGCCGCGAACCACTGGGCGAGGTGCGCGGACAGGACGTCGGGGTCGAGCCCCGCGTGCGGGGCTTCGAGCTCCACTCGGACTTCCCAGTTCATGTGCTCACTTTCCCGGGGTGTTCACCTTGACGGCCTTGGAGGACGCCGTCCCCTTGGTGCCCGGGAACGGAGAGGTGATCTGCACGGTGATCTTCCCCTTGTAGGTGCCGTCCAGCGTCGCTTTCCTGCCGCTGGGCCTCGGGGTGTAGTAGGTCGAGACCTTCCCGTTCGTCGCCTTGACCTTGGTCTCCTTGGACCCGGCGACGGCGTGCCACTTGGAGCCGCTCTTGCGGTACAGCTTGCCGGTCACCTTCACATGCACTGTTGCGATGTTCCCCGTGCAGGCCACGCGGGTCTTGAAGATGACGGACTTGGCCCCCCTCGACCAGTGCGGGTTGTTGACCTGGGCTGTGCAGCTCGCCCAGCGGGTCGCGGCGAGGCCCTTGCCGGAGCCCTCCCCGTCGCCGGCCGTCACCCGGGTGGTGCCGGACGTCCCCGCGCCGGTTTGCTGCGCCGCGTAGCCGGAGGTGGCCCCTCCCGTCACGAGTGCCGCGCTGATGAGCGCGACAGCTGCCATCCGGCGCGATGTGTTGGTCCCCATCGAAACATTCCCCCGTTCGATCGGTGGTACCTGACGCTGAGTGACGCTACCGCAACGCACCGGCGAGGCGCACCGGGAAACGCCTGTTCTCACGTACTCATGACGCTCCCAAGACGCCCTGAAGACAGTGGAGTTGGGGGTTCCGTCCGCCCGTAAGGGGGTGGGCGGGAGGCCGGAGGCGGTAGCGCCTCGCCGGGCCACGGCTCAAGCGCCGGGGCCCCCGCGTCAGGCGGTGATCCCGCCCAGGAGTTGTTCGGTCAGCAGGAGCAGCAGGAGGGCGCCCAGACCGATGGCGCCCGCGCGGGCACCCCGGCGGGAGGTGAAGAGGGCGATCAGCGAGCCGAGAGTCGCCAACGGGACCGCGTAGAAGGCGACGGCGAGCAGGGCCCCCTCGAACTTCAGGGGGCCGCGGACGCCGTCCTGGCAGTCGGTGCAGGAGATGGCCAGCAGGGGACCGAACACGTAGACGAAGGCGCCGAAGAGCAGCACCAAGCCCGCCAGGCAGATCAAGCCCAGCCACTCGGCGGACGTGCGCCGGTGCTCGGCGATCGGGTCGTTCCCGTTCTCCGATACGCCAGGGCCGTCCAGGTTCTCGCCGGTCAGGGACTCAGAGGGCGGTTCGGGGCTGGTGGTCTCCATGGCAGGGAACCTACGGACCGTGCTCCGCCGCAGGCCATCCGTACTCGTACTCATCCAGGGAGCGGTCGCATAAGCCGACAGGGTGGGGGTACCGACGGGGACCGGGTGACCCACGAGAGACGGCGTACAGACGTACCAGTCGAATGGAGTCGGCCATGACCACGACACATGAGGCCCCGCCTCGCAGGGAGGCGGCCCATGACGAGTCGGTGAGCCACCTGGTGCAGCAGGCTTCGGGGCAGCTCTCCCAGCTCGTACGGCAGGAGCTGCGCCTGGCGCAGATCGAGATGCAGCAGAAGGGCAAGCGCTTCGGCATCGGCGGCGGCATGTTCGGCGGTGCCGGACTGATGGGCTTCATCGCTCTTCAGGCGCTCGCCGCCACCGCCATCGTGGCGCTGGACATCGTGCTGCCGCTGTGGCTGTCGGCCCTGGTGGTGACCGGTGTACTGGCCGTGGTGGCCGGTGCGCTGGCCGCGCTCGGCAAGAGCCAGATCGGCAAGGCCACTCCACCCACACCGGAGCGGACCGTCGAGAGCCTGAAGGCCGATATGGCCGAGGTGAAGGAGAGGTCGCACCGATGACGCACAGCACCCACACCAACGGCCACGGGCCCGCGCCGGGCCCGGAGGAGCTGCGGGCTCAGGTGGAGGAGACCCGCCGGGAGCTCGGCGAGACCGTCGAGGCGCTGGCGGCGCGCGCCGACCTCAAGGCGCAGGGGCGGCAGAAGGCCGCCGAGCTCAGGAACAGGGCGCAGCACGCGGCGGAGACGACGCGTGGCAATCCGGCCGCCGCGGCCGTGCCGGTTGCCGCGGGCTGCGCGCTGTTCGTGGTGATCCTCTTCCTCGCGCGGCACAGGAGGCATGGATGAACGCGGTCAAGATCGCCTACAAGCCGGTCGGCATGCTGCTGGGCGCTGGGGGCGGCGCGTTGGCCGGCGCGGCGTTCAAGAAGGTGTGGCGGGCCACCGGACACGAGGAGGAGGCGCCCGGCGCGACGGATCGGGAGCACGGCTGGCGGGAGATTCTGCTGGCCGCGACCTTGCAGGGGGCGATCTTCGCCGCGGTGAAGGCCGCGGTGGACCGTGGTGGGGCCACCACGGTCCATCGGTTGACCGGTACCTGGCCCAGTTGAGGCCCGACTGCGTCAGTGCTTGCGCTCCGTCAGGTGGGTGAAGGCGTCCAGGTTGCGGGTGGACTCGCCGCGGGACGTGCGCCAGGCGTACTCCTTGCGGATGGCGGTGGCGAAGCCCATCTCCAGCAGGGTGTTGAAGGAGCCGTCGGCGTTCTCCAGGACGCTGCCCAGCAGCCGGTCGACCTCTTCCGGGGTGACGGCGGCCAGGGGAAGGCGTCCCACCAGGTAGATGTCGCCGTGCTGGTCGGCGGCGTAGGCGACGCCGTACAGCTTGGTGTTGCGCTCCAAGAGCCAGCGGTGCACGGCGGCGTGGTTCTCGTCCGGGTTGCGGACGACGAAGGCGTTCACGGAGAGGGAGTGGGCACCGACGGCGAGGGAGCAGGTGGTCTGCAGTTTGCGGGTGCCCGGGAGCGTGACGACGTACGTGCCGTCCGCCGGGCTCTCCCACTCCAGCTCGGCGTCCCTCAGTGCCTGCTCGATCGCCGCGCGCGCCGCGCCGGCAGCGTCCTCAGCGTCTACGTCACCCATGCGGCGATCGTAGGCGACGACGCCGTTCCTGCAACGCGGCGGCGTACACGTCGGCGGTGGAGTGCGCCGCGGCGTCCCAGCCGAAGCCCTGGGCGTGCCGGGCCGCCGCGCTGCCCAGCTGCTGCGGCAGTCCCGGGTCGGCGGCGAAGCGGCGCAGCGCGCGGGCGTACTCGGCGGGGTCGTGCCCGGCGACCAGGTAGCCGCTGGTGCCGTCCCGTACGGCCACGGGCAGCCCGCCCACGGCGGCGGCCACCACGGGGGTGCCACAGGCCTGTGCCTCGACGGCGACCAGCCCGAAGGACTCGCTGTAGGACGGCATGACCAGCACGGAGGCGGCCCGGTACCAGTCGGCGAGCTGGTCCTGGCCGACCGGGGGCCGGAAGAGGACGAGGTCGGCTATGCCGAGCCTGGCGGCGAGCTTCTGCAGCCGCTCCGGCTTGGCCAGGCCGCTGCCGCTGGGCCCGCCCACCACGGGGACGACCATCCGGTGGCGCAGCGACGGGTCCTCGTCGACCAGCAGGGCGACGGCGCGCAGCAGCACGTCGGGGGCCTTCAGCGGCTGGATGCGGCCGGCGAACAGCGGGATGAGCGCCTCCTGGGGCAGGCCGAGGCGGGCGCGGGCCGCGGCCCGGCCGTCACCCGGCCGGAAGCGGCCGAGGTTGACGCCGGGGTGGACGACGGCGGTCCGGTCGGCGGGTGCCTCGTAGTGGTGGACGAGCTCGCCCGCCTCCTCGGCCGTGTTGGCGATCAGCCGGTCGGCGGCGCGCACGATCTGCTGCTCGCCGATGACGCGGGCCGCCGGCTCGGGGGTGTCCCCGGCGGCGAGCGCCGCGTTCTTGACCTTGGCCATGGTGTGCATGGCGTGCACCAGCGGGACGCCCCAGCGCTGTGCGGCGAGCCAGCCGACGTGCCCGGACAGCCAGTAGTGGGAGTGCACGAGGTCGTAGTAGCCGGGCCGGTGCCCGGCCCACACCTGCATCACCCCGTGGGTGAAGGCGCACAGCTGTGCGGGCAGCTCTTCCTTGGACAGGCCCTCGTAGGGCCCCGCGTCGATGTGCCGTACGAGGACGCCGGGGGCCAGCTCGACGGTGGGTTCGAGAGCGCCGGTGGTGGCCCGGGTGAAGATCTCCACCTCGGTGCCCTGCGCGGCCAGCTGCCGCGCCAGTTCGACGATGTAGACGTTCATGCCGCCCGCGTCGCCCGTGCCCGGCTGGTGGAGCGGGGAGGTGTGCACGCTCAGCATCGCGACCCGGCGCGCCCGGCGGGGTCCTGACAGGCGCAGCAACGGGGTCCTGGGCTGGTACGGCAGCGCGGAGCGGCCGCCGCGCCGCTGACCGAGCCGGGACGCGTGGTGGCTCACGGTTCCGATGCCTCCTCCGTTGCGGACGGTGCGGTCCGGGACACGGTGCGAATACGGGACCTGTGGTGCGGGGCCGTGTCGGGTGCGGCCCTCGACGGGGAACAGCGGAAAGGTTGCCTCGTCTTCCCGATTCGCCCAGCACTTTGCCGAACTGTGACAATCCGATTACCGGCGCCCCGCTCGTATCCTCGGCTCCATGCCGTCGTCCCTGCCGTCGTGTCCGCCGTCGTCCCCGCCGCGTGTCCCCGCACCGTCCCGCCCGGTCGGAACGGTCACGCGCGGTACGACGAACCCCAACCGGCTGCGGCGGATGGACCGCTGGATCGCCGCCGCGCTCGGCCCGGCGCTCCGCCGCTCCCCCGCCCCGCCGACCGCCGTCGACCTCGGCTACGGCGCAGCCCCATGGACCGCCGTCGAACTGCTGGAGAGGCTGGGCAAGGTGCGCGCGGACGCGCGGGTGTACGGCGTCGAGATAGACCCGGAGCGGGTGGCGGCTGCCCGCCCGTACGAGCGCGCCGGACTCACGTTCGTACGCGGCGGCTTCGAGCTGCCGGTGGGTGGGCGTCAGGGATTGACGTTGATACGGGCCGCGAATGTGCTGCGCCAGTATCCGGAGGCCGAGGTCGGGCCCGCTTGGCAGCAGCTGTGTTCCCGGCTGGCGCCGGAAGGGCTGCTCGTCGAGGGGACCTGCGACGAGATCGGGCGCCGTCATGTGTGGGTGGCGCTCGGCCCCGAGGGGCCCAGAACGGTCACCTTCGCGGCCCGGCTCGCCACCCTGGCCGCGCCTTCCGACTTGGCCGAGCGGTTGCCGAAGGCGCTCATACACCGGAATGTGCCCGGTGAGCCGGTACATGCGTTTCTCAGGGATTTCGACCGGGCGTGGGCGACGGCCGCCCCTTATGGCGCCCTCAGCGCGCGGCAGCGCTGGATACGGGCCGTACGCGCGCTGTCGGCGGACTGGCCGCTGGCCGATGGGCCGCGCCGGTGGCGCCAGGGCGAGGTGACGGTGCGGTGGCCTGCGGTGGCGCCCCGGTGAGGGGTGCCCCGCTGAGGGGGTGCCCCTTGCGGTGGTCTGCGGACTGCGGGCACGTTGTGGCTGTGGGGGCACCTCCCGGCCGAAGGTTGGGGGAGCAGTTCCCCGCGCCCCTGACGGGGCTCGTCTCCCAGCGCCGACTAGGTCCAATGGTGGCCGAAGGTGAAGCGGGCGGCTTCCACCTCGTGCCGCTGGTCGGCGTGGAGCACGCCGAGCGCATACGCGGTGGCCGGCGCAATCCGCGGGGTCGCGGCGGCCGATGCCGCAGCCGCAGCCGCCGCAGCAGCCTCATGGTGCCGCTCCAGCGCCTCACCCGCGGGGCGCAGCCGCGGGTCGGCCTCGGCGTGCGGGCCCAGCACCTCCTGGGCGTAGCGGTGCAGCCGCAACAGCACCCGCACCTGGTCCCAGGCCGCGTCCTGCCTGGCCTCGCTGGCCAGCGACCGGGCGAGCGCGTCCGCGTTGTACGGGGCTCCGGCGCGGGAGAGGGGCAGCGCGGCGACGGCCTCGGTGAGCTGGCGGCGCGCCTGTTCGGCCAGGGGAGGGAGTACGGCCGCGGCGGGCCGCCCCGCACCCTCGCCGCCCGGGCGGAACGGCGCCTCGGAGGCGAGCAGCGCGACCGCGTCGGCGACGGCGTGGAAGCGCGCTGAGCCCAGCGCCTGGAGCGCCGCCGAGTGTGCGCGGGTACGGGAGAGCGTCAGCTGGCGTTCCAGGAGGGCACCGGCGCGGGCTGCGCCCACCGGGAGGGCGCCCCGCTCGCGCGTGGCGGCCCCGCCGCTCCGGCCCCCGGCCGGCCCGGCCGCCTGGCGGGCGCCGCTGGGCGCGGGGACGGACGTGCCCACGGCGCGGACCCCGGTCTCGGAGCCCTCGCGGCCGCTGCCCGCGCCGCTGGCCAGCCGGTGCAGGGCGCTCAGCAGCCGCTCCAGGCGGGCCGCGTAGGCGTACTCGCGGGCCAGTGCGCCCGCCAGCCAGCTCAGTTCGGTGCGCAGGTTGTCGGCCCAGGCCGGGTCGAGCAGCGAGCGGTAGGTGACCAGCGCCCCGTTCAGCCGACGGGCGGCGCAGCGGAGGGTCTCGACGGAGGAGGCGGCGCGGGCGGGGTCCGCCGCACCGGCAGCGCCGCCTTGGCCGCCCCCCACGGTCGTTCCGCCCGGGGCACCCGTGCTCTGCGCGTGGGCGCGCAGGCCGCGCAGGAACTCGGCGGCACGCTCGTGCAGATAGCCGCCCAGCACCTCGGCGGCCGAGCCGGTGAGCGTCCCGGCGGACGCGTCCGTCGCCGTGCCGGCAGGCGCTTCCGTCGCCGTACCGGCGCGCGCGTCCGTCGCCGTGCCCGGGGACGGTTGTGTCGCCGTACCCCCTGCCGTGCCCGTGCCGGCGGGCTGCGCGGGCTCCCCCGTGCCGCGCCCCGGACCGGCCACCGCGTCCCGGCTCCGTCCCATCACGTCCCCTTCCGCGCGCCGCGCGCGTCGGTCGCCCCGTGCGTCACGTCGCCGCCGGACCGCGCTTGCGCCGCCGCCCCTCGATCAGCATTTCCTGGACGTTGGGCAGCCGTTGCCCGTTCTCGTCGTGTGCGTGCCGGGTCCACTCGCCGTCCGGGCCCAGGTGCCAGGAGGCCGTGGTGTCCGACATCCCCGTGACCAGCAGCCGGTTGAGGGAGGCGCGGTGCGCGGGGTCGGTGACCCGCACCAGCGCCTCGATCCGCCGGTCGAGGTTGCGGTGCATCATGTCGGCGCTGCCCAGCCACACTTCCGGCTCGCCTCCGTTGCCGAAGCAGAAGACCCGCGAGTGCTCCAGGAACCGGCCGAGCACGCTGCGCACTCTGATGTTCTCGCTCAGCTCCGGAACCCCGGGGCGCAGCGCGCAGATGCCGCGTACCCACACCTCCACCGGTACGCCGGCCATGGAGGCGTGGTACAGGGCGTCGCACACGGTCTCGTCCACGATGGAGTTGACCTTGATCCGGATGTACGCCTCGCGTCCGGCCCGGTGGTGGGTGATCTCCCGCTGGATACGGGAGACCAGCCCGTCCCGCAGCGAGCGGGGGGCGACCAGCAGTCGGCGGTAGGTCTCCCGCCGTGAGTACCCCGACAGCCGGTTGAACAGGTCGGACAGGTCGGCGCCGACCTGCTGGTCGGCGGTGAGCAGCCCCAGGTCCTCGTACAGCCGCGCCGTCTTGGGGTGGTAGTTGCCGGTGCCCACGTGCGCGTACCGGCGCAGCACCTCGCCCTCCTGCCGCACCACCAGCGACAGCTTGCAGTGCGTCTTGAGCCCGACCAGCCCGTAGACGACGTGGCAGCCCGCCTCTTCCAGCTTCCGCGCCCATTTGATGTTGGCCTGCTCGTCGAACCGTGCCTTGATCTCGACCAGGACGAGCACCTGCTTGCCGGACTCGGCGGCGTCGATCAGCGCGTCCACGATCGGGGAGTCGCCCGAGGTGCGGTACAGCGTCTGCTTGATCGCCAGCACGTCCGGATCGCCGGCGGCCTGCTCCAGGAACGCCTGCACGGAGGTGGAGAACGAGTCGTAGGGGTGGTGCAGCAGTACGTCACGCTGGCGCAGCGCCGCGAAGATGTCCGGCGGCGAGGCCGACTCGACCTCGGCGAGGTCCCGGTGGGTGCCGGCCACATACTTCGGGTACTTCAGCTCGGGCCGGTCCATGGCCGAGGCGATCCCGGACAGCCCGGTCAGATCGAGCGGCCCCGGCAGCGGGCAGACCTCGGCCTCGCTCACCTTCAGCTCGCGGACCAGCAGGTCGAGGACGTACGGGTCGATGGACTCCTCCACCTCCAGCCGCACGGGCGGGCCGAAGCGGCGCCGCATCAGCTCCTTCTCCAGGGCCTGGAGCAGGTTCTCCGCGTCGTCCTCCTCGACCTCCAGGTCCTCGTTCCGCGTCACCCGGAACATGTGGTGCGCCAGCACCTCCATCCCCGGGAAGAGCTCCTCCAGGTGCGCGGCGATCACGTCCTCGAGCGGGACGTAGCGGTGCGGCGACGCCTCCAGGAAGCGCGGCAGCAGCGGCGGCACCTTCACCCGTGCGAAGTGGTTGTGCCCACTGACGGGGTTGCGGACGACCACGGCGAGGTTGAGCGACAGCCCGGAGATGTACGGGAAGGGGTGCGCCGGGTCGACGGCGAGCGGGGTGAGGACCGGGTAGATCTGCCGCCTGAAGAGGGTGAACAGCCGGGCCTGTTCCGCCTCGGTCAGCTCCGCCCAGCGGATCAGGTGCAGCCCTTCGGCGGCCAGCGCCGGGGCGATCTCCCGCTGGTAGCAGGCGGCGTGCCGGGCCATGAGCTCCCGTGAACGGTTCCAGATGCCCTCCAGCACCTCGCGCGGCTGGAGCCCCGAGGCGCTGCGGGTCGCCACACCGGTCGCTATCCGGCGCTTGAGGCCCGCGACGCGGACCATGAAGAACTCGTCCAGGTTGCCGGCGAAGATCGCGAGGAAGTTCGCGCGTTCGAGCAGTGGCGTCTCGGGGTCCTCGGCGAGTTCGAGCACGCGCTCGTTGAACGCCAGCCAGCTCTGTTCCCGGTCCAGGAAGCGGTCGTCGGGCAGGTCTGCGGCCACCGTGCCGCCCGGGAGATCCCGGCCGCCCTCGTACACATCGGCGTCGGAGTCGAGGTCCGGGTCCAGGCCCAGGTCTGGGCTCGCCCCGAGGACGTTGCTGGTGACTTTGCCGGGGTCGGTCATACCGCCATTGTCGATGCTCTGCGCTGGGAGGCTCTCTGCCAGGGAGGACCGGGCCATTCCGCGAGGCTCGCACGAGAGTTTGAATCAACGGTTACGTCGACATGGCATCGCGGGGTGCCCCGGGTGGCCTGCCGGTGGGCCGCCACCCTGGGCTGTTCAGATCTCCAGGGCCCCCAGCTGGCGCAGCAGGCCGAGGTCGTCCCAGTTCCACCAGCTTTCGGCGATCTTGCCGCCCCGGCAGTGGAATGTGGCGTGCATGGTGCCGCTGACGTCCTGGCCGGTGGGCTCCAGACCCTGGTAGGTGCCGGTGTGACGGCCCCGGTAGGTCATCCGGCAGGCCACCAGCTCGCCCTCGGCGATCATGCTCTCCACCGTGACCGTGGGGTTGAAGGCGCCCATGATCTCGGCGTTCTCCCGTTTGGCCTGGGCGAGGTCCAGGTCGTAGGAGGAGAGGGTGGGGTCGTGCTCCTGGTAGTCGTCGGTGCACAGTGCGTCGGCGGCGTCCGGGTCGCCCGCGTTGACGACCTCTTCGAAGAAGCGGCTGACGACGAGCTTGTTGAGCTGGTCGTCCCGTACGACGTCGAGGTCCGTGAAGGTGGGCGCCTCGTCGCAGGCGGCGACCAGTTCCTGGAAGATGCGGTTGGTCTCGGGCAGCTGGGAGTTCTTCATCGCCTCCTCGTAGGACGGGAACTCCACGATCTCGACGACATGGGTGGAATCCGAGCGGTCCCGCCCGACCATCGAGTGCGTGGCGGTCCGCTTGCCCTGGGTCGCCTCGACCCAGTCGTCCATCAGCCTGTCGAGTTGATCGACATTGCCGGTCTTGCAGTCGATGAACTGGACGAACGTCATGAGTGCCTCCGGAGCGAGGAACGGCACAAAGCGGGATGAACTTCTCTGATTTCAGGGTAGGCGTCGGCCTTCGCCCTCGCTCCTTCGGCCGCAGCCCTCACGTCTCCGTGCGGTACATCAGGTCCGTCTCATGGGTGCGGAAGCCGAGGCCCTCGTAGACGCGGACGGCGGCGGTGTTGTCGGCGTCGACGTAGAGCATGGCGGTCGGCAGTCCGCGCTCCTCGGCGAGGTACCGCAGGCCGATGGCGGTGAGAGCCTTGCCGAGGCCGCTGCCCTGGGCTTCGGGGCTGACCCCGAGAACGTAGACCTCGCCCAGTTCCTCGGCCGAGTGCACCTTCGTCCAGTGGAAGCCGATCAGGCGCCCGTCCCGCTCGGCGAGGAAGAAGCCGACCGGGTCGAACCAGGGCTCGGCCTTGCGGTCCTCCAGATCGCGCTGGGTCAGATTGCCCTGCTCGGGGTGGTGCGCGAAGGCGGCGGCGTTGAGGGCCAGCCAGGCGGCGTCGTCCTCCCCGGGACGGAAGGCCCGAATCGTCACCCCCTCGGGCAGTGACGGTTCGGGCAGGTCGAGCCCGGCGAGCGGGCGCCGCAGCTGCCGCAACTCGCGGAAGAGGGTCATGCCCAGGCTCTGCGCCAGGTGCCGGGCCGCCGGGTGACCGCCGTGCGCCCAGACCCGCAGCCGCCGCCCGGACTGCTCCAGGAGCACCTGTCCGAGCCGCCTGCCGAAGCCGTTGCCGCGGCGCGTGGGTGCGACGACGAGCTCCCCGGCGGGTGCCTCCACCGGGTCGGTGTCCTCCAGTTGCGCGTAACCGGCCAGGACCCCGTCGCCGTCGCGCAGCAGCAGATGGCGTACGCCCGGGCGCGCGCCGCCGCGCAGTTGGAGCCGGCCCTGCTCGGAGACGGCGGGCTGGCCGTCCTCCCGTGCGGCTGCGTCGATCAGCGCCTGGACCTCTCGTACGCCCTCCGCGGACACCTCGTCCACAACATCCACGTCACTCATGGGAACGACCCTACGGCCGAACGCGCGCGAACGGACCGCCCGTCCCCCCATCCCGCCCGTCCCGTGAACTCAGCCGGGCGCCCCGGTGGGCGGCGGGGTGGGGGCTCCGGGCAGCCGCAGTACCGCCTCGGTCCCCGGGCCGCCGTCCGCGGGCTGCTGGAGCCGCACTTCGCCGCCGCTCTGCCGCACGGTGCGGGCGACGATCGACAGGCCGAGGCCCGATCCTGGCAGGCTCCGCGCCGAGGGGGAGCGCCAGAAGCGGTCGAAGACGTGCGGGAGTTCGTCGGCGGGCACCCCCGGGCCCTGGTCCCGTACGGTCAGTACGCCGTCGCGCAGCCGGGTGTGCACGGTGCCGCCCTCGGGGCTGAACTTGATCGCGTTGTCCAGCAGATTGACCACGGACCGCTCCAGAGCCGCCGGTTCGGCTCGTACGTACCAGGGATCAAGGTCCGTCGTCAGCGTCAGCCGCGGGCCGCGCGGGCGGACCCGCTCCACGGCGCGCTCGGCGATCTCGTGCAGCCCGACGACCTCCGTGCGGGCGGGAGCGCCCGGCTCCTGGACGCTCCCCTCGGCCTCGGGCCCCGCCTCGGGCGCGGCCTGCGGACGCGACAGCTCCTGCAAGTCGCCGATGAGGTCCGCCAGCTCGGCCATCTGCGCCTGCACTGACGTCAGCAGCTCCCTGCGGTCCTCCTCGGGAAGCGCCCGCCCGGTCTCCTCGCTGCGCACCAGCAGATCGATATTGGTGCGCAGCGACGTCAGCGGGGTGCGCAGCTCGTGGCCCGCGTCCGCGATCAACTGCTGCTGCAGCTCGCGCGAGGAGGCCAGCGCCTCGGTCATGGCGTTGAAGGAGCGGGAGAGCCGGGCGATCTCGTCGTGGCCGTCCGTCGGGATGCGCACTGCCAGGTCCTCGGTGCGGGCGATGTGCTCGACGGCCTCGGTGAGCCGGTCGACGGGCCGCAGCCCTGCGCGGGCCAGTGCGACGCCGGCGCCCGCCGCACCCAGCACACCCGCGCCGCCGACCAGGGAGAGGATCAGCGCGAGGTTGCGCAGCGACTCGTCGATCTCGGCCATCGGCCGGGCCACCGAAACAGCGAGGTTGGTGCCCGCCACGGGGGTGGTGCGCACCCGGTACTCGGTGCCGTTGGTGGCGCGCGCCGTGTGCAGCGACTCGCGCCGGCCCCGCTCGGCCACCCGCACATCCGCGTCGGTCACATCCAGCTTCCGCCCGACGATCACGCAGCTGCCGCCGGAGGTGTCCACCACCTGCACGGTGGCACCGAAGGGGTTGGGCGCGGGCCGGTCGGGCGGGGTGCACTGCCCGGACTGCACCCGGTCGACGACGGTGGCGGGCGAGACGGAGGTGTCACGCAGCGAGTCGTCCAGGGAGTCCAGCAGCTGCGCGCGTACCAGGAACCAGCAGGCCAGCGCGCAGGCGGCGACCGCCAGCGCGACCGTGGTGGCGGCCAGCAGCGCCAGGCGTCCGCGCAGCGGCATGGAGACGGCCCGCGCGCTCCGCCGCCGCAGCCGGAACAGCGCGCTGCGCGGAGAGCTCACGCCTCGTCCCGCAGCACATAGCCCACGCCGCGCACCGTGTGCACCAGGCGCGGCTCGCCGCCCGCCTCGGTCTTGCGCCGCAGGTACATCACATACACATCCAGCGAGTTGGACGACGGCTCGAAGTCGAAGCCCCAGACGGCCTTGAGGATCTGCTCCCTGGTGAGCACCTGACGCGGGTGGGCCAGGAACATCTCCAGCAGCGTGTACTCGGTACGCGTCAGCTCCACAGGCCGCTCGCCCCGGGTGACCTCCCGGGTGAGCAGGTCCATCCGCAGGTCGGCGAAGGTCAGCGTCTCCGGCTCCTGGGCCGCCTCGGCCTGCGCCTGGGCGCGCGCGTAGGAGCTGCGCCGCAGCAAGGCGCGGACGCGGGCGAGGAGTTCGTCCAGTTCGAACGGTTTGACGAGGTAGTCGTCGGCCCCCGCGTCCAGCCCGGTGACGCGGTCGCCGACGGTGTCGCGCGCTGTCAGCATCAGTACGGGCACCCGCACCCCGGTGGCCCGCAGCCTGCGCGCGGCCGTCAGCCCGTCCATCCGGGGCATCAGCACATCGAGCACGATCAGATCGGGCTGGTGCTCGGCCACCTTCTCCAGGGCCTCGGCTCCGTCGGCGGCCAGCAGTGTCTCGTACCCCTCGAAGCTCAGGCTGCGGCGGAGCGCGTCACGGACGGCGGGCTCGTCGTCCACGACGAGGATGGTCTGTTTCGTCTGCGTCTCGGCGGGCATGGTCACCAGCTTGGCACCGCCCTCACCAGCGGGAGCGTCATGCACCGCCGTTCCGCAGCGAGTCCAGGTCCTGCTTCACGTCGTCGACCGGGATGGCGAAGCCGAGCCCGACGCTGCCCGCACTGGCCTGGGACGCCTGTCCGCCGCCCGAACCGGACGAGAAGATGGCCGAGTTGATGCCGATGACCTGCCCGGCCATGTTGAACAGCGGGCCACCGGAGTTGCCCGGGTTGAGGGAGGCGTCGGTCTGAATGGCCTTGTAGGTGGTGGTCTCCCCCTGGACGCCGCCGTTGTACTGGCCGCCGCCGAACTCGAACGGCCACCCGTCGCCGTCCCCCCGGCCGCCCTGCGGCTCGTTCTGGTCGCCGTCCGACTTGGGGACCTTCACCTCGCGGTCCTTGGCGGAGACGATGCCGCTGGTCACGGTGTTCGACAGGCCCTCGGGCGAGCCGATGGCGACCACCTGGTCCCCGACGCCGACCGCGTCGGAGTCGCCGAGCGCGGCGGGCTCGAGATCGCTCTGCCCGTCCACCTCGAGCAGCGCCAGGTCCTTGTCGGCGTCGGTGCCCCTCACCTTCGCCTCCGCGCTCTTGCCGTTGCTGAAGGTGACCTTCACGGAGTCGGCGCCGGAGACGACATGGTTGTTGGTGACGATCTGGCCGTCCTTGGTGATGATGACGCCCGAGCCGGTCGACTGCCCCGAGCCGCTGGTCGCCTTGATCTCCACCACGCTGTCCTTGACGCTCTCCACCACCTGGGAGACCTTGCCCTGCGCTGTCGCGTTGCTGCCGCTGGCGGTGGGCGCCGCCACGCTCGTCCCGCCGTCGCCGCCCAGCAGCTGCTCCATGCCGTACGCGGTGCCTCCGCCGATCACCGCTGCGGCCAGCGCCACGGCGCTCAGCAGCGCGGCGGGCCGCCGCATCCGGCGCCGCCGCGGGCGGCCGCCCTCCTGCGTGGGGAACGCGGCGTACGGAGGCTCGGCCGGTGGCGGCGGCACGGCGCCGAAGGAGGCTGTGCCCTGCGGGTGCTGCGCGTGCTGCGGGTTCTCCCGCTCGAAGTTCTCCATGCCCCTGAGGGTGGCTCCGCAAGATGAGAGCTCCCTGAAGAGGCCCTGAGAAACCCCCGAGTTATGCCGGGTCGCAGCCGCAGGAGCGGCGGATGACGAGCCCGGACGGAAACTGCCGCACCCGGCCCTTGCTGCCGGGAACCCCGCCGTTGCGGGTACCGGGAATCCGCAGCGACTCGTCCAGCACCAGGTCGACGGCCGCCTTCGCCATCGCCTCGCGGTCCGAGCCGACGGTGGTCAGCGGGGGATCGGTCAGCCCCGCCTCCTTCACGTCGTCGAACCCGGCGACCGCCAGCTCGCCGGGCACGTCGATGCCCAGCTCACGCGCCGCGCGCAGCACGCCGATGGCCTGGTCGTCGGTGGCGCAGAACAGCGCGGTGGGCCGGTCCGGGCCGCGCAGCAGATCCAGCGCGACCCGGTAGGTGTCGTACCGGTTGTACGGGGCCTGGAAGAGGCGGCCCTCGACGGACTTGCCCGCCTCCCTCATCGCCCGGCTCCAGCCCTCGACGTGGTCGGTGACCGGGTCCCCGTGCTTCGGCGTGGACTCCATCCCGCCGAGGCAGGCCACGTAGTCGTGCCCGTGCTCCAGCAGGTGCCGGGTGGCCAGTTGGGCGCCGCCCATGTCGTCGAGGACGACGGCGACGTCGTCGATGGCCTCGGGCCGCCGGTGCATCAGTACGACGCGGGCGTCCCACGCGTCGATCTCCGTGGCCGCGTGCTCGCTGGGCCCGGCGCTGATCAGGATGAGCCCCGAGACGCGCATACCGAGGAAAGCGCGCAGATAGTGCACCTCGCGCTCGTCCAGGTAGTCCGAGTTGCCGACCAGCACCATCTTGCCGCGCTCGGCCGCCGCGCGTTCGACGGCGTGCGCCATCTCCGCGAAGAACGGCTGGCGGGCGTCCGGGACGACCAGCCCTATGAGGTCGGTACGCCGCGACGCCATGGCCTGCGCCACCCGGTCGGGGCGGTATCCCAACTCCTTGATCGCGGCGAGCACCCGCTCGCGGGTCGCCGGCGCGACCGGACGGGGACCGTTGTTGATCACATAACTGACAACGGCTGTCGAGGTCCCCGCCACCCTCGCCACGTCGTCCCGCGTCACCTTGGCCACGCCGAGAGTCTACGCGGGATGAGCCACCCTCTTCCCCGCCGCGACGGCGATCAGCCGAAGCGTACGTACCCGGCGGTGCCGAACCCACCCGCAGTGCGGGTCGCTCGGCACCGCCGGACAGGTACGCCGTGGTCAGTCGCCGTTGCGGCGGGAAGTCCCGGCGGCCTCTCGCGTGACACGCTCCGCCTCATCCGCGACGGACTCGGCCGAGCCCTCGCTCTTCTCGGCCGCCTTCTCGGGAGCGACGAAGCGGTAGCCCACATTGCGGACGGTCCCGATCAGCGCCTCGTGCTCGGGCCCGAGCTTCGCGCGCAGCCGCCGCACATGGACATCCACGGTGCGGGTGCCGCCGAAGTAGTCGTACCCCCACACCTCCTGGAGGAGCTGGGCGCGGGTGAAGACCCGCCCCGGATGCTGCGCGAGGAACTTCAGCAGCTCGAACTCCTTGAAGGTCAGATCCAGGATGCGGCCCTTCAGCTTGGCGCTGTAGGTCGCCTCGTCGACCGAGAGATCACCGTTGCGGATCTCCATCGGGCTGTCGTCCGCGGCGATCTGCTGGCGGCCGGTGGCCAGCCGCAGCCGGGCCTCCACCTCGGCAGGCCCCGCGGTCTCCAGCAGGACGTCGTCCACGCCCCACTCCGCCGTGACGGCGGCGAGCCCGCCCTCCGTGACGATCAGCATCAGCGGACAGCCGGGCCCGGTCGAGCGCAGCAGCTGGCACAGCGACCTGACCTGCGGCAGGTCGCGGCGCCCGTCGACGAGGATCACATCGGCGGACGGCGCGTCCACCAGCGCGGGCCCCTCGGCGGGGGCGACCCGCACGTTGTGCAGGAGCAGCCCCAGCGCGGGCAGCACCTCGGAGGAGGGCTGGAGTGCGTTGGTGAGAAGAAGCAGTGAACTCATGCGATGACACCCCTCTGCGCGGGGGCCCACGTGCCACGTGGTTGGTGCGCTTTCGAACGGCCTCGGTTCCGGTCTCGGTTCTGCACGGTTCGCTTGCCCATGACGTCGAGTTCCCTCCTGGCGCCCCGCGTCCCGGGCGCCACCCGGGACGTGGCCCGGGGGAATATGGCGGCACTGCTTCGTACGGCACTGCCCGAGGGCCGGGCCGCGGCCTGTCCCACCGGCCCCGACCCCCAGAAAGCACAAAAGGACCCGGGGGCGACGCTGCCCGGATCCTGCTTGCAGAGCAGAATACCCGGACGAGGGACCGAGCGGCATGTGATGTCGCTCGCGATCACCAGCAGACCGTTACGGAGAGTTTCCCTATGGGTGCGGTTCGCACCGTGTTGCGGGCGGCGGACGGGGTCCGCATCGAGGCCGAGTACGAGCCGTACGCGGGCGGGGCCGGCGGAGCCACCGGCGCCGACGCGGCCGGGGACCCGGGCGTGATCGTGGTGGCGCACGGCTTCACCGGCTCCCTCGACCGGCCCGCGCTGCGCCGCGCGGCCACCGCCTTCACCCGGTACGCGGCCGTCGTGACCTTCTCCTTCCGGGGCCACGGCCGCTCGGGCGGGCGCTCGACCGTGGGTGACCGGGAGGTGCTGGACCTGGCGGCCGCCGTGGCGTGGGCCCGTACGTTCGGACACCGCCGGGTGGCGACCGTCGGCTTCTCGATGGGCGGCTCCGTCGTGCTGCGGCACGGGGCGCTGCACCGCGCCGAGCCCGGCGCCGAGCGCGGCACCGGGCACTCAGCCGGTCACCCAGCGTCAACCTCCGATCCGGTGATGCACAGGGGGCGCACAGTCGCGCGCACGCCCGCCCGGGGCGGCGCACGGGAGGGAGGAGACGCGCGGAGTGACGCGTACGCCGACGCCGTGGTCGCCGTCAGCGCACCCGCGCGCTGGTACTACCGGGGCACGGCGCCGATGCGGCGGCTGCACTGGGCCATCCAGCACCCCCTCGGACGCCTGGTCTCGCGCTACGGGCTCCGCACCCGCGTCCACCACCGGGACTGGGACCCGGTCCCCCTCTCCCCCGTGGCCGCGGCCCCGCTGATCGCCCCCGTACCGCTGCTGGTCGTACACGGCGACCAGGACCCCTACTTCCCGGTCGACCATCCCCTCGCGCTCGCCGAGGCGGCGGACCCGGAAGCGTCCGAGCTGTGGCTGCTGCCCGGTTTCGGCCACGCGGAGAACTCCGCCGACGCCGAACTGCTGGACCGGATCGGCGACTGGGCGGCGACCCGGCTACAAGCACCGGCCGCGAGGGCCCATCATGTAAGCCGCACACCGGATCACCTACAGGACGCCACCGAGGGCACGGACGGCTGAGAGGGACCCACCATGGCCAGCGGCACGATCCGCTACTGGGCGGCGGCGAAGGCCGCGGCAGGCACCGCCGAGGAGCCGTACGACGCCGGCACCCTCGCGGACGCGCTACGGCGCGCCCGCGAGCGGCACGCCGAGCGGCCCGAGTTCGCACGCGTACTGCTGCGCTGCTCCTTCCTGGTGGACGGCGACCCGGTCGGCACCCGCACCCACGAGACCGTTCAGCTCAGCGAGGGCGGCACCGTCGAGGTCCTCCCCCCGTTCGCCGGAGGGGCCCGATGAACGACGGCCGGCACGAGGAGCCCTACGGGGCGCACCGGGGCGCGTATGACGGCTCCTACGCGTATGACGGCTCTTACCCGGCGGGCCAGGACGGGACGTATGACGCGTCGTACGACGCGGTGTACGACGCGGCGTACAACGCCTCGTATGACCCGGTGTCCCCGGCGTACGACGTCACCTATGAAGTGACCCGGGCCGACGCGCCTCCGCCGCCCCACCTCCCGCAGCCGCCGCAGCTGTCGCAGGGGGCCTCCTGGGACGGCGTACTGCCGCACGAGGCGCCACCGGCGCACCAGCCGCTGCCCGAACCCACCGGCTCGCCCTGGCCCGGGGCGCCCGGACCCCTCCCACCGGAAGACCGCTCGGAACCACTGCCGATGCCTCAGCCCCAAGCCCAGCCACAGCCGCAACCGCAGCCGCAACCGGGGCCCCAGCCTCAGCCGCAGCCCTACGGTGTGCAGGCGCCCGCCCCGGCCCCGGCCCCGGCCCCGCAGCCGCAGCCCGGCCCCGGCCCGGAGGCCGTCGGTGTGCCCTCGGCGCCGTCGGGGGCGCGGCAGCGCACCGGGTCGCCGATCATCGCACCGGGGTTCCAGCCCGCAGCCGTCACCACGGTGCTGGCGGCGCTGCTCGCGGTCACCGCGCCGCTGGGGCAGGGCGCGCTCGCCGGCGCCCTCGTACTGCTCCAGGCGCTGACGGCGGCGGGCTGGTACCGGCTCAACGGAATGTGGCCGGCCCGGCAGGGCATCGCGCTGGCGTTCGTGGCGGGGCTCTCGGCCGACGCCGGGCTGCTGCTGACCGACGGCTCGGCGAACGCGCCCACGGTGCTGCTCGGCGCGGCAGGGGTCTGGTGCGTGCTCTCGCTCGTGCTGCAGTTGCGCAACAACTCCAGCCCCGACGAGCGCCTGTACGCGCTCACCGCGGGCTTCGCCGCCATCGGTCTGACCGTGCTGGCCGCCGGTCTGCTCCCCACCGAGCCCGACGCCGTGACGGTGGGCGCCGCGGCCGTCGCGGTGGGAACGCTCGCACGCGTCGTTCCGCTGCCCGGCCCGGTCTCGGTGCTGTTCGCGCTCGCCGCGGCGGCGGGGGCCGGAGCCGCGACGGGCCAGCTCACAGGGGTGGACACGGTGACGGGCGTGCTGACCGGCCTGGGCGCGGGCGTCTGCGCGCTGCTGGGGCTGCGGGTGGCCAGTTACGACTGGCCCTCCCGGTTCGTGCACATGACGGCGGGCGTCGCGCTCCCCCTCACCCTGGCCACTCCGGCGCTGTATCTGCTGGGCCGCACCCTGCTGTAACAACGCCCCACCGGCCTCGTCCGTCACACCAGCCCCTGGCCTGATACCGCTCCTTGCGGGTTACGCTCGCAGCTAGCCGGCCGACTTGGCCGACCGGCTCGTGGCCAGCCGACTCCTGGGGGGATACGGACGCGATGCGCGCACTTCGCATACTGCTTGTGATCCTGGTGGTACTCGCCGGGCTCTTCGTGGCGGCCGACCGCGTCGCGGTGAACCTCGCGGAGGACGAGGTGGCGAAGAAGCTGAAGGGCCAACTCGGTTCCGCCTCGTCCGGCGAACCGTCCGTGTCCATCGAGGGCTTCCCCTTCCTGACCCAGGTGCTCGCCAAGGACCTGGACAAGGTGAAGGTCGAGGTCGAGGGCGTCACCGCCACCACCAGCGACCGCCAGGTGCGGCTGAGCAAGGTGAGCATGGAGGCCCGGGACGTGAAGCTGTCGAACAACTTCGGCTCCGCGGTCGCCGAGCGGGCCACCGGCACCGTGCATCTGTCCTACGCCGATCTGACCAAGGCGGCGGACGACGGCGTGCGGGTCAGCTACGGCGGTAAGAGCACTTCCGGCAAGGACCAGGTGAAGGTCAGCGCCGCTGTGGCCCTGCCGATGG
This sequence comes from Streptomyces sp. 891-h, assembly GCF_022760275.1. Lineage (NCBI taxonomy): Bacteria > Bacillati > Actinomycetota > Actinomycetes > Kitasatosporales > Streptomycetaceae > Streptomyces > Streptomyces sp. 891-h. The sequence continues at coordinate 4,091,205 of NZ_CP050693.1, read as the reverse complement.
TGGGCCGCACCCTGGAGCGGAGCGTCTACAGCACCGTCAGTGTGACGGGCGGCAACACGGTGCGGCTGCACGCCGACGAGGTTCCCGGCTCGAAGATCCCCGGCGTCGAGGAAGCGATCCGCAAGAAGATCGACTTCGACCGCACGATCGACCGGCTGCCCGAGGGGCTGAAGCTGGAGAAGGTCGAGACCACGAAGGACGGGGTGGACGTCTCCATGTCCGGCACGGATGTCCATCTGGCCGGCTGAGCAGAGGCTGCCCCTCGCTGCGCGTCGCAGGCTGCGGGTACGTCGTGGCTGGTCGCGCAGTTCCCCGCGCCCCTGACGGGGCGCGTGCCGCCCTCCCCTGCGCTGGCAAGCGCAGCCCACGTCGCCGGGTACGCAGGCGCGAGACCTTGCGTCCGGTATCCGAGACGAACGGCGACCGAGGCGCGTCACCCCGGCCCCTCTCCCCGCGATCACTCCCACATAGCGGACGAACCCGTCTCACATCGCGGATCGGCGGTGACACAGGCCCGCCCTCGTCCTTACGATCGACCGCATGAAGCGACAGGCGGACCTCACGAAGCGCCGGGCAGTGGACCTGTGCCGCATCGCCGCCATGCTCTGTCGCGGCTCCCGCTGACCCGCTGACCGTCCGCGCGTTCCGCCGACGCACAGCGCCTCCGGCGCCGCCCCCGCAGCGCGCCGCAGAGCAGTTCCGCATACGACTCCGCGCGCACCGCCGCGCGCACGGCGCACGGCCGCACAAATCGTGCACCCGGCCCACAACGGCGCCGCCCGCGCCGCCGCGTACGCGTACCCCTGTTCGCCCGCCTCCGCCGCATCCACCCACCTCACGAGGAGAGACAGCATGAGCCGCAGCGACGTTCTGGTCGACGCCGACTGGGTCGAGGCCCACATCGACGACCCGAAGGTGGTGATCGTCGAGGTCGACGAGGACACCTCGGCCTACGACAAGAACCACATCAAGAACGCGATCCGCATCGACTGGAAGCAGGACCTCCAGGACCCGGTGCGCCGCGACTTCGTGGATCAGGAAGGCTTCGAGAAGCTGCTGTCCGCCAAGGGCATCGCAGGCGACGACACCGTCGTGCTCTACGGCGGCAACAACAACTGGTTCGCCGCCTACGCCTACTGGTACTTCAAGCTCTACGGCCACCAGGACGTCAAGCTCCTCGACGGCGGCCGCAAGAAGTGGGAGCTGGACTCCCGCGACCTGGTCGCCGAGGTGCCCGAGCGCCCGGCCACCACGTACAAGGCCAAGCCGCAGGACACCTCCATCCGCGCCTTCCGCGACGAGGTCGTCGACGCGATCGGCAGCAAGAACCTGGTGGACGTGCGCTCTCCCGACGAGTTCAGCGGCAAGCTGCTGGCCCCGGCCCACCTGCCGCAGGAGCAGTCGCAGCGCCCGGGCCACGTGCCCAGCGCCCGCAACATCCCCTGGTCGAAGTCGGCCAACGACGACGGCACCTTCAAGTCCGACGACGACCTCAAGGAGCTGTACCAGGCCGAGGGCGTCGACCTGGGCAAGGACACCATCGCCTACTGCCGCATCGGTGAGCGCTCCGCGCACACCTGGTTCGTGCTCCACGAGCTGCTGGGCCAGGAGAACGTCAAGAACTACGACGGTTCCTGGACCGAGTACGGCTCGCTCGTCGGCGTCCCCGTCGAGCTCGGCTCCAACTGACCCTCGCGGCCACCGCGGGCCCTCCCCTCCCTCCCGAAAGGACCCCTCTCATGTGCGGAGCACAGACCGGCGGCCCCGACGCCTCCACCATCAAGCCCGGTGAGACCACCATCCAGGGCAGTGTGACCCGTGACGGGGAGCCCGTCACCGGTTACGTGCGGCTGCTGGACTCGACCGGTGAGTTCACCGCGGAGGTTCCGACCTCCGCCACCGGCCAGTTCCGCTTCTACGCGGCCGAGGGCACCTGGACGGTCCGCGCGCTGGTGCCCGGCGGCACCGCCGACCGGACCGTTGTGGCCCAGGACGGCGGGCTCGCCGAGGTCACCATCGCGGTCTGACCCGGCTCTTCCCCGGGGGCTCCGTCCCTGGGTCCCGGCGGCGGGGCCCACGGGCGGAGCCCCCATATGCTTGACGTATGACATCCCGGAACAAGCTCGTCATCAAGGTCACCGCGGGCGCGGACGCGCCCGAGAGGTGTTCGCAGGCCTTCACGGTGGCCTCCGTCGCGGCGGCCAGCGGCACCGAGGTGAGCCTGTGGCTGACCGGCGAGTCCGCCTGGTTCGCCCTCCCGGGGCGCGCCGCGGAGTTCGAGCTGCCGCACGCGGCGCCGCTGCCCGATCTGATGGCAGCGGTCCAGGCGGGCGGCCGTATCACCTTGTGCACCCAGTGCGCGGCCCGCAGGGGCATCGAGGAGAAGGACGTCATCGAAGGGGTCCGTATCGCGGGCGCTCAGCTGTTCGTGAGCGAGATCATGCCCGAGGGCGTGCAGGCCCTCGTCTACTGACGTGCAGGCCCTCGTCTGCCGAGTCGTCTGCCGGGGCGTCCGCTGAGGCCGCGGGCCGAGGGCTCCGCCGAGAGACCCCTCACAGGCGTTCCCGGCGACCACGACTAGACTCGGTCGCGTCACCGAACACCGCGCAAGGAGACCCACCCCGTGCTTGAGGCATTCTTCACCGCCCTGATGGTCCTGGTCTGCGTCGGCACCGTGGCCTTCGCGGGGCTGACCTTCAAGAAGCTCTACCAGGGCCAGCGCTGAGCGCTCGCCACCCCCGCCACAGCTAGGGATCGACCAGCTCCATGATCGAGATTCCGTCCGACCTCCACCCGGACCTCGTCCCCCTCGCCTTCCTCCTCGGCAACTGGACCGGGGCCGGCGTGGCCGCGCTCGACGACCAGCAGGGTGAGGAGAGCAAGTGCAATTTCGGGCAGGAGCTCACCTTCACCCACGACGGACGTGACTTCCTGGAGTACATCTCGCACTCCTGGGAGCTGGACGCTGAGGGGAAGAAGGTCCGACCCCTGGAGACGGAGACGGGCTACTGGCGGATCGACAAGGACCGCAAGATCGAGGTCGTGATGATCCGCGATCAGGGCATCGCGGAGGTCTGGTACGGCGAGCTGGCCGAGAAGAAGCCCCAGATCGATCTGGCGACCGACGCGGTGGCCCGCACCGCCGCAGCGGGCGAGTACAGCGGTGGCAAGCGGCTGTACGGCTATGTGAACGGCGACCTGATGTGGGTGGGCGAGAAGGCCACGCCCCAGGTGCCGCTGCGGCCTTATATGTCGGCGCATCTGAAGAAGGTCGTCGACCCCAAGGAATGGGCCAAGGACGTCGTGGATCTTCCCGACGACGGAATCGCCTTTTTCCGCTGACCTTTTCCGGGCCTGCCGTCGGCGAACCGCTGCCCGGCTCGTTGATTGTTGTTTGCTGAACTTCCGCCCACCGACGGGGAAACTGACAAGTCGTCGGACGTCTCGGCGGTGTCACGATTGTGAAAGCTGTGAAATAGCACCTCGTTCACGGCGGGGTTCGGGAACTCTCTTTCGACCCCGCGCGCGTGGCACAACCCCAGGTCACAGCCTATGCGAATACGTAGGGTCGATTGCCGGTCGCCCTGCGTCGACGAGCTAATGCGTTCCTCCGAGTGATAAGAATGGCGTTAATCCATTCACCGGCGCGAGTGCCGGCGAGGCCGAGCCGCGCGTTTCCCGCGCCCGCTCGCCGCTGCGCTCGGCTGCCCAACGGGGAAAAGGCACTTCTGTGAATCGTTCTCGCATTACTTCCGCCGCCGCCACCGCTGCGCTGCTCGGCGGACTCGGTGTCGCCCAACTGGCCACCGCAGCAGGCGCGTTCGCGTACGACAGCGGCGCCGACCTCCACTCCGGTGCCGCGACCGGCTTCCTCTACAACCGGAGCACCGGCGAGGTCAAGGACGGCTTCTCGATCACGGTGGGCAACACCGGCCCCGAAGCCACCCGGGCCACCCTCACCGTCACGGGGGTCAAGAACGTCCACTTCGACACCCGTAAGAACGGCAACAAGCCGTCCTTCAAGCGTGACCTCGAAGGGGGCAAGGCGTACAACCACAACCTCACCGTCAAGTCCCTCAGCGACAAGCAGGTCGTCGTCTCGTTCGACCTGAAGGCGGACAACGACGAGGCCGAGGTCGTCAACATCCCGGGCTTCATCTCCGGTGAGAAGCAGACGCTGCGCACCAGCATCAAGGGCGACAAGCCGGACCCGGACACCAGCAACAACACCAAGACCATGAACTACTCGGTCAACGCTCCGGACTGGAACCCCGACAAGCCCAAGCCGACCGAGAAGCCCACCCAGAAGCCGACCGAGAAGCCCTCCGACAAGCCGTCGAAGCCCTCGGAGCCCACGCAGAAGCCCACCAGCAAGCCGTCCAAGCCCAGTGACGACGCCTCCGACGCCAACACCCCGGCGCCGGCGGGCGGCTCGGACAAGGGCGACAGCGGCAAGGGCGGCGACCTCGCCGAGACCGGCAGCAGCTCCAACACGCCGCTGCTCGTCGGCGGTGCCGGTGCGCTCGTCGTGATCGGTGGCCTGGCCGTCTTCGCCGCCAAGCGGAAGAAGGCCGGTCAGAACTGACCCCTTCTTCTTCCAGTAGCGCGGGTCCGGGTGCCACGGGGGCACCCGGACCCGCGCCGCTTCTACACTGGACCCCGTGGCTACCACCGACTGGCAGAGCGACCTCAGGGCGCGCGGGTACCGGCTCACTCCGCAGCGCCAGCTCGTGCTGGAGGCCGTGGACAAGCTGGAGCACTCGACCCCCGACGACATCCTCGCCGAGGTCCGCCGCACGGCCGGCAGCGTCAACATCTCGACGGTCTACCGCACGCTGGAGCTCCTGGAGGAGCTGGGCCTGGTCTCCCACGCGCACCTCGGGCACGGCGCGCCCACCTACCACCTGGCCGACCGGCATCACCATATGCACCTGGTCTGCCGGGACTGCACCGACGTCATCGAGGCCGATCTGTCCGTCGCCGAGCCCTTCACCAGGGCCCTGCGGGAACGCTTCGGCTTCGAGACGGACATGAAGCACTTCGCGATCTTCGGGCAGTGCGAGAAGTGCGGCGCGGAGTCCGGCGGGGCCGCCCATGACGACCGGGCAGCCGGTGCCGACCGGGCAGCCGGTGCCGAGGGGGATGGCGAAGGCGGCGGGAGCGGACCGGCCGCCGGCAAGCCACGGGGTGCCACGTAGCCCGTCGTAGGCTGGGCGTATGTCCTCCAGCAGTTCGAGCAACAGCGCCCCCGCTCCCGCCCCCAGCCCGCTGCTGACCCTGCCCGGCGCGGTGGCGGCCGAAGCCCCCGACGCGGGCGTGGCGGCCCACTACGGCGACCTGTTCAAGGAGCAGCGCGCCCTCGCCGACGGGACCGGATTCGTGGACCTGTCACACCGCGGCGTGGTCACCGTCTCCGGCGAGGACCGGCTCTCCTGGCTGCACCTGCTGCTGACCCAGCACGTGGAACAGCTCCCGCCCGGGCAGGCCACCGACGCGCTGATCCTCTCCGCGAACGGGCACATCGAACAGGCGCTGCAACTCGTCGATGACGGGACGACGGTGTGGATGCACACCGAACCCGGCAAGCAGGGCGAGCTGATCGCCTACCTGGAGAGCATGCGGTTCTTCTACCGCGTCGAGATCGCCGACCGGACACCGGACGTGGCCGTCGTCCACCTGCCCGCAGGCTCCATCGCCGAGGTGCCGGAAAGCGCCCTGGCCGTACGGGAGACCTCGTTCGGGCGGGACCTGTTCCTGCCGCGCGGCGAGCTGACCGGCTTCGCCGCCGCTCACGGGCCGGCCGTCGGGGTACTCGCCTACGAGGCGCTGCGCGTCGAGGCGCGGCGGCCCCGGCTGGGCATGGAGACCGACCACCGGACCATCCCCCACGAGGTGGGCTGGATCGGCTCGGCCGTGCACCTGGAGAAGGGCTGCTACCGCGGCCAGGAGACGGTGGCGCGCGTCCACAACCTGGGGAAACCGCCCCGGCGGCTGGTCTTTCTGCACCTGGACGGGAGCGAGGTGCGCCTCCCGGTGCACGGCGACGCCGTACGGCTCGCTGCCCAGGGTCTGGAAGGGCGGCAGATCGGGTTCGTCACCACCTCGGCCCGCCACCACGAGCTGGGGCCGATCGCGCTGGCGCTGGTGAAGCGGAACGTCGATCCGGACGCCGAGCTGATCGTCGGCCCGGACGCCACCGCCGCCGCGCAGGAAGTGGTCGTCGCTCCCTGAGACGCGCTGAGGCCCCTTGACCACGTGGCGGCCCTCACACCTCCAGCAGCACGGTGAAGGGGCCGTCGTTCGTCAGGGACACCTTCATATCGGCGCCGAAGACGCCCGTCGCCACGGTGGCGCCCAGCGCCCGCAGCTGCGCGACCACCTCGTCGACCATGGGCTCGGCGACATCACCGGGCGCGGCACCGTTCCAGGTGGGCCGCCGCCCCTTGCGCGCGTCACCGTAGAGAGTGAACTGGCTGATCACCAGCAGCGGCGCTCCGATGTCCGAACACGACTTCTCCTCGTGCAGAATCCGCACGGACCACAGCTTGCGCGCGAGCTGCGCCGCCTTCTCCTTCGTGTCGTCGTGCGTGACTCCGACCAGCACGCACAGGCCTTCGCCGACTATCTGACCAACGGTCTCGCCGTCCACGGTGACGTGCGCGCCGTCCACTCTCTGCACCACTGCTCGCATGACCGCCATGATGCCGTGCCGCCGTTCGGCGGGCGCACGGCCACCGTCCGGCGGGTGAGGAGCGGTGCGCGCAAGGGGCACAGAGTGGCACGATGCGCACACGCGGTGCGTTCAGCAAGTACCGCGCAATGGGGATGAGGGGACACAAGCCCATGAGCACAACCGGAGCGGGCCGGTCCCGGACGCCGCGACAGTCCGGGGCCCTGGAGGCCCTGCGTGAGCCGGAGCAGCCGGATCTGCACGCGCTGTGCCTGCGCGAACTGCGGGTCCTGCGGCGCTCGGCTCAGCAGGACGAGGCGGATCTGAGCTATGTACGCAGACTGCTCCAGGGGCGTATCGACATCCTCCGTGCCGAACTGGCCCGGCGCAGTTCGCCGGGGTCACCGCTGCTCGACCTGCTGCCGCAGATCCTCGCCGACGACCCGCCCAGCCACCGCTCCTCGGCGCGGCATGTGACACTCGCCGCACCGCGCAGCGAGGAGTACCGCACGCTGGCCGAGGAGATGCTGGCCGAGGTGGAGCTGAGCGACCTCGAGGCCCGTACGGACGGCGAGCTGCACGACGCGATGGCCCGGCTCGTCCGCTACGAGCAACAGGTCTCGCGCCGCCGCCAGTCCCTCCAGCACACGGCCGACGAGTGCAGCTCGGAGATCGCCCGCCGGTACCGGGAGGGAGAGGCACAGGTGGACGACCTGCTGCCGTAGGCCGGGGGCCCAGGGGGCAGGCACAGCGGATGCGTGAACGGTCGGGGCGGTTCGGTGAGGGGTGTCCGTACGGTTCCGGGAGGGGTGTCCGTTCTGCGCCGTCGCGAGTCCGGTTACGGTGAAGGGTCACATCCGTCTGCCCCGTACGCCGCACCCCGGCGTTCACCACTGGAAGGTCCCGAGATGCCCGAGATACTCCCCGTGCTCGCCGAGGTCGTCAGGTCCGGCTTCACCGAGGGGCAGCACCGGGGCTCGCTGGTGGCGCTGGCGGCCGACGGAAGCGTCATCTGCGCGCTGGGCGACCCGGAGGCGCCGGTCTTCCCCCGCTCGGCGAACAAGCCGTTCCAGGCGTCGGCCGTGCTGCGCTCGGGGCTGGAGCTGGCCGGCGAACGGCTGGCGCTGGCCGCCGCGAGCCACTCCGGGGAGGGCTTCCAGCTCGACCTGGTGCGCACGATGCTCGCCGAGCACGGGCTGGCCGAGTCCCATCTGAAGTGCCCGGCCTCCCTCCCGCTGGACGAGGAGGAGGCGGAGGCGTTCCTGGCGGCGGGCTCCACCCGCACCCCGCTGGCCATGGACTGCTCCGGCAAGCACGCCGCGATGCTCGCCGCCTGCCGGGCCAACGGCTGGCCCGTGGACAGCTATCTCGACCCCGACCACCCGCTGCAGAAGCTGGTCCGCGAGACGCTGGAGGAGAACACCGGCGACCCCGTGGCGCACACGGGTGTGGACGGCTGCGGCGCCCCGCTGATGGCCGTCTCGCTGACCGGCCTCGCACGCGGCTACCGTGCGCTGGCCCTGGCCTCGCCGCAGACCCCCGAGGGACGGGTCGCCGAGGCGATGCGCGCCCACCCCGAGTACGTGGGCGGCACCCGCCGGCACGACAGCCGACTGATGCGGGAACTGCCCGGCGCGGTCAGCAAGATGGGTGCCGAGGCGGTGCAGGGGTTCGCGCTGCCGGACGGGCGCGCCCTCGCGTTCAAGGTCGAGGACGGCGCCGGCCGGGCGCTGGGCCCCGTGCTGGCCCGGGCGCTCTCCGTCCATCTGGGGGTGAGCTCGCCGGTGCTGGAGCGGATCGGGACGGTTCCGATCCTGGGCGGCGGCGTGCGGGTCGGCGAGGTCCGCGCGGCGTTCTGACGGCACCCGCGGGGCCGGGAAAATCCGGGTGCGGCCCGCCCGGCGTACGCCTAGCGTGATCGCATGGTGAACCGTGTCGAGATCCGCACTCTGGCTGGTCCCGAGGAGTACCCCGAGTGGCTGCGCGCCGTCTCGACCGGGTTCTTCCGCGGGCCGGTCGTCACCGACGAGGAAGCGCAGGTCCGTGCGCTGGGCACCGACCTGGCCCGTGTCCAGGGCGCCTTCGACGGCGGCCGGTGCGTGGCCACCTTCCGGACGATGCCGCAGTCGATGACCGTTCCCGGCGGGGCGACGCCGGCCGCGTGCGCGGTCACCGCCGTCACCGTCTCGCCCACCCACCGGCGGCGCGGGCTGCTGACCGGGATGATGGCGAACGCGCTGAGCGCGGCCAAGGAGCGCGGGGACGCGTGCGCCAGCCTGATCGCGGCCGAGTACCCGATCTACGGGCGGTACGGCTTCGGCCCGGCGGCCTGGACCACCGAGTGGGAGGTGCTGATCTCCCGTACGGGCCTGGACCGGCGCTATGCGGGCCCGGCCGACCTGGGGGACGGCGGACGAGTCGAGCTGGTGGACGCCGCCGAGTTCCGCAAGCTGCTGCCCGCCGTCCACGAGCGGTTCCGCACCGGGGCGCAGCGGCAGGGCGCCGTCGACCGCGACGAGAAGTGGTGGCGGCTGGCCACCGGCGACCTGCGCTTCCCGGACGACGGCTTCACCCCCGCCTTCCACGCCGTCTACCGCGACGCCGACGGGCAGCCCCAGGGCGGGGTGACCTACACCTCAGACAACGTATGGCAGGCCAAGCAGCCCGAGCAGACCGTGACGGTGCGGGACCTGTTCGCCACCACGGCCGCCGGGGAGGCCGCGCTGTGGCGGTTCGTCCTGGCGATGGACTGGGTGCAGCGGGTGCGGACAGGTCTGCGCGCCCCGGACGACATCCTGCCGCTGCTGCTGCCGGACCCGCGCGCCGCGCGCACCGTCACCCACGCCGACTGGCTGTGGATCCGGCCGCTGGACGTACCGCGGATGCTGACCGCCCGCAGCTACCCCGTCGCGGGCACGCTGGTGCTCCAGGTGCGGGACAAGGACGGCTACGCGGGCGGGCGCTTCAAGCTGGAGACGGACGGACCGGGTGGCGGGGCGCGGTGTGCGGCCACGACGGAAGACCCGGAACTCTCGCTGGACGTCTCCGAACTGGGTGCGCTGTTCCTGGGGGACGAATCGCCCATGCGGCTGGCGGCGCTGGGCCGGCTGGCCGAGCACCGCGAGGGTGCCGCACAGCGCGCGGAGGTCCTCTTCCACACGGCCCGACGGCCGTGGTGCCCGGACGTGTTCTGAGGCTGCGCCCCCTCATCGGCACAGCGGAGGGGGCGAACAAGCGTGCCGTCGTCAAGCCGCCTTCCCCGTGGCGTGGGTTGATGGGAGGGGAAGGCGGCATGACAGCGGCCCCGTGGTCGGGGCGAGCGCCCCGTGCGGTCAGGGATGGAGCAGCAAGGTGGCTATCACCAGGGCTCCGGCGGTGCTGCATCCGGTGTGCCGGGCTTTGATGCCGATGCTCAGCAGCAGAAAGCCCACGAGGCCGAGGACCCCGTAGCGCACCTGGAGAAGCTGTTCGAAGGCGACGACGGCGACGGCTACGGCGAGCGCGAGGAGTGGCATGGCGGTCCCTCCTTCTCAGGCACGAGAGGAACGGCTGTGCTGGGAATGCGGAGTTCGCCCATGCGTCATCGGACGGGCGGATGGCTCAGGGCCGACCAAGGAGCAGAACGGGACTGGTTGGCACACCTGGCTGCCAGGTTCAGAAGTTGGCGACCAACTCGATTACTACATGCCCACTTGTCCACCATTCGAAAACATCTCCCTGACAACTAACGCCTGATGACCGGAAGTTGTATGGTCATCGCGTGACCAGGAAGCCGACCTCCGCAAGCGGCCGCCGCCCGCGCGACGTGGTCGCCGACACTCTCCGTGAGCGCATCCGGACCGGAAATCTCCAGCCCGGTACCCGTCTGCCCACCCAGCGGGAGCTGGAGGCCGAGTTCTCCGTAGGCCGCAGCGCCGTACGCGAGGCCCTCTCCGCGCTCGCCCAGGAGGGCCTCCTGGAACATGTGGGCCGGGGCGCCTCACCGACCGTGGCCGAACCCACCCACCACGCGGACGCCCCCCGCAGCGCCGGTGTGGAGCTGACGGACCGCCTCCACGAGGCATTTCAGGCCGAGAACGTCGTCATCGACGCCTTCTCGCTCACCACCGAGACCCTCAACAACGCCCTGGCCTGGCCCGTACGGCAGGTCATGGACCGCCAGCTCACCCCCCGCTCGGTCACGGCCCGGGTCCTGATCCCCAGCCTCGGGGCGCGGCTGGCCCTGCCCCGTCTGATCGACGACCCGGAAGACCCCAAGCCCAGGGAGCGGCTGCACCAGATACAGACCACCTACGTCAATGCCCTCAGCAACTCCCTCAGCTCCCTCTCCCAGTTCGGCACCGACGTCTCGCTGACCGTCCGCGCGGTGCCCCTCACCCCCACCCACAAGCTCTACCTGCTCAACGGCGACGAGGCCCTCATCGGCTACTACCAGGTGGTCAAGAACGAGGACGCCGCCTTCGAGGGCGAGCAACTCGCCCTCTATGACGTCCTCGGGCTGACCGCCAAGCTCTTCCGCTCCGTCCGGGGCCCCGAGGCACGGGACGAACAGGAGGCGAGCTTCGTCGAGGAGTCGCAGGAGTTCTTCGACTCGCTCTGGACCACCATCGCCGTTCCCTTCGGGTGACAGGCCTTCGGGTGACAGGCCTTCGGGTGATCGGATAGGGAGCCGCGAGAGGCGGACGGGGGGCAGCCGGTACAGTTCCCGCACCCCGGTGATCTCCGTGGCCCAGCCCACCCGCCCCGAGGACAGCGCCGATGACCTCACCCGCCCTGCGACAGGCCACAGCCGTCGGCGCCGTGGACGGGCCGCTGGCCGGCTACCACCGCGAGTGGTACGTCGTCAGGCCCGAGGGCGAGCTGACCCGGCTGGGGCGGGTGAAGATCGGCGAACCCCGGCAGGGAGCCCTCTGGTTCGACCGGCGGTACTTCGCCTCCGAGGACGAGCTGCTGCTGGAGCTCGCCCGGCTCGGCGTACCGCGCGTCCCGCCCGTCCACCGGGTCCACTCGACCGGGACCGTCTTCCACGGGTTCATCGAGGGCCGCACCCTTGCGTCGCTCTCCCCCTGTGGCCGGCCCGTCGCACCCGTCCATCTGCGGCAGATCATGGAACGGTTCGCCTCGCTGTGCCGGCTGCGCCCCGGCGACGTACGGGCCCGTCGGCTCACGGCGGGCGAGAGCGACGGCGAAAGCGATGGCGAGAGCAACGGCGAGAGCGACAGCGCCGGGTTTCCGCGTGTGCTGCTCGACTTCACGCGCGAGCGCGCCTACCGCGCACGCCTCCCGCGCTTCGGCCCGCTCTTCGCACGCCTCGGCATCCCGCCCGACGCGCTGGGGCCCGGCTCGCGACTGGCGGCAGAGGCAGCGCGGATGGGCGCCCGTCCCGTCTGCCTTCTCCACGGTGACCTGCACCGGGCCAACTTCATCGTCGATCACGCCGACGCACTGTGGACCATCGACTGGGAGCTGGCCTCCTTCGGGGACCCGCTCTACGACCTGGCGACGCACCTGTATCTGATGGACTACCCCGCCTCCCAGCAGGCCCGAGTGGTCGAGGAGTGGCAGCGGACCGTCGCCCCGCTGCTGCCCGGAGCCGACGCGCGGCTGGCCGAGGACCTGCCGCGCTACCTCGACTACAAGCGGGCCCAGTCCGTCTTCACCGACGTGGTGCGGCAGGCCGTCGCGGTCGCCGACGCCGTCGGCTCGCCCGCCTTCGCCGGTCAACTGGGGCAGGCGGCCAAGCTGGTGCACGACGTCCTGGTACGCGCCGCCGAGCCGCTGGAGCTGAGCGACGTACCGAGCCCGGGCGCCGTCGAACTGGCGTACGCGGATTTCTGCACCGGGTCGCAACTCCGCGCATCGTCGGAACTCCACGCCGGGTCGCAACTCCGCGCCGCGCCGACGGACCGTCGATCGGGGCCCGACAGCCGCTGACCGCGCGCGGCCGAGCCTGCGACAATCACTGCCTGCCTGACCGAAGGCACTGGGCCGGTACGGGCGCGTACGCCCACCGGCCAACCAACGGGGACACAGAGGATGGTGGCGGCAGTGGAGCGTCAGATCAGCTCGGCACAGTGCGTGATATTCGACTTCGACGGACCGCTGTGCCACCTCTTCGCCAGGCGCACCGCCGCCTCGGTCGCCGGCCGGCTCCGCGCCGCGTACGCGGCCGGTTCCGACGGCTCCGCCGGGTCCTGGCCCGAGACCACCGACCCCCTGCGGCTGCTGACCGCCGCCTTCGACGACCCGACGCTGCTGGAGCCGCAGAGCGCACAGCGGATGGAACGGTCCCTGACGCTGGAAGAGGTCGCCGCCGCCGAGGTGGCCTTCCCCACCGGATACGCCGACACGCTCGTACGCACCCTGTGCGCCACGGGACGTACGGTCGCCGTCGCCACCGACAACTCCGGCGAGGCCGTCGAGTGCTACCTCGCCGGGCGCTCGCTGCTGGAGGCCTTCTCCCCCGCTCGGCGGCCGGGAAGTGCCCCCAGCCGGGTGTGCGGCCGGGTCTGCGACGGAGCGGCGCCCAAGCTGAAGCCCGACCCGGACTGTGTGCTGCGGGCCCTGGACGCGGCGGGCACCGATGCCGCCGAAGCGGTGATGATCGGGGACTCCGAGCGGGATGTCGCGGCGGCGCGGGCCGCCGGAGTCGGCTTCGTGGGCTACGCACGCAACGAACGCAAGGAGCGGGAGCTGCGCCGCGCCGGCGCCGAGTGGGTGGTGGCCTCGCTGCGCGACATACTGCTCACGGTCGACCCGCTGGCCCACGTGTGAGCCCTACCGGGCACCGGCCAAAGCAGCCTTCGGCCGTCCTCCCTCCGTACGCTGGCCCCATGAGTGACGCACCCACCCCCGCGAGCGACGAACCCGCACACGACCCCGAGGTCCTGGAACTGGCCCAGAAGGTGTTCGACCTGACCCGGCACGGCGACACGGACACCGTCGCCGCCTACGTCAAGGCGGGCGTCCCGGCGAACCTGAGCAACGACAAGGGCGACACCCTCCTGATGTTGGCCGCCTACCACGGCCACCCGGAGACCGTCCGCGCCCTCCTCGCCCAGGGCGCCGACCCCGACCGCGTCAACGACCGGGGCCAGTCCCCGCTCGCCGGCGCGGTCTTCAAGGGCGAGGACGAGGTGGTGCGGATCCTGGTCGACGCGGGCGCCGACCCGCAGGCGGGGACGCCCTCCGCCGTGGAGACGGCCCGGATGTTCGAGAAGCGGGAGCTGCTGGAGCTCTTCGGCGCAGAGTGAGCCACGGACCTGCGCGGGAACGAACGCGGCCGGGTCGGCACCGGATCAAGCCGGCTTGCGCGCCTCGATGAGGAAGCGCGCCGAGTGGGCCACGAACGGGCCCTCGGTCCCGATCCGGTCGTGCAGCTCCCGCAGGCGGTCGCGGTAGCGCTCCACGGTGAAGCCCGGGACCATCCACACCACCTTGCGCAGGAAGTAGACCACCGCGCCGATGTCGAAGAACTCCATACGGAGCCGCTCGGACCGCAGGTCCACCACCTCCAGCCCAGCGGCCTCGGCGGCCGCCCGCTCGTCCTCGGGCCGCCGCCGCTCCCGCGCCTCGGGCTGCGGACCGAGGAAGAACTCCACCAGCTCGAACACCGACGCCGGGCCCACGTGCTGGGCCAGATAGCTGCCGCCCGGCTCCAGCACCCTCGCGACCTCCGACCACCAGGTCCGTACCGGATGGCGGCTGAGCACCAGGTCGAACGCGCCGTCGGCGAACGGCAGCGGCGGTTCGTCGGTGTCCGCGACGACGACCACCCCACGGGGGCGCAGCCGCGCGGTCGCCTTGGTGAGGTTCGGCGGCCAGGACTCGGTAGCGGCCATCACGGGCGGCAGCTTCTCCGCCTCCGCGAGCACCTCACCGCCCCCGGTCTGGAGGTCCAGCGCGGCGGAGGCGGTGGCCAGCCGGGCGCTGCTGTGCCGCTGGTAGCCCCATGAGGGGCGCTCCTCGGTCGCCCGCCCCTCCAGCCAGGAGAAGTCCCATCCGTCCACCGAGACGGAAGCCGCCTCCGCCACCAGATCCGCGAACGAGCGTGTCATCCCTCCACCCTGGCGAACCCGCCTCGGCCGGGCCAGCCGATTTCCGCCGGCCCGGTGACGGCCCTCGCCCCGGAGCCCGCTACGGAGTCCCCGTACCGATCCGGACCACCTCCCCCAGCTCCAGGGCGACATGGAGCGCCCCGTCCGGCCCTACGGTGAGGCCGTGCGGCTCCGATCCCGGTACGGGCAGCGGGTGCTCCGAGATATGGCCGGACGGGTCACGGCGGGCGACCCGGTTCCCGGCCCACTCGGTGATCCAGCAGGTGCCGTCCGGCGCCACGGCCACCGCGTGCGGTCTGGACTCGCGGTCGGGCAGCGGGAATTCGTCGATACGGCCGTCCGGGGTGATCCGGCCCAGTTGCCCCGCGCCGATCTCCACGAACCACAGCTCCCGCTCGCCACAGGCGATCCCCACCGGGGCAGCGCCCTTGGTGGGCAGGCGATGCAGGGTGACGCTGCCGTCGAGCGCCACCCGGGCGACCGCGTCGGCCTGGTTCAGCGTGCACCACAGTGCGCCGTCGGGCCCCGCCACCAGGGCGGAGGGGAAGCACTCGCCGACCGGCAGCGGAAACTCGGTGACCTCCCCTTCGGTGGTGATACGGCCGACTCGATGAGCGCTGGTCTCGGTGAACCAGAGCGCACCGTCCGCACCCGCCGCGATCCCGAACGGGCCGCACTCCGGCGTCGGCAGCGCGAAGGACTCGGCCCGGCCGTCCACCGTGATCCGGCCGATACGGTGATCCTTGGTGCGGGTGAACCACAGGGCGCCGTCCGGCCCCGGTGTGATCACCGTCGGACCGCAGCCGGGGTCGTCCAGCGCACAGGTCGTCGTCCTGCCGTCCGGGGCGACGCGGGCGATGGCGCCCGCCGCCACGAGCGTCACCCACAGCGCGCCGTCCGGTCCGGTGACGACGTCGTAGGGGCCCGCTTCGGAGCCGAAGGCGGCCACCGTGGTCACAGCCACTTCCGGCGCCGCCGTCGGCGCTTCCCCCGGTCCCTCCGGCGCTGCTTCACCCGACGCCTCCCGCGCGGGCGCGGCTGTGGACGTCGCGGGGTCGTGTCGGTTCGGGCTCACAAACGGCTCCTCTCCTGGGCCGTCCCCTCGGTGTCGGGGAGCGACGCTTCCGGTTCCTCCAGGGCGAGCTGCGCGCCTCGCCAGCGCTGCCGCAGCCTGCGGTCGTGGCTGACGACGACCAACGCGCCGTCGTATGCCTCCAAAGCCGCCTCCAACTCCTCGACCAGGGCGGGCGAGAGGTGGTTGGTCGGCTCGTCCAGCAGCAGGACATCGGCCGGTTCGGTCACCAGCCGGGCCAGCGCGAGGCGCTGCCGCTGGCCCGTGGAGAGCCGCGAGACCGGCACGGCCAGCCGCTCGGCGGCGAACAGCCCCAGAGACAGCAGCCGTTGGGCGTGCTCCTCCAGCGGGCCGGAGCGGCCGTGCGCGTACGCCTCCAGCAGCGTCGCCCCGGCCTCGTCGACCTCGGCGGCGAACCCGGGCTCCTGGGGGAGGTATCCGATACGTCCCCTGCGTGAGACCCGGCCGGTGTCGGGTGCCAGCTCTCCGGCCAGGACGCCCAGCAGGGTGCTCTTGCCCGCCCCGTTCGGCCCCGTCACCAGCAGTCGCTCGCCGGCCGCGACGGTCAGCCCCGTACGGGGCAGCCTGCCCCGGACCCCGATCCCCTCGGCGTCCAGCACCGTGCCGCGCAGCCCGGCACCGCGCAGGGGCGGGGCGAAGCGCAGTGGTTCGGGCGGGGGCGGCACAGGCTCGGCCAGCATGCGGCGCAGCCGCTCCTCGGCGTTGCGCACCCGGCTGGCGAGGGACTGCTGGACGCGTCCGGCCGCCCGGTCGTACGCCATCTTGTTGCCGTCCTTCATCGCCCTGCCGGGCGCCACTCGCCGCGCCGTGGTGGCCGCGGTCTCGCGCAGCCGCTCCGTCTCGGCCCGCCAGCGCTCGTACGCCTCGGCCCAGCGCCGGCGCGCCGCGGCCTTCTCTGCCAGATAGCCCGCGTACCCGTTGCCGTAGCGGACGACCTGGCGGCGGTCGGCGTCCACCTCCAGCAGCGTCGTCGTCACGCGCTCAAGGAAGGTGCGGTCGTGCGAGACGGCGATCGTGGTGCCGCGGCGGGAGCGCAGATGCTCTTCGAGCCAGCGCAGTGCCGCGCCGTCGAGATGGTTGGTCGGCTCGTCCAGCAGCAGGACCTCCGGGCTCGCGGCCAGCAGTGCGGCCAGCCGGAGCCGCACCCGTTCACCGCCGGAGAGGCCGCCCACCGTCCGCCCACGGGGAAGCAGGCCCAGCCCGAGGCCGTGCAGGGCGCGCTCGACACGGGCCTCAGCGTCGTATCCCCCGCGCAGTTCGAAGGCGGTCAGCAGCTCGCCGTACTCCCGCAGAGCCGAGGTGTCGCCTTCCGCCATCGCCGCTTCCAGCGCGCGGAGGCGCTGTTCCATGGCGCGCAGCGCGCTCATCGCACCGTCGATGACCTGCTGGACGGTCAGCTCGGGAGACAGCGTCTCTTCCTGGGGGAGGTAGCCGACACCGCCCTCGGCGTGCAGGACGATCTCTCCGCTGTCCGGCTTCTCGTGCCCGGCGAACAGTCGCAACAGCGTCGTCTTGCCGGAGCCGTTCTCTCCGACGATCCCGGCCCGCTCACCCGCGGAGAGCGCGCAGCTCACCCCGTCCAGAACCGTCCGGCCTTCGTACGACTTCGTGACGGCCGAGGCCGTGATCTGGGTAGGCACAGGTGCTCTCCAAAGCGATCGAGGGTGAGGCGGTCAGTGACCGCAGGACCGGGTGAACGCTCTGGTTGAGCATCGGCAGTTCCTCTTCCACGTCGGTGCGACTTCTCTGCTGGCCGCGACCGGCGACCTTTACAGCGACGCCTGTCGCGTTAAGATAGTGGCACAGCGCCGCCGCCACGGCAAGGGGTTTCGAGGACAGGCGGACGAGGCGGGGCGGACCGGCGGCGGAGAGGACGGGAAAGTGACTGCGGTGAAGTCCGGGAACAGCGGAGACAGGAACGGCAGCGACAGCAGCGACAGCAGCGACGACAAAGGCGGCAGCGACAGCAGGGGACACAGCCACGACGAGGCGACAGGGTCTCCGCAGCCGAGGCCACAGCCGGGACCGGAGCCGGAGCCGGGGTCGGGGCCGGAGCCCCCGCCACCCGGCTCCCGGCGGCCCGGCGGCCGTACGGCACGCGTCCGCGAACAGGTGCTCGAGGCCGTCGGCCCGCTGCTGGTTGAGCACGGGTACGACGGCCTGACCGTCGATGCCGTCGCCGCCCGCTCGGGCGTGCACCGCGCGACGGTCTACCGCCGCTGGCGGGACGTGGGCGGGCTGCTCGCCGACGTACTCGACGCGGCGGGCGACGACGACTGGCGCCCGGCCGACACCGGCTCCCTGGAGGGCGACCTGCGGGCGCTCAACGACGAGGTGCAGCAGGCGCTGACGGAGGAGCCGTCCCTCGCGCTCGCCCTGATCGCGGCCTCCTTCCGCTCGGAGGAGGCCGCGCGGGCGCTGCGCCGCTTCTGGGAGGAGCGGTACGCGCGCTGCGAGGTGGTCGTGGACCGGGCGGTGCGGCGCGGCGAGCTGAGCCCTCCGGTAGACGCGCGGAAGCTGGTGGTGAGTTCGACGGCGCCCGTCTACCACCATCGGGTGCTGCTGCACGCCGAGCCCGACCCGGAACTGCCCGCCGAGGCGGCCCGCGCGGCCGCGCTCGCCGCACGGGCCGGAGCGTTCTCCGTCGCCCGAACCGAGCCGTAGCCCGGTCGGCGGACCACGGGCCGTCAGGCTCCCGAGGGGACCGAGCCGACGAGGCCGCCGTCCACGATCAGGTCCTGACCGGTGATGTACGCGGCGTCGTCGGAGGCGAGGAAGGCGACGGCCGCCGCCACGTCGTCCGGGTGGCCGAGCGTGCCCAGCGCCACCTCGGCCGAGTTGCGGGCCTCTGCGTCCGGGTCGGCGGAGTTGGCCTCCCGCCACATGGGGGTGTCGATGTAGCCGGGGCTGACGGAGTTGACGCGGATGCCACGCGGGGCCAGATCGGAGCCCAGGGTCCGGGCCAGGTTGTGGACCGCGGCCTTGCTGGCCGAGTAGGCGGCCGCGACGGGCAGCCCGCGGTGCAGGGTCCAGGAGGCGTTGATGACGACGGCGCCGCCCTGCGGCATCAGCCGGAGCGCCTTCTGCACGGTGAAGAAGACGCCCTTGAAGTTGACGTCCACGGTCCGGTCGAAGTCGTCCTCGGTGATCTCGGTGGCCGGCTTGAAGACACCGATCCCCGCGTTCGCGAAGACCGCGTCCAGGGTGCCGCGCCAGGTCTCGACACGGCGCATCAGCGCGTCGGTGTCGCTGAGCGAGGCGGCGTCGGCCGGTACGGCGAGAACCCTGCCCTCCGCCGCGCCGAGCCGCTCGACCGCCGCGTCCAGGCGCGCCTCGTCGCGTCCGGTGAGGACGACATAGGCGCCCTCGTCGAGCAGTCGTCGTGCCGCGGCGAACCCCATGCCGCTGGTGCCGCCGGTGATCAGGACTGTCTTGTTCGTGAATCGCTGCATGCCGACGATCCTCGACCGGCGCGCGCGTTCGCAGCAGTGCCGGCTGAACCTGGGTCCGACACCACCACCCTCGCCGTCGGGCACGGCGCTGGGCCGTGCCGGAGACCTCGGCCGCGCCGCCTACGGCACCGGCTCGGGCTCCGATTCGGGCTCCGATTCGGGCTCCGGTTCATCCCGTGCCCCGGCCAGCAGCGCGGCCACCCGCTCCTGCGTCGGCGTCCCTTCTGCGGGGGTGTACAGCAGCAGCCGCGCACCGGGCAGATCGGCGACAGGCAGCATCGTGTAGTCGAACGTCAGCTCCCCCGCCGCAGGGTGCACCAGGGACTTGACGCCCTCGGTCGCGCTCCCCACCGGGTGCTCGGCCCAGACGGTGGCGAAGGTGGGACTGACGGCGCACATGTCCTCGGCGATCCGGCCGAACTCGGGGTCGTCGGGGTAGCGCGCCGCGTCGGCGCGGAAGAGGCCGACGATCTGCCGTGCGGCGTCCTCCCAGCCGCAGACGGAGGCACGGAACTGGGCGTTGGTGAAGAAGCTGACCAGGCAGCTGTGGTCGCGCTCCCCGTAGCCGAACACCAGCCCGGCCGCCCGGTTGACGGCCACCAGCTTCCAGTGCCGGTCGATGACGTAGGCGGGGCGCGGCAGCCAGCCGTCGATGACCCGGCGGATTCCGACCGGGACCGAACGGTCGGCGGGCGGCGCCGTCGGCGGATTCAGCCCGGCCAGCAGATACAGATGCTCGCGCTCGGCGGCGTCCAGCCGCAGCACCCGCGCGACCGCGTCCAGCACCTCGGCCGAGACGTTGATGTCCCGCCCCTGCTCCAACCACGTGTACCAGGAGACCCCGACCCCGGCGAGGACCGCGACCTCCTCGCGCCGCAGGCCGGGCGTGCGCCGCCCGCTCCCGGGCGCCATTCCCACGTCCGCGGGCGTCAGACGCGCCCGCCGCGACCGCAGGAACGCCCGTATCTCCGCACTGCGCCGCTCCCGCGCCTCCGCGGACAGCTTCGAGATCTCCATCCGTCCATGCTAGGAGTCCCGCCGGAATCCTCCCGGCGCCGGCGACAGGGTGGGGTAGTCGGTGTACCCCTTCTCACCGCCGACGTACATCAGGTAGCGGTCGCGGACAGGGTTCACGGGGGCACCGCGGCGGAGCCGGTCGACCAGGTCGGGGTTGGCGAGGATCGGGCGGCCCAGGGCTATCAGGTCGGCACCTGCGGTCAACAGACGTTCGCCCGCGGCGCGTCCGCCGTCGGCCGGGATCGCGTCCCGGGGCAGCGCGGGGTTGGCGATCAGGGTGCCGGACCAGGCGTCGCGGAGCTGCTGGAAGAGCGGGAGGCCGGCGTCGGTACGTACGAGGTGCAGGTAGGCGAGGCCGCGGTCCGCCAGGGCGGCGACGAGCGCAGGGTAGAGCGTTTCGGTGTCGCTCTCGTGCATGCCGTTGCCGGTGAAGTACGGCGAGATACGGACGCCGACCCGCTCCGGTCCGACGGCGTCGGCCACCGCCTCCACGACCTCGCGGACGAAGCGGATCCGGCCGGTAACCGTGCCGCCGTACTGGTCATGACGGCGGTTGGTGTTGCTGCTCAGGAACTGGTGCAGCAGGTAGCCGTTGGCGGCGTGCACCTCGACTCCGGCGAAACCCGCCTCCAGGGCGTTGCGCGCGGCCGCGGCGAAGTCGGCCACGGTGGAGCGGATGTCGGCGACGCTCATCTCCCGCGGAACGACCGCTTTCTGGTGCCCCTTGGGAGTGAAGACCGTGTCAGGGAGCGGAACGGGCGAGGGCGCCAACGGGATGTGTCCACTGTTGTCGGGGTGGCCGACGCGGCCACCGTGCTGGATCTGGAGGAACATCCGGCCGCCGGCCGCGTGCACCGCGTCGGTCACCTGCCGCCAGCCGGCAACGTGTGCGGGCCGGTGGATGGCGGCGATATCGGGGTAGGTCTGGCCGACGGCGTTCGGGGTGGACGCCTCGGCGATCAGCAGCCCGACGGTGGCGCGTTGTGCGTAGTACGTCGCCATCAGCGGGGTCGGGGTGCCGTCTGCGGCGGCCCGGTTCCTGGTCATGGGGGCCATGACCAGCCGGTTGGGGAGGTCCAGTCCGAGAGAGGGAAGCCGGGCCGGGGCGAGCAAGGGGGTTTCGTTCGACATGCCCGCACGGTAAAACTTGACACCGGCGTCAGGTTCAACCCTTGCATCGGATCCGACCAGTGGCGCCAGGTCGAACCGTGGCCGGGAGAGGAGCGGTAACGGATGCGGATCGGTGAACTGGCCCAGCGCACCGGCGTCAGCGAGCGTTCGCTGCGCTACTACGAGCGGGAAGGGCTGCTCACCTCCGAGCGCACCCCAGGCGGCCACCGCCAGTATGGGGAACGCGCGGTCGACCGCGTCATCCGTATCCAGGAGCTGTACGCCGCCGGCCTCAGCAGCAAGAAGATCGCCGAGCTGCTGCCGTGCATACGGGACGAGGACGGCGGCCCATCGGCGCGGGCCACCCCGCAGCTGGTGGCCCGGCTGACGGAGGAACGGGCGCGGATCGACCGCACGATCAACGATCTGCTGAGATCGCGGGACGTGCTGGACGAGGTGATCGACGCGGCAGCCGGGACGACGGCCGCGTCGAGGTGAACAGGCCCTCCTGAAGCGCTCAGCTCTTCTTGAGACGCTCAGGTCCTCGACGCGGAGCGTCATCTCCACCGCGCCGTCAGTGACGCCCCAGCACCTCCGCGATCCGGATGAACCCTTCCGCGCCGTGCCCCAGCCCGATGGTGCGCCGTGCCCAGCCCTCGACCGCGCGCATCACCCCGGCGTCGATGCCGTGCTCCTCGGAGGCGTGCACGATGTGCGCCATGGAAGAGGCCCCCGAGGTGAGCGGGTTGATCCGGCCCGAGAAGGTGCCGTCGTCCGCGTCGCCCGCCCACTCCTCGAAGAGCGGCGGGAGAATGGCGGCGATCCCCTGCGCGAACGGCGCCAGTTCGCGCGCCCCGATGCCTTCCGCGCGGGCCAGCGCGACGGCGTGCGCGTAGCCGGCCATCGCCGTCCAGAAGATGTCGAGCAGGGCGATGTCGAAGGCCGCCGCACGATTGATCTCCGAACCGACGTGGGTGTGGGTTCCACCCAGCGACTCGAGCACGTGCAGGTGCCGCTCGTACAGCTCGCGCGGGCCGCTGTGCAGGAAGACAGCGTCGGGGGTGCCGATGGACGGGGCCGGGGTCATGATCGCGCCGTCCAGGTACCGGACGCCGTGCCGGTCCGCCCACTCCGCGGTGTCCCGGGCACGCGCCGGGGTGTCGGCGCTCAGGTTCACCACCGTCCGGCCCTTGAGCGCGTCGGTGACGGCGTCGCGCCGCAGAATGGCGTCGGACGCGTCGTAGTTGACCACGCAGACGACGGTCAGCTCCGAGGCGGCGACGGCTTCCTCGGCCGACGCCGCCCTCACAGCGCCCCGTTCGACCAGTTCCTTCTCCTTGCCCGGGGTCCGGTTCCAGACGGTCGTCCGGACTCCGGCTGCCAGGAACGCACCGGCCAGCTCCTGCCCCATCGGGCCGAGCCCGAGCACGGTGACGGCGCTCGGTTCCGTCTCCGGCCCGCCGTCGGAAGACAGCCGCGCGGTGGAGTGTTCGTGTTCGGTGGACGTGGACATGCCTCAACTCCCGTGTGAAGACGATGAACAGCAAAATGAAGCGACAATCACTGACAAAAGGGGGACGACGATGACGCGCAGCCGTGCACAGGACACAAACGTGTGCGGAGTGACCGCCGCGATCGCCGTGATCGACGGAAAGTGGAAGACCGCCCTGCTCTGGCAGTTGGAGTCAGGCCCCCGCCGCCCCGGCGAACTCCGCAGAAACCTGCCGGGGCTCACCGAGAAGGTGCTGACTCAGGCCCTCCGCGAGATGGAGACGGACGGCCTCGTACATCGCGAGGTGTACGACGTGCTGCCGCTGAAGACCGAGTACTCGCTGACCCCGTTCGGCCGCGACCTCGCCGAGACACTGGGCCCGCTGTCCGACTGGGGCCACCGCCGCCTGGAGCAACTGACCGGGGCGACAGCGCCGCAGGCACCACTCTCCTGACCTCGCGCCACCCCTGCCCCCTCACTCTTCTCTCGTTACCGCATGGCCACCGGTCTCCCGGCCGACCACCACCAGACTCACCCGGCCACCCGCCACTGCCAAGTACCCACAAAAAAGTGGCTGTCGCCCCCGCCCGCACGCGCCCGGTGGGACACAGTTGCAAGCGGGTTGCTTGCAATAGTTAGCAATCGGGTGCACTCTGGAGGCATGGCCTCGCTCAATGTCGGGAACCTCGGCGAGTTCCTGCGGGAACAACGGCGGACCGCGAAGCTGTCGCTGCGGCAGCTCGCGGAGGCCGCCGGTGTCTCGAACCCGTATCTGAGCCAGATCGAGCGCGGCCTGCGCAAGCCGAGCGCGGAGATCCTGCAGCAGCTGGCAAGGGCGCTGCGGATCTCGGCGGAGACGCTCTATGTGCAGGCCGGGATTCTCGACGAGCGGGACCGGCAGGACCTGCTGCAGGTCCCCGCCGCGATCCTGGCGGACTCCTCGATCAACGAGCAGCAGAAGCAGGCGCTGCTCCAGATCTACGAGTCGTTCCGCAAGGAGAACAACGCTCAGCGGGCGACCGACCACGACGCGGCGGACCCGCCGGCCGAGGACTCCCGGGCGGCGGAGCAAGGACGACAAGCGGAGTAAGGACACCAGGGGCCGCGGCGGTCCACGCCACCGGCACCGCGTCGCCGCACCGCGCCGGATGTGCCCGGCGCGCCGCGACAGGCGGCCCCGACAGGCGAGTTGAGCCACGAAAGGCGAACCCTCATGCCCATCGCGAACGACCTGCGCAAGACCCTCACCGACCCCAAGCCCCTCTACGTCGCGGCGGGCGTCGTCGACAAGATCCGCGAAGAGGCGCCGCAGGCCCTCGCAGCGGTCCGGGAGGCGGACCCCAAGGAGGTCCAGTCGAGGCTCACCCAGCAGGCCAAGGAGACCCAGGCCAAGGTGAGCGAGACCCTGACCGGGCTGGACACCGACATCAAGAAGCTCCGCGAGCAGGCGCAGCACCTGGCGCTGCAGAGCGTCGGCGTCGCGGCGGAGTACGCGATCAAGGCCCGGGAAGCGTACGACGAGCTGGCGGTGCGCGGCCGCGAGGCGGTCAAGAACTGGCGCGGCGAGAGCGACGAGGACTCCCCCGAGGTGACCGTCGAGCGCGAGCCCGCCCAGCCGGTGAAGATCGCCGAGCCGCCGGCCGAGGAGACCGGCAAGGCCGACACCGGCGCAGCCGGCAAGAGCGGCGCCGGCAAGACCGCCGGTACCACCAAGAGCGCCGGCGGCAACGGCACCAAGGCCACTTCCCGTACCTCCTCCAGCGCCTCCGGCACCACCGGTGCCAAGAAGACGGCCGCCACGCGGAAGTCGACCAGCACCTCCTCCACCTCCTCCACCCGGAAGTCCGCTCCCAAGACCGACTCCTGATCCGCGTGCGACACCACGGGGGACGCCCCGGGGGACGCCCCGGGGGACGCCCCGGGGGACGCCCCGGGGGACGCCCCGGGGGACGCCCCGGGGGAGGGCGTGGGGGCAGAGCGGGGAACGGGCCGGGCACCCTTCGCGGGCCCGGCCCGTTCCCCTGGTGCTGCGGTACGGTTGCGGCAAAGCCCCTACCAGACCGCGTCACCCGACGAGGCGACACCCGAGGCGCCAACCGAGGCGCCCGAGCCACGGACCGACACCGACCGGGAGTGTGAGCACCATGCTGTTCGCGGGCTTTCAGGCCACAGTCATCGGGCTGATCACCGTTGTGCTGCTCGCCCTGGCCCTGTTCGCCTTCGTGGACGCCGCCCTGCGGCGGGAGGACGCCTACCGGGCCACCGACAAGCAGAACAAGCAGTTCTGGTTGATCATCCTCGGAATCACCGTACTGGTGAACCTGCTGGTGCCGATGTTCCTGCTGAAGATCATCGGGCTGATCGCCACGATCGTCTACATCGTGGACGTCCGCCCGGCGCTCAAGGAGATCATGGGCAACGGCCGCGGCGGCCGCCGTCCGCGCGGCGGGAGCAGCAGCGACGGTCCGTACGGGCCGTTCAACGGTCGGTGACGGCTTCTTCCCAGGCTCGCCCGTGTGCCCCCTGGGCCCGCTTCACCGGTCCAGGTCCCCGTCCAGACCCCGGTCCAGCAGCAGGACCGCCACGTCGTCGGTCAGCTCGCCTCCGTTGAGGCGGCGCACCTCGTCCATCGTCTCGTCCAGCAGCCGCTCGCCCTGAGCACCCTCGGCCATCCGGGCGGCGACGATGTCGAGCATGCCCTGCTGCCCGAGCCGCTCCCGGCCCGGCCTACGGCTCTTCTCCGCGGGGGCCTCGCCCACGCGGCCCTCGTCCACGCGGCCCTCGATCAACCCGTCCGTGTACATCAGCAGGCTCCAGGACGGCCCCAGCGTGACCTGGCGGCGCGGCCAGCGTGCGTGCGGCAGCAGGCCCAGCGCGGGGCCGCTCTCGTCCTCGGGCAGCAGCCGGGGCTCGGCCCCCGTACCGTCGCCCGCGAACAGCGGGGAGGGGTGACCGGCCAGACAGACGCCCGCGCTACGGCCGTCGGCGGCGATGTCGACGGTGCACAGGGTCGCGAAGATCTCCTCGCTGGCCCGCTCGTTCTCCAGCACTTTCTGCAGCGTGCTCAGCAGCGCGTCGCCGCTCAGCCCCGCGAAGGTCAGGGCGCGCCAGGCGATGCGCAGCTCCACGCCGAGGGCCGCCTCGTCGGGGCCGTGGCCGCACACGTCGCCGATCATGGCGTGGACCACACCGTCCGAGGTGCGGACGGTGTCGTAGAAGTCCCCGCCCAGCAGGGCGCGGGAGCGGCCGGGCCGGTACCGCGCGGCGAACCGCAGCTCGCTGCCCTCCAGCAGGGGCCGGGGCAGCAGTCCGCGCTCCAGCCGGGCGTTCTCCTGGGCGCGCAGCCGGGTCTCGGTGAGCTGGCGCTGGGCCAGGTCGGCGCGTTTTCGCTCGACGGCGTACCGGATGGCACGCATCAGCAGCCTGCCGTCCAGTTCGTCGCGGAACAGATAGTCCTGTGCTCCGACGCGTACGGCTTCCGCGGCGCGCTCGGCGTCGCTGCCGTCGGTGAGCGCCAGTACGGCGTGCCGGGGCGCCATCCGCAGGACGCGGCGCAGGATCTGCAGCTCGTCGGAGCCGGGCGCGGGGACGGCCGCGGCCGCGGCGTCCGACACCGAGCCGGCACCGGAGCCCGAGCCCGACCCGAAACCGGAGCTGGAGACGGAACCGGAACCAGACCCGGACCCCGAACCCGTACCGGCGAGGTCGCGGGAGCCCGGCTGGGGCACGGCGCCAGCGGTGGGAGCGGCAGGGGCCGCGGTGCCCGGGACGCCACCGATCCCGGGTATCGCACCCGGGGGCGCGGCCTCCGGCAGCTCCGCGGGGAACCCCTCGGACGGCGCCTCCTCGGTCTCCCCGCGCACCTCGTACGGCAGTGCGAGGTCCAGCAGGATGCAGTGGACATCGTCCGTGAGCAGCCGTGCGGCCTCGGTGAGGTTGCGGGCCGTACGGACCCGCACCGGCCTGCCGTACGCGTCGAGCATGCGGGGCACGCTCAGCGCACCGGCCGGATCGTCCTCGATGACCAGCAGGGTCAGGCTGCTGCCGGGTCCCTGCGCGGCCTGCCGGGCCGGCGCGTCGGCGGACTGTGCCGCCGCCCCGGCCAGGGGCGCGCTTACGGGCATGCTGAAACCTCTCCCTCCCCCGAGGGCGGGCGTGGTGTCCGCGCCGAGCGGCGGCCACCATGGCTGAGCCCGGAACGGCGCGCGGTGGTCGGGCGCTCGTCATCCCGGGCTTTCGGACAAGGACCTTAGCGCCCCTGTGCGGATGGACGGAATGGCCGAGGATAATCCGCCCCTGTCATATGCCCACGCCAGAACGGGAATTCACGGCGTTATACGGCCCTTTTCTCCGGCCTTCACATGACCAAGCTCACGCGCGGGAAACCGTAGAAGCGCGCACGCGGGACGAAATCCGCCCGAGATTCCACCGATCGCCCCCGATCGCCCTCGCGCGCCCCTCCCATCGGCCTCGCGCGCCCTCACCCGCCCCCTCGGGCGTGCCGTTATACGGCGATCCGCCCTACTTGTCCGGGCGTACGACCCCCAGAATCGGCATCGTTCCCGCACCCTCGACCGTGATCTGCCGACCGGTGCGCGGCGCGTGCAGCAGCGCGCCGTCCCCGATGTAGATCCCCACGTGGCTGGCGTCCTTCTTGTAAATGATCAGGTCACCCGGGCGCATCTTCTCGACCGGCACATGCGGCAGCCGTTTCCACTGCTCCTGCGAGGTGCGCGGAATGTGGTATCCGGCCGCCTCCCAGGCGCGCATCGTCAGCCCCGAGCAGTCGAAGGTGTCGGGGCCCTCGGCGCCCCACACGTAATCCTTGCCGAGCTGCTTGGTGGCCCATTCGATGGCACGGCGGCCGGCGGGGGACGCCTTGCCCTTGAGCCCCTTCAGCACGCCGGATTCGAGCCATTTGGCCTGCCGCGCCTTCGCCGCCTGCTCCTGGAGTTCGCGCAGCCGCTCCCGCTCCTCCGCCTTGAGACCGGATTCGATCTTCTTGGCCTGCTTCAGCTGCGCGGTGATCTTCTTCTTCGCCGCGGCCTTCTTCTTGCGGGTCTTCTCCAGCTTCTTCCACTCCGCGGTGGCGTCCTTGGCGTAGCCCCGAAGCTCGGCACGGGTCCTGGTGAGGGAACCGATCAAGCCACGGGTGGCATGCTGCCCCTTCCGTACCAGCGAGACGCCGTGCAGGAACTTCTCCGGGTCGTCACCGAGCATCAGCTTGGCCGCGTCCGGCATGCCGCCGCTGCGGTACTGCGCACGGGCCATGGCACCGGCCGAGTTGTTGAGCGCGTCCAGCTTGTCCTGGGTGGTGTCGATGCGCTTGGCGAGCTTGACGATGTGCTTCTGCTGCTTTTTGACGGCGTCCTCGGCCGCGTTGTAGGCGTCCGTCGCCGAACCTGCCCGGTCGTGCAGCCGCTCGATCTGCTTGCGGATCTGCTCGAGGCTGGGCTTGTCGGTCCCGGAGCTCTCGTCGGTTCCGGAGCTCTCGTCGGTTCCGGAGCTCTCGTCGGTTCCGGAGCTCTCGTCGGTTCCGGAACTGGTGCCGCCCGGGTCCGGCCTCCCCGGCTCGACGGCGTACGCCGTACCCAGCGCCGGCCCCGCGAGCAGCGCCATGGCGCAGACCATCACGAGCGTGCCGCGCCTGCCGGACGGGAGAGTCGAGCTGCTCTGCGGCCGTCTCACCCGGGCCACCCCCCTGGTTATGGTCAACTTTGGCCGACGCAGCGGATAGTGCCATGCCTGACCGCAAGACAACAGAGGGACGTACTCACGAGTATCAACGGCGCCCACCCGGAAGCCTCCCCCGGGCACTCCCCCCGGGGAACGCCGGACACTCCCCCGCGGGGAGCACCGGCCACCCCCTCCGGGGAGCACCGGGCTGACGGCCGAGGTTCACTCCGCGTTCACCCAGCTCCGTCGGCCGCTTCACCTGATCTGTCTAATTTCGGCCTTACGAAGAGCGCGGCACCCCCCGAGACAGGGACTGCGCCCCATACGCCAGAGAATCCGACGACCGGCCGGTCGTCGCTCCCGGGCCCAGGAAGGAACTGAACGAAAGTGAAGCTTCAGCGCACGATCCGGCTCCGCACCGCAGCTGTGGGCGCTCTCACGATCTGCGGCGCCCTGGCCCTGAGCGCCTGCGGCTCGGACGACAACTCCGGCGGTTCGGGCAGCGACACGACCAAGGCGGCCAGCAAGATCAAGTGTGAGGGCGAGGGGAACCTGCTCGCCTCCGGCTCCAGCGCCCAGAAGAACGCCATGGACATCTGGACGCAGACCTACCAGTCCGCCTGTGGCAGCACGAAGATCAACTACAAGCCCACCGGCTCGGGCGCGGGCATCCAGGAGTTCCTCCAGGGCAAGACGGCCTTCGCCGGCTCCGACTCGGCGCTCAAGCCCGAAGAGGTCGCCAAGTCCAAGAAGGTGTGCAAGGGCGGTCAGGGCATCGACCTGCCGATGGTCGGCGGCCCGATCGCCGTCACCTACAACCTCGAGGGCGTCGACGACCTGGTGCTGGACGCCGACACGCTGGCCAAGATCTTCGACTCGAAGATCACCAAGTGGAACGACCCGGCCATCAAGAAGCTCAACCCGGACGCGAAGCTCCCGGCCAAGAAGATCCAGGCGTTCCACCGCTCCGACGAGTCGGGCACCACGGACAACTTCACCAAGTACCTCAACTCCGCCGCGCCCTCCTCCTGGAAGCACGAGCCGGAGAAGGCCTGGGCGGGCAAGGGCGGCCAGGGCGCCGACGGCTCCTCCGGCATCGCCACGAACGTCAAGCAGAACGACGGCTCCATTGGTTACGCCGAGCTCTCCTACGCCACCGGCAACGACCTGAACACGGTCAAGCTGGACACCGGCGCCAAGGAGCCGGTCGAGGCCACCGCTGACAACGCCTCCAAGGCGATCGCGGACGCCAAGGTCGTCGGCCAGGGCAAGGACCTCTCCCTGGAGCTGAACTACAAGACCAAGTCCGAGGGTGCCTACCCGATCGTCCTGGTCACCTACGAGATCGCCTGCGACAAGGGCAACAAGAAGGAGTCGCTGGACGCGACGAAGTCCTTCCTGAAGTTCACCGCGAGCGAGGACGGCCAGAAGGCCCTCAAGGAGAAGGGCTACGCCCCGATCCCCGACGAGATCATCACCAAGGTCCGCTCCACCATCGACGGCCTGAGCTGACCTTCTCGCCGCCGCGGCAGGCAGACGATGCCGGCCGCGGCGGCGAACATCCGGACGGCGTGGGCCGGCGGTGCCGAGCGCACCGCCACCCGCCCCCATCTGTAAACGGCGCCCCCGGACTTCCCTGAACGAGGGGCCGCCAGAACCTTCCGGTGCACCGCCAAAGGGCCGCCCGCGCACCGACGCCGAGCGCGCGGCGACCCGCACCGTCAGACCGGAGAAACCATGGCTATCGAAACCCCGTCCGCGACAGCGGGCCCCACCGGGCCCCCGGCCTCCCCGGCCTCCGCGAAGGGCGCCACTCGCAAGGGTGACCGAATATTCCTGGGCCTCTCCAGGGGTTCCGGGATCACCCTGCTGGTGATCATGGCGGCCATCGCCGTCTTCCTCACCTGGCGAGCAGCGCTCGCCATCAGCGCCGACGAGGCCAGCTTCCTCACCAGCTTCGAGTGGGACGCCAACGCGACCCCGCCCCGCTTCGGCATCGCGGTCCTCGCCTTCGGCACCGTCGTCAGCTCCATCATCGCGATGGTGCTCGCGGTGCCGGTCGCCGTCGGTATCGCGCTGTTCATCTCGCACTACGCGCCGCGCAAGCTGGCGACCCCGCTCGGCTACGTCATCGACCTGCTGGCCGCCGTCCCCTCCATCGTGTACGGCCTGTGGGGTGCGCTCTTCCTCGTCCCGCACCTGACCGGGCTCTACACCTGGCTGGACGAATACCTCGGCTGGACGCACATCTTCAGGTACGAGGGCGGCGCCGCTCGCTCCCTGTTCACAGTCGGCATCCTGCTCGCGATCATGATTCTGCCGATCGTCACCAACGTCTCCCGCGAGGTCTTCCGGCAGTCGCCGAAGATGCAGGAGGAGGCGGCCCTCGCACTGGGCGCGACCCGGTGGGAGGTCATCCGCATGTCGGTGCTGCCCTTCGGCCGCTCCGGCGTCATCAGCGCCTCCATGCTGGGCCTGGGCCGCGCGCTGGGCGAGACGATGGCCGTCGCCACGGTCCTCTCCCCCAGCTTCCTGATCAAGGCCAGCCTGCTGCAGCCGGGCGGCGGCACGTTCGCGCAGAACATCGCCGCGGGCTTCAAGGAGGCCGGGGGCATGGGCCGGGACGCGCTGATCGCCTCCGGCCTGGTCCTCTTCGTCATCACCCTGCTGGTCAACGGCGCGGCCCGGCTGATCATCGCGCGCCGCAAGGAGTACTCGGGAGCGAACGCATGAGCCAGACAGCTGTGGCCGACGCCCCCGTCGAGGGCGCGGCGCCGCCCCTTCCGTCGCTGAAGCAGCCCCGGCTGCCGCGCTGGGCCCCGTTCGTCCTGGCCCTCGTCTCCGCCGCGCTGGGCAGCGGGATCGGTGTGGTGGCCGGACTGGACAGCCGTATCCAGTGGGGCCTGATCGCCGCCGTGCTCTACCTCGGCATCACCGCGGTCCTCGCCGGTTCCGTCGAGGGCACCAGGCAGGCCAAGGACCGGCTGGCGACCAGCGCCATCTGGGTCTGCTTCCTGCTGGCCGTCGTACCGCTGGCCTCCCTGCTGTGGGAGACGGTCGCGCGCGGGGTCAAGGTCCTCGACGGCTACTTCCTCACCCACTCCATGAGCGGCGTGATCACCATGGAGCCGGGCGGCGGTATCTACCACGCCCTGATCGGCACCCTGGAGCAGGTCGGCCTGGCCACCCTGATCGCGGCTCCCATCGGCCTGCTGACGGCGATCTACCTGGTCGAGTACGGCAGGGGCCGGCTCGCCAAGGCCGTCACCTTCTTCGTGGACGTGATGACCGGCATCCCCTCGATCGTCGCCGGTCTGTTCATCCTCTCGTTCTGGATCATCATTCTGGGCTTCGGCTACTCCGGATTCGCGGGCGCCATGGCGCTGGCGATCCTGATGATGCCGATCGTCGTACGCTCGACGGAGGAGATGCTCAAGCTCGTCCCCAACGAGCTGCGGGAAGCGTCGCTGGCGCTGGGCGTGCCGAAGTGGAAGACGATCCTCAAGGTCGTCCTGCCGACCGCGGTCGGCGGTATCACCACCGGCATCATGCTCGCCGTCGCCCGTATCGCCGGTGAGTCGGCGCCCATCCTGCTGCTGGTCTTCGGCTCGGCCGAGATCAACAACAACCCCTTCGAAGGCGCGCAGTCCTCGCTGCCGTACTACATCTACGAGCAGTGGGCCCTCGGCAACGAGCCGTCCTACGACCGCGCCTGGGCAGCGGCCCTCGTACTGATCGCCTTCGTCATGATCCTCAACCTGGTCGCCCGCGGCATCGCCCGCTGGAAGGCCCCCAAGCACTAAGGGAGTGATTCCCATGGCCAAGCGGATCGACGTCAGCGGCCTGACCGCCTACTACGGCAACTTCCGCGCCATCGACGACATATCCATGACCGTCGAGCCCCGCTCCGTGACCGCCTTCATCGGCCCCTCCGGCTGCGGCAAGTCCACCTTCCTGCGCACCCTCAACCGGATGCACGAGGTGACCGCGGGCGGGCGCGTCGAGGGCAAGGTGATGCTGGACGACGAGGACCTGTACGGACCCGGTGTCGACCCCGTCTCCGTACGCCGCACCATCGGCATGGTCTTCCAGCGGCCCAACCCCTTCCCGACCATGTCGATCTACGACAACGTCGCGGCGGGGCTGCGGCTGAACGGCGAGCACCGCAAGAAGGACCTCGACGAGGTCGTCGAGCGCTCCCTCAAGGGCGCCAACCTGTGGAACGAGGTCAAGGACCGGCTGAACAGGCCCGGTTCCGGCCTCTCCGGCGGTCAGCAGCAGCGGCTGTGCATCGCCCGGGCCATCGCCGTCGAGCCCCAGGTGCTGCTGATGGACGAGCCCTGCTCGGCGCTCGACCCGATCTCCACCCTCGCCATCGAGGACCTGATCGGCGAGCTGAAGTCGCGCTTCACCATTGTGATCGTGACGCACAACATGCAGCAGGCGGCGCGGGTTTCCGACCGCACCGCGTTCTTCAACCTCGCCGAGGTGGGTGCCCCCGGGAAGCTCGTCGAGATCGACGACACCGAGCGCATCTTCTCCAACCCGTCGGTCCAGGCCACCGAGGACTACATCTCGGGCCGCTTCGGCTGAGCCCTTGGGCCGGGCCGGCCTGGGTCGCTCACCCCTTGACCGCCCACCCATTGACCGCCCGCGGTGCTGCATGGCGGTGCCACCGCGGGCATTTTCCTTGCCCCCTCCCTGGGTTCCTTCCGGGGAGGGGGTGCCGCTTGCTGTGGTTTGCGGACTGCGAGTCGTGCCCGGCTGGTCGCGCAGTTCCCCGCGCCCCTGACGGGCGCGGTCAGCCGAAGACCAGCTTGATGATCCAGTACATCAGCGCCGCCGCAACGGCGGCAGCCGGCATGGTGATGAACCAGCCCAGGATGATGTTCTTGGCGACCCCCCACCGCACCGCGCTGACCCGCTTCGTCGCCCCGACACCCATGATCGCGGAGGTGATCACATGGGTGGTCGAGATGGGCGCGTGGAACATGAAGGACGCGGAGTACATCACGGACGCCGCGGTGGTCTCGGCGGCGAAGCCCTGCGGCGGGTCGAGTTCGATGATGCGCCGGCCCAGGGTACGCATGATGCGCCAGCCGCCCGCGTAGGTGCCCAGCGACAGCATGCCCGCGCTGGCGAACTTGACCCAGATGGGGATGTCGTTGTGCTGCTGCACATCGGCGATGGTCAGCGCCATGACGACGACACCCATGGTCTTCTGCGCGTCCTGGAGGCCGTGACCGAGCGCCATACCGGCTGCCGAGACGGTCTGCGCTATCCGGAAGCCCCGCTTGGCACGGTGCGGATTCGCCTTGCGGAAGATCCACATGATGACGCACATCACCAGATAGCCGAACAGCAGCCCGACCAGCGGCGAGAGGAACATCGGAATGACGATCTTCTCGAGCACTCCCCACCAGTGGACGGCGATGCTGCCGGCCAGCGCCGCGCCCACCAGGCCGCCGAACAGGGCGTGGCTGGAGGACGAGGGCAGTCCGTAGTACCAGGTGATGAGGTTCCAGACGATGGCTCCGACCAGCGCGGCGAACAGGATGGCCATGCCACTGTCGCCGTGCGGGGTCTCGATCAGCCCCTTGCTCACGGTCTTGGCGACGCCGCTGCCGAGGAACGCCCCGGCGAGGTTCATCACCGCGGCCATGGCCAGCGCCGCACGGGGGGTCAGCGCCCGGGTGGAGACCGACGTCGCGATGGCGTTCGCGGAGTCGTGGAAGCCGTTCGTATACGTGAAGAAGAGCGCGACACCGACGGTCACGATCAGCGCGAAGGTGTCCACGGAGCGTCAGGACTCCTTGACCGTGATGGTCTCGACGGTGTTGGCCACGTGCTCGAACGCGTCGGCGGCCTCCTCCAGCACGTCCACGACCTGCTTGAGCTTCATGACCTCGATGGCGTCGTACTTGCCGTTGAACAGGTGGGCCAGCAGCTTGCGGTGGATCTGGTCGGCCTGGTTCTCCAGCCGGTTGACCTCGATCCAGTACTCGGTGAGGTTGTCCATGGTCCGCAGGTTCGGCATGGCCTCGGCGGTCAGCTCGGCGGCCCGCGACAGCACCTCGATCTGCTGCTCCACTCCCTTGGGGAGTTCCTCGATCTGGTAGAGGACGACGAGGTCGACGGCCTCCTCCATGAAGTCCATGATGTCGTCGAGGGAGGACGCCAGGTTGTAGATGTCCTCGCGGTCGAACGGCGTGATGAAGGAGGAGTTGAGCTGGTGGAAGATCGCGTGCGTCGCGTCGTCCCCCGCGTGCTCGGCCGCGCGCATCCGTTCGGCGATCTCGGTCCGCGCGGAGGATTCGGCGCCGAGCAGTTCCATGAGGAGCTTCGAGCCGGTCACGATGTTGTCCGCGGAGGCCGCGAACATGTCGTAGAAGCTCGTCTCCCTGGGGGTCAGACGAAAGCGCACTGGGGGTCCTCGGGGTGCATCGATGACGGTCTCGTTGATGCTAGGCGCATCATCCGGCCACAGCGAACCGGCGTCCCCCAGTGTCACCCATGGAGACTCGCCTGCTGAAGCGGGCTCCGAGAAGTCCGGTATCATATACCCGTCAGGGGTATCAAAGGCCCGGTACCACCGCCCCGACCGCCCCTCACCACCCACCCGGGAGGACCGCATGACGTCGCCGCAGACCACACCGGACACGCCGGAAACCGTGGCCGAGGCCACTTCGGAGTGCTGTTCGGCACACGCGGCCACCGGCGAGCACGGCTACACCAAGAACAAGGACGCTCACGTCAAGCGACTGCGCCGGATCGAGGGCCAGATCCGCGGCCTCCAGCGGATGGTGGACGAGGACGTCTACTGCATCGACATACTCACCCAGGTCTCCGCCTCCACGAAGGCCCTCCAGTCCTTCGCGCTCCAGCTCCTGGAGGAGCATCTGCGGCACTGCGTGGCCCACGCCGCGCTGGACGGCGGCGCCGAGATGGACGCCAAGGTCGAGGAGGCCACCGCCGCCATCGCCCGCCTGCTGCGCACCTGACCCGGCCAAGAGCTCCTATCGGCGGACGGAGACCCGGGGAGATCAGCAGGCGGAGGACCGGGGAAGATCGTCCATTTCGTCCGCCGCGCGCCGCAGCACCTCGTCGATACGGGCCACGCTCAGCGGGCCCTCGGCGGCGGACGCGGCGATCATCAGCTCGCCGCACAGCTCGATCTCGGCGAGAGCGACGTGGTCCTGCATCAGCGAACGCCGCCGACAGCGACCCCCACGGCCGTCGCCCCTGCCGTCACGCTTCGGTACGGGCACACGTATCACCTCCCGTGCTGCACGGATCCACCGGGCGGAGCGCCGCGGCCGGGCCCTGGCCCAGCCTCCCAGCCTAAGGAGACCGCCGCCCGCGTGCATGGCACTTCCGAATCATTTACCGCACGACACGGCAGTCGAACGCCGTTGAGGGCTGCCGCGGAGGCCGCTACGGTGCGGCGATCTCCCCGGTCCAGATGTCGCCGGCCTCCGGCATGCTGATCCGCACCCGGGTACCGAAGGCATACAGCCGCGTCGTCGAGGAGACCGTGTAGTCGGCGTCGGGCGGGCTGTCCGGGTCGGCGGCGAAGGTGAAGCGGTGCTGGACCTTGCGCAGCCGCCCCTGCCCGTCGAGGTAGGCGTCGAACGGCACCGTGTGCCCGGAGAACCCTTTCTCCGCGGCCTCCAGCCGCCGCCTGGCCACCGGTGGGGCACCGGACGCAGCGCGCTCGATGTCCACCACGCCGCTGTAGTGCCACACCCGGCTGCCGTCCAGCTCGGTGACGCCCTCGTACGCCACCTGCCGCGCCCCGCGCAACAGTTGCGCAGCGGTGACCGGGTCGGTCGCGCCGCCCGTCACCAGATTTCCGTCCCGCAGCCCGGTGGTGTCCACCCGCACCCACTTGTCGGCCGGCACGCCCGCGCGGTTGCGCATGTACAGCGCGCCCGGCGTGACCAGCTCGCGTACCAGCCTGCGCTCCCCCGGAGGCGTCCCGTCGGCACCGGGCGGCAGTGTGACCCGCAGCCGCCCGGTGCCGGCCGCCAGATCGAAGGCCCCGCGGCCCTCGATGGTGACCCGCGTATGGCCGGTGACCATCTCCATGGCCGTACGCACCCGCGCGGTCCCGGCCCTGGCCAGTTCACCGGCCGCCGCGAGCACGGCAGCCCGGCCGGGGCCCGCGGACCCGGCGGGCGGCTGTGCGGTCACCACCGCGCTCTCGGCCGAGCACCCGGCCACCGACAGCAGCACCGCGCCGAGCGTCACCACCACGAGTGGGAAGGGCACCGTGCCGCCTCGGGACTGCCGCCGCACTGCCATCTCCAGCCGACCCCTCGCTGCCGGTCGCCGCCGGCCCGGTGAGCGGACCGGCGGCGGATTCGACGGTTCAACGAGGCCCCTGTGAACGCCGTCACGGCCCGAGTACGGTGGTCACGTGCGAGAGCGAGTTCCCGAACACCAGCCGGACCCGACGCACCCGACGCCCCATCCGTCCCAGGTAGCTCATGTGGCCCCGCACGGAACGTCGTTGACGGAACGGGGCTCCTTCTGCTCCGCGAGCTGCACCTGCGGCTGGCGCGGCCCGGCACGCCGCGCCCGCGACCGCGCCCGCGAGGACGCCCACGCCCATCACCAGCACGAGCACGGCGGCGGCCACACGGCGACGCCCCCGCCGGAGGGTGCGGCGGGGGCGCTGTAGCTCTCGGAACCGGCCGGCTCGACGGCGTACGACCGGCGTATGACCGGCGTACGATCGGCGACGACGGCGCCGAAGGCTTCACATGGCCGTCATGGCGGTCGCCCTGCCGGTCGCGATGCCGGTCATTGCTCGGCGGTCACGCGGTCGTCACGCGGCCAGGTCGCGGTCCCCGGTCCGGCGGCGCGTCCCGCCGTCGCGCCCGCTCCTCGCCCCGCCGCCCGCGGCGGCCGCACCGACGGCGGCCGCGGCAGCGCCCGCCCACAGCAGCGCCTCAAGGCGCGCGTTTCCGGCCACGGCCCGCACCAGCGGCGTCAGCGCCCACATCGCGACGGGGGCCAGCAGCAGCGCCACCGCGGTGCCCAGCGCCAGCCCGCCGACGACGTCGGTGGGGTAGTGCACCCCCATGTAGACACGGCAGAAGGCCTCCAGCACGGCCAGGCCGATGGCGATGAGCCCCGGCTTGCGCTGGACCATGAAGATGCCGACCGCGATGGCCATGGTGAGCGTGGCGTGGTCGCTGACGAAGGAGAAGTCCGTCTTGCCCGCGACGAGTACCTCCACACCCTTGTGCTCCAGGAACGGGCGCGGCCGCTCCACGAAGCCTCTGATGGGGATGTTGACGGCCAGTGCGATCAGCGCGGCCAGCGGGGCCCAGATCAGCCCGGCGAAACCGCTCAGCGCCTCGTCCCGGCTCTCCCGCTTACGGGTCACTCCCCACCAGGCCCACAGGGCCAGTACGACGAGCCCCACGGCGATGCCGTACTCCCCGATGTACTCCATGACCCGGTCGGCCCAGGTGGGTGCGTCCTTGGCCAGCCCGTTGATCTCGTAGAGCAGTTCGACATCAGGGTTGTCCCAGAGTGCCATCGCGGTGCGGCCCCTCACTTCGGCTGTGTGCTCATCGCTGGATCTGCGCTGACGACCCCCCGTGGTCGCGGTGCGGAAGTTCCATTCCGTGGAGAAAAACGCGCTGCGTCAGGTGAACCGTTCCGTTCTTACCGAACGATCACCAGGACGTTACCCAAGGGTGACCCGTAGCCGCAGCTCAGGGCCTACGCCTCACGGATTGTTGACGTAATCCCTGCGCTGCGCGCACAAGCTCACCCGGGTCACTTGGCAGACGGCCGAGTCGCCCCGAAGTAGTCAGGGCTGTCGATGGGGTCGTAGCGGATCTTCGCTCCCGTGTAGGGAGCGTTGATCATCTTGCCACCCCCGACATAGATGCCCACATGGTGGATGGTCCGCGAGTTGGTGAGGTCGTGGGCGAAGAACACCAGGTCCCCCGGCAGGAGTTCACCGCGCTTGGGATGCGGCCCGGTGTCGTACTGGTCGTTGGCCACCCGCGGCAGCTTGACGCCCACCTTCGCGTACGCCGCCTTCGTCAGACCCGAGCAGTCGAACCTGCCACCCTGCTCCGGCGTGCCGTTGCCACCCCACAGATACGGGGTGCCCAGCTTGCTCTGCGCGAAGGCGATGGCGCCCGCGCCCTGCTTGGTCGGGCTCAGCCGCCCGGTGGACGCGGCGAAGCTCTGCTCCATTCTGCGGATGGTGGCCACATAGTTCTTCGTCTCGCTGTAGGGCGGCACCCCGCCGTACTTGATGACCGCGTACGGGCCCGCGTTGTAGGCGGCGAGCATGTTGTCCGAGCGATCGCCGGGCACGCCCTTGACGTTCTTGGCCAGCTTGCAGTCGTAGCTCGCGGCGGACGGGATGGCGTCCTCCGGATCGTGCACGTTCCGCTTGCCGTCGCCGTTCGCGTCGATGCCGTGCGTCGCCCAGGTGGCGGGGATGAACTGCGCTATGCCCTGCGCCTTCGCGGGGCTCTGCGCCCGGGGGTTGAAGCCGCTCTCCTGCTTGAGCTGTGCGGCCAGCAGCGCGGGATTGAGCGCCGGGCACAGGTTGCCCCACTTCTTGATGAGGTTCGCGTAGGCCGCCGGCACCGCGCCCTTGGCGAGCGTGACAGCACCGCCGCCCCCGCCCAGCAGGCTGGCGGACGCCACATACGTGCCCACCACGAGCAGCGCGACGAACAAGGAGAAGGCTCCCAGCCCGCCGCCGATCGCCAGCAGCCACGCTCTTCTACGGCGCACTCCCCAACCCTCCCCCACAGGACACCAGTTCGGTCACGCCGACCACACGGCTCCATCATTCCAGGCCGCACCCCGGAGCGGAACGGCGGACAGCGGGCGCGGGGGTGAACGCCGCCTCGCCCCCTGCTCCGCACCAGGCTCACCAGGGGCGCACAGAGGTACGACCGAGCAACGGGTGCTCCGCGCTGCCGGCCTGCGGGCTGCTCGCCCGACTGCTCGCCCGGGGCCTCATCGCCCACAGCCTCATCACGCCCACCAACCCACCCTGACCGTCCACCGGCCGGGGCCACTTCGGACAAGCGGGACGCCCCCGTTGTCACCGGGCCGTGGCACAATCCGTCAGAGACAAACCTTGAAACTAGGCGGTGAGTTCACCATGTTCCTGGCGGCTGACAAAGGCGATATCACCACCATCATCGGCGGCATCGCGCCGGACTGGGGCCCGTTCGGCTCCCTCGGCCACGAGGCGAGAGTGATGATCGAGGTCATCATGGCCGTGGCCATCCTGCTCTGCCTCGGCATCGCCATCTGGGGCGCTGCCAAACAGCGGATCGGCGCGACGGCCCTCCGCGACACCTTCAGCGCCGAGCAGGGGAAAGGTTTGATCGTCGCCGGACTGACCGGCGTGTTCATCATCGGCTCGCTCGGCACCCTGTTCACCATCGTCTACGGCATGGCGGTCTGACGACCTGCAACGGCAGGCCGCACCACGGGCTGCCGCCCCGCCGTCGCCGTCGCCGTCGAGACACGGACGCAACCGCGCCCACCCGCGCCCGCTCACCTGGAGCTCCATGGACATCGTGAACCCCGCCCTCGACGACTATCTGCTGGCCCACTGCACGCCGGCCGACGAGATCCTCCGCGACCTCGTCGAGGAGACGCACGAGCGCGTGCCGGACTTCCCCACCATGCAGATCACGCACGACGAGGGCGAGTTCCTCACGATGCTGGTCCGACTGACGGGCGCCAGGACCGCGGTCGAGGTCGGCGTGTTCACCGGGTACTCCTCCATCTGCATCGCCCGCGGACTCCCCGCGGACGGACGGCTGATCGCCTGCGACGTCTCGGAGGAGTGGACGTCCATCGCCCGCCGCTACTGGCAGCGTGCCGGCCTCACCGACCGCATCGACCTCCGCCTCGCACCCGCCCTCACCACACTGGGCGAGCTGCCGCAGGAGGAGTTCGTGGACTTCGCGTTCATCGACGCGGACAAGGCCGGCTACCCGGCCTACTACGAAGCGCTGGTGCCCCGACTGCGGCCCGGCGGCCTGATCGTGCTGGACAATGTGCTGCGCAGCGGCCGCGTCGTGGACCCGGCCGCGCAGGACGAGGCGGACATCGCCATCCGCCAGATCAACGACACCATCACCGCGGACCCCCGCATGCAGTCCGTCATGCTCCCCCTCCGCGACGGCGTGACCCTGGCCCGCAAACGCGAATAGGCCCCGCCGGCACGGGCAACCGACGGCCTCCGTTCGAGGCGGGACGGTGGCGACGGCCTCCACCCGGTGCCGGAACGGTGGCGACGGCCTCCACCCGTGCCCGGGACGGGAACGATGGCCTCCACCGGGGACCGGGCCGGGAGCGGTGGGCTCCGCCCGGGGCTGTGGCGCCGTGACCTCCCCCAGGCCGGGGGCCAGAGCCCCGTCCGCGGCTCGGGAGGGGCCCGTACGAGGCCCAGGGAGCAGGGTCACCACCCGGAGCCCAAGAGCCCGCCGCAGACCCGCAGAAGCGCCCTGCGAGGCCCGTCGTGGGTACCCCGGCCGGGGGGCCGCCGGAAGAACCGCCAGAGCCACCACCGGCCAGCCCTGGGTCCCTGGGGCACCGAAAGGGCCGGACAGGCCCGTTTGGGGCCACCAGGCTCAGCATGGGCCGCTCGGGGCCCGCCAGAGGAGCGACGCCAGCCGGTCGTCAGCCGGCCGAGAGGCCGGTTCCGCGAAAGGGAGGCCGCCAGAGGGGCGACGGGCCCACCGGGCTCGTGCTCACGCCTTGCCCTGGCCGAACGGGTCGACCTCCGTCAGCAGCTTGTCGATCCGCGCCTTGTCCACCCGGTTCGTCACCTCCGACACCTCCTGCCGGTCCCGCACGCACTTGGCCAGCGTGAACGCGGAGGAGACCACGAAGACGAGCCCGAGCCCGATGTATCCGCGCTCCCACTGGCCCACCGGCAGTCGGGCGATCCCGACGAGCAGCGCGAGCAGCGACACCCCGAACGCAACCGCCGACTGCACGAAGAACGCCATGGTGGTAGGTCTCTGGACGGAAGGAGTCACATCAGTCATACCCGCAGCCTGCCGCGCCCCGGCCGCCCGCACATGGGTACGGATACTCAAATACGCGAACCTCCCCACGGGGAAGGGCAGAAGCACCGGGGGCGCACCAGTGCGCGGCAGCCGCCCACCTCGGCCGCGTAATCCAGCGCTGAGCGGCAAGAACACAGACGGCGCACCAGCGCGGTGTTCGAAATGCTGCCATTCACCTGGCTTGCACACGGCACATGCGCGGTGTGACACCGCTACCGTCATCTGAGGAGACAATGCAGTGACGGCAGTTGAGCGACAGAGGTCGAGGGGGCCAGACGGGCATGAACATCGGCGGCGGCGACGAGTACGACGCGCGTACTCGTACCAGCGAAGGCGTGCCCGGCGCCCAGGACGGCGCACGGACAACGACTCGAACACGGCTACCCGGTAGCGAGGGGAGCAACCGTCCGCCCACCCGGCCCGGCCGGAGCCTGGTGACCGTCGTCGCCGTGGTCGTCCTCCTCATCGCGGCCATCGCCTTCGCCAACCGCGGCGACGGTGATGGTGGCGGCGGCGGGGGTGGCGGCGCCGGCTCCTCCGACGGCAAGAACGATGCCGCCGCCCAGGCCCAGCCGACCGCCCCCACCGGTGAAAAACCCGTGAAGACCACCGGCGACACCCTCCCCTCCGGCTTCCCCCACACCAAACAGGGCGCCCAAAGCGCCGCAGCCAACTACGCCGTCGCACTGGTGTCCGCGGACATGATGAAGCCCGCTGCACGCCAGAAGATCGTGCGGCAGCTGTTCGCACCAGATCAGGTGGACTCGACCATCAAACGTCTGAAGAAGGCGTACTCGCCGAAGCTGCTCTCCAGCGTGGGACTCGACGAGGACGGCACCCCCCCGAAAGGCGCGACGTTCATCTCCCGCACCGTTCCCGTGGGAACCAATGTCCGCAAGTACGACGACAACACAGCGAAGCTCGACGTGTGGTGCACGGGCGTCTTCGGCAACGCCGGAGAGAAGTCCACCAACCCGGTCAGGAATGATTGGTTCACACTCACCCTCGACCTCACGTGGACCGACGGGGACTGGAAGGTGCAGGACTTCACGCAGAAGCAAGGCCCTGCTCCCGTGAACGGCGACAACAGGGCCTCGGGGGCCGAGGAAATCTCCGACGCCGTGAAAAAGTTCGGAGGCTTCACGTATGCCCGCTGACTCCAAGCGCCGTCTCCTTGCCATCGGTTCGCTCATGGCGACCCTGCAGACTGCCGCTGTCCTCTTCGCGAGCCAGGCGCTTGCCGAACCAAAGGACGAATGCAACAACGCTCCCGGCCCCTGGCAGGAGGACTGCGATCGGGGCGACGGCGGGTCTCCCTCCAACCCGTTGGACGACCCGACCGCCGCCACCGACCCCCTCTCCTCCCTGGCCAAAGGCTGTGCCGAGGCCGCGAGTTGGACGGTTTCGAAGTTGGCGAAGCTCGTGGATACGACCACGAAGGTGGACTTCACGAACCCCGAGTTCCTGCGGCAGTACGCTGTCGTGTTCGCCGCTTCGACGATTCTGACGCTCACTCTGTGGCTGCTGGCCGTGGCGAAGCGCGCCGTGCGCGG
Organism: Streptomyces sp. 891-h; assembly: GCF_022760275.1. Taxonomy (NCBI): domain Bacteria; kingdom Bacillati; phylum Actinomycetota; class Actinomycetes; order Kitasatosporales; family Streptomycetaceae; genus Streptomyces; species Streptomyces sp. 891-h. The sequence continues at coordinate 4,048,009 of NZ_CP050693.1, read as the reverse complement.
AGTGCCGTTCACGGAGGCGATCACCGAGGCGATCGGTTTCCTCTGGCTGACGGTGCTGGCGTCGGCCTTCACTCCGCTGATCCTCTACACGGTCGTCTCGGCGACCGACCAGGTCACGGAAGTCATCGCGTCGGGCACGTCCGACAAGACCGACGCGTTCTTCGGCACGTTCTCCAAGGCGCTGAAGAAGGGCGACGACATCGGCGGCGGACCGATCATGCTGATCGTCGTCTCGCTGGTGTCGATCATCGCAGCGGGCGTGCTCTACCTCGAACTGGTGGTACGTGCCGCGCTGCTGTACGTCGGCGCACTCCTCGGCACCGCCGTCTACGCGGGCCTGGTGGACAAGAATCTGTGGGGACACGTCCGCCGCTGGGCGGGCATCATGATCGCTGTGATCCTCGTGAAGCCCGTGATCGTGATCGTGCTGGGCCTCGCGGGCGCGCTCGCGGGCGGCGACGGTCCTGACTCCGTCTCGGCGGTCGTCTCCGGGCTGGCCATCATTCTGTTGGCGATCTTCGCCAGCGCAATGATCTACCGCTTCGTTCCGGGCTTCGGTGACGACATCGCCTCCCACCGCAACGCGGCCCGTACGGCCTCCCGCGGCGCCGCCGCCGTGGTCGCCTCGCCGGCGGCGCTCGTCCGCCAGGGCATCAACACCCACGGCGGCCGAGGCGGCGGCCAGGGCGGCGCCACCGCGACCGCCTCGTCCAGCGGCAGCGGCAAACCGGCCGGCTCGGCCGTGACCGGCGGCGTGGCGGCGCACAGCTCCCGCGCGGGCGGTGGCGGCGCCGACGAGGCGCCGCCACCCCGGCAGGCCGCACCGGCCGCGCCCGCCGCGACGACCCCCCATTCGGCCCGCCCGCCCCGCCAGAGCGGCGCGGGTTCGGGCCGGACCCAACCCCGTCAGCCCGGCAGTCCGGGAGGTGACCGCGGATGACGACCCCGTCCCACACGGCAGGGTCCTCGATGGGCTCGCCCCGCCGTACGTACATGATCGGCAAGGCCCGGCCCAACGCCATCGTCGGGAAGAACCGCGAGACGGGCGAGATCGCCCTGATCGTCGTGGGTGCCTTCCTCGGCATGGTGAGCGGCCTGCTCATCCCCGTCCTCTCGTTCCGTATCCCCGCCCTGGTCGGCTTCCCGGCGATCGCGCTGGCCGCCGTCTACGTGCCGTACAAGGGCCGGACGTTCTACAGGTGGTTCGAGATCAACCGCTCCTACAAGCGGCTGCTGCGCCGCGGTACGACATATCGTTCGGACGCCGTCGAGGCGGGCACCATGCTCGACGGCCGTGAGGTGGAGATCGGCCCGCCGCCCGGCGTGGGCCGTATCAACTGGCTGTCGGCACCGTTCGGTCCCGACGAGATCGCCGTGCTGCTGCACGCGGACCGCCGCACCGTGACCGCCGCCATCGAGATCGAGGGCCCAGGCGTCGGGCTGCGCGACAGCGAGGACCAGGAGGCCCTGGTCGAGCGCTTCGGCACCCTGTTGAAGCATGTGGCCAACGGCGACGGCTATGTGACGCGGCTGCAGATGCTGGCCCGTACGCTGCCCGCCGACCCGGACGCGCACGCCAAGGACGTCGCCCAGCGCGGCAACGAGCGGGCCGCCGGCTGGCTGCGCTCCTCCTACGACCAGCTGCTGTCGATGGTCTCCACCTCCAGCGAGCAGCACCGCGCCTATCTGATCGCCTGCATGCCCTACGGCCGCGAACTGGCCACCGAGGGAGCCACCATCGCCAAGGCGGCGCGGCGCACCGCGGGCCGCAAGCTGACCAGGGACGAGGGCCTGGCCATAGTGATGGCCCGCGAGCTGACGGACATCTGCGCCCGGCTCACCGAGGCCGACATCCGGGTGCGGCAGCCGCTCGGGCAGGCCCGGCTGGCCTCGCTCATCCACTCGATGTACGACCCGGACCACCCCATCGACCACATCCAGGCCATGTCCAAGCGCAACGCCTGGCCGGCCGAGCTGGACGCGGTCGAGCCGACGTATCTCCAGGCCAAGACCCGCGAGTCGACCACCCGCGAGCCCTGGTGCCACGCCACGGCGTGGGTCAAGGAGTGGCCGATGACGCCGGTGGGCGTCAACTTCCTGGCGCCACTGCTGGTGCACACCCCGGATGTGATCCGTACGGTCGCCGTGGTGATGGACCTGGAGCCGACCGAGCTGGCCATCGAGCGGATGCTGACCGAGAAGACGAACGACGAGGCCGAGGCCAGCCGTTCGGCGAAGATGAACCGTACCGTCGACCCGCGGGACATCGCCGCGCACGGCCGCGTCGACCAGCGCGGCGAGGACCTGGCCTCCGGCGCAGCGGGCGTCAACCTCGTCGGCTACCTCACCGTGTCGTCCCGCTCCCCAGAGGCGCTGGCCAGGGACAAGCGCACGATCCGCGCCTCGGCGGGCAAGAGCTATCTGAAGTTGGAGTGGTGCGACAGGGAGCACCACCGCGCCTTCGTGAACACGCTCCCCTTCGCCACCGGCATCCGGCGCTGAGGAGACCCCCATGACCCCCACCTGTTCCGTAGCCGTTCCGCCGCTCCACCCCCGCACCGCCGCTCCAGGCCGGAGGTAGCCAGCATGGCCGCGCTCGACCCCCTGTCCGCGATCACCGAAGCGTTCACCAGCTTCCTGTTCGGCAAGACGGAGACGACCCGCCTGCCCGTCCGTACGTCCACGGGCCAGGCGCAGGCCGTCTACCTGCCGACGGCCGCACCCGGGCTCGGCGACTCCGGCGTCATCATCGGCCGCGAGGTCTACAGCGGGAAGGGCTACATCTACGACCCCTTCCAGCTCTACGGGCAGCAGCTCCCCGCCCCGCACTGGCTGGTGCTCGGCGAGTCCGGGAACGGCAAGTCGGCGCTGGAGAAGACGTATGTGCTGCGCCAACTGCGCTTCCGGGACCGCCAGGTCGTGGTCCTGGACGCACAGGGCGAGGACGGCGTCGGCGAGTGGAACCTGATCGCGGAGGAGATGGGCATAACCCCGATCCGCCTCGACCCCACCGCCGCGCTCGACCAGGGCATCCGCCTCAACCCGCTGGACCCGGCCATCACCACCACCGGCCAGCTCGCGCTGCTGCGCACCATCATCGAGGTCGCGTTGGGCCACGGCCTCGACGAGCGCTCCGGCTTCGCCCTCAAGGTCGCGCACTCCTACGTCAACTCCACCATCACCGACCGCCAGCCGCAGCTCACCGACATCGTCGAGCAGCTCCGCCACCCCAAGCCGGAGTCGGCCGAGGCGATGAACGTCGCCCTGGACGACGTACGCGACTGGGGCCTGGACGTGGCTCTCGTGCTCGACCGGCTGGTCGACGGTGACCTGCGCGGCATGTTCGACGGCCCGACCACGGTCGGCATCGACCTGGACGCGCCGCTGATCGTCTTCGACCTCTCCCACATCGACCGCAACTCCATCGCCATGCCGATCCTGATGGCGATCGTCGGAGTCTGGCTCGAACACACCTGGATCCGCCCCGACCGGCGCAAGCGCATCTTCCTGGTGGAAGAGGCGTGGCACATCATCAACAGCCCCTTCGTCGCCCAGCTCTTCCAGCGGCTGCTGAAGTTCGGCCGCCGCCTCGGCCTCTCCTTCGTCGCCGTCGTCCACCACCTCTCCGACGTGGTCGACGGCGCCGCGGCCCGCGAGGCCGCAGCGATCCTCAAGATGGCGTCCACCAGAACGATCTACGCCCAGAAAGCGGACGAGGCCCGCGCGACGGGCAAGGTCCTGGGCCTGCCACGCTGGGCTGTGGAGATCATCCCCACCCTCTCCCCCGGCATCGCCGTGTGGGACGTCAACGGGAATGTGCAGGTCGTCAAACACCTGGTCACCGAGGCCGAACGGCCGCTCGTCTTCACCGACCGCGCCATGACGGAAAGCTCTACGGACGCCGATATGGTCGAGGCCGCGGAGGCGGCGTCGTTCGAGGCGGCGCTGGAGGCCGATCTGGAAGCCGAGACCGAAGCACGGGCCCTGGCGATGGAACGGGCCCCGTCCGGCCCCGCCTCGCCCGGCTCGGGCGTCGCCTGACCCGGAGGGGATCTTGCCGCAACTGCCCGGCGTCGGTTGAATACCGGTACCGATGCCATACGACGACAGCGAGCGCCACCGTCACCCGGGCCACCACCCGGAAAGTCATCCGGGCAGCCACCCCGGCCAAGAACCGCACCGGCAGGGCCGCGCCGCCGGTGGGGGCGGTGGCGGCATCCCCGACGGCCTGCTGGTGGGCGTGCTGGCCTTCCTGCTGGGCCTCACCGTCTTCGTCTGGACGGCGACGGGACTGGCCGGCCTCCTCACCCACGGTGCCTGGCCGGACGATGTCACCTTCGCCAAGACCCCGCTCGCCGTACGGGAACTGGTCACCGAACCCCACGACATCACCGGCGCCTGGCCCTCGACCCCGTCGGAACAGCTGCCCGGCTACGGCCTGTTCTGGGGCATCTTCGTCAGTCAGCTGATGGTGCTGATGGTGCTCACGGTCTTTGTGATGGGCACGATCGCCCGCGCCAGAGCCGTACGAAGGGCCAGGCGCATCCTGCGGGAACGGGAACGGGAACGGGACGGGAGCTGGGAGCGGGGCGAGGCGCTGCGGGAGCACACGGGTGCGGAGACCGGACGCCCGGAGCCGGAGGAGCGCGGGGAAGCCGGGGAGCGCCGGGAGCCGGAAGAGGCCCCCGCGCCGAGGGAACAGCTGCCAAGCAGCAGCCCTGGCAGCCCCAGCACGTCCAGTGGCACCTCCGACGGCCCCGACAGCCCCGACGGTCCCGCAAGTCCACTCAGTCCGCTGGCTCCCGGCCTTCTCGGCGCGGCCGGAGCAGCTGCCACGGCCGGCCACGGCAGCGGGAGGCGTGCCGACGAGACGACGACGCACGCCGGACGGCACGAACGGGCCGAGGACGGCGACCCGGTGACTCGCATCCTCGAGGCTCCCGGCGCCGCACTCGTCAGCGCGCCGACACCCGAGCTGTGGGCAGCCACCAAGACGGCCCGCGCCAAGCTCGGCCCCGTCCACCTCTTCGACCCGACGCATGCCTGCGACACCCCGGACCGGCTGCGCTGGTCCCCGCACCACGGCTGCGCCGACCGTGCCACGGCCGCGTCCCGCGCCGCGGCTCTGCTCGCGCCGCTGCGCTCGCCCCGTCCCATCGACGCCACCGTGCACACCACGGCCGAGACCGTACTCCGCTGCTGGCTGCACGCCGCCGCGCTGGAGAAGCGCCCGTTCCGCGAGGTCCACCGCTGGGCGCTCGCCACGACAGGCCAGACGGCGGACGCCGTACAGATCCTTCGCACGCACCCCAAGTCCAGCTCCGGCGCGGCCGGCGAGCTGGAGGCCGCACTCGCAGGGCATCCCCAAGTGCGGGCCGACGCCGTCGCCTTGATCCGCCGCGCGCTGGCGCCGCTCGGCCGGCTCCATGTGCGCAACGCGTGCTCGGCCGAACGAGCCGATCGCCTCGCGTTGGAATCCTTCATCGCCGAAGCGGGCACGCTGTATGTAGTGGGCGAGGAGCCGGATGTGCTGCCGCTCCTCAACGCGCTCACCCAGAGCGTGGTCGAGCACGGCCGCCGCATGGCCGCACGGTCATCTGACGGTCGGCTCGACCCACCACTGACGACGGTCCTCCACCTGCCGGCGAAGCTGTGAAGCTCCCTGACGACTCAGGGCCCCAGGTGTGAGTGGTTATCCGGGACGACCGATTTCGGGCATGAAAAAGGCCCTGTTGGCGTCAGCCAACAGGGCCTTCATCAAAACAAGTTCGGCGGTGTCCTACTCTCCCACACGCTCCCGCATGCAGTACCATCGGCGCTGAAAGGCTTAGCTTCCGGGTTCGGAATGTAACCGGGCGTTTCCCTCACGCTATGACCACCGAAACACGGCGAAACAACAACCAGGTTGTTGTCTCAGAACCAACACAGTGGACGCGAGCCTCTATGGACAAGCCCTCGGCCTATTAGTACCGGTCACCTCCACCCATTACTGGGCTTCCAGATCCGGCCTATCAACCCCGTCATCTCCAGGGAGCCTTAACCCCTCAAAGGGGGTGGGAGTCCTCATCTCGAAGCAGGCTTCCCGCTTAGATGCTTTCAGCGGTTATCCTTCCCGAACGTAGCCAACCAGCCATGCCCTTGGCAGAACAACTGGCACACCAGAGGTCCGTCCGTCCCGGTCCTCTCGTACTAGGGACAGCCCTTCTCAAGACTCCTACGCGCGCAGCGGATAGGGACCGAACTGTCTCACGACGTTCTAAACCCAGCTCGCGTACCGCTTTAATGGGCGAACAGCCCAACCCTTGGGACCGACTCCAGCCCCAGGATGCGACGAGCCGACATCGAGGTGCCAAACCATCCCGTCGATATGGACTCTTGGGGAAGATCAGCCTGTTATCCCCGGGGTACCTTTTATCCGTTGAGCGACGGCGCTTCCACAAGCCACCGCCGGATCACTAGTCCCGACTTTCGTCCCTGCTCGACCCGTCAGTCTCACAGTCAAGCTCCCTTGTGCACTTACACTCACCACCTGATGACCAACCAGGCTGAGGGAACCTTTGGGCGCCTCCGTTACCCTTTAGGAGGCAACCGCCCCAGTTAAACTACCCACCAGACACTGTCCCCGATCCGGATCACGGACCCAGGTTAGACATCCAGCACGACCAGAGTGGTATTTCAACAACGACTCCACGAACACTGGCGTGCCCGCTTCACAGTCTCCCACCTATCCTACACAAGCCGAACCGAACACCAATATCAAGCTGTAGTAAAGGTCCCGGGGTCTTTCCGTCCTGCTGCGCGAAACGAGCATCTTTACTCGTACTGCAATTTCACCGGGCCTATGGTTGAGACAGTCAAGAAGTCGTTACGCCATTCGTGCAGGTCGGAACTTACCCGACAAGGAATTTCGCTACCTTAGGATGGTTATAGTTACCACCGCCGTTTACTGGCGCTTAAGTTCTCAGCTTCACCAGGACGAATCCTGACTAACCGGTCCCCTTAACGTTCCAGCACCGGGCAGGCGTCAGTCCGTATACATCGCCTTACGGCTTCGCACGGACCTGTGTTTTTAGTAAACAGTCGCTTCTCGCTGGTCTCTGCGGCCACCCCCAGCTCACCAAGCATGTTGGATCACCAGGCGTGGCCCCCCTTCTCCCGAAGTTACGGGGGCATTTTGCCGAGTTCCTTAACCATAGTTCACCCGAACGCCTCGGTATTCTCTACCAGACCACCTGAGTCGGTTTAGGGTACGGGCCGCCACACAACTCGCTAGAGGCTTTTCTCGACAGCACAGGATCACCCACTTCACCACAAACGGCTCGGCATCAGGTCTCACCCCTATGCCAGGCGGATTTACCTACCTGACGGGCTACACCCTTACCCCGGGACAACCATCGCCCGGGCTGGACTACCTCACTGCGTCACCCCATCACTCACCTACTACAAGCTCGGACCGTCGGCTCCACCACACTCCCACTCCGAAGAGCAGAAGGGGCTTCACGGACTTAGCATCACCTGATTCGATGTTTGACGCTGCATAGCGGGTACCGGAATATCAACCGGTTCTCCATCGACTACGCCTGTCGGCCTCGCCTTAGGTCCCGACTTACCCTGGGCAGATCAGCTTGACCCAGGAACCCTTAGTCAATCGGCGCACACGTTTCTCACGCATGTATCGCTACTCATGCCTGCATTCTCACTCGTGAACCATCCACAACTCGCTTCCACGGCTGCTTCACCCGGCACACGACGCTCCCCTACCCACCCACACACCCGTTAGAGCTATTGTGTGAGTGACACGACTTCGGCGGTGTACTTGAGCCCCGCTACATTATCGGCGCGGAATCACTTGACCAGTGAGCTATTACGCACTCTTTCAAGGATGGCTGCTTCTAAGCCAACCTCCTGGTTGTCCCTGCGACTCCACATCCTTTCCCACTTAGCACACGCTTAGGGGCCTTAGTCGATGCTCTGGGCTGTTTCCCTCTCGACCATGGAGCTTATCCCCC